>NZ_OCNH01000017.1 GCF_900230225.1 Spirosoma fluviale
CACTGGATCAAAGACGGTTCGTTCCTGCGGGGCCGTAACCTGTTGTTTGGCTACACCTTCCCGGTGGAGATGACCAACCGGCTCAAGATGAACCGCTTACGCATGTACGTATCGGCTCAGAACTTCTTCCTGTTACTGAAGGACCCTATTGTGGGTGATCCGGAAGTGACCCCAACCAACCAGGGAACCGGTAACAGCGCCTTCTCGCAGGGCATGATCTGGCACAACTACCCCAAACCAACCACCTACATGCTGGGCCTTCAGATCGGCTTGTAAATTAATTAACTGACATTTCATAGTATATGAGACATACATTCGCAAAACACATCAGCCGGGCTTTACTGGTTGGCGTAGCTCTGACCGGACCAATCGGCTGTACCGAATTCCTCAAGGAACAGGCTCCCTCGAACCTAACGACAAACAACTTCTATACAATCCCAGACCATGCTGAAGCCGGTTTGGCCTCGGTATACGCCAGCCTGCGGTTTATGGGTGATGGAGCGGGGATCTTCTCCAACAACTGGCAGTTGCTGGAAGCCCTGACCGGAACGTCTACCACCGAAACGGCGCAGAACTCCGACCTCAACAACCTGTACAGTCTGGTGCACGACGGCAACACGGCTCACGTGGTCAACTACTGGAACGGTCTCTACCGGGTCATTGCAAATGCCAATCAGGTACTGGATCGCGTTCCAGCCATCACACCTATGGATGCCGCCCAGAAAACCAAGATCCTGGGTGAAACCCGATTCCTGCGAGCCACAGCGTACTTTACGGCCGTTCAATTATGGGGTGACGTTCCTTTAATTACGACACCCCAATCAGCCGCATCGACAGATTTCTTACCCGCACGGGCATCCAAAGAAGATGTCTACAAACTGATCGTTGATGACCTGTTAGCGGCTGAAGCCTCGGGACTGGCGTGGATGGACGCGAGCGGTCGGGTTAACCTGGCAGCGGTGAAAACCCAGCTTGCCAAAGTCTACCTCACCATGGCCGGGTTCCCCCTCAGCAAAGGTGCTTCGCACTATAAACTAGCGGCTGATAAAGCCTTTGAGGTGATCACCTACGCCAACGCCAACCCATCGACCATCAACCTCTTCACCACGTATGAAGACGTTCACCGCGAAAGCACCAAGAACCGGCTGGAGCATCTCTTCATGCTTCAGTACAACACCCTGGTAGCGGGTAACCCGATGGATAACTTCTACCCCAACTTCAAGCCCGTTACCTATAACGGACCCGGAGGAACGGGTAGCTCGGTGCCCACGACTGCCTTCTATAATTCCTACGAGCCCGGCGACCTACGGACTAAAGACCAGGAAGGTTACTTTTACACGACCTACTACACCAATGGCAACGGGGCACCCTTCGCCCTGGGAGCCCCTTACGTCTTCAAGCACTTCAACCGTACCTCTAATGGAACAGCAGGCGTGGCGGGTTCCCGTCAGAACAACCTCAACGTACCCCAGATCCGCTTCGCCGAAACGCTGCTGATCTATGCCGAAGCCCAGAACGAAGT
>NZ_OCNH01000013.1 GCF_900230225.1 Spirosoma fluviale
TTGGTGGGGTTGGTGAAGTTAGGTCCGCCTACGTTGAAGATGTCGGAGGGGGTGGCCAGCGAGAGAACCTTGTTTTGGTTCAGCGAGATGTTGAAAGATGTGTTCCAGCTGAAAGTGCCGCGGTTGATGTTGATCGTGTTGAGGCCAAATTCGAAGCCTTTGTTCTCCATCGAACCCACGTTGCGCCGGATGGTGGCATAGCCGCTCGACTGAGGTACGGGCGCATCCAGGAGCATGTCGGTCGTCAGCCGGTAGTAGTAGTCGGCCTCCAGCGTGATGCGGCCTTTGAGGAAGCCAACTTCCAGGCCGATGTCGGTCTGAGCAGTTTTCTCCCAGCGCAGGTCGGGGTTAGCCAGACGGTTGATACCCGTGCCACTCACCCTTGTGTCGTTGTAGATGGTCGAGTAGTTCGAGCTTAACAGGGAGAGCGAAGAGTACGGTGGAATCTCGGAGTTACCCGTCAAACCGTAGCTGGTACGAACTTTCAGGTTGGAGATGACCGGGTTGCCTTTGAGGAAGTCCTCTTCCGATACCCGCCAGGCCAGAGCCGCCGAGGGGAAGAAGGCGAACTTGTGGTTTTCTCCGAACTTGGAGGAGCCGTCAGCCCGGCCTGTGGCCGTGAAGAGGTACTTGTTCTTGTAGCCGTAGTTGATGCGGCCGAAATACGAGTTGAACGCAAAGCGCGACGCACCCGAGCTCACCCCGGGGTTGATTGCCCCCGCACCCAGGTTGTTGAAACCAAAGTAGTCGGTGGCAAAGCCGCTCACACTGGCCCCGATGCCAAAGGTGTTGGTTTCCTGCCACGACAGCCCCAGCAGGCCCGTGAAGGAGTGATCCTGACCGAACTGCTTGTTATAGGTCAGGTAGTTCTCCAGCGACCAGAAATTCTGCCGGTTGTTATTAACGGATGCGTTGCCGTTGTTGCCAATGTTAAGGGTACGAGTCTGCGACTGGTTGATCTCCTGAGTCTGGATGTTGGCACCCAGTACCGTGCGCATCTCCAGGCCTTTGCCAAAGGTGATATTGGTGAACAGACTACCCAACGTGGTCTGGGTATTCTGGATGTACTTCCGATCTATCAGTCGGTGAACCGAGCTCATGCTGCCTTCGGCAAAGGGGTAATCCCGGTTTTCGGCAAAGACACCGGTGTCGGGGTAGCGCACGGGCAGGAATGGGAAGTCTTCCACAATCTGACGGGCCACCGCATCGTTGACGTCCACCAGATTTTCGGATTGATTGTTATAACTCAGCGTACCACCGATCTTGAGCCAGCTCTTGACCTGATCGTCGATCGAGAAACGGCCTGAGTAACGCTTCATGTAGGAGGTCTTGATTAGCCCCTGATCGTCGCGGTAGTTGAGCGAGAGCGAGTACTGAGTCCGCTCGTTACCCCCACTGAAACCCAACTGGTGGTTCTGGGAGAGCTTGTTCTGAGCCGACTCCTTGAACCAGTCGGTGTCATACAAGGGGTTGAGATTAGCATCGAACACGCCAGGGTGAGCCGCACTGAAGGCAGCCCGGCGCACTTTTGGGTCCAGATACGACCACTTACCGGCGGCCCAGCCGACGGGATCATACTTGGCCATGTTGGCGTAGGCCAGGTCTTCGGTGGCCAGATACTCTTTGGCGTTGAGCACTTTTGGCTTGTTGGGTCCGATGGTGTTGACGGAGAACTGGCCGTCGTAGGTGACCCGGCTTTCGCCAGCCTTGCCCTTGCGGGTGGAGACCAGGATGACGCCGTTGGCACCTCGGGCCCCGTAAATAGCCGTCGAGGAGGCATCTTTGAGGACTTCAACGCTAACGATGTCGTTGGGGTTGATGTAGTCGATTGGGTTACTGAACTGGTCGCCGGTACCCTGGGGGAGCATCACGCCATCCACGACATAGAGGGGGTTGTTGGAGGAGTTGATGGAGCTGAACCCACGGATACGGACGGTGGTACGTCCGCCAGGCCGTCCTGAGTTGGTGTTGACCTGCACACCGGGCATGCGGCCCGAGAGGGCCTGGTTGAGGGAGGTGGCAGGTCGTTCCTGAAGCTGAGCTTCTTTAACACCCGTTACTGCACCGGTGAGATCGGACTTCCGCGTGGTACCGTAACCGATGACGACAATCTCGTCAAGTACTTTACTATCGGTTTTAAGACTAACGTTTATTGCCGTTTGGCTGCCAACATTTACTTCCTGCGGCAGGTATCCAACAAATGAGAAAACCAGCGTGGATGAGCCATCCGGCACTTCAAGTTTATACTGTCCGTCGGCATCGGTAACAGTTCCGCGCTGGGTTCCTTTCAGGATAACACTCACACCGGGAAGGCCTTCTGATTTTTCGTCGGTAACACGACCTGTAAGTGTTCTGTCGGCCAGCTTTACGGATTGATGGACAGGTAGCTTTGGATTGACCGGTTTTCCCGCATAAGTAAAACTAACGCACAGAGCTGCCAGTAGGAGTTGAGTGCTTGAAACTCTAATTAACCTATCGGACAGGAGTTTAGGTGGTAAGAGTTTTGCCATAAAATAGTTACCTAAGGGTAACGGTTTGGGGTTAAAATGAAAAGAAAACTAGATGATAATGGGAATATCTATAGGGAAAATAACTTGTCTGTAGGAACTACTCATTAAGATTGAAAAAAAATTAATTATTGATTTAAATATTATTAAAAAAATGATCTTAGTATTTATACTTATTAAATAAAATTAATAGTTAGTATTTCTAATAGTCATGTGAGTATTATTTCTTAGGTATAGGCATAAAAAAAGCCTCAATCATATAAGTATGATTGAGGCTTTTTTTATGTCGTGATAAGCAGTAAACTCTTATCACGACATATCAGTATTACTTTATATCCTTAAACGCCGGGATAGCCAGGGTTCTGGGTTTTCAGATTGGGGTTGTTCAACAACTCCTGTCTTGGAATAGGCAGCAGCAGGTGTTTCTCCTGGAGAGCCTGATTCGAACTCAGGTTCACATGGCCCACAAAGTTGTCGAAGCCGTTGGTCTTCTCGTT
>NZ_OCNH01000016.1 GCF_900230225.1 Spirosoma fluviale
CACTGGATCAAGAACGGTTCGTTCCTGCGGGGCCGTAACCTGTTGTTTGGCTACACCTTCCCGGTGGAGATGACCAACCGGCTCAAGATGAACCGGCTACGCATGTACGTATCAGCTCAGAACTTCTTCCTATCGGTCGAAGACCCTATTGTGGGTGATCCGGAAGTGACCCCAACCAACCAAGGTGGAGGCAACAGCGCTTTCTCGCAGGGCATGATCTGGCACAACTACCCCAAGCCAACCACCTACATGCTGGGCCTTCAGATCGGCCTGTAATCTACCATCGCATTTAATTGACTGACATTTCACTAGTATGAGACATACATTCGCAAAATACATTAGTCGGGTTTTACTGTGTGGCGCAGCCCTGGTGGGTCCTGCTGGTTGCACGGAATTTCTCAAGGAACAGGCTCCGTCCAACCTAACGCCTACCAGCTTTTACACCATTCCCGACCATGCTGAAGCTGCTCTGGCTTCTACCTACGCTACGTTACGGTTCATGGGCGATGGAGCCGGTATCTTCTCCAGCAACTGGCAGTTGCTGGAAGCCCTGACCGGAACCTCCACCACCGAGACGGCCCAGAACTCCGATCTAAATAACCTCTACGGGTTAGTACATGATGGTAACACGGCCCACGTGGTCAACTACTGGAACGGGCTGTATCGGGTGATCGCCAACGCGAATCTGGTGCTGGATAAGGTGCCGGGTATTACGCCGATGGATGCCGCTCAGAAAACCAAAATTCTGGGTGAGGCACGGTTCCTGCGTGCTTCTGCCTACTTTACAGCGGTGCGGTTATGGGGAAATGTGCCCCTGATTACCAAACCCCAAACGGCATCGTCGGACGATTTCCTACCCGCGCGCGCTCCACAAGAGGACGTGTATAAAGTAATTGTCGACGACCTGCTGGCTGCCGAATCGGCTGGTTTAGCGTGGATGGACGCGAGCGGTCGGGTTAACCTGGCAGCGGTGAAAACCCAGCTTGCCAAAGTCTACCTCACCATGGCCGGGTTCCCCCTCAGCAAAGGCGCTTCGCACTACAAACTGGCGGCCGATAAGGCCCTGGAGGTCATCACCTACGCCAACGCCAACCCATCGACCATCAACCTCTTCACCACGTATGAAGACGTTCACCGCGAAAGCACCGAGAACCGTGTCGAGCACCTTTTCATGCTTCAGTACAACACGACGGTGGCCGGTAACCCGATGGACAACTTCTACCCCAACTTCAAGCCCGTAACGTTTAACGGACCAGGGGGAACGGGTAGCTCGGTGCCAACAGCGGCTTTCTACAACTCGTATGAGTCGGGTGATCTGCGGACCAAGGATCAGGCGGGGTATTTTTACACCACCTATTTCACCAATGGCAACGGGGCACCCTTCGCCCTGGGAGCGCCTTACGTCTTCAAGCACTTCAACCGTACCTCTAATGGAACGGCAGGCGTGGCGGGTTCCCGTCAGAACAACCTCAACGTACCCCAGATCCGCTTCGCCGAAACGCTGCTGATCTATGCCGAAGCCCAGAACGAAGT
>NZ_OCNH01000001.1 GCF_900230225.1 Spirosoma fluviale
TAGTTGAGCAGCACGCCCAGGCGGGCCAGTTGGGTGTCGGTGTACTGGCCCCGGGTCATCACCCGGTAGCAGTAGCTGGAGTCGGCCGAGAGGACCCGGCTGGTGTTGCCATCGGCGGTGAAGGTGTCGGTTCCATCATCGGTGAAGGAGTAGGGCTGGGTCTGGACGGTTACTTCCCGGATCTTGTTGAAGGGGCCGTTGGGGCCGCTCCGGCTGCGATACACGTCATGGACGCGGGCATCGTTGGACCAGGGCACGTTGGCCTGCCAGCTCAGGGTGACCTGCCGGTTGGCGGGGGTAGCGCTGAGCCGGACGGAAGAAGCCGCTTCGGTGACGTCGAGCCGGGTAAGCTGGCCGGTGGCGGGGTCGGTGTAGAAGAACTCGATGCGGTAGCGGTAGGGGTTGGCCGTAGTATTGAGGGTTGATGTGGAAGTGCCCCGGTCAACGAAGAGGGTGTCGGCGGCCGTTGGGCTGAGGGTGGTGTTGATGGTGGCGAGGGGGGAGAAGTCGGTGCCGGTCAGTCCGGTGGCTCGCTGGAGTCGGTACTGGTAGGGTCCGCCCAGGTCGCCGGGGTTGAGTCCGATGGGTCGGGTCCAGCGGACGGTGATCTGTCCGTTGACCTCTCGGGTGGAGTCGACGGTGACCTGGGTGATGACCGGTGCCAGCAGGGGTAAGTTAAGACAGGCCTGGTTGGAGGCTAGTGAAACGCCCCCATTGCTGCCGCCGTTAACGTCGGGGTAGACCGCCACCAGCCGATAGGCGTAAGCGATACCCCGGCGTAGGGAAGAAGTATCGGTATAAGTTGTTGCCGTGATGGGCACGCGGGCAATCTGGACGTAGCCCGCCGGGACACCCGTTACACAAGGCTCTGGTGGCACGTCTTCGCAACCCTCCTTGCGATAGATCGATATAAAGGTGCCGGGGTTGCCACAGGAGTAGGGACTCCAGCTTAGCTGGATGGCTCGTCCGTTGGCCGTGGCGGTGGGCCGGGCCGTGAGGTTCTTGATGGAGGGTCCCACAATTTGGATGCGGAAGGTCTGGAACGACGTCAGGGCCGGGGTAGGTCTGGTAGGCACATCGGTGACTTTGAAGGTCACATCGTAAGGTGCCTGCCGAATCTGATTGCAGCTGGTTTGCCAGGAGAAGGTGGCTGTGGCGGGCTGGTTCTGGATGATGTCGCCGTTGATGAGTCGGGCGTAGGCGGGCGGGATCAGTTCGTTGGCGGGCAGGGGCAGTCGGTCGGCACCGATGTTGAAGACGCCCCCGAAACCGGCGATGATGACGCGCTGGCCATCGGGGTCGGTGGCGGTGATGGGCTGGGTGATGAGGGCCCCCGCTTCCACGCACAAGTCCGGTATCGGCTGGATAAGAGGCCGTTTATTCGGGCTGTCGACCACGATGATCTGCATGTCGCGGGTGATCTCGCCGATGAGCACGCCATTTCGCCATTCCTCAATGATGAACGCAAAGTTGAACTGGCCAGTCTGACCGGGGGCGTCCCAGCAGAGTTCGCCGGTGATCGGGTTGATGCTGAAGGTTGGCGTACCACCATTTTCACTGGCGGTACTGAACTGCGTCGGGTTCTGATAGGAAGGGATATTTCGACCGGTACAACTATTTTCGGTTGGCGATGTTTTGGGTACACTCAGCCGGTAAGCCAGGCTATCGCCATCGGCATCGAAGGCGGCCGGGTTGTGGCAAAATTTCTGGCCCACCCGACCTGAATCCAGCGGTGGGTTGAGCATTACCGGGGTTGAGTTGGCCAACAGCGCGGCATTGATGCTGATCGTTGTGGAAACGAAAAAGGGAAGCCGTTCCGACTGACCCGCCGGGGGAAGATTGAGGGTGTTGTTATTGCGGTTAACGACCGTTATCCCGATGGTGTAGGTGCCGGGGCCGGGGTAAGTATGGACTGTTTTGTAGGTATTGATGGAGGAAGTATTTCGGTTGATAAAAATTCGCTGGCTACGTTCGACCACCGCCGTTGTGCCATCACCAAAGCAGATGGTGTAGCTGTTTGCCGCATCGGCAGCTAGCTTACCGCCGGGAGTTTCGTCGAAGTAGGCCGTAAAAGTAATCTCGTAGGTTAAAGCGGTTCGGGAGGTTCGCTTGGTCGTAATTTCACCCGCCCGTACGTGGGAGGCCTGACTGAGTGTAGGCTTTAGGGTAATGCAAAAAAAAAGTAGTATAACGTTGAGTAAGTAGATAGGCCGCATAGATTCCAGCTGTTTCAGCTAAAACGTTTTTGGCCGGGAAAGAGTATATGATGGTTATTGGTTAATGGTGATTAGTTAATGAGTAGATGATAGTGGGGCTGGACTATTTCCCAATAACCAATAACCAATAACCAATAACCAATAACCAATAACTAATACAACACCCACGTATCCTTACCGCCACCGCCTTGTGAAGAGTTGACCACGAGGGAGCCTTTGCGCAGGGCTACACGGGTAAGACCACCGGGAATAACGTTGACGCCGTCGCCATAGAGGATATATGGTCGCAGATCGACGTGTCGGCCTTCGGCATGGTCGCCGACGATGCAGGGCACGCGCGACAGCGAAATCGTTGGCTGGGCGATGTAATTACGGGGGTTCTCCTTGATCTTCTGACGGAATAATTCGTGTTCTTCCGATGTCGCTTTCGGGCCGATAAGCATACCGTAGCCCCCCGCTTCGTTCGCTTCTTTTACCACCAGTTTCTCGATGTTTTCCATGACATAGGCGCAGTCTTCCTCTTCTCGGCAGATGTACGTTTTTACATTGGGAATGATGGCTTCTTCGCCCATGTAGTATTTGATAATACGCGGTACATACGCGTAAATCACTTTGTCGTCGGCAACACCGGTTCCGGGAGCGTTGGCCAGTGCAACACGCCCTTTTTTGTAGACCTCAAAAATGCCCGGTACGCCAATCATCGAATCCGGGTTGAAGGCTTTGGGGTCCAGAAAGGTATCATCGATACGGCGGTAAATGACGTCGACGATCTGAAAGCCTTTAGTTGTACGCATTTTAACATAACCGCCTGATACGACCAGATCACGCGCTTCGACCAGTTCAACACCCATCTGCTGAGCCAGATACGAATGCTCGAAGTAAGCCGAATTATAGATACCCGGTGTCAGAACGACTACGGTTGGGTTTGGGCGGTCGGCAATGTACTGCAACATCTGCAATAGTCGCGTTGGGTAGTCAGAAACCGGTCGAACGCCCGTTTGGGCCAGTACATCGGGGAAAGTCTGCTTGTTGAGTTCGCGGTTTTCGAGCATGTACGATACCCCCGACGGACAACGGAGGTTATCTTCAAGTACCATCATGGTGCCATCTTCGCCCCGGATCAGGTCCGTGCCGGTAATATGGCACCAGATGCCTTTAGGCGGTTTTACACCCAGGCAACCCGGTAAAAATGATTTGCTGGATTCGATAAGATCGCGGGGAACAACGCCGTCGTTCAGAATATTCTGATCGTTGTAGACGTCGTCCAGAAACATATTGATGGCTTTAATCCGCTGGATGAGTCCCGCTTCGAGCCGGTCCCACTCGGCCGATTCAATGATGCGGGGGATGATGTCGATGGGCATGATCCGCTCGGTACCTTCGCCTTCCGAATAGACATTGAAGGTAATGCCCATGCTCATGAGCGCCCGTTCGGCTGCATGCTGTCGCCCAATGAGATCCTCGCGGGTAAGTTGCTCAACGCGCTGCTGGAAAGGAGCGTAGCCTGCCCGTACCTGCATCTCACTGGCGAACATCTCATCAAAAAAGTTTTCAGTCTGGTAATCGCTGAACGAAAAATTGGCATTGGCCTGGCCCTGTGACTGGGTCTTGCCGTTGAGTGTCTGCGATTGGGATTGACGGGCGTTTTGTTTTTTCATGGAACAATATATTGTAACGATGCTTAATTGCCAAACAGAACCCACTTGGCCGCTGGAATGTACAAATAAAGGATTGTAAAAGTAAAGTTCTGAGTTCCATTATTTGCCATCGGTTATAAATTCATCACATCTGAGGTACCGAAAGTAGCCAGTTTTTGGCTTTTGTAAATATCCTTTGTTGCACAGCAACCTGGGGAGCGCCTATTGATCAGTTTAATTAAAATTCGCTTTAGGTTGCAACGCTAACCCCTTGAGGGTCGTATAGTGAGAAATGCCGAAAAACGAGCTCGGATATCGTTTAGTTTCTTATTGTATTTTTTTAACAAAACAACCCAGAGCTTTTATGAAAAAGTTGCTTGTGTTTAGTTTTATAGCGGCCCTCGTGGTGTGCCTGAATGCGTGTACCAAAAATGCTGTCGACCCTACATCGGCTACTGCGTCTGCTCGTACGGCTGGTGTGACCAGCACATCGGCTACCGGGCCGCGTAGCCTGACAGCCGTAGATGTCGCCACGCTACCGGCTTCCATCACAACATACATTACAACGACTTACACGGGAGCAACCGTTAAAGAAGCGTTCAACGATAAACAGGGGAATTATGTAGTCGCTATTACCGTAGGTAGCTCGG
Organism: Spirosoma fluviale; assembly: GCF_900230225.1. Classification (GTDB taxonomy): domain Bacteria; phylum Bacteroidota; class Bacteroidia; order Cytophagales; family Spirosomataceae; genus Spirosoma; species Spirosoma fluviale. Next base: position 4,504 of record NZ_OCNH01000001.1, read on the forward strand.
TCAAGTTATTGTTATTCAACGCCAGCGGTACGTTTGTGAAAGCCGTTGACGGTAAACGGGGCCACGCTCCTGGCGATTCTGCACATCATGTACGGCGGGACTCACTCCGTCACACGCGTGGTGATTCAACGCATCATGCGCCCGGCGATACGCTCCATCGCCCTCGTCCCGGAAAAGGCACGAGCTTGACAATCGTAGCGGCATCGAGTCTGCCAGCGGCCATTACAGCATACATCAATACGAACTATGCCGGGGCTACGATCAATAAAGCCGCTCAGGAAGCAACGACCAACAATTACATCGTCTACATAACCACCGCCGATAACAAGCGGGTTGTTTTAGTCTTTGGTTCGGACGGTACGTTCAAGCGAGCCGTAAAAGGAAATAAGTGATTATTGGTGAGTGATTTAACGAAAAAAGCCTGCGTCAGATGCAGGCTTTTTTCGTTAAATCTTATTAACGGATACGAGCCAGAACAGGGCTGTATGTACTATTGTGCTTTATTAACTACTTAATCAATGTTTATGAAAGCATTCATATGTACCTGCCTGATCCTTTTAACGAGCTTAACCGTGGTAAGTGCCCAAACCGAGAAAGGACGCTGGACCGTTGGCGCCACCGTTGGCAATTTTACATATTACAAGAAAGACACGTATCGTTCATTTTCGGCTAATTTGACCCCATCGGCAGGTTACTTCCCGGTAAATAATCTGGAAGTCGGTACCGGTATACCGCTTAGTTTAAGCAAGAGTAAATACGCAAATTTCAATGGGGACGCAAAAGCCAGCAATGTCTCTTTTGGGCTGTCTCCTTACGTGCGCTATTATTTCGGAAGTTCTAAGCTAAAGCCTTTCGTTGGTCTGGCGTATGGCTATTCCTGGACAAGTATACGCAACCGCGATTCAAATCAGGACCTTAAGGGAAAGGGCTTTACCTCTACCCTTACGCCAACCGTGGGTGTTGCCTACTTTATCAATCGTACCGTTGCGTTGAATGCCAGTGTGAATTATATCTCTCAGAAATACAAGACAGCCAATGCCTATTATAACAGCGGTGGTACTCAGATAGAGGTTCCTGTGTCAACAACCAACTACATGAGTCTGGGAATTGGTTTTCAGATTTTTCTGGGCCAGTAAGAACTGTAGTGGCGGATTCTCAAACCCGCCACTACAGTTCTTACCACAGGTAATGAACCGGATTTTTGATGTGCTCGTCGTAGATTTTCTTCACGGTAGCCAGTTGTTCAGCCGTAGGAACGGGGCGGTCCATCGCTTGCAGATTGGAAGTCAGATGCTCGGGCTTCGAGGCACCGGGAATAATGCAGCTCACGGCATCGAAGGTCAATATCCAGCGTAGGGCATCGGGTGCCAGATTGGTATCGTCGGGAAAGACAGCCCGTAATTTATTGACGGCCGCCAGTCCCGTTTCATAATCCACGCCCGAAAACGTTTCACCTTTATCGAAAGCAGCTCCCTGCCGGTTAAAATTTCGGTGGTCGTCGGCCGAAAAAGTAGTGTCGGCGCTGAACTTGCCCGTGAGCAAACCACTCGCCAGCGGCACCCGGACAATAATGCCAACATCGCGTCGGAGTGCTTCGGTAAAGAAAAGCTCAGCCGGTCGTTGCCGGAACATGTTGAAGATAATCTGTACCGTAGTCACGTTGGAAAACTCAATGGCTTTCAGGCCTTCTTCCACTTTCTCGACACTAACGCCCAGGTTCTGAATTTTACCTTCGTCTTTCAATCGGTCAAACAGCTCAAAAATCTCGGGCCGGTAGAAAACCTCGGTTGGCGGGCAGTGCAGTTGAATCAGATCCAGGGTTTCCAGCCCCATGTTTTGCAGACTGTCTTCCACAAATTGGCGCAAGGCAGCGGGTTGGTAGGCCTCGCTCGTGTGCGGCTGCAACCGCCGACCGCATTTAGTAGCCACGTAAATCTGTTCGGACCGGGAGCGAACCAGCCGCCCAACGGCTTTTTCACTTTCGCCATCGCCATACACATCGGCGGTGTCGATGAAATTAATACCGGCATCAACGGCATCGTTGAGAATACGGTCGGCGTTTTCGTGGCTGAATGGGTCGCCCCATTTGCCGCCAACCTGCCAGGTTCCCAGACTGATTTCGGAAATGCTAAAACCGGTCTTGCCAAGTTTTCGATAGTTCATAAATGATTGACAGTTAGTTTGCTAAGGGTTAACTAAAGCCTATAAGATTTTTACAGAACCTGTTTAAATTTTTATTTTTTAAGTTGAATTGTGCGTTTCTTGTCATCCCGAGGAACGAGGGATCTTCGGTAGGAGGACTATTTTTTTATTCTTACCGAAGATCCCTCGTTCCTCGGGATGACAAAAAGTACTTATTGCTAACTTATTTATGAAAGTATAGACAGGTTCACAATTTCACGCCGAATCGTTCGCCGAGTTCTTCCAGGCTTTTTATGACCGGCTCTACCACGGGAATGCCGTTGGCCAATCGTTCGGCTTCCATCGTGCGTTCGGGATCGCCGGGAATCAATACCTGCTTTCCGTCAACGGCTTTGGCCTGCCGAAATCGCTGAATCCAGGTGTCCATGTGCGTTTTAAACTCGTCGGCGGGCCGGAAGGCGTCGATGCGCATGGCCCCGAAGAAATGCCCGGTTCCAACGCCCACACCTTCGTTGGACTGCATAAACCCGGCGGTCGCGAACGGCGGAACCCAGGGGCCGTAGTTCGCCCCCGACAGCACGCCCGAAAAAATATCGACAATAGCACCCAGCCCATAACCTTTATGTGAGCCGTGTTCGCGGTCGGTGCCGAGCGGCAGTAGTGCCCCGCCATTTCGAACGGCGTTGGCATCGGTAGTGGGTTGGCCTTCGGCGTTTTGCGCCCATCCTTCGGGAATATCCTGTCCTTTGCGTTGCAGGATTTCGAGTTTACCATAGGCCACCGCCGTTGAGGCAAAATCGGCCAAAAACGTTGGTTCGGTAGCGGCCGGAATCGCCACGGCAATGGGGTTGGTTCCCAGTAGTTTATCCAGCGAAAACGTAGGCGCTACGAGTGGTGCTGCGTGGGTCATGGCCTGACCAATCATATCGTGTTCTGTTGCCAGCAGCGCATGGTACCCGGCAATGCCGAAGTGGTTGGAGTTGCGCACCGCCACCCAGCCGGTTCCGGCAACCCTGGCTTTTTCAATAGCTACCTGCATGGCCCAGGGTCCAACAACCAGACCCAGGCCACGGTCGCCGTCAACGACCGCCGTGGATGGGGTTTCATGAACCACGCGAATGTGCGGGGTTGGGTTGATGCGGCCCAGGTCGTACAGGCGGACGTACCCTGGTAAACGGGCTACCCCATGCGAATCGACGCCCCGCAAGTCGGCACTAACGAGGACGTCAGTAGCTAAACGCGCATCGGTTTCTGAGCAGCCGAGTGCTATGAATATTTGTTCGGTAAACGTTCGGAGTTGGTTGGCGGTAATCATGCCCGCAAATTAGCCAACACTTCGCGAATGGGTTAAATTTTTCTAAAAAACGGGCCCGCTATCCTATTTTTCCTGTTATTGACAACAAGTTCAACTAGTCGCTTTATGAAATTTAACTTTCGATGGCTCTTTAGTCTGGTTTTTGTTTTTGTGGGGCACTTTGCCATTGCTCAACCGCAGGACACGCTCACAACGGAGCAACTTCTGCAACGTAAGGGCACGGCGTTCGCTGCCCTGATCCGCCCGTCCCGGTATCTGGCTCTCGACGTAAACCATGTGATTGGCGGCTTTCGGCGCTACCGTTTTTTTGTGGGGGATGAACTGCATTTCAAAGCCGGGGACGAAAAATACCGGGAACAATTGTACGATGTAACGGACAGTACATTCAGTGTACTGATGGCCAATCAGGTCATGAATCGGGATGAACCCGTAACCTTCCGGTTCAACGATGTGCAGATGGTTTATCTGAACAGGCGTATCCCATTCATCACCGCTGCGGGCACGCTCTTTCCCATTGCTGGTGGCGTCTATTTATTAGCCGATATTGTTAATAACAGAGGCTTTTACAGCAATACATTGCCTGTTGTAGGGACGTTGGTACTAAGCGGGGCGTTCTTTCAGATCATCAGTAATCCACGCATTCGGATCAACAAAAATCATCGACTTAAAGTACTTCGAACGTATTGATGGTATACCGTATCGCTGAGAAAGGCTGCGTTGGTATACATGTAACCGTATCCTTGAAAAAGACAGTTTTAAATAAGAATTGTGGGTGAAACGGTTATTTCTGTGTCCTTTTGACACAAAAGGATAGTGTTTGGTTTTCTAAAAACCGTTTTACATTTGCCTTATGCCAACCTCCATCGATACGTTACAGACAGACTGGTCCCAGTACTACGCTAGCCATACAGAAGCCTATCAATCGGGGCGTTCGTCGTTCATTATGAACTTGCTGCCCCAAACGGCGGTGCAGTTTTCAGTGTATCAAACGCTGGAAATCCTGCATAAACGACTGGGGAACGAAATTCTGCGCCGGGCCCTTGATCCGGCAGATATGATTGAGAGTCCGGCCCGGATTCATACCGATGGCACCTGGCTGAAGCGCAGCAATATGGTTGGGGTAAACGTTCGAACTCTCGGCTCATTCTGGAAAATCATTAACTACGTCATGACAATACCGGCCAGTCATGACAGTATTCATTTGTTGCCGATCTGGGAGCCGGGCGTGGTGGGGAGTTTGTACGGGATGGTGAGCTGGCAAATCAACCCGGAGTTCTTTGATGTTGAACTGGCCCGTTTCGTTCCCGCGCTCGATACCGTTGAAAAGCAGTTGAAAGTGGTAACAAACCTGCTTCATGCCTTAGGGCGCACGGTTGGCATGGACGTTATTCCCCACACCGATCGCTTCTCCGAAATGGTACTCACAATGCCCGCCCTGTTTGAGTGGGTGCAGCGCGATGAAAAAGGCGGTAAGCCGGATACATTACTCGATCATTCCAGTCTGGTATACCGGTACGCCGAGGAAGCGATCTGGCAATTTCTAAAGTGTATGGGAGCGGCTGATGGAACACCGCTGACTTTTACCAAAGAGGTATTCTTTTCGACAGACCAACAAGGGAGCACCGCCACCCTGAGCGATAAACAGCGACAACGAATTTTGTTCGGACTACCCAATGATTATAATGGACGTCTTAACCGACGGCTTGCCCTGATTCGGCACCTGATTTCACTGGGACTGGAGACGTTGCCCATGACCATGGCACCGCCTTATCGTGGCCTCCATATCGATCCAAACGACTTTGTGGTGGACGATTTTGGCCAGATTTGGTACCAGTATGCATTCGACCAGCCTCAGGAAATGTCGCGGGTGTTTGGTCCTCTGGCGCGGTATCGGTTCTATGAATCGAAGGATAATAACCAAAATTGGGAACTTGATTTCAATAGACCCAATATACCTGCCTGGAACTACATCTGCCGGAACGTTCAGGATTGTCAGCAGACATACAATTTCGATTTCATGCGGGGCGATATGGCTCATGTACAGCTTCGGCCGGAGGGCGTTCCAGCTACGCCCGATGCGTTTTATGATCCCTTACGGGCTATAAAAAAGTACGTTCAGCAAAGTGTACCACATTACGGTTTTTTTGCCGAGACGTTTCTGGCACCGCCGGATACTATGGGCTACGGCAACGAACTCGACCACCTGGAAGCCATTGAAGCCGATTCAACCCTGGGCGATTTACAGTCGATGGTGGTTGGTTCGCCGACGTTCAAAAAACACTTTGCCGATTATGCCGATTACCTGAAAACGCGCCGGTTCGCCCCGAATTTCACGGTCATGACCGCCGATAAGGACGACCCGCGTTTCGACGCGTTTTATCGTACCGGAAATCTATTTCGGTATTTCACGGCGCTCTTCCTGACCGACATGCCGAGTTATGTAGGGTTGGGGTTTGAAGTACGAAATCTGCACGAACAGCGGGGCGAAAACGAAGAATACTCGAAACTCTACGTATTTCAGATTGAAGACGACCGCCAGCCCGATAAAGTGACGCACGGGCCGTTCATCTGGGGGCAGAACGCCGAACAGTTTACCGCTATTGGCCGGATGCGGGCCTTTGCCGAAGGTATCTGGCCCGCTATCGCAGGGAAAGAAACGCGTTGGCTGGTGGGTCCCAACGACGGGAAGAATTACATCGTCTGGACGCATACCGAATCCATAAACTACGCCTTTGCAGCTAGTATGACCGGCACGTTGCCCAAAGCAGGGTCGGGTCTAGTGGCCGGAGAGGTTATTTTTGAGGAAGAAGGCTGTCGGGTTTATAGAATCTCTTAGATTGGCGCTACAGTTACTTTTCAGTATATTTCAAGAAATTAAATCAGTCAACGAAATGGAAGCAGTTGTTGAACAACCCGCCCTGACGGATTACGAAATTGAGAGAGGTAAACCTGTGCCTAGTTTTAATCACGGATTACTAGAAGCCAGAATAATCTTTGAGGTAATGGATCACTATCGTGATACATTTGATATTGTTAGTGAGGTAACGTTACAAAGCCCGAATCCATCAACTGTTCCTGATTTAAGCATTTTTCCTTCTCAGCCATCTAATTGGACAAAAGACGAAATTAAGGTTGCCCGTGTGCCGTTAACAGTAGTTGAAATTCTGTCACCTTCTCAATCGGTTACTGAATTGATTGAGAAGTCGTTAACCTATTTTTCCGCTGGCGTAAAGTCATACTGGCTTGTACAGCCGATGCTTCGGGTCATTTTTGTGCTTTTGCCAGGTGATGAAGAGTTAGTTTTTCACAACGATATCCTCACGGATCCAACGAATGGGATTTCGATTGATTTGAAAAAGGTATTCCGGTAAACGGCTGAACCGTACCTTTACGGCATGAATCGTAACCAAACGGTCGGTCGTTACCGCGACGGCCTTAACTTCGCTTCCAAACTAACGCCCAAACGCATTGCCAATGCGCTGAAAGTGGTGTACAGTTACTATGAGTCACGGCGAACGGGCAAAGCTACGCACCGCGGGCTGCCCATGTCGGTGTCTTTTGAGCCAACGACCTCCTGTAACCTGCGCTGTCCGGAGTGCCCCAGTGGACTCCGTTCCTTTACGCGGCCAACTGGTATGCTTGGCGAAGAACTGTACAAACGCACCATCGACGAACTCCACGACACACTTTTATACCTGATTTTTTATTTCCAGGGCGAGCCTTATCTGCACCCACAGTTTCTGGAGTTGGTTCGTTATGCAACAGAACGGAACATCTACACGGCTACCAGCACCAATGCCCATTACCTGACCGATGCCAACGCCCGGAAAACGGTGGAGTCGGGCCTGGATCGGCTGATCATTTCGATTGACGGCACTACGCAGGAAGTATACGAGCAATACCGGGTAGGGGGGAAGCTCGAAAAAGTACTGGAGGGAACAAAGAATATTATTCGTTGGAAAAAGGAGTTGAAGTCACGGACCCCCCATGTGCTTTTTCAGTTTCTGGTCGTAAAACCCAACGAACACCAGATTGCCGAAGTAAATAAGTTAGCCCGCGAACTGGGCGTGGATGAAGTGGGCCTCAAAACGGCTCAGATTTACGACTATGAGCAGGGTTCCGAACTCATTCCAACCATAGACCAGTACAGCCGTTACGCTCCCCAGGCAGACGGAACTTACCGCATCAAAAATGGTTTCGGCGACCATTGCTGGAAAATGTGGCACTCCTGCGTCATCACCTGGGACGGACTTGTGGTACCCTGTTGCTTCGATAAAGATGCGCATCATCGGCTGGGCGACCTTCAAACCCAATCCTTCGCCGATCTCTGGCAGGGGCCTGCTTACACTGACTTCCGGCAAACCCTGCTGCGTTCCCGCTCCGAAATCGAAATGTGCCGTAACTGCACCGAAGGCACCAAGGTGTGGGCCTGATTTAATGAGTGAATGATAGAATGAGTGAGTGAGTGAATGGAAAACTAACACTTGGTTTTATTCACTCACTCACTCATTCTATCATTCACTCATTAACCATTGTGGAACATTCCGTGAAACAGTTCTTGCTTTCGTGGAAACTATCCGGCATCTTTGGGACTGCATCGCACAGACCCATGGGTAAAGTCATTGCTATCGCCAACCAGAAAGGTGGCGTCGGTAAAACAACAACAACAATCAACTTGGCTGCCAGTTTGGCCGCCCTCGAATTTCAGACGCTCATTGTTGACGCTGATCCTCAGGCGAATTCTACGTCTGGGCTCGGGTACAATCCGAAAGAAATCGAGAACAGCATTTACGAATGTATGGTTGAGGGTGTACGCCCTCAGGACGCTATAATCCAGACGGACTTTCCGAACCTGGATTTGCTGCCATCGCACATCGACCTTGTCGGGGCCGAGATAGAGATGATCAACCTCCAGAATCGGGAGGATAAGATGAAAACGACACTCGATAGCATTCGCGACGATTACGATTTCATTATCATTGACTGTTCGCCCTCCCTTGGTCTGATTACGATTAACAGCCTCACTGCTGCTGATTCGGTTATCATTCCGGTTCAGTGTGAGTATTTCGCGCTCGAAGGATTGGGTAAGCTGCTCAACACCATCAAAATCATTCAGTCGCGGCTCAATACGCATCTGGCCATCGAAGGTATTCTGCTAACGATGTACGATTTGCGGGTTCGGCTGTCGAATCAGGTGGTGGGCGAAGTGACGAGCCATTTCCAGCAAATGGTTTTCAGCACCATCATCCCGCGTAATATCCGGCTGAGCGAATCGCCCAGCTTTGGCGTACCTGCCCTGGCGCAGGACGCCGACAGTAAAGGAGCCGTCAGTTACCTGAACCTGGCCCGAGAAATACTGATAAAGAACGGCATGATGCCGCAGGAAGCTTAAATTAAGTATGTATGATGTATGATGTATGTTGCATGATATAGGGAAAAAGTGCCTAATCAGGCTATTCTATATCATACACCATACATCATACATCGTACATCATACATACTTGTCTTATGGACAACACCAAAGCACCGAGTAAGAAGATGATTGGATTGGGCCGCGGCTTGGGCGCCTTGTTGCACGATAGCGAATCGGTTAGCAGACAGACGAAACCGTCGCCGTTTGAATCGATTAGTACAATGACTGAAATCAGCGTTACGCTGATCGAAACAAACCCCTTCCAGCCCCGAACCCGTTTTGATGAAGAAGCGCTACAGGAATTAGCCGACTCGATTCGGACGCAAGGCATTATTCAGCCAATTACGGTTCGCCAACTGGGGAAAGAGCGTTACCAGCTTATTGCCGGTGAACGGCGTTTGCAGGCCTCTAAAATAGCCGGTTTGACCCATATTCCAGCTTATGTTCGAACGGCCAATGACCAGCAGATGCTGGAAATGGCCCTGATTGAGAACATTCAGCGCGAGAACCTCAATGCCATAGAAATTGCCCTTAGCTACCAGCGACTCATTACCGAATGCAGTCTGAAGCAGGAAGAACTGGGTGAGCGTGTTGGAAAAAACCGGACAACGGTGAACAACTACATCCGCTTACTGAAATTACCCCCGGTAATTCAGGCATCGCTGCGGGATAACAAGATTTCGATGGGTCATGCCAGAGCCATCATCAACATCGAAAATCCCGATGCACAAATCCGGCTGTTTACGAGAGCCGTTGATGAAGAATGGTCGGTTCGGAAAGTAGAGGAGGCCGTTCGGAACTTATCCGACGAGAGCCAGGAAACGGTAAGTACCCGGCGTGTTACTCTGCCCAAGCAGGAAATGCGCAGCCTTCAGTTTAAGCTATCATCATTGTTTGGTACCCGCGTATCCATAAAAGCCGACGAAAAGCACAAGGGCGAAATCAAGATTCCATTTACCTCGCAGGAGGAGCTAACTAAAATTCTGGAAGTACTGAACTCGCAGAGTTAAACTCAGATTAACCGTGTTAAATTACCTTAAACCGGTGAATGAGTGGCCCAAAGAAAGGGGGTTGAGTCGTTTTGTGAGCATGAAGTTTTTCATATTACTTACTGTCGGCCTGTTCAGTGTGCCCTTTGCAACATCCTTTGCCCAACGTCCGGCTATTACTCCTGCTAAAACCCCGGCGGCCACTGATTCAACCCGGCAAATCCGGTCCGCAGCCGACACGATTCCAACCATAATCCGGCGTAATGGAATTCCGATTCAGGTTGGTCGATCTGTGCTGACAGCGGATGATTCCGCGTCGCTGGATAATCCGGATACCGTTCGTGTGTCGGCGCAGCAGGAAGCGAAGATTCACAAGATTATTCCGAAAAAGGCCACCATTCGCTCATTGATGCTGCCCGGTCTAGGCCAGGCCTACAACCGTCAGTATTATAAAATACCCTTCATTTATGCCGGTTTTGGCGTGATGGGCTACCTCTTTGTCAAATACCGGGGGTTAGCCAAAGAGGCCGAAGTTGGGTATCGACGACTCCTTTACGGCGATAAAGCAACAGACCCACTGTTTAACATAGGTGATGGTTTTTTTGCTACCCTTAATCCCGAACTTTACTCAAACCTTCAGGGAGCCCCTGCCTATACCGAGGGTATACGGTACAAAGTAGACGGAGTGACGATTGGGGTCAGTCCGTTTAATGACAACAAAGTCCTCTTCCGGACGTCGGCCAATGCCAAGAATGCCTACGATACGTTTCGGCGTTATCGGGATTTGAATCTGCTCTTGTCCGGCCTTTTGTGGGCGATCAACATTGTCGAAGCCAATGTAGCGGCTCACTTAAAAACATTCGATTTAACCGACGACATCTCGATGAACGTCGAACCCAATGTGCTGCCTGCCCCCGGCATCGGTTTTGTTCCGGGTGTTCGGGTGGCGCTTACATTTAAATAAATTTCGAATTGCTGTGGTATAGGGTTCTTAAATCCAACTATGTGCCGACTGGTAACTGCGCTGGGTTTGCGAACTTGACACCACGTTTAACCAGAAACTAACGTGAATATTCTCCTACTGGGCTACGGCAAAATGGGAAAAACTATCGAGCAGATCGCGCTCGAACGGGGTCACCAGATTGCAGGCCGCATTGATGCGGATAACTACGCTGATTTAGCGAACCTCGAACCCGACGATGTAGATGTTGTCATTGAATTCAGTTCGCCCGAATCGGCGGCCGAAAACATTACTTATTGCCTGGAGCGGAATTGGCCGGTTGTATGCGGCACCACGGGCTGGCTTAACCGTCGGCCGGCCATCGAAGCACTTTGCGAGCGGACGAAAGGGGCTTTTTTCTATGCATCCAACTATAGCATTGGCGTCAATCTATTTTTCCGGTTGAACAAAGTGCTGGCTCAGTTTATGCGAAACTACCCGTCCTATCATGTGTCGATGACGGAAATTCACCATACCGAAAAGAAAGATGCCCCCAGTGGCACCGCCATCACGCTGGCCGAAGGGGTAATGGAGCAACTGCCCGGTAAACAGCGTTGGGTAAGTAACGAAGCTGGTCAAGAACCATCTCCGGTTGGTGAAGATGCTATAGAGATCGCGTCGTTGCGTGAGGGAACCGTACCCGGCACGCATACCGTTCGGTACGAATCGGACGTTGATCGTATCGAAATCAAACATGTAGCCCACAGCCGTCAGGGGTTTGCTCTTGGGGCAGTTATAGCCGCCGAATGGCTCGTTGGCCGTGAAGGCATATTCGGAATGGATGACTTACTGGGGAATTAAACCGGATGAATGATGAACGGTTATATAAAACCAGTTCATCTTCGTAATTTCGTATTTAGTCACGGTATTTCGATAACCTGTTTGAACGTTACCGCCCTACGGGTGACCCTGTCATAATTTAGCATTAGTATACATGTCTGAAGTAAAAACGAAGGCCGAAACAAGACCGGCAAACGCTAGAAAATCGCCCATTCGCGAGTGGTTCGATTCTGTCCTGTTCGCCGTTGTGGCGGCTACGCTCATCCGGTGGTTGTTTATGGAAGCATTTACGATTCCAACCCCATCGATGGAAAACAGCCTTATGGTGGGCGACTTCCTGTTTGTGAGCAAGTTGCACTATGGCACCCGTACACCCCGCACACCCTTGCAGGTGCCATTGACGCACCAGAAAATATGGGGGACCAATATCCCGTCTTACAGCACCGCTATTCAGTTGCCCTCGTACCGGTTGCCGGGTTTTACTCATGTTAAAAATGGCGATGTTGTCGTCTTCAATGTACCGCCCAAGTACCTGAATGATAACATTGATTACCCCGTCGATCTGAAAACCAATTACATCAAACGCTGTATCGGCATTCCCGGCGATGTGCTGGAAGTGCGCCAACGGGCTGTATTCGTGAATGGCAAGCCCTTTGCCACGCCCGCCCGTGCCGAACAGAAGTACTTTGTAAAAACGACTGAAGTTCTCGACGCAACGTTTTTCCGCAAGTATGAGATCGTTAATGACTACCGCGACCCAAGCCAGCCTACCGAGAACTGGAAACCGCTGGAGCAGTATAACGACTCGACAAAAACATCCACGATGGTGGGCTACAGCGTCAACACGACAGAAGATGTCATCGCGAAGTTTAAAGGATTTGACTTTGTGAAAGACATTGAGCCCATGACCGAAAAGCCCGGCGAAATGGCCCCTATGATTTATGGCACGCCGACTTTCAAATGGAACCATGATAATTTCGGTCCGATTACGATTCCGAAAAAGGGAGCAACGATTCAAATAAACGCGCAAACGATTGCGCTTTATGGACCGGTCATTGAATTGTATGAAGGCAATGAAAAAGTGGAAGTAGCGCCCGAAGCCATTAAAATCGGTGGACAGCCGATTAAGTCATATACGTTCAAACAGGATTACTACTTCATGATGGGTGATAACCGCGACAACTCCCTCGATTCACGTTTCTGGGGCTTTGTTCCCGAAGACCACATCGTTGGTAAAGCTGTATTTGTCTGGATGTCGCTCGATCCCAACCCGGCCAACATCTGGAATAAAATCCGATGGAACCGGCTGTTCAGGACGATAGATTAGAAAAGGGAGGAGGGGGAGGAGAGGGACGAGAGGGAGAAAAGGGTGGTAAGTACATCCCTCTCCTCCCCCTCCTCCCTTTACTCCTTTTTACCACTCCACCGGAGCTAACCCCTTACTCTCCAAATAAGCATTTGCCTGACTAAAATGCTTATTGCCGAACCAGCCACCGTAATTGGCGGCCATGGGCGATGGGTGTTTCGCTTTGAGGATCAAATGTTTTTTGCCTTCGATTACGGCTCCTTTCTTTTGGGCGAAAGCCCCCCAGAGCATAAAAACGACGTGCTCTTTCTCGGCTGAAATCAGCTTGATAACGGCGTCGGTAAACGTTTCCCAACCTTTTCCCTGATGCGACCCCGCCTGTCCGGCACGGACGGTAAGCGTAGCGTTAAGTAACATAACGCCCTGACTGGCCCAACGCTCCAGATTACCCGACTTCGGGATAGGCTTGCCTAAGTCGTCCTGAATCTCCTTAAAAATATTGATTAGAGAAGGGGGTTTGGTAATACCATCGGCTACCGAGAACGCCAGTCCGTTGGCCTGCCCTTCGCCATGATAGGGGTCTTGTCCCAGAATAACGACGCGGGTGTCGTCGAAACTACACTTGTTGAAGGCGTTGAACATCAACGCGCCTGGTGGATAGATACGCTGAGTACTGTATTCGTGTCGTAAAAATTGAGCAAGTTCAGCAAAGTAGGGTTTATCGAATTCGGGCTGTAGCCGATTTCGCCAGGATTCGGCAATAGATACATTCATGTAGGGAACTGATAAGAGTGATTCGGCATTATACGCCTACAAACGCCAAAAACCCCTTTACAAAAATTTTTTAAGAGTGGTTCTTGCGTAACAAAACTAATCAACTTAATTTTCGTTCTAAGGTTGCAAAACGACACTAATATTTATGGTTTCGTCAGTCACAGAAGGCGTGAAAGTTAGCGTGAAGACTGAGTATCAGGCTGATTACTCCAGTCCACTCCAGGCGCATTACGTGTTTACCTACCGGATTACCATCGAGAATGCGAGTGACTACACAATTCAGTTGCTCCGGCGTCATTGGTTGATTTTTGATTCCAATGGTACCGTTCGGGAGGTAGAAGGAGAGGGTGTTGTTGGGCTGCAACCGGTACTCGAACCGGGTGAGGTCCACGAATACGTATCGGGCTGTAATCTACGGTCGAGTATTGGTAAGATGGCAGGAACGTATCTTGTCGAACGAATTATTGACGGTAAACAGCTTCGGGTCAGTATCCCCGAGTTCACGATGGTAGTGCCGTATAAACTGAACTAATTTTTGTTACTCGCTTATCTTCGGTATTTAAGTCGCGCCCGCGACGAACATTCGCTTCATTCTCCGTTTCTCTTTTCGCTGTATCTTCAGGTTATCCGGGCAAAAACCGGATCGAAAGTGCTGTTTGCGCCTATACAGAACCTGAGAAGAGAACTTCGTAAAAGCCGTCAACTTGTTACAATCGCAGATTTGGGGGCTGGATCAAAAATAAACTCATCCCGTCAACGCAGCATCGGCGATATTGCCCGAAATTCCCAGAAATCGGCGCGCTTCGGTCGTTTACTGTTCCGGCTGATTCAGCGATTTAGCGCAAAAGTCATTGTCGATTTGGGTACGTCGCTGGGAATAACAACGGCCTATCTGGCCGAAGCGACGAAACCCTACGGAGGGCATGTACTGACATTTGAAGGCTGCCCGGAAACGGCATCCGTAGCGAGGCATAATTTTGAGCGATTAGCTATTCAGAACATAGAGGTAGTGGTTGGTAATTTGGATGAAACCCTTGCCCAGGCTATTGCCGCGCTTCCGCCAATTGATTTTGTCTTTTTCGATGCCAACCACCGCTATGAGCCAACTGTGCACTACTTCGAAACCTGCCTGACCAATATCCACAACGATACCGTATTTGTCTTTGATGATATTCATTGGTCGGATGAGATGGAGCAGGCATGGGGCTATATCAAAACTCACCAATCCGTTCGTGTAACGGTCGATCTGTTTTGGGTAGGGCTGGTATTTTTTCGGAAAGAGCAGCCCAAGCAGGATTTCGTGCTTCAGTTTTGACGAAAGTAACCATAAATTACGTTACCTTTCCGAGGGCTTTGTTGCCAATGATCATCTATGAACTTCCTGACTTATACCCGATTAGCCCTGACTGTTGGTGTTTCCGCTCTTGGGCTGAATTTAGTGTCCTGTTCCAAAGACACGACCGAAACACTTGCCCCAACGGAGACATCTTCGTTTGATCTCATCCAGCAAAAAATCCTGACGCCTACCTGCGCCACGTCGGGCTGTCACTTGTCGGATAAAGACGCCACGTACTTTCAGCATGGACTGGTATTGGCAGAAGGTGTTGCGTATCAGAACCTTGTACGTGTTGATCCTAAAAATAGCGGTGCCAAAGCCGACGGTCTCAAACGGGTAAAAGCATTTGCCTCGCTGGAGAGCTTACTCTATCATAAGATTACGACAACAGCCAGCCATCATAGTGGCAAACAATACGGTAACCCTATGCCTTTAGGGGGATTATCGCTGTCTGACGGACAGGTTGAGTTTGTTCGTCGCTGGATTGATGCCGGGGCTCCCAAAGCAGGTAACATAGCCGATGCTGCGTTATTGAACGATAAAACCGTTGCGGAAGTGGCTTATGAGCCGTTAACGGTTCCGGCGGCTGGAACTGGTTTTCAAATGGCTGTTCCCTCATTCGATATACAGCCAAATTTTGAACGGGAGCTGTTTACCCGGAAAGTGCTGGGCAACACGCAGGACGTGTACGTAAATCGCTATGAGACCAAAATGCGGAGCGGAAGCCACCATTTTGTCGCTTACGATTTTCGAAACAAAGCGTCACTGCCTAATCTGAATGACATCCGCGATCTACGTAACCCGGATAATTCCCTGAACATACCGACGGTGCTGACCATGTCGAACCACGTTTATCTGGCTGGTTCGCAGGCGCAGTATCAGGATTATGTGTTTCCGGAGGGAGTTGCCTTGCTGATCCCGGCGGGTGCTTCCTTCGACCTTAATTCCCACTTTGTCAACAAGACAACAGCCGTGCGAAAAGGGGAGGCTCAGCTTAATCTGTACACAGTCGATAAAGCGAAGGTGAAGAACATCGTTCAGACGCTTGATCTGGGTAATACAAGCCTGTCTATACCCGCTAAAACCCGGGTAACACTTACGAAAACGTTTACTTTCAATAAGGCCCGCAAAGTGTTGACGCTAACGTCGCATATGCACAAGCTGGGCGAGAAGTTCGTGATCAAAATCGTTGGCGGAGCCCGCAACGGCGAAATCGTTTACACCTCCACCGACTGGGAGAACCCCGAAATTATCACCTTCAAAACGCCTATCGACCTGCAGAAAGGGGAGGGGCTTATGTCCGAAATAACCTACAACAACACCACCAGCAAAGCCGTCAGCTTCGGCCTGACCAGCGAAGACGAAATGGGGATTATTTTCGGATATTATTATGAAGAATAGAGTTTTATGGAGTTAGTGAAATAGGTGTAATAAGTAAAATGGCTGACGCAGGAGTTTTGATCTCGCGTCAGCCATTTTACTTACTGCACCTATTTCACTTACTGCACTAAACTACCGTGCTACTTCAATATTAACCCGGCGTCCTTTGATGGTGTTACCTTCCATAGCGTCGACAACGCGGGTGGCTACATCTTTCGGTACGTCAACGTAGGTGAACTTGTCGAAGATATCGATGCTGCCGATGCTGTTTCCAGGAATGTTGGCTTCACCGGCAATGGCACCTACGATGTCGCCCGGACGGACGAAATCTTTACGGCCAATGCTCACCATCAGGCGGGTCATGTTCGCTTCGCGCTCACGGGGAACACGTTGGTCATCGCGGTCGAAGTAAGGCTTGCCAGCGCCTGCACGGTCCCGATCGGGGCCATTAAAGCGTGGGCGATCTCCTCCTTCAGGACGGCGGTCGCCAAAGCGAGACGCTCCGTCGCCACGGCCACCACCGTCATTCCGACGATCACCGAAACGCGAGCTGTTACCACGCTCATCGCGGTCGCCAAAACGGGACGCACCACC
The DNA here is from genome assembly GCF_900230225.1 of Spirosoma fluviale. Classification (GTDB taxonomy): domain Bacteria; phylum Bacteroidota; class Bacteroidia; order Cytophagales; family Spirosomataceae; genus Spirosoma; species Spirosoma fluviale. Next base: position 21,533 of record NZ_OCNH01000001.1, read on the forward strand.
CCGACGATCTTCAAAACGTCCGGTACTTTCACCCCGACCACCACGGTCAGCGTATTTGTCGCGGCCATTCCGGCGATCATCTTCCAGGTTAAGGTTTTGATCAGCGAATTCGTTTTTCTCCAGACCCATGCTGCGTTTTACCAGGGCGGCTACAACCTGCTCAGTCGAGAAACCGGCGTGGTTGAGTTGCGTCAGTAAATCGTCATACAGGTTCAGGTCTTTACTTTCCTGAATTGTCTGTTGCAGTTGCTCGATGAAACGGGCTTTGCGAACACCTACGATGTCTTCGAAGGAAGGAATGACACCTTTGTCAACTTTAACTTTCGTATAGGTCTGGATTTCGCGGAAACGGTATTTTTCATCGCGGCCCACGAACGAGAACGCCCGGCCCGATTTGCCCGCACGGCCTGTCCGGCCAATCCGGTGTACGTAATATTCTTCGTCGAGCGGAATGTCGAAGTTAATAACCGCGTCTACATCGTCAACGTCGATACCACGAGCGGCTACGTCGGTGGCAACCAGAATGTTGGTCGTACCAGCGCGGAATTTGCTCATGACGTTGTTCCGTTGGGCCTGGCGCAGATCGCCGTGCAAGCCTTCGGCCTGATAGCCCCGGATTTGCAGGTCTTCAACGATTTCGTCGACTTTACGTTTCGTATTACAGAAAACCAGCAGCAGTTTCAGATCGTACATGTCGATCAGACGGCACATCACTTCAACTTTCGCTTTCGCTTTTACTTCGAAATAAACCTGTTCGATGTTTACGTTCGTCAATTCTTTCTTGACGACTTTCACCAGCACAGGATCTTTCTGGAACTTCTGGGTAATCTGCATGATCGGCTTCGACATCGTCGCCGAGAACAGAATCGTTTGCCGCTCTTCGGGCATCTCTTCCAGAATGCTCTCAATATCTTCACGGAAGCCCATGTCCAGCATCTCATCTGCTTCGTCAAGAATCATCATCTTAACGTTGTTGAGCTTGAGGGTGTTACGCTCCATGTGGTCCATAACACGACCGGGCGTACCGATCACGATATGCACACCGCTTTTGAGTGACCGAATCTGCCGCTCAATGGAGTCACCACCATAAATGGCTTCGATCCGGATACCGCGTTTGTATTTCGCCAGTTTCTTGATCTCTTCCGCTACCTGTAGCGCTAATTCACGTGTTGGGCAAAGGATAAGTGTTTGCACCGAACGATCCTGAACGTCGATCAGGTCAAGAGCAGGAATACCAAAGGCTGCCGTTTTACCGGTACCCGTTTGTGCCTGTCCGATTACATCGCGACCAGCCAGAATAGGCGGGATGGCTTCGGCCTGAATGGGCGATGGGCTAATAAAACCCATATCCGTAACGGCCTGCAATACCTCAGCTGAAATGGCCAGGCTGGAGAACAAAATTTGATTTGGATCAACTTTAGGCGTTGTTACTTCCGCAACGGCAGGCGTACTGGGAGCCGCCATTGTGGTGTCTTCAACGTGGGCAAGGGGTTCATCGGCCACGATAACGACTTTATCGGCCACACCTTCAGCAACGATTTCTGCTGCTGTGTCATCAAAAGCAGCTTCAACGGCTGGCTTTGCCACTTTCTTTTTAGGAACCTTAGCCGTTTTTGCTTCGGCTGTAGCTGACTCAGCAGGAACGACCGCGCTGGCGGCCATCTCCGTAGCTATTTTTTCAATATCCAGGAAGTCATCCTGATCAGCTGATTTGTTTGTTTTCGTTTTCATTAATTGGAAATGATTAAATAAATGAATCATCCAAACGAAGACGAGTATGTGCCAGTGAACGGCGCGATAATGCGAGAATTGCCCAACGAACCAAGCTGCCCCAACGACCCAACAGGACCACCACCCCAAACCTCTTCAAGGGGGATAAAGACAACGACCGGATCTACCGGTACGACCATTCGACGATTAGCCCACGCGCAAGTGCCCCACTCGGGAGCGTCCACACAGAAACCCATCCTGTACATCCGTACATAAGCTCTGTCAGACCTAACTCAACACGTAAAAAAGGAGAGAAACAGAGACGCGAACGGATGTCGCTTGTAAAATCTGGTGCAAAAGTACAAATTAATTTATCAAAAAGCAAGGGATATACTATTAATATTGTATTTATTTGAGAAACGACTGTGTATGTTCGCTTGTTTCTAAGATGTGATTGGCTTTTATCAATAGTAGCGCATGACACCTGTCGCCGGAAAATACATTATTCTTATCGGAGCCGTTATTGTACTGGTTGGTATACTAGTTTACTTTTTCGGCGATAAGTTGCATTGGCTGGGACGTTTACCCGGCGATATTCGCATTAACGGGAAGGACGGTGGCGGGTTTTACTTTCCCATCGTGACCTGTATTGTGGTTAGTATCGTTTTGAACCTGATTATCGTTCTGATCCGTCGTTTTTTCGAGTAGTCGCCTTATCCGCTCCCGAAGAACTGTTGTCTTCGCTGTAAGTCAACTTGTTCAGGTAGAAGACTTCCCGCTGGCCTGCGTTCAGGTTTTTTGTGGCAGCAATTTTCTGAAAACCACAGGCGATGAAATGCCGGTCGTACCAGGCCATTAAGTTGTCCTGTGCCGAAAATGTTACTTTCTCGTTCTCGGCGTTCGTTTTCAATTTGAATTTTTCCGTCTCTTTCAGAATCTTACTCCCTTGAATCACTTCTGTAGTGATTTCGCCATCGTTGGGGTAAGCCAGCACCATTTTATCGTTCTGCTGCGACACCTGCACCATCTCCGTTAATTCGGTGCTGAGCAGTTCCTTAATGGGAAAGCAGTTATCCCACAGCAGTTTACCCTGCTTGTCGAACCCGCAGATAAAGGCGTGCGTGTAGTGGAAACCTTCGTAGCGATCTCCTCCCCGCAGGTAGCCCCCATAGGCCAGGGTACTGCCTCTGTATTGAGGGTAATACACTTCGGCAACGAGCGTGAGACCATCAGATGTCGGTTTCAGATCATGAACCAGCAATCGGTAACGAAATTTGTAGTCCTTGCCTTCTTCTTTCTTTCTCTGTGCTTTGGCCAGCAGCTTTTGCTGCCGGTGTGGTTTCAGGTAATTGAAGAAGTTCTGGAGCTGGGAGAATTCGATGTACTGAATGTCATTAATCGTTTCCGTCGTCGATACGCTGCCGCCTTCACCGTGATGGATTCGCGTTACATAGATTCCCTGCGAGTAGGGCGTGCAATCCGTGGAGTAATTGCCAACGAGGATGGACTCCTGCTGATTGACGGGTAATAGTTTCCCTGAGATCAGGCTGTTTTTCGCCCCGTCGAAATCCAGGGTTCGCAGGAGTTTACTGTCGTAATTATACGTCCGAATCGAAAACTTACAATGACGTCGGAGGGAGTGCACCAGCACGTTGACTTCCTGCCGGGCTTCGTCAATTTCGAGGCTGCTGATCTCCGTTCGGTTCGCATACAGGCCGGGCAGCACCTTTACGGTTTGGTCGAAGAACGAGAACGATATAACAACCGGGCGACCGTGGTGAAAGCCACTTATATAGGCCTGGCTCCCCATTACCTTAAACTCATTCACATCCAGTTGGTCAATGAGCTCACCTTCGAAAGTCTCAATCACGCCATCATCCAGGTGCAGCCGCAGGAACTGGTACTGGTTACCGTCGTACTCCCGGAAGAGATGATAAACATACTGGTCGGACTCGTAAGTGGTAACCGGCTTGTATTTGAGGTCCTGTTTGTATTCGGTATGCCAAACGGATTTAAGGTTAGTATCGTACTTTTGAAAGTGTAACCTGACGGGTGTATTATCCACAAAACTGCCGGTCCGAATCGTCATCAGCACTCCGCGCTCGGCTAGGGGCGTTACGTCAAATGATTCAGCTTCATTCGGGTCCGACGGAATCTCGATCCGCATGGACTGTTCCAGTTGTGCCCGCACAGGCCTGACACCAATGGCTAACAGAAACAGACAGATGATGGATAAAAAAAGGCGCATGGAACTGAATTTACGACTGATCAACCTGGCTAAAATCAGGCTCTACGAAGTTAGTCAGAATATGTAACAAAAATCATACCTCAGGAATAAGACATGCTGTGAGCGTTACCCGTAAACGAATTACACCGCCCAGCGTTTTTTCAGATAATCTTTCATAAATACGTTTATATCCCACTGGCTGGCAACGGGTTGTTGGGTGAAGGGAATGGTTGGCAAATACCCCGCCGGACCAAATTCGCAGGTAACGGTTAAAGTAGGAGCATTCGCCTTTTGAAATCTGTCGCGAATGGCATCCCACCATTTGGCATGACTTTCGAGGGCGTCTTTCCACTCCGGCGCACGCGGGTCATTCACCTGTGGTCCTTCAGGGTGCCCAACGCGGCAATGGATATGATCACTAACCCTGATGGCCCGGTTTACGTTGTCCATCTGGTCAGTTAGATAGGATTCGGCCACATTGACCCAGTGTGAGTAGTCGGCGGTCAGGCGTAACTCCGGCACCTTGAGCAGGTAGGACTGAATGGCGGGCGCGCTGTAAGAAAACCGACCCCGGTGTGTTTCGTGCAGAATGCGAACGCCCGTTTGTTTCTCCACAGCAATAGCCACCTGAATTAACTCGACGTTTTGTTCGAACGTAAAGTAGTCATGGCCGGTGTGGGCGTTAATGAACAGGGGTTTATATCTGGCAATGTCCAGTAGGTCGTCGTGATACTTCTTTTTGTGCTCGACAAAGTTACTACCACCGCCAAAGGCCATGAGAATGAGTTGCAGATCGTGGTCGTGCGTGATCTGGACGGCTTCATTTCGTTTATCGGGGCCGGCTGAGATTTCCATGCCGTCGTACCCGGCGGCTTTCACACGTTTGGCGGCTTCGGTATAGCCGAGACTTTCCATACCCCAGAGCGGGCAGAAGAAAAGGGTTTTCACAGATTTAAAGGCTTAGTTTATAGGTTCAAAGGTGGTGGAAAAATCGTTCTATTTGTAAATATTAATTGTCCGTTTCTCCAGAAGCCTTTCTGTAAGATTAGTATTTTTTTTACAATATCCCCAACTTTACCAACAGAAGTCAAATAGGTTAGCCGTCCTCTTTTTCGGTAAACTATTTCTTGAACGAATCCAAAATTAATCCTAATTATGAGTGAAGTAGCCACCCGTTTTGCTCCCGGCGTTGTGACCGGAGAAGGCGTTACCGAAATTTTCCGTCACGCCAACGAAAATGATTACGCCCTTCCCGCCGTCAATGTTGTTGGCACGGACTCCGTCAACGCCGTACTGGAAACAGCTAAAGCGGTTAACTCTCCGGTAATCGTTCAGTTCTCGAACGGTGGAGGTATTTTCTACGCCGGTAAGTCGCTGCCTAACGATAAGCAACAGGCTGCCATTGCCGGTTCTATTTCGGGAGCTTTGCACGTTCACCATATCGCTGAACTATACGGCGTTCCCGTTATTCTGCATACCGACCACTGCGCCAAAAAACTGCTTCCCTGGATTGATGGTCTGCTGACTGCCGGTGAAAAGCATTTTGACCAAACGGGCAAACCCTTGTACTCGTCGCACATGCTCGACCTGTCGGAAGAGCCTATCGAAGAGAACATCGAAATCTGCTCGAAATACTTTGAGCGCATGGCTAAAATCGGCATGACGCTCGAAATTGAACTGGGTGTAACGGGTGGTGAAGAAGATGGCGTCGATAACACGGACGTTGATGATTCGAAACTGTACACGCAGCCATCCGAAGTAGCCTACGCCTACGAAGAACTGAGCAAGATTTCGCCGAACTTCACGATTGCAGCTGCTTTTGGCAACGTACACGGTGTATACAAGCCGGGCAACGTGAAATTGTCGCCAATCATTCTGGACAATTCGCAGAAATACATTCAAGAGCATTACAACACGGGACCGCTGCCGGTGAATTTCGTATTCCACGGTGGATCGGGCTCAAGCCGCGAAGAAATCCGGGAAGCCATCCGTTATGGTGCCGTGAAAATGAACCTCGACACCGACATGCAGTGGGCCATGTGGGAAGGTATCCTGAAATACTACAAGTCGAAAGAAGGCTATCTGCAATCGCAGCTGGGTAACCCCGAAGGTGCTGATTCGCCAAACAAAAAATATTATGATCCACGGGTGTGGTTGCGTAAAGGTGAAGAAAGCATGGTGCAACGCCTGAAAATCGCGTTCGAAGATTTGAACTGCATCAACCGACTGGCCTAGTCAGTTTTCGGTTCAGGGTTTAGACGAGTGCCGGGTTAATCAACCCGGCACTTTTTTTATGCTGTTTTCAGCCAATGGTAAGCATACCAACAGCAATTCAAAGCAATAAGTGTTTTTACTTATGTAGTAACCTGAGTATAAATTATGTCGATGATTTTATAGTAGAAAGTAATCCCTAAAAGCCTCTAAATGATAGAAAGTAGACGGGGGGAGTATCGTACAAAATCCTTAACTTTCAGTATAATATACCGCTTTATGTGATGTATTGTGGAAAAAATTGGGTTTTATCTGATTTTTCGTTTACATGGTCAATATACTTCCGTAAAGAACAGGATTGGTTAACTCAACAACGTTATTCATTTAAGATGATTTTAATTTAATATGAATTTGATCCGCTCTGCGTTACGAAAGCCAATAACCATTTTGGTGCTCGTAGCCAGCCTGTTTTACTTCGGTATAGGTGCCGTTCGCACCATCAAGATTGACATATTCCCGAACCTGAATCTGCCGGTTATTTACATTTCCCAACCGTTTGGTGGCTATACACCCAACCAGATGGAGTCGTTCTTCGGGAAGCAATACGTCAACCTGCTGTTGTATGTGTCGGGGGTAAAAAGCATCGAAACGAAGAACATTCAGGGGATCACGCTCCTGAAACTGTCGTTCTATGAAGGTACCAACATGGCGCAGGCCGCTGCGGAGGTGTCTGCCTACTCGAACCGGGCGCAGTCCAGCTTTCCGCCGGGTTCGCAGCCGCCATTTATTCTCCGCTTCGATGCCTCGACGTTGCCGGTCGGGCAGTTGGTATTGAGCAGTCCGCAACGAACCAACAACGAACTACAAGACTTAGCCAACGTTTACATTCGTTCGGGCTTTACGTCTATTCCGGGGCTGGTATCGCCCGCTCCCTTTGGGGGTAATGCCCGGTCTATTGTGATCAAAGCCGACCCGGAGTTACTTCGGTCGCACAACCTGACGCCCGATCAGTTGGTAGCCGCCCTGCGGATCAACAACCAGGCAACCCCGGCCGGAAACGTGCGGATTGGTGATTTCAACTATTTTACGCCCGCTAATACAACCGTCAAGAATATTCAGGATTTCGGTGATATTCCACTTTATACCGGGACGGTTCAAAACCTGTATCTGAAAGACGTTGCCACCATTGAGGATGGCGCCGATATTACGCAAGGGTATGTACTGGTCAATGGGAAGCGTTCGGTGTACCTGCCCATCACCAAGTCAGCGGATGCGTCGACCTGGGAGGTGGTACAGAATCTAAAAGCGGCCTTGCCCCGTTTTCAGGCCCTGCTGCCCGAAGATGTCAAACTCACCTACACCTTCGACCAGTCGGTGTATGTGATCAATGCGGTCGAAAGTCTGATGACCGAGGGGGCCATTGGTGCTATTCTGACGGGGTTGATGGTCCTGCTCTTCCTGGGCGACGTTCGGGGGGCGCTGATCGTGATCATTACCATTCCGACCTGTATTATCTCCGGCGTCCTGTTCCTCTCCCTATTCGGGCAGACGATCAATATTATGACCCTGAGTGGTCTATCGCTGGCCATCGGGATTCTGGTCGATGAAAGTACGGTAACCATTGAGAACATTCACCAGCATATGGATATGGGCAAAGTCAAAGCCCTGGCTATCTGGGATGCCTGTAAGGAAATCGCTTTCTCGAAGCTGCTGATTCTGTTTTGTATCCTCGCGGTGTTTGCCCCGGCTTTCACCATGACGGGTATTCCGGGGGCGCTGTTCCTGCCGCTGGCACTGGCCATTGGCTTCTCGATGGTTACGTCGTACCTGATGGCGCAAACGCTGGTGCCGGTGCTGGCCAACTGGATGATGAAAGAGCACCATCCCGCCAGCAATGGGAAAGCCAGTAAGCCAGAGGCTGTAAACGGCCATGCGATTTCGGCTAACGGCAATGGAAAGGCGGGCGTAAACGGTAAGCACACGCAGGATGACTTACTACAGGAAAAGATAAAAATAGCGCATCGGATCGACCTGAATAATGACGGTAAAATCAGCTTCTTTGAGCGGGTACGCGCCCGTTTTGTGCGGTCTATCGGCCGGATGCTGCCTTACCGTAAAGCCATTGTAGTGGTCTATGTCGTTGGTGCACTGGCAGTTGCCTTTGTACTGATCAACTCCATTGGCCGCGATGTGCTGCCCAAAGCGGGTGGCGGTCAGTTTCAGGTTCGGCTTCGTAACCCCGACGGCACCCGTCTCGAAAAGACCGAAGCGACCATGCTCAGGACCATCGACGTGCTGAATAAGATGGTTGGAAAGGAAAACATTGAAATCACCTCCGCCATGGTGGGTATGCACGGTGCCCAATTCTCGACGAGCCCTATTTACCTATTCATGGCCGGACCTCAGGAGGGTGTTTTGCAGGTGAGTCTGAAACACGACTACGATGTTGATCTGGATGAGTTGAAGGACCGATTTAGAGCCAGCATGAAGAAAGCGCTGCCGGGGGTGAAACTCTCCTTCGAACCCATTGAGTTGACCGATAAGATTCTCAGCCAGGGGTCGCCTACGCCCATCGAAGTCAAACTTTCGGGGAAGAACAAGCAGCAGAACGAAGAATACGCCAACAAGGTGATCGCCAAACTGAACAAGATTCCGTACCTGCGGGATGTGCAGATTGGCCAGGCTACGAAATCTCCATCCATCAACGTCAATATCGACCGGGTACGGGCCGCTCAACTGGGTACCGATATATCGGCCATTTCGCGCTCACTGATTGCCGCCACTTCCTCGTCGCGCTATACCGAGAAAAGCGTCTGGATCGACCCCAAATCAAGCCAGACCTACACAGTTCAGGTGCAGGTTCCCGAAAACCGGATGACCAGCGTTAATGATCTGGGCGAAATACCCATTCTGCCGAACTCAAACCGGCCGGTGCTCAGCGATGTAGCGACTTTACAGGAAGGGACTACCTACGGCGAAAACGATAACATTGGAGCCATACCAGTGCTGTCGGTAACGGCTAACCTGAATGATATTGATCTGGGAACAGCCGCCCGTGACGTGCAAAAAGCCATCGACTCGCTGGGCGAGCTACCGCGTGGCTTGACCGTGAAAATGCAGGGATTGACGCAAGTGCTCATCGACACGCTCGATAGCCTGCAAACGGGTCTGATCACAGCTATCATGGTTATTTTCCTGATGCTGGCCGCCAATTTTCAGTCCTTCAAAGTATCGCTGGTGGTGTTGTGTACGGTGCCTGCCGTATTGGTTGGTTCGCTGGTGCTGCTGATGCTGACCGGCTCAACGCTCAACCTGCAATCGTATATGGGCATGATCATGTCGGTGGGGGTGTCCATTTCCAACGCGGTACTCATGGTGACCAATGCCGAAGAATTGCGTATGCGGAACGGCAATGCAATGTTGGCGGCTCGGGAAGCGGCATCGTTACGGATGCGCCCTATTCTCATGACCAGCGTCGCGATGGTGGTGGGTATGATTCCGATGGCATCGGGTTTGGGTGAAGGCGGGTCGCAGTCGGCACCGCTGGGCCGGGCCGTTATTGGCGGTCTGATCGCTTCGACCTTCGCAGCCTTGTTTATTCTGCCACTGGCTTTCGCCTGGGTACAGGGCAAAACCTCAACCGAATCGGTATCGCTCGATCCCGAAGATAAAGACAGTAAACATTACATTTCTCCCTCGTATGAAACGGTCACTAAATAAACCAGTACGCGGTCTGCTTGTGCTGACAAGTAGTCTGTTACTGGCCATTGCGCTCACGAATTGTCATTCCTCGGAAAGTAAAGCGGAAGCAAAAGAAGAAGATGAGAAAGTTGAGGCTCCCGCAGCACTGGAAACGTTTTCGCTGAGCAGGGGCAAGCTGTCTTCGTCATTGCATATACCCGGCGAACTGGTTGCCTATCGTGATGTAGATATTTATGCTAAAGTCAGTGGTTTCATCAAATCGCTGCATGTGGATGTGGGCTCTGACGTGAAACAGGGGCAATTACTGGCCTTAGCCGAAGCCCCGGAACTGAGTGCCCAGCTTACCTCGGCTGAGTCGAGATTGAAAGCGCAGGAGGCCACGTCTATCGGTAGTCGGGCCAATTATGAGCGGGTACTCGAAGCCAGCAAATTCTCCGGAGCCGTTTCGAAGAACGACGTTGATCTGGCCTTAGCCCGACGAAATGCCGATCTGGCCCAGTTGGATGCCGCCAAATCGGCCTATCGCGAAGTGGCTGATTTGAAAAAGTACCTCGAAATCAGAGCACCGTTCAACGGGATTATCAGTGCCCGTAACGCCAGCACCGGTGCCTACATCGGGCCATCGGGCAAAGGCTCCGAATTTCCCCTGTTTGTGCTGACAGAGCAGAAGCGGTTGCGTCTGGTAATCTCCGTGCCGGAAGCGTACACCGGTTATGTCGATCAGAATGACCCGGTAAGTTTCAGCGTTAAGACGTTCCCCGATAAAAAATTTACGGGGCAGATTAAACGGCTTTCCGGCGCGCTGGACAAGCGCCTGCGCGCTGAGCGGGTGGAAGTGGATGTAGTGAACAATGACAGAAAGTTGTTGCCGGGTATGGTCGCTGAAGTAACTCTCCCATTGCCAACCAAAACCAGCACGTTCGTGGTGCCGAAATCCGCTATTGTCAACTCTTCGACGGGCGTTTTCGTCATTCGGGTCAATAATCAGAAAGCAGAGTGGGTGCCCGTCAAAAAGGGGCTGGAGGCCGATAATAAAATCGAAATATTCGGTGCCGTTAACGAAGGCGACAAACTGATCACATCGGCTACCGAAGAGATTCGCGATGGTTCGTCGGTTAGTGTGAAGTAGAGACCGCACCGGCGGACCGGCAATACTTTGCGTCTCATTTCGCGTCAGCAAAAACCATCCGGACGAATGAGACGCAAAGTATTGCCGGTCCGCCGGTGCGGTCTCTACTTCACATAGCCCAACTTCCTCGGAATGGTATAAATCTCCGTTTGCCGACCGTCGATGTAGCGGAAGGATTTGCCGTCGAAAAAGCCGTCTTCTTCCAGCATGATGCGCACTACTTTTTTCCATTCCGGAATCTCTACGGCGGCATTGAGCTCGATGGAATAGGCAGTGTTGGCTAACAGCGGATAATCGCCGGGGCCGGGAACGCCCTTTTGCTGATCCCATAAGCCAATGGTCGGGCCGGCCGCGTGGCCGTGCACACCGATGGGGTGGGAGTAGATGGTTCCGTTGATGCCTTCTTTCTTCGATTGCTCCAGAGCTGCCAGCAACATCTGATTGCCGGTTTTACCTGCGCTGAACTGCTCGGTCAGGATTTCCTGTAAGCGATTGCCTTGTTTGAATGCAGCCTTGATCGACTCCGGAACGTCGGTTTCGCCGGGGCGCAGGATGTAGGCGTGTTGCTGCTGGTCGGTGTTCAGGCGCAGGTAGGTGATGCCGAAGTCGACGTGGATCAAATCGCCGGGCATGATGACTTGCTTGTCGGGGCGCTTGGAGAAAGTGCGGAGGTGGTTGAAATCCGTCTCGTCGGCTCGTTGCACATCAACCGTTGGGTGGAACCAGGTGTCGAGACCCAGGTTCGTGATGCGCTGGCGAAACCACCAAACTACATCGTCGGTTGTGGTTACGCCCGGCTGGATTACCTGCTCCGAAAACCCTTCCTGAATGATCTGGTGCGAGAGTCGGCAGATGAGCGGGTAAATGGCCATTTCCTTTTCCGTCCGCGTTTCGAGCCAGCCAACGGCTACTTTCTCCGCAGACACAATGCGTTTTTGATAATCGCCGGGGAGCTTTTTTATGAACTCTTCGTGCTCCGAGAACGAAAGACCATCCGCGTGGCCGTAGTTGGTGGACATGTTCAGGCCGATTTTCTTCGGCTTGCGGTCTTCGATGATCTTCGCCAGCGCTTCCCATTGATTCGGTCGAACGTCGATGTCCCACGCGCCTTTCAGCAGGTTGCCGACATCGTAGCGGGCAATGGCCAGCTTTTCCAACTCCTTTCCATTATCAAAGAAAACGATGATCGTTCGTCGACGGGCCGAAAGCCACGTACTGGGCAGCATGGTTCGCAGCACGGGGTCTTCGTTGTATTCCCGGGAGATGATCACCCACATATCGATGCCCTCGCGACGCATGAGCTGAGGCAGAAAATTGGTGAAGCGGTCGTCCAGAATTTCGTCGATCACCCGCGACCGGTCGCGCTCGGATAAAACAGTGGATGGTGACGGGCTTTGTGCGAAGGTCGTGCCCAGGATAAGCGAAAATGTGAATAATTTTATCAGAAAGTGTACTGATTTGTGCATAGAGTTCAGGTTATCAACAGTTTGTAGCAAGATACACAAAGACGTTACAGATTTTTAACAATTGGGTAGACAACGTTTTCGTTTCTGTGTGCATCTTGCCTTTAAGGCAGCCACTGATAGTGCTGACTGGTTGTCGATGGAAATTGGTTGTTTGTAGAAAAAATATACCCTGTTTTTCGTTTAACGAGTACATTCGTACACTTGTCAACTCCCGCTTGCATGAAGTCTTTACTACTCCTGTTGCTTATATGCCTGTATATATTGCCCACCAATGCACAAACGCCCACTACCGGCCTGCGTGGGACCGTTAAAAATGCACAGGGCGACGTTCTTCCTTTTGCAGCTGTAATTGTAAAAGGTACCCCAAAAGGAACGATTACCAATGCAGAAGGTCGGTATGAAATCGCGCTGGAACCGGGTAAATACGACATCATTTTTCAATATCTGGGTTTCCAGACGATACAGAAACCCGTTGAGATTACATCTGGCTTCGTTACGATGGATGCCACCCTAGAGGAACAGGCACTTCGGCTGGCCGAGGTGCAGACCAAAGCGGGTAACGAAGATCCGGCTTACACCATTATGCGCCGGGCCATTGCCAAAAGTCGGTTCCACCAGTTGCAGGTGCAGCGCTTTAAGGCGCGGGTTTATACGAAATCATCCTTTACCGTCATTGACCTGCCTAACCTGGCCGAAATGGCCTTCCGAAAGCAACTGAAAGAGGCTGAAAAAGAAGCTAATTTTAAAGTGGGGGTGCCATTGCTCAATGAAACCGTTGCCGAAGTAACGTTCAGCCAGCCCAATACCTACCGGCAGCGGATCATTGCCAACCGAAATTCGCAGGGTGATTTTCTCAGCCCCAATCAGTTTTATAACGCCAGTTTCTACAGCCCGACCATTGCCGGGGCGGTATCGCCGTTGTCGCCTAAAGCATTTGCCTATTATAAATTCGAGTACAAAGGCACATTCCGGGAGCCGGGTGGGGTAGAGGTGAGTAAAATTCAGGTGATTCCCCGGCAGTATGGCGAAGGCGTTTTTCGGGGTACAATCTACATTCTGGAGAACACCTGGGCCATTCACAGTCTGCAACTGGAGACCGTTAACAACATCGGGGTGTCTATTACGGTGCGGCATATCTGCACGCCCATTCAGGGTGTCTGGATGCCAACCAACCAGCGGTATGAGGGTAAAGGAACTTACCTGGGCGTGAAAGCTGCGGGCTACTATATCCGGAATCTGACCTTCAGCGAGTTTGTGGTCAACCCCGCTTTTGTGGAAGATATTGAAGTGGCCGACGAGAAGAAAGCGCCACCTACCCAAACCCTGTCCAAAGGCGAAATCAAGGGGCGCAATATGGACGAACTAGTCAAAAAGCAAAAGGAATTCTCGACCAAAAACCTGCGTCAGATGGTTAAGGAGTATGAAAAGCAGGAGAAACAGGCGCGGAAGAATCGGAAGGAAGACGTTACCGTGGTGCGGGATGACTCGCTGGTAGTCGATTCACTGGCACGTAAACGCTCGAATGTGTTCTGGGATTCACTGCGCTCGGTGCCGCTGACAACGGCCGAAATCAAGAGTTACCGAAAAGCCGATAGCCTGGGTTTGGTCAAAGAAATAAAGGTGCTTACCAAGGTGGATAGCCTTAAGCAGGATAGTCTCGCGTCGGCGAAAAAGAAAAAGTCGCCCAATAAATTTTCGCCGGGTCAATTGCTGAGCGGGCATACCTGGCGGCTTACCAAACAGAGTTCGCTGATTTACACCAGCCCGCTGGAACGCGTCGAATACAACACTGTTGAGGGATATACAGTAGAAGGAGCCTTGAACCTGCGCTATAGGGCCAAAGTCGATTCACTGAATCGGTTCCGGCAGATTCCGCTAGGGGAGTGGAACATCGGCGGTACCGGGCGGTATCAGTTCGGCCGAAAGGGGTTTGTGGGGTATGGACTAGGTAGTTATCAATACAAGAGCACGAAACTGAGTGTATCGGGCGGGCGTTACCTCTATCAATACAACCCGGATAACCCCATCAGTCCGTTTCTGAATTCGTTGACGACCTTGTTCTTCGAGCAGAATTTCGCCAAGCTTTACCAGAAGGATTTCCTGAACCTGACGGTTACGGCCTCGCCGTTCAAAGACCGGGTCTCGTTGACGGGAAGTCTGGAATATGCCCAACGCACAGAACTGGCCAATTACCGGGAAGACCTGAAACCGTGGATCAACTGGCGGGAGCGGACGTTTACGCCAAATCGGCCTGACAATGCTGAGGTGGAAACGACGGCTTTCCCCTCCCATAATGCGTTAGTGCTTAATCTGACGGCTTCCGCCAAACTGGGTGCTACCCAATACACAATCCGCAATGGTCGGCGGATTGCCCGGCGGGATAACGATGCGCCCTTGCTGACGCTCAACTACCGGAAAGGGATGCAGGATGTGGACTATGATTTTCTACAGGCCAGTATTAGCCATTCGTTCGAAACGGGCATCCGAAGCCGGTTGAATTACAAACTCAGCGCTGGGTCTTTTCTGAATGACCGGCAGGTGTATTTCCCGGACTTCAAGCATTTCGAAGGGAATCAGTTTTTCTTCCAGCAGGGCGATGTTGTGTCGACCTACCGGCTGTTGCCGTATTACCAGTACAGCACGGGCAAACGCTTTGCCGAAGCCCACGTGCTGGCCGAGTTTCGTAAGTTTTTCGTGACCCAGCTCACGCTGGTTAGGCTGCTCGGACTGAAGGAAAACCTGTTCGTGCATTACCTCTACACACCGGCCTCCAAGAACTACACCGAAGTAGGTTATGGTCTGGATGGCCTGATTCCGCAGGTTCTGCCTTTTTTTCGGGTCGAAGTTATTTCGCAATGGCAAGACGCCAAATACCAGGGGCTGGGCTTCCGGATTGGCACAACGCTGAAGTTTGGGCGGTAGCGCGTTTGTAGCCTGGCCGGCGTACAATTTATAGGCATGTATTCTTAACATCAGCGTCCCACTGCTTAGTCAGGTGGGACGCTTTTTTTGCCCGTAAGTCATACCCTCGCTATTGCTGAATTGGACGAAGTGGCGTAACAAGTACAAGTACATTGTTGAAAAAAGGTTAAGTCAGGCAGGTAACCTTTCCGCTCAGTTGGAATAAACAAACGAAAGTTCGCTTAAAGGACCAGTAAAGGCGGAAATCGGAAAGTTGGACAACGAGTAGATAAAACTTTCTAAAAGACCACTCATATAGACGATTTAGCTTGTGCTACCCTTCATAAACAGAGGCTATTTGGTGTATAAGGCTACTCTTTTGGCCGTAATGTCCCCAATTTGATAGATAATGTCCCAAAACAGACAGCCCCTCTGATCTTTTAAACTAACCTTTGCTCTACCCAAAGCGGGTACATTTTTCCACATAATTTATAGTAATCCAAACGTATGTCGTTCAACACTACATTTTCGAAATTTATCAACACTCTGTTTCTGTCTTTAACAATTGTTGTTTTTTTAGCCGCCTGTAAAGGGGAAGTAGGCCCAAAGGGCGACACCGGTGCTACGGGTTCTGCGGGTGCAGCAGGTGCTACAGGACCTACGGGTACGACAGGTGCTACCGGTGCAACCGGGCCACAAGGGGCAACTGGTGCTGTTGGGCCTACCGGACCTTCCAGTATCACCCAAGTTACGTATGCCAGCTCCTTTTCTCTTGCTGCAGCAAACGCTAACTTTAATCTCAATTTACCAGGTTACATAACGAAAGCAGTTATTGATAAGAGTCTGGTAGTCGTATATCTACAGTCTCCTTCTTTAGGGCCCCAAGTGTATCAAATACCTGGAAATATGGGTGGAGTAAATGGCGATGTGTTTGGCTATGTTATTTATGCTTCTTACCCAACTGTTCAGACTATTAATGTCTATCGCACAGCAAGTTCAGGTGTTTCTTTGACACAGATTAGTCTGGCAAGGGTATTAATTATTCCGGCAGCTACTGTAGTTAATGGCCGGAAAGCCGCCGTTGATTTTAATAACTACGAAGCTGTCAAGGAATTTTACAATCTAACTGATTAGGAGTTATTTCCACCGGTTGCTCTGGTGAGCCGAACCCTTCGGAGCAACCGGTTCGCATTGATCTACTTCGCTAGGTATTCTATCCACACTATTTCAATTGATTGGCTTGTTGAGGATCGCTCCTTAAAAAGCGAGCTTCCTTCAACGGCCAGCGCACAAACTGGTCTACTTTAACTACTCATGTCACATTTTTGGTTATAATGTCTCCAATTTTATAGATTATGTCCCAAAATAGAAAGTGAATGTAATCTTTTGGGCAGACCTTTGGCAGAATGGCTGGAAATATGTAAAGAATGAATTTTTAAAACCATTTTCCATAATTAAACCATTTTACACACTCTAAATTTTATTTTTATGAAAACCGAAGAACCACAAACCACAGAGGACTCCAGCGCAAAACAACCAAATCCTCCTATTACAAAACCCGCAATTGCATAGCAAACGATGAAGAAGTTACCCCTGGGTCTCTGAGTCAGGTATGTTCGGTGATTAATCAAGTGCCATTACTATGGGATAGTATGACTCTACTCACAATTAATCACCTGCATCGCTTGTGTGACCCAGGGTCTAACAACTGAATTGCCAACGTTTATAGTACCAATTTACTATTGAACCTGTTAAAAATTCATTTTCAAAGCGGCAACAACATAATTCGCAAATTAGACACGGACATACAATTGTATTTTTAACCAACGATGATCAGTCAATTTTCTTTAGCTAATTTGGGAATAAGGGGTTACGGCTTTAGGGATCGACAATTAGTGGTACTCATACTCTCTTCAAATCATTTACGTTTGACCCATCTGTCTAGCTAAATTATCACAAAGCTTAAAACAACCGCCTTGTCATGGGTAAAATAGTTATAGTCCGTTTCAGTTTCTTTTTCTTTATTTCCTTAAGCATAGGGAAACAGATTGGCTATACTAAAAATCAATTGACTGATTGGTCTCAACCGAATACTGTAGATACGCTTATGGCTTATCGGGAGCTGGTTGAGGCCGATTCGCTCAGAGACAAAGGGCAATACAGTCAGGCCATCAAAGCTATCCAAACGGCTCAACGTATATATGAACGGGGAAAGTATAGGGTGCGGGTTATAGACTGTTTAGTTAGATACGCAAGTATTCTGGATGCGGCTGATCTTCCAATCCAGTGCATGCAAGCACTGCGGAAAGCTCAAAATTATGCCAGCCTCTATCCTAAATTAAATCTGCATCGGTTAAAAGCTGATATAGATCTGAAGTTTGCAGAACTGTATATTCCCATGCGAAAATCGGATAGTGTTACTTACTTTCTGAACAGAGCAGAACCTGTTTTTGACAAAATAAAGGACTGGGAGAAATTTACGTATTGTGAAATACTGCGAGCCGGTGACTACTACTATGCCTCCAATTTCAAATGTATGGAAGTTAGTTTATCATTGGCTCTACAGCGGGCCAAACAAAAATTACCACAGACCAACGATACCTTTAGTGTTATTTACAGGTTGCAAGGGGTTATGTATGATGCGCTGGGCGATTATGAAAAGGCGATTATGGTTGCTCAGGACGGCTTGCGGGCTGTACTTGCCAAGCCTCGGTTAACCTCACTGGATTCTTCATACGTTGTAACATTTTATAATAACATAGGAGCCATGTATTACTCAAAGGGCGACTATGACCGAACGATTGATTACTACACTCAGGCGTTACAATTTGCTATGAGGCAAAAATCCCCTCCTGTGCCTACGCTGCTGAGTATTTATCAAAATATAGGCTCAACTTATAATAAGCAGGGAAATACGGACCGGGCAATGGCTTTTTATATGCAAAGTATGAAATATACTCAGGGCGCATATGTTCAGCAGATTGCCGCAATTTATTTCAAAATAAGCGGTCTATTTATCAAACAAAAGAATAGTCAACAGGCTCTCTATTATCTACAGAAAGGAGCTCTGCTTCAGAAAAACGAGCAGAAAGATATTGAGATTTATTACCTGCGAAAAGCAGAATGTTATGTATTGCAGCGCCAGTTTCAACAAGCGCTCGACACCTATGAGGTAGCCATACAGGCATCGCAGCATAACCAGAATGCGCCTACAGAGACGATCATTCGGCAGAAGATGGCCGATGTGTATCTACAGCAAAAGAACTACCGCGACGCCTTGCAACAGGTGAAGCAGGGTTTGGCCATTGTTTATCCAAGTCGTAGAAAAGGCGGAGACGAAAACGCATTCCAACTAAGCCAGACGGGTGACCGGCTCTCGCTTCTGGAATTACTATGTCTCAAAAGTAAAATTTACCAGCAATGGGCCGTAACGGCAATAACGCAACCGATACGGCAACAACGACTGCAAACGTGCCATCGCTTAAATCAAACCATTACGACCTTATACGACACCCTCCGGCTTAACTACCCCTGGGAAAATTCTAAGTACTTACTGGCTCAAAAGGCCAGTCCGTTTTATAAGGGGGCTATGGAAGTGGCTTTACAACTGCATCAGCTAATTGGCCAGGAGCTATACCTGAACCATGCCTTTGGTTTTGCCGAAAAAAATAGAGCTGTCGTTTTACAGGATGCCTTAGCGGATACCCACGCCCGGCAACATGGCGATATTCCCGAAAAAGTCTGGAACGATGAAAAACGACTCCGCATCAACCTTATTTTCTATACCCGAAAGTTGATTGAAGCGACTGCCTCCAAGGATTCGTTACGAATGACCCGCTATCAGCAGTATCTGTTCGAGAACCGCAGAAAGCTGGAAGCGTTGACAACCAACTTTCAGAAGACCTACCCCGAATATTACCAACTCCGGCACGATACCAGGCCGGTTTCGTTGCAGGCAGTGCAGGTGAGACTAAGCCGGTCTCAGTCGAGTTTTATTGAATATGCCGAAGGCGTAGATGATCTGTACGCCTTCTGTATCACACCAACCACCCGTCGCGTTGTTCGCATCGGAAAAATTAGGGCTATTGAGCAACAGGTGAATCGCTTACGGACCAGTTTAACGGATTATGCTATGGTGACAGAGTCATCGAGCAAGGCTTATAATCTGTTTACGCAAAGTGCCTATCAACTCTACAACGTGCTCATTAAGCCGGTTGTACCCATACAAAACGCTTTTCCAAAACACTTGACCATAGTTCCCATAGGTAGTTTGAGCTATGTGCCCTTCGACAATCTGCTGGATGCCTCACCTGTTCGTTCGAAGTCATCGTCTTATGCCCGATTGCCTTATTTAGTGCGTAAGACGGCTATTAGTTACGCGTATTCGGCCAGTTTGTTTGTCGATGTATCGCCGGTGAAATCAACAACCCAGGCAGGTACCTTACTGGCTTTTGCGCCTGCTTATTCATCCGCTAATCAACGCACGACGGTAAGCCCCATGTACCGGTCAGGCAATCAAACGGCTGGAGAAACGCCTTTGTCTGAAACGCAGCAGGAAGTAAAACAAATCACTGGTTATTTTAACGGACAAGCTTATCTGGATAAGTCCGCAACCAAAAGCCAGTTTCTACAACTGGCTGAAGGATACGATGTTATTCATCTGGCTATGCACAGCCGGGCCGATGAGCAGAATTCAAACCAGAACACGCTCTTTTTTACACCGGAAAAAAAACAGTCCAACAGCCACCTGGATGCTTACGAAGTAGGTGGTTTGCAACTGAATGCCCGCATGACTGTATTGAGTGGCTGCGAAACGGGGTATGGGACGTATCAGGTTGGCGAAGGGGTGCTTAGTCTTGCCCGAAGTTTTATCCTGGCTGGTAGTAAAAGCGTCGTGATGAGCCTGTGGAAGGCAGAGGATAGAGCCAGCGCCAGCATCATGGATTTATTCTACAAAGGATTGGCTGATGGCCTGTCAAAAGACGAAGCCTTACGGCAGGCTAAGTTGACGTATATAGATAAGAGTGACGACTTGACGGGTCACCCCTTGTTCTGGTCGGGTATTGTGGTTATAGGCGACGCTTCCCCATTGGTTTTACCAAAGCACAAGATTCTGTTGTGGCTAAGCTCACTGGTACTTATACTACTAACGATCCTGGCATGGCGACACGGAAAGACAATGTTGAACATGTACTTCTTTACGAAAGCCAAGTTTCAATCTACGTCTTCGTACTAAGTTCAGAAGCTCTATTTATTAAAAGTCAGAAAATGAAATCATAAATCAACATTAGGAAGACTCGTTTACAAGTGAACAGGGTAGGGTTTGGCAAACAAATAGCTGGACTTGTCGAGTAAGGGAAATAGCCTATAGGCCGTAGAAAACGTATTTATCATAGTGACTACGTGGGCCATATATGTATATTTACAAAATTTCCCGCCAAGACCTGACATTTGTGAATACCTCTGATACACCTAAAGTCGATACGCTCTTTATTAATGGCCTGCGAACGGGCGATGCTGTGTTGCTAAAGGAAATATACAGCCGTTTCTTTTCGGGAATTAAACAGATGATCCAAACCAACGCGGGAAGTCTGGATGATGCCAAAGACATTTTTCAGGATGCCTTGATGATCATCTACCGGCAGGCGCTACGCCCGGACTTTACCTTAACGGTGGCCTTTTATACGTATTTGTATTCGGTTTGCCGTAAGCTCTGGCTCAAACAACTCAGAAATCGTTCGACCAAGGGAGAGGTAGAAATAACCGAAACGATGGATATTATGGAAGAGGGGCTTCTGGAAGCGATTACCCGGAATGAACAGTACAAACTGTATCAGGATAATTTTCGTAAGCTGGGCGACGACTGTCAGAAGCTCTTACGCTTGTTCATGGAAGATCGGAGTGTGAAAGAGTTGATGGCCTTGCTGGGATATAGCAGCGAGTCGTACACCAAGAAACGTAAGTTTCAGTGCAAGGAGAAACTGATAAGTTTAATAAAAGAAGACAGCCGGTATAGGGATTTATACTGAACGAGGCAATGGACACGAAAGAAGAACAATACGAACGCATTGAGCGATACCTGGCCAATTCACTGTCTACAGATGAACAGCAGGCTTTTGAGCGGACACTACAGCAAGATCCGGTAATGGCTCATGAAGTGCTAATACATCGCCACTTGTACGAAGCGATACGGAATGAAGTGCCGGATAACCTGATGGCGCGGGCTTTACAAAAAGCAGCCAATGATTATTTTGCCGATGAGTCGCAGCCGGAAGTTGTGGTGCCGCAGGCGACAGCCAGTAAGAAATCACGCCATGTACCCTCCTGGTACTGGATGGCAGCCTCTGTTGGTCTGGCGCTGGTAATGGGAGCGGGCTTGTTTTATGTAAATAACACCACAACGGTTTCAAATCAGGAACTGGTGGCCGGTAATTTCACCGTCTACGAAGCCCCGGCTGTTTTTCGATCTGGCGGTAAAGATGAGGCACCTATTCTTAAGACTGCTTTTGTGGCGTATAACCAGAAGGAATACCGGAAAGCAATTGACTTTTTTCAGAAAAGTTTATTGGAAAACCCTCGTCAGGTTGTTCCCAATTTCTACATTGGCCAATGTAAGCTGGCGCTGCACGATGCGAAGGGCGCTATTCCCGCTTTCCAGAAAGTGGTCGATCATGGCGACAATGCCTATGTCGTACAGGCGAAGTGGTATCTGGCTTTGGGGTATATTGACCTGAATCAGAAGGAACAGGCAAGTTCATTACTCCGCGAATTAAGCCAGCAAGGTGGCCCATATGGCGAGCGGGCAACTCGTATGCTGAACGAGTTATCAAATTGATACGGATCTAAGCCGTATACCTCCAACAGATTGTCTTATAAAATCTTTTCTAATGCCTCGAACGCATTAGCGAAAACCTTGTTCCCCCTGGGTGCTATAGTAAGTTGACCGTTTGGTTCTCCTCCCCACCCAATAGCACACTAAGCGATCTTTAGCTTCATTCTGTAAAATCTTCTCTTTTTCTCTACTTGCCCCTGCGGGTAAGGTTGCTGCTATGCGTAGGCGTTTTGGCCGGGGACTACTTTATTCCTGCTGAAAAATACTATAGTGGATTAGTGGCTTGTCTACTACTATCAATGAGCCTGACACGGTGATCTTCTTTCAAAAAATGGCTTTTTAACCTAAAATCTTTTTTTCTTTCACCAAGGAAAAATTTGATAAATCGTTTCAAACCAAGCAAATAGATACTGGGTAATTAGCATAATGTGGCCTGATCAAAAAATAATTCAGTTAAAGAGGTAACCTTTAGCTTCGGCTGGAATAAACTAATGAGAGCTAGCTAGAAAGAATAGTAGAATGGCATATGACTAATGGTGTTTCAGCTATTTTCTAAGTCTTTTTTACTTCAGTTTAGCAGTAAAATAATAATGAGTGGAGTTTAGAACCCACTATAAAAAACGGGCTTATCCACAAGGGCATTTATTGTGGAGGAGATGTCTGAAAAGCCTTAAGAGTAGGAAGAAAAAACACTATTATGTCAACCTTACCAAAAGTATTTGTATCAGCAGTTGATGAATCCAAAGGAGTTAAGACAGTTATTAAAGATTTGAAAATTTATCAGGAAAACAACTGGGCAATTGGACTTAATGGGGACACTTTTATGCCCGATGGATTTTTGGGTTTTTTTACAAATCGGAGCCTTTCTTTTAAGTTCTATGTTCAAAACAATGGCGTAAGTATTGGACTGCCAACTGCATATGATGAGAACGTGAGTACCCTTGAAGTTTATATGAGTGCCTTCGTAGAAGCAGAAAAAAACAGTTGCACTACTACAATTGATGAACTTAAATCATATCAATCAAAAAATTGGGCTATTGGGTTAGATGCCAGTACGCTTCAACCAGATAGCTTTGACTATTTTTTTGCTGCGAGATCCTTGCCTTTTCTTCCTTATGTACGAATGGATATGGTTTCTATAGGTGATCCTACTGCTTATGACAAAAACATTGAAACTTTAGAAAAGTATATTGCTGAGATGTAACATTAAGAACCTGTTTAAGTTTTTATTTTTCAAGGTTAGTTAGTCGTTTTTGTTATCCTGAGGAACGAGGGATCTTCGGTAGGAACAAAAAACAACCCAACTGCCGAACATCCCTTGTTCCTCGGGATGACAAAAAATACTTATTGCCAACTATTTATAAAAATTTAAACAGGTTATAAGATTTAAGTTTAATGGTAGTTTTTAAAGTCTACTGGTTGATTTACCATAGCATTTACTAACTATAACTAAGCTTAATAAAAATACTACTAGTGGAGTCCAGAGCCCACTTTAATAAACGGGGCGGATAACGAAAAGCCTCACGAGTAGTACACCCTTTTATTTGCAAGAAAATGGCAACACAAACATTACATGAAAGCACGTTGATCGGGATTTATTTGTTAAAAGGAACCTTGGGTAATTTAAATATGCCAGGTGCGCCTATTATGCACTTCTCTTTAGTGGTAAATCCATCTACAGGAAATGTTACAGGCTTTGTTGAAATTACACGAGCTCTCGCGCCACCACATGGAAAGATTATTGTTCATAATTTAACAGGACAAATTCACGAAACAGGCTTTGGTAAAGCTGAACGTATAATAGCCTTAGTGGGCACATTCCCTGTTAGCGCTATTCCACCTGCTATTGGGCTATATTTTGAGAAATTTTCAGCCATTATAGTGATTGAAAAGAATTCTCATGGACATGGTAGTTTCACCGATGGAAGCCAGCATATTAAAAATGTTCCTCTCCACATCGAAGGAAAATAGGGCATTGAACCCAATAGCTTAATTGATTAACAAAGCAGGTACACTATCGGATTTAAAGCTCTGATAGTGTACCTGCTTTTGGCATCAGTACGTTCTCTAACCGTCCTCCTCCTCACCTTCCTCTTTCTTTCCTAACCTCACAAAAGAACCCCGGTGGGGAGTGGGCAAAACACTCTTCGGTTCGCAGACGGTTTGCCAGAAAACCTTGCTGGTTGCCGGGATCGCCTATCCGTTAAGTCTTGAGCACCCTCAGTCGTTTGTTTAAATCAAAGTCTACTCTCTGCCGGACTTCAAACAGTCGTTCAATTAGCGGCTTATTTATTGTTACAACTTCACTTGGTACGCGTCTTTCAGTTACGCGGTCTATCTCTTTAATACGCAGGCTGGTTAAACGCCCATTTCGGCAGAGCTACCCATATTCCATATAAACAAATAGCACGAAAGCCCCCTAATTCACTAACAATAAGATAAAACTCAGGTAATCAAGAGGTCACAGGCGGAGCCGTACTTTGCGCAAACCAAAACGTACGTATGAACCGTCGGGACATCGTAAAACAAATGGGCGCGGGCCTTGCGGCTCTTTCCGTAAGGTCTCGGGCATCTGCCCAGGCTAAAACACCACCCAGGCAACGGGTACTGCGAGTTGCCCACCTCACCGATGTACACATGCAGCCGATCATTGGTGCGGCTAAAGGCTTTGAAAAATGCCTTCACCATGTACAGAGCCTACCCGATAAACCCGACCTCATCATCAATGGAGGTGATGCCATTATGGAAGCTCACGGTCGGGGAAAAGACAGCGTAAACCGACAGTGGCGACTCTATCAGGATGTTCTTCGCAGCGAAAACACCCTGTCTGTCCTAAGCTGTGTGGGTAATCACGACATCTGGTGCAAACAGGAAACAAAGGGTTGCTTTGAAGCCGGGCGTCAGTGGGCAATGGATGAATTCCAAATGACGAAGCGCTTTTATAGCATCGACCGGAATGGCTGGCGCATTATCATGCTGGATAGCGTACAACCCAAAGCCGATGGAAGCTGGTACACGGCTCATCTGGACGACGAACAATATCATTGGCTTGAATCGGAGTTGAAAACAACACCCAGCTCAACACCCATTCTGGTGGTGTCTCACATTCCGATTCTGGCAGCTTGCGTGTTCTTTGATGGACAGCGATTTGCCGATGAAAACTGGAGTGTTCCGGCTCGCTGGATGCACAGCGACACAGTTCGTCTGACGAACTTGTTTCATAACCACCCCAACGTGAAAGCCGCCCTCAGCGGCCATATCCATTTAACCGACCGTGTCGACTATAATGGCGTCTCGTATTATTGCAATGGAGCGGTGAGTGGCGCGTGGTGGTTTGGTAACTATCACCATACCGCAGCCGGTTACGCCCTGGTCGATTTGTATGACGACGGGACGGTCGAGAATAGGTATGTGAACTATGTCTGAACCGCACGGATTTCCATGGTTTATGCAAGCGTTGGCGTATAATTTTTGTCATATTTCTGCTGGCGGTGAACCACTGAACAGACTCGATGGATCAGTTTATTTCGAACTGCATTCAGCACCAACATCTTATTTTTACCCTCAGCAACCTTACGTTGATAATAAATTTTCAACTCACGGCACGGGCCGCCCCGCTTTCATCCGGATAGCTGACATCGCCCCCAGATGAAAGAGTGATTTTAGCCGCAAACGGGCATGGCGGCTAACGCGCGTTTTGCCCCGCACACTGCTACCCGATCTATATTCGAAAGGGGCGACACCAGCGTGACAGGCAAGTTTTTTGGGATCGCTGATGGCCTTGAATTCGTTGGTCGCCACCAGAACTTCAGCCGCAATGGCATTCCCAACGCCAGGAACAGAAGTGATCCGACCGAAAACGGGGCCGCCCGTGCGGCTCTTTTAAGCGATCATCACTCTGAATGAGTTCATTGATTTGCTTCTCAGCAGTTGCCAAATCGGTATTGATAGCTTTGAGAGAGGCCTGGCAATTTTTAACCAGTTGCTTTTGCACCGACTTTTCTACGAAGCCCTGTTGCTCGTTAAGGGGTTGCCGGAGTTGCTGACGGATCCTTAGAAGCCGTTGACGAAGAGCACTCATAGCGGCCAGTTTTTGCAAAACGGGCCGTGGCGGCTGCCACAGGCACATTTTATCTCGAAAGCGGAAAGCATATCGCACCGGCGACCCGGTCGGCAATACGGACTGCATCAATGGCGTCAGATTTACCTCGTTGAAGACCGCCTGCTTTCTTAATCTGCAGACTACTTTCTAACCGCACCGGCGGCCCGGCAAAGGGGAAAAGAAAGTTTATGTAGGTAGGCCAATAAGTGGGCATTGTAGATGCCTGTATGTTCAGCACAGCAAACCGACTGACTAGCCTTGAAACCTGGTAGTGCCCTGATGAGTCTAAGAGTGGCCTTGATACCTTTTTCGGTATTCTCAGACTGGCTTTGCAAGAGTAGAGTTTTACCATCGAAGACGGCCCAGTCTAAGGTGGCTTTTGAAACGTCAACACCGATAAAATAGCACAT
The DNA here is from genome assembly GCF_900230225.1 of Spirosoma fluviale. Classification (GTDB taxonomy): domain Bacteria; phylum Bacteroidota; class Bacteroidia; order Cytophagales; family Spirosomataceae; genus Spirosoma; species Spirosoma fluviale. The sequence goes on from NZ_OCNH01000001.1 coordinate 48,223, forward strand.
GTCCATGCAAGATCGTAATTTAGGCAGGGCCGCCTGTGCGGTGGTTAATAAGTTCTTGCTTTGGTGCTCAAACCCTTGCTAATGGGGCTAAATCCCCGAATTTCCATGGCTCGGGCCACCCCGTTGAGTCTAAAGCAAGTAAAACAGGGTGGGTCCTTAATCCGTGCCTAGAGCTGGAACTCTGCGGCCCCCTAGGGTAGCCCACCCTGTTCACTTATTGGCAAGCTACCAAATCTTGGTTTCTTACCACGCCACAAACCTAAAGGGCGGCCCCGCGGGATTTGTTTGATTTTTATCACAGGCCATGATTTATTTCTTAACTTTCTCTGAAAGCAAAATCATAGTAATCAGGTAAATCATAAAAATCCCAGTTTTGGACAATATCAACGATTTATTCAACGTATTCCCCCGCCCCGGTCGTATCGAATGGATCGGCATCCGGCCCGTACGACGCGAACCCGTTACGGTTGTCGACTCGATAGACGTCACCGAAAAAAAAGGTATTCTGGGCGATCACTATAGCGGTCAAAGTGGCAATCGACACGTCACCCTTATTCAGGCAGAACACCTGCCCGTTGTAGCCGCCTTAACGGGTCGTGATGTATTGGACCCGGCTTTGGTGCGCCGAAATATCGTTGTGTCGGGGATAAATCTACTGGCGCTTAAAGACAAGGAAATTCAGATTGGCGATGCTGTTCTTCACATCACGGGCCAATGTCATCCCTGCTCTAAGATGGAAACGGCCCTGGGTGCTGGCGGGTATAATGCCATGCGTGGACACGGTGGCATGACGGCCAGAGTTGTGCAGGGGGGCACAATTCGGATAGGGGCGGAGGTTGTCGTGCTGCCGCCGAACGGTTGATTGTGGGTTTGGGGATGGGTTACGGTTGCTTTGGTGCCGATGCTGCCGGTTCGGCTGAAATACGGCTGGGGCGGTTGAACCCATTGCCATACCGATTGCGTAACTGCTGAATGGTATTGATCAGGTCGTAATCTTCTGCTTTGAGCAAAAATTCATCATCTAAATCGCAGAAGTCATAAAAACGGTCTACTTCGTCGGGCTTCAGCGTGGTCGATTGTTCTACCAGAAGCCGGAACCGTTCCAGCGCCAGTGCATGCCTACGATCCTGCTGCATGATGTAGTAGGCTTTTCGATCAGATTTGGGCCGTTTAGCGAACAGCTCATACAAGAGTGTTACACCGGCACCGTCGGCTAATCGGTCAAAAGCCTGTTCGCCGGTTACTTTCTTGGAAGCCGTGGGCTCGTCGAGCACCTGCTGAATTTCGCGCTTTACTTCTTCATAGCGTTTGCCCTTCACAGTCACCTCGGCCAGATCGACCACCCGATACGGCATGGGCGGCAGGGCATGAGCCACGATCGTCGGGTTATCCGAGCCGTCGTAGCGAATACCCGTTCGGGTGTATAACTGACTTGTCAGAATAAGTGAATCGCCGGGTTGAATCGTCAAGAAAAAGCGCCCGGACGCGTTCGTGCGAGCCCGCTGACGGGTTCGCTGGTTTACGACTGTCACTTTGTCTACTGTACTTTTTGTCGTCTGGTCGACAACCGTCCCCACCACGTACTTCCCCTGCGCCAACGCACTCCCCGACCAGCCCAGAAGGCAGATAAAGCAAAGGAAAAGCAGGGGTTTGATACGCATTTGGGTTAAGTTGGTAAGTCGGCAAGTTAGTAAGTGGTTGACACCAGAAGTGTTTGTATGCGTCAGCCACTTACTGACTTGCTAATTTTTACACAAAAATACAGCTTGGTTGCATTTAATCCTGTTAAAAAACCTTAACCAGTTTTTCGAGCCGATCAACGGTCATGGTTGTAAAGTCCTGAGCCACATCATCCACAAAAGGCCAGAGTTCATCGGGCGATTGGGTCGTTGCCATACCCACCACGGTAGCACCGGCTGCTTTAGCGGCCTGAATACCCGTCATCGAATCCTCAAAAATAACGCTCTCCGTTGGCTCAACGCCCAGCAGACTCATTGCTTTCTGATAAATCTCGGGGTCCGGTTTCGGATGGCTAACCATACTTTCGTTGAGCAATACATCAAAATACGTTCGAATCCCAAGCGCATCCATGATGAAATCCAGATTCTCGACCGGGGCCGATGTGGCTACAGCCGTAAGCACATTGGTTGCTTTTAATGCCTTTAGGAACGGAATAAGGCCGTCGATCGGTGTGATCTCATGCTGGTACGATTCCCGGAATAAAGCTTCCTTTTCGTGCGCCAGCCGTTTGGCTTCGTCGGTAGTAAGGTCTTGTCCGGCAAAAAGGTGTTTGAGTATATCGTCGTTATGTTTTCCCGAAACATACTGTACAAAGTCCTCATCACTCAATGTTTTACCGTAACGCTGGTAATAATCGCGCCAGGCAATGCGGTGATGCGGGTTTGTGTTGACAATAACCCCGTCCATGTCAAAAATTACAGCTTTCATATTTTGCAGTTTATGATTTACGGTATTCGGTATTCGGTTTATGGTTGGCTGACGCGAACACTCATTAAGCGTCAGCCAACCATAAACCGAATACCGTAAACCAAATCTCCTACTTCATCTTCACAATGGTAACCCCGGCACCGCCCCGGTCGGCGTGTTCGTCTTCCATCTTGCCTACCTGCTTGTAGCCGCGAAGGTGATTCCGGACGAGGGTGCGAAGAATACCGTCGCCTTTGCCGTGAACGATACGCAGTTCCGGATAGCCAAGCATCAGCGCATCATCGAAAAATCGATCCACTTCGCCAATGGCTTCTTCTCCGCGCTTCCCCCGAATGTCGAGGTTGAAGCTGAAGTTCTGCATCTTCTCGTTCATATCGATGCCCTGGCTCCGGGGTCGGTCGTCCCGGACTTCGGTAGCGGCTGCGAAGGTCTTCTTACTGACTTTTTCGAGCCGGTTCAGTTTGACGTTCGACTTCAGATCGCCAATGCGAATTTCGGCATCCTTCCCCCGAATGGCCAGCACTTCGCCAATGGCCGCCGTGGATGCGGTGTTCTGTCCGATAATTCGCACATAGCTTCCTGCCGAAATCACGCCGTTGTCTTTCTCGAACTCGTCTTCGCGTTGTTTCGGGATGTCAACGGCAACAGGCTCGGGTTTGAGTTCTTTTTGCTCGAATCGTTCCAGCTCCTGCCGAACTTGTTTGGTCGGTTCTCGCTCCGCTTTATTTTCCTTAATCTCCCGTATTGTAGTTTCAATGCGCTGATTTGCCTCCTGAACCAGGGCCTTCGCTTTTTGCTTGGCCTCGTTAATGATCTGTTTCTGATCATTGTCCAAACGGCTTTTTAGTGCCGTATATTCGGCAAGTTGCTGGGCGAGTTTACGCTGGTTGATCCCAACTTCGATGTTCTTTTCGGAGAAAACGCGCTTTTCAATGTCCAGCTCTTTCAGTAGCTTCTCAAAATTTACCTGCTGTGTACCAAGTTTTTCTTTGGCTCGGTCAATGACACCTTTCGGCAGACCGATTTTCTGCGCGATCTCAAAGGCAAACGAGGAGCCCGGTCGGCCAATCTCCAGCTGATAAAGGGGTTCCAGATGCTCGCCGTCGAAACGCATGGCTCCGTTAATCAGGCCGGACGTTTTATCGGCCATCACTTTCAGGTTGGTATAGTGCGTATTCACGACACCATAGGCCCCCGATTTGTTGAGGTCTTCCAGAATAGATTCCGCAATGGCACCGCCCAGACCCGGCTCCGTACCGGTTCCGAATTCGTCGATCAGGAAGAGTGTCCGCTTGTTGGCACCAATCAGGAACTGCTTCATCGCCGTGAGGTGCGACGAGTAGGTACTCAGGTCGTTTTCCAGCGATTGCTCGTCGCCGATGTCAATAAACAGATTTTGAAAAACACCCATTTCAGAATAGTCGGCCATGGGGACCAACAGGCCGCATTGGAGCATGTACTGAATGAGGCCAATGGTTTTCAGTGCCACAGATTTACCCCCGGCATTGGGTCCGGAAATAATGAGGATTCGGGCCTTTTCATCCAGCCGAGCGCCCAAGGGCACAACCGTTTTTCCTACTTTGGAAAACGACAAATGGAGCAGCGGGTGCCGGGCGTTGGTCCAGTTGATGAACGGACGCTCGTGCAGCTTGGGCATTATCGCATCTAACTGAATCGCCAGTTTGGCCTTGGCCCGGATGAAGTCGATCTGCGCCAGGAAATTGACGGCCCTCTTTAACTCCTCCAGATGAGGTCTGATCTGATCAGTGAGGGCGAGCAGAATCCGGTAGATCTCGCGCCGTTCTTCGTACTCCAACTCACGAATCTCGTTGTTGGCATCGAATACTTCGGCCGGTTCCAGAAAAACGGTTTGTCCCGTTTGGGATTCATCATGGACAAATCCCTTGATTTTTCGTTTGTGCTCAGCCGCGATGGGAATCACCAACCGTCCTCCGCGTACTGTGAGGGAAAGCTCATCCGGAATCCATCCGTTTTGCCGGGCCTGCCGCAGAATGCTATCCAGTCGTTTACGAAGGTTAGCCTGTTCGCCAATAATGCGCCGACGAATGCGGGATAACTCCGGCGACGCCGAATCGCGAATGTTGCCCCGGTCGTCGATCACCCGTTCGAGGGCATCCGTCAACTTCTTATCCACGCCAACCGGACCCGCCAGTTCGCGTAAAAACGGGAAATTGTTGTCTTCTTCCCGTTTGGACAAAAAGCGCAGACAGTCCTGGATGGTTCGCAGGGCGAGTTTCAGGTCGAAGAATTCAGCTTCCGTCAACGCAAGTCCTTCCACGCGCGCCCGGTTTAGATGAGGGCGAACGTCAATGTAGTTGCTCGTCGGGAAGTCGGGTTCGTACTGAACAATCTGTTTAAATTCTGTGGTTTGGCGGAGAAGTTTGTCAATGAGCTGAACGTTATCCGTAAATCGAATTTTCTCGACATAGTCCTGCCCCAGTGGACTGACACAGGCCTCTTTTAGGCGTTCGCGGATAGTGCTGAAACCTAATTTATGTTCTAAGGTATTGGGATAAAGCATTCTATAGCGCCATCGCTGCCTTATCGGCTGATGGAAAAAATAAGCTAAAAAAGTGATTGATGCCCACCCAATTGGGATGGTGCTATATGAATAACAGTAAGGGAGGACAGTGGGTTCTTTTTGTCAATGCAGATGTTCCAGTCGTTCGAGCATTTCAAGGCAGGAACGGCTATTGTGATACGGACATTTCCACATACTGATTTTATCGTTTCCCAGTATTTTATGATCACCGCTGACGCCCAGATACCACTCTCCGTTTTTGACATCGAGCAAATACTTCTTTATGAACTCCCAGCTTTTGACCGATTTATCCAGAAACTGCTTCTCATGCGTGAGTTGGTAGGCGTTCATAAACCCGACCATGGCTTCGGCCAACACCCACCACGAGCGTTCTTTGTTGAGGTGGCCGTCGGGCTCAAGTTCATAGTTCATACCGCCATCCGTTGGGTCGAAACCGGTGGACGCTGCCCGCGCCATTTTTACGCCGATGTGCTGAAATGCTTTCTTTAGCGGCTTATCGGACGGATTTTTGGCGGCCAGTAAGTCGGCCGCTTCGGGAAGTAGCCACGAGGCTTCAATGTCATGACCGTAGGAAACAGCCGTTCGCCGGACTTTCCAGTTCATATCCATGAATAGATTCATCCGGTAAGTTGTCGGGTCGATGATATGAATCTGGAACATGTGCAGCATACCGCGCATTTGTTCGGCTACGGATTTATCAGGCCAGACATGATACAAACACGTAAACGATTCCAGGATGTGGAGATGCGTGTTCATCGTCTTTATCTCCTGATTATCGTATTTGCTGATAATATAGTCCTTGGCCGGTGACCAGTCGCGGGCGCGGGCTTCCACAAATCCGCCCTTCTTTGGGTCGTATGCGTGCTTCACCATGTTTTGAAACACGTCTTTTGCCAGAGCGAGGGCGGGTGCCGATTTAGTCGCCCGAACGTACTCACTTAGTCCATACAGCGTAAAGGCTTGCCCGTAAAGGTGTTTAAGTGTGTTTTTGGGCTGACCGGTGGCATCCACCGACCAATAGATTCCGCCGTACTGTGGGTCAACAAAGTATTTCTGAATGTATTGAAAAGCCTGATCGGCAATGGAGCGATACTCCTCATGCTGTGTGTGCCGGAGGGCGGCCGAGAAGGTCCACAGGATGCGGGCGTTCAGGACAATGCCTTTTTCGGCTTTGGGATCGGGCTGGTTTTGGTAGTTGACCCGGCCATAAAAACCGCCATGCTCAGGATCGGGAGCGTAGCGACTCCAGTAAGCAAGTATGTCTTTATGTTCCTGCCGCAATTCGGCGCGAAGTTGCTTTACGTCCATGGGTGTCAATTATGAATGAAGAGTGATGAATGATGCGTATAGGGTTGTCGACAGGTTATTCATCATTCTTCATTCATAATTCATTACACCCTATTTTCTACTGCCATTCCGGCTGCTGCTATGACCCGAGTGCCCGTGGCCTCCGCGTTCATCGGCAAGCTCGTTTACGCTTTTTGCTTCGATGTCATGGTTTTCTTCTTCACCCTGTACACTCTTGTCCGAATCAGTCATCGTTCGCTCCGCATTCGGACGATCTTTACCCGTATCATGCGCTTCATAATTTCGGGTTCGATGGCTGTTTGCCTGTTTGTCGTTCGAACCGGGCTGGTCTGTGGTTTTGTTATTTGCCATGATAAATGTCTATTTATTAAGTAGGCTTTTAACAATTGAGCGGAAAAAATGTTTAACGCAAAAAAGCCTGATCTGCATAGCAGATCAGGCTTTTTTATATTGGAATTGGCTAAGTAAGCGATTGGCTTAGTAGCCGGGGTTCTGCTTCAGAATATCTTTGCCCTGGATATCGATTTGTGCCTGTGGAATTGGCAGATACTCATCTTGTCCGGCGGTAAAGACTGCTCCGCCCAGGGCTGTTGGAAGCCTTGCCGACGCGCCTTCATACTGAAGGTATGCGTTAAGCACAGGAGCAGCAACACCCCAGCGTACGAGGTCGAAGAAACGGTGTCCTTCGTCGCCCAGCTCTAAACGACGCTCGAATCGAAGCGCAGTTGTAGCGGATGCTTTCGAACCAAACACCGAGGCTGGATACTCCGAAATCACGTACTTAGCGGCTGGTGTTCCATCAGCCCGCTTTACATAACCATCCGGATTAGCAGCCCGTTTACGTACCATGTTTACGTAGTCGCGTGCTTTCGCTAACGAACCCACCTCAATTTCAGCTTCAGCAGCCATTAGCAGTACGTCAGCAAAACGAATAAGAGGGAAATTAAGCGCAGTATAACCTGGTGTCCACGAACTATTGTCTTGTAGCGAACCACGATCTGACTTATAGTAGGTAAACTTTTTAGGCGAGTAAGGGCCACCGCTGGTTTGCAGACGAATCCAGTCAGCACCTGGGTGATCCTGCCAGTCGAGGTATGGGATACCGCGCCGACCTACCGTATGGTCAAGCCGGGGATCGAGGTTACCTTGGTCGAGCGTGAATGGATCTTTACTCAAGATATTCATATCGTTTTTCACCTGGTTAGCACCGGTGTTATACGAGTTATCGAGTAAAGGTAGTCCATTGGCATCGGTGCGGAACGAGTTTACATACTCGAAGCTTGGCTGGTTGAAGCCACAGCAGTTTCCTGGGCCGTTCGGTCCGGTGTTGTATGGGTAGTTCAGATCGAACTCCGGGTTAGCATTATTGACACTACCGGTATTTGCAGCAGCCTGAATAGCGAACACCGATTCTTCGTTGTTGTCATTCGTGGCCTTATACAGGTCAGCAAACTTGGCTACCAGACCATATTTTTTGCCGTTGGACGTTTTGCCATTGGCAATAACAAGGTCGAGCAAGGTTTTGGCTTCTGTAAATTTTTTCTGATACAGATACGTTTTGGCCAATTGTGCGGCAGCAGCCCATTTATTTACCCGTCCCACCGCCGATTGTGTTTCGGGGAGGTTTTCATAGGCAAATTTAATGTCGGCTTCAATTTTGGGCCATAGGTCCGTGTTGTTCGCCACTTTCTCGATACCCGATCCATAGTCTACCGTCTCGTCAATATACGGAGCCATGTTGTAGAGCCGCTTCAGATCGAAGTAGTAGAGGCCACGCAGAAACTTCGTTTCGGCAGTAATACGGATTTTGTCGGCAGCTGATACATCAGAACCAGCCGTAGCTAAAAGCCGTAGGGTTGTATTTGCGCGAGAAATACCTTCATACTTCCGGGCCCATGTACCGGCAACGTCACCCGTTGGGATCGTCTCGAAGCGTTGGATGGGTACGAAGTTCGTACCGTCACCAAAGTCGGTGCCTTTGTTGGCATCGCCACCGCGCATGCCACCCCATACCCAGTTGGCAAAAGAGGCATTGCGGTCTCCCCGGCCATTGAGTAGTGAGTAAACGGAAACCAGCGAACCTTCAATGGCTGCTTTGGTATTAAGCTGGGCAACACTCAATTGCCCCGTTACGGGTACCTCCAGAAAGGTATCCTTACAGGCAACTCCCACCAGCGATATCGCTGCGGTAGAGCCAAGAATGAGAATTTGTTTTTTAAGATTCATTTGATGTTTTTGATTAGAAGCCAATGCTCAAACCGCCCGTGAACTGTCGTGTCAAAGGATAGTTTCCTACATCGATACCGAAGTTCGTATCGGCGTTACCACCTACACCTGGATCGATGCCCGAGTATTTCGTGATCGTGATCAAGTTGTTGGTTGAAGCAAATACCCGCACACGCTGTAGCTTCAGGCGATTCAGAATCGAAGCCGGGAAATTATACCCGACAGAGAAGTTCTGTAACCGGAAGTACGAACCATCTTCTACGTAGTAGGAGTTCGACTGGCCATTGGTGCTAAAGTTAGCTGCCGACTCGAAAATGGGTACAGTTGCGTTTGGATTGGGGTTGGTTGGCAACCACGAATCTTTCACGCGGGCACTGATGGCCGCACCAGCAAACGATGGGTAGAAATCGGTGAACCACTTCGAGACGTTGAAGATTTTGTTGCCAATCGAGGTATAGGCATAGGTTTCAACATCGAAGCCCTTGTAGGTAAACCGTAGGTTAAGACCACCCGTGAATTTTGGAACAGGGCTACCTAAGTACGTCCGGTCATCGGCATCAATTTTACCATCGCCATTGAGATCGGCAAAACGGAAACGGCCTGGAGCGGCTCCGTCCTGTTTGGGTGCAGCGGCAACTTCCTCTTTACTCTGGAAGAGACCCATAGTCTGGTACCCGTAGAAGGACGAGATGGAGTAATTCAACTGATTCCGGATAGGGTTGATACCCCGGAAGCCTGGATTTACAGTCGTCAGATAAGTCAGACCAGGAGCCAGATAGACAATCTTGTTATCTAAAACACTGGCCGTTACGTTGACTTCATAGCCTACTTCACCGCCAATCTTTCCTCGGTTAATTACCTGAAGGTCAATTCCTTTGTTTCTCATTTCCCCAATGTTTACCGATGGGGCAGCCGCGTAGTTACCAATTACGTCAGGAATTGGCACAGGAAAGAGCAAGTCTTTCGTATCTTTTTGCCAAAGGTCTAAAACTACATCTAACTTACCGTTGAAGAACGTACCATCTAAGCCAATGTTTTTCGTGATGGAGCTTTCCCATTTAGCGGATGGGTTACCAATACGTGACCGGTAATAGCCATCCAGCGTACTGGAGTTGCTACCGTTGATGTCGTAGGCTGAGTTACCCAGATTGGCTGTATACAGGTTAAACTGGTTGTTGGGATCTACGTTGTTTGAGTTACCCATGATACCATAACCACCCCGGATTTTCAGATCGCTAACCCAAGGTAGGTTTTTCATGAACTCTTCAGACGAGATACGCCAGGCTGCCGAACCAGCCGGGAACACACCATAACGGTTTTGTGCGCCAAAGCGGCTCGAACCATCTCGTCGAACAAGACCCGTTACAATATACTTGTCATTGAACGAGTAGTTTACCCGGCTAAAGAGGGAGTAGAAATTAACGCCCAGACCATAACCGCTACCTACTGTACGGCCCGTTGAAGATACCGTGTTCAGCGTGATAAAGTTAGGGTCGAACGAAAATGGATTTTGTCCGTTACCAGAAATGTTACGACCTATGCCCGTGTTAAGAGCTTCCTGACCGACTAATACATCGAGTTTATGCAAACCAAACTGATGCTTGTAGTTGGCGGTATTGGTAAACACGTATGAGTAACCGTAGCTGGCGTTCTCATTGTAACTTGTGGCAGAGTTATTTTCTGAGTTCTCGTACTGGATACGGCCATAGCCCACACCATAGTTGTTGTTGATCTGACCACCAAGGCTAGTGCGCAACGTTAACCCATCAATCGGCTCATATTCGGCATAGACGTTACCAAAGCCATTGATGCTGAAGTTATTGTTGTTAGCCTGTCCCTGACGGCTGGCTACCGGGTTACGAGGGTTGTTAAAGCCCTTTGCAGCAGTACCGGCATATCCACCAAATTCGTCGTAGATGGGAATGATGGAAGGCATACGATAGGCTAAGTTGAAGTCATTTTCGTCAGCAGCAACCCCCTGACCACCAGCAGCTCCACCCTGACCCCGAATGGAGAGATAGGTAAACTGAAGATTTTCACCAATACGAACACGCTTCGAGAGGTTAAACTCGCTGTTAGCCCGGAAGGTGTATCGCTTAAAGTCATTCTCAAGCATAATACCCTGTTGGGTTTGCGCGCTCATACCAATGTAAAAACGGCTGTTCTCGCTGCCACCTGAAAAACCCAGTGCATGGCGCTGAAGGGCAGCCTGACGTGTGATGGCTTTAAACCAGTCGGTGCCTTCTTTGTTCGCGCGTACTACTTGGTAGATAGCACCTGCTGTAGGGTCAACATTATATTTGAGTCTTTGAGCCGCCAGATCAACGGTACCGACAACACCTGCCTGGCCTCCAACATTGATATAATCGGGAATGACCGGGGTGCTGCCTGAGCCAAACTGCGGGTGGCTATAAATAGGCGCAGTGCCGTTTTGGAACGCGGTGTTCCGGTACTGTTGCCAGGTCCAGTCAGCGAACTCTTGTGGGTTCAGGTTGTTGGGGCCTTTGCCAGGATCCGTTACACCATACTGGCCATCGTAGCTGATGCTTAGTCGTTTAGCCGTTTTCGACCCTTTTTTCGTGGTGTAAACAATTACACCGTTGGCAGCACGCGCTCCATAAATAGAAGCCGAAGCCGCATCCTTCAGTACCGTTGTGGTCTCAATGTCGTCAGGAGCCAAAAAGTTAGTAGAGCCAACGGGTACGCCATCAACTACATACAAAGGCTCGTTACCACCAAAGGCACCAAATCCACGAATCCGCACCTGGCTGGCAGTACCAGGCTGTCCGTTTGTAATAACCGTTAAACCCGAAACACGGCCCTGCAGCTGTTGTTCAACGTTACCTGAGGGTACAGCTGTCAGTGCACGTGCCTTCACCGTCGCAACGGCACCGGTATTATCACGCTTATTATCCGTAGTATAACCCGTCACGATTACCTCGTTTAGCGCAGTGGCATCGTCTTCGAGTTTGAGGCTAATAGAAGTACGGTTTCCCACCGTAATTTCCTGCGTCTTGAAGCCAATGGCTGATACCACCAGCACAGGGTTGGATCCCTTAATGTTCAGCGAAAAATCGCCGTTCGCATCTGTCGCAGTACCGGTTTGTGTTCCTTTCAGAACAACGTTGGCCCCTGGTACTGAGCCATCGGTACCCGTAATTTTACCCGTCACACGACGGTCTTGGGCAGAGGCTGTTAAGCCCCAGAGCAGTAAGACTGCGCCCAGAAAAGCGGTCTGCAGAAACCTGTAGAACTGTGCTTTCATGAAGATTAGGTTGGTTTTATAATTAGTTAAACGCATCAATATTATGCCGATTAAATTATATTTCAAAGTGAAATCGTAATAATCGTGGTACATTCATATAAAGAAAAGATCATTAAATATAAAAATAATTATATTTTTAATTTTTTTAAATCGCTGTAAATCAACATGTTGTATTTCTGTATATACTTATTGAATTGCTTTAGTGATATTATTTGTAAGTATAATTTACACGTACTTTTTACATATTAAGTAGATGAGCTGAGGGATTCCCGGTATTTATTTAATAAGGAAAATATACTAAGTGGTACATTATCAGCATTCTATTGCTACTATTAAAATTAGTTTAACTAAGTATTTATACGAGAATACCTATAGGTGCAACTGAGTATATACTAAGGCTATGGTTTAAAGAATAGTTTAGTCAGGACAAGGACGTGGTTTTCTACTGTCGTTTCGACTACTACTATGGCCCCTCGGGCCATGACCTCCCTATTCCTGGGCTAGTTCGGTCACACTCGTCGTTCTAGGTTGTGATTTTCTTCCTCACGCTGTACAATCTTATCAGAACTGGTCATGGATTGCTCACTGCGGGGTGCTTTAGCCGTATAGTAGGCTTCGTATTTACGGGTCCGCTTGTTTGCCTGTAAATCCTCGAAACCCGGCTGGTCTGTTGTTTGATGGTTTGCTATGATAAATGTCTATGTATTGAATAGATTAATAATCGTGTCCGATAGATGATTCTGTAACATAAAAAAGGCCACCCTGCTAAGCAGAGCGGCCTTTTTTATGTTACAGAATTTAAGCAGTTGTTTTAATATCCGGGATTTTGCTTGAATACACCTTTCTGCAAGTCCATCTGAACTTGTGGGATTGGAAAATACTCGTCTTTACCGGCAGTGAACTTAGCGCCCGAGTAACCCAATGGTAGCTTTTGGCTTTCGTAACTTAGGAAAGCGTTAAGTACGGGTGCTGCAACTCCCCACCGAACAAGGTCATAGAAACGGTGACCTTCTCCCGACAGTTCCAGCTTCCGCTCAAACCGGACAGCGGCCAAAGCAGCTTCTTTGCTCGCAAATGGAGTTGTATAGGTGCTAATCACGTAATTAGCTGCATTTGTTCCATCAGACGTTTTGACCCAGGCATCGGCATTAGCCGCTCTGGTTCTAACCCGGTTTATATAACCACGGGCAACTTCCAGACTACCAGCCTCAATTTCTACTTCAGCCGCCATCAACAGGACATCGGCAAAACGGATAATGTTGTAGTTAATGGCTGAGTAACCATCCGTCCAGGAACTACCATCCGTCAGGGTTTTGTCCTGCGACCGGTAGAAAACAAACTTTTTAGGCGAAAAAGGACCTGCATAACTCTGATCACGAATCCAGTCCAGACCTGGGTGAACCATCCAGTCTAAATAAGGAATGCCACGGCGTCCGATCGACCAGTCCAGGCGAGGATCGACAGGGCCCGCATCGGGTGTAAACGCAGCTTTTGAGTCGATACCCTGATCATTTTTTAACTGGTTTGCTCCGCTGTTATAGGAACCATCCAATAAAGGCAGACCATTGGCATCAACCCGGAATGAGTTCGCCAGTTCAAAACTTGGTGCAAAGAAACCGCAGCAACCAGCAGGCCCATTAGAACCCGTATTGTAAGGAAAGTTCAGATCCAGCTCCTGAGCCGAATTGGATACGTCGCCCGTGTTAACAGCCGCCTGAATGGCAAACACAGACTCTTCACTGTTGTCTTTAGCCGCGTTGAAAACATCCGTGAAGTTGGCTGCCAAACCATATTTTTTGCCATTGGTAGTCTGGCCGTTTGCAATAACCTGATCGAACAGCGGTTTAGCGGCCGTATAGTTCTTTTGATACAGGTATGTTTTAGCTAAATAAGCTGTAGCAGCCCACTTGTTGGCCCGGCCGGCCGCACCCTGAGTTTCGGGTAGATTGTCCTGAGCGAATTTGAAATCGGCTTCAATTTTTGGCCAGATGTCTACATCGTTTTTAACCAATTCAATACCCGTGCCGTAATCCAGCGTTTCATCTACATAGGGGACCATGTTGAAAGAACGCTTTAACTCAAAATAGTAATGTCCGCGCAGAAAGCGAGCTTCAGCAGCTAACCGTTTCTTGTCGGCTTCAGACACATCAGCGCTTGCTGAGGGTAAAGTCCGCAGAACGGCATTTGCCCGGCTGATGCCTTCGTACATGCCCCGCCACTTATCGTTGATATCACCATTTGAAGGTAATATTTCGTACCGCTGGAAGGTTGAGAAGTTGGTGTTGCCACCGCCGTCACCAGAGTTCGAGCCTTTGTTCGCTTCACCGCCCGAAACGCTGCCACGTACCCAGTTATAGGAACTGGTTGCCCGGGAAAAACCCCGGCCATTCAATTGCGCATAGGAGGAAAGGAGGATGCCTTCAAGTCCGGCTTTGGATGTCAGCTGGTTACTGGCCAACTGGCCTGTTGCCGGTACATCCAGAAATTTGTCTTTACAGGCAAACGTAACCATGGTAAGTACCAATGTTACGATTGTGCCCCTTAATATGATTTTTTTCATGGTTTGACTTTTACCTACGATTAGATAATTGTTCATTAAAAGCAGTGAGTTTGTAGTTAGTAAACTCACTGCCAGTGCTTAGTTGCTTTTTTAGAAACCGAAGCTCAAGCCTACGTTATAGCCACGGGTAACAGGGTAGTTACCGATGTCGATACCAAAGTTCTGGTCAGCCGAACCACCAACGGCTGGGTCCAGACCAGAGTACTTCGTAATCGTGAACAGGTTCGTTGCCGACAGCGACAGTCTCAACCGGCTCAGATTAGCCCGGTTCAACAGGGTGGCCGGGAAGGTGTAACCCAGCGTTACGTACTGCATCCGGCCGTATGAGCCATTTTCAACATAATAGGAGTTCGACTCGGTGTTCGTGCTGAAGTTTGAGGTATTCTCAAAAATCGGTACTCGTGTGTCTGTATGCGTTGGCAACCACGAATCTTTCACGCGCTGACTAACAGCGGCTCCGGGGAACGAAGGATAGAAGTCGGTGTACCATTTCGAGTTATTGAAGATCTTGTTGCCAAGCGAAGCATACACCTGGGTGTTTAGGTCGAACCCTTTGTACTTCAGCGTCAGCGTCAGACTTCCCGTAAACTTAGGAATTGGGCTTCCCAGGAAGGTACGGTCGGCATCGTTGATTTGACCATCACCATTTATATCCTGGAAACGGAAACGGCCCGGAGCGGCACCACTCTGTGTGGGGGCACCATCAACTTCTGCTTTGCTGTTGAAGAGGCCAATGACGTTGTAACCATAAAAGGACGACAGATCATGACCCGGCTGGTTACGAACTACAGGCGAGCTTAAACGCTGACCATTGGCTGTGAAATAAGGCACTGATGGAGCAATAGCCGTGATTTTGTTGTCCAGGATACTTCCAACCGCTGTAACCTCATAGCCCAGATCGCCAACCACATTGCCCCGGGTTGTCACAAGCAGGTCAATACCTTTGTTACGCATGCTGGCTACGTTCACGTAAGGAGCGTTGGCACGAACACCAACGACGCCCGGAAGGGCAAGCGGATAAAGCAGATCCTTGGTATCTTTCTGCCAGAAATCGAGAACAACTTCCAGTTTGTTGTTGAAGAAAGCACCATCTATACCAATGTTTGATGTGATGCTGGTTTCCCATTTAGCAGCAGCATTACCAATCTGGCTACGGTAATAACCGGCCTGTACCGATGTATTGGCCCCCGTAATGTCGTAGCTGTTGGCCGCGTTGGAACCAAACAGGTTGTACTGGTTTGTAGAGCTCAGGTAGTTCGAGTTACCCATCAGGCCATACCCACCACGTACTTTCAGATCCGAGATCCAGGGCAGATTCTTCATGAAATCTTCCGAAGAAAGACGCCAGGCCGCCGAAACAGCAGGGAATACCCCGTAGCGGTTCTGAGAGCCAAACTGCGACGATCCATCCCGGCGAACAACACCCGTAAGGATATACTTGTCATTAAACGTGTAACGCGCTTGAGCAAAGAGAGAATAGAAATTGTTGCCCTTGCCGTAGTAGCTGTTTACACTGCGGGTAGCACCCGGTGTTGTTGTGCCAATCGTTACATAGTCTGGGTCTGTCGTGAATGGATTCTGGCCAGAACCATTGATACCCCGACCACTTCCTGTGTTGAGGGCTTCGATACCGGCTAAAACACTAACGTCATGAATACCAAACTTCTGTTTGTACTGAGCCGTGTTGGTAAACGTCCAGGCTAAACCAACGTTCGACGATTCGTTGTACACGTAGTTCGTGTTGTTCTCTGAGTTCTCGTACTGAGACCGGTTGTACGAGTTATTGTAGTTGCTGAAATAGGTTCCGCCAATGCTGCTGCGCAGTGTTAATGCTGGAATGACATCATATTCCAGGTAAGCATTACCGAAAGCGATCAGGTTGTAGTTGATGTTGTCCTTTGCTCCAATACGGTTAGCCACAGGGTTCCGGGCGTTATTGAAACCCGAGGCTGCTGTGCCTGCGTAGCCACCGAAGGAGTTGTATACCGGAATAATCGGGGCCTGACGGAACGCCAGGAGGATATCGTTTTCATCGGCCGCAACACTGGAGTTGTTGTTCGTGCCATTGCCAAGCGTGCTTCCTGTACTACCCTGCAAGCCCGTTGTCGACACATAGGCGAGCTGTATATTCTCACCAAACCGTAGTTTCTTTGTGATATCGAATTCGGTATTCACACGGAAGGTATAACGCGAGAAATCGTTGTAAGTGATGATACCAGCCTGTTTCTGCATACCCAGGCTAAGGTAATAACGGCTCGACTCTGAGCCACCGGAGAAGCCCAGCGTGTGACGCATCAGGGGAGCTACCCGCGTAATGGCTCCGTACCAGTCTGTACCTGCCTTATTGGCGGGAATAACATTGTAAATGGCCCCGTTGGCTGGGTTGATGTTATACTTGGCCCGCTCGGCTTCCAGATCCACCGCAGAAGCAGCAACGCCTGTCCGGCTACCTACCAGCAGATAATCCGGTAATACAGGGGTTTGCCCCGACCCGTACTGGCCATTGGAAATACCCGTAAAGCTGTTTGGTCCAATCGTTTCTCCAGCCTGGAAGATGTCGTTTTTGCGTGCCTGCCAGGTCCAGTCAGCCTGTTCCTGTGGTGTCAGAATTTTCTGACCATGACCTGGATCGGTAACACCGTACAAGCCGTCGTAGCTGATGCTCAGTTTCTGTGCACGGCGCTGGCCTTTCTTTGTTGTCAGGACGATCACGCCCGATGCCGCACGTGCTCCGTAAACGGATGCCGAAGCTGCATCTTTCAAAACAGTGGTCGACTCGATGTCATCTGGAGCAATGTATTGAATGCTTTGCGTTGGTACACCATCAACAACGTACAAGGGCTGGTTACCACCAAACGAACCGAAACCCCGTACCCGCACCTGGCTGGTCGTACCAGGTTGTCCGTTGGTAATAACGGTTAACCCGGCTACCCGTCCTTGGAGCTGCTGTTCTACGTTTGTAGATGGCACAACTTTCAACTGGGCTGGCTTTACGGTTGATACCGCCCCGGTCACATCCCGGCGATTTTCGGTCGAATAGCCCGTTACAACAACTTCGCTCAGAGCGGTGGCGTCGTCTGCGAGCGTTACGTCAACAGACGAGCGGTTACCCACATTTACTTCCTGGGTTTTGAAACCAATGGCCGATATCACCAGCACCGGGCTAGCACCCCGAATGTTCAGTGCGTAATTTCCATCGGCATCAGTGGCAGTACCCGTTTGGGTACCCTTGAGTACAACGTTGGCCCCTGGTACCGGGCCATCAACGCCCGTGATTTTACCCGTTAGGCGACGGTCCTGGGCGGAAGCGTTTAAGCTCCACAGTAATAATACTGTACCCAGAAAAGCGGTCTGCAGAAATCTGTAGAACGATGCTTTCATGAAAAATAGGTTGGTTAATTATTTAATAAAACGAATCAATATTATGAATGATAAATTGTATTTCAAAAAGAAATAGTAACAATATAGTAGTGTTAAATCTATTTAAATGAAATTAATTGTCTTTATTGTTATATATGCATTTTTGCTAACTTGCTACTGGACAATCTGTTGTTTGATCTTCGATATCTTGCTTTATTGAATTGTTTATATTTATTTATTTTAATGTTTAATAGGAATTAAAAAATTATTTGTTAACTACTTAAGTACTTATACAAAAGTGATTAAGTAGTTATAGGAACAGTTTTGCAGGTATTTACTGTTGAGTTCTTCTACTTATGGTAATGAAAAGTATTATTTTTTTAAAGTTTGCTTACCCGTAACAACTCAATTCTTGCGCTGGTATTATTTAGTTATAAAATTATACTAATTTATTGTTTGCTCATTTTTAAATAAAAGATAAATGACTGCATTATCGCTCATCACTTGGAGAGATATATAGTAGGACATCATCTTGTTTTTGATAGCTAAAGTTGTCATTAGCAGGCAACATGACTCTGTTATCTGGTAATCATTACTTACTCTACCCTATGGCTATGGATAAAGAAAAGTGCCTTGTGTAGAGTTCTGGAGGACATCTAACACAGATCAGTGGAAGTCTTGGGAGATAAAATATCCGGGAAGTTATAAAGGTTAGGTAAAAGTTCATGATGCTTTCATTTTAAAGATTCTGATTTGCTTTGCCAAGCTAAATTCTAATTTTAATTTTTGCATATTTTACTGTACGTTTATCCTGAATGGGTACAGCTCGATGAGTAGTTTGAGTATAATGACTAGTTGTAATTACTTATGAATTATAATTAAATTCACTAAAAAACATATTATTTCTGATCAGAATCCATTAAGATGAAATTGATTTCAATGTGCTTATTTATGGATAAATTCCATGTTAAGATTATATGCAGAAAGCTATTTTTTTTGACTTCATCTGCTACTCAGACTTTTTTAGTATTTTAAGAAGATAAACAAAAATTTATTACTAAGCAACGTGGTTAGAAATTATAGCTAATGTGTATCGTTTGCCCGAGTACCATCTATTCAGGATGGGTTAAAATCGCACGTCTATTTGGTATAATTTAACTTTAATGATAAAAAATTCATTTATTCTAATGTAAGGTAAACGTAATAGCCAAAGAAGAGTATATACTTATAGTCTATTTTCTTATAAAGAAGCTAAATATTTTTTGATTAGGTCCACTTTAATTCCATTATAAAGTCCGCCACGCAGATATAAACGTCGGCTGTCTCAGCTATTTTGCTTATCTTTCTGGGTACTCATGCATACCAATTACTACTTCCTCAAGCAACTTGGCCCCGCTCTTGAAAGACACCTTTTATCGCGCACTCCGGCTCCAGATACCAATACCGAAGAATCAACCACTGGTCTTCGATTTATGGCGTGTTTTAGTCAAGACCGAGATGAGGTAGTTCTTGTATTTGCTCAGGCTAAAGGAAAAATAAATTACTACAAGCCTTTTTACATCAAGGCGAGTCTTCGCCCTGATTTCTCCGGGTTGTTCTTTCCGGAAAGTGTACAGCGCGCTCGTACAAACAGCGTAGATCTGTTCGAATCTATCGTTGGTGAGCCTGGTCAGGAGAGGGCCGTTGTGGGGGTACGAACGTTTCTAAACGAGCGCTGTCTGGCAATTGAACTGGAAGGCGACAGTACGTTGGTCTTTAAGTTTTTTGGCAACCGGCCCAATCTGCTGGCATTCCATGGTAATGAGGTAGTTGATCTGTTTAACCGCCAGTTGGCAACCGACGCTCAACTTCTACTAGATGGCTTTGACCGACCCATCGACCAGTCGTATGCCGCTTTTGAACGGGCTAACTTCGAGCATAGAAAGCTCTTCCCAACATTTGGTAAAGTAGTAAACAAGTGGATTGACGAACAGGAAAAAAAACTGTCTATCTCGTCGGAAGGTCCCTGGAAATGGCCTGTCATTCAGGAGGCTTTGCGCCAACTTACCCATCCTCATTACTACCTGATTAGGCTGGAACATAAGCCGACACTTAGCTTACTGCCGTTTGGTGACCTCACCGCCGATGTGTCCCAACGTGAGTTTACCGATCCCATAGAAGCAGCCAACCGGTTCTATACTTCCTTTAATGGGCTGACCGTATTTGAGCATGAAAAAGCAAACTTGCTAAAATTGCTCGAAAAACGTCGAAAACGGGCTGAGTCGCAGATTGACATATCCATGCAGCGCTTAATATCGAAAGAGGAAGGAGCCAGCCATGAAGAGAAAGGACATATTTTGATGGCTAACTTACACGAGATTCCATCAACCCCCAGTCTAAAATCGCCGGAACGTGTAACCCTATACGACTTTTATCGGGATCAACCGCTGGTCATTAAACTTAAGCCTGATTTAACTCCGCAGAAGAATGCAGAAAACTATTATCGGAAAGCTAAAAATGAAAAGCTCGAAGAGCAGCATTTTGCGGATCAGATAGCAGCTCGGGAAGCCGAAATGGTTCGTATTGATCAGCAAAAGATCGATTTGGAGGGTATAAAGACCTTAAAAGACCTTCGACGATACATTAAACAGCACAGTTTGCTTACCGAAGCTAACTATGCCAGTGCGGGTGAGACTGCCTCGCTTTTTAAAGAAGTTGTGTTTGAGTCATTCCGAATACTGATTGGCCGGAACGCAAAAAATAATGACCTCCTTACTCAGCGCTATTCGTATAAGGATGACCTATGGCTTCACGCACGTGACGTTTCCGGTTCACATGTGATCATTAAATATCAGGCTGGTAAAGCGTTTCCCAAACGAGTTATTGAACGGGCCGCAGAGTTAGCCGCCTGGTATTCCAAACGCCGAATGGAAAGCTTATGCCCTGTTATAGTAACCCCCAAAAAGTTCGTTCGTAAGCCAAAAGGTTTAGCTGAAGGGCAGGTTATAGTTGAGAAAGAAGATGTTGTCCTGGTTGTGCCAAAAGGAGACTAGCAAGTTGTAAAGTGGTAAGTGGTTGACGCACGAGTATTACTCGCACCCCAGCCACTTACCACTTTACAACTTCTTTATTGATCCACTACCACACTTAGCTGGGCCATCATAAGTCGATTCATTTCGTTCCAGGTGTGATCCCATGAGTTCTCTTTCAGAAACGAGTCGACCGTTTGCCAGTTAGATGATTTTTTAGCCAGCATACGCTCGATTGACTTTTCAAAAGCTTCGGCATTGTCGGCAATTTCAACCAGCTCTTTACTGCCATAAGTTCGTATGACATCCCGGATAGGCGTCGAGACAACCGGCAAACCCGCAGCTAAATACTCAGGCGTTTTTGTTGGGCTGATGAACCGTGTTGACTCATTTAGGGCAAAGGGCAGCATGGCTACATTCCAGTTGCTGAAATACATTGGTAGATCTTTATAGGACTTCATGCCCAGATAATGAACATTTGGCTGATGAGGAAGAAGCGCCGGGTCTATTTTAACGATAGGACCAAGGAGCACAAACTGCCAATCCGGACGACGTTCGGCCAATTCCCCCATCAACTTATAGTCAAATCGTTCGTCGATAACGCCACTGAAGCCAATTCGGGGAGTTGCTAACTGACGTTGATCGACAGGATCGGGTTGTGGTTTACGGGCTGATGAAAAATGGGTAAAGTCAATACTACTTGGAAACGCAAACACATGTGGGTGTCGGTTTTGTTTGGCTTCGTACAAACTGTAGCCACCGGTGAAGACAACGTCTGCCTGCTGCATCAGTTGTTTTTCCTTCTGCAACAGCTGCGGAGGAGCACCCCAGAATGCAGATAACTCATCCATGCAGTCGTAAACCGTCAGGCTAGGCTGTAGATGGTCGCTAAATAGCATCGCCATGGGTGTATAATACCAGGCAACAAACGAACGAATGGTTTCGCGGGCAATGAATTCGTCAAGCAATTGGCGTTGTAGACGAATGGCTTCTTCAGGACTTGTGCCATGCGGCAAATGCGGTACCAAAACCGTTATTCGATCTGTTTGCTTACTTACACTCATGTGCAGCGTATCACTCCACATGGGTTCTTCCAGAAACCAGACCCGGTAGTTTTTTGCCGCCCGACTTAGTAAGTGCTGAGGCCGTTGGTAAACGAAGTTCCAGCGTAAGTGCGAGAAGCAAATAAGATCAGGGATAACCTGACCGGCAGAACCTAAGGTAGAATTAGTAACAGTTGTAGATTTAGTTGACTGGACAGATAGGGTGGCGCTATTTGCCAAATCGTTCGTTGAGGATGATACTGTCATGTTTGCTCGTGTAGGGTATTGAGTTAAATAGTCTGTTCATCAATTGACCAGCCCATAGATGCCTAATTAACAAACCAAACCAGCCATGAAATGTTAATCCTCATTTCATTTAATTGAGGAAGCGGTTCCAGCTTGTATCAACGCTTTTTATTCATCTCAAAATGCGGCTGAAACTTGGGTAGATTGTCATCGACTTTCTGTCTTTATCATCATTCTGTCCGAACAGGTAGCCGTTCAAATCAGTTGATCAAAACTACCCGGTTTTGTCGTCCATCCGGTGTTTCAAGGATTATTGTATACCGCCCAGTTGGTAAGCCGCGAAGGGATATTGTCTTTGTATGCTTGCCAGCCAGGAGCATTGGTTCGGTTAGTATCTGAACCCGTTGTCCCAGTAAGTTTAGGAGCGAAATGGTAGCGGCTCCGCGAGATGGCAAAGTAAAATCAACCAGCAGTGTTTCTGATGTTGGGTTTGGATATATCCGGAAGCTGCCTGGTTGGGGCTCATCAGTGGCCGTTACAACAGACGTAGAGGGAGTAGCTGAGGAAGAGATCGAAACACTTTCAACGGTTTTCAGAATCCAGTTCGAGGGGTCGATGATTAGTCCGGATACGGCCCCTTTAACGGGCAGGGTAAACGTTTGGTCGGCCCGATCATTGACGACCATTACGGTTGTATCGCCCGTAGCTGATTTGATCTGGAGCTGTACGGGCATTGTAAAAGAAGCTGGATTCGTTGCAACGGCATTACGCTGTTCCAGTCGTACAGTTACGGTTTTATCCGTACTCCCCGGCGATACCGTTGCTTTATACGTCGGATATCCTTCGCCATAAATCCATTCTTTAAAGAAGTAATCCAGCGAACGACCGGAAACTTGCTCGGCCACGGCTTGAAAGTCTTCGGTTACTGCTGTTTTGTAGGCGAGCGTTGGCGATTCGGCGTACGTGCGCATGGTGCGGAAAAAGGCACTGTCGCCTAAAACGCCCCGCAACATATGCAAAACGGAAGCTCCTTTGGCGTAACTTCTCGAACTGCTGAAAATAGTATTGAAGTTAGAAATGTCCTGTACATAAATGGAGCCCCTGGCGGTCCGGGCACTGCTCATGAAGCTGTTCATATAATTCTGGTAGCCAGTCTGCCCACTTACCGATTCGGTGTAAATGGCTTCAGTATACGAAGCAAACCCTTCATTAAGCCAGATATTTTGCCAGTCGCGGCAGGTAATTTTATCGCCGAACCACTGATGACCCAGTTCATGGGCAATGACGTTGGGTGTTAATGATGATATACCCATGGACGAGATGGTCTGGTGTTCCATGCCGCCGTTGTTTCGCGCAAACTGAGCATGACCGTATTTTTCGCGCAAAAAGGGATAAGCCCCAAACCGGTTTGAGAACAACCGAATCATGTCCGGTGTTCTGTCGAGGTTTGCCTGCACTTGAGCCAGGTTTTCTGGATAAATGTAATGCACGACGGGCATGGTCTGGCTACCATACGTGAAAGGCGTATTGTATTCGCTGTAATTGGAGACGGCTATCGAAATCAGGTATTGGGCAATAGGGTAACTGTTACGCCAGAAATACGTACGGGTGCTGTCGGTATTTGTCGTTGTGCTGACGAGCGTACCATTCGAAACGGATACGAGTCGGCCCGGGGCGGTAATCCGTACCGACGAGGAGTCGGCTTTATCGGCGGGGGTATCCCGGCAGGGGAACCAGTCCGAAGCACCGTAAGGCTCGCTCAAACTCCAGATCACCGGATCGTCCGTACTTTCATGCTTGTCAAATTTGAAACTGCCTTTAGCTGCACCGTTTGGAATGCCCTGATAAAACACGGTAAAGGTGAATGCCTGTCCGGTTGCGAGTGGCTGCGAAGGAGTGATGGTCAGTCTATTTTGAGCATGCTGAAAAACTAACTTCTGATTACCCGCTTTTACGGAATCGACCCGAAGGCCCTCACCGGTTGTTGCCGTAGTTGAGTTCAGGTCGAGGTAAAAACTGCTAAGGGTGGCCACCGTACTTTTAAGCGTTACCGTCGTAGCGGCCCGCAGGGTGTTTGGTGATGTGGTAAGCCGTAAGTCGAGGCCATAATATGTTACATCAATAGACGCATCGCCCGGATACGCCAGTCTTGCCTTTGGGTTGGCCGCCAACTGACCAAAATAACGAACCTTTCCCATCTGGCAGAAAAGACTTCCGTCGGCATTACCCTGAGCACGGGCAAAACAGGGGAGGAAAAGTAGAAGCAGGTAGCCAATTCGCATAACGGATGAGTAATTTCTTAGTTAACCAAAAAGATAATCAGTCCGTTAGAAAACGATTAGTTTTCGGACTGATTGCCCACGTTCAACCGTTTTATCGCTTGTGCCTGGTCTTCTGCCTGAGCTTTGAGTGCTTCCAGCTTTTGCTGATCGGCTTCGGGTAACTGAAGCTGCCACCCCATTGAACTCGCCAACTGGTACATCATGTACTGAATCTGATTATTGGCAATTTTGGGCAAATCACTTTGCATGGCCCGCTCGTTCATGGCTTGTTTGGCTTCGTCCAGAATCTGCGTATAATCATCACCACTGAAGTGATTAAGAATACCGGCTTGTATGTCGTAAAACTTGTAATCGGTATCAATAGAGAGTACTTCGGGCTCGGGAAATGAGTCGATGATCAACTTTTGTTCACCATTGTCCGGCGCCCGGAACCGTACCTTGGCAAAGTCGAAGCCAACCAGTACTTTAGAACGGGCAATGACCATTGCCTTCTTGGGGTCATTGAGCAGGTATAAAATCTTTTTCTGATCCTGGTAATTATAAATTTCCGAGAAGTACCCTTCCGCCATCACGACCTTAAACACTTTCTCGATCCGTTCCAGCAGAATGACCGAGTCATGCCGCACGTTGGTAATGCCAGTACGTTTACGCAAGGCGTTGGCCAGAGCCACGCCACCGCCTGCACCGACGAGTAACAGCAAAAGGGTAGTCAGAAAATCCATTTGGTTCAGGTTCATGTGTATAAAATGATAGGAACGCTGATCGAACGGATTGGGCGGATAAAACTGATAAAAATCTGTTTAAATCCGTATAATCCGTTCGATCAGCGTTCCTATTCAAAAACTTACTTGGCGTAAGCTACTGCCCGCATTTCCCGAATAACCGTCACTTTAATCTGGCCGGGATACTGCATTTCTTTCTCTATTTTTTGCGAGATTTCGTACGATAAGATACCCGCACGTTCATCGGAAACATGATCGGCATCAACCATGATCCGCAGTTCGCGACCGGCCTGAATGGCGTAGCACTTGGTTACTCCAGGGAAATTCCCCGCCAGTTCTTCGAGTTCCTTGAGCCGTTTGATGTACGATTCCATCATTTCCCGACGGGCACCCGGCCGTGAGCCCGATACGGCATCACAAACTTGAACAATTGGCGAAATCATGCTCGTCATCTCGATCTCGTCGTGGTGAGCACCGATGGCATTGATAACTTCGGGGTTCTCTTTGTACTTCTTGGCAAGTTCCATGCCCAGGATGGCGTGGGGCAGTTCGGCTTCTTCGGGCCACACTTTACCAATGTCGTGTAGCAGTCCGGCCCGCTTGGCCAGCTTGGCATTCAGTCCCAGTTCGGCCGCCATAGTAGCGCATAGTTTGGCTACTTCGCGGGAGTGCTGGAGCAGATTCTGCCCATAACTTGACCGGAAACGCATCCGACCAACCATCTTGATCAGTTCCGGGTGAAGGCCATGAATGCCGAGGTCGATAACGGTACGCTCACCGATCTCAACAATTTCGTCTTCAATATTTTTGCGGGTTTTTGCAACAATCTCTTCAATCCGGGCGGGGTGAATACGGCCATCCTGTACGAGTCGGTGCAGGGAGAGCCGGGCAATTTCACGTCGAACCGGATCGAAACCCGAAATGATGATGGCTTCGGGCGTATCGTCAACGATAATCTCAACGCCGGTAGCGGCTTCCAGGGCACGGATGTTACGTCCTTCCCGGCCGATAACTTTACCCTTCACATCATCCGACTCTATGTTGAAGACTGATACGCAGTTCTCGATAGCATGCTCGGTAGCCGTCCGCTGAATGGTTTCGATAACCACCTTTTTCGCTTCTTTGGTAGCGGTCAGTTTGGCTTCTTCAATAATATTTTTGATGTAAGAAGAGGCCCGACTTTCGGCCTCGGCTTTCAGGTTTTCTACGAGTTGCTCACGCGCTTGTTCGGCGGAGAGACCCGCAATTTTTTCAAGCTGTGCCACCTGGTCGGCCAGCATCCGGTCGGCTTCCTGTTGCCGACGGTCAACGTCTTCCCGGCGTTTGTTAAGGGCTTCGATCTGCTGAGCGAGCGTATTTTTTTGCTGACCAAGTTCATTACGCTGCTGGTTCAGTTCACCTTCCCGGGTGCGCTGCTGGTCGGCCTGCTGAGCGAGTTGCTGTTCGCGCTGCTTGAGTTTTGTTTCGTTCTGGAGAAGTAGATTTCGTTTCTGATTCGTTGTTTCTTCGAATTCGGTTTTCAGCTTCAGGTATTTTTCTTTCGCTTCCAGTATCCGATCTTTTTTTATCGTTTCGGCCTGTAATTCAGCATTTTTCAAAATAGCCGCTGCCTTTTCTTCTGCATCTTTTTCATGCTTTGCGCGAACGCCCGCCATCGTTTGGCGGCCAATTAATATGCCAATGCCACCCCCTGCAAGGGCGGCAAGAATCGTTAACCAAATTGGAATGTCCATTGGACTATATCGTTAGGATTGAACAAATAAACCATCAACCTGCTGCGATACGAGTGCCCTGAACGCTTACTCTGGGTATTGTGGGATGGAATCCCGCCGTTGTTTATGTCGTCACGACCGGCGTGATAACCTGGTCTAATTGAGTTATTTTGTCAAACACCATTTGTTGTAATCGCTGCATTTGTCTTTCTCCTCTGAGCTTGGTAACCAAGCAGTCGAAGGCTATCATTGCCAGGGCTTCCTGCGTATCACTCAGCCCTTTTTCCCGATATTGCTTCAGTTCTTCCTGAATCAGCTTGGCGGCTTCGCGTACAATAGCTTCCGAATCCGGTTCTACGGCTAATTTGTAGAATCGGTCGGCAATTTTTACGCGAATTGGCAGTTCTTCCATCGCTGCAGTCGGCTCAGATAGGTCGTTACCCCGGAGCCAATTTGGGTTTATGACAAACTACTCAAATGAGCAATGCACCGTTCCAGTTCCCGGATATACTCGTCGAGTTGTCGTTTTAATTCAGCATTCGTATCTGTCTCAGACAGATTGTCTTTTACAATTATACCAACATCTTTCGACTTTGGTGTATTTTTTTCCGAATTAACAGGTTTTTTCCGCAGTTGCCTGACCAGATCCTGTTGTTCTCGTAAGCTTTCCTGGAGGGTTGCGTTCTCCAGTTCCAACTGTTCAATCTGCTTCTGCGCATCACCATAACCCTCCCTAAGCTTTTTGAGTTTGTGCTCAAAGCGCTCAACCAGTGCAATAATTTGATGTTCGCTAACCACAGTTTTTAATGAGTGATTGAGTGAATGTCTGAATGACTAAATAGTTGGACTGCTCTATTCACTCATTCAGGCATTCACTCATTATTTTCTAATTACCGCCCCCAACTCCTGCTCAAAGGCAGTCATGAGCCGTTGCATAGTCTTATCGATTGTTACATCCGTAAGGGTCTGGGCTGTATCCTGTAGCATGAAGCTGACGGAATATGCCTTTTTATCGGCTCCCAGATTTTCTCCTTCATACACATCAAACACATTCAGCGACCGTAATAATTTTCGTTCGGTCTGACGGGCCAGCTTGCTGATCTGCTCGAACGAAACAGCTTTGTCAAGCACCAGCGATAAGTCACGTCGAACCTCCGGGAACCTGGACACCTCCTCGTAGCGTACTTTGGGGCTCGCTAGTTTGAGTAAGGCCTGCCAGTCGAAGTCGGCGTAAAATACGGGCTGCTTCAGGTCAACTAACTTCGTCAGTTTCGGGTTTACCAGCCCTAAACTTACCAGTGGTTTTTTATTGACAACATACGTCAGGCCATACTGGAAAAGGGTAGGGTCGGCTGGCTGGGTGTCGTAAGCTTTGACCCGGAACAGATTCAGCACCCGCTGAACAGCCGTTGCCAGATCATGAAATGCTACCGGCTGACTTTTCTGAAGCCAGCTTTCGGGCTGTTGGTTGCCAATAATAGCCAGGCTCATCCGCATCCGCTCCACGTACTTGGTGGTCGAATCCTCAAGTTTTACTTTATGATAAACCTTGCCGAATTCGAATGTTTTCAGGTCTTTTTGTCTCCGGTTCAGATTGTACAGCAACGTTTCGAGTGCCGAGAACAGCAGTGTTTGCCGCATAACGGACAACTCCTCACTGAGTGGGTTAAGCAACGTGACGTCCTCACCCGGTAACGACGACCGAATGGCATCATTGTACGCTGGGCGGGTTAGTGACAGGGTCAGGATTTCGTAGAAACCATTGGCAGCCATTAACTGTCCAACCCGACTTTGCCACTGGTCAGGGTCTGTTTTCGGGAATTCAGACAGGGAGTCAGCGGCAAGATTTACCGAAAGGGGGACGTTGTCCAGGCCGTAGATTCGGAGGATTTCCTCAATGACATCGGCCTCCCGCGTTACGTCGACGCGGTAGGGGGGGACAATGGCGAGGAAGCCCTCGGCTGTCTTTTCTTCAGCCTGAATATCCAGCGCTTCGAGAATCCGATGAATTTCGGGATGGTCGATTTTGATTCCAATGAGCCGGTCTATGTTTCGGTAGCGAACCGGTACCTGGAATGGCTCGATGGGGGCGGGATAAAGATCCGTAACCTCCGAGCTGACCACTCCACCGGCCACTTGCTGAATGAGCAGGGCAGCTCGTTTCAGGGCGAAGACCGTAATGTTCGGGTCGATGCCACGCTCGAACCGGAACGACGCATCCGTTTTTAACCCATGATGCTGAGCCGTTTTACGGACAGACGTTGGCGAGAAATAAGCGGATTCCAAAAAGATGCTGGTCGTTTGAGCCGATACTCCCGAGTACTGACCACCAAAAACACCGGCAATACACATCGGCTTTTCAGCATCGCAGATCATCAGGTCGGTAGCGGTTAATTTCCGTTCCACGCCATCCAGAGTTACAAAGGGCGTACCCTCCGGTAACGTTTTGACGATAACCTGTCGGCCGGCAATTTTATCGGCATCAAAGGCATGAAGTGGCTGACCGAGGTCGTGACAAACGTAGTTAGTTACGTCGACGATGTTATTGATGGGGTTCAGCCCAATACTCAGCAACCGTTGTTTCAGCCAGTCGGGCGATTCGCCAACCGTTAGGCCACTTAACGTAACTCCGGTATAACGCGGGCAGGCTGTCGTATCCTCCACACGAACATCGAGCGTCAGGTCTGTATTGGCCACGGCAAAGGCATCTACGACGGGCAGACGAAGGGGTCGTTTTAGCACGGCTTTCAAATCGCGGGCTGTTCCGTAGTGCGAAGCGGCATCGATGCGGTTGGGTGTGAGGCCAATTGCAATCTGATAATCGGATTCGAGGTTGAAATAACGGGCTGCGGGCGTCCCGTTTGGAAGCTGGGAGACCGGACCGTTCGGATCCAGCACAATGATGCCCGCGTGCGATGTTCCCAACCCAATTTCGTCTTCAGCGCAAATCATTCCTTCGGACGCTGCGCCCCGAATTTTGGCTTTCTTAATCTGAAAGGGTTCGCCGGAACTCGGGTGAAGCGTAGCTCCTACAAGTGCCACGACCACTTTCTGACCAGCCGCTACGTTGGGCGCACCACAAACGATGGGTAATGGCTGTTCGGCACCTACGTCAACCGTAGTGAGGCTCAGCTTATCGGCATCGGGATGTTTCGCACAGGTTAGCACCTCCCCAATAACTACGCCAGCCAGTCCACCGGGTACGGCATCTATTTTTTCTATTCCTTCAACTTCAAGTCCCGTAGCGGTTAATAATTTACCAACTTCTTCGGGTGACTCAGGTAATTCAATAAACTCTTGTAACCATTTATAGGAAACTTCCATACAGCGGCAAAGCAGATAATTAATGCAAAGTTAGCCATTTGGTTGATTGGCTACTTGCTCATTCAGGTAATTGATGCCAAAAAACTAATGGGCCGTACGCCGGTTAGTCATGGGGTATGTATTTTTCGCCCGCTCTTATGGCTATCTTAAGCGTGTTTTCGGTTGGTGGTAACGGGCAGGCATACCCTGGGTTATAAGCACAGTACGGGTTGTAAGCGGTATTAAAATCCAATATGGTGCGGGTATCGGTAAGGGTAGCAGGGTCAAGTTCCAGGTAGCGCCCTCCTCCGTACGTTTCTTTACCTGACGTAGCGTCCCGAAAGAGAATGGAGTAGGTATTTTCCATCTTTACAATTAGAAGCCGATGTGCTTCGCCATTCAGGCTGAAAACCGCGTGAGCGAACTTTTCGTATACTTCTTCACTTCCATCGCTCATACCAACGACCAGTTTCTGAGTTTTATCGGCGAACGGTTCGAGCCGAGCTGTAACCCGGTAAGACGGGTCGGCAGCAAAGTAGGTGAGTCCCTTAAAGGATGACTTATTCGTGAATGGCGACTCCGTACTGGTCTGCATAAACTTGTCTTTTTCAGTACGTTTGGTGTCCATCTGCTGCCGATACGCGGCCGGGTCAATCACGGCATCTACCCCACTAGACGAGGTTATATTGCCACCGTCGAAGAAGGTATAGTAGAGAACGATCAGGCTGAGCAGAAATAATCCGGTTATGAAAAATTTGTTTTTTATCATGAGTTAATGGACGATAAGGGGTTTAAAACGGGCATAGAGTTTATAATAGTTTAATTTTACCGAGATTTGTAGGTATTTGTACTTAAATGGTTAATTGTTGCTTATGCTTTAATAAGTTTTTAATAATTTTAAACCCGCCAATATAAATCAGGTACTTCATTAGTCAAACCAGTTTCGCGGATGGCCAAACTTTACGAACTGACAACTTACGAATCCGACACCGGAAACTTAACCGTTTTTGAAAAGATTATCCCAGGTGTTATCCAGCGTGTCTTCTATATCTATGAAACTGGAAATGGTAGCCGTGCGGGTCATCGACATCACCAGACCTGGAATGCGCTCATTTGTTTACGAGGCAGTTGCCGGGTTTATAATAATGATGGGAGGCAGGAAGAGGTAATTCGATTGGAAACTCCCCGCCAGTGTCTGGTTCTGGAACCTAAAGACTGGCATAGCATGGATGAGTTCTCCGAAGATGCTATTCTGCTGGTGGTGTCGAATAAATTGTACGATAAAGACGATTACATTTATGAACCTTATCCGAACAGCCAAATGGCTCCTGGTTTATTGATGGCCGATTCGGAATGATCCCATTTTTAGATTTAAGACAGATTAATGCGCCTTATTCACAAGCCATTAAGTCGGCCATAAAGCGGGTTTCAGAATCAGGCTGGTATGTGCTGGGGAAGGAGGTTGAAACGTTTGAAAACGAGTTTGCAGCCTATTGCCAGACAACGCATTGTGTAGGCGTTGCCAATGGTCTGGAAGCGTTAACACTGATACTGAATGCCTGGGCGTTTCCGGCCAAAAGCGAGGTTATCGTTGCGTCTAACGCTTATATTGCTTCGGTACTTAGTATTACCCATGCGGGATTAACACCCGTTTTTGTTGAACCTGATCCACACACGTACTTACTCGACCCCCTCCGTATAGAAGCGGCTATTACAGATAATACCAGGGCTATCCTGGTTGTACATCTGTATGGACGTTGCTGCGATATGGAGGCTATTAATAAACTGGCACGAAGATATAACCTCAATGTTCTTGAAGATGCCGCTCAAGCGCATGGGGCTACTTATGCAGGAAGTCAGTTAAATATGCCCCATCGGAAGGCGGGTAATCTGGGCGATGCGGCAGGCTGGAGTTTTTATCCAACCAAAAACCTGGGTGCGCTGGGCGATGCCGGAGCTATTACAACAAATGACGGTGCGCTCGCCGAGCGTTTACGTGCCCTGCGGAATTATGGATCGGGCCACAAGTACATAAACGACTACCTGGGATTCAATAGTCGTTTGGATGAAATTCAGGCGGCCGTGCTATCGGCTAAATTGCCTGCGTTGCCCGAAACAAATGACCGCCGAAAAGTACTGGCAAAACGGTACCTTACCGGTATCCGGAACCCGGATGTTGTATTACCACCGGCCGACCAGCTTGAACTCGATGCCTGGCACTTGTTCGTTATTCAGCATCCCCGGCGCGACGAGCTCCGAACGTATCTGTTGGAACAGGGTATTGGAACGGATATTCACTACCCCATTCCACCCCATCATCAGCAGGCGTATGCGGCATTCGCTCATCTTTCCCTGCCAATTGCCGAGCAGTTGCACCGGAACAGTCTGAGCTTACCCCTAAATCCGGCGCTGACGGATCATGAGGCAGACTTTATAATTGAGACAATTAACTTAATGAGTAAGAGAACAAAGGTCTGAACCACCGTAAAAACCGTATGCTTTGCTCTTTTGCCCTTTCACTTCTTCGTTTTCATGTTCTTATCCGTCGTCATCCCCGTTTATAACAGCGAGCGTACCATTGCCCCGCTCACAGAACGGCTGCAGCGGTGGTTGTCTGAACTGGCGTTTGAAATTATTCTGGTTAACGATGGAAGCGCCGATCGTTCGGAACTGGTGTGTCAGCAATTGGAGAATCGGTACGATAATGTGACGGCGCTTTCCCTTCGTCGTAATTTTGGTGAGTTCAATGCGGTACTATGTGGTTTGAATCATACGGTGGGGCAGTACGTGGCCATTATTGACGACGATTTTCAGAATCCTCCTGAGGCTATCCTGGCGCTTGTTGAGGCTGCTGAGAGCGGGCAATACGACGTGGTCTATAGCCGGTACGCACGAAAACAACATCACTGGTTTCGAAACGTGGGTAGCCGGATCGTCAACACGCTCACCACTTACTCCATTGGTAAGCCCAGGGATTTGTACCTGTCGAGTTTTAAGGTTATCCGTCGCGAAGTAGTGGATGAAATTTGCCGCTACAAAGGGCCTTACCCATACATCGATGGACTGATCTTTCGAATAACATCTACAGTCGGGAGCGTTGAGGTAGCGCACAATGCCAGGGTAGAAGGGCGTTCGAATTACACGGCTCGTAAACTCATCTCCCTGTTTATGAACGTGTTTATCGGGTACTCACTTTGGCCAATCCGTATGTTTACGGTTTTGGGTGCCGCTCTGATGAGTCTGGGTTTATTGGGCGGTCTGGTTCTGATCATGGGCTGGCTAACGAACAAGGTTGAACTCGCTGGCTGGATAATCGTTACCTGGGCAATTCTGACCGGTTTAGGTATTCAATTGCTTTTTCTGGGCGTATTGGGTGAGTACCTTGGCAAATTATTTATGGCCCACAGCGGCTTGCCGCCCTATGTTATCAAGCATGGAAGCCCGCGAAAGGAGCAGGTCGTGCAGCAATAGCCGGGCCAGCGTTATTGCCAGATTCCCCACGATAAACCTCTACACACGTTCTCTTCAAACATGATTGGTCGTTCGGAAGAATACGAAAAAATGTTCAGGCTGGAAGGCCAATTGTGGTGGTACCGCCATTTACATGAACGGGTGGCAGATGCACTTCTGCGTCAGTTTGGCAAAAAACGTGATATGTCTATTCTGGACGCTGGTTGCGGTACCGGTGGACTGCTGCTATTTCTGCGGCAGATGGGCTACACCCGTTTACGAGGTATTGATGGGTCTACCGATGCCGTTGCGTGCTGTCATGATCGGGAGCTTCCTGTCTCCTTCGTTAATCTGAACGACTTAGCTGATTTCGAGCCCACGGTCACCTACGATGTCATCGTTTGTAACGATGTGTTCTGCTATTTTTTGGATGCTGACTTACTGCCACTGATAGCGGCATTAGCCAATCGGTTAAAACCGGGGGGCATCCTGATCAGCAATAATAACGCTTTCAGGGCTTTTCGGGGAGAGCATGACTTAGCGGTTGGTATTGTCCGGCGATTTGTGTTGAGTGATTTCGAGCGGTTACTCCCTCCATGCGGATTGAAACGACAATCATCTACCTATTGGAGCTTTGTGCTTTCACTGCCGATAGTCCTGGTCAGGCAATGGCAGCAGCTTCAATTAAAGCTGGGTTGGCATACACCCGCAGAGGCTATGTCGGATGTTTATTTACCGAGTCCATGGCTAAATAAAATGCTGCTCGGCATTGTTCGGGCTGAGCAAAAACTACTGACACGAACCCCCTTTGGCAGTTCGCTGTTTATGGTGTGTGGTAAATGAGCAAGTGGCCTTACTCACTTACCGACTTACTCACTTACATTTATTTATGTTTACTGGAATTGTTGAAACAACCGGTCTTGTAGAGGCTATTGAAGCAGAAGGTACCAATCTGACATTTCGAATTGGGTCGTCATTAACCCCCGAACTGAAAATTGACCAGAGTGTTAGTCATAATGGCGTTTGTCTGACGGTTACCAGCCTGGATGATCGAAGCTACACCGTAACGGCGGTGGACGAAACGCTGAAAAAAACCAATCTTGGCAGGCTTACCGTTGGCGACCGGGTCAATATTGAGCGGTGCATGCCTGCCAATGGTCGATTTGATGGGCACATCGTGCAGGGGCATGTCGACCAGCCTGGGATATGTACCAACATACAGGATGTTGATGGCAGCTGGCTCTTTGATTTCGAATATGAGCTGGGCGATGACCCCGCCAACCGGAACGTAACCGTCGAAAAAGGATCAATATGTATCAATGGAGTCAGTTTGACCGTTTTCAATTCAGAAGACAATCGGTTTAGAGTGACAATCATTCCATACACGTATAATCACACGACGTTTCGGGATTTAAAGGTTGGTGATATGGTCAATCTTGAGTTCGATATTGTTGGTAAATACCTCAAAAAAATGTTTGCAGGCTATCGGTAGGGGGTGACGGATTCTGCTACTTTTGTGAATTAAGTAAACCACATGAACTTAGTGAGCCGATAACGCTCCACCAATCACCACACCCGAATGGCTAAAATCAGCACCCGCTCCTTTTCTGACCTGCTGATCCATGTTGGCATTATTCTGGCCCTGATAGCTGCTTTGTTCCTGGTATTCTTCTTTGTTTACCTGCCGTATACAACGAATCATGGGCAAACAATCACTGTACCGGATGTAACGCGCCTGAGTCTGGATGAGATGGAAAACCTGCTGGACGACCGGGATCTTCGTTACGAAGTTAGTGACTGTACCTTCGTTGCGGGAGCACAGCCATTAATGGTTATTCAGCAGTACCCACGGGCCAATGCAAAAGTTAAGGAGGGGCGTAAGATATACCTGACCATTACCAAACGGGTAGCCCCGATGGTGCAGATGCCTAATCTGGTCAACTTAACGCTCCGTAGTGCTGAGCTTAACCTCAAGTCGCTGGATTTACTAAGTGGCCCGCCAATTTATGTGCCCGATGTGGCTAAAAATGCGGTACTTCGCCAACTGTACAATGGGAAGGAAATTGCGCCAGGAACGCCCATTCCGAAAGGCGCTCAGATAGATCTTGAAGTTGGTGATGGGTTAGGAAGTACGATGTTCGAGATTCCGAACGTTGTAGGATTGCCGGTCGACGAAGCCGAAGCCGCTATTCGCGGATCGAATTTGAAAGTTGGCACGAAAATTTCCGTTGATGACCCCGAGAAGGAGGTTGGTACTGTAGTCAAACAGCGGCCCGAAGCCCGGTCTGGCGAGCGTATCCGCGTTGGCGAGTCAATGGATTTGTGGATCGTAGGGCCAATTGAACCGGACCAATAAACACTACTTCCGGCCTTTATTACCAGATGAGAATTGATTTCCTTTATCAGCCGCCTATACCGTTTGCCGGACGCTGTCTGCGCGGTTTTTTGTTTGTGCTGTTGATTCTGTCCTATTCGACGGGCTGGGGGCAGGGGTCGCTCAATATTCCATTTTTTGAGGATTTTTCGACAGCAACCGGTCGCCCCGGTATCGACCGGCCTGATCCTGCCCGCTGGCAACCAGGCAGTGGTGTGTACATAAATAACACCATGGCCATCAATCAGCCAACTATAAACGTTGCCTCATTCGATGGATTGGCAGCCAATGGCCGGCCATATGTGCAGAACAATGCGCTGGCGCAAGGATATACCGATACCCTGACATCACGTCCGATCAATCTGGCTGGGTTGACGGCTGCCGATTCCGTCTACCTGAGTTTCTACTGGCAGGCTAAAGGCGAGGGCGAATTACCCGATCCCGGCGATTCGCTGAGCCGTCAGGCGGGCGATTCGTTAACCGTGCAGTTTCTGGATAATACAAATAACTGGCGGACGGTTTGGGCTAAAGTGGGCGGTGTTCTCAACAATAACTTTATTCAGGTGTTTGTCCCTGTTCGAAACCTGATTTACTTCCATGCCGGATTTGCCTTTCGCTTTCGAACCTTTGGGCGGGAGTCCGGTCCCTTCGATACTTGGCATATTGATTACATCTACCTGAATAAAGGCAGGTCCGTTAACGACCGGTTTGTAAAAGATGTAGCCGTAAGACAGAATTTGTCGCCCTTACTGAAGCGATATACGGCCATGCCACTGTCTCAATACGTTGTTAATCCGGCGGCCGAGATGGCAGACACTGTTACAACAGATATTAACAACCTGTTCAATAACTTTAACTTTACGACTTTCCGTTTTACCGTTCGCGACGAGGTGTCGGGGCGACTGGTGCAGGACGATCCGCAAACGAACTCAACCCTGATACCTTCCCTCAGTTCACAGCGTAAAGTAGTAAAGCCAACTCCCGTTACGGGGTTTGGTCAGGCTGCCAGAGCCATGTTACGGTACAAAGTCGACTTGTTAACCAGCGACGACCAAAACCCATCCATCCCCGGTGTTAACCTTCGGATTAACGACACCATTTCGGCAGTAGCCGCCCTTGACGATTATTATGCGTATGACGATGGGTCGTGGGAGTACGCTCAACAAATAAGGCAGCGTGAACAGATAGCGGTGCGGTTTATCCTGAACAAGCCCGATGCCCTTGGGGGTATTCGGGCTTGCATTGTGCCCTTCATGAACAATCAGACGGGGCAATCTTTTGTCATCAATGTGTATAATAACCGGGGAGGGCGACCAGGCACGACCATTTATCAGCAATCATTTTCGACTCAATACCCAGCGTCACGAAATGGGTTTGTTGACTATAAGTTCACGAAGAGTGTTTCGGTAAAAGACACGTTTTACGTTGGTTACCAGCAGATTAGTAGCAGTGACACGGCGTTGTTGCGCCTGGGATTTGATAAAAACAGCCCATTTGGCTCTCAGATATTCTACAACAGCGGCACAAACTGGGATCAGAACGGAAGTTCAGCTTCACTAAATGTGCGGGGAGCCTTTATGCTCCGGCCTGTAATGGGTGCCAAACCCGACACTATTGTAACGGCTATTCCTGAACCAGCGCCTTTGTTGCCACTACAGACATACCCGAACCCGACAGCCGGGCTTATTCGGTGGGATGAGCCCAAACTGAACCGACTTGAAGTGATGAGCGGCAGTGGACGTTTACTAAGTAGTTTCGAACCAAGTCGTGGTCAGCAAACGTTAGATTTGAGTTATCTGCCAGATGGTCTCTATTTAATTCGACTATTTTCTGAAAAACGAACAGCCGTGCACAAATTAATTATTCAACATTAAAGGAGTTATAAGTAGCAAGTGATTAAGTGAAACGTGGCTGGTGCACTAAGATTACCTGTCTTAACTACTCACTAATTGATTACTTATTAGTGACAACTTACAAAACTAAAACCATGGATATTACCGTACAGGATTTGAAGGAGCGACTCGATAAAGGTGAAAAATTGAATTTGTTCGACGTTCGTGAGCCAGAAGAATACGAAGCAGACAACATTGGTGCTACCCTTATCCCCCTCGGCGACTTATCGTATCGTTTGGACGAACTCGATGGCTTACAGGACGAAGAGGTTATTGTTCATTGCCGGTCGGGTAAACGCAGTGGCATGGCCCAGCAAATTCTGGAGGAAAATGGCTTTAATAATGTTCGTAATGTAATTGGCGGCATGCTTGCCTACCGGGCTCAGTAAGAAGAGAGATGTATGATGTATGATGTATGATATAGGATGTAAGATGTATGGAAAAGCAGTACGCTACATCTTATATCATACATCATACATCCTTCCAGTATCATTCATCTCTCTAACAATTTTTTCGTCTTCGTCTGGGGCAAACCATCGATAGTTTGCCT
Source organism: Spirosoma fluviale (assembly GCF_900230225.1). Lineage (GTDB taxonomy): Bacteria > Bacteroidota > Bacteroidia > Cytophagales > Spirosomataceae > Spirosoma > Spirosoma fluviale. Next base: position 86,535 of record NZ_OCNH01000001.1, read on the forward strand.
GATTCCGGAACCAGGTGAGTTGCCGTTTAGCGTACCGGCGGGAGTTTCGTTTTAGTAAACGAACCATTTCTTCATAGTCATACTCACCATCCAGGTAGGGGAAAACCTCCTGGTAGCCAACTGTTTGTAAGGCCGATAGATGCCGATAGGGTATAAGAGACCTTACTTCGTCAATAAGCCCTGCCTCAAGCATCGCATCCATTCGGGTGTCAATCCGCAAATAAAGTTCTTCACGTGGGCGTTCGAGAGCAATGAGCACAGATCTGAATGGACGCTCGGTCGTTTGCCGACGCCGAAACGACGAATAAGGCTGACCGGTTGACAAACACACCTCCAGCGCCCTGGTTACCCGGATAGGATTTTGTAAGTCGGCAGATTGGGAATACACTGGGTCTAACTCCCGCAACTCAGCCTGTAGATTGGGGAGGCCTTCCTGCTGGAAACGAGCCAGTAACTGCGCCCGCAAAACAGGATCAACCGGCGGCATGTCGTCAAGGCCAGCGCAAACGGCGTTTATATATAAGCCGGTCCCTCCTGATAGAATAATAATATCCTTTTTGGCAAACAGAGCGTTTAGTACACTCAGGCATTCCTGTTCATAACGTCCCGCATTGACAGGATCCAGAATAGAATGTGAATTAACAAAGTGATGGCGTACCCCTTCCATTTCAGCCAAGGTCGGTTTGGCCGTACCGATGGAAAGCTCCCGATAGAGTTGACGGGAGTCTGCCGACACAACATCGGTATGTAGTCGTTTAGCCAGACGGACGCATAAGCTGGTTTTACCAACGGCTGTCGGGCCAGCAATAACAAGCAGCGTTTTCAATAATATAGTCGACGTTGAAAGAAACAAAATAAGGCTATTCTTCCCGTAGTTGTATGAGTAATTCGCAAAAGCCCATCCCCATTACCTAAATAGTTTACTCAAATATTCTCTCCTTACGCCCCCAACTGGTTGTAACATGCATTAAGGCTGTTACCTAGTAGGCGCCTGATGCTGAATTTTATTTCGTAGTTGTTTATTCGCTCTCCTTTAAAAATTAGAATAAATAATTTGGTTGAAAATTTTTTAGTATTGATTAATAGCGAGTTATCAGCTGCAGAAGTGTTTATATAACCTTCAATAAAAAAGCTCTGCTATAGATTTAATACAAATATCTATATTTGCTCATATTACTGTAACTCTCTTTTAATCAGTACGTTACAAACCAAAAGGTTAGTGCTATTTTCCTCATGAACGATCAAGTAAGTAAACAACAACCTATTGACCCCAAGCATTTAGCTCTTCAAAAAACACTAGATATAATATGTGGAAAATGGCGACTGTATATTATATATCAGCTAGGCACTGAAGCCCGACGATACGGAGAGCTTCGGCGCATGATTCCAGCCATAAGTGAAAAGGTTTTAATTCAGGAACTTAAGGCGCTGGTTAGTCTGGGTGTCGTTGAAAAAAAGTCGTATAATGAAGTGCCGCCCCGAGTGGATTACAGTTTAACTGAGAAAGGGTTGCAGGTATTACCTACCTTACTGAAGTTAACCGCAATTGGCGAATTATTTCTGGAGCCCTAGATTGATCAACTTTTTTTGGCCCGCTGCCGTTCCAGATTAAAAATAGCAGACGGGGCAATGAGTAACAAGGTAGGATATTTCTTGCTAAGCCTGGTATGGCTTGTCCAACCGGCTCAAAAAAGCGGTTTTCATATCCTTTTACCTGCATCTGTTTACCGGACTTCCTGCTTGAGCGGAAACCCATCCGTTCCTGCTAAACTCAGCTATACTAAATCGTTGCGATTTAATATATACTCATTTACCATTGCCGCTTCGGATAGTGGGCGTACACGTAATTTGCAGGTCAAAGCCTACCGGGGCGCGTTGCTCTTAACCAACTTCACTATGTTGGTAGATGGCCCCGTTATGGGTGCTGAAGTTGCTGATCTGGATAGTAACCGGTTTCCGGAATTGTACGTCTACACGACCACCGACGGAAGTGGTTCGTTTGGGAGGGTATACGCCTGGCAGTTTTTGCCCGAACGCAAAGCCGACATCCTCCTGCCTGCCTGGCAAACGCCAGAGGTGGATGGCTACATGGGGCACGATAGTTTGTGGATAGAACAAAGCCGACTTTTCCGTAAATTTCCGGTATACCGGGCAGGTGATGCCAATGTGGCACCATCTGGAGGCTATCGATTAACGCGCTATCAACTCAAACCTTCAAAAAATGGATTTGCTCTCATTGCAGAGCCATAATTCATGCTTATTTGGTTATTGGTGAGTAGTTATTATGTTATGACTAACAAATAACTACTCACCAATAACTAAATAACTATTGGTAGGCAATCAGAATACTCTGAAACCGAGTGATACTGTTGCTATACCCAGAAAACCCGTGATATTCGAATCTTTGTACACACCACCCACAGGAGCGGCATAGCGAACATCAATATCCAGGAACGGAAGGGGGGTATAACCAACGCCCAATTCCAGCGCGTAAGTGAAATCTTTTACTTCCAGATTCAGGGCTTCGTATTTGTTAAGCAGGTTCGTGCTCGCGCTTGTTGCCGGAATGTCCGTTTGGGGGAAACTCACCGACGAGTTGGCATTGATAACACCCGCCGTCGTTCGGTCGAGCTGAGCCTTTTGTACAAAGAGAAAGTTTGGTCCGGCATAGCCGCGCAACTTTCCGCCCATCCAGCGCTTCCCGAATAAAACAGGTACGTTTACTGATTCCAGAATCGATTCTGACGTTGCATTAAGGGTAGCGTTCAACAAGCCCGGCCGAACGCTTATAGGCAGCGCATTCGCCAGCAGCGCATTGGCGTTTACATCGAGCGTAACGTTTGTTTTCTGCTTCAGTACAAACCGATTATAGGTAATCTCTGCCTGAATGAAAAAGCTGTTGAAGTTCTTTCTTGCCCATATCCCGCCTGAATAGCCATAACCAATCCCGTTATTCTTGTTTTCCAGGTTAGGTACCTGAACGCTGCCAATCGTTTGAGCAGGTACTTTAGTGAAGCCATGTGTAAACGTACCTCCTCCCTTAATACCAAACTCAAATGGTTTGATTTGGGCAAAAGAGGTCGATACACTTGCCAGTAGCAGAGCGGCTATTGAAAGCTGTTTTAGTCGCATGAATACGTAATTATTGTTGCAGTAATACACGGCGATAGTTGGCAGGGTTGACCGCCGGAATTGTCGAGCCATATTTTGCATTGATTCCTTTAATAATCTCATTAGCCATTAGAGCATATCCAGCGGGTGTAAGGTGAATACCGTCCAGGCTGAATACCCCTCCCTGAATGAAAGCGGACGTATAGGTAATGCCATTCTGAGTAACGCCGTTGCCTGACCCTACCTGGTTCAGGATTGTGTTAGGATCAACGTAGGCAGTTCCTTTAGCATCTGCCTGCGCCTTCATAATGCCGTTATACGTGGCAATAGCTGCGTTTAGGGCGGTCACCTCACTTGCATCCAGAACCATCCGGTTCGGCAGTGGATTGGTGATGCTAAGGCCATAAGGCCCCACTTTGGTTCCTACGGATTGACTGCCAATGTTTGCGTAGTCGAGGGCGTTTGGCAGCATGAGCAAATCACCCGTTTGTGTGGCACGAATACCATTGGCAGTCTGGATAATTAGAGCAGTAATGGGCGTTGTTGGCCTCAATAACAGATTTAATTGCGCCAGCACCAGCGGCAGGGGCAAGGTTGTAAAATAGGGCGCCGTAGTAATTGTTGGAACGCCTATGACTACGCCCTTGCGACCACCTTCGGTTAGTTTGTTCATGGCTGCGGTAAAGTTCGTTGTGAACAAAGCCGTTGGGGTTAAAGGCGTTTCCCCGCCAGAAGTCGCATAGTTTAGGGCATCGTTGTTACCTAACCAGCACGAGAAAAACGTGGCCCCATTCAGGTTATCGCTCATGTACTGAAAGTAGGTGGTGAGCGGGTTCGCGACCAACCGTTCGAAATACTGGTTTCCCTGGGCAGAGCCATAATTGGGAATCAGTATGTCCGATACACGAATACCCGGTACCCCTAAATTCTGATTCGCATCGGTGAATTTGGTTAATAAGGGAAAGCCAGCGGAGGTAAGGCCACCCCGTGCCGCGCCGGGAGCCACCTGGCCGATGGAGGAGATCAGACTGGACGGGTCGGTTAACGAAGGCACTTTTATTAATTTCAGGTAGCCCGACCCAGCAGCCTGGGCTTCTGTAAATAGTGGCTGCACAAAACTACCGCCACCAACCAGCGCAAACTGGCCCGCCAGAATGTTTGGATAAGAATTAAGCTGACTTTCCCGGTATAGTCCACCATCGGCATATCCGGCTGTGAGGGAGTTGCCTACCGCCACATATTTCGTGAAGTCGGCACTTCCTTTTGTCGGCGTAATGGTACTGCCTCCCGTTGGATCAATGTCGTTGTTCGTGCAGGCACTTAAACCAACCAGTACGGTTAGAATCAGCCCCCACCGAAACCTGTTTTTAACTAGCATTCGTATACGTGTGTTGATTATAGAAACGAGTGAAAACTTGCAGAAAAAGAACGCAAAAGTAAGGCCTTTATGCGTACGCTGAGGGTCTTAATTACTGTATGTCTTTTGTGCTAAGTATATGCTTTTAAACAAACATTAGACCTTTGCTGTTGTTTGTCAGGTATGAGTTGGCGTAATTGCTGGCTATAAACAGATGTTTAATTAAAACCTTACTAAACCAATGGGTCTATTATCATTTTTTAAGGGCGTAGGTGAGAAAATATTTCATAAGGATCAGGTAGCACCAGCCCCGACGCAAGCTGAAACTGTTGAGCCAGTACGTGCTCAGGCGCTACTTGACCATGTGAAGCAGTTAGGCCTGGCCTATAATAGCCTGACCGTTAAAACCAAGGGAGATACGGTTACTATAACCGGCTCTGTGAAATCGCAGGAGGACGCTGAAAAAATCGCACTGGCGGTTGGTAACGTCGAAGGGGTTTCAGCCGTTGATAATCAACTTTCTGTCGACCAGCCTACGCCTGAGGGTAAGTTTTATACCGTAAAATCAGGGGACTCGCTGTCAAAGATCGCGAAAGAGGTCTATGGCGATCCGATGAAATACGGCGTCATCTTTGAAGCAAACAAGCCCATGCTGAAAGACCCCGATCTAATCTATCCAGATCAGGTGCTCCGTATCCCCCAGTTATAAACGTAAGTTAGCAAGTTAAAAAAGTCGGTAAGTGGCTAACGCGAGCGTATTGCTTTCGCGTCAGCCACTTACCGACTTTTTTAACTTACCGGTTTGGTTACTCACTTACCAACTTAAAATAGAACATTCAGCCAGATGACCGGTTTTATGTATCTCAACTCAACGAAATGTTATGGCCGTTCATCTATTATCTTATCTTAAAGAACAGTTTACACCCGGTGTAATTGATAAATTAAGTGCTACCCTGAATGAATCGCCAGCTACTACGCTGAAAGCTGTTAATGGCGTTCTACCAACGTTACTCGGAGCATTGACTCGCCGGGTACAGGCCACAGGGGGTGCAACCTCAATCGTTAATTTTCTGGATAAAGGAGAGTATGGTAAGACACCGCTGGATGTAAGTCAGGTTATGGGTACGCCACAAGCTATAACTGAGACCACCAACGCTGATACTGAGTTCCTGGACCATATTTTTGGCGACAAACTTGTTCGTTCTACCGAGCTAATTGGCTTGCATAGTGGTACAAAACCCCAGTCGGTCATGACTATTCTTGGGTTGGCGGGTTCGGTACTGATGGGGGTACTGGGACGTCAGGAACAGGAAAAGGGATTGACCGCCGAGAGTTTGAAAACGCTACTACTCGGGCAGGCAACCGAGTTCAGGAAAGCCGTTCCATCGGGTCTGGACGGCGTATCGAGCTTGCTGGAATTTGATGAGCTGGTAACCCCAACCGGTCAGCAAACCGAAGTTCAGGGAACGGATAATTTTAGCGGAACCGCCGTTAATCCTAACATTCCTAAAAGCCCTGAAGGCGACCGGCGGCACGAAAATGTGCGTTGGCTTCGCTGGGCCATGATTGCCATTGCCGTGCTGGTACTGGCATTACTTATTCAGAAGTGCAGTGAGAATCAAAATAGTACGGATGGTATTAGTACAGATTCCACCGCTCGCGCTGAACCCAATGCTGTTGAGGACACATCGGCAGCTACGAAAAGAAGCGTTCAGGAGGCTCATGGCCAGGTAAGTGATTCGACGGCCCCCGGAGCACTCGGAATCCGAGATTCGTCTGCTATCAAAAAATAACCCAGGGAACACAAACACGGCCTGGAGACTGTTGATTTTAGTACCTATAATTTACTCTAACGTTTGAAAACCATGATTCATACTCGCATACGACCGCTTCGGTCCTGGTTATTGGCTGCCTGTCTCATCGGGTCCAGCCTGACTGTCTGGAATTGTTCCGGCAAGAAGAATGAGAATGCTACGGAGAACAGTGCCGAATCTACAATGAGCGATACCACCGCCACCAGCGACAGTTCGGTGTTTGGTCGGCAGGGGGATACGACTAACAATGCCTTGAATGCTCCCCAGCAGGCTCCGCCCGATAGTGGTGATCGAGGTGCCGTTGTACCGGCGGAGGTAAAAGTTACACCCAAGAAATAAGGAGTAAGAAGCTGTTTGAGTTAATCGATTTAGGAGCAAATCGATTAACTCAAACAGCTTCTAAGGTTATATTTCGACCGGATTGACTGGATGTTTCGCATGTTTTTCATCCTCTTCATCCGGTAATCCTGTCGGAAAATTAGCTCTTACTAGTCTTGAACGTTGCTCTGGCCGTTAAGTGAGTCTGGATTCATTAACTTGCAGACTCATTTATCGACACCTTTTTATGTTTGTTGACGCCATTGAACGCGTTAATCCGTTTACCCAGCCAATGCATTCCATTGTTCGGCTATACGGCCACAATGAAATTGTACCCGGCACGGCCACGCTTTTCTTCATAAATGAGGAAGGATGTGCTATTACCTGCAAGCATGTGGCCGAACTTATCCGTCAGAGCGATCCTATTTACCATAAGTACCGGGAGTTTCAGGGGGCACGTCGGGAAGCACTACGAGAAAAGAATGCCGCTCATTTAATTAGCCAGCTGGAGACTAAATTCAAACTCACAGCCGACACCATTATTCGGGTAAGAAACAATTTCATTAGTTGCGTTGATCAGTTCCAAAAACTGAGTATAGATCACCATCCCACGCAGGATCTGGCCTTACTGCGTTTTGAGGGGTATAATCGGCTTTTATACCGATCCCATGCTGTTTTTCTGGGCGATACCAGTCGCGTTAAACCGGGCCGGAGTTTATGCCGGCTAGGTTATCCGTTTCCAGAGTTTAACAATTTCCGGTATAACCCAGCCATTGATGATATTGAGTGGACAACAACGGGTCGACTGACCTCGCCTAGTTTCCCAATTGACGGCATCGTAACTCGGCTAACGGGTGATAATGGCGTAATTACGGGTATTGAACTTAGTACACCCGGCCTCCGGGGGCAGAGTGGCGGACCCTTGTTCGATACAAACGGACTTATTTATGGTATGCAGTCTGCAACACGCCATTTGCACCTTGGCTTCGACATTGAAGATCAGGAAGTACTGGTCAATGGTCGCAAAAGCCGTGTGTCGAACTACCCGTTCCTGAACGTTGGCCAATGCGTTCATGTAGACGTAATCAAAGCCTTTTTGCGGGAAAAAAAGGTGAAGTTTTACGAAGCTTAGCGGGACAGTACTGGCTTGCCAATAAAGCAGATAACATTAACTGATAAAACCGGAACCTCAGAGACTTCGGCTCGTTGGCCTTATATTTGGGCGGTCAATGCTTTTTTTATGACTCAACCCGATCTATCAAATCAAAAAGTAACGCTTATCAATGACGCTCGTACCTTGCTTAAACGGCTGATAGCGACGCCGTCGTTCAGCCGGGAGGAAACGAATACAGCGGCTGAAATCGAAGCGTTTTTTCGAGATAAGCAAATACCCTATCAGCGACTTAAAAATAACATCTGGGCCCAGAATCTGCATTTCGACGCTGCGAAGCCAACGATCCTGCTGAATTCACACCACGACACGGTGAAGCCGAACAAGTCCTGGACGCTCGACCCGTTTGAGCCACTGGAACGTGATGACAAGCTTTTTGGTCTGGGTAGTAATGATGCCGGCGGATGTCTGGTGTCTCTGCTGGCAGCCTTCGTCTACTTTTATGACTGCCCGGCCATGAAGTTTAATATTGTGATGGCCGCCACCGCCGAAGAAGAGATTTCGGGCCGCGACGGGCTGGAGCTGTTACTGCCCGAATTACCTCCCATCAGTTTTGCCATCGTTGGCGAGCCAACCGAAATGCAACTGGCCATTGCCGAAAAAGGCTTGCTGGTACTTGATTGTACTGCAAAAGGGACTAGCGGCCATGCTGCCCGCAATGAGGGGGATAATGCAATTTACAAGGCTATTCAGGATATAAACTGGCTCACGACATACCAATTTCCCAGGGTTTCGCCAACCCTGGGACCAATAAAGCTATCTGTAACGATTATTAATGCAGGCACACAGCATAATGTTGTTCCCGATACCTGCACATTCACTGTAGATGTACGGGTTACTGAACAGTACACTCTCGAAGAAGTGATTGCAACGATCCGGGCAAATGTACAGGCCGATGTAAAGCCCCGGTCAATTCGGCTTAAGCCGTCGTCTATACCTGATAATCACCCGATTGTTCTGGCTGGTTTAGCCCTGGGTCGACATACGTATGGCTCGCCAACCACGTCGGATCAGGCCGTGTTAGACTGCCCATCCCTTAAATGCGGGCCCGGGCACTCGGGGCGTTCGCACTCGGCCGATGAATTTATCTATTTGCGAGAGCTGGACGAAGGCGTAAACGGGTATATCGGTATGCTGGAACAGGTAGTTTAATCCACAAAATGCCCGCAATAATAGGCTATTGCAGGCATTTTGTTAAGTTGGAGTTAAGCATAGAAGTCGTTGCAGAGGCTCTGTATTTTATCCCGTGTTCGTTTTAGCCGCATTTTAACGGCGCTTTCAGATAATTGGTACTGTTCGCTAATTGCTTTGACGCTCAATCCCTGCTCGTGCTTGAGCCGCAGCATAGTTACCTCCTGATCGGGTAGCTCCTTCAGGAGAAGTTCCAGAATCTGCATTTGGATAACACCCGGTTCCTGTTGGTCATTTTCGGGTAATTCACCTATCAGGTCATCCGAAAGCGATTCCTTCTTAAAACGTTTGCTGAGTCGAATTTGATCCAGACAATAGTTGTGGGCAATGGCATAGATCCAGGTTGCGAAAGAGGCCCGGTTCTGAAATGTGTGAAGTTTGGTAAATACTTTAAGGAAAATATCCTGCGTGAAATCTTTGGCAGTTTCGTCGTCATTGATCATCATCAGGCATTTTTGATGAATTTTACTAGCGTAGTTACCATAGAGATTATCGAAGTTGTCCAAAGAACAGTTAGCGTGGTAATCAGTCTCGGTCGTTACGTGGTTTGCAGGTACGGTTTTTCTTTTCATTTGATAAAGGAAAATTAGGTGTTTAGCAAGTTTAAACGGTGGTCAGAGGAATTTTAAAAAAACAAGGTTGGGCAATGACTACAAAAAGGACTATCTGTCTATGGCTGGTAAACAGCGGTCAGGGGTTACGTTGCCTGACAGATAAGATATGCTTTACGAAAGCGGAAATTGTATAGAGGTTGTCAATGAATAGAATTATGGAGGTACATAGGGGAGGGTTTTACGATAATATACACAGGCAGAACACACTTTTTGTAGATGGCTTTTCATTGCATTTACACAAGCGAAGCGGATCGTACTGCTTACGGTCTGAATGAGTAAATTGATTTAAGTGATTTCTAATAATAATGCTGAGTTTCTTATCACACTGAGTCGAAATTTAAGTTGTTTCCTAGTGAAGTATCTTAAATCCAGCATAATATAAACTAGATTTTTGGGATACGTATCTTATTCTAACAAAAACACATGTTATGACATCAAACAGTATATTTAATGATATGAATCGTTTTTTATGCACTATGTTATTTACTATATCGCTACTAAGTTTATTAGTAGGTTACGCACAGAAAAGTTGGCGTTGTTCGCCCTACGATCTGCCGACTTACTTGGCAGCCGTGGAGAAAACGACGTTCTTTACTTTACGGTTAACACGTTTGTGAGTAAAAAATAGGGTGTTGGAACAGAAACTCTGGGTCCTTCAATCATTTGCTGTCGTGAGTTCCAGGCGACTTTTTGGCTTTCTGTCCGTTGCATCGTCTAAACTCCAGTTGTTTATTACGAGCGTTAATGGCCCGGTACAGCTGGCCGAAGTAGGTGTTTACAAAGTCTCATCAGCCGAGCAATCAACAATTGTCAAATACCGACAGTTATTAAAAAGGCTGTCATCCTAACCAATCATTACTCATCCTTGTCAATACTTACACGTTACTATGTTATATCCGCTTACATTCGAGACCATTTTCAAAGACAAAATCTGGGGAGGCCAGAAGATCAACACCATTCTGGAGAAAGACTTTTCGCCATTGCCCAACTGTGGTGAAACCTGGGAGGTTTCCGATGTTGAGGGTAATGTTTCCATTGTGGCGGAGGGCGCACTGAAAGGCAAATCCCTGCATGAACTGGTTGAACAGTATAAAGGTGAACTGGTCGGCGAACATGTATATAACGCCTATGGCAACCGGTTTCCGCTGCTGGTCAAATTCATCGATGCCAATGATGATCTCTCTATCCAGGTACACCCCGACGACAAACTGGCTGCCGAACGCAAAAGCGGGTTTGGTAAAACTGAGATGTGGTACATCATGCAGGCCGACGAAGGAGCTAAGCTTAACTCAGGTTTCAATCGGGAAGTTACCAAAGACGAATATGTTAAAGCCGTAGCCGACAACACCATTCAGGACTTGCTCAACATTGAAACGGCACAACCCGGCGATGTTTTTTTCCTGCCTGCCGGTCGGGTTCATTACATTGGTAAAGGTCTGCTGCTGGCCGAAATCCAGCAGACATCCGATACGACCTACCGCATTTATGATTTCGACCGGGTTGATGCTACGACCGGCCAGAAGCGTGAACTACATACCGATCTGGCTGTCGATGCCATCAATTACAAGCATTACAACGACTATAAAACGCAGTATGACAAGAAGATTAACGAAAGCGTAAATGCTGTTACGAGCGATTATTTCGTAACGAACGTGCTCAATTTCAATCAGGAAGTTGAGCACGACTACACGCATATCGACTCGTTCGTCATTCTGATCTGCGTAGCCGGTGCGCTCACCATCGAAGCGCCGGGGGGCTATTCTGTTTCGTTGAAAATGGGCCAGTGTGCTCTCATTCCGGCCTCGGTCGATACGGTTACGCTCGTGCCTGATGGCGACATGACAGTACTTGAAACCTATGTGCCCTAAAGCAGAGATGTACTGAGTTGCCTGCCGGAGACGAAAGGAGAAATGACCGAAATATGTCTTTCTCCTTTCGTCTCCGGTGTTTTTAGACCCGATAAATAGATAACCCATGAATTTAAACCTGCATGATAAAGTCATCATCGTTACCGGTGGTGCTAAGGGAATTGGCGAAGGAATCTCAAAAGTACTGGCCGCAGAAGGAGCCATTCCTGTAATTATTGGCCGTAATGAAGTTGATAACATGCATACGGTAGATGCCATTCGGGCTACGGGTGGGCAGGCGCATCAATTTGTAGCGGAACTGACCGAGCCATTGGCCTGCCAGCAGGCGGTTGAGCAGACGCTCGCTCAGTTTGGCCGGATCGATGGGCTGGTGAATAATGCCGGGGTGAACGACGGCGTAGGCCTTGAGCGCGGGTCTTACGAAGGGTTTATCGCGTCGCTGCACAAAAATCTGGTTCATTATTACCTCATGGCCCACCACGCATTGCCCGCGCTAAAAGAGTCGAAAGGAGCTATCGTCAATATCGGGTCAAAAGTGGCCGAAACGGGCCAGGGCAACACCTCGGCTTATGCAGCATCCAATGGGGGACGTAGTGCGCTAACCCGCGAATGGGCCGTAGAACTGCTGCCCTATGGTATCCGGGTCAACTGTGTGGTGGTAGCCGAAAGCTGGACGCCCCTGTACGCCAGCTGGATTAAAACCCTGCCCAACCCGGAAGAGAAGCTGAAACAGATTGTCTCCAAAATCCCACTGGAACACCGCATGACCACACCCGAAGAGCTGGGCAATGCCGTAGCGTTTCTGCTATCGGACAAATCGAGCCATACAACCGGGCAGTTGGTACACGTAGACGGTGGCTATACGCATCTGGACCGGGCCATTACGGATTAGTACGAAAATCTCAGAAAAGCTTAATTTACCGATTTGGCTGAAGGGTGCTTCAAACGCCGTATCTCCAGAATATGGCATTTGAAGCACCCTTCAGCCAAATCGTTTCCTAAATCCAGTTTCAGACACGTATGCGCTACTGCTTTGCCCTTGACCTGATCGACGACCCCGCCCGGATTGCCGAATACGAAGAATACCATAAACAGATCCGGCCCGAAATTGAAGCCAGCATCCGAGAGTCCGGTATTACCGAGATGGAAATTTACCGCATCGGCAACCGGCTGTTCATGATCATGGAAACGAACGAAACCTTTTCCTTCGAAGCCAAAGCCGCTTCCGATGCCGCAAACCCCAAAGTACAGGAGTGGGAAAACCTGATGTGGACCTACCAACAAGCCCTACCCATGGCCAAACCCGGCGAAAAATGGGTGCTCATGAAAGAGATTTTTAAAATGTGAGTGTAAGGGCGGAAGTTTACTTCTGATGCGGATTGCACATGCTGACGCGGGTATTCACCCGTGCCAGCATGCAACTGTAGTACCGACCGTCCCGGTCGGGTATAAATGCAGGACGTTTCTTCCTCATCCATTGTGCAATTCGCTCCAACATATAACAAATTTTTTTTGATGTATATGTAAAATAAACTTGACATTATGAAAAACGAACTTTACGTTTGGTATGTCAACTTAACTTTACATATCCATGAAAACAAAGTGGCTTTTCCCGCATCGTTTCCGGCTGATCGGCTGGTTGATTTTTGTTCCGTTTACAGCTCTTGGTGTAGCTAATCTTTATGCTGATTTTAATCTTTTTGCTAGGCTAATCAGTAAAGAATTTGGCGCACCTGTCATGAAGTCTACTGATGTAGTAAGTTATTCTTTTGGTTTTATGGATAATTTTACCGACGAAATAGCTGCCATTGGAGTTATTGTCGGTTTATTATTCATTGCTTTTTCGCGAGAGAAAATAGAAGATGAAATGATTAGCCAGTTACGACTCGAAGCCCTTCAATGGAGCGTGTATGCGAACTATATTATTTTAACAATCGCCATCTTAACCGTTTATGAGGGTGCATTTTTAGATGTCATGATGTACAATATGTTCACTGTTTTGCTAGTCTTCATCATCCGGTTTCGCTGGCTCATCCATCGGAACAATACTAACCTGCTCGCTTTATGAAAAACCGACTGAAAGTAGAGCGGGCGGAGCATAACCTGTCGCAGGCCGATCTGGCCGACCGCATTGGCGTAAGTCGGCAAACGATCAACTCGATTGAAACGGGCCGCTATGTTCCCTCAACGATTCTGGCGCTGAAACTGGCGCAGGTGTTTAACAAGGCTGTAGAGTATATCTTTACACTCGAAGAGACCGATTGATACGATGCCGAATCTGTATATCATGACCAGACACTTACACGATCAAACTTTGTGGAATTATTTATTGAACAGCTATGGAAACGCCAGATAAACAGGAGGATATTGCAAAAAAAGTAATGGATGGCTTTCGGCTGGCTCACAAACGGTTAGTTGAAAAGGCAAAGCGAGAAGATGATACCCTTGTCATCGAACGCGACGGCAAAATTCTCCACGTCAGAGCCCGCGATTTGTAGAGAACCTCACGTACATACTTGACCATACGAATTTGAAACGCCTGCATTAGCCAGGCGTTTTTTGTTGGTCGCCGGTGTCATGCATATCGCTATCTTTACGACTATCAACTCCATTAATACCTGTCTATGAAACATTGGCTTTACGCGCTGCTTTTAATTGCGTTCATCCGTCCCGCACACGCTCAGCAAACCTCAACTGGCAACTTCGTTCGCGATAACTACCAGAAATTCGAGTACAAAATCCCGATGCGCGACGGCACGAAATTACACACCGCTGTGTATGTCCCGAAAGATGCCTCGGCAACAACGAAATACCCGTTCATGATGCAGCGCACGTGCTATAGCGTGGCTCCATACGGTGCCGATGCCTACCCCGCGCAGGTGGGCCCGTCGGCAACGCTCATGCGCGAGAAGTTTATTTTTGTCTATCAGGATGTGCGGGGACGCTGGGCATCGGAAGGAACCTGGACCAACATGACACCCAATCTGCCCGACCCTCCGGCATCTCCCAAAAAAGGGGGTAAGAAAGGGCAGTCAACCGTTTCTACTGCTGGCTCGCCCGATGAAAGTTCCGATACCTACGACACCATTGAGTGGCTCCTCAAAAATGTGCCCAATAATACCGGTCGGGTAGGGCAGTGGGGTATCAGCTATCCGGGGTTCTACACGGCTGCGTCGCTACCCGATGCTCACCCCGCGCTAAAAGCGGCATCGCCACAAGCTCCCGTTTCTGACTTTTTCTTCGACGATTTCCACCACAATGGCGCTTTCATTCAGGCCTATCTGTTTACGTTTCCTGTCTTCGGCGTGCAGCACCCCGAGCCAACAACGAAGCCCTGGTACAACGATCAGATGATTCAAACGGGAACCAAGGACGGTTTCCAGTGGCAGTATGATTTGGGGCCACTGAAAAACGCGGACAAATACTACAAGGATAACTTTTACTGGCAGGAAACCGTCAACCACCCCAACTACGACGACTTCTGGCAGAAACGAAGCATTCTGCCGCACCTGAAAAACGTTCGTCCGGCCGTTATGACGGTGGGCGGCTGGTTCGATGCCGAAGATTTGTACGGGCCGCTGAACGTGTACAAAACGATTGAGAAGAACAGCCCCGGTGCCTACAACACGCTGGTGATGGGGCCGTTCGGGCATGGCCGGTGGTCGCGCGAGACGGGACATACACTGCACAGCAACGTCTATTTTGGCGACAGTGTCGCTACGTTCTACCAGCGAAATATTGAAGCTAAATTCTTCACGCACTTCCTGAAAGGGGCGGGCGATGGCAAAAGCGGTCTTCCGGAAGCCTACCTGTTCAATACCGGCCGCAACGAGTGGAAAACATTCGATAAATGGCCCGTGGCCGATGCTGCCACAAAGCAATTCTTCCTGATGTCGGATGGAAATCTGGCTACCAACCGAGCCATGGAGACTTCGAACAAGCTGTTTTCGGAGTTCATTAGTGACCCCAAGAAACCCGTTCCATACACCGAAGATATTACCACAACCCAGGGCTTTACGCCGTTCAATTACATGTCGGAAGATCAGCGTTTTGCGGGTCGTCGGCCGGATGTGCTTACCTTCCAGACGGAGGTACTGACCGAGGACTTAACATTGGGTGGTGAGATTATGGCCAAACTCAAAGTGAGCACGACGGGTACCGATGCTGACTGGGTCGTCAAACTCATTGACGTGTACCCGCCCGATGAGCCGAATCATCCGTATATGCCCAACCGGAACATTACCCTGGGGAATTATCAGCAGATGGTACGGTCGGAGGCAATGCGCGGACGGTTTCGTAACTCCTTCGAGAAGCCGGAGCCGTTCAAACCCGGCGAGGTAACGGATGTGAACTTCCGGTTACAGGATGTGCTGCACACGTTCAAAAAAGGCCACCGGGTCATGATTCAGGTGCAGAGTACGTGGTTCCCGCTCATCGACCGGAATCCGCAGAAATATGTGGAGAATATCTACAAAGCCGATGCCGCCGATTTCCAGAAAGCCACGCACCGGGTGTACGATAATTCAGTGATCGAATTACAGGTACTGAAGTAAAGACAAAACACGAGTTATTCCGTTATATACAAACGCCGGTTCTGTGCAGAACCGGCGTTACATCCTTTTAAACCTTACTGACTCATGAAAGCTATCTGGAACGGCGAAACCATCGCCGAAAGTAACGATACGGTCGTTGTTGAAAATAACCACTACTTCCCGAAAGATTCGGTCAAAGCGAAATTTCTGGTCGATAGTGACACGCATACTACCTGTCCCTGGAAAGGACTGGCGTCGTATTACAGCCTGACCGTGGATGGGAAAACTAACCCGGATGCGGCCTGGTATTATCCCGAGCCAAAGCCAGCCGCCAGCCAGATTCAAAACCGGGTTGCTTTCTGGAAAGGCGTTCAGATCGTCGAATGATTGAAGTTCGGCAATTAACCAAACGCTTTGAGTCGCATACGGCGGTTAACGACGTGTCGCTGACGGTTGCGCCGGGCGAAACGCTGGTGTTGCTCGGAACAAGCGGATGCGGCAAAACCACAACGCTCAAGATGATCAATCGCCTGATTGAGCCCACAAGCGGCTTAATTAGCGTCGATGGTATTGATGTGCGGCAGCAGCCGGGGCCGGAGTTGCGTCGGCGTATCGGCTACGTCATTCAGGATGGTGGCCTGTTTCCCCATTACACCGTTGCCGATGCCATTGCTACGGTGCCTAAATTACTGGATTGGGATACGATCCGAATTCAGGACCGCACCCGCGAACTGATGGAGAAGCTTCAACTGCCCGTTTCACTCCTCAATAGATACCCGGCTGAACTGAGTGGCGGACAGCGCCAACGGGTGGGGCTGGCACGGGCGTTGGCCGTCAATCCGCCCGTCGTGTTGATGGATGAACCCTTCGGCGCCCTCGACCCATTTACCCGAAAACACGTTCGGCGGGAGTTATTCGGGCTGAATGAACTCCGCGAAACTACGGTGGTGCTGGTTACGCACGATGTCAGCGAAGCCCTCGAACTTGCCGACCGCATTGCCCTGATGGATAAAGGGCAGATTGTGCAGATTGGCCCGCCGGATGAATTGCTCAATAACCCCGCTACTGATTTTGTACGGGACTTTCTGGACGACAAACCCCACCGGCTGAATGACTGACTTTTTTGCCTTTGTCCGCGACCACGCCGATAAGTTACTGGAGCAAACGCTGACCCACATCGGGCTAACGTTCGTTTCGCTATTACTGGCGTTGCTGATTGGTGTGCCGCTTGGGATTTTTATCGCCCGAAAAACCCGGCTGGCAAACGGTGTGCTGGGCGTTGCGGGTGTATTGCAGACAGTGCCGAGTGTAGCCTTGCTGGGTTTCCTGATTCCACTGTTGGGCATTGGTGTTGGCCCGGCGCTGGTGGCGTTGTTCCTGTATGCGCTGCTGCCCATTATTCGCAACACGTTTGTAGGAATTACCGAAGTTAGCCCGTTGATAAAGGAAGCGGCCCGTGGTGTGGGCATGACCCAAAACCAGATTTTGACAAAAGTTGAATTACCACTGGCGTTGCCGGTCATCTTTGCCGGCATCCGGACGGCAACGGTGATCAACGTAGGTGTTGCCACGCTGGCGGCCTATGTAGCAGCTGGTGGGCTGGGCGAGTTTATCTTTAGTGGTATTGCCCTCAGTAACGTCAATATGATGCTGTCCGGCGCTATTCCGGCTGCTTTACTAGCCATTTGTTTTGATTTCGGACTGGCGCGTTTGCAACAGTTATCCGGGAAAAAGATGCGCGTTGGGGCGTTGGCGTTTGTGGTGCTGGTTCCGTTTTTGTCGGCGTTTTATCTGGTTCCGGGTCGTCAGGATAAGCTTGTGGCGGGTTTTGCGCACGAATTTTACGGTCGTGCCGATGGCTATCCGGGTTTGCAGAAAACGTACGGGCTGCAACTACGCCCCCGGCTCATCGACCAGAATCTGATGTACGAAGCCATTCATCGAAATCAGGTCGACATCATCAGCGGCTACTCGACCGATGGCCGCATCAACGCCTTCAACCTGCTGGTTCTGGCCGATCCTAAACACGCTTTTCCGCCCTACGATGCGGCTCCGGTCGTTCGGCAGGCCGCCCTCGACCGGCACCCCGACCTGGGGCTAACGCTGAATTTACTAGCGGGTAAGCTGACCGATTCGGTAATGACAGCGCTGAACTACCGGGTCGATTTTAAGAAAGAAGCACCGGAAAATGTAGCGAGAGATTTTTTACGCCAATCAGGCTTATATAAAATGCCCGCACCCGGCAATCGAACCGAAACCGTTGTGATGGGGTCTAAAGTATTTACGGAGCAGTACATTCTGGCAGAGATTTACCGGCAGTTGATCGAAGGCCAGACGCAGCTTCGGCTGGTGACCAAAACGGGCCTCGGCGGTACGCAAATTTGTTTCGACGCTCTCCGCACCGGGGCCATTGACTTCTATCCGGAATACACCGGAACGGGCTTGCTGGTTGTTTTACAGCCAACTGCGGCTGTATTAAAAACAGTACCAATGCAATCCGATTCAGTCTATCAGTTCTGCCGAACGCAGTTTCAGAAAAAATACCAACTAACCTGGTTGAAGCCGCTGGGATTCAACAACAGCTATTGCCTGATGATGCGACGGGGACAGGCCCGACAAGCAGGCATTCAGTCGATTGGCGATTTAGTGACATACCTTGGCAAAAACTGACATGACAAAAACACTTCCCAAACAGGTATTTACACTACGAAGAGCACTGCTTGTCGTGGCGTTGTTATGTAGCCTCTTTGCTTGTCTGGGAGGTGATTATGCCAATGTAAATCGATTAAAGCAAACGACTCGAACGGAGTTGTGTAGTACGCATAGGCAGGAGGCTATTCAACGAAGCAAACCTGAACGCACGTGCTTAAAATCGTATGGCTCTACTTGCCAACTCTCCCTACAAAAAAGCTTGTTGGCTTACAATAAGTTGATTAATGCCGAAATAGCAAGTGCTTGCCGCCGAAAGATTCCGCTTGTACAAGCCGCTAAATTTGTTCAGCGCAAAACTACCCCCGCTGACGCTTCAGATTGCTCTCTCGTTGCGTTAAGTTAATTCCCATCCTGCCGATCTGGCTGTTATGCTTTCCTGATTTCTCTTATTACGCTGCGCTAACGCAGCTTCAAATCTCTATTATCCGCTCATGAAACGAGTCAAAAAGCTTGTTAAGCTAATGGGTCTGGTATGTCTCATTATTCTGGCCTTATGCGGTATCGGCATCAATGGCGCAGGTCCTGTGCTTTCTCAAAGCAAAGAACGTTATCCAGAAAATAATGTCAAAATTGAACTAGTACAGGTGAAGGAGAAAGATGATGACTCAACGGAGTCAATCGGAGTTAAATTATGAACCTGTTCAAGAGTCCAGTTTCATCTCATTAAACGGTTCGGTCTAGCCTGTTCTCCTGTAGCCTGGACGGCCACGTCCGGGAGTAAATGAGTTTATGTCTTCCCGGACGTGGCCGTCCAGGCTACAGCAAACCGCTTTCTCAATTACTTCCGGCTCACAAACTTATTTCCTTTTATATAGTATCGATACGGTAGATCGGTGCCGTGGGTCAGGCCGATGCGCGTGGTCGTGACCATGTCGAAGTCGTGTAAAACTGGGCCGCGAATGTAGATATTGCCTGTG
The DNA here is from genome assembly GCF_900230225.1 of Spirosoma fluviale. Lineage (GTDB taxonomy): Bacteria > Bacteroidota > Bacteroidia > Cytophagales > Spirosomataceae > Spirosoma > Spirosoma fluviale. The sequence goes on from NZ_OCNH01000001.1 coordinate 106,140, forward strand.
GTCAGAGACGATGCGTTGTGTTCATTCTTGGTGATTCCCAACGCAATGGTCAGCTTGGCAGGACCGTTGGCGAGGTTGCGCTGCCCATCGGCGGTTGTGGCGTCGATGGTGTTACTCCGATACCGCTCGAAGCCCGTTTTAAACGCTTCGTTTCGGCGGAGGCCCATCAGGTCGATGCCTTCTGTGGGTTCGAGGGCACGAATCAATATGGCTTCGCCAACGCCTTCCGGCCCGGTTACGACATTTATGCAGTTGTAGTGGTTGTAGATCTGGTAGACATACAGCGTGCCCGCCGGTCCAAACATAGCTGCATTGCGGGTAGTTTGCCTACGGTACGCATGGCAGGCTGGGTCGTCGGTTAGGTAACCTTCTGTTTCGACAATGATCCCCGCCGTAACGCCTTCCGCCGATTCGTGTACCAGTTCGCAGCCTAATAGCAACTGAGCCAGCGTAAGGGTGCTGTGGGATTGATAGAAGTCAGATGGGAGTTTTTGCATACTAGCTGGAAAGACCCACAGTCTTAACTGTAGAGTTTTAAGAACTCATCGTAAAGCAAAATTCGCCGAAATCCCCTCCGGCGAGCCGCTTCAACAATTGGTTTATCTCGGGTAATTAATACGGAATCAGTTTGAATCGCTAATGCTAAATAACTAATGTCTTTGGGGTCAATATCGGCAATAAGTCGGGTTGCTTTTTCTACGTTTTCTGGTTCAACCAGATACCGGGGTACAACCGTCAGTTTTGAAGAAACAAAGTGACCGTACTGAAGATGCGCTGGCCAATCCAATTTTGACTTCTCGACGATGACTTCACTGTATTTGTCAAGCTCGATGAGGGCAAAATCAGGCGTTATTACGTCCAGTGATGCTAGAATAACTTTGTGAAAAGCCCGTCCACCAATCAGGATAGCCATCAGTATGTTGGCATCGAAAACAAAGCGCATCTAGTCGTTACGGATTAGTAATGTTATTGTTGCTCCCAAACTTGCTGGCGCGCCTTTTTCCACTCTGACTCATTCACTAATTCATCGAAATAGTCTATGTCGGCCAAGGCTTCCTGAGCAGCAACTTTGAGCTTGAGTTTGGTAGCCGCATCGTTCAAAAATGCGCTAACCTGATCTGCCCCTAATACATCAATTACTTCCGGGTCAACAGTTACTGTAAATTCCATACGAATGCTGTTTTGATTACCTATGAAACGAGAAACATCTAGATCACATTCATCGTCTGCTCCTTAATTTTTTCCAGCTCGTCTTTCATCTGTACCACAAACCGCTGGATGGATGAGTCGTTGGCTTTGGAGCCGATGGTATTGATTTCACGGCCAATCTCCTGAGAGATGAAATTGAGTTTTTTGCCGTTGGCTTCTTCCGTTGCCAGCACTTCCAGAAAATAGCTGAGGTGGTTTTTGAGCCGGACTTTCTCTTCCGAGATGTCGAATTTCTCGACGTAATAGACCAGCTCCTGTTCAAAGCGATTGTGGTCGAACGATTCGTTGTCTAGTAGTTCACGCACCGAGTTCCGCATCCGGTCGCGCACGGCGGGCATCCGTTTTACATCCTGCTCTTCTATGTCGGCCAGCCGGTCGGTAATGATCTGAATATATTCCTGAAATTTACTTTCCAGCACCGCTCCGTCCTGTTTACGGAACCCGTCACACCGGTGAATAGCTTCTTTTACAGCTTGAAGTACCGTTTCCCAATCTGATACATCGGCCGAATGGTCTGTCGACTCGGTGAGGTAGGCATTGGGTTGCTGAAGGGCCAGTTGAAGCACATCGCCGTCCGAAATACTCATCAGCATCGTATTGGCGGTTTCCTTCACATCGGCTACATAAGCCGCCACCAGCGGGCGATTGATGGTAACTCCCGGCCGAATGGCGTTGGTGCGGGTCAGGTTCAACGAAAGCTCCACTTTGCCGCGCTCCAGTTGATGGGTTAATAGCGCCCGCAGTTCAATTTCCTTATCGGAAAACTGGCGGGGCATGCGGCAATAAATATCCAGAAATTTAGAGTTCAGGGTTTTAACTTCTGCAGTTACCGACAGGCCACCAGCCTCCACCGTTGCGTTGCCGAAGCCGGTCATTGATTTAAGCATTCGTTGAATTAGTTAGTAGTTGTTAAGTTGTTGGTTATTCGCTTTTAGGTATGAAGTTGCCGGAACGTGAACTCAAGAACCTGCTAACCAATAACTCATTTTAAAGCTCCTTCTTCCAGTTCGACGAACTCTTTGCGGTTTCGGGCTACATCAATAGCGGTGTAGATAGCCTGCAGCATGGAGGTTTCGTCGGCAAGATCTTTGCCCGCAATATCATAAGCTGTGCCATGATCGGGCGAGGTCCGTACAGCAGGCATACCTGCTGTAAAGTTGACGCCTTCTTCAAACGCAATGGCCTTGAATGGAATCAATCCCTGATCGTGATACATGGCCAGCACCGCATCGAATTTGGAATAAGCGCGGGTACCAAAGAAACCGTCGGCGGGGTAGGGGCCAAAAACCAACTGCCCTTTGTTGCGCCAGTCGGCAATGAGCGGCTTGATGATGTCGTTCTCCTCCGTTCCCAGCAGGCCTTCTTCGCCCGCGTGGGGATTAAGACCCAGCACGGCAATCTTTGGTTTCTCGATGCCAAAATCCTGCTTCAGTGACTGCATCATAAGGGTTAACTTCTGCGCAATTCGTTCGCGGGTAATGTTTTGCCGAACACGTCCCAGTGGTACGTGCCCAGTTACAACACCTACGCGCAAGGTTTGGCTAACCAGGAACATCAGATTATCCTGAACTCCGAACTCCTGGGCCAAATACTCCGTATGCCCCGGAAATTTAAACTCGTCGGACTGGATGTTATTTTTATTGATCGGTGCCGTAACGAGGGCATCGATCTTGCCGTCTTTCAAATCGTCGACCGCCCGTTGCAAACACGCCAGGGCTGCCTGACCAGCATCGGCGGTTACCTGTCCCGGCTGAATATCCTGATTTTGATCGGGCCAGCATGTGATAACGTTCGTCAGCTTATGACTGATTTGGCCCACCGTCTGCGCACCATTAAGGTTCCAGTCTTTCAGATTCAGTAGATTGCGATAGCGGTTCAGAATCCGCATAGACCCATAAATAACGGGTGTGCAGATTTTCTGTAGCCGATTGTATTGCAACGCTTTCAGAATTACTTCCGGACCAATGCCATTGTAGTCGCCCAGCGAAATGCCGATGACCAATCGCTCGCCCCGGCTATTCGTCTCAGCCAATTGCGCGGGTTGGTTACCGTCTTCCCGTTGTGCCAGGCCTGGTTCTGGTGCCAGAGAGCTCCGCTGCCCGTTTCGGTTATCGCTAGCCGGACGGCTGCGTTCGTTCTGATTTTCGTCGCGCTGGCGATTTTCCGCTTGTCGCTGACTATTCTGCCCATTGGCCGGCTGCCCTTGTCCGTCGCGTTGATTTTTAGGTCGCTGCTGGTTGGGCTGGCCGGGCCGTTGTCCGCGCTCGGGTCTTTCGGTCATGTTGGCTCCGTTTGCCGTAGCTGCCTTGTCATCAACACCGTTTTTAGGTTGCTGTTGCCGGTTATCGCGTTGATTACGGCTCCCTTCCCGTTGGCCACCCTCGCGTGGTCCGCCATCGCGTGGTCCGCCATCGCGGTTTCGCTCGGGGCGTGGTTCTCCGTTACGTGGTTCTCCGTTACGTGGTTCGCCATTGCGTGGTTCGCCATTGCGATTATTCCGTTGCGGATTGTCTTGTCGATTGCCAGCGGGTTGATTACCCGTTTGCGGTGGCGTAGGCTCAGGTTCATTAGCCTGCGTAGCACGCGGTTGAACGTCTGGAGCTGGCGCATCAGATGGATTTGTACGAGTTGGATTCGAATCGTCGGATTGGCGTTGTTCCATGCACTTTTTGTAGTTTCGCCAAGAGTTAGCAGATAATGAAAAATGAAGAATGAAAAGTGACGAACAAACGGAATAAACCAAATACGTGTTTACTCCTCACTTTTCATTCTTCATTTTTCACTGTATTTGCTGCAAGTTACGAAAACACAACGGATGTCCCAGAATCAACTGTCTATTCTCATTGCCGACGAGATGCACCCGTCGCTTTTTGCCATGCTCGATCAGGCTGGCTATCATTATGATTATCAGCCTAAAATTACACGGGCTGACTTATTAGCCGCCCTTTCGCCGTTCGATGGGTTAATCATCCGAAGCAAAACTTTTGTAGATGAAGAGCTGCTGGCCCAGGCACCCAAGCTTCGTTTCATTGGCCGGGCTGGTGCCGGTCTTGACTTAATTGATCTGGCTGCAACCGAGCAGCGGCATATTCGCGTTTTCCATGCAGGCGAAGGAAACCGCGATGCCGTTGGCGAACACGCGGTTGGTATGCTGCTTGCCCTGCTTGCCAATATTCTGAAAGCCGACCGTGAAGTGCGGCAGGGTACATGGGATCGGGAGGGTAACCGGGGCTATGAACTCGGTAGCCTGACCGTGGGCCTTATTGGCTACGGCAACAATGGACAGGCGACCGCCCGAAGGCTGAGCGGCTTTGGCTGCCGCGTACTGGCCTACGACAAATTCCTGACCAACTATGGCAATGCTTATGCCGAAGAAGCTTCTCTGGAGCAGATCAAAGCCGAAGCGGACGTACTCAGCCTGCACATCCCGCTGATCGATGAAACACGTATGCTGATCAACGACGACTTTATTGCCCAATTCAGCAAACCGTTTTATCTCATCAATATTGCACGTGGGGAAATCGCGTCGCTGTCCGCCATCGTTCGTGGGCTGGAAAGCAGGAAAATTCGCGGAGCCTGTCTGGATGTACTGGAAAATGAGAAGCTGGCTAAACTCACGCCCGATCAGCAACAGGCATTCGACTACCTCCGCCAGTCGGACCGGGTGGTGCTGACTCCGCACGTTGCCGGCTGGACGCACGAAAGTTATGTCAGAATCAATGAGGTATTGGTAAGGCAGATGCAGTAGAGACAACGCATGCGTTGTCTCTACCTACCGGGTTATCGTGAAATTTGAACTACTGCAACTCGTTCCGGCTTCGTTGGTCAGACAGATTTGCCCGGTAATGGCTCCGGCCGGAATGGTGACCCGGAGGTTTGCGCCTTCCAGCACAAAAGCGGCCGGTGTGGACGTTCCGTTGCTGAATCGAATCTCCTGAACGGTGGCCAGGTTCTGTCCAGTCAGGACGATCTGGTCGCCAACCTTACCCGATTTAGGTGTGAAGTCGATGTTATTAATGAGCCGTAGAACGGTAAACGGGGCCGTTGTGGTCGCATCGTTCGTTTCGTTCGTTACCCGCAATGGTCCCGTCTGGGCGTCGTTCGGCACCAGCACCCAGCGTTCTTTATCCTCTTTCTTACCCCCATCGGCGGCAGGCGTCGTGGAGCCCGTGAATAGGATTGAGGCATTCAACAGAAAGTCCCCCCGGAGAACCACCCGCTCGCCGGGGCGGGCTTTTAACGGAAGGATGTCTGAAACGACCGCTTTCTGAACGATCACCAACGGGGCTGATGTGGTACCTGCGCGGCTGGTTACCGTAATTGGACCGCTAACGGCGATTTCGGGGATGCCAATCAGCAGATCGAAGCCCTCATTACGGCTGGTTACAGGTACCGTAATCCCGCTAACGCTGACGCTGGTAATCCGATATAAATTATTGCCCGATACCGTTAGCGGGCGTCCGCGTAGTTGCCGGGCTGGCGTGAAGGTCAGATTGGAGGGGGGCAGGAAAAAGAAGAACGGGTCTGTGGCCGTTGTGGTGCCGCCGATACCGGTGGCGGTTACCGATACTCGCCCGGATGTAGGTAAGGCCGGGACGGTAGCTTCCAGTTGCGTTGCGTTAATTATCCGAAACGGCACGGACACATTACCAATCGACACGGTCGAAATTTCCTGAAAATTTCGACCTTCTACAATTAGCTTTTCGCCCGCTGCGCCGTCCTGAGCCATCAGGTGTGTAATAAAAGGAGGCTGGAAGAGTTTCAGTGTGTCGGTACTGGTGGCTATCAATGACTCAAAAACCTGCACCCGCACCAGTCCTGATGTGGCTGATTGAGGAATAATGGTGCGGATTTCGGTATCTTTTATGGTCGTCAGGGCTTTATCGGGAGCCAGCCCGTTAATGCTCACCGTTCCATCGGTGAAGTTCTTCCCAAGAATGACTAACTCCGCCCCTGGTTTGGCTTTAGTTGGACTTATGCTGGTAATCTGGGGCGTTCCGGCGATAACGAATCGATTGATAACCGTACCTGCGGATGTTTCAACGATAAATGCCTGCGGTCCTCTGGGTACGGTTGGGGGAATCGTAATCGTCAGTTTCCGGGCCGTACTATCATTAATTATGGCGTCAATATCGTTGAATCGAATTCGTCGAATTTGATTCAGGTAGTCGCCCGTAACAACAACCTGCGTGCCGGGAAGCCCATTTGTTGGGGTAATGGCGGTAACAATGGGGGCTGGCTGAAGCACCGTAAAGGGGAGTGGATCGGAGCTGCCTTCCTTCGTCTGAACACGAATCTGGGTTTTGCCCGGTGCCACTCTGGGTACCAGCAGTTGAATAGACGTTTCGTCGTGGCTGCCAATGGGCGCGTTAACAGCAGAGGTCGCTGTCCCAAATGTAACCGTAGGGTCCGTACCGAACTGATAGCCAGACAGTGTGATGGACTGATCTACGTAAGCCTGATTGACAGAGATCTTAACCAGCTCTGGCGGGCTATGCTGAACCCGGCAACCAAAAAACCCAAGAAGGATACTAAGCGAAAAGAAAACTCGTAATGTTGATTTCATAAAACGACAACCGGAGTTGTCATTCCGGTGCATAATCGGTAAAATTAGTCAATTTGACCATCCAAAAACCATTTCTCCAGAAAGCCTGTTAGACCTAATGAAGTGTGATTCGTGTAGAAGCCATCAATATGCAGAAATAGAGAGGGGAGTTAATTAAGTTAGCCACTAATTCTCAATTTACACGTATCGTTCCACATTCTTCACTAAGAATTATCGAATGAACTACCGCAGCCTGAAAGCATCAAAATTACTGACAATCTCAACGCTCGGCGAACTTAAAGCCGCTGGCTATGAAACCCGCTCAATTAAACAGGAACTTCGGGATAATCTGATTGACCGAATTAAGGAAAAAGAAGTCGTTTTTCCGGGCATATGGGGGTACGAAGATACGGTTATCCCCGACGTTGAACGCGCCATCCTGTCGATGCACCATATTAACCTGCTGGGCCTTCGGGGACAGGCCAAAACGCGTATTGCCCGGCTGATGGTCAATTTGCTGGACGAGTATATTCCCGTTGTGGCCGGGTCGGAATTAAATGACGACCCACTGCAGCCACTGTCCCGGTTTGCCATCGACCTTATTGCCGAGAAGGGGGATCAGACGCCTGTTTCCTGGATGCACCGCAGCGAGCGATACACCGAGAAACTGGCCACACCAGACGTTTCCGTAGCCGATTTGATTGGCGACGTGGACCCCATCAAAGCAGCTACGCTTAAACTGCCTTACTCAGATGAGCGGACTATTCACTACGGACTGATTCCACGTTCGCACCGGTGTATTTTCGTGATCAATGAACTGCCCGATTTGCAGGCACGTATTCAGGTATCGCTGTTCAATATTTTGCAAGAGGGCGATATTCAGATTCGAGGCTTTAAGCTGCGTCTGCCACTCGATATTCAGTTCGTGTTTACCGCAAACCCGGAAGATTATACTAACCGGGGCAGCATTGTAACTCCTCTTAAAGACCGGATCGATTCCCAGATTGTGACCCACTATCCGAAATCCATCGAAATCGGAAAGAAGATTACGTTGCAGGAAGCCGTTGTAAAAACCGAGCAGAAAGGCATGGTGAAAACCAATGACCTGGTTGCTGATTTAATCGAACAGGTAGCGCTCGAAGCCCGCGAAAGCGAATACGTCGACTCAAAAAGTGGCGTATCGGCCCGGATGACTATCTCGGCCTACGAGAATCTGCTGTCCTCGGCCGAACGGCGGGCGTTGATCAACGGTGAAAAAGAGACGTATGTGCGCGTCTCTGACCTCTACGGGGTTGTTCCCGCCATCTGCGGTAAAGTCGAGCTGGTATATGAAGGCGAAGTGGAAGGACCGGTGATTGTGGCCCAAAACCTGATCGGTAAAGCGATCCGTAACCAGTTTCTGGCTTATTTCCCAAATCCTGAAAAAGCCAAAAAAGATAAGCGCGGTAATCCGTACAAGAAAGTTACGGACTGGTTTGGCGATGGCAACACGATGGAATTTCTCAATGATTTATCGAACCGCGATTACGAAGCCCGGCTCCGTACCATTGACGGTCTCGACGATCTGGTTGATGGTTTCCACCCGCGTCTGGGCAAAACTGAAAAGCTATTTATGATGGAGTTCGCCCTGCATGGTTTGGCTGAACATTCGCTGGTTGGCAAGAAAGCCATGGATACCGGCCTGTCGTTCAAAGACCTGCTTGGGTCGATGTTCAACCCCGGCACCAGCTTTGGTGGGGAGGAAGAAGATGAGGACGACGACCGGTTCTAGTCTGTAAACGAACGTAAAGTGATAAAGGCGAGCCACATGGCTCGCCTTTATCACTTTACGTAGGGGCATAAAAAAAGGCCATTCGGCCTTTCGCAGTTCGTAGAGCCGGGAATTTATTCTACCACAACGGCAGTACCGTTGGCACTAACCATCAGCATGGAGCCGTTGCCGCCAATGGTCTGGTAATCCAGATCAACGCCTATTACGGCGGTTGCACCCAACCGGGTCGCCTGATCGATCATTTCCTTGAGGGCAATACTTTTTGCTTCGCGCAGTGCCTGTACGTAAGCGCCCGAATGGCCACCGACTACATCTTTAATGCTGGTGAAAAAGTCCTTGACAAGGTTGGCTCCGATAATGGCCTCTCCATTGACTAGACCTACGTATTTTTTAATAGTTTTCCCCTCTATGTTTGAGGTAGTAGTTACGAGCATGGGACGACGTGCTAAAGTTATAGTGGGCAGATCACTTTGCTTGATCACTGCCTCTGCCTCGTAAAGTTAGGCAGTTGTTCGTTTGAACGAACACCCGGTATAAGTTTAACTCCATATAACTTGTCGATAATGAGCCGAAATATATCGTTAGGTAGTCCTCTACCCCAAATTATTGCTTTATAAAGCCCCTTGCATGTTCGTTATCGTTAAAGCCAGCGGGAAATAAACTGGCTGAACACATCTTTGTATTGATCGCTGACCGGTATAACCACAGAGCCAATCTGGACGGAGTTGCGGGTAAATGCACTGATCCGCTGTAAAGACACAATGAACGACCGGTGGACCCGCATGAACTGACTGGCCGGTAGTTTTTCTTCCAGAGCCTTCAAACTCGTCAGCGATAACAAGGGTTTATCCGGCTCACTTTGCCGGTATACTTTCACATAATCTTTCAGCCCTTCAATGTAAAGAATGTCGTTGTAAGCAATGCGAACCAACTGGTATTCTACTTTGAGGAACAGGTAATCGTCGAACACTTCGCTGGGGGCAGACAGAATCTGAACCGCCGGAGTCGGCTCCGGTCGTTGAACCAGGTCAAAAAAATGCCGGGCTTTACTCGCTGCCCGTAAAAATTCTTCGTAGTTGAACGGCTTCAGCAGGTAGTCCAGTGCATCGACCCGAAATCCATCCAGCGCAAATTGATCGAAAGCCGTTGTAAAGACAATTCGTGTCATATGCGCTCCCCGGTTGCTCCGCTCCAGCACGCGGGCCAGCTCCAGACCGGTCAAGTCCGGCATCTGAATGTCCAGAAAAATTACATTCACGGGAGGGCCGGATAACAACCCCTCCAGAGCTTCGACAGCGCTGCTGTAGCGACCGGCCAACTGGAGAAATGGCGTTTTTTCGATGAAAGCACAAACAAGGCCCAAGGCCAGCGGTTCATCGTCGACGGCAATACAGGTGAGATTCATGAGAGGTCGAGGGTTAGTTGCACCTGGTATTCGCCGGCGGGCGTTTGCTCGTTGATCTGTAGCGCATAACGGCCCGGATAGAGCAGGTCGAGTCGTCGGCGAGTGTTGGTCAGGCCAATACCGTTGCCCGTTTCGAGCGACGGCGATTTGTCCAGAAACAGGGTATTTCGAACATCGAGCATTAATTGATTCTGCTGTTGCCGGATACTAATATGAATCTGGCTCGAATGCAGGGCGCTGACGCCGTGTTTAAAGGCATTTTCCACGAAGGGAAGCAGGAGCATGGGGGCAATGGGCCGGTCGTTCAGGGGGCTGGGGGGGGTAAGCGTAACGGTTACTTTGTCCGTTAACCGCAGCTGCATGAGTTGAATGTAATCGCCCACGAAAGCCAATTCTTTGCTTAGCAGTGTTGTGCCGGACTGGGTATCATAGAGTACGTACCGCATCATGCGCGAAAGCCGGTGTAACGCTTCGCGGGCGGTTTCTACATCCAGCAGGGTTAGGGCATAGATATTGTTGAGGGTGTTAAAGAAAAAGTGTGGGTTGATCTGGGCCTTCAGAAAAGAAAGTTCGGAGGTTGTTTTTGCCTGTTCCAGTGCCAGCCTCAGGTTCGCGTCGGCCTGCCATTTCTGGAGCAGCGACAGGCTGGTACTCATGCCCAGCATCAGTAAAATTGTGAACATGTTCGGCTGAATCCAGCCGTATACTCTGGGACGCCCCTTGCCATCGGGGTGAAACGCTTTATGTACCAGAACCGGCAGGTTAAACCAGCTTTCGACCGCCCACAAGATGAGTAATATGCAAACGATAACACCGGTGAGGGTAAGTATGTAGCGGCTTCGCTGGTCCTGCAATAGCAGCCGGGGTACCAATACCTGTAGATTCAGATAAAACATGCCCACCATGAGGCAGAAGAAAATGCCCTGCCGAATCCAGAACACCGTAGGGAGCCGTATTTCTGAACCAAAGGACTGTGAAAAGAAAAGCAGATAGCCCAGCAAGCCCCAGCCTAATACATGGCTCAGGAGCGGGACATACCGGCGTGAAAACAGGGTAGCAGCCATAATTGCTTGATAAGCCACAAGTTTACATGAAATTCTAATCTCCCCATCCGTCAATCGCTGGTTAACCCGAATTCGCCGATAGTGAGCCTGTTTCAGTCGATAGATAGCTCATCGTACCCGTTAGTATCCCCTGGTTCGATTCTATCGGTTAAAACCGGGTCTCTGTCGACGTTTATACCCCAGCGGTCTATTGTGTTTTTATGGTTGCTGGAATAGGTGTTGTTTTGGTCTATTATTTACCGATACAACTGACAATGAAAAAACAATTCCTTCTTCTGCTCCATATAGGAATGTTGACGAGCCTAATTCTGCCCGGGCTCACCTACGCCCAGTTTGGCCCTCCGGGGGGCGGGCCAGGCGGCCCCGGCGGTTTTGGCGGACAAGACAATCGCCGTAAAAAAGAATTTACGGGTGTGGCCGAAGATACCCCAAAAGGAAACGGTAAAATAGCCGGGATTCTGGTCGATTCGACAACGGGGAAACCCGTTGAATTTGCCACCGTTGCCCTCATAAATATAGTCACGAACAAGCCCATCGACGGAACCACGTCCGATGCCAAAGGTCAGTTTACGATGACCAAACTGGCACCGGGCGATTACCGGCTTCAGTATTCGTTTATTGGCTACAAAACCCGCGACTCGCAGAAGGTCACCGTTGTAAAAGGCACAGATCTTAACCTGGGCTCCATAAAACTCCCGGCCGATGTGCGTACCCTGGGCGAAGTGGTGGTAACAGGCCAGGCTGCACTGATTGAAGAAAAAGTGGACCGACTCGTATTCAACGCCGACAAAGACATAACCGCCAAAGGGGGTGATGCGTCGGATGTACTGAAGCGGGTGCCCATGCTGTCGGTCGATCTGGATGGAAACGTCAGCCTGCGCGGTAGCCAGAATATCCGGGTGCTGATCAACAACAAACCATCGACGATTGTAGCCGCTAACGTGGCCGATGCCCTCAAGCAACTTCCCGCCGACATGATCAAGTCGGTTGAGGTGATCACGAGCCCGTCGGCCAAATACGATGCCGAAGGGGCCGCCGGTATCATTAACATCGTTACCAAGAAGAACACCCTACACGGGCTGACGCTGAACGTGGATGCCGGGGCCGGGCTGCGAGCCTCTAACCTAGGCCTGAACGGGTCTTATCGGCAGGGAAAACTGGGCATCACATTGGGTGGCTTTGGCCGCGCCGGATATAACGGAGCGTCGTCCACACTGGACCAGACTACGCAGGTAAACGGACGGTCATTGCGAACGAGCCAGCAGGGCACGGCTTTCGACAAGCCCATCTTTGGTCAGTATACGCTGGGTATGGACTACGATCTGGCCAAGGATCAGTCGTTGTCGGCTAACGTTCGGTTCGGTACCCGAAATTTCATTCAGCAGCAAACGCAGTTGACGAACACCTACGTTAATGAAACGTTGCTGAATATGACCAACCGCGATGTGGACCGAAAAGACCTGTCCAACTCGGTGGATATGAACCTGGATTACATCCGAACCTTCAAGCCACAGCAGGAATGGTCGATCTCCACACAATACAGCCGCACGGGGTTGACCAATAACTTCTATGCCGATATTCTTGGCCAAACGGGCCAACTCACCAGCCGTCAGCGTAACCTAAATAACAACACCAACCAGGAGTTTACCTTCCAGACCGACTACCAGACGCCCATCCGCAAAAATCAATTACTGGAGTTTGGGGCCAAGGCCATCATGCGCCAGGTCGATAGCCGGTTTCAGTACCAGCTAGGCGGCAGCACGGGTGAACTGGTTTTTGATCCGACAAATCCGTCGGGCTCATTGCTCTACAACCAGAACATCGGCGCGGGTTATATTTCGTACACCTACGTAACGCCCAGCAAATACACGTTTAAAGTTGGCACCCGCTACGAACACACGGGTATTACGGCCAAAGCAAACGAAAATACGAACCTGAATATCCCCGATTACAGCAATCTGGTGCCGAGCATCAACGTATCGAAAAGCCTGAAGGGCGGAACGACCGTGAAGGCCGCCTACAATCGCCGGATTCAGCGGCCGGGCTTACAACAGTTGAACCCGAACGTGAACACGGCCAACCCCCAGATGATTATGGTGGGTAACCCGAACCTGAGCCCCGAACTAACGGACAATGTTGAACTGAGCTTAAGCTCCACCGTCAAAAAAACGTACATCAATGCGTCGGTATTCGGGCGGTTGACCAACAACGGCATTTCCCAGATCCGGATACCCTCCGACACGCTGGCCGGGGCAATCATCACAACGTTTCAGAACATTGGCGTACAGCGCACCATTGGTACCAACATCTTTTTCAATACCAGCATCACGTCCAAGTGGACAGTCAACGGTGGTATTGACGGCTACTACGTGTACATGCAGGGCCTGACGCCGGGTGCCGACGGGAAGTCGATTGCCATCAACAACTCGGGCGTGAGCATTGGCGGGCGGCTTATGAGCCAGCTCCAGCTCGATAAAGGGTGGAGTGCGCAGGTGTTCAGCTTTTTCCGGGGACCAAACCCCCAGTTGCAGGGCACGATGGGAAGTTTCTACATGTACTCGGTGGGTGTTCGGAAAGATATAGCCAACAAGCGGGGCAGTATTGGGCTGGCGGCTGAGAACTTCGGGGGTGGGGTAACCATGCGTACCACCCTGAACACCCCAACGCTGTCGTCGGTGAGTGTTACCAACCTGTACAACTCAAACGTAAAGGTGACTTTCTCTTACCGGATCGGCAAAATGACCTTCGAAGCCCCCCGTAAAAAAGGCCGTTCGGTGAGCAATGACGACGTAAAAGGCGACGGCGATGGCGGTGGTCAACCACAGGCGGCACCCGCAGCGGCCCCGGCAGGTGGTCGGCCCCGCTAACGTTACTTGTCCGGATAACGTAGTCTTTAGATAGTTCACTTAATTTTTCACAAACCAATCTCAAACACGCATGAAATCACTCGTATTCTCCGTTGCTGCTCTGCTTAGCTTGTCCACTGCTTACGCGCAAACCTGGGCTGTTGATAAATCTCACTCTCGGGTAGGGTTTACGCTTACGCACAATCTGCTGTCTGATGTGGACGGTAATTTCAAAACGTTCGATGCCAAAATCAACTCAGCAAAAGCCGATTTGTCGGATGCTACGTTTGAACTAACGGCCGATGTGAACAGCATTAATACCGACAACGAGCGCCGGGATGGTCACCTCAAAAGCCCCGACTTTTTTGATGCCGCCAAATTTCCATCCCTCTCATTCAAGAGCACGTCGTTCAAAAAAGTAGAGGGAAAACAGTACAAACTGGTTGGTGATCTGACGATGCACGGCGTTACGAAACCCGTAACCCTCAATGTGATCATGGTTGGCCCCGTTGCCATGAAAGGTATGGGCGGTAAAGAGCAGGAAAAAGCGGGTTTTAAAGCGAGTGGCACCATAAAGCGGTCTGATTTCGGCGTGGGTACCATTCCGGTTGTGGTAGTGAGCGACGAAATTGAACTCAAAGTGAACGGCGAGTTTACCAAACAGGATGCCGCTGTTGCCGAAAAAAAATAAGTAAGCCGAATTGACTGACTCTACTTAGTTTCCTCTGTTAACCGGAGCGTTGACCACCAGCGGATACCCGTTTGGTGGTCAACATCTCAATCGTTGAATACTACAAAATACCTTTCTGCCGGACCAACTATCTCCCAAGCTTATTTACTTGATTTTATGACAACAAGACGACATTTTCTGCATGATGCCGGTGCGCTAACGCTTAGCGGCCTCACTCTGCCAACGCTTGCCGGTGCAAACAATCTTTTTCTTGCAGCGCCTAAATACCCGATTGGTATTCAGTTATTTACGCTGTTTAAGCCAATGAATGAGGACCCCAAAGGGACATTGGCAAAAGTAGCGGCTGCGGGCTACAATGAAGTAGAGTCGGCGTTTAGTACGCTTGGCGGTTATTATGGGTATTCGGCCAAAGAGTTCCGGAAACTGGTTAGTGATCTGGGTATGACCTGGCGGGCACACCATGCCGGTGGCGCACCATTTCGGCCACGTCCCACACCACCCGGTGCCGCCGGTGCCGCCGGTGCACCTCCTGCCGGTACACCACCCCGCCCGGCTATGGATTTCTCCAAAATGCCGCCCATGCTCAACCTGCGCGATAACTACCAGCAACTGGTCGATGAGGCCAATGAAGGTGGGCTGTCGTATCTGGTTTGTTCCAGCACACCCGTCGGCACAATTGATGATATCAACAAGTCTATCGAGGTATTCCAGAAAACGGGCGAAGCAGCCAAAAAAGGCGGTATCGGCTTTGCTTACCACAACCACGCTACCGAGTTCGACCCCGTCGATGGTGGTAAAACCCCGTATGAACTCATTCTTTCTCAAACAGATAAAGAACTGGTGAAAATGGAGCTGGATCTTGCCTGGGCCACCAAAGCAGGTAAAGACCCCGTGGCTTTATTTAAAGAGCAGCCGGGCCGGTTCCCGCTCTGGCACATCAAGGATATTAAGGACGACAACAAAACGATTACCGAAGTGGGTAACGGCGTGGTCGATTTTAAAAAGGTGTTTTCAGCAGCCAAAATAGCCGGTCTGAAATACTTCTTCGTGGAGCAGGACATGGCCCCGCAGGGTATTGAAAGCATCACGACCAGCATTACCAACCTGAAAAAGATACTGGCTTAACCAGACTTTCCAATGAAGAAAACTATAAGCAAAGCCTGGAAAAGGAGCATCCGTGTTCCGGGTCTGTTCAGTCTGTCTGTCAACGCAGGATTATTCCTGGGGCTGGCCTCTTTTGTGATGCAGGATGGACCGGCTAAACCCGACGAAACCCGGTTTACGCCCGTCGTCCTGGCCGAGGATCTGGATGAGCCGATGGCGTTTGAGGTAGCCAAAGATGGCACGGCGTTCATCATCGAGCGCAAGGGAGCGCTGAAAAAATATGACCCGATCACAAAAACGGTTGATCTGGTCGCTACGATTCCCGTAAACACGAAGTACACCTCCGCGCAGGGGCGTGTATCGGAAGCAGAAGAAGGTCTTCTGGGCTTGTCGCTTGACCCGAACTTCGAGCAGAATCACTGGATGTACCTCTACTACGCACATCCAACCGAAAAGAAGCACCTGCTGACCCGATGGGAGTACCGCAACGAAAAACTGGTTGAGAACTCGCAGAAGGTCATGCTGGAAGTAACGACCCAGCGCGAGGTGTGCTGCCATACGGGTGGCGGAATGACTTGGGACCGGGCTGGCAACCTGTACCTCACGGTGGGTAACAACACCGGAAACCAGCAGGCTGCCCAGACCGACGAACGCCCCGACCGCAGCAGTTGGGATGATCAGGGCCATGCCGGTAATACCAATGACTTGCGAGGAAAAATCCTGCGTATCCACCCCGAAGCCAACGGTACGTACTCCATTCCCGAAGGAAACCTGTTTCCGAAAGGCACCGAAAAAACCCGCCCCGAAATATATTCTATGGGGCATCGCAACCCCTGGCGCATTTCGATCGACAGCCAGACGGGCTATGTCTACTGGGGCGAAATCGGCCCCGATGCTACGAAGGATTCTGAAATTGGTCCGCGTGGTTACGACGAGATGAACCAGGCCCGGAAGCCGGGTAACTTCGGCTGGCCGTGGTTCGTGGGAAACAATCAGGCGTTTCCGGTATACGACTACGCCAACAAGAAACCTCTGGAGAAAAAAGACCCGAAAAATCCGGTCAACAACTCGCCCAACAATACGGGACTGACGAAGCTGCCGCCTACGGCTCCGTCGTTTATTTATTACCCATACGCCGTTTCGGAGGAGTTTCCGCTGGTGGGTACAGGGTCTCGTTCGGCAACGGGCGGGCCGGTGTATCACCAGACCGACTTTAAAGGTGCCAAGCGCCCCTGGCCCGCGTATTACGAAGGGAAATGGCTCATCACCGACTTCTCCCGAGGCTGGATTATGGCCGTTTCTATGGATGCCGAGGGCAATTACAAGTCTATGGAGCGGGTGCTGCCTGGCTATCATCCGGTGGAGCCCATCGACATGAAGTTTGGTCCCGATGGCGATATGTACGTACTCGAATACGGCAGCAACTGGTTCCGGAAAAGCGACAATGCCCGGCTGGTTCGGATCGAGTACAACAGCGGAAACCGCAAGCCAATCGTGCAGGCGTCCGTAGCGACGGACCGCGCCAGTAAGCCGGGCGGTACGCTGCCGCTTCGGCTCACGTTATCGGCCGATGGGAGTAAGGATAATGACGGTGATGCGCTTAGTTATCAGTGGAAAGTGACCTCGCCGGGTATTGCTCCACGGGTGTTTACGACTGCTAACCCAGCTGTTACCTTCGATAAAGCTGGTGTTTACACCGCCACGCTGACGGTTACGGATACGCACGGGGCAGCCAACAGCCAGTCCGTACGCATCATTGCCGGAAACGAAGCGCCCGTTGTTGCGGTGAATCTTACCGGAAATAAAACGTTCTTCTTCCCCGATCAGCCCATCCAGTACGCGGTGAATGTGTCGGATAAGGAAGATGGAACCCTTGCCAAATCGGCCGCTGCGCCGGGCAAAATAAGTCCGGCCAGGGTAGCCATGAGCATCGACTATACCTCCGAAGGCTTTGATTATGCCGAGGTTGCGCAGGGCCAGCGAAGTGTCGATGCATCAACGCAATATGCTGTAGCACAGGCTTTAATTAGCCAGAGCGACTGTAAAGTGTGCCACCAAATCGACACAAAGTCGGTTGGTCCGGCCTTTACTGCCGTTGCTGCCAAATACAAAGGAGATGCCGCAGCGCCCGAGCGACTGGTTACCAAAATCCGGCAGGGTGGCGTAGGTGTTTGGGGCGATGTGGCCATGCCGGGTCACCCGGCGATGTCGGTTGCCGATGCGGGTATTCTGGTGAACTACATTCTGCACATCAACGAGAAAACCCTCAGCAGCTTACCCATGGAGGGCACGTATAGCCTGAAGATTCCGGAAGGCGACAAAGGCAATGGGTCTGTACTGATCCGGGCGGCTTATACCGACCGGGGCACACCGGCAGTGAAAGGTGGTAAGCCTGTACCAGCCCAGACCGGTGAGCAACTGCTCGTACTGCGCAGCCCACAGCTCGATGCGTCTACCGCTGCGTTTATTCGCGGGGCCGACGTAAAGGCCAAGGGTATGGGAAAAGGGGAGAATGTGATTCCGTATGCAAACAGCTACATCGGTTTCCGGAAACTGGATTTAACGGGTATCAAACAGCTTGAACTGACCGCTACCGCTCAGCGACGCGAAGGCAGCTCGGGCGGTACCATTGAAGTTCACCTCGACTCACCCACCGGCCCCCTCGTTGGCGAAACCATCGTTGAACTGGCCCCGGAAGTGGATATGGAAAAGCTAATGGCCCAAATGGAAGCCGGTCCCCGACCCGCTGGTGGTGGAAACGGCCCGGCGGGAGCACCAGCAGTTCCCGGCGAACCCGCTAAACCCCGTCCCAACCCCTTTGCCCGTCCACCCGTTTACCTGACGCTTAAAAATGCCGAAGGTGTTCATGACGTGTATTTCGTCTTCAAAAACGATCAGGCAAAAAATAGTCAGCCGCTGATGTCGCTATCGAGTATCAAGTTTATGAATAAAGAGAAGTAATAGTCTGGTAATGAAAGGATTGGCTAGTGTGATGATCACGCTAGCCAATTTTTTATAGCGCCGGTAGGCTACATCATACTTGGTGATAGCGGCAAGCGTTCTGTACATTAAGTCAGTAGTAGCCAGTTGAACTTTCTTACTTTGCGATAAGTATACGTTATCAGCATCTATGGAATTACGCCAGCTTCGTTATTTCGTTGAAGTAGCGCAGGAACTGCATTATAGACGAGCCGCCGGTCGGCTTTTTATTTCCCAGCCAGCCTTAAGCCAGCAAATACAACTGCTGGAAAATGAACTGGGGGTAGAACTGTTTGTCCGGAGCCGACGAACCATCCAACGGAAAGTAGAACTGACGGATGCGGGCCGGGTGCTCTTAAAAGAAGCCCGCCAGTTGATCCAGTTGAGTCAGCAGGCTATTGAAGCTACCCGGCGGGCGGGATTGCAGCAACCCATTCGGATGGGCGTTTTCAAGACCTTACTTCGGAGCCGTATCGTCGATGTGATGAATCTGTTGTCGGAGCGGGTGCCGCAGGCGACCGTCAAACTGGTTGAACTGCCTTCGTTTCTGGCGGTGCAACAGGCATTGATTGATAATACGATCGACCTGGGGCTGACAATTTTGCCGTTGCAGTTCGCTACCCTATCGGCCATTCCATTCACAAAAGGCTCTACGTCCGTACTTCTTCCACGGCATCATGCGCTGGCTCAACGAGATAGCATTTCTCTGGCTCAGTTACAACACGAGGCATGGGTTGAAATTCCTCCCCCGCTCAATCCCGTCTTCGAATCGGTTGAGTGGCTTTGCCGACAGGCGGGGTATCAACGGCACATTGCGCAGGAAGTGACCTCGCTCGAACTGCTGGCCGAACTGGTACAACTTGGGAAAGGAGTGGCCCTTATTCCATCTCATTTCAACGTGAGCCAGTTGGCGGGGGTAGTCGCCATACCCTTGGTCAATCAGCAGAACAACCCCTATGCAGAACTGGAACTCCAGCACGTAGTGGCTTATTTGTCGAGCAATTCGTCTCCGGCAATTATTGCCCTTGGTCAGCAGATCCAACTTAATACGTAGTAGTCATTGCTACAGTTAATCGGGTAATTCAGTAGCTCGAAGAAGACGGTCTTCAGTTGTCTACTGCATTGAATCACGAAATAGGGTTCTCCTGATAAATTAACGGGACATTAACTCAGGAACCGTTTTTATTTGTAGGTAAAAGCAATCGCCTACTCCAGATTTTACGTCTTACAACCAGGAAAATGAAAAACATAATCCCATCCCGACTACTGACTTATGCGGTAGTACTGGCACTTCCAATGTGGTTTGGTAGCTGCTCGAAAAATGATAATCCTGACACGGCCTCATCAACGGTGGAGGGTAACTACAAAATCAGTGCGCTTACGGCAAACCCAAAAGTTGCCGGCGTGTACGAAGACTTACTGGCTGCTGCTCCATTGCTGTTAACGACCACTTGCCTGAACGATATTACATTGACCTTTAAATCGGGTGGGACGATTGCCAACGATAATCCCGTTACCTGTCAGAAAAGCGCCATACCACCCAGTACGATCACGGGTATCGATGCCACGAGTACCTGGAAATATGATGCCAATGTGTTGACGCTCACAAAAAGTGATGGGACCAAGACGACCTATGCGGTATTGGGTACGGGCACGATCCTTAAATTGCAGTGGAAGGACAGCCAGGACTTTTTAGGTACAGGTACCAAAACGGCCTATACCTACACAATGGACCTCAAAAAGCAGTAACTCTCAATAGAGACTACCGTTTGAAAAACCGGCTCATTAACGAGCCGGTTTTTATTTTTCTACTAGGGCCGGACCGTAGCAGGTGTCGGCCGCCAACCGCTTCATCCACTTCCTGCATCATTTCATACAGCCTAAATGACAAGTCAGGCAGCGTGTCCCTGACGAGGCTTCTCTGGCTCTCTACATTTGTACAGAACCAAAGAAACTCAAACAAATACTTTACGAACATGATGCATGTAAGTCGTTTACTAGCCTGGGCATTCGTTGTCACAATGCCATTATGGTTTGGCAGTTGTAAAAAAAGTGATAGTAATGGTGGCGATCCGGTAACGCCAAATTCAGTTGAAGGAAGCTGGAAAATTTCCGGGATGAAGCTATCCGATGGTCAGACAACCCAGGATTACCTGGCCCTGATGAAGGTGTTTGCCGGTGAAGATGTCGTTGCCTGCCTGACCGATATAACGTTTACCCTGAAAGGTAATGGCGCCGTAACGGGTACCGATTCGCCAAAATGTAAGTCCGCTGGTGCTGATGATTACAGCCCGGTTGGAAAACAGGCTACCTGGAAAACGGCGGGAAATAAACTGACGATCACCGGTGAAGATGGACCCTCTACGTACGATTATACCGTAAATGGAAACGTAATGACCTGGAGCATTCTGGAAAAGGATGACATCGATGGCGATGGAGTTCAGGAAACTTACACAACCACGGTCGAATTTAAGCGGGTGTAAATCACTGATAACAGCCATCCTACACACCTTTACATAAAGCCTGCTAAAGACGCGCATTCGAGTCTTTAGCAGGCTTATTCGGTACATTCATGCAGCGTAGCAATGTAGCTCTCCAGATACGCAGGCATAGCTTTGCTTTTATACTGAAGAATATAGCGGGGATGGTCGAGGGTGACGATACGGTCGAAGAAGCCCTGCTTATCGTTCAGTCTGCGTAAATACGTTTCGTTTTTCCGGCCCAGGCAAATGGCTACGCGCCTGTTACACCCAAATTCCAGTTGCGTACGAACGGTGTCGGCAATGGCGGGCCAGAGGGCTTCGGTAGTGGCCCGGTCATCGTAGAAATTATAGTTTTTTGGTCCGGTGCCCAGCGTGGCTTTCGTGAGCGCCAGCGGAAACAGAGAGGTCAGAAAAAAGCGTGCGTAAAAGTCCTTCGCACCGCCAAATGCATCAACAACCTGATAAATGAACCGGCTCGACAGCTCAGGAGTATCTCGGAGGTCATTTTCGATACCACAATATCGGCGCAGGTTCTGGGGTGTTGTAAAGGAAATGCCCGTTACCCCCGCACCGAACCGCCCCGGATTGATGCCCAGTATAAAAACACGCGGGGTATTATCGGTAAAGAATTTGGTATAAAACTCCGCAACGATTGCCTTTACGTCTGGCTCTTGATAGGGATTCATGACGCCTATATCGGGCGGAAGATTAGTCGGAGCCGCCAGCGAGTTGTAATACGCAACGGCTTTGTCTGCGAAGGTGTTCATTGGTAGAATGTTGTTTAGACGTGTGAAGGGTGGGTCAAACGCCATATCTCCAAGATATGGCGTTTGACCCACCCTTCACACGTCTTTGAACGTTGCTTTACTTAATATTTTTCCGGCGGTTGCGCTGGAAATCTTCGAACATCATGTTGCCCAATCCCTGTAAGCCGCTGTAGTAGGCGCGGCCGTTGTTGACCTTGGTGAACTCCTGCACAAACTGCTTGAGGTAAGGGTCTGAGGCAATCATGAACGTCGTAATGGGAATCTCAAGCCGACGGCACTGGGCGGCCAGCGTCAGGGTTTTACTCACAACTTTGCGGTCGAGGCCAAAGGAGTTCTTGTAGTATTTAATGCCTTCTTTCAAACAGGTCGGTTTGCCGTCCGTGATCATGAAAATCTGCTTATTCTTGTTCTTCCGCCGACGCAGTAAGTCCATGGACAGTTCAAGCCCGGCTACGGTATTGGTGTGGTAAGGGCCAACTTCCAGATAGGGGAGTTCCTTAGCCTGAATTTGCCAGGCATCATTACCAAACACCACAATATCGAGCGTGTCTTTGGGGTACTTCTGTTTGATGAGTTCAACCAGCGCAAGGGCCACTTTTTTAGCGGGTGTAATCCGGTCTTCGCCGTACAGGATCATCGAGTGGCTAATGTCGATCATCAGCACCGTCGACGTTTGCGTTTTCTGCTCTTTCTCGGTTACTTCCAGGTCACGCTCCATGAGTCTGAACTCCTCAACACCGCTGTTAATCTGGGCGTTTTTGATGGATTCGGTCATGGAAATCTGTTCCAGCGTATCGCCAAACTGGTAAGTACGGAGGTCGCTGCTCAACTCATCGCCCGTTCCGGTATACGGCGAGTTGTGGTTCCCGCCTGACTTGGATCGTTTGAGTTTCCCGAAAATCTCTTCCAGAGCACTGCGCCGAATCGTCTGTTCGCTTTTGGGCGTCATCACGATCTTGCCTTCCTGGTTCTCTTCTGTCAGATAGCCTTTTTCTTTCAGGTCGTCGAAGAAGTTACCAATGCCGTATTTGTCATCGGTGAGGCCATATTGCCGGTCGAGCTGGCTCATCCAGGCCATTGCCTGCTCTACATCGCCGGAGGTGAGCAGCAGCAACTGCTGGAAGATATTCAGCAACTGGTCAAATTTGCTGCCTTCCTTTTGTTCGGGGGGTATGTAATCAGAAAATTGAAAGCCTTTCATAAGAATCGTCGTTTGTCGAGCCGCAATACCTTGCGGCTTTTGTAGGGTACCGGTCCACCAGCAGAACAGCGCGTTTCGCGGATTTGTTCGGTCTAATAAAAGCACTCTTCACTAAGTTCGCCGACTGGCCACCCACCTACAACTGCGCCAGCAGATACAGGACTGCCATGCGAACGGCAACACCGTTTTCGACCTGATCCAGAATAATGGAATGCGATGAATCGGCCGCGTCGGAGGTTAGTTCGACGCCCCGGTTAATGGGGCCGGGGTGCATTAGCACAATGGGCCGGTCCAGGTCGTCGAGCATCTGTTTCGAGATGCCGAAATACAGGGAGTATTCCCGCAGCGAAGGGAAATATTTGATCTGCTGCCGTTCCAGCTGAATGCGCAGTACGTTGGCAACATCGCACCAGGCCAAAGCGGCCCGAACGTCATGCCCAACCTTCACACCCAGGGCTTCAATGTGTTTTGGGATCAGGGTTTTAGGCCCGCAAACCATCACTTCGGCACCCTGTTTCTGCAAGCAGAAAATGTTGGACAACGCCACCCGTGAGTGAGTAATGTCGCCAATGATGGCCACCCGCTTACCGGCCACATCGCCCAGCTTTTCCCGAATGGAAAAGGAGTCGAGCAGGGCCTGGGTGGGGTGTTCGTGGGTACCGTCGCCCGCGTTGACCACGTTGGCTTTAATGTGTTTGGTCAGGTAATGCGGAGCACCGGGACTGCTGTGACGCATCACCACCATATCGACCTTCATGGCCAGAATGTTATTGACCGTATCCAGCAGCGTTTCCCCTTTCTTAACCGAACTGCCCGAGGCCGAAAAATTGACAACATCGGCGGATAATCGTTTCTCGGCCAGCTCAAACGAAAGTCGGGTTCGGGTCGAATTCTCGAAGAAAACGTTGGCAATGGTCACATCACGCAGAGAAGGGACCTTCTTGATGGGGCGATTGATGACTTCTTTAAATTGACTGGCCGTGTCCAGAATAAGTTGAATGTCAGACTCGGTCAGGTCTTTGATACCCACTAAATGGCGGACACTGAGGGCAGTTCGATGGGTCGATTGGGCCATGAGAGCAGTATAACTATAAATTGGGCAAAGATAGACCGGAACCCGTTAAAGAAAAACGGCTTCGCAGGATTCGCTAGGCAATGAGGACTTCCGGCCGACGCATTCAGGCTGTTTAGTCAGGTAGACTACGTTTTCGGTTACCGCTTCGCAAAGGGGAAAATAGTGGATTCCATGTGCGATTCGTTCATCAGCTTGATGAGGTAGCGAGCTTTATCAGGAAACTTATTGGCCAGATTGTGGCTCTCGAACGGGTCTTTGGCGAGGTCATATAATTCAACAGGCCCATTTGGGTTACCAGCGGCCTGCAACCGAACGGCCTTCCAGTCGCCCTGCCGGATGGCCTGTTTGCCGCCACCTTCGTGAAATTCCCAATAGAGGTAATCGTGTTTCCGCTGAACACCTTTGCCCGTTAGGGCCGGTACAAATGAAATGCCGTCGATTCGGGTCGGTAGTCTAGCCCCGGCCAGTTCCGCAAACGTAGGGAGCAGATCCCAGAAAGCCCCTACGAAATCACTTTGTGTTTTGGGCTTGATCATACCTGGCCAACGAGCCACAAACGGCTCCCGGATGCCGCCTTCGTACAAATCCCGCTTGACACCGCGAAACCCGCCATTACTGTTGAAAAATGTAGGGTCACCACCGCCTTCAACGTGAGGTCCGTTGTCGCTGGAAAAGATGACGAGTGTATTTTTATCGAGCCCTTTAGCTTTCAATTTGGCGATCACCTGCCCTACGTAGCGGTCGAGTCGGGCTACCATAGCGGCATAGGCTGCGTGCGGGTAGGGTTGCGATGCGTAGCCGCCCGTTTTGGCGTTAGGGCCATAATCGGCTCCGGCAAACGGTTTTTCGGTGAATTTGCCTTTGTAACTGGTAAATAAGCTGTCATCCGGCGGAACAAGTTCGGCATGGGGAAGCGTGTACGGAAGGAACAGGAAAAACGGCTGACTTCCGGAGCGCTTGTCCAGAAAGCGCAACGCCTGTTTCTGGATAAGATCGGGGGCAAACTCGTTTGTTTGGGTCAGGTTTTTGTTGGTAGCCAGTACTACTTTTTTATCATTATCCCAAAGGTGATTCGGGTAGTAGCGGTGCGCCAGCCCCTGACAATTGTACCCATAGAACCGGTCGAATCCCTGCTTCAATGGGTCACCTTCCGAGCCCACCGGTCCAAGGCCCCATTTACCAAAAGCCGCCGTCGTATAACCTGCTTTCTTTAAGATCTCGGCCATCGTCAGCACCGAGTCGGCAATGGGTTGCTGGCCTTCGGGTTGTACCTCCCGGTTGCCCCGAATGTACGTATGCCCCGTATGTTG
This sequence comes from Spirosoma fluviale, assembly GCF_900230225.1. GTDB lineage: Bacteria > Bacteroidota > Bacteroidia > Cytophagales > Spirosomataceae > Spirosoma > Spirosoma fluviale. The sequence continues at coordinate 131,590 of NZ_OCNH01000001.1, forward strand.
CCCCGTCATCAACGCTGAGCGTGAGGGAGCGCAGACCGTGGTGCCCGCGTAAAACTGGCGAAACTGAATACCCTCTGCCGCCAAGCGGTCGATGTTGGGTGTCTTAATCAAGTTCTGACCATTTATGCCGACATCGCCGAAGCCCAGGTCGTCTGCCAGAATAAAAATAATATTGGGGCGACTGGTTTTCTGAGTTTGTGCCTGCAATCCGACTGACACAATCAGCAATAGTCCTATTAAAAATTTAGTCATGATGAAGTGGTGTTAGTATCCCGGCGTAGTATTTACGCTGGCTTGCTGTATGGTGTGTGGGTTATCCTGGTAGAAACCGATTTTACAGAACCGGTTTCTACCAGGATAAAGGCTACAAACAGGAAGTTATACGGCTTTTTGCCACCTTTTTTTGAAAAAACAGTGCGTCTGTCAGAGGTATACCGTACAGTGGATACCGATCCGAGCCGAACAGCTGAAGGTACTAACTTAAATACCAGCGTGTTTACTCGATAATCGTACAGCCATAACCCGGTACGGTTACGCGGTCGCCAACAAACGAACTGGCGGGTATTGTTTCGAAAACCACACAGCGACACCAGTCCTCGTTCGGGGAAAAGACAACCTCGATTGGTTTGCGCGTCAGGTTTTGGATAACCAGAACACAGGGGCCGCCACTCGATTGCTGCCGACTAAAGGCGATGATGCCCTTCTGGCGAATACCCGTTGCTACCAGTCGGCTGAGGTTATCATTCAGGATGGGGTGACTGTTTCGGTAGTGAATCAGACGTTTGTAGTGATTAAATAACGAATCAGGATCGCTTTGCTGCTGTGCCAGTGGCCGAACCGTCTGGCTGGTGCTGTACTTACCCCGACGCCATCGGGTTCGTTGGGTATCGTTGGCCCGGATGTCCCACAAGAAGGGTTCACGGATAGTTTCGTCGGGTTTCATACCCAGCATACCAATTTCTTCCCCGTAATAAAGGTAGGGGAGGCCCGGAAGCGTGAGTAACAGGTTTGCCGCCACCTTCAAATGGTCCAGGTTGCCCTTAAGCAAACTGCCAATGCGGTTCTGATCGTGGTTGGAGAGCAGCAGTGCATCAATAAAGTCCGGATTGACCGTCGCGAATGTGCTGTGGACATAGGTCAGGTATTCGATCAGGTCTTCAGTGTCGTTCTCCCGCCGGACGATCTCGGCAATCATCAGTTGCAGGTCGAAGTTGAAGTTGGCTTTCAATCCCCGGAAATACGGCGCAATGTGTTCCGGTCTTGTCCATACTTCGCCTACGGTATACGCGCCGGGTTTGGCGGCTTCCACCACGCGCCCGAACTCCTGCCAGAATTCATGGTTTTTGGGTTCTTCGGCTTCGCGGTACAAATGCCGGGCGGCATCGAGCCGGAAGCCATCGACCCCGATCTCGCTGAGCCAGTAACGGACAATAGTAAAGACCTCTTCCCGAACGGGCCGATAATCGAAGTTAAGGTCGGGCATACCGCTCCAGAACATACCGTAGTATTTTTCCGGATAGGTGGCCCCCGTTACCGCATGCCACGGGTTTTTCTCACCCGAATCGGCTGTAATGTCGCGGGTGGCTAGTTTACGCCGTTTGATTTCCTCGGGCCGCAGCCATTTGTAATAATTCCAATAGGGGTTGTCGGGGCCTTTGGATGCCTCCTGAAACCACGTATGCCGAATGCTGGTATGGTGCAGAACCAGGTCGATAATAACGGCAATGCCGCGCTGGTGGGCTTCGGCAATCAGTCGTTTAAAATCGTCGAGGGTGCCATACTCCGGGTCGATGCCGTAGTAGTCCGTAACATCGTATTTATGGTACGTGGGCGATGGACTGACGGGCATCAGCCAAATGGCCGAAACCCCCAGGTCTTTCAGGTAATCGAGTTTGCCGGTTATCCCGTTCAGGTCGCCAATGCCATCGCCGTTGGAGTCGGCGAAGGAGCGAACGAAAATTTCGTAATGGACACCCGAAACGCCTGTGCGTATCTGGCTGACGGGCAAAGAGTTGGCCAGAGTATTGGCCTGCGTGTTTATTACTTTAGTACTATCGGAATGCATTCAACGGAAAAGTGCTACGTAGTACCAAACCGAGAAAATCACCGATGAGTTTAAAAAGCCGCAGCGTAACTGCTGCTGCGGTCAGTCAGAAAGGATAAGTACTTTGCCGGATGAATCAGCCGTTAACCTTTTTGTAGTCGCTTAAGAATTTCTCCAGACCACTATCCGTCAGCGGATGTTTCAACAGGGCTTTGATGGCACTCAACGGCCCGGTAATGACATCGGCTCCAATCTCGGCGCATTTAACAATGTGCATCGGATGCCGAACGGATGCCGCCAGAATCTGGGTGTCGAAGCTGTAATAGTTGCTGTAAATAGTCCGGATCTGGGCAATGAGCGCCAGTCCGTCTGTCGATATATCGTCCAGGCGACCAACGAAGGGCGACACATACGTAGCACCTGCTTTAGCGGCCAGCAGAGCCTGACCGGCCGAAAAGACCAGGGTGCAGTTGGTCCGTATCTCTTTTTGACTGAAGTATTTAATGGCTTTGATGCCTTCTTCAATCATAGGGATTTTTACAATAATATTGGGATGCAAGTCGGCGAGCGCTTCGCCTTCGCGCACCATTCCATCAAAGTCCGTCGCGATCACTTCAGCCGAAATGGGGCCATCTACCAGCTTACAAATGTCCACATAGTGTTTCAAGACACGGTCCTGCCCCGTAATGCCCTCTTTGGCCATTAAAGAGGGATTTGTCGTCACACCGTCGAGCACACCTAATTCGACAGCTTCCTGAATTTCGGCCAGATTAGCCGTATCGATGAAAAATTTCATGGTTTATACTGGTAGGAGTCAGGGTGGAAGAGTAAACTGATCTGACTACTACCTGCCCGTTAGCCACGGTACAGATAGCAGTCAGACTTTAACGGAACGGTACTTAGATGTATTGATTGATAATGCTTTCGAGCCATTCCTGCTTGCCACTGCGGAGTTGTGGCTCGCCGTTCTCCATAGTATAACTGCGCAGGTCTTCCAGCGTCAGTTTACCTTCTTCAAACGCTTTACCCTGTCCACCATCGAACGAGGCATAGCGCTCATTGCGGAATTTGAGGTAATCAGACTCTTTCAGGATGGTATCAGCTACGATGAACGAGCGGGCAAAGGCATCCATACCGCTAATGTGCGCCACAAACAGGTCTTCGAGGTCGGTCGAGTTACGACGTACTTTGGCGTCGAAGTTGATGCCGCCGGGCTTGATGCCACCCGCCTGATGAATAACAAGGGCTGCTTCTACCAGTTCATACAGGTTGATTGGGAACTGGTCGGTATCCCAGCCATTCTGGTAGTCGCCCCGGTTGGCGTCGATGCTGCCCAGCATACCCGCGTCGGCGGCCACCTGCAATTCATGATCGAAGGTATGGCCCGCCAGCGTTGCGTGGTTCACTTCAATATTTAATTGAAAATCTTTGTCCAGACCGTACTGACGCAGAAAGCCGATAACGGTGGCGGCATCGTAATCGTACTGGTGTTTGGTTGGCTCCATCGGCTTTGGCTCAATGAAGAACGTGCCTTTAAAGCCTTGCTTACGCGCATAATCGCGGGCCATGGTCAGGAACTTCGCCAGATGCTCCACTTCACGCTTCATGTTGGTATTGAGCAGCGACATGTAGCCTTCGCGACCGCCCCAGAAAACGTAATTTTCGCCACCCAGCGCAATCGTTGCGTCGATTGAGTTCTTTACCTGTGTACCTGCGTAGGCCAACACCGAAAAGTCGGGGTTGGTTGATGCGCCGTTCATGTAGCGGGGATTGGAAAATACGTTGGCCGTTCCCCACAGCAGTTTTACGCCACTTTCTTTCTGTTTCTGTTGCCCATATTCGACAATGGCCTGTAGCCGTTTTTCGTACTCGGCGGCAGTAGGTGCTTCGTCGACCAGATCGACATCGTGAAAGCAATAGTAAGGAGCGCCTATTTTGGTGATGAACTCAAAGGCGGCATCCATCTTCAATTTAGCCCGAACAACGGCATCGTTATCCTGATCCCAGGCAAAAACGCGTGTGCCGGGGCCGAAGGGGTCACCACCGGTTCCGGTGAATGTGTGCCAGTAGCTAATGGCAAATCGCAACTGCTCGCGTAGGGTTTTTCCGCCAATAACTAAATCCGGATTGTACCATTTGAACGCAAGTGGATTTTTAGAGGCACGGCCTTCGTAAGCGATGGCATCAATACCGGGGAAGAATTCCTGGTTGCCCAGCGTGATCGTTGACATGAGTTGAGAGAGGATTATACCACTTCTGTTTAGTAGTGTAAAGTTGACACTTATTATTTAAATGTCAAATTGACACCTACAATTTTTTTCAAAATAATAGACCCGGTATTGGTTATTGAAGGATTTACTATTAGGGAATAACCAATAACAATTAACCAATAACAATTCTTACAATATGGTGTCTGAATTCGGGATGAAATTCAGGAAAGAAGAGGTAAGTTGCTGATATTTAGCTGAATCGACCTGGTAATAAAAGGCTCCTTTTCGGGAAAATCCTTTCTGTTTCTCGTCTAGTTTGATGAGCAGATTCGTAGACAGGATTTTCCGGCTAAAGTTGCGCTTGTCGAAGTCGGTGTTGTAGATCGCATCGTACAACTTCTTGAGCTGGGGGAGGGTAAACTTTTCGGGTAGTAACTCGAAGCCGATGGGGTGCTGGGCGGCTTTGTAGCGTAATCGTTTGATGGCCAGATCCACCATGTCGCCGTGGTCGAAAAGCAAAGGCGGTAAATCATAAATGGAAAACCAGCGAGCCTGGAAACGCTCGGAAATCTTGGACTCATAATCCGCTACTTTAACCAGCGAAAAGTAGGCCACTGAAATCGTTCGGACGATGGGATCGCGATGGGGTTCGCCGAATGCATACAACTGTTCCAGGTATACATTGGTCAGGCCGGTCAGGTCAAACAGAATCCGGGCGGCTGCCTGCTCCAGACTTTCGTTGGGTTGAAGCCACCCGCCCATCAACGACCAGGTCTGTTCTTCAAGACCCCGTTTAACCAACAACACTTTTAAACTCTCTCCATCAAAACCAAAAATGATGGAATCCAAAGCCAGCAAATACGGCTGCTGTTGTTTGTACTGTTCAACCATTGGCAACTGCCTGCGAAATACGATGATATAATCGCCTGCAAGCTACATAATTCAGATTCTTTGTCCGTTAGTTGGATAGCTGATTTTCGCACTGTACTGGCAATCTGACCAGTTTGCCCGATTAAATTCGGGCTGTAATGTTCAGGATTACTGGATAGCGACCGGCTATTCTACAGTTATCCTGAACCTAGCGTTAGTAAGTAGCTTAGAATTTAACGACACTCCAAAAAGCTTTCTTAGGCTGGTAATTCTGGTCGAATAAGAGGGGGTAATCTTTGCGGCCCGGAACGGGAAAATTATCGAGCCAGGAGGTTTTGTCCGACACATTCCAGAATGTAACGTTCGTGACGGTCTTCCTGTGTTTCCGGAACACATCGAACAGCATCTTGTAGTGAGCGGCCTGTTTTTCGTTCATTTCGGGTGTAAACTCGCTGGTGTCTGTTGGTCTTTTTTCCCGACGTTCGTGCTCTTTTGGATAAACCGACACGTCTAGCTCCGTTATTTGTACGGCTAGACCCAGGCTGGCAAACTGCTTAATCGACGTTTCCAACTCCTGAACGGTAGGTTCATAGATGGACCAGTGCCCCTGTAAGCCAACGCCGTGAATGGGAACCCCTTTGCTGGTCAATTTCTTAACCAACTGATAGATTTTGGCCCGTTTAGCCGCATTTTCGGTATTGTAATCATTGTAGAACAAGCGAGCATCCGGATCGGCCTGGTGGGCGTACTCAAATGCCTTCTCGATATACTCGTCTCCTAAGATCTCGTAGAATTTAGATTTTCGATACACACCGGTACCCGTGTCGGGCACGGCTTCATTGACCACATCCCAGGCGTATATTTTTCCTTTATACCGGGTTGCCACATCGGTGATATGACGTTTCATTCGGCTTAAAAGCAGCTCTTTGCTCACCTGCTTCCCGAGGGAGTCGGTAAAAAACCAGCGTGGAGCCTGACTGTGCCAGCATAGATTGTGCCCGCGGACTTTGATGCCATTTTTCTGGGCAAAATCGACAATGGCATCGGCATCCCGCCAGAAGTACCGATTCTCTTCAGGGTGGATTGGCCCCATTTTCATGGCATTTTCGGGCGTAACACTGTTGAACTGCTGAACAATCAGATCTGCTTCCGGCCCTGTCAGGTTGCGCGGTGCTACGGCCACACCGATGGGAAAGTATTTTTTATACGCTTCTTTTAACGTTGGTTCGGCAGTTGGCCCGGCATTAAGCCCCATACCAAGCAACCCCATGCCGCTTAAGAGCAGTGTAACGCCAACCTGGTTTCTAAAGTAAAGTAGTTTTTTCATACGGGCATAAAAGGGCTATCTGGCCGAACATCCCTTTGTTGTCTTATTTTCAGTATAAAGTTCCTGATAATTTTTATAATTGCAACCGATTGCACTAACTTTTGAGAAAAAAACATAGATTTACATTCCGATTGATAGTCTTTAGCCGTCATTTCTTTTATTACAAGGTCTGACGAATGGACTTTCAATACGGGGATAGGTAATAGAACTTGTTAATGGGTAGGCTTACTAGATTGTTTTAAGCCTAAGCTACTAAAAGAAGTATTAAGTTTCTTATCTAATTTGTTGTCTTTTAGCTAGTTGTTTTATTTTTACTGCTTTGTTCTATTTTTGACTTCAACCGATTGCATAGAAATGCGTGTGTTGAGCACGGGTGTTCTGTAACGTAGTTGATTTATACTCAGAGTATCGCTCATATGGAGAAAGAAACGACGATTTATGACATAGCCAGGTTACTGAATCTGTCTCCTGCCACTGTAAGTAGAGCACTTAATGACCATCCGGCCATTAATAGTAATACAAAACAGTTGATCAGCAACAAAGCGCTGGAGATGGGCTATCGATCAAATACGTTTGCGAGTAACCTACGACGGCAGCAAACCAAAACGATTGGGGTCATTGTACCCAGGCTGGATAGTTCCTTTATGTCGACTGTGCTTTCGGGGATGGAGAAGGTGGCAAATGAGGCCAACTATAACCTGATTATCAGCCAGTCGCTTGAATCGTCCAGGAAGGAAATGGCCAATGCAAAAACCATGTTTAACAGCCGGGTAGATGGGTTGCTCGTCTCGCTAGCGGCTGATACCGATAACCTGGAGCATTTTAGCACATTCTTTCGTAAGGGTATTCCCATGATTCTGTTCGATCGGGTGATGCCGCAGAAAAATTGCACCAATATCGTTATCGACAACCTGAAGGCAGGCTACGAAGCAACTGCCCATTTACTAGGCCAGGGTTGCCGACGGATCATGCATGTAACCGGCAGCGTTAAGCGAAACGTTTACGCGGACCGGCTCAAAGGGTATAAAATGGCATTACTTGAACACGGGCTCCCGGTTGAGGATGAACTGATTCGGTTAACAGACTTTACCCGGCAGGATGGTCTTGATGTAGCCGATGAAATTGCCCGGATGCCCTCGCCACCCGACGGCCTCTTTGTTGCCAGTGATTTATGCGCAGCCAGTTGTATGGGCGGATTAAGGAAAAATGGCTTCTCCATTCCAAAAGATATTGCGGTAGTTGGTTTCAACGATGACCCGATTGCGCAACTGGTGGAGCCTAACCTGACAACGATTCACTATCCCGGTCAGGAAATGGGGGAAATAGCGGCTCAAAGTCTGATTAACCACCTCAACGGCCTTCTGCGTATCAGCACCACAAATACCATCCTCTTAAACTATGAACTGATCGTTCGGGAATCTTCCCGGCGAGTCTGATTCGCAGACTCAAAGAATTTAAATAACCTGTTTCCTATGTTTATCTCAACTAAAATTACTCTTGTTGCTGTCGCGCTGATTGGTGTTGGTCTCCAGGCTGGTTTTTGCCAGAGCACAACGACTCCCGCCAGCCCCAAACCGCTGGTTACGGATCTGTATACGGCTGACCCGTCGGCGCACGTATTCAACGGGAAGATTTACATCTACCCCTCGCACGATATTGAGGCCAACGTGCCGGAAGATGACGAAGGCGGGCACTTCAACATGCGCGACTACCATGTTTATTCGATGGATAAAATCAATGGCAAAGTAACGGATCATGGCGTGGCGCTGGACATTAAGGATGTTCCGTGGGCAGGTCGGCAAATGTGGGCTCCCGATGCCGCTTATAAGAACGGAACCTACTACCTGTACTTCCCCGTAAAGGATAAAGAAGATGTTTTCCGTATGGGCGTAGCCACCAGCAAATCGCCGACAGGTCCGTTTAAAGCCGAGCCAGCACCCATACCGGGCAGCTACAGCATAGACCCGGCGGTTTTTACGGATACGGACGGTACAACGTATATGTACTTTGGCGGCATTTGGGGTGGACAGCTCCAGCGCTGGGCAACCGGTACGTATGATAAAACGTTGAAGACTGATTTAGGCAAAGACAACGAGCCTGCGCTAAGTGCCAAAGTCGTTCGGATGAATAAAAATATGCTCACCTTCGACGAGCCGGTCAAGGATGTACAAATTATCGACAAAGACGGGAAGCCGCTGTTAGCGGGCGACCATGATCGACGTTTCTTTGAAGGTGCCTGGATGCACAAGTACAAGGGGAAATATTACTTCTCCTATTCAACCGGCGATACGCACTTTCTGGCCTACGCCACCAGTAACTCTCCCTATGGTCCCTTTACGTATCAGGGCACATTCATGAAGCCCGTTACCGGCTGGACGACGCACCACTCGATTGTAGAATTTAAAGGCAAGTGGTACATTTTCTACCACGATGTGGAACTGACGGGCAAAACGCATCTACGCAATATCAAAATGAGGGAATTGATGCGCAAGCCCGATGGATCAATCGAATTGATTACGCCGTAACGGCTCGTGATCGTTTCAGGCAAAAAGCTCCTTCAGGTATGAGGGAGCTTTTTTTGTGGAGTTTTTGTGCTTTCCGTGGTGCCGGGTCCTCAGACCCGACATAGGTAGGTTTCTCAAAACCTACCTACATTAATCGAACAGACAGTAGGTTTCTCAAAACCTACCTTGTCAGGTTTAAGAACCTGACATCACGGGAATAGTACAGAAAAGATTGAGGAATTCATCACTTTCCCGTATCCGGTTTCGCTTTCTCGGCCAGTTCAATGTCCTTCATTACATCCGGGCGTAGCTTTTCCCAGTGGAAGCGGAGTTTATTGTTTTCTTCCCACGTATGTCCTTTCTGCTCCGTCAGGTGCACCAGCGGCATGTCGTTATACAGCGGCCGGGTGATGGCTATAACGGTGTCCCAATACCGGAGAGCTGCCTTCAGGTGCTGAATAGCCGCTTGTTTCTGGGCTTCCTGCCCCGTAGTCCGGTACGTTTGCAAGGCAACGGCCGCCTTTAGTTTCTCCGCCAGATGTAGTCCCAAATTAGCCCAAACCTGCACATCCGAAACTTCGTATTGTAACGATCGACTCGCCTTTACATTGATCGAACGCACGAGTTGCAGGGATTTTCGGCAATCGGTTTCCAGCATACTGGCTAGAATAGGGGGGGTAATTTTGCCGGAACCGAATGAACCTCCAGCAGCCATCGTCTTTACATAATCAGTGACCGACACATAATTCGGGTCCAGCGTTGGTTGGGTAATCTGCTGATTGACCGAGATGTAGGAAACGTTCTTCTGGCTGTCGAAGGCCATCATCCCTTCGCTGTAGAGCGAAAAATCCCAGGTGAAATCAAAGGCCGATGCCAGCCGCAGGGGTGTGGCCGAAGCCAATGCGTAAGCCTCCAGCAAGGGAGCCGCCGGAGCACCGTAGCGACGGACAAATTCAGCTTTAAAAATGGCGTCGGGCGTGGTGGGGTTATACAGCAAACGGCCCCAGAGTTTGTAAAATAGCCATTGCCGCTCAAAGGCATATTTCCAGTCGACTGGTCCGCCGGGTTTCGTGAAATAGTCTTTAGCCGGAATATAGGTCTCCGACCCCAGAAAATAACCGCCTACATACGACTGGTTATTGGCGGCAATATGCGCCCGGACAAAATCGGGAACGCCCCACCGCAGGCAAAAGAAATCTTCGTTACGCACCGTCCAGGTAATTTTGTAGGCCGTCGGGTCTGGCTTGAAGTACGTGTCGTACAACTTACCGCCGTGTACTTTAACCAGGGTAGGGGTCGAGTGCGCGTGCGACCAGTTGTATTTCAAGTCGGCCCAGATTGGCCCTTCTATAAAGTCCAGCGCGCCTTCGCTTTCGATCGACTTCCGGGTTAGTTTCTCGGTTTCGATGCTGGTAACGCCCAGCGAGCCGGTTGTACTGGAAAACGGAATTCGGTGAATAAGCTTCGTTTTTCGTCCGGCCTGCCGCATCCCGTCAATGATGGTTGCCTTCATCCAGTCTTCGCGTTGCTGGGGGCTCATGCCACCCATGGCTTCGCCCAGTGTCAGGCCAAAGCCGGTGAGTTCGGGGTACTCCTGAAGCACCTGCGTCACGCATTCCCGCGTGTAGCGTTTCACGATTGCCGATGTGTCGCCGTCGATAAAGTGGAAATGCTCCAGGTTGTTCAGTTTGGGGTTAACGTTGTAGGCTTTCGAGAACTCCGGACTGGTAAAAATATTGAAGGGAACGAGATAGGTATCAATGGCCCGCTCACTGGCCATCCGGAAAATCGCATGGAACAGAGATTGCCATTCGGCCAGTTGCTGGTCGTTGAAGGGCGTGGCTGCCGGGAAGTTTGTGGGTCTGATCATGTACGTATACGGATGCAGGTTCCACAGGCTCAACGCGTTGAACCGGTTGGCGACCATCATATCCAGAAACGCTTTCCAGTAAAGGGTATCGCGGCAGGTTTCGTAATGCAGATCGAGGGCGTCACTATGCCGGTACGTATCCCAGGGTAAATCGAACTTGATGGCCCGCAACGGCAAATGGGGCTTCTCGTTTTGAGATTTGATGGCTTGCAGCGAAGTGCCGTTTTGCAGTGCTTCTACCACCGAAAGACTACCATAAATAAGCCCCCGGGCATCGCCCCCGGTAATGGTCAGTTGATTACCCTCTTTGGCGATCGAATACGCTTCACTTCCTAGTTGCTGATTATCAGGGGTCAGACGTATGGTTATGTCCGTCACACCTGCTTGGGTAACGATGGTATAATGCCGGGCAATAAGCGCTTTTGTCAGTTGCTCGGCCGCGTACCTGGTTTGGAGGGTAGGCTTTACCTGTTGGACAGCCACGCGCTGGGCGCTAAGACCGGACATCAGGCCGACGAATAGAACGAGGAGGATAAAGGGCTTTGTTCTCATTAGCGATTCTATTTCTGCTTCGATTGGTGAGCCTTTGCGTATTGAACCACCTCAATAAACGGTGCTACCCAAATATCGGATCGGTTCTGCTTTAGATAACGAACCAGCTTGTTGTGTTCCGGCAGCGCGACATTCAGAGAGTGGCCGCCACCTACGCCGTGAAATAGAAAAACCAGTACCGAATTACTTGCCTGTGCCTGCTTCACCAGCGCAATCAACTCCTCGCCCGATTGCCCATTGATGGCATACGAACCGATCTCGGCAAAGTTGAGGTCGGTAATTTTCTTCATTTCGCTTTTGGTGCCACGGGCGGCTACAAAATCATTTTCCGCTGTTTTGTAATAGTCAACGTCGCCAATTTTTGTGTCGCCACAAGGATAGGCAAACGTGCGGGCCGACTGTCCGTCGAGGGTTTTGAGAAGAACGTTGGTCATTCTCATTTCGTCCGTCATCCGCTGAACAGTGTATTTGCTCATGTCCATTTCGGGCTTCACCCATTCGCGCCCTGGCGTATTACCAGTGCATGGGTGGAATAACGTGTGGTTGGCCAACTCATGCCCGTTCACAGCGGCTGATTTCCAGCGGGTAATGTTGCTGACAAAACCGGGAAAGTAGCCTGATAAGTAGAATGTCCCCTTTAGTCCTGCCGAATCCAGAACCGGAATAACATTGTCCAGATGCACATCCAGAGCATCATCGTAGGTGAGAACAACCGCGCATTTTTTTCCATTCCAGACGGTAGCGTTCTGTGCAAATGTCAGGGTGCAGGTTAAGGTTAGTAGGCTGACTAAGATTGCTTTTTTCATAAGACTTAATTTTTTCTGACAGGATTTACAGGATTTTTAGTTGTAAGTAATCCTAAATTCTGTCGGAAATTAGCTATTCGTTTGCTTATAATAACTAGTTGTTGGGTGAGTTGAAATCATAACCAGTACCCTCTATTACAACAATGACACCGGAAGACTCCGGTGTCATTGTTCATGAATTAGCTAATCTGATTCGATTAATAACCAGGATTTTGGCCTTTCAGACCAACGTTGGGGTTATTGTCGATTTCCTGCTGTGGAATAGGCAGCAGTTCGTGCTTGCCTTTCTGGAAATAAGCAAATGGCTCAGTCTTTAACTTGCCCTGCTTGCGCCAGCGCAGAATGTCCCGGTTGCGAATCTCTTCGCCATTCAGTTCAATTCGGCGCTCGTGTATAATAGCCGCTAAGATCTGATCTTTGGTCGAAACGGGGTAGTTGGCCGTTGGGTAAGCGGGCATGGCTACACTGGGCCGTGCTCGAACCATGTTCAGGTAGCTGATCGCACTCGCTGTATTGCCTGCCTCGTTTTCGCACTCGGCCATGGCCAGCAGCGTTTCAGCGTAGCGCATGATACGCTGGTTGATACCGCCTGTTGTCGAAACCCCATTTTTGTACATCAGGGTAAACTTCCGCCAGCTGATTTTTACCTCTTTACCGTCGACAATCGATCCAAAGCCATTTTGTTGACCATCGGTCAGCACGCTCTGGTCATTGTTGTATTTGTCGCCCGTAGTGTATACCGATTTCGCGTAACGAGGGTCGGTTTTAGCATCGCCTTTACTCGTCTTTTCGAACTCGGCCAGCAGGCTGTTGGATGGAATAATGTTGCGCCAGCCAATACCCGAATACTCTTGAGTACGAACGGTTTCTTCGCCAGCCGAAGCACCATCGGCATCGCCATTCCAGTTAAAGGAGCCACCCGATGGCAGGAAGTTGATTTCCCAGATCGACTCCTTATTGAATTCCGTTTCTTCAATGAAATTATCGGAATATTCATCAACCAATCGGTAAGTTCCTGAACTGATTATCTTCTGAAGTTCAGTTTTGGCGTTGGCATAATCGCCCTGTTGCATATAGACCCGTGCCAGCAACATCTGGGCTGCTCCTTTCGTTGCCCGGCCCTGGTTGGCAGCATCGTAGGTTGCCGGAAGGGCTTCCTGAGCCGCTTTCAGATCAGCAATGACAAATGCGTACACATCCGCTTCCGACGAACGGGGCGCCGAAGCTGCCAGCGAGGTAACATAGTTTTTGTACAAGGGTACACCACCCCACAAGCTCACCAGCTCGAAATAAGACCAGGCACGCAGAAACTTCGATTCGGCAACGGCCTGATTGGCGACACTGGGCGTTAGGGTAGCGGTCGAAGCGGCTGCTTTGTCAATAACAACATTGGCCCGGTGGATAACCCGATAAGCACCGGTCCAAACGGAACTTACCAGCGAGTTACCCGTATCGTGGACACCGTTGAGTAACTGGTTACGAGGTGTTTCGAGTTGACCACCGCCAGCCGATACATCGTCAGAACGCAGGTCCTGAGTAAAAAACCACTCCCGCGCTACCAGATTGGTCGACTGAAGGGCTCCATAGACGCCATTGACAGAGCTTCGTATCTGAACATCCGTTCTGAAGTAACTATCCGTGGTCACGGCATTCGGGTTAAGCTGATCCAATCGCTTATCATCACACCCGATAGCGACACCAATGACCAGTGCGCCAATTATGAAATACTGTTTTTTCATGGTAAGAATAAGATTTTTAGCTTGTGAAAAACTAATTAGAACGTAAGCTGAAGGCCAGCCATTAACGTACGCGACTGCGGATAAATAGCGTAGTCGATACCATTTCGCAGCAGTGTACCATTGCGGGAACCCACTTCCGGATCGTAACCGGTGTATTTGGTGAATGTCAACAGGTTCTGCGTCGATATGTACACCCGAACTTTGCTAACCGTACCCTTCGTGAGGCTGCTGAGGGTTGTACCCGGAATTGAATACCCGATGGTCAGGTTTTTGAGCCGCAGGTAAGAGCCATCTTCAATGAAGCGGTCTGAGGTACGGCTGTTGTTGTTGGGGTCACCACTAACGGCACGCGGAATATTGGTACTGGTGTTGGTTGGTGTCCAGGCGTTCAGCACGTCTGTACCCGCATTGAACAGGCGCAGCATACCCTGTGTAACGACTTTCGTACCGTTATAAATCTTGTTGCCCTGAACGCCCTGTATGTACAGCGTAAAGTCGAAGTTCTTATACGTACCGCTGAAATTGGCACCGTAGTTGAATTTCGGCAGGTAGCTGCCCAGATAGGTTCGGTCGTTGGCGTCAATTTTACCATCGCCGTTAAGGTCTTTAAAGCGGATATCGCCGGGAGCGGCTTTATCCTGATAAAGCGTCTTGTCGTTGGCATCGATGGCGTTGGCAGCATTGATCTCCGATTGATTCTGGAAAATACCATCTACCTGCCAGCCATAGAACGACTGGATGGGCTGCCCAACTTCGGTCTTGGTAATGTCAAATCCGCCGTAGTCCGCATTCTGTCCGGCATAGATCGAAGCCGTTGGGGTAGCTAGGCTCAGTACCCGGTTGCGGGTGATGCCGATGTTGGCCGATACATTCCCCCGGAAATCACCTTTTGCAATGTTGTAACCTGCCTGGAATTCATAGCCCCAGTTTTTCATACTGCCGATATTGGCAACGGGAGCATTGGAATAACCAATCGAGTTTGGAATGGGGACTCCCAGAATCAGCCCGTCGGTAAACCGGTTGTAAACTTCGCCCGTGAAGGTGAGCTTGTTATTGAACAGACCCACATCAACACCTACGTTAACCATGTCGGTCGTTTCCCACTTCAGTTCGGTATTGCCCAGGGCGTTGAAATAAGAACCTAAGCTGTTGGCGCTGCCAAAGGGATAGGCCGTAGCATCGGCTTGTACCAGCGACTGCCAGGCGTAGTTGTTAATGCCATTGAAGCCCGTTCGGCCGTAGCTGGCGCGAAGCTTCAGTTCCGACAGGTTGGAGAGGCCTTTCATGAAGTTCTCCTGGTTGATGCGCCAGCCTACCGAAGCCGATGGGAAGTTACCCCATTTGTTGCCCGGTGCAAACAGCGAGGAGCCATCCCGACGAATCGAAGCACTTAACAGGTATTTGCCATCATAATCGTAGTTGATACGGCCTACGTACGAAATCAGGTTGATTTCACTGCGCGTACTCGTAATCGCCGGGTTACTAACGCCCTGAATAACATCGAGGTCGTTATTGGGTCGGTTACCCGAGCCATTCATGCCGGTGCCCAGCACTTTTTGGGTTTCGGCAACGGCCAGCGCACTCAGGTTATGTTTGCCGAACGTTTTATCAAACGACAACTGGTTGGTGATTACCTGAGAAATGTTTGTGTTGCGTGACTGCGAAACCGTAGCCGAAGCCCGCTGACCATACCCATCGTTATAAATAGGGTTGAAGGTACTGCCGTTGTTAAAGCCTAAATCAACACCATAGTTGAAACGGTATTTCAGGTAGCTGGTCAATTTAATGTCGGCATAAACGGTAGCAAACGCTTTCAGGAATTTATTCCGGCTCATGTCCATCGTCAGGGCACGGAGCGGGTTTTCCGGGTCAGAACCGTCTAACGCCGTAGGAGCACTAAAGCCACCTACTTTGGTTGGATCCGAAGTAGGCCAGTAAGGCATCATCCGAATGGCATGCATCAGCTGCGAACGATCTGCCGATGGCTCGGAACGCTGATTGCTATACGCGGCCGTCAGGGTTTGGCCAATGGTTAAAAACTTATACACCTGGTGGTCGGAGTTGAGCCGTAAGGAGCCCCGCTCAAAATCGGTGCCCCGCATGATACCATCCTGCTTGAAATAGCTGCCCGATGCAAAAAAGCGGGATGCACTATTTCCGCCTGACAGTGAAATCTGGTGCTGAGCAATCGGCGCATTGCGGAAAAGCTCGTTCTGCCAGTTGGTTTGGGTCTGGGCAAACGTTTGTGAAGCACCGGCATAAATAGGCTGGTTCAGGTCACTCAACCGACCTGGAACAGGAATACCGGCATTGGACGTGAGGGCTCTGGCGTATTGTACATACTGATCGCGATCGAGCACATCCACTTTGCGCCAGGCACTTTGGGTACCCACATACGAATCCAGAGTAATGCGTATTTTGCTGTCCCGCCCGCCTTTCTTGGTGGTAATCAGAATAACGCCGTTTGATGCTCTCGACCCGTAGATAGCGGCTGAGCTGGCATCTTTCAAGACTTCCAGCGATTCGATATCATTGGTATTGAAGCTGTTGAGGTCGCCCGTTGGTACACCGTCGATCACATATAGTGGACCGGATGCGTAGTTGATCGAGCCAATACCCCGGATCTGTACGATGGGAGACGCGCCCGGGCCGCCATTATTGACAACAGATACCCCCGGCACCCGGCCCTGTAAGGCAGCGGCTACGTTTGGTACGGGTAATGCCGTAAGCTCTTTGGGGGTTACTGTCGAAACGGCACCTGTTAGAGAAGAACGCTTTTGAGTACCATAACCAACCACAACGACCTCTTCCAGCGCACCGGCATCGGCCTCCAGCGATACGTTGATGATCGACCGGTTATTGACCGTTATTTCCTGCTTTTTGTAGCCGATGTAGCTGAAAACCAGAACCGAATTTCCGTTAGGGACGTCAATTCGGTAGGCGCCCCGTGCATCACTGGCTGTGCCGCGTGTTGTCCCTCTAATTTGAACGTTAACCCCAACCAGTGGGCTTCCTTTCTCGTCAAGAATGGCACCCGAAACCGGCTGGTCGGCCAGGGCGCTATGCGTAAAGGCTATTGTTGTAAAGGCCGCAATGAGTACAAATTGGTAGAACCCATGGCGTAAAAAAGTACGTAGCAAGCTACGCAACTGTAGTTGTTTTGACATAATTTTGACTGTTTGTCGGTTTAAAAACGGCAAAAAAATCCCTGCATCCGACTTCGGATGGTTTTCGCAGGAGAAACGGGGATGTGTTCGTAAGTCAGTGATGTTGGCCCATCACTGACTTTTTTTATGTAGATACGTTTTTTGGCATAGGCTCGGTGTGATAACAGGAGGTGGAAAAAAGGTTGGTTTATGTGTTGATTGAAAAATGATAAGGTGGGCTACAGTCCCATTTTTTGCAAATACAGCTTGTATAACTTTATCAATTTAACCCTTTTGCAAATTTGCTAAGGTCAAAAAGTGGTGACTGTCTGGTTATGAAAGTTGAGTAATGAAATGCCTGAAATGTCTCCTAGATTGGTACTATTAATACTTATCTTAATACAAATATCAGAATATCTTTTAGATTTGCAATCGGTTGCATAATTTTTATATAAATTATACAGATAGATGTAAAACTTAAAATCCGGGGGTAATCATCAATTTATTAAGCGCTGTGTGTGCCGATAAAACACGCACGCATCGTTTCGCTCGATTATACGCCCCGGATTATCTTGTTAGGCTATTGGCTAGTAACGGTATAAAGTCAGCTTTTGAATGCCATACTCTCCCGTTGGAATACGAATATGACGTCCCTGATGATGTTGATCGCCGTTGAGTCGGCGACCTGCCTGCCATTTCCCGTCTATATATACACCTTCATCCAGTTGTAAAATACCGGCGTTGGGGGTCTGCGGTCTGTCTGAGGTACAGGTAATAACAATGCCCGAGCCCGCCACCGTAAACTCGTCGGGTCCGGTTTGGACAATTAGCCCGCCCGTTATTGGCCATTCGTCCTCTTTCGCTTTGGGCGACCAGCCCAGGGTATAATCATGTTTGCAAGTAAACGTATAGCCGCCCAGGTGAATGGTGTCGACGGGTATTTGCTTCTCGAAGAGCATGCCGTTCATGACTCCTTTTCCCTGATGCGCCACCAGCAGGGGCGAAAGCTGACTAAGGATCGAATAACTATGGGCAATGGGTTCGTTGGCGGGCTCATGCGTCGATTCAATAGAAAAAGGGGAGAAGCCCATCGCTTCATAATGGCCGATGGCGTAAAAAACTTTTGCCGCATCGGACGGCTCAAAGCGTATTTCCGGAATAAAGAGCGGATTGTCTTTGCGCGTGTACAGGTCATTCCAGTACTTGAAATCGGGATTGTAGAAATCAGGAGAAAGGAAATCCACCGCCGGGGCACCCGCTTTCCAGATGTCGATGATGTGCGGTAGTGGGCCACCGCTGGGGTAATCGCCGGGTTTTACATTGGGCCGGTTAAGGGCTGCATTGACAAACATGGGCAAGGGGTAAATGGTCTTTCCGGCTTCTGTGACGCGGTTGGCAAATTGAGCAAAGTGCCAGGCAATGAAGATTTCGTCCGTTGCCAGACCAGAACCGAAGAGCGTTTCCCAGGTGCCACTGGTCTTGAATCCACTGGTTTGCCAGGCCGCCCGAACGGCCGGAGCCAGTGAGGCTTTGTTGGCTTGCAGGTATTGAACGAGGGAGGTTGGTACGGGTTGCCCAAACGCGGCATTGGCCATAGGGGAGTGATCGCGGGCTTCTGGTAACATCCCGATTTCGTTCTCGACCTGCACCATGATGATAGTTTGCTGCCGCTGGTCAACCTCGCGAATGTGCCGCATCAAGGCACTGAATGCCTTAACATCGGCGTCGAGGTTGTTTTTGTCGAGCGGGGTCAGGATTTCGTGGGCTTTCCCCTTCTTATCCCGAATTCGTGGAAACCGCTTCGTATCGGTTTTGACCCAGGCCGGTACGTAGCAGGACATGCTGTTTTTCCAGGTGCCAAACCAAAGTAAAACGAGTTTGATCTGGTGCTGGCGGGCATCTTTGAGTAGATCGTCGACCAGTGTATAATCGAATTTGCCCTCCTCTGGCTCCAGCAATTCCCAGTAAACGGGGGCCAAAACGGTATTGAGGTGCATTTGCTGAAGCTTAGGCCACCTGGGCTTCATGTATGCTGTACTGGATGCGCTGGAATTACCTAACTCTCCACCCAACATAAGAAACGGTTTGCCTTCCACGACCAACTGAGTTGCCGTCCCCTGTTTTTGCAGATGCGGTAGGTTCGTGGACGACTGAGCCGCAACCTGATGAGCCAACAAAAGTGCGCCCGCCCGGCAGCAAGCCCATACGAGCCAGAAAGCGATTTGGTTTTTCATGATCAATATAAACGTGTAGCGCGGCTCCGGCCGCGCTACAAATCTACTTAACCTGTCCCTGAAGAAGCACCTCTAGTCAGAAATTGGGCAAGTGGGAGTATCCTGACGATTTTCCACTACCCGGAGAGGGCGATTCTCCCTGAGCAATGTTCTCATGCTCATGACTGAATTAACGAATCACTTTTTGATGCGCAGTGCAGTGGTGTCGAACATGCTCATCAGTTGTCCTTTCAAATGGTCGTCGTCCACTTTTTTCAGCTCAATGGGGATTTCGCCCGCCTGTGCCGTATCAATGTAGATCGTCATTTTGTCGGTTCCTTCCTCAACTTTCGTAATCGGCGTGACCTCCGTTCGCTTTCCCGTTGGGTCTTTCATTTCGCCCGTTAGCTTACCGTCTTTACGAACCAGATCCGTAACCATTTTTGCATCGCCGTCCGGCGTACCCGTAATTGTAATTTCCCACTTACCCGCGAAGAAGTCAGCGGGCGCAGCGGCCTGAGAATATCCCCTTACGCAGACGCCGAGGAGAAAGATGAACAGAAACAGACTTACTCTTTTCATTGTAGAAATTGGTTAAATAATAAACTGTAAACGAAGGGTAACCCTGTCAAATTGGTTGGTGGTTAAACAAAGGTGAAAAGTTTACGGATTAAAGGTAAGGTACTTTTGGGGTATACTCTGCTCCCCGAAAAATTCATACTGCCCAAATCAACGGACGCTATGCGCCAGTTTAGCCAACTTAGATAAATAATTCTATAACGAGAAGTGAATCGTTTGTATAAAGCGAAAGCCCGGTTCAATACCGAGCTTTCAATGTTTTCCAGTTTGTCGTAACGTTGAGTAAAACGAGAATCGATCTATAGTTGGGCTACTACGGAGAGTAGCAAATAACTGAAGATAATCATCCGTTTCGAGTTTTACCCAACTACCAATAAAGAGTTATCAGCACGCGAAAGCGATGGCCATAGAGCTATACTTACAGCCGCCTGCCTTCCACGAGTAGGATACGCTCGACTGAGGTGTCCTTCAATGTTATGTGTTGTCGTCGCTCCGGATCATCCCGATAGGACTCGAAATCGGTTCGGTCCGGAAAGCTGACCAGATGGATTTCGTAAGGATGGCCTAACGTAGTTGTCAGGACAGAAGCAGTATCCGGGCGGACGCGGTAGAGTAATGTACCCTTGTGTCGTTCGAGCAGGGGTAAGACCTGATCTTCGAAAGCATGGAAAACGGCTTCCTGACCTTCCTTTACAAAAACGATTTGCGTGTAATAGAGCATAGTACCTGATGTTTATGTGATCGGTGAGAAGATTCGCCTGAAAGCAGTGAGCCCGTCGACGCTCATAACAATAGAGGCTACAGAACGTTTACGTTCAGAAGACACTGGCCCCTAAAAATAACCTTTCCTGGCTACATAGCGATACGCGTATTGAGCCACAACGAACTGCATAATGGACGTGAACGAAACTCCCGACCTGTCGGACGACGAAAAGAAACTGTTCGAAGATCTGATGCCGGAAGATCTGGACGAGATTCTCGATACCGGCGTAAACCGGCGTCATTTTTTGAAGCTCGTGACCCTGGCTGGCGGGGGCATCCTGGCGGCCCAATCGGCGGTGGCCGAGCAGCTGTTTACCCGACCGCTCAGCGTACCGGTTGCTGCGGAGTTATCGTCGGCAACGATCGAAAATGGCGTCAACGTATCGCTTAACGTAAACGGGGCAGCTCGCAAGCTGCTGGTCGACTCCCGAATGACCCTGCTGGATACGCTGCGCGAGCGGCTGGAACTGACCGGCTCCAAAAAAGGCTGCGACCACGGCCAGTGCGGTGCCTGTACGGTCATTGTCGACGGACAGCGGGTTTTGTCCTGCCTGACCCTGGCGGCCAGCTGCGAAGGGAAAAGTGTGAAAACGATCGAAGGCCTCGCCAAGGGGACGTCCGGTTCGACGGTTCGATTACATCCGATGCAGGAAGCGTTTCTGAAACACGACGGCTTTCAATGCGGTTTCTGTACGCCCGGCCAGATATGCTCGGCGGTGGCCCTGATGGACGAAGCGAAGCGGGGCGATGCCAGTTACGTCACTGAGGACGTACGCAAAAAAACGGCACCGGTTCAACTGTCGACCGAAGAAATTCGGGAGCGGATGTCGGGAAACCTGTGCCGCTGCGGTGCCTATCCTAATATTGTTGCCGCCATTCAGGAGGTTCACAGCGGAAAGCCCGTCGAACAGACGTTTCGGTTTTCGGCCTAACCAGTCACTAATCCATGAGACCTTTTACCTACAGCCGGGCCAATGATCCTGCGTCAGCCACGAAGGAACTGGCCGGAAACCCAAATGCAAAATTCCTCGCCGGAGGCACTAACCTGATCGACCTGATGAAGGAAGATGTGGAGCGCCCCAGCGCCATTGTCGACATTTCGGGCCTGCGCCTGACAGAGATAAAACCCATTGCCGCCGGGTTTGCCAAAGGCGGCCTGTCGATTGGCGGGCTGGGTAAAAACACCGATGCCGCCAATCACCCGCTGATCCGCCAGAACTACCCGCTCCTGACCCAGGCTATTCTGGCGGGCGCGTCCGGACAGATTCGGAACATGGCGACCAATGGCGGTAACCTGCTGCAACGTACCCGCTGCCCGTATTTTTACGAGGTGGCGATGCCCTGCAACAAACGCGAACCGGGCAGCGGCTGTGGGGCGCTGGAAGGCGTTAACCGGCTGCACGCTATCTTCGGCGCGTCCGAGAAGTGCGTAGCCGTGTACCCCTCTGATATGGCGATTGCGCTGGCGGCACTGGATGCCATAGTTAAGGTTAAGAACGCCAGCGGTCAGGAACGGAGCATCTCCTTTACGGACTTCCACCGACTCCCCGGCGATACGCCCGAACGGGACACGAACCTGGCGCATGGCGAACTCATTACGTCCATTGACCTGCCTCCTAACAAGTTTGCCGACAAATCGTACTACCTCAAAGTGCGCGACCGGGCGTCGTATGCTTTTGCGCTCATTTCGGTAGCCGCTGGCCTGGAGATGGGGTCGGGCAATAAGATCGTACAGGCGCGAATTGCAATGGGTGGCGTAGCACACAAACCGTGGCGGGCCTTAAAAGCCGAGCAATTTCTGGCGGGTAAAGAAGCGACAGCCGAGAATTTCAAGCGGGCTGCCGATGCCGAAATGGCCGATGCAAAGCCGCTGGAGCATAACAAGTTCAAAGTAGAACTGGGCAACCGCAGCATTGTGCTGGCGCTGCAAATGGCCATGAACGGCGGTAAAGCCTAATTTCAACGTCACTACTTCCATGCAAGACAAAAACAAACTAACCGGCACACCCATTAGTCGCATCGACGGGATTGCCAAAGTGACGGGAAAGGCAGCTTATTCGACGGATTATCCGGTCAAAAATCTGGCCTACGCCGTGCTGTTTAAAAGTACGATTGCCGCCGGAACGATTCGGATCATCGACACCACTGCGGCCGAAAAAGCGCCCGGTGTGCTGGCCGTTATCACCCACACCAATGCCCCGAAGCTCAATGTCAATGGTGGGATTCGCGGGGGTGCACTGCTCCAAAGTCCCGAAATTGAGTTTTACGGACAGCATATTGGTCTGGTCGTGGCCGAAACCTTCGAGCAGGCCCGTTATGCTACGCACCTGATCAACGTCACCTACGATAAGAAGGAGCCGAAAGTCGATTTCGAGAAACTGGCTAAAGAGGCTACACTCCCGAAGGATAAAGAAAGAGCTGATGCCAAACGGGGCGATGCAAAAGCCGCGCTTCGTGATGCCGAGTACAAAGTTGAGCAGGTGTACGAAACGCCCATCGAGCACCACCATCCGCTGGAACCCCACGCCACCATTGCCGAATGGAACGGTGATCGTGTAACGCTCTATAATAGTTCGCAGATCGTGAACGGGGCGCAAAGTGCTGCGGCCAATACGTTAAATATCAAGCCCGAACAGGTGCGAATCATTACGCCGTACATCGGGGGTGGTTTTGGCTCGAAAGGTGGCCAGTGGGCCAATCTGGTACTAACGGCGGTGGCCGCTAAACAGGTGAACCGGCCCGTAAAGCTGGCGCTGACCCGTCAGCAGATGGTGAATTCGGTGGGGTTGCGCCAGCGGAATCACCAGAAAGTAAGTCTGGCCGCTACCAAAGACGGTAAACTGACGGCGCTGGCGCACGAAATCACGACGCATGGTGCCATAAAAAATGAGTTCGTCGAACCTTGTGGCGATTGTTCGAAGGTCATGTACGACGTGCCGAACTCGCTCATTACGTACCGGGCGGTGCCGATGAACGTGATTTTGCCGACCTACACACGCGGCCCCGGTAAATCGACGGGCAGTTTCGCCCTCGAATCGGCGATGGATGAGCTGGCTTACGCCCTGAAGATGGACCCGATTGAGCTGCGTATTAAAAACGAACCCGAACGCGATCCCTCCAACGGCAAACCCTGGTCGTCGCGAAAAGCGGTTGACTGTTTACAAGTGGGGGCCAAGGCCTTTGGCTGGGAAAAGCGAAAAGCTGAACCCCGCCAGAACCAGCAGGGTAATTACCTGATTGGCTATGGCGTGGCGGCTGGCACATATCCCGCCCATCAGCGGCCCACGTCGGCCATTGTGAAACTGAAACGTACCGGTAACGACGTGATGGCTACGGTTGAGTTGGCCGCTGCCGATCTCGGAACCGGTACCTACACAATCCTAACGCAAACGGCCGCCGATGCGCTCGGTCTGCCCCTTCGTAACGTCAAGGTGGTCATTGGCGATTCTGACCTCCCGCCAGCGGCTGGTGCGGTGGGTTCGGTGGGGGCTGCCAGCTACGCAAACGCCGTGAACGACGCCTGCCAAAAGATTACGGATGAACTACTGACGCGATCCGGCAAGCAGTTTTTCGCCCGCCCAACGGCCTCGCAGCTGATGCTGTCCGAAAAACTAACCGAGTTTCAGACCCGAATCGACGCCAAACCGCTGGAAAGCGCCGAGGAATACTCAGCGCACAGCTTTAACGCCAACTTTGCCGAAGTATCCGTAAACCGGTTTACGGGCATGGTGCGGGTAAACCGGTTTCTGGCGGTGACGGGTGCGGGCACCATTCTGAACCCTAAAACGGCCCGGTCGCAGATCATCGGCGGCAATATCTGGGGCATTGGTATGGCGCTAACCGAAGAATCGATTCTCGATCCGCGCTGGGGCAATTTCGTTACCCGCTCCTTCGCCGACTACCACGTTCCGGCCAATCTCGATATTGGCGACATGGAAGCTATTTTTATTCGGGAAGACGACCAGAAATCCAATACACTCGGCGTAAAAGGCATCGGTGAAGTGGGCATTGTTGGCGTAGCGGCCGCCGTAGCCAACGCCGTCTTCAACGCTACCGGCAAGCGAGTCCGGGAGTTGCCCATTACGCCGGATAAGCTGTTGTGAGATGGCGTACCGACTGGATCGACGGTCGGTACGCCATATTTCCTAAGCCGTTACTTTCTTTAGCCCATTCGTTTGGAGATACGCCATCAAGGCTACCCAGAGGGCAACGGCGGCAATGGCAGCCTGCCCTAATCCGGTCAGCTCCACCGAGGGCCATACCAGCAGGATAACACTAGCTACCACCCATAGTAAATCCAGGGCAATGATGAATCGGACGGCTCCCGTTGATACAGAATGCTGGCGGCTCTGGTAGAAGACAAACACGGCAAAGGCAACCAGGAAAAGGCCAACCTCGGTGAAAATACCCGTCGATGATTGTCCGAAGAGTTGGGCGATAGGATTAGCTAATGCCAACAGCAAAAGGCCGGTCGCTCCCGAACTAACAGCATTGATGATCAAAACAGTTTTCAGCGATTTCATAACTAAATTGGTTTTTGGTGAACTGTTTGTTTTGCATTGAACAGGACAAAAGTCGGGCTCTGGGTTTGGGTTAGGTTGATAGTTTGCGCCAATTTTTGGCTATTTTGCGTCAACTCAACGACCCCGGCCCGATGTGCACAAACCTCTCCAGTCAGCACCTTCTTAACCTTCTGGACTATGCC
This sequence comes from Spirosoma fluviale, assembly GCF_900230225.1. Taxonomy (GTDB): domain Bacteria; phylum Bacteroidota; class Bacteroidia; order Cytophagales; family Spirosomataceae; genus Spirosoma; species Spirosoma fluviale. The sequence goes on from NZ_OCNH01000001.1 coordinate 156,917, forward strand.
GTCTGCAAAGGGTTAGACAGGCGGCTTCTGCTGAGCCAGCTGGATGTTCCTGAGTCTGATCTAACGGATGAAAAAGGCTGGGTGAGTCTGGCAGATTATACCAGGCTTTGGGCGGGTATGCTCGATCTCAGCCGGGACCCGCATCTGGGCCTGCATTACGGCTACTACCTGAATTTACGGGCGTTGGGGCTGGTTTACCAAATCTCGCTGGCGTCTTCCAGCATTGAGCAGGCCCTGGGTTTACTGGCCGACTATCTGGCGAGCACCTTTCCCGTAATTAATCTGGTAACAACCCAGCATCAGGATCACCTGATCATTGAGTTGCAAAGTTCCCTACTCCAAAATCCGCTGAAAAATCAGGTACTCGACTCGGTGTTGTTCCTGATGTACCGGGAAATTAGCCTGATGATTGAGGATGACATTGCCGAAGTACAAGTGCCCTATAGCCAATTAGAGGAATACCAGCGGCTCTGTGCCAGCCCCATCACAACCGCTAATGCTCACCGATTAATGGTAGAACTGCGTCTGGTGGCTGGCCCGATCAATCGTCGGCGGCTCAAGAATCTGGACGTGTTGCTGCCGGTTTTTCTGCAATTACTGGGTCAGTCACCGGTTCGTCGTAGCCCGTTTGCGGATCAGGTGCGTACCATGATCCTCAATCTCTGTTCGCCCGAGTTACCATGTCTGGATGAGGTGGTAAGCCAGTTTGCCATGAGCCACCGAACCTTTCAGCGCAAGTTGACCGAAGAGGGCACTTCGTTCCGATCCATTGCGGACGACATCAAACGCCAGATGGCGACTCATCTGGAACGGGGTCGAACGTTGGGCACGCAGGATATCGCCTATCTGCTGGGTTACTCGGCTTCCAGTGCTTACCTCCATGCCGCTCGAAAATGGCGTCAGCAACCGGCGGGGTAGTGTAGTCGATAACAATGAACCGTCTTGAGGAAAACTGGTCAGCCGGTGACCAATCGATTCGTGACTTATCAATAATCTACGCTGTATAGCTGTATACCCTCTCTTTTTACCGAAAAGCCCTGTCTGGGCGGCCTATCAATAGAAAAGAGAGAATGAGTAGATCTACAAAGCGCCGTAGGTGCGACCTCCATGAACCAGAGTAGGTCGCACCTACGGCGCTTCAGGCGAGAACTGAGCGATACTAACTATTGACGGGCCGCCTATACTGGGCTAATTAAACTATGCCAGGGATGTGGCCTATACTTTGAATCCAAAATCTACCTCCTTCGTCAAAGCCTTCTCCATTGCGAATAAGGAGATAACTAGGTAAGTACAGGACAGTGCGGTATTATTATCGCCCTAGTTTTACAGGGAATCGTTCTACTATCCGGCAAAATCACCTACCTGTAATTTACTATGAAGCACCTGGCGGCTCTTTGCCTAACCTTACCACTTATCATTCAGACCAGTTTCGGTCAGACGAAAAAACAAAATCCACCGGCAGCGGGTGCCGCTACTACGCTCCGGCAGCAGTTCAGTACACCCCCCGATGCCGCCAAACCGCGTGTGTGGTGGCACTGGATGAATGGCAACATCACCAAAGAAGGTATTCAGAAAGACCTCGAATGGATGAAGCGCGTAGGCATTGGCGGGTTTCAGAATTTCGACGCCAGCTTATTGACTCCCAATGTCGTGCCTAAAAAGCTGGTGTTCATGACCCCCGAGTGGAAAGACGCCTTTAAGTTCACTACCGAACTAGCCAAAAAGCTGCAACTCGAAATGGCCATTGCCGGTTCGCCGGGCTGGAGCGTGACGGGCGGACCGTGGGTTCCGCCGAGTGATGCCATGAAAAAATACGTCTGGACAGAAACCCGGATTTCGGGTGGCAAAGCTTTCACTGGCAAACTACCCCAGCCAGCGGCCACAACGGGTAACTTCCAGCATGTACCCCTGCCCACCGGGGGAGGAGGCTTCGGCGGAACAGTTGGTGTATTACCCACTTTCTACCAGGATGCCGCCGTTATTGCCTACCGTGTGCCCAAAAGCGAAACCCTCCTGTCGGCGCTCAACCCTAAAGTTACGTCCAGCGGGGGCTCCTTTACCCTGGCCGACCTCACCGACGGTGACCTGACCAATGCCAAACCCCTGCCACCCATGGAGGTTGGGCAAGATATGTGGATTCAATACGAGTTTGCACAGCCCCAGACGTTTAAGGCACTCTCCATTGTTGGGGCCGCTAGCGGAGGAGTCCTGGCGGAGTTTGAGGGCGCTCCTAATAACCGGAGTTTAAAAGTGAGTGACGATGGCGTTAACTTCCGCGAAGTCAGAACCATTCCGGGTAGTACCGTGGCCCAGACTACGCTCAGTATCCCGCCCACAACGGCTAACTATTTCCGGTTTACCTTCAAAACGTTACCACCAGCCGGTAATCGTTTTGCCGCCTTGATGGGTGGGGAAGATAAACCGGGCAAGCCGGAGGGCGTTAATGTGGCTGAGCTGGTGCTGCACACCACCGAGCGTATTGATAAATTTGAGGAGAAAGCCGGTTTCAGCCCCTGGTGGGAAGATAAGCTGGCGGCCGCATCAACAACGGGCGATGCCATTCCGACGGAGGATGTAGTCGATTTAACGGGTAAAATGAACGCTGACGGTACCCTGAACTGGACCGCCCCCGCTGGGGAATGGGTAGTCCTTCGCATGGGCTATTCGCTTACGGGTCGGCAAAACCACCCGGCATCGCCCGAAGCGACGGGGCTGGAAGTCGATAAACTGGATAAACTAGCCGTTCGGAAATACATCGATACCTATCTCGACATGTACAAGGATGCCACGGGTGGCCAGATGGGCAAGCAGGGGCTGGAATACATGGTGCTGGACAGCTACGAAGCGGGGGCTATGACCTGGACCAAAGCCATGCCCGAGGAGTTTGCCAAACGGCGCGGCTATAGCCTTATTCCCTGGCTTCCGGTGCTGGCGGGTCGGGTGGTGAAAAGTGCCGAAGCGAGTGAGAAATTCCTGTGGGACTACCGCAAAACCATCGGTGAACTGATTTCCGACAACCATTACGATGTCATTGGCGACGCCCTCCACGAGCGGGGCATGAAACGCTACACGGAATCGCACGAGAACAAACGGATTTATCTGGCCGATGGTATGGATGTGAAGCGAAACGCCGATATTCCGATGTCGGCCATGTGGACGCCCGGTAGTCTGGGGCAGGGGGTCAACGAAGAACCCCGCAGTCAGGCCGATATTCGCGAGTCGGCGTCGGTAGCGCATATTTACGGGCAGAATCTGGTGGCGGCCGAGTCGATGACCTCGGTAGGCAACGCGTTCAGCTATCATCCCGAAAAGTTGAAGCGCACCGCCGATCTGGAAATGGCGTCTGGCCTGAACCGCTTTGTGGTGCATACCTCTGTTCACCAGCCGCTGGACGATAAACTACCCGGTTTTTCTCTGGGACCGTTCGGCCAGTATTTTACCCGCCACGAAACCTGGGCCGAGCAGGCCAAAGCCTGGACCGGCTACCTGGGCCGGAGCTGTTACCTGCTTCAGCAGGGCAAACCCGTTGTCGATGTGCTGTACTATTACGGCGAGAATAACAACATCACCCAGCTTTGCGCGACCAAGTTGCCGGAATTTCCGGCGGGTTACGAATATGATTTTGTGAACGCAACAGCCCTCAAAACGGCCCTGCGCGTGGAGGGTGGGAAAATTGTGGCGAAGAGCGGCCAGCCGTACCGCCTGCTGGTGCTGGACGCGTCGGCCCGGTACATGACCCTGCCGACGTTGAAAAAACTGAGCGAACTGGTGAAGGCGGGTATGCACGTAACGGGTACCAGGCCCGAACAGTCGCCGAGCCTGAGCGATAACCCCGCCGAGTTTACCGCCCTCGTGAACCAGATCTGGAGCCAGCCAACCGTATCGGCCAAACCGATCGACGCGGTGTTGGGCGAGATGGGCGTTGCTAAAGATGTGATTATCTCGGGGGCTTCGGCCGAGATTCTGTACGTTCACCGCCAAACGGCCGGACAGGATATTTACTGGCTCAATAACCGCAGCGATGCCCTTAACGAAGCGCAGATCAGCTTTCGGGTAACGGGAAAGGTGCCGCAGCTGTGGAATCCGCAAACGGGCAAAACAGAAACGGTTTCGTATCAGGTGAAAGATGGCCGCACGATCATCCCGCTCCGGTTCGAATCGTGGGATGCGTATTTTATCGTATTTGGCGAAAAAGCCACCGTTGCGGCTTATACCAAACCAACCGTCACGGAGTCGGCGGTGGCGCGGATGGATGGTGCATGGAAGGTGAGTTTTCAGGAAGGACGGGGCGCTCCGCAAGGGGCCACGTTCGATAAGCTGGCGTCGTGGACCGACAATGCCGATGCAGGTATCAAATACTTCTCGGGCACGGCTACCTACGAAAATTCGTTTGAGGTGCCAACGGTTAATAAAGCAGCTTCGTATATCCTCGATCTGGGCGATGTAAAGAACTTGGCCGAAGTGATCGTAAACGGCAAAAACATGGGTATTGTCTGGAAGAAACCCTTCCGCCTACCCATCACCGACGCTCTGAAAACTGGTGCCAACACGGTGCAGGTCAAGGTGACGAACCTCTGGGTCAACCGGCTGGTAGGCGATGCGCAGCCCGGCGTGACGAACAAGATTACGTTTACAACCATACCGTTCTACCGCGCCAATTCGCCCCTGCTGCCGTCGGGCCTGATGGGTCCCGTTCGGGTGCTCGCGCCAGCGTTATAACCCGTCTGCGTTCTCAGATCAGCACGTCACAAACGGCCTCTGGATATGATAAGGCGCTTGTCCTTGGATAGTAAATACACTAATGCGACCTTTCGAAAGCCCACTTCCGGGCTTTCGTTTGTTATCGGGTATCTACACTATGCAAGGGCTATTTATCGAATACATCTTTCTCATCCTGATTATCCTGGGGCTGGTTATGCTGGCCAATAAGCTCCGGCTGGCCTATCCCATTGTGCTGGTGTTAGGTGGGTTGGCGCTCAGCTTTACGGACGAGTTTTCATCAATCACCATCGACCCGGATCTGGTCTTCTTTATTTTCCTGCCTCCGCTTCTGTTCGAAGCGTCCTGGCAAACGTCCTGGAAAGAGTTCTGGAAATGGCGACGGGTCATTACCAGTTTTGCCTTTCCCATTGTTATCCTGACCTCCTGCGTCATTGCTCTTGTGTCGCACGCCCTTATTCCAGGCTTCACACTAGCGCTGGGTTTCCTTCTGGGCGGTATTATCTCTCCGCCCGATGCTATTTCGGCAACCACCATTATGCGGCAGGTCAGCGTACCCAAGTCGCTGGTGAGTATTGCCGAGGGCGAAAGTCTGCTGAACGATGCGTCGTCCCTGATCGTGTTTCGGTTTGCGCTGGCGTCCGTTATTACCGGGCAGTTTCATTTCCAGGAAGCTGCCACCAGTTTTGGCCTGGTGGTTTTCATGGGAATAGGCGTTGGTCTACTGGTTGGCGTCATTTTCTACGCCATCATCCGTTGGTTACCTACTACCCCCAGTATCGAAATTGTGCTCACGCTGGTAACGCCTTACTGCATGTATTACGGAGCGGAGCATCTTCACTATTCAGGCGTATTGGCGGTCGTCAGCGGGGGACTGCTGCTTTCCAACAAACGGCAAAGTATGCTGACCTACCAGAGTCGAATACAGGGCGTAAATGTCTGGACCAACATTGTGTTTGTCATGAACGGGCTGGTCTTTCTGCTCATTGGTCTGCAACTGCCGCCTGTTGTTCAGCAACTTGGCACGGTTAGTATCCGCAGCGCCATTGGCTATGGGCTGGCGATCTCGCTGGTATTAATGATAACCCGCTTACTCTGCACCTATGGCGCGGGCCTTTTCACTCGCTTTGCCAGTCGTTTTATTACGGTGGCCGACCCGAATCCTGATTGGCGCGGACCCCTCATTTTGGGCTGGGCTGGTATGCGCGGTGTGGTGTCGCTGGCTGCTGCGCTGTCAATCCCGTTACTGATCGGAGCTGGTCAGCCTTTCCCACACCGCAACCTGATTTTGTTCATCACCTTTATCGTTATTCTGGTCACGCTGGTCTTTCAGGGGTTAACCTTGCCTTTGTTAATTAGAAAAGTGAAGTTTAGAGGTATGCCAAACGCTATTCCGGAGCAACAGCAGGAGCTTCTTATCCAAAAAGCCATTACCCAAACCTCGCTTGCCTTTTTGGGGAAAAACGAGCTGACCAACGAACACATCGCTAACCTGCACGAACGGCTAAACATTGACCTGCGTCTGCTCAATCAGGAATTGAACGAAACGAGTAATACCCGTACGAACGCCATAATGGCTTATCAACGCACCTATCTGGACTTGTTGCAGCAGCAACGAAGTACCCTGATCGAGATGAACCACGGCATAGAGTTCGATGAAGAACTGATTCGAAAATACCTTTCTTTAATTGATCTGGAGGAATTTAAAGTTCGGGAAAAACTGGTTCAGTAAGCCGATGTCAATTAATGTGTTACGAAGGGGTAAGCTACGGGATTCAGGCACTTGTACTGCTGAAAATCAGACATCGGGCCACACAAAGACTGACCCGAAAAAAACTTGTCGACCTAAGCGCCGTTTAGTCTGTAGTCAATAACGCCGGATGGCTTAAAATACGGTCCATCCTGTGCGTTGACGAGACCAGACAAATGTATGAGTACACGTAAAATTGCCTTAGTTGTTGGGGCCAGTGGAATTACCGGCAGCAATCTTGCCCACGAATTAATTAAGCAGGGATGGCTGACCTACGGGCTGGCCCGGAACCCCAATACCGAACTAACTGATTTGCAGCCCGTAGCTGCCGATCTGATGAATCCGGAGAGCCTGCAAACGGCTCTGTCGACAATTAACCCGACTCATGTGTTTTTTACGAGTTGGATGCGGAACGAGACAGAAGCCGAGAACATCCGGGTAAATGGCACCATGGTTCGCAACCTTCTGGATGCTCTGGCACCCAAAAAATCGGTACAGCACGTCGCGCTGGTTACGGGGCTGAAACACTATCTGGGGCCTTTCGACGCGTATGCCAAAGACGGCTTTCTGCCTGAAACCCCCTTGCGGGAAGAGCACCCCCGCCTTGACATCGAAAATTTCTACTACGCTCAGGAAGATGAAGTATATGCCGCTGCCGCCCGAGATGGCTTCACCTGGAGCATCCACCGGCCGCATACCGTTATCGGGAAGGCTGTAGGCAATATGATGAATATGGGAAGCACGCTGGCCGTTTATGCCAGCCTGTGCCAGGCCAGTGGACGGCCCTTCCGCTGGCCGGGTTCCAAAGCCCAGTGGGAGGGACTCTCGGACGTGACCGACGCCCGTGTACTGGCCAAACACCTCATTTGGGCCGCAACCACCGAAGCCGCGCATAATGAAGCGTTCAACGTGGTTAATGGCGATGTGTTCCGCTGGAGCTGGCTATGGCAACGAATTGCCGACTGGTTCGGTATTGAAGCCGTTGGTTTCGATGGCACGATTCATCCATTGGAAGACGAACTGGCAAACGATGGCCCGCTATGGCAGGAAATCGCCGAAAAGCAACACTTACTCGAACCTGATTTGACCCGTGTGGCATCGGCTTGGCACACAGACCTTGATCTGGGAAGACCCATTGAAGTAATGACCGACATGTCGAAGAGCCGTAAGCTGGGTTTTCTGGTTTTTCAGCGCACCGACGAGTCCTTCTTTGATCTTTTTACCCAACTACAGGCCGACCGCATAATTCCCGCCAATAGCGAGATCCAGCAACCTGAACTCGTTTAGGGGAAACACATTTATCAAACCAAATCGTATGATTGACACAAAAAGCTATGCCGCTCAGACCAAAGATTCTGAACTGGCACCCTGGAATTTTGACCGACGCGACGTTGGCCCGCACGATGTGCAATTCGATATAACCTTTTGTGGCGTTTGCCACTCCGACCTTCACCAGATCAGAGATGAATGGGGTGGTGGCATTTTTCCAATGGTTCCCGGACACGAGATCGTTGGTCGGGTCGTAGCTGTCGGGAGTAACGTTAAAAAATTCAACGTTGGCGACTTAGCCGGAACCGGATGCATGGTCGATTCGTGCCGCGTGTGTGAAAATTGCCAGCACGGTTTGGAACAGTATTGCACCAATGGCAACACGCTTACGTACAACAGTCTGGAGCAGGATAAGAAAACGCCTACTTACGGCGGTTACTCCAACACCATTGTGGTGAATGAAGATTTTGTACTTCATATTCCCGAAACACTCGATCTGGCCGCTACGGCCCCGCTGCTTTGTGCGGGCATTACGACCTATTCGCCCCTCAAACACTGGAAAGTGGGCAAAGGACACAAAATGGCCGTTCTGGGGCTGGGTGGTCTTGGCCACATGGGCGTTAAATTCGGGGTGGCTTTTGGGGCGGAAGTAACGGTCCTGAGCACATCGCCGAAGAAAGAAGAAGACGCCCGAAAACTTGGTGCGCACAAGTTCGTCGTCACCAGCGACCCGGCCCAGCTTGCGTCCGTTACCGGTTATTTTGACTTTATTCTGGATACGGTTTCTGCCGAGCACGATTACAACCAGTACCTGAGCCTGTTGAAAACCGATGGCGTGCATATCTGCGTAGGTGCACCCCCGACGCCTTCAGCCCTGCTGGCGTTCAGTCTGATTCCCGGTCGGAAGAGCATCGCCGGTTCTACGATTGGCGGTATTGCCGAAACGCAGGAAATGCTGGACTTCTGCGCCGAACACAACATCGTTTCGGATATTGAACTGATCGACATCAAAGATATTCAACCGGCTTATGAACGGATGCTGAAAGGCGATGTCCGGTATCGGTTCGTGATCGACATGGCTACGCTGTAGAGTACACTGATAAACAAAATGAGCCGGGGACACGTCGTATGCTCCCCGGCTCATTTTGTTTATTAGTCAGCAAACGTACCCGTTAACGGCGGCTACCGCTTCACTACTTTTAGGGTGCTTTGCCGCTCGCCCTGCTGAATTTGCAGAAAATAGATTCCCATTGGCAGATGTTGCAGGTCGATTGCTTGACGAAGTCGGTCGCTGGTTTTGGGTGCGTTCCAGGACCGGACCGACCGGCCACCCGATTCGCGAAGGCTGAATTCGATGCTCCCCCGGTAACGGCTGTTTATCTCCAAAACCGTTTGTTCCGTTGCGGGATTTGGCGAAAGAAGTAGCTGGCTGTCGGGGTCCGGTTCAACCGCCGTTACAACCCCCGGCACCAGCGCGAAGGGAACAAGGCCCGCTTCGGGCGTCGGTAATTTGGTGGTCGAATACAGGTGAAACGCGCCCGGCTCCAGCGTAACCGATTGGCTGGCGTCGGCAATCTGCACCTCCTGCCCGGTGAAAAAATGAAACCATTTACCGCCCGATGGAAACCCGGCCGAAACAGTCTGCGCTTTCGTATCGAAATTGCCGATTAGGAAAACGGTGCCTGAGGTACTGCGCAAGGTTAACCGTTTTACTACGCCCGTAAAATCGGTCGTAAAATCCGTTGTGGCAAAGGCCGGAACCGTGGTTTTAAGGTTAATCAGGGCACTGTAAACTTTGTATAATTTCTGCCGGTCGACGTCCTGGTAATAAGTCCACCGGACGGGTTTAGCCGCCGTTCGGCAGTCGTCTTTTATGGTTGTGCCGTCGGAGCAGGTGTTGATAGACAGGTCGTATCCCAGTTCGCCAAACTGCCAGATCATTTTTGGCCCCGGCACCGACAGCAGAAACGCAGCTGTCAGTTTGGCCCGATCGAGCGCCGTTGGCAGGGACTTGATGCTGTACGAACCCGTTGCAGCCCCATTTTGGCGGGAATCAAAAACGAGCCGTTCTTCGTCGTGACTTTCGGCGTAACCGATCAGGTTTGGCTTCTGGAAGTTACGTTTCTGATACGATAAGCCCGAGAAATCGACCTCAGCGGAGCGGGCAGCCCCCCGAAAATCGCCGTTATGATTTCCCCAAAGTAGCATACCATAATTTGCCAGTTCAGTTTCTTCGGAATCGTTGGCGAAGTGTTCGAGAATGACGTAGGCCGTTGGATCGACGGTACGGATCTGGTCGTAAATGCGTTTCCAGATCGCAATCCGGCTGGCATCGTAGTTTCCCCAGGCAGCTACATCATTGCCCGAGATTTTCTGCGTGAATCCTTTCGACAGATCAAATCGAAAACCGTCTATCTTATATTCCTGCAACCAGTATTTACAGACTCGATCCACGAAGGCTTTGGTGTCCGGGCTTTCGTGGTTGAAGTCGAAAAAGACGCTGTACGGGTGCGTGGCCTGTTGGTTGAAGTAGGGGCTATCTGCCGAGGGTCGGTCACCGGCCCAGTACATTTTTACATAGGGGAATTCGTAGTCTGCCTGGTTCAGCACCATGTCGAGCACCACGGCGATTCCCTGCTTGTGGGCCGCATCGATAAATTGCCGGAGGGCCGTTTTGGTCCCGTAGGCTTTGTCGAGGGCGAAATAGAACGTTGGGTTATAGCCCCAAGAATCATTACCCGAAAACTCCGTAACGGGCATGAGCTCAATAGTATTAATGCCCAGTCGTTTCAGATAGGCCAGACTATCGGTAAGGGTTTGGTAGCTTCGATTCTGAACGAAATCACGAACCAGCAACTCATAAACGACCATCGTATTAACGGCGGGCCGCTGGAAACCGGTTGTCTGAAACACGTAAGGCGTCTGGCCGGGCTGAAGGACCGAAACCGTATTGCCCTGTGCTTTTTCGGGGAAGGCTTTCAGGTTCGCGTAGGTCGTTGCCGGAATAAATTTATCGTTGTCCCGGTCCAGAATCTTGTCGGCGTAGGGGTCGGCCACGCCAATGGTTCCATCGACCAGATACTGGAAGGCCGTTTCGCCGGTGGGCAGGTTAGGGAGTTCGAGCCAGTAGCGGGTACCGTCGGGCGTTCGGTTCATCAGGTAGGCCGGGTCTAGGGCCCAGTTGTTAAACTCGCCGAGCAGGTACACGAAACTTTTCTTCGGTGCGTATAACACCAGCGTTGCCTTGTTGGGGCCGGTGTAATTGATGCCATCCTGTAAACCCACTGGTAGCGCAGCCACGGTGGGCAAAGGCTTAACGGTAAAGTGAAATGTGTCGGCAAGGGCGGTGGTGCCGGTTGTTGCGCTCAGTGAAGTTGCCCGGACAATGACCGTTCGCAGCAAACCCGATTGCCTGCCGGTGTTCAGGCTGGTATTTAGTGAATCGGTGCCGGTAGAACTGGCCGTCGGTTGCCCATCCAGCGTGAGGCTAAACGTTGCTGACTGCGAGCTTTTATAGCGTACCGGCAAAGGCGCATCGGCGTCAACATAAAACTGTTTTTGATTCGGCGCTAAGCGCGTCAGGTTAAAACTCGCGTCGTAAATGGTGATGAACAAGTCTTCCGTCTGGGCTTTTCCGTCCCCACTTTTCAGCAACAGGCCAAGTTTTCGAATGGGTGTTCCGGTTGGCACACCGAAGTAGGTGCGCGGTACGAGCTTGATCTGCCATTTGTCCCCGCCCAAAGCGGTCATTTTACCCGGCGTAAAGGGTTTACTGAAATCAGTTTGCCCGGTGGGTTGAAACTCAAACGCGTTTCCGCTCGCCGTCGACCCGGCCCCCGACCATAAAAAAACGTCGTCCTGTTTGCCCAACAGCCCCTTTGCCCGACTATCGGTTGACTTCGTCAGGTCGAAAACAAGGGTGATCTCGGCGTCGGCCGTGGGGAATGTTGGTTGGGTGTTGATGACCTGACCAAAGGCCGGTACCAGCAGAAAAATGAAAAGAAAAACCGTGTAGAAACGTGACCTCATATCGTTGTTGATGAAATAGGTCACAAACATACAGGTTTATTCCTATTTTATGTAGGCTTTCAGGGCCTGATAGACCCGGTGCGTTGGCAAGCCCATGACGGTATAGAACGAGCCTTCGAGCCGCTCGATACCCACCAGACCGATAAAGTCCTGCGCCCCATATGACCCGGCTTTGTCGAACGGTTTGCATTCCCGGATGTAGTAGGTAATCTCGTCGTCGGTTAGGGTTGCGAACTGAACGATGGTTTCATCCGTAAAGGAGTGTAACTCCGGTTGGCCACTGGCGGAGGGCGCCAGAATGGCGACACCCGTGCGCACCCGATGCGTTTGGCCGGAGAGCAATTGGAGCATACGGCGGGCATCGGCTTCGTCCTGCGGTTTATTCATAATCTGGTTATCCAGAATGACAACCGTATCCGCACACAGGACAATGCGGTTTTGGGCTTCGGCATCGCTCAGAAATTGTTCGGCTTTCTGGCGGGCGAGGTATTCGGCTACCTCATCGACAGGCATCGTGTCGGAGAATAGCTCATCGGTGGGGCGCGTTTCGATGGTGAACAAAAAGCCCGCATCGGTCATAAGCTGTTTTCGGCGGGGCGAGCCAGAAGCCAGTAGCAAAGGATAACGTAAGGTTAACACAGAGGAAAAGATAGATGATGTATGATATAGGATGTATGATGTATGATGTATACCGTTAGGTTGCTTTGGGCAATTCTGGAAGCTGGTCTGTTGGCATCGCTGGCAAATTTCGTTTTAAATTCGTAAATCATCACAGGATGATTTGGTTAGCATACATCCTATATCATACATATTATATCATACATCTTGTGACTATCCGATTTGCTACCCCGGCCGATGCGGCTATACTGACAGAATTATCGGCCGTAACAATGCGCGAAGCCTTCGGGCCACCGCATAACCCAGCTGCCCTTGTCGACGAATATATTCAGTCGGCCATTACGCTTCCCATACTGGAAACTGAACTGGCCGATCCCCGCTCCACCTTCTTTTTAATGGTTTCGTCTGATCATGTGCCGATTGGTTTTGCAAAATTAAGGAGGCACGCGCCACCCAGACGGATGAAATTACGTACTGCTATAGAAGTTCAGCGTATTTACCTGCTGGCTTCACAAATAGGGCAGGGGCAGGGCCGAATATTACTGAACCATTGCCTCAACTGGGCCAAAGAACAAGGGTTTCAGGCGGTATGGCTGGGCGTTTGGGAGCGGAACGGACGCGCGCAGGCTTTTTATAAAAAGATGGGTTTCGAGCGGTTCGGCTTTCATTATTTTCAATTCGGGTCAGAACGACAGCGGGACTTTTGGCTTCAAAAGCAGTTAGTTGATTAGTTAATCGTTAATGGTTATTGAGTTATTAGTTATTGACTATTAACTCAATAACCATTGACGATTAACTAATACCCATTAAACCATTTGTACCGGCAGTATTCTAACTGTCGTTTACACAGAAATGAAAAAAGTTTATCCGGTATCGCCTTGCCTCAGTCTGCGCCGTTTTCTGGTGTGGTTGCTGGTCGTTGCCGGATGTTCAAGCACCCTACTCGCCCAGCCTGGCCTTCAACCACCGAAAGCGGAGCAGATTGCCCCGGTGCTGCCCGCTCCAACGATCTACCAGATCGATACCCTTCGAAACCAGGTAATTAAGCCCATGAGTGTGGATTCGCTGGCGCTTATCAACTCGCTGACCACCATCAAGGAAAATTCGCTGCCCGACAGTGTCCTGCAACAGCGGGATAGCGTGTTCTACAGCCGCCTGAAAACCAAAATGTACAAGCATCGGCTTACCCGGCAGTTTTATGATGCTGTGTTTCAGGACGTATACAACAGCCGGGATCGAATAGGTGAAGTTAGTCAGCTCGAAGCTAATCCGTTCAAGGTCTTCGAGGGGAAAATCATTGGCGACATTTACATCCGGCGACTCGGCGTTTTTGGCCAGACCGTTTACGACACCCTGCGTAAACCTGCCAACTGGTTCGAGCGCACCGGCAACCGGTTGCACTTCAACACTCGTGAGCACGTAATTCGTAATTCATACCTACTGTTTCGGCAAGGGGACGCCCTTGAACCCAATGTGCTGCGTGACAATGAGCGTCTGTTGCGCACTACGTCGATCTTTCACGATGCTCGGATTCTGGTATTGCCAAGGCCGGGCAGCAAGCAGTTTGTTGACGTCTACGTGATTACGCAGGACGTTTGGTCGCTCTTACCCAATGGTGGATTCGGGGGCTTTAACAACTTTAGTGTTGGGTTCGATCAGGCCAATTTTAGAGGATTGGGCCATCGTTTGTTTGCGCAGGTGGCTTATGCGGCCAACGACCCCCGGCAAAAACTGGAATACCAGGCCCGGTATACGGTTCCGTTTATTGGTAAAACCTTCATGACTGCCGAAGCTACCATGTTGTACCTGCGCGATCTAAAACAGGCATCTATTCGGTTGTATCGACCTTTTTTGACGCCCGACATGAAGTACGCGGGGGCTATCGAATTGAATCATACCCAAATTAATAATCGACTTATCACCCGAAATGACAGTGTTTTACTGGTGCCGCTCAGTTATAATTATTCCGACATCTGGATTGGCCGCTCGTTCCGGCTATTCTATAAACAGAACAATACCGACGAGAAGGGACGTTCCCGGCTGGTGATTGCAGTTCGTAACACCAGTTATACCTATAATATACGCCCCAACGTAACGGCCGACACGAACCAGATCTATCAGGATAGCCGCACAACCCTGTTCAGTGTAGGGTTCTCCCGCCGGAAGTACGTTCGCGATGTGCTGATTTATGGCTTTGGCCGCACCGAAGACGTACCCATTGGCGAGTCGATAGCCGCCATTGCCGGGTTCGATAACGCCGAACTGGGCCAACGGCTGTATGCTGGGTTCAATTTTTCGCAAGGTAAGTACGTTCGTCATCTGGGATACCTCTACGGGCTGATCAGCGTGGGCGGATACATTCGGAATAACCGAATTGAACAGGGCGTTTTCTCGCTGGAATCTAACTATTTCAGTCAGCTCATGAAAACCAAATGGGGCAACATGCGTCATTTTTTCAACACACGGTTTACTACCGGCATCAATCGGTTCGACAATGAATATGTTACCTTGAGCAGTAACGGAAGCGGCATTAATACCGATGGCATTGGTATTACCAGCGATGCGCTGATTGGTACGAAGCGCTGGTTCATCAACTACGAAAACGTGTTGTTTTCCAAACTCAATCTGGTTGGGTTTCGGGTGGCCTTTATCACATTCGCCAACCTGGGGCTGGCTAGTTTTCCCGATCGACCACTGTTGAGCGGTCCCCTGTATCAGGGCTATGGCATTGGCTTCCGGCTCCGAAATGAGAATCTGACCTTCAACAGTTTCCAGATTCGACTGGCGTATTATCCGAATATTCCGGGCAACACCATACCTTTCCGGCAGGCGTTTGAAGGCATATCGACGCTTCGTTTACGGGATTTCGATCTATCCGCTCCACAAATTATTCCTTATAGGTAAAAATATCTGTATTAAATGTAGGAACATTAAATACAATTGCATTATCTTTGTGGCATGTCTATAGAAACTGACATCAAGCAAAGCACACCCTTCCGATCACCGTACCAGCGAGTGATCGTGAACTTGATGTACACCAGCAACTGGATAGCGGGTAACCAGACACAATTGTTGAAGCCGTTCAAACTCACATTGCAGCAATACAATGTGTTAAGAATTTTGCGTGGTCAGCATCCAAGCCCAATCAAAGTGTCGGACATTACCGAGCGAATGCTCGATAAAATGTCGAATGCATCGCGGTTAGTGGACAAACTGGTTGCCAAGAAGCTGGTGCTACGTACCGAATGCCCCAGCGACCGCCGGGCTGTTGATGTGATTATCACCGAGAAAGGCCTGGCGCTGCTCAAACAACTGGATACGCATCAGGATACGTTAAACAAGTCGTTTGAGGGTAAACTAACGGCAGAGGAGGCTGAAGCATTAAGCCACCTGCTCGACAGACTTCGCGCCTGAAGCCATCAAGAATTTCATTATTAAACTATCATTTACTAACCATTTATCTAATACAAACCAATGAAAAAAGCAACGATGATCGCTGCCCTGTTGTTCTCTACAGTAGGCGCTTTCGCTCAAAACTGGACGCTCGACAAGTCGCACTCTAACTTAGGGTTCACGGTAACGCACATGATGCTATCTGAAGTGGATGGTAAATTCCAGAACTTCGATGTGAAGATGACGTCGTCGAAACCTGATTTCACCGATGCTCAAATCGACCTGACCGCCGACGTGAGCAGCATCAACACGAACCAGGAGAAGCGTGACGGCCACCTGAAGAGCGCTGATTTTTTCGATGCCGCCAAATATCCAACTCTGGCCTTCAAAAGTAAGTCGATCAGCAAGGTGTCTGGTAACAAATACAAACTGATGGGCGATCTGACGATGCACGGTGTAACGAAGCCTGTAACGCTCGATGCCGTTATCACCGGTCCTGTTACGAACCCACAGAACAAGAAAACGCTGGCTGGTTTCAAAGTAACCGGTGAAGTGAAGCGCGCCGATTTTACCTTAGGTACGATTCCTGCCGCTGTTGTTAGTGATGAAATCGCTATCCGTGCCACTGGTGAGCTTGTAAAAGCCAACTAAGGTATCATTACTCCCATACGAATCCCTGCTACCCAACGGTGGCAGGGATTTTTTGTTCAGTAGCTTGGCTGGCGTTCCAGTCAAGCTATTGAACAAACGCTGGGAAGTCATCCAGAAATCGTACGTTAGCAGTCTCATGATCGATGCCGCAGCAGTAGTGAGTAAGTCCATTGGAGATAACCACAAAGGGGGCCTTGTGAACATGGTTATACCGGGCAATCTGATCAAATACCGATTGGGTAAGCGGAATATGAGGGGCTTTGCATTCGACAACCAGAAAAGGCTGGCCCTGCCGGTCAAAAACCACAACGTCCGTACGTTTTTGGGTCTGATTCAACACCAGGCCGCCCTCCGTACGAATGAGCGCTTTGGGATAACCGTAATGCGTTAAGAGTAAATTGACAATATGCTGCCGCACCCACTCTTCTGGCGACAGCCGGACGTACT
Source organism: Spirosoma fluviale (assembly GCF_900230225.1). Lineage (GTDB taxonomy): Bacteria > Bacteroidota > Bacteroidia > Cytophagales > Spirosomataceae > Spirosoma > Spirosoma fluviale. The sequence goes on from NZ_OCNH01000001.1 coordinate 173,793, forward strand.
TCCGGCGTAATGAATCGAAAATGTAGGGTTTCCCTTCGACTTGCTTAATTTTGCAATCGAAAACAGGAAGGTTCAGCGCAACCATACCACGAAGATAAGTAATTAGGAGTTAGGAGTTAGGAGTTAGGAGTTAGTAGTGAGGAGGGCTGACGCATCCCTTCTTGCTGACGCTGGTCTGATCATTCTTCCTCACTACTAACTCCTCGCTCCTAAGTACTAACTCCTCCCAAAAAACATGAAGACTAAAGAAGAAATTGTTCAGAATTGGTTGCCCCGCTACACCGGTACACCCATTGAGGTATTCGGCGAATATATTTTGCTGACAAATTTTATTAACTATGTCGAACTCTTTGCCAAAAAATTCGACGTCGAGATTTTCGGGATGGGGCGGGCCATGCAAACGGCTACGGCCAATAACATCACCATCATAAACTTCGGTATGGGCAGCGCCATGGCGGCTACCGTTATGGACCTGCTTTCGGCGGTTAGTCCAAAAGCTGTATTGTTTTTAGGGAAGTGTGGTGGGCTGAAAAAAACGCAGGTTGGCGACCTGATCTTACCCATTGCGGCCATTCGGGGGGAGGGTACCAGCAATGATTATATGCGTCCCGAAATTCCGGCCTTACCGTCATTCCGTCTGCAACGGGCCGTATCCTCGACCATTAAACGCTACGAACTGGACTACTGGACCGGTACTGTATACACTACGAACCGGCGCATCTGGGAACATGATGAGGTATTCAAAGATTACCTGCGCGAACTCCGGGCAATGGCCATCGACATGGAGACGGCCACCATTTTCACCGTTGGCTTTGTTAATTCCATCCCGCACGGTGCTTTGTTGCTCGTATCGGATAACCCACTTGTGCCGGAAGGCGTCAAAACGGAAGAAAGCGACAAACGCGTCACGGGTCAGTTTGTGAACGTGCATCTGGAAATCGGTATCGACGCCCTGCTGGAACTGGAATCCTCCGGCGATTCCGTAAAGCACCTGAAGTTTGAGTAGGGATGGGATAGTATTAGGAGTTAGGAGTTAGGAGTTAGGAGGGCTGACGCATGTGTTGCTTTCGCGTCAGCCCTCCTAACTCCTAACTCCTAACTCCTCGCTCCTAACTCCTAATACTATCAATTACAATACTCACTAATCACCTTATACGCTGGAGTGTAGCCCAGTTCGCCCGCTTTGGATAGGTCGAGACAACCACCGTTTTCATCGCCGAGGCTATGTTTGATGAGCCCGCGTACGTAGAACACTTCAGCATAACCGGGCTTTAGTTTAATTGCGCTGTTGCAGTCGGTGAGGGATCCCTTCTGGTCACCCTGTGCCGATTTGATCAGGCCCCGGCTGAAATAGGCTTCGGCATAAGCCGGATTAAGTTCAATTGACTTACTAAGGTCTATGAGAGCGGCTTTCGAGTCGCCCTGCTTGTGTTTACTGACGCCCCTGCTAAAGTACGCTTCGGCGCGTTCGGCACCTAGCTCGTTGATTTTGTCACGTTCCTGAACAAGGTTACGTAGATTGTCGAGAATAGCATGGGTGATCCGGCCGTTATAAACAACTTTTGTGTCGACATTGACATTGTTAATCTCTATAGCCTGGTTAAAATCCTGAACGGCCCCTTTTTGATCGCCAAGTTTGCTTCGGCAGAAACCCCGCCCGTAGTAAGCCCGGTAATGATCCGGCTTTAATGCCAGCGCCCGCTCGTAATCAGGCAACGCACCTTTATAATCGTCGAGCTTTCCTTTGGCGTAGGCTCGGTAAAAATAGGATTCACTATCCTCCGGGCTTAACTCAATAGCTTTATTAAGGTCGGTAACCGCACCGGCAAAGTCCTTCAGTTCAACTTTGGACATGCCCCGACCAGCGTAGGCTTGTGCCCGCTTTGGGGTAATGTCAATAACTTTTGCAAAATCAAGTACGCTGCCGGCAAAGTCGCTCAATTTCTGCTTGGTGACCGCACGAGCGAAATAGGAATAGGCATTTGTGGGTTCCAGTTCGATGGCTTTGGAGAAATCGGTCAATGCACTCTGGTATTGGTCGATTCGGCTGCGGCTGATTCCCCGGTTGTAATACGCCTGAGGGTCGTCTGGGTTAAGCTCAATGGAACGGCTGAAGTCGAGTAGAGCGCCCCGATGATCCTCCTGCCGACTTTTGCTGACCCCTCGGCTAAGGTAAGCCATCGCATCTTTGCTATTGAGCTCGATTGCCTTGTCATAATCGAGAATGGCACCCCGATGGTCTTTTAAATTGGCTTTGGCCAACCCCCGGTTGTAGTAGCTGGGTGCGTTTTCGGGGTTCATGGTTATGGCCATACTAAAGGCCTGCAGGGCACCCGTGAAATCACTTGATTTGCTACGGTTAATTCCATTCTCAAAGAACTCAACCGCAGTCTGTTGAGCGGTAACAGGAATAGAAAGACTGGTTCCCAAAAACAGGAAAACAGCCGGCAATAAATGTCGCTTCATTCTTAAAGTAAAAAGTTATGGTGAGTTTTTTACTGAATGAGCAGTATCAGGTGTTTAGTTCCTTGTAACGTAACCTCTAGGTAATGTGTATAATTGTGTCGAATACAGCGTCCTGGTGGCAATTACGTTAAAGAAGAACTGTCAAAAAGAGGTTATGGTAGCAAATTGTGGGCTAATTTTACAAAAAAAACACGACAAAACGCCGGTTTTTAAGGTAGTTTAATGCGAAAAAGCGACAAAATGTCTTGAAGGAGTTAAAAGTTTGCTTTGGTATAAGATTTGATTCAGGAAGGATGTAACTGAAAGGGAACAACACAATAAACTACATAAGACAATGGCAACTTTAGTTCGATATAATAACTTCCCCACGTTCTTTAACCCTTTCCACAGCCGTCCCGTTATCAACCGGTATTACAACACGACGCCGAACGTACCCGCTGTAAACGTTAAAGAAAATGAAGCCGGATTCCTGCTTGAACTGGCCGCACCCGGCTTGAAAAAAGAGGATCTGAAAATTAACGTAGAAAACAACAAACTGACCATCGGGTATCAGTCAGAAACGAAAACCGACGAAACCGCCAATAAATTTACCCGGCACGAGTTTGGTTTCACTTCCTTTGAGCGCAGCTTCCGTTTGCCAAAATCAGTAAACGCCGATGCTATCAAAGCAGCTTATACCGACGGTATCCTTACGGTTGAACTACCCAAAGTTGAGGTTAAAGAAGAGAAACTTGTAAAAGAAATCGCCGTTGCTTAATTGACAACTGGCCGACCTAACCTCATACGCTCAAGTGCATAAAAAAAGTGGTGACATCGTATGTCACCACTTTTTTTATGCACTTGAGCGTTATTCACGCTAATTGCTGTACCAACTTTATAAACACTTCCAGCTTCTGCGCGTCCAGTTGCCCGTTTGTTCGTACACCACTACAAATGTCCAGACCAAACGGACGGACGGTCTCAATCGCTTCCCGGACGTTGCCTTCGTTCAATCCACCGGCCAGAAAGACCGGTACCGATGACTGCTCCACGATCCGGCGACTTACCTGCCAGTTGTGTATTCGTCCGGTACCGCCCAGTTCCTTAACCACCAGATTGGGATTCCCTGAGTCGAGGAGCAGGGCGTCGGCTCCCAGTTGAACAGCCAGAAGGGCCTCGTCAATGGTTCGTTCGTCAATGACATGAATCACCTGCACCAGCTTCACCGCCGGGAGTAGGGCCTTGAGTTGCGTGTACGTGTCGGCTGGAACGGCGTCGACAAGTTGAATGGTATTGGCTCCTACGCGACGCTGGTGAGCTACGATGTCGGCTACAGTTGTTTCACTTGTGAGCATAAACGTAGCAATGGGCGGGGGCGTAGCCTGAACAACCTGGGCCGCCAGTTCATCGGCTACTACACCGGGACCGCTGGGCATCCGGCCCACCAGACCAAGGGCATCGGCTCCCAGTTGAATAGCCGTCTGCGCTTCGGCTATACTGCTGATGCAGCAAATTTTAACCCTCGTTCGGAACGGAGATTGCATAGTTTTGGGTTGATTAATGAAACACTCGCGCGGCAAAGATAGGTTAAGCCGACAAATGTATGGTTCAACAATCCCCAGTCGATACGTACGCATCCCTTCGCATCCCCGAGTTTCGTTACTTCGTCATGAACAGTTTCCTGATCACGGCTACGTTGCTGATTCAGGAGGTTATTCTGGGATATGAACTTTATAAAATCACGCACGATCCGCTGATGCTGGGCCTGGTTGGACTGGCCGAAGCGATACCGTTCATTGCGCTGTCGCTCTTCGGCGGGCACCTCGCCGACCGGCAGGATAAGAAACGGATTTTGCAGTGGAGTTTACTGGTCATTTTAATCGGGTCGGTTATTCTGTACCTGGTCTTTCAGCCTGCATTTGCGGCCGGGTTATCGCAAACGGCTCGTTTAGGGACTATTTACGGCGTCCTTATGTTGATTGGCACGGCCAAAGGGTTTTACTCGCCCGCCAGTTCATCCTTAAAACCCTTTCTGGTTCCCCGTGAGCTGTATGCCAACTCCGCTACCTGGAGTAGTTCGTTTTGGCAGGCCGGTGCCATTGTGGGGCCTGGCCTGGCGGGATTTCTGTACAGTTGGGTAGGTTTCGATAATTCGCTGATTGTGGTCATTGGGCTTTTGGTTGCCTGTTTTGTTCTGATTTCGCTCATCGAGCGTAAGCCAACACCGGTCAGCGATTCGCCCGTGCTTGGCCTTCGTGAAAGCTTGAAAGAAGGATTCCGGTTTGTCTTTAAAACCCAGATTGTCCTCTACGCTATTTCCCTCGATTTGTTCTCGGTCCTGTTTGGGGGCGTGGTGGCCATTTTGCCGGTCTTCGCCGAAGATATTTTGAAAGTAGGGGCCGAAGGGCTGGGGTTTCTGCGAGCTGCGCCATCGGTAGGTGCGTTGCTAACGATGGCCTACATGGCCAAACACCCACCCACCCATAATGCGTGGCGAAACATGCTGTTGTCGGTAGCCGGGTTTGGTGTGGCCACGATTATCTTTTCCCTATCGACCAATTTTTATCTATCCCTCATCATGCTCGGGCTGACGGGCGCTTTCGATAGTGTGAGTGTTATTATCCGTCAAACAATCCTGCAAATCTTCCCGCCTGATCATATGCGGGGGCGCGTAGCGGCTGTAAACGGAATCTTTGTCAGCTCATCGAACGAGATTGGCGCGTTTGAATCCGGCTTGCTGGCCCGTTTGCTGGGTACGGTGCCATCCGTTATGCTGGGGGGCGTTGTTACTCTGCTGGTTGTCACCTATGTATACGCCAAATCGAAGGCGTTACTGGCGGTGCGATTGAGCTAGAAGAACAGACCTCCGCCCGGCTACCATCTGTTAGTGGGCAGTCGGGCGGAGGTTGGCGTTAACAGAAGTTCTATTAGGCGTAGGCTGGCGGTAGGTACACATTACGGATAAAATCGTCGATGTCAATCGGCTCATTGAGCAGAACGCGGGCGTTAAAAATCTCCCAGAATAATTCATCTGAGATCTGGTAATCACGTTGCAGCCGAATCATATCCCGGATGCTTTCTTTCAGTTGACTCACAGGTGTTTGCACCCCATATGATTGGAGTTGGGCAGTTTCCATAGCGGTTGTCATTTAGCGTGCGAGATTTTTAAACACCTTGGTTTTTCTATTGTTTTGAAAAATAAAGAGGCTAAGAAAGGGCTAGTTAGAAAAATTATATTCTGTCTTTTGTCTGAGCAGCTGAGAGCTACTATAAGCCCGGTATCATACAACAAAAAAAATAAAACTTTTTTTAATTAACTGATAATCAATCGAAATATGAAGAAATTTAACTTGTACCTACTGCTGGCCATTGCCAGTGCCAGCTTCGTTGGTCTAACTCCGCCCCTCCGCCCGAAGCCAATGAAGCTGGTCAAAGCCTGGGAAACCGATACAACCCTTCGTACGCCCGAATCGGTGCTGTACGATGGAAAAAACACGTTGTATGTCGCCAATATTGATGGTAAACCCGATGGGCTCGATGGCAGCGGGTTTATCTCGAAAGTGACGCTGGACGGCAAGATCGAGAACCTGCACTGGACTTCGGGTCTGAATGCCCCCAAAGGCATGGGCTTGTATAAGAACCGGTTGTACGTAACGGATATTTATCGGCTGGTGTGCATCAACACCGCAACCGGTCAGGCCGAGAAAACCTGGGATGGCGTAGGTAAAGACGCCTTTCTGAACGACGTGACCGTAGCCAAAGATGGAACCGTATACGTATCGGACAATCGGAACGATAAAATTTATCGGTTAAAAGACGATAAGTGGGAGGTTTGGCTGGAAGGCGAGCAACTCAACAAACCGAATGGCGTGCTGGCCGTCGGCAAAAACAAACTGATGATCGGCAGCACCAAGATTGGGGCGTTGCGCACGGTGGATGTAGACACCAAAGCAATCACTACGCTGGCTGATGGGATGGCCGCTACAGATGGCATTGTGCCGGAAGGAAAAGGTAACTATTTCGTTTCAGACTGGAACGGGCAGCTGTTTCATGTTAATGCCGATGGCACGAAAGAACAACTCATGGATACCCGCGAGCAGAAAATCAATTCGGCGGATATCGACTACGTTGCCAATAAAAAATTATTGGTTGTCCCGACCTTCTACCGTAACACGCTGGTAGCCTACCGGGTAGAGCAATAACGTAGAGCCGCAATACCTTGCGGCTCAGTCGCGTCAGCAATAAGGGTTATCCGGGATATGAACGTAAGGTGTTCATATCCCGGATTTTTTATTTCGACAGCAATTGTCGAACCGCGGCTTGCGCCTTATCGGCTCCGAAACCGGCCATTGCCTGATTCATAGCTTCTCTGATAAGGTCGTTGCCCAGATTGCCGATACTGCCTTCGTGGGTATGATGCAGGTTACGGGGCGGAACGTACGTATGTTCGGCAATCTCCTTCCCAACGGTCCGGTAAGCTTCCCGAAAAGGTACACCCTGCAACACCAGTTCATTCACGCGCTCGACGCTGAAGAGCAGGTCATATTTGGGCTCATCCAGCAAATTGGCCTTTACCTGAAGGTGTTCCAGCATGAAATCGGTGATTTCCAGGCAGTCGAGAATTTCGTCGAAGGCCGGCATCAGGATTTCTTTCAGCAATTGCATGTCGCGGTGGTAGCCGGAGGGGAGGTTGCTCATCACCAGCGTCACTTCCATCGGCAGGGCTTTCATTCGGTTGGTTTTGGCCCGCAGTAACTCGGCCACATCGGGATTTTTCTTGTGCGGCATGATGCTGCTGCCCGTTGTGAGTGCGTCGGGAAGGACCAGAAAGCTGAAGTTCTGGCTGTTGTACAGGCAAATGTCCATCGCCATTCTGGACAGGGTAGCGGCTACCGCTGCCAGGGCCGTGAGGGCGGTTTGCTCGGTTTTACCCCGGCTCATTTGGGCGTACACTACGTTCACGTGCATACCTTCAAAACCCAATAATTCGGTCGTCAGAGTACGGTTTAGTGGGAATGACGAGCCATAGCCCGCTCCCGAGCCAAGTGGGTTGCGGTTAGCCAGCCGATAAGCGGTTTGCAGCGTCAGCATATCGTCGGCGAGGGCTTCGGCGTAGGCCCCGAACCACAAGCCGAACGAAGAGGGCATCGCGATTTGCAAGTGGGTATATCCCGGCAGCAGGTCATCTTTATGTTGCTCCGAGCGGCTTACCAACCGGTCGAATACCGTCTGGACAGCTTCGGCAACGCGCCAGAGCCGGTCGCGGGTGAAGAGTTTCAAATCGACCAGCACCTGGTCATTGCGCGACCGGCCCGAGTGAATTTTCTTGCCCACATCGCCCAGTACGCGGGTCAGCATCAGTTCAACCTGCGAGTGGACATCTTCAACGCCTTCTTCAATCTCGAACTTCCCCGACTGAATTGTCTGATAAATGATTTTCAATTCATTGTTCAGCATTTTCAGTTCATCACTCGAAAGCAGGCCGATGGTTTCGAGCATATGGGCGTGGGCCAGGTTGCCCAGTACATCGAAAGGAGCGAGGTAGAGGTCCATGTCACGGTCCCGACCCACGGTGAAGCGTTCAATTTGTTCGGCGGTACTGACGCCTTCTTTTTGCCAGAGTTTCAAGGCTTACTGAGTGAAAAGGTGAAAGGGTGAAAGAGTGAACGGTTCATCCCTGCGCTCTTTTGCTCTTTCCCTTTCCGCAAAGGTCGTAAAGAAAATTATGTGAGGTAGTATTAATTTGGTACGACGGCTATTTTAATGCCCAGCCGTAAAAGTTCGCTATTGGAGCAAAGAGAGATACCTGATGGGAGAAAGGAATAGTTAGCCTGTTCCCTGATCGTACTGATATGTAGCTAGGGAAAAAGGCTAATGTTACTCTTTCTTTGTTACTTCCGGCTTTGTTACGTCCAGACTATCGCGGGTATTTTTCTGTACAGCGATTGCGCCAAACAGGCTCAATAAAAAAGCAAAAGCGTAAAACCCTTTTTCACTTGGTAAAAGAGTTGCGTTCCAAAGTCCGATAGCTAATAGCGCAATTGACAAGATCGTTGAAAACCAGCTTATCCCATAATAAATGTCTGTTACAGCTATTCCTTCTAATCTATCTCTAACACTCTTCTGTACAGATACAACCGAGAAAAGTCCATACATCAAGACTGTAAAATAGTATCCTCTTTCATTGAGAAGCATCTCTGATCGCCAGAGCCCGACCAGGTATCCTAACATACCGACTCCCAATGCAACCCAGGAAGCAACAATAAATGCAGTTGATGGTTTTTGGTACATAATTTCTAGAAAATTATAATTGTCAGGAGGTTACTAACTTTTAATAAGCTTCCAATCCTAAATGCAATATTAAAAAATTCCTAATAACTAAAAACCTTTTACATAAGTGTTTACCTGCTCTTGATGTTAATCAGTAGTAGATAATCTGCGCCCCAGCCACCAGAACCCACCAGCCGACAGCAGGCTGATACCAGCAATAACCAGCCAATGGATGGAGAAACCGAAATGAGCCACCACCTGTGACCCGATTGCCGGGGAGAGCGTTTGGGCCAGCGCTCCGCTCATACCGGCCAGCGCCAGGTACTGCCCGCGTGTGGCCGGACTGGCGCGTTCGACGGTGAAGGATTGAATAAACGGAATGGCCAGCATCTCGCTGAAGGTGCCAACCACAATAAAAACCAGGGCAATGGTCATTGCGGGCAGGGCAATGCTGTTGGTTAATGCCAGTAGGAGATAGGAAAAGGTTGTGAGGAGAACGCCAGTAACAATGAGACTTGTTTTTGCCCGTTTTTTCTGCTCAATGCTATACACCAGCGCCATTTCGAGACATACGATGATTAGCCCGTTCAGCGCCATTAGACTGCCAATGGTACTTTCGGTCATGTACATCACCTCCTTGAAAAACAGAGGGACAATGGAAAATAGCTGCATGAACGTGATCAGATACAGGCAGGAGCAAATGACAAAGGCAACAAACAAGCCGTCGCGGTAAGGGGACTTCGTATCAATGGTAACCGGCTGTAAATCGTCCGGATTGGCATTCGGAGCCGGAATTCTTGCCGGTACCGGCAGACAGAGCCACAGAACAACCCCGGCGGCCAGACACGTAAGTCCGTCGGTCCAGAAGAGGAGATTGTAGCTGATCCCCGCAATCCAGCCGCCCAGACCACCGCCCACCGACCAGCCCAGATTGATGGCTAACCGGTTGAGGGAAAAGGCGCGGGTCCGGTTCCCAACTTCCGAATAATAGGCAATAGCGGCCTGATTAGCGGGTCGAAACGCATCGCCGAGCAGGGTGAACATAAACACACTGCCACAAAGCATATAAAAGTTGGTAACAAACTGCAAGCCCAATAGAGCAAATCCGCCAAACAGCAAACTAAAGAGCTGGATGTAGTAGAACCCGAATCGGTCGGTGAGTCGCCCGCCGAGGAAAGTACCCACGAAGGCACCCAGGCCGTAAATGGCCATGACGACACCGGCTCGTTCAACGGAGTAATGCAGGTGCTGGGTTAGGTAAAGCGTCATAAACGGCAATACCATGGTACCGCATCGGTTGATGAGCATGACGCCCGCCAGAAGCCAGACCGATGGCGAAAGTCCACGGTAGGCCTGCTGATAAAGATGAACGGTGCGCTGAATCATAGCGCGAAGGTACGAGTAAACAAAATGGGGTTGGTTTCAGAAGGGTGTTGTCAGGTTTTTCGGCGGGCACCGGCATCTTCGCCGGGTGCTACGAAGATTTTCTTGTCTGTAATCAACGGCCGATGCTCTTCCAGGAAGGCTTTCAGCAAGCTGATTTCTTCCAGCTGTTTGTCAATAGGATGGGTAAGCGAATAGCTCTCTACATAAACTTCCGAACGGCCGTCGGGCTGAAACTCGGCAATGACGTATTCCATCAGTTTAATTCCTTTGCGTTTGAGGGCGTGCAGGTAAAGGTTCTGGTGGTTATGCGTAAACCGCCCCGCCTGATACGAAGCCGTCGTTTTTAAATCCACGGCTTTGAACTTGCCGATCAGGTCGACATAGCCGTAAAACAGCACATCGTCGATTTCCCACTGGCAATAGACCTGCGTGTCGACAATGGGACGGGGGAGCAGTTTTCGGACTTTTTTGATAATCTCCGGGTCGAAGCGGTCTTCGTTGGTACCCTTCACAACGGCTTCTTCAAATGAAACGCCACGCTCCTGAGCGGCTGTTGTAGGCGTAGGCACCCGGTTTATGGAATCAATCAGCTCCTGCGCCGATAGATTCCCGCCCCGTGCATAACGGGCGAAGAAATTGAGCAGAGACGGGTAAAAACGGTAGTTGATCATCGTGACAAGATTCGGTTTACGGCAGCCGAAGCCCCGAAACCTGTAAACCCGAAACCCCGTACTTAGTTTCTTACCACCAGCAGTACACCGGCCACAATAAGCAGTACACCGAGCAGTCGCCAGCCGTTGGCGGGGTGGAGCGTGAAACCCAACAGGCCATAATGGTCGAGAACGATGGCCGCTACCAGTTGACCGGCTACGCTGAGGCTAACCAGGTTGGCGGTTCCAATCTTCTGGACGCTCACAATAACGGTTATCATGTAAACGGCGCCCATCACCCCGCCCATCCATTTCCACCAGCTTACCTGTTTGATGGCTTCCAGCGGAGGCACAGACGCGCCCGATCCCATAAACAGCAAGACCAGAACGACAAAGCCGGAGCCGAACGATACGGCCGCTGCCAGAATAGGGCTGGCCATTGCCTGACGCAGATTGGCATTGACACCCGCCTGCACAGTAATGGCCATACCAATCAGGAAAGCGAAGAAAATATAAATGTAATTCATGACTGCAAAGGTAACCAACGCCCTTCCCCCGGTATTAGACCCTACATAGTTTTCAGGAAAAATAGTTGCCTGACCCGAAGCGGCTAGTGAGCTGCCTGAATGTATTCATCGACAATACGTTGCAGAATCGGCATGGTTACGGTGCCCTGGCTTAAAATCAGATCATGAAAAACGCGTACATCGAACTTATCCCCAAGAGCCTTTTGCGCTTTCTGGCGTAGCTCCTTGATCTTTAATTCACCGATTTTATACGCCAGCGCCTGACCGGGCCAGGAAATATAGCGGTCTGTTTCGGTGGTGCAGTCGTGAATGGACAGGGCCGTGTGCGACGATAGATAGTCGATTACCTGCTGCCGGGTCCAGCCTTTGGTATGAACACCCGTGTCGACTACCAGCCGACAGGCCCGCCACATTTCGAAGGTGAGCCGCCCAAAATCGCTGTACGGGTCTTTGTAAAAGCCCATTTCTTTGCCCAGCCATTCGCAGTAAAGGCCCCATCCTTCACCAAACGAATCGACGTAAAGGCGTTTCCGGAAGTCGGGGAGGCCGGTTAACTCCTGCGACAGGGCCGATTGCAGGTGGTGACCCGGTACGGCTTCGTGCAGGGTGAGAGCTTCCAGCGTGTACAACGGCCGACTCGCCAGATTGTACGTATTAACCCAGTAGTAACCGGGGGTTTTGCTGCTGATGGGAGCACCCACGTATCGGCCGCTGGTGTATTTAGGGGCTAGTGCATCGGGAACGGGGGCAACGCCGTACGGTTGCCGGGGTAGTTTACCGAAGAACGCCGGAAGCTTATCGTCGGCCTGTTTGGCAATGAAGCTGGCTTCTTTAAGGAGCTGGACAGGCGTTTTGGCGTAGAATTGCGGGTCGGTACGCAGGAATTTCAGGAAATCCTGAAACGAGCCCTTGAACCCCGTTTTCGTAATGAGCGCCTGCATCTCCGCCTGAATGCGGGCTACTTCCCGTAAACCCAGCTGGTGAATCGCATCGGCCGACAGGTCGAGGGTTGTGTAGTAGCGAATACGCTGCTGGTAGAAGGCGGGGCCATTGGGCAGCGCATTGGCGGCAAGCGTGCTGCGGGCACCCGGCAAATATGCGGTATCCATAAAGGCACCAAACTGGGTATAGCCTTTAACGACCCCGTCCATGACTGCTTTCTGACCGGCTTGCTGTAAACGCGCCTGGTCTTCGGGGCTGACCGAGGCTGGAAAGTGTAGGAAAGGCCCGTAAAAAACACTTCGGGTCGGGTCCGTAACAATGTGGTTTCGGTACGTTATTTCGTAGCCTTTCAGCGTGATTTTAGGGGCCGTCATGCCCGTGCGCAACCCTTCCCGCAACAGGGTTACGACATCCGAGAGGTAGGCCGGGAAGGTGTAAAGCAGTTTGATATAGCTCTCGTAATCGGCTGCGGTACGGAAGGTGAGGTAATTGGAAATAAATGGTAAGGAGGTATGCGGACCGGAGTCGGAAGTAAAGGGATTCAGATACCCTTTCAGGTCATACTGCTCAATATCGTCCTGCATCGTGTACCGAAGCAGTTCGGCATTGACGCGCTCGGCTCCGGAGAGGGATACTGATGGAATGGCGTTGAGTTTGGCTAATTGATTCCGGTAAAAAGCAGTTTGTCGGGCTATGGCGGCTTCGGTATAAGATCCCAGGCTTTCGATCTGGGTCTTTTTACCCGCAAAAACGGCCGTCAATGGATGTTCCCGCAGTTCAAACGCCCAGGTGCTGTCAATAACCTGACGAAGTTGCTCCGAAGGCGTTTGTGCCCTGAGCGAGAGGTGTAAGCAAAAGAAAGCCAGGCTAATGCCGACGAACTGGCGTGTAGAGAAGGACATGAATACGGAGGGATGTTATCGGTAAGCCCTAAGATAACGAGTTTGATGCAATCGTGAAAAACAGGGTGGTGAAAACGGCCTTTTCTCCCGAAAACAGGAAGTTATAATAAAGAACCGGTATTATTTTGCGGCCAGAACAAGGGAGGACTGCAACGTAAAGGCCCCTTTACTTGTATAGGCTATAGATCGATCGCCGTTATGAACCGTTACCCGAAAAAATAAGCGTCTTAGTGGAATAGAATTAAATTAAAGGCAGCTTTACGAACCAAACGGGTCTTTTCCGGGTCACTGTTGGTCCAATCAGTTTAAAACCAAGTACACAATTCTCAACTTTTTATGCGTAAGTTTTTCGTTACCCTGTTTGTCGTGAGTTCTTTCGTCGCAAAGGCACAAACGGCTGCATCCGATGCCCCTGTCACACCAGCCGAGCCTGCTAAATCGTCTAAAATAGAGAAGCCGTTTAAGGTAAATCTGGGTGTAGGCTATGCCTCACCTTTAGACAAGGTGGGTACAAACGATTTCGTAAAGCCGGGCCTCGTCTATAGTCTGGAGCCGCAGTACGAACTGAGCCGAAATTTGGAAGTCGGGGTACGACTTGAGCAGGCGTTCATCAAGCGTTCGGAGGCACTGGACGGTGATATTTATAAAAACACCAAGGTAAATTCCATGCTTTCGGCGGTTGCCACGGCCAATTATGTATTGAGGTTGAAGAGTGGTTTTCGTCCTTATATTGGCGTTGGGATTGGTGGATTTTATACCGGCGAAAGCCTGCAAACGAATCAGGTTTCGGGAACTAGTTCGGTGGTTTCTTATCCGCTGCCAGCCGCCGTCAATTTAGGTGGCCTTGGCCGAGTAGGGGTGAAGTACGGTATCCTGAACATAGAAGGTACATACAATCTTGTTAGCGATCTCAGCGTAACGAACGCGGCCAATCGGTTGACCTTGACGGCCAACAATTCATACTTCAGCGTAAAAGCGGGCTTAACCATTGGTGGTTCCCGGTAAATTGCATTGGAACCGTCGACGCGTCGACGGTTCCAATGCAATTATTGTTTGTATAGCTGCAAAAACATCTCGGCTGCGTGCCAGGTGTGCGGAAACGCCAGTTTCTGCTTAACCAGGTCTTTATCCAGCACCGTCATGCCCGGATAATGGGCGTCGCTGGCTTTCTGCTCCCAACTTAATGGATAGTCCAGATTCCCGAGCATACCCCGCTTTTCCTGGTAAAAATGATCTTCTGCCCAGACCAGATAGGGGTAGTTGAGGCTCGAACCATCGTCAAATTTTTTCCCGTCAACATGCTCATTCGTGTACGCCCACCAGAAGAGAGACGAGTAACTGTCATACTGTTTGGGGATAACATAGGCATCGGGCAGGTTCAATGACTTAAGCCCGTATTTAAGCCATTTGGTCTGAAATACAGGGTGTTCATTATAGTCGGTTTGGCCGGCGATGTGGCCCTCTTTCCTGAATCGGGCCACAGAATCCAGCACTACCTGCACCACCGGGTGGGTTTTGTCGGACACTAGTGATACCAGAAAGAGTACTTCTCCCAGGTTATCCGCTTCGGTAATTCCGTGGTTGTTACGGTCGAATGGGTCACGGATGGCCATAATCCAGTCCTTAATCAAGTACAGGTTGTTGGTCTCGTGCAACACCATGCCCATTAGGGCTGCATCGCGGTACCACGGCTTCTGATAAACCAGATAATTAGGGACCGGGCGACCGTGAATAATGTTGATCAACAGTTCCTGATGCAGTACGCGCAACACCGGACCAAAGCGTTTGTCGGCAAAGCGCGGTAGGTTTAGCCGACTGCGGGTGCCCGGAATCAGCCGGGGTCGTTTGGTGGGCTGCAGCAGCCACACGCCCGTTTCATTTTCCCGGATCTGCACAATTTGCCCATCTGTCAGGACCAGATGAACCAGATAGGCCGATGGTACGATGAGTTCCTCTTTCACCGGCCACTGTTCTTCAATGTTGCCGGTTAAGGCATTTAGCAGCCGACCGTTTCGATAAATGAGTTTCAGCCGGTCGCCCATTCCGAATAGAAAGAATTTCAGATCGGGTAACTCCCGCTGGTGACTATGTTCCTTTCGCAGGGCGTTCAGGTTGTCGTGGTATGTCTGTAACTCTCCCGCCGGGTTCAGGTGCAGCGCAGGTAGTACGGGCTTTTGGGCTGACGCGGAAACCGACAAAAACAAGAAGAAGAAGAGCCTGTAAAAAAACATAGCTTTAAGAATTGAGTTAATAAATGTAGTCACTGCCAGGTATTTACTGGTCGCTCGCTGCTTAATTCGTGTAGATGGTCTGGTCAATTGATAGGTTTACTAGAACGATTGACTTTGTATGCTTATATTGCAGTAAGTTAGTAATAATGGAGTAGTGTCTCGTTTTCGTTTGCAGTCTTGGCGATTACGTTGCTTTAGCATAGACTGTTAGTCGATGATTCCAGAAAGTTTTGATCTGACAAATTGCGACCGGGAGCCCATTCATATTCTTGGTCATATTCAGTCACACGGTTACCTGATTGCCATTCGGCCCGATACCTACACTATTGTTCATGCCAGCGACAACATTGTTGATTTAGTTGGTATTCCCGCGTCCACACTGCTGGGGCAGCCCATTGATACGTTGCTGACCGCTACCGATCTGCCCGCCAGTACGCTGGTCGAGCTTCTGAACGTTAGCCGCCGGAATGAGACGTGGGAAATCCTGAATCCGCACCGGATTACGGTGAA
This sequence comes from Spirosoma fluviale, assembly GCF_900230225.1. GTDB lineage: Bacteria > Bacteroidota > Bacteroidia > Cytophagales > Spirosomataceae > Spirosoma > Spirosoma fluviale. The sequence goes on from NZ_OCNH01000001.1 coordinate 189,656, forward strand.
TGGTACGAGCTGGAATCTGATCATGCATCAGTACCAGAACCTCGTTCTGCTTGAGTGGGAACCGGTGGGCGATGATCGAAACACACTGATCAATCAGCAGCTCATTTCGCAGGCGTTAACCGAGGTACAAACGAGCCGGACGCTGGCCGACCTGCTGCAAAATACCGCCCGCCGGGTAAAAACCATCATTGGTTTCGACCGGGTAATGGTCTATCGATTTAACGAAGACTGGCATGGGCAGGTCGTGGCCGAAGAGAAAGATGAGCATCTGGAGTCGTTTCTGGGTTTGCACTACCCGGCTTCTGACATTCCGCGCCAGGCCCGCGAATTATACAAAGTCAATCTGGTTCGACTCATTGCCGACGTAAACAGTGTGCCGTCGCCCATTTTGTCCGTACCCAACTGGTCAACAGATAAACCACTCGACCTAACGCATTCCGTACTGCGGGCTGTGTCGCCGGTACACATACAATACCTGAAAAACATGGGTGTACAGGCATCCATGAGTATTTCACTGTTGTATCGGGACAAACTGTGGGGACTTATTTCCTGCCATAACAGTACGCCCCATTTTACTGATTTTACGGCGCGTCAGGCCGCTAAATTTGTCAGCCAGTTGTTGTCCTCTGCGTTGGAGTTTCGGAAGGATAAGGAGGATCAGACAAATCTGTTGCAATACCGGCAGGTAGGCCAGCAACTGCATGAGCAACTGCTGCTAAGCGATGATGTGGCCCGCGCCCTCACAAAACAGTCTGTCACTGCGCTGGATGTTACCGGGGCCACCGGTGCTGCACTTGTCTTTAATAACAGAGTCTATACGCTGGGAGAAACGCCTGATGAACAGGCAATTCGGGCATTGGTCGACTGGGTGGGGACAACAACAACCGAGTCGTTTCTGGAAACGAATCAACTACCTAATCTGTATGCACCCGCCGAAGAGTTCAGAGCCGTTGGGGCGGGACTTTTGACCATTGTTCTATCGAGGGAGTTGAACGAATATCTTTTCTGGTTCAAACCCGAGCTGGTTCAGCAGGTTACCTGGGCAGGTAATCCGGATAAGCCCGTAACTGTTGAAGACGACGGGATACGCCGACTCAGTCCGCGCACGAGTTTTGCGGCCTGGACCGAAATTGTCCGGAACACATCGGAGCGCTGGACCGAAGCGGAGATTTCGGTGGTGGTGAAATTACGGGAGGATATTTTGCAGATCGTGACCCGGCAGGCTAACGAAGTACGTTTGCTCAACCAGCGTCTGCAACTGGCCTACGAGGAACTGGACGCGTTCAGCTACACGGTATCGCATGATTTGCGGACGCCCCTGTCCTCTATTCGGTGTTATGCCGAGATTCTGGTTGAAGAGTATGGGCAGGATTTTACGCCCGATGCGCAGGCTTTGTTTCAGAAAGTGATTGACTCAACAGAACGCATGCGCCGACTGATACGCCATATTCTGTATTATTCACGGATGGGCCGTACCGAACTGGACACGCGATCCATTGACATGAAACATTTGCTGGAAGGGATTCGGGAGGAAATTCTGGTTACGGAAAAAGACCGGTCGCTGCGCATCGAAATTGGAGATACGCCCCCTATTGTGGCCGATTCCACCATGGCGCTTCAGCTCTTTACAAATTTGCTGAGTAATGCGGCTAAATACACGCAACTGACTTATGAGGGCATTATTAAGGTAAGCGGACGCCAGACCGACCAGGAGGTTATTTACTCGGTAGAAGATAACGGCATTGGCTTCGATATGAAGCAGGCCGGGAAGATGTTCGACCTATTCAAGCGTCTGGAAAACGCCCGTAACTTTGAAGGCTCCGGCGTAGGGCTCGCCATCGTGAAGCGAATCATTAACCGGCATAACGGCAAAATCTGGTTTCACAGCGAACCGAACCAGGGTACTGTATTCCACGTTTCCTTTCCGGTAACACCTGCTGATTAGACCAGACCATGGTAGACATACTGTATGTTGAAGATAATCTGAACGACGCAGATATATTCTGTCGGCTAATGGGAAAGCTGAATCGGACTGTTACGTATACCGTGCTGCATTCCGGCTCAGAAGCACTGGACTACCTGACCGGCAAAGGCCAGCATGAACAACAAAGACTGGGCTTGCCAAAACTAGTGCTACTGGATATTAATTTAATTGGTGTGAGTGGAATCGATGTAATTGAACAAACCCGTTCGTTTGAGCGAACCCGGTTCCTGCCCATCGTTGTTTTCAGCACATCGGATAATCCTAAAGATATACAGTCCGCTTATCAGGCCGGTATTAATGCGTATGTTGTAAAGCCGGGTAGCTATCAGGCTACGGGCACGTTGCTCAGAAAACTTTGCGACTTCTGGCTGGAAAATAATACCCGAATAGACTATAGATGAGTAATTTACTGGAACGATTGCGGTACGAAACCCGGCCCGCTCATGAGCAAACGGAGCAACTTTTTTATACAGAAGCTTTGCAGAATGGTACCCTTTCAGTAGTAGAATACACCCACCTGCTGCGGACCCACTTCGTCTTTCATCAAGCTCTGGAATCCGCGATTGATCGGCACCCCAACTTTTTTTTGGATTACCAGTCCGAGCGTCGTAAAAAAACAGCCTGGCTGATGGCTGATTTAAACTATCTGGGCGAACCCCTGCCAGCGCCCATGACGAACTTGTTTGCCGATTGGTCGACGGTGGCGTTGCTGGGGGCTGCTTATGTAGGCGAAGGTTCCATGTTGGGCGGCACCGTGATTGGCCGGTTGTTACAGAAGAATGCCACCCTTCAGCCAGTTATGGAGCACGCCCGGTTCTATGGCGGTTACGGCCCCGAAACGGGTAAATACTGGCGGACGTTCGGCGATTTCCTGACCGAAAACGGAACGCCCTATGCCGATGAAGTCGTCGACGCGGCCAGCCGGACATTTATACTTTATCAAACCGTTTTCAGGAAGGTAAGTCAATAAGTGGATGCTGTAAAAGCCACTTACTGACTTCCGAAGAGACGCTGCTTTTTTAATAATGTCTACTCCTCAGGGGTAAACGTTGCTCAAAACTTGCTGAGTAAATTCAGGGTAATGTAAAATATACTAATTTCGTCTTTTTGGGGACATGTGGAAAGAAGACAGTTTCGGTTTTCTGTTTCACCGTATTGATCGGCTTCCATGTGAGCCTGCGCCCTAACGTGAATTAGTTATCCATTACCTGCTTATGTCAGAGAAACTTACCTGCTACCTGATTGACGACGAAGGAGCTGCGCACCACATTATGACCAAATACATTGAGCGGGTGCCGTATTTGTGTTTGCTGGGCAAAAGCACGGATCCATTCGATGGGCTCGATAAAGTACAGGAACTTCGGCCTGACATACTGTTTCTCGACGTTGAAATGCCCTATATGACGGGTGTTGAGTTTCTGCGGTCGCTGCCACAACCGCACCCGACCGTGATCATGGTCACGGCCTCGCCCCAGTTTGCCGCCGATACCTATAGCTTTGAGTCGGTAGCGCATTACCTGCTCAAACCGGCCGGGTTCGATAAGTTTATGGAGGCCATCAACCGCGTTACCAAACGACTGGAATTTGCCGTAGATCCCACGGCTCCTATACCCACGCGCCCACCCGCCAAAAGACAGCTTCAGGAAAACGTGGACCCCCGCGAGAACGTACCATACTTTCTGATCAAGACCGACAAAAAACTGGTCCGCGTGGCCCCGGCCGACATTGTCTTTGCCGAGGGTATGAAAGATTATATCCGGTTGCAACTGACGGATCAGTTGCTCATTACCCACATGACCATGACCCGACTGGAAGAGATGCTGCCGCCCTCGCAGTTTCTGCGGGTACATCGGTCGTTCATCGTACGGATGCAGGCCATCAAAGAAATCGACGGCAACGTGATTACAACCATCGATGGGCAGAAACGTGTACAGATTGGCGTGACTTACCGCGATGCCGTACTGGAAAAATTGAAGATCAATATGCTGTAGTTGCTTTAGGCCGCTCGTGCCTGAAGCCATAAAATGGAACATGTCACGATACCTGCTGCCGAACGGCGGTGATTACCAGGTCCTGAAGGTTCAGGTTGATGAGGTCCATCAGATGGATGCCATACAGCGCCGACACCTGTTGTAATACAGTTAATGTAAGTTCTGTGCGGCCGGTTTCTTTCTTGCTGTAAGCCGCCTGGCTCACACCCAGGTGAAAGGCGACGTATTCCTGTGGATACCCATGAATTTCGCGCAGTTTGCGGAGTTTGAGTGCAATTGGATTCATGTCGGAGCTGAGCTATCAGATTTTGGTCGTTTGCCTGACACAAAACAAGTTATCCGCGCTGGCTGCCAAAACTAATTTCGACCAATGCGCGGTCTTTTTCGACTAATGCAATAGAACCCATGATTAATAACTTTACAAAGCCCGGAAAACTCCTCAAAGTCAGTGGTCATATTCTTTTGTGGCTAATACTGTATTGCTTTGAACGGTATTACTTCAGTCCCCGTCTTCTAAAAGACAATGAAACCGTTGTTCAGTGGGCTTCCCTGGCCTCCGTTCTGCAAACGATAGCCATCTATTATGGCATCGGTTATATCGCCTATCCCCAATTCCTTTATCGGAAACGGTACAGCGCGTTTCTGCTATTTCTGGGCGTATTTTTTTTTATTGTTTACCAGACCAATCGTGTCCAGTTCGATTTATTGGGGGGCTTAACTGGTCATTCATCTAGCCAATCCAATGCATATGTTCCTAAAATAGCTGCGATGATCAAAGACGCAGGCTGGCTCGGCTGCTTTACCAGCTTACGCGTTTTTTTCTGGAATTACGCCTACAGTTTTTTTCTGGTTACCATTATTCTGTTTGTCAAAGCTGTGAGAGACGTTTTCAGCTATCAGCAACGCCTGCGGACAGCTGAACAGGAGCGATATGGTCTTGAAATTGACCTTCTAAAAGCACAGATTAACCCTCACTTTCTCTTCAACACCCTCAACAGTGTTTATGGGCGCGTCTTCGAGACCGATGAGCAGGCAGCGGATTTAGTGCTGCGCCTGTCAGAACTGATGCGGTATAACCTGTATGAAGCCGATGTGCCGCGCATTCGTCTGGAAAAAGAACTGGGCTATATTCAGAACTACCTCGATCTGGAACGCAACCGCTTGCTGGGCGAAGACGTGCTGATTGAGTACAAACAGCAGGGCGCTCCGGTATCACACCAGATTGCACCCCTGCTGCTAATAGCCTTTGTTGAAAATGCGTTCAAGCATGGTGTCAAAGGGGCTACTGAGCCTGCCTTTGTGCAGGTTACTGTTGTCATTCAGAATAACAGCTTAGAGTTTGTGGTAGAGAACAGTATTACGTCTCAACGATATCGTCCTGAACGGCAGGATAACACCAAACGCCAGGGCGGTGTTGGGTTAACCAATGTAAAACGCCGACTAGATGTTATTTATCCAGGTGCGTATGATTTAGCGGTGACCGCTAATGAGCATACGTATAAGGTTGAGCTTTCGGTGGTACTGACTAATTGATTCGACAAATAATCACCAGCGAAATTGGTCGAAAGAATGTGCTCACTGGTCGAAATACGGAGTGGAATTCATCTAAATTAGTTGAATGGCTTATACAGGAGGGCATATCTTCGTAACACATACAACAAGGGTAAACGTCTTTTGATCCATCCGATATAAACCTACTATCTATTAAGCCATGAAAAACGAACTAGCTGCCACCGCCCCCCGTCTGATGCTGAAAAAGCAACGTATCGTCAGCCTAACGACAAAGTCAACTGGACAACGTAACATTGGCGATTCAAGCAAAATTTGTGATTGGCTTACTATACAGTAATACGTTGAGGACCTATATAACCATAAACTATTCAAGAGCGAGCCGAAGCCAGCTTGCTCATTATCTCCAACGAACCGGCTGGCTGAATCTGGGTCAGGCTGGTTCATTTACGGGAGAGATGCTGGCGTGTGTGAAATCGGGCAACTACGCGCCGGTATTTCTACGCCTGCCCGACCCGGATACCGAGTTGCCCGAGTCGTTTCTGGCCGCGCTCCGGCAGCATCCGGGCGTTATCGTTACATCGCCTTATCCACAGCACCTATACCGGCATTTGCCCCTACAGCCCTTCGACTTTCTGACGGAACCGTTTTCGTTTGAGCGTTTCACTCAGAGTATGGAACGCTACGTTGAACAGTTCGGGTAACTAATGGATCCCTGATGCCAGTAGCCCTCAGCCAATCGGTTGGGGGCTTTTTGCGTTTAAGATGATGTTGATTTATACCGTCCGGGTAATGATGAATGATGGTTTCACCAATCAGCGGGAGGTAACGCTCAGGCTTTGAACGCTTCTTTTCAATCGTGCCTACTTTTTAAACAGGCATATTGAATAATAGCCAATTAGTATATATATTGGATTGCTTCAGGTACATTTATGGCTTGTTGTTAGCTGATTATAGAGAAGGGGCTCGGGCTTTTATCGGACTACCATAAAAAAGCTGAACGTTTTAGCGCAACTCACCAACGTTCGGGGCGGTAGTTTCCAATGGGCTCCCAACACGATTACTGTAATTTTATGACTTCTCCACATGTTCAGGCCAAAGAATTTCTTTGTATTACGCCAACCTACCTTTCCTGTTACTCAGCTTGCAAACCTTTACAAGCGCGTATTTCAAAAATCGCTGGAAAGTCTGCTACGGCAGCACTACCAACAACTCCTTGCCCAGCAGGCCATCTGGGTAGCCTCGCCCGTACTCTACGAACGCCTACAACAATGGCTGGCCGGAAAAACGGTATCTGACCAAGAAAAACTAATCGCTACGCTACACAAGTATTTTATCCGGATGTGTAGCCGCCCTACCCCGTATGGCCTCTTTGCCGGCTGCTCGGTCGGTACGTTAGGTGGACAGACGAACCTCCGGGCTGGCAACGCTCAGGCCATGCGGACGCACATGCGCATCGACATGCATTACCTGCTGGCTATCCGGACGTGGCTACTTAACCAACCAGCCATTCGGCCACAACTACGGTTGTTTCCCAATTCCTCCATCTATTCCGTGGGCGCATCCCTGCGCTACGTCGAACAGCAGGTGGATCCCAGCGGGGGGCATTATTTCATTAGCGCCGTTGAGACCAATTCATTCCTGACTGCAATCCTGAAGGCAGCCCGTACGGGAGCTACTATGCAGCAACTTGCCGACCAACTGGTGGGTATGGGTGCCCATGCCGACGAAGCCGTAGCATTTGTTGAACAACTCATTGAAGGTCAACTGCTCACCTTTGCCATCGAACCCACCGTAACGGGTACGTATTACTTAACCTGGCTGACCGACCACATCGCTACCATGCCCGGAGCGGAATCTGCCGCCGACGCGCTTCGCCGGTTGCAAACGCTGCTCGACCAGCCCAACCGCCTGGAGTCGTACGCAGCCATTCGGGCGTGGTTTGCTGAGCAGGGCATACCGCTTACCAGTGCGGATATCATACAGGTCGACACTTACTTCGATAACCCCGACCTGCGCCTTGGCGAACGACCGCTAAAGCAGTTACAGCGTGACCTCAGCAAGCTTATGGTGCTGAATCAGCCCAACCGCAGTGCCGACCTCGATGAGTTCAAACGACGGTTTTATAATCGGTATGAAGACGAAGAAGTCCCCCTGGCCAGAGTAATCGACAGTGAGTTTGGTGTGGGTTACGGCACCAATTCTACGCTGGGCGTTGGCTATGCACCCCTGATTGACGACCTGACGTTTGGGCACGCAGAAACGGTCCACACCACGCGCTGGGACTGGTGGCAGCGGTTTGTGATGGACAAATACGCCGATGCCCTGCGCACAGGTCGTAATCAAATCGCCCTGACCGATGCCGATTTGCACTATATCGAAAGTAAGCAAACGTCATCATTACCGCTGCCCAGTAGTTTCTATGTGTTTGGTACGTTTGTGGCCAGTTCGGCCAGTGCTCTTGATGAAGGCGACTTTTTATTCAAGTTACTGGCCTGCAAGGGGCCATCGGCGCTGAATCTGATGGGGCGTTTTGGCGGAGGCAGCCCTGAACTGGCACAACAGATTCGGCAGGCCGCTCTGGATGAAGAAGCGCATCATCCCGAGGTAGTTATTGCCGAAATCGTTCACCTTCCCGAAGACCGGGCTGGTAATATATTAACCCGTCCCACCATTCATACCTACGAAATTCCATATATGGGCCAGTCGTCGGTGCCCCTTGACTATCAGATCCCGCTGTCGGACCTGATGGTTTCGGTCAGGAACGACACGATTATTCTGCGCTCGAAACGGCTTAACCGTCGCGTTATTCCGCGCCTGACCACCGCCCATAATTTCACAAACGGCTTGCCGATCTACCGGTTTCTGTGCGATTTGCAGCAACAGGATGCCCAATTGAACGTAGCCTGGAACTGGGGTGGGCTGCACACGCAGCCGTATCTGCCCCGCGTGTGTTACAAGAGCATCATTCTGAGCCGGGCCACGTGGCAACTTCAAAGCCGTGACCTTACCCCCGAAAACCCCTTGCAGCTGGTGTCTCAATTAACGGCAGCCGGATTGCCTCAGGAGTTTCGGCTGGCCCAGGGCGACAACGAGCTGCTTATCTCGCTGCATATACCGGCTTCGCTCGAACTGCTGGCGGCTGAGATCAAAAAATACCCACAGATACGGCTCGTTGAGTTTCTAAGCACAACTGATGGCTGTCCTCTGGCGCAAAAAGGTGAACGCTTCACCCACGAAGTGATTATACCGTTTACCAATCCCAAAGCCCCGGCCCTGTCGGGCCTGAGCCGCACCGATGAGAAGTTCCCGCCCCGTCGGTTTTCAGTGGGCAGTGAGTGGTTTTATTTGAAATTATACACCGGCGAGAAAACGTCGGATGCCCTGCTGGTGCAAACCATTTATCCAATCGTGCAGCAACTGCTGAAATCGGGGGTTATTCAGGAGTTCTTTTTTGTTCGATACAAAGACACGGACCACCACCTGCGGCTGCGTTTCCGGGGCAATCCGCACGTGGAGTTTTATCAGTACGTGGTGCGGGCCATGACCGAGGGGCTACACGAATCCATCGAAACCGGGGTGGTGCATCGGGTGCAGGTCGATACGTACCAGCGCGAACTGGAACGCTACAGTATGGAGCATATTAATTTGTGCGAATCGCTTTTTCATCTGGATAGCCTTTCTACGCTGGCCTTTCTGGCCCAGACCGGAGAGGTTTTTGACGAAAACCTGCGTGTGGCCCTGGCGATCCGCAAAATTGATACGTTGCTGTCCGGGGCCGGTCTGTCGATAGAGGACAGGCTGCGCGTCATGAAACAACTGAAGGAACAGTTTTTTGACGAGTTCGGGGGCGATCCGGCATTACGCCATCAACTGAACGACAAATACCGGACCTACCGTCCGCTGCTGGCGCAGGCCCTGTCTGATAACTTCATGCCGGGCCAGGAACTGCAACCGTATTTTCAGCAACAGGCAACGCTGCTGCATCAGTTGGCCAAGGCTCACGAATCAATGCCCCGGCAGCAGTACGGCATACTCACCAGCCTGATCCACATGCTGGTGAACCGGCTGTTCCCATCGAAGCAGCGGGCCTATGAACTCGTGCTGTATCACTGCCTGGCGCGGCATTATGACTCCGTATGCGCCCGCCAGAAAGAGTAGGGAAAGGTTTTATAACCAAATGGAATAAAGTATTCCGAAAAGGCATAAACTATAACGGTTAGTTATTGAAATCTACCGGGGAGCACGCCAATTTTGAATCAACAAATCAATCACAAACACAAACGCATAATGACTCTCTAAACACATAAAATCATGAAAAAGCGCATCATGTCCGAGTTCTCTTTTGAGGTATGGATCAACAACGACATCGACTCGATGGCCGACGAGATTGGCTCATTCGATGACAATTGGATGGTATCGGCCGGGGATCTGTTCAACGGGTTGGAATTGCCTGCGGACGAGTCATTGCCCCATTACGACGAAGCGGCCTGATGTAGCCCCGTGTTTATAACCTAAGCGAATAAATTATAACCTGAGGTTATTGATAGAGTCGTTATCCGCTAATTACTTTGTGACATCAATAGCACCGACAGACAGTAAAACCAACCAGTAATACATACGCATACTAATAGTAGCCATAGTAGTAGTGAACCGGAGCGTAGCACGATAGCTATACCGGAAGTAATACATAAGTAAAGCTATAAAAATAGATTGGGCAGATATGGAAACTCCCCCGTGCCTATAGCGGGGGAGCTTATCGCAAGGCTGGGTAAGTGATCTGTAACGAAGTGTGATTTTGTCGGTTTTTTTGTCAGTTTTGTCAACGAATAAGTGAGGATTTTTGCTCTGTAAACCGAATGTAAACAGACAAGGTCATGGAATTACAGAACGATCAGAAAGACAAGAAGGTGAGTATCGCCGACCAGATGGATGCATCTGGCGTAACTGCCAGCTTCCCGGCCGAACCCGTGGAGGATATGGAACTGAACGAAGAGCAGTTGGATATTATATCGGGGGGGGGCAGTGACTTAGGTCAAATACTTAAAGGATGAAAAAGGGGGTAATGTGCATATGGTTGCTACTTCTGCTATTAAATGTAACAGGGGAAAAACTATATGCACAAACCAAACTAACGTCGAAGAGGACGAATCCAATAAATGAAATAAATAATAGGAATAAAAAGGTAGCCGATAGTCTTTTTAATCTAGGCTCAAAATATCAAGATAGGCAAGCTTACAAGGAGTCATTACATTTACTTGAAGCAAGCTTGAAACTGTATCAACTGATTAGTGACGGGAAAAAGATAGGAGATTGTTTTAACTATATAGCAATTACTTATTATTATCAAGGTAACTATTCAAAAGCAGTAGATTCCTTCGAAAAAAGTGCAAAACTCTTTAACAAGATAGGTTATACGAAAGGTTATGCTTCCGCGCTAAATAATATAGGCAGTGTTTATAACGGTCAAGGGAATTATCTTAAAGCGTTGGATTATTATAGACGCGCTGCCTTAACCTTCGGTAGGATGGGTGATAATGAAAGTTTTGCTGTAGCAACCAATAATATAGGATTGATTTATGCTAGAGGTAAGGACTTTCGCAATGCAATGAAATATTATACCCAGTCATTGTCGGTCTATAGAAAACTTAATAATCAGGAGAGAATTACGCATGCACTTAATGCAATAGGGAAACTTTATGTACAGGAAAAAGAGTACGTTAAAGCTTTTAATAACCTTGAGAAAACATTACAAATTGCTGATGAGAGAAAAGATAGACAGTTACAAATAATGGCACTATCCAGCTTGGGTGAATTATTTTACGAGCAGTCAGATTACACCCAAGCACTTCCTTATTATACCCGCTGTCTAGCTTATTCCAATCAAATCGGTAGCTTACAATACCAAAGCGAATCAGAGATTGCCATTGGTACTATCATGCACCATCTTGGCAGGAGCAAAGTTGCAGTAGATAAATGCCATTATGGATTAAATTTGGCTCAAAAACTGGGTTCTATTTCAGTAAAAAAAAGTGGTTGCGATTGCCTCTATCAATCATATAAAGCGTTAGGCAATACCCGGCAGGCTCTGTACTACTTTGAGCAGACCAACACGCTTGACGACAGCTTAAACCTGACCGAAACGGCCAACCAAGTGATGAACATGGAGTTTCAGAAGCAGCAGCTGGTCGATAGCATTGCCTATGTCAAAAAAGAACACGCCATTCAATTGAAGCATAAAGAGGAAGTGCAGCAGCAGGAAAAACAGCGGAATAAAATTATCCTTTCGTTGGGCTTTATCCTCCTGGTGGCGGCAGGCCTGGGGTGGCAGCTCAACTACGTCAGGAAATCACGGGCCGCCCTGAAAATCGAAAAAGACCGTTCAGAAGCCTTGTTATTGAATATATTACCCGAAGAAATTGCGGAGGAGTTGAAAGAAAAGGGCCATGTCGATGCCCGCGAGTACAACCTGGTTTCGATCTTATTCACCGATTTTAAGTCCTTTACGCAGACCGCCGAGCAAATGTCTCCGCAAAGCCTGGTCGAAGAGATCCATACCTGCTTCAAGGCATTTGACCTGATTGTCGGGAAGTACCAGATCGAGAAAATAAAAACCATTGGTGATGCCTATATGGCGGCAGGGGGCATCCCGTATACGGATGAGCGTTCGCTAAAAAACATAGTGCTGGCGGGCCTGGAAATGCAGGAGTTTATGATAAAACGGGCCGCTGAAAACCGCGCCGATGGTCGCCCCGCCTTTGATATGCGTCTGGGCATTCATACCGGGCCAATTGTGGCCGGCATTGTAGGAGTGAAAAAGTTTCAGTACGACGTGTGGGGCGATACCGTAAACACCGCCAGCCGAATGGAAAGTAGTGGCTTGATTGGGAAGGTGAATATTAGTGAGACCTTTTACGAATTCATAAAACAGGAAGAGTGCTTCTCCTTTGAATACAGAGGGCAGGTTCATGCCAAGGGGAAAGGAGATATGGGCATGTATTTTGTTGAGAAAGCTGCGTAGCATGGGTAAAAATTTATTGTGAACTACTAGGACCAAACTGTACTATGTCAACAGATAAAGACTATTCAAAAATGACACTTGACGAATTAGTGGCCGAAGAGAAAAAAGTACAATCACAAAAAATATTAACGGCTGCACTAATAGGCTTATTTATTGGCGTAGCTTTTTGGTCGGCTATAGATAAAAATTTTGCCAACACTGGTGTAATGCTACTTTTTGCTTACATAATAAGTAGCATTTACAACAAGAAGCTAAAGAAAATTCAGGCAGAAATAAGCCGTCGGAATACGGTCGATTGAGAATCCCCACCGACAAGAAATACATTGAACAGGTAGACTTGAACATTAATGAAAGACTGCAAAGTAGAAGCCCTAGTTTACTATTCGAAGTTGACGTTCGACTGGGAGTACATTTTGAAAAAGTCGAAAGAAGAAATTCAGGAAAAACTTGACGAATACACGGCTCAGGGCTACCGATTGGCCTCGACAACATCGACCAGTTTTGAATTTGCTATATACATTTATCTATTTTTTGAAAAAGAAACTGTTCAATAGTATGAAATTTAGTCTAACGGCCTGCCTGATTTCACTGGCGTATGTCGGCTATGCACAAGGCGTCGACAGTACAAAAAAAACGCAACCGACGCCACCGTCTGCTACATCTCAGCAACCGAGCCGTCCTGCAACTGCGTCGTTAATGTTAGCTCCCAAGCCGACTCAGCCGGTATCCACATTCGGTAATCCGTCCAAAAATCCGGTTCAGTCCAGCTACACGTATGAGAATGGGCGCATCATTGGCGGTTCCACCACCTGGAAACTTGGTAAGAAAAAAGATTAATACACCTTAATCATGAAAAGGCTCTTATTTATCTGTCTGCTGCTGGCTGGTTGCCAACCAAAGAACAAGTCAAAAGATCAACAGGTAAGCGTAACTATCAACGGCAAGAAGTACACCGATTCTGTAGCGGTCGATTCGGCCGGGAATCGTGTCCGGGTCAAGCCGGGTGCTGGCCGCGTTGGGGTCATCGTGTCAGGCAGTGGTAACGACGTAAAGATTGATTAGTCAATAATGTGACCCGGCATGACCAGGCAGGCCGGATGGATGCGCTATGCCTGACTGATCTGGCGGCTATTGCCTCCGGGCATGGGGACGACTTACTGCTTCGAACGTACGAGGAACGAATAAGGCACTACAGCCAGGTAGGACTGTAGTACGTCGTCAGAAAGCAGGTAGGAAAACTTTAAATGTGGAGCCTTTTCCCTCCTGACTGGTTACGTCAATAGTTCCGCCATGACTCTCGGTTACGCGCTGAGCAATGGCCAGACCAATGCCGGTGCCGCTGTAAGATGTCTTATGCAATCGTTGAAATGGGGTAAAAATTCGGTCCTTATACCGCTCGTCAAACCCTATGCCATTGTCGGTGACGGTGATTAACCAGAAGGCCTGATTAGGCTCGTCTAGCAGGGCAGGCGGAAGTTCGCTCGGTTGGGCGGCACGGTATTGAATTCGAATAAGTGGGGGAATCTCCGTCTGGCAGAACTTCAGGCCGTTGGTGATCAGATTCTGGAACAGCTGACGAAGCCGCGAGGCACTCCCGTACACGGTTGGCAGGGGAGATACTTCGACCGTTGCGTTTTTCTCCGAAATGGTCATTTCCAGATCGGTCACCACGTCGTCAAGTACCGTATCCAGTGGAATGGTCATGAACGAGTCCCGCTGGGTGCTTACCTGCGAATACAGCAGCAGATCCTTAATGAGCATCTGCATGCGCTGCGCCGACTTCTGAATCCGCCGAACCATGTCGCGCTCGCCATCAGAAAGGCTATCGACAAACTGATTCTGGAGAATATCGCTGAATGCCTGGATGCGTCGGAGGGGTTCCTGTAAATCGTGGGAAGCAATATGAGCAAACTGTTGCAGATTCTCATTGGAGCGTTGTAGTTCGGCGTTGGCTTCTTTTAGTTCGCGCTCCTGTTGTTGGGCGGCTAGTTCAGCTAGCTTTCGGTCGGTAATGTTGTTGTACGTAACGACTACTCCGTTGTTGCCCTGCTTCACGGCCGATACCTCAAACCAGCCTTCCAGCCCAAACTCGTCGCGGTAATACTGGCTGCTTTGTTCGGCCCGGCCCGTTTCGACCACCCGCGCGTAGAGATCGAAAAAGCCGTTGTCCTTATTTCCCGGAAATACAGTGAGCAGCTTACGACCAATTATCTGATCGGGCGTCATGAAGTTGCTTTTAATGACGGCTTCGTTGGCCGTGTCCATCATAAAATCAACGATCGTACCGGTTTCATCCCGCAGGGCGGTCATGGCAATGATACTATTGAGCGACGCGTCCAGGGTGGTTCGCAGCGCAAGCGCCTGTTGTTCCAGTGTGTGGGTTTGCTCCTCTACCCGCCGTTGCAGCAGTGTTTCGGCTTCTTTATCGGCCGTTATGTCGATAACCGTACCAATAAATCGATTGACGGTCCCCTGTTCATCGAAAAAGGCCTGTCCGTTGGCGCGAATCCAGCGTAACTGCTTGTCCCCAATTCCCAGCGTTCGGTATTCGCAGTCAAATCGACCACTATTGCCGGGTTGAAGCACGGCCTGGACCATCTGATGAGTTCGCTCCCGATCATCCGGATGAAGTCCCTGAAGGAAGACGTTATAGTCGATGGTTGCTGTTGGAGGAAGGCCGAACAGTTCTTTTGTCCGATCAGACCAAACCAGCTGGTCTGTGAGCGGACTGTAATCCCAGGTTCCCATGCGGGCGGCTTCCACCGATAGCCGAAAGCTGGTTTCGGCTATTTGCGAGCGCAGTTCTACGTCCTTGCGGTCCGTTACATCGACCAATACGCCCGAGAACGCAAGCGGTTTCTGGTGATTATCGTACGTTAACCGACCTCTGGCAAGTACCCAGCGGATCTGGTTATTGACTACAATGCGGTACTCCGCTTCGTAAGGATGTCCGGATTTGATGCCTTGATCAATCAACTGGATTACCCTGGGGCGGTCGTCGGGGTGGATGGAGTCGGTAAATACACGCAGGGTCAGGCCAATTCTCTCCGGACTTTCCGGAATACCGAACATGCGTAGAAGATTCTGGTCGCCAACTACGTTGTCTGCTCCAAGATCCCAGAACCAGGTGGCAATCAGGCCAATGCTAAGTGCTGTTTGTAATTGATCATAAGAACGTAAAAGCAGCGCTTCTTCGTTGGCTAACAATGAAGTTGATGGAGCAGCAAAAGGCCGATTCATGCGTTGAGACTATCTGTAAAATTCGTTTGTCGGTACTGGACGTTAATTCCCGTCTTATGAGAAGTTGACAAACAACGAACTACCCGGTATCGGGGATCAATCAATTCGTTTTCCGCTGGGTTGGTAGCCCGAAAAAACGCTGATTTTATACTAAACAAAATTAAGGGAAAAGTGTCTACTCTTATTTACTCTGTTCACGTTGGAAAGAAGAAGAATTTAAATTTTCTTGTTATCCTGACTTTTATTGGCTGACCGTTTTTTTGATGGTGATTTCAAGATGGGCGATGGCACTGGTTTGTCAATTCCTCTGTCTTTTCGGCGGACTGATTGCCGCTCGTGCAGGGCATCGAGTTTATCCTGATGGATATCTTCGGCTTCTTCAACCGAGTGCGATACCGACAAATTAACTTCTGTCTTTGCTTTTTCTACCAACTGACCAAAAAAACGATGCAGGGCGTGCAATTCCGCTTCGGTCAGGTCTTCGACATTCAACAGCCGGTTGCTGGCTTTCCGGTTTACGGCAATGAGTTCGTTCAGTTTAAGCTGCATGGCTAGTGAATCTTTATTCTGCGACTTCTGGATCAGAAAAACCATGAGGAAGGTGATGATGGTTGTGCCGGTATTGATCACTAATTGCCAGGTGTCAGAGTAGTCGAAGATGGGTCCGGTAATGATCCAGGTGATAATGGTGATTAGGGCCAGCAAAAAAGCGGTAGAGGAACCGGTAGCCTGCGTTGCCCGCGAAGCAAAGCGCTCAAAAAACTTGGTAAATGAAGAGGTACCCATTAGGATCGTGCAGGTTAAAAAGCTGATTACAATAGTATGAACGCTTAAATGTTGGGTAATAAATCGTTCTGAAATTAAAAAATGAGTAATTCTTTATCGTCTTTACGGGTCGTCACATTTGGTTCATAGCCGCCAGTTCATCTTCATAGTCACGCGTGGGCCAGCCCTCTTTCCCGGCCTCACGAATCGCTTCTTTCTGGGCATTAATCGCGTCCTGAGTACGCCCGGCTTTATTTAGCAGCCGGGCATAGGTATGCAGAGAATTATGAGTACGATACAGGTGAATGGAGTGCTCTGCCCAGGCTAAAGCTGGTTCCCAGTCGGCTGGGGCATCCCGTTCGCTGTTTACACTACCTTTTTCGAGCAGTTGCTCGTCATGGGTCGTACTGCTGCCAACCCGGTTAGCGGTGCTGCTCAATACCCGGTCTAACGCGCCAAAGATTTCTTTCGACAGACCTTCCTGAGCCGAATCAGGCGCAGGTAAACCGGGCCGGTCGGAAATCAACAAGTCAAATGCTTTCGTATCAGCGGATTCGATAACCCCTGCCACGAACCGTATTGTTTCGGTTGCGGTGCGCTCCGACTCGGGTAAGGCATCCAGATAAGCATCGAGTACATCGCTGGTGGGGCGATTGAGCGATTGACGCGTTTGGAGGTACTTTTTCAGGAAATTCGGGTCACGTTTCCCTTCGGCGTAGGCTTTGTCGCCCTTTGCCACTGTCGATTTCAGGCGCGGCAGCGCCAGTACATGATCGGCCTGAACAAGCATGGCGTTGATGCCGCCGTACCCTACCGCCCGGTGGATCAGATCACCGTTGGGCGCAATGAACAGAGACGTTGGATAACTGGCCACGAGATATTGTTTGGCTAGGGTAAGGCCTTCGCCTTTCTCGGCGTCGAGTTGGTAATTAATGAAGTGTACATTGTAGCGGGCTCCCAACTTCGCATTAGGAAAGGCCTCATTAGCCATTCGTTTGCAGGGCGGGCACCAGGTTGTGTAGACGTCCAGAAACACGGGTTTGTTCTGTCGTTTAGCTTCAGCGAGTACATCTTTCCAGGAACCCTTAAAAAAGGCAATGCCCGGCGGATCGTTGGACGGGAGTATGAAGGTGTGAGCCTCTGAGACGCCCGTGGTAACGAGAACAAAGAATAGAATTAGCCTTGAAATGGATGTATTCATTCGGGAAGTAACAACAAAAAATCATGAATTGCCCAATAGCATAACTGTCGATGGCGCGAGGCCAGCGCTAACGTGGCCCGATCTCGCGCCATCAACCAAGGGCAATTGAAAATTTGTCATGGCGTCTTTCGACCAGAAGAGAGTGAGGTTTAACGGGTAAGTTTCAGGAGTGGGCACCGGGAAAGGTTAATGAACTAATCCCCCGTTGGGCTTGTCTTTTTCGTATATGGCAAAAAAGGACATTCCACACGCTAACCCCGCTGATACCAAAGACCAGGTAAGCTGGCGTGAGCGCTTTGCGGCCCTGGGAAACCTGCCCGCATTTTTTAAATTGGTGTGGGAAGTTTCGCCGGGACTATTTCTCGGTAATGCTGCCCTGCGCCTGATTCGGGCCGCTATTCCAGCCGCTACACTCTACATTGGTAAGCTGATCATCGATCAGGTTGTTGCCCTGTCCAGGCAAACCACAACGGACGATACAAACTACATCTGGTGGCTCGTGGGTGCCGAATTCGGGCTAGCTATTCTCTCTACCGCACTGGGCCGGGCCGTCGCGCTGATGGATAGTTTGCTGGGCGATCTGTTCGCTAACCAGACCTCCATCCGGTTGATGGAACACGCGGCTACCCTCGATCTCGAACAGTTTGAAGACGCCACTTTCTACGACAAACTCGAACGCGCCCGCCGACAAACCACCGGCCGGACAGTGCTACTCTCCGGCGTTTTCGGGCAGGTGCAGGAGCTGATTTCAGTAGGGTTTCTGGCAGCCGGTCTGGCCGTTTATAATCCCTGGCTATTGCTGCTGATTCTGATAGCCGTTACGCCGTCGTTCATTGGTGATAATTACTTCAATCAGCGCAGCTACTCCCTCTCGCGCTCCTGGACGCCCGAACGGCGCGAACTCGACTACCTACGCTACATTGGAGCCAGTGACGAAACGGCGAAAGAGGTCAAGATTTTTGGTTTGTCGGGCTTTCTGATCGACCGATTCAGGGAATTGTCGTGGGGGTATTACCTTAAAAATCGAGCGCTGGCAATCAGTCGGGCGGGTTGGGGCACGTTGCTCACCGCGCTGGGTACCGCCGGGTATTACGGAGCCTACGTCTGGATTGTGATGCGGGCCGTGAGCGGGCAAATTTCGCTCGGCGACCTGACGTTTCTTGCCGGGTCGTTCCGGCAGGTGCGGGGTTCGCTGGAAGGGATTCTGCTTCAATTTAGCAGTCTGACACAGGAAGCAATCTATTTACAGGATTTGTTCGATTACTTCGCCATCAAGCCGCTGATTCATTCACCCAAAACAACCCGTCCGTTCCCCAATCCGATTCGGGAAGGATTTGTGTTTGAGAATGTCGGTTTTAAATACACCAACTCCGAACGTTGGGCCTTGCGTAATCTTTCCTTCACTTTGCAGGCGGGCGAAAAGCTGGCCCTTGTTGGTGAGAATGGCGCGGGCAAAACGACGCTTGTTAAACTGCTGGCTCGTCTTTACGACCCGGCCGAAGGGCGGATTTTGCTCGATGGCTTCGATTTGCGGGAATATGACCTGATGGAGCTTCGGCGGAATATTGGTGTTATTTTTCAGGATTATACCCGCTTCAAAATGTCGGCTGGAGTGAACATTGCCGTGGGTGACATCGACGAACGGACCAACCAACCACGTATCGAAACGTCTGCCCAACGCAGCCTGGCCGATACGGTCATTGCCAAACTCGCCGGTGGTTACGACCAGCAACTGGGTCGCTCGTTTGGCAAAGGCGTTGAACTATCGGGGGGCGAGTGGCAGAAAGTAGCGCTGGGACGGGCCTACATGCGCGATGCCCAGTTGATCATTCTGGACGAACCCACCGCAGCCCTCGACGCCCGCGCAGAGTACGAAGTGTTCCAGCGATTCGGGCAGTTAACCGACGGGAAATCATCGGTGATCATCTCGCACCGATTCAGCACCGTTCGTATGGCCGACCGGATTCTGGTGCTGGAAAACGGCACTCTGCTCGAAATCGGCAGCCATTATGAATTGCTGGAGAAAGACGGCCGCTACGCTGAGTTGTTTGGCTTGCAGGCGCGTGGGTACCAGTAAAAATAGGCTTGCTTTAGATGAAATAAGTACTTAAAATTGTACGTAAATAGTGATAAATCATGCAAGTTGTCAATTACACAGAGTTTCGGCGATCGATGAAAGCCAAACTTGATCAGGTTAGTGATGACGGTGATACGGTTATTATTAACCGCAGTGAAAATAAAAACGTCGTTTTAATTTCATTACGGGAGTATAATTCACTGAAGGAGACGCTTCATTTACTCAGTTCTGAAAAAAACCGTAACCGATTAATGAGCGCCATTGATCGCGCAGACCGAGGAGAGTTTGAGTCGCATCCACTGATAGAAGATTAAGCTACTAATGAACCTATCATGGGATAAGGATGCATGGGAGGATTACATTTATTGGCAGCAGACGGAAAAAAGTGTACTGCGTCGTATTAACGAACTCATCAAAGAATGCCTTCGAACCCCGTTTGAGGGCAAAGGAAAGCCAGAACCATTAAAGGAAAATTTGTCTGGGTTTTGGTCGAGACGAATCACCGATGAACATCGTCTCGTATACCGGGTCGAGGCTGACCGAATACATATCATCCAATGCCGGTTTCATTATTGAGGATAGCGCGGCCTTGCCTTATCCTAATTAACTCGTCTAACAACCATGAAAACTACCCTTGCCCTCATCGCCTTACAAGGCCTATTGGCCACCGCGTTTGCCCAAACGCCCACGGTTCCAGCTCCCGATATTCAAATTAAAACCGCTGTGCTGGCCGCTCCGGCTGATAAACGAGATGGTGCAACGGTGTACGGATACTCCGCCAAAAATGAGTTTGTCGTGCTGCGCAAAGGAACCAACGAACTCGTTTGCCTGGCCGATGATCCCGCTCAGAAAGGACTGAGCGTATCCTGTTACCACCGCGACCTCGACCCGTTTATGGAACGTGGTCGGGTACTGAAACAGGCAGGGAAAAAACCGGCTGAAATTCTGGCGATGCGTGAGCAGGAAGTAAAGGCGAAAAAGCTGACAATGCCCACCCATCCATCGTCGTTATTTTCCTACACCGCTAAAGACGAAGATTATGATGCCGCTACGGGTGAGGTAAAAGATGGGTATCTGCGCTCGGTTGTGTACATTCCATATGCTACCGCCGAAAGCACCGGTTTGCCACTAAAGCCCGAAGCACCCGGCATGCCCTGGATTATGGACCCCGGTACGCATCGGGCTCATATTATGATTAATCCGCCCGTGTCGACTACGGCGCATCATTAAGGGGAAAGTCAGATTGGGAGGCCGTAATCAGTCCCATAAACCGGCAAAACCTATAAGGTCTCGCAGACCTTATAGGTTTCTAATAACAGGCAACTTATGCTCCTTTCAAACGGAAAGCTATTTCTGGCGACAGTAGTCTATTTACTGGTTGTCAGCTCTGGTATGGCCCAGAGGAGGGAAGTTGATTACTCACGGATTAAAGCAACGCCCAGCGCCAGGCCAGTGATGGCTTCTCCTGTCGAATCCGGCCGGGCAACCAAACCCAGCATTCTGACAGTCAAAGCGTTTGCCGTCGACATTAGCAAACCTATGACATCGGCTATCGCCAGCATAACCTCCAAAGCAACGGGTAAGACGCAGCAGTTTTCGCTGGTAGACGGGCGTCTGGAACGTGTGTTTGAGGGACCCGATGTGTTAGCGATTGAGGTAAGTGGCGAGGGGTATACAACCGCTTTTCGAAGCATGACGATTGCTGTGTCACCGACGGGGAACCGCTATGAATTTGATGCCCAGCTGGATCCCGCCCCCATTAAACTAACCGTGTGGGCGGTCGATAGCCGGACAAACAAACTCATTCATGATGCCCGGTTTACGATCTCCGGCAAAGCGGGTAAGACAACGCTGTTACTAACGCCCGATTCAGTGACCGGTCTGGTTAAAACAGACCTGCCCGGTAGGGGAGTCTACCAGTTAACCAGTTCCGCCAATGGCTATGGGGATTTCACAAAGTCCATCAGGCTGGATAGTGTACAGAGTGAAGCACGGGTTATGTTAACGCCTAAAAAAACGCCGGACATTACAAAAACGCAGGCGCTTCCCGAAGCGGTGGTTAAATCGGCGAAGACGGCTTACGTGGAAACTCCCACCGCAAAACCAGCCCTAAAAGCGCCCGCTCTCTCCGCTAACCTCCGGATGCCAGCCGTGACGAACCAGCCGTTTGGCGCTATTGAAAAGGGAAAGGCTGTTACGCTTAAGAATATCTACTTCGATCAAAGCTCCCCCGTTCTGCGCCCGGAATCGTCCCCCGAACTCGATCAGCTGGCGGCTGTACTTAGCGAAAATCCGGCGTTGCAAATTGAAATCCGCGGCCACACCGACAACCAGGGCGATTTTGATTTAAACGTTAAACTCTCCCGAGACCGCTGCCAGGCGGTTATTGATTACCTGGCCGGTAAGGGAATCGCTAAAAGCCGGTTAAAAGCCGTCGGTCGTGGCCCCATTGACCCCGTTTCGCCAAACAGTAGCGAAGATAACCGAAAGAAAAACAGGCGGGTGGAGTTTGTGGCATTGTAATTCATACAGGTGGCCCTACGGGATTCATAATCCCGCAGGGCCACCTGTATGAATCAGGCAGTTTTTGGTTCCGGTCCCCGGAAAGCGTCTTTTTTGCTTACGGCGGGCAACTTGACCGGTTTCCCTTCCCGCGCCGATTGATAAATGGCCTCCATTATTTTCTGGTCCTGAAGCCCTTCTTCGCCGGGCGTGAACGGGACTTTATTCTCCAGAAGGCACTCCGAGAAGTGATCCATTTCGAGGGTGAAGTGGTCTTTGTCGGCAATTTTGTGTTGGATGATCTGATTTTCTTCGCCCTGCGCCTGACTGGTTTCCAACTGTAGACCGGTGTACGGGAAAGCCGGGTCCATTTTTATCCAGCCCGTATCGGCCAGAACCCGATAGCTCTTCTCGTCGTGATGCCCGTAGCTGGTAGCACAACTCGCCAGTACGCCACTTGGAAATTTCATCATCCAGTTTACCTGTTCCTCTACCTCCTTAAAACGTGGGTCGTTTGGCGTACTGTGAATATAACCCATTACTTCGGTTGGTTCTTCGGCCAGTACAAACCGGATGGTGTTCAGGCAGTATAGGCCCACATCCGGCAGAGAGCCGCCCCCGGCCAGGGCTTTGTTGAACCGCCAGTGCTTCGGGTTATCGGAGTTTTGGCCGTTGTTGGCGATAATGCTTTTCACCTTCCCGAATTTCTCGGTCTGGACCATCTCGCGCACCATCCTGTTATGAGGCTCGTACTGAATCCGGTAGGCGATCATAAGCTTACGGTCTGCTTTTTTGCAGGCGTCAATCATTGCCTGACATTCCTGGGCAGTGTTGGCCATTGGTTTCTCGCAGAGAATATGCTTGCCCGCCTGCGCTCCCCGGATGGTGTATTCGGCGTGCATTCCATTGGGCAGCACAATGTAAATGGCCTGCACCTCTTTGTTATCCTTCAGCTTGTCGTAATCGGCGTAGCTGTAACAGCTCGATTCCTTAATGCCATACTGAGCAGCTACCTTCTGCATTTTTTCGGGGCTTCCGCTCACCAGAGCCACCACTTTCGATTTTGTACAGGCACCAAAAGCGGGTAAAATCTGATTCAGGGTCAGGTGTCCGAGACCAACAAGGGCGTAACCTATGCGCTGATCTTCGGCCAGGGGCGTTGGTGTTGGGCCTTCCTGCTGTTCGGTTTTGGCTTTGATCTGCTCCAGTTCAATGGGCTTGGTGGAGTCGGCGGGAACGTCGGCCGGGGGAGAGGTGGCGGGTAGTTTGGGAACGGGCCCGCTGGGAGTACTGGCTGTTTCGACGGCGGTGTTACTGGCATCCGGTTTTTTTTCGCAGGAAGCCAGGGTGCTGCCCAGCGCACCAACGGCCAGCGTACGGCCGGTTAGCTGAAGAAAATCCTGGCGGGAGAGGGTAGATAGCGCCGGATTGCCAAATAGGTTAGTAACAAAACGATCAATCGGTTTCATAACGTTGTTTGTTTACGTCGTGAAACCGATTGATGAAAGGCGTTGTTTGCCCTGGTTATTTAATAGGCGAATAATCTGTAGGTTTCATGTAGACCGACTCAACTTTGGTGGTCAGTGACCCGCCGGCTTCTTTTTCCGATGCATCTTTGACCGCAATCCATTTTGGGTCTTTACGGAATTCTTCGAAGTGAGCTTTTCCTTCGGCTTCGCTGGGGTGAGCCAGGATGTACACCAGTTTGGATTGGGTAGCGGGATCTTTTTCCTGCGTCACCCAATACGCTACGTTGGTCATACCGTGTTTGCTGAACAGCTTCACCGTATGATCGCGGAAGCGTGACAGCAGGTTAGGCAGTTTGCCGGGAGTACATGTGTAGGTGCGTAACTCGAATGTTCGCTCCGGTGATTTCTGGCTTAGTTTCAGCTTGGGCGAAAAGTCGGCATCGGTCATGAAAATCTGATCGACATGGTCGACTAGTTTACCGTTGGCTTCGGTTTTGGCTACAACTGCTTTCCATTCGGGATCGCTGCCGAAGGCTTTCCATGAAGCATCACGAGCTTCGCGGCTGGGGTAGGCCAGAATATAGATTAATTCTTTACGACTCGTATCGGTTGGGGTCCAGTAACCGATATTCTCCATACCGTGCTTTTCGAAAATTTTGGTGGTATACTGACGAAAACGGTCGACTATTTCAGCATATTTACCAGGTGTTGGGTAATAAATTCTGACTTCGTAAAACTTGGAACCCGGTGCCGGGGCTGTAGATTTGCCGGGAGTAGTGGTTGCAAAAGCGGCCATGCTGAAAAGCAGGCTAAAAAGGCATAAGGAAACTAGCTTGTCTATCATAATATTGTAGAAACGTACGAATAAGGCGTTCTGCAATCAGAAGAGTAAAACATCCTTTTTCTAACCGCGTAAATTTTATATAAGGGTTGATGAATATGCCTGAATGAGTGCTATAGCGTGACAGGCAACGTTTTATCTTTCAAGTACTTGTTTTGTTTGTTGGTCTGATTTGGCCAATTTTTCTTGTTTAGTAGCGGTAAAGCCCTATTTTTGTTGGTCATCCACCGTTTTAACCCAATATTATACGTTATGCTGAGCCGCGTTGCCAATTCTGTTTACTGGATGCACCGATACATTGAGCGGGCCGAAAATTATGCCCGTTTCATGAGTGTGAATTTTAACCTGGCACTCGATTTGCCCCCCAACGTGGATCAGCAGTGGGAGCCTTTGTTGATTGCCACCGCCGATCACGACTTATTTACGAAATATTATCAGCAGCCTACGCGGGAGAATGTCATTCATTTTATGACCTTCGATAAGCGTAACCCCAACTCCATTGTGGCTTGCCTGAGCAACGCCCGTGAGAACGCCCGCACTATCCGTGAGGTGATTTCGAAAGAAATGTGGGAGCACCTGAACCAGTTTTATCTGATGGTGCGCGATACCTCGCCCAAGCAGCAGTGGGAGGAAATTGAAACCCAGCATTTCTTTACCGAGATTCGGAACAGTACCCAGCTTTTCTATGGTATTATCGACGCCACCATAACCCGCAACGAAGCCTGGCATTTTGGGCGGCTGGGCCGGTTTCTGGAGCGAGCCGATAAAACGTCCCGGTTTCTGGATGTGAAATATTTTACCCTGCTGCCCGAAATAGAAGCCGTTGGTTCTACCATCGATTTAATGATCTGGTCGGCCGTATTAAAGTCGGTCAGTGCGTACAACATGCATCGTCAGCAGTATCGGTCACTGTCGCCGTCCAGCATTGTCGAATTTCTGATTCTGGACCGGATGTTTCCCCGTTCCGTAGCGCATTGCATCCGGCAGGCGGAGTTGTCGCTTTATGAAATTTCTGGCAATAACATCGCACACGGTTTTGGGAACTCAGCAGAGCGGACAATGTCCAAACTACGCTCGGAGATTGAGTTCACCGACACGGCAGATATCTTTAGTGGGGGATTGCATCAATACCTTGATAACTTTCAGACGCGTACCAACGAAATTGGGGCCGCTATCTTTCAAACGTATTTCGACCTGAAACCAGTAGAAGTTTAGTAAGTAGGGGAGTAAGTGGAGTGGTAAAGTAGTGGAGTAAGTGAGGGTCGTTCTACTGCACTTATTCCACTACTCCCCACTCCACTACTGAAAGACGGGCAAGGTTACGGCAAAGTAAGCCATACCCGCCCGATTCCTAAATCGATTGTTGTCTGCAATAACATCACGGTTTGAGACGGTTGTTTCGGTGGTAAGCCATTGGTAACCCAGTTTAATGCCCATGCGCTGACTCACGCGATAGCGGGCGTAAATTTCGGTGGCCAGTGTGCCCCGGTCGTTATCGCCCAGTAAGCGCACGTTGAACGTACTGGGCTTTGCATCTTGGAAGGTGTTGGCACCCTGAAAGTAAGTTGTCGTTGAATCGGCACCCGTGCTGGAGGTTATTTTATATTGACCCGTCGACGACATATAACGGCCCAGTCGTGACTTGCCGAAAGCGATTCCCAGCAAATCGGCACTGCCCCCAATTTCCAGTCTTCCTAAATTAAGCTGCGCCCGAAATCCAATATTGAGCGAAGTGTTCGTGATGTAATCATACCGAACCGTATCGATGTTATTGGTGATGAGCGGGGCGGTAAGCGCACCCAGGCCGCTTTTGCCACGGGTTAAGCGGGCGGGTGCCGTGTAGTAATTCAGATTGTCGCCGTAAAAAGCGCCTAAACGAGCCGTCCAGCCCAGAGAGAGCAACTTACGTTCACCGACGTGAATTAGCTGGTAGTAGGTAATAGACGGATTGTACTTATTTTTCGAGTAAGCCATCCCTAAGTCATAACCACTGCTAAGTCGAGCCGAAACGGGCGATTGCGCAACTGCAAAAAGTGGTACTAGCGTTAGCAATGCAATGAGTGTTTGCTTCATCAATAAATTAAGGTGTTGTAGGGCAAAGATAGAGAAGGATAAACGGGTAATAAAAAAGGAAGTGGGTAGCCCATGTGTACACAGGCTACCCACTTCCTTTTTAGTCTTTCCTAAATCATTTTTAAAACGACAGCTCCCAGCGGAGGAACGTTTACGTCGATGGATTGCGGACGACCGTGCCATACCTGTTCATAACTGGCAATGGGCTCCGAATTGCTGACGCCACTCCCGAAGAACTCAACGGCATCGCTATTAAATACTTCCCTGTATGAGCCCGCCGACGGTACGCCTATGCGATAACCGGAACGTGGAATGGGGGTCATATTTAGGATAATCAGCAAGTTGTCTTCCGGACGGTTGCCTTTTCGAATGTAGGTGATAACGCTGTTCTCGCGGTCACTTGTGTCGATCCACTCGAAACCATCAGCGCTGAAATTGCGCTCATACATGGCCGGTTCAGCTTTATAAAGCGCATTCAATGCTTTTACGCAGGCGGCCATACCTTTATGTGGCCCATATTCGAGCAAATGCCAATCCAGACTGGAATCGAATTTCCACTCCGATGTTTGACCGAACTCACCACCCATGAAGAGCAGTTTAGTGCCCGAATGCGTAAACATGTAGGAGAAGAGCAACCGTAAATTAGCAAATCGCTGCCATTCATCGCCGGGCATTTTACCAATCAGCGAGTGCTTGCCATACACAACCTCATCGTGTGAGAGGGGTAGCATGAAGTTCTCCGTAAAGGCATAAACGGTACTGAAAGTTAACTCGTCCTGATGGAATTTGCGGAAAGCCGGGTCGCGCTGGAAATACCGAAGCGTGTCGTTCATCCAGCCCATCATCCATTTCATCCCGAAGCCAAGTCCACCCATGAAAACCGGCCGCGATACGCCCGGAAAAGCGGTCGATTCTTCGGCGATGGTTTGCGTATCGGGGAATTCCTTATAAACCGCTTCGTTGATTTCCTTGATGAGCGAGATGACATCCAGATTCTCGCGGCCACCAAACTCGTTCGGTTCCCACTCGCCCGCATTGCGCGAATAGTCCAGATACAGCATGGAGGCAACGGCATCTACGCGCAAACCATCGGCGTGGCAACGGTCGAGCCAGAACATGGCGTTGCTGAGCAGGAA
The DNA here is from genome assembly GCF_900230225.1 of Spirosoma fluviale. GTDB lineage: Bacteria > Bacteroidota > Bacteroidia > Cytophagales > Spirosomataceae > Spirosoma > Spirosoma fluviale. Next base: position 217,465 of record NZ_OCNH01000001.1, read on the forward strand.
CGAGCGGACTTCTGGTCGGCCATAGTTAAAAATATAGCTTTTCCAGTCGGGATGATACCCTTTGCGTGGGTCTGGATGTTCGTACAGGTGCGAGCCATCGAACTCATACAGGCCATTGGCGTCGCCGGGGAAGTGGGAGGGAACCCAGTCCAGTAACACCCCAATACCCGCCTGGTGAAGCCGTTCGATGAGTTTCATAAACTCCTGAGGTGTACCAAAACGGCTGCTGGGTGCATAATAGCCGGTAATCTGATAGCCCCAGGAAGGCGCGTACGGATACTGCATGACCGGCATGAACTCAACGTGCGTGAAGCCCATGTCCTGTAGATAAGGCACCAGCGCATCGGCAATTTCACCATACGTCAACTCGCGCTCCGGATTGCCGGGATCACGTCGCCACGAGGCCATGTGCATCTCGTACACGGAAATCGGCGCGTTGAGGGCGTTTTTGGCAGCCCGGTTGGCCATCCATTCCTGATCCTGCCATTCGTAATAGGTATCCCAAATGACCGAAGCTGTTTTGGGCGGCACTTCCCACCAGTGAGCATAAGGGTCGCCTTTTTCGACTTCGCGTCCGCCTTCGTGGATAATAAAATATTTGTAGGTTTCGCCCCGGCCGATGTTCGGAATGAACACCTCCCAGATACCCGACGAATCCCAGCGAACATTCATGGAATGACTGCCTTTATCCCAGCCGTTGAAATTACCGATAACGGCAACATAGCGGGCCGAGGGTGCCCACACGGCAAAATAGGTGCCTATAACACCGTTGTGCTCAACGACGTGAGCGCCAAATTTATCGTATAGCTTCTGATGCTTCCCACTCCGGAAGAGGTGAATATCGAAATCAGAGAAGCGGGAGTAAACCCCATCCTGGTGGGTCGGCTTGTCCGACGAGGCCGGTTGGCTCGTAACTTGTTCGGGTAAAGCAGGCTGCACCGCTTGTTCGGTTTCGGCCGAGGGGGTTGGAGTTTTGCGTTTTGCCATTGTTGGAACTAAATAGATACGTTATTGAACGTGATCAGCGGCTGAAAGTTAGAAAAAATCCTCACCGTTCGCAGATACATGATCTCAATTTATAGGGTCGCTGCCCCGCCTTCCTACGAAAAACCGGGGCCTGTTCTTAAATCAGCGCATTCGTGTAACGGGCTTGCCGCTGTATTTTACCTGATCAACTAGTCGCGTTTTGTTTGTAGCAGGCCCGTTTGCAGCATGGGTACGTTGGGCGCGACCTCGCCATCGCTCAGCCGGATTTTTTCGATCTCACGGATTACATCAATGATACCTTTCAGCGGGATTTTAACCCACGAGGGGCGGTAACTAATTTCGTACCCCAATTCGTACACGGCCTTTTCGAGCAGGTAGATAAGAAGCAGGAAATTGATTTCGCTGTTGTTTTTGAAAAGCGGGTGAGGAGCACCAAATACGTCCAGATACGCATCCAGAAACGTATCCCGAATCAGGTAAAACCACCGATCCGATACGCGCTGCAGGTGGTCGGGGTCAAGTTCGTCGGTTTCGACGGAGTTGAACAGCTTAGCCGAAACGGCGTAGTGGTACGACCGAATCATACCTGCCACATCTTTAAGCGGTGAGTGCTTGATCTTTCGTTCGGCAATGCTGCTCTCGGGTTCGCCCTCGAAGTCGATGATCACAAAGTCGTTTTCCGTTGCCAGTACCTGCCCAAGGTGATAATCGCCGTGGATTCGGATGCGTTGCGAACTGAGGGGGCGGGTGCGGAAGTCGGCAATGAAGGTATCGATCATCTCTTTCGCTTCCATAAATACCCAGGCCAGCCGCTGCGCCTGCAAATCGAGTTTGGTATAATTGTCGATCAGCAGCGCATACCGGCGTTCGAGCAGATCCTCTAACCGTTTGATCAGAAACTCGCGGTACTCGTCGGTAAACGGCTCGGGTTCAAAAGCCGGATCGGTTGGAGCGTTGGGTTTAGACGGTTTGTACAGGGCGCAGTGCATCTCGCCCGTTCGGCGGCCCAGCAGTTCCACTTTATCGAACACATCTTCTCGAATGGCGAACAGCCGTTGCGGAACGGCGTAGAGAAAATCGTTGAGGTAATCGCCGGTTTGCATCCACGAATCCTTGTCATTAGGCACCATCCGTTGCACCATTCCGAGCGTAATATCCGGTCGGTCACTTCCCTGCCAGATAATGCTGCCACCGAAAGCAGGGATGTGTTCGAAGTTGCTTTCGTCGGTCAGAAACGCTACCATATCGACTTCCGGGTTCGTTTCCTGAAAGAGTTTTCGGTATAGTTTCAGGAAGTATTTATCACCGAAGGTCATGGCCGAGTTGCTTGAGTCGACAGGCAGCACCCGCGATGGAAGCCGTTCATCGCCCTCATCGAGCCCCTTGCCCCGGTGAAACGTTAGGGTTCCATCGGTTTGCGGCATTATCTGATTCTGATAAATAGCAGTGAACAGGACTTCCCGAAACCGTTCGTCATAGATCGCGTCGATGAGCATACCGGTTTCTTTCCCAATGGTGATGTCGTCGCTGATTCGGGCTTTTTCGGGAATGGTCGCCGGTTGAAACGATAGGGTATGTGTTGTATGATCGGTTAGGAAAGAAATGGGCAATAAATACGTTTCAGGTCCGCCATCGGCGTAGGTCGATTCCAGAATGAGGAGATACGCCACATCGCCATCCGGAAGAGCCAATGTATGAACTGTTTTTACCGAAAAGCCGGTTTGTTGCCTGGCTTTCCCCGCAAACCACCGACAGGTGTTGACATAAGGAGGAAACAGGCTTTGCGCCAGAATTGCCCAAAAGTGAGGGTCTGAGTGAGCATTGTGCCAGGCAGTATCGGAAGTCATGGGTTGCGTAATCAGCATGAGTAGCGTTCAGAGGTACCGTCTATTCAAGCAGTTTTGACACGGTATTGTTTTTTAGCTTTTACGTAACAAAGGCCAAAAATTTCTTGAATATATAATAAAAAACTTCGCAAGTAAACCAAAGGTTTATACGTGTAAGCTAAAGCGGCTTTAGCTTATAGTTTAAATAAATGCATTCACAGAAATGGTTGAGTCTGACAATCAGCCGTCTCAGGCCTGATTAATGGCTAACTTGTATGGTCGCTTACGATTACCCAGCGGTTATTGATTTTTCGCCAGAGTAAGGTAAAGTACCCTTCCGCATCGCCAATTTGGGGGCGGGTGAGGTGAAAACGGCCAATCACATAGGCCACGGTGGGCGTCTGGAAGTTTAGCTCCAGAACATCAAACTTAAGCGTGCCCATCGATGCCCGGCTGGGGTAGCGCTTTTTGTAATTAGCGAGCGTTGGCTGATACCCATACGTAATACCGGCCTTGCCGATGAATGTCAGCGAGTCGGAATTCCAGTAAGCCACCATAAACCGGTCGATACGTCCGGCGTTCCAGTCGTCGGTTTGCCGTTTCAGGATTTCGAGAATGGCCCGTCGTTCGCGGTTATCGGCCAGTGTCTGCGCTGTAGGCTGACTCAGAGCCGGGAAAGCGAGCAGGAAAAGGAGGAGTGTAGTGGTGAGTTGTTTCATAAAGAAAGCGTTTTGACTAAAGCTATCATATACATTCCATAACCCAAACAATGTTGGTGAATCGAATGGAATTTTGCGTTATTCGCTCATTCAATGCTAACGGATTTCCTGCTGACAGGTTATGAGATTACAGAATAAAATTGCCATTATTACCGGGGCTGCCCGGGGCATCGGACAGGCAGCTGCCGAGGTGTTTTGCCGCGAAGGAGCCACCGTTATCATCTGGGATTTGCTGGATGAAGGTGAAGCCACCGCCCAGTCACTGCGCGACCGGGGGTTTGCCTGCGTTTTCCAGCACGTGAGCACAACGGATGTGCCCGGTATTGAAGCAGCCGCCCGCTCTGTACACGAGCAGTATGGCCGGATCGATATTCTGATTAACAACGCCGGGATCACACGTGATAAAACCCTGCTGAAAATGTCATTTGCCGACTGGCAGCAGGTGATCGACGTAAACCTGACGGGTGTTTTTAACTGCACAAAAGTGGTGGCACCGTACATGGTGGAGCAGAAATACGGGCGAATTATCTGTACGTCGTCGATCAACGGAGTTCATGGTGCTTTTGGACAAACCAACTACGCAGCCGCCAAAGCGGGTATCATTGGCATGGTGCGGTCATGGGCCAAAGAGCTGGGTCCGAAAGGCATTACCGCTAATGCGGTAGCGCCGGGTTTTATCCAAACCGCTATGACCGATGCCATGCCCGATGAGGTACGCAACCAGGCCGTGGCAACCATTCCGGTTCGGCGCATTGGCAAGCCCGAAGACATTGCCAACGCGTATCTGTTTCTGGCTTCGGACGAGGCCTCATTTGTGAATGGACACGTATTGGCCGTCAACGGTGGGCAGGCGTTGTAGCTTGCCCCGATGATGCCAGATGCTCACATCTGGCATCATCGGTTTAGAACCCAAAAACTGAATACCCAAAACCTACCGTTATCTTTGTCCCCGTATCTAGCGTAACGATTTATGAAAAAGGTCCGGAAGTTTTACAACGATTACAAACCATACATCTTTTCCGATGGTTGGTACTATATTTTTATCGTTGTCTTTATTTTAATCTTATTTATTTTCTTCTCCTGAGTGAGCAGTCGTTCAGCCGTTCTGGCTATCATCAATCCGCTTTCCGGTACAACCTCCGTTGCGCAGAAAGCCCTGCTTCAGGATGCGTTTATGCGTCGCGCTGAAGCGCTCGATTATGCACCCGAAGCTATTTTTACCACGCACCCCGGCCATGCTACCGAACTTGCCACCGATGCCGTGAAGCGGGGGGTCAATCGGGTGCTGGCCATTGGGGGCGATGGTACCATCAACGAAACGGCTCAGGCCCTCCGTCGATCAGCTACGGCATTGGGCATTGTGCCCATTGGTTCCGGCAATGGGCTGGCCCGGCATCTGGGAATTCCGCTTGCTCCGCCGAAAGCCATTGAACGCGCCCTGACCGGACGACCGGTGGTGATTGATAGTGGCGAAATAAACGAGCATCCGTTTTTCTGTACCGCCGGACTTGGATTTGAGGCTTATGTAGCCCACGCCTTCGCCCGGCAACCCGTCCGTGGACTGCCAACTTACATTCGTACGGCGTTTAACGCGTTTCTGGGGTATAAGCCCCCGGTATTTTTGCTGGATGGGCAGAAGCAGAAGCTCTTCTCGCTCACGTTCGCCAATGCGGGGCAGTTCGGGAATAATGCCTGGATGGCCCCGACCGCCAACATCGCCGACGGTAGGCTGGAGCAGTGCGAAATTCGTCCCTTTCCCACCCAGGCCGCTGGTGTCCTCACCTGGCGGTTATTCAACAAGACGCTCAATCAATCACCTTACTGGCGCGGAACATCTGTAACGAAAGCCACCGTAGAAGCCGACGGCCCCGTACTGATTCATGCCGATGGTGAGCCGCTGACGCTGCCTGCCGGTCAGGTTAACGTGCGGGTACTGCCGGGGAGTTTACTGGTGCTGCTTTGAGAGGGTGAAGAAAGGTTGGCTTTTTAGCTTAAGGGTGTCAACGTTATTTTCTAATCTTCAACACTTAAGTGAAAAATAAATATTTTGCCAACTAACTGTAAGTTAGTTAGATAGCTTAAAGTTTTTAGTAAGAGAGTAGAATACTTATAATGGTCTTACTTTTGTACATAGTTGATTTCTTGTTTTTAAATATTTCTCTTCTGTTTTTGCAGAATCTCTGATTACACACCAGAATAGCCCTTTTCCACATGAATGCAAGCCAAGATTCAGGTAATACTGATACGAGGTTAAAAATGAAATTTGCCGGGAGATTTATTGACCTTCTTGGCCAAGATATGTACGGGGGACCTGTTCCTGCCGTTGCTGAATTAATTGCAAATGCATGGGATGCAGATGCTACTAAAGTTGAAATCAGCGTTCCAGCAGACCCTACATCTCCAGGAGCCGAGATCATTGTAAAAGACTACGGAATAGGTATGACATTCAATGAAATCAATAATTACTATCTGCAAATAGGATATGAGAGAAGAAGAAGAGGTGAGAAAACAGCTAATGGGCGGCTTGTTATGGGTCGTAAAGGAATCGGTAAGCTGGCTGGATTTGGTATTGCAGAGGATATTGTAGTAAAAGCAGTGAAAGATGGGCGTGTAGTTCAATTTACACTTAACTACAACGATTTGCGGGGCCGTGATGATTTGCAAGAGTTTTACATTGAACCAGAAATAGACAATACTACTGATGAATCCTCTGGAGTAACAATAACCTATAGAAGGCTTAAGCTTCATAATCGCATTAATATGCAATCATTTATGACAAGTATGGCAAGGCGATTCGCTATACGGTCTGATGTGATGGAAGTGATAATCAATGGAGTTCCTTTAAGCAAAGAAAATCTCGATTTTGAGCATAGAATACCAGCAGATGATGGATGGGAAGAGTTGAATATTCCTGATGTTGGTCATATAAGTTATTGGTTTGGCTTTCTTAAAGTCCCCATTAATGACTCTGAGTTAAAAGGAATCTCAATATTTGCACACGGGAGGATTGCTCAAACAACTCCATTTCTTTTTAACCTTAGCGGAGGCATAAATGGACAGGTTGGACTTGAGTATCTGACTGGTCAAGTTAAAGCTGAATTTCTTGACTCAGAGAAGGATTATATAGCCACGGACAGACAAACTGTCAATTGGCAATATGATAAAGCAAAGGATTTTGAAAAATGGGGACAAGCTATGATAAAACAGCTTTGCTCTGACTGGAAAAAAAGGAGAACAAGTAGTCAACTGGCTAATTTTAGACATACGTTTAGCCAATATAACGAACGGATTGACAGACTTGCAAAGCAAGAGAGGGAAGATCTATTATTAGCTTTAGATAAAGTTGCTGAAATAGAACGTATCAATGAAGGAGACTTTAAAATAATTGCTTCCTCAATGATTTCGGGCGTAGAACGGGAAAGTGTAAAAAAGGTAATTAAAAAAATAAATGCTACAGATGAAAATTCTTTAGCTAGCCTGATTGAAGCTGTTCACGAATGGGATGTAATTGCAGCGGTTTCAACAGCAGAAGTTATTGCTGGTAAAATTGAAATTATAAACCAGTTTGATAAATACATCAAGGCAAGATTGCCAGAAAAGGCTGGTAAAGGAAAGCCTGATATGCAAACTTTTCTTAAAGATCACCCTTGGCTACTTGGTCATGAATATGAGCATCTAGTTCCTGCTGATTTTCATCATGAGCATGGGGTGGATAAATGGATCGAAGATGTTCTAATTCAAACAGACAAAGAGTACAAAAGAGATGATGATCGTGATGGTCGTAGGTTTGATCTTCTATGTATCAGAGACGATACCAGAATCATAGTACTTGAATTAATGGCACCTGGGCTTACTGCGGACTATGACCATTTGATGAGGTTAAATAGATATGTTACTCGTATTCAAGCAGCTATTTCTGATCAAGGAACTACAAATGAATTTAGAAACAAATCAGTCTATGGGCAATTGATTGCTGATAATTTGGCAAAAGATAGTTCGCTCAATTCAACACTAACCCAATTAAGAAGCAGTCTTGATGCTGTTACTTGGGGAGGGCTATTTAGAAATGTTAAAACTAGATATAAAGAGTTTTTTGACTTCTTAAAACAACGAGCACCAGAGCATCCAATAATAAAAGACGTAGAAATAAGACTAGATGATGAGTCACCCCTAGTACCAGCATATGTTGGTCCGATCGCTGTTGCTGACTCCTCAGTTGTCATGCCAATTTCTGATGCCGCTGATACCGTAGTTGTTGTTGCACCAACTGCTACTGCCGATGGTAATACCGCCAGTGCTGATACTCCACCTGCAATAAGTTAATTTTTCGATTGATGAAAAGAAAATTCACTGCCATCGACCTGTTCTCCGGTTGCGGAGGCTTGTCTCAAGGTATGATAGATGCTGATTTTGAAGTAATAGCGTCTGTTGAAATAAATTCAGACGCTATTAAAGCATATTCACTGAATCACCCAAACACAACTCTAATTCAACAAGATATTAGAGAAATAGATACAAAATCAATTAAACGTTTGCTTAAACGTAGACCCTTACATTTGCTAGCAGGATGCCCACCTTGTCAAGGATTTTCAAAGGTTCGAAAACTCAACCGAAAAGATGAAGTTTTTGATGTTAGAAACGATTTAGTTCTTGAATATTTTCGTTTCGTTAAGGAGCTAATGCCAATCACAATTATGATGGAAAATGTTCCTGGTTTAGAAACGTATGATGTATTTATTGAAATAACAAAGGAATTACAAGCTCTTGGATATAAATTAGATATTCAAGTTGTAAATGTAAAAGATTATGGCGTTCCACAAAGTCGTGAAAGGTTAGTTATGGTAGGATCATTAATAGGGGCAATTAAGATTGCACCAGGAACTGGAGAAAAGAAAACTGTACGTGATTACATTGAGAAACTTGAGTCTATTTCTGAGACAACTGATGCTCTCCATAAAATTGTTGCAGTTCATACTCCAGAAGTTTTAAATAGAATAAAGTTGACTCCTAAAAATGGGGGTAGTCGAAAAGATTTACCTGAGGAGTATACTTTAGATTGCCATAAAAAGCCAAACGTTGGCTTTAATGATATTTACGGGAGATTAAGATGGGACGATTATTCAACAACTATAACAGGGGGGTGCCTTAATCCTTCGAAGGGTCGTTTTTTACATCCAGAGGAAGATCGGGTAATAACACCACGTGAAGCCGCTTTGCTCCAGTCTTTTCCGCCCAACTATAAGTTTCCATTAGACATACCTAAGGCCGCAATTGCACTTTTAATAGGTAATGCTCTTCCACCAAAATTTAGCTACCAACAATGTGACAATCTGAAGAGTCATTTGAAAGCGAAATTAACTGAGCGAATGTCTCCTCCTGAAAAAAGTTAACTATTTTTAGAACTGATCTTCTTGAAGAATCGGAGCTATTAGTGGTTCCGATTTTTTTATTCTGTAGGTTTTGATCTTAGCTTTATCTCTCTAGTGCATTCAGTTTTTCTTATAAAATGGGTAAGTAGCCATTAGTATTATATTTTTAGTTACCTAGTCTACAAATCATGTCTTATACTCCTTGAAAAGCTAAAATTGCAATATTCTCATCTCCCAGAATAAACTCTGGGACTTGACGGGAGAGATAAAGGAGGGAAATATGGCTTTTTTATAGAAACCGTACCTGTCTCTATTTGTAGTTTCAAGAGTGTTTCGTGATAGCTTGAACGCCCATGTCTGATAAGTGATTTATCTTAAGCAAAGCCTCTTGTTGGCAGTCCCACGCCACGGATAAACGAAAGGATACGAATTCAGTCGGGTTTTTCGTGAACAAGCCCGATATTTGTGCCACCAAAACCATTCCGACAACGAGCGAGTCATTGCCCGGCGTCTTTCTCTCTAATGTCTCAAAAAGTAGTTCTCGCCTTTAGCGGAGGTCTCGATACCTCCTTCTGTGTTAAATATTTGTCTGAAGATCGTGGCATGGATGTTTATTCGGTGCTGGTCGATACAGGCGGTTTTTCGGATGCCGAGCTCAAAGCGATTGAGGAACGGGCCTATTCATTAGGGGTTAAGTCTCATGTAACCATCTCGAAGACAGACGACTATTACCAGCAATGCCTGAAGTTTCTGGTGTATGGTAATGTCTTGAAAAACAACACCTACCCGCTCAGCGTAAGCGCCGAGCGGATTTTTCAGGCCATTGCTGCCGCCGAATACGCCCGCGAAATTGGCGCGTCGGCCATTGCGCACGGGAGTACGGGTGCGGGTAACGACCAGGTTCGTTTCGATATGGCGTTCCGCATCATTGCACCCGACGCCGAAGTGATCACCCCCATTCGGGACCTGCGCCTGTCGCGCGAAGCCGAAATCGAATACCTCAAAGCCAAAGGTGTTGATCAGGAGTGGCATAAAGCGGCCTATTCCATCAACAAAGGACTCTGGGGAACATCGGTAGGCGGTAAAGAAACGCTGACATCGGATCAGTTCCTACCCGAATCGGCCTGGCCAACGCAGGTGACCAAATCGGACCAGGAAACGATTACGATCACGTTCCAGCACGGTGAAATCAAAGGTATTTCCGGCGCATTTGGCGACGAGACCTACAACAATCCGGTCGATGCCATTCGTAAACTAACCGAACTGGCTGGTCCGTTCGGTATTGGCCGCGACATTCACGTGGGCGACACCATCATTGGCATCAAAGGCCGGGTTGGATTCGAAGCCCCCGCGCCCCTGATTATTATTAAAGCGCACCATACCCTCGAAAAGCACGTGCTGGGCAAATGGCAGTTGTACTGGAAAGAGCAGCTGGCCAACTGGTACGGTACCATGCTCCACGAAGGCCAGTTTATGGACCCCGTTATGCGCAACATCGAAACCTTCCTGGCCGATTCGCAGGCGCATGTGTCGGGTAAAGTGCATGTGCTGCTGGCACCCTACCGGTTCCAGGTGATGGGTATTGAGTCGGATCATGATCTGATGTCGTCGAAGTTCGGTTCGTATGGCGAAATGAACAACGCCTGGACGGGCGACGACGTGCGCGGCTTCTCGAAAGTAGCCTCCAATCAGGTGATGATCTACGAGAAAATCAACAACCAGTGATTGGAAAAGCGCGGAAATATTGCGCTCCCCGGAGCATTGCCTATCCGTTGCAACTGCTTGATATAGTAGTGGATGCCTACGCCAGTAGGTCTGTGCGTAAGCAGGATAGCGTGCCCGTTACCGATGAGCCAGCCATTCTCCTGATGACCTCCGGGCATCTGGGCGATGCGCTGATTCTGTCGTACACCTTTCCGTTGATCAGGCAGCAATACCCCAATGCCCGGATTGACATACTGGCCGGTAGCTGGTGCGATCCCATTTGGCAGGATAACCCGTACATACGGCGGGTTATCCACCTCAATCATATCGGAACAAGTCGTCGGCCGCTGTCCAAACTTCAGAAATGGCAGGATTTCTGGCAAACAACCAAAGCGGCCATAAAAACGCTCAGCGACACCGTTTACGATTATTCCGTTGATATTCGCTTCTCGGATTCGCCCATGCATTTTATCCTGCCTTACTTAAAGGTTAAGCGTAAAATTGGCTATGGAACAAGGGGCTTTGGCGGTCTGCTGGATGATGAGTTTTTCATGCCGGATGAAGAAGTTCATAACGTTGACCTGATTCTGCGACTCCTGAAACCCATGGGCGTTGAGGCTAGACTGGAAACCATTGAACCTTACTTCGTTCATCCGCCCGAATCCCCCGAGCAGTTATGGGCCAAGCTGGGTTTTCCAGTGCCTGCGTATAAACCCATTCTGATTTGTCCTGAGTCGGGAGATCCCATCCGGATGCTGCCGGTTGACTACTGGTGCGAGTTATCAACCCAACTGCTTCAGGAAAGTCAAAATCCACTGGTATTCAGCGGGCAGAAAGCATTTACGGCGGAGGTGTACGAACGGGTTCGTGCAACGAATCCAACGGCTGTTGACAGGCTGATTTCTGGTGTCAATAAATTATCCCTTCAGGATATGGCCAGCCTGAGTGAACAGTCACAGGCTGCCTTTACCCTCGATTCGCTACCGATGCATCTATGCTGTCTGGGTTGCCCGACCTTGTCGTTTCAGAAGAATGGCATGGGTATTCAGTTCTTCCCCATTTCCAGCAAGCGAACCCTGGTAATTCACAATCATGAATTAAGCCGCTCATTAACGCTCGACCGGCCGGGATTTGAAAGTGAATATGTGACGGCTTTCGATGAAAGCGTATTGAATCGGGCGCTGGTCTGGTTTCGCGCAATTAGAGAGCAAAGCCAGGTATCGGCTACTTAAATGCGGTTTGCAAAGCCGGTGTCAGAGGTGAGACTGGCAGTACATTGAATCAATAAATGAACGCGGTCGTTACAAAAACATGGAAAAAATAAACGTTGGTATCATTGGTGGAGCCGGGTATACGGGAGGTGAGTTGCTTCGTATTTTGATCAATCACCCGTTTGTAAATGTGGCCTTTACACACAGCAAAAGTCAGGCGGGCAAACCCGTTTGGGCTACGCATACCGATCTGCTGGGTGATACCGACCTCACCTTTTCGGGTGAAGAAATTAGTGAATTGCTAGCGCAGGACGGCCTGGATGCTATTTTCCTATGTTCTGGGCATGGGGCTTCGGCAACGTTTATGGCGGAGCACGAGGTGTCCGACGATATTGCCGTAATTGATCTCAGTGCCGATTTTCGGGATGAGCACGACGATTTCGTGTATGGCTTGCCGGAACTCAACCGGGAGCGTATTCAGGAAGCCATGCGCATTGCCAATCCCGGCTGCTTTGCCAGTAGTATCCAACTGGCGCTGTTGCCCCTGGCAAAAGCCGGTAAACTGACCGACGACGTCCACGTAAGTGCCATAACCGGCAGCACGGGCGCGGGTCAGGCGCTTGTACCCACAACCGGCTTTACCTGGCGCAATAACAACGTTTCGATTTACAAAGCCTTCACGCACCAGCACCTGGCCGAAATACGCCAGAGTTTGACGCAGCTGGAGCCTGATTTTACGGCTGCCATCAATTTCATTCCTTACCGGGGCGATTTCACGCGGGGCATCATGGCCAACGTTTACACGCCCTTTGCCGGAACCCTGGACGAAGCAAAGCAGCTATACCGGACGTATTACGAAAGCCACCCGTTCACCCACGTCAGCGATGCGCCGGTGGATGTAAAGCAGGTCGTGAACACCAACAAATGCCTGGTGCATCTGGAAGTACACGATGGCCAGCTGCTGATTACGAGCGTAATCGACAACCTTACCAAAGGGGCCTCAGGTCATGCCGTCCAAAACCTGAATCTGGTATTTGGTTTGCCGGAAGACACCGGACTTCGGCTGAAATCAGTCGCGTTTTAATTGACGTATTAAGGCCAGGCCGGAGCTTGGCCCAGACAGGTTTATTATTGAGCAATGATCGAAACGGTACGACTGAGGCTTTCAATGTTTACGCTTAACGATGCTCCATTCATACTGGAGTTGCTGAACATGCCTGCCTGGCTGGAGTTTATCGGCGACCGGGGTGTGCGGACGCTTCAGGACGCCGAGAACTATCTCATCACCGGTCCGCTGACGAGTTATGAACAGCTTGGTTACGGGGCGTATCGGGTATGGGTAAAGGCCAGCGGTCAGCCTATTGGCATGTGTGGTTTGTTCAAACGCGAGATGCTGGATGCGCCGGATATCGGATTTGCGTTTTTGCCGGGTCATACGGGAACGGGCTACGGCTACGAAGCGGCTTCGGCGGTGATGACGTACGCCCGCGAAACACTGGGCATCAGTCGGATTCTTGGTTTCACCAGCCCCATGAATCAGCCGTCTATCCATTTGCTCGAAAAGCTGGGGCTACGTTTCGAGAAAAAAATCATGTACAAGGGTGACGGCGAAGAGAGTCTGTTATTTGGTACGCCCGCTATCGACATATAGTATTTTCTGAGCTTCCTGCCATTTCGTGAACTCCTTCCGGTATAATGTATGGCGGTCCAGGTCGGGCTGGAACGTCTGCCCAAAAGCAACCTGTTCAGCAGCTTCATCCAGCGTTTTTACCGCACCGATGGCTTTCATCGTCAGAAGTATGGCCCCCATAGAGCCGCTTTCGTTGCTGGCGTTGAGTCGCACCGGAACGCCCGCCATATCGGCCAGCATTTGCACCCAAAGGTCCGACTGGGCAAAGCCACCGTTGGCATGAATAACCCTGGCGGGTCCCGTATGGTCGATCAGCAGTTCATTAATACTAAGCAAATTGAATAAAACCCCTTCCAGCGCAGCCCGGATAAAATGGGCTCTCGTATGCTGCCAGTCGACATTCAGGTAAGCGCCCCGAACAGAAGCGTCCCACAATGGAGCCCGTTCGCCCTGCAAATAGGGGAGGAACAGCAACCCATCGGAGCCGGGGTCGATGGTAGCGGCTTCGGCCAGAACGGCGTCTGTCTCCTGTAATGTTAGTTTTTCGGTGAGCCATTCCAGTATGTTGCCTCCGTTATTGGTCGGGCCGCCAACCACATAATAGCCTTCGTCCAGAAAGTAACAGAATAGACGAAGTTCAGCATCGCGCAGGGGTTTGCGGACCGTCTGGCGGATGGCTCCGCTGGTACCGATGGTGAGCGTGGCCGTTCCGGCTTTGATGGCCCCCGCACCCAGATTGGCCAGACAGCCATCCGACGCGCCAATAACCAGTGAAACGCCCGCCTGGAGTCCCGTTCCGGCGGTTTCCGGTCCTGGCTGGTACGATCGCTGAGACGTTGTCGGGACAGGTGTCGATAACTGATCCGCCCGGACACCGGCGAATTTCAGCGCTAGGTCACTCCATTCCCGTTTGCTTTCGTTAAAGAGTCCCGTAGCGGTAGCAATGGAGAAATCAACCTCAAACTGACCGGTTAGTTTATGCCACAAAAATTCCTTGATCGAGCCGAAACGGGCCGTCCGGCGCAGCAGTCGTGGGTCGTTTTCGCGAAGCCAGGCCAGTTTGCAAAGCGGAATCATCGGGTGAATAGGCGTTCCGGTTTGGGCGTAAATAGCCTTTCCCAGTTCTGCCTGGGTTGTTCGCAGCGCCTTTGCCTGTTCCTCTGCCCGGTTGTCAGACCAGAGAATGGCATTTCCAATGGGCGACCCGTCGGCGTTCATGGGCAGTAGGCTGTGCATGGCCGTACAGAAGGCGATATGCGTAATGACATGCCCACCCTCCGCAGCTTCGCGACTGACTTCGGCAACGACCTGTACAAAAGCCGCCCAAATTTCGGCCGGGTCCTGCTCGGCATAGCCGGGTTCGGGGTTGAGGGTCGTGACGGGAGCAGAGGCATGAGCCAGAATCTGACTTAAATCCGGCGACATAGCCAACGCTTTAACATTCGTCGTACCGACGTCAACACCCACAAAGCAATTCATAAACGAAAGATTGAAAAAGGTTTTGCCACAGAGTTACACAGAGGGTAAAAGAGATTCACAAAGATTTTTTCTCTACTCTCTGTGTATCTCCGTGCGTCTCTGTGCATCCGCAACGGCGGCCCGGTCTGTGGCAAAAAACCTTTATAATTTGTAAAACGACACCGCATTGCCACCAAATACTTTCGCCCGGACTTCTTCGCCCCAGTTGACAACGTACTCCTCAACCAGCGTTTTGACCTGTGTGTAGTTGGCGGCTACCAGACAGACGGGCCAGTCGGAGCCAAACATGAGCCGGTCGGGGCCGAAACTTTCAAAGACAACATCCAAATAGGGGAAAAAGTCTTTTTTGCTCCAGTTATGCCAGTCGGCTTCGGTAACCATACCGGAGAGTTTGCACGAAACGTGTTTATTTTTGGCGATCTCCGCCATGAAGTTCGACCAGCGGCTGATCTCTTTTTTCTGAATGTAAGGCTTGGCCAAATGGTCGATCACAAAGTTGACATTGGACACCGCCCGCACCAACTGCAAAGCCGCTTTCAACTGCGTCGGGTAGATCAGAATATCGTACGTCAGGCCAAAATCGGCTAGCTGCCGGATACCGTCGATCACGGCAGGACGGGCCAGAAAGTCGTCGGGTTCGGCCTGCGCCACGTGCCGATAGCCTTTTATTTCAGGATATTGAGCGAAGAATTGTAGACGTTCCGACAGTTGGCTCGACTGCAAATCGACCCAGCCAACAACACCTTTCACAATGTCGTACGTCTGGGCCATCCGAACCAGAAACACGGTTTCTTCTTCCGACTGAGATGCCTGAACGGCCACGCAGCCATCAATCCCGTTCTCTTTCAGAACCGGCTCCAGATCGGCGGGTAGGAAATCGCGCCGGATGTTGGCCATGTCGTCCGTAATCCAGCTATCCCGAACCGGGTCGAAGTGCCAGAAATGTTGGTGAGCGTCGATTGTCATAATCTGAACCGGGATTTATTTGATTGGTCTGACTGACTGTGATTTTGTTATGTGACCTTCTCTTAAAGTGAAAATTAGGGTCGGTTCATTAAATCACAAAAATCCTGTGAATCGTAAAAATCCAGGTTTAGACAAATGCTACGGCTGTCTGTTTTTGTTCGCCGAGGCCTTCGATGCCTAGTTCGACTACGTCGCCGGGTTTCAGGTACCAGGGCGGATTCATGCCCAGACCCACGCCAGCGGGTGTGCCGGTCGAAATAACATCGCCGGGCAGCAGCGTCATGAACTGGCTGATGTAGCTAACCAGCGTTGGGACGTTGAATATCATATCGTCGGTATTCGAGTCCTGAAGGCGCTTGCCGTTGATGCTGAGCCACAGGTGCAGGTTGTTCGGCTCGGGAACTTCATCGGTCGTTACTAAGTACGGTCCCAGCGGTGCGAAGGTATCGGCGCTTTTGCCTTTTACCCATTGACCACCGCGTTCCAGCTGCCACGCCCGTTCGCTATAGTCGTTGTGCAGGGCGTAACCTGCAATGTAATTCGTCGCTTCGTCCAGCTCCACATAGCTGGCCCGTTTGCCGATTATAATGGCCAGTTCTACTTCCCAGTCCGTTTTTTCGGACCGTTTTGGAATAACCACGTTATCGTTCGGGCCGCAGAGGGCCGTGGTTGCCTTGAAGAACAGAATGGGCTCGGCGGGTGTGGCGGCACCGGTTTCGGCGGCATGTTTGGCGTAGTTCAGCCCCACACAAACGATTTTCGACGGGCGTTTGATGCATGGGCCAAAACGCTCATCGGCCGACACTTCCGGGCAGGTATGGGCGTGAGCCGTCAGCCAGTGCGCCAGGCGTTCGGGGCCATTGCTGGCAAAAAACGATTCGTCGTAATCTTCGCCAAAGTGCGTTACGTCGATATGTTGACCGGTGGGTAATACAACACCAGGGTGTTCGTGGTCGGGCGAGCCGAAGCGGAAGAGTTTCATGCAGAAAGAAGATTCTTTAAACGAAAAGCAGACTAGACTGCAAGTTTAACCATTCTGCCGCAAACCTAATGGTTTCGTATGGAATGATTGTTTTCTAATGAAACGGGCTTCAGTTTGTAGTAGCGACGGTCGGCACTACCTGAAAACGCGGCTATGAAGCAGGTATAAAAAGAGAATGCCGGGGATGAGAAAAAGAATTTCGTCCCCGACATTTACAAAATGACGCTTCTTTGAAAAGCTCCTAGCTGTTCAGCCGGGTAAAGCCGCCATCGAGCGGGTAGTCGCAGCCGGTGACGAAGCCTGCTTCATCGGAGCAGAGGTATAAGGCCAATGCGCCCACTTCACTGGGGGCGGCCATACGGCCGATGGGTTGGGTTTTCGATAATTTCTCAAACATTTCGGCTTCCTGCCCCGGATAGTTTTTGGCGATGAAACCATCCACGAAAGGCGTGTGTACGCGGGCGGGCGAAATGCAGTTACAGCGGATGTTGTCTTTCAGGTAGTCTTTGGCTACGGACAAGGTCATGGTCAGAACGGCCCCTTTGCTCATCGAGTACGCAAACCGGTCGGAGAGACCCAGCGTAGCCGCTACCGAGGCCATGTTCAGGATAACCCCGCCACCGTTGGTTTTGAAATGCGGAATAACGGCGTACAGACAATTGTAAACCCCTTTCACATTGATGCGGAAAATTCGGTCAAAATCAGCTTCCTGGGTTGTATCGGCCTTGCCAATGTGCGCCACCCCAGCGTTGTTAACGAGAATGTGAACGGGCGATTCGGTCGCTATCTGGCCAACCAGTGCCACTACCTGCGCCTGATCGGACACGTCGACCGTGTGGGCATAGGCTTTCCCGCCAGCCGACGTAATATCACTGGCGACCTGCTGCGCCAACTCGCCATTAATTTCGAGAATGTGAACCGTTGCACCCGCTTGGGCGAACGTCTGAGAAATAGCCAGTCCGATACCACTGGCCCCGCCCGTAATTAGTGCGGTTTTGTTGTTGAGAGAGAACATAAATAATGCGTGAATTTTGAATGCGTGAATGATTGAATAGGTATGGCAACTAGTCAATCATTCACGCATTCAATCATTCAAAATTAATTAGAGTGAAACGCCCCGTTTCCAGGGAATGAAATCGTCCTGACCCAGTCGTTCGGCCTGGGTGATTACTTCGCCGGAGGCTAGTTTGATGATGTATTCCAGCATGGCATTGGCGTTTTGTTCGATGCTTTGTTCCCCGTCAATGATCGGGCCGCTATCGAAGTCGATGACGTCGGGCATTCGGTTTTTGAGGATGGTATTCGTCGATACTTTCACGACGGGGCAAACGGGGTTACCCGTGGGCGTTCCAAGACCCGTTGTGAACAGGATGACATTGGTACCTGAGCCTGCCATGCCGGTTGTGGCTTCAACGTCGTTTCCAGGTGTGCAGAGTAAGTTAAGACCGGGTTTGGTAGCGGGTTCGGCGTAATCCAGTACATCGGCCACTGGTGCCGTTCCGCCTTTCTTTGCCGCTCCGGCAGATTTAATGGCGTCTGTAATCAAACCATCCTTAATGTTTCCCGGCGAGGGGTTCATATCGAAGCCCGAGCCTACGGCTTCTGCCTGAGCCGAATAGTCGCCCATTAGGGTAATGAACTTCTGGGCTTTGTCGGTATCGTCGGTGCGGTTGATCAGTTCCTGCTCAACACCGTTCAGTTCCGGGAATTCGGCGAGTACGGTTTTACCGCCCAGCGTTACCAGAATGTCGGACAGTTGGCCGAGGGCTGGATTGGCTGAAATGCCGGAGAATCCGTCGGAACCGCCACATTTCAACCCAACCGTCAGCGCACTGAGAGGAGCGGGTTTGCGTTCTAGTTTATTGATGTCGACCAGCCCCAGAAACGTTTGTTTGACGGCTTCCGACATCAGTGCGTATTCCGTACCTGCCTGTTGTTCGAACAGCAGGAGAGGCTTATCGAATTTCGGATTCTGCCGTTTAATCTCGGCCGAGATCATATCGGTTTGTAAATGCTGGCAACCGAGACTGAGGATGGTGGCTCCGGCCACGTTGGGGTTGTTGATAAACCCGGCCAGCAGCGAACATAAGTAGCCCGAATCTTGCCGGGTTCCGCCACAACCCATTTCGTGGGTCAGAAATTTGATGCCATCTACGTTCTTAAAAGGGCGATTTGCCTGATGCCGACTTGAATTAAGCGTCTGATTCTGCGACTCATCGACAAACGGCTGCATCTTTTTGGCAATGTCCATTTCACCAGCTTTGTACAGACTCAGTAGCTCATGAACCTGCACCCGGTAGGTTTCGGGCTGGGCGTAACCAAGCTCCCGCTCGAAGGCATCTTTCAGGATCAGCACATTGCGGTTTTCGCAGAATACCAGAGGCACCACCAGCCAGTAGTTACGGGTGCCAACGCTGCCATCGGCCCGATGATACCCCATAAACGTGCGACCTTCCCAAGTTGAAACGTCGGGTGGCTGCCAGGCGTAGGACTGTTTTTTGTCGAGCCCGTACGTGTCTGCTTCATGTTTAAGATTGAACGTTGTAATGGGTTCGCCCCTGCGGATCGGCTGGGTTGCCTTGCCGACGAGTACGCCGTACATGGTGATCGGATCGCCGGGCTGGCGGTCTTCGGTCACAAATTTATGTTTGGCCCCAACGGCATAGGGGAGTTCATACAGGGCATTATCAAACTCAATTTGTTCACCAGCCGCCAGGTTGCGTAGGGCAACGATGACATTATCGGCAGGGTGAACTTTCAACACACGGGCAGGCATCAGCAAAAGGATTATTTTATAGTAAAGAGTCTCATTCGTTCGAAATATACCACCTATGCCAAAAACTTTAACCAACTCTGTTGCGAATGTGACGGGCAATGCTAAGTTTTGACAACTAATTCCTCCCTTAATCATGCCCCCACCGTTGTCTACTACCGAGACTGGCTTTGCGTTGCCCGGTCGCCTGATGTCCATGGATGCCTACCGAGGTTTTGTCATGGTGTTAATGGCCGCCGAAATGTTGCAATTCGACCATCTGCACGAAACTTTTCCCGATAGTGCCTTTTGGGCCTTTCTGGCGCATCATCAAAGTCATGTGGCCTGGGCCGGGTGCTCGCTGCACGATTTAATCCAGCCGTCTTTTTCCTTCCTTGTAGGCGTTGCCCTGCTTTTCTCCATGGCCAGCCGTGCCAGTCAGGGGCAATCGTTCGGTACGCAGTTTGGTTATGCCCTACGCCGGTCGCTGATTTTAATCCTGCTGGGCATTTTCCTGCGTTCCACCCATGCCAGTCAGACAAATTTTACGTTTGAAGATACCCTGACTCAGATTGGTCTTGGCTATCCGTTTCTGTTCTTACTGGGAAAGTATAGCTCCCGAACCGGCTGGATTGCCCTGGCTGTGGTGCTGGTTGGGTATTGGCTGGCTTTCGTGCTTTATCCCGTTCCCGGAACGGGGTTCGATTACAGTGCTGTGGGTGTTCAGCCCGACTGGCCGGAGCATTACAGTGGTATAATGGCTCACTTTAATAAGAACAGCAACCTCGCCTGGGCCTTCGATACGTGGTTCCTGAATTTATTCCCGCGAGAGAAAACGTTTCTGTTCAATGGCGGGGGATATGCTACCCTCAGTTTCATTCCAACGCTGGGTACTATGCTTCTCGGTTTGCAGGCTGGGCGGTGGTTACGCTCAGATATGGACCAGCGGGCACTGATACAGCGTTTCCTGCTGGTTGGGGGGATTTGTATGACAATTGGCGTTTTACTCCACGTAGCGGGCATTTGCCCTATTGTAAAGCGAATCTGGACCCCCGCCTGGGTATTGTTTAGCGGAGGCTGGTGCTTCTGGCTCCTCGCGCTGTTCTACGGAATTATTGACGTGGCCAACCGGCGTAGCTGGGCTTTTCCATTGATTGTTGTCGGCATGAACTCCATCGCGATCTACTGTCTGGTGCATCTCATCGATCGCTTTATTATCACTTCGCTCCATACCCATCTGGGTACGCGCCCTTTCCTAATTTTCGGTCCAGCTTACGAAACCCTGCTGACAGGACTCGTTACGCTCGGTATTTTTTACCTCATTCTGCGGTGGATGTACCGTCGCAAACTCTTTATACGTATCTGATTGTATGCTTACAGCGAATATCCTGAATCTGTTCGATCAAACTATTTACTACGGTACCATCGCTGTTGAAAACGGGCGTATCCGGCAACTGACTCAACTCGGTCCCGAACGCCCCGGTGAGCCTTATGTGCTTCCAGGCTTCGTCGACGCTCATGTTCATGTGGAAAGCTCATTACTGACACCGCCCCAGTTTGCGCGTCTGGCCGTGGTTCATGGCACAGTAGCGACCGTATCGGACCCGCACGAGATCGGAAATGTGCTAGGCGTTGCCGGTGTAAAGTACATGATTGAAGAGGCTCGTCGGGTTCCCTTTAAATTTATGTTCGGAGCGCCCTCCTGCGTACCCGCCACGATTTTCGAAACGGCAGGAGCGACAATCAGTCCGCAGGACGTCAGGGAGTTGCTGGCGATGAAAGAAATTGGGTATCTGGCCGAAGTGATGAATTTTCCGGGCGTACTACATCAGGACCCCGACATGATGGCCAAGATCAGTCTGGCCAACGCGTTTAACAAACCTGTAGACGGGCATGCACCTGGCCTGACCGGCGACGACGCCCAGCGATACATTGACGCCGGCATCACTACCGACCACGAATGTTTTACCTATGAGGAAGGATTGGATAAAGCCCGGCGCGGTATGAACATCCTGATTCGGGAGGGTAGTGCGGCCCGCAACTTCGAAGCCCTGATTCCATTACTGGCTGAGTTCCCGGCCCAGATCATGTTCTGTTCGGACGATAAACACCCCGATACACTGGCCGAAGGACACATCAATCAGCTGGTCGTTCGGGCGCTGGGGAAGGGGCATTCACTCTGGCATGTGTTGCGGGCGGCCTGCCTGAACCCCGTACTTCATTACCGAATGCCGGTTGGGCTCCTGCGCGAGGGCGACCCCGCCGACTATATAGTTGTTAATAATCTGAACGAATTTAAGGTGCAGCAAACAGTGATCAACGGGGAGGTCGTAGCCGAGAATGGGCAATCGACCATTTCGGACCTGCGCAGTGAGCACGTAAACCAGTTTTCCTGTTCGCCTAAAAAGCCCGAAGATTTTGCCGTAAAGGCAGCTGTTTTAGATGAGCCTGTATTGATCCGGGTTATTGAAGCGCTCGACGGGCAACTGATCACGAATGAACTGCATCTGGAAGCGAAGGTTGAAAATGGCCAGCTTGTACCCGATGTTGAAGGAGACATGTTAAAGCTGGTTGTCGTCAACCGGTATCAGGATACGCCCCCTGCTGTAGCATTTATTAAAAATTTCGGGCTTACGTCCGGGGCTCTTGCTTCGTCAGTTGGTCATGATTCGCACAATATTACGGCAGTGGGTTGCGATGACGAGAGTATTTGCAGAGCAGTTAATTTAATTATCGAGGCAAGAGGGGGGTTATCGGCGGTAGGGAGAGGACCGGATGCCGAGTCGATGTTGCTGCCACTACCCGTAGCTGGGCTGATGAGCGATACGGATGGCTATACTATAGCTGAACAATATACTAAGTTAGATCAGTATGCTAAGTATAGACTTAAAAGTACCCTTTTGGCACCCTTTATGACTTTATCGTTTATGGCGCTACTGGTCATTCCTAAGGTCAAACTGAGTGACTTAGGCTTATTTGATGGCAAAACGTTCAATTTTGTTCCTCTTCAAATAGTCAAATCGTGACAGAAAAAAATTTTATTTGGTAACTGTTTTAAATTCTATTTTTTATGGGTACGTTTACACTTCCCTAGGCTATTCCTAACCTTTACCTCTCTATTACGAACTATGGCTCGCTCACGCTCCCAAACTGGCCCCGACGACGAAACCCTCTGGAATCTGTTCCGCGGTGGCGATGAAAATGCGTTTGCCCGATTGTATCAAAATTATGTTCAAACCCTCTACCACTACTGCGCGCACTTTGCTACTGACCGCGCCTTGATTAAAGATTGCATCCACGATTTATTTGTCGAACTCTGGAAGCATCGGAACACCATAGGGCCAACTACCTCCGTTCGCTTTTACCTGATGGCTTCCATCAAACGTAAGCTGGTACGCCACTTAACGGCCGAACAGAAACTGGTTAGTCAGGACGATATGATCAATGGCCGACGCGTAGGTGATACACTGCCCGGAGCCGATCCATCTCACGAAAACTTGCTGATCGCCCACGAAGAAGATTCGTATGTAAATGATTGCCTGCACCAGGCACTCGATAAACTTCCCCGCCGTCAGCGTGAAGCCGTTCATCTGCGGTATTTTCAAAACATGAGCAACGAAGAAATTTCCGCGCTTATGGAAATTAACATTCAATCGGTATACAACTTAATATTTGGAGCTATGAGCAATCTCAAGCGGTATGTTACGCTTGAAAATGTGTCGCTTTAACGCCGTTTTTGCAAAACCTTCCTCAGGCCGGTAACCTTCATACAGTTACCGGCTTTTTATTTGCCGTCAATCAGCCACAGCTTTCGTAGTGTATATTTTGTAAGGTATCAGTTTATACCGTTAGAATTGATTACGTCTGCATGGCAGGCTGCACCTTTTTAGGTGGTGACGGGGAAGTTAATTCGAAACTCGGTGAATTCGCCTTCCTGGCTAATGACGCTTAGCTGGCCACCATGCCCCTTAGTGATAATATCATAACTTAAGGACAAGCCCAGACCCGTTCCCTGGCCAGGCGGTTTGGTGGTGTAGAACGGTTGGAAAATCTTGGCTAACACGAGTTCACTCATTCCCGTACCATTATCACGAATCTGAATTTCGACTATTCGTCGGCCTAATTGGCTAGTTCGCTCGTTGGTACTGACGCTTACGGTTGGCTGATAGCCCGCCAGCCCCGCCTGTTGTTTGGCCTGAACTGCGTATAGGGCATTGTTTAACAAGTTTAACAGCACCCGGCCTATTTCCTGCGGCACGATTTCGACCGGGTCGAGGGTGGGCGAAAAAGTAGTGACTATAGTAACATCAAAAGTTTTGTTTTTGGCCTTTAAACTACTGTAAGCCAATTGGATATATTTCGACGTAAGCGCGTTGAGATCGGTCAGCTGCTTATGGCCCGTACTGGTACGGGAGTGTTCGAGCATACTTTTTACAATGCTTGACGCCCGGCCTCCATGATACTTGATCTTGCCTAAATTTCCGGATAGATCATCCAGAATTTCCTCTTCCAGAGCCTCATCTCGCTGGCCCTTGTTACGCTCCTCCCGAATGTCTTCCAGTAACTCGGCCGATACCTCTGAGAAATTAGTAACAAAGTTCAGTGGATTCTGAATCTCGTGGGCAATTCCCGCCGTTAATTCGCCCAGAGAGGCCATCTTTTCCGAATGGATGAGCTGGGTTTGGGTAGCCTGAAGTTTGGTCAGTGTTTGCTCCAGGGCAGCTTTTTGCTGATAGAGCAGCGCGTTCGCTTTGTGCTTTGTGCGATAGGCATAAAAGCTGACGGCGGCCAACACCAGCATCAATCCCATACCTGCCGTCAGGGCGAGTTGACGCGTTCTGGAGAGTGCGTTCTGTTTTTGCTGCTCGGCCTGGGCTGCCTGCTGTTTTTTCGTAAACTCATAAGTCATCGTCAGTTCGGTGGCTTTGCGAACGTTCTCTTTGCCCCGAACAGAATCAGCAATGGCGGCCGACGTCTTGTATGTAGCTAACGCTTTGGGGTAATTGCCGGTTTTCTCGTAGCAGTCTGACAGTTCAGCGTAAATTTCGCCCGTTTGGGAATCATAGATATCGGCATCTTTGAGTGCATCAAAACTACGTTCGTAATAAGGTATAGCGGAGGCATAGCGGCCCTGCGTTTTCAGAATTGTCCCCATAGCGGCATAGGCCTGATGGATATTGAGCGGTTGCCCGGAGGCATCGGCAATCCGCATGGCCTGTCGGTTCAGGCTTTCGGCCTCCACAAACTTTTTCTGCTGCGCCAGATTGGTGGCGGCTTTCGCCAGACTTGTGGCCTGGATGGCGAGATCGCCCGTTTCTTTCCCCAGAGAAGCGGCTCGTAAAGCGAACGTATAAGCCTTTTGGGGAGCCTTCAACTGGCCGTAGACATCTACCAGGTTGGAATAGGCGTACAATTCGACGTTTCTGATGCCCGCCTGCTTAGCCAGCTCGATAGCCTGTTTATAGCGTCGTTCTGCGCCTGCCCAGTTACCCATCAGTTTATATGTATTGGCCATATTAACCAAGCAATAGGCCTGGGTATTTACATCGTTCTGCGCCTGGGCCAGGGTCAACCCTTTCTGTTGGTAAAGCAGCGCCTGGGGCCGGTTCGACAGCATGTCGTAGGAAATGCCAATGTTTAGATAGATGCTGGCCAAATCAGATTGATGGGCAGTCTGTTGGGCCAGGGCCATTCCTTTCTCCAGAAAGGTGATTGAACTGTCGTATTTGCTCTGCATACCGTACATGGCCCCATAGGTGTTGTAAACTTTGATCAACCGGGCGGTATCCCCCAATGAGATAAACGTTGATTCGGCAAGCGGTAAGTTGGCTTTCGCACCGGCATAGTTTCCTTTAAAGCTATAGTTGTAGGCTAATCGCATTCTGGCAACTCCCTCACCTACTTTGTAGTTGATCTGCCGTGCCTGGGCAATGGTTTTGAGGCTGAGTGCAATGGCTGAATCGAGATTAATCTGGCCAAGCAGCATAATCTTTTCGTTGATTCGATTGATACGCCCGGTATCGGTTCGGGCCTGTCTGATAAGTCGATCCAGACTGTCCAGTTGAGGGGTTTGTGCCCGACTTAGACTCAGGTTGACCAGAAATAAAGTGAGGATAGTAAGGTATTTCATGCTTGAGTTAGGCAATTGAAACGTAGTAGCGCATCGAAGCTTAACAATTTAGTATCAATATACATGCGAGTTTGATTGCTTGGGCGAAGCAATCGGCCTTTATTTATTTAAACCTATAGGTTTACTTCTATATGGTAGCCTAAGA
Organism: Spirosoma fluviale; assembly: GCF_900230225.1. Classification (GTDB taxonomy): domain Bacteria; phylum Bacteroidota; class Bacteroidia; order Cytophagales; family Spirosomataceae; genus Spirosoma; species Spirosoma fluviale. The sequence continues at coordinate 243,365 of NZ_OCNH01000001.1, forward strand.
GGTGGATCACCCGATTTATTGCGCTCGACCAGGCAGGGTTCATGCTACGTTTGTGAAGAATCTACGGTTCGGGTAACTTCGCTGAATGAATACAGACTCAACGCCACTACCTGAGCGGGTACGCCCACAAACGCTGAATGATGTTATTGGTCAACGGAAGCTGATCGGCCCGACGGGCGCCCTTCGGCGGGCGGTCGATGCCGGACGTTTACCATCTATGATTTTATGGGGGCCGCCGGGTGTTGGCAAAACGACACTGGCGTTGTTATTGGCCGAAGCCGTTAAGCGACCGTTTATTGCGTTGAGTGCGATCAACTCGGGCGTGAAAGAAATTCGGGATGTGTTGAGCCGCCCCAGTGGTATGTTCCCGCCGGTGGTGTTCATCGACGAAATTCACCGCTTCAACAAAAGCCAGCAGGACGCGCTGCTGGGTGCCGTTGAGAAAGGACAGATTACGCTCATTGGCGCCACGACCGAAAACCCATCCTTTGAAGTAAACAGCGCCCTGCTGTCGCGCTGTCAGGTATATATTCTCGAAGCCCTTAGCCGCGATGAACTTGTTCAACTCGTTGACCGGGCCATTGCGCAGGATACTTTTTTGCAATCGAAAAAAATCACCGTCGAGTCGTATGATGCCTTGCTTCGGTTATCGGGTGGTGATGGGCGCAAGCTGCTGAATCTACTGGAACTGGTGGCTTCGGCTCATGTGTCGGTTGAGCCGCTGGTTATTACGGATGAAGGTGTGACCGCCGTAGCGCAGCAGAATATTGCCCGATACGATAAGTCGGGGGAACAGCATTACGATATTATCTCGGCTTTTATCAAGTCACTTCGTGGTTCCGACCCCAATGCCGCCCTGTACTGGATGGCCCGGATGATCGTGGCGGGCGAAGATCCCATTTTTATTGCCCGGCGTATGCTTATTATGGCGTCGGAAGATATTGGTAACGCCAACCCGACGGCTATGATCATGGCATCGGAAGCGGTACAGGCCATCCGGGCCATTGGCATGCCCGAGGGAAGGATTATTCTGTCGCAGGTGGCAGTGTATCTGGCTACGTCGCCCAAGAGTAACGCCAGTTACGTGGCCATTGATGAGGCCATTGCGCTGGCTGAACAGACGGCCCATCTGCCGGTGCCTTTACACCTGCGCAATGCGCCAACCAAGCTCATGAAACAAATCGGCTACGGAAAAGAATATCAGTATGCTCATGCTCACGAGGGGAATTTCGCCCAGCAAAACTTCCTCCCCGACGATCTGAAAGGGCACAAGCTTTACGAACCCGGTCATAATGCCCGCGAAGCCGAAATTCGGCGGAGCTTACAGAAATGGTGGGGCGACTGGTACGGGTATTAGAAGGATGATTAACAGGAGCTATTTTCGTAATAAACGTTGCTCCAGCGATTGCCGGTAGCCGGATGCCAGCGGAATGACGACATCACCCACCGTTACCTGATGGCGTTCGATTTTGCGGATGGCTTTCAAGGCAACGATATACGATTTATGAATTCGGATGAATTGCTCGCCGGGGAGTATGTCCATCATCTCGGCCAGGGTCATGCGGGTATTAACTTGCCTGCCGGGTTCGTGAATGAACAGAAGATTGGTATCCGAATGAATATAAAGAACCTCGCTCAGGTTGACGCGTACCCAGTCGTAGCCATCTTTTACAAAAATGCCCGATGGCTCACCCCGCTGAAGCAGGTACTGTGTATAGGCCCGATTGCAGCTATGCAGAAAGCGGGCAAAATCAATGGGTTTAAGCAAATAATCAAGGGCATTGAGGGTAAAGCCTTCCAGCGCATAATCGGCGTAAGCCGTTGTAAAGACAATCGACTTTTGGAGGGGAGCAACTAACCGGGCAAACTCTGTTCCCATGAGATCCGGCATCCGTATATCCAGAAAGATTAAGTCGACCCGGTGCGTGTAGAGATACGTCAGCGCATCGGTTGTATTGATAAACGTTTGCACCAGGTCTACAAACGGAACTTTATCGGCATACCGACTCAGCACATCCAGCGCAGCGGGTTCGTCGTCAATGGCAATGGCACGAAGCATAAGCGTTATAAATCTATCCGTAAAGTAACCATAAAGAATTGCGCTCCCTGTTCGACATGCAGTTTGTGCCGATCAGGGTATAGTAATGCCAGCCGTTGACGAGCGTTTTTGATACCTGTTCCGGAACCGTTCTTGCGACCGATGGCTACCCCGAGGGTATTAAAGACCCGCAGGTCAAGCTGCCCATTCTCAACCCGCACAGCCAACTCCAGCGTTGCCGGATGCTCCAGGCTAACGCCATACTGGAACATATTCTCAACGAAGGGAATCAGCAGGAGTGGGGGCAGTTGAGCAGGCTGACCGTCCCAATCCAGGTGCGTATGCACGCTCAACGTATCGAGCTTGGGAAGCCGGGCACGCTGCAAAGCCAGGTATTTTTCCAGAAATTGAAACTCTTGCTCAACGGAAATCAGCGAGCGAGTGGACTCCTGTAAGGTAAATCGCATAATGCTGGCTAACTGTTCAATCAAATCGGCTACGGTCTGGTTCTCTGACTGTTGCGCTTCGTTATAAATCGTGTTGAGCGCATTGAACAGAAAGTGAGGATTGATCTGCGCTTTCAGGGCTGTTAGTTCGGCCTCCGTTTTTTGCTGAATCAACAGTTGTTGCTGGCGTTTGCTTTGCAGGGAGTCTGCTACGAAACCATACAGAATGACAAAGCCAAGTAAGACTAACGTCACCAGGATATTTTCGTCGACGAAGGCCGGTTCCTGGTCGGTACGTAACTGGAGCAATTCAAACAGTAACCAGGCCAGAAAACACAGCCAGCTCCAGTAGTACAGCCGTTTGCCGGGGTGAACCATCCACTGCCGGAACGTGAAGCGGTAGTTTAGGTAAGCCAGTAGCCAGATGCCGATAAGCACAATAACCAAACCCAGAAGATAGCCCGCCAGACTACCCAAATCGGGCAGTTCCTGCGTAAGCTGCGGCCCAAAAAGTCGGTAAAGAAGCCAGCCCCAGTAGCTAAACAGAGCGATTAAGCAGCTGCCCAGTAACAGAGTTTTCCGGAATGATGGGGATAAACGCACAGGTTATCGGTTTGAAACTGGGTAAACTTAATCGGGTTCTTTGACTTTCTGCGTATACTCGGGCTTCATTCGGCTAAGTTCCTGTTGCGCCTTTTGCGGTTCAACAGGAGCCATTACGATTGTCGTGCTCAAAAAGTCAATCTCCACAACGGCCTTCACGTAGTAGGTTTGACCGGCCTGCACACGGAGCCAGAGCGGCCGACTGTCAGAAAGATAGTTGCTATCGAACTCCAGTTTAATGCGGCCGGGGTTTACGGCTAGCTGAACATACCGGTTTGGGGAGAGCTTGCCCATCTTTTCCTCATTGATCTTGAATGCATAGCCCTTACCCATGCCCGAAATAAACTCTTTTTCGCGGTACAGAATTAACTGAGCCTGCTCGGGCTGGCTGGCCTGCGGCTGGTCGTCTCCCAGTAGCAGGAAGAGGAGCCAGGGGAGTAAGAATGTACTCATCGCTTTGAGCGAGACATGTAATTACGGGAAAGATACAGGCTAAGCTGAACATAAAACTGGCTGATGCGGTCCGATGGGGCATCGATCAGTTGATACGCGTCAGATTGCCAGGCATCAGCCGTGAAACCACGACGGTAACCAAATCGGCTCACTAATTGAAGGGCATCCCTGCGTTTTTCCCGCTGCGAAATTTCTATGTTAACGTCCCAATAATTACTGGCGATAAAGAGAGAAGGAATGCTTCCAGGAGGGTTGTTCTGTAATATTGTTTGGAAAGGAACCGCCTGGTTCGTAGCCCGGAACACATTGTATTCATACCGAATGCCACCAAAACCTGCATTTAAAAATACGCGTTTATTGCGGGTGTTCGCCAGGTCATACCCCACAAAAAGAACAGCACCGCTAAAGTTCTGGCGTCGGGCTATCAGCGGGGCTTGTCCTGTATTATCCGGTGAGCGTGTGCCTTGTTCAAGGCCATAGGACGCGTATACACTACCTTTAAACCGCTGCCGACGGTAGCCAAAACCAATGGCAACAAAATCATCAAGGGTATTATTTTCCTTGATTTGATTAGACTTAAAAAACGCACGCATGTTGGGTATGCGGGTATAGGCTTGGCCGCAACCAAGCTCCTGCATGATACTGGATCTAAAATTACTTTTGGCTGGTATGTCAACTGTTGTTGTAGAGTCGGTTGATTGGCTCCAGGCGGAGTATGTACTTAGTAGAGCAAGTAGAAAGGAGAATCTCATAAACAAAAAGTTGTTTTGGTTTACGAACCAAAACAACTTATGTCATTAACTCTTTCCTAGCAGATATGGGTAATGCTGGCTCCTTTGTGGCCAAACCCCCAAACTTTGTTTTGAACGCGTGAAACGGTGGTAAGAAAACTACCACCTCACCTGACCATCGCCGACTACAATCCATTTCTCCGTCACTAGTTTTTCCAATGCAAAAGGCCCTCTGGCGTGGAGCTTCTGGGTCGAAATGCCGATCTCGGCACCTAGGCCAAATACACCTCCATCCGTGAAGCGAGTCGATGCATTGGCGTATACAGCCGCTGCATCCACCTCGCGCAGGAACTGGTCGATAAACGATTGATTCTGCGATAAAATGGCTTCAGAATGACGCGACGAGTAGGTTTGAATGTGAGACAGGGCTTCGTCCAGTCCGGCGACCACCTTAACGGCGCATTTATAATCCAGAAACTCGCGACCGAAATCTTCAGCACGGGCGTGTTGCAGGTTTGTGTAACCGGCTTTGTCAAAAATGGTGTACGAGGTTTCATCCGCAAAAACTTCCACGTTCCATTTGTTGAAATCGGCCGTGAGCATGGGCAGGAAACGGTCGGCAATGGCTTCGTCGACCAACACGCAGTCGAGGGAGTTGCAGACCGATGGGCGCGAGACGCGGGCATTTACCACAATAGCAGCAGCTTTGTCCAGATCAGCGGTTTGCTCTACGTAGGCGTGGCATACACCGGCCCCGGTTTCGATGGTTGGTACCAGCGAGTTTTTGCGAACAAACTGAATGAGCGAATCCGAGCCACGGGGAATGATAATGTCCACGTACCGGGTGGCCGTAAGCAGTTCATTAACCACAGCCCGATCGGGGGGGAGTAGGGTCACGGCGGCTTTTGATACGCCAAATTCCACCAGTACCCCCTGAATCAGGCCAATCAGGTAGCGATTGGAGAAGTCGGCTTCTTTGCCGCCTTTCAGAACACACGCATTGCCTGATCGCAGACAAAGCGAGGCTACATCGACCGTTACGTTAGGTCGTGCTTCGTAGATGACACCCACCACACCCAGCGGAACGGCAATTTTTTTAAGCTTCAGTCCCTGCTCAATGGTTCGTTCCAGAATGATTTCACCGGCCGGATCGGGCAATACTGCTACTTCCCGCAGACTTTTCGATAGGTCAGCTACCCGACTTTCGGTTAGTTTGAGCCGGTCGTATTTGGGATCGGTTGCGTCCATACGGTCGAGGTCCTTCTGGTTCTCGGCAACGATAGTCCCGGTATGCGCAGCCAGCACGTCGGCCAGCCGATTGAGCAGATCAGTTTTCTGAGCGGGGCTGAGCCGCCGAACGGCTGCGGCAGCTTGCTGAGTGGCCTGGAGGAGGGGCGTAATTGGTGTCATGATTACAAAAGTACAATATCATTGGCATTGGCGACTTCCACATTTTGCTGATTAAGCTGTTGAATCAGCGTTTCGGACGAAATCCGAGCGCGGGCAACGGCTATCGTCTGTTGCTCGTCGTCCAGAATCTCAACCATTTCGCCCGCGGCAAATTCACCCAATACGGTTCGAATACCAACGGCCAGTAAGCTTCTTCGTTGTTGCAGTGCCCGAACGGCACCCGCATCGATTTGTATCCGCCCGGCTGCCAGACTACCCGAACCAAGCCACCGGTTTCGGGCCGAAAGGGCGGTGCTTTGTGGCGTAAATTCGGTGCCAATTTCATGGTTCAGAGCCCGGCTGATGCTATCCGGCTCACTTAACCCAAAAATGACGACCCGGATGCCCATGCGGGTAGCCAACTTGGCAAAAGTCAATTTGGATGCCATACCGCCCAATCCCAGCGAGGATTTATCCGTCCGTACAACACCGAATATGCGCTCGTCGAACTCGTTTACCTGTCTGATTATTTTACCATAGGCATCCAGCAATCCACCCACGGAGGTGCAGAGCATCAGAGCCTCGGCACCAAAGCCAACGGCAATGAGCGTGGCCAGTTCGTCGTTATCCGAAAACTTCAGTTCACGATTGCTTACAACATCATTCTCATTGGCAATAGGAATGAGATCGTTGGCCCAAAGTTCTTCGTAGGTCTGTTTTAACTGAAGAAACTGATCACGGTTGGCAAAGTGGTGCCGTTCGCACAGGCTTTGGGCAATCGAGACGCCATATATCGAGAAAAAACGGGAATACTGGTTAAGCAAAAGCAGGTTACCAACGGCCGCAGCGGCTTTTCGCTGGATAATGTCCCCCCGGTATTCCCGAATCAGGGATTTACCAGCGCCCACTGCACCAGACGATACCAGCACAATGCGATAGTGCGTATGCAGGGCAGCTACCTGGCGGGCAATGTCCACCATAACCGGCTCATTCGGCTCACCGTTGGGTTTGGTGATGGAAGCGGTACCGAATTTAAGTACAAGAACGGGCTTAGTCATGCCGCAAAGATACGGGTTTCCCGTTTTGGCGTCTGGTTTTGGTGTACCGTTTATGACGACTAAATCATGAGTTGCGTGCTCCGAAGGTAAGTGTTTCGAAGCGTTATACCTTCTCCCGCACAAGATCCGCAAAGCGGGCTTTTTGGCGAAGGGCCGCTTTCAGTTGTTTCAGGTAATCGGCCTTCGGAATTTCAATAGCCCCGTATCGACGCACATTGTCGTTGATAAACTGCGTGTCGAGGAGACTAAAGTGCTGCTGGCGAAGAATAAGAATCAAATTATGAAACGCTACTTTCGACGCATTACTAACTCGGTTGAACATCGACTCGCCAAAAAATGCCGACCCCAGGGCCACTCCGTATAAGCCGCCAACCAGCCTGTTGTCCATATACGTTTCAACGCTGTGGGCGAGGCCCATGTGGTGCAGTTCGGTATAGGCATTTATGATTTCTTCCGAAATCCAGACGCTGTCATCGTCCGAACGGGGAATGGAGCAATTGCGCATCACTTCATTGAACGCGGTGTTGACGCGAACCTCAAATTGATTGCGATTAAGAACCGGGCGGAGCGATTTGGCAGGTTTATAAGTATCAATTGGGATAATGGCGCGCGGGTCTGGCGCGTACCAGTAAAGAGTACCGTCGGCATCGGCCATTGGGAAAATACCGTTAATGTAGCCGTAAACAAGGTCGTCGGCGGTTAGCTTCTCCATTAAACTCGTACGCGTGTAGAACAACAAATATAAGGTATTCGACCACTATTTTACAGAGCCCGAATCAGGAACGCAGCACATACTTATTTAGTGATGGCATTTTATATGTATACATTTGCCACTTATTGGTAGTACAGTACATGTTGGGCCGCTGACTTGGCAGCTTAGTCTTCGGGATGTAATCCGTACCGGTTTACCGATTAAACCAAACCCTTTGCCCACTGTCAAACGTTTATAGTAAAACGATTAGCGAACCATCATGAAAAAAAGCCTTTTTTGCCTACTGCTGGCACTGCCTTTGTTATTTAGTCAATGTAGTTCCAATAGTCAGCTATCGCAGGCCAAAGCCCTCGGTAACTGCCGCTATACACTAGCCTCGGCCGACAGTATCTACCTGGCGGGTATCGACGTGCGCCAATTACGTAAGCTCGAAGACTTGAACCCCGCTCGTTTTCCACGACTGGCGGCCGGACTGCTTACGCGCAACATTCCGCTCGATGCCCGTATTAACCTTGACATCACCAATCCAACCAATAAAATGGCCGGTATCAACCAACTGGAGTACCGCGTTATGCTGGCCGGGCAGGAATTGTTCAACGGGTTTTTAAACCAGCGTATCGAAGTACAACCGGGTGGGGGCAAAACCCGCGTGCCGGTTCGGTTGAATACCAATGCGTATCAATTGCTTACCGATAGCAAAACCCGCGATGCGTTCACCCAACTGGTTCAGAATCTTTCGGGGGCGTCGGGAACGCAACCTTCCAAATTGACCATCAAGATCAAGCCTACGCTGGATTTACTGGGCAAGCAGGTTAACTATCCGGGCTATATCACCATCGACCAGGATGTAACGAATAAGATTTTGCTGGGAAACTAGTTGCACCTGGCTTTTCTGATCGGTGTATTCAGTAGCATTTGGCATGCCCCGGCTTTTTCAGGTCGGGGCAATTTGTTTTACGCTCCCTAAACCAGTATTTGCACGGCTGATTAACTACTCTTATTCAATGCGCTATTTACTCTTTTCCTGCCTGGTTGTCGGCTCGATGTTATCGGTTCAGGCTCAGTCAAATCAAGTTCGTATCACCCACGACGAAGCCCAGAAGCGGGTTTCTGTCACGGTAGATGGCAAACCCTTCACGGCGTATATTTATCCGGGTCCAGCCGTACTGAAAAAGCCGGTTCTGTATCCGATTTTATCGGCCGGAGGAAATTTTATAACCCGTGGCTGGCCATTGGACCCGCGTCCCGGCGAGCGTATCGACCACCCGCACCACGTGGGGATGTGGTTCAATTACGGCGATGTGAACGGACATGATTTCTGGAATAACTCGATTGATGTGGGTCCGGAGCACAAAGGGCCTTTCGGTACGATTGTTCATACGGGCGTAAAATCCATGAAAAGTGGAAAGGGGCAGGGCGAACTCGTTGTAACGGCTAACTGGCTTGACAAGGACAACAAGGTGATGCTTCAGGAAACGACAACCTTCCAGTTCAAAGCCGGTACCAATAACCGAATCATCGACCGCACCACAACGCTCAAAGCCATGGATAAAGACGTCGTTTTTAAGGATAACAAAGAGGGTATGATTGCTTTACGAATGGCTCGCCAGCTCGAGCAGCCATCTACCAAAGCCGAAGTATTTACCGATGCCCAGGGCGTAGCGACCAAAGTGCCGGTTCTGGATAATGCGGGTGTAACGGGTCTATACCATACCAGCCAGGGCGTAGAAGGGGATGCCGTTTGGGGTACACGTGCCCAGTGGAATAAACTTACCGGCACCATTAACAATGAGAACGTGTCTGTCGTATTGTCTGACGATCCGAATAACATCGGCTATCCAACCTATTGGCATGCCCGTGGATATGGGTTGTTTGCGGCTAACCCACTGGGGCCGTCGGTGTTTACAAACGGGAAGGCTCCGGCCATGAATTATACGCTGGGGGCTGGTAAATCGGTTACGTTTCACTACAAGCTGCTGATTCAATCGGGCGACCTGTCAGACATTGCCCTGAAGCAGTTGATAAAATAATTGGTGGGCTAAACATTCTACATCATAAAGCCCCTGAAAGTTAGTTTCCAGGGGCTTTATGATGTAGAATGCAATGTTAATAGCTTAGTTTAAATGGACAAGTGCTGATCGATAGACGCGCCCTTCCGTTTTGCCCATCCACGAACGAAGCATATTGCTCTCGGTGGTGGCCCGGCCCAGTTCATTGTCTATTTGCCGAAGTAGAAAAAACAACTGATGAACGTGCATCCACTGGGTAGCCAACTGGTTCTCCGTTTTAGGGCTTTGCTTTTGCTGTCTTGCTTCCTGCGTCAATAGGCGCAGGCTCATCTTTAGATGATAGCGGAGTATTATAAGTCGACTGGCCATAGGTAACTCGCCCGGATTACGTTCCATGTGCGAAATACTTTTGGCCAACATGTTGTTGCGCTGCTGAAGTTGGTCGGATACAATCATCCAGGCATGTTCAGCTTGAAGCGAGTCATACGTTACAGTTTTCATGGCGATTTGTACAAATACGGTTTATGACAAATATACTAATAACTCTATTAACTTAATTGGTTAAAAGGCTATTCGGTAAAATTTTTTTTGGCGTATTCGTTTATGAACCACTGATTAGATAGGTGTATGGCATTTTGGTTTAATGGATAATAAGAAAAAACAGGGTTCAATGTTGGCGGCATTGGGTGCTGAACTATATAATCTAATCAGTAAGTTTGAAGTGTAGGGTTTAACTCCGAACTTCAAACCTCCAATTTATTTCTGCTCATGGACCCTATTTACCGCGCGTTGATTGTTTGTACCAATCATACCGACTACCCGACGAAGCCTTACAAAACAGGTTTGTGGTTAAGTGAAGCCACGCACTTCTACGATGAATTGGCGGATCGGAATCTGCCCTATGATATAGCTAGTCCCAAAGGGGGAGCGGTGCCTATTGATGAACGGAGTATGGACCGGCGGGATACCGTCAATGAGAAGTGGTATAATGATCCAACGTTTCGCGCCAAACTGGATAATTCAATACCTCTTGCCGATGTAAGGGCGGAGAACTACCAGATTATTTATTTCACCGGCGGACATGGTACCATGTGGGATTTCCCTGACAATGAAATCGTGAAGAGGCTAACGCGTCAGATTTACGAAAAAGGAGGGATGGTGTCGGCCGTTTGCCACGGGGTAAGTGCGTTACTTAATGTGACGCTCTCGGATGGAACCAGGCTGATTGATAATCGGCAGGTAACGGGTTTTTCGAACATGGAAGAGAAGCTCGTTCGTCTTGATGAGGAGGTACCCTTCCTGCTCGAAGATGCGCTGAGGAAGCAAAACGCATTATACAGCAAAAGTCTGATTCCTTTTCTGCCATACATTGAAGTAGATGAGCGGTTAGTAACCGGCCAGAATCCCCTTTCGGCCCGTAAGGTAGGCCGAAAGGTACTCGAAGAAATGTATGAAAAATAAAGCGCAGTAAAGGTTAGACTACTGCCTGGGGAAATATCTCCCGGAATAACTTCAACTCTTTGTCTTTCTCTGAAACAATCGGATTGGCAACGCCCCAGTCGATGTTCAGATCCGGATCGTTCCAGATGATACCGGATTCGGCCGCTTTATTGTACACATTCGTACACTTATAACTGAAAACGCTGTCTTCCAGCGCCACAAACCCATGCGCAAAGCCTTCAGGTATATAGGCCATATTGGCGCGTTTAGCATCCAGTAGAAAGCCTTCATACTGACCAAAGGTGGGCGAATCGGGTCGTAAATCAACGGCAATATCCAATACCTGACCACTGATAACCCGAACTAGTTTACCCTGGGCAAACGGCTGATTCTGCATGTGAAGTCCCCGCAAAACGCCTTTTGTTGAAAAGGATTGATTGTCCTGAACGAAATCCATAGGTAAGCCAAGGGATTCGAAAAGCGGTTTGTTGTAAGACTCAAAAAAGTGACCACGTTCATCTTCAAAAAGACGTGGCGTTAATTCAATCAGGCCCTGTATGGATGTTTGCCGAACTTGCATGAGGCAGGTTTGTTTCGTAGAGGTAATTACTATCTGGGTCAAATTTATGAAACTGGTACCATTAGTTGTACTTTTGGGCTCAATCATTTACTGTAGTGCTTTCATTTAGGCATGACCTACTCGGAATTAAGCGATCAGATTTTTCAAAAACAGTCTTATTTATGTGTCGGATTAGATACCGACCCGCGTAAACTGCCCCCGCATTTACTGACTGAGAAAGACCCCGTCTTTGCGTTCAACAAAGCCATTATTGATGCCACGGCCGATTTTGCCGTAGCTTACAAGCCCAACATTGCTTTTTACGAAGCCCAGGGGCCACGTGGCTGGGAAAGTCTGCAAAAAACGCTGGATTACATTCCTGCCAGTTGCTTCACCATTGCCGATGCAAAACGGGGGGATATTGGCAATACATCGGATTTGTACGCCCGTACGTTCTTCGATCCAACCGCTGCCGGACTGGATTTTGATTCGGTGACAGTAGCCCCGTATATGGGGCACGATTCGGTAACGCCGTTTCTGGCATACAAGGGGAAATGGGTCATTTTATTAGCCCTGACGTCCAATGCGGGCAGCACCGATTTTCAATACCAGACGCTTTCTTCCAGAACTGCCAGTCAGAAGCCCTTATTCGAGAAAGTGATTGAAACCGCCCAGGGTTGGGCCGGGCCTGACCAATTGATGTTCGTTGTAGGGGCCACGCAAACAAGTGAATTAGAACGTATCCGGCAGCTTGCTCCCGATAATTTTTTGCTGGTTCCCGGCGTTGGAGCGCAGGGTGGTAGTCTGGCTGATGTATCCCGGCTGGGGTTGACCAAAGCGGGCGGTTTACTCGTCAATGCGTCAAGAAGTATTTTGTACGCGTCAAACGGACCGGATTTTGCCGATCGGGCGAGAGACGAAGCACAACGGCTCCAATTAGAGATGGCCGGGTATCTGACTCAAATCCAGTAAGTATTTTGGGCATATTTATAAAATAAGGGTAGTTAACGTATCATTTTGAGGTATTGTGTTTATATTCATGACACAGTCAAGGTGCTACACTTAATCGTCGTTGTTCTTCCGTGCCCGAAGCCTTTCTCTATTTTCTTTGGCAATATCAATACTTTGCAACCCAGCATCTAACCACGACCGATGGCGAAGTGGTGCAGGTATTACGCCCTGGTTTCCGGAACCATGATTCCGGGCCGGACTTCACAAATGCCCGTTTACTGATAAACGATGTAGAATGGGTAGGTACGGTAGAAATGCACACGCGCACGTCGGACTGGCTGGCGCATCGTCATCAGTTTGACCGGGCGTACGACAATGTTATCCTGCACGTTGTCTGGGAAGATGATCGTCCGGTTAATGGTCGGCGTGTAGATCGGTCGAATGGTACGCCTTTACCCACGCTTGAACTGAGTTCACGCACCAACGCCACCTTGCTGGATCAATATCGGCTACTTATCGAATCGCCGGATGTAATTCCGTGTGCCGGGCAATTCAAATCCGTGTCGCCCCTCCGGCTGACCTCCATGCTCGATAAGGCAATGCTTCAACGTCTGGAGCGGAAAGCCATGGGGGTTTTGGACGTATTTAAGCAAACGGGAAGTGATTGGGAGGAGACCGCCTATCGCTTGTTAGCGATCAATATGGGCTTTAAAATAAACGCGGCTCCCATGGAGCAGTTAAGTCGGTCTGTACCGCTGAAAGTCATCCATAAACACCGTGACCAGATTCATCAGGTAGAAGCCATACTTTTTGGTACGGCTGGCTTGCTGGAAACAGAAGCATCGGATGAGTATACTGCAACGCTTTTGCGGGAGTACCGTTTTTTATCTGCTAAATACCAACTGGCCGATAAAGAAGTGACCGAGTCGGCCTGGAAGTGGGGGCGGCTTCGTCCGGCTAATTTCCCAACGCTTCGCCTGGCCCAACTGGCCCGCCTGTTAACCAAACACGCCAGCTTGTTTTCGCTTTTTGTCGGTACAAGTGATTTGACTATGCTCTTGAAATTAGTGCAGGTAACTCCTTCTGACTACTGGCAAACGCATTATCGGTTCGGAAAAAAGACCGAAAAAATAGTCCCTGCTTTGGGGAGTAACGCTGCCGAGAATATTGTCATTAACACGGTTGTTCCGTTGTTGGCAGCCTACGCTCACCACCGGGAGCAACCCGCTTACATTGACCGGGCCATTGCCCTTTTGGAAGAACTACCTTCAGAAAAAAACCGCCTGACCGACACTTGGGATACCCTTGGACTGGGTATCCGGACAGCGTTCGATTCGCAGGCGGCTATTGAATTGTATAATGAATTCTGCTCCGTCAAAAAATGCTTAAGCTGCCAGATTGGAGCGGGGCTGTTAAAATGATGTATGATATAGGATGTATGATGTATGGGTTAGCGCATACATCATACATCATACATCTTAAGGCTAACTAATCACCATATCGTTCTTGACGGCGTCCCAGGTTACACGCTTGCCCGTGTGCAGAGCCGTAGTTGCCATAATGTTCGCAACGGAGTGGTTGAAACCAACCCGTGCCGGTGCATTTGGCTCTTTACGACTACGAACGCAACCCATCCAGTTCAGCATGTGCAACGATGTCATCGGGTCGCCACCGGTATTGGCGGAGGTTTCCATTTTAACGGCTTCGCCAAGTGACATGGTCGGCAGCATATTCGCCTGCATGTTCATCTCTTTCGCGTACTTAGCTTCCAGACCACCATCGGGCGAAATCTTGTTCGTGTCGAGGTTAATCATGCCGCCGTTCGAATAGTAATACTCTTTCACGCCACCCGCTTCATTGTTCATGCGGGAAGAGTAGAGTACCTGAAAACCTTTCGTTTTATCATTGTCCGGGCCGTAATCGAATACCGCCGTAAACGTGTCGGCGTTAACACGACCATCTTTCCAGCTATACACACCGCCATTGGCAACAACCGAACGAGGATGATCTAAACCGCTGAACCAGTGTACGGTATCGATCTGGTGCGACATCCACTGACCGGGAATACCCGATGAGTAGGGGTAGAACAACCGGAACTCAAGGTACTTGCGTGGATCCCAGGCCGTTTTTGGCCGGTTCAGTTGGTAGCGATCCCAGTCAGTATCTTCCTTCCGGATTTCAGATACCAACTTAGGCCGACGCCAGCGACCAGGCTGGTTAACGTTCCACGTCATTTCGACCATGGTGATATCACCGAACTTACCCGACTTGATGAAATCGTTGGCCGAGTGGTAGTTGGGAGCCGACCGGCGCTGTGAACCCACCTGAACAATTCGCTTGGAGCTTTCTACGGCTTTCACCGCTTTACGAGCGTCGTCCAGCGATTCGGCGAAGGGTTTTTCGCAATAAGCATCGCGGCCCGACTCCACGGCGGCTACGCAGTGCAGCGCGTGCTGAAAGTCGGCGGTGCTGATGATAACGGCGTCAACATCTTTGCGGTCGAGGAGTTCGTCGTTGTTGCGGGCTTTAAAGAACGAGCTGTCGTTCCAGCCTTTGCCTTTCAAAAACTGCTCCGCTTCTTCGCGACGGCGGCTCCAGATGTCCGACACACCAACGAACGCAAAGTTCTGTGCTTTGGCGTGCTCCATGAAAGCGGGCGCCAATGAGGCCCGAAAACGATCGGAGAAACCAATGATACCAACCCGAACGCGGTCGTTCGAGCCAAGGATGCGGGCGTAGCTACCGGCCGAAAAACTCATGCCAAGACCAGCTAAAGCTGATTTTTTTATAAACTCACGACGATTTTCCATAGGATCAAGTTGATTTAAATAGAAATGATAGGGGCTGACCCAGAGGCATTAAGCCCTAGTCAGTTTAGAGTGCTTTAATTTTCATGTTTCGGTAAAATACCCGGTTGCCATGATCCTGAAGCAGGATATGACCTTTTGCGGCTTCGCCAAAGCGGCCGTGAGCATTGTATTCGGGCGCTTTGTACTTGCTCATGGCAACCAGTTCGCGAAACTGTTCGCTGCCCCGCTCGTACTCAACCACTTTCTTGCCGTTCAGCCAGTGCTCCACGTGCTTGCCTTTCGAGATAACGCGGCCGGTATTCCATTCGCCGATAGCATTCGCTTTCTTACTACTGGCCGGAATCAGATCATAGAGTGAACCCACCGTGCGGTTGCCATTGCGGCCCATTTTGGCGTCGGGGTGTTTGTCATCGTCCAGTACCTGAAATTCCAGACCAAAGGCTGACCCTTTCGGCTTGGGCGATTCTTCCACCACAAAGTACTTAAGGCCACTGTTGGCCCCTTCAGTTAGTTTGAAGTCGAACATCAGGTCAAAATCGCCGTATTCGCCATCGGTAACGATGTCGCCAAAACTTTGCGATTCGGACCCGTCCGATTGCTGAATGGTTAATTGCCCATCCGTGATGCTCCAGCCTTTCTCTGGAAACTTATCCTTGTAAGCCCCCCGCCAGCCATTGGTTGTCTTGCCATCGAAAATTAATTTCCAGCCGTCTTTTTTTTCTTTAGCCGTAAGGGTATTTGGTGCTTGCGGACTTTCGAATGCGAACAGGCTAAGTGCTAAAAGACCAAAAACAAATGATTTTTTCATATACGTCTTTCTCTGTGAATCTCCGTGTTTTCTCTGTGAATCTCTGTGTTATAGTTTTTTCACACAGAGATTCACAGAGGATGGTTTAACGTTTTGGTTATGTAATCTTTATTGATCTGTGCACACTGGGCGGCTGTCTTGTCTTTTTCCGGCACGCCATCCAGTTCGATGATTCCCCATCCCTTGAACTTGATTTCCTCAAGGGCTTTGAATACCGCCGGAACGTTTACGTTTCCCCGGCCCAATTCGACAAACTTGTATGCCTTAGGGTTGTCCGGCTTATCGGGGAGGGGCGACATCGTGTCCTTCAAATGCAGCGCGTAAATAATGTCTTTATATTGCTTTACGGCTTTCTCCGGCTCGCCACCACCTTGTTTATAGTGGGCAATATCCAGTTCCAGCTTCATGAATTTGGGGTTCATTGCCTGGATGATCACGTCTACCTCTTCGGGGGTTTCGCCGAGTTGGCTCATGTGGTTGTGGTAGGTTGCCTGTACACCCAGGTCGGCGGTTTGTTTGCCGATTTCGTTCATGACCGTTGCCAGCCGTTTCAACTCCTCGGTTGTGGGGAGACGATCTTTGGGGCGGGCGGAGTTGGTTAACTGAATGGCCGAACCTCCCAGCGCCTTCACGAAGCTGGCATGGGCCACGTGCATGTCAATCGTACTCTGCTCTTTAGCCGGATCAATCTCAACGTTACCGCTCGAAAACATGGCCAGCGCCAGATGATGTTGATCGAGCAGTGCTTTCAGCTCCGAGGGTTTGGCTTTGTAAGGGCCAAAGGCATTGGCACGAAGCTGAATGCCCCGGTATCCTAATGCGGATAGGTCGGCGATGGCCTGGGCATCGTTACCACCCCAGGTGATGGCTGAGTAGGCGATTTTCAGGCCGGATGGTTTAGCTGCACCACCGAGTAGCCGATTGGTACCCGCCAGTAAAGTGAGGGCTGAAACGCCAGCCGTTGTCAAAAACTGCCGTCGGTTTACCGTTTCCAGCATAGTTGTAGAGGTCAATAATCAGTACTATTTGATGGCATACTGACTGCTTGTGAGTTAAATCGTTTTACGTAAAAACTGCTGAAATAAGCGTTCAGAGGCTTATTTCTACTGAGCTAAAAGAATAAACGAGCGAAAGAGTGAAAATTTGGCGTATGCAATTTCCACTCTTTCGCTCGTTTATGAACTCAGCGATCAATTAATAGCCCGGATTTTGAGGGAAGCCAGCACTACCGTCGGCTGCTTTCTCAGTACGGTCAATCTGGGTTTGGGGAATGGGGCGAAGGTTATGCGTCTCCTTGATATTCGCAGTTGCCTGGGGGTTATATAATTTAACCCGCTCAACCAGATTTCCCCAGCGTTTTAAATCCATCCACCGGATTTGTTCGCCGAGTAATTCCCGTCCTCGCTCCTGATAGATCATTTCCATATCCATCTGGGCGGTTGTTATTTCCATGGCCGTCTCTTTACCAGGCCAGGCAGCCCGACGGCGAACCATGTTGATAGCGGTTGTAGCTTCTGCCGTTTTGCCCAGCTTCAGTTGGGCCTCAGCCAGAATCAGATACGTTTCGGCCAGACGGAAAGCTAAGAAATCGCGGCTACCTGGTTCGTAGGTCCGATCGGGGCGGAGGGGATCGAAGAATTTTTGCAGCGTTGGAAACAGTGCTTCATTGTAAGCACTTGGTACCAGCACCTGATACGGTTTGGCGGCCCGCTGGGCCAATGTCCATTCAACTCCCGGAATGTAAATGGCCGTGTCGCCTGCTTTAAAGGTAACTGTCTTTTTAGAATTGTCGAAGGCCGTGTTGTAGAAGGGGTTGGCGGGGGTATTGGGAGCATTGCTGAGCCAGGTATCCCTAAACGTTTTCTTGTAGCGAGAGTCGTTCACCCGATCTTTGAAAACAGTCTCTAAACAAAAAGCCGTTGGGCGCAACCGCTTGAATGGACGTCCATAAAAAATATCGCGAACCATACCCGCCTGCACGTCATATTGCATCCCAAAGAACAAGTGCAGGTTATTGCCACCCGTGTTACCCCCCGAATTAGCTACCGGAGGAGTTGACGCATTGGTCAATGGGTCAGACGTATATTGAACCGCAAAGATGACCTCATCGCTAATTTCA
This sequence comes from Spirosoma fluviale, assembly GCF_900230225.1. Taxonomy (GTDB): domain Bacteria; phylum Bacteroidota; class Bacteroidia; order Cytophagales; family Spirosomataceae; genus Spirosoma; species Spirosoma fluviale. The sequence continues at coordinate 261,491 of NZ_OCNH01000001.1, forward strand.
CCGGCTCCCTGAGCAAATACGCTTGCAAAATCAGGCAGTAACTTGAAACCGTAATTGTTGATAACACTGGTGGCGTATTTAGCTGCATTAGCATAATCATCGGCCGCTTTTGCCGACGAGGTTGCTTTAGTCAGGTACACACGAGCCAGCAGGTGTTCGGCAGCGGCTTTGGTTGCGCGACCATAATCTGTCGACCTGATTTTGGGGTCTAGATCCGGCGCAGCTGATTCGAGATCGGCCAGGATAGCCTTGTATATGTCAGCCTCTGTTGCACGGCTGGTTTTTTTTGTGGGTGCCAGGGTTTCCGTTAATCGCAGATCGACACCACCCCACTGTTGTACAAGAATAAAATAGTAGTGCGCCCGCAGAAATTTCGCTTCGGCCACCCGTAGTTTTTTCACCGCATCCGAAACGTTGGCTGCCGGAGCGCGCTCGATAACCGAATTACAGGTATTGATGCCCCGATACAATTCTTCCCAAACATTTTGCAGGAAATCCACAAAGCTATTTAGTTGCGTATCGTAGAAGTGAAAGCCTTTATAGCCTCCATCGGCACCGGTTGCATAAAGATCAGTGCCGTACTCGGTCATGGTTAGGCCTTGCTGCGTACCATAAAAGCTTCGTAAGGGAGCATAAGCTGCCTTGGCAGCATCCTCAAATCCCTTTGGGGTGTTAACGTAATCGTTACCAATGCTGGAGATTACTTTTTCTTCCAATACATTCTTGCAGGCCTGACCACTCAGCAAGAGCGTTGCAAGGCCCAGAATACGGAATGATTTTTGGGAAATTATAGATTTCATTTTTTTAGAATCTAAAGAATTTTATGAGCACATAAAGCGTAAGTAGCGCCTACAACTGGACTCGCGATTATGTACGTGCTTAGAATTTAACGTTCAAACCAAATGTGGTTATCCGGGTAGCCGGTACTACGTCATTATTGATGGTTCCATCAGCCGTTTCCGGATCGACACCGTTGTATTTCGACCGGTAGGTTGAAAAGATGAACGGCTGCTGGATACTGGTAAATACACGCAGCGACTGCATGCCCAGTTTCTGAGTTAGTTTAGACGTGAACGTGTACCCAAAATTAATATTACGAACTTTCACGAATGTACCGTCGAAGTAAAACAGGGACGTGTTGTAAACGGGAAACTCCTGGTTCGACTTAGGTTGTGGAAACTCATTGGTTGGGTTGTTGGGCGTCCAATAGTCTACTTTAATTTGCTGATAACGCCCTGCCAACTGGTTATTGTCCCGGTGGAAGCCGCTCAAAATGGTCTGGCCAAAACGTCCATAGACGAAGAACGATAAATCGAATCCTTTGTAGCTAAACCGGTTGGTAATCCCGGCACTGAAGTTGGGGATATCCGAACCCAGAAATACGCGGTCATCTGCCGTTGTTTTGCCGTCTTTGTTGGTGTCCTGTACTTTAATCTGTCCAACGGAGCTTTGGAACGATTTCGCCAGGTCAGCTTCGCTTGTTTGCCAAATGCCCGCCTTCTTATAGTCATAGAAAGCCGTTAATGGTTTTCCGATAAACCACCTGTTACCTAAGTCATCGACAGCACCATTATAAAGCGAGATGATGGCTTCGCTGTTTTTGGTAAAGGCGAAATCAGACGTCCACTTAAATCCGCTTTTCGAATTGATGTTTACGGTCGACAGACTAAGTTCGACCCCCCGGTTACGCGTTTCACCAACGTTCTTCGTCACCGCATTGAAACCAATAGAGGTTGGCAGTTGGTCAGACAGCAGTAGGTCGGTGGTGTTGGTTTGGTAGAATTCAATCGAACCAGCTACCCGGCCTCTCCAGAAGCTGAAGTCTACCCCTATGTTTGACGAGGTCGATGTTTCCCACTTCAAATCCGGGTTGCCAATGGTACTTGGCCGATACCCATAGGCACCCGTACTCCCCCATGCATAAACAGTACGTCCCAGCAAACCCTGTGTTTGATAAGGAACCACACCCTGGTTACCTACCGACCCCCGGCTAACGCGCAGCTTCAACTGATCGAGCCAGGTTACATTTTTCAGGAAATCCTCGTTGTTGATGTTCCAGGCCAGCGCGATACCCGGGAAGTTACCGTACTTACTGTTTTCGCCGAAACGGCTTGATCCATCCCGACGTAACGTAGCGGTTACCAGGTATTTATCTTTGTAGTCGTAGTTAACGCGACCCATAAACGAGTTGAGCGTCCACTGGATCAAATTGCTGCCCACACCCAGGACAAGACTGGCATTACCCGTATTGTAAAACTCCTGAGACTCAGCAGGAACACCCTGTACGGACTGGCTATTGTATTCGAAGTTATCCCGCTGAATGGATTGGAGTGCTGTTATGCCCAGATTATGGTTACCAAACGTCTTATTATAGGTTACTATATTTTCCAGCGTATAATTGAATCCGTATTGGCTGTTATTCGCTGCCGTGGCGTCGCCACCTTTCCGGTCGTTCGTTAGTGACCCTACGAAGCGACCCGCCCGCGAAACAGAGAAATCAGGACCAAAATTGACACGGTACTTTAAGCCGTCGATGATATTGGCTTCGGCATAAATACTATTGAAAATCCGATACTTCTTCGTGTTGTCGATCTGGGCACCCGGTATGATTTCATACAACGGGTTAGTCAATAATGCATCGTTTGTCGGCGCAAAAATCAGTTTGCCGTTATCGTCATAGGGTCTGCCCAGTGGGTTTTGCTGGAGTGTAAAGCGATAAGGATTTAGATTGGCTCCGTTCCGGCCACTATACATCATGTACGACGAAATGCCTACCTTCAGTACCTTGTTGATTTGGTGGTCGATATTGGCACGAAGCGAGTACCGGTTGTAATCCTGACCAGGAACAATTCCTTTATCCGTGAAATAGCTGGCGGAAATGTAGAACTGCGTTTTTTCATTACCGCCCTGAATACCAAGTGAATGGTTTTGCTGAACGCCCTGTCTGAGAATCAATGACTGGTAATCGCTGTTCCGATTAGCGGCAATGCCCGCTGCTACAGCGGGGTCGCCACCCAAAACGGCTACTTTTGAGTCGGCAAAGGCATCCGCTACACCTGTTGGTACAGGTTTTCCGGTAGCATCATTGTATAAACCCGTTGCCCGGTAAGCTTCCCGTACATACTCGGTAAATTCAGGGCCGCTAAATAAATGGACTTTATCCAGCGGATCTGTAACACCCGCGTAGGCATCATAACTGATGGTTGTTTTGCCGTTGTTATTACCCCGTTTGGTCGTTACCAACACAACACCGTTGGCACCTCTGGCCCCATAAATTGCGGTCGATGTAGCATCCTTCAGGATTTCCATCGAGGCAATATCATTTGGATTGAGATCTTCGTAACCACCCGATGCAAAATCGAACGGACGACCGGATAGCAGTTCGTTGCGGTCGCCTGTAAGCGGAATGCCATCAACTACGTACAGCGGGTTATTGCCGGCATTGAACGAACGACGGCCCCGAATCCGGATTGTTGGTGTTGCCCCGGGCCTGCTTCCCGACTGCGCTACGTCGACACCCGCTACCCGTCCCTGCATCGCCTGACCCAGGTTGGTAATGGGCATCTCCGTAATTTGCTTTGAGCTAACTGACGAAATGGCTCCAGTTAACTGACTCTTCTTCTGTGTACCATAACCAACAACGACCACTTCACTCAGGGCACGGGTATCAGCTAAAATTGTAACGTCGACCGAGGAGCGGTTTCCTACGGTAATCTCCTGAGAAATAAACCCGACCGATGAGAACACTAGTATTGCCCGTTCGTTGGGGATACTAATCTTGTACTCGCCATTGGCGTCGGTAGTCGTACCGCGTGTGGTACCTTTAACCGCTACGTTTACACCGGGCAGGGCAGAGTTGTCATCCGATGATAAAACTTTGCCGGTTATAGTGCGTTCCTGCTTGGGGTTATCCGTAAGCGGATGATTGGTTGGTGGCGCACTGAACGCTGGTTGGGCTATCAGCGTCAGAGCTACCAGGCCAAGCAGAGGAAGCCACGTCAGGCGTGGTGGTTGGGTAATTGTTGCTTGCATGTTAGATTAGATTGGCGTAAAAGTTAACAAACTAGGGTGTTAGGGTAAAGTCTTGCTCGAACCAGCGGCAACCTCGATGGATTCGCCAGGCTTGAGCCGTATTGGTTCCTGCGATTTTACAAGTAAGCTTACCTGCCCTGAAGTAAGCGCTACGGAGGTTCCTGTTGGTCGTTGTCTCACTCGAAAAATGGTACCTACTGCCTCAATGGTAAGACCGGCGGTATGAACCCTGAACAAACGGGCTGATGAGGTATCGTTGCGGTGGATGATGGAAAAATCAGCTTCTCCCTTTAACCACACCGCTCTGGGTGTCTCATCAGACCAACGTCGGGCGTAGCGGGCGGTACTATTTGGATACAGGGTCATCGTTGAATTGTCCGGTAATCGAATCTGACGGGTTTGGTAAGCATGGGTGCTAATGCTCCATACCGATTGCTCGGGTCCATACTGCATCCAGAGCGCCCAGCCAATAAGAGCGACGACCCCAACGCCAGCCAGAACGGTCCGCATAAAGTACCACCACCCAACCATTGCCCGAACATCCGGCTGAAGTGGCCTTACGTCTTCCATGGTCTGGAGCGACTCCCGAATGCGTCCCCAAACCGTTGAAATCTCATCGGACGATAAGGTTGGCAAATCAGAGTGCCGGGCCGTTTGAATGAGATACCGTGCTGTTTCAACGGTTTCTTCCTGATGCGGGTGGTTTGACAACCATATCTGCCAATAGGAGGCTACCTCTTCGTCGTCCGGGTGTTTAATCCATCGTACGAATAAGTCATCAAGGACGAATTCCTCAGCGCTGTAAGCAGAATATGACTTTTGAGACACGGTGTATAGCGGTTTCGTGTTAGCAAAAGCGTCAGGAATAAGGGTTTCTACTTACTGAGATAAATGAAATAGATCGCTGAAAAACTTCCTTTGACTTGATCGAGTGAATTATGGATAATTTTATGAATCTCTATCGATATAGTTAGTCCGTTTATGTTAAAACCTATATGTAAGCTTGCTTATAATATTAGATATAAAAAAGAAATTTCCTCACTTTTTTTATGCAAGCGTTACCGGGAACGTTGCCAAAAGGGAAAACATAAAGATATAGTTGTAAAAAAGTATGTTATATGAGGCCTTTTAAGAGGACCATATTTGTGAAGGAAAGAGTATGGATGAATGAACAAAATTGTATTTTTCTTATAGGGTTTCTAGGTTGAGGTACTCTAATAAAGGCAGATGATGCCATTCTAATGCTACATAAGACTTTCAAAAGTCACTTTCAACGTACTTGATCTTGTTAAATTAGAGATACAGTAGTCTTATTATTTGGTTTTCTACAAGCCTAAAGCCTACTTTTTAACTATTATCGCCTATAGCCGTTATGTTATCATCAACGCGATGAAAAACATAACTCAACAGCAGCGGACGTTTGGATACTATTCAGTCCGCAGTACATGTATACTCTTGCTATTAACAATACTGGCTTGGCCGGGCTTCGCTGTGCCCGTAGCAGAGACGCAGGCAACGTTTGTTGATACGACCGGACTCAAAGAGACAAAACCTAAGTCGCTAACCTTTACGGCTTCTACTGACCAGCGTTTTTTCTTCTTCAATGATACGCGCTCCGAAGATAACCGACGGGTGCCGGTAAGCGTATATGGGATAAGGGCAGGCTTTTTGTTTCCACCCAGTAAACAACGGGATGCGCTTAAATCTGGTCGATCGGCTAGTTTCAAGGCCGGGGCGGGGTTCTATTTCGTAAACCAACGGCTCGATCGTCCTGGTCTGCTGCCCAATACGTCCGAATCCGTTACCCGCCATTTACGGATTGCAACGGTCTACTACGAGCGGTACCTGTTTCGTCGGCGATCGTTTGAGGTGAGTATGCCCATCGAGCTTGGCTATGGTCATTCACGGTATGAAATCAATGATGAACAGACCGGAAAATACGAAGTGGCGCGAGGGGTGTTTTTGCCCCTGGGAGTGGGTGTATCGGCAGCCTATCAGTTTCCAACCGTGCGCTGGCTAAGGCCATTACACTGGTTTGGGCTGAATTTTCTGACAGGCTACCGATTCATTCTAAAGCGTGATGTTCCTGAAAGTCAAATTAATTACACGGGCTTATACTTTTCGGTAGGGCCTTCGTTCTTTCTCGAAAACCTCACCGCCGATATTAAGCGCTGGCGGCAGAAACGGAAGAATAAGCGGTAAATCGCTATTATTGGCTCTGCTATTCTGTAATGACAGCGCGTTCCTGCCATTGAATGCTCACCGCTTGCTCAATATCAGGATGCAAACTAATGGCTACCGGGCAGGTGTGGGCAATTTTTTCCAGCCGGGTACGGGTCTCATCATCCGGCATATTTTCCGTATTGAGAACCAAGTCGATTTCAATTCGGGCGATGCGCCGGGGCGGCTGAGTCGTCATGATCTTGGTTACATCCAGCTTACTGCCCGCCAGTTCAATGCCATCACGCCGGGCAAATATGGCCATAGTTGTTATAATGCAGGTACCCAGCGCATTGGCGACCAGATCGGTTGGTGAGAAAGCCTCACCCCGCCCCTGATTATCCGTTGGGGCGTCGGTATTGATGTGAGTTCCAGATTGTAAATGTGTGCAGTCGGTGCGTAAGCCGCCCAGATAATCGATGTGAATCGTTGGCATAGAGATCTAATTTGTAAGTTGTCAATCAGTAAGGAGTAGGTGGATTATGAAAAGTTGAACGGGCATCTGTTTAGGTAAGTGTAAGCTATTTATTAGCTGGCAACTTACAAACTTACAACTTGTTAAACATATAAATAATCATCTGGTTACGCTAATAGTAAAACGCGATTTTGTGAGGTACCACAAAAAAGTGTATTTTTATTTCAGCATTCTACGACGATGAAAACTATATACGGACTTTTGGGGCTTATGGTGGGCGTATGGCTCCTTCCAGGTCAAACCACGCTGGCCCAACGGGTTGATAGTGAAGATGATGCCTACTCAACGATAACAACTTTTGGAATTACGACCAACACGAACTCCGGCATCGTTGGTGGGTTCGCGTTCCGGCAATCCAAATTATTGTCGTCTTCTCTGTTTGGCTTGCCCCAGTCCCGCTACCTGAGTGTTGAACTGGTTAACGTAAAGCATCCCAAGGAGCTTCGGTCATCTATCAACAACGTTGGTTCCGGGTATCTGGATGGGAAAGAGAACTATCTGTTTGTACTGCGCCCCCAATATGGACGTGAGGTAAAGCTGTTTGAGCGAAGTTCTGACGAGGGCATCGCTATAAGCGGTATTCTGGCCGGCGGTCCATCAGTAGGTATCATCAAACCCTACTATCTGGAGGTTTCGTATGGCAACCAAACCCGATCGGTGCCAGCCTCCCAGGTGAACGGATTTGCCACCTCAGCGGGCGAAACCGTTACGGGTGCCGGTGGTTTCTTTCAGGGTATTGGCGAGTCGAAGCTAACCGTTGGCCTCAACGTAAAAGCTGCTCTGAGCTTTGAATTGAGTGCGTTTCGCAATAACACAACCGGGGTGGAAATTGGTTTTCTGGCCGAAGCTTTCCCAACTAAAATCCTGATCATTCCTAATCCAGATCCCAATGGCAGCCGTGAAGATGGAAATCGTAGCTTCTTCACAACGGGATACATAACTTTGTTTTTCGGGAGTAAGAAATAGTAAAGGGCGAAGGGCAGGGAGCATAAGGTAAGGCAGAAATAAGCCGATTTTATCCTTATGCTCCCTGCCCTTTGCTATCGTTATGAACTTTACACCCAAAAAACGAATTTTGCTTGAAAGGATTGAGGAGACATGATTGAACTACCTGTAATACCCTCCGAACAACAACGTAACCGGGCGGGCGCTGATGCAGCACCCCGGCCAAAACGTCCCGACTGGCTGCGTGTTAAGCTGCCTATCGGCCCCGAATATGCTAAAGTCCGTAAACTGGTGGATGAACACAAACTCCACACCATTTGCGAAAGCGGCAATTGTCCAAATATGGGCGAGTGCTGGGGAGCTGGTACCGCTACGTTTATGATTCTGGGGAATGTGTGTACGCGAAGCTGTACATTTTGCGCTGTCGCTACCGGCCGACCGAACGAATATGATACCGACGAGCCCCGGCGCGTAGCCGAAGCCATTGTGTTGATGAAGGTGAAACATGCGGTGCTTACATCGGTAAACCGGGATGAACTGAAAGACCGGGGCGCCGAGATATGGTACCAAACCGTTCGACTTATCAAGGAAGCATCGCCCGCAACGACTATAGAAACTCTGATTCCCGACACCAAAGGCAATTGGGAAGCGCTCGAACGCATGATTTCGGCCGGGCAGGAGGTTGTTTCACATAATATGGAAACCGTAGAGCGGCTCTATCGTCGGGTGCGTCCGCAGGCTCGCTACGAGCGTAGTCTGGAGCAGATTCGACGAACGAAAGAGTACGGCCAGCGGACTAAGTCAGGCATTATGCTGGGCCTGGGCGAAACAAAAGACGAAGTCGTTAAAGCTATGGATGACCTGGTCGCCAATGGCCTGGATATTCTGACGCTGGGGCAATACCTGCAGCCAACCAAAATGCACCACGAAGTGATTGAGTGGATTCATCCGGAAACGTTTGCCATGTATCGTGAAGAAGGCCTCCGGCGTGGGCTGAAATATGTTGAGTCTGGACCATTGGTCCGTTCGAGTTATCACGCGGAGAAACATGTGAATGTGTAATAAATGGTAAGTAGCTGGTCGTAGGAGTATTACTTTTGCGTAAGCCACTTACTACTTAATGCTTAGTTATTAAACAATTACCTTTAATCGTTATTTAAAGAAGAGAGTCCGGGCTTAGGGTCGGACTCTCTTCTTTACTGCATGAAAAAATACGACTTCATCATTGCCGGAGGAGGCATGGCCGGCCTGAGCCTTGCCTACTATCTTAGCCAGTCACCGCTGCGGGACCGCAGCATTCTGATTCTGGATCGGGAAACAAAGAACAGTAACGACCGAACCTGGTGTTTCTGGGAACGAAAGAAGGCGGAAGCAGCCCCAAAAAAGGGCCGTACAAACGCCTTTGACGCTATTCTTTTCCGGACCTGGAACAGCGTTAGCTTTCATGGAACAACCTATGCCGGGCTGCTGGACATGGGGCCGTACAACTACAAAATGCTGCGTGGCATCGACTTTTATGAGTTTATCGAGCGTGAACTGGCTAATTGCCCGACAATTGAGCGGAAGCAGGCAACGATCAATCGCATAAAGGATACCCCGCAAGGCGGATTCGTCATTGCCGATGATGAACCTTACATTGCCGACTATGTATTCGACAGCACCTTTTCTCTAAAGCTCGACCAATCCGAAAATCATAATCTGCTTCAACATTTCAAGGGATGGGTTATCACTGCGGAGAAACCATGTTTTAATCCGCATGAACCCGAAATAATGGATTTTCGAATCCAACAACACGGCGACTGCCGGTTTGTGTATATACTGCCCTTCACGGAGAAATCGGCTTTGGTCGAGTTTACGCTTTTCAACGATAAGCTACTATCTGAACCAGAATACGACTTTGAAATCCGCAATTATATCGACCGTTTTTTAAACACGGGAGCCTACGAAATAAGCGAAACCGAGTACGGCGTTATTCCTATGTCGGATGAGGTCACGCAGGAAAATCCTTCCGATCACATTGTTCGCATCGGCACATCGGGCGGGTACACCAAAGCATCCACGGGGTATACGTTTCAGCGCACGCAACGCTACCTGCAAAGTATTGTCGAAAATCTGGTACAAACGGGCAAACCCCATCGCCCCGTAAGCTGGCTGAAAAAACGGTTTAAACTCTACGACAGTATCTTCCTGAACGTGCTCGAAAAGCATCGCCATCCGGCCGACGATATATTTACCCGGGTTTATACCAAAAATCACAGCCGTGTATTTACTTTTCTTGATGAAGAAACCCGCTTCATCGACGAACTTCGGTTGTTTGCCACCATGCCGTTCATGCCATTTCTCAACGCGTTCTTCGATGTCCTGCGCCGAAAGCTATTTGGTTAGATTACAGGACCAGAAATGCCCTGCCCAACAAGGGCTGGCAATCAGTTATGAAGAAGCTGGCAGGGGAAGTTTGATGATAAACTCGGCAAATTGGCCTTCCTGGGTATCGACGCTCAGTTCGCCATCATGGCCTTTCGTAATAATATCATAACTAATCGATAACCCCAAGCCGGTGCCCTGACCGGTGGGCCTGGTGGTAAAAAAAGGCTGATAAATCTTTTCCAATACAGCTTGCGGAATGCCAAGTCCGTTGTCGCGTACCCGTAGTTCCACGGACGTCGTATGCCGACGCGTACTAACCATTATTTCGGGTTCGTAGCCCACAGCCGCGTCTTTTTGTTTCGCAGCTATTGAATAAAACGCGTTATTGAACAGATTCAGGAGCACCCGTCCAATGTCCTGGGGTACTACGTTCACGATGCCAGACGTAGGGTCGAAGTCAGTAAGTAGCCGCACGTTGAGTGATTTATCGTTAACGCGCATACCCTGATAAGCCAGACGCAAATGATCGTCAATCAGTTTATTGAGGTTGGTTGGAGACTTTTTACCGCTGCTGAAACGGGAATGCTGCAGCATGTTTTTAACAATAGAATCGGCTCGTTTACCGTGGTGGGTAATTTTTTCGAGGTTTGTTTGCAAATAGGTTGCCAGAGTAACTGCATTTTCCTGCTGCCCGCTGGCCAATTCATCAAGAAGCTCGCCCGCCAGTTCCGTACTTACTTCCGAGAAGTTATTGACGAAGTTGAGCGGGTTTTGAATCTCATGAGCGATACCCGCCGTCAATTCGCCCAGTGAAGCCATTTTTTCTTTATGAATCAGCTGGCGTTGGGTAGATGTCAACTCGGTTACGGTTTTTTCCAAACTGTCGCGTTGTAAAGCCAACTGATCGCTCTGCCGCCGAATCTCGTTGGTTCGACTGGCTATAATCTCTTCGAGCTGCCGGTTGGCCGCCAGTAATTTTCGGGACCGATAGGTGGCCAGCGCCCATATACTTCCCAGCCCGGCTAAGGTATAAAGTACGTAAGCAGGCCAGGTTTGCCACCAGGGCGCACGAATATGAATAGTGAGTGGGTGATCGAGTTCGCGCCAGATACCATCGCTGTTAGCCGCTTTGACATGAAAGGTGTAGTGGCCTGGCGGTAAGTGTGTGTAACTGGCAAATCGGCGATTTCCATTGTTTATCCAGTCATTGTCAATACCGCTTAGTTTGTAAGCATATTGATTTCGTTCCGGCAGACCATACGTTAGCGCGACAAATTCAAACGATAGGAAGTTTTCATAGTGAGCCAGTATAAACTGTTTACCAGCCACTGGTTGAAGCCTATCGCCTACTTTAAACGTAGTAATGTAAACTGGAAAAGGGTGGGTGTCGTTCTGGACGCTGTCGGGATTAAAGCGAACCAGTCCATTCAGCGTGCCAAAGAAAAGCGAGTTGCCTGACCGCGAAACGGTATTTACTTTAAAGTCGTTGCTTGGCAATCCGTCGTTATTGTCGTAAGAGCGAAATGACTTTGTTCGTGAATCAAAGCGGCATAGACCTTTATTCGTACTGAGCCACAAATAGCCCTTATTGTCTTCCGTTATGCCAATAATCCAGTTGCTGGGCAGGCCATCCCTGGTTGTAAGGTGCGAAAATGTGCCGGTTTTAGGGTCGAACCAGTTCAGGCCACCTCGGGTGCTGCCCAGCCAGACAATTCCTGACGCATCCTCATAAATAGTTCCTATCTCGTTGCTGTTAAGCTCTCCTGGTTTCAGGCTGGCGGTATAATGAGTGAACCGGCCTGTCCGGGGATTTAGCCGGCTGAGCCCTTTTCCCCGGAGGGTTAGCCAGATATCGCCCGTCTGGCTAACCAGCATACCATAGATGTACTTTTCGGGCAGGCCGCTCGTATCCGATGGGTTATACTTGTAGTACGTGAATTTCGACCTAAAGGGGTCAAACGAGGCTACCCCGCCTTCGCCACTCAGCCACATTGTTCCGTTCCTGTCCCGGCCAACAAACTGGGCTGCAATTTCGGTTGGAAATTTAACGGAGCGGTTGGTTGTCTGATCAAGCCGATAAAGGCCATCCCAGGTGCCAAGCCATAATGTGTTGGGGCCATCTGGCAGCAGGGCATGGAGGTTATTTTCATGTTGACGGGTGTTACCAAAGAGGCTTGCGGGAATTTCGGTGAACTGGTTTGTTCGCAAATTCAATCGGTACAGGTTGTTGTGGTTGCTGAACCAGACCTGTTTTCGGCTATCTATTGCCAGCGTAGATACTTTATTCTCGGGTAAATTGACGATTCCTATGCTGCGTCTTATCTGGTAAGTTGTAAACGGTTTCGTATTCAGCGTCTGTTTGTCGATACCGTTATCGGTGCCTACCCATAGCGTACCAGCCCGGTCGTGGTAAACGGCCTGCACATTCGTACTCCCTAAGCTATGAAGTGCATCCGGATTGGGAAGATAGGTGAATACCTGCGCTGTTTTGGGTTCTATGCGTTGTAACCCATCGGTTGTACCCATCCAGATAAAGCCCTGCCTGTCGCGGTGGAGCGTGTTCAAATACATGTACTTATTGATCGTGCCTTTTGCTGTGTAAGGCACGATCTGTAAAGGCCGATGGTGAAGGTTAAGCTGAAAGATGCCTCTACCAACGGCACCAAGCCAGAGGACATCACTACCATCCAGGTAAATAGGGCCGAACCAGGGCTGCGGATCGGTAGCTTTTTCAACGGGCAACAGCGCAAAGTGGCCGGTTTGCCGATCGAATAAATACAACCCCTAGGCGGTGGCTACCCAAAATCGGTTTTGCCGATCTTCGAAAACGCATTTCACCGGAACTTCCCGTTTGGGCGATGGGTACAGGGTGAAATGATGGCTGGCCGGTTCGTACCGAATAAGTCCGCCGTACGAGCAGAGCCACAAGATACCCTGTCGATCTTCATATACAGACAACTGGTTATTCCACCAGTTTTCGTGTTTCGTATGAATGGGATGATGGGTTACATTGCCCGTCTGCTTATCGATCTCATGCAGTCCAGCTCCTTCAGTAACCACCCATAGCCGGTTTTTATGGTCTTCGCAAAGGCCCAGAATACGATTGTCGGTCAAACTGCGGGTAGGGCGGGCGGGGTCGGTCTGGAAAACCTGGAATGAATAGCCGTCAAACTTATTGAGTCCATCATTCGTACCGAACCACATGAACCCCTCCCGATCCTGAAGAATGCAATTGACGGAGTTGTTTGAAAGACCATCTTTTACGGATAAATGGTCAAACTTATCGGATGCTGGCTGTGCAATTGCCCGGAAATGCGCAATGAACACGACCAATACAACGGTGTACCATCCGAAACAACGCGCATAAGCCGATTCTAACCATTGGCTGAAATATGCCATACGTTTGTTCATAAGAGGTTGGAGCCGTACTCTGTCTGGTAAACTGGTCGAAATGCCGGGTTAAATCCTTTGATGCCAGCTCATCCGTCCAATGATTGGAACAAAACAGGTAGCTACCTGGATCCAATATCTGGAAACGCTCAGTAAGATATAAAGTTTGTAGAGTTTGTTGAGTTTGTCGATATATCGTTAAAAGAAACTGTTTATACCCTGTTTTCGACAAGTGTACGCCCACAACGTAGCCGTTACTTGTACCCTGTTTAGAAACTCGTAGCTTTGCAGTTTCTAACCAAGTCATAAAATAGAGAAATGCCTTATCTCTTCACGTCTGAATCTGTTTCTGAGGGACACCCCGATAAAGTCGCCGACCAAATCTCCGATGCATTGATTGATAACTTTCTGGCATTCGACCCAGCCAGTAAAGTAGCCTGCGAAACGCTCGTTACAACAGGTCAGGTGGTGCTGGCTGGCGAAATTAAGACGGACACCTACCTTGACGTACAGAAAATTACCCGCGATGTAATCCGTAAAATCGGCTATACAAAAAGCGAATATATGTTCGAGGCCAACTCATGCGGTATTTTTTCGGCTTTGCATGACCAGTCGGCTGATATCAATCAAGGCGTTGATCGCAAGGTTGAGAATGCCGATTTTGAAACGCTGGCTAATGCTCAGGGCGCTGGTGATCAGGGTATGATGTTTGGTTACGCTACCAACGAAACGGATAATTACATGCCCCTGCCGCTTGATCTGGCTCATGCAATTCTGCGGGAGATGTCGAACATCCGTAATAACGAACTGGAACTGATGCCCTATCTGCGGCCAGATGCCAAATCGCAGGTGACGATTGAGTACTCCGACGACGATCAACCTATCCGAATCGATACCATCGTTGTATCAACGCAACACGATGATTTTGCTGATGACGCAACGATGCTGGCCAAGATTAAGGATGATATTATCAATATTGTGATTCCCCGTGTGAAGGCGGCTCAGAAAGCTGAACTGCATGGTCTGTTCACCGATAATATCACGTATTACATTAACCCAACCGGCAAGTTCGTCATTGGTGGACCACACGGCGATACGGGCCTGACGGGCCGCAAAATCATTGTAGATACCTACGGGGGTAAAGGTGCTCACGGCGGTGGTGCTTTCTCGGGTAAAGATCCTTCGAAAGTAGACCGGTCGGCAGCGTATGCCACCCGGCACATTGCCAAAAACCTGGTAGCCGCCGGGCTTTGCGATCAGGTGCTGGTACAGGTGTCTTATGCCATTGGCGTTGCCAAGCCCTGCGGTTTGTACGTAAACACCTATGGCACGGCCAAAGTGGATATGCACGATGGCGCCATTGCCGAAAAAGTGGGCCAACTCTTCGATATGCGTCCTTACGCCATCGAACAACGGCTAAAGCTCCGTAATCCTATATACTCCGAAACGGCCGCTTATGGACACATGGGCCGTAAAAACGAGATCGTAAAGAAAACGTTTGGCTCGAACGGGCAGACTATAGAACTTGAAGTAGAACTGTTCACCTGGGAAAAACTTGATTTTGTTGATCAGGTAAAAGCTGCTTTTGGTTTGTAAGATGTAATGTAGCGCGGACGATCCGTGCTATACAACAAGCAGAACGCCACTCCAGTCTGGAGTGGCGTTCTGCTTGTTTAAGGTGTTAAGTTAATTTATAACTCATCGGCCTCATAGACCTCATCTTCTTCATCTACCCGCGTCTTTGCTTCTGCGATGGCCGGGCTGGAAATGTCATTTCGTTTTTGTTTAAATCGGACAAGTTTGTCTTTAAGAACATCCATCACGCGGTCGGTTGCGCTCTCGAAACTCTTATCGTGTTCCTTTACAAAGAGCTCTTTGCCCGGAAGCATCAGCCTCACTTCGACTATTTTCTCTTTGACTTTGTTAGAATCCGCACCCTCTAATCGTAGAAACACTTCTCCGCTAATGATACGGTCATGAAAGGTGTCTAACTTGTCGAGTTTCGCCTGGATGAAATCTAACAGGCTCTGGTCGGCCGTGAACTTAACGGCATGCATTTGTAGTCTCATTGTGTCGCTTTTAAGGTGAATTGATCAGAACATCAATGGATTGACTAAGTTTGGGTATAACGACCAAAAAGTCAATAGCACCTACGAAAGATGCAAGGCTGTTTCACGGGTATTTATGTTACTAAAAGTTAATACTCTGTAACAGCACACGTTTGTTGACTGACGTGGAACGATTGAATGCAAAAGTTCTTGAAAAAATCTAATTTATCGATTCGACAAAACCGCCTGTATCGGCTGATTTGGTCGTAACGTGATAAGTGGTTTGGGGGTGATAGTTTGACCCGACGCCCTGTTTATGTCGAAACGTCGAACAAAAAGAGCTAATAGGATCTGCATTTCCATCAGCGCAAACTGATTGCCGATACATAGGCGGGGCCCGCCACCAAAGGGCAGGTACGCGTAGGAGTGGAGTTTATCCTTTGGGCCTCCCGGCGCAAACCTGTCCGGGTCGAAACGCTCGGGCTCGGGCCAGTTGGCCGGGTCCCGGTGGAGCAGATAGGGGCAAACCAGAGCCGTGTCGCCAGCCGGAATCGTGTACGGGCCAATGTGATCGTCTTCACGTGCCCGGCGGCTCATGATCCAGGCGGGTGGGTACAGGCGCAGGGATTCCTGAACAACCTGTAAGGTGTAGATCAACCGTCGGAATGCATCGGCTGGTGGAATTCGAGCATCACCCAGCACAGTCTGGCTTTCAGCCTGTAGCCTGGTGAGGATATCAGGATGTTTGGTAAGGAGGTAGATCGTCCATGCCATCGACACAGCCGTAGTTTCGTGACCTGCGGAGAATATAGTTACGCACTCGTCGCGCAGTTGCTGGTCCGACATGCGCTCTCCCGTTTCTTCATCTTCCGCACTCAACAGCATGCCCAGCAGATCATCTTTGTCTTCATGCTGCTTACGCCGTTGGTCGATCAGGCCATAAATAAACGTATCTACCTGTCGCTGGGCACGTTTGGAGCGTTGGTTGTTGGGCGTAGGCCAGCTCATCGGGAAACGAATAGGCGATAACATCCGGCTATTGGCCAGGTAGTTGAGCGAATCCAGCGCATGGGAAAGGCCATCGAGTTTACCGCTGGTGTCTGAACCGAACAACGTTTTGCAAACGATGCGCATCGTTACATCCATAAATGCCTGCGATACATTGACGGGTTGTGTCAAATCAGCTGATTTCAGCGTATCGAGCCAGTCAGCCGTTTCGGCGATCATGGTTTCGGCCAATGCCGCCAGTTTCTGGCGATGAAACGCCGGTTGAGCCAATCGCCGTTGCCGACGCCAAAAATCGCCGTCGCTGGTCAGCAGGCCGTTCCCCAGGAAAATTTTGAGCACTTCGAAGGCGGGCGAACGACCATAATTACGGTTATTCTCCTGTAAAATATGCTTGCTGTCTTCGGGCTGGAACACCAGATACTGATTCCGACCGCCAATACGCAGATGGACAATCCGGTCCTGTTTTCGCTGTAGTGTATGCAAAATGGTCAGTGGGTCGCGAACGAAGGCAAGGGTATTGCCCAGAAACGGTAAGCCGGGGTGCAGCGGGACCGGATGGGTAGGGGCGGCAGTTGTTTCCATTAAAAAAGCCGTTCCGGACATAAGGTCGGAACGGCTATAAAGATACGGCCGCGTGCTAAAAATTGCTACGAGTTCACCACCTCGCCACCGTTGACGTGGATGACCTGCCCGGTGAAATAAGACGCATCTTCCGACGCCAGAAAGACGTAAGCCGGGGCTAGCTCGGCGGGTTGACCCGCACGTTCCATGGGTACATCTTTCCCGAAGTTTTCTACTTCTTCCAATGTTTTGGTGGCCACAATAAGGGGTGTCCAGATGGGGCCGGGCGCTACCGCGTTGACCCGGATATTCTTCTCGACCAGATTCTGCGATAACGACCGCGTAAAGGACGTTACGGCTCCTTTTGTAGACGCGTAGTCAATTAGAGCCTGACTGCCCCGGTACGAAACAACCGACGTGGTATTGATAATGCAATCCTCAGCGGCCATGTACGGCAGAAAAGCCTTCGTAAGCCGGAACATAGCCAGAATATTCAGTTCAAAGGTTTCGCGCATTTGCTGATCCGAAATCCCGGTGAACTCCTTCTGCTCAACATGGTTGGCCGCGTTATTCACCAGGATATTTACCCTACTGTACGTATCGACAACTTTATCAACGGCCTCCTGAATATAGGGAAGCCGTTTGAGGTCGCCCGGAACAAGCAGGCATTGCCGCCCTTCGGCTTCCACGAGCGATTTTGTCTTTTGGGCATCTTGCTCTTCGCGCGGATGGTAAAACAGGGCCAGATCGGCCCCTTCGCGGGCAAAGTGAATGGCTACCGCCCGACCAATGCCCGAATCGCCACCGGTTATTACGGCAATTTTCCCCTGTAGTTTATCCGCACCCTGATAATTATCCCGAATGTAGATCGGTTGCGGGTCCATTTTATATTCCAGGCCCGGCTGCTCATCCTGATGCTGGGCTTTGGTTTCAATTTCCATTTGTTCCATTTTTTCTAGGAGTTGGGAGCGAGGAGTCAGGAGCGAGAAGAAAAAGGCATGAATCCTCATCACTCCCAACTCCTGTATACTCATTTAATTATGCATTGACGATAGTACCGCCATTGGGATGTAATACCTGTCCGGTGATGTAGGACGCATCTTCCGATGCCAGAAAGACGTAAGCCGGGGCTACTTCGCTCGGCTGACCGGGGCGTTTCATAGGCACATCTTTCCCAAACTCAGCCACTTCTTCGGCACTGACCGATGCCGGGTTGAGCGGTGTCCAGATGGGACCGGGCGCCACGGCGTTAACCCGTATTCCTTTGGTGATAAGATTGCTGGACAACGCGCGGGTGAAGGTCATAATCGCCCCTTTTGTTGACGAGTATTCGAGTAGGTCGGCGCGGCCCTGATAAGCCGTAACGGAGGTCGTGTTAATGATGCAATCGCCTTTTTGCAGATGTGGCTCGGCGGCTTTGGTAATGCGGAAGAAGGAGTAAATATTGGTTTCGTAAGTTGCCAGCAGGTCTTCGTCCTCAATATCTTCGAGTTCTTTATGCTGAAGCTGCAAGGCCGCATTATTGACCAGAATGTTCAACTTGCCGAACTGGCTGATGGTGTCACTCACCAGTTGCTTGCACTGTTCTTCCTGACGAATATCACCCGGCAGCAGGAGGCACTTACGGCCTTCGGCTTCCACAAGTGATTTGGTCTTTTGGGCATCTTCCTCTTCCCGGTCGGTGTAGGAAATGGCTACATCGGCTCCCTCCCGGGCAAAATGAACGGCCACCGCCCGCCCGATGCCTGAGTCGCCACCGGTAATGAGGGCCACTTTACCGTTTAGTTTGTTCGCCCCCTTGTACGATTTCCGGATGAACTCCGGTTGCGGAGTCAGCTCGGCTTCAATGCCCGGCTGGAGGTCCTGATGTTGTGGCGGAATGTCTATGTTCATAACGTTGCTGTTGGTTGTACTTACTTAAATAAGCCAAAAGCAACGGCGGTTGTTTTGATAAATCTATTGAAATGGTAGATTTTGATGCGCTGGAATGTATTCGTAATATAGTACCTCCAAAACCCTTACCACCATGAACATCAACGGCGATGCCACGAAAGCAAACACCTACGACGCCATCGTCATCGGCTCGGGAATCAGCGGAGGCTGGGCGGCTAAAGAACTCTGCGAGAAAGGGTTGAAAACGCTCGTGCTGGAACGGGGGCGTGATGTAAAACACATAGTCGACTACCCAACGGCCACGCTCAACCCCTGGGAGTTCAAGCATCGCAACCGCATGCCGGAGGCCTTCGATAAAGAGAATCCCATTGCTACCAAGTGCTACGCCCTCGACGAAGGCACCGAGCAGTTTTTCGTCAAAGATGCCGAGCATCCGTACGTGCAGGAAAAGCCGTTCGACTGGATTCGGGGCTATCAGGTGGGCGGTAAATCGTTGATCTGGGCGCGGCAGACGCAGCGGTGGAGTAAGTTCGATTTTGAGGCCAACGCCCGCGACGGAGCCGCCGTGGACTGGCCCATCCGGTACGAAGACATTGCGCCCTGGTATAGTCATGTGGAGAAGTTTGTGGGCATCAGTGGCAATAAAGACGGTCTGGAAACTCTGCCCGATGGCGAATTTCTAAAACCCTGGGAGCTGAATTGTGTGGAGAAACACATTCAGAAACGGGTGGCCGAGAGTTACAAAGACCGGCACGTGATCATTGGCCGGTGCGCTCACCTCACGGAGCCCAAACAGATTCATTACGATCAGGGACGAGCGCAGTGCCAGGCTCGGCATTTGTGCTACCGGGGCTGCCCGTATGGCGGCTATTTCAGCAGTAACTCATCGACTATTCCGTGGGCCGCTAAAACAGGGAAGCTTACCCTTCGGCCGGATTCGGTCGTTCACTCGATTATTTACGATGATGTGAAAAAGAAGGCAACGGGCGTTCGGGTGATCGACACGCATACCAAACAAATGACGGAGTATTATGCCCGCATCATTTTTGTCAATGCCGCCTGTCTCAATACGAATCTTGTATTGCTGAACTCGACGTCCCGCCGTTTTCCGAATGGTTTGGGTAATGATAGTGGTGTACTGGGCCGTTACGTGGCCTTTCACAATTACCGGGGCAACATCGTAGCCGATTACGAAGGGTTCGAGGACGGGTACTACTACGGTCGTCGCCCAACGACGGCATTTATGCCCAACTTTAGGAATGTTAACAAGCAGGAAACCGATTTTCAGCGGGGGTACATGGTGGCTTTTAGTGCGGCCCGTGGCGGCTGGAGCCGGGGCGCGGGTCAGGAAGGTTTTGGAGCCGATTTCAAGGATAAGCTAAGCGATCCCGGTGCCTGGCATGTGTTCATGATGATGCAGGCCGAAACCGTCCCGCGTTATGAAAACCACGTGCGGCTCAGCACCGACCGGAAAGACCCGTGGGGTATTCCGCAGCTGGTGACGGCCATCGACTACACTGACAATGATGTGAAGGTGATGAAAGATTTTCTGGAACAGGGAGCCGACATGCTGGAAAAATCGGGGTGCAAGAACATTAACCCCTACGACGACCACCGAAATCCTGGCCTCGATATTCACGAGATGGGCGGTGTACGCATGGGCCGCGATCCGAAAACATCACTGCTTAATGCCCATAACCAGCTCCATAGCGTAAAGAACGTGTTTGTGACCGATGGCGCGGCCATGACCTCTACCGGTTCGCAAAACCCGTCGATTACCTTTATGGCGCTCACCGCACGAGCAGCTAATTTTGCTGTGAGCGAGATGAAAAAGCGTAATTTGTAAGAGGTGAGCAGGATCAGGAAGGAATGCGTTAAGCCGTTAAGGACTTATTTACGGTAAAAAATCCTGAATTGAGCTTTTGACACCAGGTGGGAATACTGACAAAACCCAGACAACACGAATTCCAATAATCCTTAACGACAATGTATACGAAAACCATTCTGTTTGCGCTCGTAACCCTATGCAGCCTGCTTACCCTCGACGGAAAAGCACAAAGTAAAGAGCAGGCCGCTGTGGCGCAGTCTGTTGCCCAACTGCGGGCACTCATGATTGACCCCGATAAAGCGAAGTTGGAAACGCTGGCATCGGATGAACTTAGCTACGGGCACTCGAACGGGAAGCTGGAAGATAAAAAAGAGTTTATCGAAGCGCTGATGAACGGCTCATCGGACTTTAAAACCATTGATCTGACAGACCAAACGGTTACGATCGTTGATAACACGGCTTTCGTCCGGCACAAATTAAATGCCGAAACGGCGAACGATGGAAAGCCGGGTACGGCCAAATTGTCGGTGCTTCTTGTGTGGGTTAAACAGAAAGGAAACTGGAAGCTCCTCGCCCGTCAGGCTGTTAAGATTTAGAGATTCAGATGCCATCACATAAATAAGCCCACCAGAAGTCTGGCGGGCTTATTTGATATAAAACCTATGATAACTAGTCAGTAAAGAGAAACAATTCGGTTTGTATAACTCTCCTGAACTCACCTGTCTGGTAACTGGAAGGTAAGTAAACTGTCTATTTTTTTAGCGTTAGTTGCAGCGAGCTGTCATTGATCTCAAACGTCTTGTTCTTGAGCAGCTTCAGCACTTCGGCGCTGGCCAGTAAAGCAGGTCCGTAGCCATGAGCCGCATAAGGGTTGATGGGCCGGTGGTAATAAAAAGCTGGATCGAAGCCCATGCCCGTACCTACACAAACCCCTTCAACCTGTCCTTTGTCTGTTACTTTTGTTGACATCGCATTCCAGCCGAGCAGCGTAGCGGGCGCATAAGCCAGCGGGTCGAGCCAGCCCTGGTTGATAGCATGAGCAAAGGCATATACATAAATGGCCGTTGCCGATGTTTCCAGATACGAATCGTGGCGGTCGAGCAACTGGTGCCAGAAACCCGAACCCGATTGCTGAGCGGCCAGCCCTTTGGCGTGGGCTTTCAGTAAGTCCAGCATAGCCGGTCGGCCGGGGTGATTGGTGGGGAGAGCGTCCAGTAGTTCAACGGCCGTCAGAATACCCCAGCCATTGGCCCGCGCCCAGTGAAATTCCGGGTGTACACTCATGCCCTCAACCCAGCCGTGCATATACAACCCTTTCTGCTGGTTGAACATCCGTTTCGAGAACTGCGTGACTTGTTTTACGGCTTCGTCGAAGTACTTTCGGTCGCCGGTAAGCTTGCCCATTTGCGCCAGTGCCGGTACGCTCATAAATAAATCATCGAGCCAAAGCGTATTGGGTTGTGGACGGTTCCGGGCCAGCGTACCATCGGCCAAACGATACTCTTTGGTCTGAATGTAATTGATGTAATTGTCGATCATAGGCCGCAGATTGGCTTTCACACCCCCGGCGCGACTGGCTTTGATCATAGCGGCACACATGGCCCCGGCATCGTCCAGGGCGTGCGGAGCCAGCACCGATCGCATGGGCGTATTGGCTTTTGGGTCGGCCGTTACCTGAGCGCGGAAATAGGGCACTTGCTCAGAAATGAACTCAAGTCGTTTGTTGGTATAGTCGGCATAGCGGGAGTCGCCGGTGGCTTCGCTGGCGAGTAGCATACCGGCATACGTAACGCCCCACTCGTAGCTGATCAGGCGGAAGTCGCCGGGTTTAAAAATGGCATTGGGATTGAAGGAGCCGCCCGGAGCAATATCTTTTTTCGTCTCTTTGTCGATAAGCTGCGTTGGGGTATTAGCGTCCAGATACGTATAAATTCGGTTGATAACCTTCGTGACGTCCTCCGGTTTAGGTTGGCCGTAAGGCACCGGATAATCGGGTTGTAACAGGTGCAGGGGCGTTGTCGAATCGTTGGCTTTGGGTGCGCCGGGTTGGGCATAAAGTGTGCTGCCGGTGAGCATACCGGCGACTACTAAACCCAGTGTTCGGGTTGATAAACCGGTTTTAGATGGGTAAATAGACATGACGATCGTTTAAATCAGGCGTTCTGAATGTGTACTCCTGGCGGTTGGCTGATATGAAAGCAGAGGTCAAAGATTACGAAACTTTACCTGGTTTCTATCATGTACACTCCTGTAATCGATTATCATTTCCCTTTTCGGGGAAGGCTATAAAGAAACGTCTTTGTCTTTGCCGACAGCCAGACCGTCGGCAAAGACAAAGACGTTTGGTCTGTCCAGATAAAGTTTACCGCACAGCGGCCTGATAATTAAATTGGTTGCCGTTGAAGAATACGGAAATCGCGTACTTGAGTAAGGTCAGGCAATTCGGGTCATTATTGTCTTGTTGTTTAGGCCTTTGGTGGCAACCAGGGTATCTCTTCTCGTTTTGGCCGAGAATGAAACATGAACCCAGGAGTCAAACTCCTGAATAAGCTGATCGTAAGGCAGATCCGACGTTCGAATGATGTCAAACAGCTCCTGGGTTGTAAGTCCTTCTACATGAATATCTGCAGCTTCCCCTTTCATGTGTTGACTGGTTGACGACCCGCTTATTAATGAATTGACAATTGGGTTTCTGAAGCCGGAAGTAACATGGATTGGCTTACCGACCAGTGTGCGAAGAGGTTCTAAGATATTGAGGCACAGTTCCTTTAAGTTGGAAATCTGCTTGGCGTTCGGTATGTTCTTGATACCATTCCGAATGGCTGTCTGACTTAACGTCATTTCCTGTAGCGAAAAGTGGGTGGATAGGTTCATGGTATTTTAGATAGATGGGTCGATGCGTTGCAAATGCCAAAAGTGCATCCAATTTATCGCGGATAGTACGTGAAATTTCCCGTATTAAGTAGCAGTTGGCACCCCGGAAGTATGCTTGTGGTAGAGATTGACGTGTTCTATAGGCTTCTTGTCAATTTAAGATAATGGCCTCGCATCAATTCTGATCCGGATGAGTATAAAGAGTACCTGGACAAGAAAAACTTTCACGCTTATAACCGGGTTGTTTTAAGACATGACGTATTTTAATTGTCGTTTTAATTATGGCAGATAACAGTAAAACCGCTCTCATTACGGGCGGCTCGAAAGGCATCGGTTACGGTATTGCCGAAGTACTGATTAATGAAGGCATTAAGGTTGCAATCACCAGCCGCTCGTCCGTAGCGGCAGAGCTAGCGGCAGCTAAACTAAATGAGATCAAGCCGGGCTATGCGCTTGGCCTTGCTGCTGATGTGCGCGACCTGGCATCGCAGCAGAAAGCGGTAGAGACTATTCTAGCGCAGTGGGGGCAACTCGATTATGTGATTGCCAATGCGGGTGTCGGTCATTTTGCTTCTATTCAGGAACTGACCCCAGAGCAGTGGCACGAAACCATCGACATCAACCTGACTGGGGTATTCTATACGGCCAAAGCTACGCTGGACGCACTGAAAGCAACCGAAGGGTACTTTATTTCCATCGCCAGCTTGGCGGGGACTAATTTCTTTGAGAAGGGAGCGGCCTATAACGCCAGCAAGTTTGGACTGGTGGGTTTCTCGCAGGCTATCATGCTCGATCTGCGTAGCGAAGGCATCAAAGTAACGACCATCATGCCCGGCTCGGTAGCCACCTATTTCAACGACCACCAGCCAAGTGAAAAAGACGCCTGGAAAATCCAGCCCGAAGACATCGGCCAGATCGTGTCCGACCTGATTCACATGCCCGCCCGCACGCTCCCCAGCAAGATTGAGGTTCGCCCCACGCGGCCGGGTGGTAAGTAGTTGTTGGTTATTAGTTAATGGTGATTAGTTAATAGTTATTGGTTAGCGAGTAGATAGTTCTGAGGTTGGACTATTTTCCATTAACCATTAACCATTAACCATTAACCATTAACCATTAACCATTAACCATTAACCATTAACCATTAACCATTAACCATTAACCATTAACCATTAACCATTAACCATTAACCATTAACCATTAACTATCCCCGAAGTAACTGCCAGGCTTCTTCGTTGCCCTGCTGAACGGCTAAATCCAGTGCAGTTAGGCCTCTAAAGTCTTGGATTGTGGTATCTGCACCCTGTTCCAGAACCAGTTTTACCAATTGATTACGGCCAAATAAAGTGGCAAACATCAGGGCGGTACCGCCGTTGCCGTTCTGTATATTCAAGTCGGCACCGTGCTCGATCAGGAGTTTGGCTACTTCGGGGTAGCCTTTGAAGCAAACGCCCATTAAGGCTGTATTACCGCTCGCATCCTGCATATTGACGTCGGCATCGGCCGCGAGTAGGGCTTTTACCGCTTCCAGCTGTCCATCGTAGGCGGCTATGATCAGGGGCGTAAACCCCTTTCCGTTCTGGTAATTAACGTTGACACCCGCTTCCAGAAGTTGATTTATGTAGGTAGTATCGCCCTTGCGGGCGGCATCGATGAGTAAGTCCTCGGGATGGCCTGACGTAAAAGACATAGTGTATTGAATTTCCGAATTGATTAGAAATAATACACTAACCAGACAAAAAGGTTTGTTTCTTTTGGACAGTTTCAGCCTTATTTTAATACCCTGCCCCGCATACTTACTTCCGAACGGTCTTGATGGCCTGCCCATCCCGAATTTCTTCCGAAGCCTTCTTCACGATGGGCGTACCCGCCTGTAAATCGCCGAATACTTCCACCAGACTGTCCACAACGTTGCCTTTCTGAACCGATACCCATTGCGCCCGGTTGTCGTTTACCTTGATCACAAACATCTTTTCGCTCGAACTAACGACCGATGTGGTCGGGACAAAGAGCGTTTTGCCCGACCGCTCCACGGGCATCAGTACCTCGGCGTACATGCCCGATTTAAGTTCATGCGCTGCATTGGCCACGTCAAATTCCGCCATCATAGCCCGATTCGTTTCCACCAGACTCTCGGCCGAACGGGCCAGCTTTGCGTTGAACCGGCGATCGGGCATGGCGTTGACGGAGAACGAAACGGCGCTTTTTTTCGGAAGCTGATTGGCAAATGTTTCCGGAATGGCAACCGTCAGGCGTAACGTCCGGCTGTCTTCCAGCACGAACAGCGGTTTTCCGCCATCACCCGCGCCAACCAATGCGCCGGGGCTGATGTTCCGCTCGATGACCATACCGTCAAACGGCGCGGTAATGGTCAGGTATTGCCGAAGTTCCGTTTTGGCCTGGTAATTGGAGCGGGCCGCCTGAACCGTGCCCCGCGCTACGGCCACCATGGCGCTGTCGCCCTGCATTTTTGCCAGTGCCTGATCGAGTTCATTGGCCGACACGGCTCCTTCCATCTTCGCCGTTTGTACCAGCCGGGAGTACGTCAGTTTACTGGCGCGGGCCCGCGTTGTTTGCTCCACCAGCGTAGCCTCCTGCGCCTGAACCTGCGCCTGCGCCTGGCTGAGTTCGGAGATAATTTCGGGCGCATCGAGTCGGGCCAGTACCTGCCCTTTACGAACAGTGGTGCCCCGGTCTACGGTCACATCGCGGACGAAGCCTTTCACTTTCGCGTACATATTGACCCGGTTCCAGGGCTTCAATTCGCCCGGTAAGGTAACGCGGTTGCTGGGTTGCAAAGCCTGTACCGACGTCACTTCAACCTGTTGAATGTCTGGCTCTTTGGTCGCAGTCGGTTTGTTATCGCTGCTGGCCGTTGAGCAGGCCGTAAACCCGAGGGCAAGGGTGGTAATTCCAAATAGTATTATAAGCAGTTTCATATTGATGATTTTTGAGCCGTACTAATCAATGTATAGAGCTAAGCTCCCGATGGTAATATTTGCTTTCCGGATCGTCGGGGTCAAGGGATACCGACTGCGTGGTGGCTTTGGCCTGAAACTGGGTGAACACGCACGGCAGAATCAGCAAAGCCGCCAGGGTGGAGGCTATCAGTCCGCCAATAACGGCCTGACCAAGCGGGGCAATCTGGTCGCCCCCTTCGCCAAGGCCCGACGCCATCGGCACCATCCCGGCAATCATCGCGATACTGGTCATCAGGATGGGTCGAATCCGGCTGTTGGCCGCCAGCACCACCGCCCGTCGGGTATCACCGATTTCGAGTCGCAGGTTTTCGGCGTTGGTCACCATCAGAATGGCGTTGGCCACCGACACGCCTACCGACATGATCAGACCCATGTACGATTGCAGGTTGAGCGTTGCGCCACAGGCCAGCAGCATCAGCAACGCCCCCGCCACTACCGCCGGGATAGCCGCCAGAATCACCAGCGATAGTTTGAACGACTGGTAGTTGGCCGCCAGCAGCAGGAAGATGATGACGATGGCCACGAGCAGACCCGTTTGCAGACTGCTCAGCGTATCGGCCAGCAGGTTGGTTTGCCCACCCAGTTCAACGAGTACACCACGGGGCGGTTCACCCGCTTCTTTGATGGCCTGTTCGACGGCTTTGCGGGCGGTGCCGAGGTCCTTCTTCTGTAAATTAGCCGTGATGGTTACGAGTCGGTTTGGCCCGGCGCGGTCGTACTCACCGGGGGCCGTACTTTCCGAAAACGTAGCTACGTCGGATAGCAGCGGGTGCATCTCGCCACTTTTCAGCGGGATGTTGCCAATGTCGCTGGCGCTGCTCATCTGGTATTCCGGAATCTGCACCTGCACCTGATAGGCCAGTCCTTTCGACTCATCGAGCCACAGGTTTTTATCCGTAAAGCGACTGGACGAAGTTGCCGCCACCATTGAGCGGGCCACCTGCGTGGAGGTAACGCCCAACTGTCCCGCCCGTTCGCGGTTCATGGTTACTTTAAGCACCGGGTAGGCCAGTGGCTGGGCAATCTGAACGTCGCGCAGGAAGTCGATTTTCGCCATTCGCTCCCGGATTTTATTGGCAAAACGGCCCGCTTCAGTCAGGTCTTTGGCCGCTACGGTCACCTCGATGGGGGTCGATGCGCCCTGACTCATGATTTTTTCGGTTAGCTCGATGGGCTCGAAGGAAATATTGGCCGTTGGTAACGCTTTGGCAATTCGGGTTCGAAGTTCCTCTTTCAGGTCGTCCATCTGTACGGGATGATCTTCCTTGAGCGACACCTGCAATACGGCTTCGTGGGGGCCGCTGTTGAAGACGAAAATGTTGGAGGTACCGTAACTCGATGGAACTGTGCCGACGTAAGCCGATGAAATCTCGACCGCGTCTTTCCCCACGGCTTCCTTGATAATGTCAAGTACTTTCAGCGTAGCCATTTCGGTTCGCTCCACGCGTGTTCCATCGGGAATGCGCAGGCGCATCTGAAACTGGTGACTGTTGCCGTGGGGTAAAATATCCGTTCCGATGACCATGAAACACACCACAATAATGGCAATAGTACCTGCCAGGTAGCCGCCCACGACCAGGCCGCGTTGATTGAGTACTTTTTCGAGCAGGGAAGCGTACCGCTGTTTAAACTTCTCGAACCCTTTGGCGTTCGCTACCGGATGAGCCCCTTCGTCCAGCATGGTGTGCCGTTCCCGCGCGTCGAGGGCCAGCGTGGGCGCTTCGTGGGGGGGATGACTTTTCAGCAGCCAGTTGGCCAGTACGGGCACGAACGTTTGCGAGAGGAGGAACGACGCAATCATGGCGAAACCCACCGACAGCGACAGCGGCAGGAACATGGATCGAGGTACGCCACTCATGACGAAGGCCGGAGCGAAAACGGCCAGAATCGCCAGCAGGATCAGAAATTCCGGAAAAACGATCTCTTTACAGGCATCCCAGATGGCTACCGCTTTGGGCTTGCCGGTCTCCAAATGCTGGTGGATATTTTCAATCGTCACCGTGGCCTGGTCGACCAGAATTCCGATGGCCAGCGCCAACCCCGACAGCGTCATGATGTTGATCGTCTGGCCGCACAGGTTGAGCATGATCACCGCCGACAGAATCGAAATCGGGATGGTCACCACTACGATGATCACACTGCGCCAGTCGCGGAGGAAGAGCAGCACCATCAAGCCCGTCAGCACGGCACCCAAAATACCTTCTGTCACGAGGCTTTTCAGAGCGTTGGTCACGTACACCGACTGGTCGAACTCATACGAAATCTTGACATCTTCCGGCACCGCAGCCCGCAGTTCCGGCAGGGCTTTTCGGATGTTGTTCACCACGTCTAGGGTAGATGCGTCCGATTTTTTGACCACCGGGATATACACCGCCCGTCGGCCATTGACCAGCGCGTAGCTCACCGTTACGTCGGCACCATCTTCTACCGTACCCACGTCCCGAACGAACACCGTGGGGCCGGAGCCTACCCGGATGGGGATGTTCAGGAAATCTTCGGGGCGTCTGACCAGTGAGTTTACCGGCGTCATCAGGGCTTTGTCGCCAATGCGGATGTTACCCGCTGGCGAAGGCTGGTTATTGGTAATGATCGACTTGATAACCTCTTCGGGCGTGAGCTGATAACTGCGAACCAGTTGCGGATTGACCTTGATAACGACCGTACGCTGGTTACCGCCGAAGGGTGGGGGACTGGACACGCCCGGAATGCGCGAGAACATCGGCCGCACCCGCGAGGAGGCATAATCCTGAATCTCGTTCAGCGAGCGGCTCTGGCTCTCAAAAACCAGCTGCCCCACCGGCACCGAACTGGCATCGAATCGCACCACCTGGGGCGGCACCGTTCCCTCCGGCATATAGGCTTTCGCACGAGATACGTTGTTGGCTACTTCGGCGGCTGCCTGGGCCATATCGGTACCCGGATAGAACGACAGTTTGATAAGCGATAACCCCTGAATGGTTTTCACGTCGATGTCCCGGATACCCGACACATACAGAAAGTGGTCCTGATAACGGGTGGCAATGAACCCGTCCATCTGATCGGGAGCCATGCCGCCGTAGGGTTGTACCACATAAATGGTGGGCAAATCGAGATTCGGGAAAATGTCGACCGGAATGGTAAACAGCGACATCACCGAAAAAAACAGAAGCCCCAAAACCGCCACGACCACCGAAATGGGTTTACGAAGCGCAGAACGAATGATGTTGTACATAATATTTTGTGTAGAGACGCAATACCTTGCGTCTTGACCCGGATGGTTTTAGCTGACGCAGAGCTGCAAAGGATTGCGTCTTTACAAGATCTGATTCATAAATAGCGACAAATCCCCGTCGGCGGCAGCTTTCAGGAGCAGAAACCGCCATACATTGCTGACGGCCACGTAGCCATCGACCTCGGCGCGGTTGAGCGTCAGGACACTTTGCAATAAGGTGGGTAAGTCGGTCAGGCCGCTTTCGTAGCGCGATTTTGCCTGATTGTAAGCCTGTCGGGCGGCCTGTAGCTGGATGGGCGCCTGCCGGGCCTGTTCCAGCGCAACCTGGTATTGGGTGTCGGCTTCCTGATACTGTCGGGTAATCTGTAACCGCTGGGTGTTCAGTAACTGCCGTGACTGCTCCACCTGATAGAGGTCGGCTTTGTAATCCTGCCGGACACGCAGCATGTTGGTCAGATTCCACCGGGCCACCACCCCCACCAGATAATTGCCTACCTGATAGCCGAGTCCGTTAAGCTGATTTGTCTGGAAAATATCGCCCTGGTTGGAGAAGCCCGAACCCCGCGCATTGCCCGCCCCAACCAGCGAGATCAGCGGCATTCCTGATCGTTGTGTGGCCAGACTACGAGCCGCCGACAGGTTTATCTGCGATTGAAACAGCCGTAACGTCGGGTTCTTGGGTGAGAGCGAATCAGATACGAACGTGCCGTTTGGAAGGGAAGTATAAAAACGCATACTGTCTACCTGCATGTCGTTCTGAAGCTGCCCCGCCAGTTCGGAGAGCCGCAGTCGCTGCACCTGTTCCTGTTGCTGGCTGTTTAGGAGAAGCAGCCGCGCCCGAATGGCCTCGGCCGTAGCCAGCGAACTATCGACGCCCGCCCGCATCCCCGACCGAACGCCCGCATCGACCACCCGTTTGAACGTTTGTGCCCGATCCAGATTACTGCGCTGAATCTGAACCAGCTTCTGGTTGATGAGCAGCAGCAAATAGGCATCGATGGTACGGACCTGATGCTGGAAGATTTCGTTTTCGTAATCGACCTCGCTCCGTTGCAGGTCGGCTTTGGCAACGCCCACATTGGCTTTGATCCGCCCGAACGTGATGGCCCGCCATTCGATGGTGGCGCTGGTATAACTGCCAAAACTGGCCTGTGAAATCGCCATTGGGCGCACCCCGCCGGAAGTAGAGATATTGGTGCCTTCGTTGGGGAAGAACGAGTTATTCAGGCTGTTGCTGGTGGCGTAGGTGTACTGATCCTGAAGGATAACCACCGGTAGCAGCTCCGTCTGGCTGGCCTGCACCCGTCGCTGGGCACTGCTGACCTCCGCCTGTTTGGCTTTCAGGAACGGGTACTGCCGAACGCTCTGCTCGACGACCTGTTTGAGGTTCAGCGACTGTCCCATAGAAGAGGGGAGCGAGAGCAGGCTTGCTCCCAGTAGCAGGAGCCAGCCCGTTTGTTTTGGGTGCGGGAAGCGTTTATAAAGCCGCTGTCGGGCACCGGGAAAAAATGCGTGGTTCATGCACAACTACCCGGCCGTTTCTAAAACAAGTACCCGGTCGAGTGATGGCAAAGCACGAACCCAAATTTGGAAACATTTGGGAAAAAGGCCGTCTGGCCGAAAGATTGAGCAAAATTTTGGAGAAATGAATGCCGAAATGACCTGTTCAGGACGTCAAGTCTACTTTTTGGCCGCTGGTTGCTGCCTGGTAAATGCCTTCGATCACGCGCATATCTTTCCGGCCTTCTTCTCCGGATATGTGGGCAGGTAAGGGCTTATTCGCCAGTATATGTCGGGCAATGTCGTCCAGTTGAGCCGCCTGCTGATTGACAACCGGAAAGTTAAACGCTGCCTGGCTGGTTCGGCCTTTAAAAGGACCATAGCTTAGGGCAGGTTGCAGTTCAAAATAGCCCTCATCGGCCGAGGCATAAAATCGATCAACGTTGCAATTCGAGGTGCACGATGAGGTGCAGATGGCCCCACTTGGGAAATACAACTGCCAGGTGATATTTTCTTCCACCTCTTTAAACAAATCGGGCATAGTGACTGGCCCAAATTGAGCCGTAACCGCCACGGGTTCTTCTCCTAGCACGTAACGGCTGCTTTGAACGCAGTAAACCCCAAGGTTCATTAGCGGCCCACCGCCCGCTATGGCTTTTTTCAAATGCCAGTCGTCGGGAGGTATGCCAGCTAGCCGATACCCTAACGAAGCCTCGATCAGGCGCACCTGTCCGAAGACTTTATGCTGCCCCAATCGCTTTAGTTCAATGTGGTGCGGGTCGTAGTGCAACCTGTAACCTACCGCTAACTGGACACCGGCTTTTCGGCAGGCATCAATCATTTCCTGGCAGTCTTTCTCGGTAAACGCCATCGGCTTTTCGACGATAACATGCTTACCCGCTTTAGCGGCACGCAGGGTAAATTCTTTATGCAGGCCGTTGGGGAGGGTGATATATACCAGATCAATGTCCGGATTGCTAACGATCTGATCGAAATTCTGGTAGGTATAGCTATTCTTGTCCGGTATCCTAAACTCGCTCTGCCACTGAGCCGCTTTGGTGGGTGTACCCGTAACGATACCCGCCAGACGGCAGGATTGCGACGCGGCTAGCCCGCCTTTGAGTACATTGGCATACCGGCCTAATCCGCAGAGGGCAATGTTCAGTTTTTTATTGTCCATGACGCCCGCTCGTTCCCGAGCCATGGCCGGAAGTGATGCTAAGGTTAGGGAGGCTCCCAGACCCCAGCCAATTTGCTCCATAAACGTACGTCTTGAATAAGTAGTCATATCCGTAAGCCTGTTAATCCGGTATAAAATCTCGTTCAGCAAAAGTAGCCGAGCGGCCGACTGTCTACTTTATTATTCCATAAGCGGGATAATAAGGGGACAAGCGAAACAGGGCGATGCGAGGAAATGTGAAAAAATGAACGTTTATTGAGCCGCTAGTTTCCGGAACTATTTTTCTTGGCGCTTTTGCCTATCTGGTACTGCTTGTTTATGATGAGCCCATTCGTCGGTATTTAGGGGGCCGTTGGTAGCCGAAAGCTGTAGCTTGTAAAATCGACTAATACGATACGTTTTTATCGGCTGCTTCAACACGTTCTTTACTATTGACCGTACTACCCGTTACGGTAATTTCGTTCAAAACAACCCGGCCCGCCAAGTCCTGAACATACAGTTGATTGGTAGGAGCTAGGGCCGTATTCTGTTGGCGATAATCCACCAGGGTAAACGAAACAGGAAGAATGTAACGGCCCGTATACTGTAAGCTGAGCGGAGGTAGTTTTTTTAGCGCGTTTACTACCGTTGGCTCAAGACCGGCATAGGCCCATTCAGCACTATGATTGAGAATCGAAATAGCTTTAACACGCCCCTTTTCGTCAACCGTAAATTCAGCAAAAACCCGGCCGTACTTGCTTGACCACTCCGCCTGGCGGGGGTATTTTAAACGACGGTTCAGAACGGTGGAAAAGACTGGGTCCTGACTAAGCTTCGGCGTGATTTCCTGTGCTTGAGTCAGGCCGGTGATTGTCAACAATAAAAGCAACGGCAAATAGGGCATTTCGCTATTTGTTAAAGATATTTAATGACAAGTTTCTAAATTCTCGGGCCGTATAAACCCTATTTCTTTACCAACTGCTCCAGCATGGCGGTCAACTCCTGAATGGACAGATCCCGGCCAATCATGATTTTGTTGGCGTCGAGCAGGACGTTGTCGGGCATATTCTTTACGGCAAAGTCTCTCGTAATAAGCGGAGCATCCATAAAATCCTGTACCTGAATCC
This sequence comes from Spirosoma fluviale, assembly GCF_900230225.1. Lineage (GTDB taxonomy): Bacteria > Bacteroidota > Bacteroidia > Cytophagales > Spirosomataceae > Spirosoma > Spirosoma fluviale. The sequence goes on from NZ_OCNH01000001.1 coordinate 295,107, forward strand.
AGGGCAGTGGAAACTTCGTCAAGGTATCCTGCCCGTACGGTTTGTCAAATTCGACGGATACCGTAACTAGTTCGAGTCCCAGCGGGCGATACTTCTCGTACAGCTTTTTTAGATCGAACTGACGCCTGCGGCAGCCAACCAGATTCCGCATGGAGAAGTCGATCAGAATAAACCGATTGGTCAGTTCAGATAATCGGGTGGCTTTCCCATTGGCGGTCGGCAGACTAAAATCGGGTGATTTGCGACCCAATTGTTTTTGCGCCAGTTCGGCTTTGATGCGCTGGTAGGAGGGGTACGAAGCAAACGTTGACAGGCTGTTGAATAAAGCCAGTGTTTGCGGGTAAGAGAACGAACTTGACGCGAACAGGTACCAACTGGATGCCAGCGTCGGCTGTTCGAGGATCAGGTTCGCCAGATCATTTCGGTCAAGCATTCGCAACGAATCCAGCGTATATTCGAGGGTAAAAGCCGTGAGTGAATCGCCCGTCAGCAGAGCGTTCATCATCGCCAGTTGGTCATCCGGTTCAAGGTCCCGCCCTTGCTTTGAACGGGTAAGCTGATCGGCCCAAGTTTCGCTGCTGGCTGAACCGGTAATCATAGGCGGCTGAAAAGTACCTGACTCCACTCCGATCGACAGCTTAGGCGAGTCGATAAAAAATTGAATATCTTCTTTACGACCATCGACCCAAAGGTAAGCCGCGCAGGGTTCGGTAAGTTTTAGGGTGAAGGTGGCGCTGCGGTTCACGATGGTCGTGGTGTCGATAACAGTTGGGCCATGAAGGGGTTTGGCCACTACCATCGCCTGTTTGCCCGCCCATTCCTTAGGGAAGAATCCGCTTATCGTACTGGTAAACTGTGCCCGTAAATGACCCGACAGGCTCAGGAAAAGGACGGCGAAAAGCCAGGCTGGTCGTTGGTGTTGGGTTTTTCGCTGGTTCATGTGTTTCCCTGAGTCATGGTGGAATACGTAAATTATTCGGCTGTCAATCTGCTCGTTAGGTTGTATCTGAAACGCCCTATTACCTTGGTTTCGTCTGCCTGCCCAGGAGGCTAGGGGTGAATAGTAAAAAAACTGAAAGTTTTCCTTGACTCTCCCCTTACGTCATAGCCTACTTTTGTTTCGTCACTCAGCAACGATGTGTTTATGCGGGAATATTCAGTGAAAAAGCTGGCGAAATTAGCCGGTGTCAGCGTGCGCACGCTGCACCATTATGACCGTCTGGGCCTGTTAAAGCCATCCATTCGTACCGAGGCCAGGTACCGTTTGTATGGCGAAAAAGAGTTGATACGGCTACAGCAGATTCTCTTTTACAGGGAACTGGATTTCTCACTGGCCGAGATACAGGCCGTGCTGGATGCGCCGGACTTCAATGTGCTGACCGCCCTCGAAACTCATAAACAGGCGCTGAAGCTCAGACAGGAACGACTCACAACGCTGCTCGTGACGATTGACAAAACGATTTTAACGTTAAAAGGAGAACGAGTTATGTTAACCAACGAAGAATTATACCAGGGTTTCCCAAAAGGGGATGTCTATAGAAAAGAAGCCATTGAAAAATACGGCAGTCAGGTTGTTGAGGAGTCGGAGGAAAAGCTACGCAGGATGGGGAAACCCGATTTTACCAAGCTAAAGGCCGATCAGCAGGAAATTGCCCAGGCACTGGCGGCAATGCTGCACCTGGACCCAACCAGCGGGGCTGTTCAACAGCAGATTGCCCGGCATTATGCCAACATCCGGGGCTTCTGGGGCGAGTCGGTTTGCCGGAGCCGAAACATGGCCGACGCTTATAAAGGACTGGCTCAACTGTATATCGACGACCCCCGATATACAACCCAGGACGGTCAGTCTAATCCGGAATACGCAGCTTTTTTGAACAAAGCCATGGTGTATTTTGCAGAAAGGCTTTAGCAGAGCAGATACAGGGAGTCGTGTGAGCTATTGACGAATAACCCACACGACTCCCTGTATCTGCTCCACTTTTCCCAAATCTTTCCAACATTGCCGCTTACTTTAGCCGTCTGTTACGATTGGCAACGCGATGAAAGTACTGGTGGTAGAAGATGAACAGGGGCTGGCCGAAAGCATCACCGACTATATGGTGAAAGACGGCTACGTGTGCGAAACGGCGGCTACCTTCCGCGAAGCCGAAGAGAAAATACACCTCTATACGTATGATTGTGTGATCGTCGACCTGACCCTGCCCGACGGCAACGGCTTCCAGATCATCGAAGCCCTCAAACGACTCCTTGTTACTACGGGAGTCATCATCATTTCGGCGCGGGATGCCCTGGAAGATAAACTGAAAGGGCTGGAGATCGGCTCGGACGATTACCTCACCAAACCCTTTCACCTCTCGGAACTGAACGCCCGGGTGAAGTCACTGCTGCGTCGGCGGCAGTTTGGCGGGCATACCGAAATCCGGTTTCAGGAAATCGTGGTGGTGCCGCACACGCGCAACGTGTTTGTGAACGGACAACCTGCGGCTCTGTCGCGGAAGGAGTATGATTTGCTGCTCTACTTCCTGTCTAATGTGGATGTGGCGCTCACCAAAGCCTCTATCGCCGAGCATCTTTGGGGCGATAACATCGACTCCGCCGATTCGTTTGATATGGTGTACTCGCACATTAAAAACCTGCGCCGGAAATTGCTGGAAAAAGGAGCCGCCGATTATATACAATCCATTTATGGTATCGGCTATAAATTCAGTCAGCCGTGAAACTCCTCGCCAAAACCAACCGCATTTATCTGACTTTTTCGCTGGTTATCTACCTGCTTACGGCCATTGCCTTTTACCAGATTATCCGGTTGGTGATCTACGATGAAGTCGAAAACCGGCTGCGGGTCGAACGGCGGGATTTCGAAGCGTACGTCCGGGCGCACAATGCCTGGTCGAATATTCCGTATTTCGTTGAGAATAAAATCAACGTTACGCCCGTCAGGGGAGAGGTGCCTCCGATTTCCCTTGAGATATTTACCGATACGCTCATCCTGAATCGGTACGACGATGAACTGATCCCCTTTCGGCAGTTAACTTTTTATGAGTCAATTCAGGGCAAAATACACCGGGTCGAGATCCGTAAATCGCTGATCCAGACCTACCGGCTTATCGAAGTAATTACGGTGGCCATGCTGCTTTTTCTGGGTTTACTACTGGTGGGGAATTTCTGGTTTCAGGGCAAATTGTCGGGGCGGCTCTGGCTTCCTTTTTACGATACATTATCCCGATTAAAACGATTTGACCTCAGCAGCGTAACAGCACTGACACTGGACAAACCCGAGATAACCGAGTTTCGGGAGCTAAACGATGCATTGCAGAAAATGGCCGACAAAATGCAACAGGACTACCGGAGCTTGAAAGAGTTTACCGAGAATGCCTCCCACGAAATGCAAACGCCCCTGGCGCTCATTAACGCCACCGTGGAGCAACTCATTCAGAATGAGCAGTTGACCGAAACACAAACGCACTGGATTGAGCGTATTTATCAGGCGTCCCGCCGAATATCGCGCTTAAATCAGGGGTTGCTGTTGCTCGCCAAGATCGAAAACCGGCAGTTCAGCGACAGCCAGCCCGTCGATCTGTCGGCCCTCTTGAGCGAGAAATTATCAGATATGGACGAGGTGCTGTCGTTTAAGCAATTGTCTGTCAATGTGCAGCGAACGGAGCCGTTTGAGGTGCAGCTTCCGGTATCGCTGGCCGATAGTTTGGTGATGAATCTGGTCAACAACGCCATCAAACACAATCATCCACACGGACGGATCGACCTTGTGTCAACAAAAGATCAGCTCTGTCTGAGTAATACCGGCGGTCCGTTAACCTCTTCACCGGAGCGACTCTTCGAGCGATTCAAGAAAGAGAGCGCCGGGACTGACTCTGTAGGGCTGGGGCTATCCATTATCCGGCAAATCGGCGACAGCTACGGGTTGAGCATCTCTTATCAGGAAACGGCAGGTATTCACTGCTTCCGTATCACGAAAGTGGTGAGTTAGTTATTGGTTAATGAGTAGGTCGGATTATTTTTCAATAACCAATAACTAATCGGGCTGAGTTGGTAGCCGTTCGGACGTACTTCTGCGTTTGATCCGGTAGGTCAGGTTAATAACAATGTTGTTTTTCCCCGTTGCCAATTGGGGTGTGAAAACCCCCTGATCGAAGGTGGCCGAGTTGTAATTGGTCTGATTTACCCAGCCAAGTTGAACAATCCACTGCTTGTCGAATTGATAACCGACCCCCGCATAAAGTCGGTTTCGCTCAAAAGTTGGTCCGACCGGGTTCAGGAAAATCTCGTTGAAAATCGACATAAACGTTGTCTTTTCCGTAACGGTGCGATGGTTAAATGGAATAAACATATTGAGCCGGTAGCGAATACGGCTCCGAAATGGCGTGCTGCCATCCCGAAATGTAAACCAGCGCTGCTCCACTCGATACCGGTGCTCGAACTTCAGTCGGGTCAGGTACTGGTTTATGATGAGCTGTTCCCACAGGCGTTTCTCCGAGTTAAGTGGTCCATCAGACAGCACCTTGTAGTCATAGGTAGCGTATCGACCGCCTGCCAGTGTCAGCGTAAAGTTTTTATCGAGGTCGTAGCTGACCCCACCTTTCAGTTCATTATAGAAAAACTGGCTGAATACGCCATTCGCACGGCCTTGAACTTCAGCAAAGCCACCCCACTTTTTCGGGCCAGTAGGTAACTGAATTGTACCAATAAACCAGGTGCCCCAGGGAGAGGACGGAGTTAGAGCTGTTTGAGCAAGTGAGCCAGTAAAGGCCGGAACAAGGAAACTTACAAGCAGACAAACGGTAATTCGGAAACAAGTCACAACAACTAATAGTAAGTAAAGCGCTGTAAAATTACTCATTGTTACCGATAGTTTATCAACGGGCCCTAGCTCTTAACACTTTAGTACTATTAGCTTCACAATAAGCTTCCCGGTAGACCAGAAAAGGGTTAGTACCTGGGCTGCTGTAAGGACATTGCCACGGGAAACTCACGAATAATCAAAAGTCTATGGCTTGAGAAAGAGCCAGATGACCTTTTACTCAAATCATTCATTGAAATAATTGTCCAGAGCGGCTGAGCGTCCGCTTAATTCGTCAAATTTGTTGAAATCGCTCCGTGTGTACGCTGGCGATGATGGTACGTCTACTCAAACTTCCTGTCCATGAAAACACAATTCAGCAAACGAGTCTGGCTTTTGCTAAGCCTGTCTGTACTTTCAAGTATGGTTCTGGCCGGTCCAGCGCCGAAGCCAGCGGCCGTCCGAAAGTACACAATTGAGCAGTTCATGAAAACCATTCGTTTTGGCGGGTCCGACATTTCGCCCGACGAAAAGACGGTTCTGTTTAGTAGTAATCAGGATGGGGTCTTTAATCTTTACGAGGTTCCATTTGATGGCAGTGGTCAGCCGAAGCAACTGACCAGGTCGACCACTAATGCCATTTATGTGCTGGGTTACCTACCCGACGGCCGGATTTTGTACAGCAGCGACCAGGGAGGTAACGAACTGAATCACATCTACCTGCGCGAAAAAGATGGCGCCGTAAGCGACCTGACCCCCGCCGAAAAAGCGAAGTTTCAATTTGCTGGGTTAAGCCACGACCGTAAAAGCTTCTTTTATCAATCCAACCAGCGCAACCGGGCGGCTTTCGATGTGTATGAAATGGACATCGCGACGATGAAGCCTAAACTCCTGTTCGAAAATCCCGGCGGCTTCTTCCCCGGCGATGTATCGCCCGATAAACGGTACATCGCGCTGGCAAAAACCATCACCACAACAAACGGGGATGTATACCTGTATGATACAAAAACGAAAGAAACCAAACTGCTCACCAAACATGAGGGAGATGTAAATAATGGCCCGGAAGGATTTACGCCCGACGGGAAAAAGCTCCTGATTTCGACGGATGAAGGCAATGAATTTGCGTATGTAAAAGCTTATGATTTAGCCAGCGGCCAGAGTGCCGTACTCGACAAAGCCAACTGGGATATTTCGGGTGATTACCTCTCGCACCGGGGGCGCTACCGCGTACTATCGGTCAATAACGACGCCCGTACTGAACTCAAAATCATCGATACGCGCACGAATCAACCCGTTAAACTCCCCGCCCTGCCCGGTGGCGATGTTACCGGCGTGAATATTACCGATAGTGAAGGCCGGATGACGTTTTATGTGAATAGCTCCAACTCACCCGCCACGCTTTACTCGTACGACTTTAAATCAGGTAAAGTGACTCCTCTGGTACGGGGCCTGAACCCGGATATTGACCCCGACGATCTGGTGGCTGGCGAAGTGATTCGGTATAAATCATTTGATGGAATGGAAATACCAGCTCTGTTGTATAAGCCCAAAGATGCCGGTGCAGGTGCAAAACTTCCCGCTATTCTGTCCATTCATGGCGGGCCGGGTGGTCAAACCCGCCTGAACTACTCGCCCCTGGTGCAGTATCTGGTAAACAGCGGTTATGTGGTGCTGGCGGTCAACAACCGGGGCAGTTCGGGTTATGGTAAAACGTTTTATGCCGCCGACGACCGCAAGCACGGCGAAGCCGACCTGAAAGACTGTGTGGAATCGAAGAAGTTCCTGACGGCAACCGGCTATGTCGACCCGGCTAAGATCGGTATCATGGGTGGTTCTTATGGGGGCTACATGACCCTGGCCGGGCTTACGTTTACACCCGATGATTTTGCCGTTGGCGTTGACATTTTTGGCGTTGCCAACTGGCTCCGAACGTTAAACAGTATGCCCGAATGGTGGGGTCCACAACGCGATGCCCTATTTAAAGAGATCGGCCATCCCAAAACAGACTCTGTAGCACTTTATAATAAGTCGCCGTTATTTCATACCCAGCGGATCAAAAAGCCGCTTTTGGTTATCCAGGGGGCTAATGACCCGCGTGTGTTGAAGATCGAATCGGACGAGATTGTCACGAATGTCAGGAAAAACGGTGTTCCTGTTGAGTACGTCACCTTTCCTGACGAAGGGCACGGGTTTGTAAAGAAAGAAAATGAGATTACTGCCTATAAAGCCGTACGTGAGTTTCTCGACAAATACCTCCGGGGGCCAGACCTGGTGAGGTAACTGTCCGTTTATGAGTAGCCTGGCAAACAAAAGCCCCACGCAGTAGTAATAATGAGCTACTGCGTGGGGCTTTTTAATAATGGAACGTCTCTTTGTCAGAAACTTATTCACCCTCGGCTTCTATTGTCGCAATAACGTTTGCAATGGTTTCGCGCTGAGCGGGAGAAACCGCTTCGGATAGCGTCAGCAGGTCTGCTTTAATAGTTTGCCATTGAGGAAGACTCAAGACCAGTGCATCAGCCTGAAACTCGACTTCATTGCCCAAATCAGTTTGGGTGATGGGCAGTGGTTCCAGCACGGTTCGGGCGAATTCACTTCGTACCCGCTCCTTAACAAAGGGAACCGGGTCCAGATTTGCTTCTTTTAGTCGTTGTTTACTAAATACTTTCGTTTTCTTCCACCACATACGTTGAGTTAATTACATCGTTGCTTTCTCAGTCAACTGAAATAAGCGGGCAAAGTTATCAAGCCGTCCGGCTGTTATCGCATGGAGCCAACGTGGCGATTGAAGAATTTAATACCCGCATAGACATAGACCAGTAAAGCCGCCGATTCCAGAACCCCCTTAAGCTGATTAGGACGGTGCATATCGACGAAATAACGATCGACCCAGTCAATCAGCAGTGTGAAGTAGACGACAAGAACCACAGTTGCACCGACAAGAATTAGTGAAAAAAGTAATGTTTTACGCATGTGTCCCAAAATCAAAAGGATATTACAGTAAACGTGAGTACTGCTTAAGACCCGTACAGCGGTAAAGGGTTTAAGTGAGCTTTATTATTTTTCTATTTCTTATTTTGCGAGCAAATACGTTGCCATGTATAACTATCTGGAGCGTATTGACTTTAATAAAATATATATATTCATGTCGCTTGCAAGGGGTTACAAATATATACATCATTTTGTATTTTTTTTATACATATGAAATTGTCTACTAAATTGATTCTGGCTAACCTAATTGTACTTTTACAACATTAACTAACAGGTAGATTTATGATTGCGGTTATCCAGCGCGTTTCTCAGGCTTCAGTTGTTATCAATAATCAGGTAAAAGGCCAGATAGGCATTGGGTTTCTGGTTTTGCTTGGTATTACGCATACGGATAATCAGGAGGATGTGGACTGGTTGAGCCGAAAAATAATCGGCATGCGAATAATCAATGATGAGCAGGAAAAAATGAATCTCGATTTAGCCGCTGTAGGTGGGGATGTTCTGCTCATTAGCCAATTTACCCTACAGGCCAGCACCAAAAAAGGTAACCGACCCAGCTTTATTGAAGCCGCCAGGCCAGAGGTTGCTATTCCGCTTTACGAAGCCATGATTAATCAGTTAACATCCCTGTTGGGCAAGCCGATTCAAACGGGCGAGTTTGGGGCCGATATGAAAGTCTCTCTTCTTAACGATGGACCAGTAACTATAGTGATTGACTCGAAAAATCGGATTTAGCCCAGATCGTTACGAATTTGTTACCACTATCCGTTACTTTTACTAAAAACCAGCCCTTACCTACCGCTTTGGCGAACAGGTAAATTGCCGAATGGATTTTTTACCACTTGCTATAACCAATTACTCCGACGCCCATACCTCGCCTGAAAGTGAGCTGCTTCAACGGCTCAACCGCAATACCCATGCGCATATTATGGCTCCCCGGATGTTGTCAGGCCATATTCAGGGACGTTTCCTGTCGATGGTTTCGTGGATGATTCGCCCCCGGCGTATTCTGGAAATTGGTACTTACACCGGCTATTCGGCCCTTTGTCTGGCCGAAGGGTTAACGGAAGATGGCCTCCTCATTACAATCGACCAGAACGAGGAACTCGAAGACTTTGCCCGGTCGTACTGGCAGCAATCACCGCTGAACTCTAAAATTGACTTTCGGCTCGGGAAGGCCGTGGATATACTGCCAACCTTTACTGAAACGTTTGACCTTGTGTTCATCGACGCCGACAAACGCAATTTGTCGACCTATTTTGATCAGATTATTGATAAGGTACGACCCGGCGGGTTTATTCTGGCCGACAACGTTCTATGGAGTGGCAAGGTTGTTGAACCGGTAAAATCATCTGATTTAGATACACTTGCCGTGCTGGCCTTTAACGAAAAGGTTCATAAAGATCCGCGTGTGGAGAATGTGCTGCTACCCGTACGAGACGGGATTATGATGCTTAGAAAACGAAATTGATTTTACGGATAACGATGAATAGACTGACCCCTTCCTTAACTTTTTTCTTCGCTCTGATAAGTCTGATCGCATCAGCGCAGTCTTTATCGGTTCCTGTTGTGCCGGAGCAGGTAACGTTTGCCGACATTTCTGTGCGACTGGACCCCGATGCCCGGCGTATTGTGCAGCAGGATGTCAACGCACTGTTTGCCAATCGGCAATACTGGGCGGCTAAACTTGATCGGGTTGTGCTGTATTTCCCGGTGATCGAGTCGATCTTAATTGATGAAGACGTACCCACGGATTTCAAATACCTCGCCGTTCAGGAGAGCTCACTAACGCCCGACGCCGTTTCTTCATCCACAGCGGTGGGGTATTGGCAGTTTAAACGCGAAACGGCCACCGACAATGGCATGCGCGTAGATGAGGAAATAGACGAGCGAAAAAGCATTACGAGCTCAACCCACGGTGCCGCCAAATACCTCAAAAAAAGTAATACGCAGTTCAATAACTGGATAGCATCACTCTATTCGTACTATTTGGGAGCTGGCGGCATTTCAAAATTAATTCCGCCCGAATGGGCCTATGCACGTGAGGTAGCGCTGGATGGACGTACCGATCGGTACATCCTGCGCTTCTTTGCGCATAAAGTTGCCATAGAAAACGCGCTGAAGTCGCACCAGACCAGCAACCGCTTCGCGCTCATTGAGTATCCAAATGGGGGTGGTAAATCCATGAAAGCCATTGCCGAAGAGCTGGGTGTCGATGAGTTTGAACTGCGTAAATATAATCGGTGGGTGTTAGGCGAGGGTGTACCAACCGATAAAGAGTATATTGTAGCCATACCGGTAGCCAGCGATCAGATCAATGACATCCGGCAGAAAATAGTTAGCGTTGGTTCGAAAAGAACACCGGCATTTGTTCAGAATGATGTTGGCTTTCCGGTTCTACGTCGGGTTACAACGGGCCTCAGCAGTAAGAATGATCCAATCTTATACGAAATAAATGGCTTGCCGGGCATCCAGGCGCAACCTGGCGACAATGCTGGCACGCTGGCCAGAAAGGCTAAAATTAGCCTGTCGAGTTTTCTGCGGTATAACGACATGGGCGATCTGGATCAGATTATTGTCAACGATGTGTATTATCTGGCCAAAAAGCGTAAAAAAGCGCTGGTTCCCTTTCACACCGTTCGTGATGACGAAACGACGCGCAGTATTTCGCAACGCTATGGTATTCGTTTGAAAAAACTGATGCGCTATAACCGCCTTGACCGCGTACAAAAACTGGCCGTAGGCCGGGTAATGTGGCTCCGCGAACGGCGGCCTGCCAACAAGCCTATCGAAGTGATTAATTCGCCTACGCCACCCGTTTACGATCGCACACCAACACCCTCAATCCGGCAGGATGTGGCTTCATCGGGCGGTGCCGCCCGGCCTGTTACGGGCAGTGACGGTGTGCCCCGCAACGCATCGGAACGAAAGCTATACCAGCCCAAATTGGTGGATGGAGGTATTACACCAAACGACGGTACATCCGAACCGGCTACCCCGCAGCGGTCGGAACCGCAACGGCCATCTATTCAGCCATCCGGCAATCCAAGTCAGACAATGTCTTCGGGCCGCCCGGTGGTCACTACCCCGCCACCGCGATCAGAAAGTAGCGATGGCTCACAACGGGTCGTTATTGTCAGAACACCAGATGGACCGGAGCCTACTAAGACCATACCCGTAGCAACTACCCCCGAGCGGGAAAAACCGGCTAACACCCCAGTTGTGACAACACCAAAACCAACGCAGACGTACGCTGGCAAACCCAGTTCAAAACCAGCGCCGGTGGCGGATGTAGATATGGGACGTCCTGAAACCGGTAAATACGAAGGACCTCGTGAACAACAGGCCGATGGGTCACTGACGATTCCGGGGGCCGTACCTACAACCAAAGCGCCACCTCGTCCGGCTCCTCCGGTAGTCGCTAAAACCGAAACACGCCCAACAGCGTCGGATAGAACCGATATTGACCCTAAGGAGGCTACGACATCGACGCGTTCAGGAGCGGGGAACCGGTCGGCTGGTACGCACACGGTAGAAGCAGGACAGACGTACTACAGTATCTCGAAGCTGTATGGGTTGACGGTTGATGAGCTACTCTCGCTCAACAATCTGACGGCGGATAATAAATTGGAAGTTGGCCAGAAACTGGCGCTGAAACTCACTCCCGGCGGTCGGTTGGTGCAACCATCGGCAACAGACAAAGCGTCGTCGGCTGCTGAGTCGGCGTCGGGTGTCACGTATCATACCGTTGCAAAAGGAGAAACCATGTTCCGCATTTCGCAAATTTATGGTGTGACCGTAGAGCAGATTCAGTCCTGGAATAAACTAACGGATGTAGGCGTAAAAGTGGGGCAGAAGATTAAAATCGTAAAGCCCTGATAGGCGGATGTTTCCGGTAGTCAAAAAGCTGTTCCCATTCGGAGCAGCTTTTTGTTTAATGAGCAGGACATCATCAAAATTTGCCAGTCACCCTGTATCTTTACATACATGATACTCATTGACAATACCTGCATTAGCGACGACGTCGCCGAAAAGTTCTTTGTCTGTAACTTAGATAAATGCAAAGGAGCCTGCTGCGTTGAAGGCGACATGGGAGCGCCCCTGGAAGGTGACGAACCGGCTATTTTAGATCGTATTTACGAGGATATAAAACCTTACTTATCGCCCGAAGGCATTCGGGTTATTGAGCAGAAGGGGGGATACGAATCCGACCATGATGGTGGTTTTGTAACCAATACTGTAGGTGGCCGGGAATGTGTGTATGCTACCTGGAACAAACAGGGTATTCTGAAATGCGGCATTGAAGAAGCTTATAACGATGGAAAAGTAGATTGGAAGAAACCAATTTCGTGCCATCTGTACCCCATTCGAGTTACAAAATACGAGTCGTTTCACGCGCTCAACTACGACCGTTGGCCTATCTGTAGCCCCGCCTGTGGCTTTGGCGAACAACTGAATGTACCCATCTATAAGTTTGTTCGCGAAGCACTCATTCGCGCGTATGGCGAAGAATGGTACGGTCGGTTATCAAAGGCAATCGAAGAAAAGGACAGCGCCGAATAAAGCGGTTTCTGCTGTACATAGGTAGTGCTACCGTTGTGGTGGCACTGACGTACGTATGTATCGCTTGGCGCGTAGATTTTCGTCGTGTGCGGGTTGAGTGAAATATTCTTTGAGAAGCAGATCAATAAACCGGGTTACGCTGTTGTGAATCAGGCTTTCATCGACCTGCCCCGGCTCAACTGTATGTAAATCTGCATACGTCAGAGCGCGGGCTTCCGGGTTGTGTAATGTTGTATAATAGGTTACGTGAATAGAGACGAGACTGTTATAAGCCAGCCGAAAAGTTAGCGCAGCTAGTTCCTGCTCCTGGTCATCGTTAATTCTGAGTTGAACAGATTCAGCGTTGACTTCGTGGAAAAGCCAGTTTATATCAGCTCCCGTTTGAACCTGCTTTAAGGTGGCCTCCAGCAAAGGGCGGGTCTTTTTTTGCCAGTAAAAATGATTACTCTGTACCTTTTCCAGGGCTTCCTGGAGGGTTTGGGCTTTTCGCAGGACTTGCTCGAAAGTTGTCATAGGAGTTAGCTGTTAAGGACTTAACTAAGGTACTCACTTCTTCTGCTTCTGATGCCCCGTTTAATAGACTTGTCTGCACCGGCATGTTACTCGGGCAAACGAAATCTCCAGCCTCTATGCAGCCATTATTCCTACTATTATAGCCGTTTTGTACGCTCAAGAGCGACTTATAAGATATGCCGGAACAGCGCGATTATTTTGAGGAAGTTTATGAGGTTGTACGACTTGTGCCAAAAGGCCGCGTAACAACCTATGGTACCATAGCCCGTTACCTGAGTTTGCGGGCGGGTGCCCGCATGGTGGGCTGGGCCATGAATGGCTGCCACAACCGCCCCGATGTTCCCGCGCACCGGGTTGTCAACCGCATTGGGGTGTTATCGGGAAAGCATTTCTTTGGTGGGCCAACCATTATGCAGCAATTGCTGGAAGATGAAGGCGTACACGTTGAAGATGATCGGGTAGTTGATTTTAAGAAGCTTCTTTGGGACCCCGCTGTAGAGCTGGATCTGTAGCTCCTACGTTGTGCAGACAGTTAAGTATGATGGACAGAGGCCACCGGATACAGCGATTTTGTACCCATGGCTTCAGCCCGTGTAGTACTTACAAGCAAACACGGGCTGAAGCCCATGGGTACGTTTATTTCAACACCTTCGTAATCTCGTTTAGTTTCTCCATTTTCTGCACGAAATCACCCTTGAGTTGATTCCGGATAGCAGTCAGGTTATCGAGCGTTTCCTGCAAACTGTCGGGCAGGATCTCTTCCAGCACTTCCCGGAATCGTTTGGCAAAGGTGGGCGATTTGCCATTGGTGGATATAGCGATTTTTAAATCCCCTTTTTTAACAACTGAGCTGAGGTAGAAATCGCACAGATCGGGCGTGTCGGCAACGTTGACCAGAATCCGATGAGTTTTACAATCGGTCTGTACCAGCCGGTTAACGGCTTTATCGTTCGTGCCAACTATAACGAGGTCTTTATCCGATAAATACAGACTATGATACGGCTCCTGGATAAGTTCCAGTTTAGGAAAGCGGGTTGTCATTTCCCGAATTTCCTCCCGAATTTCAGGAGCCAACAGCGTAACGCGGGCTTCAGGCGAATTACCAAGCAGGGCTGTGAGTTTTTCCAGACCAACGTAGCCCCCGCCCACAATCAAGATGTGCAGATTCTCAGCTTTAACGAAAATGGGGAAGAGGGTATTCATGGGAAAAGTGGCAGGTTATCAAACAATAAGTGGTAAGCGATCAGCTAGTAGGTTGCCCATTGACAAACTTACCACTTGTTCACTTACCACTTACTACTTATTCAAATACTACTTGGCAACCTAGTGCTTAATTAAAACTTAAAGCCAAGGTTTACGCCCAAAATCCGGCGTTTACTGTTACCGCTGGTCAACACATCGGCAAAACCATAGTGGTATACAAAATCAAGCATGATTGGACCCGCATCGAAACCCAGATTGGCCAGCCCGTTAACCGTTGCTGCCTGGAAATCGGCGTTGCCTAAGTTAAAGTCATTTTTGTCGGTACTGAGTGGCGTTGCGTATTCTGCACCCACTGCCAGCCGAATACCCGATACACCCCGGTCTGACTGCGCCAGTTTTACACCGATGTAAGCCGGAATATGAAGGTAACGCTGATCGATGTTGCCCGTAATGTCACTAACGCCGGTTACCTGACCATCACCTGCCTGAAAGAATTGCGAGCTGGAAGCCAGATATTCGGCCCCTACTTGTCCGTAAACCCGGCCACCGCCCCGCACAAGGAAGCCAAGCTGATACCCTAGTCGGCCAGTCAGGCCTTCACCATTTACGGTTTCGCCTTCAAAACGGGTTGAGTTAGCACCGCCATAAACACCAAACGTGAAGTGTTTGTAGTTTTCGCGACGTTCCTGACGCTCACTAACGACCTGATTCCGCATTCCGTCTTCGAACCCCTCGTCGTAGGCTTTGCTTAAGTCACGCTCGTCGTACATCTCACGACGGCTGTCACCGCGCCGGTCTTCATAACGGTTATTGTATTTTGGCTCTTCCTGCTCACGACGGTTGTATTCGCGCCGTTCGTCGAGCCGGTCTTCCAGACGTCGGTCGTCCCGGCGTTCATCCCGACGGGATGGCCGGTCATATTGGTCGTAGCGGTCGTTGTACGAGTTTTGCTGGCCAAACACCAGACTAGTGCTGCACATACCTGCCGCAAGCAGGATCGATTTCGTTAACGTTTTCATAACTTGTCAAGTTGAGTATTTAGGGATACAACCGTACACAATCGGTAATGTTTGTAAAAATGAGGAAGCATTTTTAGTATTAATTTCAATAAATTACTGATAATCAGTAATTTATTTTGAGAGAATAGGGACATTCTCCGAATTTATTTATCGTTGCTTTTCAGTCTTAAGCAAGTAAAAGCCGCCTTCGTTGGAAGGCGGCTTTTACTTGCCAAAGGCAGTGCGATTAGAACTTGAAACCTACACTAGCGCTCAGGATACGACGTGCCGAACCGGCAAAACCTGTCGATACCGAAGAATTGTTGGTTGGGTTTTTGATCGAATCACTCAAACCATAGTGGTAGGTCAGGTCAATAAGCAGGGGACCAATGTCGAAGCCAAGCTGGCCCAGCGCATTGAATGTACCACTCTTGATTTCTGAGTTTGTCAGGTTAAAGTCACCACTGTTCGAATTGATTCGGTTGGCATATTCAAGACCTGCCTGCAGGCGAATTGCCGAAATGCCACGATCCGATTCAAGCAATTTATAACCGATATAAACCGGGATCTGAACGTACTGAATGTTGATCTGGTCCTGAATCTGCGATGGGGTAGCACCATCACCACGGGTGAAGTAGTTCGAGCTGGAAGCAAAATACTCACCACCTATCTGACCGAACAAACGGCCACCACCCCGTACAAAGAAACCAGCCTGATAACCTATGCGCCCCGAAATGTCACCACCGGTTGTTTCACCTTTCAGCTTGGTAGAGTTAAGACCAGCGTAAATACCGAACACAAAGTTTTTATAGTCTTTAGTTGCCTTTACACGGTCCGGGCTATCCGTTGTGCTGTAGGTCGACGTGGTCGTGGTTGTACCATCGGTCGATGGAGCACTGTTGGTAGAATACGTACTGTTAGGCGTCGTAGCACTGTTGTTCATTGACCCATTGGTCGTAGTCGGGCTGTTGTTGCTCATCGAATTCGAATTGTTGTTCATCGAATTCGTGCTGTCTGTCGTCACCGGTGAGGTGTACGTTGGGTTCGCGGTTGTACTGGTTGTCGAGTACGTGTTGGTTGTAGTTTGGGCATTTGCAATGCCGATACCACATAGGCAAACTGCCAGAATGGAGAATTGACGTTTCATGACTTTTGTTTGATACGTTGAGTTAGACAAAAAAAGGGCGTAATAAAGATTACACCCCATTAACAGACGGTTATCAGACAATGTTTAGAACTATTCCAATTCCTCAAAAAATTTAATATCTCCGATACACCCCGAAATCACTTTAATTAGTGATAACGTTACTCAGCCCGCATTGCTTTAAATGCGTTCATCAATCCGTTTGTCGAACTGTCGTGTGTACTGACCGGGGCATCGTCCTGAAGTTCGGGCAGAATGCGGCTCGCCAGTTGTTTACCCAGTTCGACACCCCACTGATCGAAGCTAAAAATGTCCCATATAACGCCCTGAACGAAGATTTTGTGTTCGTACATGGCAATCAGACTACCCAACGTTCGGGGCGTCAGTTTCTTGAATAAAATGGAATTTGTGGGCCGGTTTCCCGAAAACATTTTGAATGGTGTCAGGAACTTTACTTCCTCATCGCTCTTGCCCCCTTTGCGCAATTCATCGGCGGCTTCGGCCTCGGTTTTGCCATTCATCAGTGCTTCGGTTTGGGCAAAATAATTGGCCATTAAAATTTTGTGATGTTCGCCAATAGGGCGCTGGCTGATGGCCGGAGCCAGAAAATCGCACGGAATGAGCTTCGTTCCCTGATGAATAAGCTGGTAAAACGCGTGTTGTCCGTTGGTGCCGGGCTCTCCCCAGATAATCGGCCCGGTCTGGTAATCGACCGGATTGCCGTCGCGATCCACCGATTTGCCGTTACTTTCCATATCGCCTTGCTGGAAATAAGCCGCGAATCGGTGCATGTACTGATCGTAGGGCAGGATGGCTTCGGTTTGCGCGCCGAAAAAGTTGTTGTACCAAATGCCCACTAATGCCAGAATAACGGGCAGGTTCTGGTCGAGCGGGGTATCCTGGAGGTGCTTATCCATGGCGTGGGCACCTTCCAGCAATTCTTCAAACTTGTCGTAACCAATGTATAGGGCAATGGATAGCCCAATGGCCGACCACAGCGAATAACGACCGCCAACCCAGTCCCAGAACCCGAACATGTTGTCGGGGTTGATGCCGAATTTCTCTACATCTTTCCTGTTTGTGGAAAGGGCCGCAAAATGTTTGGCAATGGCCGCTTCGTCTTTGGCTGTATCCAGAAACCACTGCCGGGCCGTTTGGGCGTTGGTCATGGTTTCCTGGGTGGTAAAGGTTTTGGAAGCAATTAGAAACAGCGTGGTTTCGGGCCGGACCGTTTGCAGAGTTTCGTAGATATGGACCCCGTCTACGTTCGAAACGAAATGAACACGCAGCTTTTTGTCATCGCCGTAGGGCTTCAGGGCTTCGGTTACCATAACCGGGCCCAGGTCCGAACCGCCGATGCCGATGTTCACGACGTCTGTAATGGCTTCGCCGGTATAGCCTTTCCACTCGCCGGACCGGATTTGCTCCGTAAACGATTTCATGTGCGCCAATACCTCATTCACATCGGGCATAACGTCCTTTCCATCCACCAGAATGGGGGTGTTAGACTGGTTTCTTAAGGCAATATGCAACACGGCTCGGTCTTCGGTCCGGTTAATTTTGTCGCCCGAGACCATCTTGCCGATTGCATCGGTCAGGCCAGCCTGTTCGGCCAGTTGCAGCAGCAGGCCAAGGGTCTCGGTGGTGATTCGGTTCTTGGAAAAATCGAGCAGAATATCTTCAAACTGGCGGGTAAACGTGGCGAACCGATTCGGATCTTCCGCGAACAGATCGCGGAGGTGACGGTCTTTCAGTTGCTCATAATGCGCCTGGAGTTGAGTATAGGCTGGTAAGTCGGTAAATCGATGGTTGGCGAGCATACGTTTCAGGGTTGCGATAATTGGATTCAGCTTTTAGTTTTCAGTATCGTGCTGTTAGTTTCTCAAAACGGACCACTGACAAACTTAACAGACCTAAAGGAAATCAGGCAAACGCTAGCCTTAGTCCACTGAAAGCCGAAAATCGAATACTGTAAACTAAGAACTGTTGGCTGTTTAATTTGTTGGCGCGAATATCGACAATCCCGGCAATCTTTTTTCCTCTATTTTTACGCTTCTTTTCCTACGAGTAAGATTAGTTTACGCATATTATTACGTGGCTTGATGAATCAAAAACTCTTTTATTCGTTAGTACTGGTCGTTATAGGGACCTTGCTGTTTATCCCGTTTCTGGGGGGCGTCCGCCTATTCGACTGGGACGAAATAAATTTTGCTGAATGCGCCCGCGAAATGATCGCCCTTGGCGATTATCTGCATGTTCACATAGATTTCAAGCCGTTTTACGAAAAGCCACCGCTGTTTTTCTGGCTTCAATCGGCCATGATGAACCTCTTTGGCGTCAGTGAGTTCTCTGCCCGCCTGCCGAACGCTATTTGTGGGATCATTACGCTGGTTTATCTCTACAACCTAGGTCAGAAACTGCACGGTCATCGCTTTGGCTTGTTATGGGCGCTGGCTTATCTGGGCTCTGTAACGCCCCATCTTTATTTTCGGTCCGGCATCATCGACCCGTTCTTCAATCTGTTTATCTTCATTGGATTGGTTAACCTGATTTTTGCTTCCTGGAAGCGCGAACGGCTGGGTGGAGCCATGACCGTACCTAAAGCAGAGTGGACGTACATTGTGCTGGGTGGCTTTGTGCTGGGGTTGGGCATACTTACAAAAGGCCCCGTTGCCTACCTCATTGTTTGCCTGGTGCTGCTGGTGTACTGGATGCTAAGCCGCTTTCGGTGGTTTATTTCGCCCCTGCAATTTTTGGCCTTTTCAATAGCGGCTTCGTTCGTGTCACTGATGTGGTACGGACTCGATATTTACCTGCACGGACCGGCATTGGTGCAACAATTCCTGGCCTATAATTTTCGGTTGTTCAGTACGCCCGATGCGGGCCATGTGGGTTTTCCGGCCTATCACACCATCGTTCTGTTAGTTGGCTGCTTTCCGGCCTCTATTTTTGGTATTCGGGCGTTTGGCTCGCTGTTCATCGAGCGGAACTACCAGCGTGAATTTCGAAGATGGATGCTGATCCTGTTCTGGGTGGTGCTGGTTCTATTCAGCATTGTCCAGTCTAAAATTGTCCATTACTCGTCACTCTGCTACTTCCCGCTGACCTACTTTGCCGCTCTGACGCTGTCGCAACTGGAGGAACGCAAAATTCGGTTCAACAACTGGATGCGGGCGGGCCTAATTATCGTGGGGGGTATTTATGTGGTAGCTATCGTGGGATTACCCATTCTGGCGCACCACATGGATGTTGTGAAAGCCTATGCCGACCAGGACGCTTTTACCCAGGGAAACCTCAACGCAAACGTTAACTGGACCGGCTGGGAAGTACTACCGGGAATATGGCTGTTTGTTGTCCTGATTCTGGCCTTCATGCTGTTCAACCAGCGCGAACCCGGACGTGCCGCCGTAACGCTTTTCGGTGGAATGGCGGTTTTTATAACATTAACCCTCTGGTTTTTCATTGGCCGTATCGAAGGTATTTCGCAGGATGCGGCCATGCGCTTCTTTGAGCGGGCACAAGGGCAGGATGTGTACGTAAGAACGTATGGTTATCATAGCTACGGCCCCTATTTCTATACACAGAAACCACCCGTTACCAACAAAAACTATTATAATGATGAGTGGCTGCTACGGGGCCAAATCGACAAAGATGTGCTGTTCATCCGCAAAGCGAGTGAAGAGCCAACCCTGCTCGATTCTCTGCCTGATGTAAAGAAGACCGGCGAAGAAAATGGGTTTGTCTTTTACCAGCGAAAGGCGAAATGATTTTCTCGCGGGATTATAAGAAAGCTTTTTTTGTATTCTTACTCGAAGCGAAAGGAGTAGTTGTAATGCCGACCGTCCCGGTCGGATGTGAATGTACCTGACTAGTTCGGCCATGCCCGACCGGGACGGTTGGCACTACATTTTTCCTGTAAATGAGAACATTTAAAACCGTTGACACCGCCAGTCAGTTATAGAAGGCATGGCTACCTCAACGACTTTCACGCATCGACCAACAGCGACTAAGACTGGATTTTGGTCTATACCGACACAAATTTTCCTTGTTCTGTTCATTTTCGGGATGGTTGCCTGTAACCGTACCGGCCAGTCGGATATGGGTTCAAAAAAACGACTGAAGGTGTCAGTAGGGGAGATAAAGGAAGTCTCATTGCCTAATCGCGGAGATGCTGGGTCGGAGCTGATCGGCACATCCGATAATCAGGAAGTGGTGGAGGTTTCCCGGCGTCAACTGGCTCCCGCTGTCGATACGCTTACCCGGGCAAATACCGGCCCAACGGTTTTTCAGATCAAGGGCGTCACCGTAGGAACCGCAAACGTTACCTTCACCACCCGCGCCATGACCGCATCCGGAAACGGTCAACCGGTTCGGACGTATGTGGTGCAGGTGACGGCGAAGTAAGCCCCACCCGGTAACGGGAGGGGGATATTACTTAGGCCCAGAACGTAAATTTCTTCTTCGTAAAGATTGCCTTCGGAATCATGGCATGAACGCCCAGCGTCTGATCGACCACCTGACTGACCTCAAAGTCGACGGCAGTACTGGCAATGGAAAGGGCTTCGTTGAACGTAAAACCCAACTCGTCGCGAATGAAGGCGCAGGCTTCGGATAAGGCGTTTTTCATTGCTTTGTTCAGGTCTTTGTCAAGGCCAACGGCAATGAAATGCGTGGGCGTTTCGGCGCGCGGCTGTTTCGAGGCTTTGCCTTTGTGAACAATAAACTTGACGGTCAGGTTGATGGCTGTTTCAATGGCTACACCGCTTACTTCGCCGTTGCCCTGTGCGCCATGGCCATCGCCGGTGGTGAATAATCCGCCCGGTACAGATACCGGCAGAAACAGAGTTGTGCCTTTGGTTAAGTGTTTAATATCCAGATTGCCGCCAAAAAAGTTGGGTGGAATCGAACTCTGACGCGGCATATCAGCCGGGGGCGATAGGGCCATAACGCCCATGAAAGGTTTCAGCGGAATCTCGACGCCTTCTTTGAGCGTGGCCATTTTTCGTTTTGCATCGTACCGATACACGAAGGTCTCACGGGTTTTTACCTCATCTGGAATACCACCCCCGCCCGGCCATACGCTGTTGACCCCGAAGCCAGCCGGGAAGGTTAAGTCGAGAATTCGAATTTCCAGCGTGTCGCCGGGTTGGGCACCATCAATGTAAACGGGGCCGGTGAGCATATGGCCCCGAATGCCCGATGGTTCGGGCTTTACGTTTTTCAGAATGGCGATCACCTCCTGCGCGTGCTGATCGATGGGGAGGTTGTTTTTGGTATAAAACTCTTCCGGGTTGGTACGGCTAACCCCCGACGGGTTGACGGTCTGAATTTCAACCACATCGCCGTCTTTTACTTTGTAAACTGGTGGCACATCGGCTCCAAAATAGCCCCAGACCATATTTTCGGGTAAAGAACGAACGACATGATCGGGCTTTATAACGGCTGTCGTTTTTTTTGTAGGGTCTGTTAGGGGCGATAAGTGGTCGATTGATGTGGTGGTCAGGCCACCGGTGGAGAGGAGGGCTAAGCTATTGCGGCTTGTCTTTCGTAAAAAACTTCGTCGGGATGTTTTCATCAGTCGGTCCGCCGAAGCGGTTATATAATAATGATTAGCTTGGAGAATGAACGTAGTAAGATAAGCAATCAAAAACCATTTGATAAGCGAATGGCCATTTTTGCGTTACCTATGCCAATCCTGTCCTAAACAACCGGCTCATTCAGCCAGTTAGGTTTCCGAATTAACCCATTTCTCTGTGTCAGCACCACCCGTTTCTACGAACACTGCATCCTTACCCAACAAGTGGATTATTTTGGGTACGGTCATGTTCGGTACGTTTATGTCTACGCTCGACAGTAGCATTGTCAACATTGCACTGCCCACGATCCGGCGTGAGCTTAACGCTGGTGACAGCATCGAGTGGATCGTTCTGTGTTACCTGCTGACCACAACCAGTACCCTGCTCATCATGGGTAAACTTTCTGACTGGGTAGGCCGCCGACAACTGTACATCACTGGTTTTTCTGTGTTTGTACTGGGTTCGCTACTTTGCGGACTGGCCTGGAATTTATGGTCACTGGTGGCATTTCGGGTCGTTCAGGGCTTAGGAGCTTCCATGATTTACGCCATCGGCCCTGCCATTATCAGCGATGCATTTTCTTCCAAGGAGCGTGGTCAGGCTATGGGGCTCATGGGCTCGGTCGTGGCGGCTGGTTCCAGCGCCGGTCCCGTTATTGGTGGGCTGTTACTGGGTAAATTTGGCTGGTCGAGTATCTTCTTTGTGAACGTACCCATCGGTTTGCTGGCCATCTGGCGAGCCTGGACCATTCTGCCCGAAAGTCCAAAAGTGACTAATCAGCGTTTTGACCTGGTTGGGGCTGGGTTATTTCTGGTGGGTGTAACTACCTTGCTAACGGCTATTGAGTTTGGGCCGGAGCCTCGTTATGGATGGGATAATCCGCTGGTTATTGGTCTGCTTTCGGTTGGGTCTGTGCTGCTGGTAGCTTTTCTCTTCTGGGAAATGCGGGTTAGCGATCCTATGCTGCAGCTAAGTCTGTTTCGGGTGCGACCGTTTACAATGGCTATTCTGGCCGCCTTTTGCGGCTTTCTGGCCTCGGGAGGCAACCTGTTTGTGATTCCGTTCTTTCTGCAACAACTCCTCAAGTTAAATCCGGCGCAGGCCGGACTCATTCTGCTGGCGGGTCCGCTTACTTTAAGCGTTATAGCTCCTTTAGGCGGGTATTTGTCCAGCCGGGTCAGTACGCGCTGGTTGTCCAGTTTTGGGTTGTTGGTTACGGCCAGCGGCTATTTTGCCTTTTCGTTTCTGGATACCAGCTGGACCTGGCAGGATGTCGTATGGCGAAGTTCGATGGTAAGTCTGGGTTTTGGTCTGTTTCAATCGCCCAACAGCAGCAGTGCCCTCAATGCCGCCCCTTTGGATCAGCGGGGTATTGCCAGTAGCATGATTGCTTTTATGCGTAACCTGGGTTTTGTGGTCGGTATAGCCCTCGCTGCTGCCGTTTGGTACAGCACCCGAAACCGATTCGCACTGGCTAATGGTGTACATCCCGAAGAAACAAACGCCCAGCTATTGGGCATGCATTACGCTTACCTGGTCATGGCCGGGCTGGTGCTGACAGGCGCGATTATCTCGTTCTCAAGGGGAAGTAATAGTATTAGGAGTGAGGAGTTAGGAGCGAGGAGTTAGGAGGCTGACGCATATTTTTTGCCGCCGGACGGCTCCTCGCTCCTCACTCCTCACTCCTCACTCCTAATACTAACTTTTCTATCGCTTCGGGCCTACAGAATCATAGATGACGACCTTCTCCCAGAGCGACGCGTAGTTGTTCCGGAAGTCGTCGTGGATGGGGTGTTTCTGATACGCTTCTTCATCGGCGGCACTATCGAAAAAGCACAGCCACGAGTAGGCATATGAACGCTCGATAACGCTGCGGGTTGTACCGGCTGGGGTGCCGATGTGTACCATCTTTATGGTTGGGCACTTGGCCAGTTTGTTCAGGCCTTCCAGCAATTTGGCCTTATCGGCCTCGTCGCCTGCATTTTTCAGGTAGAAGAAAACGTGGTGAACAAACATCTCTTTCGGGGCTGTTTCTACCGTTGGTAAGCTCGCCGTTAGTCCGGCAGCAACGGTATTTTTGACAAAATTTCGGCGTGATTGCTCTTTCATTGGGTTGTTTGACGGTTGGTAGTTTGAAGAAGACGTCCCTTCAATCAGCAAAAATGCCAACGAAATTCTCCTCCGGCAAATTCTGGCAGAAATCTGCTTTTATGGCACTTTCCTAGCCCCTAACTTCGGTTTGTAAGCGTTGGTAGACCAGCTGATTTATGACCCGTTAAGTATTCCGACTAAACTTTTTGATCAAAAAAAAGTCAATAGAATGCATTCGATAGCAGAGAAACCAGCTACGAATAGCTAAACCATTCAACGTATGAAATACATAACCAGTCTATTTTTTGTGCTGGCTCTGGCTTCGGGAGTGAGCCGGGCGCAGTCAGATTCGAGTCCCAGCGTAATGCAGGCACTTATGCAGGCCGCTACGTCGGCTACCTTGTCAGATGCCCAGGTAGTCGAGTTGTCGAGGGCATCCATTAAAGAAATGGATGCCAAGAATCCGGTAGCTGCCGCTAATGACCCCTATGCCGTCCGACTTAATAAAATCGTCAGTCGGCACCAGACTATCGGCGGCTTGCCCATCAATTACAAAGTATATAAAGTGGCTGATGTTAACGCCTTTGCTACCGCTGATGGAAGCGTACGGGTGTTTAAAGGGCTGATGGACATCATGACCGATGATGAGTTGCTGGCCATTATGGGGCACGAAATCGGTCACGTAGTCAACCGCGATTCGCGCGATGCCATGAAAAGCTCCTTGAACCGGTCGGCTATCCGAAATCTGTTTGGGTCAACTTCGGGAGCCATTGGAAAGCTGTCGCGCTCGCAACTGGGTACGGCTGCCGATTATCTGCTGGGTGCGAAATTCAGTCGTAATCAGGAGACCGAAGCGGATGATTATAGCTATGATTTTCTGAAAAAGAACGGCTACAACGTGATGGCGCTGGCTACCTCGTTCGAGAAACTTGCCAAACAGAGCGGTGGCGGGCAGGGTGGCAAAGTGGCTGCTATAGTATCTACTCACCCCGATAGTGCGAGCCGCGCCCAACGCGTACGGGACCGCGCTAAGCGGGATGGGTTGGCGCGGTAGGAAAATATGAAAACAAGAAGCCTGGCTACTATTCAGTAGCCGGGCTTCTTGTTTGTATCAATCTCAAACTTGCCGTTATGGCTCAACTCCATCAGCACCACGGAATCTCTTTAATCATCTTTCAGCAGTTGTAATAAATCGTCCAGTTCACCCTCAGATAGTGTATTCCGTTCGGCTTTGTCATAGATAAAAGATAGGATAATCGTCTCATCTATTATCTTGACATACGTGATGACGCGTGCTACGCCTGATTTGCCAGTGCGTTTTGAGGTAATTTCAAGCCTTACTTTGTATAAATTGTTGCCCAGTGATTTACCCAGTGTGGGATTGTTCGTCAACTCTTGGCTTAAACGTATTAAATCGGCTTTAATAGACGAGTACTTTTTAGCTAGCCGTTTCAACTGTTTATCAAAAACGGATAACGTCAGGATTTCATAACTCATTGAGCAGATCGGCTAAAGGCCGCGCTTGTTTAGTCCCTTGTTCAACGGCTTTTAGTTCCTGAATAGCTTCTTTCAACTCAGTAATCAGTTGCTCTTTCGTTGGCTCACCGATTTCATACTGTTCCAGATCAGCATACTGCTTCTTAAGCTCTTTCCAATCGGGCATTGGAATAAAAATACCAGTTGGATTTCCCTTGCTATCGTGAATGACTTGCAAATTCATGGCTTCGTGTATTTATTCAAATATAAAAAGGAATGACGAGGCTGCCAATTAAGAGTGTTGATCACGGAAATATACAGATATAACAAGAAAGCCCGGCCACTTCGCAGGAGCCGGGCTTTCTTATCTGGAAATCACTTACAATTCAATCTCAGCATCCAGATTGGTGAAGGCAATTTCGCCGTCGTGGGTCAACTCCATGAGCACCACTGAGTCTTTCTTGACCTCGCCCGAAAGAATACTCTTCGAGAGTTCGTTAAGGATTCGGCGTTGCAGTACCCGTTTCAGCGGACGGGCACCAAACTGCGGGTCGAACCCTTCTTCGCCGAGTTTGGTTAGCGCTTCGTCCGTCGCGTCGAGCTGGATGCCGTTTTCAGCTAACCGCTGCTTGATCTGGCGGAACTGAATATCAACGATCTTGCGAATGTTGGCTTTGGTCAGCGGCTCGAACATCACAATTTCGTCAATCCGGTTCAGGAACTCGGGGCGGATGGTTTGTTTTAGCAATTCCATCACCGCCGACTTCGCTTCTTCCAGCACCAGCGTGTGGTTCCAGCCTTCGTCTTCGGCAAACTTCTCCTGAATTAGGTGACTGCCAATGTTGGAGGTCATGATGATGATCGTGTTCTTGAAGTTCGCCACACGGCCTTTGTTGTCCGTCAGACGCCCTTCGTCGAGCACTTGCAGCAAGATGTTCCAAACATCGGGGTGTGCTTTCTCAATTTCGTCCAGTAACACTACTGAGTACGGTTTCCGACGGACAGCTTCGGTCAATTGACCGCCTTCGTCGTAACCTACATAGCCCGGAGGAGCACCAATCAGCCGACTAACAGCGTGGCGTTCCTGGTATTCCGACATGTCGATCCGCACCAGCGCGTTCTCGTCGTTGAACAGGTATTCGGCCAGCGTCCGGGCTACTTCGGTCTTACCGACGCCGGTTGTGCCGAGGAAGATAAACGAACCGATTGGTCGTTTGGGGTCCTGCATGCCGGCCCGGCTTCGACGAACGGCATCGGCCACAACTTCAATGGCTTCAGCTTGTCCGGCTACGCGTTTGCCCAGTTCTTTTTCCAGATTGAGCAGTTTCTCGCGATCGCTTTGCAGCATTTTCGAGACAGGAATGCCCGTCCATTTGGCCACTACTTCGGCAATGTCCTCGGCGGTAACCTCTTCCTGCATCATCCTGTCGGACGAATCCTTGTCATTCCCTTCTTTCGAGAGCGCGTTCAGTTTGTTCTCGATTTCGGGGATACGACCGTAACGGATTTCAGCTACTTTACCATAATCACCGGTTCGTTCGGCTTGTTCGGCTTCGAAGCGTAACTGATCGAGTTGCTCTTTAAGCGTTCGCCCTTCGTTGACCGATGCCTTTTCGGTTTCCCAGCGGGCTTTGAGGTCGTTCCGTTGTTCGCTCAGGTCTTCGATCTGCTTGTTGAGGACGGTTTCTTTTTCCTTGTCGTTTTCACGACGGATGGCTTCTCGCTCAATCTCAAGCTGCATGATGCGCCGGTTCAGCTCGTCGAGCTCTTCGGGAACCGAGTCCATTTCCAGACGAAGTTTGGCAGCTGCCTCATCCATAAGGTCGATGGCTTTATCCGGCAGAAAGCGGTCGGTGATGTAGCGCGTCGAAAGTTCAACGGCCGCGATTACCGCATCGTCTTTAATCCGAACGCCGTGGTGGAGTTCGTACTTGTCCTTGATACCGCGAAGAATCGAAATGGCATCGGGCATGTCGGGTTCATCAACGACAACGGCCTGGAAACGGCGTTCAAGGGCTTTATCTTTCTCGATGTATTTCTGGTATTCCTTCAGCGTGGTGGCACCAATGGTGTGTAACTCACCGCGCGACAGGGCCGGTTTCAGCAGGTTAGCCGCATCCATAGCACCTTCGCCACCGGCTCCGGCACCAACAAGCGTATGGATTTCGTCGATAAAGAGAATGATCTCACCGTCCGAATCCGTCACTTCTTTAATAACGGCTTTCAAACGTTCCTCGAACTCACCTTTATACTTGGCACCCGCAATGAGCAGACCCATGTCGAGCGAGACGATGGTTTTAGATTTCAGGTTTTCCGGAACGTCGCCCGATACAATACGCTGGGCGAGTCCTTCTACGATAGCAGTTTTACCGACGCCCGGCTCACCAAGCAGGATCGGATTGTTTTTGGTACGGCGACTCAGGATTTGCAGTACCCGCCGGATCTCTTCATCGCGGCCAATCACCGGGTCAATTTTACCCGTGCGGGCGCGTTCGTTCAGGTTAACGCTGAACCGTTCCAGGGATTGATATTTAGCTTCTGCGTTCTGGTCTTTCACCGAATTTCCTTTTCTAAGTTCCTTTATGGCCGCTTTCGTTTGTTTCTCGTTGAAACCGGCATCTTTTAACAAGGTCGCAATTTGATCTTTACCGCCCATAAGTCCCAGCAACATCAGCTCGACGCTCACAAATTCGTCGCCGAACTCTTTGGTGTAACTGGTGGCTTTGGCAAAAGCAGCGGCTGTATCGTTGCTCAGGTAGACACCATTGGTACCGCCCGATACTTTGGGGTAGGTAGTTAAAATGGCCTGTAGAGCAGCAGTGGTATTCTGTAGATTAACATCGGTCTTTTTGGCGATAAAACCGACAACATTCTCATCTTCCGACAGAATAGCCTGAAGCAGGTGCCCCGTTTCAATAGCTTGCTGGCCGTTGCCGAGGGCAATCTCCGATGCCTTCTGCACGACCTCCTGGGCTTTTATGGTGTAATTTTTAAAGTCCATGACGGTAGTTAGGTTGTTCGCTGTTGCGATTGGGTTATTGACTGTATGACTACCTAGTAACAAATCATGTACCGGGCTGGTTTTCGGGACAATTTGGCTGGAAAAACGCGATTTTTAGTCAGGAATGCGCCATTTTGGCGTTTTTCTATCGAACAGGTCTATAAAACCGGAAATAACGGCGGAGAGCCTTAGTAAGTCGTTAATAGTAGGTGCGGCTGTACAAATCCAGCGGTTTAATTGCCCTTCTTGAGGTAGGATGATAAGGTCAAATTTCCCAATTAATAGAAGAACATGACCTGCAACAGAGTCACGTAGTGGCGTCCTGTCAATAGAAACGATGCATTAGGGCTACGTTTTCAAAGCCCCGTTAGGGGCGACCTACTCTATGGCATACTTTTGCCTAGGTCGCCCCTGACGGGGCTGGGGAGAGAATAAAGGTTTTTTCGTCTATTAACAGGCCACCCCTAACGGGGTTATCCAAAAAAATAGTCATCCAGGACTTTCGCTTAGGCCCGCGCCACGGTTACCCCAGACTCACAATATAACCGTGGCACGGGTCAAAGCAAAAGTCCTATCATCAAAAAAACCGCCCTGTTTTCGCAAGGCGGCTTTACAGTTAATCGAGCCCTTCGGCTTCTATAGGCTTCATCCGTTCCCGGGCAATTTCTGCCTGATGAGGCTCCCAGGTTTCGACGGGTCCCGAAATTACTTCGGCTTCTACATCGTCAACAACCCGTTGGCCATAGTCATGGAATTTCCCTTTGGGGAGCCAATACGCCAGTAGTCCAACGTAGGCAGCGGCCAGCATGGCTGCCGTCCAGCCGACAATGGGCTCTTTCGTCCACTGACGGGTTGCTATACCGCCAAAGCCCGCAACGAAGGGTACCATATACCAGGGGTCATTCAGTCGATTCGCAATGAGGTAACCGGCTCCAGCGGTGGCGCTCAGAATCCCCGCCGAAACGGGTTCATCACGCTCCTCGTCGGGCTCCCAGGCATTCAGCGTCAGGATGGTATTTGGCGTACCAACAACCGTTGCTGCAGTGAGCCAGCCTGCGTATAAACTGACCGGGATACGAAGATATTTCTCTGGACCAGACACCTCGGTTTTGCCAATTTCAAGGCTTTGGTGAAGGCCTAAAGCCGCTGGTAGATTAAACTTCGTTGTCAGATCGGAAATGACAATGCTTTGGGGATCATTCTGGGAGAAGTACCGGCCGAAAATAGCATTAAGCGTCCAGCTGGCCAGCCACCAGGGCAATGCCTTCTTATAACGCGGGTTGTTTTCCTGCGAAGGCAAGGCCTGATGAACCATCAATGCCGCCAGACCTGAATAGATAGTTGACCAAACCACGCCAAACGCCCAGCCAGCAGGCACGATCATATTTTTCTCAAATACGTTCTCGTACTCTATGGGCACGTCATATTCATATTCAGACCCACTTTGGTCGGCCTCATGACGCGCCTTGCTCTGCTGCCGCGACCGGCTGCTGGATGTTGTTGTGTAAATGATGGTGCCCACGGCGAACACGGCTGCGGCAATTCGCCAAAGTGATGAGTTTTTCATGATATGTTGAGTCTGAAATAAGGAGACCCAATAAGCCCGGACAGGTGCTTATTGGGTCAATAAAATTAGACATCCGGTTTACTTTAGGCGGTTGCTTCTTCCAGCATTTCCTCTTCCTTATGCGCAAATTTTTCTGCTTTACCTTTCGTGGTCTGGTAGGCATCTACAACGCTATGGGCTACTTTGTCGAACACCGACGACAGGGTGTTGGACAGCGCATCACCTGCCGATTTTGCTTTGTATTTATACCGTACCTTGTCGTACGGGCTGGCGTTTTTGTAGCCAATTGTCAACGCGATACCTGCAATGACGGCAATCCCGAAGCCGATTCCCCACGCAAGCGAAATGGTTGGTTCTTTTTCTTCCGGTTCCGGTTTTTGCGACATCTTATCGCGCATCAGAGCCGCCAACGCTTCCTGCGGAGCTACATACGCCATTACTTCGTACGATTTGTTTTTCAGACCGCCGGGTACAACCTTAGGTTTACCCGCCATGAGGGCGTCGTAGCCCGCTTTTGCAACCATGACGGGGTCTTGTAACTCGTCGGTTATTTTCGTGTTCTCGGCATTTGCCTTATTAAAGAAATCGGTATCGGTTGCGTTGGGTAGCAGGGCCGTGATGCTTACGTTCGTGTCTTTCAGCTCATTAACCAGCGACTGTGTGAAGTTGTAGACATACGCTTTCGTACCGGCATAGACAGCCATCAACGGCGAAGGGGTAATCGACAAAAGCGAGGCCAGATTCAGAATTTTACCTTCATTACGAGCCAGCATATCGTACAGAAACAGCTTGGTCATCTGCGTCAGCGACAGCACGTTGAGGTGAATCATCGACTTTTCCCGCTCCCAGTCGGTATCCGTTGCGAACAGGCCATATAGACCAACCCCCGCATCATTAACTAGTACATTAACCGTAATCCCTTTTGCTTTTACCTGGTTGTACACATCCTGAGCGGCATCCTCCTGCGAAAGGTCTTTCGTAATGACAGTGACCTGATCGGTACCGTAGTTGCTTTTGAAGACTTCGCCCAGTCGGTCGAGTTTTTCGTCGCTGCGGCCTACTAAAACCAGGTTATAGCCATCCTGTGCGAAAAGTTTGGCGAGTTCCTGACCAATGCCGCTGGAGGCACCGGTAATCAGGGCAGTCTTTCCTGTTTCTGAGTTCATAATCTAGTGTTGGTTAGTGAGTACACACTTCCCCTAAGGAACTGCAACCAGCGAAAGTTGTTTTGACCATCTCCTGTTTACCCACAAGCCGTAGTCAAATTTTTGGGCACAAAAAGGGGTTGCCCAACGTTCTACTTACACGTACAGATCATGATGTTATGAAAACGATACAAGGGTTTATTTTGCTGTTAATGATGGGCGTAACCGCCTGTTCGCCCTACCGCATTGTGCGAAATGAACGCGACAATGCGGCCCCCTGGACTACCTACCGAACCTTTTCGTTTGTGGATACCAGCCGGGTTGATCCCGCGCCGGGAACGATTGAGTACCGTTCAGCGATGGAGCAGGTCAAACGAGCCGTAACGACCGAGTTGACGAAGCGGGGGTATCGGCCAGTGGGCGACAATCGTGCTGCCGGGCAACCGGATCTGCTGGTAAATATTGGCGCGGTGGTGAATGAGAAAACACAAACCCGCCAGACAACTATTTATGAAGCTCCCCGGTATATTGGCCAGTATCGCTATCACTGGCAGAGTCAGGATGTGCCGGTTGGTACGTACCGGGAAGGTACGCTTAGCATACATATTGTTGATGCCCGAAAAGAGAATCTTATCTGGGATGCTGCGGTATTGAGTGTGCTGGGTAAAAAGGGCGTCACTTCCGCTCAGATCGACGAAGCGGTTGGTAAGGTATTTACCAAGTTTCCGGTAGAAAACTCCTAACAAGATGGCGGCCCACTCAGTGGGCCGCCATCTTGTTAACCGGCTTTTGTTAAAGTGGCTGTTACTTGACAACAACTCGCATCACGATCTTGCGCATACTTGGTTTAGGAATACGCGATGTATCAGTTCGCATAACACCTGTTCCGCGCCCAATAGCGTCAACGCGCTGGAAGTTAATGCCCGATGTAATCAACTGCTGCTTGATCAAATTTACCCGTTTAAACGACAGCCCTTTGTTAGTTACGCCACCCTGTGCATCATTAGCGTAACCAACCAGTTGAATCTGTAGTTGGGGATATGTTTTTAATAAGGTCGATAATTCGTTGATGGATGTCTGCGACGTGGCTGTCATAGACAGTGAACCCGGTTGAAAGGCTATACCCGGCAACGCAAAGACCCTTCCTTTGGGTAACGTTGGATTAGTAAGATAAGGCGTCATTTCTCGGGTCAGGTTCCCGGCGGCCGCTGTTGCCGATACCGCTGTTGCCGGGGTTCCGGGGGCCGCCGTTGCCGACTTTGGGGTTGTTGCGGCTGCCTGCTCTTTAGGTACCGCCAGCGACCGGGTTACGGTATCGGCCTGAATCGTATCGCTGGTAACGGTATTAAGATCGGCTGTTTCGTCCTGTCCATCCGAGTATTTCTGGGTGTTTTGGTAGAGGTAATACCCTCCAAAAGCCAATGCCAGGGCGATTAGTATGCCAACCCCCCATTTTGTCAGCGTTCCATTATCACCATCCGAATCGTCTGTAACGTCATAAGTTATTGCCGGACGGACAGGCGCTGCCGTAGCAACAGGCTTACTGGTTACTTCGGCCGGTGTGCGCCGGGCGGGTCCGGCTGCACCAGCAACTATCTGATGAAGACCTACTTTATCGACCAGTTGGGGCATAAAGGACTCTGGCACGATGTTGACAAATGACTCCCGTTCCGTGAAAAGGGTAGCTGCCAGCCCATCGGCATCTAATTTCTGCTCTTTTACCTGTTTACCAAGAACCTGAAGAACAATGGTTGTTGTTAAACCCAGCAGCGAAATGGCCGACGAGTTACGGATGTTGGCATACCCTGAAATCATGCTGCCTATCGAACTCTTCATGGCAGGCAGTAGATGACTGATCACATCGTTACCCTGCGTAATGAGCATGTTCATATGAGCGGGGTCACGAAGAACAGTTGCCAGGTTATCAAGAGAAGCCCCGTCGTAACGGCCTTTTTGAATATGGTTAAATAGCTGATTGACGCCAATTTCACTGGTTGTGCGTTTCATTAACCCCCCCACAATCGTGTACACAAGGCCATCAATGGCTTTGCTTGTTTTTTCGATAGGCTCATCGATATAGATCGCTATACGAGACAAAACCTCCGAGTTTAAAACATTAGTCAGATTAGCAAATAAATTCATAGGACAACGACTCAATCAGGCAAATAACAGTGCTTGTCAAGAAACACACAGCCAAAACAACACCAAGCACCTTGGGAATTTACCCTCGGGCTAAAATTAGGCAAGGTTTAGCAAAGGTTTCATATCAGGGGATTAATTAATTCCTTATTTCAACGCTTTGGTAACTTTTCTATAACGTCCTGATACTCCGTTTCAATAGCGCGCAGCCGTTCCTGACAAAAGATAATCAATTCACTTGCCAATCGAATCTTTCCGGGTAGCTCATCCAGCGGAACCTGTTCATTTTCAATCTCATCAACCAGCGTGGCAAGCTGATCATACGCATCCTGATAAGTCATAGTTGGTTAATGGTTGTCAGTCGGTAGTGACGATTTATGAATCACTAACGACAATATTTATACTTCCGTCGTACATCTGTACCTGAAGTAATTCATTAGGTTGAATATCGGCGGTCTGGGTCAGTATTCGACCATTACGAAGTAACAGCGCATACCCACGACGCAGTACATTTGACGGGTCGAGGTGGCGCAGGGTAACCGCTTTCTCGGTAAGGTTTGTGTGACAGGCTCGAAAATAGGTTTGGGTAACAAACCGTAGTCGCTCCGTTTCCCGGTCAAGATCCTCGCGGGCCGTTTGAAAGGCCTCGCGGGTAACAATGCCCAATCGCTCCCGCAGTAGCAGACAGCTTTCTTCAAATTGCCGGTTATGTTCAATTAGAAAAGCAGCTGCCTTTGTGGGTGTTTTCACGCTTTGGTGGCAAAGTAAGTCCGTAATGCTGACGTTACGTTCGTGACCGATTCCTGCCAGAACAGGAATTGGGAAACCAGCTACGGTATGCCCCATTAAAAAAGTGTCGAATGAGCCAAAATCCAGTTGCGACCCCCCGCCCCGTACAATAACAACGGCATCGTACGACAACTCGCTGGTTCTGATTCGCTCCAGCTGGCTGCAAATAGCGCGTTCGGCTCCCTGGCCCTGTACCTGGGTTAGGTATTCATCGACTTCAAAGTCGTAACCGAACGGATTTTGCGCCAGCTCATGGCGAAAGTCGCGCCAGCCATCCGAATTGGGGGCTGTAATCAACGCCAGTCGCTGCATAACCAACGGACGGGGGAGGAGTTGATTCGCTGTAATGTACTGCCCGGCTTCGAGCCAGACCAACTCCGGGTGTTTTTGAACGAGCGTATCGAGTACCTGCTGCCGTTCGCGCTCCAGATTGCCAAGAGTAAACGACGGGTCAATTTTGAGAATTTCGAGTCGTAACCCGTACACCGGGCTGAAACTTACGGATACCAGCAGTAATAGTTGAATATTACGAGCGAAGGCCACGCCCGTTGCCCGCTCAAAATCGCCGATTGTGTGGTAGTTCTTTCGCCAGATGCAGGCATCGAGCTTAGCCAGCGTATCCCGACCCGAAGTACCGCCCGTGGTAGCCCGTTCAACCAGGGTCAGAAAGCAGTAACCCCGGTCTGGGTAGTTTTTAATATCACTGGTTTCGGCCACTACCCACACGGCTTTCTGGCCGAAGGCTTCGTCAATGACGGCTTCGAGGGTAAAGGCTAAATCAGAAAGGCGGATGGGAGACATAATCAATGAGTGAATGATAGAATGCCTGAATGAGTGAATGATCAGGCTGTTG
Source organism: Spirosoma fluviale (assembly GCF_900230225.1). Lineage (GTDB taxonomy): Bacteria > Bacteroidota > Bacteroidia > Cytophagales > Spirosomataceae > Spirosoma > Spirosoma fluviale. The sequence continues at coordinate 329,954 of NZ_OCNH01000001.1, forward strand.
TGAAAAGACTGGAATAGTTATTCACTCATTCACTCATTCAGGTATTCTATCATTGATTTAAAGTCCTTCAAATTGACGCAGGAAACGCACGTCGTTTTCGGTGTAAAGGCGCAGGTCATTCACAACGTATTTCAACTGCGTGATGCGTTCGATACCCATACCAAACGCAAAGCCTGTGTATTCCTCGGGGTCGATACCACAGTTGGCAATAACCTGTGGGTCAACCATGCCCGAACCGGCAATTTCAACCCAGCCCGAATGTTTGCAAATGTTACAGCCTTTGCCGCCACAGATCTGACACGAAATGTCAATTTCGGCGCTTGGCTCCGTGAATGGAAAGTAAGAGGGGCGGAACCGGATTTGTGTACCGGGCTCAAACATCTCCTTCACGAAATGATACAGCGTATCCTTGAGGTCTTTGAACCCAACATTCCGGTCAATGTAAATACCTTCAACCTGATGGAACATGCAGTGTGCCCGCGCCGAAATGGTTTCATTTCGATAGACGCGCCCCGGCATAATTGACCGGATAGGCTGGAATGTTGCCGCCTGTTTCTGTCGCTCCATCAACCGAATCTGCACGTTTGAGGTGTGCGTACGAAGGAGCATGTCGGACGGAGCACCATCGGCGGCTTTTTCAACAAAAAATGTGTCCTGCATATCACGGGCGGGGTGATTGTCCGGGAAGTTCAGGGCACCAAAATTATACCAGTCTGATTCGATCTCCGGGCCGTCGGCAACATTAAAGCCAATACGCTCAAAAATCTGGATAATCCGTTGCCGAACCAGACTCAAGGGGTGCTGGGTACCCGTTAAGTTAGGGAGGGTAGGCAGGGTAAGGTCAATTGGTGGAGCACTGCTAGCGGCTGTGCGTTGCTCTTCAACCAGTTGGTTGAATTGGTCGAAGCGTTCCTGAGCAAAATTTTTCAGTCCATTCAACTCCTGCCCAACCGCACGGCGGTCGGCCTGAGGAACACTCTTCAGGCCCTCAAATAATTCTGTTATAACGCCTTTACGGCTGATAAACCGCATGCGAAACTGTTCCAGATGTTCCGGCGACTTAATATCGAATTGTTCAATTTCCTGGTGGATGTCTCTTACTTTATCCAGCATATACTACGTGTTTCACTACTTGTTAAGACAAAGGTACATAAAACTGTGGAGAGGATTCGAAGCCATGACCACGGGTTGGGGCTTTCCTTACGCAGTCAGGTAAGGCATAATTGAACAATTCTGCTAACTGGTTACTCTATGTTTCTTTATTGTCTGGTCAAAAACTATTGATCCATAACTAACATAAGCTAGAATCCTATGCCTATAAACGTATTTTCAGAACTAGGTCTGATTCTTGCGAATATATTAAGTACAAAAGGGCGTTTAAAGAGTTGTTTTCAGATATGAAAATGCCCATTAACTCCCTGATTATCAGTTGGAAATTATCACTAAACAATCATCTCATAAAACGCTTATGAACGCATTCGCTAACGACTCTCTTTTTGATAATATGTCTAGGCCTTTCCACAAAAGTGTGGAAAAAATTGCCGATTCTACTTGTTTGCAAAAGCTTCTCATTCCGTTTTATGATCGCAAACGGACCGTTTCTGTAGATGAAATTGTCCGTCTGGAAGGTTGTGGTAATTACACCAACTTCTTTTTGAAAGACGGCACAAAAATGTTGGTTTCCCGTACACTTAAAGAATACGAAACACTTCTTGATGGACAGGCATTTGTTCGTGTACATAAATCATGCATTGTCAACCTCGTTTTCGTGCGCAAATTTTTCATTAAAAAAGAAGGTGAGCTTGAATTGACAGATGGTCAGCAAGTGAAAATTTCACGCCGACGCGCGCAAGTGTTCATGGATCGTATTCGTGATTTCCAACCTGTAGTGGTTAGCTAATAAAGACTACTTATTTTTCCACCAAAATGTGGGAAATATACAGTCCGCTCAACCACGTAGTTTTACGCATTGAGTTGGGTACATTCACCCGAAGAAAAGAGGAATATAAACTCTAACGGCCTGATTAGTAATTGGTTGAATAAATTTTCAGCCCTTACTCATCAGGCCGTCCCTTTTCGAAAAAGCGGCTATGAGGTAGTTTTGTTTCACCGGTCAGCAACCAGGACTCTGAACATAAACTATTCTCTGCTATGGACTCCACAATTTTCTCCTCGACTCAGCCACTTGCCGTTGTTCCTCAGTTTCCAACGTCTTATCAGCGGGGCTCGCAACGTATTGCACTGCCCTATTTAAACCGCACCATTTTCATCTCGGTTGATGACATACTGTGTCTTCAGGGCGAGGGAAATTATACGTTCCTGCACACTCGTGATCGTAAACGATACCTGGTATCCAAGACCCTGAAAGAGTTTGAGAAAACGCTGGACGGCTCGATATTTCTGCGTATTCATAAATCATATATCGTTAACCTGGCGTACGTTCAGCGCACTATCTTCAACCGCGAACGCCAGGTACGAATGGCCGATGGTCGTGAGGTTGCCATCTCACGTCGGCGAATGAAAGATATTTCACAACGCCTTGCCCAGTATTGGCTCCGGTTGTTGAATTAAGTTAATCAGTCAGAAAGTCAAAACAGTCAGAAAGTGGCTGGCGCGAAAGCAAAATCTCGCACCAGCCACTTTCTGACTGTTTTGACTTTCTGACTGTTTCAGAATAATTTATACGCCAGCGTAATCTGCCATGACTTCAGGCGCTGGCTGAATTTGCCCTGGTTATCTTCAATCTGGGCAATGTCTGAGAGGTTGCCCTCGTAACGTACATCAATCCCAAGCGAACCAAGGTCGAGTCCACCGCCTACCTGATACCCATAATAGGCTTTAGACCAGGCATCGTTTAGGCTGCCACTGGTATATTGAGTCAACGCCTGCCCCAACTTCTGATTGTCATCGATTCGGAAGGAGATGACCGGACCCGCCACCACTCGGATTGGCCCACCCTTGATCCCCAGCAGCAGGGGAACATCAAAACTCGTAGTCTTCACGATAACGGTTTCTGTTTGCCCATTTCGAATCACCCCAAACTGGCCCGAACGCGTCGAGTAAAGTAACTCAGGCTGAATGAACAGGTTTTTGCCAAAGCGTGTATAAATGCCGAACGAAGTACCCGTTTTGCTATCAAAACTATCGCTCAGGTTGTTTCGAAAGGTTTGTCCGTCAATATTCACTGTTGGCGCACCTGTTCCACTAGTTCCGGTTCTGATGAAATCCCCAAAACTAAGTTTGGATAAATTGACACCACCCTTAATACCAATCTGAAAACCGCCCTGCGCAAACGACAGGGCCGGTAAAAAAACGAGTGAAGCGAAAAGCAGGATTTTTTTCATGCGTAGCTGTGTAAATAAGATGCTGGTTGATTAACGTAAATTGGGCTGGAACGGTACTTCACATCAACTTATTTCGATTGAACGGCGTTCTGTAAATGACCCGTGAGGAGTTTGAAATTCCTCGTTCCGGAGTTTTGATGCGTCATTGCTTTGGTAGTTTAATTGCTCCGAAAATAATTTCCCGTTACCTACCCATAATTGCCTGCTACGTATAGAATGGCCAAGTTAAAAACCACCTTTTTTTGTCAAAGTTGCGGAAATCAGTCTGCCAAATGGATGGGCCGTTGCGCGGCCTGTGGCGAATGGAATACCATCGTTGAGGAAGTTGTTCAGAAAGACGAACCCGAAAAAGGCGGCTGGCGCAGCCCATCAGCCGGGCCGGGTGGCCTGAAAGTAGCCGCCAAGCCCAAAGCCATTCATGCTATCAACTATGAAGAGCAACCGCGCATTACAACGACCGATGGTGAGCTCAACCGGGTGTTGGGTGGCGGTATTGTGGCTGGCTCTCTCGTATTGATCGGCGGAGAACCGGGCATTGGCAAGTCGACCCTATTGCTGCAAATTGCGTTGAGTCTGGCCGGGCTTCGGGTATTGTACGTGTCTGGCGAAGAAAGTGAGCAGCAGATAAAAATGCGGGCCGAACGTTTGGATGCCCCAACCAGCGATTGCCACGTGATGACGGAAACCTCAACCCAGAACATTTTCCGGGTGGTCGAACACTTTGAACCGGAAGTGCTCATTATCGACTCCATTCAAACCATGCAGTCGTCGCTGGTAGAGGCAGGGGCAGGTAGTGTCTCGCAGGTGCGTGAATGCACGGCCGAGTTTATGAAATATGCCAAAGAGAGTGGTGTGCCGGTGTTCATGATTGGCCACATCACCAAAGAAGGATCGCTGGCCGGACCGAAAGTGCTCGAACACATGGTGGATACCGTGCTGACCTTTGAAGGCGACCGCCATACCACCTACCGCATACTTCGGACGACTAAAAATCGATTCGGCAGCACCGACGAACTGGGTATTTATGAAATGCTCGGTTCCGGCCTCCGGCAGGTAACCAACCCATCCGAAATTCTGATTTCGCAGCGCGACGAAGCCCTTAGTGGTGTCACCATCGGGTCGATGCTGGAAGGTAACCGACCCCTCATGATTGAATCCCAGGCACTGGTGAGTGTGGCTACCTACGGCACTCCGCAGCGCAGCAGCACCGGTTTCGATGCCAAGCGGCTCAATATGTTACTGGCTGTTCTGGAAAAGCGGGGTGGTTTTCGGTTGGGTCAGCAGGACGTATTCCTGAACATTGCGGGAGGGCTTCGGGTAGAAGACCCGGCCATCGACCTGGCCGTCTGTGCCGCCATTGTGTCCAGTTACGAAGACATTGCTATTCCGCCCTCCGTGGCCTTTGCCGCCGAAATTGGGTTAGGGGGCGAGGTGAGGGCCGTAAGCCGGATCGAATCGCGCATTGCTGAGGCCGAAAAGCTGGGCTTTAAGAAAATGTTCATCTCCAAATACAATCTGAAAGGATTAGATACAAAGAGTTATAAGATCGACATCAATCCCGTTTCCCGACTGGATGAGGTTTTTCAAGGGGTATTGATGTGAGTGTGTTTGAAAAATGATTCATTGGCAAATCCGTTCCCAACTATTTTTCGTAGCTATAGTTCTATTTAGTAAATCGAATAACTCGACAAAATTAAATACGTTATGAGCTACATTAAATCAGGAACCGATGCCTTCGGGAATGACATTAAACTCTTTTATCAGGATTTAGGTACCAGCACTGCCGGATCAACGGTCGTACTGATTCACGGCTGGCCTTTGAGCCACGAAATGTGGGATTACCAACTGGCCGAATTACCCGCCCATGGCCTGCGCGTGGTAGCTTACGACCGCCGTGGTTTTGGCAAATCGAGCCAACCCTGGGATGGGTATGATTACGATACCCTGGCCGATGATTTGAAAGCCGTACTCGACGAACTGGATCTCCAGAACGTTACCCTGGTAGGTTTCTCAATGGGTGGTGGCGAAGTAGCGCGATACATGAGTCGTCACGGGGGCGCACGGGTAGCCAAAGTTGCTTTCATTAGTGCGGTTACACCTTATCTGCTCAAGACAGAGGACAACCCAGATGGCGTCGATAAAGACGTTTTTGACGAAATTACTGAAAATATAAAGAAAGACCGGGCTGCTTTTCTACAAACATTCGGCAAGCAGTTCTACGGTGTAAATCTGATCAGCAAGCCTGTTAGTCAAGCGCATCTCGACGGCGATTTTACCCGTGCTTACGTAGCCTCTCACAAGGCAACACTCGAATGCGCGAAGTCATTTGCCGAGACCGATTTTCGGGATGATCTGACCCAGATTCAGGTACCTGCTTTAATTATTCACGGCGATTCTGACAAGACAGTGCCCATCGAAGCCTCGGGTGAGCGGACTGCCAATGCGCTGCCTAATGCCCAGTACATCGTCTATGATGGTGCTCCGCACGGGTTGTTCGTTACGGAGAAAGATCGGCTGACGCAGGATTTGCTTTCGTTTATTCAGGAAGGCGTGTCTGTTCGGGAATCGGTTGGGACAACCACCTTGTATTAAATATCTAAGTGACGTGTCAAGTCGTAGCTGTTAATCCAGTTTCGAACTTACTTTACAGGAAATCAAGCAGCCCACTTTCGCGAGAGAGTGGGCTGCTTTTTTTGAAGACCTGTTTCACAAGCGCCGGTACGTTTTGACGTAGCCGGAGGGCGTTTGGCCAGTAATGTCTTTGAACTGACGGTTGAAGTTCGACAAGGTCCTAAAGCCGCTCTCAAAACTGATTTGAGTAATGTTCAGCTTCCCGTTCATGAGCAGCTTACAGGCATGACCGATACGAACTTCGGATACGAACTCCGAAAACGTTTTATTCGCCCTTGCTTTAAAATACCGGCAAAAAGCTGGCGATGTCATACCTGCCAGATCGGCAACGGTATCGAGACTGAGATCGTCCGGGAAGTGTCCAAGTACGTAATCATGAACCAGTTGCATTCGATCTGTTTCGGCGGGTTTGACTGTATTTGTATACCCCGGACTGGTCAGATAGCGAAAGTCAGTAGCCCGTGTAAGGTCATTCAAGAGCGTTAATAAACTCATAACGCGCTGGAACCCCACCGGTTGTTTTGACAAATTCTTCAGGGCCGTGGCGGTCTGGCTACGCGTTGGTCCCATCCATTCAAGCCCCTGCCGCGACTGATTCAATAACTGCCGTAACGGAGCCATTTCCTGCTTTTCGAAAAAGTCAGGACCCAGAAAGTCCTCCGTGAAATAGACGACAATGCCACGCGTTGTTAACTCATCTGAAGTTAGACCCGGTTGCCGGTCAAAATACACCTGATCGCTACGCCAGAGGTGCGGTAAGTTCGGGCCCAGAAAAACCAGGTCGCCGGGGCCAAAGGGCTTTATCGAATCGCCAATGAAGCGAGTGCCCGTCCCTTTTTCTACCAGAAACAACTGATAATGTGGGTGGAAGTGCCAATTTGGGTCGAAGTGGGGCTCCACCAGTTCTTTTACGATGAATGAAGCCGCGACGGGTTCAAGGTCTTTACGAAGAGGCTGTTTCACTCAATTGCTGATTTTTAACACAAATGACGTATATTTTTTGTAATACGTGTAAAAATAAAGTCGGTATTCGGCAAGAAAAGCCAAAACACAAATTTAGCTACTATTTATATTTGTTTGATTTTTTATGGAACGAATATGAATAAGTTAGGAATGAATATGTTCGTCTGGACAATGTCTATGGACGAAGACCTATCCAATACATTTACTTTTCTGAAAGAAACTGGCTTCGACTTTGTCGAATTACCGGTCAACGATGTCAGTCTTGAGAAATGGCAGCGCATTGGTCAGCAACTCAGTCAGCTGGAAATTGGCGTACAAACCTGTACGATATGTGGCCCCGAACACAGCCTGATCAGTCCGGATCCCGCCGTTCGACAGGCAAGCGTTACCTATCTGAAGCAGGTTGTCGATTGTTCACGGGCTGCCGGTTCATCTATTCTGATGGGTCCGCTATACGCAGGCTTCAAGCAGTTTACGGGTAAGCCCGCTACCGCCGAGGAGTGGAACTGGTCCGTCACGGGTATGCGTGAGGTAGCCGAATACGCCCAAACCCAGGGCGTTACGCTGGCCATTGAATACCTCAATCGGTTTGAAGTGTACCTGCTCACCTGTGCTGATGAGGTGGTTCGCTACGTCGAAGCGGTCAACCATCCCAATTGCCGGGTGGCCTTCGATACTTTCCATGCCAATATGGAGGAGAAAAGCATAGGCGATGCCTTACGGAAGTGTGCGCCTTATCTGGTTCATGTGCAGATTTCAGAGAACGACCGATCAACGCCGGGTCAGGGGCATATTAATTTTGAGGAAGTGTTTGCCGCCTTACAGGAGGTTGGGTACGAAGGCCCGATTGCCATTGAAGCGTTTGGTCCAAACCCACCCGAACTGGCTTCTGCAACGCATATCTTCCGGCCCATGTTCGAGTCGCCCGAACAGTTGGCGGTCGATGGGCTCGCGTTTATAAAATTAAGGAGCGAATCGGAGCGCCGAACCGGAGCGGAAGAAACAAAGAGCGAAATACTCGCTTTGTAGCTTTGCTCTTTTCAGGCCACCCGATGCAACCTTCGCTCTTTCGCTTATTCACTCTTACACTCTTTAACAATGATTAACATCGCAATTGTTGGCCTCGGTTTCGGGGCAGAATTCATTCCCATTTACCAGCGGCATCCGAATACAAACATGTACGCGATCTGCCAGCGCAACGTCGAAAAGCTCAACGAGATTGGCGATGCCTATGGCATTGAAAAGCGGTATAGTAACTACGATGAACTGCTGGCCGACCCAAACGTCGATGCGGTACACATCAACTCCCCAATTCCAAACCACGCCGAACAGAGCCTGAAAGCACTACGCGCCGGTAAGCACGTAGCCTGCACCGTGCCTATGGCAACCAGCGTTGAAGATTGTCTGGAAATCGTAAAAGCCTGTAAGGAGTCGGGCAAAAAATACATGATGATGGAGACCGTGGTGTATAGCCGCGAGTTTCTGTTCGTTAAAGAATTGTATGAAACGGGTGAACTGGGTAAGGTTCAGTTTTTGAAAGCCAGCCACCAGCAGGATATGGACGGATGGCCCGATTACTGGCCGGGTTTACCCCCCATGCACTATGCAACGCACTGTGTAGGTCCCGTAGCGGGTTTACTCAAACTTGAGGCCGACTATGTGTCCTGCTTCGGTTCGGGAACGATTCGCGAGGAATTGGCCAAGATTCATAACTCGCCGTTTGCGGTGGAGTCAGCACATATTAAGTTCAAGGACAGCGATTTGTCGGCCTATGTGTACCGATCGCTGTTCGACGTAGCCCGGCAATACCGGGAAAGTTTTGAAGTATACGGCGATAAAAAGTCGTTTGAGTGGCAGTTGATCGAAGACGAGCAGCCTGTTATTCATACCGCCAAAAAGCCGGAGCCGGAGATTCCTGAAAAAGTAACGGTGCCTGATTATGCACGGCTGTTACCAGCCGAAATTGCCGGATTTACAACCAAAGGGGTGTACGATGCCGATGAGCAGCAACACCTGTCGTTTACGCAGGGGGGCGGTCATGGCGGCTCGCACCCGCACATGGTTCATGAGTTTGTTTCGGCCATTATTGACGACCGCGATCCGTTCCCGAATGCGGCTCAGTCGGCTAACTGGACAAGCGTTGGTATACTGGCGCATGAATCTGCTTTACAGGGTGGGAAGCTCATTAAGTTACCGGATTTTAACCTATAACGCCACCTGTCCGGGCGGCTCTTGATATAGTCTATGAAAAAAATACTCACAGCAATTGGGGTAGTTGTGGCTCTCGCCCAATGTGCCCGACAATCGGCTCCCAACACGGCTGTCCGGCAGGAGTCGACAAAATCGAGCCAGTCGGCTCCCCGTCGGACAGAGATTCTGTTTCTGGGCGATAACGGTCATCACCGGCCTATCGAACGGGTGCCGGAAATCATGGCCGCACTGGGTGATAAAGGCATCAATATCACCTATACCGATAAGTTGGAAGATCTGAACGCCGACAATCTGAATAAGTATGACGGCTTGCTGATTTTTGCTAACTGGGATAGTATCGGAAAACCGCAGGAGAAAGCCCTTCTCGACTATGTGTCGTCCGGAAAAGGGCTGATTCCTGTTCACTGTGCCTCGTATTGCTTCCGCAACTCGACTGAATACGTCGACAAAGTTGTTGGCGGGCAATTCTGGCGGCATAAGATGGATACGATCCAAACGCGCTTTACCCAGCCCAACAACCCAATTGTAGCGGGGTTGCCGTCGTTCAAAGCGTACGACGAAACGTACCTGCACAGCCACCTACAGGCTGATAATAATGTGCTGGCCGTTCGGGATATTATGCCCAGTCAGGCATCGGACAAGCCGGGGGTTAAAGAAGAACCGTACACCTGGACTCGCCAATACGGCCAGGGGCGGGTGTTTTACACAGCCTATGGGCACGATGAGCGGACCTGGAGCCAGCCCGGCTTTCAGCAGTTGCTGGAACGCGGTATTTTATGGGCCGTGGGCGACAAGGTTAAAAAATTGCATGATGACCTGAAGCCGCAGGCATTCGCGTATCATGAAGCCAACCTGCCGAACTACGAGAAACGTCCGGGAGTGCAGTTGCAGCAGAAGCCACTTTCGCCGGAGGAGTCGATGAAGCATATTCAGGTGCCGGTCGATTTTACCCTCGATCTGTTTGCTCACGAACCAAACGTAATGCACCCCATTGCGCTGACCTGGGACGAACGCGGACGGCTGTATGCGCTGATCACGAAAGACTATCCGAATGAACGCAAACCCGAAGGTGGCTCCGATTACATTGTGATCTGCGAAGACACCGATAAAGACGGTAAAGCGGATAAGTTCACCAACTTCGCCGAAGGGCTGAGCATTCCAACCGGAATGACATTTGGTAATGGTGGTCTGTACGTATCGCAGGCACCGCACATGCTGTTTTTGCAGGATACCAACGGCGACGATAAAGCCGACGTGAAGAAGATTGTCTTTACGGGTTTCGGTACGTACGATACCCACGCCGGACCGAGTAATTTGCACTACGGTTTCGATAACTGGATTTGGGGAAGCGTAGGCTATTCCGGTTTCAAAGGAAAAGTTGGTGCCGATAGCGTGAAGTTCGGTCAGGGCTTCTTCCGGTTCAAGCCCGGACTGGATGGTCCCGATGGGTCGCAACTCGAATACGTAACCAGCACCTCCAACAATACCTGGGGGCTGGGCTTTACTGAAACGGGCGATATTTTCGGGTCGACGGCCAACAATTCGCACGGCTGGTACATGGCCATTCCAAATCGTTATTTCCACGGCGCTCCCCACATTCGGGAGAACGGCAGTCGCAGCACCGATACCCACAAGGACATGAAGCCCATCACCGAAAAAGTACGGCAGGTGGATGTGTTCGGTGGGTTTACGGCAGCCGCCGGGCATAACTTTTACACGGCGCGGGCTTTCCCGAAAAAATACTGGAACAATATTGCGTTCGTTGCTGAGCCAACCGGCCACATCCTGCACCAGAACGTAATGCAGAAAAGCGGTACTAACTACGAAGATGCCGAAGGGTTTAACTTGATGGCCGGTGCCGATGAGTGGTTTGCGCCCGTTTTTGCCGAAGTAGGTCCGGACGGAGCCGTTTGGGTGGTTGACTGGTATAGTTTCATTATTCAGCATAATCCCACGCCTAAAGGGGCTACCAACGGGTTGGGTAACGCCTATGAAACGCCCTTGCGCGATTTCACCCACGGTCGGATTTACCGCGTCGGTTACAAAAACGCACCGGCCTACACGCCACTGACCCTGAGCAAAAGTCGCCCGGAGGAACTGGTTGCTACGTTTAAAAACACGAACATGTTCTGGCGGATGGCCGCGCAGCGTCTGCTGATCGAACGGAATAACAAAGATGTTGTACCGCAGTTGATTGCCCTGGTGAACGATAAGTCGGTGGATGAAATCGGCATCAACCCGGCCGCCATTCATGCGCTCTGGACATTACACGGATTAGGTGTACTGAACGGGTCGGATGCGAACGCAACCGCTGCCGTTAATCAGGCGCTGAAACATCCGGTTGCCAGCGTTCGAAAAACGGCAATTCAGGTCATGCCGCCAACCAGCCAGGCTGCCACCGCATTACTGGAAAACAATCTGTTGAACGATAAAGAGCCGCTGGTTGTGTTGAACACACTCCTGAAGTTCACCGAAGCGCCACAGAGCAAGACGGTGCAACAGGCTATTCTGGCTCGTTTGGATAAAGCCAGCGAAACCAATGACCGCTGGTTGCCCGATGCGTTTGCCTGCGCCCTGACCGGCAATGATGGGCAACTGCTTAAAACGTACCTGAAACAGATCGCGGTAAGTTCGCCTGCGCCCGCCAAACCGGCGCATGACATGAGCACCCACGCCGACAAAGGACACGGCCCCAGTGCGCCAATGCCCAAAACGGCATCGGCCCCCGCTGGCAATCAGCCGGACCTGGTCGTGGCCGCCGTTCGGACAACGCCCGAATCGCCATCGGTTCGGGAGGGAGCGCGCATTTTTGTCGATGTGACCAATGCGGGCGGAGTCGCCATTCCGGAAGGCGTATCCATTCCAATGACCGTTCGTATCGAGGGGCCAAAAGGAGAGCAGGAGGGAGCTAAAATCAACTTTGTGAGTGTGACCCACAACACGGGTATCAAACCCGGCGAAACCGTCACCATCAGCAAGTCAAACAACGGTCCCTGGGTTGGCGATATGGGCGTACTATTTGAACGGGCGGGCGATTATACCATTTCGGTGATGCTCGACCGGGAAAACACCATTGCCGAGAGTAATGAGCAAAATAACAACGCCACGCACACCTTAACCTACCGCGCCCCGCAAAGCCTGAGTGCTTATGCCCTTGAGCGGGCCACACGCAGCTATGCGTCGGTTGCGCCGGTCGATTCGGTGATTGCGTTACTGCGTCAGACCCAGAAGCTGGACGCAGCCCAGAGTGAAGCCATCGTTAAGGGTGTGTCGGAAGGCTGGAATATGAAGCAGACAGCGCAGGTTCGTGATGCCGACAAGTCATTTCTGGCAAGCCTGACCGGCAGCGTTTCGGCTGATAACCGCACGCGTCTGGGGCGGCTCTACGAAGCCTGGGGCCTGACGAAAAGCGAACCCGTCGATCCGAACGTCGAAGTAATCCGGATGAAAACGGTACGCGAAGAGATGCGATTCGATAAGAAAGAGTTTACCGTAACGGCAGGCAAGCAGGTGGAGATCGTGCTGGAGAATCCGGATGCTATGCAGCACAACCTGGTGATCGGTAAACCGAAGAGCATGGAGATCATTGGCAATGCCGCCGATAAGCTAATCACGGCGAAAGATGGGGCTGAGAAAAATTATGTGCCCTCGATTTCGCAGATTATTGCCGCGACACCGCTGGTAAACCCCGACCAAACGTTCCGGCTTAAGTTCACCGCTCCGGCAACACCCGGCGATTATCCGTTCGTGTGTACATTCCCCGGCCACTGGCGACTGATGAACGGCGTAATGAAAGTTACGAAAGCCAGCGTAGGGCTCAATGCTAAGTAAGGTTTACCCGTATGTTCAAACGCGCAATGGCCCGCTACCAGTCTGGTAGCGGGCCATTATGTTGAGGAGGCTCTCTAAACGGTATGATTTGTAGTCACGTTGGAAACGGGAAAAGGCAAAAGAGCGGAAGATGGAATCTGAATAATGAACTCACTACCTTTTTCTAATTCGCTTTTTACCCAGATTGCCCAGTTGTGGGATTTGACAATTCGTTGTACGTAGCTTAGTCCCAGCCCAAACCCTTTTACACTGGGTTGGTTGCGGTCATGAACGCGAAAAAACGGTTGGAAAATCTGAGAAATTAAATTTGACGGTATACCTACCCCCCGGTCTCGAACCATAATCGTTAGCCCATCGCTGGTTAGCTGGGTCTGTATCAGTATAACTGGTTTGGTCGAACTGTATTTGATCGCGTTATCCAGCAGGTTATACAGTACGTTGGTAAAATGGATACGGTCGGCCAGAATATAGGGATCGGCATGGGGTAAGTCCAGCGTCAGGTAGTCACCATGCCGTTCGGCTACCGAATGAAGCAGCTGGTGAAGTTGAATGGGTTCCGGATTAAGTGACAGGGTATTTCGGTCGGCCCGCGCCAGGGTAAGCATCGTTTCTACCTGATGTTGAAGGCGTTCGGTTTCTTCGAGAATAATCCGAACATATTTGTCTGTGCGTTCCGGATGATTACGGGCAATGGGTGAACTCAGAATGTCGGCAGCCATTCGAATGGCAGTAACAGGTGTCTGAAACTCGTGTACTATAGAATGAAGCACTTCTGTTTCCATAGCCTGTTGCCGCTGACGAAGCACCCACCATAAGCCATAGCCAATAAGCAGTTGAGCCGTTAGGGCTAGACCAACCCATGTTAGGGAGCGCATTGACGGAGTGGCTTCTTGAAAAACCACACCAGTACCCACCAGAATACCGGCCAGTATTAGTAGCAAAATAGCGAAAGTTAATAAAGGAACGGCAGTAGAACGGTGGAACATAGCGCCGTTGTGGATTAGTAAAAACCTGAATTCAAACAGCCGTAAAGTAGACGTTGTCTATTGGTAAATGTCACACGGCAAGGTTCGTAAAGGTCTATGCCTTACAAAAAAAGCCCGCAACTAGCGGGCTTTTCAGTCAGACGTATATTGGGAGGCATTTTACAAATTCTCCGTTGCTGCTTCTTCGGCTGGAGTTGGTGCGCTGGCGGTTGTAGTCCGCGACGGGCGGGCAGCCTTTGGCACTGGAGGCTTAGGTGCCGTAATTGGCTTTTTGGGCGCTGCAGCAGGCGTAGTTGTTGTTGCTGACTCTACAGCTTCAGATACTGTAGCTAACGCAGCGGCTTTCTTAGCTGTTCGTTTAGCGTTTTTATCTGCTTTCTCCGCATTTTTCTTAGCTTTCGTGGCTTCCTTTTTTACTTTCTTATCAACGGATTTAACCGGCTTGGTTGCTTTCTTCTCCGCCTTCTGCATGAGCTTGGTCAGCTTCTTGGCTAGTTTCTCCGCCGATTTTTCGATGGATTTCTTTACCTTCTTACCAGCCGTTCCTGCTTCTGCAAGTTTGGTTTCTATCGAACTGACGATGTCTGCTGCCAGTGTTTTCTGTTTCGTTTTTGCGGTCTTATTTGCCATGGGAATTTTGAATGAAAAAAATCTACAAAGAAATACGAAATTTTTATGACAATCTAAAGCCCAATGTTAAGTTTTTGTTATTTCTTTTGGAGGAAATCCCAACAAATAATACCAGCCGTAACGGCAATATTGAGCGAGTGTTTGGTCCCAAACTGAGGAACTTCGAGCACCAGATCAGCCGCCTGAACAACCTCATCACAAACACCTGTTACTTCATTACCCAACACAAACGCATACGGTTTGTTTGGCTCCGGGCTAAAATCAGCCAGCGACGTACTGCCATCTGCCTGTTCGACTGCCGCAACCAGCCAGCCATCTGCTTGTAATTGCCTGACTAAAGATACTACATCCGGTACGTGCTCCCAGGCAACCGATTCGGTAGCGCCCAGGGCTGTTTTTGTAATATCCCGGTGAGGGGGCTGGCCTGTAATGCCACATAAATAAATTTTCTGCGCCCGAAATGCATCTGCTGTTCGGAACACCGATCCAACGTTGTTCAGGCTTCTGACGTCGTCCAGGATCAGGCAGTACGGGAATTTGTCGGCGTCTTTAAAGTCGGCAACCGACAGGCGGTTGAGTTCGTCGAGGGCGAGTTTACGAGGGGGCATTTGAGATACTGTTAAATCGTTGATGAGAAGCCATATTGGAGCTTCGGACTATTGGTAAAATCGTTCATAAGCAGATTTACGATTTGTTCTGGTCAAGGTGATGCTGTAGTAATTGCTTTATGGCGTTCAATGTATCGCGCACTTCCGTTAAAAGAGCCGTATCTGACGTAACAGGAAGGGTGGGCTGAGTAGTCATCAACTTTTGCCGCTGCTCAATGATATGCGTTCGAAAGGCTTGTGCATCGATGATGCCAATCAACTTCATGTCATTGGCCTGATGCTGACTTTGTCCGGCTGTTTCAAACTTCAGGATGCAAAGGTCAAAATAGCGCAGCACCGGCCCCGCTACAAAAGTAACATCCTGTATGTTTTCGAGCGGAATCGTTTTCTCAACCTGGACAAGAATGCCTTTTTTAAAGCGTAGCGACCGGTCGGATAGTTCACATTCCAGGTTGTTAAAGTAATGATGACTCCACCATTGCCCAACCCCCAGAAGCCAAAATGGGAGGAACAAAATGCCGACGATAGTTATAGTCATAAAAAAGGCTACATACCATAACAAATACGTCCGGATGATTGGATTGAAGCTCGCTTTTAGTGGAAGCGATAGGTCTGGGCTGCCCGTCATAGTGAAGTGTTTTGTTTACGGTTAAGGCCTGTAATAAGGCGAAAAATGGCCATTTTCTCGGTAAATTTTACTATTTTTGTTTACGACAATCCAACGAAAATCAGTGAAATCAACCACCGCAGCAAAGCCTCAGGTTAAGAAAAACGAAACGCCCCTCAACCGCCAATACAACCAGATTAAGGCCAAATACCCGGGTGCGCTGCTCCTCTTTCGTGTCGGTGATTTCTACGAAACCTTCGGTGAAGATGCCGTCCGGGCCAGCAAAATTCTGGGCATTACCCTTACCAAACGCAACAACGGTGGGGCCAACGAAGAACTTGCCGGTTTTCCGCACCACTCGCTCGATACGCACCTGCCCAAACTCGTTCGGGCGGGCGAACGTGTAGCCATCTGCGACCAGTTGGAAGATCCGTCCGTAGCCAAAGGCATCGTGCGAAGGGGCGTTACGGAGTTGGTGACGCCCGGCGTTTCATTCAATGATAACGTACTCGACACCCGGCGTAATAACTATCTGGCCGCCGTTCATTTCGGCAAGGCGGATGATACGTTCGGTATCTCGTTTCTGGATATTTCGACGGGCGAGTTCCTGGCCTCGCAGGGAAACTCGGCCTATGTTGATAAACTCCTGCAAAGCTTCAACCCATCGGAGGTGTTGTATTGCAAACGCAACCGGCAGGAGTTCGGGAGTTTGTTCGGCGATAAGTTTCATACCTACACCCTCGAAGACTGGGCGTTTACCTACGACTTCGGGTATAATTTCCTGAAACAGCATTTTCAGACTACTTCGCTTAAGGGATTCGGTATTGAGGGGCTACCCGATGGCATTATCGCGGCTGGTGTCATTCTACATTACCTCAACGAAACCGAACATAAAGACCTTCAGCATATCACGCGCGTTACCCGGCTCGAAGAAGACCGTTACGTGTGGCTCGACCGTTTCACCATCCGCAACCTCGAACTGACAGCCGCCCAGCAGGAGGGAGGGGTGCCGCTGATCCAGATTCTCGACCAGACGGTAACGCCCATGGGTGCCCGGCTGCTTCGTAAATGGCTGAACCTGCCGCTCAAGGAAAAAGCCCTGATCGACGAGCGACTTAACATGGTTGAGCTTTTGGTAAACGACCTCGATCTGGCCGATACGATGGTGAGTCACCTGCGGCAAATTGGTGATCTGGAACGACTGGTCTCTAAAGTAGCCGTTCGGCGTATCAGCCCCCGTGAGTTGCTCCAACTAAAACGGTCGCTGCAGCACGTGCTCCCGATAAAGGAGTTACTGATCACGGCACTGAGCCAGAATGAGTCGGCCTCACTAAAAAAATATGCCGATCAGCTTAATCCGGTAGCTTTCCTCCTCGACCGTATTGAAACCGAACTCCGCGAAGACCCTCCGGCTCTGTCAAATCAGGGAGGTATGATCAAGTCGGGTATTAACGCCGAACTGGACGAACTGACGGCCATTGCATACTCGGGGAAAGATTATCTGTTGCAGTTGCAGGAACGCGAAGTACAGCGAACGGGCATTACGTCCCTAAAAATAGCGTACAACAAGGTGTTTGGTTATTACCTGGAAGTTACCCACGCGCATAAAAACCGGGTGCCTGAAGACTGGATTCGGAAGCAAACGCTGGTCAATGCCGAACGGTACATTACACCCGAACTGAAAGTGTACGAAGAGAAGATTCTGAACGCTGAGGAGCAGATTTTTCAGATCGAAGCCCGGATGTTCAACGAGCTGGTGCTGGCCGCTGGTGAGTATGTGGGGGCTATTCAGCAGAACGCCCGTGTATTGTCGGTGTTGGACGTGCTGGCTTCATTCGGGCGGGTGGCGGTCAAGAACAAATACGTTCGGCCATCTATCAATGAAAGCAAAGTGCTGAATATTAAAGATGGGCGACATGCCGTCATTGAGCAGCAACTACCCCCCGGCGAGCCCTATATTCCCAACGACGTTTATTTAGACGACGAAACGCAACAGATCATCATCATCACGGGGCCAAACATGGCGGGTAAGTCGGCGCTGTTGCGCCAAACGGCCCTCATTGTCCTGATGGCACAGTCAGGGAGTTTTGTACCGGCATCATCGGCTGAAATCGGCATTGTCGACAAGATCTTTACCCGTGTAGGAGCCAGTGATAACCTGTCGAGGGGAGAAAGTACGTTCATGGTCGAAATGACCGAAACGGCCAGTATCCTCAATAACCTGAGTGAGCGAAGCCTGATTCTGATGGACGAAATTGGTCGGGGAACGAGTACGTACGATGGTGTGTCGATTGCCTGGTCCATCACCGAATATCTGCACAACAAGACCGACTGCCGCCCCAAAACCCTCTTTGCGACGCACTACCACGAATTGAATGATCTGGCAACGGATAACCCGCGCATTAAGAACTACAACGTGTCGGTAAAAGAGCTTGGCAACAAAGTGATCTTCCTGCGCAAACTGAAGGAAGGTGGTTCGGAGCATAGTTTCGGCATTCACGTTGCGCAAATGGCTGGTATGCCCGCCCAGATTGTAACGCGGGCCAATGAGATTCTGAAGCAACTGGAGTCGTCGCACAACCGGGAAACGAACAAAGAGAAAATTCGGGAAGCGGTACCCCAGGAGCGGGAACTGGCCCTGCGTATCATCGAATCCGGCGACCCCAAATCCGAAGCCATCAAAGAAAAGTTACGTTCCATTGACGTAAACCGTCTAACACCCATTGAAGCACTTCTGAAGTTGAACGAGTTGCTGAAAATGGCGGAGTGATTTTAACGTAATCTGGTATATCGTGAATAAAGTAATCCATCCCCAATACATTACCGATGAGCATGGTAAACGTGTTTCGGTAGTCTTGCCTATTCAACAGTGGCAGCAGGTTTTAGAGGAATTGGAAGAGCTGGATGACATCAAGCTATATGACGAAGTGAAAGCCAGAAAGGAGCCAACTATTTCGTTGGCTGAGTATAGGCAGAAACGGCAACGGGCGAATGGCTGAATACACAGTTATTTTAACGAAGACAGCGCAAAAGCAATTAGATAAATTACCTGATCAGGTGGTCGATACGCTATTAGACGCCATTGAAAAATTAGGCGAAGAGCCACGACCAGAGGGGTGCAAGAAATTGAAAGGTCGTTCGGGATATCGTATTCGTAAAGGTAACTATAGAATCATCTACGATATTCAGGATGATGTGTTAATTGTCGAAGTAGTGGCAATTAGTCATCGACGGCAGATTTATGAATGAACAAGTAAACAACAAATAAAAACGAATGGAACTGAACGTAATAAATGCCCCCCTTACTGTACATGAAATTGAGTGGCGGGTACAAAGCCAGACCAAAGATGGTCAGAAGATTATTGTGGTGCCCTACATCACTAACCGCTGTGTCATGCAGCGCTTCGATGAACAATTTGGCTGGGCAGGCTGGCAGAATGAAATCAAGGAAATTGAGGGTGGTTTCCTCTGCACGATTACGGCCATTTTGCCCGGTGGCGAAATCGTTCGGAAGACCGATGGTGCCAGCCGCACCAGCGTTGAACCCGTGAAAGGGGGGATCAGCGACGCCATGAAGCGCTGTGCGGTGCAGTTCGGTTTGGGCCGTGCCCTATACGACTTTCCCAAAGTGCTGATCGAAACAACGGATAAGTATATTCCCAACTGGGCTACGCCTTTGCTCGACAAAATGGTTGAAAAGATCAACGCCGGTGGTGCCGTCCGCGACGTGGTGGTTCTCAAACCTGAACACGCCAAACCAACGGTTAAAATTTAGGAAATGGATAATGAAAGATGGATAATGCAGGATACAGCGGTAAACCCTGTTCTACATTATCCATTTTTCATTATCCATTATTTACTGCTTCCCACGGCCGCCGGTCCGGCCATGCCTTGAGACAGGACGAGCAATTTATCACTAAGCGTTTGAATGGCGTTTTTGTACCGGGCTTCCAGATCAGGCAGGTTTTTCGTTGATTTAAGCGACGCTTCATACAACAGCCCCGGCAACATCCAGGATGCGTAGCCGCTGTTGGGATCCGATGACGCGTAAAGTGACTTATACCAACCGCCAAAAGCGTTGCCTTTCGGGTCGATGAACGATCGCTCCAGCAGGCGCAACTCCTTGTTCAATTCTGCCAGTTTATCCGTTCGGCCGCTTTTCAGGTAATTCTGTCGGGCGAGTTCGCAGGCATCGGCGTTCTTTTTCAAATCAGCCACTACGTTGAGAAGGGGATTGATCGAATACGTGGGCGCATACGCCTGAATGGCTCGTTCGGCGGCTTTCAGGTGAACGGCCAGATCCGTTGGGTAGCGGGCTAGGTCATAGGGTACTAGGTCGGCGTTGGCTAGCCGCATGGTCATCGTACCCACAACCTGCTCCATCATTGGTCCCATTTTGTAGGTCGGGTCGGCAAACTTATCGTAGAAATACAGATCGTCGTACTGCGAATGGTAGAGCGTTGGCCCTTCCATGCCTGCACTGAGCGACGGTATACCGATGTGCATGTAGGGTGCAATATGGTCGGAGCCACCGCCCAGATTACCGATGGTTGGTTCGCCCGCTACCTGTGCCGGAGCCGAGGAGCCCGTTACGCGGGTTGGGTTCCCTGCCGCCGTTTTGCTCATCCAGTGCTGATATACCGTTTTATTGGAGTCAGGGTATTGCACGGCCTGCGTAGCCTCGATAATAAGTTTCTTCATGGACGGCGACGCACTGGCGCCAAACGTCCGGCCCGATACAGCCGCGTCGTAGTTCATATAAGCAACAGCCTTCTGCGACAGCTCATCGCGAAACTGTTCGCTCCATTCGGCTGATCCGATTACCCCCGGCTCCTCGGCATCCCAATGGCACACTTTAATGGTTCGGCGGGGGCGCTGACCGGCTTTGGCCAGCTTACCCATCGTTTCGGTCATGCTCAGTAACATGGCTGTGCCCGAGTTCGGGTCGGTAGCACCGTACGACCAGGCGTCGTAGTGGCAACCGGCAATGATCCACTCGTCGGGAAATTCAGAGCCGGTCAGTGTGCCGACAACCTGATAAATGCGCTGAATCGTATTCTCCTGTTTCACCATTAGGCGTACTTTCAACGCGGGTCCGCCTTCCAGTCGGTAGGTGTACGGCAAGCCGCCTTGCCAGCCAGCGGGAACGGGTCTAGCCCCCGCCATGCGTTTCAGGATTTCGGTAGCTGAGCCGTAGGGGAGGGGTGTTACCGGTATTTTGTGCAGGCCTACGGCATTCTGGTCGAGCCGCTTAGGCGTATTCTTGGCGTCCATCGGTAAAGCCGCTTCGCCCGGTGTGAGCGGATCGCCAGTATAGGGCGTCGTTAGTAATGAGCCCCGCTGAATAACGCTCTCGCTGTAATACGGGCCTTCGGGAAAAGTCAGTCCGCGCATGTAGCCGCTGTCGGCCGGGTCGGTGAAGATGATAACGCCAATAGCACCATCGGCCTGGGCAAACTGCGCTTTATAGCCCCGGAAGTTTCCGCCGTACCGGGCGACTACAATTTTCCCCTTCACCGAAATGCCCATGGCTTTCAGTTGCTCGAAATCTTCTTTCCGGCCATAATTAGCATACACCACCTCAGCCGTTACGTCACCCGAACCCGACCAGGCATTGTAGCCGGGGGTGAGTCGTGGGTCGCTGCTGTATTTGTCTTCCTTGAATAGAAACTCCCGGATGTTCAGCGGTTGTCGTACCGGCTCGACCACTTCCACGGCAATCTCGCCGGGGCCTTTGGGTAGTAGTACATCGTGGGGGTAGATGTCTACCTGCCAACCCGCCTTGCGCATGGTTTCGGCAATGTAATCCCGCACTTGCTCGTTTTCCTTCGAACCCGTGATGTGCGGTACACTACTGAGCTTTTCGAGATGGGCTTTGAAAGCCGCTGTTGATTGTCTGGCTTTGAAGTCACTTTCGAGTTTAACCTGCGCGACTTGCCGGGCGGGCACAAATCCACTGAGGGTGGGCGTTGGGCTCGACTGAGCCTGGGCAGTTGCTACACCACATGCCAGAAAAAGCATTCGGTAAGCGGTTTTAACAAGGAGAGGGTGCTGCATACGAATCAGGTTGTCTAATCCTCAAATATCGGAATTCGCTTCGGTAAAAAGCAGAAAAAACAAGTGAATAGTTGGCTCATAAAAAAAGAGCCGTAGACGTTACGGCTCTTTTGACAGGAAATTAGTGTCGATTACTTAGGCATGGCAAAAATAGTCGAATCAATTTTAGGGTTGAAGACGATATTCGACACCGTCATGGTAATGGCACCGGGCATGGCCGGACTGTTGAGCTCAATGGTTGATGGCAGGGTTAATCCCTCAATCGTTTTGAAGTTGCCGTATTGTGATTTGATTTCACCACTTTGCCCCTGTACACTAATGGTGGCTTTGCTGCCTGCCAATTGATACGTTGCTGCATCGACAAAGTAATTGACAACGCCTTCGGGGCGCGTTACTTTCAGGTTAAATACATCTTTGTCATTCAGCTTTTCCTTGCCTACCAGTTCAACCGGGTATTTGTTGATCTTAGCGGTAGCCAGTTCAGTACCAATGATGTAGGTATTGGCTTTCTGTATTTTTACCTGATCGTCGGGAAGGGCCTGCGCACTGGAGCTACCAGCCATAGGGTTAATGGCCCAGCCTTTATCGCCATCAACCACCTGCGTCATTTGCTGACCCATGACGGAGATATCGTTGCGGGATGACTGGCCGATAACAGTTGATACTTTGCCCTTCATGTCCATGCCCATAACGCTCATGCTCTGCTCGAACTGAACCGTTTTTACAGCGGCTATTTTGTCGGCACCGCCTACAGCCGCAATGTTTTTATTAATTACTTCATCGGCCGTCTGCGCAAAGGATAAAGCCGGAATGGCAACAAGTGCCACAAGGGTAATGAGTTGCTTTTTCATGCAAAAAGATTAGTCAGATAGTTCGTAAAGTTACTGAACCTGCCTTGTATAACGTACGGCAAGTAGCAGTTTGGATAAAAAGATTGAAATTCATTTTTGCGCCATCGGTAAGTTTCGAGGCTAGTCGGCTTGCAGGGCTGACGGGCGTTACTTACCTTCATTGGCTTAAACCTTAACTACCTATTCTACGATGCTGTCAACGACCCGCGTCAAGCTGTCCGTCATGATGTTTCTCCAGTTTTTTGTCTGGGGAGCCTGGTACGGTCAGATGAGTAAATACCTCCTTACACAACTTCATGCAACGGGCGATCAGGTTGGGAATGCCTATGCGGCTTTTTCACTGGCCATGATCATCGCTCCCTTTTTCGTCGGTATGATTGCCGACCGTTATTTTGCCGCTCAGAAAGTGCTGGGCGTATTGAACCTGCTGGGCGCAATCGTTTTGTACTTCATCACGCAAAATACCAACCCCGATAATTTTTTCTACCTCATTCTGGCCTACTGCCTCACCTTTGCCCCTACGCTGGCCCTCACGGCGTCCATTGCGATGCAGCAGATGAGTGTCCCTGAGAAAGAGTTTCCGGGTATTCGGGTGCTGGGTACGGTTTCCTGGATTATCGTTACCAACATTGTGGGCTATTATGGTTTCGGCGATAAGGTGACCATTTTCCAACTTTCCATGTATTCGGCGGTTGTACTGGGTGTCTTCTCCTTCTTCCTGCCCAATACGCCCCCCAAAGCCACTGCATCGACGTCGTTCTCCCAGATTCTGGGTCTGGATGCCTTCAAATTGTTTAAAGACCGGTCGTTTGCCATCTTCTTCCTGTCGTCCGTTCTGATCTGTATTCCCCTTTCGTTCTACTACGCCATGGCCAACCCCTCGCTGACGGATGGCGGTATGCAGAATGTAGAGAATAAAATGTCGCTGGGACAGGCTTCGGAAGTAATATTCATGCTGTTGATTCCGCTGGCCTATACGCGTTTGGGCGTTAAGAAAATGCTCATTGTAGGTCTGGTGGCCTGGATTGTCCGGTTTATCTGCTTCGGCTATGGCGATGGTGGTTCCGGCGAGTGGATGCTGTATCTGGCCATCGTACTACATGGTGTTTGCTATGATTTCTTCTTCGTAACGGGTCAGATTTATACCGACAACAAAGCGGGAGAGAAAATCAAATCGTCGGCGCAGGGGCTAATCTCTCTCGCTACATACGGCATTGGCATGGGCATCGGTTCCAAACTATCGGGTATCGTGCTCGATATGTACACCCGCCCGGATGGTACGAAAGACTGGCTGGCTGTCTGGCTTGTTCCGGCCGCTATTGCCGCTGCGGTATTGATCATCTTTGTGCTGTTGTTTTCTGATAAAAAGAAAGCAGTTCCTAATGAAGGTGAATTGGTATCGTAATTAAAATAACCGTAAAGTCGCAAAGGTAAGCGCAAAGAACGCAGGGGATACAAAATTTCACCCTTGCGTTCTTTGCGCTTACCTTTGCGACTTTGCGGTTAGACAACTATGCAACTCATTTCCTACAACATAAACGGCATCCGGGCGGCTATTCGCAACGGTCTGATTGACTGGCTTGCCCAAAATCAATTCGATATTCTTTGCTTTCAGGAAGTTAAAGCCACAACCGACGTTGTCGATTTATCCGTATTCGAACAACTGGGCTATCAATACCACTGGCATGCGGCCGAGAAGAAAGGATACTCCGGCGTGGCGACATTCTCAAAAATAGCGCCAACGAATGTAGTGCTGGGTTGTGGTTTACCCGTTTATGACTGTGAAGGCAGAATTCTTCGCACGGACTTCGGCGATCTGACGCTGTTGAACTGCTATTTCCCCTCCGGCACAACCGGCGAGATTCGGCAGGGTGTCAAGATGGAGTTTCTGCGCGATTTCTATCAGTTTGTCCAGGACCTACGGAAAGAACGACCTAAAGTTATCGTCGTAGGCGATTACAACATTGCGCATACCGCCATCGACATCCATGATCCTGTCCGGAATAAAAACACAACCGGTTTTCTGCCCGAAGAGCGGGCGTGGATGGACAGCTGGTTTGCAAGTGGCATGACCGATGGCTTTCGCTATAAACATCCCACCGATGTAGCGTATAGCTGGTGGAGTTACCGCGCCGGTGCCCGAACCAACAACAAAGGCTGGCGTATCGACTACGCATCCGTTACCGACAACCTCCGCGACCAGATTATCGACTGCACCATGCTGCCCGATGCCGTTCATGCGGACCATTGTCCGGTTTGTCTGAACCTGGATTTATAGGATTAAACTGATTGTCTTGACATGAGAAGACAGCTTTAACTAGAAAATCAGCTAAATCAATTTAATCACATGAATCCTGGGTCTGACTATTTCCTAATCTACAAACCTTACCTCATGCTCTCTCAATTTAGCAAAGAGGGCCATAAGCAAACACTGGCTGATCTGGGTTTCGACTTTCCGACCGATGTTTATCCCGTTGGTCGGCTCGATGCGGATAGTGAGGGGTTATTGCTGCTGACCAATGATAAACAGCTTAACCACCGGTTGCTGAACCCTAAATTCCGGCATAACAGAACCTATCATGTGCAGGTGGAAGGGGCTTTGACGGATGAGGCCTGCCAACGGCTTTCCGAAGGAGTTACGATCTCCGTCGATGGGAAAGCATACGATACCTTGCCCGGAAAAGCCATTCGGATTGAGGAGCCGAACTTGCCGGAGCGAAATCCGCCTATTCGGTTTCGGGCGAGTATTCCCACTTCGTGGTTATCCATTTCCCTGCACGAAGGTAAAAATCGGCAGGTTCGTAAGATGACAGCGGCCGTAGGATTTCCTACGCTGCGGCTGGTACGCTGGGCAATCGAAAGTCTGACCGCCGACGACATGATGCCAGGCGACATTCGGCAGCTTAGTCGGGCTGAGGTGATGCGGGGCCTGCGCTTGTCCTGACGACTTTACAAAATCCCTTCGTCGGCAAAACTATAATAGGCTTTGTCCGTAAAAATCAGGTGGTCGAGAACCGGAATGTCCAGCAGACGTCCGGCGTCTTTCAGCTTACGGGTTAAATCTTTGTCGGCCTGAGAGGGTGTCAGGTTGCCCGATGGATGATTATGAAACAGGATCATGGACGAGGCCAGGTGTTCGATGGCCTGTTTGAAAATTAGCTTCGGGTCGGCAATGGTACCCGATACACCCCCCGTACTGATTTGAACCGGACGCAGGATTTCGTTGGCACGGTTCATCAGCAAAATCCAGAACTCTTCGTGGGGCTTGTCGATTAGGTGCGGAATCATCTCGTTGTAGGCATCCCGCGAGCAGGTAACCCGTGCCCGCTGTGGCCGGTCCTGTTCCTTCCGTCGACGCCCCAGTTCAAGGGCTGCAATAATGGTGATAGCCCGCGCTTCGCCAATTCCCCGAAATTTCGAGAGGTCTTTAATGCTTAGCTTAGCCAGATCATTCAGGTTGTTATTAACGCTTTTAAGGATGATTTTGGCTACATCCACTGCCGTCAGGTCAACCGTACCGGAGTTGATCAAAATAGCAATAAGTTCGGCTTCAGACAGGGCGGCTTTGCCCTTGAGCATGAGTTTTTCCCGCGGACGGTCTTCTTCGGCCCAGCTTTGAATGGTGCCGGAAGTTGGATAGGACATGAGTATAAGTCAATTACGGTGCTGCTTTCGTTTACAAAGTGCACAAAAAAACCTTACCCACAAAAAGGTAAGGTTTCGAATGACTTATATCTGCCGAAATAATTATCCGTTGTTGGTCAACGCCGAACAATTTAACAACGACTGACTGAAATTAAGCTTGAGCCGTTTTCAGACCATTCACTAAACGAGCCAGTTTCGACTTGTTATTCGACGCTTTGTTTTTGTGAATGATGTTACGCTTAGCGAGTTTGTCTAAAGCAGAAGAGACGGCTTTATACAGTTCAACGGCCATTGCGTGGTCGGTTGTGGTACGGAGTTTTTTCACCATGTTCCGGGTCGTAACGTGCTGGTAGCGGTTCAACAGGCGCTTCTTGGCACTCGACCGGATTGCTTTTTTTGATGACTTGTGATTTGCCATTGGTATATAAAATGAGATCGTTGTCGCGATATGAGGGCGCAAAAATAAGAATTTCGGTTGGAACAACCAATAGTTCCAACCGAAATTCTTTGATTTACTTGACCTTACTGCCGGATATCGGCGTTGACAGTCAACGTTTTTTCCCAAATAACGTCATTTTCTTTGACGAACTGTTTGTAGGCTGCGCTGTTCTCAAACGTTTTTATATCGGCTTCCGACTGAAACGTAAGATAATGGACAACGTCATACTCAGAAACGGCCTGGTTTGGCAAAATTGTCTTACCAGACGTATAACCAACGATCTGTGGAATTTCATGCTTTAAGGAAGCAAAACCATTCATATGCTGCTCAACTGCTGCACTTTCGACCCCTTTTTTGAATTTTACACACACAATTTGCTGTTTCTGAGCTTTTCTAGCGGGTGAGTAAGCACCATAGATTGTTAAAGCAAAAGCACAGAGTAACACAACGATTAGGGTATATCCCTTTGACTTGGCATTCATGATATTCGAAGATTTATTAGTTTGACCAAATTTTGTTTTGAATTGCATGGTGCTTTAAGTGAATAGTTAAATATTTTTCCTGAATAGTACCATGTTTTGTCAAATGTACAAACGTTTTATTTGGTTACTAATTTTTGTCACTTTTTTTTTCGCTAATCGCGTTCACGGTAGTCATTTCGCAGCGGGAAAACCGGGTAATCTGTTGCTGGAGAGTGGTGTTATTAGTTCAGAACAGCCCCGCCGGGAGCCGACACTCCGGGGCCATCCAGCCGAACGTCGGCCCGGCGAACGTCGGCCCGGCTGGCAACGTCCACTCTGGGAGCGTCCACTCTGGGGCTTCTTTGCGCATCAGCAGATCAATCGGCTGGCGGTATTTACGCTGCCCGTCGATATGATGGCATTCTTTAAGAAGCACATCAACTTTTTATCTGATAATGCGGTCAACCCCGACAAACGTCGGTATGCAGTTATAGGCGAAGCACCGCGCCACTTTATTGATCTGGATGCTTATCCGGATACAACAAGCGCAACATTGCCTCGCTATTATAAGGACGCTACAGATCGGTATGGCGAAGACTCGCTGGCGTTACATGGGTTGGTTCCCTGGCAGATACAACTCACAAAGTACCAGCTAACGGAAGCCTTCAGGCAACGGGATGTACGGCGAATTCTACGCGTAGCTGCCGATTTAGGCCATTATATTGCCGATGCCAATGTACCCTTGCATACAACCCGCAATTACAACGGACAGTTGACAAATCAACAGGGTATTCATGGTTTCTGGGAGTCGAGGCTTCCGGAGCTGTTCAGTACAAACTACGATTTCCTGACCGGGCAGGCGGAGTATCTTTACTCTCCACAAAAAGCAGCCTGGCGGGCTGTATTCAATGCCAATGCGGCCTTAGATTCCGTATTGCACATTGAACAGCAATTGACGGAGCAGGTAGGGGAGACTCGTAAATATGGTTTCGAAGAGCGAAATGGAATTACTGCCAAGGTCTATTCGGCAGATTTTTCGCGACAGTACCACGAACGGTTACGGGGGCAGGTGGAGCGCCAGATGCGGGCGTCCGTAAAGATGGTCGGCGATTTCTGGTACACCTGCTGGGTCGATGCCGGACAGCCGGATTTACGGACTTTGGCGAAATACCAGCTCACCGATCAGGAGCAGAAAGAAGAAGCCGAAGAAAAGAAAGGGTGGTTGAAGAGACTGTTTAAGGTAAGGGGTGAAGAGTAATCAGAACCGGGATTTATGGGATTCATATGATTTACAGGATTTTGTAGCTATTGCAGAGACCAACAGAATCAGCTAAATCATATAAATCTCATAAATCCCGGTTCTGACTTACACGGCCAGTTTCTTCATATACTCAGCGTCGTTCTTCAGGCTCACCATTGGCGATTCGGCGTATTCTTCCTGTTCAACGAGGAAATACTTGATGCCGCTGTCCATAGCGATACGCAGCGTTTTCTTGAAATCGACATTGCCTTTGCCCAGATCGTTCTGTACCGGCTTGCCGCCCTGTACGGTATAATCTTTAACGTGACACAGCTCGTAGCGTTTACCGTACTTCTTGAGGTGATCGGCGGTGTTTACCCCTGCCACATCAATCCAGCACAAATCCAGTTCGAACATTACGTTCTTAGGATCGGTATTGGCCAGCAGGAATTCCTGCGGAAGTTTACCATCGAGGGGGCGGAACGAATAGTCGTGGTTGTGGTAACCGAATTTCAGTCCGGCCTTGCTTACTTCTTCTCCGGCGGTATTGAACATATCCGCAATTTTCTTCCAGTCATCCCAGGTCTTCTGGGGTCCAATGTAAGGGCATAGCAAGTAAGTTAAGCCAGCACCGTGGGCCATTTCGATGCTTTTCTTCAGGCCGTCGGGCTTTTCCATATCTCCCCGGAAGTTGAAGTGGGTACTGACCATTTTCACGCCCAGACCGTCGAGGAACGACTTCATTTCTTTCGGCTCCATACCCCACAGGAAGCCCTGTGCCCCGCCGAAACTCTCAAATTGTTTGTAGCCCATTTTGGCTAACTCGGCCATGACACCTTTTGGGTCTTTGGGCATTACATCGCGGGCGCTGTATAATTGAACGCCGAATGGGCTAATCAATTTAGCAGGTGCGTTGGCCAGAAGGTTCGTTTGGCTGAGAGTTAAGGCGCTGGCGGTTAACAGGCCAGACTGCTTTAGAAAACTGCGTCGTTGCATGTTTGGTAAAAGTTTGCAGGTTTAAAACGTAAAGATGGGCCGCTTCTTCGTAAAATGGCCTATAATATTTTAGACTGCTTAACTCTTTCCCGGTTTAACAGGGCCTTTTGAGAATGACAAATATCAACAGCGTATCTTTACGGTCTTTCTTCAAGACGAATGACGTTTTCAAAATTATATCTACAGGCCGGACGCGATGAGGCTCTCCGGCGATTTCACCCCTGGGTGTTTTCACGAGCCATCAGCCGGTACGAGGGCAACCTGAACGACGGCGATGTGGTCGAAGTATTTGACAGCAAAAAGAACTACCTCGCCACCGGCCATTACCACGATGGCAGTATTGCGGTACGTATCTTCTCGTTCAATGCGACAGCAGGCGGCCCCGTTACCCCCGATTTGCCCTACTGGACGAAAAAGCTAGCGCACATCCGAACGGTCAGAAAAGCCATTGTGACAGGCGACACAAATTGCTATCGGCTTGTTCATGGCGAGGGCGATGGCTGTACAGGTCTGATTCTGGACATGTACAATGGCGTCATCGTTTTACAGGCGCATTCCATTGGTATGCACCGCGAGCGGGAAGTTATTACCGATGCCCTGAAAGCCGTTTTTGGTGATGAACTTAAGGCGGTATATGACAAAAGTGCCGAAACACTCCCCGATGAATACGGTGCTACGGTAACCAACGGCTATCTGTTTGGCCGTACGCCCGTACCGCATCCGGTGCTGGAAAATGGAAACACATTTATGATCGACTGGATAACCGGTCAGAAAACAGGTTTTTTCTTGGACCAACGCGACAACCGGGCATTGCTGGCCCAGTATGCCGAAGGGAAAAAGGTGCTGAACGCCTTCTGTTATTCGGGCGGTTTCTCGGTATACGGCCTTAAAGCGGGCGCTACTTTAGTGCATTCGGTAGATGTATCTCAGAAAGCAATCAACCTGACGGAGCAGAACATAACCGCCAATTTTGGTGAAAGCGATGATCGACACCAGGCCTTTGCTGAGGATGTCATGCATTACCTGAAAAATCATGATCAGCAGTATGATGTCGTGGTGCTCGATCCACCGGCCTTTGCCAAAAGCCAGTCGGCGCGGCACCGGGCGGTACAGGGCTACAAACGCCTAAATGCGGAAGGCTTTAAGCGGGTGGCCAAGGGCGGACTGTTGTTTACGTTTTCCTGCTCGCAGGTGGTGGACCGTGAGTTGTTCTACAATACGATTGTAGCAGCGGCCATTGAAGCCGGTCGGCAGGTGCGGGTGCTGCATCATCTGAGCCAACCCGCCGATCACCCGGTCAGTTTGTTTCACCCGGAGGGTGGCTATCTGAAAGGATTAGTCTTGTGGGTGGAGTAATTAACACTTAATAAATAGTAGTAACTAAAGCGATAGAGCGGCTGTTACTTAACGAAATACCCTTGTAAGTCGTTTATCTATAACCGCAATAAAGGTTATACTTTGCTTGCTGTTATAGATATTGACTGGTTTCCGCTAATTTTGGGCCTCAACCGGCTCGCCACGCTGGCGACCCAGCAAGTCCTTTCGTATAACCCGATTACATACATAGCTTCTTATGGCTGAATTAATCCGAATGCCCAAAATGAGCGACACAATGACCGAAGGCGTCATTGCGGAGTGGCACAAAAAAGTGGGCGATAAAGTAAAGTCCGGCGACGTACTGGCCGAAGTTGAAACTGACAAAGCAACCATGGACCTCGAAGCATACGACGAGGGTACACTGCTGTACATCGGTGTTGAAAAAGGGGCATCGGTGCCGGTAGATGGCGTTCTGGCCGTTATCGGTGCAGATGGTGAAGATTACAAAGCCGTACTCGACGGATCGAGCGGAGGAAGTCAGGAAGCAGCCCCGGCGGCACCCAAGCCAGATCCGGCTCCTGCGCCAGCCAACAGCGCCAGCAATGAATCGACCTCTAAGCTACCTGATGAAAAGGCCGTATCGGCAGCTCCCGCCGAAAACGTAAACGCGTCGATCATCCGGATGCCCAAAATGAGCGATACCATGACGGAAGGAACCATTGTGGCGTGGCACAAAAAAGAAGGCGATACCGTGAAGTCGGGCGATGTACTGGCCGAAGTCGAAACCGACAAAGCGACTATGGACCTCGAAGCCTATGAGGAAGGAACACTGCTGTATGTTGGCGTAAAAGAAGGTTCATCTGTTGCGGTCGATGAGATCATTGCCGTTGTTGGAGAAAAAGGAGCCAATTTCAAAGTACTGCTCGACGGTGGTTCAAGCGCACCCGCAGCGGGTCAGCAGACAGCCACCGGCGAAGGCGGTAGCACAACGGCTCAGCAGAACCCACAGGCCGATTTGCCCGCCAATGCCGATACGGATTTGTCGTATGCCGGTGGCGAAGGGGATGCCGTCGAATCGAGTGGCCGGGTGAAAGCCTCGCCCTTAGCCAAACGCATTGCCGAAGAAAAAGGCATCAATCTGACACAGGTGCAGGGCAGTGGCCCGGAAGGTCGTATCGTGAAAAGCGATGTCGAATCGTTTGTGCCCGGCAAAGCAGCTCCAGCCGCTCAGCCAACAGCTCCGGCTGCCCAGCCCGTAGCCCAGCCAGCCGCACCGGCTCCTGCTACGACGCCAGCACCGGCACCAGCAGCTCCTGCACCAACCCCCGCCGGGGACTATGAAGATGTTCCGGTTAGCCAGATGCGCAAAACTATTGCGCGTCGTTTGAGCGAGAGTCTGTTTACGGCTCCGCACTTCTACCTAACCATGGAAATCAACATGGACAAGGCAATGGACCTGCGCGGTACGGTAAATGGCCTTAGCCCGGTTAAAGTATCGTTCAATGATTTCGTGATCAAAGCGGCTGCTCTGGCACTGAAACAACACCCCAACGTCAACTCGTCGTGGCTGGGCGATAAAATCCGGAAGTACAAGTACGTGAACATCGGTGTCGCCGTAGCGGTCGATGAAGGCTTGCTGGTACCGGTCGTTCGCAATGCCGACCAGAAAACCCTATCGACTATTTCGGGTGAAGTGAAAGAACTGGCCGGAAAAGCTAAAGACAAAAAACTTCAGCCGAAAGACTGGGAAGGCAGCACGTTCTCGATTTCCAACCTCGGTATGTTTGGTATCGACGAGTTTACGGCCATTATCAACCCACCCGATTCGTGCATTCTGGCGGTTGGTGCCATTAAGCAGACGGTGAAGTTTGAGGGTGAGGTGGCTAAACCAACGAATGTCATGAAAGTAACCCTGTCCTGCGACCACCGCGTAGTGGATGGCGCAACGGGTTCGGCTTTCCTGCAAACGTTCAAGCAACTGCTCGAAGATCCGATGCGGATGTTAGTATAAAAAGGAGGATAAGTGGAGTAAGTTAAATGAGTGTAGTGTGGACTGACTTTCACGTGCTCCATTCATTTTACTTACTCCACTTTCAATCAAAAAGGCCCGTTCGACTAGTCGAACGGGCCTTTTTGATTGAAAACCTAAAAAGTTAGATCGTTGCGGGTTCCATAGCGCCCTGAAGTTTTTGCTCCAGTACGTTTTTGGGAACGGCGCCAATTACTTTATCAACTAACTGACCGTTCTTGAAAATCATCAGCGTCGGGATGCTGCGGATACCAAATTTAGCGGGAACCTGGGAGTTCTGATCAACGTCCATTTTCGCTACTACGGCTTTCCCTTCGTATTCACCGGCAAGTTGCTCAACAACTGGCCCGATCATTTTACAGGGACCGCACCATTCGGCCCAGAAATCTACTAAAACAGGTTTATCAGAATTTATAAGATCGTTGAAGTTCGCGTCGGTTGCTTCTACGGCATGTGTTCCTGCTGCCATGACTGAAATGAGTTTATTTGTTGAACTTGTTTCATGAGCATAAACCGTTTTCCCGCCGTTTAGTTCCGACTTTTACGCCACCTTACACGTCACGCCGTCCATGGCCTCCAATGATCGAAGCAAGGCATCAGGAAGTGCACTTAAGCAGCTTGTAAACGAACAACCTCCAATTCGGCCCCTTTCTCAACGGCTTCCTGCGCCTGCGTGAGCAATCGACTTGTAATTGCATCGTCAAAATATTTTTCACCGCAATTCGTACATATACGGGCCGGAACGTCTTTGAAAACGATAATAGCTCCATTGCGCTCTAAGGTAACGGTTGTTAACCCCGGCTCCGGTGTGCCAACTTTGCATGTTAGACAGATCATCGTTTTTTTGTTTTAAAGTCTGCTTCCCAAAGGAAAACACTTGGTTCGTAAGCTGTTATAACAAAACATTCACCTAGGTCGTCCTGAGCAATCACAATGTGAATAGGGCGGCCATCTACGAAGGCCAAACGTAGAATACTTGGATAAGGTTTGTCATCCTGATAGTCTGCAATCGTTTCGCCCGATTTAATAACTTCTATTACTTCAAGTTGAGTGATGTTCCGCTTGAACATTTGTTCAACTGCATGAAGTTTGTAGGTGAGTTTTGAACAATTCATACAGGTTTACGCCACCTTACACGTCACGCCGTCCATGGCCTCCAATGATCGAAGCAAGGTATTGGCAGGCGATACTTTCAGCGTTCGTGCCTGTAAGCTGATTTCGATGCGTTCACTCGGGTCGACTACGTTGAGCGAAAGTGTACAACTGCCCGGATGAGCACTAACAAGCTCGTTGAGTTTGGCAATAAGCTGAGCAGTTACGGCGTCGAGGGTCAGCGAGACGCGTAGCTCTTTGCAGAATTTCTCCCGCATTTCATTTAGTAACCGGATGCTCGTGGGCTTGAACTCCAGTTGCTCGGAGCCCCATTTGTTCTGCGTTTTGCCGGTAATATGCAGGAAGCGGCCAACCTCAATATACTGCACCAGCCGGATGTAGTCGTCTCCAAAAAGGGCCATTTCCAGCGAGGAGTTATAATCCTCAACCTTAAAGATGCAAAATGGATTGCCGCTCTTGGTTACCCGCATCTGTACAGCCGAAACGATGCCCCCCACCTTAATTTCAGGCTGTTTCGTCTCGAAAATATTGGCCAGTGTACAGTTGCAGAACCCGTCCATTTCAAGTTTGAACTCATCAAGAGGGTGGCCCGTGATGTAAAAGCCGACAACGTCTTTCTCAAATTTCAGCTTCTGTATCTGGTTCCATTCTTCCACGATTGGGGCCTTGGGTCGGGCCAGCATGGGTTCGCCGTTCATCATGGCACCAAACAGCGATTGCTGAGCGGCTGCTTTCTCGGCGTGGTAGTTGTTGGCGTAGCGGATAATCTTGTCCAGAAACGGCGAGGTGTCGCCCTCGCCCATCTCGAAATACTGCGCCCGGTGGTACTCGTCGATGCTATCGAATGCACCGGCATACGCCAGCGATTCCCACGTCTTCTTGTTCACCGTCCGTAGGTTAACGCGAATGGCGAAATCGAAGATATCTTTAAAGGGCCCGCCCGCTTTTCGCTCCTCAATAATGGCTTCAACGGCCGCGTCGCCCGCGCCTTTGATACCGCCCAGCCCAAAGCGGATTTCCCCTTTTTTGTTAACGCCGAAGAACCGTTCGGATTCGTTTACATCCGGACCAAGAACGGGAATGTTTATGTTCTTACACTCTTCCATGAAGAATGTAATCTTGTCGATCGTGCCCAGACAGCTTGTGAGTACCGCTGCCATATACTCCGAGCGATAATGCGCTTTGAGGTAAGCCGTCTGATAGGCGACGAAGGCGTAGCAGGTCGAGTGCGATTTGTTAAAGGCGTACGAGGCAAAGGCTTCCCAGTCGGTCCAGACTTTCTCGCAGACTTTCAGGGGCAGGTTATTGGCAGCACAGCCGTCCATGAACTTACCCTTCATTTTGTCGAGCGTGGCTTTGTCTTTCTTACCCATCGCCTTCCGCAGTACGTCGGCGTCGCCTTTGGTAAAGTTGCCGAGCTTCTGCGACAGCAGCATCAACTGCTCCTGATATACCGTAATGCCGTAGGTATCAGACAGATACTCCTCCATTTCCGGCATGTCGTACTTGACTTCTTCGCGGCCGTGTTTCCGGTTAATGTAGTTCGGAATGTAGGCAATCGGACCCGGACGATAGAGGGCGTTCATGGCAATGAGGTCACCAAAGCGGTCGGGCTTCAGGTCCTTCATGTGCTTTTTCATGCCGTCGGATTCAAACTGGAACACGGCGTTGGTTTCGCCCCGCTGGAAGAGTTTGTACGTCTCTTCGTCGTCCAGCGGAATGTCATCAATGGCAATGGTAATGTCGTGGTTCTGCTTGATGAGACGCAGACATTCCTTGATGATGGTAAGGTTGCGCAACCCCAGAAAGTCCATCTTAATAACGCCCGCATCTTCAATCACTTTACCCTCATACTGGGTAATGATGAGGTTCGTATCTTTTGAGGTCGATACCGGCACAATGTCCGACAAATCGCTGGGAGCAATGATGATTCCGGCCGCGTGAAGTCCTGTGTTCCGTACCGTGCCTTCGAGTTTACGGGCCTGTTTGAGTACCGCCGATACCTTTTCGTAGTCGACAATTCGCATGGCCTGTGCCGCGCTTCGATCGCCCGCTTCCAGGGCTCTCATGCGTTTCACGTTATCCAGTTCTTCGGGCTGGATAACGTTCGACAGACCGCCCGGCCCCTCCAGCGGGTCTTCAAAAATCCGCTTGAGGGTCATGTTGTAGGTCGGCTTGTCGGGCACGAGTTTCACGACGGCGTTGGCATCCTGCAAGGGTAAGTCCATTACCCGCGCTACGTCTTTAATGGACGATTTCGAGGCCATGGTACCGTAGGTAACAATCTGTGCCACCTGCGACTTACCATACTTCTGAACAACATAGTCGATTACCTTCTGACGGCCTTCATCGTCGAAGTCCGTATCGATATCGGGCATCGACTTCCGGTCGGGGTTCAGGAATCGCTCGAACAGCAGGTCGTACTTGATGGGGTCGATGTTGGTGATACCGGTACAATACGCCACCGCACTACCCGCAGCCGAACCACGACCCGGCCCGATCATAACGCCCAGATCGCGACCGGCTTTAATGAAGTCGGCCACGATTAGGAAGTACCCGGCAAATCCCATTGTCCTGATCGTGAACAGCTCAAAATCAAGGCGTTCCTGAATGTGCGGCAGAATATCGACGTAGCGCTCTTTGGCTCCTTCGTAGGTCAGGTGGCGCAGATACTCCCACTGGTTCAGAACGTCGTCGGTATGCTGCTGGAATTCCTTCGGAATCGGGAAGTTGGGCAGCATGATGTCCCGCTTCAGCTTCAGCGTTTCGACCTTGCCGACAATCTCATTGGTGTTATCAATGGCTTCGGGCAGGTCTTTGAACAGCGTCGTCATCTCCTGCGTGTTCTTGAAATAGAACTGGTCGCTGAAGAAGGCGAAGCGGGTATTTTTGGGCATCACATCGTCGTCGCTGAAATCCTTCATCGACGGTGTGCTTTGCTTTTCGTTGGTGTTTACGCACAGCAGAATGTCGTGGGCAACCCAGTCGTCCTGATCGACATAGTGCGAATCGTTGGAGGCAATGATCTTCACGTTGTACTTCCGGGCGAACTTGATCAGAACCTCGTTGGCTTTGATCTGGTCGGGAATTTCGTGGCGCTGCAACTCAACGTAATAATCTTCGCCGAAGCGGTCGAGCCACCATTTGAACTCGATCTCACCGGCTTCCTCGCCTTTTTTGAGAATCGTTTTGGGTACCGATGCACCAATGCAGCAGGTAGACGCAATCAGTCCTTCTTTGTACTGGTCGATCAGTGCTTTCGTAACGCGGGGATACTTGCCATATAACCCCTCCATATAGCCCAGTGAGCAAAGTTTTGCCAGGTTTTTGTACCCCTGCGCGTTCTTTGCCAGCAACAGCTGGTGGTACCGAACGTCTTTTTGCTCTTTGGTAAACTGTTTCTTGTGGTGATCTTCCACGACATAGAACTCGCAGCCAACAATGGGCTTGATGCCCTGTTTGCTGGCTTCGGCTACGAACTCGAACACCCCGAACATATTGCCGTGATCGGTGATGGCAACGGCCGGCATATTGTCGGCTTTAGCCTTCTTGATCAGCTTCTTAATGTCGGCCTGGCCATCGAGCAGTGAGTATTGAGTATGGCAGTGAAGATGAGAGAATTGCATAGTGTCTGAACTGTCTGAACCGGGATTCACCTGATTTTATTGATTTTCAGGATTTCGTTCGTCTGTAAAAATAGAACAAACTGGCGGGGAACAGGCAACGGGGAGGTGGGAATTTTTAAAAGACCAGGGTAAAAGACTGACTGTGAAAAGACTGTCAAAAAGGATAAACCAGTTGTTTAACAGCTTGTAAAATGTGCAGTTTTACTTCCGGACATGTGATGATCGTTTTCGTCAGGCCATTCACTCAACTTTCCTGAATAATCTAAAATTCTATAAACCCTATAGTGAAACATATGATTTTAGCTGGGTAACAAACCCAATAATCTCATGCAAGCTCAACGCACCCTGAATCCAATTGAACTGGATAAGCTTAAAGACAAAGTCAAGGACATTCGTATTGCCATGCTGACCACACAGGAGCCGGACGGCGATTTTCATACCCGGCCCATGGCGATGCACGAGATCGATCCCGATGGCACCATGTGGTTCTTTACCTATGAAAACTCAAACAAGGTCAGTGAAATCCGCCAGAACGAGCGTATTGCACTGGGTTTTTCGAACCCCGACTCTGAAGTATATGTCTCTACTTCGGGGTATGCAGAGGTGGTGAAAGACAAAGCCAAAATTGACCAACTGTGGAGCGATTTCCTGAAAACATGGTTTCCCAATGGCAAAGATGATCCAGAGGTTACGCTGCTCAAAGTGACAACTCATGCCGGTGAATACTGGGATCGGCCGGGGGGTAAAATGGTTAAATTGTTCGAGATGGCGAAAGGCGCACTAACGGGCGATACGGACAAAACGGGCCGCAACGAGAAATTCGGCGATGAGCCGCAATAAGAAGTAAGTAAAGTAGTAGAAGAACGGTGCTGGCAGAATGACCTGAAGTCATTCTGCCAGCACCGTTTGGTTTGCAGGGAAAGCGATTTGCCGGAAAATGTTGTTGGTTGCGGTATGGTAGAACAAACGGTCTGCGTACTTTGACAAATGACTAAAAGTTAATTTCTACCGGATACATACCGAAAAAAGCATTGTTTATGAAAAGACGTCAGTTCGTGAAAGCTTCTCTTCTTACTACTTCGGTGGCGAGTGTTCTAGCGCCAATCAATCAGGCGACAGCCGCTACGGATACGCAGCAGAACGCTGCCCCGGAGTTTTATGAACTAAGGACGTACACGTTAAAAAACGGTCGGCAACTCAAAATAGTCCAGAATTACTTTCAGCAGGCCGCTATTCCTGCTTACA
The DNA here is from genome assembly GCF_900230225.1 of Spirosoma fluviale. Classification (GTDB taxonomy): domain Bacteria; phylum Bacteroidota; class Bacteroidia; order Cytophagales; family Spirosomataceae; genus Spirosoma; species Spirosoma fluviale. Next base: position 368,784 of record NZ_OCNH01000001.1, read on the forward strand.
ATCGGCTGGGTAGCAAGAATGTGGGCGTTTTTACGGAATACCTTTCTCAGGGATTTACCAAACTGTTTGTACTGATACCCTTTACGTCTTTAGATGCCTACCTCAAGATTTCCGATCAGTTAGCCAGCGATAGCGCCTACCAACAAGCCGGGGCCGAATACCTGAACGCCGAGGCCACCTTGCCCGCCTACGAGCGCATTGAGAGTTCGCTCTTGAAAGCCTTTTCGAACATGCCCAGGTTGGAACTGCCCGAAAAGAAGGCGCGTATCTTTGAGCTGCGTCGGTATGAAAGTCCCAACGAAACGGCCGGGAAAAAGAAGATAGAAATGTTCAATCAGGCCGGTGAGATTGCCATTTTTAAGCGGGTAGGCCTTACCCCGGTATTCTTCGGAGAAACGCTGATTGGGCCAATGCGCCCCAACCTGACGTATATGCTGACGTTCGATGACATGAATGAGCATGATCAGAACTGGAAAGCCTTTGGCGGTGATCCCGAGTGGAAAAAGATAAGCTCCATGCCTGAGTACGCAGATGCCAAAATCATCTCGAACATTCACCGGACCTTTCTGATTCCAACGGCTTTTTCGCAGATTTAACAGGCTCCGATTTTCAGAACGGGCAAGGGTTTCAAGCGCTATACATTCAATATATGGCGCTTGAAACCCCTCCTCAATCTACATAAATGCACTACTCACCTTTGCCCTGACCACTCACGTTAACCCCAGCCGAAGGGAGTTTCTGCGGTGTAGTGGTAGGACCGGCGATCGTTATGATTCCGTTTTTTACCTGCATCCGGTCAATGCAAACAACCCGTTCATCGCCGGTTTTGGCGGTTCTGGCGTGGTAGACGCAGAACATTTCTTTGCCATCCGGCGAGTACGTTACGCTGTTGTGCCCCGTACCCGTTACCGAGCCGCCTTTATCGGTATTTTTCTGTAAAATCGGGTTGTTGGCTGCTTTCTTGAACGGACCCAACGGCGAGGTCGCCGTGGCGTATCCAATGGCATAATTCTGGCCACCGAAATGATTGGCCGAATACATAATGTAATACAGGTTGTCTTTTTTGAACGTAACCGAGCCTTCTGTCCAACGGCGGTTTACTTCGCGGGCGGTTACGGAACGGCTCTCCCACTCCGCCTGTTTGTCGCTCAGGCGAACGGGTGGCCGCAACACCAGCACCGGTTGGCCGATGACGCCGGAAAAGTCGGGTTTGAGTTCGACACCATACACCCAGCTTTCCTCGATCTCGTTGAACCAGCCGTTCTTTTTGGCCAGATCGGCCACTTCACTTTTGACCGGGTGTTTATAACAGCAACGCGAAAAATACAAATAGGCTTTTCCGTTAGTATCGAAGAATACGTTGGCATCAATAACGGGATAACCAGGGTCAAAAACGGGTTTGCTGGCCAGGTCGACAAAAGGGCCGGTGGGTTTGTCCGAGACGGCTACCCCAATCCGGAAATTTTCCAGTTCTTTGGTCGGGTTCACCTTCCATTGAGCACTGTAAAACAGATAGAACTTCCCCTTTACTTCATACACCTCCGGTGCCCAGTAGGCACCGCCCCAACCTGCTTTAGGGTCGCTCCATCCGTTTTTGTTGTTATGGAAATAAACCTGCCCTTCCGCTTTCCAGGTCACCATGTCTTTTGACGAATAAGCCGAAAATCCCTTGTCCGCTCCTCCGCCTGTGCCATACATATAATACATATCCTTTGTATGTAAAATATAAGGGTCACCAAACTGGATTGGCAGGGGGTTGGAAAAAGAAGTTTTAGCCGTAGCCCTGTCTTGTGTGGTTTGCGCCACAGAATTGCGTAAAAACAGGGTGGTAACAATAAAAAACAGGAGCAGTGGTCTTTTCATGACAATGGTTAATCGTGTAGGCAAAAGCCGCTTGGAAACGGCTTCTATTCGCTGGTAAACTTATGTATTTTAATTAATGTGTTTGTTATTATATAGATAACGGAAGCTGATTGCTCTCGGGTATGTTGAGTTATGTTTATCCATATCGGCTTGCTTACGTAAACCCCCCGCATGGGCTCTCAACAAGTCTGTTGGATGTGTGCTAATGTAAAGCAAATTAAAAATGAAAAATAAAGTACGATCTGTTTCATGGCACACAATAAACGCGTTTAAACATCGTTTTTAGTCTGTTATCTTTCTTCAAAAGCCCTGGTAAGCTACTTGCCGGGGCTTTTTTGATAGATGGCCTCTGACTACGCCGGTTGACTGGTATTTCCTGATCCTGTTAACTTTGGCCTTCTCAAGCTGCCCTATACGCTCGAAACACGGCATGACGTTTGTATAGATAACGCCTGAACACAACCCATAACACAACTTATTCAAACTCATGGCTACTCCTTATGCCGTTCGATCTTTTCGAAATATTATTTTGGTTTTAACCATTATTAGCTCGCTTACCACAGCCTGTAAAAAATCGGGAGGGGCCGATGATGTTGACCCCCGCGATCAATACATTGGTACGTATGAGGGAGGGTACCAAAGTGTGATTCGGTTTGGTGGTGCCGAGTTAAAACCTGAAACAGGTACAACGACCATAACTGTTACCAAGAGTTCAAATAATAAAGAGATTTACATTGATATTAAAGGCACTCGACCGTATCAGGTAACGGCTGAACTGACCGGCACCAGTTTCAACGTAATTGATCGCACCCAGGATCAAATATACGTTCAGGGCACAACCTTTACCGGGCAATACAGTGCTACCGGGGTATTCGATAAAAATCAGTTTGCGATGTCTACAACCACGGAAACGCTTCAGGGGGGTACCGTAATCAGCCGGGCTGAATCAATAATGGGTGTAAAAAAATAACTACATTAGCCCGGATTCCTAACAACTTCCGGTTTGTATGAAACTAATTACTATGACCGGCCTGATGGCCGGTTTTTTTATGGCTGCCGCTGTGCAGACCTCCATGGCCCAGACAGTTCAATCTGGAACTGTTCTGAAAGAAGCCGCAGCTGAAACGGTTGGGATGAGTACCGCCCGGCTTCAGCGCATGGATGCGGTAATCAACGACTACATTGCCAAAGGCCGACAAGCGGGGGTTGGGGTGATGGTTTCGCGAAACGGCCGAATTGTGTACTACAAAGCGTACGGTCTCGATAACATTCAGACAAAAGCGCCCCTAAAGCGGGACGCCATTTTTCGGATTGCGTCGCAAACGAAAGCCATTGCCAGCATTGGCCTGATGCTGTTGTTCGAAGAAGGAAAATTCCTGCTCGACGACCCTATTTCGAAGTATATACCAGCCTTCAAAAATCCAAAGGTATTGGACAAGTTCAACGAAAAAGACTCGTCGTTTACCACTGTTCCAGCAAAGCGTGAAATCACGATCCGGCAATTGCTCACCCACACGTCAGGTATCGGCTACCCGGTTATTGGCTCAAAAGAAGCGGTTGCCATCTATGCTAAAAACAAAATACCCAGTGGAATTGGCACCCCTGGTGGCAGTCTGGCCGACGCGATGAACCGGCTGGGTACTTTGCCATTGCTGCATCAACCCGGCGAAAAATTCACCTATGGGTTGAGTGTCGATGTGGTTGGTTACCTGATCGAAGTACTCTCCGGTCAGTCACTCGACCAGTTTCTTCGTACCCGACTATTTGATCCGCTAGGAATGAATGACACTTACTTTTATCTGCCCGAGTCTAAAAAGGGCCGCTTAACGATGGTCTTTACCGAGGATTCGGTGAAATCTGTAAAGCCAATAGCAGTCCTCAATGGTCTATCGGGCGACTACCCAAAACAGGCGGGTACGTTTTACTCGGGTGGGGCCGGTTTATCGTCGACCATGTACGATTACGCTATTTTCCTGCAAATGATGCTGAATGGGGGCGAGTATGGCGGTAAGCGTTTCCTGAGCCCAACAACGGTGCGACTGATTACAACCAATCAAATTGGCGACTTGGGTGGGGGGGACTTTAAATTTGGTCTGGGTTTCTCCATTACGTCGAACAAAGGTGCATCCCGGTTACCTGTTTCCGAAGGCACATTCGAATGGGGCGGCTATTTTGGAACAACCTATTGGGCAGATCCCAAAGAAGGCATTGTTGCGCAGATTTATACCCAGAAAACACCCAACAGCTTCGGTGATCTGACCGATAAATTCAAGGTACTGGTATACCAGGCCATTACGCAGATGAAATAGTCAGAACCGCACGGGCCGCCCGTGCGGTTTAAACTTTCAAAAACTCCCTCAGTTCCGTAGCGTCCTGTGCATTCATGCGTCCGGCTAATACGAGACGCAGTTGTCGTCGGCGCAGAGCACTGGCGTAGCGGTCTTTTTCATCGTCGGTTTCGGGAATAACGGCGGGTACTTCAATGGGCCTGCCGCTTTGATCGACTGCAACGAACGTATAATAAGCGCTGTTTGTGCTGACCCGGATACCGGCCGGAATATCTTCGGCCCACACTTCAATAAACACCTCCATCGAAGAACTGAACGCACGGGTTACCTGGGCTTTCATGGTAACGATGTTACCCAGCCGGATGGGCTCAGAAAAAGAGACATTGTCGACCGAGGCCGTCACAACAATGCGGTTGGAGTGTTTTTGAGCCGCAATGGCTGCGGCAATATCCATGAAGTGAAGCAGTCGCCCACCCATCAGATTGTTGAGGGTATTGGTATCGTTGGGAAGTACCATCTCGGTCATTACCGTAATGGAATCGCGGGCGTGTTTGGGTTGGGGCATTCGTTGGGTAGTCTTGTCAATGAGTGGTTAGCCGATGGGGAGCAGTCCTGTGGATGCTCCTTACGGTTCACAAACCAACGACCGAAAAAGCAGACTGGCAAACAAAGGAATAATTTTGCTGATTTTTTGCCAGGTGACAGGCTTATTAAATCGCACTATTTCGTTGTAGATTTGTATAATAACAACATAAAACTAGATACTGACTATGGAGCGGTTAGTTAATTATTTTGAACATATTCCATCGTCGCATCGGGCGTTGATTTTGGTTGGGGGAATTGCTGCTTTTTGGATCATCGAAAGTGCCTTGCCTTTGTTTCGATTCTCTTATCGGAAAGTACAACATGCCGGAATCAACCTGTTCTTTACCCTAACTACCATTGTTGTCAACTTTGTGCTGGCCTTTATTCTGCTCAGAACCAGCGATTGGGCGGTCAACCATCAAATAGGTCTTTTGCCGTGGCTCGATTTGCCGCTTTGGGCCGAAACCATCGTTGGGTTGCTGGTCCTGGATCTGGTTGGTGCCTGGCTGGCACACTGGACGGAGCATAAGGTCACTTTCCTGTGGCGCTTTCACCTCATTCATCATACGGATACCTACGTCGATACAACGACTGCCAACCGTCATCACCCTGGCGAGAGCGTTATTCGGTTTGCTTTTACGACCCTGGCGGTGCTGATTGCGGGGGCACCTATGTGGCTGGTTTTCTTATACCAGGCGTTGTCTGTCGTTCTTTCGCAGTTCAACCATGCCAATATCGAGTTACCCCGCTGGGCCGACCGGTTACTGGGCTTACTTGTTGTAACGCCCAATATGCACCATGTGCATCATCATTATGTGTTGCCAGTGACCAATACCAACTACGGTAATATTTTCCCCTACTGGGATCGAATTTTCGGCACTTATCATGAAATGCCGGGCAAAGCTATCCACTACGGCATTGATACGCATGGCGAACCGAATGAACATTCGCACATCGGCAACCTGCTGAAAATACCTTTCCAGAAATACCGTCCGCCAGTAGGAGAGAAGTTGACTGAAACCCAAAAAACGCTGTCAGACGTTTAATTACGGGCAAGTGGTTTTTATGAGTACGTATCGGTAGCCACTCTTCGGCTCTTTCAAGACCCATTTTCCGGCTTTTTCCACGCGCTCCCCTTCGTACCAGGAAATAGTGTCGCCGTTCATCTTGAAGTCGAGCGGGTAAATCTGCGTTGTGCCCTCACCCGAACGCTGCCAGTCGGCCTGGATGGTGTTGTTGTTGATTGTGCCCTGAAAGCCACCCCCTGCCCGGTCTTTTTCGAAGGGCTTGTTGTCCAGATACCCCGTGGCCAGATTGTTGTTGATAACCAACTGTAGGCTGGTGGTATCGCGGTTTATGACCTGTTGAAAACAAAGGGTATCGGGAGCCATTGATGTGGTTGTTTGCTCATCAGGCCGGGTCTGTGAGGATTCATTGGTCGATTGTTCTGAAGGACGGCTTTGGCAACTTGCCAACAGAAGTAGTGTAGTAAGAGTCAGATAGGTAGACATGAGGGAAACTGAGAATTTTTAGACTAACCCGTTTGCTTGTCAATAGTTTAATCATCAGGCTAGTGAGCGCTAAGGAACGGTCAGTAAATATTAATGAACATTACGGGTAGATTGTTGTTGTTTGCAAAGCGGACAACCCGTTCCACTCAAATCCCCCATCTATAATCACCCATGTTAGCTAATCGTAATCCGTTCGCAGGACGGAAACTATCGTTACTTGTCGCCTTACTGGTCTCTTTAGCCGTTTCTTTCTCCGCTTGTAATGAAGTAGATAAAAACACACCTACGTTCCCAACCATCGGCGAGATCGTCAACACTGGCAGTAGGTTCACCTTATTAAAAGAGGCTCTCATTCGTGCCGGACTCGATGGTGTAGTGGCCCAGCCCGGTACTTACACAGTATTTGCCCCAACGGACGATGCCTTTAAGGCATTTGGCTATGTGGATGCTGCCGCCATTAAGGCGGCTCCTGTCGATTTACTGAAAACGGTGTTGCAATATCACGTTCTGGGCGCTCGGGTGGCTGCGTCGGATATACCTACGGCGATCAATACATCCCAGCCGACGCTGGCAGGTTTACCCCTATATATATCGAAAGTTGCGTCGGGTACCGGAACCGCATCGGTTGTGTCGATTAATGGTGCCCGTGTTCTGCAAGCCGACGGACAGGCAAGCAATGGCGTTATTCACGCGATTGACCGGGTACTGCTGCCCCCTGTTTTTGGCAATGTAGCCGTTACGATTCAGAGTATTCCCCTGCTGTATCCAGCTGCTTCGTTCAAGCTCCTGCTGGCGGCAGTGACGAAAGCTGGTATTGGGGGGGCGCTGACAGGGACGGGACCGCTGACCGTGTTTGCTCCAACCGATGCGGCTTTTAAAGCAGTAGGTATCGACTCCACCGTTATTGCCAATACATCGTCAACGGCCTTGACTGGAATTCTTACCTATCACGTGCTTAACAGCCGTACCTACAGCCCGCTCGTTACGAATGGTGCCAGCCTGTCGACCCTCCAGGGGGGAACGATCACGGCGGGTACAAGCACAACGGGTATCACGGTTTCAGGTAAAGGAAATTCAGGGATCGCTTCGAACATAACTGGTCCTGATATTACAGCTACGAATGGTGTTGTACACATCATTGACCGTGTTTTACTGCCCCAATAGACTTACATCAACTGACAGGAATGCCAGAAGGCGCAAAGGTCGCAAAGGAGATGAGCCTCATTCCTTTGCGACCTTTGCGCCTTTTGGCGTTTAAAACAGCCTGCCAGGCTACCGGTTCAGCCGGAATCAAAACCCTTGCCTAACTGTTCTGTTTACGTATAGCTTTGTGCATACCTCTTCTGAATTTGTCGGGCCAAAAGCGCGTGATTGTCCGTAAGACTTTCGACCTTTGAGCTATTGACAGCTACCTTTATAGAATGGCCAAACCAACCAAAAAACTGTTTTTATTAGACGCGCTGGCGCTTATCTACCGCGCTCATTTTGCTTTTAGTAAATCGCCCCGTATCTCATCGAGGGGCATCAATACATCGGCCGTGTTCGGGTTTATGAACGCCATGATCGAGGTGTTGACGAAAGAGAAGCCCACCCACATTGGCGTTGCCTTCGACTCGGCAAAGAAGACATTCCGGCACGAGTCGTTCCCGATGTATAAGGCCAATCGGCAGTCGCAGCCCGAAGATATTAGTGTGGCTATGCCGTACATCAAGCAGATTGTGGAGGCCATGCACATTCCCATGCTGATTCTGGATGGGTACGAAGCCGACGATATTATTGGAACGATCGCCAAAAAAGCTGCTCTGGCTGATTTTGAGGTCTATATGATGACGCCCGACAAAGATTACGGGCAATTGGTGGAAGAGCATATTCATATTTATAAGCCCGCTTTCATGGGCAAACCCGCCGAAAAACTGGGCGTGAAAGAGGTTCTGGAACGCTGGAATATTGAGCGCATCGACCAGGTGACGGATATGCTCGGGTTAATGGGCGATTCAGTCGATAACATTCCGGGTATTCCCGGCATTGGCGAAAAAACGGCGCAGAAACTCGTTGCCGACTTTGGATCGGTCGAAAACCTTATTGCCCGCGCCGATGAGCTGAAAGGAAAACTTAAGGAAAACGTTGTCAATTTCGCCCAGCAGGGCCTGTTGTCGAAAGAGCTGGCCACCATTCATCTGGATGTGCCGGTGCCTTTCGATGAAGAACACCTGCGCCACACCGAATACGACAAACCCCGGTTAGCCGCCTTGCTGGACGAACTGGAGTTTCGGCAGATGAAGACTCGTTTGCTGGGTGGTACGTACGACGAAAAACCGTTGCCATCGGCGTTCCAGGCCCCCGGTTCCGCCCAGATGAATCTATTCGATTCGCCGGGTGGCGACACGCCAGCATTCCTGCCGTTTCCGAATATGGGGGCGTCCAATCCATCCGGGGCCAGTGATCTGCCGTTTGATTTCGGGAATGAGACGACTCCGGCAGCCGCACCCACTGAGAAGCCCAAAGGCAAACGTACCGCCGTTAAAGTGCCGGTTGCCTCGGGTTCTGAAGCAACCCCAACGGGTGTGACCGATACCATCACGACAGATGACAAGCCGGGTTCGGAGGTGAGCGAAACGAACGGAACACCCGCTTACCTGGATGTCTATCCCGACTACGAAATCGACGAGAATCAGCCCGAACGGCGCAAGACGATACTATCCGTCAAGCACGACTATCGGTTGGTGGATACGCCCGAACTCCGGGCCAGTCTGGTTCATTATATGAGCCTTCAGGAGAGCCTTTGCTTCGATTCGGAAACGACCGCCATCGACCCCGTTGAGGCCGATCTGGTTGGCCTGTCCTTCGCGTACCGAACGGGCGAAGCGTTCTACGTGCCCGTTCCCGCCGACCGAGAAGAGGCTCAAGCCATTGTTGACCAGTTCAAGCCTGTTTTCGAGAATCCAGCCATCGAAAAAATCGGGCAGAACCTGAAATACGACCTGCTGATGCTAAAAAAGTACGGCGTGGAGGTTCAGGGCAAACTGTTCGACACCATGATTGCCCATTACCTGATTGAGCCCGAAATGCGCCACAATATGGACATGATGGCCATGACCTACCTGAACTACAGCCCGGTCGAGATTGAAGCCCTGATTGGCAAAAAAGGGAAAGGGCAGTTGACCATGCGTGATGTGGACATTCAGAAAGTGGTCGATTATGCGGGTGAAGATGCCGACATTACCCTGCAACTGAAACACGCCTTTGCTCCCCGGCTCGAAAAAGACAACCTGCACAAACTCTTCGATCAGGTAGAAATGCCCCTCGTTCAGGTGCTGACGGATCTGGAACTTGAAGGGATTAAGATCGATACCAACGCGCTGGCTGAACTCTCCGCCACGCTGGAAGTGGATATGCGGCAGGTGCAGCAGGAGATTTTCGAGATTGCCGGTGAGACGTTCAATATCGGCTCGCCGAAGCAGTTGGGCGAAGTGCTGTTCGACCGGCTCAAGCTCGATAAGAACGCTAAAAAGACCAAAACCGGGCAGTATGCCACGGGCGAGGAGATTCTGTCGAAGCTGGAAGTCGAACATGAAATAGCCCGGAAAATTCTCGATTACCGGGAGTTGATCAAGTTAAAGAACACGTACGTCGATGCGCTGCCGCTGCTGATCAGCAAGCGCACCGGCCGGATTCATACGTCCTTCAACCAAGCCGTTGCGGCCACCGGGCGATTGTCGTCAACAAACCCGAACCTGCAAAACATTCCGATTCGGACGCCACGCGGACAGGAAATCCGCAAGGCTTTCGTACCACGCGGGCCGGAGTTCGTGATCATGTCGGCCGATTATTCGCAAATCGAATTGCGCATCATGGCGGCTTTCAGTGGTGACCAAACCATGCTGGACGCGTTCAATAATGGCGTCGATATTCACACCCAAACGGCCAGCAAGGTATTCCACGTGGGTCTGGACGAAGTAACCACCGACATGCGCCGGAAGGCCAAAACCATCAATTTTGGCATCATTTACGGCATCTCGTCCTTTGGTCTGGCGCAGCGGCTCAAGATTCCACGCAAGGAAGCGGGGCAGATCATCGAAGAGTATTTCGCCGGTTTCCCGGCCGTAAAAGGCTATATCGATCAGTGCATCGAAAAAGCGCGCGGCTTTGGCTATGCCGAAACGATTCTGGGTCGGCGTCGGTATTTGCGTGACATCAATTCCCGCAACCAGACTGACCGGATGTTCGCCGAGCGCAACGCCGTAAATGCCCCCATTCAGGGAAGTGCCGCCGACATGCTCAAGATTGCCATGATTCAGATTCACGAGTTCATGCAGTCCGAGCGGTTAAAGTCAAAAATGATCCTGACTGTACATGACGAACTCGTCTTCGACGCCCACCGCGATGAAATCGACCTGCTCCGCGTGCGTGTCGATGAGATCATGAAAAATGCCATCCCGATGGGCGTGAAGATGGAAACCGGCATCGGCACCGGCGAAAACTGGTTGCTGGCGCACTGATAAGAGCAATATGGCAAGAGATATTTTTCACCCCGTAGTTCGTGAGGTTCTTCTGAATGACGGCTGGGTAATCACGCACGATCCATATTTTATTAATGCTATGGATCGGAACTATGAGGTTGATTTAGCGGCCGAACAACTTGTTGGCGCTCAGAAGGGCTTAGATAAAATAGCTGTAGAGGTGAAGAGTTTTCTGTCACCGTCATTCACGTATGAATTTCATACTATACTAGGGCAGTACCTCAATTATCACACATTTATGGGTATTCAGGAGCCAGATAGGGTCCTTTATCTCGCTGTGCCTCGTGGAATTTACGATACGTTCTTTACAGATGCCGCAACACAACTAATATTGACTAAATTTGGTATGAATGTACTTGTGTATGATGTTGAAGCTAAACTTATCGAGCAATGGATAAAAAAATAGCCACATACGCGACTATTCTGACTGAATGTCTTGACACATTCGTGAACCGCCGGAATAGGGGCAGCGAAATCGAGTATGAGCTAATCGCTGATGATAAGCATCGTCATTATCAAGTGATTCGAACGGGATGGCGCAAAGATGTATTTGAGTATAACGTTGTATTTCATTTTCACATTAAGCCAACAGGTAAAGTTTGGCTTCTGGTCAACAATACCGATATTTTGGTGACCGACGACCTGATTGAACGTGGTATTCCTGCATCTGATATTGTTATCGGTTTTCTGCCCGAGTTCATGCGGACTTACTCCGGGTTTGCGGTAGCTTAGAAATGTATTAATATGGTTCAAGCTGGCGCGGGCATTGGCCCGTGCCTTCTCATATAAGCGAGCATTCGCTCGCCCAACACAAACCCCATCCTGACGCTACTACTCAGGATGGGGTTTTTTCGGCCACTTATCCGGGCTATAAACCGACAAATCATTTTTCGTAAGGCTAAGGAATAGAAAGTGGTAATCTTGGCGGACAATCACCTATCACTTTCCCATCTTCTCTTATGAAAAAAGTACGTGTCCTTCACCGGCTTAGCCTATGGGTGGTCGTTTCGCTGCTGCTAACGGGCGCGGCCTTCGCCCAAACCAAATCCGCCAAAATTGATGCTCTTATTCAGCAATACGTGGCCAATCGGCAGTTCAACGGTTCGGTGCTGGTGGCCGATAAAGGGCAGGTGATTTTCAAGAAAGGCTACGGCCTGGCCAATATGGAATGGAATATCCCGAATGCGCCGGATACCAAGTTTCGGCTGGGTTCCATTACCAAGCAGTTTACGGCCATGCTCATCATGCAGCTGGTGGAAAAAAAGAAGCTCAGTTTAACCGGAAAAATAACCGATTACCTGCCCGACTATCCAAAAGCAACGGGCGATAAAATCACGATTCACCACCTGCTTACCCATACCTCGGGCATCCCAAACTATACCAACTTTCCGAAGTTCTTCGAGACACTCAGCCGCGACCCGGTTACGCCCGAATCCTTCACAAAGGAGTTTTCTGGCAAGCCGCTGGACTTCGAACCGGGGACTAAATTCTCCTACAGCAATTCCGGGTATTTCCTGCTGGGGACCATCATTGAGAAAGTGACGGGGAAATCGTATGCCGATGTGCTGACCGAGAACATCCTAAAACCCGCTCAGATGGCCAATACGGGTTATGATCTGTTCAGTCCAATTCTACCCAAACGGGCAACGGGTTATGAAAAGAAGGGGAGCACTTACGTAAACTCTCCTTACCTCGATATGTCAATTCCGTATGCGGCCGGTTCCATGTACTCGACGGTCGAGGATTTGTACCGCTGGGATCAGGTGCTGTACACAGATAAACTACTATCGGCTAGCGGAAAAGCGACCATGTACACCCCGTTCATTGATGGATATGCCTACGGATGGGGCGTTGGCAAATCAAAGGTTGGTCAGGTAAAAGACAGTCTGGCCATACTAGAGCATGGTGGCGGAATCAACGGCTTCAATACCATTATCAGCCGCTTACCGAAGGATAAGCAACTGGTTGTTTTACTGAACAATACCGGCGGGGCTCCCCTCAACGACATTCGCAAAAACATCCTGCGAATCTTATATGACCAGCCGGTTGAAGCCCCTAAAATGCCTATTGCTGACCTGCTTCGCCAATCGGTGCTGAGCGACCCGCTGGAGAAAACGAAGCAGAAGTTCACAGCCTGGAAGGCCGACAAAGCTTATTCGGTGAATGAAAACGAGATCAATGCGCTGGGGTACGAATTGATGCGGGAAGGTAAAGACAAAGAAGCATTAGCAGTTTTCAACCTAAATACCGATGCCTTTCCCGAATCGTATAATGTCTATGACAGCCGGGGTGAGATCTACATGAAAATGGCCAATAAAGCTGCCGCTATACAGGACTACAAGCGGTCGGTGGCGCTCAACCCGCGTAATACTAATGGGTTTGCTATGTTGAAGGAATTAGGCGAGACAGTCGAAGTACCCAAACAGGAAGGGGTGGTTGTTGACAAAGCCACGCTGGAGTCCTACGTTGGCGACTACCAGTTGGCACCGGGTTTTTCCATTGTCATTACCCGCGAAGGCGATAAACTGTACGGGCAAGCTACCGGACAGGGGCGGTTTGAGCTGTTCCCCGAGTCCAAAACCAAGTTTTACCTCAAAGTCGTTGAGGCTCAGGTGTCGTTTGTAAGTAACGACAAGGGCGAAGTAGAGCAACTTATCCTGCACCAGAACGGGCAGAATATGCCCGGTAAGCGACTTCGGTGATTGTTTAGTTAATTGAATAATTCTAAGGTAACGGTGGATGCTATTTAATATTAATAGTACCCGCCGTTATTTTTTTTGTTATCAATAATGAGTTTAGCCTGGTTCTCCACCACTATTTTTTTTGCCAATTTAAACGTTTAAACATGGCGTGTAACCAACGGGTGCGTGTTGCCAGGCTAATGATGGGCTATAAATTGTACCGGCTGGCTAATAAATTAGAACATTTATAGAACAGGGAACATTTTTGCACTTTTTCTATTTGCATGATAGAGTAAGCCACGCTAGTTAGTGACTTACGGTGAACCACTATTAATGTAAACCTATAAGGTTTCAAAAACTTTATAGGTTTGTCTGCAAATGAAAAAAAGTCTGTTACCTCTTGCCATTGGGGGCTTCGGTATCGGCATGACCGAGTTCGTCATCATGGGCATATTGCCCGATGTTGCCAGTTCCCTCCAAATCTCCATTCCTGTTGCTGGTCACCTCATCTCGTCCTATGCGCTGGGTGTCGTGCTGGGTGCTCCACTGCTGGTGGGCATTGCCGGGAATTATCCGCCTAAGAAAATTCTGCTGGGCCTGATGGCCCTGTTTACGTTTTGTAATGCACTGTCGTCGTTTGCGCCTAATTACGAAATCATGATGATTACCCGGCTGTTGTCGGGCTTGCCGCATGGCGCGTTCTTTGGCGTTGGGGCTGTGGTGGCTAGTCGGTTGGCCGGTAAAGGAAAAGAGGCTCAGGCCATTTCCATGATGTTTGCCGGACTTACCGTTGCCAACATCATTGGCGTCCCGCTGGGCACCTACATTGGTCATACCATGAGCTGGCGGATAACATTTATTATCATCGCCGTGGTGGGTCTGGCCACCATGTTCTGCATTCAGAAACTGTTGCCGGTAATGCCGGTGGTGGGGGAGTCCAGTCTACGAAAAGATCTGAAATTATTTACGCGGGTAGAACCCTGGCTTATTCTGGGTATTACGGCCATCGGTACGGGTGGTTTGTTCGCCTGGTTCAGCTATATCGCCCCGCTGCTGACCGAAGTCGCTCATTTTGGGAGCAACCAGATTACGTGGATACTCATTCTGGCAGGTTTAGGTATGGCAACCGGTAACCTGATTTCTGGCCGTACCGCCGATCTGATCTCGCCTAGTAAGGCAACCGCCTTGTTTTTACTACTTATGACGGTAAGTCTGATCGGCGTTTATTTTGTGGCTGAGTATCAAATACCGCTATTGATTATGACCTTCATTACCGGGGCTATTGCGTTCTCGCTGGGGGCGCCCATCCAGATTCTAATGATTCGGGCGGCCAACGGCTCCGAAATGCTGGCTTCGTCGGTAAGTCAGGCCGGGTTTAACATGGGCAACGCGTTGGGTGCTTACCTGGGCGGATTGCCCATTGCCGCTGGTCTGGGTTATGCCTCGCCCGAGTGGGTGGGTGCAGCACTGGCATTTGCCGGTTTTCTGCTGGCTATGGTCGTCTACTTCCGGCAGCGAGAAAAAGGCGTCAAAGATCCCGAAGAAGTTTCCAGCTACGAACTGGTGGCTGGGCATTAGGAGAGTTAGTGGAGTAGTGGAATGAGTGAAGTGGGTGGAGTAAGTGAAGTAAGTTCAGCTCATTTCACCTACTCCACTAACTCCACCACATACCACTTTAACAATTTATTACCTTCCTTATCAACGGATTCCGTACTTTACGCGGAATCCGTTTTTTGTTACAAACCAATTGACCTTATGAATTTTTTATTACTGCTCTTGGGGCTAGCGATAGTCCTTATCTTTCTCTCGGTTGTCATTGTCCAACAGGGTACAGTTGCCGTCATCACGGTATTTGGTAAGTACGCCCGCGTTCTCCGGCCGGGGCTAAACTTCAAGATTCCCTTCATCGAAGTTATTTACCGACGGATTTCGATTCAGAACCGCTCCGTCGAACTGGCGTTTCAGGCCATCACGGCCGATCAGGCCAATGTCAATTTCAAAGCCATGCTGGTGTATTCGGTGCTGAATCAGGAAGAAGAGACCGTTAAAAATGTGGCGTTCAAGTTCATCGACGAAGCCTCCTTCATGCAGGCATTGATTCGAACCATCGAAGGGTCTATTCGTAGCTTTGTAGCCACCAAACGACAGTCCGAAATCCTGGCTCTCCGCTCCGAAATCATCGAACACGTCAAATCACAACTCGATACGCTGCTCGAAAGCTGGGGCTATCACCTTACCGATTTGCAACTTAACGACATCGCTTTCGATGAGGTCATTATGCGCTCGATGGCGCAGGTGGTGGCGTCGTCGAACCTGAAAGCGGCTGCCGAAAACGAAGGCCAGGCGCTGCTAATCACCAAAACTAAAGCTGCCGAAGCCGAAGGAAACGCCATTCAGATTTCGGCCGAAGCCGAGAAAAAAGCGTCGCAGCTGCGCGGGCAGGGCGTGGCGTTGTTCCGGGAGGAAGTCGCCAAGGGTATGGCTGAATCGGCCAAGGTTATGAACGAAGCCAAGCTGGATGCTTCGCTGATTCTGTTCTCCATCTGGACCGAAGCGATCAAGCATTTTGCCGAGAACGGGCAGGGAAATATTATTTTCCTCGATGGCTCGACCGATGGCATGGATAAAACGATGAAGCAATTACTGGCTGTTCAAACACTGAACAGCAGCATCGAGTCGAGCGGTATAATTACCCCGCCACCGATATCCGGTAAACGGTAGGTGAGTAAAATTCGAAAAAATATTGGGAACGTTACGACTTTCATTTGTTGATTCTATCAAACCTGATTCACGCACAAATGACAAACCTGCTTTTTCCTACCGATTTTTCGAATTATACATCAGCCGCTTTAGATTGGGTTCGCCTGTTTGCCCGTAAAACGGGGGCTACCGTCACGCTGTTGCATATGTACCAGCCCATGTTGCCCGATACCACGCTGCCAACCGTTGGCGATCCGGGTCTGGGCGTAATGGCATCCATGGAAATTGAGAATATTAGCCGGAAGCGGCTCGATGAACTTGCCACCCAGCTTCAGGCCGAGGGGTTATCTGTAACGGTTGAATGGCGTATTGGTGCAGTCGACGATGGCATACTGGATGTGGCCCGCGAACGCTCTGCCGATCTGATCATCATGGGGCGCAGCGACCTGAGCACGTTCTTCGACCGTTTGGCAGGTAGTGCCGTGACGGATGTTGCCGATGAAGCCGTCTGTCCGGTGCTGATTGTACCCACCACGCCCGAAGGGCAGTCCATTCGTCCGGCGCAGGTGCATACCATCGCGTATGCCATGCAGGCGCAAACGACACAATCCATCGTAACGGCCCAGACAGAATCGCTGGTCGATGCGTTCGATGCGAAGCTGGAAGTGCTGACGGAAGACAAACTCGAACACACCCACGCCGACCTGATCGTTATGCAGCTATCGCCCAAGGCCGGTTTTCTGGACAATCTGTTTCACCCGAATCACACGACGGCCCTGATTACGAAGTCCGATGTGCCCGTGCTGGTGTATCACGAGAAGAAGTAGCCTTCGTTGTTTAGCGATAGCGACTAAGGATAATTTCAAAACAGTAAGAACCCAAATCCATTGTCTGGATTTGGGTTCTTACTGTTTATACGATTGATTTCTTGCCTCAAAAAACCATTGTTCACGTTGGTTTATTTAAACTATTGCTCTTAAAGCTTGAGAGTCGGTGTGTTCCGATTGCCCGGTTAATGATCGCCGTACCGCTTTTCACCCGCCGGGATGGCTACTGCCAGTCGGTTGTCTTTGGGGGGCGTGGGGCAGGTAGCGTAGGGCGTGAACGCACAGGGTGGATTGGTAGCTTTATTGAAATCAAGGTAGGTATACCCTTCTGCATCAGGGCCGGGAGCATCTAAAAACCGGCCACCGCCATAGGTATCGTGCTTATTGGTCTGATCGGCAAAAACGAAGTGCAGATGCTTGAGGGTTCCGGTCGCGTCGAGCCCATATTCTTTCCCATTTACCGTAAACAGCAACCGCCCCGGCGACTCCTGATCACTTACCCGCCCCGTTATATCGGTAATCGAAATTTTTTTGCCCGGCGTTGGGACAAACTTCGCTTTCAGGCGCCAGTTGGTACTGATCGGATAGGTGTCGATCCCCTTAAACTCTTTTACTGAGGGACTTTCCAGATCACGGAGCCGGATGGCATATTTGTCGCCCCGCTGAATCACGAACCACCGCAGCGACTTGTGTCGCAGTACGATCGGTTTAGTGGTGTACGGGAAGATGTCGAGTTTCGTAACTAGCGTATCGCCTTCGAAAACCTGAGCATCGGGCGTGGTTTCGACCGTTACCCGGCCGTTTTTCAGGACAATTTTACCCAGTTGCGCATTGCTGTGGTCGGCCGGGAACACAATGATATTTTTATCACTCCCGCCAAAGGTATTGACCCCTTCGTTCAGCCAGAACAAACCGGCCAGATTCAGCCAGCCATCTTCTTTTTTCAGGGCTTCTTCGCGTTGCTGGTGCCATTGCCGGATTTCCTCTTCGTACGATAGATCGGTTGTGAAGGCCAGCAGCAGGAGTGGCAGTAAGAGCAGCCAGTTGGTTTGTTTTTTCATGGTTAAAAGCGATTTGAGTTGATAAATAATTGATTATAAAGGAAATAGCGACTGGTCGCCAAACGCTGCCGTGTGCTTCAGATGGGTAGCATATTCGTTGGCTTTGGCACTGTCGCCGTTTTGGTTATGGACTTTGTAAAGCCCCCAGTAAGCGTTGGCCGAGTTGGGGTGCCGTTCCAATAGTTGCGTGTACGCAGTAATGGCTTTGTCATACTGCTTTGCTTTCAGATGTACTTCGGCCAGGCTGATCAAAACGGGGCGGGCATAGGAGGGGGGCTCACTATACCCTAGGTCATCTTCTTTCTTTCTGGCATTCTCCAGCAAAGCAACAGCCTCTTTGTATTTATTCTCAGCGCTTTTGATAACACCCTGTAACTCCCGCGAGGCCACATTCAGGTCGTTGAGCCGACGAACGGTAATCACGTCGGTGGGCGTGAGCTGGTTCGCGTTGCGCCAGAGCGATGCATCGAGGGCATCGGCAAATCGACGGGCTTCGTCGAGCCGGTTATTTTTTGCCGCATCCATGCCCGATGCAAAATAATACAACCCGTCTTTGTAGGCCATCGCTTTGGTGGAGTAGAGGCTGTCTTTGTCGAGTTTGATGGCTGCCAACCGGTCGGCGGCTTTCCGGTAAAAGCCGAAGCACAGTTCCATTTTAGCGGGCGCAATAATGCCCTGGTAGAAAAAACGCCCCTCGTATTTCTGCTTCCGCTCTTTGGTGGCGGGCATATTTTTCAATTTCTCCGCGTAATGGAGCGCCGTTGCATAACGCCCGTCTTCGGCGCAGTTGGCCAGCAGGTAATTGATGTTGTGGATGTAGTTCCAGGCATCAACCTCGGGGATGTGCTGGGTTTTCATGTAGGCCGAATCTGCCGCCAGCGAAGCGGCAAAGGCATCGTACGCCATTTTGTAATCGCCTATTTTGTAATAAATGTGGCCCGGCATGTGGACCATATGGCCCGATGCGGGGGCTAGTTTCGGCAACAGGACGGCACTTTCAACGGCCTGCTCGGCGCAGCAGTTTTCCATCAGGTGTATCCAGTAATGGTGAACGGCCGCGTTGTTGGGATGCGTTTTCAGTAAATCGCGGAGTAGGTATTCGGCGTAGAGCTGCCCCTCTCTCGGGTTCATGTCCGTGTCGTAGCCACCCATTTTACTCAGGGCCAGAAACAGCTTCGCATCCACATCGTCGGGGTATTTGTGAACAATGATCTCCAGCTTTTTCTGGTATTCCCGTTTGCCATTTTCTGCGTCGGTATCGCGGGCCAGAATCCCGTCGGCATAAAGTTTTTCGTGTTCCGATGCCGACCCTTTCAGGGCTTTGAGTTTGTTGACGGCCAGCTTTTTGTCGGCGGTAAAGTCGGTGCCTTCAATGGCTCCAATGGCGCTGTACAGGCCCCAGTAGGGCATAATGGCCGTGGAGTCGTGCCGGATGGCTTCTTTAAAGGCGCGGTAGGCTTCGAAATCCCAGAAACAATGCAGCAGCGCAACCCCCTGGCTATAGAAAAATTGCGTCTGCTGCGATTTGGTACTTATTTTCAGGTCTGACGTGCCAATGCCGCTCAGCCGTTCCGGGGCGGGCAGATTGTGTACGAATACCGTCTCTTTGCGGTAATCCTGAATATGAGCCAGGTGGCTATGGTTGAGGTCGTGGCTGTCTCCGTCGTGTACATCGTGCTGGTGCTCGGCCTGGCGAACCCGCTGGCCTACAGCTCCGTATGTGAGCAGACAGAAGAGGAGAAGATAAACGTTCATAAAGAGTTAGCTCAGCAGTAATTTGTTGGTTGTAATCTCTATGTTGGGCAGGGGCAAGATGTAGTTGCTCTGCGAGGGCAGCACCGCCGGAGCACTGTTCGAACTGCTCGACTTAGCCGGAAGCGGCAACAGATTCCTGAGTAAATCGTTGGAACGAAACCCTTCACCCAGCAACTCGATCCGCCGTTCTTTCAGAATGGTGTTGACCAGCGCATCCTGCGTGCCAACGGCATTGGCCGGAAACACATAGCTGGCATCGGAGCGATTCCGGACGGCTTTCAGCAGGTTGGTCGCCGTGGTCAGATCGCCGGTTCGGGCTGCGGCTTCGGCGTAGTTAAGCAGCACTTCCGAATAGCGAATGATAGGCAGATAATCCAGGAAAGGCGAGGGTTTGCTGTATTTGGTCAGAAACTGCACTCCCGATGCCGTACGGGCAAAGCTTCGCCGGGCATCCGTCGATTTCCACTCGGTATCGCCCCAGATGCCGCTCGGATTCAGGTTGTACTCGGCATTGGCGTTAAAAACGTAGGGGAACGACGACTGGCCGGTCACGTTATCCGTTTCGGTCATGGGTACCGACAAAATGGACTCCGTGCTGGTGTAGTTCGTGGTGAAAATCTCGACGATATTCTGGAGTCTGTGCGTAACCCCCGTAGCCGCCGAATACGGGGCGCTGGCCGACACAATTTTCTTTGCTTCTTCAATGACCTTGGGCCAGTTGCCGCTGTTCAGGTAAACGCGCGTTTTGAGGGCAATGGCGGTGTTTCGGTGCGCCCTGGTGGTATTGAGCAGGGCCGTCGAGTAGGTAAGCGGCAGGTCGGCTTCGGCTTCATCCAGGTCTTTCAGAATCTGGGCGTAGACTTCGGCTACCGAGCTGCGTTTCAGATCGTTGTTGGCCGTAGTTGTCTCGGCCTGTAACCGCAGGGGCAAACCGGGCGAGGTGCCTTTGTTCTCGTTGTGCGGCCGGGCGTAGAGTGTTACCAGGCTGTAATAGCTCAGCGCCCGCAGGAATTTGGCTTCGGCGGTGTACTGCTTACCGAGGGTGGCACTTATACGAGTTGGATTGTCGGCAATCCCTTTTATAAGGATATTGGCGTTGTTAATCGCCGTATACCCCGCCGACCAGAAAGCCGCGACAAAGTTTGAGCCTGCATTTAACGTCTGGTTCCAGGCTTCGTAGGCCGTAAACGTATTGCTGGTGCGGTTAATGAATTCTTCGCCACGGGCTTCCTGATAAATGAGGTAGTTGCCGCCGTAAAAACTTCCGCTTTTAACGGATTTGTAAATGCCGTTCACCAGCCCCAGAATCCGATCGGGGGTATCGAAGGCATTGGCACCACTGATAGCTGTGGCCGGAACAGGATTGAGTAGCTCCGAGTCGTTGCAGGCCGTGATTGACAAGAGTAGTCCGATGCTTAGGAAGCTGCCGAAGCGACGAATTTGCGGAATGGTTATGTATGTTTTCATACTGATCAGTAATTGGCGTGAGCAGTGGCTGTTGTTTAAAATCCTACGTTAAGACCAAAGGTGAAGGTGCGTGCCTGACCAATGGAATTCTTCTCCACGCCGGGCGTGGTGTTGGAATTTCCATTCGATGACGATTCCGGATCGGCCCCTTTGTAAGGAGTCAGCAGAAACAGGTTTGACCCCTGCGCATACACCCGTACCGAACTGATACCCACTTTATTCAGCAGTGTAGCTGGCAGGCGGTAGCCGATAGCCGCGTTCTGCAAGCGCAGGAAATCACCTTTCTGGGCGTTGGTCGATACCGGAAACGACGAACCCGTTGAGGTCTGGTCGTTATACACCAGCCGGGGCACATCGGTAATGTCGCCGGGTTTCTGCCAGCGCGTGAGGACCTCGGTCGAGTTGTTGTACGCCCGCTGGTCGAGGAGTGTGGCGCGGGTTCCGTTCATGATCAGGTTACCGCCCGAAAACGTCAGGTTGAGGTTCGCGTCGAAGTTCTTGTACTTGACCGTATTGGAGAAGCCGCCGTACCACTTGGGCAGTGCATTGCCAATCAGGTAGTAATCGGCCCCGGTAATGGCCGCTGCTGTCCGGCCGTCCAGGTACGTCCACTGGCTTTCGCCCGGTGCCACCACCTGACTGTACTGAACCTGTTCGCCCTTGCCGTTGATGAAAATGCGACGGCCATTGTCGGGGTTGACGCCCGCCGTTTTCGCCCCGTACAAACTCCCCACGGAATAGCCTACGCGGGTGATGTTGGTGGTTTCGTAGGCCACCATCGTTGTCCCAATAATGTCTGTATTGCCCTCCGACAGGGCCGTTACCTTGTTGCGGAGGTTGGTATAATTGAACCCCGCGCTCCAGGAGAAATCCCCTTTGCGGATGATAGTTCCGGTAATGCCCAACTCAATGCCCCGGTTGTACATAGCCCCCACGTTGCCCAGTATGGCATTGCCCGGTATGCCTTTCGAAACGGCTTGCGGAGCGCTCAGAATAAGTCCGTTGACATTATTGTTAAAGAACGTGATGTCGGCCTGAACCCGGTCGTTGAAAAAGCCCAGATCCGCCCCGATGTTGGTCTGATCGCTGGTTTCCCAACCCAGATTCGGGTTGCCCGCCTGCGATATGGCCCAGGTAGCTACGTTACCGTACAGGGAGCCGCTATACAGTTCCTGCGAGTTAAAGGCATTGGCCAGATTGCCATTACCTACCCGGCCCCAACTGGCGCGTAGTTTGACGTTGCTGAGTGTAGAAGCCAGCCGGGAGTTCTTGTAGAACCCTTCTTCAGACAAGGCCCAGCCGCCGGAAACACCCCCGAAGTTGCCGTATTTCTTATCCGTTCCCAGTGCCGAATTACCATCCCGACGGAAGTTGACAGTCAGAAAATACCGCTTGTTGAAATCGTAGGTCAGCCGGGAAAAGACCGACAGATAAGCCCGTTCGCTGATGTCGTTGCCGGAAGGTGCAATAACCCCCCAGTTACCCTGATAATCTTGAAAGAACGGATCGGACGTCTGGGTTCGGGTGGCGCCCCATGCCGAATTGTCGAATTTCTGAACGTCGTACCCGGCCAGCAGCGATACCGCATGTTTACCGCCAAATGTCTCGTTATAGGTGAGCGTGCTCGCCCAGTCCCAGTTATCGCGCAGGGCCGTTACATTCGTGACGGCCCCCCGGCTCGAAAAGCCATTTCCCTGAAGGGGGCTGTCGAAACTGACGTTGTCGGTCCGGAGCCGGTCGATGGAGTAGGTTGTCGTGAAGTCCAGCCCTTTCAGCAGCTTTGCCGTGGCCCCCAGACTACCGATAATGCGGTCATTGACGGACGAATACCGGTTCAGGTCGAGCAGTGCCACCGGGTTGCCGAAGTTACTGACAAACTGGTTGTTACCGACGCCAATCGTATTCGGGCTGGCCGGGTTGATGTTGTAACTGCCATCGGCATTATAAGCCGCCACGTTAGGCGGGAGGGCAATGGCCAGTCGCGCGGCCGAGACGAGCAGAAAGGTGGTGTTGGGCGTCGAGCCGGAATACGGCGACAGGTTGTTGCTCGTATTGTACGAAATACTGCCTCTCAGTTTCAGCCAGCTCGTTACTTCCTGGTCGATGTTGAAACGGGCGGCTTTCCGGGCAAACTCATTGCCTTTCAGGATGCCGTTTTGTTTGGTGTAATTGGCCGAGAAGTAATAGGTGGTTGTGGGTGTGCCACCCGATACGCTGATGTTATGACTTTGCG
This sequence comes from Spirosoma fluviale, assembly GCF_900230225.1. Lineage (GTDB taxonomy): Bacteria > Bacteroidota > Bacteroidia > Cytophagales > Spirosomataceae > Spirosoma > Spirosoma fluviale. The sequence continues at coordinate 392,275 of NZ_OCNH01000001.1, forward strand.
ATACCCCCGTTCGGTAGATGTAATCGTACCAGCGCGTATCCACCGGCGACCCATCGGCGTTGTAGTTCGGGAAGAACAGCGCCGAGGCAACATTGTCATTCCAGGCATTACCACCCAGAATTTTGGCGTTCAGCACAGCTTCGTTCTTGATCGCGATGAACTGTTCGGCGTTTAGGAGTTCCGGTAACCGCACCGCGTCGGAAACCCCCGCCCAGGTTTCGTAGGTGATGCGGGGCTTGCCCGCTTTTCCGCGTTTGGTGGTAATGAGCAATACACCGGCCGCTGCTCTGGACCCGTAAATGGACGTCGAAGCGGCATCTTTCAGTACATCGATCGACTCAATATCCGCCGGATTTATATCGCCCAGTGGGTTATTGGGTACGGCCGTACTCGCCGATACGTTGCCGGTGTTGATGGGAATACCGTCGACAACGACCAGCGGGTATGAACTCAGCGAAATGGAATTTACCCCCCGGATTCGGATAACAGGTGGGTTGTTGAGTACCCCATTCGGCTGGGCAATATTGACCCCGGCCGCCCGGCCCTGCAACGCCTGATCGAAGCTCTGAACGGGTTGTTCCTTAATGGCATCGCCATTGACCCGCACCGCCGAACCCGTAAACTCCGCTTTCGTCTGTGTGCCGTACCCGACCACCATCACCTCGCTGAGCAGTTTGGTATCGGCACTCAGGTCGATGTTGATGACGGATCGGTTCTGCACAGGCTGCTCGATGGAGGTGTAGCCGATGAACGAGAAAATAAGCGTGGCACCCGGCGAAACGGCTAGCTTGAACTTGCCGTCCTGATCAGACGTGGTACCCGCATTGGAGCCTTTGACCACGACCGATACGCCCGGTAATGTTTCGCCCGTTTGTTTGTCCTTGATAGTGCCCGAAACCGTCTGGCCCTGTGCATAGACGCGACCCGTTAGAAGCAGGGTAATGAATAGCAAGCCCATTGGTTTGAATAACCGACGTAAAATTCTGTTTAGCATGGTTGTATATTGTTTAGTAGATGGTTGATCAGGCATCCCACTTATTTATGGCAGATTCATCGCCAAAGCCATGGTTCAGTCTACTAGCTATTGGCTAACGTTTTACCATATACGTCATAAGTGGTAATTCCGTCTTTGGGGAAAAATTATTAATTAACTTATCCTATAGAATATATAGAATAATAGATTGAACCATAGGTTAAAACCACAAAGCCCTATGAAGTGACCGTTATGTCAAATCGTATGGATACCTTCCGTTAGCGACAACAACGGGTAGTTCGGACTTGCGTATGCAGACAGTTCTGTCTGAAATCGGGACAGTGTAACGAAGTATGAGTCATCATGGTAGTCCGCCGGGGCGGTTGTAAATTTATAGTTCCTAGTTAAAATTAGGCAGGTTAGCACTAACGCCGACTGGCAAGTTGCTAAGGGTTCGGTGAGCCTGTCTCTCCCCCTTTCTTTATAAATCCACAGCTACTTTGCAGCCGGGCTGCCGGAGCAGTAGTAAGTGTAAGATGCTGTAAAGGTAAAGCGGCTGTTTTTACATTTCCAAACTTGTTCTATGAATTTGATAGGAAAAAGAAATTTGATAAATTAAAGACAATAATTACTGAAATTAATCTAATAAAAAGACGCCTATTAACTATATATCCCTATAGACTAAACTGTAAATATCTAACAGTCAGCCGGTTAATTTTAGCTTAATGTCTCTTAAAGTAACCGCTTTGCGCTGGCGTTTGACGAACTACCTGCAACCACTGACCTGACGAGGAGTTCAATGCACTGGTCAGCGAGAAGGCGGTTATTCAGCAGGCTTAACAAAACAAACTATATTAATATATTGAACAGTGCTGATATTTAATTAGCTTTTCCCCCGAATTTACGCAGCATTATAAGGGCAAAAGTGACGATAAATCGCCCACGACGACGCCTGAAACTAGCTTCATTTTGCTGACCAACGCTTTATTTTAACGTGAATAATAGGGTTAAGTGTGGGGTTAACCCCAGGATGCATACACTTCTTTTTCTTACAGAACAGCCCTGTCAGGGGCGACTTATCAATAGAAAAGTGAGGGGAGTTCCGTTTAAAGCGCCGTAGGTGCGACCTGATCAGGTCTTTTAAGGTTGCACCTACGGCGCTTCAGATAAGTCCGAAGCCATATCAACTAATAACAGGCTGCCCTGACAGGGCTAATTGGCTTATGGCAACGCTGTATATACTCGCTTCAATCTGACACCAGCCACCGAACAGGTATTGAAGAGCTTGATTGCCAAATGGTATATCCCATTATTCACGTTATTTTGGACCAGACAGATAAGCCGGTAACGGAACGTCTTTATCACCTTCTTTGGGTATGGGCGTCAGCCGAACTGTTTGCAACGGAATGACACCCGCCCAGGTAGGTAAGTGCTCATCTTCGGGATCGTCGCCGGGGCCGCCGGTTCGTACTTTGGCCGAGGATTCGGCCAGCGAAAATGCCAACACGGTGGTTTTTCGCATTTCGCTGTCCGTCGTTGGGCGCAGGTCGTCCCAGCGGTTGGGTATGAGGTGATCGGTAATCAGGGCCAGAGCTTCCATGCGTTCGGCTTCGTCGGTTACTTTTTCGGCTGAGGCAAAAATGACGACCGAACGATAATTGACCGAGTGGTGAAACGCCGACTTTGCCAGCACTAGCCCATCGGCCAGCATCACCGAAATACAGACCGGATTTCCCTGCTCGATAGACCGGATAAAATGACTGCCCACCGACCCGTGAATGTAGAGCTTATCGCCCTTCCGGGCAAAGGCAGTTGGAATGGCCATCGGTTGCCCATCCAGTACGTAACTGACCGTGCAAAAAAGGGCTTCATCCAGGATGGGATGGATGGTTTCGGCGTCGTAATGGGCGCGTTTCGCTAAACGGCTGGGGGTAGTGCGAGTGGTTTGCATTGGAATACTTGCTTTTGATGCACCAAATGTCTTGTTTTATCGGTCTATGCAAATCGTCCGGTTTGGATAAATCAGCTAGTCCGGTTATGGTCCCCTTTAAGTCATTAATTCAGGTTGACAAGACATTGTCTACGCCCGTTTTTGTTCAGCTGAGTAACCAGCTTGGTCACCTCATCCGGCAGGGAACACTCGCGCCGGGGCAACGGCTGCCAGGTACCCGCCAACTTGCTGAACTACTGGAGCTGAATCGGCAAACCATCGTGTCGGCCTACGAAGAAGGACTGGCGCAGGGATGGCTCGAAAGTCGGTCGGGCAGCGGAACCTATGTCGCCGATCATTTTCCGGATATAAAACCGCAGGGATTAGAGGTCACAAGTGCTGGTCAATCAGCAATAAATAGCCTGTCCAGCGGAAGCAGGCCCGCGAATGAGCAGCCGGGTTACGCGTTTGAATCGGTGGATTTTCTGGTCCGGCCGGTATTGACGAATCAGGCCGGGTTGCGCCTGGACGATGGTTTTCCGGATATTCGACTGGCTCCGATGGAGGAACTGAGCCGGGCGTATCGGTCGTATTTTCGGTGGGGCAACCCCCAGCAACATTTTGGCTACAGCGACACCAAAGGCCACTCGTTACTCCGGGAGCAGTTGTCGACTTACCTGAATGAAACCCGTGGCCTGCAAACTACGCCGGACAATGTGTTGATTACCCGAGGGAGTATCATGGGCCTTCATCTGGCCAGTCAGGTTCTGTTGCGACCGGGCGACGTAGTTGTGGTGGGCGAAACAACCTGGGCGGGGGCTACCATGAACTTTAGAAAAACGGGCGCAACGGTGCTGACCGTACCCGTCGACCAGTATGGGTTGCAGGTGGATGCGCTGGAGGCAATTTGCCAGACGCAGCGCATCCGGATGGTGTTCGTGACGCCCCACCATCATTACCCTACCACCGTAACCCTCCGCGCCGACCGGCGTATCAAACTGCTGCAACTGGCTGAACAATATGGTTTTGCTATCCTGGAAGATGATTACGATTATGATTTTCACTACCTCAGCCGCCCCATTCTGCCCCTCGCCAGCGCCGACCGGCGAGGGATGGTCGTTTACGTCGGATCGCTGACAAAATCTGTGGCACCTGCGTTTCGGGTGGGGTACGTGGTGGCTCCTGTAGCCCTGATCGACGAACTGGCCCGCCACCGGCGCATCATTGACCGGCAGGGCGACCCGATGCTCGAATTTGCCATTGGGCAGCTGTTCAAAACGGGAGATATGAAACGACATTTCCGCAAGACGCTGCGAGCTTACCACGCCCGACGCGATCACTTCTGCGACCTGCTGGCGAGTGAATTACCTGGCGTTATTCAATTCAATAAACCCGACGGCGGACTGGCGGTCTGGGCTTCTTTCGATCCGGCAATTGATATGGAGTTGCTGGCCCAACGGGCGGGGCACAATGGACTGTATCTGTCAAATGGCTTATTTCATAACCCACCCGGACAGCGGCTTAACAGCACCCGCCTGGGCTTTGCGTCGAGTTCAGAAGAGGAGCTGGAACGGAGTGTGGCAGTGCTGAAAAAGGTGATACAACAGGCTTATCTGGTTAGCCCACCCAGTAATGCAGAGACTACCCAGAAACCGAGTAATAAAAGTAACGAGCGTAAATAGACCCGACCCCGTTCACGCCGGGTCATTAGCCTCCAGGGCTTGATGACCTTATCGAAAGCGCGGCTCAACAGCAGGAAGCTGCCGAGGAATATACCACCTCCCAAAAGGCCCGCCAGGAACGCCAGGGCTCCGTTACTGGCGCAAGCCAGTGTACAGGCTAGTGCAACTGCGTAAGAACTCAGTAGAATACCCAGCAGGAACAGCAGTATAAACCCAATCCGCTTACCGGTCTGATCTTTAATAGGTTGTTCCTGTACCGAAATTGGGGCCTCATAAAAGGCCGGGTTAGTTGCTTTTAGGTTCGGCGATGGCACTAATGTATCGGACCGCACTTCTATTCGCCGATTGCCCCAGGCTGTTTGGCTAAACGTTGGCTGTTGTAAGTTGGTAGCCCAAAAGCCGCCTAGCAGGGTAAATAGCAGATAATTGGTCATAAACGCTCCGAAAAGCCAACGTCTGCTAACCCAATACGATTGCCTGGCGATGCGAGCCGATTGTGTTTGTATGAATAATGCCCCTGCGGCAAGTACCAAAATCAACAGAATCAAATAGCCTGCGGACCAGCTTTCCAGCAAATTCATACCCAGCAGCAGTCCATTGGCTGCGTTACTGACTTCGCAGAGAATAAGTAATGCAATCGCTGCTCGACTGTGTTGGCTGGCCCAACGGGAAAGGTTTTTCATAAAAAACTTAGGTGGGATAAGACGGATAGTCATCCGTTCATTCTGTCAAGTTTATTGTAAAAAATGACAGTAGCAAGTATTATTGATTTGCCTGCTTCCAGACCTTGTATTCGCCTGGCATACAGCGGGTGCAGAGCCGATACAGGTCCTTATTGTATTATAGAGATACATAGAGGAGAACAGTAATAAAAATCTCTGTGAATCTCTGTTTTCTCCGTGCATCTCTGTGACAAAAACCCTAAGGCTCAACTCGCGCTGCTTCCCAGCCGAGCATGGCCTGTTTGCGCTCAACACCCCAGCGGTACCCCCCAAAGAGCCCTGTCTTTTTGATAACCCGGTGGCACGGAATCAGGTACCCCACAGGGTTCGACCCGATAGCGGTACCCACGGCCCGCGAGGCCGTGGGCTGACCAATGGCATGGGCAATCTGGTCGTAACTCGCCAGGCCACCTTCGGGTATTTTCAGCAGTGCTTCCCACACCTTGAGCTGAAAAGCAGAGCCGCGCATCAGCACCGACAGGACAGGCTTACTGCCTTCGTGTTCAACAGCAATTGGGTTGAAAATCTGATCGGTCAGTGGTTGCAGGGTAACGGGGTCAGGCCGGAGTGAAGCTTCGGGCCAGGCGGTTGTTAAAATGATTTCGGGGACGTCGCCCTCGTTCAGGAAGTGAAGCAGCGCTATTTTGTCGTTTATAGCCCCTAATAAATACGTCCCGAACGGACTGGCAAAAATGCCGTAGGTGAGCACCAAGCCCGAACCGCCCTGTTTGAACTGTCCCGGCGTGATGCCTTCAATGGTCACGAACAAATCGTGCAGCCGACCGGTACCGGACAGCCCGGCGGCATCCGCAGCATCGGCCAGGGGCGCGCCGTTCCGCAGTCTGGATTTGGCGTGTTCGAGGGTCAGGTACTGGCTGAATTTTTTGGGACTCACCCCCGCCCATTCCGTAAAAAGCCGCTGAAAGTGAAACTCGCTCAGGTTGGCTTTTTCGGCCAGTTCGCCCAGCGACGGCTGTTCCCGGTAATGGGTGGTCAGGTGCTCGATGGCGCGGGCAATTTGCTGGTACGTGTGCGGATTATTTGTGTTCATTGTCGTTGTTGTTCTGGTTGTGATGTCGATGCCCCGGTTCGTTTACTTAGACAAAGGTCGCTCGAAAAGCCGCCCGGATAAACCCGATTCTTGCGGAGTTTTAGGCGCGAAACAGGCTGTCGGTTAATGCAGGCGATTCGGTATCTTTGATAAAAATTGGGAACTTGCTGCCTGATCGTTTACCATCGGCAGATCCACATCTACGTATGAAAAAAGGGTTACTGCTCTGCTTGTTTCTAGTCAATGCACTGGTGCTGAATGGACAAAGTCGATTCGGGAATGAATGGATACGGCCGGGTCAGAAGTACCTCAAATTTACCGTGAATCAGGCGGGTATTTACCGGGTTGGGTACGAGGATATTAAAGCGGCTGATGCGTCTTTTTTGCAAACCAACCCCGCCAGCTGGCAACTGTTTTTCAGGGGGCAAGAGGTTGCCATTCGGGTAGCTGGACAACAGGATGGCGTTTTTGATGCCCAGGATTATGTTGAGTTCTACGGAATTGGTAACGATGGGGCATTGGATTCGCTGGTCTATCGTCCACAAAAGCGACTCCATCCCTACCAGACGCTCTTTTCCGACAAAACGGCTTTCTTCCTGACCACTAACCCGACGCTGACCGGCAAACGAATGCCCGAACTAAAGCCGTCGGCGCAGGGGTTAACGCCCGAGCCGTTTCATGTTGAAGAGACCGTTCAGGCGTTCACGAGCGAGTACACGTTCAACAACCTGAAAGGACTGGAACCGTACTTGCAGCAAAGCTATTTTGAGCCGGGCGAGGGTTGGTCCGGCCGCCAGCTTACCGCCGATTCAGTTGGGGTTGTCCAACTGAAACTGCCGGGCCGAACGTCGGCAAATTGGCCCGTTACGCTGGAAGGCATGGTCAACGGGCGCGACAATTCGTACCACCAACTTCAGCTTCAACTCGACGCCACTACCACCGCACCCCTGGCCGTAGAGCCCTTTAATGGATTTTCAAGCCAGACATTCCAGTCCACGATTACGCCCACAACGATTCAGAATGACCAGCTTACCCTACGCTTCCGGGTCGAAAAAAGCGGCTTTACCACCAATTATTCAATTACGTATGTCAAGGTAACGTATCCGCAGGCGCTGGATATGTTTGGGCAAACCACTAAGGTATTTCGTATTCCCGCCAACGCCCGTCTGGCCGCGCAGCTGGCGGTCAAAAACGTGCCAGCTGCATCGCTGGCGTACGATATCACCGACATGGCCAACATCCGGCTACTGACCACCCAAACCACCGGCGATCAAACGCAGCTTGTGGTAAACGAGACCGCACAGAGCCGGGCCGTGTTGATCACCAATAAGATCAATAAACCGCTGGCTATCCAGCCAATCCGGTTTGAGACGATGGTGCCCAAAACGGCAGACTACGTTATTGTCACGCACGCATCGCTCCGGCAGTCGGCTGCTACGTATGCCGGTTACCGGTCGTCGGTGGCGGGTGGGAGTTATAAGCCATTTATTGTCGAGTCCGATTCCCTGTACGACCAGTTCAATTATGGCGAGAAAAGCCCGTTGGCACTTCGACGTTTTGCCGATTATCTGGTGGCGAATACGGCCGTTAAAAACCTGCTGCTCCTGGGCCGGGCAAATAGTTACCCGTATACCACCAAAACGGCCACCGATGATTTAGTCCCGACAATGGGCTACCCCGGTTCCGATATTCTACTCTCGGCCGGACTGGCGGGCTTTCCGCCGAATACCCCGGCCATCCCGACCGGACGCATCAACGCGACCACCAACGAGCAGGTGCTTACCTATCTCGACAAAGTGAAGCAGATGGAAAGCGCCACCTATAACGGAATTTGGCGGAAACACATCGTTCACATCAGCGGGGGCAAGTCGGCGGGTGAAGTAGCCAGTCTGCGGGAAGCCCTCAATGGCGTTGGTCGTATCTATACCAACGGCCTGTTAGGCGGGCAGGTGACGGCCTTCAGTAAGAACACCACCGCCGAAGTGGAGCAGATCAACATTGCTCCGCTGGTCAACGACGGCGTTAGTCTGGTAACGTTTTTTGGCCATGCCGGACCGGCCATCACCGACATGAATTTCGGGTTTGCCTCTCCACCCGAAAACGGGTTCCGCAATCAATATTACCCGTTCATGATCTTCAACGGCTGTGGTGTCGGCGAAATCTTTTCCAGCTTCAAAACCCTGTCGACAGATTGGCTGCTGGCTCCCCAAAAGGGCGCGGGTATGGTGCTGGCGCACTCCTACTACAGTTATGAACAGCCCACAACGCGGTACCTGAACCGGCTCTATACCAGCTTGTACGCCGATGCCAGCACATTGGGGTTACCCTTTGGCAAGGTACAGCAGCAGGTTAACCTGGCGCTGGAAAAAGAAGGTGTGGATGGGTACGACATTTCCGTGATCCTGCAAATGCTCCTGCAGGGCGACCCCGCCCTGAGTCTGTACCCGCTACCAAACCCTGACTTTTCTGTCGAGGCAAAGGGCATGTACATTCAGGGGAAAGTAGTGGGTAGTTCGCTTCAGAACAGCGATTCGCTGCGCGTCGTCGTTCCGGTAACGAACCTTGGCAAGTTCGTGGCCGGACAGTCGGTTGCGGTAGCGTTGACAAAAACGAGTAACGGCAGTGCAGCCACTACTACGCTCCGGTTTCCGGCATTTCGGTACCGCGACACGCTGGTATACACGTTCGCCAAAGACGATAGGCTACAGAAGCTGGAGGTGACGATTGATCCCGAGAATCAGCTTGTCGAGTTAAATAAATCGAATAATAAAGCCAGTCTGGACATCGACTGGGCCCAGGCGAAGACAAGCACCAGTTACCCGCCTAATCGATTCCCTGATCGCGTCGATCCGGAAATCAGCGTATTTCTGGACGGGAGAGTCAGGGAGAATAAAGCCATTGTTGGCGTAAACCCACGCCTGGAGGTGTTTATTCTCGATGAAAACCCGCTCTCTTCAGGTGATACAAGTGCCGTTGAGGTCTACCTGAAAAGTTGCGCCAGTTGTTCGCCCAACAAACTGCCGTCGACTCAGTTCACCGTATCGTCGGTTTCGGCCAACCAGCTTCGGGTAGCGGCAACCGTAGCGCTTCAGGCGGGGGGGAGCTATCAACTTATTGTTTTCGGGAAAGATGCCGCCGGGAATCGTACGCAGTCGCCCTACGTCCTCGATATTGGCGTTGTGGCCAAGGATGAGCCCGTTACCGTAATGGCCTACCCAAACCCGGCGACTTCCTACGTGAAGTTTGACCTGAATCTGAATCTGACCGAATTGCCCACCGAATCCCGGCTGTTAATTTATAACCAGTCGGGTGTGCTGGTGTATGCCGATACCCTGTTGGTAACCACCGGCAAAAACACCTGGTTGTGGCAGGGAACCGCAGCGGGCATTTACCCGTATTCGTTTCGGTTAACGTACAAAGACGGCCGCACCGAAACCCATACCGGCAAGGTGGTCTGGCAGCATTAAGGTAGTCGATTGCTGGACAGTAACGTCCATTTCTGGCGGCTTCCCGATGTAATAGTCCCCTTGCCAATACAGTCGGGTGTGGACTGGCAGTAGGCGAGAGCGGTATTTTCTCGGTAAACTAGCCCCACGTTTGGTGCGTACATTCGAACGTATTTATTTAGTCCGATCAGCGTCGAGTCGTTCGGACCTACTACGGAAACGACGTTGTCGAACGACCGTTTATTCAGCGTAATGGATTGGCTGCCGGTTTGATAGCGAAGGAGTGTATCCGGGCGGGCGTTGTAGGTGTTCACATTCCAGCTGGTAGCCGCCGAAATTGGGAAAGTCAGACTCACCGTTGGGACATTGTTTTCCTGGCTGACAACTTCCGAAAGCGTTCTGTAAACGGTCCAAATGGCGTTTACTTTCCAGTCGGACTGTTCCGAATTTCTGGCCGATTCTTCGACCTGATACACCAGTTGACCATTGCGGCTGAATGAACTACTAATTTTCTGCTGAACCTGAAACGCCCGCGTTGTGGCCGGGCTCGTGATTGAATATGTTTCCTGGGTAACCTGATAAATCCAGTAATCGCCCGTTTGCAGCGGGAAATAGGCCGAATCGTCCGGGAGTAAGTCAGTTTCGGGCTGGCAACCTCCCAGCAGATTGAGTACAATCAGGAAAACAAGAGAGGTATATAGTCGGCGAATTTTCAGCATATTTCAACGGTAAAGCAGGTATCCGGCGGCAGGAGCCAGGGGTGGTTAACCTTGCCGGATGCGGCTACGAATGTACAAAAGATACCCATGTAAAGCCCTTTTGCCCATAAATTGGGTAGTTTTAGCGACTATAGATAACGTAACTACTGTGTTTATTCAAGCGTATGGGCGGAATTGCGGGAATGATTCGATTTGATGGGCAACAGGTAACCGACATAGATCGAAGCCGGATAACTGAGTTGCTCAAGCACCGGGGCCAGGTTGCCAGTCAGGTAGTAGAGGGAGGGTTGCTGCTGGCGTTCGGTGCTAAGCTCGATACTGCCGGTTCGACGTATGCAACCGCCGATGTAGACGCCCACAGCGGATCATTCAACTCTTCGCTTCTGGAAACGTATAGGCAGTCCGGTTCCCGTTCGTTCAACGACCTGACGGCCGATTTTGCCCTGGCTATCTGGGACCAACCCCGGCAAACGCTCGTCTTCGCCCGCGACATCATGGGCGTAAAACCGTTGTATTACGTCCATCAGCCCGGTCGCTTTGCCGCCTTTGCGTCCGAAATAAAAGCGTTGCTGGCCCTGAAGGAAGTAACCATCCGACCGAATGAACATAAATTTCGGGAGTACCTGACCTGGACCACTGAGTATGTCCCCTACGGCGCTGAAACTTTTTATGAGGGTATTTTTAGCGTGTTGCCCGGTCATTCTGTTGAGGTGAATGCCCGGAGCGTCGATGTGCGACCCTACTGGAAAATTGACCTAAACCGGTTTGCGAATTTGTCCCGTGCCGACGAGTATTCAGCCTTATTTCAAACTGGTTTTACGGAGTCCGTTAACCGACGGATGGCCGGTAAGAAACTCGTTGGAGCGCACTTGAGCGGAGGACTCGATTCATCGTCGGTGAGTTGCGTGGCGCAGGCTTTGCTACAACAACAGCAACGCCCGGCCCTGCATACCTTCAACATCGACACCGAACAACCCGCTGCCGATGAGCAGGTTTTTGTGCAGGCCGTAATTGACCAATGGCATCCTCACCACCACACGGTTCATCCCGTACCTGATGTGCTGGAATCGGTGCAGAAAATCAGTCAGTTATTCGACCGACCGGAGCATTTTATTATCCCATCCAGCTTTCACCTGAGTGTGTCGCTGGCTACGCAGCAGATCGGCTGCGATAGCCTGCTAACCGGTCACGACGGCGATAGTGTTGTAACAACGGGTTTTGACTTTCTGGAGCAGCTCGTAGATGCCGCCGACTGGGTGAATCTAAAAACGGCTTGTCGGCAGGTGATTGGCTTGCCAGGCCGCACTCTGACGCACATTGATGCAAATTGGGCGAACTTATCCGAGCAGGTAAAATTTGAGCGATACGCGCTGGCCGTCATTGGAAGCAACCTGAAAAAACGGTTTCGGGAGGAGTCGATTCCTAGCTTTCTAACCGTGTTTCGGGCGCAAAAGGCCGCACTTGGGCTGTCGTCGTCGGCCTTTATCACACACCTGTCGAAGCGATTGCTGATCCGACTGAAGGCAACGGCACCGCTTGCCAGCCCACTAAGTGATGCATTCAATCTTAGGGTGCCGCTTCGGGCGCAGCAAACCACGGAGGGGCTGGCGGCTAGTCGGGTGGGGGGCCAGCAGATGCCACTCAACCAGGTGGTAAACACGACCAACATCATTTGTAACGAGCAAATGAACCACATTGGCGAATACTACGGGCATAGCTATTCGTTTCCTTTCTTCGACAAAAATGTTATTGAGTTGTGCCTGGCAACCCCCCTTTCGGTCCACTTCGACCAGGGGCGGGGGAGGGGACTCATTCGGAATGGCTTAGCAACTGTGTTGCCACCTGCCGTTGCCAACCGACTCACCAAAGCCAATTTTGTGGAATACAGCACACTCTCCGCTCAGCAACTTCATCAGGCCACCCGTGCGCTTTTTTCGTCGCCTACCCATGCCATCTGGACGGTGGTTGATCCGGAAAAGTTTGCTCAGCTTGTGAAAACAGTCTTCGATGAGCAAGTGCCCGTGATTCGAAAGTCCCGCTTCAACTGGATGTTGTGCCGGGTTATTTACCTGGCACTGTGGCTGGACACCTTGCCCCAAACGCCCTGAAATCGGCTAGCGACGCGTTGGTAAAAAGCGCGTCAGGGACTGGCCCGCACGAACGAACAGGGTGATAAGTCCCAGTTCTTTGGGTACGTAAACAAACCGGTTTCCAACTTTGAAAATGCTGTACCTGAAAATTCGACTACTCAGAAACGTACCGCAAACGGTTAGCTGTTTGCCTATTCGCGTCTGAGCATTCAGCAGCAGGGTTGCCTGTTTAACGATCAATTTACTGTATTTGCTGGGTTCGTCGGCTTCCCAGTTTTCAGCGTACCGATCGGCTAACGAGCGAAGCCGGGACGAATTTACCAGCGACTCAACGGCCTTCGGAAGGGGTAACTCCCAAATGTGTACGCACCAGTACAGGCCTGCCAGAAAGACCTCCTCAATCCCGTATCGGCGCAGTTCCTCAAGCAGCCAGTTCCAGTTGATATCCCGATTATGGAGTGAGAAGTACAAATCGTTTATGTAGTAAAGCTGCTGCCAGACATTGTTGACGCCATGATGAACGATCAGAAGAACAATCTCCCGTTCGGCAGAAACGTTTGGTTGCGCACGAACGTAATTCAGGTCGAAGCGGGCGTAATGCCGGTTAAAGCACAGGATTTGCCAGTGCAGGTCAATATCAAAATGGCTGTTGTTAAAGAACGGCTTGAATAAACTGACTTCATGTAAATCGTCCAGAATTACCTCTTCGCCCTGTTGCCAGTGAAGTCGTTGCTGATTATTTAATTCATAATCATTGGCTTGTAACAGGCGAATAGCCCTGAACCCATCGTCCCGTCGAACCAGTATGTCAATATCGCCACTAATGCGTAGGCTACTGTCCGGATAGAAATGTTCGGCCAGGTACACACCTTTAAGGGGCAGATGGTCGATGTTATTTTCGGTTAGCAGAGCCGCCAGCTGGTGGTAGTGGTGCAGTTTCAGCAGGTTATCCGTGGCCGCTGTTCGGCATTCTTCCTGAAGCGTACGGATAAATGACGCCGGAACAGCCGGAATCTGGTAAAGCGAACGGTATAAAAACGGGGTGAGCCGATGCCGAACGGCCAGGGTATACACGCGATCCCAGTTGACGGCATGCTGACCCAGAAAATCAGTCAACCTGTTCTGTTTCTCAGGTGACAGCGAAACAGAACAGGCCATCAACAGTAACTTAACTTCGGGCGAAAAACTAACCACCATGGAGAAACGGATGCGAACGACTCGCGGAGAGATGTGAAAACGGATGCGCCATTGAAGCTTAATTCCAGTTCAAAATAGGTTTGAACACTTGGTTTAGCTGTTCGCCCAGAATCGTTTTGTCCTTATAGACGATCCAGGCATGAGCCGCAAATTGCTGGCTCTCCGTTTTCTGAACACCGATATAAATACGGATGGTCGGATGGTTTTTCAGCAGCCATTTAGCACTAAGGGCCTGAACCAGGCAGGTGAACCCCAGCGGTAACCGGGCGCTAAGTACCTGAATGGCCCAGATTACCCGACGAAGTTTTTCTTCCGAAAGCGCTTCGCCAGCCTCAATCCGACTCCGGGAGCTTAGAAATGTGCGAAACGGAACAACCAGCAGCAAGCATTTATAGGCGAACAATACCGCAAAGACACGTACTAAAAGTACCTTCTCCGACCAGCTTAACACGCTGAGTTTTGCCAGACTATACCTTTGTTTCGATAAGCTTTTCACGGGATAGGGTATCTAGAAACAACATCAACTCTTCCTGACACACAGATGGTTCTACATCAAATTCTGCCAAAAGTTCGTCCTGAATATCCTGAACCAGCATCGTTCTTTTTTCCTGCAACAGTGCCCAGATAAACCCGCCAACCTCATTCAACTCGTAATAATTACCCGCTTTATAGTCGAGGAGGATAGTTTCGTTGCCAATAACCGATGACGATTGATTGGAGACTAATTCGATGCGGGTGTTAAGCGTAATAGCCATGAACAAAGGTGGAAATAGACTGGAAGGTACTAAAAAGAGCTTGATTCACCAACTTAACATGCGCTAGCCGGGTAGTTGCTCCTACCCCCGCTGTAACAACAGAACCAACCCTGATTTAACACAGTAGCCTGCTTTGCTCACCAAGAGCAAAGCAGGCTACTGACTTTTTAATTGCGACTGTCGGGAGGCTCGGTATTAACCGAACGTACCAAAACCGTCGACGCTGGAGCCTGTTTTTAAGGTTATTTTTTTGACGTTACCCAGCGCCTTCAGTGTTGGAGTACGGTACGCTTTTTTACGCAGGGGAGTCGATATATCTTTTTTAGTCGATTTCATTGGTCGGGGTAATTAACGAGTTGAATAATTAAAAGAAAGGGGTTATTCGACAACTACACGATGCGTACGCGTTTGGGCGCGTTCTTTAACGGTAATGAGGTAGATACCGGTTGTGAGTTTACGGGTTGACTTGAGCATAAGAAGACCCTCATCGGTACCTGTCTTTTGTATTGGAATCAACCGGCCATCCGAACTATACAAGGCTACTTCGGCTGTTTGAGGCTCATCCAGACGTAACACAAACTTATTGTCGATAACTGGGTTTGGGAATATGCCGTACGAATCGCTGCGGAGTATCACCGAGGCTGTCCGAAGAAGAGCACTTGTGCCGTTTAGATCGGTTTGCTTCAGACGGTAATAGCTGGTGCCAAAATAAGGGTGTTCATCGACAAAATCATACGTATTTCCCTGAGTACCTTCTTTGGCTTTTACACGCCCAACGGTCTCGAATTGAACCAGGTCTTTGCTGCGTTCAACGACAAAGTAGTCGTTATCACGCTCCATAGAGGTAACCCAGTTGAGCTGTACCGCTTTGCCACTAACAGCCTTTGCCGTAAAGGCTGTCAAACTTACTGGTAATGGAGCGCATTGAGTACCCGCAAAAAACTCATACAACAGTCGTGTCTGGGTAGTCTGCGTATTTATATTGATGTACGTTACTTTAACACTCGTTATTGGCTGCGTAGACGTAAGTTCAAAGAAACTAAAACCACTGGCTGTCTTGGTCGTTACGGTGACGTTAGGCGATACGATCAACGTTGCGCCATTATACACGTCAATTGTTACACCGGCTAGATCGTTGGCCTTCAGATACAGCAACGTATTTGCCGGAACTGTCTCGTTCAACTCTGTGGTAATGGACATCGTAACAGACTGCCCAGGCGTGAGGGTGGATGTTAGAATCGCCGGTGTGTTAATATCCCCGTCAACAATATTGGCTGCATTATTCACTTGATTGGTACCAGTGCCATTACTATTGACGGACGTGCTGGCAGAGGTGTAATATTTTGTAGGGCACTGCGCAAAGCTACTTTGGTATGAGAAAAGTGCCAGGCAGGCAATCAAGCCATGTAAATATTTCTTCATGTGTTCAACGGGTTAGTATATAAAAGGAATTGGTAAAATAATTAAGAGTTTAATAACCTAAATAGTAAATATGGGTCCTAAATTATTAACTATTGGGTCATGTTGTTTGTAAGTGTAAACAAGGTATGTATATGTTGGATTTGTGAATAAGTAAGAGGTGTTCTTTATTACTGAATGGTATAAAATAGGGCGATATTTAGTAAGTGGTAGTGAATTAAGGGCGTACGATTTCTGAAAATCAGCCAGCGGGATTCTGGTTCAATCGTAATTTCTAAACCATTTGGCTGGTCGGGCGTTTAGTCTTGTAATACTCAACATAAATAGAGCGCATGGATAAGTTGCAGAAGTTTGAGCTGATGAATAAAATTGTTCGTGAACTCGAAGATTTACAGAATAGCCAAACGGCCCTGATCGCTAAGATTGGCAAGATTGAAGTCGACAACATGAATGGTCTAAACGATTCCTATCTGGAGCAGAACTTAGGAACCATGCATGAAAAAATCGCCGAAAACGTGGATTCCATCACCGAAATTTTCGCGCATTTTGAAACGCAACGTGACGAATATGGTGAGAAGAACAGTGCTGCCATCGCAGCCGCTGAAGCGGCCGCAGCCCTTGAGGCATTGAAATAGTACGTCAGATGATTTTCCACGCACATAGAAAAAGCCGGACGAGCAATCATCCGGCTTTTTCTATGTGCGTGTATCTGGCATTAGTCAGGATTTGCCGGTAAGTGTCGGAAGAAGGTATGATCGGCGTAGAACGTGCCACCGGGGAGGATGGAAGCCACTAAAGCCATGGCCAGTTTACCCAGCGACCAGCCGTACTCGATTTTGGCCTGAATGACGATCAGTACATACAGAATAAATAGGAGTCCATGAATTGGGCCGAGTACCTCCACCGCTTCCGGATAACCACCCAGCCGTTTTAACGGAACCGCAATGAATAACAGGAGTAAATAGGAAACCCCTTCGGCAAGGCCAATAACGCGCAGTCGGGTTTTGAGAGAACTGAAAAAAGTCATGTGAGATAAGTTTAATTCAGGTGAAAAAACGGATGTAACACCGACCATCCCGGTTGGAACAATGTCGAAGCTTTAAAATACCAGCTTGCTGGCCCGAAACGGGCCATCGGCCGCCTGGAGTAGCTTGGCCCGCAACCGGGTATTATACCTCGGTCGGTCGACCAGAAACTTGCGGACTAGTTGAGCCGTTTCGGGCGTCTGGTAGTTGGATAATGTTGACCGAAGCCACGATTCCGGAAAGAAAATATCGCCGGTGCGCTGGATTTCTTCCAGTAAATCTAGGCTTTGGGGAAGGTATTTTGCCGAAGTTTCGGCCCGTAGCGGATGGTGTAGATACCCCAGCGACGAGGTTACCCAGGCTTCATGCTCGCGGTTGGTTGCAGACGCCAGCGAGGTAAAAAAAGCGTCGCGCTCGGCTACGTTCGACGATAGGGCCGGTATCATAAATTCCAGACGATTCCGGCGGTCCGGGTTTTTGATTCGAGCCAGTTGCCGGGTCAGAATACCATCGGCCGGATAATCCCGAACAGCCAGCGCGAGTGCCAGTGAGGTGTAATCATCTTCGGTAAGGGTAACGCCCGCCGGTGCTTTCTGCTCGTTCCAGATGGCATAAAGCCGCTGGCGCGCTTCGGTGCTGAAGGCAACACCCTGGTAAAGTCGGAACAGCAGTTTCTTTTTGCCGGGAGCCTTCTCAGCCTCCATTGCCCGCCAGGCATCCTGCTCTACCGAAGCCGCCAGGACTGGCCGCTTATCGGAACGTGTCAATGTCCAGACAACATCCGACAATTGAGTGGTTAGTAGCCGAAGATTCAGCTCTTCGGGCTCGTTGCTGAGTAACGTCTGGTACGTAGCGGCCAGCTGTGCCGGACTCACGGTCTGCCCAGCCAGCATGTTTTCGTACAGGTTAATGTAGGCTGCGGCCCGCGTAACCGGGTTTTTGAGCATTGCCAACTGCGAGATCATGGCTTCATCGACCGGAAACAGCCCGTATCCCTGCCCCGATGAGTTGAACACCATGAACAGGGGTGCCGCTTTGCCAGCGGCTGCCGGTAGCGTAACTTCGGCTTTAGTCATGTCGACGGGGAGCTCATCAACGTGGTCGGCGTAGACCAGCGCGATGGTAAACCGCTGCGGCCACAGGCGATTTGTACCGTCTTCGCCCTTTTGCGAAAGAGTCAGGCGACGGATGGTGCCGTTTTGCTGATCGAGCTGGTACGTGAATTTCGGACGTCCCGTTTCGGTCACCCAAACGCGGTTCCAGGCTTGCAGATCGGCCGGGGTGTGCGTGTCCAGAATAGCGATCAGCTCGCGCCAGCTGGCATTGGCGGAGGTATATTTTTTCAGGTATTCCCGAAGTCCATTGCGCAGGGCGTCTTTTCCCATCAGCTGCTCCAGCTGCCGCATCATGATTGGCGCTTTGTGGTAGATAATGCCCCCGTAAAGTGATCCGGCTTCCTGCAAATTAGCCAGTGGCTGGCCGATGGGGTTGGCTCCTTCGGTACGATCGACCCCATAAGCCGCCGGGTAATGGTCGACCACAAACTGAAGGTCGTAGTTGGCGTCGGGCGTGGAGACTTCCATAATCTTATCGGCAATAAAATTGGCGAAGACTTCTTTCAGCCACACATCGTCGAACCAGCGCATGGTCACGAGGTCGCCAAACCACATGTGCGCTGTCTCGTGGGCAATTACATGAGCGCGGGACAGACGCTGGTCGCGGGTGGCGCCATTGTCCAGAAACAGGGCCGATGAGCGATAGTCGATGGCTCCCACGTGCTCCATACCGCCGTACTGGAAGTCGGGCACGGCCACGAAGTCAAACTTTTGAAACGGGTACTTGATCTGGGTAAAGTCTTCCAGAAACGTTAACGCATCGGCATGAAGTGAAAACAGCAGGTCGGTACTAAGCCGCAGCTTGGTCGAGTCCGTTTCGCGGTGGAGCAGCGTCATGGAACGGCCCTTCAGCGTGCGCGTAACGGGCGTGAATTTTCCGGCCACAAACGAGAACAAATAGGTAGGGATGAGGTTCGACGTGCGGAAACGAACGGTCTTGCGATCACCTGCCGGGGTTGAACCCTCCACGGGCGAATTGGTCATGGTCTCCCAACCGGCGGGAACGGTCAGCGACACCTGAAAGGTGGCCTTTAAATCGGGCTGATCGAAGCAGGGGAAAACCGTTCGGGTGCGGTCGGGAACGAGCAGGGTGTACAGGTAATCATCATTCCGGTTAAGGGATAGATTACCGGCAGTAAATTCAATGGAAATTACATTGTTTTTGGGCTTTAGCAGAGCAGTAGAAATCAACAGATGTTCGCTCTCAAAGACAACCGGAACACGGGTGCCATTAACCGAAACCGTCTGCAAATGAGCCCGTTCTTCCTTAAAGTCGAGCGGAAGCTGGCGAGCCGACGCGTCTTTGGGCCAGCGGGAAGCAGCCCAGTCGAATGTAATTGTTTCAGTAGATAAAATTGGCTGGTTTTTCTGCCCCGGAATATCGAACTTTAGTGCATATGCCAGTTGACTGATTGCCTGCTTTCTGGCCCTGGCCAGGGTTTGCGATACGCCCGGTTCCAGCATAGCAGCATGAGTGGGTAAAGCCTGGCTGTTCAAAGACAGGACAAGTGCGAACGAAGTAACCAGCGTGGTGCCGTAACGAGTAATTTTTGGGAAGTTCCAGACCATGGGTCGGTTTGGGAATGGGTTTGCAACAGTGGGTCAAAAATAATGCTCTCTATGAAACAGCGCCTATGTTTTCTGTTATTACTGGCAATTAGTAGCTGGGCTGCACCGGGCTGGGCCAATTCAATCCTCATTCCGATGGACAATCAGCAGGCCAATCACTTAAAAGCGTATGGCATTGCTTACAAAGCGTTGAAAGACGACCTGGACGTGGATTGGCTGCTCAATTACCGGGGCGGCAGCTTTATGCTCAAGCAAGTTCCGTCCATTGAAGCGGAATGCCGTATCCGGGGCGTTTCGGTAGAAGTTATCTCCGATGCCAGAGCCGCTTCCATCCGGCAGCAACTTTCCGACCCCGATGTGAACATGAATGTGGTGACGCTCCAGAAAGCGGCCAAGATCATCGTGTATTCACCCATCAAGGTGAGCCCCGCCGAGTTCGAAAATACCGATGCGGTTCTGTTGGTGCTCACCTACGCCGAAATTCCCTACGAAGTCGTTTACGATGAGGAAGTGCTGAAGGGGGACTTACCCAAATATGACTGGCTGCACCTGCACCACGAGGATTTTACGGGGCAGTATGGCCGTAACATGCACCGGCAATCCATGACCGATATTAAGGTGCAGGAGGATATTGCCCGTAAATACGGATTCTCGAAAGTGTCGCAGATGAAACTTGCGGTGGCCAAAGGAATTAAAGCGTTTTGTGCGGGTGGTGGCTATCTGTTTGCCATGTGCTCGGCCGCCGAAACGCTCGATATTGCCCTGGCTGCCGATGGTGTCGATATTGTGGGCAGCAGCTACGACGGCGACGATGTAGACCCCAATGCCCAGTCGAAACTCGATTTCAGCAAAACATTCGCGTTTGGCAACTTTACCCTCGAAGGAGATAACGGTTACCGTGGGTTCTCCACATTCTCGGACATTAACTCGGCCGGGGGGCGCGGCTTCGATCAGGCGGGAGGCTTCTTCGAACTATTCAATTTCTCGGCTAAGTGGGATGTCATTCCGGCCATGCTCACTCAGAACCATGAATCGATCATTAAAGAATTTTTCGGACAAACGACTGCCTTCCGGAAAGGTGCCGTTAAACCCAGTTCGCTGGTGATGGGGGAGGGCAAAACATCCGACCGTTACATCTATGGTGAGTCCGGGAAAGGGCAGTGGACGTTCTACGGGGGGCACGACCCCGAAGGCCTGCGCGGTGGGGGTGGGTTCAGAAACCCCACCGATCTGAATTTACACCCGCATTCGCCAGGCTACCGGCTCATCCTGAACAACGTTCTGTTTCCATCTGCCCGCAAGAAGAAGCGGAAAACGTAGTTATGGGTCAGGCCTATCGTTGGAGGCAGTTACGGCTTATCCGGGTAAGAGATGAAAGTTGCCCGTTGCCGGGTCGTAGTCGTACTGGCGCGGAATACCGGTTGCCAGTTCGACTTTCTCAATGTCTTCGGGGTTGATGTGTTCCAGATCCATTAATAAAGCCCGAAGGCTATTTCCATGCGCAACTACCAGCACCGGCTGGCCGGTCTGTAAGTGAGGCAGAATGGATTGGTTGAAATAGGGAATTACCCTGGCTCGGGTGTCGGCTAAACTCTCGCCGTGGGGCGGTCTATCGGCATAACCGCGACGCCACCGGAAAACCTGATCAGCCCCAAAGCGCTCTTCGGCTTCGTGCTTATTCATGCCCTGCAAATCGCCGTACATGCGCTCATTGAGGGCTTCATTCCGTTCAACGGGTAAATCTGGCTGACCTATCTGATCCAGAATGATGGCCATTGTATCGATAGCCCGTTGCAGAACCGACGTAAAACCAATGGCAAAGTTGGGCGGCTGTTTTGCCCTTAGCAGCGCACCGGCCTCCAGGGCTTCGTGTCGGCCAAGGTCGGTTAATGGCGTGTTGGTTGCACCGGTAAAACGGTTTTCGGCATTCCATTGTGACTGGCCATGCCTGACAATAACGAAGAGGGACATAAACGGGCTATGCGAGCAGTAGCCTTATTACCCGTAAATCACCGAAAATGTTCAGGAGGAAGTGGGTACTGCGCCGGGTTTATACTGGGCGCAGACCGAACAACCTAGGGTAGGTTGATAACTTCCGCGACAACATTCGTTTCAACGAGTACTTCTTTCGCGTACGACCGATGCCCCCTGGGCGACATCAGGAAAAGCTTGCCTCCTTTTACGGCAGCTAGTTGACTCAGTAATTTTAATTTGGACAAAAGATGTCTTGCTTCGGCAGCATCCGATTTTAGAATAACCTCGAAGTAAGATTCCTGATCGAATTGTTTTCCCGTCACATCGGGAATAAACTGTTCGCTGTCCTGCTGACGGCCATACGTGATTGGGGTTTGATACCCTTCGGCATTGGCTCTAATGTCATTGTAGCCGTGTTTTTGTACCCACTCAACTACTTTCAGGATATGCGCTTGTTTGCTCATGAATAAGGTAATTTAATTATCAAAAGATGGCTGTGGGTCGTTGAGTTAATCAACTGGCCAACAGTATTATTATTTAAGTGAAGTAATAAGAAGTCGACAAACAGAAATAGTTGACTTAATGACTATTTCAGAACTAACTCCAATAAAAAAAACGCTAAAATGCAGGCAGGCAGTCTATTGGCAAAAGGTAAGTCTGCCAGTAATAGAGCTACCAAACTGGCAGTAAAGGAGATTTATGTACAAAAAGCGGATAGGCTTCACCGCTTATTTATATAAACGAAGCGCAAGTTACGAAAGTATCCTGATACAGACGGTCAGTCTGCTTAAAACGGCACTTAGGAATTGACGATAGTAAGCGTTGTTTTAAAACTATAGTTATTCTACTAATCTTATATCGAATTAGCTTTTGTTTATAAATCCGCCAAATAGTAAATTTAGTTCATATGATGAATTTGGGTTAAGTATTTTTGTAGTGTTTTTACACCGTAAGATCTTAATATGAAGTCATCTTTAACAGAATCAGAATTATTGGCCGACGACGCCCGCCAGTCGGGCAAAGCTGGCAACAAAGCCAGGTGGTTTACCTTTGAGCGCGGGTGCCCTTCGTGTGGTAAATCATACGCGCTGGAGCGTGTACCACGTTCCTTTGTATTTAAATACATACTACCCTTCATCCCAACGCGTGCTTTCTACTGTTATAGCTGTCATCATTCCTTTATTAGAATCAGCTGAACTTAAGGATATTTCGACTTTGAGTATTTGTACTTATTTGGCTTTAAGGGATTTAACTCTGGATTGATCAATATAAGGATAAAATTAGGTACCTTCTTAGCAAAACAGGTGGCCAATAATCCAAAATAGAGATGAACCAGGAGGGCAGGCAACAGAAAACAGAGCTATAGTCTGCCCTCTTATTTTTTACAATTGAGTCTTACCGTATTCTGCGCATGTAGCTCATTAAAAAAGGAAATGCGTAGGTCTGTGCGCAGCTACGGGATAAATGCGAAATTTGCCGGATGAAAAACGCATTTAGCCTACTGCTGATCGCCAGCCTGCTTGTTGCCTGTGGACGCTCCGACAAGAAAGACGACACCGCCACCCAATCGTCAACGACCCAATCGGCGGCTGATTCCGCGCTGACAACAGCGCCCAAATCTAAAGATTGCCGGTCGGTGGTGGAGGCTGACAAACTGGGTAAATCCGATGTGTTTCAGGAGTCGGCTAAACCGATAACCGTAACGCTCACACTGGCCCAGGACACCAGTGCTACACAAACCGCCGATGGCTGTTATTTCAACAATACGATTACGGTACTGGCCGCAAAAAAATCGGGCAGCCAGGTCTTTAAACGGACACTGCTTAAGGATGACCTGCTCTATTTCATAAAAAGTGATGACATCGTAGAGCGGTCCGTTTTGCAGCAGGTTGTCTACAAACCCACTTTCAACGCCCAGCGATACATTACATTGTCCATGCAACTGCTTGAGCCGGTCAGCAAAAAAAAGGCCGATTACACCGTTACGATGAACTACTTTGGCGAAATCATTAAGGTCAGGTAAGAGCCCGGAGTGAATTACTTCCGAAACGTTGTAATGGCTTCTTCGTAAATGCGTACTCCGGGGATATCCCGGACACCATTGGCAATATCAGCTTTTATGGCTCCCTCGTCGATAATCCAATAGCCGTTGGGGACCTGGTTTGGGTCGACAATGGCGTATGTCCATTTCATCTGTACGCCTTTTGGCTTCGCTACCAGGGCCACGTCGGGCATCAGCCAGGTTGTTTCGCCGGAATGGGTGATGGGTGTTTGGCTGGCCGCCTGGGCCTGCTGGTGTTCACGTACTCGTAATACTTCCCGATTGTAGTGCTCAACGGCATCTTTGAGCGGTTGCATGGCGGCCAGAATCGGCGCGGTCATCTCCTTCTCTATCTCCATCCAATCGTGCTTTTGTTTGTCGAGCTGGCGGGTGATCTTGAGCCGTTCGGCCGCAACGAGTTTAATTAACTCATGGCCCTGCGCAACGTGCTTAATAAGGGCTTCCTGTTGCTCGGGTGTGCCGCAAACCGCCGGTTGCCGACGAAGAAAGGCGACGTAGTCCGATAACGAAGATTGAAGCAGTTCGCGCCCGTTCGAGTCGGTTAGAGATAGGTCAGTGGTTGGTTTAGTTTCGGTATCCATACCCCTAAAAGCATTTAGGCGGTATAAATGTTGTCTAAATCATGTTTAGAGCAGGTATTTTTGGTTGTTTATTTCGCCTGAATGAGTAAGTGTGTGATCTCACCTTTAGCCAGGCGAATAGGGTAGCCAGCCAGTAGAGCCCGACCCCTTACCGTGACGGTTTTCTGTGTTTTCGTATTGGTGAGTTTGTAGGCCTTGTTTTCGTCAATTGGATACCATTCCTGAAACTGATTGATTCGCGGGTAATTGATCGGCAAGCGCATGAACTCCCGGTGAAAGGCTGGCGAAAAACGAAGTTTACCAGACCAGGCTTCGTTGGCTTGTACGCTGATATACAGGAAGTTTTCGTTTTTTGCAGCTCCAATGGTAACGGATTCCTGCCAGTTGGAGAGCCAGGTTCCGGACGTTTTCCAGAGACAGTACATCAGCGTTGTGCGGGCAAAATTACCGTCGCCGTGCCAGCCTTCAATAATGCCCGACGGTTTCTGCTTGGCCCACATTACCTGCATCTCACTGTCAATCCATTCAGCCGCTGCGGGGCTTTTTTCGCGGAGGATTAAATTCAATGCTCCTTCAATGGAATCGGCATAGCCATCGCTGCTTTGCCCTTCCCAGGCATAGTTTTTATAGTGTTTATTCAGCGATTGCAGGGCCTTGAGCACCGCATCCCGGTAGGCAACATGCCCATCGGTGAGGTAAACCGTGTAACAGGCATTGAGCAGGTAACCCCAGGTGTCGGCCAGGGCCGGGTCCAGTAGTTGACCCGTCGATGGATTGATTTCATTGTAAAACAGCCCGTCGGCATTACGGCCTTTGTCGAGAATAAGGTCGAGCAGTTCGGTCATGTACGGTTGCCATTGTTTCTTTTTGGCCGGATTCAGTACGTGCATGGTGGCGTACACTTCTGACAGACCGGCAATAATCTCGCAGCCGTGGTCGCGCATCCGCAGGCGGGTGGAGGACCGGGTCAGGAGCCGTTTGTCGTTCAGGTAGTAATCGCCCAGCGCAACGGCTACGTCGAGGTACTTCTGCTTCCGAGTAATCCAGTACATTCGGTTAAGTACCTGAAGCATATCGCCGTTCACTTCCACATCGGCGCTGTTGCCGTAGAAATTGCCCGTCAAATGGATGGGGATAGAAACAACGGGCAGCAGATCGTCGAGTATGCCTTCCATGCGCCGGAACCAGGGGGTGTTGGGGCCGAGCCATTCGGTGAGCGGAACAAGGCCATCTTTCATGTATTCGGCACTCCCGAAAATAACCTGACTGCTGTCGACCGGTTCTTTCAGAAACCCTTTTTTTGTGAATGAATACGTATCGGGCAATCGGCCAATGCGCGAAGTCAGGCGTTGCTCGGTCTGCAACATGGTTTGCATTTTTCCGCTGAACAGGTCGTGGCGCAGTAACGACGCGGTCATGACCATAAACGGGTAATTGTCTGCGGCTGCATCGTAGGCATTCCAGAAATGACGGCTATCGGTCAGGTTTCGCGGGATAAGACCCGTGCCGGAATCGGCTTCGGCCAGCCAGCCGTTGAGGTAATGCGCACACCGCCGGAAGCCGGTGTTGGCCAGACGCCCATTGACGGATGCCTGCTCAAAAAATGAATTTGGCGATTGGGCAACTACGGGACTCGCCAGCAGGAGCGTCAGGAACAAAACCAAATAGGGGCGGGCGGTACGGCGGTACATCATGATGGGTTCATTTCTTACCTAAAACCAGGTAGCTACCGGTTGCCTACTCATTTGTCCGGAAAGTTGGGGCGGTGCGCAAAGTAGCGATCGAGTAGCGTCTGCTTTTTTCGGTATTACCCTGTAGAATAAGCAAAAAGGCTACCCCAAATGATAAATCTACGTAACCTGGTCCGGGTACCGCACTGGCTCGCTGTTGGATTGGTTCTTGTTGGTTTTCCTGTCATTGGTGCGCCCAAGCCGCCCCCTAACATTATCATTTTTCTGGTCGATGATATGGGCTGGCAGGATACGTCCGTACCCTTCTGAAACCAGTTTACGGATCTAAACCGGCGTTATCACACACCCAATATGGAACAGCTGGCCAAAGAAGGGATGAAATTCACCGATGCGTACGCCACGCCCTTATGTACGCCCACGCGGATTAGCTTGATGACAGGACTCAATGCTGCCCATCACCGCGTAACCAACTGGACTTCGCCCAACCTGAACACCAGCACCGATTATCCTGATACGCTGTTGAACCTGGTAGCGTCGAATATCAACGGGCTTAGTCCGGTGGCGGGGGTGGAACGAACCATGCGGGCAACGCCCCTGCCTGCGTTGCTCCGTCAGCAGCAGTATTACACGATTCATGCTGGGAGAGCACATTTCGGCCCGGCCGGAACCCCTGGTGCTGACCCTAAAAACCTCGGGTTTATGGTAAACATTGCCGGGAGTGAAATTGGGCATCCTGCCAGTTATTTAGGGCAGGAAAATTACGATCATCCTGTGAAGGGGAAACCGAACCGAAATGCGGTACCTGGTCTGGAAGGCTACCACGGCAGCGAAGTTTTTTTGACCGAAGCCCTTACCCGCGAAGCCCTGAAAGCACTTGACCTGCCCGAGCAGAAAAAGCAGCGTTTAACTGGACGATCAATTTTAATAACCCTCCAATATAATCCATCGCATACGGTACGCCTAGCAACTACTTGTATCAGGCTTGCAGCTCAGGCGGGATTGGCCCACGAAAAGCGTCTTTTTTTTCAATGAGCGGTAGTTTGACGGGCCGATTCTGCCGGGCTGATTGATAAATCGCTTCCATGATCCGCTGATCCTGCAAGCCTTCCTCACCACTTGAATAGGGCGCCCGATTGTCCTGAACACACTGAGAAAAATAGTCCATCTCGGCCGCAAATTGGTTTTTGGGAACGATGCTGACCGTTTCCTGCCGAACAATTTCCCCATCTGCCCTTGAGGTGGTCAATTTCTGACCCGTATAGGCATAGGCATTGTCCAACTCGTACCAGCCTCGCTCGGTCATGACCCGATACTTGCGGGAGTCATGAACGTTGTAGTGGGTAGCACAGTTAACCATTACCCCACTGGGAAACTTCATTTGCCAGGAGCAGACTTCTTCTACTTCACTGAATAAGGGGTTCTCGGGATCGCTGTAGACGTAGGCTGACACTTCGATGGGTTCCTCACCCAACAGAAAGCGGGTCGTGTTCAGGCAATACAAACCAATGTCGGGCAGTGCTCCTCCACCGGCCAGTGCTTTGATGTGCCGCCAGTGCCTGGGGTTGGCCGACGATTGGCAGTTGAAGGCGTCAACAAATTTAGGTTTTCCGTACTCGTTGGCCTGTATTTTCTTCCGAATGTACTGGTTGAAGGGTTCATAGTGGATGCGGTAGGCAATCATCAATTTCCGATTCGCCTTTTGGCAGGCATCAATCATGGCCTGACATTCGGCGCTGGAGTTGGCCATCGGCTTTTCGCAGAGAATGTGTTTGCCCGCCTGCGCTCCCCGGATGGTATACTCGGCGTGCATGGAGTTGGGCAGTACGATGTAAATAATCTGCACCTCCGGATTGTCCTTTAGCTGATCGTAGGTTTGATAGGTATAACAACTGCTTTCCTTGACCCCGTATTGCTGAGCGACCTTGCGCATCTTATCGACATTGCCGCTGACGAGTGCAGCCACTCGGGAGCGTTTACAACTGCTTAGGGCGGGCAGGATTTCGTCCAGCGAGAGATGGCCCAGACCAACCACAGCATAGCCGATGCGCTGATTGAGGGGCAAGGGGGTGGGCGTGGGGGCTGACTTGCGATCAACATCTGATTTCCAGACTTCCAGTTCGATGGGCTGGCTGACATCGGTGGGGACTTCTGCGGGAGGAGAATAGGGGGGTGAGGTCGAAATTTTCTGACCCGTTGGGGTGTCGAAGCTGCTTCTTGTAGGCACTGGGTAAGAAGGGGATTGTCCGGTTGATTGACAAGCAGCTGTTACGCCACTAACCGCCCCTACTGTGAGAAGGCTAGCCGCCTTCAAAAACTGTTTGCGACTAATAAACTCCTTGGTCGACAGATGATTCTCTTGCGATGCATTCATTTCGTTGAGCAGGTTATTCACTTGGTTTACCTGGCAGTATAACCCGGCGGATAAAATGGTTGTTAATAGAATTTTTAATAAAATTTTAATCCTATTCCACTTAAGATAGTCTGGTTTGGTTGGGTAACCTACGTGGGGGTCAAGCTTCACGATCAAATTGGCTCAAATCATCTAGTAGCGAAAGTGAGTAAGGGTTTGAGAAGGCAAAGTTTACCCACGTCAAATACGTGAGATAGATACTACTATATCATGAAGTTAGGCTACGCCCGTGTCTCTGCCGCACGGCTGCGGCCGACCGTCGGCGAACCGGCGGGAAGTAATACGGGAACGAACTTTGGCAGGTTTGGCCTCCGCCCGTCGACGAGGTCAACTCTTAGGCCGTCGGAAAGGGTTATCAAAAGCCGGTGAGCAGAAAGCCCGCCTTGGTGAACGTCTCTACAAAGAAGCTAAGTACCCGGTTGAACAAATCGCCCGCGAGTTACATATCTCTAAAACCACCCTGTATAAGTATCTCCGTCTACGCAGGGTCGAAATTGGTGCTTCAGTTGAAATCCCGATTGCCACAACTTAGAAAATTGTAGCTATAGGTTATCTAACATTTATTAAACGAACATTTGTTAAATGCTTTGCTATAAAGCAGGTTGACATTTATCAGATGACCATTCAGAAACCCATTTAACACTTACTTTACCTTTCTAACTGCTCTTTTCAAGGCAGGCTGACGCTGGCTGTATTTGCAGGAAAGTGTTAAATTGACCTACGTATCTTTTGAAATGGCCTAGGCCGACAGTAGCTATGATTTATCAACTGGAAATCGATGATCGCGACGAAACGGGAAGAGCTGTGTTGGCTTTCATTCGACAAATGGCCGCTACTAACAAAGCTACAAAGCCGCCTGTGGCTCTTAACCAGTCAAAATTGAGTGAACGTCCGTTTGGCACCATGAAGGGGAGTTTTAAGCTAATTCCCGACTTCAATGAGCCGTTGGACGAGCTGAAAGACTACATGTAATGCGCTTATGGATTGATACACATATATTGCTGTGGGTGCTGGAAGCTGATCCCCAGTTATCAGCCCGGGCAGCAGACTTTATCCGTAACACCACCAACGAAGTGTTTGTGAGTGCCGCTTCGCTGCTCGAAATTTCCATCAAGAAAAAGATTGGCAAACTGGACACCACCCGGTCATCTACTGAGATCTTTCAGGAAATGACCAGTATATTGGCCCTTCAGCTCCTGCCTATCCTGCCCCATCATTTAGACGCTTATCAGGCGATCCCGCTTTATGAGGATCATCGCGATCCCTTCGACCGTTTATTAATTGCCACGGCTTTTGCCGACAATCCCACGTTAATATCCGACGATAGCAAATTTGATCGGTATGTGCCTTTGGTAACCTTGATTCGATAGCCTTCGACTTGACTTTTGTTTTCCCGCTTTAAACTAAAATTACCCTTATACATGACTGCACGATAATTCGTGTCACGAAGTTACAACGGGCGTTCTGGTATTGTGACAAAACAGATGTAGTGGAAAAGGGGATCGAATTTACCCCCTGAAAGCTGACAGGATGGCAGAGAAAGAAAAATTGGGGAAGCAACCTATACGAAGCAGGCTTCTCAACGAAAGAACCGGTTGAAAACGGCCTGACTGCATCAAAAGACAAAACACCAAAAAAAACTGAGTGATCAGGGTTTTTTGGTGTTACTCAGTCACGGAATTCGATTTGGGCTTTCGTCCTCTTGGTTTACCGCTATAGGCAGCGTTGGCAGCCGCTTTTTGAGGAGCGATCTTTAGTTCAAAGGCCGTCGTGCCCTCATATTCGAAAAGACGAATGATAAAGTCGTATTTTGTTTTGGCGAAATCAACGCCACTTTTGGTCAGGATAAGGGGGAGGGCCAGGGTATAGCTCTTGGCCGCTTTCTCGAAGGTGAAGGTTTCGGCATCGGTATGGTTGGGTACCAGGTACAGCGATTTAGCTTTGCGCTTTCCCTGGTCCATGCCTACTTTAAAGGACGTATTACCCAGATCGACCCCTAAATGAGCCACCGTTTTAGCGGGCAAAACGAGTTTTCCGGCGGCAGAAATATAACCGGTTAACACCAACTTAGCTGTTTTTTCGGCCTTAGCCTTAGGCGGTTGATTATCAGTAGGCGAAAAAAAATGAATCGAAGTGGCTTTCATGCAATTGGTTTTAAGACGTTTACCAAGAAACAAAGGTAGGCAATTTTGTATCGAATGAAGATAGACCATGAGTTTAAGCAGAACGACTTAGTTATCCTGAGTAACCCGCAGGCGGCTCAAGAGTTGGCAGCGGCTAATCCTGACATTGACTGGCCAGTGCCGGTGATCAGTCAATATGGTCAGCGGGTGCATTGCTGGAACAGCCAACGGCGCGAATTTACGATCACCCTGAGTGCGACCGAGATCAGGAAAATTGACTGATAAGACAGGTAGGCCAGGATGGGACAGCCAGTAAAAGGCATTCGCTACGGTATATGTCTCCTTTAAAAGAACCGCTTTACAAGTGCTGGCTGGCTTGAAACAACTATCTGACTGGTACCTAAGTTATAATAACTGTTCATTCGCTTAGCGTTTCATTGGACGATCAATTTCAATAACTATCCAATGCTATCCGTAGCCTACAGATTTTATTATCCTTTTACTGCGATGCGATGGTCGACGATCCTTACGTTCAATTCCGATATGCCGTGGATTATTTTTGTCAATTGCCCAACAACAGCTCGGCCCTTAGCCTGACACGCGCTTTCCAGGAAGTGCGGTCGGAGATGCATAATCTACTTGACTCGGTAGACGATGATGCTGTCATTCCTTTACAACCAGCCGGACGGCTAATTGAATATGTCTGTCAATCCGAATTGGCTTCCTACTTACTCGGTGATGAATCTGCGCTGCCCAGACTGCGAAGAAAGGTGCGTCAGGCAGAGCAATTGTTGCCTGGCTAAATGGTAAATTTCAAGGCCAGAGATTATGTTCTTTTCGTCCGCTACGGAATGAATTGGCGAAGGATTTTAAATTTTCCAGATTGGAATTGGCCGGTTTTCTGAACGGTTATTGTCCGGAGGGGATAACAAAATTCAATACCGGTTAACAACAATTCGTAGTGTAAGGAAGGTGGGCAAACAAATTTACAGAATGTTAAAGAGGGATTGGGTAACCCGTATGAATTAACAACTTGTTGCTAACTTTCGCCCGGTAAACCGGTTAAACTATTGTAAAGGCTGCTAGAAAGGAATAGGTACAGCAATTTTTGGGTAAATAAGCGCAGCGACCTGACGGTCATCGGGTCTTGTTTCCACCGGCACCATCTGAGGGGCGCTATCCAAAAAATGCCGGGTTTTGTCAATGTACCCTCTCCGGTGATTCTAGCAGTAGCCAACTTTTTAACGATGCCTTCAGGACTCTTTGCTTTGTTAGATGATATCTCGGCGTTGGTAAAAGCCAGTGCCGCCAGTTTAGATGATGTACCGACTCAAGTAGCGAAAACGACCGGAAAAGTGTCGGGCATTGTCATTGATGACACGGCCGTTACACCAAAATATGTGGTGGGGCTCGACCCCTCGCGGGAACTGGCTATTATTTATCAGATTGCTAAAAAATCGCTGATCAATAAACTTCTGCTATTAAGTCCAGCCGCCTTGTTGCTTGGCTATTTTGCCCCTTGGGCTATTACCCCTATTTTAATGGTGGGTGGTGCTTATTTATGTTTTGAGGGTTACGAAAAGGTTCATTCCCTGTTTAGCCACCCCGAGGGTATCACTGACCGTGAGCAGCTAAAAGAGATTACCCCCGAAGAACTGGAGAAGCAACGAGTGGGAAGCGCGGTTCGCACGGATATCATTTTGTCGGCCGAAATTATGGCCATTGCGTATAGCCAGGTAACCGGCCAGGCGATTTTGAACCAGATTATGGTGATGGTGGCGGTGGCCGTTTTTATCACGGTGGCCGTTTATGGATTTGTTGGCTTGATCGTTAAAGCCGATGACATGGGACTACACCTGGCTAGTGATAAATACCCTCCTGCTATTCAGAAAGTAGGCCGTAGCCTGGTAAAATTTATGCCTCATTTCTTGAGTTGGCTGGGGTATGTCGGTACAGCGGCCATGCTGTGGGTAGGTGCCGAAATCATAGCGCATGGCCTGCCGTTTACGGCTCATTTACTGCATGATTTAGAACAGAGCTTGTCCTCAATGCCAGTAGTCGCCTGGTTTGCCAAAGCCCTGGCCTGCGGAGTTGCCGGGCTTCTTGTAGGGTTTATCATTGAGAAGCTTGTGGTGTTGGTCAAGAGAACCTTTTTATAACTCAGACGGATGCGTCTGACTGAATTTGACAGTAATTGAAAGCCAGCATTCACTTATTGGAAGATTTTCGTAAACGATTTTCCGAAGATACCTAAATCATCTGTAACGCATTATAGGATCTAGTGCGCCCAATCATCCAAGATTGCCATCGATTGGCTAACGATGGCGTCCAAGGCCTCTTGGGTGAGAAAGGCCTGGTGACCCGTTACCAGCACATTCGGCAAGCTTAACAGCTCTTCGATTAACGGGTCGGGGGTCTCCGAATTCGACCGGTCCTCAAAGAACAAGCCGTGTTCGTGTTCATAGACGTCGATGCCCAGATAGCCCAATTGACCACTGCGCAAGGCCTCCAGCGCATCGGTGGTGTTGAGAGTAGCCCCCCGCCCCGTATTAATTAACATGGCCCCCCGTTTCATGCGATCGAAAGTTTCCCGCTTGAACAGCCCCTGGGTCTGCTCGGTCAGGGGTAAGTGAAGCGAGATGATATCCGAACGCGTCAGTAAGTCTTCCAGGGAAACCAACTCGATGGGGACCTCGGATTCCGCCTGGGCGGCCTCGGGTTTAGCATCATAAGCGAGTAGCTGACAGCCGAAGCCCGTCAAAATACGAGCCAGGGCCTGACCAATGTTGCCGTAGCCAGCAATGCCCACGGTTTTGCCCCGTAGTTCGAAGCCAACCAACTGCCGGGTGAGCTTGAAGTCGAACTGGCGGGCATTATCGGTGGCCTCTCTTAAGTGACGGCCCAGCGCCAACATCAACGCGACGGCGTACTCGGCGATGGCACCGGGTGAATAGGCTGGAATGCTTTTGACGTCAATGCCGAGTTCATCGGCCGTTGCCTGATCAATGTGATCGGTACCGGCTGAGCGAGTCAGTAGATAGCGAATGCCGAGTTGATGGAGCCGGGTGAGCACCGGCCTGGAGGCATCATCGGTACCAAAGATCAAGACGGCCTCATAGCCCGTGGCTTGATCGACGGTATCCATGCTAAGTTGGTCGGCTACCAGAGTCAGTTCGTGGTTGGTATCTCGCAGGAGGGGCTCCTCAAAGGAGCCCACGCTAAAAGCAATGGCTTTCATGAGGGTAGCTTAGGTAGGGATTCGTAATAAGTACTGCCTGGGAAGGATAAATGTTTACCGAATGGCTACGTTAGAAATTTCGAAGCCTTTTGGTGGACACTTAATTTTACTAATTGTCCAATGCTATCCATCGCCTACAGACCAGACCCGTTTAGAAACCCGTAGACTAAGCATGAAGGTGTAGGAGTGGCAAGATCCCGCCACTTTATGCTTCACCTGAGCCAGAGCCTCCTCTTTGTCTTCCATAGTCTACATTAACGACTTTTTACTCAAAATTAGTCAGACCTAAACGTCCACTAAATAACCGGGCTACTTAGCAAACGAAGCCTACCATTTAATAACCCCGTTTGGTAAGTTGGCAACTTCTGGCGTCCTTGAGCCAAACTTTAACCGTATTACAATGCCAACAGGGAGTGTCAAATTTTTCAATGAGAGTAAAGGCTTCGGCTTTATCAAACCCGACGACGGGGGTGAGGATGTGTTTGTACACATTTCAGCGACCAGCGAAGAACTTCGGGAAAACGACAAAGTAACCTACAATGTCGAGCAAGGCAAGAAGGGCTTGAATGCGGTCAACGTCAAACGCACCTAAGGTCATTGGGCCAATCAGTAGGTAGTAGAGAGAGAACAGGCTTGGCGGCCTGTTCTTTTTTTGTAGGGATAATTCAGTTAACTGAACTGTACAGGTCGTAAAGCTGAAACAGATTACCGTATCTAAGTTGGTTAAGGGGCATCGAACCAGCGCTCTTGAATTGTATAATCTACGGAATGATATTGGCGAGCAGCAAAATCTGGCCGGGCAATACCCGAAGCTGCTAAAGAGCCTGGCCGCTTTACTAACCAGTCGGTTAAAGCAGTGGGACGCACAGATGCCCACGTTTAAAAAGACCGGTCGACCCGTACTTTGGCCGGAAGATGCGCTGACACAGTCTAAACCGTAACTAATGTCAGTAAAAAGCGGTGCCAGCGCCCCGGTTGATCTAGTATTTGTACCTTCCCATCTTTTTTGCCTGACCCGGTGGCATCCCTTTTCCGTTTTTGTACCAGCCTTTATGGAGACCGTTGTCATGGCGGGGCGCTGTATTGTATACACTGGGCTGGCGGGTGCAGGCGGTGGTCACAACGGCCATGAATCCCAGAAGAATTAGTAGCTGCTTCATTCGTATGTAGTGAGTTTCAGAAAACCTGAGCAGACACACCACAAACTTAACCGGAGTCAACATCAGGCAGTAACTAAAACGTGACGCAATTCGCCCATAGTACGGGTAAGTTATCACACGGGCAAACGTCGACCTTCCATTCATGCCTGGAACGACTCGCCGTCTACAAAAGCCGATGAGGATAATCTGCTACGGAGACGATAGCAGTCAAGTAGATTCGACGGGTTAATTGGTTTAAACTTTGTTGTCTGTTTATACGCATACGCTCGTAATTCCTGCAACTAATCGTGACCTATTGTCGTCAAACAAAATTTTCCATGAAACCAATATACGTTCTGGTACTGCTGTTTTGGGCTTTCGCCGGTGAAAACGCATTTGCTCAATCAACTAAAAAAGGAAATTCGAAAGTCATCCGGACCCTGATCGTGGATGGGCAGAACAACCACGAGCAGTGGCCCAAGATTACCTTCATGATGAAGCGGTACCTGGAAGAAACGGGTAAGTTTTCGGTCGATGTACAGCGGTCGTACTATACCTGGAACGGGGGGAAGCTAGTCGACCAATACAAGATTCCGGGCGTTAGAAACACCGTTGACCTGCCAAAATCGAAGGCGGACTCCAGCTTTCACCCCGATTTCTCCAAGTACGATCTGGTGATCTGTAATTTCGGATGGAATGCAGCTCCCTGGTCTGACGAAACGCAGGCCGATTTTGAGAAGTTTATGAAAAACGGGGGCGGACTCGTCGTTGTCCATGCCGCCGACAACTCGTTTCCGATGTGGCCCGCTTACAACAAAATGATCGGTTTGGGCGGCTGGGGCGACCGTACCGAAAAAGATGGTCCCTTTGTGTATTATGATAAAGACGGGAAGCTCATCCGGGACCCACAGCCGGGCCGGGCGGGTTCGCACGGGGCACAGAACGAATTTCTGATCACGGTTCGGGATACCAAACACCCCATCACGAAGGGTATGCCGCTCACCTGGATGCATACCAAAGATGAAATGTACGACCGCCTGCGTGGACCAGCCGAAAACATGACTGTACTGGCAACCGCCTTCTCGTCGAAGGAAAATCGGGGTACAGACCGCAACGAACCCATGTTAATGACCATCAACTACGGGAAAGGGCGCATTTTTCACACGCCCCTGGGCCATGTCGACTACTCGGTCGAATGTGTGGGCTTTATCACCTGCCTACAACGGGGTGCTCAGTGGGCTGCTACGGGTAAAGTCGACATTCCAATTCCGGCCGATTTCCCGACCGAGAGTGCCATCAGCAAACGTAATTTTGTTGAGTAACCCATGAGCTGAAGTCTTACCGGTTCTGAGTAAAGGCTAAAGAAACAGGGAGTAAGCTGGCCGATGATTCGGTGCAGTTTACTCCCTGTTTGTTGTTTAGCCGTCTCTGCTCTTTCATCTAAATAATGGTCTTGAAACGGCAAAAAGGGTGATTTCCCCGTTTCATCCCGACTGGACGACTGGTTAATTTGTCCTGGTAACACCAAACGTCATTGACAACGTTGATTCAACAGGTTTAGATGGATAAAGAGGAAAAACAGGCCAAGGAGAATCTGCTGAAATCTATGCTGGAAACAGGCGAACGTATTGTTGAAGGCCTGCGTAAGGATTTGGCTAACAAACCTGGTAATGCAAATCAACGTACCGTACGTGTTTCGGATGTTTTCGATACGGAAGGGCATCAATATGTTAATCTGGTGCAGGAAGGTGGCGGTGTGCTGGGTATCGCTTTGCTGGGGTACACCTACGTACTGGAATGCATGGGTATCCGTTTTCTCAAACTGGCCGGTACCAGTGCGGGAGCTATCAATGCGGCCTTAATGGCTGTTGTTCGTCCTGACGATACCAGCGTAAAAAAGTCGCCCATTATCCTGTATTACCTGACTCAGAAGAACCTGTTCGATTTTGTAGACGGGCACCCCATTGCCAAGTGGCTGCTGAAAAATACCATCAACTATAAAAATTACTTTGAGCGCCTGGTTAGGTCGGCCCTGTTTACGCTCATCAGTGCCCTGAGTTTGATTGTGTTCAGCAGTATACTTTTGTGGGAAGACCGGAGTATACTTGGCTTATTGGGCGGTCTGATTTCTGCTTATCTGATAGCGCTGGTAATTTTTAAAAGAGGACTCATCAGCAACGGTATTGTAGCAGAGTACCTGAAAAGCCGTTTTTTTTTAATCGTCTTTGTGGCTGTTCTTTTAATCCTGGTTGCCTTTTGGGGGTTAACAACCATTCCAGACGATTCAGCTTGTAAGTATCAGATCATTCTGGCCCTGTTACCCATTGCGTTACTATTGGCTTATTCTCTTTTTCTGGCTACCAGAGGCAGATATCTCCAGTTTATTCAATATGTAGTCTGTGCAATTCTGGGGGTTGTCCTGCTCAATGGTATTCTCAACCAGTTGTTCCAGATTCAGATCGCTCTCTGGCAATTTCCGTTTAAGAACTCTTACAAGGGAGGTATAAATCCTTATCAGTACCTGTCCGTAGCCGGCATCTCGCTGTTTGTCTTTTTTTTATTGCTCCTGGGGACTATTACGCTGTTCTTATACACTCGGTTTAAGGATAGTAAATTCGGTATCAACCCTGGTAATGCGTTTGAGGACTGGATTGCCGATCTGATGCAGAATGGCGACGTTAATACGCAGGTCGATCTTTACCCCGGTGGAAAGATGGCTATTGTTAACAACAAAAATGGGATAAGTACACTGCGGGATTTAGAGGAGAAATTAATGATTATCCCTAAGCTGGAGTATAAACCGGAAGGCGAGGGCTACACAACAAACTATAAACTTTCAGACCCTATAGAGCATGTCCTGACGGGCCTTAATACGTACAAACCTGATGAAGACGAGCCGCCCCTTGCCCTGATCACTACCGAAATTGTGACCGAGAACAAGATCATCTTTCCGAAGATGTGGCGACTCTTCTACTATGATAAAGACTATACCCTAACCGCCAAATTCGTTCGGGCTTCCATGTCGATTCCCTTTTTCTTTGAAGCCTATCGGGAGAAAAATATTCCCAAACGATCGTTGAGGGCGAAAGAATGGCTACAGTACCTTAGTTACGAGGGAAACGAAATTAAAGAGGCCGTATTTGTCGATGGCGGGTCGCTCTCGAACTTCCCAATCAACGTATTCAATCCAACAAGGGCAACAACGCCCCGGCTGCCCACCTTTGGCGCGCGGCTTCAGGACAGCGATTCGGAGGACTCCCGATCTACCCAGTCGCTGGGAGGCATCGTTTCGTCGATTATCAATACCATGCGGGCAAATTATGATAAGGATTTCCTGATCACCCACCCGCAGTTTGAAGATTGTCTGGCCTGTATTGATGTCAGGGATGTGAACTGGCTAAATTTTAACCTGCCCGCCGACCAGCAGATCGACTTGTTTAAGCGCGGTGCTCAGGCCGCTGCCGCTTTTCTGCTGGGCTTTAACTGGGAGCTGTTCAAGGCCAAGCAGGAAGCCTTGAATCTTGGCGTTTTGGCCGCCGATATACGCGTTGCCGACGATCTGGAAGATGTCGAGAAACTTATCGGAAAAATCAGAGTAAAGCGGGGTATGGATCAGCCTGCGCCACCAGCCGTTTAACTTGTCAGCAGACCTCTCATTTTTCACCGAAACAAGGTCATGAAATCGCCCTTACTACCCATTGACATTATTTCGATTTACACGAATAAATTAGGCGATCGCCTTCCGCTGCCTGTGCGGATGGCCAAATGCACGCCCGATACCCACACGGCTATTTTTAACATTGCTACGGAATTGGCCCAAAAAGGCGGCAAGCTTATTTTAAGCGACCTGTTTCGCAGCTACGACATGCAGTCGCAGTCGCACAATGATTTCGTTTCCGGAAAGAAAAAGGCGTTTAGCCCCCCGCCGGGCGGTAGTTTCCACGAAGCCGGGCGGGGCTTCGATCTGGATCTGGGGTCGCTTAAAATATCATTAGCCGACTTCTGGAAAATTGCGGCCGGGCATGGCGTAGTGCCCATTATTAAGCAGCCCAAAGCCAGCCTTTCGGAAGCCTGGCACTTCGACTGCCGGGGTAGCCACCAGCTCGTTTATGAGTATTACGAAAGCGGGAAGGGTGATAATTTCAAGCCCTATAAAGCTGCGTCTGCCAGTGGCATTCTATCCATCGGCATACAGGTCGATGATTTCGATGATCAGCAGCAGGCGGCTATTCAGTCGTGCCTGATTCGACTGGGTAAAGTAATTGGGAATATTGACGGGCACATCGGCAAACGATCGCGTCAGGCGCTGGATGAGCTAGGCATCCCGGTCGATATGGGCAACATACCGGAAATGCTCCTGCAGGTGGAGGATCTGGTTCAACAGAAATTCCCGACCGAATTCAGAATGCCGCTCCTGTAAGCGATGGGCCACTGTACAGACTTTCAGGAGTTGCCCGCATCAAAAAATAGCTGAGAACCTCGTGAGGTAACCAGTACTAGTCTTATCACTCCCGAAGTAGCAAAGGCATGAATAACTACTTTCGGGATACATACTAACCGTATGCAAATAATCCGGCCCGTCTTTTCGTAGACGGGCCGGATTATTTATGTGGTCTGAGCAAGATCGACTACCTACGGTCACCGATCCGCACCGCACGCTTGCTCTGCCGAAGCACAAACGGCACACACACATCGGCTGGACAACTACATACCGTGGGTAGTAACAACACCGTCACATCCGTGTGGCAGCCTGATGCATTGTAAACGCGGATCGTGTAGGCCTGGGCCGTCTGTGGACTTAAGAGGTTGCTGGCAATCACACCATCCACTGGAATCGCTTTGGCTAGCCCCGACAGCGAAGCGGCTTCGTTGAAACTGCTACCCAGCGAGTACTGATAGGTGTTGGCCAAATCGAAGCCACTCAGCACTAGCTTACCGGTGGCTTGTAAAGTGTTGCCCACGCAGGTGACCGGCACAGCCATTACCTTGTAGGTAGGTAGGCTATCTTCCTGCACAATAAGGGGGCAGCAGCTAAAATCAGGACATTGACCGGTGGCCTTGTCAACCACCAGCCTGTAGGCTCCCGGTCCCGTTACATCCAGTACATTACTGGTGTGGCCCGGGATCTCCACATTATCCTTTAACCACTTGTAACTACTGTATCCGTCTGGCGCAGTTAGGCGGAGGGTGTATGAATCACCGACACAGAAGCGATAGGGTACGGAGGTGCAAACGGTA
Organism: Spirosoma fluviale; assembly: GCF_900230225.1. Lineage (GTDB taxonomy): Bacteria > Bacteroidota > Bacteroidia > Cytophagales > Spirosomataceae > Spirosoma > Spirosoma fluviale. The sequence goes on from NZ_OCNH01000001.1 coordinate 432,424, forward strand.
GCCGTATCACCGGGGATAGATGCTTTGTTGTAAAGGATGCCTGAGCTATCCGCAATGGCCTGGAACGTGAGCGACAGACTCTGTCCCGCGCCGATACTGCCAATTGTCCAGCTACTAGAAGGGCTGCCTTGAGTAAAGGTGGTACCAGTTGGCGCACTGGCCGATCCGGTTACGTAGCGCAGGCCAGCAGTACTCGAATCATGCACGGTCACATTGGTAGCGGACTCGGTGCTCGTGTTAGTGAGCACGATGGTATAGGTGAGTACATCGCCTACCTTCGCCACTGTCTTATCAACGAATCTATCCAGATTCAGCACTGGGCTGGTGGCCGAGCAGGCAACAGGTGCCGAATAACTCACTCTGGCTGTTCCACAACCGGGTAAACTCACCAGCAGATCGTGAATTAGTCCGTCCGAGCTGAGGCCTGTCATAGAGAAGGGCACTGAATTAACCGAGTTAGCCACTGCCACGGTCGTGCTAATGAACCCATCTGTTAGCGTCAGTATACCGCCGGAACCAACATTAGTCAGGCTGATGGTACCCGTTAGAATGTACGAGTTGGCAGCACTCTGGCAAGCAGTAGGGGTCGGCGTGGCGGTCAGTGAACAAATTGGGCTCTGGTCAATCTTGAGAATTGGTAAGGTGACGACAACTGAGCAATCTTTGCTATCAGAGATTTGTAGACCCGGACTGACACTGGCTACGGCGGTGGGTATTCCTGAGATGACGCCAGTCGTAGCGTTGAGACTCAGTCCGGTCGGCAGGCTTCCACTAGCTAGATAGAAGCTGTAAGGAGCCGATCCTCCACTGGCCGTCAGCGTTGCGCTATAAGGCTGACCGACGAATCCTATGGGTAAGCTAGCAGTCGTGAGCGTAACTGAGCAAGTGGTGCAGCTGGCCGGTGTGGCATAGGTGGTGCTGGCAGTGGCGGAGGCCAGACCAGCGACCACCATACGCACGGCTGAACTGCTGTCCGACACCCCTGTGAGCGAGAAGCTGGCGGTGGTTTGACCCGCCGTTACACTCACCACTCCAATGGTCGACCCGTTGTCGGTGATGGTCAGCGAACCGGCTATCGCATTCGTCAGGCTAACAATACCTGTAGCCGTATAGGTGTTAGTCGCCGAGTTGCAGACGGGTGTGCTTACAACGACCTGCAAATTAACAGGCGTGTAGAAGCCCACATCCAGAGTGAGGTTGAACTCACCCGCTGCCAGAGTCACCGACTGGGTCCTGCCCGTGATGGGGTCGGCATCACTGTCGAGAGCGTCATTGCTACCGGCATTGGCCAGCGTGGCGGTCATACCTGCCGGAGCGGTGAAGCCCACCGAGTAGGCGTTGTCGGTACCAGGGGTTAAGCCGGTGAAGGAGTAGAGCCCCGAAGCGTTGGTAAGGGTGGTGGCCGATACTACCCCGTGGGTGAATAGGGTCACGGTCACGCCTGCAATCGGGGTGTCTCCCATATTCTGGATACCGTCCTTGTTGGCATCAAAGAAGACGTAGTCACCCAGCCCGGCTGCATTGTTTTGACAGTTCTGAGTAATGGGTCCAGAACTGGCCGTACAACTGTTGAGGCTGGCTGTGATGAACAGCGTTTGCGCGGAGGGAACGTCAACCACTGAATAGCCTACAACCGTACCTACATTCACACTTACCGTGGCACCCGCCGTGGCACTAAAGTTCACCGTATAAGTGGTTAAGCCCACACAGCTCACGCTGGTAACGGCGATTGTAGGCAACGGATTAATCGTCACGGTCGCCGAGGTGGTACTGACACAACCGCTGGCGTTGGCTACGGTCACCGAGTAAGTGGTGGTCGTGGCAGGGCTCACCAGCAGAATGCCTGTGGAGTTGACCGTGCCGTTGGAGAAGGTGTAGCTGGTGCCACCCGTGGCCGTCAGGGTAGCCCCTTGGCCGGGGCAGATGGTGGCGGGCGTCAGGGTGGCCAGCGGTAGGGGGTTAACCGTCACCGTGCCCGTTGCCGTGGCTGAACAACCGGCCCCGCTGGCCACCGTCACGGCATAGGTGGTGGTGGTGGTGGGACTCACCACGAGAGTGCCCGAGGTGTTGACCGTACCATTGGAGAAGGTATACGAGGTACCACCCGTGGCCGTCAGGGTAGCCCCTTGACCGGGGCAGATAGTAGCCGATGTCAGGGTGGCCGTCAGGTTATTGACAAGGGTTACCGTCGCTGAGGTAGTACTGACACAGCCGCTGGCGTTAGCCACGGTCACCGAGTAGGTCGTCGTTGTGGCAGGGCTCACCAGCAGAATGCCTGTGGAGTTGACCGTGCCGTTGGAGAAGGTGTAGCTGGTGCCACCCGTGGCTGTCAGGGTAGCCCCTTGACCGGGGCAGATGGTGGCGGGCGTCAGGGTGGCCACCGGTAAGGGGTTGACCGTGACGGTGCCCGTCGCCGTGGCTGAACAACCGGTCCCACTGGCCACCGTCACCGAGTAGGTGGTGGTCGTGGTGGGACTCACCAGCAGAATGCCTGTGGTATTGACCGTGCCGTTGGCGAAGGTGTAGCTGCTGCCACCCGTGGCTGTCAGGGTAGCTGCTTGACCGGGGCAGATGGTAGCTGATGTCAGGGTGGCCGTCAGGTTATTGACAAGGGTTACCGTCGCTGAGGTGGTACTGACACAACCGCTGGCGTTGGCCACCGTCACCGAGTAGGTCGTCGTTGTGGCAGGGCTCACCAGCAGAATGCCCGAGGTGTTGACCGTGCCGTTGGAGAAGGTATATGAGGTACCCCCCGTGGCTGTCAGGGTAGCCCCTTGACCGGGGCAGATGGTGGCGGGCGTCAGAGTGGCCACCGGTAAGGGATTGACCGTGACGGTGCCCGTCGCCGTGGCTGAGCAACCCGCCGATGACGTGCCCGTTACCGAGTAGGGACCCGCCACACTTACTGAGATCGAAGCGGTTGTCGCTCCATTGCTCCATCCATAGGTGTCCGATCCACTGGCCGTCAACCTACCGGTCTGGCCCTGGCAGATCGTTGCCCAAGCCGGGGTTATTTGCAGGGTAGGCACTGGATGGATCACCAGCACCCGACTTAGGGTGGCCGACTGGCAACTCCCCAATCCATCGGGATCGGCACTGGTGATCGTCAGGGTCACGCTGCCCGTCTGGGAATCGGCTACCGATGGTTGGTAGCTCACCGTCTGAGCGCCATTGATGAGGCTCTGGCTAAACACGCCACTGCCACTGCTGGTCAGACTGGCCGATGTAGCCCCGCTTACGGCTACCGTCAGGCTGGCCGCACTACCCGCACAAATCTGTGGATTAGCCGGTAGCAGTGTCAGACTGGCTGGTGTCTGACAGCTACAGTTCACCCCGATGGACTGAACCGCCGAGCAACTGCTGCCCTGCGTACGGACCACAACCGTCGCCGTGGTCGAGGTGGCTGCGCTGAGCGTGAAGCTGCTGGTGGTGGTGAAGGCCCCGCCGTTGAGGCTGTATTCCAGCGTACCCTGACCGCCGTTGGTGGCCTCGACCGTCAGGCGGATGGTATTGCCCACGCAGGTGCCCTGCAGGATCTGGTCGATCTGGGGTTGACCCGTGACCGTTACGGTCGCTGAGGTGGCACTGACACAACCGCTGGCGTTAGCCACGGTTACGGAATAGGTGGTGGTGGTGGTGGGGCTGGCCGACATGTGGTCCGTATTGGTTCCCGTACTCCAGAGGTAGGTTGTTCCTCCTGTGGCCGTGAGGGTCACCATCTGTCCCTGACAGATGGTGGCGCTGAGGGGGGTGATGCTGGCCAGCGGCAGGAGGTTAAGCGTTACGGTCGCGGTTGTGGTTGCTGAGCAGCCGACGGCGGAGGTGCCCGTTACCGAGTAAACTCCCGCCGTATTGACCGAGATACTGGCCGTAGTAGTGCCATTGCTCCACCGATAGGTGCTGGCCCCACTGGCCGTTAGGGTGCTGGTTTGCCCCGTGCAGACAGTGGCTGATGTAGCCGATACCGATGGTAGGGGGTTAACTGTGACCGTCGCTGAGGTGGTACTGACACAGCCGCTGGCGTTGGTCACGGTCACCGAGTAGGTGGTGGTGGTGGCAGGGCTCACCAGCAGAATGCCCGAGGTGTTGACCGTGCCGTTGGAGAAGGTGTAGCTGCTGCCACCCGTAGCTGTCAGGGTAGCCCCTTGACCGGAGCAAATGGTGGCCGATGTCAGGGTGGCCACCGGTAAGGGATTGACCGTGACGGTGCCCGTCGCCGTGGCTGAGCAACCCGCCCCGCTGGCCACCGTCACCGAGTAGGTGGTGGTCGTGGTGGGACTCACCACGAGAGTGCCTGTGGTGTTGACCATACCGTTGGAGAAGGTGTAGCTGGTGCCACCCGTAGCTGTCAGGGTAGCCCCTTGGCCGGGGCAGATAGTGGCCGATGTCAGGGTGGCGGTCAGGTTATTGACAAGGGTTACCGTCGCTGAGGTAGTACTGACACAACCGCTGACGTTGGCCACCGTCACGGAGTAGGTCGTCGTTGTGGCAGGGCTCACCAGCAGAATGCCCGAGGTGTTGACCGTACCGTTGGAGAAGGTGTAGCTGGTGCCCCCCGTGGCCGTCAGGGTAGCCCCTTGACCGGGGCAAATGGTGGCGGGCGTCAGGGTGGCCAGCGGTAGGGGGTTAACCGTCACCGTGCCCGTTGCCGTGGCTGAACAACCGGCCCCGCTGGCCACCGTCACCGAGTAGGTGGTGGTCGTGGTGGGACTCACCACGAGAGTGCCTGTGGTGTTGGTTAGCCCACCGGTGAAGGTGTAGCTGGTGCCACCCGTGGCCGTCAGGGTAGCTGCTTGACCGGGGCAAATGGTAGCTGATGTTAGGGTGGCCGTCAGGTTATTGACAAGGGTTACCGTTGCGGAGGTGGTGCTGACACAGCCGCTGGCGTTAGCTACGGTCACCGAGTAGGTCGTCGTTGTGGCAGGGCTCACCAGCAGAATGCCTGTGGAGTTGACCGTGCCGTTGGAGAAGGTGTAGCTGGTGCCACCCGTAGCTGTCAGGGTAGCCCCTTGGCCGGGGCAAATGGTAGCGGACGTCAGGGTTGCCACCGGTAAGGGATTGACCATGACGGTGCCCGTCGCCGTGGCTGAACAACCCGCCCCGCTGGCCACCGTCACGGCGTAGGTGGTGGTCGTGGCAGGGCTCACCACGAGAGTGCCTGTGGTGTTGGTTAGCCCACCGGTGAAGGTGTAGCTGGTGCCACCCGTGGCCGTCAGGGTAGCCCCTTGACCGGGGCAAATGGTGGCGGGTGTCAGAGTGGCCACCGGTAAGGGATTGACCGTGACGGTGCCCGTCGCCGTGGCTGAGCAACCCGCCCCACTGGCCACCGTCACCGAGTAGGTCGTCGTTGTGGCAGGGCTCACCAGCAGAATGCCCGAGGTGTTGACCGTGCCGTTGGAGAAGGTGTAGCTGGTGCCCCCCGTGGCCGTTAGGGTAGCCCCTTGGCCGGGGCAGATGGTGGCGGGCGTCAGGGTGGCCACCGGTAAGGGATTGACCGTGACGGTGCCCGTCGCCGTGGCTGAGCAACCCGCCCCACTGGCCACCGTCACGGCATAGGTGGTAGTCGTGGTGGGACTCACCAGCAGAGTGCCTGTGGTGTTGGTTAGCCCACCGGTGAAGGTGTAGCTGGTGCCCCCCGTGGCCGTCAGGGTAGCCCCTTGACCGGGACAAATGGTGGCGGGCGTCAGGGTGGCCACGGGCAGGGGGTTGACCGTGACGGTGCCCGTCGCCGTGGCTGAACAACCCGCCCCACTGGCCACCGTCACCGAGTAGGTGGTGGTCGTGATGGGACTCACCACGAGAGTGCCTGTGGTGTTGGTTAGCCCACCGGTGAAGGTGTAGCTGGTGCCACCCGTGGCTGTCAGGGTAGCCCCTTGACCGGCGCAAATGGTAGCTGATGTTAGAGTGGCCGTCAGGTTATTGACAAGGGTTACCGTCGCTGAGGTGGTACTGACACAACCGCTGGTGTTAGCCACGGTCACCGAGTAGGTGGTGGTTGTGGCAGGGCTCACCAGCAGAATGCCCGAGGTGTTGACCGTGCCGTTGGAGAAGGTATATGAGGTGCCCCCCGTGGCCGTTAGGGTAGCCCCTTGGCCGGGGCAGATGGTGGCGGGCGTCAGGGTGGCCACCGGTAAGGGATTGACCGTGACGGTGCCCGTTGCCGTGGCTGAACAACCCGCCCCACTGGTCACCGTCACCGAGTAGGTGGTGGTCGTGGCAGGGCTCACCAGCAGAATGCCTGTGGAGTTGACCGTGCCGTTAGAGAAGGTGTAGCTGCTGCCACCCGTGGCCGTTAGGGTAGCCCCTTGACCGGGGCAAATGGTGGCGGGTGTCAGGGTGGCCGTCAGGTTATTGACAAGGGTTACCGTCGCTGAGGTAGTACTGACACAACCGCTGGCGTTGGCCACCGTCACGGCGTAGGTCGTCGTTGTGGCAGGGCTCACCAGCAGAATGCCCGAGGAGTTGACCGTACCGTTGGAGAAGGTGTAGCTGCTGCCACCTGTAGCCGTTAGGGTAGCCCCTTGACGGGGGCAGATGGTGGCGGGCGTCAGAGTGGCCAGCGGTAGGGGGTTAACCGTCACCGTGCCCGTCGCCGTGGCTGAGCAACCGGCCCCACTGGCCACCGTCACGGCGTAGGTGGTGGTCGTGGCAGGGCTCACCAGCAGAGTGCCTGTGGTGTTGGTTAGCCCACCGGTGAAGGTGTAGCTGGTGCCCCCCGTGGCCGTCAGGGTAGCCCCTTGGCCGGGGCAGATAGTAGCCGATGTCAGGGTGGCCACGGGCAGGGGGTTGACCGTGACGGTGCCCGTTGCCGTGGCTGAACAACCCGCCCCGCTGGCCACCGTCACCGAGTAGGTGGTGGTCGTGGTGGGACTCACCACGAGAGTGCCTGTGGTGTTGGTTAGCCCACCGGTGAAGGTGTAGCTGCTGCCACCCGTGGCTGTCAGGGTAGCCGCTTGACCGGGGCAAATGGTAGCTGATGTCAGGGTGGCCGTCAGGTTATTGACAAGGGTTACCGTCGCTGAGGTGGTACTGACACAGCCGCTGGCGTTGGCCACCGTCACCGAGTAGGTCGTCGTTGTGGCAGGGCTCACCAGCAGAATGCCCGAGGTGTTGACCGTGCCGTTGGAGAAGGTGTAGCTGCTGCCACCTGTAGCTGTCAGGGTAGCCCCTTGACCGGCGCAAATGGTGGCGGGTGTCAGAGTGGCCACCGGTAAGGGATTGACCGTGACGGTGCCCGTTGCCGTGGCTGAACAACCCGCCCCGCTGGCCACCGTCACCGAGTAGGTGGTGGTCGTGGTGGGACTCACCACGAGTGTGCCTGTGGTGTTGACCGTGCCGTTGGAGAAGGTGTAGCTGGTGCCCCCCGTGGCCGTCAGGGTAGCCCCTTGACCGGGACAAATGGTGGCGGGTGTCAGAGTGGCCACAGGTAAGGGATTGACCGTGACGGTGCCCGTTGCCGTGGCTGAGCAACCCGCCCCACTGGCCACCGTCACGGCGTAGGTGGTAGTCGTGGTGGGACTCACCACGAGAGTGCCTGTGGTGTTGGTTAGCCCACCGGTGAAGGTGTAGCTGGTGCCACCCGTGGCCGTCAGGGTAGCCCCTTGGCCGGGGCAGATGGTGGCGGGTGTCAGAGTGGCCACCGGTAAGGGATTGACCGTGACGGTGCCCGTTGCCGTGGCTGAACAACCCGCCCCACTGGCCACCGTCACGGCGTAGGTGGTGGTCGTGGTGGGACTCACCACGAGTGTGCCTGTGGTGTTGACCATACCGTTGGAGAAGGTGTAGCTGGTGCCACCCGTGGCTGTTAGGGTAGCCCCTTGACCGGCGCAAATGGTAGCTGATGTCAGGGTGGCCGTCAGGTTATTGACAAGGGTTACCGTTGCTGAGGTGGTACTGACACAACCGCTGGCGTTGGCTACGGTCACCGAGTAGGTGGTGGTTGTGGCAGGGCTCACCAGCAGAATGCCTGTGGAGTTGACCGTGCCGTTAGAGAAGGTGTAGCTGCTGCCACCCGTGGCTGTCAGGGTAGCCCCTTGGCTGGGGCAGATGGTGGCTGATGTCAGGGTGGCCACGGGCAGGGGGTTGACCGTGACGGTGCCCGTCGCCGTGGCTGAGCAACCCGCCCCACTGGCTACGGTCACGGCGTAGGTGGTGGTCGTGGTGGGACTCACCAGCAGAGTGCCTGTGGTGTTGACCATACCGTTGGTGAAGGTGTAGCTGGTGCCACCCGTGGCCGTCAGGGTAGCCGCTTGGCCGAGACAAATGGTGGCGGGTGTCAGGGTTGCAACAGGCGCAGTGTTCATTACAAAGGTAGTTGGGCAACATAATACAAGAGGACAATCTGTTGCATCTGTCGCCGTGTAACGATACGCACCTGCTCCACTAACAATATACGTGCTGTTGGTTGCACCATTGATATTGGTAAAGCCCGTTCCGTTGTCTACCTGCCATTGTACACTTGTTAGTCCAGATTGAGCTAAAAGTGTGTAGGTATCACCAGGGCACAGACTATAGCTGGTAGTCTTGCAGCAAATGACGCTGGATACCGTCACGACCGAGTCTTTAAAACAATTGTCAGATCCATTAAACAGCCGGATGGTATAGGTACCACCTGAGTTAGGTATGGCCGTTTGTACATCTTGCGGAAGACTACCAATGGTCGTTGCCGATGCGTAAGCCGCACCTGTATAAATTGATCCCTCAGAAACACCGTATTTATTCGTATTGCTTGCCGCTGTCAGTGTAATCTTCCCGTTATTTTGAGTAGTACCACCCAGGCAAGTTGGTGCGGTTTGGGTAAGGGTAAACGAAGGCTTCGAATTAACCGTTATAGCAATTTCCTGTACAGGGCGACAGGTTGCACCTAAATCGGGGTTCAGGATGGCATATACATAGTAGGTAATTGGGGCTGATGTCGTATTCGGGAAATCAGCCGCGTTGAAGGTGTACGTAGCCGTGTAGGGGCTGCTGCCCATTGGGGTGACGGTGGCAATGCCATTGCCCGCATAAATAGCGGATGCTTCGGTTGCCGTTGGGTTACTGCCTGCCATCTGATCGGCAGTGAATTTTACAAAACGGATGCCGTTGGTAGCACTATTATCCGTATTGACTGTAATGTTTGCTCCTGTCGTACCTGCACAAAGCGTTTGAGAACCACTCGGGTTGTTGAGGGTAGGGCAGGGGTTGTCGGTCAGGTCAGGTTGCGAGGTGGCGACCGTATTGGCACTATTTAAATAATATGTACCCAGGGTGGTTCCTGCGGTGGTAGAAGTGGTTGTGGTGGCCAAAGCTTGTACCATCGTAGCCAGCATACTCAACAGCAGCACAAGGAATGCCCCCGTTCTCCCACCTGGGCGCGTGCTGGGTCTGGTAAGCAGCCAACCGGGATTGAGCATCAACCACCGGGCAAGCGAGCCCTTACGTGGAAACACCCTGGTGTTCGTTGAGGAAGTGGAGAGGTATGACATATTTTTTTTCGTATTGTGAATGGAAAAAGACTGCTTTGGGGGAGTTAGAAATTGGCAGGGATGGAGTACCTGTACCCTTCGGCTACTGATTACTGGCCGGGTCTCGCTCGCGGTTACGTGCTGAAGTCAGAGCTGAGAAGTCTAAAATATGACCAGCGTTGCCGGTATAGATGGCTAATTGTCGCCGGTAAAACGAGTAAGGAATAGCTCTGCCAGCCCCCCTTCGGATAGCGGCCGGGTACTAAATGACGAAGCCTGACTATAGTTGATCGACCACCAGGCGAAGCCAGTTGCGTCAACCAAAAAATAATCAGGGTGAGATAAATAAAACAAGTATGCATGGTTCACCTATGAAAGCAATTTCATCTTGTTTTCACAGGCAAAATATGTGCTATAAACCTTGGCCTCTTCTCGAATAGGTGATAATTCGGCCTTTTTGGGGTTACTTTATCCGAAAGAATGTATAAATGTTTCGCGTAGATTGAGAATTGACACAGATTGATAATCGTGCCAATTTTGTATCAGGACAGTCGCTCATGGGGTTGGAAAAGCCTTCCTGTAACTTAATTATATCCGGGAGGATGATACTATTCGGCGTGTAGGCGATGGAGAACTATACAGGCTTTCAGGAGTTGCCCGTAGCAAGGAATTTATCGAAGAGCTGCTTTCCCTTTTCAGCTATCTTTTGGTTGGCATTAGCGGGTGTCAGATCGGGAATAGCTGAGCCGGGAAAGAGAAAATACAGGACATTGCCCCCGATGCCAACGTTGCGGAGTTTGGTACACTCGCCCTGGGCATTGCGGGAAAGGCAAACCGGGTGGCCAATTTTTTCATGCAGTTCAATAGACCCTTCGCCCAGTTTGCACTTCGGACCTTTGTCGGCAATAAGGGCAAAGACCAGCTTATCGTTAAAAACCACGGCGGCAAGATCGCCCGTTTTAACGCCAAATGCCGTATCGAATCCGCCCAGCGGAATAACGATGAACGGTACTTTATCGGAGTCGACACTGGGGTGGCCGCTAACGTTGAAGCGGAAAGACGTTTCGGGCTGGTCCGTGAGTCCCGGTGTTTTTTTGGAGAGGGGAGAGCCATCGGCATCGAGGCCCATTTTGGCATCGAAGAAAACGACACCATTTGGAAATTTCAGCAGGGCGGTATTTCGGTTCTGATCGCTTTTACAGCCAAATTTCAGTTTCACGCCATCGCAGAAATCCTTCGTGTCGCACTCCCGAAACCGATCCCGAAACTTTTGCCCTGCCGCGCTGGCGGTATTCCAGGCCACCCGCTTGAGCAGTTGAGCCGACGCAGCGGGCGGCACGAACTGCCCCTGACTCACCGGTGCCTTGTAGTGGCTCACTAGCACGGGGGATAATAAGACGATAAGCAGAGATAGCTGTTTCATGCCTCGTTTGGTTTAGGCTTGCCTGTACTAAAATAGGTTGTAAAAGGCTGGTTAGTAAGATGGTTTGGAGCTAAACTGACGTAAAGTGTCTGATAAGCCAATAAAAGCAGGTCCATTAGAATAAAATTGCTCTAATGGACCTGCTTTTAAGCACACTCCCAAGGGTTGATGAATCGAAACCGGTTTTAACGCTTGGTCGCCAAATTATATAATGGGATATCAACTGTTAGTGAAATTCCGAAACGCCAGGCTCGGGCTGTTTTCTCTTCGACTTGGCCAGCATTATCTTTCAGTGTAATCTTGCGAATTTCCGGACCATACTGCGCTCCAATGCTTAAGGCTAAAGGTGATTTAGGCAAGCCCCAAATAAAATAGGCACCGGGTGCTACAAAATTAGCCCACGTCACTTCTGGCAATTTTGCGCCCTCATCTTGTAATCTAAATGCAAAAATGCCCCCAATATCAAGAACTGGCATAAATACGCTGAACGAGCTCTGTCTTACGTGAGTTGAAACAGAGATGCCAACCGGAGCCGTAAAACCATAAGCCATCTTTGTTTGCTTATCTAAATTACTATCTGTACTACGCAGCGTTTCGGCCGCAATAAACCCTCCTCCATACCCATTGATAGCTGCATTAAAACTATGTGTACGCTTGGTTCGATAGCTGGTGAGCGGTTGAGCAGTTGTTTCCAGTATTGCAACAAGTTGATCCCGATTTTCGGCCGTCAAGAGACGGGCGAATAGAGTAATGTATTCAACGACGCGGTCTTTCTGATCTTCTCCAGGCTTACGTTTAGCATCGATGTACTTAGCAACTAGATCAACGGCTGTAAAAGCAGCCATTTCGTATCGTTTTTCAACAATAAAACGACCAATAGGTAAGAGGTTTTCAGCTAATGGAATCCATTGCGTGCGCCAGGGTGCCAGGTCGGGGGCTGTGTTTGGTAAAACGGTTTCGACTAGATCAAGGCTGGAAATGGCCAGACTAAATGAACTCTTTACAGCCTTCTCGTACTGGCTATACTCATCAGGTGTTGACGCGTTGCCACTTAGTGGTAATTTTTTGACAGCCTCCTGCCATTGAGAGGCTTTGTTAAGGAAGCTACTAATAGGATCGCTTAGTTGGAGTAAATTTCCTGATTGGCTAATCAAAGCCACATATAGATCAGGATTTTTACCTGCTAGTTTTATCGTATTGGCCTGGAGTGTTTTTTTGTGAACCTCAGTGAATAAACCTAAAAATAGTTTGACGGTCCTTAAATCTGGCTTCTCTGGTTTAGGATAACCACCGTTGCTATCGCGGATGCTGCGTGAAAAGAGTGCCGCCATTGTCAGATATGACCGAGATTGTCGTTGGACACTCGTATCTGGAAAAACCTTTATGGCAGCAAGATCTGGCAGGGCTTCAATAACTTCGTATGCTTTTCGATTGTGGTGCAATTGATCCCATATTTCAGCTCCGGCTAATAAAGGTGCTCTCACATCTGCACGTACATAATCTGTTTTTAAAAACAATACCGTGTTTTCTGAAGCATTGCTTAAGTCACGACGAAATTGTTCACGGAGTAAATCGAGAAAAAGAGCATACTGTTCAGGGTTAAGATGAACAATCAGCTGCCGGGTTTCGGGAAGCAATAAATGGAATGGATCATAGTGAGTGGTATTGCTCAGGAAGTCCTTCATTTTCGATACGTAGGCTACGTTGAGTTCCTCTTTGAATCGACGAGCCATAAAAGTTGCAAGCGCATCAAGTGCAACTGTTGGATCAGTTAAACTGCCAAAAAATCCCAGCCCGTTTAATTCGCCAACGCTAGCCTTTGCTGTACTTTTATTGATCTTTTCTGTAATTTCTTTCCATTTTAAATCTGATAAATAGGGGTTTGCAGATAAGTTTTCTATACTAAGACTTTTATAGGTTTCTATTATTTTTTTAATTAAACCAGCCTGCTCCTCTATTTCGTTTGGCTTACCTCGTAGTTGATTTAATTTGCTGGCATATTGCAGTAAAGAAGGAAAGTCTGATTCTGTAGTAGCTGCTTTTCCGGCATTAGGATCGCCTGCTGGCCCTTGAGGTGGAAATGACGATGAAGAAAAAACTTCAGCATTGTCGGGGGTAATGGTTAGTTTCCAAGGAAGCTGCGGAAGGTTTTGTCCATTCAATTTTTCATTGGCACTTTCGATTAGCCCACTGGCGTTCAAATCTGTTTCTACAAATGAGGCTTTATTGCCGTCCTTGCCACTCAACTCGCCCCTGAACTTAGCGCCTTCTGAAAGATTCTTAAAAAGAATGCGGATTGTTGGCCCAGTCGGTGGTGAATCTATATCGATGGTGCGAGCCGACCAGTCAACAACCCAATGGGGCATCGTCCCTTGAGCGATAGCCATTGGCTCCCAAAGAAACCCCAATCCGATAACCAGTAATAAGTGTTTCATGCAATAGGTAAATTAGGTTGATCAATTTCGTAGTCGGACAAAACTCCGCGAAGAAGGGTATCGAAAGGAATCGCAAACGTGTACTCGGGACTACCTCCCATAACCATTCCTAAGGGGACTCGCGTGGTTGCATCATATAGAATCGCACCTGAATCGCCGTGGTCTGAAAATTTTTCAAGTTTCATCCCGTCCGTAAAACGCGCGGCAACAAGGAGCTTTCTTAGTGGCTGGACTCCATCTTTAAATTGAAAAGGTACTGAGTCACTTTGGTCATTGACGATAAATCCGCTTTGTAAGCCCGAGACTTGTCCTATCATTGTTACCGGAGTGCGGAACTCATCGGCAGCCGTCACCGCCCGAGGTAGGCTTGAGAAAGGAGTCGACTGGGTAGGTAAGGCAACTTGTAATTTTACTAAGGCAACATCCAGATTTTCCGTTAGCAACCCAAAGCTCCACCTACCGACAAACTGCCACTTATTATTCTGGTCAGACAATCCAGCCCGGACATGAACAGGTCCGCCATTGAAGGCACCTCCATCATTCCGGTAAGCACCGCCTGTTTGCACGTGTTGACATGTCAGCAAGTATCGCTCAGTAGTTCTCTTTTTACGCAATATGCAGCAAACAGTGCCGAGCTTATGTTCTTCACCTGTTACGGCATCGCCACTGCCAATATGTAATTGAGGAATTTGAGCATTGAGGATAAATCGCAGTTGAACGGTTAATTTTTGCCCACTGCCAGGTAACTCCACCGGAATCGTTGCTGGAAATCCTGCGGAATTATTGTCTTTTAAGTGTACCCATAGGCAGGGTTGTATGGACTTGTCAGGATTAACAATTCGCCCAGGCATTGTATAAAGAACGTTAGCTTTACCAAGAAGTGCCGTATTCTGATCAAGAGCCATACCGGCTAACTGTCGTTCGGTAAATTGCAAACGTTGAGCTATGGCGTCGGCGGTTTCGCCCTGGAAGGTTTGTGGGTCGGCAAGTTTTCGTTTAACATTAGAACTATACAAAAGCAAATCCAGGATGTCATGCCAGAATTTTGAACCAAGACTAATAAATAATCCAGTGCATATAAAACCAATACTATGACGAAAGAGAAAAAGCGAGCCACGTACTAGTTGCTCTTCAATTGGAAGATCTTGAACCCGCTTCCAGATGTCATCATAGGAGATGAGTCCAGTTTTAGGAGCACTTCGTATGATTAAAAATAGATCAGCCCCTGAAGCAATAGCTATTATGATACTGCAAATAACTGTTAACGTGATTAACCCACTTTCTCTGTTCTTTTCATTAATGCGTCTTTGCCGATCATCTTCTATATCAATTTCAGGAATACTTAAATTTTTCAGTTTAAGAACATCGCCTATATATCTACGCCATTGTGACACATTTGAGTAGGCAATAGGATCACGTCGCTGATCGGGAAACCATATCTGAAGGTATAACTTTAATATATTAGTAAACCTTTCGCTAATCATGCTGAGCACAAACAGCGTTACGACAATAATAACCCAGACATTATTAACTGGATCGGTAGGAGTAACTTGTAGATACATTCGTAAGTAGAAATAGTCTAAGTAGAGCGTGGGCGCTGTGTATTACAGATAAATTCTATATTGAAAGTTTTCTGTTACTCTAAACCTGACTTTGTAACAAAGTACCTTAACGGTCTTCCTCTTTACAATGGGAAAAATACCCTTTCATAGAATAGGAAAAACAATATGGCTACGTGAACTAGATCGTAACAAAATTCATCCCTTATAGAAAAAGGCTTATGCCAGTTTAGAGTCCTTTTGATTAACGCTTGATCTACACTTGTAAATGGCCGATAGTATTCACCTATCAGGGCTTTCTTTTAAAAAAGGTATGTTGCCTAAAGCTTCCTCTTGATCCGGATGTGGAAATAAAATAAGCCCACCCTCAATGATTTTCTGGTAATAGTTGTCTTCGTCCATTCTCAAAACCTATTGGATTGCGTATGTTTGTAGATGGGCTACTGATGAAAAATCAGGGGAGGAGAAGCCGGACTAAACAGGCTTCTCCTTTCTCATACACACCAAAACCCCACGAGTAACGCGTTAAACCGAACACCATGTTTGAACAGACTTTTAAGAATATTGACGACATCCTGCACAAGGATGCCGGTTGCGGCAGTGAGTTGGATTATGTGGAGCAAACCTCCTGGGTGCTGTTCCTGAAATACCTCGATGACTTAGAAAAAGATAAAGAAACGGCGGCCGAACTGAGGGGGCTCGACTACAAACCCATCATTGCGCCCGAATATAAATGGTCGGTGTGGGCGGCTCCCAAAACTCCCCTGGGGCTGATCGACCACCAGAAAGCCCTTACCGGCGACGATCTGAAAGACTTTGTGGATGATGAGCTCTTTCCGTACCTCAAAAAGTTTAAGGTCGATGCCGAACATGCCGACACCATCGAATACAAGATTGGCGAGATTTTCAGCGAACTGAAAAACCGCCTGCAAAGTGGCTACAACCTCCGCGAAGTCATTAACCGCATTGACCTGCTCCGGTTCCGGACCCATGCCGAAAAGCATGAAATGAGCCACCTCTACGAGGATAAGATCAAGAACATGGGCAATGCGGGCCGAAACGGGGGCGAGTACTATACACCCCGACCGCTCATTAAAACCATTGTGAAGGTGGTTGCGCCCGAAATTGGCCAGAAGATCTACGACGGGGCCTCCGGCTCGGCGGGCTTTCTGGTAGAAGCGTTCGAATACCTGAAAGCCGGTAAGAATGGGGCTGCCTCCAGCTTGTCGACCAAAGACCTCGATACGCTCCAGAAAAGCACGTTCTACGGCAAGGAGAAGAAATCACTGGCCTACATTATTGGCACCATGAACATGATTCTGCATGGCGTGGAGGCTCCCAACATTATCCATACGAACACGCTGGCCGAAAACCTGTCCGACATCCAGGAGAAAGACCGGTACGACATTGTGCTGGCCAACCCGCCCTTTGGCGGTAAAGAACGGGCGGAGGTGCAGCAGAATTTCCCGATCAAAACGGGCGAAACGGCCTCGCTGTTCATGCAGCATTTTATCAAGATCATGAAAGCCGGTGGCCGGGCGGGGGTGGTCATCAAAAACACCTTTCTGTCCAATACCGACAATGCCTCGGTAAGCCTGCGCAAGCTCCTGCTCGAAAGCTGCAACCTGCACACGGTACTCGATTTGCCGGGCGGCACGTTTACCGGTGCAGGGGTGAAAACGGTAGTACTGTTTTTTGAAAAAGGGGCACCCACGCAGAAAGTCTGGTTTTACCAGCTCAACCTCGACCGGAATCTCGGCAAAACCAACGCCCTCAACGAACGCGACCTGACCGACTTTGTCGCCCTCCAGAAAACCAAAGCCGACTCCGAAAACTCCTGGACGGTGAACCTTGCCGACATCAACCCCGCCACCTGCGACCTCTCGGCCAAGAATCCCCACAAAAAAGAAGAGGTAGCCCTGCGCGAACCCCAGGAAATACTGGCCGAAATGCGGGCCCTGGACGAAGAAAGCGCAGACATTTTAAACGGCATCTGGGAACTGGTATGAAGACGGATTGGGAGCAAAAAAAATTAAAGGACATTGCCGAATATTCAATCGGGCTTACTTATTCGCCAAAAGACGTTAGCGATGAAGGTATTATAGTTTTGAGGTCATCAAATATTCAGGAAGGGGAATTAGATCTGTCCGACCTTGTTCGAGTTAATAAGCCAATTAAAGACAAGCTGAAAGTTAGGGAAGGTGACATTTTGATGTGTAGTCGAAATGGTAGTAAAAGACTAGTTGGGAAAACTGCAACGATTCCAAACCTTCAAGAAGAAATGACTTTTGGTACTTTTATGACTGTAATCAGAAGCCCTCATAACCCTTTTCTTTCTTGGTTTTTTATCTCAGATGAATTTCGTAACCAAATCAATGGAGGTGAAAATCCAATGATTAATCAGGTTACAAAATATATGTTGGATGAAGTTGAAGTTCCCCTTCCCCCGCTCTCTGAACAACAGCGCATCGTAGCCATTTTGGATGAGGCTTTTGCGGCCATTGACAAGGCTAAAGAAAACGCGCAGAAGAACCTGCAAAACGCCCGCGAGTTGTTTGAATCGTATTTGCAGTCGGTTTTTGCCAATCCGGGTGAGGGGTGGGAGAGAGTTAAATTGTCAGACTTAGCCACTGATATTACAGATGGTGATCATATGCCACCGCCGAAATCAGAAACCGGAGTCCCATTCATAACTATATCAAACATCAATAAGGAGTCTAATAAAATTGATTTTTCAGATACGTTTATGGTTTCACCCGAATACTATAAGAATCTGAAACCGAATAGAAAGCCCAAGAAAGGGGATGTTCTATATACCGTAACGGGCTCTTTCGGAATTCCAGTTATTGTTGAATCTGATGTTGAGTTTTGTTTTCAACGACACATTGGTCTAATACGGCCAAAAAGCCAGACAGACTCTAAATGGTTATATTATCTAATCCTGTCTCCACAAGTGTTCAAACAAGGGAATGACGGTGCTACTGGTACTGCGCAAAGAACTGTTTCATTGAGCGTTTTACGAAATTTTGCTGTCCCTAAAGTCCCACTTGAAGAGCAACAAACCATCGTCGCCAAACTCGATTCGCTTTCTACCGAGACCAAAAAGCTCGAAGCCATCTATCAGCAGAAATTGACCGACCTCGATGAATTAAAAAAGGCCATTTTGCAAAAAGCGTTTCAGGGCGAGTTATCGACAACACTAGCGAAAACACAGGGAGTCGCCCTGTGCGATTGATACCTCGTGATGCATCCATATCATAGGGCACCATATCATAGGGCGATGCCCCATGCAAATGATACCGCCCTTTCAGGGCTAGGTGCCATGAACAACGATAGCATAGGGCGGTGGCAATGGTACGAATTCATAGGGCGATGCCCCATGCTGATGATAACGCCCCTTCAGGGCTATATTTGACCTCGGCACTTCGCCCCGACGGGGCATGATCATTAGCATGGGGCATCGCCCTATGAATTCGTACCATTGCCCTATGAATTCGGTAATCGCCATTAACGAATTCATCATTAACACGGGGCATCGCCCTATGAATCCATGAATTAATATGCCCCAATCATTAACAAAAGTCTACGTCCATCTCGTATTCAGCACCAAATACCGGGAACCCATCATCGGCGACGATATAAAAGACGAATTATACGCTTATTTGGGCGGTGTTTGTAAGGCCCTCGAATGTTACCCGGTGCGGGTTGGTGGCTATTACGACCATATTCATATTCTGTGTACGCTCTCGAAAAAGATCGCCCTCATGAAATTGATGGAAGAGGTGAAAAAGAACTCGTCGAAGTGGATAAAGACCAAAGGTCAGGGGTACCAAAATTTCTATTGGCAGGATGGCTATGGCGCATTTTCGGTGAATCCATCGCAGGTGGATGTTGTGGTGCGCTACATTGAAAATCAGTACGAGCACCATCGGCAAACCTCATTCCAGGACGAGTGCCGGGGTATTTATAAAAAATATGGCATGGATTATGACGAACGCTATGTGTGGGATTGATGGTGGATTGTGGTGGGTGATATGAATTCATAGGATATGATACCACACGAATTCATAGGGCGATGCCCCATGCTCATGATAACGCCCTTTCAGGGCTATGGCTGAGGCTTTGTCTGTTGCATAGGGCCTCGCCCTATGGTGAGGATTTTTGCCACAATGTATTTTTCGCCCTGAAAGGGCTTTATCAATATCATAGGGCGTCGCCCTATAGATCGCGTTGCCCTCTATCCATGAACGAACCCGAAACCAGGGCCGAGCTGATCGACCCCAAACTAACCGCCAGCGGCTGGGGCGTGGTGCCCGATACCAAAGTCCTCCGCGAACACATCATCACGGCCGGTAAAATCCAGACCGGGGGCGGTCGGACTAAGCAGCTCATCGCGGACTATGTGTTAGTCTATAAAGGAGTCAAACTGGCCGTTATCGAAGCCAAGAGCAACGAGCTGGCCGTAGGGGAGGGCGTGGCCCAGGCCAAAAACTACGCCGAGCGGCTTGGTCTCGACACGACCTATGCCGCCAACGGGATAGAGATTTACGGCATCGACATGAAAACCGGCATGGAGGGCCTTGTCGACCGGTTCCCCACACCCGATGAGCTTTGGAACAAAACCTTCGATAGTCCCAATCACTGGCGCGACCTGTTCAATGCCGTACCGTTCGAGTACGTAGGCGGTACCAAAGGTGCCCGTTATTATCAGGAGCGGGCCGTTAACAAGGTCATGGCCGCCATTGCCGACAACCAGCCGCGTATTTTACTCACGCTGGCCACCGGTACCGGCAAAACGTTCATTGGGTTTCAGATTGCCTGGAAACTGTTCAAAACCCGCTGGAACCTCACCCGCGACGGTCGGCGTCAACCCCGCATTCTGTTCCTCGCCGACCGCAACATTCTGGCCGATCAGGCGTTCAACGCCTTTTCCGCCTTTCCCGAAGATGCGCTGGTGCGGATCAGTCCGCAGGAAATCCGGCGCAGAGGAAGTGTGCCCACCAACGGCAGTATCTTCTTTACCATCTTCCAGACGTTCATGAGCGGAACCGATGCCGATGGCAATGCCGCGCCCTACTTCGGCGCTTATCAACCCGATTACTTTGATTTCATCATCATCGACGAGTGTCACCGGGGCGGGGCCAACGACGAAAGCACCTGGCGCGACATTCTGGAATATTTCGAACCCGCCGTTCAGTTGGGTCTGACCGCCACCCCCAAGCGCGACGTGAATGCCGACACCTACCAGTATTTTGGTGAGCCGGTTTCCAGCTATTCGCTCAAAGACGGCATTAATGATGGCTTCCTGACCCCCTTTAAAGTCAAGCGTATTCAGACCACGCTGGATGAATACATCTATGTGTCTGACGACAAGGTGATTGAAGGGGAGGTTGAAAGCGGCAGGAAGTACAAAGAGGCCGACTTTAACCGCATTATTGAGATAAAAGAACGGGAGGTAAAACGCGTTAAACTCTACCTGACCGAAGCCGATCAGCGGGAGAAAGCCATTGTATTCTGCGCCAGCCAGGACCATGCAATCATCATTCGCGACCTCATCAACCAGCACAAGACCAGCCGCGACACAAAGTATTGCGTACGCGTCACGGCCGACGATGGGCCCTTGGGTGAGCAGTATTTACGCGAGTTTCAGGACAACGAGAAAACCATTCCAACCATCCTGACCACCTCGCAAAAGCTGTCGACCGGCGTAGATGCCCGCAATATCCGCAACATCGTATTACTGCGGCCCGTCAATTCCATGGTCGAATTCAAACAGATCATCGGCCGGGGAACGCGGTTGTTCGATGGTAAGGAGTTTTTCACCATCTACGATTACGTGGGTGCTTACGAGCATTTTGCCGACCCTGAATGGGACGGTCCACCCGAAGAGCCGGAACCCAAACCGGAGCCAAACCCAAAGCCGTATCCAACCCCGCCACCTTCGGGTGGCCCAAAAGACCCACCGGGCGGAGGAGCAGGGTACAAACCAAAGCTGAAAATAAAACTGCGCGACGGGAAGGAACGCGAGATTCAGCACATGATGTCGACCTCGTTCTGGAGCGCCGACGGCCGGATTATATCGTCGGAGGAGTTTTTAGAAGCCCTATTCGGTACACTACCCGACTTCTTCAAAGACGAGGCCGAGCTGCGGGCCATCTGGTCGAACCCCATGACCCGGAAAACCTTGTTGGCTAACCTGGCCGATGCCGGATACGGCAAAGACGAACTTGGCGCGTTACAGCGGTTGATTCAGGCCGAAAACAGCGATCTGTTCGACGTGCTGGAATATATTTCGTTTGCCCGCAAGCCCATCAGCCGTGCCGACCGCGTGGCCGAGGCCGAAACCACGATCTTTGCGTTACTGAGCCCGCAGCAAAAGGAATTCCTCGAATTCGTGTTGGACAAATACGTTGAAGGCGGAGTTGACGAACTGGATCAGGAGAAGCTACCGAGTTTGCTTCAACTCAAATATAATTCGCTGGATGATGCCAAAGTTCGTCTGGGTTCCGTCGCCGACATCCGCGCTACCTTCATTGACTTTCAGAAGCATTTGTACCAGGAGAAAGCGGCATAGGCAAAAGGCTGGCTGAATCATTATAGTGAAACCATTCTTTTCGGTCAGAACACAGCAGCGGAGAAAGTGTACCCCAGGAAACAAAAGGTGTATCCCAGAATGTACCTTTTACTGGTGCTTAAAAGCGAAGTAGTTGGGGCTAGAAACACAAAAACCCGCTTATGAAGCGGGTTTTTAGTCTAATTGAGAAGGTAATCAGTGCACTTGTAGGGATTCGAACCCCAAACCTCCTCATCCGTAGTGAGGTGCTCTATCCAATTGAGCTACAAATGCATTGCTATAAAGCATTTCCCGTTGATTGGGAGTGCAAAAGTAGGTAGAAAAAACACGCTTGTCAATCTATTTACCCGAAAAATTTGCTTTTCGCTTCATCAGGAAGGCCCCTATACCCTCAGCCGCATCTGCCGAACGCCCTAATTCGTCCTGATTGTCAGCTTCTTGTTCGAGCTGATGGGTCAGGTCGGAATAGAGCGATTCATTCAAAACTTTTTTCATGGCCCCAATGGCGCGGGTGGGGGCAGCGGCATAATAGCCCACAACGGCATCGACCGCCGTGTCTAAATCTGCCGTAGGTACCGAGCGACTGACGAGGCCAATCTGGGCTGCTTCGGGGCCGTAAACGCGTCGGCCGGTGCTGCACAGGTCGAAAGCCCGCTGGGGACCGATGAGCCGGGGCAGGAAGAAGGTAGAGCCCGCATCGGGCATGAGGCCGATGTTGACGAAAATCTGGCTGAAATAGGCGTCGTCGGCGCAGATAACCACATCGCAGGCCAGCGCCAGCGAACAGCCCGCTCCGGCGGCAACGCCGTTGATGCGCCCGATGACCGGCTTTGGCAGGTTGCGGATGGCCTGAATCATGGGGTGGTAAGTGGTGCGGAGCGAGTCGCCGAGCGCGAGCTGACCACCCGAGGTAGCCGCCTGCATAACGCCTTCTTTAAGATCGGCACCGGACGAAAAGGCCTTGTCGCCCGCGCCCGTCAGGACAACCACGCGAATTTGCTCGTCGGCACCAGCGGCTTCGATGGCGGCTGTAATATCGCGGATCAGGCCGGGGCTGAGGGCATTGTATACCTGCGGGCGGTTGAGGGTTATCCGACAAACAGCACCGCTAACATCATAAAGCAGATTTTCGTACATAAGGCAAGGGATGAACACAGAGGCACTGAGCGCACAGAGATGAACGCATGGTGGTGCTGGTTCTTCTTTGGGCTCTTTGCGCTGCGGTAAGTTACAAAAAAGCTAGATGAGCCAAAATACAGTGAGCAGACTGACGGTTAACCCAAGTACTACACCCGCCAGAATCTGAGCGGGGGTATGGGCGTTGAGCCGGAGCCGGGCGCTGGCCACAAAACCCGTTAGCATGACCAGTAGCAGCAACGGGAAAAACAGGTCTGTGATACTGAATTTAAGCATAAAGCTGGCCACAACGCCCACAACGCCCGCAATACCGACGCAATGAGCGCTGATTTGCCAGGAGAGGCTAATGAGGCCAACCAGCAGTATGGAAACGGCTATACTGGCAATGAGGGTACCAATTTCGGGGGCCAGACTCGATAGCCCCTGCATCTGGTAGGTAAACAAATAGGCTGTTATCGTATAAACCAGAGCCGTCAGGAAGTAAGGTAACCGCCGATCGGACAGGGTGGTCATTTTTAAATTTTTAACGTACCCCGCGCGGAACAGGTAATAGATCAGCAGCGAGGGCGTCATGAACGTACCCACAAAAATCAGGATTAGTAAGCTAAGCCGGAGGGAGACCGAAAATGCATCCAGCCCCAGCACGGCAGGTACCCGAAACAGCAGCAATGCAAACAGTAACGTCGGCATCAGCAAAGGATGAAAAACAGCCGACAGGAAGTGGGCAAAACGGGTACTCAATGGATAATGAATAATGTAGAATGAATAATTGTGTAAAAATACGCGCCAAGCCTATTGTATTTCACATTGTACATTATCCATTATTCATTTTTTATAATTGTTTTCTCAGCCGGGCTACCGGAATGTTTAGCTGTTCGCGGTATTTGGCTACCGTTCGCCGGGCAATGTTGTAGCCCCGGTCGTTCAGGATCTTCTCCAGCTTATCATCCGACAGCGGGTGCAACTTGGGTTCGGCGTCAATCAAATCTCTTAAAATGTTTTTCACTTCCCGGCTGCTGACATCTTCGCCCGTATCGGTCGAGATCCCTTCCGAGAAGAAATATTTGAGCGGGTAGATGCCAAATTCCGTTTGAACGGCCTTGCTGTTGGCCACCCGCGATACCGTCGATACGTCCATGTCGATCAGCGTAGCGATGTCTTTCAGGATCATGGGCCGCAGCCGTGATTCATCGCCGGTCAGGAAGAAATCATACTGGTAACGCACAATGGCGTTCATAGTACGGAGCAGGGTTTGCTGCCGTTGCTTGATGGCATCGATGAACCACTTGGCCGCATCCAGTTTCTGCTTAACGAAGGTGACCGTTTCTTTCAGGTTCTTGTTCTGCTTTTTGTTGCTCTTGTCATAGGTGTCGAGCATATCGGCAAAGGAGCGGCTGATGCGCAGTTCGGGCGCATTTTTGGAGTTCAGCGACAGTTCCAGTTTGCCGTTGGTGTTGCTCAGCAGAAAATCCGGAATGAGGTACTGGATATTTCCACCTTCGCCCTCCATAGAACCCGGTTTGGGGTTCAGCCGGATAATAATGTCGATCACTTTCTTCAACGATTCGTCGCTGATGTTGAGTCGTCGCTGAATTTTATCGTAATGTTTTTTCGAAAATTCGTCGAAGAACTCGTCGATGATCCGGATCGCCAGGATATTATAGGGGTCCGACTGGTCTTTGCGCCGGAGTTGCAGCAGCAGACATTCGGGTAGCGAACGGGCACCAATGCCGGCCGGATCGAACGACTGGATCTTATGAAGCACAGCCTCCACTTCTTCGGCATCAGTAAATACATTCTGCGAGAACGCCAGGTCGTTGACAATGGCCTGAATCGACCGGCGGATGTAGCCATCGGCTTCAATGCTGCCAATTAGTTGATAACCAATGGTGCGCTGCTCTTCCGATAGGTTCAGGTAGCCGAATTGCTGCAGCAGCGAGTCCATAAGACTGGAGCTGGTAGCCAGGGGCATGTCCCGGTCTTCTTCCCCGTAGTTGCCGTCGCCCTGCATTTTGTACCCCGCATAATCTTCGTCCTGGATATAGCCATCAATGTCTAGGTCATCATCCCGATCCTTGAAATCGTCGGTCTCGTCGTATGAATCGTCCTCATCTTTCTGCTCGTACTCCTCATCCATACCCTCTTCCAGAGCCGGATTGATTTCCAGTTCTTCTTCAATGCGTGTATCTAATTCAGCGGTGGGTATCTGTAACAGTTTGATAAACTGAATCTGCTGCGGAGATAGCTTTTGCTGAAGCGATTGGGAAAGACTTAACTTCTGCATAGGTCGTACGGGCGTCTGTAGATTAGTGGGTTACGTTGAGTAGCAAGGTATTGGTAAAAGTGCCCCTCACAATTATCAGGCCAATTTAACTAAAAAATGTTTTTCATCAGATGAATTTTCTGTAAAGTATCAACTTGCTACCTTCGCCTGTGATGACAAACAAGCTTTATGACACGTCGCTAAGCCTGCTAACAGACCTTTACCAGGTCACAATGGCTTATGGTTACTGGAAGACTAAAACATCGGAAAAGGAGGCAGTGTTTAACCTTTATTTTCGAAAAAATCCATTTAACGGGGGCTTCACCATTGCCTGTGGGCTGGCAAATGTGCTGGGCTACATCGAAAACTTTGGATTCTCCAAAAAAGACCTGCGCTACCTCCGTACCCTAAAGGGCAACGATGGAAAACCCATGTTTGAGCCCGAATTCATGGATTATCTGGCCGATCTGAAACTCACCTGCGATGTTGAGGCCATACCCGAAGGAACGGTCGTTTTTCCGAATGAACCGCTCATCCGCGTTCGTGGACCAATATTACAGTGCCAGTTGTTGGAAACACCCCTGCTGAATCTCGTTAATTTCGAGTCGCTGATTGCAACCAAAGCGGCCCGGCTTCGGCTGGTTGTGGAGCAGGACACGCTGCTGGAATTTGGCCTGCGCCGGGCACAGGGGATTGACGGCGGCATGACAGCCAGCCGGGCCGCGTACATCGGTGGGTGCGATGCAACCTCCAATGTGCTGGCCGGTAAACTCTACGATATTCCCGTTGGCGGTACGCACGCGCACAGTTGGGTGATGTCGTTTGCCGATGAACAACAGGCGTTTGATGCCTATGCCGACGTGCTGCCCAATAACGTAACGCTGCTTGTCGATACCTACGACACGTTGCAGGGGGTGCGGTACGCCATAGAAACGGGGCGGAAACTGGTGGAACGCGGGTATAAACTGGCCGCCATCCGGCTGGACTCGGGCGATTTAGCCTACCTGAGTATCGAAGCTCGTAAACTGCTGGATGCCGCCGGTTTTGAGGATACGGGCATCGTAGCCAGTAACGACCTCGACGAAACGATCATCGCCAGTCTACGGCAACAGGGCGCAAAAATTAACATCTGGGGTGTTGGGACCAAGCTCGTTACGGCTTACGATCAGCCCGCATTGGGGGGAGTGTACAAGTTAGCCGCCCTGCGTCAGGAGCCCGACGGTCAATCGAATGTCAATGTGACAGAAGAGGTCGATGTGCCCCGGACCAACAGCTGGGTGTACAAGATGAAGCTTTCTGAACAGGCTATAAAAATTTCGACGCCGGGCATTCAGCAGGTGCGCCGGTTTCGGGATGAGCGGGGCTTTGTAGCCGATATGATTTACGATACCGAAAGTATGGACGGTTCGGCCAGTGAGTCAACCACGATGATCGACCCCCTCGATTTTACCAAACGCCGACGTTTTGAGGCCGAACAGCCCTACGAAGATCTGCTGGTGCCGGTCGTGAAGTCGGGCAAACGGGTATATGACAGTCCTGATATTCATGCGGTGCGCGAGCGGGTGCAAACCCAGTTGGCCAACCTGCATCCGGGCGTTAAACGGTTTGTCAATCCGCATACTTATCCAGTAGGTTTGGAAAAAGGGTTACACGAACTAAAAACGAAATTGATCCTGAAGCTTCGCGAAGGCAAGTAACGTACCCACGACGTACCCACGGGCTTCAGCCCGTGTTTGCTATATGTCACTGACACGGGCTGAAGCCCATGGGTACGTCGTGGGTACGTTTACTCTATCCATGTATTTTATGAAGAAAGTCCTGATTCTAACCGGCCTGAGTGGTAGCGGCAAAACAACCTTTGCCCGGCAGTTCTGTACCGAAAATCCGAACTGGCTGCGGATCAATCGGGATGATTTTCGGCGGAGTCTGCTGTCTGTATCGCTTCGAGAGTATTATGAAACCTGGCCGGAGCGGGAAAAGGACCGCGTCGAAACGGTCGTCAATGAATTACAGAAAGCCGCTATTCTGGAAGGACTGACGCGGGGCTGGCATGTGCTCATCGACAATACGAGCCTCAAATTGAGTTATATCAACGAATTTCGGCAACTGCTGACGCGCCATTTCGACAAAGTGGAAATCCGGTATGAACTGCTTCGGGTGCCTATTGACGAGTGCATCCGTCGGGACCGGGACCGGCCCGATTCGGTGGGGGAGGAGGTGATCCGGAAGCAGGCCGAACAGCTTACCTCGCTGAAACGGCACTTTAAGTTTCAGACCGAAATCCTGACCCGGCCAACCGCCTTTCAGCGTAAGCAGGACGAGACCTTGCCGCGTTGTATTCTCGTGGATATTGACGGCACCGTGGCCGACAGAGGGGATCGCTCACCCTTTGCCTGGCATCGCGTGGGTCTGGACACCCCCAAATGGCCTGTTATCCGGCTGGTTCAGGCTATGCGAACGTCGGGTTATACGGTCGTTTTTTTCTCGGGTCGCGATGCGGTTTGTCGCCCGGAAACAATCGCCTGGCTGAATCAGCATTTCGACTGGCAGGAAACGGATTATTTGTTGTTCATGCGCCGGGAGCGCGACAATCGGAAAGATTCGATCGTAAAACAGGAGCTATTTGACCAACATATAGCAGGCCGGTATTACGTAGACCTCGTGGTCGATGACCGACAGCAGGTGGTCGATATGTGGCGACGAACCCTTGGGTTGACCTGCATACAGGTGGACTATGGGGATTTCTGATCGAGTGAAATTGTGCAGGCCATTCCCGTGAACCAGTAGGCACCCGGCGCGGAATGGGGTCACGAAACCGATGAATCTCCGGTCTGTCTCTACGAACCGCCCTGTTTCATCGATGAATGCCTAAATGATATTGTAAATAATTGATGATTAGCATATTAGTGTAAATATGTCGTTCTGCCGACGTTCTCCGGCTATCTGTCGATTTCGTTTTTTTATTCTTCCGGACGGGCGTTGCTTTGTCTCAGAAGTCAGGAGCAATACCGCACCCAGACGCAAAACGAAGTCACCTATAAATACTACATATTATGAAAACGTTAGCCACTTCCCTGTTGATTGCTGCAATACTTACTTTCTCTGCAACCGGTTTCGCTCAGGATAGCCATTCGGCTACGACAGCCCAGAAAACCCCACTGACAATCCAACCCACCCAAAACGGGAAAGTTGATGTGGTTCTTGGGAAAACAGATGGCCACCTGTCAATTGACGTAGTGGACAAGCAGGGACGTACGTTGTCCCACCGAGTCGTTTACAAGCAGGATTCAAATACGCGTATCCGCTTTGATTTGAGTGAACTGCCTGATGGCGTTTACGAACTGATTGTGACAGAAGGCGCGAACCGGCAGACAAATGCCATTGTCCTCAACACGCAATGGGCCGATACGTACCGGATCATTACGTTAAGTTAACCCATCGCACCCACGTGTGTCAAGAACTCCTGTTCGATCATCGAGCAGGAGTTCTTTTTATAAAGGATAATTGGTATTAGTATTATTTCGCAAAAGAATACAGTAAAATAATGAGGTTGTACCAAAGACATAGCCCATAAAATATGGATAAGGAGAACCTTATTAATTTTTGCCTTATGCATTTTAATTTCGTCGTATCTTCATCTTTCGTTACAGTTGAAACAACTTCTCCCTTTATGCTTCACAACCTGACTACCCGCAAAAGTCGATTGTTTCTGGTTATTCCCTGGCTTGCCGTTTCGCTCGCCGGACACGCTCAGGATGCACCAGGCTATCAAACACCCCCCAAAGCGCTGGCCGATCTGGTCACAGCTCCGCTGACACCCAATGTGAGCATGTCGGCGAAAGGCGATATGATGCTCATTCTCGAACAGGCAGCCGCTCCCGGCATCGACGAACTGGCGCAACCCGAGCTTAAACTGGCCGGTCTGCGACTCAACCCAGCCAACAACGGTCCCAGCCGAGCCCGGTATACAACGGGTCTGAAACTGAAAAAACTGACCGATAAAGACGAAAAAACAATCGCCGGTTTACCCGCCGAACCCCTGATCAGCTTCGTACAGTGGTCGCCGGATGGAACAAAGGTGGCGTTTGCCAACTCGACCGACACCCGGATTGATCTGTACATTGCCGATGTTGCCAGTCTGTCGGCCCAAAAAGTTGGCTCGCTGGCGCTCAATGCAACGTTGGGCTCACCCTATTACTGGGTGTCGGACAGCAAAAGCCTGATCGTAAAAACCGTTCCCGCCGGGCGTGGCCCAGCGATGGAGGTAAGTCGGGTTCCGTCTGGTCCAACCACCCAGGAAAACGTGAAAGGATCGCGCGGGCAGGCTCCAACCTACCAGGACTTGCTCAAAAGTCCATCCGACGAAAAGCAGTTTGCCTTTTACACCACGTCGCAGGTAGTTCGAATGGGTCTGGATGGAACCGCCACCAATATCGGTCAGGCGGGTATTATCCGTACCGCAGAGCCATCGCCGGATGGTCAGTATGTGATGATCGAAACGGTACACACGCCGTTTTCGTACCTGGTGCCCGTGGGCCGGTTTCCATTGAAAACCGAAATTTACGCCATGGCCGGGTCTCTTGTGAAAACGTTGAACGATGGCCCGTTGCAGGAAGCCGTTCCCTACAGCCGCGATGGAGCACCCACGGGCCCGCGCGATTTCAACTGGCGGGCCGATGCCCCCGCTTCGGTCTATTATACCGTGGCGCAGGACAATGGCGACCCCAAAGTAAAAGCTGAGGTTCGGGATAAGGTTTATATGGTCGATGCGCCGTTCTCGGCTCAGCCCAAAGAAATTTACGCGGCCCAGTTCCGTTTCGAAAACTTCGATTGGGGCAACGAGTCGACGGCGCTGGCTACCGAACGCTGGTGGCAGAATCGGAAAACCATCACCAAAATCGTTAATCCGGCCAACTGGCAAACGTCCGTTCTTTTCGACCGTTCGTACGAAGACCGGTACACCAATCCGGGTCAGCCCGATACGAAGCACAACCAGTACGGCCGCGATGTGCTGAATCTACTCCCCAGTGGTGAAATCCTGATGCTGAACGCCGTTGGGTCATCGCCCCAGGGCGACCGGCCGTATGTAAGTCTGCTGAATCTGAAGACGAAGCAAACCCGCGAACTCTGGCGGTCGGCGGCTCCCTACTTCGAGCGGCCCATTGCCGTGCTGGACGCGGCCAAACAGGTGATCCTGACCACCCGTGAAACACCCGACGAGAACCCGAACTATTACGTCCGGAATCTGAAAGCTAAAATTGCCCCTATTCAGGCAACGTATTTTCCGCATCCATACCCACAATTGAAAGGGATTCAGAAGCAGCAGCTTCGCTACAAGCGGGCCGATGGCGTTGAGCTGACGGCCACCCTTTACCTGCCCGTTGGGTACAAAAAGGAGCAGGGACCGCTGCCTACATTCCTGTGGGCGTATCCGGCCGAGTTCAAGAGTAAAGAAGCGGCCAGTCAGATAGCCGGTTCGCCTTACCAGTTCAACCGGATCAGCTACTGGGGTGGTGCCGCTTTCGTGACAATGGGTTACGCCATTCTGGATAATGCCAGCATCCCCATTGTGGGCGAGGGTGACAAAGAGCCGAATGATACCTACGTGGAGCAACTGGTGTCGAGCGCCAAAGCGGCCATCGACGAAGGGGTTCGGCTGGGTGTGGTCGATTCGAGCCGGGTTGGCGTGGGTGGGCACTCGTACGGAGCTTTCATGACGGCCAACCTGTTATCGAACAGTAAGCTTTTCAAAGCCGGTATTGCCCGTAGTGGTGCGTACAACCGTACCTTAACGCCCTTTGGCTTCCAGAACGAGCAACGCAGCTACTGGCAGGCACCGGACGTGTACAACAAAATGTCGCCGTTCATGAATGCCGACAAGATGAAGACGCCCCTGCTGCTGGTTCACGGCGAAGCCGATAACAATACCGGTACGTTCCCGATTCAGTCGGAGCGGTACTACAACGCGCTCAAGGGCTTCGGGGCTACCACCCGGCTCGTGTTCCTGCCGTACGAAAGTCATGGCTACACGGCCAAAGAGTCATTGCTGCACATGTTGTGGGAAATGAACGGCTGGATGGATAAATACGTCAAGAATCCCGCTCCCGCAGCCCAGGCCAACAAAGCCGGGAAAATGGGCGGAGGCAATAACGAGAAGTAAAAACCCACGTACCCACGGGCCGGGCCGCGTTCGGCTTCAGCCCGTGTTTTCGTAATAATGGGTTTAAAAACTAAAATTTTATAAGGAAACACGGGCTGAAGCCGAACGCGGCCCGGCCCGTGGGTACGTTGATCAATCAAGCCGGGCTAACAACCCGGCTTTTTCTGTGCTTATAAATCCGTTTTAATTAGTTAAATAATAATTTTTGATGTTTTGGTCCAATTTTACAATAAACATGATAATTTGGTAATATTAAACTAACATTCAGGAAATATAGCCGTAGTCTCTTTGCGGTTAGAAAAAACGCTGTCATCAACTGTATGAAAAAACATCTTCTCTCTCTTTTTTTATTGCTCCTTTTTGCTGGGTTTAACAGCAGGGAAGCAAGGGCGCAAACGACTCAGGCCTCCATTTCGGGGGTTATTTCCGATACGCAAAAACAGGGACTTCCCGGCGCTACGGTTCGGGTGCGTAACGAATCGACCGGCTTTACGACTGGTACGGTTACCAATACCCAGGGCGAATACCAGTTTAAAGAATTACCCCTGGGCGGTCCTTATACCATCTGGGCTACGGCGGTGGGTCTGGGTGAGCAACGCCGAACCGGCTACATGGTAAACCAGGGCGACGCAATCCGGATCAGCCTGACTATGCAGGAAGCCGGTCAGGATCTGGAAGTGGTGCAGGTTGTCGCATCGGGTTTGAAAAATAAGACCGAGAACCTGGGGGCGGCAACCGCCATCACGGCCAAAACGCTCATAACCATGCCGGTCAATGGACGAAACTTCACCTCGCTGGTCAACCTGTCGCCCCTGAGTGGTGCCAATGGTAACCTGTCGGGGCAGATCGGCTCGTCTACCAACTTCACCATCGACGGGATGACGGCTAAAAACCCAACCTCGGCCGGTGCAACGACCAGCCGTAGCGGGGCACCCTATTCAATCTCTATCGAAGCCGTTCGGGAATTTAAGGTGATCACCAACCAGTATGATGTGGTGTACGGACGTGCCGGGGGTGGTATCGTGAGTGCCGTAACCAAATCGGGGACGAACAAACTGGCGGGCAGCGTCTTTAACTACACCCGCGCCAACTGGCTGTCGAGCAAATACGACATTCGCGGTAATCTGCGAAACAATAAGTTCTCGACCAACCAGTTTGGGTTTTCGCTGGGTGGCCCGATCATCAAAGACAAGCTGCATTACTTCGTGGTTTGGGATCACCAGCAGGATTCGCGCCCGCTGATCATCGCCGACGTACAAACACCCCTCGATGAGAGCCGCTTCAACGTAACCCGCGCCACCCTCGACCGATTTGTCGATATTGCCCGCAGTAAGTATGGCGTAGCCAACACGCCCCAGTACGGTACATTCGACAAGGGCCGGGGCTCCGATGCTGTCTTTGCCCGCATCGACTGGCAGATCAACCAGAACAACCTGCTTACCATTCGGGATAACTACACCAACGACCGTAACAAGCTAGGTTTGCAGGACAACACGGCCGTCAATATCTACGAGTCGTACGGCAATGACTTCAACATCGATAATAGTCTGCTGGCTACATTACGTACTACGATTACGCCGAAGATCACCAATGAACTGAAGCTTCAGCACCTCTACACCTACCAGAAAAGCGCCCCCGGCGACCAACTGCCCGGTGCAAACATTCCGCGGAACATCGTAGAAAACGTAGTGTCGACGGTAAATGGGGGAACGCTGTCGACCAATATCCAGATGGGCGGTCACCGCTTTGCGCAGGAAGGGTTTACGAATAATGTGGTGCAACTGGTCGACAACCTGTATTACAACACCGATCGGATTCAGTACACGTTTGGCCTTGACCTGATGTACACGCACGCCCGGTCGCTCTACGGCAGTGAGGTGAATGGCCGTTTTCATTATAACATAGACGGCACAACGTCGTCGCTGGATAAGTTCAACGCCCTGCAACCCTACCGCTACTACCGCGAGGTACCGCTGGTGGCCGACCCTACCGTTGTTGGGAAAACCCTCAACGCGGGTATTTATGGTCAGCTGAGTACGCAACTGGCACCGGGGCTCGACATGACCGCCGGCCTGCGTTTCGATTACGCGCACTACCCGAAAGCTTCGCTGAATCAACTGGTACTGGATGAACTGAAACTACGGACAGACAACGTAATCAAGTCGTTCATCGTGCAACCCCGTCTGCAACTCAACTGGGACGTGAACGAGCAGCATACGGATTTTGTCCGCTTCGGGGGCGGTGTGTTTGCGTCGGACATTAACAATTATATGATTATCAATAACCTGACCTTCGACGGGAAGCACTTTGCCACCGTCGATGTACGGGGAGCCAACGTCCCCACGCCTGACTTTGCGGCTTACCGGCAGAATCCCGCCAGTATTCCAACGCTGGCCGCTTTTCAGGTGCCAACGATCAACATGACCGGGCCGGATGCCAAAGTTCCTGTTCTTTATAAAGCCAACCTGTCATACACACACTTCCTGACCGAGAAACTGAAAGTTGGTCTTGCGGGCTATATGTCGCTGGGTCGTAACAATTACATGTATGTCGACCGGAACATGGTAGCCGATCCGTTCTTCCGGCTGGCCAGCGAGGATAACCGGGGTGTGTTCGTCCCGCTGGCCTCCATGCCCGCCAGCGGTGTGGGCGACTGGCAGCTGGGCCGGATCAGTCAGAAGCTGGGCCGCGTGCTGGAACTGAACAGCCTGGGTCGCGTGAACCAGTTTGCCGTGGTGGCGGATGCTACCTGGCAGTATCTCCGCGATGGGGAGATTACCGCCAGTTTCACCTGGAACGACACCCGCGACAACACGTCCTACAATGGTAACGTAGCCAACACCGCTACGTTGTCTGTACCGGTAAAGGACGACCCGCGTAACCTCAGCAAAATGACATATTCGGACAACCATTTCCGGAACAAGGTTGTGATTTACGGTACACTGCCATCGGTATTCGGCATTACCCTGGGCGTTCGTTACTCCGGAATTGGAGGCACGCGGTACTCGCTGCTGTCAGGAGCCAACACCAACGCCGACTTCGTCGCGACCAACGATCTGGCGTTTGTTTTCGACCGCAACAGCGACGCTGTACCGGCCAATGTACGGACGGGGCTGCAAACGTTGCTGAATAGTCCCACGGCCAGCCAAAGTCTGAAAGATTACGTAAATGCCTATTCGGGCCGGGTTGCGGAACGGAATGGCGGTATCAATGGCTTCTACGGCGTGTTCGATATCCGGCTCCTGAAGCGGTTCCGGTTCAATAAAAACCATGCGGTCGAACTCTCGGGCGATATCTTCAACTTCGCTAACTTCCTGAAGCGGGACTGGGGTGTTAACAAGTCATTAGGTACGCAGGCACTGTATGCGTTGGGCGTTCCGGCCAGCGGCACCACGTCGGCCCTTCCTGGTTTCACTCAGGCCAGTCAGCGGTTCAACTATCGGGTCAACAACTCCGGCGTTGTAACCCCATCGGGCGATCCGTTCCAGGTTCAGATCGGCCTACGGTATAGCTTTCAGTAAACTAGCTTTAATCAGTTTTAACCGCAAAGACGCAAAGAAAAACCCGCGAAGAACGCTAACGAAAGAACCTCCTAGCGATCTTTGCGCCTGCCCTTTGCGTCTTTGCGGTTAAATTTTCTTTTACCGATTATACAATGAAGACTCTCGCTTTAGTAGCCCTCTTGTTGGGTACCCATGTTGTTGTTGCCCAATCGAAATTCAATACGGAAGGCCACCGGGGTGCCCGCGGCCTTATGCCGGAGAACACCATCCCGGCCATGAAAAAGGCGATGGACCTGGGCGTTCAGACGCTGGAAATGGATGTGGTTATCTCCAAAGACAAACAGGTGGTGGTTTCGCACGACAATTACATGTCGGCGGATATTGCCCTGAAGCCGGACGGAAGCCCCGTAACGGCCGACGAACAGAAGAAGATCAACCTGTACCAGTTGACCTACGCCGAGATAAAGAAGTTTGATGTGGGCAGTAAGCCGCATCCGCAGTTTGCCCAGCAGCAGAAATTCCGGGCGTATAAACCATTGCTGTCCGAACTGATCGACTCGGTCGAAACCTACGCCAAAGCCAAGGGACTGCCCATGCCGATGTACAACATCGAGATCAAATCATCGGCAACTACGGACGGTGTGTACCATCCCGAACCAACGGAATTTGTCAATCTGGTGATGGCGGTTCTGCAAAAAAAGAACCTGGGTAAGCGCCTGATCATTCAATCGTTCGATGTCCGGCCGTTGCAGTTGATTCACAAACAGCAGCCCGCTATTTCGCTGTCGTACCTGACCATGAATCCGAAACCGCTGGACGAAAATCTGGCCTTGCTGGGCTTTAAACCCAACACCTACAGCCCTTATTACAAAACGGTAACCGCCGAAACCGTGAAAGCCTGCCATGAGCAGGGTATGGCCATTATCCCCTGGACGGTAAACACCAAAGCCGAAATCGAAAGCCTGAAACAACTGGGTGTCGACGGCATCATTTCCGACTACCCGAACCTGTTTTAACCTGTAGTACCGGGCGTCCCGCCCGGCCGTTTAGTGAGCCGGTTGATTTATTCCCGGCCGACCGGGACGGTCGGTACTACACGCTCGGTAGGAAGTAACGTCATTCAACTTTACTTCCTACTATGACATACACAAGCGTCAGAAACACACTATCGGCTTTTTGTTTTATTTTACTGCTAACCGGCCAGAGCGCAACCGCCCAATCGTCGTCGGGCTGGCGAAAGCTGTTCAACGGCACTGATCTGACGGGCTGGAAACATGTGGGTAATGGGCGAATGTCCGTCGAAAACGGGATGATTCGCGGGCATGGCGGCATGGGGTTGCTCTACTGGACGGAAGAGAAATTCGGCAACTGTACCATTCGGGTAGTGTATAAGATGCAGAAGGCGAACAGCAACTCGGGCGTGTACATACGCATACCCCTTGAGCCGCGCGAAGAGTGGATGCCGGTTCATTACGGGTACGAAGTTCAGATCGACAACCACCCCGAAACCTCCGACGAAGACGAGTACCACGTAACGGGCACCTTGTACTCCCTCACCAAACCGCTGGCGAAACCCGGCAAGCCCGGCCCTCAGTGGAACACCATGGAAATCACGCTCGATGGCCCCCGTACCCTCATTTACGTAAACGGCCTCAAGGTGACGGATTACAAGGAAGGCGCTCCGGTGCCACCGCGCAAATTCGACTTCGAGCCCTTCCGCGGACGCCGACCGGATGCCGGGTACATCGGTCTGCAAAACCACGGCGAGCATGATATCGTCTATTTTAAAGAGGTATCGGTGAAGCCGCTTGCTGAGAAATAAAGGATAAAAAGGCAGGACTCATAGCGTTCTGTTCGCTACCGGCGCTTTCATCTACATCGATGAGTCATCAGTTTTCGTAAAATCGCTCGAACATGATACCGTAAATTTAAAATATGACTTTAAATTTACGGTATCATGTTCGAGCGATTTATTGCAACGGAATTTGTAGAGCTTAT
This sequence comes from Spirosoma fluviale, assembly GCF_900230225.1. Taxonomy (GTDB): domain Bacteria; phylum Bacteroidota; class Bacteroidia; order Cytophagales; family Spirosomataceae; genus Spirosoma; species Spirosoma fluviale. Next base: position 468,922 of record NZ_OCNH01000001.1, read on the forward strand.
AGCCGACCGGCCAGTTGTTGCGCTGGTAGGACCGCGTCAAGTTGGGAAAACGACCCTTGTGCGCTCCTTGACCGGTCAATTCTCAGCCCAGTCGATTTATCTTGATCTGGAGTCAACCCAGGATCTCAATCGATTGCAGGATGCCGAGCTATACCTTTCTGAACGGCAGGATAAACTTATCATTCTGGATGAAATCCAGCGCATGCCACAACTTTTTCCTTTGCTTCGCTCACTTATTGATCGTCACCGGGTAGCTGGCCGGTTTGTCCTTCTGGGCTCTGCTTCCCCCCAACTTTTACAACAAAGCTCCGAATCACTGGCCGGGCGTATCGCTTACCTGGAGTTGCAGCCTCTAACCTGGCCGGAGGTGCAGGCGCAGGTTTCCTATCAGAAACATTGGTTGCGGGGTGGCTACCCTGATATGCTGCTGGCAACAACTGATCGACAGGCTAATCGGCGGATGAATGATTTTATTCAAACGTACGTGGAGCGTGAACTTCCCACTTTAGGGCTAGGGGCTTCACCAACTCGTATACGAACCTTGTTATCCATGTTGATTAGTGTTCACGCTAATTCGCTGAATGCTTCTGAATTAAGTCGATCCCTGGGGCTGAGTGTACCTACTGTTCAGAGTTATCTCGACTTTTTGGAAAATGCGTTTCTTATTCGCCGACTGGCCCCATACTTTATAAATATTGGTAAGCGACTGGTTAAAGCACCCAAGCTTTACCTACGCGATAGTGGTATGTTTCATGCGCTGGCGGCTATTGACACGGAGGAAGCGTTGACAGGTAGCCTGTATGTAGGCGCATCCTGGGAGGGTTACATTATTCAGCAGGTAATGGCTCATTTAGCCTACAACACTCAGGCTTATTACTACCGAACCGCCGATGGTTCTGAATTGGATCTGGTATTGGTGCGGGGTGAGAAGCCTATTATTGGTATTGAAATCAAATATACCAATGCACCAACGCTGAGCCGGGGCAATTACATTGCCAGTCGAGACTTAGGCAGTATCCCGCTACTGGTCGTTACGCCGTCGGCAGAAGACTTCAAGCTGGATAAGCAGGTACAAGTATGCAGTCTGGCAACCGTTTGGCACTATTTAGGTGCTTATGGGGTGTTAAGCCAGTGATAAACGGATTCGAGACCGAAGGTCTTTTATAATAAACAAATCCTATTTTGGTATAAACCGATAGACATTGTCAAGTCGACAAATCCTTGCTATCCTAACAGCATCATGCTTTGCCTACTAGTGCTTTAAGTACTAGTAGGCAAAGCATGATGCGGCATTTTACCCCAACCCCTCCCCTTGAAAACAGGGGAGGGGTTGGGGTAAAATGCCGCATAATTTATGATCACTTACTTAAGAGACATTCGGATGTTAAATGAGACAGTAGAGGTTTTTTAGAGTTGGGGTTTCCAATTGGCGGAGGTCTAAAGTTTATTAGACGTATTTTAAGTTAAAATGACTGATCCAAGGAAGTACACAAATTAAAACCTTGCCTTACCACTATTTTTAATAACATTGTGACCTTGTTGACTCGGTTTATTATTTGACATAAAAGAAAAATTCATCATTACGTGTAAAGAGGCCAAAATTTATATCCACCTAATTTTGAAATTTAATATGGTTTTACAAGCAAGTTATCTAATTGATGAACTGCTGAAACCGGATGCCAATCACGAAGGGTTTAAGCGTCTGATTCGGGAGAGGAGCGTTTTTTCAGTTGAAGGTATTCCTGAAAAAGGGTTAAGTTCTCTTGAACCGAATCCCACCTTTTCTATTCTACATAACTTAATATCAAGAGGTAATCCAACTCGGGCTAGTCAGTTTTTGACCGGACATATGTTAAGTGAGTTTAATATTTCATTCGAGCGCCATATAGAAAAAGGTGATGTTCGTTATAAAATAACTGAGGAAAATCTTCCTGAAATTTTTACAGGTAAGGATTCACTACCAACCGGATCTATCTGGCTTTGGTTAGTTCGAGTAGCTCAAATACAGAAAGTATTATTGTTATTATTTGCCAATCGAATCACTGACGTAGAAAGCGATGGATTATCCATATTGGCTGATGAGTTGCTAAAACCTTATCTCCAGCTAGCTATAGAGGATATTGAACAGTGGTATCAGTGCCTCATTCTGTTACAAGAGCGAAATGACGCGTTTCCGAAAATCTCAATTGATACATTGCCGCAAGAGGGGAAGACGTATGATATTGCTATATCGCTTGATGAACAAGATAATAGTTATTCTTCGATTAAGATAAATCTTGGTACTAAGTTGCAGGAGGGCTCACCCTCAATGCGCTTTATATCCGCTTCAAGAATTCAGTACGCTAGTTTAGGTGAGAAGAAAGAGGGTGGATTTATACCTGCTCCCGTTCGGGAGCAGGCGTTACAATATATACTACAGTCCGTTTTTCGTAAGCAGGATTTTAAACCTGGTCAGTTATCAATTCTGAATCGGGCTTTGCAGGGGCAGGATGTAGTTGGCCTTCTGCCTACCGGTGGTGGCAAGTCACTTACCTACCAGCTGTCCGCTCTATTACAGCCAGCCGTAACCATTGTAGTTGATCCGATTAATTCACTCATGCGTGACCAGTATGAGAAGTTGTTGAGTAACCACATAGATGCGTGCGCGTACATCAATACCTATAATTCGACGGAGGAACGTGTGAATATTGAGGAGCAACTAAGTGTTGGTAATTTGCTGATAGTATTTGTATCTCCCGAACGGTTCCAAATAAAAAAATTTCGAAATCTCCTTACTCGCTGTAGGCAAAATAGCGTCTTCTTCGGTTACGCAGTTATTGATGAAGCACACTGCGTATCAGAATGGGGACATGATTTCCGTCAAACGTATTTGCGCTTAGCTGGTAATCTTAGGAATTTTTGCAGAACTAAGACAGGAGCAGATGCCACGTTTATTGCCTTGACGGCTACTGCTTCATTCGATGTACTGGCCGATATTCAACGTGAATTAAATATAAATACAGATGCAATTCAGCAATTGCCATCTGGAGCTATTGATCGTAAAGAGTTAGAATTTAATCTAATAAAGATTGAACCGATAGGCGTAGCAGAAGCTTGGGTACGAGATAAGATAATTAGCGCCGAGAAACATCCTAAACTTCTTCAACTGTTGAGAGAGGTTCCATTGATGAAATCAATAGGAAAGTCTGATTTTTATCGACGGGATGTTAATGGTTCGTTTCCTAATGCTGGAATCATTTTCTGTCCTACAAAATCAGACACACGTGGGAATGGTGTCCTGTCTGTACGAGATGGGTTTCATGGACAAAATGGTCTTGTGAGCGGTACTGTAAGCTTATCATTTCTGGAAACAGTTACGTTCTTTAGCGAAAGTGATGAAAATCTGGCTAGTAATACTCATGTGGAGACAGAAGCAAAGAGTTCGTTTGGAAACCAAACCAAGTTTATTGAAAATCAAGCGAATTTGATGATTTCTACGAAGGCATTCGGTATGGGTATTGATAAGAGTAATGTGCGTTTTACGATTCATTATAGCCTACCATCGTCAGTTGAAAGTTTTTACCAGGAAGCAGGGCGGGCAGGGCGTGATGGAGAAAAGGCAGTCTGTACAATTCTGTACTGTCCAAGTGATGTTGACTCAAATATCGATTTTTTGAAAAATTCTTTCAAGGGAGTAAAACGAGAACGTACTATATTTGATGAATTTATAACGGAAATACGGTATGAGAGTAAGTTTTTTATTCAGTATTTAAATTCTATTCTGAAAGAAGAGTTTGGGTACTTATTCTCTCTATCAATTTGGAATAAAGGTCAAAATAGACGACTATATGTTAAAACTAAAGGTAATTGGAATAAAGAGAAAAAACTATTTGTTGATAGTCCAGAGCAGGTGAATTTTGGTTTTTTGAATTTAGATACTCTTACTGAGAATTACTCTGATATTAAGAATGCTACAGAAGAAGAGTGCCGTAAAGTAATGTACACAGTAAAGCGATTTCTTAGAAAATTTTGCCCCGGCGGGAATTACGGAGATTGGCTGAATCAAATTAAGAGTGAAGGCTTGGAAAGTTCATTAGCTAAAGGTGGTAGTGGTGTATTAATACTGCCATTCACTAATGATTTGGTGAAAGAAATTTCAAATAAGCTAAAGGAGGCTGGTAATGCAGAAATAAATGAGCGTATTGTAAGATCTGCATATAATTTTTGCGATTCAGAAGATAAGTTTATTGATGATTTAAAATATGAATACCAACGTGCAACGAAATTTAAGGAAAAGTTGATAATCGAAGACTTGGAGAGTTCTTTGAAAGAATCTTTTTGGAAAATCAGATCGTTTTCTGATACACAGCGTGCGGTTTACCGACTTAGTGTTTTAGGCATAATTGAAGATTATACAATCGACTATGCCGGGAGAGCTATTATTATTTATTTTAAGCAAAAGCCAGAAACAGACTACCGCGCTAGTTTTGAAGACTATTTGAAGCGGTATGAAGGTGAGGAAAGGGTTCGTTATTGGCTTAACCAAGTGGATGAACAACAAGGTGAAACTATTTTACGCAGGTATCTTTATACACTGACGCGATTTGCTTATGAAACCATAGAAGTTAAACGTCGATCAGCTATTGATTATATGAAAAAGCTGTGCGACCTCTATTTTGAAATTGGTGATGATGGTCAAATTAGAGGACAAGCTAAGTTTCGTGAGGATATGGTTAACTATTTCATTTCTAAATATGCTAGCCAAGAGTATTTGCCGAAACATACACAGAATGGTAAACTGGAAGACTTTCAGGTAGTGAGACAGTATATCAACTATGTTAAGAGGCCTGGAGATGTTAGTGAATTAGGGGTTGGTGGTGAAATTGATAATTTGAAGCACATTATTGGTGGATGTGATCGTATATTAACTGAAAGTCCAGATAGTCGTACTGTACGGTTGATTCGCACTTTTGCTGTATTTGCTATCGAAACGTATAACCAAAAAATAAATTTAAATAGCATTGAAATGAGTCAGGCCCGGGGGGACTATCTTTCAAGTTTTGGCTACTTCTTGAATAATGCTTCTACATTTAAAGAATGGTCAGATAATCTGGCCTATTTTAACGATAGCCTGTTGTCTATTAACAACCAACTATCTGATATTCTGGAAGATTTGACACTAGAATTATCCTTGGGCTATCACTTAAACTGGCTAACTAAGTTTAATGAATCATTTATTGACACCAAAACGTATGCTTAATTATCATGAGAAAAGAATTAAATGAAGTTCTAGTTGATTTTCAGAATAAGCTAAGTGAATTAAAAACAGCATCTGACTTGATTGGTCAAGCCAAAGATGCGGCTATCTCATCATCGACATTAGCACAGCAAATGCAGATAGGATACAATCAACTTTTTAGCGATATTCAAGTTGAAGTTCATTCAATTCGAAAAATAAAGGATGTAGCAGCAGAAAATCTTGTAGAAGCAGGTATTAGGGTAGAAGAGATTGCTAACCGAAATTTTTCTAAAATTGACCAAGACCTGCGGGATGGTTTTGCTCTCATAACAGATAAAATTGCTCATTTAATAGATGAAGAGGTTCGTGCTTTAAACGATTTTAATCAAAAAGTAGATAACGTTCTTCAAAAAATTCAAGATTCTATTGCTATAAATATTGGCGGCATTAAAAATGAATTAGCTGATGGTCGTAAACAATATAGTGCCGACACTAGGTCGATGGAAAGTATTCTTTTAGGAAATTTACAAGCTAGGTTAGACGATTTAGGACAAAAAAATAACGATTCCCTGAATTCTATAAATTCGGTTATTGAAAAAAATATCCTGAATATAAAAGAAGAGTTATCATTAGGGTTGAGGATACTGAACAATAAGTTGGAGGCATTGAGTACCATAGTACAGCAAATTCAAGATAATAATCGCCAGTTTTATGCTGATTTGGAACGGCTTTTGCTTATCACGCTAAACGATAACAAAGAAGAAATAAAGAATATTGTTAATGAAGTTCGGGAGAACCAAACGGAATTTGAACTAAGATTGCGTATCAAATTAGACGAAAATAAGGCAGAAGTAAAACAGCAGGTCGAGTATGGAAATGATCAAATTCGGAATGTTATTTATCAACAGGCTGACTTAGCCAAACAAGAACTTCAATCCTACTTTGATCAACAGTTTAATTTAAATACTAAGCATCAACAGAAAATAGAAGTAACTCTTTGGATAACAGGAGGTCTATTGGGTGCTTTGGTCAGTGCCGTATTGATAAAACTATGGTAAGAAAATAGCTACTAAAACAGCTCCAACATACCATACTCGTCTGAATCGTTCAGTTTTTGGAGATCATCAAGGTGCTTTTCTAACGTGTCAAAGACACCAGCCGATGATTGATTACCCATCCTCAATAGAACAACCTTAGGCGGAAAGCCATACGTGTTGGCTAGATTGTAATAATCATCATCGTTCGTTACAATGATTCGGTTGTTAACACGTGCCCACTGCCAGATGGCAATGTCTTCGGCAGGAATCGGCAGACCTGTTCGGGTGACGTGTAAACAATCGGGGATGATAGCCGTTAATTTCCTGACTAAACGATACGACAAATTAGCGTCAAGAAGGATTTTCATCAGGCAGGAATCAAACGGGTACGACGCTCACTGTCAGCGGCAAAGGCTAGCGCTGCCCGGATGTGTTCGAGCGTGAGTTCAGGAAAATCGTCCAGAATCTCGTCATTTGTCATGCCCGAAGCGAGCCAATTTAGAATATCCTGCACGGCAATACGAGTGCCTTTGATACAGGGCTTACCGAAACGGATGCCGGGATTCAAACTGATATACTCCTGATAATTACCCATACACAAAGATAGCAAAACTTATTACCTCTACAGGCGTAGGACAACCTCCCGGTTCGTCAGGCTAGTTTGTATCGAACTAAATCTATTTTAGCTCCATCTTTGTTATCCTTGCAGCAGAATACATACCACAGCGTTATCGACTGAGTGAGTCACTCGTTCGTCTTTCGCTCTTTCACGAATAAACATGAAACTCCTTAAAGTAGCCGCTGGTGTCCTGAACCAAATCCCGCTTGCCTGGGAACACAACAAGCAAAACATCATCAATGCCATCGAAGAAGCCCAGCGGCAGAATGTCAGCCTGCTGTGCCTGCCCGAATTCTGTATCTCGGGTTATGGCTGCGAAGACGCTTTTTTTGCCCAGAACACCATCGATCAGTCCATTGCCTCATTACTGGAAATTGTTGAGCATACGAACGACATTGCCGTGGCCGTTGGCCTGCCCCTGCGCCATAATAATCGCACGTTCGACACCGCCTGTCTGATTGCCAATAAGCGAATTCTGGGTTTTACGGCCAAACAGTACATGGCCAATAACGGCGTCCATTACGAAACACGCTGGTTTCAGCCCTGGCCTCCGTACGTCCGCGACGAAATCAAAATCGGGGAGTTCATGTACCCCTTTGGTGATGTGGTCTATGACCTGTCGGGCGTTCGGATCGGGTTCGAAATTTGCGAAGATGCCTGGGTGGCGAGCCGTCCCGGACGCATTCTCTACGAGCGGGGTATCGACATTATCCTGAATCCCACGGCCAGCCACTTTGCCTTCCTGAAATCGCAGGTGCGGGAGCGGTTCGTGGTCGATGCGTCGCGGTCGTTTGGGGTGAGTTACGTCTATTCCAACATGCTTGGTAACGAAGCGGGCCGGATCATCTACGACGGCGACGCTATGGTAGCTTCCAACGGCGAACTGCTGGTGTCGGGGCCACGGTTGAGTTACGAAGATTACGTGATCGTCCCGGCCGTCATCGACGTGGAAGCCACCCGCCTGAACCAGACCCAAAACCGGGCAAATATTGCCCTGGCGTATCCAAATTTACGCGTGACTGATCGGTTCGACTGGCCCGATATTGCGCCCGTTATTCAGAAAGCACAACTGGAAGGCTGGGAGCGGGGTGGTTACCTGAAAGAAGAAGAATTTGCGCGGGCCGTTGCCCTCGGCCTGTTCGATTACCTGCGGAAGAGCCGCTCGCAGGGGTACGTGCTGTCGCTGAGTGGCGGGGCGGACTCGTCGGCTATTGCGGCTCTTGTTTTCCTGATGATCCGGATGGCGGTGGAGAACATCGGCATGGCCGGCGTCAAGAAAAAACTCAGCTACATCAAGGCTATCCAGGACTGTAAAACGCCCGAAGAGGTAATTGGTAAACTACTGACGGTAATGTACCAGGGTACCGAAAACTCCTCCGACGATACCTTCAACTCGGCGAAAGAACTGGCCGATGATATTGGTGCGAAATTTCTGAATATCAATATCAACGGACTGGTTGAAACCTACACCGGCCTGATCGAAGAACAACTGGGTCGTAAACTTTCGTGGGATACGGATGATTTAGCCCTGCAAAATATTCAGGCGCGGGTGCGGGCTCCGAGTATCTGGATGCTGGCTAACATTAATAACGCCCTGCTGCTCACCACCTCGAACCGCTCCGAAGCGGCCGTTGGCTATGCCACCATGGACGGCGACACGGCCGGTAGTATTTCGCCCATAACCGGCATCGACAAGCATTTTCTGCGTAGCTGGTTGCGCTGGCTCGAAACCGTGGGGCTGAACGTCAAAAACGCCCCCGAACCCACCGACCGCACTAGTCTGGCTATGGAACCAACTGACCCTGATGAACTCATCAAGGTAAAAGGACTAAACGCCGTGAACAATCTGCAACCCACCGCCGAGCTCCGGCCGCAGGACAAAAAGCAGACCGACGAAGACGACCTCATGCCCTACGATGTGCTGAACTCCATCGAAGAATCGGCCATCCGCGATAAGCAGCCGCCGGTTGAGGTACTGAAAATGATGGAAGTCCGGTATGCGGGTACGCATGATCGCGAAAAGCTCTTGCTCTGGGTCGAGCGGTTCTTCAAGCTCTGGAGCCGCAACCAGTGGAAGCGCGAACGCTATGCGCCCTCGTTTCATTTGGACGACCACAACCTCGATCCCCGCTCGTGGTGCCGCTTCCCGATCCTGTCGGGTGGTTTTGAAAAAGAGCTGGCCGAGATGCGCGACTGGGCCAACGAACAGAAACCCAACGGGCGAAAGGGTAAAATTGGGTTTTAGCCAAGCCCGTGTAACTTTGTGAAAGCCAGTTTGTGAAAGGCCGCTGCTTATGATAACGCCCGAAGAATTTCCATATATCAAATCCTTGTACGTGAACGACTGTTACGCGTACAAGGATTTCAACATTGAGCTACACGACTACAAACCGTTTAGCCATTTGATTTTGACGGGCAAGAATGGTTCGGGGAAGAGTACGATTTTGCGGGCGATACATCGGCAGTTTTTTCCCGAGGTAAATAAAGGGAACAAATTAGAATTTTCTGCTTCACTTCTGACCGTAGAACCTACAGGTGAAAGTATTAATGTAAAGCAGACAAGATTTCCAGCCACCCCAATACGACAGGTTGTTATTTCATTTATTAAACAACACAACATTGCCAACCACGGGCAGGAAGCCAGATTAATGAGCCCTCGAGAGATTTTTGATTTGTACAATCAAAAATTATATTCTTATTTCTCGGCAAAACGTACTAGTGAGGTTGCCAAGGTTGAATCTCCCTCAAAAGAGACTGAGTTTACTGAAAGGTTGAATTCATGGGACTCAACTGATTTTTTCATCCGTAAATTCAAACAATATCTAGTCAATCAAAAAGTCGAACAAGCATTTAGTCAAATTGAGCACCAGATTGCACAAATTGAGCAAATTGAAAGATTTTTCAAGAAATTGGAAGAGGCTTTTCGTGAGATGTTTGACGATAAGCTAATGCAAATAGAGTTTGTGAGAAGCAATTACGAATTCTATCTCAAACTCTCAGATGGACGTAGACTTACTTTTGACACGCTTTCTGAGGGTTTTTCAGCCCTATTAAGTATCCTCATGGACTTGTTCATGCGGGTAGACTTAATACGTAAGCAAGTCAATGATTATAGCTACAATCCATGTGGCATTGTATTAATTGACGAGCCGGAAACGCATCTTCATTTACAATTACAGGAGCAGGTGTTGCCCTTATTAATAAGCTTGTTTCCAAATATTCAATTCATTGCGGCTACACACTCACCGGCTGTGATTGCCAGTATTAAAAACGCTACAATTTTTGATTTAACGACCAAAGAGAGCCGCATTAGTGAGGAGACGGCGGGGCGCAGTTATTCGGATTTGATGATCTCGCATTTTGGACTGAATAATGAGTATTCTAAAACAGCAGACACAATTATTAATCAGGTCAATAGCGTCTTGAACACGCTTGGTGATAAGCCTGGCGAGATGAAGACGGCTCTGCAAAAGATTTATAATGAAAATAGCGATTACCTGTCGCCAACGTTAAAAGTAGAATTAGAGCTACTAATTGCCCAACAGGAAGCCCAACACACCGCCCACCAATGATTAATGTCGTTCGGGATCAACCCGCTCCGCCTTCATTAGCCAGTCAGAAGTCATATCGAAGTCCAGACGTAATTGAAGCGTTACACCAGGTCTTTAAAGGTAAATGTTACTTAACCGAAAAAGTGTTCGATAGTCCCAATGAAATGGAAGTTGATCATTTCATTACACAGACTGAACGTCCTGATCTGGTGTTTGACTGGCAGAATCTGTATGCAATAGATCAGAAAGCAAACAAACAAAGGCCCAAGCGAACGCCAATAGGTGGTTATCTTGATCCATGTAACGCAGGCGATGATGTTGAGCAGGAAATAACCTACATCGTTGAATACGGAGGTAACTCACTATTCAAGGCCAGAGATTCTACGAATCAGAAAGCGGTTAACACCGCTGCCTTGCTGAATCATGCCCACAAAGACCTGAAGCCAGCTATCAATAATAAGCATCATGAAGTTGTTCTCGCTGTAGCTGAGTGGCATACTGCAAAAACGCAAGGTGATATACAGACGGAGTTTGAGAAAGAACTCTTACTCAGGAAGTTATTGTCAAGAGATAGCCATTTTACGATGTTGATGCGAGCGATCTGGGCTGTTCAGTCATTACCTAATGATTTCTTTGACTGATCGGGTGGTTTTGAAAAAGAGCTGGCCGAGATGCGCGACTGGGCCGGGCCACGTCAGGCCAACGAGCAGAAACCCAACGGGCGAAAGGGTAAAATTGGGTTTTAGTGTATATTTGTAGAAAACGGATAGACCCATGATTGATGTAAAATGGCAGGATTATATTACTGCTGATCCGGCTATTATGGTCGGAAAACCTATCATTAAAGGTACCCGCATTACGGTTGAATTGATCGTTGAGAAATTGGGATATGGTGAAACTGTAGAGGAAATCCTCAATGATTACCCTCATTTAACGCATGAGCAGATTTATGCCTGTTTGCGTTTCGCTGCACATACTGTCCATAGTAGGCGCAGCCGCAAATTAGTAGCATGATCAATCTACTGGCTGATGAAAATGTAGAAGCGAGGGTTGTTCGTCTACTACGTTCAGAAGGATATACCGTTACGTCAATTCAGGAGACACAAAGTGGTGTGGCTGATGAAACAGTGCTGGAAACAGCAGTTTCATCAGCCACTGTTTTGTTGACGGGTGATAGTGATTTCGGGAAATTACATTTTCAGAAAGGGCATATTCATTCGGGTATTTTGTTCTATAGATTGCCGCGAACCACTACTGAAGAAAAAGGCAATATTATCCTCAAGACAGTACGTGAGTACGGTGATAAGCTGATTGATTCGTTTACCGTTGTCACGTTGAAAAAAGTGCGTATCCGAAAATTATAATTGTGCGTCAACTCATTCCCGGCCTTCTTTTTGCTGCCCTTTGGGCATCGGCTTCGGTTGCTACCAAATTTGGTGTGCAGTCGGTTCATCCACTTATTCTGGCTAACGTACGGTTTTTCATTGCCGGGAGTGGCATGCTCCTGTTCGTTTATGGCATTCAGCGCACGGGAAACGCCTGGCCGAAAGGAAAAGAATGGCGGCAGCTAACGATTTTTGCGCTGCTCAACACCACCATCTATCTGGGAGCTTTTGTGCTGGCGTTAAAACAGGTCTCCGCCGGAATCGGCAGTCTGTCTACCGCAACCAACCCGTTATTCATCGCGTTGCTATCGGCGATCTGGTTGCGCCGGATGCCGCGCTGGAACGAAACGGGGGGCTTACTGCTGGGACTTCTGGGCGTAGGCATTGCTACCTACCCGCTGTTGCAGGATAGTTACGCTACCGTAGAAGGGCTGCTTATTTTATTGGGTGGCATGGTAGCGGTGTCGGCGGCAACGGTCTATTACGCCAGTATCGAATGGAGGCTTCCCAGTCTGGTCATCAATGGCTGGCAGGTGTTGCTGGGGGGCTTTTTGCTTATCCCGTTCACCCTGCTGATGGCCTATATCGACCCGGCACCCTTCCGCGCTTCTACGTTCGATCTGCGTTTCTGGACCTCGGTATTCTGGCTTATTCTGCCCGTCTCGGTGGCGGCTTTGCAGTTGTGGTTTTACCTCGTCCGGCAAGACGCCATTCGAGCGTCGCTCTGGCTGTTTCTGTGCCCTATTTTTGGCTTCGTCAATTCATATCTGCTCATGGGTGAGCCCATTACAGTCTACACCATCATTGGCACCGCATTGGTTATTGGGGGGCTTTGGCTGGGACGAAAAAAGTAACGCGGCCAGTCGGTGTCCCGACTCAAAGCCGCGTTTTATCATGACCCTTCCTGACTAAAGAAAACCTGGCCTTCCGGCTGTATTACTGCTTCAGCACAATCATTTCAACGCGCCGGTTCTGCTGTCGGGTGGTTTCGGAGTTGTTGCTGGCAATAGGGCGGGTAGGGCCGTAGCCCCGCGTTGTAATGCGGTTGGCAGCTATTCCACTTTTCACCAGATAGGCTTTAATCACCTCCACCCGTTGTTTGGACAAAAGCAGATTTTGGTCGAAATCCCCCTGGTTATCCGTATGGCCGGACAGCTCGATTTCGGCGGTAGGCTTGCTCTGCATGAATTGCAGTATCTGTTCCAGCGCCGGTTGAGCGTCGGGCAAAAGCTCCGTTTTACTCTGTATAAACTGCAAGGCCTGTAATTGCGTCGTTTTGCCGACGGGTGCTACAACGAGCGGTGGGGTATAAACGACTTTGGCGTCGAGGGTCTTCGGCGGGGTTACCCGTTCGGTACTAGCTGCGGCCGTGTTTACCACCGGGGGCTGACTCACGGGTTTGGTGACGACGGGTGAGGGCGAAACTGGTGCCGGTTTTGCGGCCGATGCAACCGTAGTGGCTGTACTGGGGGATTGAGGAGTAACACGAAACAGTAGCGTTGGCATTCTCATCATGCGGTCCGCTTTGGCTGATGTGAATGACAGTTGTTCATCAAGGGTAATGTATCCCTGTGCCTTTGTTGTAAAGATGTATGATTGCCTGGAGTCGAGTTTGAGTTCATACTCGCCATTGGCATTTGTTGTTTGTTGAGCCCGAACGATACCGTCCTGATTTTTTGCCATAATAGTTGCGCCGGCAATTGGTTTTTTAGTCTGGGCGTCCTTAATACTTCCTTCTACAAAGGCTGTTCCCTCCGTTGGGGCTACCTGGTGCTGGGGCTGAGCAAAAACGGTTAACGAACTTAGGGTTACCAGGTACAGCCCCCCGGCTAGTATACTATATTTTATCCACTTCATACTTTACTGCTAACGTTGAAACGTAGCCCAAAAGTACGTTTAAATACGCAAAACCAACGAATAGAGAGAGCATCAATAGTAGGGTTTGGAAGAGTGCTTTTAGTGGGTCGAAAATAGTATATAATTAGTTGATTTTCAGTATAGTTAGTAGGTAGAAAAAGATGCCTGAAAATGAACGGAGAAACCCACTTTTTCGTTTATTAATTATGACACAGAGAACCAACGTGACGATGCATTCTACGGACGCTCAGGCACCCCTTGCACCGACTTCGACGGGCAATTTGCCGCTCGACGACAGTTGGCGGAAGTCCATTCCGGCGCAGGTGTTTCTGAACCATTTTTTTGCGATGGATTACCACGTCCATCACCAGAACGACCTCTTCGATCTCGCTAAATTTCCCGTATTTCAACAGTTTTACGGCCGCGTGACCGATGAGAGCCGCAAGGCTTTGGAGAAATTATTATTGAATAGCTGGAGCGCCGAGTACGCACTGCGCATTACGCCTGTTGTCAACGACGAGCAGTACCTGCAAAGCTCGCTGCACTGGACATTCCCACAGGCGTATTATAGTGCCTTGTTCAGTGCCAGGGCTTTTCTGGCCGTGCAGGGCATCAACGTGAGCAATGAAGAACTAATCCGTAAGCGCATCGGCAATGCTGTTGTGCGGGGCTATTACCCGGCCTCTATCGGCTATTATGCCCTTGGCCCGATCAATAGTTACCGTATTCAGCGGTTACCGATGGCGAAGCGATTCAGTGTGGCCGCTAAAACCGATCTGCTGTTACCGTCAAGGGCGGCTTCGGCACAGGCGGAGTTGGCCCAGTTCCTGAAAACCACCCGGGATCAGCGCGTGAAGGCCTTACGTAATGCCATTCAAAACAATCCGAAAACGGCCCTGCGTAGTCCGAAGACGGGAGAGATTCTGCAGAAGTTCAGCGTAGAACAGTACAAGCAGTTGGCGAAGCAAATAGGGTACACCACCTACTTCGACATGCTGAGTCGGTTACGGATTTCATCGACCAACCGAGAGATCGAGCGGTTTGTCGATTCGGAGATTGATGTGAAGCTGTTTCACCAGAGTTTAGTGAACATTGTATCGCATGTCAATTCGGTGCATGAAGCGTACATTGCCAAAGCGCTTGGCATGACGGCCTATCGGCAGTTGGTAGCCAAGTTGCCTTCGTATCTACAGGAAAGCTTTGTGCGTGAGCGCATGAATTCTGTTATTGCGCCCATGCTGGTAGAGCCGCAGGCTGGCGAAGAGTCAGGTCTTCGACTGGCGGCCTAGTAAATAGAAGCTTAAGTGTAAGAGCCCGATCTGCTGTTTTGCTGGTTGGGCTCTTTTGCGTTTACCGGGAAAATTATAATTAGCATCATTTCAATGTATAAGATTATTCTTTGAAGAAGTTAATAGGCTAGTCTCTATCTACTTTTAGCGTAGTTTGTTGAAAATCACCATAACTATTGATTTTTGATAGTTTTTATCTATAGTCAGATTGATAAAAGTCATGAGTTACTAATTTATTGAGGCTTTACTTTGCATTCAAGAAAGATCATATAATTATACAACCTCAATAAATTCCATGAAAAATCATATTGTGTCCGTTGGTTCAACTTTTCCGGAATTCAAAAAACTGGCTGTTGTTTCTCTCGACAAGGACAAAGAGTTTTACGAAATTTCGTCTGAAGATCACAAGAATGCTGGTCAGTGGCTGGTGATGTTCTGGTGGCCTAAAGATTTTACCTTCGTTTGCCCAACTGAAATTGCCGAATTCAACAAGAAGTTCGAAGATTTCCAGGATCGTGACACGATGGTTATCGGAGCCTCGACCGACAGTGAGTTCGTTCACCTGGCCTGGCGCAAAAACCACGACGATCTGCGTGGTCTTAAATTCCCAATGCTTGCCGATACCTCCAAGTCGCTGGCCGAAGAGCTGGGTATCCTGGAAGCCAACGAAAAAGTTGCTTACCGGGTAACCTATATCGTTGATCCCCAGGGTATCATCCGTTGGGTAGCCGTTAACGATCTGTCCGTTGGCCGGAACGTGAACGAAGTGATCCGCGTATTGGACGCCCTGCAAACCGACGAGCTTTGCCCATGCAACTGGGTGAAAGGTGAAGAAACACTAACGGCCTAATCAAAGAGCGAAAGAGCGAAAGAGTGAACGTGTGGGCATCAAAGCCATTCTTTCACTCTTTCGCTCATTCACTTATTCAACATTAACTATGACAACTACGCAAAATGAAACCGTTGTATCGCTGCTGAATCTGGTAGGACTCAACGCCGAAGATACCCATCCTGCATTAGACGCACTGGCGCAAGCCGACCACCGGTACCTGCGCGATCTGAAAATCAACGTGGGTAACGTACTGAACAGTAGCCAAACGTTGACGAAGAAAGAAACGCTTTTGCTGGCGCTATCCGTGGCCGTTAACGAGAAATATCAGCCACTGATGGACTCACTGACGGAGGCTGCCCGCCAGGAAGGGGCAACCGACGCCGAACTGGCCGAAACGATTGCCTGTACCTCCCTGCTCAGTACGAACAACATTTTTTACCGGTTCCGGCACTTCACCAGCAAGGAGTATTATCAGCAAACACAACCGGGCATTCGCATGAGCATCATGATGAATCCGGTACTTGGTAAAGAGTTTTTTGAACTGATGAGCCTGGTCGTGTCGGCGGTCAACGGTTGCGAACTCTGTGTGAAGTCGCATGAAGAAAGCGTGCTGAAACATGGTTCCAGCGAACCTCGTATTTTCGATGCGGTCCGGTTAGCATCGGTCATAAAAGGTCTTATCACGTTGCTGTAAGCACGATTTATCCGGTTAATCTGGTACGTGCATAACAAAGTTTTGTTTAATGAAATTAGCCTGTTATCTCTCACCTTAGAGAGAATAACAGGCTAATTTTTATGTTTTTCGGGTCTGCCTACCGTTTGCAAGAATTGTGACGTATTTTTCAAAAATTTCTATAAAATTGTTGAAAATCCACAATCAGTAAATGAAAAAGCGAATTGTAAAGATTGTTCTCGGGGTATTGGGAGCTTTTGTACTTGTTGCCGGTAGCGCGCTGGCCTACGTTAAATTTGGACTGCCCACTGTTGATCCAGCGCCCCAAATGACCATCAACGCAACGTCGGCCCAGGTTGAGCACGGCCGTTATCTGGCCAATCATGTGGCTTCCTGTATGCACTGCCACTCCTCCCGTGACTTCTCTAAACTAACCGGGCCGAATATAGCGGGTACAGAAGGGAAGGGAGGGGAGCCCTTCCTGCGTGAAATGGGCTTTCCGGGTAACTACTATGCCAGTAATCTGACACCTGACCATCTTGGCGAATGGACGGACGGGGAAGTCTATCGCGCCATCACAACCGGCGTGAGCCGAGATGGACACGCCCTGTTCCCGGTAATGCCGTATATGAGTTACGCTCAGATGGCCCCCTCGGATATCAACGATATCATTGCCTATTTACGAACGCTGAAGCCGATCAAAAACGCTGTTCCGGCATCTGAGTCTGACTTTCCGATGAATTTCATTATCAATACTATGCCTGCTCAGCGTGAGCCCGGAACCCGACCCGATACCGCAGACCATATAGCCTATGGCAGATACATTACCACGTTTGCCGCTTGTGCGGATTGCCACACACCGGTCAATGCACAGGGCGCACCGTTGCCGGGAATGGATTTTGCCGGTGGACGCGAATTTCCATTACCAACGGGTACGGTGCGCTCCATGAATATCACTGCAGATCAGTCGGGGATCGGTAACTGGACGAAAGAAGTATTCATTGCACGGTTCAAAGCCTACGCCGATAAGAGCAAACCGCTGCCAACAGTACACGAAGGGGAATTTAACTCCGTTATGCCCTGGACCGTAGTGGCCGATATGAGCGAGCAGGATCTGGGTGCCGTTTACGAGTATCTCCGGTCACTCAAACCGGTACAGCATAAAGTAGAACGGTTTACACCTAAAGCAAAATTAGTAGCGAGCCGCTAAGAAAAAATGAACATTATTTATAGTCTATAGTTTAAGGGTATAAAATGCATATGCAGCTTGGTATTGATGAGGCACAAATCTGTTGTGTTGCTCTAAAGTACAGATACGAAATTATATGGATTTATTGCGATTAATGGCATCTTATCAACTCTAGTGCTGTATCTGCCGTAATGTAAAGCCCGCTCTCTCTAACCAAGAAGCGGGCTTTTGTTATGAAGTGTAATATATTGGTAAGCAGGTACAGCACAGAAAGGGATTTTTACCAAAACCTGCTTCGTGTCTTAAGCCGTTTTTACCAGATCAACCAGTGTTTCAATCCAGATCGGACTATCGTTCAGGCTCTCGACCAGCTGCCAGTGTTTGCCACCGGCTTCTTCGAATAGTTCTTTGTATTCAACCCCTACTTCAATCGTTGTTTCCAGGCAGTCGGCAACAAAAGCGGGCGAAAACGCCAGAACGCTGTGCACCCCTTTGCCCGGTAAGGCTTTAATGACATCGTCGGTATAAGGCTTGATCCAGGGGTCGCTGCCCAGTCGGGATTGAAAGCAGGTGGTGTATTTACCTTCGGGGATGTTGAGCGCCTTGACCAGTAAACGCGTTGTTTCAAAGCACTGCGCCCGGTAGCAATGCTGGTTCATGGCCTGAAGAGAATCGCAGCAATCGCCAAGTTTACAAACCGTTTTAGTTACGTCGCCCTTCCGGATTTGCCTCTCGGGTAATCCGTGGTAGCTGAACAGGAAATGATCGTAATCGTACGTAGCCATGTATTTCCGACCCAGCTGCGCAAATCCCTCAATGAATTTGGGGTGCTCCAGGAACCGATTGATGAAACGGATGGCGGGGATAACCTGCCAGTTCCTGACAATATCCATCACTTTCTGGTACACCGAGCCCGTTGAGGCAGAAGCGTATTGCGGAAAGAACGGAATAACGATGATGTCCGTGAGCCCCAGTTGCTGAAACTCACTCAAACCGGCATCGATACTTGGACTTTGATAACGCATGGCTAATTTGACCACATACCGGTTGCCAAGTGCCTGTTGCAATTCCCGTTCAACAATATGCCCGTAATATTTCAGCGGTGAACCCGTTTCGGTCCATAGTTCCTTATAAACTTTGGCCGATTTTGGTGCCCGAAACGGCGCAATAATGCCATTGACGAGCAAAGAGCGGGGAACGAGGGGTATGTCGATCACCCGGCCGTCCAGCAGAAACTCGCGCAGGTATTTACGCACATCGGGTACGTTGGGACTGTCGGGTGTCCCCAGATTAACGATTAAAACGCCCGTTTTACCGTATATTTTTGGGGCGGAAACGGGTTGTTGTAAAACAGAAACGTCCATGGTTGGAAAAACAAGGATGATAACGAGTAAGTTGCAGTCACTTCAGATTAAAAACTGCTGTCAAGACGGTTGAGTCGCATTTGTGAACGGCAAAAATACGACACGGATAGGTTCATTTTGTTCGATGTGATTTAGATTTGTATCAATTTTATTTATGTTTTATAAGTTGGCAAGTCATTCATGACCCTTACTCAACTGGATTATATTGTCGCCGTAGATACTTACCGGCATTTTGCAACGGCTGCCGAAGCCTGTCATGTGACGCAGCCAACGCTGAGTATGCAGATTCAAAAACTGGAAGATGAATTGGGTATCCTGGTATTCGACCGCTCGAAACAGCCCGTTGTTCCCACCGAAACCGGACAGACGGTGCTGGCCCAGGCACGGGATGTCCTGCGCGCAGCCAGGCGTATTCCCGAAATTGTGAGTGAGTCGAAAGAAGATTTCAGAGGAGATTTTCGGATTGGTATTATTCCAACGCTGGCTCCCTATTTGCTGCCTTACTTCATTGGCGAATTTGTTGGAAAGTATCCGGCCGTTTCGGTACATATTCAGGAGTTGGTAACGGAGCATGTAGTTGAAAAGCTTCGGAATGGCCTGATCGATGTTGGACTGGTAGTAACACCACTGGAGGAAAATGGTATCACGGAAATTCCGCTGTTTCAGGAGCCTTTTGTAGCTTATGCTGCAGATTCAAATCCCCTACTCGATAAAACGGCGGTGTCGTCGTCCGATCTGCTTTCCGATGGGCTGTGGCTGCTAACCGAAGGCCACTGTTTTCGTACACAGGTCATGAACCTCTGTGGTGCCGACCGCCACTCGAACGGAAAAACGACGCTGCGTTATGAAACCGGCTCCCTCGAAACGCTCATTAAGTTAATTGATAGACAGGACGGGTTTACGCTGCTTCCCTTCCTCGCCACGCTCGATATGGATGCTACCCGTCAGGCACGACTTCGGCCTTTCGATGCGCCCGCTCCGGTACGTGAAGTTAGTATTGTGACGCACCGCAGCTTCCTGAAACGTCAGCTTATCAATGCCCTAAAACAGGAGATCATGGCTCACTTGCCTCCGGAAATAATCGGCGTAACAAAAGGCGGACGTGTAGCCAGTGTGCGATAAGTGCCTGTTTAGTTGCGCATCTGCTTACCGGGTTTCAAAACTCGCTCTCGTTTGGTACGTTCCATTTGCTGGTAGGTCTGCCGAAACCCGCTCCCGTTTTTAACGGCATTGGTAAGCGTTGGTACCCCCGCGCGTCCTACTACTGCCAGCCAGCGGGCTACTTCGGCGGCTGCGGTTTCATAGGCCAGCATGGTGTGTATATAACTGCCGCCAAAAAAATCGTGGGTCGATTCAAGGTCACTGAGTTTCAGCATTGGGTATTGCGAAAATGACTCAGTAGGAATCTCGTCGGCAAAGGGGTTGGCCTGCACCAGACTGTCTGGTTGTTCCCATATTGATGGGTTACTGAATCGATAATCGACCATCAGAGCAAGGCCTTCGTTGAACCATTGCGGAATTTCGCGTTTAACCCGCCACCAGCCTAACCGCGCAAAAAGTTCATCGTGGCAAAGTTCATGGGCTATCACATCGGCATTATTTCCTTCGGGTCCTAGTACGAGGTACGACGCGCCCCAGGGTGTGCCAACACTACACCCGGCACCTTCGCCCCCGGCGCAGTAGGTCTCGTACTCGTCCTGACTGGGGCAGTAAATTAGAGTGGCTTTCCCCTGTCGGTCTCCCCAAAATCGCTGAATCCGCTGGTAGGCCGTTTGCGTGTGTTCACGGAGCTGTATCTGCTGCTTGGCGGTGGCCGTGCGGCTGGTGTATATATGGCTGGTTTTCTCAAGCAACCGAAAATCTGCCGAATGACTAACGCGCATGCTCCAGATCGCCTGCGGGAAAAGCCACAGAAAGCTGATGGGCACCGCAATCAGCGCTAGCAAACTATATCGGAAAAATACACGTCCACGCATGGAAAGAGTAGCAAAGCATTAAGTAAAGCAGTCGATTCATGGCTAGTCGACATCATCCAGAAGTAGTGTCGGCCCTGAATCGGTACAGATAAGGGGCCTTGTGAGCTCCACCGCTGTACTTTTTGTCGAGCCGTTCCAAAATTCCCAAACTAAGCATCTTTCGCTGAAAACTGGAACGGCGCAGAGGCTGACCCAGAATTGTTTCGTACAGGCGTTGTAGGTCGGCCATCGTGAACATGTCGGATAGGAGCGGGGCCGCCCATTGGTTGAACCCGATTAGCTTCCGGTCGAGATCGGCTCGTAACGTTTCCAGCGCTTTCTGAACAATAAGCCTATGGTCCTGAATAAGCGGAGGTAGCGCCGTAAGTTCATACCAGTCGCAGGTATCAGACAGCGAGTCGGGAATGGGGATTGCCTTGGTGAAGTCGATCAGGGCATAGTAACCCACGGACACAAATCGGCGCAGAAGCCAGTGGTCTTCGGTTGGCGTTATGCCCTTGGCTTCCATAATGGCCCGCATGGGAGCAGCATCATACCGGGCGAGATCACCAAACGTATAAAACTGTTCCAGAAAAATATCGGTCAGGCTGGTGCGCTCGGCCAGTACCCGCCGGGCCGCATCATTCAGGTTTTCGTCCTGCCGGATAAACCCACCGGGTAGAGCGAACAGGCCCGTATTCCGGTACTCCAGCAACAGAATTTTCAGTTGGCTCTGATGAAATCCAAACACAACAAAATCCAGCGCGAGGCCTGGCAGGAAGTCAACTCCGGCAAAGCTTATCTCCTCTGGAGACAACTGATGAGACATAAGGATTAAATTGAAACCGCAAGTAACAAAAAATTGGGTGGTCTGAGTTTAGTTTTTTATTATTGTCGCAGAATGAGACAATAACTGCACCATCTGATTTTTGATTATTGAAATTGGGTGATACAGGCATTAGTCCCTTTAAATAGATTAAACCATAAACCATGAAAAGCCTGTTTTTTTTGATTTTATCCACTGTTTCGCTGGCTCATCTGGCTACTGCCCAGTCGGCGAAGGCTCCACAAGCCAAAACGGCCAACGGCATCGTCGAGGGAGTCGTTGAGCCGAGTGGCATCCGTTCCTTCAAAGGTGTTCCTTTTGCGCAACCGCCCGTGGGTGATTTACGCTGGAAGGAACCACAACCTGTCAAGAACTGGCAGGGTGTGCACAAAGCAGATAAGTTTGGCCCCCGCGCCATGCAACGGCCAATTTTTGGCGATATGGGGTTTCGCTCCAACGGTATGAGCGAGGATTGTCTCTATCTGAACGTGTGGACGCCTGCTAAATCGGCCAATGAGAAATTACCCGTCCTGGTGTATTTCTACGGAGGTGGCTTTGTGGCTGGTGACGGTTCTGAATCCCGCTACGATGGCGAAAGCATGGCACGTAAAGGCATCGTTGCCTTAACGGTCAACTACCGACTCGGGGTATTCGGCTTCTTTGCGCATCCCGACCTGACCAAAGAATCACCGAATCATTCGTCGGGTAATTACGGGTATCTGGACCAGGCCGCAGCGCTTAAGTGGGTAAAGGAGAACATTGCGGCTTTTGGTGGTGATCCTAATCGGGTAACCATTGCCGGCGAATCGGCCGGGTCGATTTCGGTTAGTGCGCTCATGGTTTCGCCGTTATCGAAAGGATTGTTTGCCGGTGCGATCGGTGAAAGCGGTTCATTGCTGGGCGGGCTTCCGCCAACGTCGCTGGCCAAAGGCGAAGAGGTAGGTGCCAAATTTGCAACGGAGGCCGCTGGTGCCAACACCCTGGCTGAACTGCGGGCAATGCCAGCCGAGAAATTACTCGAAGCAACTGCCAAGCCCGGTGTTCCCTGGTTTACATCGACCATCGACGGCTACTTCTTTCCGAAGCTGCCACTGGAGATTTTTGCAGCTGGCGAACAGGCGCACGTTCCCCTGCTGGTGGGCTGGAATTCAGAAGAAATGAATTACCGGGCGGTAATGGGGCAGGAAAAACCAACGCCCGAAAACTACGCAAATGCCTTGAAGAAGCTCTACAAGGAGCAGGCCGACGAGGTGGTGAAATTATATCCGGGCTCTACGGAGGCTGAAATCCTGGAATCGGCGACGGCACTGGCCAGCGACCGCTTTCTGGCCTATAGCACCTGGAAATGGGCCGACATGCAAGCCAAAACCGGCGGTGGCAAACCCGTTTACCGGTATTACTATTCGCGGCCCCGTCCGGCCATGACGCCTGCCATGGGCAATGCGGCTCCCGGTCTTGCCGGTGGTGTGGTGAAATCGACAGATGCGAGCGCCGTGAAAGTGGCACCCGCCAGTGGAGCAGTTCACTCGGCCGAAATCGAATATGCGATGGGTAACCTGGCTTCCAACAAGGTGTTTGCCTGGACCCCCGATGATTACAAAGTGTCGGAGGTGATGCAGAACTTCTTCGCTAACTTCATCAAAACCGGGAATCCAAATGGATCGGGCTTACCCAAATGGCCTGCCGCCAATATGGGCAACAGTGTGCAATACATGCACATTGACGTAAATACCCGTCTGGAAACGGAGAAAAATCGGGCGCGCTACCTGTTCCTGGATCAGTCATTTGGTAAATAGTTATTGGTTATTGAGTTATTGGTGGAGTGGGAGAAGGCAGTGTGCTTTCCTGCCACTCCACTAATAACGAATAACTATTCACCAATAACTAACTAACAAACATCTCCGCCACTTGCCGACCCGTTTGCATGGCGGCATTGAGGGATGGGTAAGCTGTTTGATCGCCACACTGGTACAGACTATCGGATAGTTTCAGTGGTTGCCGATGAGCGTCGTTGCCTGCTTGTTCAGGCGTGTAGGCGGGTAAGGCGTGGGGTAGGTGATAGGTTTTCAGGTGCCGCCATTGGTGAACCCCTTCGCCGAACCAATTCACGAGTTCGGTACGGATTTTGGCCGTCAAGGCGGCTTCATCCAGTAAAACCAGCCCCTGGGTGCTCACTGAAATCAGAGTTTGTCCGGCTGGCGCGTAGGTTGAAGCCACATCGGTCAGAATGGCCACGTTATGCACTGCCGAACTTCGGTGCGTATTTAGTAATAACAATTTTTCTTCTGGGGGGCGTTTCGTGAACTGCTGTGGCCCAACAGCGAAATACGTGCAGGTTGTATGATTGAATGCCTGCTCTGTCGGCAACGGACGCCCCGTTAACTGTGCCGCCTGAGCCGCATCGACGGCCAGCACAACCGCCTGGCCGGTGAGGGTTTCGCCCGAGTTGAGGTGAACCGTATTGCCCTCAATTCGCTTGACGGGCGTCTGCAACCGAATCTGACCGGGAGCCAGCCGACTAGCCAGTTGATTTGGTATCGCTTCTATGCCGTTGGCAGGAATAGCCGCCCCACCAATAAAAAACATCCGAAAGCAAAACTCGAAGAAATTGCTGGAGGTAGTGAGCACATCTTCCAGGAAAACACCTCCGAAAAACGGCCGGAAAAATCGCTCGATCATTTGCCCGGAGAATCCCATGCTGAGCAGGAAATCCAGCGTTGTGACGGGTGTCTGCCGGAAAAGCTCGTCGATGGGCAGTTCCTGCGTTCGGCGGAGAAGCTCCATGATGCGGAGCTTGTCGGCAAAAGTACCAACCGGCGATGCCAGCGTTTTGAAAATAGACAGTGGTTCCTGAAAGGGATTCAGCAGGGTCATCCATTCGGGAGTGGGCGTCTGGTGATGAATTAAGGCACCGGACCGAAAGTACTGCAAATCCAATGCGTTGTAGTTGAGCAGCCGTTTTGTTTCCGGATAGGCCGTCAATAGAATCTGGAAACCCCGGTCGAGCCGAAAGCCGTCTACGGTATCGGTACGAACCCGACCGCCAACGCCATCGGCGGCTTCGAGCACAATTGCCTCAATGCCTGCTTGCTTAAGATAAACGGCACAGGTGAGACCGGCCATACCGGCACCAACAATCAGAACAGGCTTACCGGTGGCTCCATTACCGGAACTGGATGAATCTGGGGACATACCACGAAAGCTTTGGTGTATAAATAAAAATCAAATTTAGTCGCTCCACCTGCCAATCAACGAATTGAGTTCTATTTAGGTAGTATTATTTTAATAAAAATTGAATAATTTAAAGCTATTGTTAGTTTAAAGTGTTGATAATCAATGATGCGAAAATAAAAGTTGTTGGTTTTTCTTAGAAATATTAATTTTGCTCAACTGAATTGCGTTATTACGGTATGGAGGTGTTGGTGGTAGATAACTTCGATTCATTTACGTACATGCTGGTCGATTATCTCCGACAGGCAGGGGCGGATTGTCGGGTTATCCGGAATGATGAATCCATGAGTTGTCTTACCCGCGATTCAGTCGATGCGGTGGTACTGTCGCCGGGGCCGGGTGTTCCGAAAGCAGCAAACCGGTTAATGGACATTATTGACTATTATCATCGTCGAGTACCTATGCTGGGCGTGTGTTTGGGGCATCAGGCGCTGGGTGAGTTTTTTGGCGCAACGCTAAGCCGGGCCGGTAAGCCGATGCATGGCAAAGTATCTACCGTTCGAGTGATTGAAAAGGACTGTTTGTGGCAAGGTGTACCCGCTACATTTGACGTAACACGTTATCACTCGCTTGTTCTGACAGACCTTCCTGTCGAACTGGTATCTACGGCCGTAACGGAAGAGAATGAGTTAATGGCCATGCGGCATCGAACCTTACCACTTTGGGGGGTTCAGTTTCATCCTGAAGCCGCATTGACACAATATGGATTGACGTTAATCCAAAACTGGATTGATGCTCTCCGGTTAATACATAAAAGAAACGACTTGACTACACCTTTAACCGCGCAGTACGCATGAACTATCAGATTCGGGAAGAAGCAGGATTCCGTTATGTAGACGAAGGCCAGGGCGAAGTATTACTTCTGCTACATGGCCTGTTCGGTGCTCTCAGTAATTGGGATAGCGTCATAAACACGTTTTCAGACCGTTATCGGGTTATCATTCCGTTGCTGCCCATCTATGAAATGCCCATTCGGCAAGCTAGTCTGGAGGGATTAGTGGCTTATATCGAGAAGTTTGTCGTCCAGAAGTCTCTCTATGATATGACCCTGTTGGGAAACTCATTGGGTGGTCACCTGGCCATTTTGTATACATTTAAAAACCCGGAACAGATTCGGCGACTGGTACTGACAGGCAGCTCAGGTCTGTTTGAGAATGGTATGGGCGGCTCATTTCCAAAACGCGGCAGCTATGATTACATTGCTGAGCGGGTTGCTTACACATTCTATGACCCAAAAGTAGCGTCGAAGGAGCTGATCGACGAAGTATTTGAGATAACCAGCAGCATTCCTAAATGCATGAGCATTGTGGCCATTGCCAAGTCGGCACAACGCAACAATGTAGCGAAGGATCTGTACAAGATTCAGGTACCTACGCTGCTCGTCTGGGGGTTAAACGACACCATAACACCCGCCGAGGTAGGGCATGAATTTAATCGGCTGATTGGGGGTTCTGAATTATACTTCATTGACAAGTGCTGCCATGCACCCATGATGGAGTGCCCGGACCGCTTCAACGAATTATTGGATAACTGGCTGGCCAAACATCCAGTTATTGAGTTAATAGCGTAGGTTTACTACATGTAGTGAGGCAGTACGTTTTATTCACTATACTAAATCTTGAAAACTATGCAGGAATTTCTGTAGTTTTCAGCGAACAGTTTCAGTTGTTAAACGACATCGATTATTTATGCTGGCTGCCGAACTAATAGATCCCATGCTTCCGGCTCTGAAGCCAACCGACCTGGTCGGGCAGGCTTTAGTGTGGATGGAAGAGCACCGTGTCGGGCAACTCGTACTGACAGATCAGGGCGATTACCGGGGCATCGTAAGCGAGGAATTGCTGATGGATGTTGCCGATGACGACCGGCCATTGAGTAATGTAATGTGCCTGTTTGAGCAAATGTATGTGCTGGAAAATCAGCATCTTTTTGAAGTACTGGGACTAGCTGTCCAGCATCAGATGGAGGTAATAGCCGTGCTGGGCGAGGGGCGGGAGTTTACAGGCACCATTCAAACGAGCGAATTACTGAAAAAATTTGCACAGGATTTGGGCGTACAGGAAGCGGGCGCTATTGTGATCCTGAACATGAATGAACGGGATTACTCCATGGCCGAAATCAGTCGCCTTATCGAGTCGAATAATGTGAAAATAATCAGTAGTTATTTTTCCAGCGCGGCCTATGGGATGCCCGATCGTTCGCGGTTGACACTCAAGCTCAATCGGCGGGATATTACCCCCGTCATATCTACTCTGGAACGGTTTGGTTATCAGATTGAAGCCGCTTTTGCCAACGCCCCCGTCGAAAGTATCGATCAGGAGCGACTCGACCTGTTGCTTCGTTACCTTAATACATAAAGAGTGGTATGTTCGTGAGTGGTAAGTTATAGGTGGTTGGTACATAAATTGTTTTTGTGTCAACTACTTATAACTTACCACTTATAGGCTTATCACTTTCTCCCTACTTTTCTATGAAAATCGCCATTCACGGGCGCAACTTTCCCGAATCAGCGCGGCCTTACATTCAATCGATGTTCGAAGAACTGTCTAGGCGGCAGGCCGATGTGCTGATTTCACTGGGGTACCGCGAGTATCTGGATACTATGGGCGTGGCTCATTACAGCCAGGCAACGTATACGGTCGAAGAAGGGGTCAGTGATGCTGACTTTATCTTTAGTTTGGGAGGAGATGGTACCCTGCTCGATGCTGTTACCCACGTAGGCGCTCACCAGATTCCCATTATTGGCATCAATATTGGCCGGTTAGGCTTTTTAGCTACCGTCGCGCCGGCATCTGTCCGGCTCATGATCGATGCTATTTTCAACAATCAGTACACCATTGATGAACGGAGCCTGGTGAGTGTACGATCCAGTCAGGATATTTTTGGCAATCTACCCTTTGGACTGAATGATTTTACCATTACGCGAACGCAAACATCATCGATGATTACGGTGCATTCGTACCTCGACGGTGAATTTTTGAACTCCTACTGGGCGGATGGGCTGATTATTTCAACGCCTTCAGGGTCAACGGGCTACTCACTCAGTTGTGGCGGCCCGGTTCTGCTGCCGCAAACGGAAAGTTTTATCATAACCCCCATAAGTCCACACAATCTCAACGTTCGGCCAATGATTGTGATGGACAGTTGCCAACTGGCTTTTGAAGTAGAAAGCCGGAGTGGTAATTTTCTGGCAGCACTGGATTCCCGCTCGTTCACTGTCGACACATCGGTGCGGATTAGCGTTCAGAAAGAAACCTTTAAAGCGCGGCTGGTCAAACTCAGCGATGATAATTTTCTGAATACACTCCGGAGTAAACTTAACTGGGGGTGGGACATCCGTAATTGATAAGCACCTTCATTGATTTCTCGTAGCAGTATACTTTTGAACGTTAGTAGCTTTTCCTTTATCATAATTTTTACGATCCAACTCCAATAAAAGTGATGGCCCTACCGTTTCGGAATTGGTTGGCTTTTGGGTCGACTGGGTTGATTCACGCATTTAATGAGTATGAATAACTATAAACAGCTAGTTACAGGCACTGCGGTGTTCTGTTTGCTGGCAGGCTCAGTTACAGAAAGCCTGGCACAGAGACGGCCAAATCCTCGATTTGCTCCTTATTCGTCGGTTACGTTTGGCGTAGGAACATCTACTTATTTTGGTGATCTGGCCGGGTATCGGCAACCGTTTAGAACGTTAACTACGTTGCCACGATGGAATGTTGGCCTTGGGTACACACGTCAATTCACACCGCATTTTGCAGCCAGGGCTATGTTTACCTGGGCGCGCATTACTGGGGACGATTACACGTTTAATAAGAATAATATTGAGAAGAATCTGGTGCAGTATGCCCGGAATCTGCATTTTCGCAATGACCTGAAGGAGTTTGCAGTTACCGGTATCTACAATTTCATTGAAGATGGCCGAAACTCGAATTCCCGCGCCCGGATCACCCCATATATCTTCGGTGGCCTGGCCCTGGTAGCGCATAGCCCGGAGGCCCGTACCCCTGCCGCACCCGATAATGGCGAATATGAAGCCCGGAAATGGGTGAAACTTCAGCCGTTGCACACCGAAGGACAGGGCCAACCCGGTCGGGATAAGCCTTATTCGCTCGTTACTCTGGCGATTCCGGTGGGGATTGGCGTCCGTTATAAACTGAACGATAACTTTAACATAGGTGCCGAAATTGGATTCCGGTATGCCTTCACCGACTATATTGACGATGTAGGCTCCGGGAGCTATGCTGACCGTGCTACCCAGCAGGGGGTTGCAACGATCATGTCAGATCGTCGGGGTGAACAAAATCCTGCCCGTTATAAAAATCCAACGAACCGGTACGAGGTGTTACAGAATATGTATGACGCAGGTCCGGAGGAAATGAGAGTAGCTATTGCAGATGCCTTAAACAGGCCTACGCGCAGCGATGACGGCAAGCTAAATGATGGGTATCTGTTGACTAATTTTTCAATTCATTACATCATACCGGGTAAAATTAAATGTCCGCCAACCAAGTAACGGGTTGTCGTTCAATTGCCGGGTACGTCGCTTTCTGTGTGCAAGTTGGTTTCTCCACTTATTCCTGTTAAGAACCGTACATGGCCCGTCGATTGCTTAGACCTATTTATGAATCAATACCGACTTAAGACAGCCCGGCTTCTCATAGCCGGGCTTTTTATCAGCCTGGGTGTACAGGCCCAAAAGATTGAGATTGGGGGCGGTCTGGGTGGTATGCTCTATAAAGGGGACGTGTCTCCTGCCCTGAATCCTCGATTTTACAGGCCCGCAGCAAGCTTGTTCTTTCGCTACAATGCTACCCGTTCATTTTCTATCCGGGGCACCGGTTCGCTGGGTGGCTTACGCGGAGAAGACAATGCCAGTCGAGACCCGTTTCTGCAGGCGCGTAATTACTCATTCCGGACCAATCTCAGCGCCGTAGAAATTGATTTTGAATATAATTTTCTGAACTATAAACCACTGCCCAAAGCCAAGAACTGGACACCGTATGTGTTCGGTGGAATTGGCCTTAGTCGGTTTACGAATGCGGTCATAAAGGTTGGGGGAGTCGTTACGTACCCCGTTGGCGTTGGCATAAAATATGAAATTAAGCGGCCCTGGAGCGTAGGCGTAGAATTCGGTACTCGTTTTATGCGAAATGACTACCTGGATGGACTGGGCGATGCTACTTTCGGCAATGCCCTGACCAAAGTGGCACAAGGAAATCCTGCACTTAAAGACAGTTATACCTACACTGCTTTTACCCTTAGTTACACGTTTTATAAAATTGTCTGCCCTTAAGCAACTGTTTGGGTTAGCGATTCGAGCCGCCAGGCAGCTTCTAATGGCTATGAGTAAAAAAAGGCTACAAAAAAGTAGCCCGTATGCCTGCCCAACGAGTTTAAATCAGGGAAAATAAATCGGTTACACCCAGCATTCTTCGGCTAATAAATCCTTCGCCGAACTCCACACCAATCATATGGCCGTGCTCCCGTGAACGGGACTCCAGAAATTTCATGAAGGGCTCTCCCGAGATATAGCTTTCTGGCTCGGTGCTGGTAGGGTTGAAGAACTGACTTTTGTAAGCTTTGATAGCGGCTATCTTGCCCTGCCAATACGGTGTTATATCGACAATAAAGTCTGGCTTCAACGAGCGGTCCTGTATGAAGCTGTAAATGAATTTAGGCCGGTGGGCTTCCTGAGGTTGCCCATCTTTGCCAATGGTTTTGATTTGCCGTAAGCCAGCATAAAAACAGGCATCGATCACGAGTTCCGAAGCACGACCGTGGTCGGGGTGGCGGTCGTCGGGGGTATTAGTTATAACAATCTCGGGTCGGAAATGACGGATAAGCGGAATAAGGGCGAGCTGGTGTTCTTCGTCATTTCGGAAAAAGGCGTCTCGGAAACCCATATTTTCGCGAGCCGACAACTTCATGAAACGCGCTCCCTCGTTGGCTTCCTGCAATCGGATTTCGGGGGTTCCGCGGGTGCCTAATTCGCCCCGTGTCAGGTCGATGCCCGCTACAGTTTTTCCTTGTTCAATAAGCGAAAGAATGGTGCCGGCACAACTCATTTCAATGTCATCGGGGTGGGCCGCAATGGCCAGTACGTCAACGGTCATGTAAATAAATGAATGAAATAGATGCGGTTATTCTGATAAAAAGCCCTTGAACGGCATCACTTGCCGTTGGATTAGGTAGCTCATGCTAAGAGCAAGCCGAGTTGTTCAATAATTACTTAGTACGTAATCAACCAAAGCTGGGATTTGTTCCTTATTGACGGCAAAGTGCAGGATTAGCGGTTTTCTCACCGGAAACCCGTTATTTTGACAACCTAACCGTCACATTTCCTACCCACTTAACCGATGTCTTATAAAGCACTTGCCCTTCAACTAACCTGCCAGACAATAAACTACTGTCAAAGCCGTGAAGAAGCGGAAGCAGTTATGCTTCAAACCATTGAGCGGATAGAACGTCAGATTGCCGCATCGATTGGGCTAATTGGCCGTGATACGTTACTGATCGTCGTTCCCGAATTTTTTCTGACGGGACCTCCCATAGATGAAACCGTAGACCAATGGCGCGAAAAAGCGGCCCTGGATATTGATGGTCGTATCTATGAAGCGTTGGGGGCTATGGTGCAGCGTCAGCAGATTTACTTCTCGGGTAATACCTACGAACAGGATCCATTTTTCCCCGAGCTTTACTTTCAGACCAATTTTATCATTGGCCCCAGTGGTGATGTACTCCTGCGGTATCGGCGACTGAACGCTATGTTTACGCCCACACCGCACGATGTGTGGGAGTTGTATTTAGATGCGTATGGATACGACTCGCTGTTTCCGGTAGTAAAAACGAACATTGGAAACCTGGCTTGCCTGGCCTCCGAAGATATCCTTTTTCCGGAGGTAGCCCGCTGCCTGGCAATGCGCGGAGCTGAGGTTCTTATTCATTCAACGGCCGAAATTAGCAGCCCGCTGCCCACCCAGAAAAATATTGCTAAGCAGGCAAGGGCAATCGAGAACATGGCCTATGTCGTATCTGCCAACTCAGGCGGGGCCGTCGGTAGTATGTTACCGGGCAATACGACCGACGGAGGCTCCAGAATTATCGATCCGAGAGGTATCGTACTGGCCGAAGCCGCTTATGGAGAGAGTATCGTGGCAAATGCGGATATTGATCTGGCAGCTTTACGCGAGTTCCGGCAACGTCCTGCCATTGGGAACCTGCTCGCTCGCCAGCGCCCGGAACTATACGCCGAAAGCTACAGACAGTACTCCATATTCCCACTAAATACGCTCTTAAGTCAGCCCGCCGACCGCCAGCATTTTATGCGAACACAACAGGAAGTCATTAAAAAGCTATACAGTTAAGCGCTCACTTCATCGGCTTTGGGTCTTCGTCGTCGTCGGGGCAGTCGAAACAGATTACTGCCTGCTTCTTCGGGGGTTTGATCACCCAGTAGTACACCCCATGGGCGCAGACTTTCGACACGGTCGAAAATCACTTTCAGGATCGCGATAGCAGGAATGGAGAGGAACATGCCGGAAACGCCCGCTAAGGCTCCGCCTATGAGTACACCCACGATGGAGACAAGCGCATTGACCTTTACCTTTGAGGCTACAATAAGCGGTACAAGCACGTTGTTGTCGATGAACTGCACTACCAGGAAAACAACCACGACGCCCAGTATGACTGAAGTTTCCGGATTGTTACTAAAGGTGATGATCACCGTAATTACTGTAGCCACCAGCCCACCAATGTAAGGAACAAGGTTCAGTATAGCCGCCATGATGCCCAGCAGGATGGAGTACTGTACGCCCAGAATGAGTAAGCCGACAGAATTGAGGGCTGCTACACAAGCTGTTTCGATCAGCAGGCCTACCATGTAGCTTTGAATAACCGACTTTACTTCGCCTAATACTTCACGCACTCTGTCGGTGTGTTTTTCGGCAAAAAGTACGACGACGAAGTGCAGAAGCATGGTTCGGTAATAAAGTAGCAAAAAGACGTAAATGGGTATCAGCGTAAGGGTTCCCAGCGGTCCTGTAATGAAACCGAGCGCGTTCGGACTTTGTAAACTGTCCAGTGTTTGTGCCTGTGCTTTCTTAAGATACTGTTCCTGCTGCCGGTAGCTCACATTGTACTCGCGCCGAACCCATCGCTTGGCATCGCTAAAAAAGTCGGTCAGGTTCTGCCGTATTTTAGGTAAGTCATCCGCAAAATCGGAGAGTTGCATTGATAGGGTTACGGCTACACCAGCCACAATGATAATGGCTAGTAACAACGCCAGGCTAATAGCAATAACTTTATGAATACCCAGGCGAATCAGCCTGTCCTCAACCGGCCGAAGCAGCACTGCCACCAGTCCCGACATAGCCAGCGGGACCAGAATATCCTGACCCAGATAAATGGTAACCGTTAAAATGGCTAACGAAAGCAGGGAGTGAGAAAATTGATGATAATGAGGGCGTAGAGGTTCAGATGTCATGGAAGCACGAATGGTAAGCCAGTATGTGAATGAATAAACGCAACCCCGGATTGTGTTGCATAAGGTCTCAACATTCCATCGTCTATTTTGTTTGTTGGAGGAAAGCCTGCCAGGTATCTTCCCGATAACTGACCGTCTTTCACCAAACTTGCTGTATTTTTGCGGTTTGTTTACTTATGACTACGAGCATTCGCGATATCGCATACCAGCTAAGACAGGGGAAACTCATTGCCATTGCCGACGAAACGGGCTGGTCAATTGTGGCCGACCCGATCAATGAAGCCGCTGTTGAGGAGTTGTTAACCTTAAAACCGGTTATGCCCGCTGCTTTACAGCCAACAGTTATCATTCAGAATACCGACCAGCTCGTGTTATACGTAGCGAAAATTCCGGATGTGGCGTATGATTTGGTCGAATTTGCCGAGAATCCATTAACCGTCGTTTACGAGCAGGGTAAGAATATTGCCGCATCGATGTGGCAACATGGTCAGTCAATGGGGGAAGTAGCCGTTCGGCGGGCGTTAAATACAGATGTTCAACGGCTGATTGGTAGTTTCGGACGAGGGCTGTTGTCCATTCCCCTGGAATCACTGGTACTGCCAGCGGCTACCGAAACGCTCATTGTGGAGCGTTTCGGAACCCTGCCCGGCATGCCCAAACGGCCGCGCATTATGCGGTTGGCCGTTAATGGGGAAGTTAGTTTTATACGAAAATAAGTCGTGGTCATTAGTCGGTAGTTCTGGAAGATGCTTCTGCAAACGAATGACTAATACCTGCCGACTATCAATCTGTACATGAATTTCAGCGATACCTTACATAAAAATCCGGTTTTTGATGTTGTTTCTCAACAAGCAGACAGGCTTGGTTTGCAGACTTACGTCATTGGTGGATTTGTGCGGGATTTAATTTTAGGGCGTCCATCGAAGGATATTGATGTCGTTTGTATTGGCAGCGGCATTGTGCTGGCCGAGGCCGTTGGGAAGGCTCTGGACGCTCACGTAGCGGTATTCCCAAACTTTGGTACGGCTATGTTGCGGGCCATGCAGGGGGACGAAGAATGGGAAGTCGAGTTTGTGGGTGCCCGTAAAGAATCGTACCGGAGTGAATCCCGTAAGCCCATTGTAGAAGACGGTACTCTGGAAGACGACCAGAATCGTCGGGACTTTACCATCAATGCCATGGGAATAAGCCTCAACAAGAGCAGTTTTGGCGACCTTCTTGATCCGTTTGATGGGCTCAAAGATATTAAAAAGAAGATAATCCGTACGCCCTTAAATCCGGATATTACTTTCTCCGACGATCCGCTGCGGATGATGCGGGCTATTCGCTTTGCCTCGCAGCTAACGTTCGATATTGAGCCGGATACGTTCGATGCCATTGTTCGCATGAACGAGCGCATTGACATCGTTTCGCGCGAACGTGTAACGGATGAATTGAACAAAATTATTCTATCGCCTATCCCTTCCTATGGCTTCAAGTTACTGTATCACGCGGGCTTACTGGATCGGATTTTCCCCGAACTGGTGGCGCTGAAAGGGGTCGAAACCATCGAAGGGAAAGGGCATAAGGATAATTTTTACCATACACTTCAGGTACTCGATAACATCGCCAACCGGGCTGATCAGAATCAATACCCTGGCGAAGCGGAGAACGAACTTTGGCTGCGATGGGCTGCTTTATTGCACGATATTGCCAAGCCTGCCACCAAGCGGTTCGATCAGAAAGCTGGCTGGACGTTTCATGGGCACGAGGATCTGGGTGCCCGTTGGGTGCCTGGCATTTTTCGAACCATGAAACTGCCCTTGAATGAGCACATGCGTTTCGTGCAGAAACTTGTACGCTTGCACTTACGGCCTATTGCCCTGACCAAGGAGCAAATAACAGATTCGGCGCTGCGTCGGCTCCTGGTCGATGCCGGTGAGAATCTGGAAGGGCTCATGGCACTTTGCCGGGCTGATATTACCTCGAAGAATTATGAGCGTGTGCAAAAACACCTTCGCAATTTTGATCGGGTCGAACGGAAACTGCATGACCTCGAAGAGCGGGATAAACTGCGGAGTTTTCAGCCCGTAATAACGGGTGAGTTGATTATGGAAACGTTTGGCCTGCCACCGTCGAAGGAAGTTGGCGAAATCAAAACGGTGCTTCGTGAAGCAATTCTGGATGGCGTTGTACTCAATTCATTCGATGCTGCTTATCCTTTTTTACTCGAAGAAGGACGTAAACGTGGCCTGACACCCGTTAAATAGATGCGTGAATAGTATACTTGTATATAACATTTAATTTAATCTCATGGAGAATAACAATACCAGCTTTCGGCGCTTCTTTGGCGCATCGCTCACCATTCTGGGTGTAGTTGTCGTACTTTTTGCCCTTGTGGCTTTTTTATCCGAAGGTAAGCCTGTCCTGGGCCTTCATGTTTCCAAAGCTGAGTCGGCCGCACCCTTTATCGTGGGTATGATCTTTTTAGTTACGGGCGTTAATCTCGTTCGGGAATCGTAGAGATGTATGATGTATGATATAGGACGTATGATGTATTACAAAATTCATCCCTTAATAGAAAATACATCCTACATCCTACATCATTTTGATTGTTTGGCCGTCAACAGCCATTCATAGGTATTCATGGGTTGTGGCAAGCCATCGGGTTTTATTTGCAGATACATCAGGTGGAGGTGCGTAGGGGAGCGGGTTTTGTAGGCGTTAAAGCCACTACGGCCCATTTCCGCAAGTTTCTCACCGGCATTAACCCATTGACCCGGTGTCACCTCCACCTCGCTATTGTGCGCATAATAAAATAAGCCGTGCAGGTTAGGGTCATAAACCCATATCCAGTTACCGCCCCGATATTCGGAGCCGGGTTTCCAGGCCGTTTCAATAGCCAGCACGAGCCCTCGGCTCATGGACAGAATATCCACCGGTTTGCCCGTCCGATCATCGATGTTATCCTGATTGCGGTCACTTATAAAAATATCCTGTGCCGGGTGGCTACCTCGCACCGTATAGTCGAACAAATCAAACCCATTGCTCCGATAGCCTTCGCCATGTGTGCCGCCTATTGAACCGGCGCTGTACCCCCGTATTGGAAAGCTGAAATACTGGCCTGTCTTGCGGAGGCTATCCCGTTGAATAGAATCCTGCCGGTAACTTTCCATACTGTGGAAACGGGTTTGCAGACCATGCATGATGTAGCTAAACTGCTTCCGGGCCGAATCAGGCGAAATGCTTTGCACCCGGATTTGTGTGTACAGAGTCTGAAATTGCTGGCAATAGGAGTAAAGGGTAGGACTATCTGAGTCGCTACTAACTTCCTGCGACGAAGCTACATTGAGCCCCCCGATTAGTAACGCCCCAACAATACCCACTACCCGCATGAATGAAGTTACATCAATGTTCACTCTGTTTGTATCCAATTAAAGCGGTAAAAATAAGGAAAGAAGCGCGACAGCACTGTGAAAATACGATACAGTGAATGGTTAGATTTGTTTTTTTGACCATCCTAAACGGCTAAGTGCCTGTAAGTAAGACCAATCTACTTGATATTTTTAGACGGGAGATTTCCAGTCAGGATTCGGTCAGAATTGAAAATTAGTTAAAATTAGGCTAGGTTTTTTGTTTTCAGGCTCAGCAGATGAATCCGTGAGTAGCGGCAACCTGCTGAGCCTGCACGTTTGACGGAAAAATAGGCATATTACGTCTATATGAATAATTGTACGCTTAAGCAGATATCGTGTATATAAACAGGCGTAGAATACCAGTGGTAAATTTTTTTTAAAGTATATCGTAAAATCTTACGAATACATTTGGAAATCAAATTTATTGTACCGTCCTTCGCTTAAATTTAAAATAGCAATGCAAACAGGAACTGTAAAATTCTTTAATGAAACCAAAGGGTTTGGTTTTATTAAACCCGATGACGGTGGCGAAGACATTTTTGTACA
This sequence comes from Spirosoma fluviale, assembly GCF_900230225.1. Classification (GTDB taxonomy): domain Bacteria; phylum Bacteroidota; class Bacteroidia; order Cytophagales; family Spirosomataceae; genus Spirosoma; species Spirosoma fluviale. The sequence goes on from NZ_OCNH01000001.1 coordinate 506,374, forward strand.
CGCTTCCGGTCTCATCGACCAAATCCGTGAAAACGACAAAGTTAAATTCAATGTCGAACGCGGTAAGAAAGGCTTAAACGCCGTAAACGTCGAAATGGCTTAATCGTAAGATATACCAAGACAACCGTTGTAAAAAACATGCCAATTGGCATGTTTTTTTTTGCCCTGTCGGTTCCTAAGGCCATTTTTGCAAAACCTTTTCGTTCTGTCACGAGCTAGCCAGCAGTTAATTCTGATTGACTCTATGAGCTGTCCCATGGCTCAGAGCTAACGAAAAAGGCTACCTTTCTTTGCAGTATGACCCAATCTATTGAACAACGCGTTGCCGCCCGGCTTAACCTACATCCTAAGTCGGTAGCTGCCACCATTGAACTACTTAACGGCGGAGCTACAGTTCCCTTTATTGCCCGCTACCGGAAGGAGCAGACCGCATCCAACGGAAACCCGCTCGATGAAGTTGAAATCGGCCAGATCAAGGATACCTACCAAAAAATTATCGATCTGGACAAACGGCGGGAAGCCGTGATCAAATCCATTGATGAGCAGGGGAAACTTACCCCCGACCTGCGCCGTAAACTAGAAACGACGGACTCCCTCACCGATCTGGAAGACCTGTATCTGCCTTTTCGCCAAAAACGTAAAACGCGTGCTACCATTGCGATTGAGCGTGGACTGGAGCCACTTGCCAATATAATCCTGGCTCAGCGGGAAGCGTCTCTCGACCGGCTTGTTCAGCGTTTTCTTTCCGATGCCGTTACTACTGCCGCCGATGCTTTGCAGGGCGCTCGTGATATTCTGGCTGAGCGTATCAGCGAAAACGTAGATGCCCGACAGCGAATTCGTAACCTCTTTGAACGAGAGGCTACTATTCGTTCTACCGTCAAAAAAGGAAAAGAAACGGAGGGCGTGAAGTATAGAGATTACTTCGATTTTGCCGAACCCCTTCGTCGGGTACCTTCTCACCGCTTACTGGCCTTACGCCGGGGTGAGGCCGAAGGCTTCCTGTCTGTAAGTATCGGACCTGAAGAGGAGGCCGCTATTGAACGGCTCGAACGGCAGTTCGTTGCCGAACGTTCCGGTACACCTGCCTGTAAGGATCAGCTGTCTCTGGCCATTCGTGACGGGTATAAACGCCTACTGAAGCCTTCGCTCGAAACCGAGTTCGCCAATGTTTCAAAAGGAAAAGCCGATACGGAGGCTATTCGGATTTTTGCTGACAACCTGCGCCAATTGCTGCTTAGTGCGCCTTTAGGCCAGAAACGTGTTCTGGCCATTGATCCTGGTTTTCGTACCGGTTGCAAAACCGTTTGCCTGGATGCGCAGGGGAACTTGCTGGCTGACACGGTTTTGTATTTATCGCACTCAGAAGCCCAGCGGCAGCAAGCTATACAAACCGTTCAAAAACTGGTAACAAATCATAAGATTGACGCTATTGCCATTGGCAATGGCACTGCCGGACGTGAAACGGAAGAGTTTATCCAATCGCTTAAGCTTGATAAACCCGTTTTCATTGTCAGTGAGCAGGGGGCTTCTATTTATTCGGCTTCCGAAGTAGCGCGCGAAGAGTTCCCTGATCATGATGTAACCGTTCGTGGTGCTGTTAGTATTGGTCGGCGATTAATGGACCCCCTGGCCGAATTGGTGAAAATCGACCCTAAATCCATTGGTGTAGGTCAATACCAGCATGATGTCGACCAAACAGACTTAAAGACTAGCCTGGATACCGTTGTTGAGAGTTGCGTAAACCAGGTTGGCGTTTCGCTCAATACAGCCAGCGCTTATTTGCTGCGGTATGTGTCCGGCTTAGGGCCACAACTGGCTGGAAACATCGTGGCTTTCCGAGCGGCTAATGGTCCGTTTTCCTCCCGCGATCAGCTTAAGAAGGTGCCCCGGCTAGGACCTAAGGCATTTGAACAGTGCGCGGGCTTTTTACGGATTGAAGGTGCAAAGAATCCTTTAGACAACAGCGCAGTTCACCCCGAACGGTATACGGTTGTGGAGCGGATGTCTACGGAGGTTGGTAGCCGTGTAGAAGACCTGATTACCCGTCCAGACTTACGCCAGCAAATTAAAATTGAGAAATATGTAACAAATGACGTTGGTTTGCCAACGCTGCGCGATATTCTGGCCGAGCTTGCCAAGCCCGGCCGCGACCCACGGGAGCAGCTTTCGGTCTTTGATTATGATGCCCGCGTTAGAACGGTCGATGATTTACACGAGGGTATGGTACTGCCCGGTGTTGTGACAAATATTACCGCCTTTGGTGCTTTTGTCGATATTGGGGTGAAGCAGGATGGTTTGGTTCATATTTCGCAGTTGGCCAATCATTTCGTCTCTGATCCAAATACAGTTGTTAAAGTGTACCAGAAAGTAAGCGTTAAAGTGATGGAGGTCGATAAGGCCCGTAAGCGGATTGCATTATCTATGAAAATTTAATAGGTTGCAATAGTCTACTAAATTGAGTCGTTAAAACATCGCCTATACTGACCTTAACCAATTCTGTATGCAACAACGCTGGTCTCGGGCCATTTCGCGTCCCGTACTGCTGAGTGCCTGTTTATTGTCGCTACTTACGGCTTGCAATGCACTCCGTTCCTCCGGCCCATCCGTTAGCCGTCGTCCATCCTCTTCGCGTCCCGTTGCCAGCCGAACGCCCACGGGTAAAACACCGTCTCGGCCCCCTGCCGTACCGGCTAAATCGGTCGGAAAGGTGGTTGATAGTCGTACCTACGAAAGCCGATATGTGCCTGAAGTGGTTAAAATTGCCCGAACCTATACGGGGACGCCCTATCGGTCGGGAGGGAACACGACCGATGGCATCGACTGTTCCGGGCTGGTATATGCCGTTTTTAATACGGTAGGCTTAAAAATGCCCCGTATCTCCTGGCAGCAGTCTGAAGTAGGACGTGAGGTGGAAGTTGCCGAGATTTTACCGGGCGATTTAATCTTCTTTGTTCCTGACAAGGGGCAGGCAGGTTATGTCTCACACACGGGCATCGTGACCGAAGTAAATGGTGCTCAGCATATCCGTTTCATTCATGCGTCTTCATCGAGGGGTGTTCGGGAGGATAATCTTTACACCGATTATTTTAAAGGGCGTTTTGTAAAGGCACTACGTCCATTTTGATAGCTGTTTACCAACAAAAAAGCGCTCTTCAAGAGCGCTTTTTTGTTGGTAAATCTTAATTAAACAGTTGGCTGCGTGCTATTGATCAGTTCTTCCCAGTGGGTTCGATCTTTATTCTTGAGCTTCATCTCTAAACTCAATGCCTCATTGCGCGTGTCAAAAGATTGGGAGAATCGAACTTCCCAGGGCTTTCCGCCAGCGGTAGTTGGGTTTGTTTTAGCATTGTGTTGCCACAAGGCTATCTTCAGGTCTTTGGCCTGGCCAATAAAGTATTGGTCAGTAGTTGGACTATATATAATATATACTGTGTGCATGTGGGTGTCGGAAGTATTACCAAAACTACGCAATTGGTAATACAAAACAAATCTTGGCTGAATAGGCAAAGCCGTTCCGTGGAAGATTCAAAAAAAATAGGTTTACTAGTTGTGAAAAGTAGTTTTTTTTCTCACCTTTGCATCCACAAAACGCACTAGAGCGGTTTGATGGGGGATTAGCTCAGCTGGCTAGAGCGCTTCCATGGCATGGAAGAGGTCATCGGTTCGACTCCGATATTCTCCACAACATTTAAAAAAAGCTGCTTCTGACGGAGCAGCTTTTCTATTTAACGGCACTCGAAAAACAAAATCCCCGCTCATCAGATGAGCGGGGATTTTTTGTTGATTTAATGGATTACTTATTGTTCAAGCATTTCGGCATCAGCCAGAATGTAGTTCAATTCGTAAATATTATCGGCATTCAGTTTAAGTGTGCCACGGAATGTACGGCGCTCATCCGTTTTAAACTTCTTACCTGACTTCTTAAATTTCAGCGATACGACTGATTCCGGTCCTGCGCCACCACAGAAGAAGCAGGCGCTGTACGGAAATGCAGACAGTACGTATATGTTTGATTCCAGGTCAACGGGTAGTACGTATCCCGTTAGATCAACAACCTTACCATTTAACTTCTGGATACCTTGTCCAAATGTTGGATAAAGCATGTAAACAGACTCTTCTGCATACCACTTTTTCTTGAAGGTAACATCGCGGAGAACTTCCCACGAAAGTTTTACCGGTTCGGCAGCTACCGAAGTCGGAATACCTGGCTTAACCCGGTCTGGAGAGGGCAGGGCCGGACGGAAGGCCGGGGCCACAAGCGATACAAGTAATAAGGCAATTAGTAAACGAGCCATGTTAGGGGAAGACTTAAGCGATGAGAAACGATGGTAAAAATACAAAAAAGATTACTTTTACTAACTCATTTTGGCATCGACTACGCTACTCGTGTCTGATACTCGCATCGATAACGCAAAAGATGGCTCGGTAATTCCCGTTCGGTTTACCCGCTTGTATTTAACGCTGCTCATTATTCTCGCCGTTTTACTAACGGTAGGGCAGGGGCTCACACAATGGCGACTTCGAGCCGTGCAGGATGAACTATGGGTAATCCGGTATGCCGCCTTACAGCGCCACCAAAGCCAGCAGATTGTTAAGCAAGTGCTGCAAATAGCGGATCCGGGCGAAAAAGAAAAATTTTCCGAAAACGTAACCGCCTTAAGGCAGGTATTTCCCGTTTTTGAACGGTATCACATACAAGTGCGTAGGGGTGAAGCGGATTATCCAAGGGTGTCGATAAAAAATTCCGATACCGTGCAGCGGCTGTATGAGGGTATTCGACCGGAATTTGAAGCTTTTCGTAAAAGTACGCATCAGTTGATGCGTTTGCAGGATTTCGAAGCAGTAAAGCAACCTGGTATTCAGGCGAGTATAAAATTGATACTAGCGAACGAAAAGCCATTTTTGGAGGAAATGGACCATATCGTGCGGGAGTACAATGGAGAGTTGAGGGCTAAACTAACAACGCTTCAGTCCATAGAACTATACCTCTACATATTTACAGTAGTAGTCCTGATTGGTATAGGGTTCCTGATTTTCAGACCTGCGGCTAAAAAGCTTCGTCAGACGTTCGCCCAGCTTATTGAAGCGGAAAGCCAAACGACAGCCGCCAATAAAAAATTGATGAACGCCAACCGATCTCTGAAGGAAACCCGTCAGAAATTGTTTGAAGCTACCAAGCTTCAGTATCAAAAAGAAATCGATGAGCAGAAACTAAGAACCTCCTATCTCATTGCTGGTCAGGAAGAGGAACGAAAGCGTTTGTCACGCGAACTGCATGATGGACTGGGGCAGATGCTCACTGCTATCAAACTCCAAATTGAAGGACTTGAAGCTAGTTTAGCCAGAACTACTTCCACAGACTCCGCAGGAACGACTCCCCATTCGAAAAATTTAAAGACGTTAAAGACATTAGTGACCCAAACGATTCAGGAAACAAGGACCATTTCCAATAACCTTATGCCCAGTGTTCTGAGCGATTTTGGGGTAATACCAGCTATAAAAATGATAGCTGAGCAGGATAGAAGCGAATCACTGGACGTTACGTTCGAAACCAACTTTACGCCTGAAATGTCCCGATTAAATAAAAACGTGGAAATTATGCTATATCGGGTTACGCAGGAGGCTGTTAGTAACGCTATACGACATGGTAATCCATCGCATATTCATATTGAGCTGAACGACCGCGGTACCACCCTGCAACTGGTTATAGCAGATAACGGACAAGGGTTTAAAATTCCCCGTAAAAACCCTGAAAATGGGCAATCATCAATAAAAAAATCAGAAATAAATGAGGATACTTCTCTTGTTTTAGAACTACGACCCCCCTCCCAAGGTTTACAAAATATACAGGAACGAACAAAACTGCTTAACGGCAAATTCAAACTCCAGTCTGTACTTGGTAAAGGCACCAAGATACAGATAAGTATCCCTTATAAAACGCATTTTGCGCCCCATGACACCTACTAGATTAATGTTGGTGGACGATCACTCAATCGTTCGTGACGGCATTCGACTACTGCTCGAACAAGCCGATGGATTAGAAATTATTGACGAAGCTAATGATGGCGAAGAAGTACTCGACAAACTTAAGGTGCTTCAGCCCGATCCTAGTCTTTTGCCTGATTTGATTTTGATGGATATTTCGCTGCCAGGCATGTCGGGTATTCAAACGACTCAGGTGATTAGCCGTTTATATAAGAATGTCAGGGTGCTAATGCTCTCCATGCATAATAATGAGGATTATATTCTGAAATCGGTCGAAGCTGGGGCCTATGGCTACATTTTAAAAGACTCATCATCCGACGAGATGATAAAAGCCATTCGTACGATTGCTTCTGGCGAGAAATACTATAGTTCTCCGGTAGCCTCTATTATTTTGAGCGGCTATATGCAACAACTCAAGAAAGGGGACCGTCACGGTCGGGCTGAACGGCAGTCCAAGCTATCGAATAAAGAGAAAGAAATTCTTCAGTTTCTGGTTGATGGTATGAGCAGCCGCGAAATTGCCGAAAAACTTCAACTCAGCGTTCGAACAGTAGATAACCACCGAGCCAACATGATGCGTCGACTACAAGTGCGCAATGCAGCCGAACTGGTTAGAATGGCAGTTGAAGACAAGCTAATCTAAAGGCTGAATTAGCTCATACAAACTGTTGCGAACTCAAAAAATGTTGTTTAGGTTTGCTCCTTAAACCGGTTTAAAAGCCGGTTTTCCCTTTCAAAGATACTATATCTACTAGATAGGGTTTATTAACTAATAAAACCATTTACTTATGTCACTTCGCTTAGGAGATATTGCCCCTGATTTTGAGGCCGATACAACACAGGGCCACATCCACTTTCATGAATGGTTAGGTAGTTCCTGGGGAATGCTGTTTTCGCACCCGGCCGATTTTACACCCGTTTGTACCACCGAGTTAGGCAGAACTGCGTTGCTGAAGGATGAGTTTGGGAAGCGTAACGTAAAAGTTATTGCCGTATCAGTTGATGATCTGGAGTCTCACAATCGCTGGACGCCCGATATTAAAGATGTGACGGGCTCGGAGGTTAACTTCCCAATCATTGCGGACCCTGACCGTGTTGTTGCTACGCTGTATGACATGATTCACCCTAATGCCAGCGAGAAAGCAACCGTACGCTCGGTATTTGTGATTGGACCAGACAAAAAGATTAAACTCACTCTGACTTATCCTGCCTCGACCGGACGTAATTTTAATGAGTTAATCCGGGTGATTGATTCTCTACAGCTAACCGCAGACTATCAGGTTGCTACGCCAGCTGATTGGCAGGAGGGTGACGATGTAATCGTAACGCCCGCCGTGACAAATGACCAATTGGAAGCTAAATTCCCCAAGGGGGTTACGTTTGTGAAGCCTTACCTTCGTACAACACCTCAGCCAAATAAATAAAAGCTTAAAGCCGGTATAAGTCTGAATAAAACCCGTTGTGCCTGGTATTAGACACAACGGGTTTTTGTTTTATGCAAATAATTAAGGGGGACTGTTTACTCACAATATTCGACTTACTCGACAGTACTAAAACCTTACTATTCATTGCTGAGTTAAGAGCTATGTTAATAATTCAAACACTTAGCGTTATGGCAAAGCAAAAAAACGATAATCCGGAACACACAGAAGGACCAGTTGCAACAGCTATTGAAGAGCAAACCGCAAAACTACCATCCGATCTATTTCTATGGGCTGCTTTAGGCTCAATGGGTGTTTCGCTCTATTTGCAATCGACAAACAAGCGGGAGCGCAGCTTATTCGTAGGCCAGTGGGCAGCTCCATTTTTGTTACTCGGCTTGTATAACAAGCTGGTTAAACTGGAAGGCCACGATTAATCAGTTCATCTAGTTTCCAGTAAAAGAAGCCCTCTGTTCGTGCGGAGGGCTTCTTTATGTTCGGGATGTTCAGCGCTAAAACTGTATTTTTGGGGCGTAAATTAATTAGCTGCATGAAAAACAGGGTTCTTTTCAATCTCATTGCTCGACGGTATGGCCTTTGGATTGCAGGAGTTCTGTTGGTACTTATCACAATTTGGGTGGTTAAATGGCGTCGGCCAGATAATTTGGACTGGCAGTTTATTCAGGCATTTGGTATTCGGTTACCCATGCGATACGGCATTCATGGGATCGATGTATCCCGACACAATGACCGTATTGACTGGGCAAAGGTCAGAAAGATGGAAGCGTATGGCGTTCGGCTGCAGTTTGTGTTTATAAAAGCGACAGAGGGAGCTACCTTGGCCGACAAACATTTTAAAAAGAACTGGCGGGAAGCCAAGAAGTCCGCTCTTCGTCGGGGTGCTTATCATTTTTACCATCCTACCCGTGATCCCCTCAAACAAGCCAATAACTTTATTCGGACTGTCGATCTGAGTGAAGGAGATTTTGCCCCCGTTGTCGACTTTGAAGTAGTCAATGGTCAAAGCGACGAAACAATTGTAAATGGGTTGCGCTTGTGGCTCCAAACAATTGAAGAACATTACCGGGCCCGGCCAATCATATACACCAATGGTAACCTTTATCGGCGATACATTAAGGGAAATCTTGATGATTACCCTCTCTGGATCGCCGACTATTCTGCCAGTCATCTGCGTAGCTACAACCCGGACAAGCTGTACCTTTGGCAGCATAATCAGAGTGGTCTGGTTCAGGGTATTCGTGGGCAGGTAGACTTTAATGTTTTTGTGATGGACGAGAACCGGATGAGTGAGATATGTCTGTAAGTTGCCCGGGACAATTCAGTTAGATGGCTACTTTTGTCAACTCGGGCGGGCCTGCCAACCAGTCCTTGGCTTTATCGCCGAAAACCTTCATGTGTGGCATCTGGCTGTGTGCCAGCAGACCAGCCTCGTTGTCCCAGCGTTCGTGCATGATAAAGCGCTCCGGGTTCTCGGTGCTCTGGTATAACTCATAAAGCTGGCAGGCCGCTTCTGTTCGTACTGCCTGAACGAGTTCATGCAGGGCATTTTTAAGATCGTTTGCAGCGCCAGGCCGGGCGGTTATGGTAGCAAATACTAATAATGGCATTTGATTGGATGTTTATAGCTATGTATAAAAAGAAAGTGGTTTTAAATATTAATCCTGCCAGATTTCCCAGGCTTTTTCGGCTTGCAGTTCGAGCATGCGCAGGCCATTATGAACAGCTGCCCCGTGCTGACGGCCAAGCCGCATAAAGGTTGTTTCGGCAGGGTTATACACCAGGTCGTAAAGCATATGACGTTCACTCAACTGTGTATAAGGAAGGGCGGGGGCGGCATCGATGTTAGGATACGTACCAACTGGAGAGCCGTTAATAATCAATTCATAATCGGCTAATACAACCGGGAGGTCATCGTAGGTCAGGGTATTTACTGCTTTCGTCCGCGAAACATACTGGAAAGAAATACCAAGATCCGCTAAGGCCACCGTTACAGCTTTGGAGGCTCCTCCCGTACCCAATACCAAAGCCTGTAAACCTTCAGTCGTACGTTCAAGGGCTGCTAGCCAGTCGGTAAGCGATTGCCGGAAGCCAAAATAGTCCGAATTGTAGCCCGTTCGCGAACCGTCGGACTCAAGCTTTATCACATTAACCGCCCCAATTTTTTCGGCTGAAGGGTCTAACTGATTCAAATAAGGCAGAACGGCCTGTTTGTGCGGAATGGTAACGTTTAAGCCACGCAGACCGGGCGTAGCAAGCAACTCAGGCAAAGCCGAAATATCCGACATCTCGAATAGCTCATACTGGCTGTCTGTAATGTTTTCACGGATAAACTTTTCAGTGAAATACCGTTTCGAAAAGGAGTGCGTTAGTGGAAAGCCGATCAGGCCGTAACGATTCATGTGCATTGATTTAAAAAGACTATGCCACCGCAAAAGCAATGGCATAGCTAAACAAAGGACAGTAAAGCGGAATCTTACCGCATCTTTTTCTTAACGAACTCGAAAATGATCGGGAGTATAGATAGGCCAACAATGCCAAATACCACTAATTCGAAGTTTTTCTGAACAATGGGGAAGTTGCCAAAGAAGTACCCCAACAGCGAAATGCTGGTTACCCACAGGATGGCTCCAATGACGCAGAATTTGATATACGTGCTGTAACTCATGCTACCGGCCCCGGCAACAAAAGGGGCAATTGTACGAACGATGGGGATAAATCGGGCTATAATGACCGTACGTCCGCCATATTTGGCATAAAACTTTTCCGTTTCAGCAATGTATTCCCGCTTAAAGAAAAGAATTCGCTCGCGCGACTTAATCCTTGTTCCCAGAAATTTACCGACAAAGTAGTTAACATTATCGCCCAGTAGGGCTGCCACTATAAGTAGAGGAATGATAACCCATACACTAAGTTCATTGGTGGGACGAGCCGCCAGCGCACCGGCGGCAAATAAGAGCGAATCGCCAGGGAGCAATGGCATAAAAATAAGGCCTGTCTCCGTGAAGATAATCAGAAAGAGGATGGCGTATAACAACACGCCATATTCGTTTGCCCACAAATCGAGATAACGGTCGAGATGAAGCAAAAAATCAAGTAACGATTTTATAAGGTCCATGTGAAAGGAGTTGGGAGCTAACGTCCAGACGCGCCGTAGCGAGCAAAGAAGTGCAGTTCGCTGGCTTGAGTCAAGGCTGTTATTCCTTATCTAAAAAATGAGAAAAGGTATCTCCACGAAGCCCTAACCGGATCGTTTCGAGGGGGATCACTTCATGAGGAGCAATGTTGCCAAGGTTGACATTGGCACCAAGGAGTTTAACGAACCATACCTGCTGCTCTTTCTGAGGAGCCTCCCATAAAATTCTTTCGAAGGGGACTTGGGTTAAAATTTCTTCAACCAGACCCTGACGAACTTCACCGCTGGACCGGAATAAACCCACTGTGCCCCCTTCACGGGCTTCGCCAATGACCTTCCAGGCACCTGCCTCAAGTTCGGCTTTCATCAGTTGAATCCATTTATAGGGAGGTATAATCTTTGCTTCATCTTTGGAGCCTACCTCCGACAATACAGTTACCTGGGTGGCTAGTTTGCGGATGTACTCGCACTTGTCATCCTGATTCATGTCAATCGATCCGTCCGATACCTCGGCATAATCCATCTCGTATCGATCCAATAGCTTTCGGTATTCATCGAATTGCTTTCGCACGACAAAGGCTTCGAATAATGTCCCACCAAAATAGACAGGGATACCGGCTTCCCGATAAATAGCCAGCTTTTCTTTGAGTCTGGGTGTAACGAATGAAGTTGCCCAACCTAATTTAACGATGTCTGTATGGTCAGCAGAGACAGATAAAAAATCCTCTACTTCCCGAAGGCTTAACCCTTTATCCATAACCATTGTCAAACCACTTTGACGGGGTTTCAGAGCGCGTTCGGGTATTTGCGTAAGCGTATAATTCATGTGAAGTATTTTCGTAGGCGCATTAAAAACGCCCAAAAGTAGTACAACTCTTGAAAAACTCCCAAGAAAGTACAGATATTATAGCATCTTTCGAACGTTTAGCTTAGTTAAATGCTATTTTTGCCTATTATGAACGAAATAACAAACCCTCGTTTGGAATTCTTTCGCTCCAAAATTGGGGAAAGTATGAACGACAGTCCATCACCCTTTGGCAAGTGGTTAAATGGCATGATCAGATCGGTAGACTATGGCCGGTTAGTAGCCGACTTTACCGTACGGGAAGAAATGACGAATCCGGCAGGTGTTCTGCATGGGGGGGCTGCTTCAGCTATTCTGGATGATTTAATTGGTGCTATGGTTTATTCTCTTGGCCGGGAGTATGCCTACACGTCAATCAATTTAACTGTTGACTTTTTGCATGCTGCTCGTCTGGGGGATATCGTTACCGCAACGGCTGAGTTGATTCGGGAAGGAAAAAATATAATCCATTGCGAAGGACGAATCGTAGCAATTAATGGTAAGACTATCGCTAAATGTGCTACTAATCTAATTCAAACATCTATCAGAATATAAATCAGATAGATGAAAGTCGTTTGAGCTTTTCAAGATGAGTCTGATGTCCAGTGAATTCTGGCCATTAATAGCGCACTGGTGTACAGATGGCAACCCCCGCTGATATGTTTTCTGGCGTTTTCTGGGGTTTCCTGCCAGATCGCTACTACTACCTACATTCACAATAAAGTTTAAGAAAATTTCTGGATTAAAAACTTTTCTGCTTATGGCAAATAATTGATTAAATGGTTCGAAAAACTTTTCAAAGTCACTGACTTAAGCTTTGCTTAAAACTGAGGCAGATATTTCAAAGGGGTTCACCTACTAAATAGCGTATTTGTATCCTTATGCTCACATAAACGCGTCTAAGTTAAAACCTGGAAAGTAATTTAGGGTGAGTATATATACTAATGCGCTTGTTTACGGAGCTATACAGCTTACGTAGTAGCAAAAAGGGTTTAGCTATTTTACAAAACTTACCAGAATGCAAACCATCGTATCTTGAAATTGTAAAAAACACTAATGTTTTTTTATTCACAAAACTCCGATCTATACGACTGGATATTGCTCAAGAGGACAAGAATAATGGTAGTAATCGGAGAAGAAATAATAAAATGCCATGGTTTTGATCTTTGTTCTATGCCAAATGAAAGAATTGTTTTTTTATCCTAGGATTCTTCCTATTATTGACAAACAATAAAAAGATCGGCAGTTTGAACACAATGTCTTTGAATGAGTAATGTTATGGCAAAGTGAACTGATTTCAGATTTTCGAACCCGAACACCCGATAAAATGGCACTATGTGCCAATTTACTGTTTATTGAGTGGGAACAGTTTTTGAAAAAAAAGTTGAACTGTGGATTGATTTTTGCGATTCAGTCTTAACATTGCAAAAAAAATGGTGGATTGTTGGGCCATTAACTGATTTAGTTCAGAGAATGACCTATATGGCCGGTCATATTTGCTGACCTCAAGTTAAGGATAATGGCGTTTTTCAGATAGCCTGATAAAAAAAGTTAGTTCTGAAAAACATTTGTCTCTGAAGTTAGTCATAGATGTGTTTATAACTTATTTAACATCACTCCTAATGACTGATTCTCAGTATAAGACTTAAAAATCCACAGGGCTAGTGGATTGGCCGTTGCCTAAATTTCCATAGCCATATTTGGAAGATTAAAAGTTTAGTCGGAAACATTGCGTCAAATTAACCCAATAAATATGCGAACATTTATCCAACAACACCCCATGAGGATGCTGGCTGGACTCGTGTTGCTAAGTTTTGCAATACCTTCTGTTAGCCTTGCTCAACAGGCTGACACAGTCCGGGTTCAACCCGCAACAGTAAGCCCATCAACAACTGCCCCCGGGGGCAACTACGAGCGCGAAAAGATCTATCGCCTTGGTAAAGGTGTTTACACCGATACCCTCAAACGAAGCGACTTCAAAGCCCAGGCTAGTGATGTTGCTGAGCTGGACGACTGCGATACAACCTTTCAAACATTCATCTTAGTACGGCGTCAATCGCCCTGGCGGGTGGGTCTTTTTGCAGGACCTAACTTTGCCTATTGTGGTACCTGGGAAAACACCTTTGGAGCCAACAAACGCGATAAAACGTTGTATAACGGCGCAGGTTTCAACATCACGGCTAATGTAGATTACTTTTTGACCCCAGCTACCCGTCGACTCCGCTTTGGGATTGGGGCTGCTTTCGGTTATCAAAACTATATAACCCGGAGCATCTATCGGGATTACTTGTATAGCCTGGCTACTGCACGGGGCTTTACGAATGATCAGGTAACCATTCGCCAGCGGGCTTCGGAAGATATGTTCCTGACGGTTGGACCAGTTCTTACATTTACGCTGGCACGCAGCCGTCGCAACCCGGACGCAACAACCTTCATTGAGTTAGGTGCTCGTGGTGGTCTATTCCGTACAGAAGCTGCAACGATCACTGCGTTCACGCCGTCAACGATTACTTTGCCGAACGGTGTTCCTTCGTTCGTTGAAGGTGGTGGTCTGATTCGGTCAGTTAACCCAAGTTCCCGTCTTTATCATCTCGGTGCTTTAGGGTCTGCTGCGATCTTCTTTCCATTGCGCAACAACTGGAATATCGGTATTCAGGGACAAGGGTTTATCACTCAGCTGAATTACCTGATTATCAATGGTGTTGATGATCAACTGTATGAGTTCAAACGTAAGCATGGTGGATTCAGTGCTGGTATTGCGCTTCGGAAAGGGTTCGTTCAAAAGAAACTGATTCCTAAAGCTCCTGTTACCTGCCCAACCTGTGAGCAGATTCCTGAGTTAAGCGTTCAGTTTAACGGTGCTTCGCTCAAGGGTGCTTCTTTATCCTTTGTTGACAGCACGAACGCACAACAGTCAGCTCCGGTTAATACAGCTGCTACGGCTCCCGCAATTAGCTGGCGCAGTACGACCCTAAATCCGAAGAACGAGACGTTCACGGCTCGTTTGTACTACCGTGCAGACTCAGTAGTTGCTGGTGCAACGGATCAGGTAATCGCTCAAGTTGAGAATACTACCGATACGTCGCTGCCATTCCCAACTGCCTATTTCTCAGGTGGTCAGATCACCCCAGGATTCTACTACGTAACTGTTCACAACAAGCAAGTGGCTAAGTGTGGTACGTGTATGAGTGAGGTGGCTACAACGAGTTTTGCCAGCATTCGCCCACGGCCTTCTATTGTTGAAACGAAATTCCGTCATAGACTGGAGCGTTTGGAAGTATACTATCGTACACCGTATACTCGCGAAGTGGCTAACGTTTGTTATTGTAATGGTACCGTTACCTCAGTTGGTGACACGGTTACGCGTCTTCGCTATCGTGGCCTGAACCGTGCCTTGGCAAACAGTACGGTTGAGTTCGATACGAACACCGTTATCCTGAACCTCAGCGAATTGCCAGGTAGCTTAGCCCAACAGCTGCAGGCTGAGAAAGCTAAGATCGAAAGTGGTAACGCCATCCGTTTCAAAGGTCGTCGTGTACGTCCGCAGGTTCAGTACTTCCGCGCAGTGTTCACTGTTACGAAACTGCCTGCTAATGGTCAGCCTGAGCAAGCAGTGGGTAGCTTCAACACAACGATTAGCGACAACACCTACTCGATCACTGATCTGAAGCCATTAACTGATGCTCAGAAAGCTAAATTATTAGCACCACCAGCACCTAAAAAACCAATACGTCGGGCTGGTAACAGCGGTCGTCGTTCAACTGGCGTATTTGGTGTTGAATAATAAAACAATGAACATAAAAAAACCGGGGGCCAATGCTCCCGGTTTTTTTATGTCGAATGCATAGTACAAAGCTGTAAAGAAGCAATGAGTCAATTTCAGAAAATTCTGTTGTCAACCCTCTTTCAAGTCATTATTGTTATGTCTGACGCACAATCACAGCCAGTGAACAACTATGCACCCGTATCGTCAGCTACCATGAATACCTATTCGGTACGGCTAAAGCCGGGGCAAGATTTAAGAAAAGCCATAGAAACTATTGTTCAGCAGGAGCGAATTGGTGCAGGTGCTGTGTTGACCTGTGTAGGGAGCTTAACGGATCTAACCTTACGTTTAGCGAATCAGGAAAAGGCTAGCGAATGGAAAGGACACTTTGAAATTGTGTCGCTGGTGGGGACACTCTCAACAA
Source organism: Spirosoma fluviale (assembly GCF_900230225.1). Taxonomy (GTDB): domain Bacteria; phylum Bacteroidota; class Bacteroidia; order Cytophagales; family Spirosomataceae; genus Spirosoma; species Spirosoma fluviale. The sequence continues at coordinate 521,971 of NZ_OCNH01000001.1, forward strand.
CAGGCAGTCATGTACACTTGTCAGTTTCTGATTCAACCGGGCGTACCATTGGTGGGCATTTACTGGATGGGTGTAAAGTATACACCACTGTTGAGTTGGTGATCGGCACGTTTCCTGATCTCAACTATACGCGGGAGCCCGATCCAACATTCGGTTACCGAGAACTGGTAATTCGTAAACAGAAAAGAAAATAGCAAAATAGCCATCTTGAAAGGATGGCTATTTTGCTGGTAGAATAAATCAATTAGTTTCGCTTACTCATTTCATCGCGAATCTTTGCCGCACGTTCGTACTCTTCATTGCCAAGAGCTTCTTCGAGCATACGCTGTAACTCTTCAGACGTCGCGTTTTTAAGCTGATCGCCAAACGACCGTGTTGACGGCCGGTTTGATGACCGAACAAGCTCTTCCTGTTCTTCCTCCTCATCCGTACCGCTGGCCGTGATACCCGCTTCGGATAAAATGGACTCATTGGTATAGATAGGAACATCAAATCGAATACCAATAGCTATGGCATCAGATGGCCGAGCATCAATAATTGACTCGCGGACACCATCGAAACAAACGATTTTTGCAAAGAAAATCCCTTCGCGTAGATCGGAAATCATGATTTCACGGACCGTGAATTTAAATTGCTCAGCAAATTGCTTGAACAAGTCATGTGTCATTGGCCTGTTTGGCACAATTTTTTCTATTTCGATAGCAATGGCCTGCGCTTCAAACATGCCAATGATAATTGGTAACCGGCGGTTACCATATTCTTCTCCTAATACCAACGCAAACGAGCCTGATTGCGACTGGCTGGGCGAAAGTCCTAATATTTCCAGCTTAATCTTATCCACGATGCGAAATTAACAAAAAGTCGTAAGTCATAAAGCCTTAAGTTGTAAGTAAAAACAGGAAGTCTATCATACGTACGCATCCGGACTCTATGACTCACTACCTATAGGGCCTGCACTGCCTTGGTCAGGCGGGGCAGCACGTCGAAAACATCACCAACAATGCCGTAATCTGCCGACTTAAAAAACGGTGCATCAGCGTCTTTGTTAATAACAACAATCACCTTCGATGAGTTTACACCCGCTAAGTGTTGAATGGCTCCCGAAATTCCGCAGGCAATGTATAAATTGGGACTAATCTTTAATCCTGTTTGCCCTACGTGTTCGGAGTGAGGGCGCCAGTCGAGGTCTGATACCGGTTTGGAGCAGGCAGTTGCCGCGTGAAGCGCTTTCGCTAAATCTTCAACAACACTCCAGTTTTCTGGACCTTTTAAACCACGACCTGCCGATACGACAAAGTCAGCTTCCGGTAGCAGAATATCCCCCGACGATTTTTCAGTGCTCTTCACCGAAATGGCGAAGTCGGCCTCGTTGAGAGTGGGGGTAAACGCTTCAACTGCGGCTGATGCATCTTTCTCTTCCGGTGTGATGGTGTTCTTCTTGATCGCCAAGATTTTAATATCTGCCTTAAGGTCATTAAACGCAAAGGCTTTACCCGTATAAATGCTACTTTTAACAACAAAGCCATTCGACACATTGGGTAATTCGATAACATTGGCAGCCAAACCCGCTTTCAGCTTACCCGCTAACCGGGCTGTCATGGCATCGGCTAGTGATGACTTGGCTAGTACAATAACCTTACTGCCTTCCTGCTGCGCTGCTGCAGCAACAACCGTAGCGTAGGCCATGCCATTGGGCTCGTTTAGTTTGGCATCTGTAGCATGAAGTACCTTGGTTGCGCCAAACTTACCGGCAGAGGCCAGTTCAGTATTATCGGCAGCACCCGCAATGATTGCGGTTGCCGAAGTACCTAACATCTCGGCAACTTTAGCGCCGTAGAAAATAGCTTCCTGAGAAGACTTCTTTAATTTACCTTCGTCTAATTCGGCAAATATGAGGACTGACATAAAATAGGTTCGGTTTAGGGTTTTCAGGTTCCGGCTTTTGGGTCAGGCCGAAACAGTGCAGTGTACTGAAAACCAAAAGTTATTAAATGACTTTTGCTTCGGTGTGCAGGAGTTGAATAAGTGTTTCGGCTGCGTCGGCCGGAATCATTTTAACCGCACCCCGTGGAGCAGGTAACTCGTAACTGGCAACCGTGCTTAATTTATCCGTTCCGGTTGGTTCTACAACCTTGAGCGGCTTCGTGCGGGCGGTCATGATTCCCCGCATGTTCGGGATTTTCCATTCAGCAATGGGTTCCTGACACCCGAGTACTAAAGGTAACTTGGCTTCCAGACTCTCTTTGCCCCCTTCAATCTCGCGGGTAATTTTGGCGGTGTCGCCATCCAGGTCCAAGAGCATAACGGGTGAGATGGAGGGAATTCCCAGCATTTCGCCCACAATACCATGTACCTGCCCACCATTGTAATCGATGGATTCACGACCCATAAGGATCAGGTCGTAGCTGTTCTCTTTAGCAATGGCGGCAATTTGCTCGGCTACAAAGTAAGCGTCGGTTGGTTCTGCATTCACCCGGATGGCGTCGTCCGCGCCAATGGCAAGGCATTTACGAATAACAGGTTCGGAATCTGCTTCGCCTACGTTCAGGACTGTAATGGTGGCACCTGTCTTTTCTTTCAGTTCAACCGCCCGCGCCAGTGCGTAATCGTCGTAAGGCCCAGTAATGAAGGTTACACCAGCTTTATTTAATTTGGTGTTGTTATCCGTGAAGGTAATTTTGGTGGTGGTGTCGGGCACACTCGTCACACACACTAAAATTTTCATACTTATTGGGGTTTTGTGGTTGCTGTTGAGGAGTAGTACCCAATGGCTGATTATTCTATTCTGGAACTAGTCACTAGCTACTATCCGCTATTCACTACTTTTATGACTCAAAAGTACAAATAGTCTTAAATAAAAGTATGCATGCATACTAATTTTCTTGCACGTATGAATAACGAACGTATCCAACAATTAATTCGATTTGTACAGGAAGAACCTGATGAGCCTTTTAATATCTACGCGCTGGCGATGGAATACATTGCCGGTCAACCACAGCAGGCCCGCTTGTACTTTGACCAGCTACTAACCGAACATCCGGACTACCTGCCAACTTATTACCACGCAGCGGCCTTATATGCCGAATTGGAAGAGCGGGAGCGTGCTGCCGAATTATATGAAAAAGGAATTGCGTTGGCTAAAGTGCAAAATAAGCAAAAGGCACTACTGGAATTACAACGGGCACAACAGGCCTTTGAAGAGGATGAAGATGACTGGTAATTCGTTTTTTCAGGTTAAAGATTGGCTGAACCCAATCTTTAACCGGTCTCATAAAGCAATAAACTTACCGGCGTTGATGCCCTTTTTTTTCCTGAATCAACTCCTGTTTGAATAACAGGGGGACGCTGGCCTGCTCAGGAATGGTATAATTCACGGCCAGATAGCGGGCTCCCGCCACTTTGGGTAGATAAACGAATCCCCGCACTGATTCGCCGGGGGCAACCGTATTTGTTTTGAGAGCCAGCTCGCGCCAGCGGTATTCCTCGTAGTCGTAGCGTTGCATTCGATCGGCAAAGGTACTGTAGTCAATGGCCCGTTTAACGGCTAGCCCCTGGTAACCGAGGCCATGGGCGGCACGATTGCCTATATATTCACGATACGTACGGCTTTTTGAGGAAGAAGAAACATCACTGGCGACTAGTGCAACCATCAGGATTGTATTAAAGACTTTCGCTTTTTTTAGCCGCTTTTCTTCCAGCTTACGTTTTAAACCCATGCGCCCCGCTTCGTAATTGGGATCTGCGGCTGTACGCGAAAAGACAAGGCCTGAGTTGTTGGGGTCCCTGAGCGTATCCCTGGTTGCACTCAATGCGGTTAAGTGGAAATCGGCCGGATTAACCTCAATGGGATGATTTGTGCGATTTTTTACTTCAATGTCCAGCGTAATAAACTCCATGTCTTCCCGCTCGAATGAGGCAACGACACCCACGCCATTCTGTTCGGTTTTGGTAACAGGACGTCCATCGATAGTAGCTATGTCGCCAGAAATCGGTTCGAGCTGATAGGATGTAGTAAATGTTGGTGCGCAGCTATTTAGCGCAGCAACCAGCAGGCCAGTGCCAAAAATAGAGAGAAGAGTAGAGGGTAGCTTCATAGTCTGAATGCGCAGAAGTGTATGCTCCGCTTAATATATGTAAAGTTACAGAAGTGTCTGATCTGATTTGTTAAAAGTTCAATTGTTTATTAGACGGAGAATCGGCTCAAGTGATTGGTCGATAAAGTTCAATTAGTTGACTAATAAGTCCATATTTAATCAATGTGTAAATCATCAAGTACCTTGTAAGGTTATAATACAGTAAAAAAAGCCAGCTAAAAATTAGGATGAATGAGGTGTTGGGAACGAATATTGCTTTGTAATCCATAACTTCTCCTTGTATGAACTCATCACTAAAGTGTTTATTTATTTTTCTGAGTTGTTGTGTAGGCCAAGCCGTTGCACAAAGCCAGATTATAACGCCCGATAATCAGGTCGTTAGTTTTCAATCGGCTAGTGGTACCACTAACTTGTTTATTGGGCAGAGTACCAGTGCCGTCATAGGAGGTACGTTTAATACTTTCATGGGAAGCCAGGCCGGACAGGGGAATACGACAGGTTCGTACAATACGTACTTCGGTTATAAAGCGGGTTTTCCTAATACGTCCGGTAGTCACAACACATTTATTGGTTATGAAGCCGGGAAGCTAAATATTGACGGCGACGATAACGTTTTTATCGGGTACAATGCCGGTCAGCACAATCAGCGTGGGCGTCGTAATCTGATCATCGGGCCAAATGCCGGGTTTGATTTAATTGATGGTGAAGACAATACCTTTTTGGGGGCTAATGCCATTGGTTCCGGTGCCAGGCTATCTAATGCAACGGCCATTGGTGCCAATGCCCGTGTCTTGAGCAGTAATGCCTTGGTATTGGGTAATAACGTCAATGTTGGTATTGGAACATCGACTCCCCAAAACAGGCTTGAGCTGACGGCGGGTATTGATGGACGGAGCGGTTTGCGCTTAACCAATTTAACTGCTGGCTCGCCTACCTCAGCCGCAGCCACAACTAAATTTTTGACCGTAAATGATCGTGGTGATGTAACCTTATCCGGCCATCTATCGGCACTGGCTATGCAAGTTAAGCCAGCGTCTGAGCGTCAGTGGGCCGATTATGTGTTTGCGCCAGAGTATCGGCTTCGGTCATTGCCTGAGACGGAGAAGTACATTCAGCAGTACAACCATTTGCCAGACGTGCCGAGCGCCGGTGAAATGGTGACAGAAGGGATTGACTTGACAACCCTTCTGTCCATTTTGGTAAAAAAGAATGAAGAACTAACTCTTCATGTAATTGAGCAACAAAAACGTATAGATCGTCTGGAAGCTCAACAGCGAAAGAGCCTGAAAAACAAGTAGTCCTCCTGTCTCTATCAACAATAAGCGGCACAAGATTATCAATCTTGTGCCGCTTATTGTTGATAGAGACAGGAGGTATTTATGAGAAAAGGGCTGACCTGGGCAATTCCATGAACCTGAAAGTAATACTGGTACAGACTGAAATGGCTTGAACACAAGAAGTCTCCGCTATAATTTAAATTACTATTCTAATTAGTATATAAGGTTACTTATTGCGTTGCTGACCGTCTAAGGGTCAAGGAAGAAGACGATGTACTCCTCTATGCCAGGCGCACTACCTGCTACATCTACCTAACCGGCTTCCTGATGCGGTTATGTTTAACACGATACATCGGGTGCAGCTATCATCACCGGCGAAAAGTTTGCCAGGGAGGCCTAAACTAAAACCGGAACGCAAAGTAGCGATTAGTTTAGGGTTGACCCTTCTCCCATACAACACCTTCATCCAGGCCGTGATTGGCGCAGCCCGGCAGCATGAAGCTGCTTACTGCTGCTTTGCTAATGTCCATATGGTGATCGAAGCGGTTAAAGATGCCGCTTTTGCCGACGCTGTTAACAAGAGCACCTGGGTAACTCCCGACGGAGTTCCATTGCTTTGGGCATTACGGGCTTTCCATCGAGTTCGGCAGGAGCGGATAACGGGTCTGGATGTACTGCCCTCTCTACTTGAGGAAGCTGCCGGAAACCAACTCTCTGTTTATTTCTACGGCTCTACTCCGTCTATTCTGGAGAAGTGCCGTGTCTTCTGCGCCGAGTGTCATCCCACACTGACTATAGCGGGTATGTATTCCCCGCCATTCCGAGCCCTTTCTGCAGACGAAGAGCAGCAGGTAATTGCCAACATAAACGCATCAGGTGCTTCCATGGTGTTCGTCTCACTCGGTTGCCCCAAACAGGAAAAATGGATGGCTGCCGTATCTCCGCGTATTTCAGCGGTCCTCTTAGGTATTGGCGGAGCATTGCCCGTATTGGTTGGCGCGCAAAAACGAGCCCCTCGCTGGATGCAGCGCAGTGGATTGGAATGGGTTTACCGACTTGTTCAGGAGCCCCGCCGGTTAGTCGGACGATACGTCACAACGAACAGTTTGTTTGTGTACCATTTTTTAAGAGGACTTTATCAATACCGAATTCGGAATCAAGTCTGAGGGGCCTTCTACACTTTTCACCTAACTCCAGCTAATTCCATGCCTGCCCCCGTCGTACTTTTTGCCTTCAAACGCCCTCACGAACTGAAACAAACACTGGTAGCTCTGTGTGCAAACAGACTGGCTTCTGAAACAGATCTGTATGTTTTTGTAGATGGCCCCCGGCGCGACGATGAAGTGGCGAAGGTAAAGGCCGTACATACGATTGTCGACAGCATTACCGGGTTTAAATCGGTACACCGGATGTATAGTGAAACCAACATTGGGTGTGCCAACTCCATTATAGCCGGTGTAACGAAGGTGTTAACGCAGCATCCGGCAGTGATTGTTCTTGAAGATGATATTGTGACTACCCCGAATTTTCTGGATTTCATGAACCAGAGTCTGGCACAATATGCCGATAGTGTCGATGTCTTTTCCGTTGGCGGGTACACGTTCCCGTTTAAGCGTCCGGCGGGGTACACGGCAGATGGTTATTTCTTTCAGCGGACCTGTGCGTGGGGATGGGCAATCTGGGCCGACCGCTGGCAACAGGTCGATTGGGAGTTAGCTGATTTCGAGGAGTTCATAAACAACCCCCAAGCCCGCAAACAATTCAATGCCGGTGGGAGCGACCGGGTGCGCATGTTAAAACGAGCCAGGAACCTTGCCATAGATGCGTGGGATATTCGGCTGTGTTACAATGAATTCAAGGTTGGCGGATATACGATCTATCCAACTGTTTCTAAAACAGTCAATATCGGTGTCGACTCGCCCGATTCAACCACCGAGGTTGTATATGACCGATATAAACCCGTTCTGGATGATGGGCTGCAGTACCAATTTAACCTTCCGCAACAAGTGCAGGTGCATTCACACTATGGCCGTCAATTTCGCTGGAAGTTCAGTATTCCCGTCCGGGCGTATAATAAACTACTGACTTACAGCACCCAGCTTCTTCGACTTTTCTAACTCTCGCCTTGCTGACTCAATGCCTGGGCTCAACAGACCTATGCACTTTACCTCCTGATTATGCGTGTATTACTGATTCACAACTATTACCATCAACGAGGAGGAGAAGATGTTATTTTTGAACAGGAAGTTGATTTACTGCGCGAGAATGGCATTACTGTCGAAACGCTGATCTTCACCAATGATCAATTCGATGGGACGATGCTGGGAAATGCCCGGTCGGCAATTCAATCATTTTTTAATTGGCAATCGGCTAAACGGCTCGATCTGGCCATCCGGCAATTCAGACCGGACGTTGTTCACATTCATAATTTATTTTATACAGCTTCTGCAGCCGTAATTTGGACCGCAAAAAAGCGGAACATTCCGGTGGTCATGACGCTCCATAATTACCGGCTGGTTTGTGTTAATGGGTTACTCATGCGGGAAGGGAAGATTCCCTGTGAGCAGTGTCTGACTAAACTGATTGCGTTACCGGGGGTTCAAAATGCCTGTTTCAGAGATTCTAAAGCACAGTCGGCCCATTTATCGGCTATTACGGGGCTTCATAAATTAACAGGCCTATGGCAACGGGTGGATCGTTTTGTGGTCGTTACGGATTTTGCCCGTCAAAAAATGCTTAGCTCCTCATTACGGCTTCGACCGGAGCAGTTGAGTGTCAAACCCAATTTTGTGGCTGATGCGGGGTATGTGGATCCGGCAGAGAGAGAAGACTTTTTTCTGTATGTAGGCCGCCTGACGTTCGAGAAAGGTCTAGGAGTGTTGCTGGACGCAGCTGAAACGGATGGTTTTTTGCTTGATATTATTGGTGGTGGCCCGTTGGTTTCTGAGGTAGTGCGGGCTTCCGAGAACACGCCTGCTATTCGCTATCAAGGCCAGCAACCGCGCACTATCGTCCTGGAGGCACTCAAACGCTGTCGTGCGTTGATAGTTCCGTCTCTATGGTATGAGGGCTTACCCACCGTAATTCTTGAAGCATTTGCAACGGGTACCCCCATTATCTGCTCCGATCAGCAGAACCTGAACGAAATAGTCAAAGACAACCATACCGGCCTTTCCTTCCGCACGGGCGACAGCCGGGACCTTTGCCGGATTATTCGAAACTTCAGTGAAAACATACCCAACCAACAGCGATTAGCGCAGAATGCCTACCGAGAGTTTCAGAACCGTTATACGCGCGCTCTTTCGTTACGGGCGATACTCACTATCTATGAAGAGGTGATTGCCAAACAGAACCTGTCAAATGCGGTCGAGCCATCACTATAACTCCCTGGTCACTTTACTAGTCAGATTCATACGTCCGCTCCCGTAGCCAGGTCACATTGTCTTTAATAACTTTGGCTGGTACGCCAGCGGCAATAGAATGGTCGGGGATGGGTTGGGTTACAACAGCGTTGGTGCTGATTACAGCGTTGTTGCCGATTGAGACACCCTTCAAAATAACGGCGTTCAGGCCGATCCAGACATGATTTCCGATCGTGACATCCTGGGCGTAGTTGATTCGCTTTCCGGTTTCGGCATCTAGAATGCTGTGCGAGTCGCCGGTTCGGATGTCGATGCCCGCTGAGAGCATGCAATCCTCACCAATGGTAATGCGTTTGCCCGGTTCAGTAACGGCTAAGTGCGCCGATTCAATACTGGTATGGTCGCCGATAATCACCTGACAGTTATAGTCTTCAAACCATACGCATCCTCCCTTGAACTTGCAGTAAGCCCCAATGCGCAGCAAATTATTATTGCCTCTTATGTAAATCATCATGTTCGTTAAGAAAGCCCCTTCCGCAATCTCAACGATGTTATTGTTGCCTTCAATGTCGATCTTGACCTGAAGAAAAACCCCTTTATTAATGATTCGATTACCATGCCCTCGTATGGGTAAGGCCAGTTTTGCTTTCACTACCAATAGAATCTGTGCAATTGTATGCAGCACTTTATTGCGTTTCACAATTGATTTAAGTGTCTGGCTCATGGCGTCTGGTTTTTGTACGAAGCAACGGTCTATTTATTCTGGTAAGCCACGGCCTTAAGCTGTCGGCGTAAATAGCCAAGTAAAATGCGAAGCATATCGACGGCAAAGTAGATATAAGGCAAACTCGCATGTTTCACTGCAAAATGGTAGCGTGTTCGGTAATTAATTGGCGATTTTATGGCCGATAATGCTTTGACGAACTGCCCTAAGGGCATCGGCTGATTCATATTTACGCCCGTAGCGTCCGCATATTCATAGACGACGCTGAACGAGGAGACAACCAGTGGGAATCCCGCCTGGCGCGCGCGAATAGAAAAATCAAGATCCGCCATGTGATGACGGAAACGCAGATCGTCGAAGTAGCCAATCGTATTGAAAACCGCTCGGGGAATAAATAGGCCTCTACCTGGTAAGCTATCGGATACCAGATAGGGACTTGTCGTTTTTAGAAGAGTATAGCTATTCTTAAAGCGAGTGTTGGCCCAGTCTTCTATGTTCGGCATACGTAAATTCAGACCGGTACCGGCATAAAGTAACCGTTGAGGTGAGTTTACATCAACCGATACTGAGCCGACGATACACGGCTTGTGAGCCTGATAAGCCATTGACAGACTGGCCAGATAGTCTGGGTCAACCTTCGTATCGTCGTTCAGGGTCAGGATAAAATCATCGTCGTTCAGGGAAAATGTCTGGATTACGTACCGGATGCCAAGATTGGTAGCACCAGCCCACCAGAGGGAGCCGTCGCCGGTCAGAACGGTCGTATCGGGGAAGTTCGTCCTAATCTGTTCGCTGGTCCCATCTGTAGACCCATCATCAACCACAATAACCTGTTGCGCCGTAACGGTTTGGCGGGATAAACAGGCCAGGCAACCTAGTGTATAGTGCCGGCGATTATGGACTGGTATAACGATGTAGATCATGCTGAATAGGATTGCATCGTTGCTTCACGCGGACGGAGGAGGTTTGACAGAGCAAATAGACCATATAAGTACATGGTAACGGATAGACAGCCAACGGTAACCGAACTCTGCCCAAAAACGGTCAGGACGAGTAATCCATAGATCGTACTCAAAAAGAGCAGGCTTGACTGCTTCGCTACGCGTACCAGCCGGTAAGCTAAACTGCTGATTAACCAGCCAAAAAATGTAATGAAGAGTAAACCATAGAAGCTATACGCAAAATAAAGTTCGGAAGTTAAGCCGGTTCGGATACCCAGTGTATTTTCGCTGTCGAAGAGTTTCATGAACGAATAGGCACTGTCTTTGTGGACAAGTTCAGACTTATCGAAACCGGCCAGCTTGAGGACAAACGAATTGACAAAGCCACCGATCGTGCTGGCCAATAGATCGTACCCCGCTATTTCGCCTGGTTTGAATTCATTTACGGCCCGGATGTATTCCCGAAATTCGGAGCCAAGTGGAAAGCCGTCGCGTTCAAATGGAGACTCTGTTGCGTTGCCCAGCCTGATATTCTGTAAAATGACATACAGAAACAGGCCACTCAGCAGGATCATAATCGTTCGGAAATTAATGGTCAAGGCACCTGCCATTAGTTTATCATACACGAAGATGGCCAGCAATGACACCAATAAATAGAGCCGTTTACTATCTGCCGACATGATCAGTACAGTCAGGATTAACATGCTCACCCAGAATAGCTTACTCTGCGTGGTTGTGCTTTTTAAGAAGCGGTCGTACAGGAGGACGGCTGAAAAACAGTTGAAAAAGCCAAAGTTGTAAACGTAGCCATAGTTCAAGCCGTACATAGTGTCGGTAACATCGTTGCCGGATAGAATGGGAATAAAACCCACATTTCGGACGAAGTCAACGATCCAGATCAGCGGGAAAATCAGTAGAAAGTACTCGAATGGCCCCAGATCATTAAGAATCAACCGGCCTTTGGCCTGCTCCTCTGCCGATGGAGTTGGAACAGGGGTATTTACATCGTGTATGAGCATCCCGATACTCATGAATATCAGGTAGATGTTGTAAATAATGCACCCCTCATCCATCGAAATGTAGTAGGGGTTGATTGCGAAATAGGTTAAAATTTTGAGCTCCCCTACGTATAGCCACGCAATCCAGACAAGCAGGAACGCCTTTGTATACCGATTCTTCAGCAGAAAGATGGTGGCAATAGGGACAATTAGTAAGGAATGGCTTAGTAACGAAGGGTAGATAAAGTACTCGCTATACCCAAAGAATGCCTGATAAGCCAGCGGAGTTACCTGCACCAGAGCAAAATAAATAAGCAGCTGAATGTTCTTACTCATAGACAGGTTGAGGCTGGAGTGACCGAATAAATTGAGCCGGATTGCCTCCCCATAGCTGGTTGGGCGGTATGTTTCCGGTAACGACCGAGCCCGCACCAACAACCGCGTTCTCTCCGATTGTTACTCCTTTCAGGATCGTGACATGAGCGCCAATAAAGGCCCCATTCTGAATAACGACCGGAGCCGTTTTTGCCAGCGCGTTGTCCTTAAACGTTAGTCGCTGAGCCGTAATGAGTGTATGAAAGTCGGTATCATATATGACGGTGTTACCGCCAATCGTGACGTCGTCGCCAATGGTAATGGCGTTATGGCAAACCAGCGCCGTACAACTCATGCCTACACGGTCGCCAATCTGGATGTTCCCACCCAGGTCGGCAATGAAAAAGCAGGGCTGCTGTCGGCCGATACGATTGTGGTTGCGGCCGTTGTTGACGTTGAATGACTTGCCGATGGTCATTGAGCAGCCATCGTTAATGTCGACGATGGGGATACCGTAGCTTTTCAGGCCCGATCCGTACGAAACGTTGTTTAGATAGAAAAGTATACGCGTAACCAGTGCTCCGGCCATTCGCCGACTGCGTCGCCACCCAAATCGGATGACTCGAAAACTGAACCGAATGAGTTTAAAGGCCATACATAATCTTTTTGTACTCGGCCCGACACACCAGCAGCATGCTTACATTCCAGACTGTTCCGGCAATCACCACACTTGCCGGACCAGCCTCAAGCCAGCGGAACAGGATGGTTGTCAGGCCAACATAAACAACAACGCCAATTAATGAAGCATACATCAGTAGGCGAATCTGTCCGGTTCCATTGATCAGGGAATTGTAGTTGCTTAAAAAGACAAAGCTGACTACGTAGGCCATTAGCGAAAGAGACAGGTCTACCGGAACCGTAATAGCCGGGCCAACCCATAAACGAAAGATCGAGTTGGCGGCTAATGCCATTAATCCGGCCAGCAACGCCATGCCGAGGCCGATATGATTGAGCTGGCGCATGGTATCCCGTATCCAGACTTTATCGTGCTTGACGTATGCATCGGTAAAGGCCGACCAGTAAGGTGTGATGACGATGCCATGCAGTACCGTTATCACGCTGAAATACTTGTTGGCAATACTGTAAGGGCCTACACTTGCGGAACCCAAAAAGTAAGAGATAAACAAACCGCCAGATGTGAATACCAGTATACTGATGAGTTGAAGGATAAAGAATTTGCCACCCAAACTGAACAATTCGTGGCTAAGGGAGAAGTCAATGGCCATGAACCGGGGAGCTATACCCGCGTAGAGGTAATGGAAAAAATAGAGCGAAACCAGACCAAGTACCACAAGAGGGACCAGGTTATAAATGTGAGCGATAATGAGTAATGATTTATCGAAGGTGCTGGCTCCAAAATAAACAATGGTGATGATGACACCATTGGTCAGGAGCAAAATCCAACCCACCCAGGCGGCTTTCTGATCGGCAAAGAGTATCGAATTAATGGGCTTCAGGATAAGTTGGGCGCTGAAGCTTATCAGCGTATAGGTGATAATGTCATTCACCTGCTCCGGTTCCGAACTCTGGATGTTCAGTACTGAAGTCCACTGGATATAATGCCCGATTGTCAAAAAAAGGATGGTCAGCAGCAACGCTACACATAGTGATAAGGCATATAATGTGCTTATGTATTTTCGGGCCGTTTGAACGTCGCCGGTCGTAAAAAAAGTAACTAGTTTGTTACGCAGGCCATTGCCAAAGCTCACGTCGATCAGGCTGAACCAGGATGTCAGGAACGTGATGGTCATCCAAATGCCAAAATCTTCGAGGTTGATGTACTTCAGCGTGAGCGGAATCGTCAGGAAGCTAATCAGGATACCTATTCCTTTCACAAATACGGATTGCACTACATTTCTGTAAATAAGCAGGCTGCGCGCGTTGAGAGAGCCCGGCCTGTTAATTTTAGCGAATAGTGAACCTGGTTTCATGAACATCAAAAGGCGTCGGTGTTTCCCTTCAGCATGGTCACTAACGTGTGCAGGCAAATAGAAACGTCTAGTTTAATCGAGGCTTTGCGGATATAAAATTGGTCATACATCAGCCGGTGTTTCATTTTAAGGGGGTTGCCTGTTTCGCCCCGGCATCCCCGTGCCTGGGCCAGCCCTGTAATTCCCGGCCTGACTTTATACCGATGCGAATAACCCGGAAGGCTAAGCCAGAATTGAGCATCCAGTTGGATAGGGTGGGGGCGTGGTCCTACAATGCTCATATCGCCTAGTAGAACATTGATGAACTGGGGCGTTTCATCCAGGTTTGTACGCCGGAGAAACTTACCAAGTCCAGTTACGCGGGTGTCGTCCTTTGAGGCTTGCCGGAACGGCCCGTCACTGTTTGGCCATTGCATAGTCCGAAACTTATAACAGGTAAAATGCTGTCCATGCAAACCAGAACGGGTTTGCCTGAAAATAGCGGGTCCGCGAGAGGTAAGAATTATGAAAAGACTGATGAGCGGAATTAGCCAGCTCAGGATGAACAGCATGACCAAACTGGCTATCACTAAATCAAATAAACGCTTCCATCTATAGGTATTACCTGCATCCGTGAAAGGTTGCCTGACACGGGTTTTGATACGGTGGGGGTCCAGGGCGTTAGAGACCATAACGAAACACGTTAAGTAGTAGAAGTTAGGCGGCTTAGCAGCGTTTTTTTCTTAGTACTCGTATAGCCATATACACTTCCTTTCTGTCCATAGCTGTAATAATTCGGTTCGCTGTCACCAACATCATTGAGCACAATGTTGAGCTTGTTGAATCGCTTTTCGCGATGGAGCATCTCAATCATTTTTAAATAGTTTCTGGGCGTAACATCGTGCCGAACGATGTATAATGTGGCGTCGGCGTAGGGGGCAATCAGTTGGGCATCGGTAACCAGGCCCACGGGGGGCGCATCAATAATTACATAATGAAAGCGTTCCCTGAGCTCAAGAATCAGTTTTTCCAGCCGAACTCCGCTTAGTAATTCGGACGGGTTAGGCGGCAGCGGACCACTGCGAACTATGTAATAGTTATCATTATCCAGAATAGGCTGAATGATAGAATCCACGTTTGTTTCGCCAATTAAATAATTACTCAGTCCCAGACCATTATCAATATCGAGTGAGTTACGCAGTTGGGGTTTACGAAGGTCCATCTCCAGAATTACGGTTCGTGATCCAACCAGGGCGAGGCTGGCTCCGAGATTGAGGGATAGAAATGATTTGCCTTCACCGTTGATGCTGGACGTGAACAGCAGTACCTGGCTACCTGTGCGGTGCTCGCGCAGGAAACTCAGGTTGGTACGCAGGGTCCTGATCTGTTCGGCAATGACGGAATTAACCCTCGATGATACGACGAGTGAGCCGGGAGACCGTTTTCGTACAATTTCGCCTAAAATGGGCGTTTGGGTCTGGCTCTCTACATCGGTTCTCCGGATCACCCGATTGTTAATCACATCGCGGCTGGCCATGACGCCCATCGGGATTATCAGACCAATCAGTATAAACAGCAGATAGGTGAGTGGTTTGTTCGGTTTGGTTGGTTTATCCTCACTACGGGCTACGTCGATTACGCGGGAGTCGGAAATCGTTGAGGCAAAGGATACCGCCGTTTCTTCCCGTTTGCGCAGCAGGTAAGTATATAAATCATTTTTAATGGCCTGCTGTCGGGTGATGTTCAGCAAAGCCCGCTCTTTGGCCGGAATGGTTCGAATAGTCCCTTCTATCTTCTGGTTAGTCTGGGCAAACTGGCGCTGGGCGGTAGTGAGCATAGCCCGCATGGTGCCAATGTTTTCGTTAATGTCAGCTTTAATGGCCCTGATCTGGGCATCGACGGTACGCAGGAGCGGATTCTTATCCGGAACTGTCTGGGCCAGGTCGTTCCGTTGTGCCTCTAACTTCGTGGCGGTCTGAATGAGATTAATCAGAGTGGGGTCACTTAACCCGAGGGTAGCCGGAGTTCCGTTTCGTTGGCCAGGTTGCTGGCGAATATAGTCTTCAATTTCACGGAGGGCGCCTAACTGAATGGACACCTGACTGAGTTCGGCATCGTTGCGTTGAACGGTTTCCAGAAAGCTCTGAGCCTGGCTGGTGAGATCGGTAATTCCCTGGGCTGATTTGTATCGTTCAACTCCCTTCTCAACAGATTCCAGTTCGCCCGCTACCAGTTGTAATCGTTCTTCAATGAAATTTAATGTATTGGAGGCAACGCGATTTTTATCCAGTACGGCGGCTTCGTTATAGACATCGATCAGGCGATTCAGGATCGCTTCTCCTTTATCCTGAACCCCTGTTTCGAGAGAAAGCGCAATTACGGTAGAGGCCTTGCTGGTGGGTTCGGCCTTCAGTACTTTCAAATAGTCGTTGGCTATTTTCTCTTCTTTAAAAACCTGAACAAAAACGGGCTCGGTCGATGATGAAACCGGTTGGCGGGGAAACACCCGTAGCCGACCGTAAGGGGTTCGAACGCTTTGATTCAGGGGATAGAGCTGGCCGTTTATGCCTACGGTATTCTTGTCGATGAACGACAGGTTTAGCGGGCTTTCTGCCGAGTACAGTGACGGGTTAGCCTGTTCAATGATCAGACGCACCGGCGATTTGTCAAAGATTTCCCGTTTGCCAAATGGGGTTTCCCGATAATAAACTACATCCAGATGGAGTTGCTGTACAACTCTGGCCATCAGGGTATAGGATTTTAGCACTTCAATTTCATTCTCGACTACTTTTTTAGGTGCGAAAATTTCCAGCTCTTTGAGCATGCTCTCGGAGTCCAGCCCTTTTTTTTCGTCTTTAACCAATAAACTGGCCTTACTTTTGTAGACAGGCTGTTGGTAGAGCAAGTAAAAAAAAGCAATGATGAGCAAGGCTCCGGTCGATAGCGCAAACCAGTACCAGTAGCGGGCATACCGTAACAGCGTTGCCCTAATCTGGGTGTTACCCGTATCCATAAGCTGGTAGGGTACGTAGCTATAGTTCGATGAGTTAGTTGCCATAGCGCAGTTAGTAGGTTCGGGAAATGATGATGGCAACCAACGACAAGGCGCTTAGAATGGCCGGTACGATCTGGTAAAAATGATCGGCATTATTAACCCTGGCCTGGCCGGGTTCTACGTAAACAATATCGTTCGGATGCAGATAGTAATATGGAGACCGAAACAGACTTCGTTTGGTAATGTCAACTCGGGCAAAGGTCTTCTGCCCATTCTCCTCCCGAACGACCAGAATATTATCCCGCCGTCCATAAATGGTTGCATCTCCGGCTAAACTGAGGGCTTCAATAAGCGTAATCTGCTCATTGGGAATCGTGAAAAGGGAAGGCCGCATCACTTCGCCGAGTACCGAAATTCGGAAGTTCAGGTTCCGTACGTTCACCGTTGGCTCTTTCAGATAAGCGGCCAGCTTTTCCTTGATAAGGGCACTGGTTTGCGAAACAGTTAGCTTTTCTACTTTCAGGAGACCAATTAGCGGCAGTTCGATCTCGCCCGTACCAGATACCATATAACCCGCCATTTCGGGCAGTCCAGCGGTGTTTGTCGGCTGTTGGGTACGTGGAGTAGTCTGGGATATGGGCGCGTATGGGTTAAAAAAAGTGCTTGCTTCAAGATTGAGGCTACTTACCTGTACGGATAATACATCGCCTGCTTTAATAAGCGGAACATAGATTTCCGGCATGCGAACATTGGCGCCATTTTCCATGTCACTCTGGAAATAGACGATCTTTGTTGATGAGACGCAGCCAACCATCGTAACCAAGGCTCCCAGAAAAACAGCAGCCATGAAGGATCGTCGAAAAGTACGCTGAGAAGAATAATCGTAAAAGGTATAATTCATGCGATAGTCATAGCAACGGATGGTAAAGCCAGTTTTCAGACGGGACATACATTCTTTAGTAACACACCATTTCGGCCTCTTTCGTAACCTTGTTTTTGTGTTCACCGGGATGAATTGGCTACTTTTTTAGTGCATGATTCATGCCAAACCGTATAATAGGACAATAATTTTGAAGAGCTTATCTGGAGAAGACTTTGGAAAAACCAGTACTTAATTTATAGCTATAAAGCCAATTGCCGTTTCTTAACCGTCGACTTTCAACGTTAAGAAACGGCAATTGGCTTGTTAATCAGCCTGATCAATGCGTCGGGCCATCGTCGAACCCAAGCAAGTTCAACTCAAAGACAATTCCGGAATTGTTGCCACTGTTTGGATTGGGTAGCATGCCGCCAAGGCAAAGCTGTAGCCGTTTGGTAGCCAGGAAGTTAAGGTCGATAATCGATACATTGGTAGCGTTCGTGCCAGAAACGAAGTCGCCCATGAGCAGGAGCTTTTTGCTGACCGGCACCTCGAAGCCCAGGAGCAACCCGACTGTGTTGACCTGCCCAACGGCTCCCCGGTCGGATAGGTATGGGCGGCCACTACTTTAACGTGCGGGCGAGGCTCGTAAATCCAGATGTTGTAGGTAAAATGGGTAGCCCTGGCCTGGCTACTCAACCGCCAGGGGGTGGTTCCAGGCTGTGTGCCGACGCTTGTTTTGAACTTGTTGCCTAAAAAAAAGAACCTTTGGGCTGTAAACTTTACAAACGGAGCCAGGGGCGCAGCAGATGGATCTGTCTGACTGACCGCAGTAGGCACCGGTCGCCGAAAGTCCATTTTAAGATTGTAACATTGACACCCACTTCCCAGCCGCCGTTAAAGTCGCCGGAGGTCACGCCGGAACCGTTTGATTAGATCCTGCTCTTTGCGCGAAGTGTCGTCGTGCGCCTGGGCAATCTGGATTAGTATATCGACGAACTGTTTTTTCATGGGCTCTGTAAGACCTTTTCGGTTGTTGGTGAATCGTCGCATGCCAAAGGCGTAAGCCTCTTCGACGGTCTCATCACAATTTTCGCGTAGAAAAAAGGCGTACAAGGCTAATTCGCCGTGGGGCACGCGGGCCAGCAGTTCTTTAACGGTTTGCATCTCGGCCAGTTGAATCCGGCCATCGACTTTGGCCAGTGCATACGCCACACTACCCAGACCCATGTACAGGTCGGCCGGTTCAGCAGTTGATTGATCAAGCGTGTTTACTCCTTCATTGGTATCCATGAGAATTGGGTTTACTGGTTTGCAGGAATTGTGGGGTGATTTTATTGTTGCGTTGGCCTGTATACCAAACACAGCTTAGCCTTCTGGCCGGGTGCTGTCAAATGGTAGGTAAAATCAGGCAAATCGGGATGTGAACGAGCCGAATATCAATTGCCGTTTTACTTTTATCTGCCGAAACATAGGTACTAAAAGCCGCGATCATCAGGCGGCTGCGAATCAACAGAGTAACGAAACGGAGATCGTCGCATTCGAAATTATGGTAACCAGGGCGCGACAGGGTAATTTCGATGGACTGATCGTCCGTACTACGTCGATCTTCTAAAATGACTGTCCACTTGGGAAACTCATTGATGAAATACTGGTATACCGGGAGTACAGGCGTGTCTGTCATAGTAATAGGTGGAACGAACGGATAAAATGGGCCTAAATCAGTTCAGGGGTAACTGCCGGATAAACCGGCGCGCTTCGTCAGGGCTATCTGGCGGTGTAGAGCGGCTAACTGTTGTTCGGTTTCCAGTTTGGCCGCCAGCAGCGAATCATACTGAATGACCTGATCGTTGTAATCCTGGCGAATTTGCTTTATCTCCGTGTGCTGGCGAAGGAGATAGACCAGAGCAATGCAGTACAACAAGCCATTCAGCACTATGAATATCAGGCCAATGGGCTGGTTCCTGCGCTTTCTCCGGTTGTTATGACCGGGTCGACGGCCCAGATCATCCGGTTCGGAGTAGTCGAGAATGTAAGGGTTCATGACGGTTCAGGATAAACGTTGGTCTCACTAGCTGTGCAGCCTGGTATTCGGCTGCTCCCTGCTTGATAGGCACAAAGTTGCCATCCCGGCTTTAGAGCGGAATTAGCCCGTCATTAGAAACAGATTAGAATTGTAAAGAGCTCGCTGCTAGGTGGCTCGGGGAAGGTCCAGCCGGAAGGAGGTACCCTGCGCTGCGTTGGAGGTGACCGTCAGCCGACCCCGGTGAAGTTGAACAATACGCTGGGTAAGCGACAAGCCAATGCCATGTCCGGCCACGCTTCGCCCATTGGTACCCCGTTGGAAGGGTTTGAAAATCTCGGGCAACTCCCCGTCCGGAATAGGCGGCCCCTGGTTTTGGAACGTCAGGGTAACTGTATCCGGTTCGATGGCCAGGCGGACATTCACGCGATGATCGGGAGAAAACTTGCCGCCATTTTCCATCAGGTTAAACAAGGCCGTGCGCAGCAACGATTCATTTCCCGTTACCAGCGGGGCAGTTTGCGGGTTGGGTAATTCTCCAAAGGTAACGACTATGATGTAGTCGGGCCGGAGTCGGAGCAAATCGGCGCGTACCTGCCAGACGAGTTCGTCGAGTGGTACGACCCCAATGGTTACAGCCGCTTCATCCACGCTAATGTTTGCCAGGCTCAGCAGGCCGTTGGTCAGGCGGTTCAGATCGCGTACGTCATCCAGAACAGACCGAACCGTATCCCGCAGGTCGTCCAGGTCATCCCCCGCCAGCAAGGCTACTTCAAGCTGCCCCGTAATGGCGGTTAATGGCGTTCGTAATTCATGCGATGCGTGAGAAACGAACGTTCGCTGTTGACGGAAAGCCTCTTCGAGCCGGTCGAGCATTCGGTTGAAGCGCTGGGCCAGCTGAGTGAGCTCATCGGCATCGGTACTTTCGGCCAGACGCCGTTCCAGTTTAGAGGCCGTGATCGTGTCGATCTGCCGGATAATACGCCGGATAGGACGTAACGCCCGACCGGCATAAACAAGCCCGGTACCAAAGACAATCAGCACGGCGAGTCCCCAGCCGATCGACAGCAGCACGGCCAGCGCCCGTTGTTTGCTAAAGCCGTACTTGTCTACCCCCGAGGCCAGGACCACCAGCCGGTTAGCGTGCTGCGTATATCGTATCCCGATGATTTCGCGTGGCCCAACGCGCCAGTACAACTGGCCTGCCAGCCGTACCTGATCGAGCTGTTTTTTGGAAACGGTCAGGTAATCGCTTCCGCTCTCATAAGCAATCTTGTTGCGATAGTCATAGATGATAATCTCTTCTTCATCCAGTACCGTCATGTGGTTCTTATCCAGGAGCTTATACAACTGCCTGCCGGTTGTATCGGGGCCAAATAATAATTCGGCGGAGGTAAGAGCCTCGGCCTTTAGTCGTTCGCGAAACTCGTATTGCCGGTGGCGTTCGGCTACCAGGTAGATAGTGCCACAAAACAGTAGCAACAGGCCGGATACAACGGCGGTAAATAGGCCCGTAAGTCGGTTACGAAGGGTCATGCGGTTGGTATCCTGGCGTTATTTTTCCTTCAACACATAGCCGAAGCCAACAACGGTATGAATCAACTTCACGGGTTCGCCTTTGTCGATTTTGTTACGGAGGTAATTCACGTACACATCAATAACATTGGTGCCGGTATCGAAGCCCACATCCCAGACCTGTTCGGCAATATCGACCCGCGATACAACTCGTCCCTGATTTCGCAACAGGTAGTCCAGCAGGGCAAACTCCCGAACCGTGAGGTCGATGGTGCGTCCGGCGCGCCGGGCCACCTTTTGCTGTCGGTCCAGTTCCAGATCGGCCAGCCGCAGTATAGGCTGGCTTTCTTCGGGGGGAGCCGATCGGCGAAGCAGTGCCCGGACTCGGGCCACCAGTTCCAGAAAATCAAACGGTTTGGCCAGGTAATCGTCGGCCCCGGCTTCAAAACCCATGAGTTTATCGGTAGTTGAGTCGAGCGCCGTCAGCATCAAAATAGGCAGTTGAACATTTTTGGTGCGGATGTATTCGGCCAGTTCCAGTCCACTTACGAAGGGGAGGTTGACATCCAGAATAGCCAGGTCAAACCGTTCGGAGCCAATTAATCGTTTGCCTTCTCGCCCATCAGCCGCAAGGGTAACCGTAAACGACTGTGTTTCGAGTCCTTTCTTAATAAAAAGGGCTACTTTGGTTTCGTCTTCAACGACCAGCAAGTGGGGCTTTGATGTATTTACCATAAATCACCGACCTAATTTAATTGCTCCCGGTTCCAATGGGCACAAGTTAGGCTACAAAAACTAAAAGCGTATAGGTACTGGTCGTATAAGTAAGTACTCCTAAAACATTCAGTCTGATTAAGCCACGACCGGGCCTAATTAGTCAGCAGTGCCAGCCACACATTTCGTAAGCCAAGAAAAGCCGTGACTCCTACAATGAGCAGCATCAGCACGTTTTGCCACAACTGATTACGATAGGCTTTCGGAATGATCGCTTTGTTGTTGACGGCAATGAATAAAAACACCGTTACTACGGGGAGTAGTAAGCCATTGGCGGCCTGTGCCAGCACAATGACCGGTATGGGTTTGATACCCAGTAGCCCAAATGTCAGGCCTACCGCCATAACGGTAAGCCAAACGGCCTTATACGCCACGGAGTTTTCCGACCAGCCCAGCAGGCTTTTTGCGGTTATGGCAGCGGCCAATGGGGCCGTTAGAGCGGAGGTGAAACCGGCCGCAAATAGCCCAAAGGCAAACAAAGCCCCGGCCCAGCTACCCAGGCGGGTGGTGAGGGTCTGGGCAACGTTTTGAAACGAGAAATCGCCGGTTACGAGCGTACCCGATACGAGGATTGCCATGGAAATAAGTCCGCCAATGAGTACGGCAATGCCAATGCCCAGGCGCATTTCTGACAGCGACTGCGTTTGTCCGATGCCAGAGCCAAGAAAAAGATTGTAGGGTACAATGGTGGTACCAATAAGACCAATTGCCAGCACGGCAGAGTCGGCAGGAAGAGAGGGAATAACCAGTGCGGTGGCAAATTCAGCGGGGGTAAACGATGCATTGGCCGCTACGTAGGCAAAGGCGATGCCCATAACGAAAACAATCAATCCCAAAAAGTTGGCGATGAGCCGGGTAGACCCCTGCCAGAGCAAACCTATGCAAATAAGACCGAGCAAGATGGTTAATAACTGGGGAGTGAGGATCGCCATGTGACCGGCTGTGAGCAGCGATAAACCGGATACTGCCCCCAGGATATTACCCGCCTGATAGGCCGCGCAGCCCAGGGCCACAGCACCAAACAGAACGACCATCAGCCAGCGAACGCGTAACCCGTAGGTTTGGGTAAGCAACTCGCCCAGACTTAGTCCGGAAGCAATGGTAACCCGGGCGGCTGCTTCCTGCAAGATAACGGTGCCAATGGTAGAAAATGTGAGAGTCCAGAGCAGATCTAGACCGAAGCGCGACCCTGCCATTGAGCAGGTTGTTACGGTGCCGGGACCAATAAACGCGGCCGAAATAACCGACCAGAACAAAACGCTGCCAAGACCGGAGCGGAGAGATAGAGCTTTAGGCACTGATAGAAATGGGGAGTGGTGACGTATAAATGATGAATGTAGTTAATAACAGCCTCATTTATACATCACCACTTCCCATTTTTCACTACGACAGGTATTTACGCAACATCCAGGCCATTGCCTCGTGCGCTTCCATCAGACCGGTCAGAAAATCGGCCGTACCGGCGTCCTTCAGTTCTTCATCGCATTTATCTACGTCTTCGCGCAGTTCACGAACAATTTGCTCGTGGTCCGACAGCAGGTTTCTGAACATATCCGCCGTGTCTTTCGGCTTACCCGAATCTTCTTTAAGACTGGTGTTGTGGATAAATTCGGCCATGGTAGCCAGCGGAGTGCCGCCTAACTGCCGAATCCGTTCGGCTACTTCATCAATTTCGGCTTCAATGGCTTTGTACTGTTTCTCAAAGAATTTATGGTATTCCATAAAATTCGGACCCGCTACGTTCCAGTGGTATTTGCGGGTTTTGATGTACACGACATGAAGGTCGGACAGGAAATCGTTGAGGAGTATGTTGTCCTGTTTGAGGACATCTTTTTCAAGGCCAATATTGGGTTGCATGATACTAACGTGAGTTTGTAAGGTTGTCAGGAGCACTGCGCTCCGTATACTAACAAACCCACAAGCGCCCGCTTTGTTTTACTATCCTATCAACCCGGCAAACATGGTTTTTACCATAACCAGATCCTGTTTGTGGGCGTCCACTGCGTTCATCGTATCGGGCGAGCCTTTCTCCAGACACTGTTCCAATACCAGATTCGGGCGAACGTTATGCGCTTTCAGCTCACTGGCAAGTCGCTTATAATCAATATCTCCCTCCCCAAAGGTTTCCTGCCAGATACCATTCTTCGACTGCCGGATATGTACTTCAACAACCCGTTTCCCGTACAGCTTCACCACATCGAAAAGGGCTACCTGCGAATTCCCCGAACCCCGATATACCCAATGAGCATCCAGACAAAGGGACACGTTTTTCGGATCGGTGGCCAATAGCATGTGGTGAAATTCGCGTGCGGCCTGCCGGTGTTCGGGGGCGTGGGTATGGTAGGCTAGGGTAATGCCGCGTTTGCGAAGCTCAGCACCGAGCCGGTCGAGGTTGCGGGCCTGTTCAGTTAAGTCAGCGTCCGTTTTATCGTCGTTTGTGCCCCATTTGATGGGACTTGGGTTTGTAACGAAGATCGACGTACCGGCGGGGCGGGCGGCATCGGCAATTTCCAGGACCGAGTCGATGGATTTCTGCGCTTCATGGGCCTCGTGGAGCGTGCTGTTCACATAAAGTGAGTGCATGGACAGCTTATGCCTGGTGAGAAAGGGGAGGAGCTTCGTCACTTCGGCGGCCGAATTAACCCCCGGCTCGTAGGCGGTTATGCCCGTTTTGGCTAGTTCGGCCAGCGACGCATCGGGGTCGGCCATCCAGGTTTTGCCCTGCCGCTGGTAAAAGGTAAGCCAGGTGTAGGAATTACAGGCGATGGGAAATGACTTTACGGCTGGTTTCGCCTGGGCGGGTTGACCGTCAGGAAGTAGTGCAGCCCCAGCCAAAGCGGTGGCGGTGGTGAGAAAACGGCGTCGTGTTGAGGACATAAGGCATAGGAATATACGTATGCAAATACGGATACGGCTCTGATTTTACTCTATAAAGCGCAGGTTTTTACCAGCATAGATGCCCAGTCCGTTGTGCTCGGTCAGGAAAAGCAGGGTACCATCGGTCGTGAATTGCATTTTCAGGACATTCATGGCAGGACCTGCTGCGTATGGACTACCTGCTGTCCACTTTAGCTTTGGGTTAAGTACGTTTTTCCATTGCTTTATGTCTGCCAGATCGGCTGTGGGTGAGCCTTTGAAGATACCAAACTGTGAGTAAAAATAAAGGCACTTAGTAGACGGGTTATAGGCCATTGGGCCAATTTGGTGTCCTCCTTTCCAGGTAATTAACTGCTGCTTTTTTTTCTTGCCCGTACGTGGATCTTCCATAATGACTTCTACCGGGGTTTCCTTGTCTTTGGCTTGTAAAACGGACGTTGCCAGTCCATCCGAAAATCGACTGATAGAGCCATGCGTCATGAACATGTGGCTGACACCACCCGACATATACACGTGTTGCGGATCATCACAAAATCCGCTTACCGGGTTCCTAGGCATCTCGATCTGTTCCGTTTGCAGTCTGCGAAAAGCGCGCTGGCGGGTATCGAATGCAAATACATCACCACCCCATTCACCATGATCAAAGCCCAGCCATATATTATCCTGGTGATCTAAAAAACTGACCGGCGGGTAAAACCAGCCTCGCGTGTACCGGATCTGACGATTGGTATAAAACGAACTGTCAGGGAAGTACGTCGTGTGGGTTTGGGCATCAACGATTCCCTGATCTGTAATCAAAAAACACTGGTTCTGGCTGTTGAAGACAATACTGGTCAACTTACCTGTATAAGTTGACAGAGCACGCCATGTTTTCAGCCGGGAATTATAGGTCTGGACTGAGTGGTTTGTATCGCCGATAACGATGGTGCCTTCCCGGTCGATGGTTGCAGCAACAACCGGAGTAGCTGTTTGTATCGTTAATCCCTGGCTGGCGGTCAGGTCATTGAACAATTCAAGCTTACCGGATTTAGTGAGTAACAGGATGCTCTTACCAGCCAGTGAAAAGTCTTTGTAGCTAACTACCCGACTAACGCTTTGACCACTAACGGTTCCTGGACTTCCTAAGAACAAATACAACAAAATCAGGCTTGAAAAGAAGGCTTTCATGAGTCGATAGGTAATTATGTTGAGTAAATTCTATGGATGGACGATGAAGTCAGTTTACTAATTACCTGCTTTTTGCGCAAACCGCTCCGCTAATTCATTAATCTCCTGATGCTTAACCAGAGTTTGGAGCCACTCTGCCGGAATGTGGCTGTAGCCATATAGAATGCCCGCCAGCCCACCAGCCACTGTTGCCGTTGTATCGGTATCTTCACCCAGATTAACTGCTTTCAGAACACATTCCTGGTATGATGAACTGGTTAGAAGACACCACAAACTACTTTCCAGGGTGTCGATTACATAACCTGAACTCCCAATTTCGTCTTCCCTGCATAGGCTTATGTCTTGCTGGAGAACCTTATCAAAAAGAGCTACTTCTGTGCTGGAGAACGCTTTTGCCTTTGCGAATGCGTTGACAGAGTCCTGCATCTGCTTGTAAACAGCAACTACATCCATGTTCGCCAGGAGCCGAATGCCGAACTCTACGTAGATAAAACAGGCGAATACCGAACGGAAGTGACCATGCGTGAGACCAGACACTAACTTAACGATCCGGTATCGTTCTTCGATTGAGGGTTCGTTTTTCAGGTGAAAGACCAATGGGAGAATCCGCATAAGTGATCCGTTTCCGTTATCATGCTCCATCATACCACCCGCTAAGGTTGGGTTAGTGCCGGAAATCAACCGGTTAAGTGAATTCCTCGTGGCATTGCCAATGTCGAATACAACATTGTGTGCGCCCCAATATCCCTCTTTATACCATCTGATAAAGGTTGAGGCCATATCGGCAATGTCGAACCCCTTGCTCAGACTTTCAGCTGTGCAGAAAAGAAGCGAGCTATCGTCGGAAAACGTTCCGGCGGGCTGGTGCCAAACCCCGTAACCGCGCATACTCACAACCGGGTTATAGGACAAGGCTGTGCGGGATGAAAACTCTACCGGAACACCCAGTGCATCGCCAACGGCCGCTCCGAAAAATCCACCTTTTATCTGATCGATCATACTAAGAATAACAAAAGAGCTAATAGATTAGTCGCGTTAGCGATCAGATGTTTGTAGGCTTGTGTTTTAGGAGTGGCTTTTGGTCGCGTAGCGATCAAACTATGCTTTGGTTCGATCGCTACGCGACCAAAAGCTATTCACAGAATTGTTTTCTACAAACATTGCGTCCCTACAGGACTATCTTACAACTTGAATTTATTTCATCGTTAATTAGAATCATGTCAGATGTGAGTAAGGTTCTTGTACGCGTACTCAAAATACACGCATCGACTGTCTCCTAATTCTTCATTTTGACCGAACCGGCGCACACATCGCCTTCCTCAATTCCCATTAGCCACACGGTGAGGGTTCGGGTTCTCTGCTGAGTAAGTTCTGTGCGGTAGGCGGCTTCGCACATCGGTTGCGCACTACCGTAATAGCCAGCCGGTCGATCCGGGTATTTCATCTTCACTTCGGCGTCCCGAAACTGTACCCAGATTCGCTGTGCGTTTTTCAGGCTTTTAATGAACTCAGGATCAGCGCCATATTGCTTCAGCACTTTTTGATAGACGGAATTCAAGGCTTTGTCGGCTTGTTGCAGGGCCTGAGCCTCGGCATTACTCATGGATGCCTGCGTTTGGCCAAACGATGCGGTGACGACGAGCAGGAGAGAGCTAACAATGAACAGCTTACGAATAGTGATTGGCATAGTAGTCAGGTATTGAAAGTGGTTGTTATCGGCTACTTTATTACTGTGCCCGCGCCCCCACCCCCCGGCGTTTCGATCCGAATGCGCTCCCCCGCCTGCATGGCTCGGGTAAATATACCAGGCAGCTTTTCTGTTTGGCCGTCGGCATGAATCAGGGTTTGCTGACCCGTTTCGCCCGCGTTTCCGCCGTTCAGCCCGTAGGGTTTTGCCACCCGATGCTGGCTGAGGAGCGTGGCCTGGACAGGTTCCAGAAATTCAATTTCGCGGATAATACCGTCGCCCCCGTGCCACTGGCCGGTTCCGCCCGAACCGGTGCGAATGCTGAACTCATGCAGCCGAACGGGGTATCGACGTTCCAGTTCTTCGGGGTCGGTGAGTTTGGTGTTGGTCATGTGCTGATGCACCGCCGACCGGCCATCGGCACCAACCGTGGCCCCCGCGCCCCCGCCAATGGTTTCGTAATACCCGAATGGATTTGGCGCTTCTGCCGACTTCCCGAACAGAAAATTGTTCATTGTTCCCTGGCTACAGGCGGCTAAGCCCAGCGCTTTTAACAAGGTATCGACCAGCCGCTGACTTACTTCGGTGTTGCCGCCTACCACAGCTGGGCAATCGGCGGGGGAGTTGGGGAAAATTGGGTTCAGGAAGGAAGATTCCGGCAGAATGAGGTCGACCGGGGCCATTAATCCTTCGTTTAAGGGAATATCTTTATCGCACCAGAGCCGCAGCACATACAGCACCGCGCTGTACAGAATGGATATATTGGCGTTGAGATTAGTGGGATGAACGCCCGATGTTCCCGAGAAGTCGAATGTTATCCGGTTGTTGGCTACGCTGATTTTTACACAGATTGTATGGCCATCGTCGAGGGATTCTTCGGCCGTAAATATCTGCCCATTGAGTGGTTTCAGGACTGTAAGAATGGCATCGCTGGCCGATTGCTGGAGCCGGTTCATGTAGTGTTGCACGGTCGCCAGTCCATACTGCCGGACGAGGGTTTGCAGAGCCATTTCGCCCGCTTTCAGGGAAGCCAGTGCGGCTTCGATATCCGCCTGATTTTCGGCCAGGGCGCGGGTCGGGTAGGGGGCATCGGTAAAATGAGCCGCTAATCCGGTTGTGTCGTTGTTGCTTTGCCATAGGAAGTCGCCCGCTTTCACTACGTACATGGGTTTCAGCACCACCCCTTCTTCAATCAGCGACGTGGCGTCGGGCGGCATAGAGCCCGGCACTTTTCCGCCAATCTCGGCGTGGTGCGCCCGGTTGATGACGTAGCCGATCAATTGTGGGGGAGTGCCCGAAGATTCATCGGTAAAGACGCCACTGATCAGCGTAACATCGGGCAGATGAGAGCCACCGTATTTAGGGTGGTTGGTGATGGCCACATCGCCCGGATTTAGAGCTAATTTGTCCAGGACCAGCCGGGCACAAACGCCCAGGCTACCCAGGTGAACCGGAATGTGGGGTGCATTGGCAACTAGTTCGGCATTGGCATTGAGCAGGGCGCAGGAGAAATCCAGCCGCTCCTTCACATTCACCGAGAAGGCCGTCCGTTGCAATTGTGCGCCCATTTCTTCGGCAATGGCGCGGAAACGCTGGGTAAATAATTCAAGCTGAATAACCTCGTTCGCTTCTGATTCGCCCGGCTCTTCAATGTCGGCAATGTAGTCGACAAGGGCATTTTTGTCCGCCTGAACAACCAGCCGCCAGCCTGGTTCGATGAATGCCGAAGAGGTTGTGTTAAGCAATAAAGCCGGACCGCGAAAGGTGTCGCCTTCCTGCAACTGTGTCCAGTCGTAAGCGGGGTAAGCGTCTGTTTCAAAGGCAGGTACGGCGTGGCGATGCGTTATCGGAGACCCATTCACTGGCAGTTCGTCGCCAACGGTACTGACCAGCACCCGCACGCTTTCCACCTCAATCGGGCGTGGCTGTCCGTTGGTATCGGTGGGGAAGTGGCCGTATAAATGCCGGTATTTCTGTGCGAAATCGGCGGCTAAACGGTTGCTGAAAGGCACATCGACGGTGGCTTCCTGCCCAACAAGACGCAGAAAAACAGAGTTTGATTTTGTTTCGACAGCCGTATCCGTGCCAACATCCTGCCGAAGCAGATTGGTCGCGGTTGCAATCAGCTTCCGGCATAGCTCATCAAGATCAGCCTCAACGACCGTTAGTGGTTGAAGGACGGATTGAGCAGCCATGCGTTCAATTTTTGCCTGACCAATGCCATAAGCACTCAGTAGTCCGCCATCGAAGGGCAGAATAAGCTGTTCCATGCCGAGCCGCCGGGCAATAGCGCAGCCGTGTAAGCCACCAGCACCCCCAAAAACCAGCAGCGAATAGGCTTTTGGGTCGAAACCACGTGCTACCGAAATTTTTCGGATAGCCCCGGCCATCGTCTCATTGGCGATATGTTCAAACCCCCGCAGTATGGTCATGGGCGACATCACCGAACCAGCCATTTCAATCTGTTGACAGATTGCGTCGAGGGCAGTCTGGGCATTTTCGGGGAAAACAGGAATGCCAAACTGCTTTGGGTGCAGTTTTCCCAATAGTAGATTGACGTCGGTAATGGTTAGCAATGGCACCTGGTCGGGAGTAAGCCGGGCTCCGTAACAGGCGGGTCCAGGATCGGCTCCGGCGCTATGGGGACCAACGCGCAACTGGCTTCCATCGAACCAGCAAATCGACCCCCCACCGGCGGCTACCGTTTCGATGGCCAGCGAAGGCAGTTGCAAATCGAAGGGACCAATTTTTGTTGAAAATCGGTAATCCAGCCCGCCCTGAATCCGCGCAACATCGGTACTGGTGCCGCCCATGTCGAGGGTGAGTGTGCCGCTTGTATCCGATAGCAGCATCTTGCTGTCGGTAGTATTGACCCGCGACAGCAAGATGCTGTCGGATACCTCGGCTGCACCAATAACGCCCCCCGCCGGGCCGCTTAACAGGCTATCTTTCGGTTGAAACAAATCGGCCCGAACCAGTCCGCCCGCGCTGGTCATGACGCGAACCGGACCACCACCCAGTTGCTGTTGTACATTGTCCAGATACGACCGCATAACGGGTGTCAGGTAAGCGTCGACTACCGCCGTTTGGGTTCTCGACACGTATTGCGGGGTGGTTGAAACGTTACTCGAAAGCGTTACGTAGGCATAGCCAGCACGCTGAAGCGCATCTAGTACCTGTTGTTCATGAACCGGATTTCGGTAGGCGTTGAGAAGAGATACTGCTACGGCATCAGGGTTTATTTGCTTGAGACGTTTCAGTAAGTTAGCAAGGGTCTGCTCCGATAAAGGGGTTAAAACCTGACCATCGGCCGCGATACGCTCATCCAGTTCAACTACGGAATCGTAGAGAACGTCGGCGGGTGGAATGGCCAGTTGGAAAAGGTTGGGCCGTTGCTGAGTACTAATTTTCAGCAGGTCTTTGAAGCCTTTTGTCACGAGCAGGGCCACGCGGCCACCTTTCCGTTCGAGCAGGGCATTCGTGCCTTTGGTGGTTCCCAACCGCATTTCCAGCGTTGGAAATGGTTCATTTATGGGCGTTCGGGTCAGCAACCGGGTCGCTAGAACGGGCGCTTCTTCGCCCGTAAATAACTCAACGGTAAGCAGATGGTCACTGGTCTCGAACGGGCAATCCAGCGCCAAGGCACCATTGGTTTGTAATGACCTGATCGTATAAACCTCGCCTATTTCGCTGATACGAAGCTGATAACCGTCAAAAATGGGAGCGGTGAGCCAGGGGGCCACTACGTTGCCGTTTATTAATTGGCCCCGCAGCCGACTACTGCTTAGAACTTTGGCGCGGTGGAGGGTTCCGTTATCGTCCAGGGCAATGCCATCCGTAAAGGTGCCACCGGTATCAATCCAGATTTGGTACATGGTTAATTAATCAGCGTAATGCCCGCCTTTCGATAAGCAGATATAACATCCGGCTTTGCTTCCGTATCGGTAATTAATACGTCGAACAGGCTTAGGGGCGCAAAATAGAGGTATTTGTTGGTTTCTAATTTCGACGAATCGCAGAGGAGATAAACTTTATCCGTTTGCCGGGCAATGGCCATTGTAATACTGGCTTCTTTCTCGCTGTTCGCACTCAACCCGTGTTCGAGCGAAATCCCGTCGACACCCATAAACGCCCGATTGGCCCGGTAACGGGCAATGTGTTCTTCGGCGATCAGTCCATGAATCGCCTGCCGATCCTTATCCACTTCACCACCGACTAGATTGACCGTCACATCCGACGTTAGTAACTCCGCCACAACAGGTAACGAGTTGGTAACGACTGCAATACGTTTGTTGCGGATGAACTGGCATAACCGGAATACCGTACTACCACAGTCCATAAAAATCACGTCGCCTTCCTGAATTTCCTGCGCGGCCAGTTGACAGATATAATCTTTCCGGTCGGCATTGAGGGCTGCTTTATTGGCAAATCGAAACGAGTCGGTGGCCAGACTAACCTTCATGGCACCACCGCGCGTACGATACAGCAAGCCCGCAGTCGCCAGTTGAACCAGGTCGCGCCGGACGGTCATCTCGGATGTTTGCAGTAAATCAGCCAGTTCGCGGACATCGACGGAGCCACGCTCATCGACCGTTTGTAAAATAAGCCGCTTCCGGTGTTGGAAATTCATGATGGATTACGTTGTTTTGTTCAAAAATAAACAAAATTTAACAAAAACAAACAAATGTTGGCTGAACCTACTGAACGTGTCGAAATAACGGAAGAAAAAGTATTGTCGGATAACTGGTATGTATTACGGCGTTTCACTTTCAATTACTTAGGAAAAAACGGGGAATGGACCACGCAACAGCGGGAAGCGTATGACCGTGGAAACGGCGCAACGATTCTGTTGCATAATCCGAAAACAGACACGGTCATTCTGACCCGCCAGTTTCGGTTGCCTACTTTCGTGAATGGCAATCCAACCGGTATGCTGATCGAAGCCTGTGCGGGACTGCTTGACGACGAAGACCCGGAAGATGCCATTCGGCGGGAAACCGAAGAGGAGACGGGCTACCGGATTCAGTCGGTAGAGAAGGTAATGGAAGCCTACATGAGTCCGGGATCGGTAACCGAGAAGTTATTTTTCTATCTCGCTGAATACACTGCCGATACCGAGCGAACGGATGGCGGTGGCATTGATGAGGAGGAAATTGACATCCTGGAGCTATCGGTTCGTCAGGCGATGGCCATGATGGAACGGGGGGAGATCATGGATGGCAAAACAATTATGCTACTGCAGTACTTGCGGTTGAAACAGCTGAGCCAGAACTAATGAGTTGATTACTTACTGTAGGTCAGATCCTCAAAACATCGGAATCTGGACCCACAGTAAGAAATTCAGTTCTTACTAAAGGTCACGTACTCGTAAACTTCAGCAAGCGATATCGATACACCAAGAGAACGTAACTCGATCACTCCATTCGGGTCAGATTGAACGGTTTTGTCCCAACTATGCTCGGTCAGGCGATACCAGGACTCGACTTTTGGATAGTTTTGTTCAACCAATACGTACTCCTGGAAGGAAGGCAATTGTTCATATAACAAAAACTTGCCGGATTTATCAAAGGGTGCTGTACTGCGAGATAATACTTCCACAATGAGCAAAGGATTTACAATTAAATCCTCTCGGCCCCGCCAAAATTGGGGTTCTTCACAGACAACTAACGCATCTGTATAAACACCTATATTTTCGGATTCAATGTATACTTTTTGGTCGCTGTTATAAACGATGAACTTACGCGGCAGGGGGCGCAACGTGTATTTCAACGCGCCCGTTAGGTTCGCGGCAATCTGATTATGTGTTGCTTTCGCTCCCGCCATGCGAACAATTTTGCCGTTATAAAATTCATGTTTATACTGCGACCGGGCTTCGCGAACCAGATATTCGTCAAATGAGTATTTCTTTTCGGCTGCTACCATTGTCAGGATGCTTTATCAAAAATAATCAAAACCACGTCAACGATTTCATTACTTACCCGCCGAGATCATGTTGGCAAACAACCGGTAAGCGCCCGGAACACCGGCCGGAAGCTCGCGGAAAAACACAAGACCGGTGTACATAAAATGCCCTTTGCCATATTTCGCGTAAATCAGACTGCCTTCTTTGGGGGCTTCGTTCTGGTCGTGGGATGAGAAAATGGGCTCGTAGGCTTTGTCCCAGTCCCGCGCAAAATAAATACCCCGCTCCTGAATCCAGCCCGAAAAATCGGCATCGGTTATTTTGTTGGGGTAGTTGAGCAGCGGGTGATTCGGGTTGATGAACGTCATGGGTGCGTCCTCTTCCGTTACGCGTTCGTTCACGACCGTAAACGGATACGGTCCCAATTGGGGCAGGGGAGACTCATTCCGAAAGAAGGAATTGACCGGGGTTACGTACTGCACGATCATGTTGCCCCCGTTTTTGACATATTCCATCAATTTTGGCTGATAACGGGCCATGGCGCTGTTGGTATTGTAGGCCCGAACGCCCACTACAATGGCATCATATCCGGATAGATTCCCGTTCAGTTCAGTTGGCCCCAGTATGTTAACCCGGCAACCCATTTGCTGGAGAGCCGCTGGCACTTCATCGCCCGCCCCAACAATGTAGCCGATGTTTTTGGCCGTCACTTTTACGTCCAGTTTAACCAGTTTGGCTTCTGCCGGTGGGAAAAGTGTTTGTGTCGGAATGTGTTTGTACGCGACATAACGAAGTCCCGTCGTGAACGTGCCTGTGCTGGTTGCCATCACCGCCTGTAGTTTGCCGTTCTGGGCTTTGTCGGAAGGGGTCAGGCGGAACGTGATCCGTTGTTCATCGCCTTTGTTCTTCAGTTCGAACGGTTGCGAGGCCGGTTCAATCTGCCAGCCTGCGGGTACCGCCATCTTGAGCGTGCCCGACACATTGGCCCGACCGGCTCTCAGCACAATGTCCGCTGTTTTGGGGTTGTTGTCGCTGAAGGTAAACACACGTTCGGTGAGGTTGGCCATCACGTCGGGCTGAATGATGAACGGGCGGTAAATCTCACCATCGACCGGGTCCGTCGATTTGTAAACGATCGGGCGGGTAAACGTAAAACGCTGACCGCTAATCTCGAACGTGTAACTGGCCGACAGAGCCGCCGGGTTTTCGGGGAGGCCAATGAGTTGCTGATTGTCGACTTGGAACAGGCCTTTGTCGATGGGCTTTTCGAGCCAGTAGGGCTGCGAGATCTTCGCCGTTTTAGAAATAGCTACCGTTGTTGGAAACAAGATAACGTCGTTGGGTTTCAGAGGGGTGTTGAGCGTCGTGTCTTTGCCGGTCGAATACTGAACACGTACCAGCGTAACGGGCGAATCGGCCCGATTGACGATATTGGTTGTCAGCTTAATGGTTTCGCCGGGCGTAGCGGCATAATCGGCAGGGTTGGTTTCGAACCAGAGTCCCAGACATTGCCGAATCAGTGTTTCGACTTCCTCGCGTTTGGCTTTTACGTAAATATTAGTTGTATCCAGTTTGCTGATGGTTCCGTATAGCTGAACGAGTGCCTGTACCGAAGCGGCTGGTTGGTCGGGTTTGAAACCTGCAATGACCTGGTTTACCTGCGATTGAACTGCGGCACTATTAGGCACCCGTTTCCAGGTCATATCGACACCTTCCATCGGGTCTTTCTGAACGGGATCACCACCTTTGAGCAGCAGGTAATCAACTTTGGCACCACGGTTGGCAGCCACGCCAAATCCCTGACTTTTATGCTGACTGCGACTCTCGGCCGCTATTTCGCCGTACGATTTTCCCAGTAAGGGGTTATATAAGCCTGTTTCAATGCCGATCAGATTTCCGGCTTCCTCCGGTTTTTTGTTGCTCAGAAACGCGCCGGGAATAAACATATTCCACATGATACGTTTTGCCTGCCAGGGTTTCACAAAGGCAAGCTGCTCGGGAAACTTGGTTGGGTCGTTCGAAATTTTGAACGCTTCTTCGGCCAGAAAACCCGAGGCACTGTGGTGCCCGTGACCAGCGCGGGCATCGGGTGGAAAACGGGTCATGATCACGTCGGGCTGGTATTTACGAATCATCCAGACCACGTCGGCCAGTACTTTTTCCTGTCCCCAGGTACGAACCGCTTCAGAAGTTTGTTTGGAAAATCCAAAGTCATACGCCCGGCTGAAAAACTGATCGGGGCCGTCTACCCGTCGGGCTGCGAGCAATTCCTGAGTCCGGATAATACCAATATTCTCACCCTGCTCAGGGCCAATCAGGTTTTGCCCGCCATCACCCCGCGTGAGCGAAAGGTAACCCGTACGAACGAGCCGTTCTTTAGCCAGATAAGACAGCAACAGCGTGTTCTCATCGTCGGGGTGAGCGGCTACGTAGAGCACCGATCCGAGTACATTGAGCTTTTTTAAATTTGAGAGTATTTCACCCGGTGCCGTGGGTTTGATCGGGCCGTAAGGAACCTGAGCGAAGGAGGGAAGCGTGAGCAAACTGCCAACAAGCAGTGTATGTAGCAATTTTCTAAGTAACACAGGCAGGGAATGAGTTTGAACGATTGATGCCAAAGATAAGAAAAGGCTACCTAAAACGTAGGCAGCCTTTTGCCTCACTTGACCTAACATGTATGAAAAGTTGTGTATTAAGGGCGGGTGAGGAGTTTGTTTATGGGTAGGACTTCGCCGTTCCGAATAACCTGCTCCACATTGAGCGCGTCCTTTATGTTGGTGAGTGGATCGCCGTCAACAATCACCAGATCGGCTAATTTACCTGGTTCAATCGACCCAAGATCTTTGCTGACGCCCACGGTTTCGGCCGCCCACAGCGTAGCTGACCGTAAAGCCTGATACGGCGTAAGCCCCGCACCTACAAACGATTGCAGTTCGGTGTGGAGGCTCATGCCATAAGGCACAAACGGACTATCGGTGCCGGTGGTGACGTGGGCTCCGGCATCGATCAGGGCTTTTACGCCTTTCTGGAGATTTCCGAAATTGCTCAAATAACCGGGACTCAACTTAGCGTATTGCGCCGACCCGGCCTGAAGCGCATTCGTGTACTCTTCCGAATAGAACGTTTTGTACTGCCGGTTTTCGAGCAGGCTGGGGTCATTCGTTGTCAATACGGAAAAACCACCCTGCAAGGAAGCCGTAGGGGTAATGTTCATGCCCGATTTGGCCAGTAGCTGAATCACATCCTGGTAGCTGTGGTTCATGGCCGTAATCTTGGGCGAATACCCCCGCCGACTCGTTCCGCCAATGTGTTCTACCGCATCGACATCGTAGCGCATAGCCGGGAAAATCTCATGGGAGGATACCGGTAATCCGTGGGCGTGGGCAAAGGCCGTAATGCGTTGCTGTTTGTTGTCCGGCATCCGAACGTAGGTTTTTATGAGGTCGTAGCCCAGTTGTACGGCCCGGTTGAGTTCGCGGTCGAGTTGCTCATCGGAGTTGATGCTGGTGGCGGCCCCGTAGTAAATGCGGTTGCCGTCGGTTAAGCCGCCGGTAAAGAATTGCCGGGGGCCGGGTCGTACGCCACTGGCCCACGACTCTTTCCGTTCGAGGGCATCGTAGGGGTCGGCACCGGGTTCGCGAATGGAGGTAATGCCGAAAGACAGCCACAACCGACCGATTTTTTCGCCAACCATCGAATGCTGATGGGTATGCATCTCAAATAAGCCGGGAATAACCGTTTTGGTCGATGCGTCGATCAGTTTACCCGGTCGCCCCGCCTGATGAGGCAGAATCGCCTTGATCCGGTGCCCGTCGATGATAATATCAACGTTGTTTCGGTAGGTACTGGCTTTCCCGTCAAACAACCGTCCGGCGTGCACAACTACGGTTTCGGTGGGTTGGCTAATCGTCCAGGAGAGCTCCATTGGGTGAGTATCAATGTGCCCGTCTACCAGATAAACCTGTTTGAAAACGTCCGTTGCGAGAAATAACAGGCTTTTCGAATCGCCCGTCCAGGTAGGTGTCTCTGCCTGCTCGGTGGTTAACTGACGGGGTGTACCAACGATAGTGCCATCGGGTTTAACATCGGTAATCCACAACAGGCCATCCAGTACATAGGCCATTTTAGTGCCGTCCGGCGACCAGATCGGCCCATTTTGCCCTCTTGTAGCCAGACTATGATTTGGTGCGGGCGATACATAGCGGTCGTTTTTGCCATCAAATGATAAGAGCAACACCTCACTGACGCCTTCGCGGTAGCGTGACGAGTAGGGGTGAAGGGCCGACACGGCAAGCGTTTTGCCATCCGGCGACCAGCTTGCCTGACTCGGAACAAATAGGGACTCGTGAAGCTTTCGCGTTTTAGGGGCAGTTACATCGGCGGTATAGGTAACATCGGCCACGAAGAGCGTACTGCGGCCCCAGGCGTTTCGTGGGTCGCTCTGGTAAAAGGCGATCTTACTGCCGTCTGGCGACCAGATTGGGTAATGGAGATCATCTGCCATATCCACAAGAAGCCGGTCCTGTCCGGTTTTAAGGTCACGAATCCAGACGTCCATGTTCCCGTTTCGGTCAGACACATACGTTAGTTTACTGCCATCCGGCGACCAGCCGGGTTCGACTTCCATGGACTGCCCTTGAGTCAGGCGTTCGGGCACCTTGCTTCCTTTAGTCAATAGCCATAGGTCGCCCAGGGCGGCAAACGCAATTTGTTTGCCATCGGGCGAAATCGCCGTTCCTTTAATGCCTTTCACCTGTTGCGGTTTTCGACTATCGAAATCGTATGTTTTTCGTTTGTAGGTGTTCCGGGGCAACGTAATGACCACCTGAAACGGAATGGTCTGCGCCGTCGTACTCCCCAGCCGACGCCGTTTCAAAAGCCCATCGGCCGTGTACAAATAAGTATCGGCCGAAAACCAGCTGGCCCGAAATGGGAAAACGTCTTCTTTGGCTTCCGTCAGCGTTTGTGTTTTGCCATCGGTAATAGAAGTAGTTGTCAGTCCGCTTTGGGTGTTGTTCAGCAAATTGCAGAACAACTGCGACCCGTTGGGTTGCCAGGACACACCGGCCAGTTTACCCGCTGAGGGCGCAACCAGTTTTTCGGTACCGCCCAATGGCAGAACGTAAACGCCCGGCGCATCTGTCCGATCAGAAGCATAGGCGATCTGTTTGCCATCCGGCGCATAAGCAGGGTTAAAATCGTTGCCTGAGTCGTGAGTTAGCTGAGTCAGTTTTCCGTCGGCCAGATTTAGCTGCCAGATGTCGTAGTTGCCGCTTCTATCGGAGGCAAAAACCAGTTGTTTTCCATCCGGCGACCAGTGGGGTTCGCGGTCATCATAGAGTCCGTTCGTGAGCTGCTGAGGTTTGCCTCCCGTGGCCGAAACCGTCCAAATATGATACCGTCCGTCCCAGAACGAGTGGAACGCAATTCGTTGCCCATCCGGCGACCAACTGGGCTGTCGGCAGTCGCCAAGTGGATCGGTCAATGGTTTTGCAATTCCGCCCGTTGCGGGTAAGATCCAGATGGTTCCCTGTAGGTCAATGGCAATCTGGCGTTTATCGGGCGATAGGTCGGCAGCCATGTTCGTGCCTTCCGTTACCAGTACCCGGAGGGAGTCAGCAATAGTTGCCTGAGCTGTGTTTGGACAAAGAGAGGTAAGCCAGAATTGTATGGTTATGAAAAAGGCGAATGCCAAACGGATATTCTGCATAGGGTAGGAAACTCAATAGACTGTTTTACTTCAACCTGTTTTTCTATGAACCTACGCAGCCTGTCAGCCACTTCCAAACGTTCACTCAAATTGTACCTCAGTAACCAGGAAACTCCTTGAATAACCGAAAAAATCCTCAAAAAAAGTCAATGAATTTGCCCTGGGTTTGGTCGTAATGCACGGGCAAATTCTATCTTTGCGGGCAATCAACTCTTAACTTCTACCTATTTCTATGAATTACAGTGTTTATCTGGTCCCCATCCTTGGCATCATAGGCCTGCTGGTGATGTTTACCAAATTTATGTGGGTTTCGAAGCAGGAAGCCGGAGATGCCAGGATGCAGGAAATTGCGGGCTACATTGCTGATGGTGCGATTGCCTTTCTTAAAGCCGAGTGGCGTGTTCTCACTTATTTCGGGATTATCGTAGCGCTTCTGCTGGCCTACATGGGCAGCCTGGTGCCAAATTCCAGTCCACTTATTGGGTTTTCCTTTATTCTCGGCGCGTTTCTCTCGGCGCTGGCCGGGTACATTGGTATGAATATCGCCACGAAGGCAAACGTTCGTACTGCTCATGCAGCCCGCACCAGCCTGACCAAAGCCCTTGAGGTGTCATTCACGGGTGGTTCTGTGATGGGAATTGGCGTTGCCGGTATTGCCGTGCTGGGTCTGGGTGGCCTGTTCATTGTCCTCTATAAATTATATGTTGAGCCATCGGGCGACGTTAACGGTCTACCCATGGAGAAAGCCCTCGAAGTGTTGGCCGGTTTCTCGCTCGGTGCCGAATCCATTGCGCTTTTTGCCCGTGTAGGCGGTGGTATCTACACCAAAGCGGCCGACGTTGGGGCCGACCTTGTGGGTAAAGTAGAAGCCGGTATTCCGGAAGATGACCCACGTAACCCGGCTACCATTGCCGACAACGTAGGAGACAACGTGGGTGACGTAGCCGGTATGGGTGCTGACTTATTTGGTTCATACGTGGCTACAATTTTGGCTACCATGGTATTGGGTCGCGAGATCGTTATTCCAAACGATCCAATTATAGGTCATGCGCCCATCGTTCTGCCAATGGTGATTGCCGGTCTGGGCCTGATCTTCTCCATCATTGCGACTTATTTCGTTCGGGTTAAGGATGATAACGGAAATGTACAGGCAGCCCTCAATCTGGGTAACTGGGCGTCGATTGGTATTACACTGGTTGCCTCCTACTTTCTGGTCAACGCTATGTTACCCGAAGGCATAATGTCGATTCGCGGTGTTGAATTCGACCGGATGGATGTGTTTTATGCTATTGTAACGGGTCTGGTAGTAGGGGCCCTGATGAGCATCATTACTGAATATTACACAGCTATGGGTCGTCGTCCGGTTCTGTCAATCATTCGGCAATCGGCAACGGGAGCGGCTACCAACATCATCGGTGGTCTATCGGTTGGTATGGAGTCGACAGTATTACCAATTCTGGTGCTGGCGGCCGGTATTTATACGTCGTATCACTTTGCCGGTTTGTACGGGGTGGCTATTTCGGCCGCTGGTATGATGGCAACGACAGCCATGCAGTTAGCCATTGACGCCTTCGGTCCTATTGCCGATAATGCCGGTGGTATTGCCGAGATGAGTTACCTGCCCGAAGAAGTTCGTGGTCGTACCGATATTCTGGATGCCGTTGGTAACACGACAGCCGCCAGTGGTAAAGGGTTTGCTATTGCTTCCGCTGCGTTAACGGCGCTGGCCCTGTTTGCGGCTTTTGTGGGTTTGTCAGGTATTTCGGCGATTGATATTTACAAGGCGGATGTACTGGCCGGGTTGTTTGTAGGCGGTATGATTCCGTA
Organism: Spirosoma fluviale; assembly: GCF_900230225.1. Taxonomy (GTDB): domain Bacteria; phylum Bacteroidota; class Bacteroidia; order Cytophagales; family Spirosomataceae; genus Spirosoma; species Spirosoma fluviale. The sequence continues at coordinate 562,988 of NZ_OCNH01000001.1, forward strand.
TATATTCTCGTCACTGGCCATTGCGGCTGTAGGCCGTGCGGCTATGGCGATGGTTGAAGAAGTTCGTCGCCAGTTCCGCGAGATTCCAGGAATTATGGAAGGAACGGGCAAGCCGGAATACGAAAAGTGCGTAGCTATTTCAACGCAGGCGTCGATTCGGGAGATGATCCTTCCGGGCGCGATTGCCTTGACCGTTCCCGTTATTGTGGGCTTTATTTTTGGCCCCGAAGTACTCGGTGGTGTACTGGCTGGTGTAACCGTATCGGGCGTACTGATGGGTATTTTCATGAACAACGCCGGTGGTGCCTGGGATAACGCAAAGAAGTCCTTTGAAAAAGGGGTGTTGATCAACGGTGAGATGTTCTACAAAAAGTCGGAGCCGCACAAAGCATCGGTTACGGGCGATACCGTTGGTGATCCGTTCAAAGATACATCCGGTCCATCCATGAACATTCTGATCAAATTGATGTCCATTGTATCGCTTGTTATTGCACCATACATCGCGGTTAAATCGACCTCGGCGAGCGAAGGTAATCGGGAAGGCATTACGGCCCAGGGCGGTATGCCTGGCGTTGACCTGGAGAAATCAACGGCAGCCGAAAATATAACGGTGACGGATAATGTGCTGAAATTCAAAAACGATAAAACCGGTGTCGATCTGAATCTGTCGGGTGTTGGTAAAATTGAAGAACAACTTATTGAGTTTATCAACTCCGATAAGGCTGTCGACAAAGAGACCTGGTTCGACTTTGACAAGCTGACGTTTGAAACTGGCAAAGCAACCCTGAAGCCCGAATCGCAGGTGCAGTTAGGTAACGTGGCCCAGATTCTGAAAGCATATCCAACTGTGAAGGTTAAAGTTGGTGGATACACCGATAATACCGGTGTTGTCGCCAGTAATCTCAAGCTCTCGCAGGACCGCGCCAATTCGGTTCGGGTTGAGCTGGAGAAACTGGGAATTGACAAAGACCGGCTGGCAGCAGAAGGCTACGGCCAGGAACACCCGGTTGCGTCGAACGACACCGAAGAAGGCCGGGCACAGAACCGCCGTATCTCGATGCGGGTAACAGAAAAGTAAAGCAACAGGTAAGTTTAGCTCTTAAAAAGAAAGTCAGCCCACACAGTAGGCTGACTTTCTTTTTAAGAGCTATTTCTGTGGTTCGCAATTAGCTCCCCAGCGCATTATAAATCAGCAATTGGTTCGTCGTTACAACCCGGTCGCCGGGTGCGATACCGCCTGATAAGTAGGTCTTAGTGCCAATAGTTTTATAGATCGAAACTTCACGCACAACAGGTTGATTTTCTTTGTTGACCATTACAACGAAGTTGCGGTTTTTGTCAAAAACAACCGCAGCCGCCGGAATGGCTACCCGCTGATCTCGACCGGCATAGGTAACGCTCACATTGGCAAACATCTCGGGTTTGAGTCGGTAATCGGCGTTGTCGAGCGTAACACGTACTTTCAGGGTTTTACTATCGGGGTCAAGAACGTTAAAAATCTTATCGATCCGTCCATGGAAAACTTTGTCAGGGTAGGAGATGGTTGTTATTGTTGCTGCGTCTCCTTCGTGTACGTTGGCCAGATCGGACTCATACACGTTAGCCAGCACCCAAACGTGGTCGAGGTTAGAAACCGTAAAGAGGTTCTCTGGATCATCGGACCGCAGCTCCATGCCCGACGAGGCTGTTTTTTCCACGATAAACCCACTCATGGGCGATTTAACCAGATAAACGGAGCCTGTACCGCCAACAATCCGGCGACGTTCGCCAACCCGGTTAAGTTCTCCTTTAGCCGCCTGTAGCTGTTCCTGACTGGCAACCAGGTCTTTTTGCGAACTAAGACCAGCTTTAGTCATATCTTCCGTTACCTGCTGATTTTTCTGGGCAACGGCCAGTTGTCCGCGTGCCGATATGGCTTGTTGCTCAAGGTCGGCAAGGTCGCCGGAGCGAATTACTGCCAGCACCTGACCTTTTCGGACATAATCGCCCAGATCGGCTTTCAATGTCTCTATATGGCCACCCACCAGCGGAAACACTTTAACCACCTGATCCTGGTTAAAGGTAATCTTGCCCGTCAGGTTAAGTTCGTTTTTTGCGTTCTCCAGTTTTGCCGTATCCAGGGTGGCCGTGGCGAGAAGGTTGCTCTCCCGATGTGGAGCTTCAGTGGAAGCCCCATCGGCTTTCGTCTCACTTCGGCAGCTTAACAAGCCCGAGAATAGCAGTAATCCGACCAATACCTGGCTACAAAGCCAGCTTGGCCTGACGAATTGATGGTATTGCGATTTAACTAACTGATGACGCAGCTGAAGCCACCCTCTGTAGAGTGAGTAGCTATTTATCGAAAAAAGCAGGTGTTTGTTCATGGCTATGTTCTTCGCAACAAAAGTCTGCACAGCCAATTAAACGCTCCTTAAACAAAAATTAAAAGGTAGTTAAACCCCTATAAAAGCAAAATCCCCACCAGTGACCGGTGGGGATTGTCTTTCAAGAACGTTAAGTAAATCGGGTACTGGTACCTAGTTGACTTTGAATGAAGACTGAGCATCGTTTACACCTGTCCGGGCGTCGTCGGCTAGTTCATCAACTTTATCGTTATATTGACTCTTAGCGTTTTCTTTATCTGCGTTAACCGAAGCCTGAGCCTGATCTTTATACTGGTTGAGCTGGTCTTTCGCTTTTTCAGTATACTGACTTACCTGAGTTTTGGCCTGCTCGAATCCTTCTTTAACCTGCGATACGCCTTTCTCCCATTGGTCTTTCAGATCGCCGGAACGCTTGTTCGCTTCTTCGGTCAATTTATCTCTCGTTTCTTTACCGCTACGTGGAGCTGTTAAAATACCAATAACAACGCCTGTGATGATACCGGTCAGAAAATCTCTTGTGCTTCGCATGATTTTGTTTGTTTTAGGTGAGTTGGTAGATAAGATAGTGAATTGATTATTGTTTTGCTTTGCGTTTAGCCTGGCTAACTACATCCTGGGTTTTTTCGGTAGCAGAGTCTACATAGTCATTGTATTGACTTTTGATACTCTCTAAGCCCGACTGAAGTTGATCCTGAAGATCTTTAAAGAATGAGTCAGATTCCGACGAAATGCGCTTACGTGTCTTCTGGCCACTTTCAGGAGCCAGTAAAATCCCAACAATAGCGCCAACAGCTAGTCCTACTAATATTCCTGGCAATGCTTTCATAGTTTCTGAAACTTTGGTGAATGATTTACTGAGTTATCAATGATGGATAGATAGAAAATTTTGTACCAGTAATCAATCTAAGGGGATAAGTGATTGACAGTAAGTTGGTTATTTAGTTTTAGGGTACTCACTTACCCTTCTTTTGTTGAGGACTTTTCTCTACAAGGGCGTCCACGATTTACGCGACCGTACCCCACTGTCAGACTAAACTTAAACACTTTATACTGCAAGTATACAGGTTTACGATTAAACAGGACGAGGCTTTAAGATTGGATAAAATAAAAATCCCCGCGCTCAAATTGGCGCAGGGATTCCGTACCCACCGTAACTTGTACTTAACCTAAAATGTAATCACCTAAATGAATAGGAATGCTATTGAGACTGTTATAATCCCTTCCGGGTTACTTATGTCAATATTGTTAAGGTACTTTTTCTTTACACGCTTCGACCTTGTACAAGGCGTAGTATAATTGCAATAACTGCAATTACCAGCAATATGTGGATCAGACCGCTAGTCGCTATGCCTGTTCCCAAGACTCCCAGGAATCCCAGAAGCCATATGATGACAAGCACTACTGCTATCGTGTAAAGAAGGTTTCCCATTATGTTTCGTGAGTAAATCAGAATAAGCCATTTTGCAATCGTAGATGCTTAGAGAAAAATTTGTGCCAACTACCATTAAATTCATCTGATCTGGTAGAGTTATCAGCATAAAAGGCCCTATTAGCTTGTAAATGAGCCAATAGAGACGATTTTTATTTAATTGCCAGAAAAATTGATCCCTATGGAATAAAAGAAAAAAGTGTGGAAATTGCTCCACATATGTGGAATAAGCGTGGAAAAATGCCCCATTTTACACAACAGGTAAGTGTAACCCCTTGAAACCTTATTGTTTAAATCTGAGTGGTATTAATTCGCAAACAGTTAAGTTATTGGCCTTTAATGGATATAATGTGCTTATTTATATAGCCTAATGAATTTTCGGCATCATATTTTATATACAGATACAGTAAGCAAGAAATTATAGAAAACGAAATACACCGTGGTAAGACCGATAATAGGCGTTAATACGGGACAGCAATTTAGACCAACCGTAATGAATACAACAGCTCTTGCAAAACGAGTGTTGATTGTCGATGATGAAGCGGATATATGTTTGCTATTGTCTGGACTGTTGCGTCGGTTGGGCTATCAGCCTACCTGTGCCCATTTTATAGAAGAAGGTCGTCAATGGCTCGATTCCCAGCAGTTCGATGCTATATTCCTGGACCTGAACCTCCCCGATGGGTTAGGCTTTGATTTACTTCCTTTCATCAAGGACGGACAAAATGAGGCCAAAGTAATCATGATCAGTGCCTTCGATGGACAGGCTGAAAGACGGCGGGCAACAGAGCAGGGAGCCGACTATTTTATTGGTAAACCATTCACCCGACGCTCGGTTGAGACAGCTTTGCAAACCATTCAGGTTTGAGTAACTTTGTTCATAAAGCCAACAATGGCTACCTCCCATTGCATACATGGTGTGCCTGTTAGCCTGGGTGTGGTCTACGTGAACAAGCTTCTTCCTCTTCATGGAAAAAATTCTGATTATTGACGATAATAACGATATATGTCTGCTTCTGGAGCGCTATTTGACAAAGCAGGGGTATAAGACGGCATCAGTTCAGCGAGGGGATGATGGTCTCGCTCTATTGCGAAAAGAGTCGTTCGAATTAGTCATTTGTGATTTTAAACTTCCCGATATAGATGGCCTTGAAATGCTTCGCCGTATTAAGGTGATGCATCCCACAACAGCCGTTATCATTATTACAGGTTACTCCGATGTTCGCGTTGCCGTGCAAACGGTGAAACACGGGGCGTATGATTACGTAACCAAACCTCTCTACCCCGACGAAATTCTGTACACGATTAAAGGCGCACTCGAACGTCGTGTACAATCCTTGAGTCAGGCAAAGACCACCACCCCCGCAACGGCACCCCCTGCCAAGTCCAGTACCGGCAGAACGGCCTCCAGTAAGGTATCGCTGACGCCCGACGGTAAACGGTTTATCTTCGGCAAAAGTCGGGCAGCTGAACAACTTCAGAAACATATTGATTTAATAGCGCCCACCGATATGTCCGTTATTATAACGGGCGAAACCGGTACGGGAAAAGAGTTTGTTGCCAATGCCATTCACCTCAAGAGTAAACGAGCCGATAAGTCATTTATAGCAATTGACTGTGGAGCCCTGGGAAAAGAACTGGCAGGTAGTGAGTTGTTCGGTCATGTAAAAGGCTCGTTCACCGGTGCTATGGCAGACAAGGCCGGTAGCTTTGAATACGCTAACGGCGGAACCATCTTCCTCGACGAAATTGGCAACTTATCCTACGATAATCAGATCAAATTGTTAAGGGTTTTGCAGGAGCGAAAAATCCGGCGTATTGGCAGCAACCAGGATATACCGGTTGATGTGCGGATCATTGTTGCTACGAATGAAGACCTTCGTGAAGCCGTTCGGCAGGGGAAGTTCAGAGAAGATATTTACCACCGAATTGCTGAGTTCGAGATGCACCTGTCGCCCCTGCGTGAGCGAAAAGCAGATGTGATGATCTTTGCCGAACACTTTCTGGAATTAGCTAACAAGCAACTGGAAAAAGATATTCTGGGCTTTGATGAGGAAGCTAAAGAAAAACTGAAAGAGTACTACTGGCACGGTAATCTACGCGAATTGCAGAATGTAGTGAAGCGTGCTGTGCTGCTTACCCAGGGAGACTACATAGAGGCTGATGTATTGCCTCAGGAAATTATATCTCCCCAATATTTAACAGCGGAGGATACCGGAGCATCGTCCATCCAGATCAATTACGATCCGGCCCGACCGGGGATACCCGTTTTCAGTCAGTCGGCTGCGAATCTGAAATCAGTTTCCGAAAATGCCGAACGGGCGGCTATTTTGAAAGTTCTGGAGAAGACCGGATACAACAAAACCAAAGCCGCTGAGGTGCTCAACATTGACCGCAAGACGTTATATAATAAATTGAAAGCATACGACATCCATTTATAGAATGGTGCTTTTAACCCCACTAAAAAGGCCAAACGTGTTTAATGTTTGGCCTTTTTAGTGGGGTTAACTTTAGGCTGACTTAGTTGATGCTAAAGCCCACTGAAAGCAAACCGACACCATTTTTGGCGCTTCCCAAGAGGGTTTTAGCGGCTCCACTGTTGGCAACCTGTTGAAGACCCTGTTCATAACGGGCACCGATAAAGGCTTTGCCGAAATAAAGATTGATACCGCCTGCAATACCGTAATCTACTTTGTTGAAGTTATCCCGGTTGATAGCAGCCGCACCCGTGCCAAAATCACCATTGGAGTTGATGTTTGAGTTCAGTAAATACGATACATACGGACCCGCCTGAAGCTCAACTGCCTGGCCTAATTTGAACGTTGCCAGAACGGGTAACTCGGCATAATTAAGTTTGAATGTATTCTTGCCGTTAAATCCCAATACATTATAATCAGCCGATGCACCTTTCGTCATATAGAGTAATTCTGGCTGAATGGCAAAGAACTCGCCAATAGGTGCCTGAGCAAACACACCCACATGGTAGCCAATACGTTCATTTTTATTGGTTACTCCCTGGCTGTCATAAAACAAAGAACTGGCGTTCAAACCACCCTTAATGCCAACTCGTGTTCGTCCCTGTGCTACAGCGTCCGACGAATTAAAAACAATTGTACCGGCCAATAATACGGCACTTGTCAGTAAGGTATTGACTAACTTTTTCATAACGATTAGTGAATTAAGAACAGACTGTAAACCACATCTGCGTTAGAATCACAATAGGTTAAAATCGTGCCAATACCCTTCCAGCGAAGTGTATTAGCCCTATAGTGTTGTATTATACCTATTTGTGAACAAGTAAAGATTGAGTTTGTGTAAGGCTACAGGTGATATTCTGCGGAGGAAATTCCCCATTTTGTGGAAGCGTTTAGTCAATTTGGATAAGTCAATCGGTGAGGTAGATAAGTATAAATTTTAAACTTTTCAGTAGGTTTAGTTCCATTAAGCCGCATTACTGGGTCTGTAATTAACAATATTTACTTTTCTGTAATAAAGTGTTTACTCTGTTTAGCAAAAGAGAATAATGAATTTCAGAATATTAAAAAGAACTTGAAATAAAATAACATATGGTTTAGTGCTGAATGATCAATTAAAAAACAATGTTTTTAAGTATCTTTGAAAGAAGGAATCTCTTCCGGATTTATTGAAATTAGATTTTGGTGTTGATCATAAATGCAGTAAGCCGTTTGTAAAACATTCACCGAAATGTAAGAATCAATACAATTCGGTTGACGTAACTTCTTTATCCAACTTAACCGTATGCACCGTAAGCAAGCCCTCATGACCATTCTAATAGCCGATGACGATTCCGATGATCGCTTATTCATGGAACGCGCCCTTCGACAGAGTGGGTATACGCAAACCATTCAATTCGTTGAAGACGGCGAAGATCTGATGGAGTATTTACACCGTAAAGGTCGTTATACTGAACAAAATGCCCCCTGGCCAGACCTGCTGATTCTTGATCTGAACATGCCGCGAAAGAATGGATTTCAGGCACTTAGCGAAATTAAGGACGACTCCAAATTACGTCGATTACCCGTTGTTGTGATGACAACATCCTCAGCCGATGAAGATATATTGAAAACATATACATTAGGCGTAAATTCATTCGTTACAAAGCCATTCAACTTCAACCGTCTGGTTGAAATGGTTGGTGCGCTGAAAACATATTGGATGGACACTGTTAAATTACCATGAGTTGTGCTCAAGGTATTGGTGTTTGTGTCTGCCAGTTGTTCACTAAGATAAGTTAACCGATTGCCTTTATGACTCCCGTTGCGGCTTTACTCGATGTTACTGATGAGGAAGAAATGATTCGTGTGCTTCTTATTGAAGATGACGAGGACGATTATTTGCTGACAAAAGCCTTGGTGTCAGCTAAAGAAAATGCAACAATTAAGCTAGACTGGGTAGATAGTTACGACCTTGCCTTAGAGACCATCGACGCCCATAAGCATGATGTGTACCTCGTCGATTACCGATTAGGGCACCATACTGGAATTGACCTTATCCAGGAAGCTTTTCGACGGGGGTGCCGGGCACCTATGATTCTTCTCACCGGGCAGGATGACCTTACCGTAGATCAGTCTGCGCTGGAACTAGGTGCTGCTGATTATCTGGTTAAAGGAAGAATTGATGCCCAACTGTTGGGACGAAGTATTCGTTACGCCCTCCGCCAGGCGAGTGTGCTGGCAGAAGTAGCTCAGAAAGAAAACAAGTACCGGTCTCTGTTTGAACGGTCGATCGACGCCATTTTTGTCGCCAGTAATGAACTCCGCTTTCAGGACGCCAATTCATCCGTCGAACGGCTGCTGGGCTATAGTCGCGACCAACTACGAATTCTAAATCCCGCTCGCCTGTTTGCTGACCTGAATCAGCTGCGTAATTTACGTTTCAATGTTCGGGAACATGGACAGATAAAAGATTTTGAAACTACACTTATCCATCGAACCGGGCGCAAACGAATCTGCCTTATTTCTGTTTGGGCCGTTGAAGACCTTGTTGGCCGACCTGAATGGTATCAGGGTATTGTGCGGGATATTACCGATGAGAAAAAAGCGCAACAGGACCTTATCCTGGCCGAAAAGCTGACAATGACCGGCAAAATTGCCCGCAGTATTGCTCACGAAGTTCGTAACCCACTTACCAATCTGAGCCTGGCACTTGAGCAGTTAAAAGATGAACTGGATACGGATAATGAGTATGTCACGATGTTCACGGACATCATCGGCCGGAATGTAGACCGTATTGGACAACTAATCACGGAAATGCTTAATTCGTCGAAGCCACGTGATCTTGACCGTAAAAAACAGGATTTCAATCAGGTTGTTAAAGAAACGTTGCAACTCGTTAGCGACCGCATCAAACTCAAGCGAATGAGGCTGGAAACCAGCTTCATCGAAGGTGAATGTCAGTCCCTTATTGACCGTGATCAGGTAAAAACGGCCTTGCTCAATATACTGGTTAACGCTGTTGAAGCCATGCAGGAAGGCAAAGGTATCCTGTGTGTCAAGACTAGTTGTACGGACGATAAACGGGTTTACGTTGAGGTGACCGATAACGGTGGCGGAATCAGTGAAACTGATCGACAACGCCTGTTTGATCCATTTTTTACCGGTAAATCAGGAGGGATGGGACTGGGATTAACAGCTACTCAAAATATTATTAATAGTCATAAAGGGTCAATTGAGGTAGAGAGTCAGGTTGGTCTGGGTACAACGTTTAGGCTCTACTTTCCAAAATAGCGTACAGGAATCCTATTTCATTAGTGACAATCAATTCCACAAAAAAGCCAGCTCTGGACCAGAGCTGGCTTTTTTGTGGAATTTAAGTGGGTATATTTCTACACATCTGCATAGTAATTTTCTACATAGAGGTATCGCTTCATAACTAAATCAGTGGGGTGTAAAACTTAATGATTTATTACTAAAGTATTGATTTTTAATAGGTTGATCTGTTTTAAATGGGCTCTGCAATAACTCCACAAAGAAGTGGCACAATATGCGCTATTCTATTGGTAACCTTCATCCAATTATTATGTGGACTACCAATCACTTTCCGGCGGCTATGCGGTCGCTTAATCCGAGTACTCGGGCCAAAGCCATCGAAGTTGCCAATCGGCTATTGGAACAAGGTCAGGTGGATAACCAGCGCATAGTTGCCATCAGCATTGAGGAAGCCCGTAGATGGGCACGCCTGGAAGCTACTCATGTAGAGTGGCCCACACCAACGGTACGAACATTTGCCTAGTCAACGTTACTATCAAACCATTAACTACCATGATTTGGAAGAAAAGCATCTACGATTCGCTAATCAGTTGCGCTACACTCTGTAATGAATTCGCTACCGAATGTTCCAACTCCGATGGTATTGAGGACTGCTACCGCAGTATATTCCTGAGTCTCGATTGCAGTGATATGTGCCGGAACTTGGCCATGTTGTACGTGCGCGGCTCCGAAAACGCCCGTTTACTGGCTCAGGCCTGTATTGAAGTCTGTGAAAAATGCGCTCAGGAGGTTATTCAGCTTGATTCCGATCGCGCCAAACAGATTTACGCGATGTGCCAGCAAACCATTTGCAGCTGCGTTAGCATCATGGAGATGGGCTCTCAGACAGAAATAGATACTAAAAATCCAGCTGTTACGCCCGCATCCCTGTTTTATGGGATCGATCTCCGCGAAACGCTTCATAACTAATTAACCAGACAGTGGTTAATTGATTGTGCCCGGTTATTACAACCAGGTGCCGTCAATTAACCACTGTCGTTTATTAATCCCTACAACGTTATGGAAACAAAACCACAAACAAATAAAAAGCTTGAGAAGGTTGCTGATCTGATCGGTGATATTCGCATTGCCATGATGACGACTGTCGATGAGCAGAGCAATCTGGTAAGCCGTCCGATGGCTGCACTTCAGGTCGATGAGGACGGAACCATCTGGTTCTTTACCCAACGAACTTCACCGAAGGTTGATCAAATCGATAATAATAATCACCAAGTGAATTTGTCCTTTGCCGATGTTGCCGATGCCAGTTATGTCTCCATATCAGGTACGGCAGAAGAGCTGGATGACCGGGCTAAGATCGATGAACTCTGGAATCCACAGGCCAAAGCCTGGTTTCCAAAGGGGAAAGATGATCCCAATTTGATTCTTCTCAAGGTGCGTACCCACATGGCTGAATACTGGAGTGCCAGTTCGAGTACTATGGTTCGGTTTGTGCAGCAGGCCACTGCGGCTGTAACGGGTAATCCACCGAAAATGGGCGAAAACGAAAAGATATATAACTAGGTATTGGGTGCCTGGTTATCAGCAATTGATAATCAACTAGTAACTCAATATCGTTTAATCACCTGCTTTACCAAAAGGCGTAGCGGAACGAGGGGAGTGTCAGGAAGAGAAGGTAGACAATACAGTTTCTTTCTTTCAGTCCGTTCTTGTCGCTGCGCTTTTGTTCTTTCTTATGATTGTTACACAAACAGACGAAGGTTGGGAAATTATTAACCAGCAGGCGCATGGATTGCTGGCCGTTCAACTCGCTTTACAGTGGCAAGGCGAGAAACGCCCGGTTCACTGGGTCGAGACCCTGATTGCCCTAACCGAGCACGACGATGGCCAGGACCCATGGGAAGACCGTAACCACCTGACAACGGCTGGTGCCCCGCTACACTTTGAAATCCTGGAGTACTCGGTCGATCAGTGCCGGAAAATGATTCAGATTGGCTTACAAAAGAGTCGGTGGAACGCTCTACTGATGTCTATGCACACCACGTTCCTGTATGAATCCAAGCGCGGCATTGATAAGGCATTGGACGAGTATCTGGATCAACAGATTACCAACCAAACGAAGTGGCGTAAGGAGTCGAACGCCACAAAAGAGGAAGCCGCTTACGCGTATGCGTTTCTTCAGTGGTGCGATGCGCTGTCGTTAATATTGTGTCTGGGTCAGGTTCCGCCAGAAGGACGCCGTCTGGAAGTGAGCTTAGGGCCGGATGGCATACCGTATTTCATTCATCAACGGACAGACGGCCATTTGACAATGAAGCCCTGGCCATTTAAATCGCCTTCCTTCCACGTCCACGTGGAGACCTTTCAACTAGCGCAGCTTCAGTTTAAAAATGACAAACAACTTTACAATGCCATTCAGGACGCCCCAGTGCGTGTTAAAGAGTGGACATTTAGCGAGGATAAATAAACACCTAGCCAAGAAAACAAAAAAAGCCATAACGATCTGTTATGGCTTTTTTTGTACTACTGATTAACTTACTTCAATCGTAACAACATCGACGAGCGGCCGGCAACATCAATGGGGTGTCCGCCTTTAATGGTCATGCCTTCCGGATATACCTTTCCTGAATTGGTATCCATAATAACCTCCCAGTCTTTACTCTTTCGCCCAACCTTCGGAATCATAAACGGTATGGTTTCCCAATAAGCATTGAGAATCCAGATCAGCTGTTCATCGCCTATATCCTGACCATCTTGTGTTTGTTCCGTTACCCGCATGCCGTCAATGAAAAGTGCCAGACAATGCGTATGGGGATTTTGCAAATCATCGCCGGTCATTTCGCCACCATCCGGCAGCAAATAAGCAACCTGGTCACTATCGAAGAACCGGCGTCGGCTGAGTAACGGAATATCCCGGCGTAAAGCGGTCAGCTGGCTCGTAAATTCGAACAGCGACTGCTGGGCTTCACTCCAATGCCAGTCCATCCAGCTGATTTCACTATCCTGATTGTAACCATTATTATTTCCGTGTTGGGTGCGGCCGCATTCGTCGCCCATGACCAGCATGGGCGTTCCCTGACTGAGAAGCATGGTAGCAAGGAAATTGCGTTTCTGCCGTTCGCGAAGTTCGGTAATGACCGGGTCATCCGTTGGTCCTTCTGCACCGCAGTTCCAGCTTAGGTTATCGTTGGAACCATCGTTGTTGTTTTCACCATTAGCTTCGTTATGCTTCTCGTTATAACTAACCAGGTCATTCAGTGTGAAACCGTCGTGGGCGGTGATAAGGTTGATGCTATTGGCCGGAGAACGCCCGTCATGAGCATACAGATCGGGACTGCCCAACAAGCGAACGGCTGTTTCGGCGGCTTTGCCTTCATCGCCTTTCCAAAAGGCCCGGAGAGTATCCCGGTACTTACCATTCCACTCCGACCAGCTCACCGGGAAACCACCCACGTGATACGACTGAATGTCCCAGGGCTCCGCAATCAGTTTTACAGAGGCCAGAATAGGGTCCTGAGCCACGGTGTCCAGAAAGGACGAGACCGTGCCAAACTCTTCGTCGGTTCGGATCAGGGCAGAGGCCAGATCGAATCGGAAGCCATCGACGTGCATATCGGTTACCCAATAACGCAGGCTGTCCATGACTAGTTGGAGTACGCGTGGGTGGCTTAGGTTAAAGGTGTTGCCTGTACCCGTGTAATCCATGTAATAGGCTGGGTTATCGCCTACCTGGTGGTAATAAACCCGGTTGTCAATTCCCTTGAATGAAAGCAACGGCCCAAGCTGGTTTCCTTCGGCGGTATGGTTATACACCACGTCCAGAATAACTTCTATACCCGCTTTGTGCAGGTTTTTTACCATCTGTTTAAACTCGGCCACCTGTTGCCCTGCCATTCCGGACGACGAGTACGTGTTCTGTGGAGCAAAGAACCCAATGCTGTTGTACCCCCAGTAACTTTCGTCCGTAAACTGATGAACGGGCAGTAGCTCAATGGCTGTGATACCCAGACGCTTAAAGTAGTCGATACTTTCGGGCTTTCCCAGTCCGGCATAGGTACCCCGGGCCGTTTCGTTGATGGTTGGATGCAGGTAAGAAAAACCTTTAACGTGCATCTCATAAATGACAGAACGGTGTAGAGGAACATCCGGAGCGGTGTCATCTTCCCAATCGAAAGCCTGATCGACCACAACACTTTTGGGCATAGTGGGACCGCTATCTTCCGTACTCATTGACAAGGGCAGATTGGCCTCCCGATCAGACGCCATCTTTTTGTAGTCGTACCCCAGCCAGGCATCGTTGTGATTTACCGGAGCATTTATAGCTTTGGCATACGGGTCGAGCAATACTTTGTTTGGGTTGAAGAAGTGCCCGGATGGCGGATCATAAGGACCATCAACCCGATAACCATACAATTGGCCAGGCTGTAAACCATCAAGATAAATGTGCCAGACGAGTTCAGTACGCTCTTCCAGTGGAATACGAGCTACTTCGTGGCTGGCATCGGCCGGGTCGTAAAGGCACAGATGAACAGCGGTCGCGTTTTCACTGAAAAGAGTGAAGTTTACGCCTTCGCCATCATACGTGGCACCTAGTGGATAGGGCTTACCCGGTTTGGAATGTATGGATTCGAGAGAGAAATCCGATTTGGAATGTTTACTCATAACGTGTTTGTATGAATGTTTCAAAAGCCGAAAGGCTCTCGTAAAGCAACCGCTTGTGAGTTGGGATTGTTTTTAGGTGTTCGGATACAAAAAAGCCTACCCCCAACGGAGGTAGGCTTTCCAATCCCACCATTCACTACACTACCAAGGCCAAACGAGCCATCGTTGCATTGGCCGAATCGATGCTCTGTTTTTGATGGAGCAGTAACTCACGGGTGCTGGCAACCAGGTCGGTTTCCTGCAACACCGAATTATATGTATCCAGGGCTTCCCGATCGCCCCGGTGGCACTCCTGAACGGTTGCTTTATCGTCGTCGGAGGCAAATGTCGATTTTATGTTTATCCAGGCACGGTGCAGATCGGCGGCAATGCTGGTGCCGTTATCTGGTTCGCCACCCAGTGCCCGAATTTCACGATCCAGCGACAGAGCAAATTCGCCCCGCTGACGTGATTGATCCAGGAACAAGCTTTTGAGGTCGTTATCTTTTGCGTTTTCGGCGGCTTCCTGATAGCCTTTTTCAGCATCGTGGCTGATCGTTAAAAGGCGGTTTAACTGGTCCAGGATTTCTCCTCTTGTTTCTTTTACGTTCATGGTTTTGTATGTTTTGTCGAGTTGTTAATTAGGACTGGTAATCTTATGGTTGAGTAAATCAGAAAGTGCTTGTAGGCAATCACTTTGTTTGGGGTCATGCCCCGGCATTGCAGGCAACTGGTATCGGTTATTTCTTTCCTTTAGATACTTCACTGGCCGACTTTATGATCTCTTTGTCGCCTTGCTGCAAGACAAGAGCTGGTTCTTCTTCAGAACCCTTGCGCTTTACCTTAGTGCCTTGTACCTTTTTTTCTACATCTTCGGTATGCACTTCGGCAACAACGCCTTCCGCTGTTCCTTTGCCGTACTTCCAGGTTACTGAATCACCTTTTTTTACCGTTGCCATAATTTATTTATTTATTCACCGATCTTACCATCTTTCGCGTCACGCTGTAATTGCTTATTGGCAAATACCGCAACATCTACACGACGGTTTTTCTGGCGACCTGCTTCTGTAGTGTTATCTGCCACGGGTTGTGCTTCGCCATAACCTATTTCGTCAACCCGAGAGGTTTTTACGCCCTGTGATTCAAGGAAACTACCAACGGCCTTAGCTCTTTGTTTAGAAAGTTCTAAATTGTGAGCATCCGATCCCGTTGCATCAGCATGACCTTCGATGCGGACGTCCGTATCCTCATATTTATTGAGCGATTTGGCAAATTCGATCAACTGCTGTTTAGTTGCTGGCTTCAATGCGGATGAATTCACATCGAAGAGGATATCCGAACCAAGCGAAACTTTTATGCCTTCACCAACCCGTTCAACCTGAGCGTTAGGCATCTGACGTTTGATCTCTTCGGCCTGCTTGTCCATTCGCCGACCGATAACGGCACCGGCAGCGCCCCCAACAGTGGCACCAAGAATAGCACCCAAAGCGGTGTTGCCTGTTTTATTGCCGATTATTCCGCCGATAACAGCGCCACTACTGGCGCCAATTACGCCACCTTGTTGAGTTTGATTTAATCTTTTTGATGATTTGCAACTTGTCAAAACATTACCTGATAAAATACCCGCAGCCATAAGTACCGCAAGGGATTTTTTTCCGGCCGATTTCAACTGATTATTCATAGTGTTGTGAACATTTGGTACTGATTAAACTTACCCAAATGCTGTACCACTTTGAGCCGAGTGCTTAATGAGCAGTTTGAAATTTGAAGCTATATGATTGACTGTAAGCCTTTTATGGTAGATGGTATATTATTTTTTACAGACAGACACTTCTTAATCTAAAGTAGTCCTGTAGAGTAATCGGGAAGTATGATGCCTATTGTTGTAGAGTGTATTCCACATAACTGAAAATTGCTCCCCAACGAATCATGACACGGCCAACTATGGCAGAAAGTTGAGCCGCCGATCGAAGTTTATCTTTATTGCTGTTTTTAGTTATATGATTCTGATTATCAGGATTTTGTCGTGATATAGGCTCTTGTTTTTTTATGCGTTATTTCCAAACGAAAACATGCTTGAATTCGTTAAAAAGGAGCAGATAAATACGATACACTTCTCTAATGATAGTACTGAAATCAACGCTTATTCTTTTCCTTGTTGGAACTATGCTGCTGGTTGTGCCAACCAGTTGCAATCAGTCGAACGGCAGTGAGTCCGTTACACCCGCCCCAGCGCGAACACTGGTGAGTAGTACGCTGATTGGTGAGTACACACCCGACCAATTACGAGGTCGCTTTACAGGCGCTACAGCTTTATTTAAGGTTTTTATTCGGTACGGAATCAAGGCATACCGGCTGGAGTATAACACGACAAATACCGATGGAAAGGTTATCAAAGCATCGGGTGCATTAATTGTTCCCAACGTAACCACCGCTACGCCCTTGTTAAGTATGCAGCATGGTACTATTACCAGCGATGGGGATGCGCCGTCGTATTTTCGCTCAACCAGTGAAGCCTACACGTTCGGGTCTGTATTTGCCTCGCAGGGATACATCATTGCCGCTCCAGATTATATAGGGTATGGGGCCTCTAAAGACGTACCGCACACATACGAACAGCGAAATGGTCTGGCTACGGCTTCGCTCGATATGCTACGGGCTACCCGCGATTTCCTGAGCGATCAGAAGGTGAACTGGGATAAGCGGTTGTACATTGCCGGGTATTCGGAAGGGGGATACGCTACCATGTCCTTACAGAAAAAACTGGAAGAAGAAACGGGTTCGGAGTTCAATCTGGTGGCGTCGAGCTGCGGGGCGGGTGCCTACGATAAACCCGCTTTCATGAAACAGATTATCAACGAAAAAACATCCGGCATTGATTACGTAAATCGCTTGTACCTCTGGGTATTGCAAACCTACGACCGTATATACGGACTTAACCGACCCGCAACGGCTTATTTTAAAGAGCCTTATGCCACACAGATTGCAGCCCAGGGGCAGTCGGCTACGATCAATGTCAGTTTAAACCAGGCGTTCAACGACAGTTTCAGACTGGGTATAAACGATGGTAGTGACAAGGCATTTTTGGCGGCTGTACAGGATAATGATGTTCACGACTGGAAACCGCGCACGCCAACCCGGCTTTACCACGGTGATGCCGATGAAACGGTCTCGTTCCTGAATTCACAGAATGCCTATGATGCCATGCAGAAGCGGGGTGCTACGAACGTGCAACTCATTCGCATTAATGGCGCAACTCACGCGACCGGAATCCTGACGTTTATTACCGGGACGTACGAGTTCTTTGGGTCGATACAGTAACGATCGTGTAGGCGGCCTGATTGGCCTGTCTGATGCGATTGCCAACCGTTGTTTTTACCCGGTCGTCGTCATGAATAAGCAAGAGTCGATTGGCGTCCAGAGGTGTCAGATCTTCGGCTTTATGGCCAGGGGTATGTACGGGTTGTCCTTTTGCATCCCGAACCAGCGTAAACGGTTTATTCGCATACAAATCAGCGGTTGAGATCGTCCATAGGTAAGCGTCTAATTTCCCATTCGATTCCATAGAGGTCAACATCCAGAATTGTTTGTGAAACGGATCGAACTCCAGGCTTGACAAAGCAAGCGGCTTGGGCAGTTCGGGATAGGCAGCTGTTATGTCGAAATTATTAATGATCCGCCAGTCGTTTGTCAGACGAATTCTGTCCACGTTATTATGCTTCTCGATGCGGTAAGTAACAGCGATAACCTTGACTCGATAAGCAAAGTCTTCGTATGATTTTCCCTCTTCCCGTATACCGAAGAGAAGTTGATTGTCGGTAGCAGCCAGTCCTTCAATTTTGAAATAAGGCATACCTCCCGGAAACGAAGGATTGGCCAGCAATTTACCGATCTGCTGCCGGTACGACACTGAAGTTGTACTGGTGTTGTCAGGGGCAAGCACATAGGGATGTTGTTCATCGCCCGAACGCCAATACAAGATCGTATTATAGCCATCCCAGTCGTGACTGCCCTCTTTTATCCGGTCGAAAGCGGTCGTTAAGAAGATAAACTTCCCATCGGGTGTACGGGCGAAATCTTCGTATTTGCGAGCTGCGGAAAACGCTGGCTGAGTTAAGTAGGTTGGCGTTTGGGTCGAATCGCCCAGACCGGTCAGGGTTTTGGTAAAGACCGGACTTTGGCCAGATGGCATGTCTTTGTCGTTAGCCAGGAACAGGTTTTTGCCATCATGCAGTACGGCTGAGGCTTCACACCAGACGGGCTGGTTGTTGAGGATTGTACCGGCGGTAAAGCAATTGATAAATCCTTCTTCCGTAATCGTGGCGGTAACAGGTGTTGCGGTTAATGGGGCTTTCGCTGTTTTACACCCATAAACCAATAGAAGCGATGTTAACGCAAGGGCAGAAAGTCGACTGTTCATTGATGTAAGCAGGGGATAAATAGAGTGCAAAGCTCGCAGAATAATTGCTTAAAACGAATCACTGTTTTTGCATCTCACTAGATATAATTAGGCCGGAAGGCCGTATCATGGTAAACAAAGTTACGACACTCTGTTTACCATGATACGGCCTTCCGGCCTTACTGTACGAATCGATATTCTAGTACTTCATCTCTCCCCGGTCTTTTTCCACCGCACTCCGGCCTTCTTTCATCCAGACGGGCATAGGAGCATCTTTCAGGTAATAATCGAAGTATTGGTATAACCGAATGCTCAGGTCTTTGGCATTGTGGCGCTGGGTCAGGTTGTGGCCTTCGCCGTTGTAGACCAGCATCCAGACCGGCTTGTTCAGTCGACGCAGCGCCGAGAACAGCTCGATTCCCTGATACCAGGGGACGGCTCCGTCGGCGTCGTTGTGGGTCATCATCAGGGGCGTTTCGATCCGGTTGGCAAAGAAAAGGGGTGAGTTCTCGATGTAATTCATCGGTTTATCCCACAGTGTTCCGCCAATGCGGCTCTGTGTTTTCTCGTACTGGAATGCCCGGCTAATGCCCGTTTCCCACCGAATACCGCCGTAAGCAGAGGTCATGTTCGCCACCGGTGCGCCCGCTTCGGCCGCCCGGAAGAGGTTGGTGCGGGTGATGATGTAAGCGGTTTGATACCCACCCCAGCTTTGGCCCTGAATACCCAAACGGTCACGGTCTACGAACCCTTTGTCGAGCAGACTTAATACACCCGGCACAATACAATCGTAGGCATTAGGCCCCGGTTGCCCGGTTGTGTACACAATATCCGGTACGAAAACCAGATAGCCATTCGAGACGCAATAGGGAATGTTGATGGTCGATCGGCTGGGCGAAGGTGCCCGGTAGTCATTCAGTGTTTCGACGTTACGCTCGTAGAAGTACGTGAGCATAGGGTACTTTTTGGTGGGATCGAAGCCTTCCGGTTTGAAAAGTAACCCTTCGAGTTTAATCCCATTTGTTCCGATCCAGCTCACAATTTCGGCACTGCCCCACCGAACGCTGTCCTGCTGCGGGTTGGTACGAGTAAGCTGAATAGGGGAGGCCAGCGTAGTATCGGTCTGAAAGAGGTTGGTCGACTCTTTGTAATTCCCGCGATAGAACGTGATAACGGGGGCGTTCTTTGCCTTGTTTAATCCGAAATAGCGGTGATTGCTTCGGGTGAGCACCGTTGGTTCAGCAACCGCCAGCCCATTTTTGCTCTTCAAAATACCGGTTGCTTTATCACTTTCCCAGATACCCGTTAAAAACAGTTCAGCTTTGGGGTCGATGGCTTTTTCAACGGCGGCCGACCGTCGGCCCGGTGTATCGTCGTCGCTGTCGACTTCAGCCCGGCGCAGGCGAATTTTATTTTTACGTCCCCAACCAGCCGTCAGATTGGTTGGTTTCTCCTTGCCAGTGGGGTCTACCTGCCAGATGTCGTACCGGTCATACAGCCAGAGGTACCGGTCGCCGGTTGTCCAGCCTGCTGAGCCATAAGCACCCGGTAAATTGGGGGTGTCATGTTCCTCGTCGAAAAATTTACTGGGCAGGCCACGCGTGAGGTCCAGACGCTTGCCATCGGCCACCGACCACGCCCGCCAGAGCGAATCCCGTTCATCGAACCAGTAAGCGTACTTGCCCTCGGGCGACAGTTTAGGCTGGGAGGCCATGATGTCATTGGCGATACGCTTCTTTTCGCCCGTTTGGGTATCGATCAGGTACAGGTCCGTATGGCCGGGGTCCCACGACGCCTGAACCTGATACGGGAGGTCACTCAATCCCAGCAAATACCGGCTGTTTGTTTTGGGGTCAAAACTTACGGTCGGCATTTCCCGACTGGCTAACGGAATAACCTTACCAGATGCCAGATCGTAAAGCGTTAGAAAACCACGCTCTTTTTCTTCCTTGAGCCGCCGTTGCTGCATGGGTTGCAAGCGGGTGTCGGTCCAGGTCCAGATGTCCATTTTGACTTTTTCGTCATCAGGCGTCAACGTGTCTTTGGTTGGCTTGGGCGCAATGGGCGACGTGGAGAAATAGAGCCGTTTGCCATCGTCCGAGAATTTTGGCTCACGATACTCATTCACCGACCACCGTTTAGGTAGGGCCGCCGTCAATGTGTCGGCAATGACTTTGAAGGGTGCTTCGGGGGCCGTCGTTTTTGCTTTTTTACCTTTCGCAGCTACGGCCGGTGCCAGGCTCTTATAGTATAGAGTGAAAACTTTTACATCACTGCCGGCACTATCGGCGGAGGCCATCCAGCTAAGTTGCTGGCCTATTTTGTCAATAGCCAGGCCTTTGTAAATCTTCCGTTTCGAGCTGGTATCAACGAGCATGGTCTGACTGCTGGCGGTGTTGAACAGAAACACGCCGGGAACGCTCGATTCGCCCGTTTTCAGGGAGTCGTTGGCTGATTCTTTGCTATAGAAGATTGCCTGACCATTGTCCGACATCACCACGTTCGACACATACCGGACCGTTTTGCGCGTACCATCGGCCATGTTCAGCAGCGTCAGATCGTCACCTTTTGGTTTTTTAACGGGGCCTTTCCGCGTTGCCACGGTGGTCGTTGAAACAGGTGCCGAGGGAGCCAGGGTGTCTTTCAGCGAGGCACTTCGGGACGCGGGAGCCGCCCGTTCTTCTTTACGTTCCTGTACAACCGCCAGCCATGAACCGGCATCTTTGCCGAAGACAAACGATTTGGCATTAGGTAATTTCGTTGGTTTTCCTGTTTCAAGGTTTAATACGAGTAAACTGTCTTTCGGCAGCTCGTCCGTTTTCTTTTTCTTGAGTTTAGCG
Organism: Spirosoma fluviale; assembly: GCF_900230225.1. Classification (GTDB taxonomy): domain Bacteria; phylum Bacteroidota; class Bacteroidia; order Cytophagales; family Spirosomataceae; genus Spirosoma; species Spirosoma fluviale. Next base: position 584,389 of record NZ_OCNH01000001.1, read on the forward strand.
TTTCGGGTGGCCATGTAGGGCGCTTTCAGCCGCACAACCAGAAACTTGCTGTCGGGGGTAAACTGCGCCATATAGCCACGGGGGAAAACATACTGCTTGCGGTTCGTGTTGGCAGTAGACGATACCACTTCCAATCGGCCGTCGCCTTCCTGTAGGTCAATCTGGTAGGCAATCCAGCGGCCGTCGTCCGACAGTTTTTCAGACCGTACAGTCTGCCAACGGTCATAGTCCGTTGAGTTTAGTGCTCGTTTCTGAGTTTGGGCTAGCAGAGGGTAAGCAAGAAAAAAATAGAGCACTAGTTGACAGAAGTGTTTCATGAAGCAATAAGAGTTAGTGTTTTAACGAAAATACGTAAAACCTATCATTCGTCCATTGGTGTCACCCAATCACCCTATTAGTTATGAGATACATACCATTCTTTGTGCTTTTATTGATCGGTATTCCTTTACACAGCTACTGCCAGCAGAATAGCCGACTTAAGAACGAACTCGATAGTATGTATGTGCTGGATCAGCGCAACCGGGAGTGGCTCACTAAATTGGGGAATAATCAGCCATTAACTGATAGCTTAAGTACCGTATACAAGGTCGATCGGGCCAACCTCGCGGGGAGGTTGTGGGCCGAACAAACGAAAATTGACACCAGCAATCTGGCCCGGGCCGAAGCTATTCTAAAAGAACAGGGTTATCCTGGAAAGAGCGTAGTCGGGACGCCCACCAATGAAGCTGTTTTTTACATCATTCAGCATTCCAATAAAATTGATAGGTACCTGCCTGTAATAAAAAAAGCGGCCGATCAGGAAGAGCTGCCTTTTTATCAATACGCCATGATGCTCGACCGATCCCTGATGTATGGGGGCAAACCCCAACTGTATGGTACACAAGTCTCCTGCCGACAGTTGAAAAGTACCCGGCAGTCGCGTTGTTTTGTCTGGCCAATTACCAATGCTAAAGACGTCAATACACGCCGAAAACAGGCTGGTTTTGACTTGACAGTAGAAGAAAATGCCAACCGATTGAATGCAGCCTACGAACCAGCCAGTACCGTTGAGGAGATACGGAAAATGTACGTATTCTGATCAGGCAAACAGCTTCAGCCTGCGCAGGGATGGTTAGGCAAAGTTGTTTGCCGACCTTACTTAGGCCTGAACCAGCTCCGCCAGCCCCACTCCTGAATCGGCAGCGCCGTAGTAAACCCAGATTTTGCCCGCGTTTACGCTGTCGGCGGGCCACTGAATCCAGCCATTTGAGAAAACGACATTGGGAAAGAATCCTTCCCGTTCCCACGGTAGTTCGGGCGTAAGCAGGGGGATGGAGGAGCGGTCCAGCAGGTTGGAGGGGTCGTTGGTATCGAGTAACGCCAGGGCCAGGGCGTAAGCATGCGTAGCGTCGGCACCATGGTAGCAAACCAGCCAGCCTTCATCGGTTAATATTGGTTCGGGACCAGCCCCAATTTTGCCGCCTTCCCAGGCGAACGCTTCCGTTGATGGAGCTGAAGTAGCCTGCCCCCGTCCGCCAAACAGGAATTTGTGGTTTCCCCAATGAATCCCATCGGTCGATTCGGCCAGCCAGACCGAAGGCTTCCCGATCTCAGACACCATTGGCCGATGAAGGAGCATGTACTTGCCGTTAATCTTTTGCGGGAACAGAGCCACGTCCTTGTTGGGTGGGGGCAAAATCATACCTACCCGTTCGACTGTCTCGAAATCGGTCGTTACGGCCAGACCAACGCCCGGTCCGTGCTCCGAAACAGCGGTATAAGTAATCCAGTATTTGCCTTCCAGAAACGTGATCCGGGCATCTTCAATCCCGAATGATTCGTCCATCCGGGCCGGAAACAGGAACGGTTTTTCGTCGATGGTGAAGTGAACACCATCCTGGCTACGGGCCAGACGGAGGTGGCTTATGGAGGTTAGATAAACCTTGCCATCGAGCGTTACTACCCGAGGGTCGTAGGGTTCGGCGGGTTCCGGGAACCGCTTGATCGTTAGAGTTAATTCGCCGTCCTGCTCGTCGATCAGCGGGACAAGAATAAACCCTTCTTCGGCGGGTGGGGCTTCGGCAACCCGCAGGAGCAGTAAAATTTCGCCCTTGTAATAACACGCAGCCGGATTGAAAGCGCCCAGTACCTCAAAACCGGCAAAAGTTGGTTTTACGTCGCTGGTTTGAATAATTGGCTGGTCAAAAAGTCGCCGGAGTTGATAATCTCTCATTTATACTGAATTAGCGTTGGGCGTAGCATGCACATACTCAGTAACTCACAAAGAGAAGGCTGTGTTCGGCGGTAAAAAGTCTAAGAAGTTTGTAAAATGACTAAACCTTCCGGGAAATTGACGCGTTATGAGGGGTGAACTAACTTTTATACTCTGTTGACCATGATTTACGAGCCAGCGTTTGATCAGGACGAAGATGTTCTGATGCTTAACCCAGATCCAGAAACAGCCGCCTTCGACGACGACGACGATGACTTCGATGACGCGGGTGCTGATTTCGATGAACTGGGCTCCGGAGCCGCCAGCGGCTATGGAGCAGATGATTTAGACGACATAGAAGAGGACTTCAATGAGGATGATCTGGATGAAGATCTGGACGACGACTCCATTGAAGATGATCTGGACGACGATAGCATGGAGTAATGTTTATCGGGCCGATCAACAACCGATTCGTCCGTTATCGTGAGTCGTATTAATCAGTTCACTACATTTCTTTACTCAATCACTAACATGGCAGATTCAGAAGCAATCCCAGACCCTGAAGAAGAACTAATCGTTTCGTCGGAGGACGCCGTTACGGAAGGAACCGCACCCGATGCGGACACCCAATCGTCTGCGGCTAGTGAGGCCGGTGGTCGTACCGACGAAAGTGGCTCCCGTGCTCCTAATGACCCCGCTGAAGGCGCGTAAAGAAATGTAGCTTGATGAATTAAGAATGATGCGTATTGCGCAGCCAATCGATCATTCTTAATTCATCATTACCTGTAGTAAAGTCTGGCACTTCATTTCGGTTTCGACCCATTCCCGCTCAGGGACCGAATCTTCCGTAAGGCCCGCGCCAGCATAAAGAGTTGCCATGTTTCCTTCCAGTTTCATACAGCGGATGTGAACAAAGAGGTCACTTTCTGCCCCTTCGTTATCTGTATTGACATTCACCGGCCCCAGAAAGCCGCTGTAAAACTCCCGGTCGTGGGTTTCATGTCGACCAATAAAGTTAAACGCTACATCGCGGGGCATTCCGCACACCGCTGAGGTCGGGTGGAGCAGCCGCAGCATAACCGTACCCAGTTGCGGATATCGAACGGCCTGTGTGTCGACGGTGAAATAGGTGCTTAGGTGCATCAGGTTACCCGCAATGACCGTTTTGGGCCCCTCTTCCAGGTATTCGCGCAACCGTATTTTTTTGAAACACTCAATAATATACCGGCTTACCAGCGCCTGCTCTTCAATCTCTTTTTGCGACCACATGGCTTCGGCGGGCCGCTTAAGCGTTCCATCTGCGTCAAAAGCCGACTGCGTACCGGCGAGTGAGGCTGTTCTGAAAATACCATCGGCGTCAACACTCACCAGCCGTTCGGGCGTGGCACTGATCCAGATCTGTCCTCTTTCCGGAATCGATACAGCCGATATGAATGCCGTTGGATACGCCGTACACAGCTTATCGAATAAGGCAACGGCATCGGGCGCGTCGGTAAAATGCACCTGCTTGGTTCTGGATAAAACCACTTTTCGGAACTCACCCCGCTGCATGGCCTCAACGGCATGGGCTACATTACGTACATAAGCAGCCTGAGCATCGGGGTCGGAGAGGGGTGTTACCGCCTGCGCTGTTTTTTCTGGCGTCTGGATAGCCATTTGCTCCCGCAAAACTTGCTGAAACTCACCGGCTGGGGCGTTGATTTTGATTGCCACCTCCCGTTTGTCAGCTGGTTCGGAGAAGGAAGCCTGAATGTCGGCACGCAGAAAAAGCGATTCGGTACTAATGCTGTTACCTAAAGTCGAGCCGAACGACATATTAGTAGGCGCAGTGCTGGCCAAATTGTCGAAAGGGCTAATCAGGAAGCCAGCCGGTAGCTCGTCCAAATCCGCCGATACGCGGGGGAGTACCTCATCGAACGAAACGATGAGGTGTTTGTCCTGCTTATTGGGTAAGCGCCAGAGGGCAGCCGGAAAGCCAAGCAGCTGAGCCGTTTCCCAAAGGTGACTGGCGCTGGGCTTACCGGTTCGATTATAAAATTCAGTTGTTGATGAAGTCGTACTAAAATAATCAGGTTGCATAGCCGATAACCGGGCGGGTTAGGCCCCGTTGCAGAGATAACAGTTTGTACATGAATTTTGTGCGTAACAATCTAAAACTGTTCTATTTCGCTTTTAACAGACAGATGTTCAGGTAGTTTGTTTCGTATGAATCGATTTTTTAAAGGTATAGTTAAGAAAAACTACCCGATTTTGTAACGGTAAAAAAGAAAAGTCGCTGCCGTAAACGAGATTTTCTTTTTTTGCGCTTCCAAACATTCCAACCATGAACGCCTTTTTCAGCCTTCCCAAACCCCTTCATTTCGTTCCTTTTATCTTGAGTTTGGTAACTTTCTATCCCTGTGCTGCCCAGCCGCCCATGCTTCGGATACTCGACAAACCCATCGTTTTCGATGAAGAACGGAAACAGTTATCGCTTGACTACTTAGCCAGGCGGCATGGCATTCGACAATCGGAACCGTACATAAAACCAAAGATGATTGTGCTGCACTGGACGGCTGTACCAACGCTCGAAGCGACCTTCGATCTGTTTAATCCGAGTGTGCTATCGGGTCGTCCTGACCTTCAGGTGGCCAGCCGCTTAAATACATCCGTTCCTTTTGTGATCGATCGCGATGGTACTATCTACCGATTTCTGCCCGACACGGTCTTTACCCGCCATTGCATTGGGCTGAATCACTGCGCCATTGGTATCGAAAATGTTGGCGATAATGACCTGACCGATGCACAGCTCGAAGCCAATGTGCAACTAGTGCGTTACTTGAAACAACGGTACGCCATCGAGTACCTGATTGGCCATTACGAATACAAAGATTTTATTGGAACCCCACTCTGGAAAGAAACCGACTCGACCTACCTGACCGGTAAAACCGACCCCGGAAAAGAATTTATGAAGAATGTACGGCAGCGGGTTAAAGAACTTAACCTCAAAGGAAGTCCGTTGCAGGCGGAGTAGACGCGGAGAGATTGTTTCTGTCAGGTGACATAAATTCAATTTGGAGCGGGATAAATGGTTTCTTTTCTACGAACTTCGCGACCGTAACTTTGCTCTCGACTTTATGATCCGTATCTTTCAGCAGGACGCTACCGCCGTCCGGAAAATTCGTGATATCGACTCCTTCTCCAATACCGAGCGTACGCTTTGGGTGGATTTGCAAAACCCCACACCCGCCGAGATCAAGAGCGTTGAAGAGAAATTTGATGTCGATTTTCTGAGCCAGCAGGAGCAGTTGGAAATTGAAAGCAGCTCGCGCTACATTGAAGAAGATGATTTTCTGATCGCCAACTCCAATTTTCTGGTACCCGATTCGGAGCAACGGTACATCAACGTACCCGTGAGCTTCCTGCTCAAAGACGACACCCTCTTTACGTATCGCAACGCCGACCTGAAATCATTTGCCGACACAGTGAAGCGTATCAAATCGCGCCGGGCGTTATTCAGCGATGGCGCGCAAATCCTGATTTCGATCTTTGAATCCCGGATCGACTACGATGCGGACTTGATCGAACTGGTCTCCGGTGAGATCAAGGCCATCAACCGGCTACTCGATCTCGACGCCAATCTGGACCGCGAAATGCTGCTTAACATCAACGATTACCAGGAGCTGACGATGCTGATACGGGAAAATGTGGTTGATAAACAGCGCGTTATTACGTCCATGATTCGTTCTGATGGCTGGTTCAACGAAGCTGAGCAGCAACGCCTTCGAACACTTATAAAGGACATTAATTCACTCATTGAACATACGAACTTCATTTTTGAGCGGCTGGAATTCCTGCAAAATACGTACCTCGGTCTTATTGATCTGGAACAGAATCGGGTCGTGAAAATCTTTACAGTTGTATCGCTCGTTTTCCTGCCGCCTACCTTGCTGGCCAGTATCTGGGGGATGAATTTCGATGAAATGCCCGAAATTCACTGGAAGTATGGCTATGTGTTTGCTTTGGCCATGATGGTATTCTCGTCGGCCCTGACCGTCTGGATCTTCCGGCGCAAAAACTGGCTGTAGGCTGGCATAGGGCCTTTACTGAACAACTTTATTGGATGGCCGGTTAAACGTTTGGGGGGCAGACATATCTAACCTTCGACGCGTTTCGATACGCGGTAGATAACGACCTACTGTCATGACTATCCTGAAAACAATACATGTACTCGGCCTGGTGGCAGTACTTGCTCTTGATCCAATAGCTCCCCAAAAAGCTACGGCACAGCCGGGGATAAGTGTTCCTATACAAACATTCTATAATGAGCTGGCTCCGTACGGACAGTGGATGCCTAATCCGGTATATGGTTCGGTCTGGCTACCGAATGTAGGCCCGGATTTTCAGCCGTACGCAACCGACGGGCACTGGGTCGTGACGGAGTTCGGCAATACCTGGGTGTCCGATTACGCCTGGGGATGGGCACCTTTTCACTACGGACGCTGGTTCTTCGACAGTCAATATGGATGGGCGTGGGTGCCCGGTAACGACTGGGGGCCAGCCTGGGTATCGTGGCGCACGGGTGGCGGCTATTACGGATGGGCACCGCTGGGACCTGGCATCGACATCAACGTAAATATCAACATTCCGGCTCCTTACTGGACTTTCGTGCCGCAGATCTACATCACCAGCCCAAGGCTTTACAGCTACCGGGTGGCGCGGCCAAACGTCATCAATATTTATCAGAATACCACTATTATCAATAATGTATACCGGTCGAATAACCGTGCCTATGTATATGGTCCTAACCGGAATGAAATTGAGCGGGTAACCCGCCAGCGCGTTCCTGTTTACCGAATTGATCCGCTGGATCGGCCCGGCCGGTCGGTGGTTGGCAATGGCTCCGTAGGCTTTTATCGCCCCGGTCAGTCGTCGGGTTATGGACAAAATTATGGGCGTAACGACCGTGATCGTTATAACGATCGCGACCGGTATAACGACCGATACGACAATTCGTCCCGCCCGAATTACAATAACTATAATAACCCCGGTCGTGGCTCCTACAATGGGGGCAACAATGTTCCTGACCGAAATTACAATGGTAATGCTACGTCTAACCGGCCCTATGAAGGAAATGCCGCTACTCCCGGGAGGGAGTATAACGGCACCCCGAATAGAGGTGGAAGCTACAACAGTCACCCGGCTCCTGACCGAAGCGGTTATAATGGCTACAACAGACCTGACAATGCGCCCACGCCGGGAAATAACCCGGTAGCACCACCTGTTCAGGTTGAACCCAGTCGTGGTTCGTATTCGTCGGGTAACGCTCAACCTCAACAGCAGGGAGGGGGCTTTTCACGAAGAGACGACCAGCCCGCCGGTCTTCAGCAAACCCAACCTAACCGAACTTACGAGCAGCGGACGGAACGTCCTGGTCAAGGCCCCGTAAATGCCCCATCAGTGCCCGGAGCACGCAGCGAAAGCGGTGGAGGTTTCCAACGGTCGCAGGAGAATAGAGGTGGTCAACCTCAGCAGCGTATTCAAGAGCAGTCGCAACGGGTAAATGGTGTGGGCGAACGCCAGCGCGGTCCCCGTTAAACCAGAATCGGAACACATACTTAAAGCGGCCACCCAGTGAACGATGTTTCATTCGGGTGGCCGCTTTATCTATTCGTGCGAATTCCAGCGTCGCTAAGTGCTCATTAAGCGGTACTTTTGCCCGGTATGCGTTATTTTATTGAATTATCGTATCGGGGAACGGCATATCATGGCTGGCAAACACAGGCCAACGGCGTAAGCGTTCAAATTACGCTGGAAGCCGCCTTGAGCCAACGATTAGGTAAACCCATTTACATTATGGGTAGTGGCCGGACCGATGCGGGTGTCCATGCCAAACAGCAGTTTGCTCATTTTGATGTTGAGGAGCCCCTGAATCTAACAGAAAGCCTTATTTATTCGATTAATTGCATGTTGCCGGAAGATATTGCCATTCACGCCATATTTCCGGTTTCGGACAAAACACATGCCCGTTTTTCAGCGGTTTCCCGGTATTACCAGTACCACATTACCCGTCAGAAAGATGCCTTTCAAGGTACCCTTACGTATCATTTCCGGCCGCATCTGGACATCGACCGAATGAATGAAGCCTGCAAATTACTTCTGCAACACACTAACTTTCAAAGCTTCAGTAAGGCCAGAGCAAATGTGACTCACTTCAATTGCCAGCTCGATTTTGCCTACTGGGACTATACAAATGCCGACTGCCTGACGTTTCATATAAAAGCGAATCGATTTTTGTGGGGTATGGTACGGACAATTGTAGGTACCATGCTCGAAATAGGGCAGGCCCGTATGAGCCTTGGCCAGTTTGAGGAAATCATTCTGGCCCGCGACCGTACAGTGGCTGGCCGAGCCGCACCGGCAAATGGGTTATACCTGATGGAGGTGGGCTATCCGGCGCAGGTGTTCGCGCAGAGGGCATAGGGGCTTGGGTATAGGGTTTCGGGTAAAATCTCAGCGATTAAGAGGAGTAGCTGTTGATAAATTGGAGGCCGGGTAGGAAACATAGCCATTGTCCCTTTGCCCAAACCCCGATGCCCAATGCCTGCATTCCCCTTAAATTTTGTTAATTTGGAGCGTTCCCCCGTGGAATCCGTTATTTTTGTCTCATAACACGAACCCCATAAATGGCTCGTAACAAGAAGAAAGTAGGTGCGTATCCCAGTGGCATGATCTTATTCAGTCTGACACTGGCATTATTTTTAATCGGTTTTTGCGGATTGCTGGCTATCCAGTCAAAAAAACTGGTGACTTATATCCGCGAGAATTACGAAGTGCGGGCATTTCTGGATAAAGACCTCGACGTAAAAAAGAGCAGCGCACTCTTTCGCACTATTTCCGAGCGGCCTTACATCCTCAAAACGAATGGCGTGCCTCAGGTTAACCTGGTCACGAAGGAGGACGCTGCCAAAGAGTTCATTGCCGAAACTAAAGAGGACTTCTCGAAATTTTTAGGTGAGAATCCACTGCATGACAGCTATCGGATAAAGTTGAGTGAAGGCTACTTTGAGGAAGCTAAACTACAGGAAGTAAAAAAGGACCTGGAAGAAATTGACGGTGTATTTGAGGTTGTTTATCAGGAGAATCTGGTTGATAACATCAATCGAAATATCACAAAGATTTACGCCGTCATGTCGGCCTTTGCGCTCATTTTGTTGCTGATCATTGTGGTGTTAATGAACAACACGATCCGGTTGGCGCTTCATTCGCAACGGTTACTCATTCGGAGTATGCAGTTGGTGGGTGCCACAAACGGATTTATCACCCGGCCGTTTTTAGGACGGGGTATGTGGCAGGGCTTTCTGGCGGGTGTTATTGCCGTTATTTTGCTCATTGCCGGATTGCAGGTCGCTATTCATAACTTGCCCGAACTGGGCGCTTTTCAGGACCCCGAAAAGATGATTTTCCTGATGGCGGGTATCGTGGGGCTGGGCGTTTTAATTGGCTTCCTAAGCACGTTTCAGGCCGTAAATCGTTATTTAGGCCTGACTTTAGATGAGTTGTATTAGTCTGGCTGGCGTTTCTCTCCTGGATGAAGCCCAAACCAGAGGTTGATTTTTACAGTTACACAAAAAGCATAACTGACGAACGAATATGGCAAAGGATAAACAAGCTGGCATCCCCACGCTACTGCGTGATGAACCAGTTAAGAAAATAGTCGACACGACACCGGCAGCACCCAAAACGGTACCTACGCGGTCGGCGATGGCAGAACCCGTACGTCGGGACTCGGCGGCAGCGCTTCCCTTCGGGCGGCAGAACTACACGCTCATGCTGGCGGGTATCGGCGTTATTCTGGCCGGGTTCTTCATTATGAGCCTCGATAAAGAAGAATTTGGTTTTGGTTTTCTGGGCCTTACACTCGGTCCTTTAGTCGTTATGGGCGGCTTTGTGCTGGAGTTTTTCGCGATTCTCGCCCGGCCCAGGGTGTAAAAAGTTTAGTTGTTAATCGTTTGTTATTTGCCGTTTGATTCTGCTTGCCATAAGTTTGTCTGCTCTTGGCAACTAATTAACTGCAAACGACAAACGATTAACTGTTTTTAATGGAACTGATTCACGCTATTGCGCTGGCCATTATTGAAGGATTGACCGAGTTTTTACCGGTTTCCTCAACGGGCCACATGATTATTTATTCGTCATTAGCCGGTATTGCCGGGAATGAGTTCACTAAGTTATATACGGTCGACGTTCAGTTTGGGTGTATACTGTCGGTACTTGTCATGTATCACCGTCGTTTCATGACCGATACCCGCACGGGTACATTCGTTGTGCCCGGTTACCTCAAATCGCTACCCGTCCGGTTGCAGCCCATGGCGGATTTCTACAGCAAGATACTGATCGCTTTTTTGCCTGCTGCCGTTATCGGTTTGCTGCTGAACGATTTCATCGACTCACTTCTCGAAAGTATTACCACTGTTGCCGTCTCACTGTTAGTCGGTGGTATTGTACTAGTCTTTATCGACAGGATTGTCAATCGCCAGCCTAAGGATGGGGAGGTAACAGTGCCGGATGCTATTCGTATTGGCTTTTTTCAGTGTATCGCCATGATTCCGGGCGTATCTCGGTCGGCGGCAACCATTATTGGGGGTATGTATCAGGGATTGAGCCGGACGCAGGCGGCCGAATTCTCCTTTTTTCTGGCTGTGCCAACCATGGCAGCGGCTTCGGGCTACAAACTTCTGAAGACGTACAAACTAATACAACCGGCCGACTACCAGACGCTATTGATTGGTAATGTTATTGCCTTTGTAGTTGGCTTGCTGGCTATCCGGGGATTTGTCGGTTTTCTCAACAAGTACGGTTTCAAAGTGTTTGGTTATTACCGGATTGCGCTTGGCTTACTGCTTCTGGGCTTAATGGCGGCTGGCGTGAAGCTGGACGTTTTATAATTCATTTTGCCACAGAGATACGCGGAGAAACACAAAGATACACGGAGGTATTTCTTATCTTTCTCTCTACGTATTTCCGTGCTTGTCCGTACATAGTTGTGTCACAACAAAATCAACCAACACCCGACCCCGGTCAGGTAATTTTAATTGACAAGCCAATAACCTGGACGTCGTTCGACGTAGCCAATAAGCTCAAATACGCCTGTAAGTTCAAGAAAATCGGTCATGCCGGTACGCTGGACCCACTCGCTACCGGTTTGCTTATTCTCTGTACGGGCAAAATGACCAAGCAGATCGATCAGTATCAGGCTCAGGAAAAGGAATATACCGGAACCCTGGTGCTGGGTAAAACAACCCCATCGGTGGATCTGGAAACCGCTTTCGACGCCGAATACGATACAACGGCAATCACTTCCGAACAAATACAGGAGGCCGCCCGGCAGCTAACGGGCGAGATTCTACAGGTGCCCCCCATTTACTCCGCCGTTCGGGTCAATGGCGAGCGACTTTATGAAAAAGCCCGCCGGGGCGAAACCGCCGACCGCGTTGAGGGGGGAATCAAAGCGCGTCAGGTAACGGTGACGGCTTTTGAGGTCGGTACGGAACGCTTCCCGGAAGTCGATTTTCGCATTGTGTGTTCAAAAGGCACTTATATTCGTAGTCTGGTACGCGATCTGGGCTTGCTGCTCAATAACGGAGCTTACATGAGTAGTCTGCGCCGAACACGTATTGGTGAGTTTACCGTAGAGAATGCCGCGACCATCGACGCGTTTATTGCAGCATACCGGGCGGCACAATCAGAACTGTTACCAACGAACGAATGATTATTTACAGAGGCCTCGATGATATTCAGCCTTTACCAAATGCCGTCGTCACGAGCGGTACATTTGACGGGGTTCATAGGGGTCACCAAATTATTTTGTCCCGGCTGACGGAAGTAGCGCAGGCAAGCGGGGGCGAGTCGGTTTTGATTACGTATTGGCCGCATCCACGTACCGTCGTATCGAACGACAGCCAGAATCTGAAGCTGCTCACAACCCTGGACGAAAAAATCGAATTGCTCGATCAGGCGGGTGTTGAGCACCTCGTTGTTATTCCGTTTACGCGCTCTTTCTCTGAACTTACATCAGAAGAGTACATCCGGCAGATTCTGCTCGATAAGATAGGTACGAAGAAACTCGTCATTGGCTACGACCATCGCTTTGGTCGCGATCGGGAAGGCGGGTTCGATTATATACAGGCACACCAGAGTGAATACGGTTTCGAAGTAGAGGAGATTCCCCGGCAGGATGTCGAAGCGGTTGGTGTTAGTTCCTCCAAAATCCGGGCCGCACTGAACGAAGGAAATGTGCATACGGCCAATCTGTTTCTAGGTCGACCTTATAACCTGACCGGAACGATCGTAAAAGGACGCCAACTTGGCCGCACCATTGGTTTCCCAACCGCAAACATGCAGGTCGACGATCCATCCAAGCTGATTCCGGCCAACGGAGTTTATGCCGTCGATGTGGAATATGCCGGTCAAACGTTAGGAGGTATGCTCAATATTGGTTTTCGGCCTACGGTAGCCGGAACGCACCAGACCATAGAGACCTACATTTTCGATTTCGACAAGGACATTTACGGCGAGCATATGACCCTCCGATTCCGGGAGTTTCTGCGTCCCGAACAAAAGTTTGACGGGTTGCCAGCGTTAGTTGCTCAACTCAAACATGACGAGGAAGCCGCCCGGAAAGTGCTTGAGAGCTAGGTCATTTGTTTGCCAATGTTCAACCCGGCCACATAGCCCGTTGTCCAGGCGCTCTGGAAGTTGAAGCCACCCGTAATACCGTCAATATCCAGCACTTCACCGGCGAAGAACAGTCCGGGCTGGGATTTACTTTCGAGCGTTTGTGGATTCAGACTACCGAACGAGATTCCTCCGCAGGTGACAAACTCATCTTTGAAGGTACTCTTTCCGGCCACGTTAAACTGGCTGTTCGTCAGCTTCTCCGTAAGTCGATTCAGTTGTTTGGCGGGTAAATCTGCCCAGCGCTGTGTTTCGGCAATACCGGCTTCCGTAGCCATCATTTGCCAAAGCCGGGAGGGTAACACAAACGGATTTTGAGAAACCACCAGCTTTCGACCGTTCTGCTGACGAAAATCCTGCAAAGCCGCTCTCAGCTGATTTTCATTTAGCTCGGGCGTCCAGTTTATACGCAGGGTAAATTGATACTCCAGCTCGGCCAGGTCGCGGGCGGCCCAGGCCGACAGGCGTAGAATGGCGGGGCCGCTAAAGCCCCAATGGGTTATTAACAGTGGTCCCCGCTGTTCTTGTTTGGTACCCATAATGGACACTTTAGCATCCGGCACCGACACTCCGGCGAGGGGCAGAAATGGGTTTTCCGGTACATTGAAGGTAAATAAAGAGGGCACCGGCGACACCAGTGACTCACTTGGTTCGGGTAGCCAGCTATAGCCGTCTGTTTTCGGGTAACCACCGGTAGCCACCAGCACACGGTCGGCAGTGAGGACTTCATCGGTGTAAAGGTGAAGTTGCCAGCGGTCGTGCCCATCGCGCGTTAACGTACTAACCCCGCAACTGGTACGAACGGTAATGCCCAGCCGACGCGCCGTGGTTAACAGGCAATCGACAATGGTATCAGACGTGTTTGTATTAGGAAACATACGTCCGTCGGCTTCTGTCTTCAAAGGAACACCCCGTTTTTCGAACCATTGAACGGTGGCGGTGGCGTCGAAGAGATTCAGCAGTGGGCGTAAGGGTTTTTCGCCCCTGGGGTAATGCTTCACCAACTGACGATTGTCGAAGCAGGCGTGCGTAACATTACAGCGCCCGCCACCCGAAATGCGTACTTTATTGAGAACAGTACGGTTTTTTTCTAAAATGGTAACGGTTGCATCCGGAAAGGTTTCGGCCGCTGTAATGGCGCTAAAGAAACCGGCGGCACCACCGCCAATGACAACAATATTCAACGAAGACATGCATTTTTAACAGCGGTTTACCGTTTACGGTTCACCGCTTCAATACCCTGATAAAATCCGTGTAACTTTACTTTTATGTTTTTTAAGCCTCGTTTTTCAACAAAAAAATACGCCCGCCGTGGCTTTCGGCTGCGTGGAAACACGCTTGTTCTATTGTTTATATTCTTCCTGATCGGCCTGTTTCTGCACTATGGCGGGCAAACGAAACCCGTTGTGGCTTTCTGGAACGATTTTAGGCAGTTGATCGGTATCGGGCGCTCTCGTTCCGATGTAACAAAAGAAGACAATCCCTACAAAGCACCGGAACCGAATCAGAGCGACGAAGCTACTGATAACCGACGCGGTAAGTCACGCCAATCGGATAGAGTAGACGAGAGTGAAGCCAGTGACCATAGCGGGAAGCCGTCAACGGCCTCGTCTGGGAACGCTCGATTCGATTTCGAAAAAGAAGTCGATTTTATCCTGCCTTTTGTAAAACCCGAAGACGAAATTATCCGGCACGATGGGTACACGCTCCGGTACCGCGACCAGTATAAAGACGCCGACTGGGTGGCGTACCCTTTGCTAGCCTACGAAACAACGGGCGACGCCGATCGCAAAAATGAGCAGTTTAAGCCAGACCCAAGGGTAGAAAACGGAACGGCTCTTCCATCCGACTATACCAGATCGGGTTATGACCGGGGGCACCTGGCTCCGGCGGGTGATTTTAAGTTCTCGCAACGGATGATGCGGGAAACGTTCTACATGAGCAACATCACACCCCAGGCTCCCGATTTCAACCGGGGTATCTGGAAAGAGCTGGAAGAGTTGGTTCGAACCTGGGCTATTCGCGACAAAGGTATTTATGTGGTAACGGGTGCCGTGCTGAAGCCTGGTTTACCAACCATTGGCAAGACGACAGAAGTTAGTGTGCCGGAGAAGTTCTATAAGGTGATCCTGTATTGCAACAAGCCAGAGATTCGGATGATTGGTTTTTTGCTGAACAACGAGCCGTCGAACCAGTCATTAAAACAGTTCGTTGTGCCGGTTGACCGGATTGAACAGCTAACCGGAATTGACTTTTTCCCAAAGATTCCGGATGAACTGGAACGAAAGCTGGAAAGCAAAAGCCGGGACGAAATGGTAACGGACTGGTTTTCTTACTGATATCCGGCAGCAGGCTTCTTATAGGAAATAGATTTACCGACTGATACCTAAAAATGGATCACGGCAGTTGTTACTTCTCAGGTTTTCTGCTTCTTCTTCTTGGCTGCCGGGAAAAGAATGTTGTTGAGAATCAGCCGGTAACCGGCTGAGTTAGGATGAAGGTTCAGATCGGTGGGTTCTTCGCCGATTTCATGCCGGTAGTCTTCGGGGTCGTGTCCACCGTAAAATGTAAAGAAACCCCGGCCATAGGGTGAGTGAATGTAACGAGCTTCACCGGCCGCACGGTTTTCAGCTAAAATGACCACTTCGGGCTTGATGTAGTTTTTCTTGAACGCCGTTGTCTGCCCCATAAAGCCTTTGATCACATTGGCGTGGTTCTGCGTCAGCATGGTTGGGATAGGGTCGTATTTGGCCGAAAACTGGAACAGAGTAAAGTAATCGTTATGCTCGCTCAGGCCCCGCTCTTCGGGCTGATTGTCGATGTTGGAAAACTCGATCAGAAACGGATTGGTATAGACCTGAAAGTTTCGGAACGCCATCGTCTGGCTGTAATCCAGCTTGTTGTTAGCATTGGGATCAGCACCGTCGCCGTCGTAAAACGAGTCGACAATATCGGTGTTGTGGGCCGAGAGGGCAATGTCATACGTATCTGTCGCATTGCACATGGCAAACAGATAGCCACCGCCCAGTACGAAATCACGAATTTTCTGGGTTACCGCTAGCTTTAACTGGGGTACTTTGGATAAGCCAAATTTGCGGGTAATATTTTCAGCTTCCTGCTTTTGGGCAATGTACCAGGGCTGGTCTTTAAAATGGAAGAACTTACCGTACTGACCCGTAAAATCCTCGTGGTGCAAGTGAAGCCAGTCGTATTCAGGGAGTTTTCCGTTCATGACCTCTTCGTCGAAAACCACATCGTAGGGGATTTCGGCATAGGTCATGACCATGGTTACGGCATCGTCCCAGGGTTGCTTTGTCTTGGGGGAATAAACAGCTACTTTAGGAGGCTTTTGAAGCTTTACCGCGTCCATATTCGCATCGGCCGCCGAAACTTCAGACAGAATCTGAGCGGATTGCGCATCCGAAATGACTTCGTAACTCACGCCACGTATGACCATTTCATTGATGAATGCCTGACTTTGCGGCATCATAAACGAGCCACCCCGGTAATTAAGCAACCAGTCGATTTCTGTATCATGCGTTTTGAGAACCCAATAGGCAATTCCGTAGGCTTTCAGGTGATTCTTCTGGGCATCATCCATGGGAATCAGAATCTTAGAGGCCCATACATGACCCGTCAGCGTGAGAAAAAGGATGAGCGGTAACAGCAGACGTTTCATTGGCTTCCCGGATAAAAATGCTTGTGCTAGTTTTGTTATAACGAAAGATACACAAATATTGTGCGAGAATTTAATTGTGGATGAGTGAATGTGAGAATTAGAGAATGTAGCAAGACTACCCATTCTCTAATTCTCACATTCCTCATTCACTCACCCATTCGATAGATGAACTTACTTGAAAATATACGGGAAGGCTTGCGCTCGATTGCGGGTAACCGCTTACGAACCATCCTGACCTCACTCATTATCGCCATTGGTATCACCTCACTGGTGGGGATTCTGACGGCTATCGACGGCATTCAAAGCTCGGTAAACAGTAGTTTTGCCGGGCTTGGCGCCAACACATTTAGCATTGTGGCCCGGCAGGATGCCTTTCGGCGGGGAGGGCGAATACAACGCCAGGATGCCCCCATTGACTATTTCGACGCTATCAACTTCAAACGCCGGTTTCCTTACGGGGCTACTATTGCCGTTTCGAGTGTGGTAACGGGAACTGCACAAGCAAAATTCGGCTCCAAGAAAACGAATCCAAACGTGCAGTTGATCGGTATTGATGATGTTTTCCTGTCGGTGAAGGGCTATACCCTCCTGAGCGGTCGTAACATGACGCAAAACGAGTTGCAGTACGCCCGAAACGTGGCCATTGTCGGGAGCGAATTAGCGGCCACGTTATTTGAGAAAAAGATAAATCCGCTCAACCAATTAATTCGGGTGTCGGGGTCACAATACAAAATTGTGGGTGTGCTGGAAAAGAAAGGTGGGTTTTCGGGCGGGGGCGATGATCGACTGATTCTTGTACCGCTCGATAATGCCCGCGCTCTGGCAGGAACCCGGAAGCTGTCGTTTGATATTACGGCCTCGGTACCCAGCGTTGCGGACCAGGACGAAGCCGTTGGCGAAGCACGCGGAGTTATGCGGTTAGTACGGCAGGACCCGCTGGGACAGCCCGATTCGTTCGACATTGAGCGAGCCGATGAACTGGCGAAAGAAACCGAAAATATTACCGGTTACCTCCGTATCGGTGGCTTTGGGATTGGCTTTATTACCCTCCTGGGAGCCGCTATTGCGCTGCTCAACATCATGCTGGTGTCGGTTACCGAACGAACCCGCGAAATTGGCATTCGGAAATCACTTGGTGCTACGCCCAAACGCATCCGGGAGCAGTTTTTGATCGAGGCTATCGTCATCTGTATTCTGGGTGGTTTGGGGGGCATTGCCCTCGGACTTGGCATTGGTAACCTGATCGCCACGCTTGTCAGCCAGGGTAAAGGTGGCTTTGTAGTGCCCTGGGTATGGATGGGGTTAGGAATTGTCGTTTGTGTAACCGTGGGTCTTTTTGCCGGTATCTATCCCGCCGTACGTGCATCTAAACTCGATCCCATCGAAGCCTTACGGTACGAGTAAAGCAACTCTATGGAGACCGGTCCGGGCGAGTCGGTTATGAGTCAATCGTTGGTAAGAATACGGTAAATGTAGAGCCTAGTCCGGGCTGACTTCGGGCTGTAATAGTCCCTCCGTGATTTTCGGCTACCTTACGGCATATGGCCAGACCGATTCCCGTTCCCGAGTATTCATTCCGACCGTGCAGGCGTTCGAACAGATGAAAAATCTGCTCCCGGTATTTTTCATCGAAACCAATGCCATTATCCGAAACATCGATGGCGACCCACGAGCGCATTGTTCGGTTTGGTACGAACGCAGGCACCTCGTCTGACGAAACAGCCCCTACCCGGAAAATTATTTCAGGAGTTCTGTTTAAGGGGATAAATTTGAGGGCGTTACTCAGCAGATTCTGAAACAACTGCCGCAACTGACTCCGGTTGCCATTAAAGTAAATGGAGGGGTGAACAGACGCATCCGGGAGCTGTATACGTGCCTTTTTTTCGTCAATAACCAACTCAAGGTCGCTCAGGATCTCGGCCAGTATCCGCTGGAAACCAATTGGCTCAAATGCTTCCTGTTCAGCGGTTAGTCGTGAATAAGTAAGCAAATCCCGAATCAGCTGACTCATTCTGTCGGCTGCCGACTGCATTCGTTTGAGCATCATTCGGCCATCTTCCGGCAACAGATTGCCGTATTGGTCGATGATCAAATTGCCGAACGACTGAATTTTGCGCAGCGGCTCCTGTAAATCATGGCTGGCTATGTAAGCAAACTGCTCCAGGTTATGATTGGAATGGCGTAAGTCGAGTACCAAATGCTCTGCGTACTGCAGGGTTTTGCGGAGGAGTGTATTATCGTGCGCTACGACTACTATTCCGTCGTCCTGTTTAACGACTGAAATGTCGAACCAGCCTTCAACAGAGCCATCTCTGTAGTACTGTTCAAATCGTTGGGGCTGGCCAGTTTCGACTACCTCAGTGTATCGGTCAAAAATGCCGGACGACTTTAAACTTGGGAGTACCTCCAGCATGGTTTTATGCTGGGTTTCTTCAATAGGATGGCTAACCAGGCGGGCATTTGCGTCGTTTTGAACCAGATAACGGAAGTCGGTAATCTGATTTTCCTGATCTCTGATTGCTTCAAACAGGATAATGGGGGTTTGGCATCCATCCAGAACACTCTGTAAAATAGCGGCTCGCTGTTTGGCCAGCGATTCGGCCTCTTTACGCTCATTGGTGATTACGTAGACAGAAATGAGTCTGTTGGCATCAAGTCGGTTAATCCAGTTATCTGTGTAGTTATTGAGTCCGTCGAATGCGTAGTGCGACTCAAAATGCTGCGGCTGGCTACTTTGTAAAGCTGTACACAACGCATCCCAATGGGGCGTTTGTTTGGTGCCCGGAAAAAGGGAGAGCACCGATTGTCCAATTAGTTGCTCACTGCTCATTCCTGTGTCTCGCAAAACTGTCGCACTAACGCAAACGTACCGGAAATCAACAGGGTTACCGGCATCATCCCGCACCGCTTCCAGGACCGAAAGGCCGTTGGTCATCGTTTTCAAAACTCCTTCAAAAAGCTGAGCCTGTTCCTCAATTTGCTGCGTGGCCGAATAAATATGGCTGATGTCATTGAAGGTTGCCACAAGCCCGTCGCCAAGCTTGCTAACGGTGGCGTCGAACCACTTCCCTAATGTGGGAAAATAGTGCTTCCCCCGGAACAATTGTCCCGATTCGTAAACAGATACGTATTGATCCCAAAGTCCGGTGTTTTTCGTATCGGGGTTGAGAGATGTTAACAAACGGCCAACAATATTTTCATTAGTACGATAGGATGCCCGTAACGAAGCCTCATTGGTTAGGACTACCCGTAAATCGGCAAGGTGTCCGGCATCATCAAGAACGGCTTCGTAAACCATTATAGAACTCAGCGAAGTACTGAGCACACCATCCAGTAGTTCATTCTTTTTACGCAGGGCTTCGGCATCCAGCCGCGTTTGGGTAATATCATTGAACAGAACAATAATGTTGTCAGCATCCATCCGTGTTACTGACAACTCCAGATGTTTATTTATAGGTTTAGCGAAAAAAGCAGTTTGTAAGGGTTTCCCGGTTTGTAACACGTCGATGTAGGCCGCCATCAGGCCCGACGTTATAAACTCAGGATTAAACTCACTGATGGATTTCCCAAGAACCTCGATTTCTGAATATTGACCCAGCCTCAGGGCCGCCGGATTGATTAATTCTATCTTAAAGTCAATGATTTCCCCATTTGCGTTCCGAATGGCCCGTTCGACGGTGATACTGTTTGGCGAAGTATCCAGTACGCTCTTGAGCAATATTTGCTGTTCTGTAGTGTGCTGTATAGTCTCCTGAAGGAAAGTGTTCTGTTTTTCCAGTTGAATTTCGACCTGTTTGAGGTCGTCAATATCCCGTAGCGTGACAAAATAACCATTACCAACGGGGCGATTTTCAAAAGAGAACCATCTGTTTGTTCCGGGGATGATATGCTCAATGTCAAACGGAATTTGTTTTTCCACGACCTGCCGAAGGTTTTCTTCCTGTGCCTGTGCGTAAGGTGCCCGTTGAAATAGCCACAGGGACATCATCTCCTCGTGGGTATGACCAGTGAGGGCCAATGCCTTCTGATTATAATACACCGTTTGGTAATCGATAATCGCACCCATTTCGTTGTGTACTGGTTCATAGACGATAACACCGTTGGGTGAGTGGTCCACTAAACTGGCGAAAAGGAGCGGAGAGGACGAGGAGGAGGGGACTAGTCTTGAGGTGGTCATGAGGAACGTTGGAGTACAGTAAATTTAAGAAAACTGGATAAACGCACCACCTCATTTTATCTCAAATTTTTATTTGCAAAAGCGATATTAACGACTTACTTTTGCACCCACGTTTGACAAACGCATCACGCTTCGGCGTGACGATTCTGTCGCCGGGATGGCGGAATCGGTAGACGCGATGGTCTCAAACACCATTGTCTGCAAGGACATGCCGGTTCGAGTCCGGCTCCCGGTACAACAACCCCCTATAAGTGACTGTTTATCAGAATCTTATAGGGGTTTCTCTTTGCTTACCGAAACCCTACCGAAACAAATCTTTAAATACTCTATTTTGCTTCTGTAAAGGGTAGGGGTATATCATATTTCTATTAATGCTCTTTGCCGCTAACCGCTACCTACTCAAAAAGATGTGATGCCAAAATGCAAGGGGGGGGGTAGGGTATACTTTCATATGTCATAAAGGTATTTCTCTCAATTAATTATTTGGTCTGTTTTATAAAAAAGCTCCTTTGTAAGCTATAGGGATAGATTAAGATGAGTAATAAAGTACAAAGTGAAAAAAACCGTTTGAATTTTGACACCGATTTTTTTTGCTTAGCAAGCGGGTAGCGGGAAGGTGTTGGTCAGAAAGTCAGAATACCCCCCTTACTGTGTTGTTCGTTGTCATTCAAGCCTTATTCCCGCTTATTCGTTTACCTCATCTATAAAGCAAAAACAGCCCCTACATAATGTAAAGGCTGTTTTGTATGAAGAGGGTAACCCCCTATCAGTTTAATTGCATGGAGTTGGCTGTTTGAGGTCTGCGAGTAATGCTTTAACCTCTTCTACAAAATTGATATACCCTACCCTTGATGCCGTTCTTTTCCCCGTTTAACTTGATGGCAATGATTACACAAAGGCATCAGGTTTGTTTCATCAAGAGGTTCACCACCTAAGCGAATAGGTTTAATGTGGTCAACCATTTGCGCCGGGGTAAGACGGTTTTTCTCCAAGCAATGAACGCAAAGGGGGGAATTTTCTAAAACCCTTGCACGAAGTTTGCGCCATGGAGCCATACGGTAAAAATTGGCGGGTATATTCCCTTTAGGGGCTTGGTACGTTGGTTTTGGATTAGCCTTAATCCATGGCCATTCTGGTTTATTTACGGTTGGCATAGTGTCAAATAGTTACGGTTGATACTCTTCTAATTTACTACTTTCCTCATGTATGGTCAGCACCTCTTCTAATAGGTGTGAAACATCAAACGGACTATCGGCATTTGCCGAAGCTACTAAGCCCAACATCTTTTTTAGTTGACGTTTACGGGCTTTACGGTCTTCAGAGGTCAGCACCTCTTCCGGTATAGTCTTTAATTTTTGGGTCAGTAGCTCTTCCATACTAAACCCGTGAATAGCTTCTAGGTCTTTCAATACCAATAGCGGAAGCATCGAAGCGGGAAGATCCTTTTTGTTTGTAGGCATAGCTCCAGCGGGGGTTTTTCGGATTCTTTGGTAAGTTTCCAAAAGGTCAACTTTGCAGAGGTTGACGAAAGAAGGGTTAAACAGATCAGCAACCAACACCCTTTGTTTAAAGTAGATTTCAGGCTTTTTGTAGTGGTTCTCTACCTTCAGACAGTGTTTGCCCGGTTTAAATCCGAAGTCATCCCGTAAGGCTCTTTTTGCTTCTCCTTTGACCTTCTGTTTAAAGTTCTCATTGGCATCATACAACTTTACCCGTAGGGCTGAGGAATCAAAAAACTTACTCTTTTGATTGAGATAACCACGCGCAACAAACCCCTTTAAATGGGTATGATTCGCCAGCATAATATCTACCCGAAGAGGAACTGTTACAAATTGCCCGAACTCAAAAACATCTATTGAACCAGAAAAAACATTAAGTCCTATTAACTGGCTTATATAGTCCATCGCTTCCCGTAGGTCAGTAGCTTCAGCGGGGTAATTATGTCCTCTACTTAGATAGGGTAGGCTACCGCTAATCTTCAATTCCCGAAGTTGGGCTTTGTATTGCACCTTCAACGGGCAGACACCTTCTAAACGGTATTGTTGCCAACCCTGCCAGATATTACCCGTGTCAGTGAGGTACGATAGATTGGGTGTATCTTTGCCCGTGAAGAGGGAAACTCCAATATGGTCAAACATGGCGGGTTTCGTTTTTTATCCTAAAATGTAGAAAGGGACTACCCACATGGGAAGCCCCTTTTTTGTGTTTTAAGGCTTAAAAAATAGTTGGGCCTTGTTTCCTGACCTCTTCATTAAGTATTGTCAGCACCGCTTCCCGCTGCCTGTATAAGCCGGGATAAATGCGTACATCTAACGTATCCCGGCAATTGTCCAAGGTGCGTACGATAACCACTAAATCCGGGGTGTTCTCTATTCTGCCGTGTTCATTCGTTCTACCCACATCAGCAAAGCCTAGTAGTAGCGGAAAATCAGGACAATCCCATAGAGAGAAGCTTACACGTTCTTCCGTTCTGCTATTAGCAATCCAATAAGGGCTTGGTGTGTCTTTTCGAGTAAAACGGGCTTTACAGTCTGCAACCTTCCTATAAATTGCGGCTCTTCCTGTTTGGGCTATACGTTGAAAACCTACGGGGTCAATTGAAAAGTTAATCCGAAGCGGAAGAACTTCTGAACTTCCTGACTGACGGTAAAAACTGGCCTTTGTTTCCGCATTACGCCGATATACTAGCCTTTTTTC
This sequence comes from Spirosoma fluviale, assembly GCF_900230225.1. GTDB lineage: Bacteria > Bacteroidota > Bacteroidia > Cytophagales > Spirosomataceae > Spirosoma > Spirosoma fluviale. Next base: position 607,849 of record NZ_OCNH01000001.1, read on the forward strand.
TATAGCTTTGATAAGTTGTTTATTCATGGCTCTGATAAGGTTTAGGCGTTAGGCTCGTTTTGCAGAATCAATCCTTTTGCCTGAATCTTATTATGAGTCAGAAACGTCTGCACGTCTAGTGCAGTAAACCAGATTTTGGGGCCAACCTGGCTGAAGCTAATCTGTTTTTTATCCCGGTAGTTTTGTAGTGTCTTCGGGCTAATATCAAGCATTTTACACACCTCTTCGGGTCTAAAAGTTACCTCATCAAGTAGTTGAGGTGTTATCCTATCCAGCTTACTTTCTAAGCGTGTTAAGGTGCATAGTAATGCTTTGTAGTCCTCTGCTGTTATCAGCTTTGTTTCCATGTTTTAACCTGTGTTTGATTTTGAAGAATCATTGAACAGGTCAAAGGTCAGTATATGAGGATAGGTAGAGAGATACTACATTTAAGAATTTTTTGTGTCTCTTGGTAGCTTCTTATTATCAAGGGTTTACATTCGTTTTTGGCTTTTTTGCTCGTGTATTTGCCTTACTACTTTCGTTCCTGTTTTTGGGTGTAATTTCTGCCAGTCTCAAGAATTGATCCTTTATATCTTCTACAAAGGTGTCATGTAAAGGGGCTTTCTTACCTCTGCCGTGCTTAAATGGCGCGCCAGCTATAAACATTAATTCAGCTCCAAACCTGCAAATATTGTCAGTACCTAAGTGTGGTACTTTATAAGAGAGGTAAGAATATAAATCATTGATTGTTTCTTTCTTTCTGAAAGTCGTATAATCATCTGTTTTCCATTTGTCGTACTCTGTATATTTTTCTACATACCATTCATCTTCTTGAATAATATCCTTAATGCCTGTTTCGTCCTCATCTGCTTTTTCTCCGTATTTATCCATTACAGATTGGAGTATGAAATAAATTAACTCAGGGTAAGCGATTGTAAAGGTTCGCTTGGGACTTCCTTTTAATGTAATAGTGATTTTTTCGACAGTATCTGAATTTAAACTACCATGTCCTAAGTAGTGGTATAAACCAATCCCTTCTGCTGTTGAGGGGTTACGGGCTTTATTTCTTTCCGCCTTCCATTTATTTTCATCCTCTGCAAATACTGGCGGATCGTATTGGGTTAGTATATACTTAAAAGCAAAGTAGATGTCATCCCTCAATCCGATTGGAATGTTATGCCTTGTTATTAGCTCATCAACTATTGCCTTTCCTTTGGGACTTAGACCACGAATAGGAAATTTTCCACGTTTTATTAACTCTTCAACTCTAGTTAAATCAAAAAACTGTGAAAGTTGAGAAATAGAAGTTAAGTAGGTTTTTCGTTCAATAGGGGTAGGTCTTTGATGTTTCATCTACGTAAAATATTAAGCATAGTAGAATAGGGGTAAGAATTCTTACCTAAAAAGAACCTAATAAAGACCTACCCAAAAAGGGTGTCTAATGCTTGGTCTGTGACTTCGGTATCAAAGTCCTTCAGGTAGTTTTCGGTAATGTTGATTTTAGAGTGCCGTAGTAGCTTGGAGATAGCGTACACGTCTTTTATCTTCCTACGTCCTAAGTCTGCGAACGTGTGACGGGCTGAATGGAACGAAAGGTCTTTAGGTATGCCAGCCTTTAAACAGATCGTCTTCAGGTACTTATTGATTAGTGCGTTCTTCCGGGAAATTTCCTTTAACAGTTCTGCTTCTGTGGTGTAGTCCCGCTTACCGCTGAGGATTGGAAACAAGTAGTCTTTGGGCTTGGTGTCTGGCTTCCGGTAATGGCAAAGAATGGCTTCCGCTTGCTTAGGTATTTGTATAGTATGTTCTTGCTGTATTACGTGTTGGGTCTTACGCATCACGTAGGATAATCTACCGTTAACAATGTTCTCCCACTTCAAACAAGACACATCACTAAACCGTACGCCAGCGGTATAGTAAGCAAATAACCAGTAATTACGGGTATGCCAAATAAGAGAGTCTTCGGGTAGGTCAACACCAATAAAGGCTTGTAATTCCTCTTCTGTAAGTCTGATTCTTTCGGGTTTGGCTTCCTTCATTTTGAAGCCTAAAAACGGGTTATCCTGCCTTTTTAACAGCCCCTCTTCTATTGCCCTGCCTATTACCGTACGTAGCTTAGAAAGCCCCTTATTCGCTGTATTCAGGCTATTACCTTTCGTCTTGATTAACCATTCGTGATAGGTGTATAGGGTAGGGGTAGTAATGTCAGTAAATACTAGGCTATCGTTCTTTATATACTCTTTGAACTTGTTGACTTCAGTACGAACGTTGCGGCTTGTATTGTATGCCTGTTTCTCAATGAAGTTATCAGCAAAGGCAAAGAAGGAAGTCTGATACTTGCCTTTCATGTGGTCAATCACTACTACCGCTGTGGCTCCCTTTACCTCTGCTTTGATTGTGGTAGCTTCCCCTTTGAGTTCGATTAGCCTTTCGTTTAGCTGTTTGTAAAGGGGGTAGGTACGGCGTACTGTTTTCTTAATCGGGTTCCAGTCTTTCTTCGGTATGTCAAAGCCTGTATAGATTCGCTTAATCTTACGGTCAGCCGTTATACGTAGAAATAAGGCATGGTCTCCGTTTAACTTTGGTTTGTGGTTTAGTTCTGCCGTGAACGTAAACGAGTTTACTAGATTCCGGCTTTTGCTTGAATCGGGTGTCATGTTAAGTATGTTTCGTTTTTTATCCTGCCCGAAGATAGTTTACCGAAACAGTTTACCGAAACATTACCGAAACAATTCTTACTTTATTATATATTTAAACGCTTTCATCTACATTCATTCATCCTTTTAAATGCCTGTTAAACAATGATTTAGGATAATAGCATATATGTATGAAAGTAGTTGTTCGAGTCCGGCTCCCGGTACATCTAAAGGCTTTAGATGCTTGTTTTACAGGCGTTTAAAGCCTTTTTCGTTTAGCCACCTGTTTTTATTGTCGGGTATATTTTACTGGATTGCGCATGTATCACGGTTTTTAAGTTGGCCAAATTCCAATTTGCGCAGACAGGTCTTACAAAGCGTTATAGAAAATGATAGTTTGACGCATCCGTATTCTTCAGAATTCCTTCAGAATCATCAAATAGTTTTGATGTCCAGTTAAACCATTGTATTGCTACACTAATCTCATCAGTTCAATAGCCTGTTACTCGTTAATGGGTTATTTTTTTGACGTTCAATCTGTTCTAGCTACAAATCAATCCATTGGTAAATCGTTCTTTATCCATCCTGGTCGTAGAGGCCAATACCGATCATCATTTACTTATTGGCTATAGTTGTCAAGTAAACAAGTTCCAGGTAAAGCCTATTTTTGCCACAAACGTTGAGGAGGCATTGGATTATCTGGACGTCTACGCTAATGACAGACAGTTATTTCCTCAACTAGTTTTGCTGGATCTTCTGTTGCCTCAACCTGAAGCAGGACTGCAATTAATCCGAGAGATCAGGAAGTCGTATCCTCGTTTGCCTATTGTGGTATTAAGCCATCATCAGGATCAGGCCGATATTCAGCGAGCGTATGATGTAGGTGCCAATTCGTTTATTGCTAAGCCGTTAAACTTACTGGATTGGGAGGGTCATTTTCAGATTTTACTTTCTTACTGGTTAACTGTAGTTACTCTAGCCCCATCTTAACCCCAATCTTTCAGGTTTTAAAAATGGGTAGGCGATTGGTAAAAAAATCATCAGAAGGAGTGGCTCGCCTAAATAATGCTAGCCCTGTATGATTGTCCCTAAAGAGGGTTCACGTACCTATTTAACATCAAAAAAGCCGGGGACGACTGTTAAGTCGTCCCCGGCTTTTTTACGTTAGACTGAATTGTCAACCGATAACTCACACCCCCCGTCCTTGTATAAGACGCAGGATGATTGCAATAACGGCAATCACTAACAAGACGTGAATCAGACCACTGGAGGCAATGCCTGTTCCTAAAACGCCTAAAAATCCGAGTAGCCAGATGATAATCAGAATCACCGCAATGGTGTATAATAAGTTGCCCATGGTATTTATTTAATTAGTAGATGTTCGATGGTCTAACTAGTACATTTTCTAAACGTTTAGAAAATCGAGTGAACGGCCAAACAAACATGTGTCGATATATATAATAAAATAAATATTATATAATACTATTTGAAGTGTGTGGGGTGGCTACATTATGGATCAGACTTGCCTGAATAGGGAGTTTGCCTACAGAAAGGCCAATTGAGTTGGATTATAGTTAGCGCATTGGTTATGAGATCGGTAAGGAAGATTGTGTACTGTAAATGTTTACCGAATATGGTTTTTTTTGCATGTGTAAGGAAAATGTTTCGTATCCAGCTGTATTTTTTGCCGAATGGTTTAACCGGTGCTTTAGCCTGATCGATTCCTGTTGCAAATTGCCCAACTTTGTTTTTGGCAGGATTGGAATTCGGTGAACGAATGGCGACGTTTGCTTCCGTTTCTTTTCCATCTCTCCTCAATAATGACTAATTCAGCTCTTTTTCAACTTTTCCCGTCGGAAGACCAGATTCCTGCCGACTACCGTATCGAACCCATTCACCAGCGTGAATACCTCCTTAACGGCGAAATGCGCCAGTGGGACGGTCCGGTATCTGAAGTTTATTCGCCCGTGTGTATCCCCGACCAGAATGGTGTACTGCAACGACAACTGGTGGGTAGTTTTCCCGTTACTGGTCCTGAGGAAGCACTCGAAGCCCTCGAATCGGCCGTGGCTGCCTATGATAACGGACGGGGCGAGTGGCCCCAGATGTCGGTGGCGGGGCGTATTGCCTGCATGGAAACATTTGTCGGGAAGATGCTCGAACAGAAAAAACTGGTCGTGAACCTGATCATGTGGGAAATCGGCAAAAACCTCGCCGATGCCACTAAAGAGTTTGACCGGACGGTAACCTATATCTACGATACCATCGATACCCTGAAAACGATGGACCGGAATTCGTCGAGGTTCCGGATTGAAGAAGGAATCATTGGCCAGATCCGACGGTCGCCCCTGGGCGTGGTGCTGGCTATGGGGCCGTTCAACTACCCGCTCAACGAAACCTACACAACACTCATTCCGGCTATTCTGATGGGGAACACCATTCTGTTCAAAACCCCGAAGCATGGCTCTCTCTTGCATTACCCCTTGCTGGAAGCATTCCGTATCAGTTTTCCGAAAGGGGTTGTCAACTCCTTGTATGGCCGGGGGGCTAATGTAATTCCACCCGTTATGCAGTCCGGCAAGGTAAATGTACTAACGCTTATTGGCTCCAGTCGGGTTGCCGATGAACTCCAGCGGCAACACCCAAAACTTAACCGACTACGGTCCATTATGAGCCTGGATGCCAAAAATGCCGCCGTTATTTTACCCGATGCCGATCTGGATGTAGCCGTTAAAGAGTGCCTTTTGGGTACACTTTCGTTCAATGGGCAGCGGTGTACCGCCATCAAGATCATTTGGGTTCATCGCTCCGTTGCCGATGACTTCCTGAAACGCTTTGGGCCGGAAGTGAGTAATCTTAAACCCGGAATGCCGTGGGATGCCGGTGTACAAATTACCCCGCTGCCCGAACCCAACAAGACGCAGTACCTGACAGACATTATTGCCGATGCCAAAGCGGGGGGCGCGTCTATCGTCAATGAAGGCGGGGGCGAAACGGTGGCATCGCTGTTTGTACCAGCGGTTGTCTCACCAGTTAAAGAAGGGATGCGCTTATACCGGGAAGAACAGTTCGGTCCCGTTATTCCGGTAGTTGTGTTCGACGATACCGAGGAGTTTATCGACTACCTCATTACCGACGATCACGGCATGCAGGCGAGTATTTTTGGTACCGATACCGAAGAAATATCGCGGTTAATTGATCCATTGGTGAACCTGGTAAGCCGGGTGAACATCAATGCCCAGTGCCAGCGCGGGCCGGATACGTTCCCGTTTACCGGACGTAAAGACTCCGCAGAAGGTACGCTGTCGGTCGAAGATGCCCTGCGGTCATTCTCAATCCGATCGGCAGTAGCTACGAAAGACACCGCTACTAACAAAGCGATTCTGAACGACATTGTGGAGCACCATAAGTCTACATTCCTGAGTACGAATTTTATTTTTTAAGGGAGCACCGATCGGCCGTTGATGCGTCGAGCCGTCCCGGTCGGTCGGTGTTATACAATTAAACGGTCGACCGTTCCGGTTGGCATTACATGCTCACTGCCACTAAACTTTCTAAAGTCTATTCTGACGTTACGGCGGTTCGTAATGTGTCGCTATCGCTTGAGCCGGGACAAATCATGGCGCTTGTGGGGGCCAGCGGCTCCGGGAAAAGTACGCTGCTAAACCTGTTGGCGGGTATGGCCGATGCGGATACCGGCACGGTCAGTCTCGATGGCGAACGGGTAGCGGGTCCATCGGATGTACTAGTGCCGGGTCATAAAAACATTCGGCTGGTGCATCAGGAATACCAGTTAATGCCTAATGTATCCGTCCGGGAAAATATTCGGTATGCGCTTCGTTTTTTTGAGAAGAGCTACCGCGACTTCCGGGTGGATGAATTACTGCGACTGTGTCGGCTAACAGAGGTGCAGGATCGTGTGCCCCGGCAAATATCGGGGGGGGAGAAGCAACGCACCGCCATTGCCCGCGCCATTGCCGATAAACCGGCCGTCTTGTTGCTTGACGAACCTTTCAGCCATCTTGACTTACCTAACCGGCTAATCGTCCGCGATTTATTGTTCGACATGGTTCGTGAGGAGGCTGACGTTGCAACGGATTCACGCGCAACGTCCTGTCTGATTGTTACCCACGATGCTACAGATGCACTTTCCATTGCCGATTCGCTGGGGATTATGCGTGATGGTAAACTGATACAGCTCGGTTCGCCGACCGCTGTTTATCACCAGCCGCAAACAGCCTATGCCGCTCGTATGACAGGCCCTGTCAATATTCTGAAAGCCAGACACCTGCCTTTACTCGGCTTACCCGAACCGACTAGTCCCAATGAGTTGATTTGTTTACGGCCCGAGCAGATTCAGCTAACGGAAGGTGGAGCCATTGGCACCATTCGGGCGGTGTTTTTCAAGGGTAGTCATTACGAACTGGAGGTTGCCCTGTCGCGCTATGTATTGCTGCGTCTACTGACGACCCGCACCGATTTGCACGTTGGGCAGGAGGTAGGTATTCGTGTTGCCAATGAGTCCGTTTGGACAGTAAAGCCCTAGTTGCTGTTAACCCTGATGGCTTGTTTTGGGTTGTATGAGAAACAAACCAACAACACGTTATGGAAAACAAAGAACAACCCCCCGGAGTACCTCAACCTGCCGGACAGGATGGCTTTCTGGTCAGTGAAGAAACGGAAAATGTAGATGCCTCGGGCGTTGATGACCGCTCGACGGGCATGGGCGAAGGCGATAAAGATTTTCTGGGTAAGACCAACCTGAAGGATAAGGACGATGAGTAATGTTGTCGTTTTGGTAAGCTGTTACCACAAAAGAAGGCCCACCGCTTCAGCGGTGGGCCTTCTGGCTTTATTTATGATTCAACCCTACAACAACCGTTTGATCAGCTGCTCTACCGAAATGCCTTCGGCCTCAGCTTTGAAGTTTCGTACTACCCGGTGGCGTAGAATAGGCAATGCTACCGCCTTAACATCTTCGATATCGGGCGAGTATTTCCCGGTTAGCAGGGCGTTGCATTTTGCGGCCAGGATGAGTGCCTGAGAGGCCCGTGGCCCTGCACCCCACTCCAGATACTGGTTGGCATCGGAAGCCGCCATTTCGGTATTCGGGCGGGTTTTGTGCACGAGTTTTACGGCATATTCCACCACATTGTCGACTACCGGCACCCGGCGAACCAGTTGCTGGAATTCCCGAATTTCTTCGCCCGTGATCACGCGCTGAACATCGTATTTTTTGTCGGAAGTTGTGCTTTTAACAATATCCAGTTCGGATTGATAAGACGGGTAATCCAGATAGATATTGAACATAAACCGGTCGAGCTGGGCTTCGGGTAGGGGATAGGTACCTTCCTGCTCAATCGGGTTTTGGGTGGCTAAAACGAAAAATGGCCGTCCCAGTGCATATTTCTGACCGGCAATAGTAACCGAATACTCCTGCATGGCTTCCAGTAGCGCTGACTGCGTTTTGGGCGGAGTCCGGTTAATTTCATCGGCCAGAATAATATTGGCAAATACGGGGCCTTTGATAAACTTGAAATTGCGTTCCTGATCCAATGTCTCAGAGCCCAGAATATCAGACGGCATCAGGTCAGGCGTAAACTGGATACGGTTGAAATCGAGGTCAAGCGCACCCGCAATGGTTTGAATCAATAGCGTCTTGGCTAAACCGGGTACGCCCACCAACAGGCAGTGACCCTGGCAAAAGATGGCCGTCAGCAGCAAGCGAACCGTATCATCCTGACCAATTACGACTTTCGAGATTTCGTTTTTTAACTTCTGATAAGAGGTAGTAAGGGCTTCGGCAGCCGCAACATCCGAGGAGTAAGGCATTGTAGTAAAAAATGATTAATGAAAAATGTATAATGGTTAAAGTGGGTAATGTGCTAATGAATTATAGTGCTCTACTTGACAGCGCTCATTATCCATTGGTCATTAACCATTATCAATTAATTTCCTCCTCCACTTAGTGTAGCGGCACTATTCTGAGTGGTGCCAAAGATACGGCAACCCTGAAATTCAGGGTCGACAGTAATGTACACGTCGGCAACTGATTTCTTGAACCAATCGTCAATAGCCCGGTTTTTCTTATTACTCAGGACAATAGCCTGTAATTTTTCGAAATCCTTGGTGTAATCGGCCGTATGAGGATCAATCTTGCTTTTATAGTACAATATTCGTACCGCACTCTTACCATCTTCGGTACGGTAAGGCAGCGGAGCCGAAATAGCGCCCACTTTCATGGTATCCAGCATTTGGAACAGCGCATACTCCATAGAGCCATCCATTGCCAAACGGCTGCTACCCGACTGTGCGTCGCGCAGTAATCCACCGGCATCAGCGGTACCTTTATCCTCAGAATATTCTTTAGCCCCTTTTTCAAACTTGAGCGAATCAAGTTGAATCAGGGTGCGCAGGCTGTCCAGGTAATGCGTTGGTCCCGATACATCCAGACGGTTATAGTCAGGGCGAAGCAGAATATGACGGGCGTGGTATTCGGCACCACGGGTTTCGATCAGCTGGATCAGGTGAAGGCCGAAATCCGATTCAACTACATCCGATAATTGGTTCGGCTTCAGTTTCAGCGCAGCTCCTTCGAAGGGTGCCACCATCATACCCCGTTTGGCAAATCCTAAATCGCCACCGTTCTGGGCTGAACCAACGTCTTCGGAGTTGTCTTTCGCCAGTTTTGCAAAATCTGCTCCGCCTTCTACCTGCTTCTTTATGTCCAGCAACCGTTGACGCAATACCTCCTTTTGTTCTTTGGTTGGCTTGGCAAAGCGAACGATCTGGCCCACTTCAACTTCGGCAGGAATGTACGGCAGACTATCTTTGGGTATACCATCGTAGAATCGGCGCACGTCGCGGGGGGTTACCTTGACGTCGGTCGTGATTTTCTGCTGCATTTTCTGGACTACTTTCTGGTCTTTCACCTGCGACCGTAGTTCGCTTTTCAGCATCTCCAGACTTTTACCGTAGGCTTCCACAATGTTTTTGTCCGAGCCAAACTGCTGAACCATGTACTGCATCCGGGAGTCGAGTTCGCTGTCTACGATTTTGTCGTCAACAACAACGGAGTCGATTTCGGCTTTGGCCAGCATCATTTTGTTAATGACAAGGCTCTCCAGCAACTGGCATTTTTGTGGGGGTGTCTGGTTCTGGCCAACGTATGACTGATAGGCTTCTTCCAGATCAGACCGAAGCACGTAGTAGTTATCGACTTTAGCGATGATCTTGTTCAGGCTAATGCCCTGGCCCTGCCCAAACGTAGGCGCGGTCAGGAACCAGCCTACCAAAACAATGAGCACACTGCTTATTACTTTTTTCATGTTTTAAAGATAAGCAGAGAATGGTTGCTACTCTGCGTTTTAAGCATTTTTAAGACTGAAATCTATTGTGTTTCCTGCCTGGATAAAGTTGGTCGGTCCGGAAACCCGAACCGGCCTTTTCCGAACGGTGAATGAACCGACTATTTAACCAGCTTTCGAAGCTGATCTTCATTAACCTTTACCGGGTAGGTTTGCCGAAGCTGGGCCAGCCATTGCTTTTCGAGCGTGGCCTGGTATTCGTTGATGACGGCTCCCCGCGCTTCGTCGAAGGTTTTGGCGCGGGCAGGTTCAATACGCTCAACCAGGACAGAAATTGCCTTATTATCGCGGTGAAGCGTGGTCGTGCCGGTTTTCCACTGACCGATTGCGTCCAGAAATGGGTTGTCTCCCTGAGCAAACAGGCCGGTAATAATGCTGACCGCCGGAGCGTCGGATAATCGTGATGCGCTCGCCGGGTTTTCTGCCCGAACCGGCCCCGCTGTTGTCGTGTACTTGCTGTTCAGGACTTTGGCGATGTCATCTTTCGCATTGCTGAAGTATTGAAACGACACATTTCGCTGGGCGTCTTTAACGGCTCCCGGCCGTACACCCTGAAAGTCCTTTTCCATGATGCGGCTCAGTGGAATACCATTTTTCTGTAAATAACTAACCACCGAACGAATCCGCCCCGCCGATATCGAGTCGGCTTCGGTAGCATCATGGGAGCCGCTTACTTCCACTACATAATCTTGGTTGGTGCTCATGACCACCAGCACATCGTAGAGCGATTCACGCAGATTGTCACTGAGCGCTGTCTGGTTTTTAGTGAAGGTCAACGGAGCCGCCGAACGTCGGAGCTGATAAGGTGGCCGACTGCTCAGCATACTGACGGCCTGTTTGAGCAGGCTGTCATTCTGGGCAACAACCAGGGTAGCTCTGGCTCGTTCGGGAAAGCGATACTTGTCTTTGTTCTGTTCATAATATTGACGCTGCCCCGTCGAATCGACCATCGACCGCTCCCATATATTCTGTTCCATAACCTGAGACAAGAGAACACCGTCCCGGATTTCGGTTAGCAAAGACCGAAACTCAGGTGATTTTTTATCCAGATTCATCTCTTCGGTAGCAATTAACTGGTCTCCAACGAAACGATCGAACAATCGACCCATCGCAATCGCTGCCGAACCGCCAACGGGTTTATCCACTGCTGCCGAAGAAGCCGTTAAGGCCGGGTTCCGAGGTGGCTGCTGCCGCTGCCGAACGTAGGCAAAGAACTGATTTACCGTATAGGGCTGTTGGGCAATGGTAACCAGCGGTTTATTTTGCAGCGTTGCATCAAGTGGCTCGGTATAGCGCCACTGGCCGCGCAGGAGACTGCTGTCGGCTTTGGCAATGGCACTCGCTAAAAGTGTCTGATCAGTCTGAACGGGATATTCTTTTTGTAACCGCTGTACGGTAACCTGCCGCAGCACATCGGCGCGGCTGTCGGTCGTGACGCGTTGCCGCAGTGAGGGTGCGAGCGTTGTGAACGAGTCCAATCCTTTACGCTCGATGAGCTTGATGATATGCCAGCCGTAGTTGGTGTGAACCGGTTTTGAATAATCGCCGGGTTTGCTGAGAGCAAAGGCTGCATCTTCAAAAGCGGGTACCCAACGGCCCGGTTCAAATGGGGGCAAAACACCGCCATTCGCTTTGGACGTCGCGTCGTCGGATATCAGCCGACAAACCTGCTCGAATGACTCGCCACGCTGCAATTGGGCGTACGCTTTGTCGATTCGTTCCTGAGCGGCTTTCTGGCCGACTTCATCGGCTGCGGGACTCATACGTACCAGAATATGCGCCACACGTACGCGTCCCCGGCTCGGCCGGCGGCTGTTTACTTTGAGGATATGATAACCGAATCGCGTACGAACAGGCATGGAAATGCCTCCAGCGGACGTTGTGTAAGCGGCTGTTTCCAGCGGATAAACATTCTCAAAAGCCGCTATGTATCCTAAACTGCCTCCATTTTGAGCCGTCTTTACATCCTTCGAATTCTCCTGCGCCAGTTTGGCGAACTCCGTTCCCTCCAACGCCTGTTTACGGAGCGACATAATTGTCTGATAGGCTGTCAGTGTATCGCTGGGCTGAGCGTACTCCGAAATGGGAATGAAAATGTGAGATGCATTGACTTCTTCCTGCATGCGCTGGTAGGCTTCGGCCGCCAGCGATTCTACCAGTACTTTGTCGGTCAGGTACGATTGCGCCAGTTGTTTGCGGTAGGTGTTCATTTCCTCCCGAAACGCTTCGGTGGTATCGCGACCTTCGGACTCAGCCGCCAGTACTTTCAGCTTTAGGCTTGTGTAAAGGTCAAAGTAGTTTTTGACGTCGGTGCGTTGGGCTGAGTCTGACGAAAGCTGGTTTTTGGTAAACGACTGAAAGAAATCGTCGGTCGTGAAGGCCTTATTGCCCAGCGTCAGAATAACGGGTTCCGGTGGTGTTTGCTGAACAACCGGAGCGGTTGTTTTACAGGCTGTTACAAGAAGAGCCAATAAGATACCGCCTGTGAAATGGCGCATAGCGTCTCTAATAGGTGATTTTAAACGTATTGATAAAACAGTTACGCTAGAAAAAACATTCGGTACGTATATCCAACGTTGTCCATATCACCTTATTGGAGTACGGGCTGGATTTTCACCGACTTAAGCATAATGTCGTACTCAAGCCGATAATCGAACGAATCCTTCAGGTTCTGTCCCGTAAAGATGGCGGGTACCCGGATAAATTGCTGTTTTTTCTTTCGTACATCCGCATCGCGCAGTTCTACACTGCTTTGGCCGAGGAGGTCGTCCTGATCCAGTTTATCCAGCAGTTGAAGCCCAACGCCCGTGGCTACCAGCCCCGCCGAAACGTATTTTAATGGGGTAAGCATTTCGGTTGCCGTCAGTAGCAGGCCTGCCGGAACCGCAATCAGGTTATGGATCTTTTGAATTTTTGCCATCGTTTGCCGTGCCTGGCTATAATCATCCACTTCGATCAGCACCAGTGAAGCTACTATCCGGCCGTTTTTGGGGAGGGTCAGACTAATCGGTTTTGCCGGGCTATGCTCGTCCGAAGGTGCCGCCTGCAAATCCAGTTGCTGATCTTTCTGCATGGTTTCTATGCCCCAGCCACCATTCACAACGGCTACCGCTTTGTTCTGCGCGTCGTAGCTGGTCAGAGAATATGCCATCATGAGTTCATCCCGCCTGCTAATCGTTTCTTCTAAATTGATGGCTTTCAGCGAACGGGGTCTCAACTCCGCCGTGAGTACCGGCTGGCGTACGCAGCTAACCATTGTCAGAACCGCGATTAAACTGATTAAACTGATGCGCATGATGTTGTAGATCAGACTAAAACTTCTTCAATGATTGATGTGCCTGATGAGCCATCGCCACTGGTCCATTGCCATTGCTCATGCAGACGAATCCGGCCATCAGTCAGAAATTCTGGTGTCGACAGGCATTTGCCCGTCATTAATTCACCCTCTTTATTAACGTGTTCATATCGCATATCGAGGCTATTATCGGGTTGAACAACCGCAATCAAAAAGCCTTTTACAATGCTTCCGCCTGCATACTCGGCCCATACAATACTGTTCTCCTGGTGGTAATGAAAGAGCGTTTCGCTGCTTACTTCACCATTGTCGGTGTTGGTTACGGAGCGGAAAGTTTTGTTGCTATACATCTGAACCGGGATTTATTTGATTTTTATGATTGACATGATTTTAAAATCAACTGCCGTTACTACACGTAAATGAATCTGGGAGTTGCAAAATCAATGAAATCATAAAAATCAAATAAATCCCGGTTCAGACAGTTGGTTCCTGCTGGCTCAGGCAATGGAAGCTGCCGAGGCCCCACACAATATCGGTAGAATCAATTCCGATAATTTTACGATCGGGGAAACAGCTGCCGATGATGTCGAGTGCCTGCTGATCCCTGGCGCAGCGGAATGTGGGTACGATGACGGCTCCGTTCGTGATCAGGAAATTGGCGTAGGAGGCTGGAAGCCGTAGGCCATCACTCTCAACCGGGTCGGGCATGGGTAGCTCGACGATATTCAGCTGCTTGCCGTTGAGCAACCGCATCTGTTTCAGTTCGTGATGGATTTCCTGAAGGAATGGATAGTTCGCGTCGTTTTTGTTCGGCTCATAGGCGGCAATGACGGTGTCTTCATTCACAAACCGGACGGTGTCGTCAATGTGGCCGTCGGTATCGTCGCCCACGATGCCTTCTTCTACCCAAAGTACCTGCTGAACGCCGTAATAATCGCAGAGGTACTGCTCTATGTTGGCTTGTGTCAAATGAGAATTACGGTTCTGGTTGAGGAGGCAGGCCCGGCTGGTCAGTACTGTTCCCGCTCCGTTGAACTCCACTGATCCGCCTTCCATGATAATACCTGGGGTTACATACTCCAGGCCCCGGTAATGGGCAATTTGAACCGGAATCAGGTCGTCGCGGTCGTAAGGAGGGTATTTGTTACCCCAGGCGTTATAGCCCCAGTTCACGATCATCCGTTCTTTCTTCTCCGGATTGATCAGAAAAGCGGGGCCGTGATCGCGGCACCAGGAGTCGTTGGTAGGGTGGGGCAGGAGGGTAATGCGACTCATATCGGCTCCGGCTCCTAACAGGCGCAGCTTAGCCGCCTGTATTACGATATCGTTATGGGCGTTGATGCACACTTGTTCGCTTTCGGCAATGGCTTTGATGAAGTCAATGTAAGCCGGGAACATCAATTCCTGCCGCTCTTTGGTCCAGGACGCTTCGGTATGGGGCCAGCTAAGCCAGGTGGCTACGTGGGGGTGCCATTCGGCAGGAAAGAAAAAGCCCTCACGGGCGGGAATACGAGACATGGAAAAAATGATGGATAAAGGTAAAACGTGTTAGGCGATTAAGGCGCGAATAGCGTCTGCTGTCAGTTCCGTAAAGTCATCGACAATCAATAAGGCTCCCGTGTCTGCTAATTCGTCGCGGCTATGGGTGGTGGCGATCGCAATCACTTTCATGCCCGCCCGAAGTCCCGATTCGATACCCGAAAAGGCATCTTCAAAGACAATGCTATGAGCTGGCGTAGCACCAACCCGGTCGGCAGCGGTCAGGTATATTTCGGGGTCGGGCTTGCCGCGCTTAATCATACTGGCATCGACGACGGCGTCGAAATAAGGCCGTAGCGGGAGCCCATCCAGGGTGAACAGCACATTGCTTTCCGGAGCCGATGTGCCCACTGCCAACCTGATTCCCTCCGCTTGCAACGCGTTCATAAAGTCCAGTAATCCTAGAGCGGGTTGAAGGTGAGGTCGGTACAACTCGCGGTAGATCGACTCTTTTTCTTCGGTAAGGACAATCAGCTCGCCGGGTGTAATCGGTCGTTGGAACACATACGCCATGGCATCCGCCGATACCCGTCCGTTGATATTTTCGACATATTGGTCTCTTGTCAGGGGACGATCATGCTTCTGAGCAAATTGCAGCCAGGCGTTGATATGAAAATCGGTGTTATTAATCAAAACGCCGTCCATGTCAAACAGAGCGGCTAAAACCGGAGGAGTTGTTTCGGGCATATGTAGAGACGCAATACCTTGCGTCTGTTTATTCGCAATACCTTGCGTCTGATTTAGTATCGGAAGGCTGGAACCGGCAAAGCCGTACAAAGAAAATAGATGACGGCTTACAATGTATCGTCCGACGATTCAATTGACGGGTTTTCGTCCAGAATATCGCCCGCCAAAACAGCGGCTTCGTGCAGTAATTCTGTAGCGACTAACTCATCTGTCACGTCTTCGATACGTTCATCGAAAGCCTCAAGACTTTCGTCAACCGCCATCGAGGATGATTTCATACCCAGCAACAACCGGCCTACATACAGCAGATTGAGCGAAAAACGCAATTCAGGAAGGGCAGGGCTATGACGAGTTACAGGTTCTGTTTGCATGAAGCTAGAACAACCGGCAAGGGCTGTTCAGTTCTGTAAATTGTAGCATGGGCTTCAGCCCGTGTAGCTATCAGGCTAATTACTGAGCTACCTCTTTAGCCTGATGGCTACACGGGCTGAAGCCCATGCTACGTCCAGCTACAACGCCTTTATCTTTAAATTTCTAAAATAAATGGGTGCCCCGGCATGTTTGCCCTGAAGTCCGATGTACCCATGAAGCGGTAATTCGGCGGGGGCTTTGTTGAGCCAGGAGGGCACTTCAGAACCGTCTGGATTTGTTTTTGCCGAGGTGAATTTCGACAGGTCGATGGTGTTTACCAACTGATTGTTCAGTACTACATAAATCATCTTGCCCTGACAGGTAATGGTGTAGCGGTTCCACTCGTCGGGTTTTTTTACTATCTGTTGTTTTGTAGCTGCCTGATGGCCGAAGAAGGCACCACACTGCCAGTTGGTTGGTGAGTCTGCCCATTTTTTTGCGTAATCGTCGGCAATCTGAATTTCGACCGAGTTAGGAATCCAGTTCGTTGTGTCGCTGGCATGAACGACCACGCCACTGTTGGTACCGTCAGCGGTCTTGAAGAGTAAGTCCAGTACAAAATCATCGTAAGGAACGGCCGTCCAGATGGCTACATCGGCTGTAGCCGTCAACACGCCCCCGTCATCGAAACTCCAGACGCCCTTGGGGAAGCCCGCATCAGACAGATCACTGGCAAAGAGCGGTTTCCAGCCTGCACCACTTGAGTTTGGGTGTCCTTTGGGCGGGGCAACCGGGGCTGTTGTTGTGGATGCTGGCCCAGTGGACACTGAGGTTTGGGCAAAAAGGTGAAGCGTACAGGTTAGCAATAAGCCGGTAAGTAGAGCGAGTTTTTTCATGGAGGGGCTTTGTTGATAGAGACTATTCACAAAGAAACACTTTTATTTTTAATGGTGAATCCTGTTTAAACCAGTAGAGCGTGTACAGAACTTCCCGGAAGTTATTCTGTACACGCTCTACTAACGCGTTCAACTAAAGAGTATTATAAGCTACTTGCGGCAAGTTGTGGGTGAGCCGCTGCCTCTTTATGGCTATCCAAACGGGTGAACTCGTCGCCCTGGCGAAAGCTTTTCATGATCCAGCCGCCACCAATCACGTCGTCGCCTTCGTAGAAAACGGCCGCCTGACCGGGCGCAATGGCCGATACACCTTCTTTAAAGAACACCTCAATTTTGTCGCCCGACTGCGAAATGGTAGCCGCTGTGCCGGGGTCTTTGTACCGTACTTTCGTGACCGTTTCCATCGGGCCGTTGAGGGTAGGGTACTTTTGCAGATTCAGTTTGCTAACGATCATGCCATCGCGGTACAGGTCTTTATCGACGCCAAGCACCACTTCATTCGTGTCTTTCCGGATTTCCGTAACGAACATCGGCTGACCGAAGGCCATGCCCAGCCCTTTCCGCTGGCCGATGGTGTAGAATGGATAGCCCTGATGTTTGCCCATCACTTTTCCGGTGCCTTCCATCACGAAGTTACCCCCGGCTACTTCGGCTTCCAGACCCGGCATACGCCGTTTCAGAAACCCCCGGTAATCGTTGTCGGGTACGAAACAGATTTCGTAGGATTCTGATTTGGTAACCAGTTCCAGGAATCCCCGCTCGGTGGCCATGTCGCGGATTTCGGATTTCCGCAGATGTCCCAGCGGTAGCTTCGTCCGGCTCAAACTCTCCTGCGATACACCCCACAATACGTAGGATTGATCTTTCAGCGTATCAACGCCTTTAGAGAGTACAAACCTGCCGCCCTCTTCCCGAATATGCGCATAGTGACCGGTGGCAATGGACTCACAATCGAGCCGGTCGGCCCGGCGCAGGAGGGCGTCCCATTTGATGTGCGTGTTACACATCACGCAGGGGTTTGGGGTACGTCCTTCGAGGTATTCGCCGGTAAAGTGGTCGATAACGGCATCGCCGAACTCTTCCCGAATGTCCAGAATATAATGAGGAAAGCCGAGGCTAACGGCAATATTGCGGGCGTCGTTGATACTATCCAGGCTACAGCAGCCCGTTTCCTTTTTTGTCCCGCCCGAGGATGCGTAATCCCAGGTTTTCATGGTCATCCCAATGACCTCGTAGCCTTCTTCGTGGAGCATGACCGCTGCCAGCGAAGAGTCAATGCCGCCACTCATGGCGACCAGAATTCGTCCGTGTTTGCTCATATCCGCCGGGGTTCAAAGCCCCGCGATTTTAGTGTTTTTAGTGCTATCAATTCCTTTTTGAAACGACACACAAAGATACGAACGCAAATGAGAGGGGTCTTAGTTTCGGAGGGATAGAATTGTTCCGGAATGCAAGTTGTCTGAACACCCTCTTACTAATACATCCATAAAATTGCAGCGATACTCCAACGCTATTTCATTGGATAATGGGCTTGCATGTGGTGACTGAATCGAAAATCGAGTACGTTTGCCGAAAGTCTACCAGTTTGGGCAACTATGGTTAAAACTGGATAGGTACTATTGAACCGTTTAGTCTGGTTGCGTTATGGATGTTGCAATACCTTCGGGCCATGTGTTGAAGGCACGCGTGGCCACTCAGTTGATTTTTCTGGTTTGCGGTCTGGGTATGGCCAGTTGGGCACCGATGGTTCCCTTTGCCAAAGACCGATTAGCGTTGAATGACGCCAATCTGGGCTTGTTGCTGCTTTTGCTGGGTGGTGGGGCCATGCTCATGATGCCTGCCTCGGGTTGGCTGGTGAGCCGTTTTGGGAGCCGGGTAGTGATGGCCTCTGCGGCACTGGTTATGGCACTTACACTCCCACTGCTGCTTATTCTGCCTTCAGTTGCGGGCATGTCAGTCACCTTGTTTGTTTTTGGTTCAAGCATTGGCACAATTGACGTAGCCATGAATGCGCATGGCGTACAAGTACAAAATTTGTATGGTAAGCCCATCATGTCATCTTTACATGGACTGTTCAGTGTGGGTGGCCTGTTTGGTTCGCTCGGATTAGGCTTTCTGATCAAGCTGGGGCTGAACCCGGTTTATGCCATTGTTGGTATTGCCATTCTCATAATCGGTATTACGCTCACTCAATACAACCATTTATTTTCGTTAGATACGGAACAACAGGCGATTGCTGCCTTCTCTGCTCCTGAAAAGGGTGTTGAGGGTAACCGGAAATTTGGCTGGTTGAACGGCCGGGTCTTATTTCTGGGCTTTATGTGTTTTGCCGTATTTCTGGCAGAAGGGGCTGTTCTCGACTGGAGTGCTATCTTTTTGCGCGATACTAAAGGGGTCGACTCCGAGTTTGCAGGAGCGGGCTATGCGGCCTTTTCTATCGCTATGGCGATCATGCGTTTGGTAGGAGATAAGCTTGTGGCACGCTTAAATGGCAAAACGGTTGTGGTAATTGGCAGTTTGCTCGGTGCCCTCGGATTATGTATGGCTATTTTGAGTCCCTGGGTAGTCGGTGTATTGGCTGGCTTTGTTCTCTTAGGGTTGGGGGCAGCTAATATTGTTCCCATATTTTTCAGCGAAGCCGGAAGGTTACCGGGTATAGCCCCGAGTGTTAGCCTGCCAGCAATTACGACGATTGGGTACACCGGTATGCTGGCTGGCCCTGCCGCTCTGGGGTTTATTGCTCAACAGGTTTCACTGTCAGCTGCTTTTGGCGCATTGGCCGTGCTGTTGGTAGTAGTTGCCCTGAGTTACGGTGTGAAAGGAAAGTAATTAACATAGAAAGCCCGTTGATGGTCAGTGTATTAATTACTTGTCCGACCTAGAATGCGCAATTAGAGAACCTGTCTATCGTATATGTATGCCGATTACTGGCATAAGGCTTATAGGGGAACTCATCCTCTATTTTCTATAAACAGGTCGCCCCGCCAGGGCTCAGGGAAAACAGGTGTATATACCGTAGGTTGAAGGACACATTACGTCACTTAAACTCATTATTCACGTTAAGCCCATTGCCAGAAATTCTTTCAGAAGGCTACCTATTTTCGTTTGTACTGCTTACTTGATCATCCTTGTAAATCTGACATGCTGTGTTGGATTTACAAGGTAAAAGAGAAGATTAGTAAACTATTTTACTGTATATGTTTACTAAGCTGCAACGGACGGACTACGGATAAATCAAATACTTCTTCCGCGTTTGCTTATAGGCCGATAATCCCGGCTCCCAGCTTTGGCGGATTTCCTTTTCGGAAACGCCCGCAATAATTTGTTTTTTAAGCGCTTCGTTGCCGCTTCGGTAATTGAAGTTGCCCATTTGCTTACTATAACTCGTATCGAAGAAACGGGCTTTTTCGGGATAGGCTTTGTATAACTCCATCAGCCATTTCAGATTGAGCTGTTTTGTTTTGCGCAGTAGTTTGGTGTCATAGGTTCGAAGATCAAGCCCATAGCAATCTTCATCCTGATGCAAGGGTGTTTCGCTCATGCCTTTAAGACTGACAGGTTTGAAGGAGAACGAATATTGACCTTTCAGCGCAGGAGCGCCTAGTACGGTAAATGGCATGTAGGTGCCCCGTCCTTGGCTAATGATTGTTCCTTCGAACCAGCAAAGGCTGGGGTATAGTAAAATGGACTGCTGCGTGTTCAGATTGGGCGACGGAAGTACGGGCAACGTATAAGCTAAATCGTGGTTGTAATTGGCGATTTTAATAATTTTCAGCTTACACGGCTTTGTTTTGGCAACGCCCCCCCAGCCTTCGCCGTTGATCATTTGGGCAAATTCGGCGATGGTACAGCCGTGCGTAATCGGAATTGGGTGCATACCAATCCCCGAGTACAGATGAGGCTCCAGAATAGGCCCGTCGACAATATAGCCGTTCGGATTGGGACGGTCCAGAATCATCAGCTCTTTGTTGTTCTCGGCGCAGGCTTCCATCACGTGGTTGAGCGTGTTGATGTAGGTGTAAAATCGGCAGCCCACGTCCTGAATGTCGAAGATCATTAGGTCGATATTAGCCAGTTGCTCTTTCGATGGCTTCTTGTTTTTGCCGTATAGCGAAACCACTGGAATGCCGGTTTTGGCATCAACCGCATCATCCACCTTCGCGCCGTTGCTGGCATTCCCCCGAAAGCCATGTTCCGGCCCAAAGATCGAGACGATGTTCACGCCCAGACTCACCAAACTGTCGACGCTGGGTTTGCTGCCGATGATAGACGTCTGATTAACGACCATACCAATGCGTTTTCCTTTCAGATAAGGTAGATACGCCGACACCTGATCGGCCCCGGTGATCACTTTCTTTGCCTGTACCGATTGGGTAGCGGGCGTTTCGGAAACGGAGGATGGTAACGAGCGAACCGCCGGGTTGACGGCACACGACAGACCGATGACGAGTGGTAATACTATGAATGAGTTTATTTTCATAAATTCAGGAAAGCGACAAGAAGAATGATGACCCGTTAAGGCGTTAGTCGACGGTAAACTTAACAAAATCCTGTAAAGAGTTTGTGGAGCTGTGCAAGAGCGTAAGAAGATTACGTTCTGCAAGTTGTATTCTTGTGTCGGATCGAAAACTTAACTAAAACCCAACCCCGCGCATGCATCCTGACAAAGCCATCTTGAAAAACGCCTGGCCCTACCAGCAGGATAAACTGAATTTACCCGTTGCCAGTCTGGAAATGGCGTTACCTTTCTACGAGACCATACTCGGTTTTCGGGTGGTTTCACGTAGCGAAGCACCTCAGCCATCGGCCGTTCTTACCCGCGATGGTATCCAGATTGGCCTCGCCGAAAACGGGGGCGATCCCCAGCAGGATGGCTGCTTCTTTGAGGTCGATGATGTCGAAAAGCTATTTGCAGAAGTAAAGGCAACTGGCTTCGAAAAGGTGAGACCCGATTTTAAACAGCAGACCTACGGTAATGTAGCGTGGAAGGTCCTATTCGTAGTCGCGCCCGATGAACTGTGTTATAGTTTTGGTGAACGTGTAATAGTGTAGCGACGGCCTGAGTAGTGCCGACCGGGACGGTCGGCACTACTCAGGCCGTCGCTACACTATTCATTCCGCAAACTCTTCACCGGGTTCGAGATGGCGGCTTTGATGCTTTGGAAACTGATCGTGAGCAGGGCAATGCAAATGGCTATCAAACCGGCCAGGGCGGGCATCCACCATTCAAAACTGGTTTTGTATGCAAAGCTTTGCAGCCAGCGGTTCATGGCATACCAGGCTAAAGGCGAGGCAATGACGAGCGCAATCAGCACCAGTTTCAGGAAGTCTTTAGAGAGCAGGGTTACGATGCTGGCCACGGAGGCCCCCAATACTTTTCGGATGCCGATTTCTTTGGTGCGCTGTTCGGCCGTGAATGCTGTCAGCCCAAACAGGCCCAGGCAGGAAACAAGAATCGTCAGGATAGCAAAATAGAGTATGATCTGACCGATACGCTGTTCGGACCGGTATTGTCTGTCTAAATCCTGATCAACGAAACCATACGAGATTGGATAGTTCGGGTCCAGTTTCTTGTAAACGGCCGTTATAGCGGGCAGGGTGCTGGCGACCATACCGGGCTTTGTTTTTACCAACAAGTCAAAGTAGAACTCTTTCGGCCGGAAACGGAAAATGAAGGGTTCGATACTAACGTGCAATGGCCGGAAGTGGAAGTCTTTTACCACGCCAATGATCGTGCCATCGGTACCCCAGAACTTCACCTTCTTTCCTAAGGCGCTGGCGGGTGTCCAACCCATGCGTTTGGCCGCTGTTTCGTTGATCAGATACGTCCCCAATTGAGATAAGGTATCGCTCGTGATCTGAGCCGAGAAATTTCGGCCCGAAGCCATCGACATGCCCGTTGTCCTTATAAAATCAGCGTCCACATTCATCTGCGTAATCAGGAATTCATCTTTCGGCGTCTGCCCTTCCCATTCAATTGTCGAACTATTCTTCATGTCGACCAGATTGCTCGTGGTCACAGAAGCCTGCGCCACCCCCGGTAATTGCGATACATCGCTCTTGAATCGCAACGCGTTCTGTTTCAGATCACCTTTGAGTCGCACATGAAGTAATTGTGATTTGTCGAATCCCAGTTTGGTACTCTGCAAATACGCCAGTTGCCGATAGATCACTACTGTGCTGATGGCTAGTGCAATAGACAGCACAAACTGGCCCACCACCAGCGATTGCCGGAAGCTCCGTCCCGTCTGGCCACTGGAAAAGTAGCCTGAAACACCGGTTTTTAGTACCGTGACGGGCCGGAAAGACGAGAGGAAAAAGGCCGGGTAAAGTCCGGTTAGCAAGCTAACTACGCCGGTCAGGCCAATAATGACCAGCCAGAAAGTGGGCATCTGATAGGGAATCGACATGCTTTTTTCGGCCAGATTGTTGAACACCGGCAGAAGCAGTTCGGCCAGCAACAAAGCAACCAGCATGGCTAAGGTTGTCATTAACAGTGCTTCGCTCAGAAACTGCGTGACCAGACTCGACCGCTGCGCCCCCACGCTTTTCCGAACGCCCACTTCTTTGGCCCGCTGCGACGCCCGCGCCGTGGCCAGATTGATGAAGTTAATGACCGCAATGAGCAGCACGATCAGGCCAACCGTTACGAAAATCCGGATGTAGGTAATGTCGCTGCGTTTGCCGTAATCGGTTCCAAAGGCGAATTTGGAATACAGATAAATATCGGACAGGGGTTGCAGCAGCAAGGGCGTCTCGTTGCCCGATTGGTACTGCTTGAGTTGCCCCCGCAGTTTATCGGCAAAAGCAGTTGGGTTAGCGGCTTTGCCCAATCCATCCGGCCGCAACTGAAGGTAGGTATGGTAGCTGTTGCTGTTCCATTTCATGCTCCATTCGTCATTGCGCTCAAGCCATTTGAACGGCATCAGGACATCAAACTGAATATGCGATTGCGTAGGTGGATTTTTCGCCACCCCCACCAGCGTGAAGGTCTGGTCTTTGTTAAGGGTGATCGACTGGCCCAGCAGGTTTTTCTGCCGCCAGTCTGCACCGAAAAAACGCTCAGCGGTAGTTTCACTGAAAACCAGTTCGTTCGGGCCACGAAAGATGGTGTTCGTGTCGCCCATGATGAGCGGATAGCTGAACAGACTGAAAAAGCTGGGGTCGACGATCAAAAACTGCTCGGGTTCAATGGCCTGACGCCCTTTGGTCAATAGGCCATGCCACTGGCCAACTCGGGTTGTGCGCTGTACTTCAGGGAAATCCTTCTGAAGCGCAGCGGCCAGTGGACCCGGCGTAACGGCTACATCAACAATGCCTTCGGGCTGTGTTTGCCGTTCGGTAATCCGATAAATGTGCGCGAAATTCGCGTTGAAGCGGTCGTAACTCAGTTCGTCATAGACGTAGAGGGCAATGAGCAGGCAGCAGGCCATGCCCAACGCCAGTCCGCCGATGTTGATGGCAGAATACACCCTGTTCTTGATAAGGTTCCGGGTGGCGATTTTTAAGTAATTACGAAGCATGTCGGGGTGTAAGGGAAAGAGTGCTGAATAGGTCTGTGTTTTCGACTTGGCTAACGGTCGTATCAGTTTCAGGGCTGCCAGCCCATATCGCCAGTTGGCGCGTCGTTCGCCTACCATTTGCCGCCAGTAGTCGTAAAGTTCGAGTAGGTCGCCCTGCACCTCCTCTTGTGTATCGGGATGGCCGAAGTTCTCAAGGAGCCAGTTTGCCCAGCGGGGCGGTCCGACGTTTCGGGGTCCAACATCTCGGGGGGTGTTTTTCATCGTAGTGCCGACTGTCCCGGTCGGGTGAAATGGTGTTTAACGATTTGGTATACAGGATGTAAATTCGACGGCCAAGCCCTGCGCTATCCGCCCATCAGCTGAAGCGTTTGCGGAGGCATAGCTGCCCATAACTCCTCGCGAATCTGCTTCACTTCCTGCAATGCCTTCCGACCCAGCGCTGTTACGGTGAAAAAACGCTTTCTTCGGCCACCTCGCTCAGCCGTGGCACCACCCATCTCCGACGATAGAAAGCCTTTTTCTTCCAACCGTTGCAGGGTTGTATGTACGGTGCTAAAGCCAACGCCCCGCCCGGTTCGCTGCTCGATCTCCTGTGTGACCGTGACGCCATAAGCCTCCTCGCCCAGAACCGCTACAGTCAGCAAAACCACTTCTTCAAACTCTCCCAGAAAGGTTCGTTTCATACCCGGTTGATATTATACGATAATGCCGAACAAATGCGGTGCCAACTACCCAAAAGTGCCTTGATTGCTCAGAATCGAACTAATTATTGTATGCAGGATAAGTCAACTGTCCGTTTCTGGACAGGTGTTGTGCCTAAAACGGACAAGGCAACCCGAACATCGGGTTGCCTTGTCAAAAGATAACAGTCTAAACCAGCCTGATTGTCGCTTACTCCGCACTTCGCAAACTTTTCACCGGGTTCATCAAAGCGGCTTTGATGCTCTGGAAGCTGACCGTTAATTGAGCAATGCCAATGGCGATCAGGCCCGCCAGCGCAAAGACCCACCATTCAATGTCGATTCGGTAAGCGAAGTCTTTGAGCCATTGGTGCATGGCCCACCAGGCCAGGGGTGAGGCAATCAAGATGGCAATCAGCACCAGTTTCAAAAAGTCTTTCGACAGCAGCACGACGATGTTGGGCACCGACGCTCCAAGCACTTTACGCACGCCGATTTCTTTGGTGCGTTGCTCAGCGGTAAACATGGCCAGGCCAAACAAACCGAGACAGGCAATGAAAATGGCGATAATCGCAAAGGCGTTTGCCAGGGTGCCAATCAGGGTTTCGCTTTTATACTGCTCCCGGAAACTCTCGTCGGCGAATGTATAATCGAATGGGTAGGCTGGATTAAACTGTTTGGCCAGCCGCTCCATGCTCTTGAGCGCCTTTTCGGTCTGACCGGGTTGCGTGCGAACAAGCAGGACCGTATTGGTCGAATCCAATCGTAAAATGAGGGGCTCGATGGCTACGCGCAGGGAATTGATGTGAAAATTTTTGATCAGCCCAACAATCTTCCCCGACTTACCCCAGAATTTCAAATCCTGACCAACGGCGCTCTTCATGCCCGGCGTGGATGCGCCCATTCGACGGGCGGCTTCTTCGTTGACGATGTAATTGGTGCTGTCGGTTATGGTGCCCTTTGAAAAGTCGCGGCCATCGAGCAGCTTAATCTTCATGGTTGAGATGAAGTCGTAGCTGATCGGAAGCTGATTGAACAGGGTTTTATCGCCTTCGGGTTTGCCTTTCCACTCAACGCCGGTGGTCGAACTGCCAATTTGCATCGGGTCGTTGCCTGCCGATGATACGGATTGAATACCTGGTGCTTGTAGAAGTTCTTCCCGGAACGCGTCGAACCGTTTGGGTAAATCGCCTTCGAGGTCCATATAAACGACATTTTCACGGTCAAGGCCCAGGTTTTTGGTGCGGATATAATCCACCTGCCGACCAGCAATCAAGGTTCCAATAATTAACAATAATGAGAGAGCAAACTGGAAAACTACTAACCCTTGTCGGAAGAATACGGCACCCGCCGTAAATCGTAGCGTACCTTTCAACACCTTTACCGGTTGAAGCGACGATAGAAATAAGGCCGGGTAACTACCAGAAATGAGTCCGGTTATCAGGGCTAATCCAAACAGGGTGAGCCAGTACAGCGGGTTGGCGTACTGGATTTCTATATGTTTCTCCGTTAAGGTATTGAAGCTTGAAAGCAGCACCTGCACCAGAACTATCGCAATCAGCAATGAGAAGAGGGCCGTCAATACTGCTTCGCCAACAAACTGACCGACCAGATACGAACGTTCGGCCCCTACAACCTTCCGAATGCCTACTTCCTTCGCCCGTTTGGCCGAGCGGGCCGTAGCCAGATTCATGAAGTTGATGCAGGCAATAATGAGCAGGAAGATAGCGACAATGGTGAAAATCCGGACGTACTCAATCCGCCCGCCATCGGGCTTGCCATTGGTGAATTTCGATTGCAGGTAGGCTTTCTCGTAGGGAAATAGGAACGTCGTGATGGTCGTCACGTTCTTGTCATGCTTCTTAATAAAGTTTAGGATTTTGTCATTCAGAGCGTCGATATCCGCATTTGGGTGCAGGAGCGCGTAGGTTCGGATGCCGTTATTGTCCCAGCCTTCCAGCCACTTGTTCTCCTTCTCGTACGGCGCTTCGGGCAACACAAAATCAAATTTAAGAGAGGATGTTTCGGGTATGTCCTTCACCACCCCCGTTACTTTGTGATCCTCCTTATTATCGACCCGAACCATCCGCCCCAGTACATCCGTTCGACCAAAAAGCTTTTGCGCTGCTTTTTCGGAGATAACGATAGACGTTGGCTCCGCAATGGCCGTTTTTGGGTCGCCATACGCAAGGGGGAAGGAGAATATCTGGAATAAATCTGGGCTCGAATACCGCCCTTTTTCTTTGTACCCTTTGTCGCCCACCGAAAGCAGGTGCTCTTCCTGCCAGGTAACTTTAACTGTCCGTTCAACTTCGGGCACTTCAGCTTTCAGGGCAAAAGCCAGCGGTCCGGGTGTTGAGGGGGTGGTACTGATGTCGTTGCCTGTCCATTGCTGGTTCTCCAATACTTCATAAATGTTTGGCCCGTTGGCGTGGAACTGGTCGATGCTGCGTTCGTCCTGCACCCAGAGTAAAATGAGCAGGCTGCTGGTCATGCCGAGAGCAAGGCCCAGCACATTGATAAAGGAGAAGGTTTTGCTCCGGGCAATGTTGCGCCAGGCGATTTTGAGATAGTTTCGGAACATAATTACCAGCGGTTGAGGACACAGTTGATCCAAAGACGCAGGAAATTCTGTTTCGTTGCTTTTGTGTCTCACCTTGCGTCCCACCTCGCGTCAGCCAAAACCATCCGGTCGGGAGACGCAACGTATTGCGTCTCTACATCATTCAGACCGTAAACTTTTTACCGGATTCATCAACGCGGCTTTGATACTTTGGAAGCTTACTGTTAGCAAGGTAACTAACAAGGCACCGGCACCAGATACGGCAAAGACCCACCACGAAATATCGGTGCGGTACGTATACTCCTGGAGCCAGTTGTGCAGGAAATACCAGGCAATAGGCGTTGCCATGCCGAAGCCAATCAGAGCTAAAAACACAAAGTCTTTAGAGAGCAATCCCCATAGATTCAGCACCGATGCGCCCAGCACTTTGCGGACGCCAATTTCTCGGGTACGTTGCTCGGCCATAAACGAAGCCAGTCCAAAAATGCCAAGGCACGAAATGAAAATGGCCAGCGTGGCAAAAATGAAAGCCAATGTGCCAATGCGCTCTTCGGTACGGAACTTCTGATCGTACTCGTCATCGACAAAGGTGTAGTTGAACGGGGCAGCGGGCAGATGCTCTTTCAATACGTCGCCAATTGTTGCCAGGGCGTCCTGCGGGCTTTGGGTTGGGTTGAGTCGCATGGTCAGGAACTGGCCGTGTTTCGGGCTGATGAAAAAGACCGACGGTTGGGCTGGCTCATAGGGCGAATCCATGACCATATCCCGTATTACACCGATAACGTGAAAGCTAACATTGAAACCATTGCCATTCCAGGAAATAGTTTTGCCAAGAACGTCTTTCATACCCATAAACGCTACGGCCGATTCGTTCAGGACGATTCCCAGCGAGTCAGAAGCCAGTTGTCTGGAGAAATCGCGTCCTTGTTTGAACGTCCAGCCAACCGTTTTGCCAAACTCATGCGATATGCCAATTGTCCCGAAATTGATTTGCAACGTCGGGTCTTTACCCGCCCAGTCGAAGCCACCGTTGGTCGACTGAACTTCGGTTAGCGGACTGGCCGATTCGGCTACCTCGAGTACCGCTCCCGATCTGATCAACTCGTTCCGAACCGTTTCCCGGTGTTTTTCGTAGTGGGGCACATTCAGAACCATCGAAATCAGCCCGTTCCGGTTGTAGCCAATGGGGCGGTTCCTGGCAAACTGAATTTGCCGGTAAACGATCAGAGTACCGATAATGAGAGTAATTGAGACGGTAAATTGCAAAACGACCAGCAACCGTCGGGGTGTAGCAATGCTCTTGCTGGTTTGTATCGCACCTTTCAGGACTGCAACGGGCCGAAATGATGACAGGTAAAGGGCGGGATAGCTACCAGCTATGAGTCCTGTCAGCAAAGCAAATCCGGCCCCCAACACCCAGAACAGGGGATTTGTAAAGGGAGTCACCATCTGTTTGTCGGCGATCTGATTGAAAAACGGCATTGATAGAAAAACCAGCCCGATAGCCACCCCAAACGCGAGCGTAACTACCAGTAGCGATTCACCAAAGAACTGAGCAACCAACTCCTGTCGCCGGGAGCCAATGGCTTTTCGAATACCCACTTCTTTGGCCCGATTAACCGAGCGGGCCGTACTGAGGTTCATGAAGTTGATGCAGGCCAGTAGCAACACAAACAGGCCAATCAGACCAAATAACCAGACAAACTGAATTCGGCCACCTTCGTTGACGCCGTTTTTCCAGTCTGAATACAAATGCCAGCGCGACATAGGATACAGGAGTACTTCGGGCTTCCGGGCAACATCAGCACTGGTTTTGCCAACAAGCAGGTTCCTGATCGTTGCCGATACGTCGGCGAAACTGACCGAGGGAGCCAACTCAATAAAAACTTCAAACGAGGTATTCGTCCAGTCGTCTTTGGCTTCGTTTACCCAATCAGTCGACGCGGCATATAGGTCCCAGGGAGCTATGAACTGTACATCGGCAAAGCTGCTCCCCGCTGGTAGATCGTCGTAGACACCCGTAACGTTGACCGTCATGGTATTGTCAATTGTCAGGGTCTTGTGCAACGGGTTTTCCTCGCCAAACAGGGTCTTCGCCAGCGATGCCGACAGCAGTATAGAGGCTGGTTCGGTAAGGCCCGCCCGACTGCCCCGGCGCATGGTTAGCGAAAGCATTTCGGGGGCTTCGGGCGTCATGAATTTGCCGCTCTTCGAAAACACCTGGTCCGATACGCTGATGGTGTGCAGGCTTGTCCACCATGACAGGACAACACGCTTAAACGGCCCACCGTTGCGGCTATCGCCGTAGCTAGTTTTCAGACTTTGAGCCAACGGTATTGGCAGACCCATTCTGGTGTCTGTTTCGCCATTTACCGTTCGGTTGCGCATGACCTGCGCAATGCGGTCGTAATGCTGGAAGGACTTGTTGAACGATAACTCGTCATAGATCCATAAACCAATCAGGATCGCTATGGTCATACCGACTGCTAATCCACCAATATTGATAAACGAATAGCCTTTGTTGCGAATCAGATTCCGCCAGGCTATTTTGATATAATTGGAAAGCATATCCGTGCTGAATAAGGATAGTCGAGGGTTATCTCTGGGTTGTCGTTTGATCAGCGAAGGCCGCATTAGACTTAACACGTCTTTTGTATACCGCCATCGAGCCTGGCGCAGACCCACCGACTTAAGTCGTTCGGAGAACAGTTCGTTTAAATCATCTTCCCGCCACTTCTTCAAACTCACCTAAGTAGGTTCCCTTCATGGCCGTTCATTAGTTATGTATATGTATAACAAATGCCCGACCAAACTAAAAAAAGTGCCATCCCGGTTAGGAATGGCACTTTTAATGATTTAAGTCACGAGGATAATGTCCAGAAACGGACAAATTCTGTACGCATCTGGACAGATAAGTCTTAGGTAACTACCTTGTCTTTTCCGAGGATTCGGGCGCGGTGCTGGATGCCCCAGGTTCGTAATGCTTCGATGATGCTGTTCAGCGACTGGCTGTATTCCGTTAGTTCATATTCGACGGTAACGGGCATGGTCGCGTAGACATGCCGCACAGCAAACTCGTTCATCTCCAGTTCCTTTAGCTCTTTGCTGAGAACTTTAGCCGTAATACCCGAAACCAGACGCTGCAATTCGCCAAAGCGCTTGGGGCCACCGCTCATGGCAATGATGATCGGTAATTTCCATTTACCACTTAAAACATAGAGCGCATCCTGAACGGCCTGTAAGCTTTGGGTGCATTCGGCCCCAGAATGGATTTTTCCGGTACCAAGTCTGGGAGGAGCGGCCTCAACGATTGTGTTCATAGATTAAAGATAGTGAGCTATATCGAGTCGGCCAGCTGGTATCCTGGAGGAAACTGGTATCCTTTAGTATAGTACTTACAAATTGATAGCTGGTTTAACTACGTTTGCTGTTACCAAACAAAGGCCGGAATGGCTGTTTAAATTGTACTAATCATGAATCCAAAAGTAATGCGAATTGTAACCATCATTTTCACCGTTCTGGCCGCTGGAATGCCGATTCTCAGTGGTGTTATGAAATTGACTCAATCGAAAGAAGTCATCGATACGCTCACGAAAGCAGGGGTGGGGGATAAAGCTATTGTCCTTGGTTTAATGGAAATCGGCTTTGCGACCCTGTTCATCTATCCCAAAACAATGAAGCTGGGCTTCATTTTATTGTCTTGCTATTTTGCCGGAGCACTCGCTACCGAGATCTCGCATGGGGCTCCGTTAAACGCGTTTCTGCCACTTGTACTGATCTGGATTGGCGCTTTCCTGCGGGATAAAACGATCTTTTTGCCAGTGGTATCGTAGAGACCGCACCGGCGGACCGGCAATACCTTGCGTCTCCCTGACCGGATGGTTTTGGCTGACGCATAGGAGACGCAACGTATTGCGTCTCTACATTATTCGGACCGCAACGATTTCACTGGGTTAATCAAAGCGGCTTTGATGCTTTGAAAACTAACTGTTAGCAGAGCAATCGTAGTGGTCAGGCCACCTGCCAGCGCAAACACCCACCAGGCAATGTCAATCTTGTAAGCGAAATCCTGGAGCCATTTGTTCATCGCCCACCAGGCTATGGGCGAGGCAATCAGGATAGAAACCAGTACCAGTTTTAGAAAATCTTTTGAGAGTAAAGTAATGATGCTGGTTACCGATGCACCGAGCACTTTTCGAACGCCAATTTCTTTAGTTCGCTGTTCAGCCGTGAAGGCGGCCAAGCCGAATAGGCCCAGGCAGGCAATGAATAAGGCAAATCCCGTGAAAGCACTAAACAGGTTGGCTAGCCGGGCTTCAGATTTGTAAATGTTATTGAAGGTCTCGTCCAGAAAATAATATTCAAACGGTTTCTCAACCTGTAACTGTCGATACGTTGTCTCGATGCGCCCGACCGTTTGTTGCAGGTCAGCACCGGGTTGAATACGGACGTATAAACTACCGCCATATTGGGCCATTGCGCTGGCCGTGTCTTTGGCAACGAAGAGAGCCAGGGGTTCGTTGGAGTCGTTGATGTCCGTAAAGTAAAAATTACGCATCACACCCACGACTTCGCTCTTTTCTGAACCCAAGGATAGGCGCTGGCCCAACGGTTGATTGCCAAACCCCATTTTTCGTACCGCTATTTCGTTGAGTACAACGGTGTTGGGTGCAGCCAACTGTGTTGAGTCGGGTTTGCTTTTCCAGGGAATCTGGAGTGTTTCGGCGAATTGATCGTCTACGGACAACACATGGATGCTGATATCTTTTTTGGTTACCGGCGATTGCGTAAAATAAATACTTCCCCCTTCCTTGTAGAGTACCGACGATGCAGCAGATACCCGTTCGACACCGGGTATCTGCCGCAGGTCATGTTTGAATCTACCGTATTGATTGGTGAGCGAAGCATCGACCGGCACAACCAGAACCCGGTTTTTGTACAAGCCTAGTTTTCGGTTTTGCAAGTGCTGCACTTGCTGGTAGATAAGAATACTGCACCCAATCAGACCAATCGACACCGTAAGTTGAACAACCGTGAAAATCCGTCGAACGGTAGGGCCACCCTGTCCGGTTGTTAGCTGCCCTTTCAATACCTTGACCGGATTAAACGACGATAGAAGGAGGGCGGGATAGCTGCCTGAAAGCAGTACACAGGTTATCAGTAAGAGAAGTGCGGCCAGTCCAAATGTGGGGCTGTATATAAACGACGGATCAATATCAAGTTTCAGGAGCTGGTAGAATGGTGGCCGAAGCGCCTTTACCAGCACCAGCGCCAACAGGAAAGCGAGCAGCGTAATGAATATGGATTCACCATAAAATTGCCCGGCCAGTTCGCTGCGGGCGGCTCCCATTACTTTTCTGACGCCCACTTCCCGAGCCCGTTGGGTAGCCCGTGCCGTGGTCAGACTCATGTAGTTGATTAACGCCAGCAACAACGTCAGGGCGGCAATACCCAGGAAAATGGTCAGGTAGCGAGAATTAGCTGTATCGCCGAAATTCATTCCTAAATGAACACTTGTCAGTGGATCAATAATATACCGGCACCCTTTCGGGTTGGCTCCGGACGCTTTTATGATTGAAGGCAGATTGCGAAGGATCGTCGCCGTATCGGCTGCAGACCGTAGCAGGAAGAATGTTTGAAAATGGCCTCCCTGTACGTACTGACTGTTCAACGCTACCTCGTCGTCCTTAAGGAACCCATTCTGGATACGTTCAATGGCCGGATGACTGTTCAGCGAAGCGACAAAGTCGAATTGGACGGTTGAGTTGGATGGCGGATTTTTCAGCACGCCCGTTACTTCAAACCGGAGTTTATTATTGTACGTAATCGTTTTTCCGATTGGGTCTTCGCGACCAAAATAGCGTTCGGCGGTGCGTTCGGTCAAGAGAACGGTCATGGGCCGAACGAGAGCCGTTTGGGCTGACCCTTCGCTAAAGGGAAAGGAGAAAACGCTCAGAAATGACGGATCGGCCAGAATGAATTTACCTTCAAAGAACTTACGTTCCGGGCTGGTTTTAATCACCACGCGCCCCGGTGTCGTTGCGATACGGACAAACCCCAGCACACCGGCATTCGCTTCCTGAACAGCCGGGCCAAATCGTGCAGACATCCGGTCGGACTGGATTTCCTGCTCCCCAAACTTCATTCGGGTATAAACCCGGAAAATCCGGTCGGCGTTGGTATGGAACTGATCGTAGGTTCGTTCGTGAATCACAAACAGCAGGATAAGCAGACTTACGGCAATGCCCAGTGCCAGACCGATGATGTTGATGAACGAGTACGTCTTATGCTTGACGAGGTTTCTAAAGGCGATGGTGAAATAGTTGCGGAACATAGCTGCGTTTAGAAAAGGGGTTGACGAATAATCGGAAGGTTTGCGATTTCGGTTAAATAACCAGTCGGCAAGCGAGAGTTTAACGAATCCCAGTACATCCCACCAATAGCGCCATTGCGCCCGCCGTTCGCCAATGCGTCTGACTTGATAGTCAAATTCTTCGTGCAGGTCGCCCTGAACCTCTTCCAGTCGGTGAGGAGAGCAGAAGAAGCGGAGTAGGCGGTTGGCTAAAGGGGGTGGCGTTTTCATGGCGTTGGGCAAAGGGGTAAGGGCACAGGGAAGGGTGATGACTACGAACAGTTTACTCGTTGCCCCATGCCCTTACCCTTTTGCCATTTATTCGCTCCGTAGGCTTTTCACCGGATTCATCAGGGCCGCTTTGATACTTTGGAAGATGACCGTCAGCAGGGCAATGGCCAGTGCCAGGAAACCGGCCAGGGCAAACATCCACCATTCAATGTCGATTCGGTACGCAAAGTCATGAAGCCATTGATTCATGGCCCACCAGGCGATGGGTACGGCAATGGCAATGGCTATAATAACCAGTTGAATAAAGTCTTTCGCCAGAAGTTGAATGACGCTGGCAACACTAGCCCCCAACACTTTACGAACGCCAATTTCGCGGGTGCGAACCTGTGCCGTATATGCCGCCAGGCCGAACAAACCAAGGCACGAAATCAGGATGGCAATTGACGAGAATATTGTGAATAGAAGCCCGGTTTGCTGTTCGGATTTGTAGAGATTATTGAATACGTCGTCCAGGAAAGAATAGGCAAATGGAAAATCAGCATTGTATTGCTTCCAGGACTGCTGAGCCGAAGCTATGGCATGTTCAGCATCCTTGCCGGTTGTTTTGATATAAATAGCGCCCATGTCCTGGGGTTCGTAGTAAAAAATAGAGGGCTCAATCGTCTGCTTCATCGACGCAAAATGGAAGTCCTTCACAACGCCGATAATGGTGCCATTGTGTTTCCAGAGTCTAAACCGCTTCCCGATGGGATCTTTAAGGCGAGCGGCTTTAACTGCCGTTTCGTTCAGGATAAAATGCAGCGAATCGGCTACGGCCCCCGTAAAATTAGCCCCCTGTTGCAGCTTCATGTTGAAGAAGGGAATGAAATCCTTATCGATGGCGACAGGGTGCATCATCATGGTTTCGCCCTGTTCTTTTCCATCCCATTCATTATCGCCGGTCTGCCCGCCCAGCACAATAATATTGGCGTTGGCGCGGGTAACGGCCGCTACACCAGGCTGGTTCAGCAAGTCGGCTTTCACCGCGTCGTAGTGTTTGCGCATATCCCGCATAAAGAAAGCGAACACATGCGTTTTGTCGTAACCCAACTCCTTCGAGCGGATGTATTGCAGTTGATTATTGATGATAAACGTACCGGCAATCAGGATAACCGAAACGGAAAACTGGATGACGACCAGTAACTTGCGAAAGGAGGCTTCACTCAAACGGGCCGATACTTTCCCCTTCAGCGCTTTGAGCGGCTCAAACGAGGATAGCAACACGGCCGGGTAGATACTCGATGCAACCAGCGTACCGGCAATGGTTAGCCCGATAATCTGCCAAATATGGTAATCGCTGAAATTAAGCACGAGTTCTTTGCCCGATAGTTCATTATAAAAGGGAAGTAAGCCAAATAGCAGACCAAGAGCCAGCGCGGCTGCCAGCGAAAAAAGCAGTGTAGTTTCGACCAGAAACTGCATGAACAATTGACTCCGGGCGGCCCCCACAATTTTCCGCATGCTCACTTCTTTAGAGCGCAGCAGCGAGCGGGCCGTAGAGAGGTTCACGTAGTTGATACAGGCAATCGCTAAGATCAGCAGGGCAATAATGGAAAACATCCTGACGGTTTCTATACCCCCCTCGGTGCCGTCGGCTTTGTACAGGTGCATACTGGGAAGCGGTTGCAACAGGTAGGTAAGGTCGGTATCATTGGGTTTATTGCGCAGGTGAATAGTTCGTAGTTTAGTCGCCAGGCTGGCAACCGATGTGTTTGGCTGGAGCAACAAATAGGTATTGTACTGAAACTGCGAGAAATCATTGTCCATGTTTTTCCCCTCTTTGTTTCCTTCGTAGATATTCTTGAAGAACAGGGAGATTGGCAGAAACATATCGCCCTTGATCGACGAGTTTTTTGGGAAGTCCCGGATAATGCCACTGACCGTAAACGCGGTATTATCAGTAGCTGCCAGTACTTTGCCAATGGGATTTTCATTGCCGAAATACCGTTTGGCGGTCGTCTCGGTAAGGACGACCGAGTTGTTATCCGGAAAGGGTTTGGCCGGATTGCCCTGGATCAGGTTAAAGTCAAATACCGAAAACAGGCTTGGGTCGGTAAAGAAAGTCTTCTGCTCGTTAATGGTTTTATCCTTATACCTGAACAGGGTGTAGGCGTAATTCTCCGTTAGCCGAACGGCATCTTT
This sequence comes from Spirosoma fluviale, assembly GCF_900230225.1. Classification (GTDB taxonomy): domain Bacteria; phylum Bacteroidota; class Bacteroidia; order Cytophagales; family Spirosomataceae; genus Spirosoma; species Spirosoma fluviale. The sequence goes on from NZ_OCNH01000001.1 coordinate 644,132, forward strand.
TACCTCGGGTGTTTCTCGTTTGGCGAAGCCAGCGATGGGCGCTACGGTAGTTGTCCAGATTTGCCGACTACTGCCGGTACCCGCCCAGTTTTCGAGTCGATAAATAGAGGACGATTGGGTATGGAACCGGTCGAAACTTAACTCATCCTGCACCCACAACAAGATCAAAATGCCAACGGCCAGACCGACGGTTAGTCCCGAAATGTTGATGAAGGAGTAAAACTTGTTCTTAACCAGATTGCGCCAGGCGGTTCTGAAATAGTTGCGGATCATAGCAGGGTTGAGGAAAGAAATGGTCTGGTGATTTGGTGAATAGTGATTGCGCTTAGCAGGATGAACCGGGTAAGCTGCGGGTCTTCGTTTAATGGCAAATGGTTTAACAAATCCCAGTACATCCCACCAATAGCGCCATCGCGCCCGCCGTTCGCCAACGCGTCTGACCTGATAGGTAAACTCCTCGTGCAGGTCGCCCAGGGTTTCTTCCAGCCGGTGGGGCGCACAGAAGAACGTTAGAAGTTGGTCGGCCCAACGGGGTGGCTTCGGACTTGCGGGCGTTTTCATAAGCTGGTTACGGGTTTAAACGGATTGACCAGGCGGCTCCACAGGCTGACACGCACTTCCTGAATTTCCTGTAACGTCCGCCGACCGTAGGCCGTAACGGTAAAGAGTCGTTTCCGACGGCCACCGCGTTCGGCGGTCGGTTCACCCATTTCAGATTTCACCATGCCTTTATCTTCCAGCCGTTGCAGGGCGGCATGAATCTGGTTCAAACGCACCGAACGGCCCGTCTGCTCGATAATTTCGTGGGTAAGTGCCACTCCGTATGCCTGCCCTTCCAGCACGGCCACGGTGAGTAGTACAATCTCTTCAAACTCGCCTAAATAGGTCCGTTTCATAGCTGAGTATTAGTTCTATTTTTGCTGAGCAAATGCCTTGCCAGAAGAGAAAAAGGCGGTTTCAAGATTACAAAGGCAGTTTTTGGAAAGCAACTGAGAGTGTGCTGTCCAGATTCGGACAAAGTTTGTACGGTATGGGACAGATCGACGACCGATGCACAGCGGGTAAAGCGACAAGCCCACATTCTTTTGTTTGAAAACAAACCCCTGACGTTTTTATGAATAATTTGAAAAAACTCATACTCTGTGTGACGGTACTCGCCATGAGCATGACGACGGTATTTGCCCAAAAGGGACCCGAAGATAAGGCGGGCTGGAAACTGGGGGCGCAAGCCTATTCGTTCCGGCTGTTTTCGTTTACCGATGCGCTCCGCAAAATAGACAGCTGCGGTCTGAAATACGTGGAGGCTTTCCCCGGTCAAACGATTGGCGGTGGGATAGATGGGAAGATGGACTTTACGATGGATGCGGCAACCCGGCAGGTGGTCAAAAAACTGATCAAAGACAAAGGCTTAACCGTGGTTGCGTATGGCGTTGTCAATCCCAAAACAGATGCCGACTGGCAAACGCTTTTTGACTTTGCCAAAGACATGGGTATCCTGAACATCAACTCAGAGCCGACGCCCGAACAGATGCCGTTAGTCCGGAAACTGGCCGGGCAGTATAAGATCAACGTTGCCTTGCACAACCACCCGAAGCCATCACGCTACTGGCACCCGGATACCGTGTTGGCAGCAATTGGTGGCAGTAAATACGTGGGCTCCTGCTCCGATATTGGCCACTGGGTACGCTCGGGCCTTGATCCGGTCGAGTGCCTGAAAAAACTGAACGGCCATGTGCTGGGTATGCACTTCAAAGATGTAAAAAGTGACACGCCAGATGGGAAGTACCACGATGTGGTTTGGGGAACGGGCGATAGCAAAGTAGAGCAGGTCATTACCGAAATGAAACGCCAGCGCTTCAAAGGCCCGATCTCTGTAGAATATGAGTACCACTGGGAAAACAACGGCCCCGAAATCGCCGAAAGCGTTAAGAATTTTCGGAAGATGTATAATAAAATGTAGAGACGCAATACGTTGCGTCTCCCTGACCGGATGGTTTTGGCTGACGCATAGGAGACGCAACGTATTGCGTCTCTACATTATTCGGACCGCAACGATTTCACCGGGTTCGTCAAGGCAGCTTTTATACTCTGGAAACTGACAGTCACTAATGCAATGCTGATTGCCAGAACACCCGCCAGGGCAAATACCCACCAGTTGAGGTCGACTTTGTAGACGAAATCCTTGAGCCACTGGTGCATGGCCCACCAGGCAATAGGGGAGGCAAGGATCAGGGCAATAAAGACCAGCTTCAGGAAGTCTTTGGTGAGCAGGGCTACTATACTGGCGACCGATGCGCCTAATACCTTTCGGACACCAATCTCTTTTGTTCGCTGCTGCGCCGTGAACGTCGCCAGACCGAATAAGCCCATGCACGAAATCAGAATGGCGATGGCCGTTGCCATATTGACAAGCTGTCCGGTTTTTTGCTCTTTCTCATAGAGTTTGGCAATGGAATCGTCCAGAAAGGTGTACTCGAATTTTTTGTCGGGATAGACGGATTTCCAGGCTTGTTCAAGACTGGCCAGGGTCGTTTTCAAATCACCAACCTGTTTGCCCTGGGTAGCGAGTTTAACGCTAATATTGCGGGCCTGTGGCATGTTGGCGATAAACACCGGGCCAATTTTTTCGTGAAACGACTGCTCATGAAAATCGGCTACCACACCCACAACCGGAAAGGCTTTGTCCTGAAATCGGATGAGCTTGTTAAGGACATCGGCTGGTTTTTTGAAGCCTAACGCCTTCGCATAGGTTTCGTTGATGACCAGTTCGCGGAGGGAGTCGCTTTTGAGGTAATTCCGGCCAGCCAGAAGTCGAAGTTGATAAAGCGGAATAAAATTCTCGTCGCCTATCTTGGCTGAAACGTCCATTTCGACGTCTTTTTTCTTATCCCTGTATGTCAGTTTGGTCACCATAAAGGCCTGCCCCATGGGTGGGAACCACTCCATTGTAACCCGCTCAACACCCGCTAACTGCTTTATCTTTTGCGCCAGTACAGGTCCCTTATCACCCCAACCGGGGCGGATCGACACAATGGCATTCGTAGAAAAACCAAGGTCTTTGTTTCGCATGAAGTTAAGCTGTCGGCTCACCATAAGCGTGCCAATGATAAACACCAGCGACACCGTGAACTGAAAGACGATCAGCCCTTTTCTGAGATTCCCGTTCTCACCGCCTTTGCTGGTCGTCTGCCCTTTCAATGTTAAGGCGGGCACAAACGACGACAGCATCCAGGATGGATAGAAGCCGGATAGCAGCGAGGTGGTTATCGTGACGAGAAATAGAAAGATCAACGTTTGCCAACTGAACAAATCGACCGTAAGTCCTTCGGGCGTTAGCGTTTGGAATAGGCTGAGAATTGGGTGAACAAGCAGTAGCGAAATGAGTACGGCAATGAGCGTTAGTAAAGCCGTTTCGCTCAGAAACTGAAAAATTAAATTGGCCCGGCTACTCCCCATCACTTTCCGAATGCCGGTTTCTTTGGCCCGTTGCACCGATTGGGCTGTGGCCAGATTGATAAAGTTGATAGCGGCAATGAGCAGAATAAACGCGGCAATGGCCATGAGGCCGTAGAGCGTGGGCAAATGCGCTTTCCGGGAATAATTGTCGTCATACTCATCGTTGAAGTGAAGGTCGGACAGGGGTTGCAGAGCAGGAGTAAATTGCAGCTCCATGTTCTTGGTAAAGTGCGTTTTGCCGAACCGCTGAAGTTGAGCAGTGAACTGCTCGGGTGTGGCACCCTGAGGTAGTTTAACAAACGCCTGCGAGGCAGACCAGATGTCTGTCCACTGGTCGAGGTTGATGCTCTGTTTGAGCTTACTGGCCCGGATGGTGGCGAATGAGATAAAGTCAGTGAAGTTGAAATCGGATGGCTGCACCCATTCTTTTACAATACCAGCCACACTCACCCGCACCGAATCTTCATAGATGACCTCTTTACCCAGTATGTGATCGAGGGGAATGCTGCCGAAATACGTGCGCGCTTTTTGTTCGGACAAGACAACTTTGAACGGCTCATTCAGCGCTGTTTGGGGATTGCCCGCCAGCCATTCATACCTGAAAATGTCGAAAAACTGCGGGTCTACGACGACCAGTTCATCGTGTCGGCTACTCTCAAATCGCTTCGGTTTTTCCTGCCCCGTTGGGATGAGTACATCTGACGAGATATTATGAAAAGCCGCCACCGTTTCCAGTCCCGTAATCTCCTCCCGAATGGCTTTCGGAACTGCATTGGGGACAAAACCCACCGGGTGTTTTTCGCCCGACTTGCCATATTGGGATTCGCCTATCAGCCGATAGATCCGTTCGCTGTCGGGATGGAAGGTGTCGTAGCTGAGTTCGTAATTGGTGATGAGGTAAATAACCAGACAGGCCGTTATCCCCAGCGTAAGTCCGAACAGGTTAATCAGCGTACTGACCTTATGCCGGGTCAGGTTTCGGAGCGAGGTTTTGAGGTAGTTGCGTAGCATAATTGACGAGAATAAACCGGGGGAAGAATAATGTTCAGGTTGCCGTTTCAGGGTAAAGGGGCGTATGAATTGGACTACATTGAGCCAGTAGCGCCGGTTCGCTTTCGGTAGGCCAACTTGTTGCACATCGTGGGTGAATCGTTCGTACAAGTCGCCCTGTATCTCTTCCAGCAGGTGGGCGTTACAGAACCATTCGAGCAGCCGGTCGCCCCAACGGGGTGGTTCGACGGGTTGGGAGGGAGGCCGGGTGTTCATAAGCTGATGACTGGTAAGGCACTTGGCGAAATCGAATCCCACAACTGGTCGCGCATGGCCCGTATGTCGTGTAGCGCACGGCTACCCAAGGCTGTAACCGAAAACAGTCGTTTCCGCCGGCCGCCCCGTTCGGCGGTGGCTTCGCCCATCTGCGACTTAAGCATGCCTTTCTCTTCCAGCCGGTGGAGGGCGGCATGAACGGCACTGATGCTCACGGATCGCCCCGTTTGCCGGTCCAGCTCATCGGTAATGGCGACCCCGTAAGCCCCTTCATGCAGGACGGCAACCGTTAATAAAACCAGTTCTTCAAACTCACCCAGGTACGTTCGTTTCATGCCGAAAACATAAGATCAACTTTTGTAGAACAAATGCTTTGCCAAGTTCGAAAAACGGCCTATTCAGCTTACAGACGTGGATTTAGTGAAATAGGGTTTGTCCGATTTCGTACACCGCTGTCCGGTGATGAACAATACAGACAGTGTTCAGGTAATACAATGCGGGTCTGTCTGTACCTTTGCGATTACGAATAATCAATCAAAATTTCACGACTACCTACTACTATGGCCCTTAAAACGCTGGTCAAAATCTCGAACGTTACGAACCTGAGCGATGCCCGCTATTGTGCGGGTATGGGGGTCGATATGCTTGGCTTTTCAATGGACGCTGATTCGCTGGATTATGTTGAACCGAAAAAATTTGGCGAGATACGGGGCTGGGTAGCGGGTGTTCAGATTGTCGGTGAAACCAGATCGACAGACCTGGAGGTTATAGAGCAACTGCTGGAAACCTACCAGCCCGATTTATTACAGGTCGATGAGGCTGCTCTGCTTCCGTACTTGAGCACATTAACTAAAACGGAGAACGACCTCCGGTTCATCTTACGGGTGGATGTCGCGCAAGTCACCTTCGACCAGCTCGATACAATCCTGCAAACAGGGGCGTCCAATGCCGATTATGTCCTGCTCGAAAGCAACGGCCCTATGCATCTGGATGACGATGTAAAAGAACTCTTAAAGCGGCAGGCGTCTCGCTACCCAATCCTGTTAGGTACGGGCGTCTCCGTCGACAACGTGCATGAATTACTCGCTGATCTATCCGTAACAGGCATTGCTCTAAGCGGAGGTGCCGAAGAGCAACCCGGCAATAAGGAGTTTGGCGAGTTAATGGATATTCTGGAAGCGATAGAGGAGGAGTGACTTTAGTACTATGTATAACCTACTATCATTGAAAACATACATCCATCCATAGGCGCGTCCATTCTTCCTATTCCCCTTCCACAGAACACGTTCATCGGCTAGGTTTACATCAGTTTTAACGGTCCGGCGATCCGGCACTAGAAGCCATGAACAAACGATTAGAACGTATAGCAGACCAGGCCCAGATTGGGGGCGTATGTGCTGGCCTTGCTGATTATTTCGGAATTGATCGCACCTTGGTGCGGGTACTTTTTGTGGTTGGGATTTTTCTGCCCCATTTCCCGGCCTTCATCATTTATGTTATCTTGTGGATCGCATTACCCGAACGCCGTTTTGCGGGTTCTGCAGCTCAATCAACTATTTACGCAAACCCTGTTTTCTCCATGAATCCTTACAATCCCAATAAACCCGCATCGCCCGACCGTAGTCTGGTTGGTGGAGCTGTCCTGATTTTACTCGGTATTCTGTTCCTGATTGATCGCTATTTCGACATCAGTTTCGGCGATTTGTGGCCGTTCATTCTGATCGCTATCGGCTTGTGGCTGATTTTCCGGGACCGGATCAAAACCCCGTTCGATCAGAATCAAAACGATCCTTACAAGAGTGATCCCTATAAAAGTGATCCTTACAAGAGTGACCCAACCCCAAACGACCCCAATAACGGAACCCTATAAATGATGTATGATGTAGGATCGGGGCCGCCCGTGCGGTAGGATGTACTTAAACTGCTAAGCGTATACATCCATCCTACCGCACGGGCGGCCCCGATCCTACATCATACATCAAAACTACTCTTATGAAACGTACTAACGGATTATTCTGGGGCATTTTCCTGCTCACACTGGGTGTGCTTTTTCTGGCCCGGCGGGCAGGCTGGCTCGATGTTGACTGGCATTCACTGGTGAATTTGTGGCCTGTTCTATTGATTCTCGCCGGGGTCAACCTGATTCTGGAACGGCGGGGCAACCCGGCCGCCTTCATCACGACGGTCATGCTGGCCGTAGCCGTACCCACAACGCTGTTTGGCTTTTTCTCCCATGACCGTGACCGCGATGGTTTCCATATGCGCTGGAACCATGACGATGATGACAACGACCGTAGTTATTCGGATGGCGATGACGATAATTCGGATGAGGATAACGGAAATGACGATAGCGACAACGAAGACGACTATCGTTCGGAGCGCGATCGTCGGGATGCTGGCCGGACTGAAACCCACTCGAACACGTTCGCCGAGCCGATGAGTGCCGACACCCGGGAGGCTGTATTGAAGCTATCGGGTGGTGCCGGTCGGTTTATCATCAGCGACCCAACCACCGAACTCATTAAAGCCGATACAAAACAAACGGTTGGCAGCTACTCCATGTCGGTAGATCGCGATGAAACGACGCATATTCCAACCATTGAGTTGAAACCCACGGAAGAAAAACAAAACATCGACCTGAAAGACGGTGACTACGAAAACCGGGTGGATGTACACCTGAATACGACACCCGTCTGGACTATGGACGTGGCACTGGGCGCTGGCCAGGGCGATCTCGATTTGAGTGCATATGTCGTTAGAAGTCTGAAGTTGGCTGTTGGCGCTGCCGAACTCGACTTGAAGCTAGGAGCCAAAGCCGATCAGACCGATGTAAAGCTCGACGTTGGTGCGGCTTCGGTTACGGTTCGGGTTCCAAAAGAAGTAGGCTGCCGGATCAAGAAAGACGGTGCGTTAAACATTGAGCAACTAGACGATTTTACCAGCGTGGGTGGCGGGGAGTTTGTAAGCCCCGGCTACGATGCCGCCAAAAAGAAAATGCTCATTCGCTTCGATGGCGGTATCTCAAAGTTCAAAGTGGTGCGCTACTAATCCGAACCGCACGGGCGGCCCTGCGGGATTTAGTTGATTTTTCTGATGACTCTGAATCGTAAAATCATAGTCTGTCAGAAAAATTAACTAAATCCCGAGAGGCCGCCCGTGCGGTTCGGATTACAGGGATTTCCTAATGACCAGATGAAATGGATTCTCCACGTGTTCTACACTGGCATTCAGTACCAGTTGAGCGGCCGTTCGGCCCATTTGGGCGAAGTCTGTTGAGATAACCGTGATACCATCCAGCAAAAATTCTTTCAGGGGCGTGTCATTGTAAGACAGTATACCGACTTCCTGACCAACAATATAAGGCGTAGTTTTTATTCGCTTGATCAGCTCGACCAGGTCCTCTTCCATTAGATTAATATAGGCATTCTGCGGACGAATCACTTCGTGGTTGATGTCGTTGATCACGCGTGTTTCGAAACCGTGTTCGAAGCAGAATTTATAAAAGCCGTTCAGGATGGCTTTTGGATGGTAAGTATAATGCGGAAAGAGAATGTTAAGGGTCGTGTATTTCCTCAGTAGCGGAAGTGCTTCGGTAAGTGCCTGATAAACATCTTTCTCAAAGTTTTGGAATACAGCGGCATACTGCCCCGAAACCCCCTCCATTAGCTTATCCAAAATAACCAGTTTGTGCTTGGGCAAGCTGTTGATCAACTCATCGGCTTTGTCACCCCCCTCGAAAAAATGGCCGATAATCACGTAATGCGTGTGGTTACGGGCCTGCCGCTGAATTAAATCCCGAAACAACCGGAAGTCATTGTTGTAGATAAAGAAATCAATGGCCACGCCCGGTCCAAGCAACTCAACAAAGGAGTCGTAAATGATTTTCTTGTGGGCACTCAACTTATTAAATAATAGAAATATCTTTAAGTTTTTACCTGTTTTGGTGTAGTTGATGTAGAATCCCTTGCCCTTTACGGCACCAATTATCTCCTTTTCTTTCAGCAGTTCGTACGCTCGTTCTACCGTTCCTTTCGCCACATCAAACTCGGCACATACCTCATGAATAGACGGTAGCTTATCGCCGGGTAAAATGTCTTGATTCTCAATGCCTTCAACAATCGAGTTGTAAATCTGCTGATACTTCGGCGTATTTGAGTAATCATTGATTTTAATGTGATACAGCATAGTCTCTTTATTGCGTATACGTAATAGCTACAGGGCACCTATAAGAAAGTGAAGAGAGTAGGTTTAGCTACTATTAATTAGACGATACAAAAACAATAAATTAAGCCAGGGATAGGGCAATCTCTGGTCTTCTGGCGACCTATTGCCACCGAAGAAAGCCATGCAATCTTAAAGAGAGTAGTTTGTCGCCACCTTAACAGCCAAGAGGTTGAACAAGCTGGTCGATAAGTAAAATCATTACACACCCGGGTTAAGTTAATACTTGAGTTCACAAGGTGTGTTTTTAAACTTTAAGAATAAAAACTGTTAAAAATCTATTAAAAAATAGGTAGGTATAGGAAAGTTAGGCGTAGTCTTATTGTAATATTTGGCCAGATAGTTGTCTATTTCCAAGTAGGCAAGTCTAATCAAACCCTTAAACAGTAACACTATGAAAAAGCTCTATCAATTAGTTGCCTTTAGTATAGTAGCTGGCTGTTGTATAAGCCATGCGCATGGACAGGGAGTACGTGTAGAGAAAGGTAGTCCACCGCCCAATGTTCGAGAGCAGGTGGCGCTGGCTAATTCTGTACGACAAACAGTGAGCAGCGATACGAAACTGGTCGATGTTATTGTTACGGGGAGGGTAATTGATGAGAAAGGAAGTGGACTGCCGGGGGTAAGCGTCGTTCTGAAAGGCTCAACACAGGGAGCCACAACGGATGGATCGGGGGCCTATCGGATTTCGGCACCCAACTCGGCCGCAACGCTCGTTTTTAGTTTTGTGGGCTACCAGAAAAAAGAGGTTCAAATTGGGAATCAAACATCAATAACCGTTTCCCTGATTCCGGACGATCAAACGCTCAGCGAAGTAGTTGTCGTGGGTTACGGTTCGCAGCGTCGGCAGGATTTAACCTCGGCCGTTTCGGTTATTAACATGCGGGACATTGGCGAACAACCCGCCAACAACCCCAACCAAATTCTACAGGGACGTGCACCGGGCGTTGTTGTTAAACAAAAAAGCGGTACACCCGGCGGTGTCTTTGAAGTTCGGGTTCGGGGTATTGGCTCGCTGGGGGCCGGTAGTAACCCGCTATACGTGATCGACGGTTTTGCAGTTGGTACGACGGTTGGGCAAAACCTGAATCCAAATGATATTGAGAGCGTCACTGTCCTGAAAGATGCAGCGTCCACAGCCATTTATGGCGCCAGAGGATCTAACGGGGTAGTACTCATTACGACCAAACAGGCTAAAGAAGGGAAGGTCAACGTGAATCTGTCGCTCGATTACGGGATTCAGGCGGTGCCAAGATCCAGACGGGTAACGATGCTGACCGGTCCTGAATTTGCTCAGTTCAAGAAGGACGTTTTCATGGACCAGATTCGCATTCTCCAGAATCGGGAACCCGCCGAAAGCGAAGTACCTATTGGTTACCGGTTCCCGGAGCAGACCAAGTACTCGACCAACTGGTTTGACCTCATCATGAACGACAATGCCCCGTATTCGGATCTGAATATGACCGTTTCGTCCGGCTCCGGCCCCATAAAATCGTTGATTTCGGTGGGGTATTATAAAGAGGAGGGGACTATTAAAAAGACGAATTATGACCGTATTTCCGTTCGCTCCAATCTGGGGGGACAAGTCAATAAATTTATCAATGTTGGGCTGAATATCAACGGCACCTATACCCGGCAAAATCTGGCTAATACCGACGGGCGAAGTGCGCTGGTAGGTGGTTCCTTACTGATGGACCCACGGGCTACTCCCTATAATCCGGATGGGTCGCTGATTCCGTACATCAACGGGGTAGATGGCGTATTTGGTTTCCCAAACCCGCTGTTCGTGCTGGAAAACGTGTACCGGAAGCGGAACATCGCTGATCTCCTGACCAACGGATTTGTTGAGATTTCCTTTCTGCGGAATTTCAAGTTCAGAACTTCTGCCAACGTAAAACTGACCAATAACACCTACAAGGAATATGTGCCATCGACCATTGGCTTGTCTGTAGCGTCCGGTACGGCGGGTGCGCCCCCACGAATCGCTACCCAAACGGATAATACGGAAGAGTTGACCAACTACTCGCTGGATCAATTACTTACGTACAAGCCGCAACTCTCGGCCAATCATAGTCTGGATGTGCTAGTGGGCTACACCGCTCAGCAGGAAAAAGTACGCGGCTTTACCGGTACCGGCAATACGTTTCCTGATGACCTGGTTCCGTTTCTGGGAGCGGCATCCATCCGGTCGGCTAGTTCTACGGAGTTTGGATGGAGTATGCTGGCTTATTTAAGCCGCGTCAACTATTCGTACAAAGACAAATACTTATTCTCCGCGTCTTTCCGGCGGGAGGGGAGTTCGAGATTCGGGGCGAAGAACAAGTACGGCGATTTTCCGGCCGCTTCCGTTGGCTGGCGTATCACGGAAGAATCGTTTATGCCAAAGACAGCCTGGCTTAGCGACCTTAAACTGCGGGCCAGTTGGGGCGTAACAGGTAACAACGAAATTGGTAACTACCCGAGTCTGGCGTTTGTAGGGGCCAATAACTACATTTTGGGTAATTCATTTGCCGCCGGTAAAGTCGTCAGCGCATTTGCCAACTCGGAGTTGAAATGGGAAAAATCCGATCAACTGGATATCGGTATGGATCTGGCCCTGTTCAACAGCAAGCTGATTCTGAACGCTGAATACTATCGGAAAATCACCAACGACATGCTGCTGCCGGTTTCCATTCCATCGGTATCAGGCTTTACAACCAGTCTGGATAACATCGGTAAAGTGGAGAACCACGGGTTTGAGCTGGGGGCCGAATTTCGAACCAACATTGGTCAGGTCAACTTCCGCACCAACGCCAACATCAGCTTCAACCGCAACAAGATTCTGGCCATTAAAGGGGCCAATGACGCGCTGTATTACGGCAGTTTCTATGGGGGCTACAACGTTCAGAAAGTGGGTCGCCCAGTGGGCATGATCTACGGCTATAAAAAGCTGGGTATTTTCAACACACAGGCCGAAATAGATGCTGCACCCAAGCAGGACGGCGTTATTCCGGGCGGGATGAAGTTCGCGGATACCAACGGCGATGGCGTTATTTCGTACGATACCCAGGATATGGTTGAAATTGGCAACCCAAATCCGGCTTTTACCTGGGCCTGGACATTTGCCGCCGACTATAAGAAGTTCGATATCAACCTCATGTTCCTTGGTGCGCAGGACTTCGATATCTACCGCAACATTGAGGCTTCGACCATGAACATGGACGGCGTGTTCAACGTACTCGACAAGGCCAAAGATCGCTGGCGGTCGGCAACCAACCCTGGCACCAATCCAACGGATGTACACGCGCAGGGTGGCACCAGCTACTTTAAATGGTCACGCGAGAGCAGCGACCGGTATGTATATGACGGCAGCTACGTTTGGCTCAAAACCGTTACCATTGGCTACAACTTTCCCAAGTTCAAATCAATCCTGAGCAATGCGCGGGTTTTCGTGACGGGTAACAACTTGTTGATCTTCACAAAATACCCTGGCAATAACCCGGATGCAGGTGTACGAAGCACGACCGAGCCGAATAATGACGACGAGTCTTATCCGGTTCCCAGAACTTATGCTGCTGGTATCAAACTGAACTTCTAATCGCCACGAACATGAAAAATAAACTTCTTATCGGAACCCTTCTTCTTTGCCTGGGCCAGTTTTCGTGCAGTGATGATTTGCTGGTCACTACCGACCCGACCCGTATTGGTACCGACTTATTCTATAAAAATGAAACGCAGTTTTTACAGGCCCTAAACGGCGTATATGGCCAGTTACAGGGTATTACCAATGCGGCCTACATCTTTCAGGAATTTCCGTCCGACAATACTACCCTCGATTTTAACCCGCTTGATCGTGGAGGAGCAGCTGGCTGGGAAGCTTTTGAATTCTCGACCGTTAACCAGGGGAATGGCGAAATCGCCAACGTCTGGAACTTGTATTACTCCGCGCTGTATAACACCAATTATACTCTGGAAAAGCTAGCTGCCAGCTCGCTCGATGCCGCCGTCAAAGCGCCCATTGAAGGGCAGTTGAAATTCCTGAGAGCCTATTTCTACTTTCATCTGGTCCAGTATTTCGGAGATGTCGTACTGGTTACGTCGACGCTGGATAAGCCCGACAAAGCCTTTGAACTGGTTCGATCGCCACAGGCCGATGTGTGGGCGCAGATCGAGAAGGACCTGAAAGAGGCTGTTCCTTTACTGCCAGCCACCTTTCCCGCATCTCAACTGGGTCGGGTTACCAAAGGGGCTGCTTTGGGCTTGCTGGGTAAAGTGTATCTGACGCAAAAGAAATACGGCGATGCGGTAACGACGCTGAAACAGGTAACAGGTTATACGCTGAATGCCGTGTACTCGGATAATTTCAACCCGGCCAGAAAAAACGGTCCCGAATCGTTGTTCGAAATTCAGTATCAGGGGGGGAATGACCTTGGCGAATGGAGTACGTTTGCTTACGTGTTCGCTCCCCGGCTGTCGGCAGGGGCTGTGACCGGCTTTGCCAATACCACGCCGGGTGGACGGAATATTCCGACCAGCGATATGATAGCTGCCTACGAACCCGGCGATCTGCGGAAGGATGCTTCGCTGAAAACCAGCTATACGCTGAACGGTACGGTCGTTCCTATCCCGTATGTAACAAAATTCACGTACCCGCACACCATCACCGGGCGGACGGATAACAACTGGCCGGTACTTCGGTACGCCGATGTGTTGCTCATGCTGGCCGAAGCGATCAACGAGCAGTCGGGACCAACGGCCGAAGCATTCGGATATGTCAATCAGGTTCGTACGCGGGCCGGCCTCAAGCCGTTGGAAGGTCTCGATAAAGCGGCCTTTAAAGCGGCCGTGCTGAAAGAAAGACGCGTGGAGCTGGCTTTTGAGAACCACCGCTGGTTTGATCTGAAACGGACCATGACACCCGCCGAGCTGGCCAGCTTTATGAATGCCCACGGGGCCAGAGAGAAAGCAAAGCCAACAGTAGATCGGGCCGGTATTGCGTTTAATGCATTGGACTATGTCTATAGTGACTTTGAATATTTCTTCCCCGTTCCCGCACCTCAAATTCTGATTAACAGTAAGCTGACCCAAAATGCGGGTTATCAGTAAACTATTTTTTCTTAACCCATTACTGCAACGTAATGTCTGTATTAACTGAAACATTTTGGCTTTGGCAGTTTTTGGGCCGTCTGCACCCGCTGATGGTCCATTTTCCAGTGAGTTTATTGTGCATTGCGCTCGTACTCGAAGCCGTTGGCTGGTTTCGAAAATCGACCGAGTTGCAGGCGGGTATTCGCGCAATGGTCTGGATCGGCACGATCAGCTCGGTGGTTGCCGCCGGGCTGGGACTGCTTTTGGTCAATCAGGACGACTACGGCGGTGACACGGTAACCATTCACCAATGGTCGGGTCTGGCAACGATGACCCTCGCCCTGTTGACTGTGTTCGCTCTGCGCTCGGGCCGGACCAGTCTGTACCGGGGGTTGTTGGCTACCACCGTGCTGGGCGTCAGTCTGGCAGGCCATTACGGGGCCATGGTGACCCACGGTGATGACTACCTGAGTAGTGTGTTGCCGTTCGATAAAGGAGGAAGTTCACCCGCGGAAAGTCAAACGCAGTTTGCCTTCGCTACGGTCAATCAACCCCTGAACGACAAGCAGATTGGCGAGTTAAATCTGGAGGTTCGCTCTATTCTGGCCCACAACTGCTATAGTTGTCACAGTGCTACCAAAACCAAAGGCGGTCTGCGGCTGGATAAGAAAGATCTGGTCATGAAGGGGGGCGAGGATGGCGTAATTCTGGTGGCTGGCCATCCTGAGGATAGCGAAATTATCCGGCGCATCAAACTTCCCGCCGGGCATAAGGAGGCTATGCCAACCAAGGGCAAGCGACTGTCTGAACACGACGTTGCACTTCTCGAATACTGGATTAAGCAAGGTGCGCCCTGGCCTAGCGGCCCCGAGAAAAGCATTTACCGGGTGGCGGCTCTGGAACCTCGCCTACCCGAACTGCCCGATGCGCCAGCCGGTATTACCAACCCCATCGACAAGTTTGTGAACGTCTATTTTCAGCAGCACAAACTGACCTGGAAGAACAGCGTGGACGACCGAACTTACATTCGCCGGGTTTACCTGGATGTGGTAGGTTTGCTGCCTTCGCCCGAACAGATCAAGACGTTCGTTACGGATCAACGACCCGATAAACGGGATCTTCTCGTCAAAGAACTGCTGAACCGAAATACCGACTACGCGCAGCATTGGCTAACCTTCTGGAACGATGCCCTTCGAAACGACTATACCGGTACGGGTTATATTACCGGCGGTCGATTTGATATTACCAGCTGGCTTTATAACTCCCTGAAGACCAATAAGCCGTACAACCAGTTTGTGCGGGAGTTGGTAAGTCCCACCAAAGAATCGGCCGGGTTTATCAAGGGCATCAAGTGGCGAGGGACCATCAATTCGAGCCAGCGCACCGAAATGCAGGCCGCCCAAAACGTGTCGCAGGTGCTGCTTGGGCTTAATCTCAAGTGTGCGTCGTGTCACGACAGCTTCATCAGCGACTGGAAACTGGCCGATGCCTACGCCTTCGCCAACGTGTTTGCCGATACAACGCTGGAGATCAACCGCTGTGACAAGCCGACGGGCAAAAAAGCCGATACGCGCATCATCTTCGAAAAATTAGGTACCATCAATGGCAGAGCCACCACCGACCAACGGCTTAAGGAACTGGCCGATTTTCTGGTGCAGCCTAAAGATGGGCGACTATATCGTACGGTGGTCAACCGGATTTGGGCGCAGGTGATGGGCCGGGGAATTATCGAGCCGGTCGATGTGATGGACAACGACCCCTGGAGCCAGGATTTGCTGGACTGGCTGGCGTCGGATTTTGTTACGAATGGCTATGACATCAAGAAACTGATGTACACCATTCTGACCTCGAAAACGTACCAGCTCCCTTCGGTTGGGCTTAAAGAAGCGGACATGATTACCGCGCCGACTTTTGTTTTCCAGGGTATGGTACGCCGTCGACTAACCGCCGAACAGTTTGCCGATGCCGTCAGCCTGGCGTTTAGCCCGGTTTATGCCGATACGTCTATTGTGGAGAAGCAGTTTCCGCAGCAACTCAAGAAAGAAATGCCGTTTCCGAGGGCGTCTCTGGTTAAAAATGACCCCTTCCTGACGGCCCTTGGACGGCCCAATCGCGAAACGGTCAGCACCAGCCGGTCGTCGCAGGCGAATCTGTTGCAGGCCCTGGAGCTGACGAACGGGGAGAAGTTTAACGATGCCCTGAAGCGGGGAGCCCAGCAATGGAAAGCCACGTACCCAACGTCTGATGTACTAGTGCGAAACCTGTACTGGAAAGCGCTGGGTCGGGAGCCCAAACCCAATGAAATGGCGGTTGCGCAAAAGATCGTGGGCAAAAGCCCCAGCACAGAAGGGATTCAGGATTTGGTATGGGCCATCAGCCTGCATCCTGAATTTCAGTTGATTTATTGACGAGTTTTTTACAGGGTTTTCAGACTCTCATTGGTGGTGTCAAGTGTAAGGACCTGGCACCACCAATGAGCGTCTGAAAACCACCGATGTTATAGTAAAAAATAACGTAAAGTGTCTTATAACTATCTGATGTACAACTAGCACATCAGGTTCTTTGACGAATACAAGGACATGAATACTAGCTGGAATAGACGGGAATTTCTACAAAAAACCAGTGCCGCAACCATGGCCGCTCTGGCAGCGGGAGCGCCCATGTCGAGCCTGTTATCGGGTTGCAGTCGGACGCGCAAGCCGGGTGAAACAACCGGCACCGCCGATACGGTCATCCTGCTCTGGATGGCGGGCGGCATGGCGCATACAGAAACGTTCGATCCCAAGCGGTACACCCCTTTCGAGAAAGGGATGGAAGGCAACCGGGTGTTGAGTACGTTCAAATCAGTACCAACTGTGCTGGATGGCATCCATTTTTCCGATGGGCTACAGTCCATTGGGAAGGTGATGGACAAGGGAACCTTGATTCGGTCGTACGTGGCTGCGGATATGGGGCATATCCTGCATTCCCGCCACCAGTACCATTGGCATACCTCTTACGAGCCGCCCCAAACCGTTGCGGCTCCGCATCTTGGCTCCTGGATTGCCAAGGAACTGGGCCCGAAAAACCCGGTCATTCCTGCCTTTGTCGATATTGGTCAGCGGTTCACTGTGGGTGAGGCCGAAGAGCTTAAGGCGTTTCATACCGCTGGTTTTCTGGGAAATGAATTCGGCCCGTTCTTTATTCCGGACCCAAGTCAGGGGCTGGAGAGTGTTCGGCCGCCGGTGGGCATGGACGCCAAACGATTTGAACGCCGGAACCAATTGTATAACGATCTGATTAGTGGCGGGCCGATGGGCGAGTTTGGGAGTGATTACCAGAAAGAGTCCCTCAAACGCTCGATGGAACAGGCGTATATGCTGCTGAACTCACCCGAAGCCAAAGCGTTCGATCTGAGCAAAGAACCCAAAGCGAGTTACGACATTTACAATACCGGCAAGTTCGGGCTGGGTTGTTTGCTGGCCCGTCGGCTTACCGAGCAAGGTGCCCGCTTTATCAGCGTCACGACCGAGTACGAGCCGTTTAAGGGATGGGATACCCACGAAAATGGACATACCCGCCTGGAAGATATGAAAAAGCAGATCGACGGGCCGATTGCACAGCTTATCAAAGATTTGGACAAAACCGGTCAACTCGACCGCACGATGATTATTCTGGCCAGCGAGTTCAGCCGGGATATGATGGTAGAAGGGCGGCCGGATGCTAAAGTACAGGAACAGGTTCGACAGCCGGAAATCCTGTCCGACCTTAAGTTCTACGGTATGCACCGTCACTTTACCGATGGTTGTTCCATTCTGATGTTTGGCGGAGGGATCAAAAAAGGGTTCGTGTACGGCAAAACCGCCGACGAACGCCCGTGCAAAACCATTGAGAATCCGATCCATATCGAAGGCATTCACCAGACCATTTACCATGCGCTGGGTATTGCTCCGGATACGCATTATGAAGTGGAAAAACGACCTTTTTACTCAACGCCCGATGGGAAGGGCAAGGCCGTTATGGACTTGCTAGCATGACGATTTTCGCCTGACAGCATGAATGTCACGGATAGTGCGAACGTTAACGTTCGTGCTTACTATTCCCCGGCCTCTGGCCGGTTAGCGAGTATTTTATTTCGGCTAGAGGCCGGAGAATAATCAGCACGAACGTTGACGTTCGCGCTATCCTGGACTATCCTGAATTAAACAAAGGTGCGGTATGCATAAAAGTGCTTTCTATATCATTGGTCTGAT
This sequence comes from Spirosoma fluviale, assembly GCF_900230225.1. Classification (GTDB taxonomy): domain Bacteria; phylum Bacteroidota; class Bacteroidia; order Cytophagales; family Spirosomataceae; genus Spirosoma; species Spirosoma fluviale. The sequence continues at coordinate 662,374 of NZ_OCNH01000001.1, forward strand.
TGCCGGCATTGTGGTGTATCTGCAATCCTGTTCGACCAGCTCCTCCAGTCGGGTAATCGACCAGGGCAGGTCGGATAATTTGCCGGAAACGATCAGCTATAACTTCGATATCAGGCCTATCCTTTCCGATAAGTGTCTGGCCTGCCACGGGCCGGATGCCAACAAGCGGGAGGCTGGTCTGCGGCTCGATATGGCCGAAAGTGCGTATGCTGCCTTGAAAGAGCATCCGTCGGCGCATGCGTTGGTGCCGGGGAAGCCGGAGGTGTCGGAAGTGGTTCGGCGAATTACCTCGGCCGACACGTCGATCATGATGCCCCCACCTTCGTCGAACCTGAAGCTGACGGCCCGCGAAATAAAGCTGATCGAGAAATGGATTCAGCAGGGGGCGGCTTATGAAAAACACTGGTCGTTCGTTTCGCCGAAAAAACCGGTAGTGCCCACCGTGAAACTGGCCGACTGGCCGAAGAATGAGATTGATTACTTCATTCTGCAAAAACAGGAACAGCAGGGTGTAACGCCAAACGAAGAAGCCGACAAAGAGCGGCTGCTTAAACGGCTGAGCCTGGATTTAGTGGGCTTACCGCCTACACTCGCGTTGATGGATAGTTTCCTGGCCGACAAGAGCGCCAATGCGTACGAAAAGGCCGTCGACCAGCTATTGAAGAACCCCGCTTACGGGGAGAAAATGGCGCTGCACTGGCTCGATCTGGCCCGTTATGCCGATTCGCATGGGTACCAGGACGACGGTTACCGGACGCAGTGGCCCTGGCGGGACTGGGTCATCCACGCCTTTAACAAAAACATGCATTACAACGATTTCGTGAGCTGGCAACTGGCGGGCGATCTGATGCCCAACTCGACCAAAGAGCAGCTTCTGGCAACGGCCTTCAACCGAAATCACAAAATTACTGAGGAAGGGGGCGTTATTCCTGAAGAGTATCGAACCATGTACGTCACTGACCGGAATGATTTGTTTGGCAAGGGTTTACTGGGCGTAACCATCGAATGCGCCCATTGCCACGACCATAAATACGACCCATTCTCGCACAAAGAATACTACCAGCTTTTCGCGTTTTTCAATAACGTAAAAGAGGTTGGTATCGAATCCGTTATTGGCGGCCCGGATACCTACGCCAAGAAACCACTGATGGAAATCAGTAATGAGGACGTAAAAAGTATCCTATCCTTCGTCAATAAACGGGATACCAACCGCCTGATCGTGTCGGTGATGGGCGATCTGGACACGACCCGGAAAACATTCATTCTCAAGCGGGGCGTGTACGACGCCCCCGGCGACGAAGTACAGCCCGGAACGCCCAACGCTATTCTGCCTTTTAATCCCAGCTATCCAAAAAACCGGCTCGGGCTGGCCAAATGGCTCTTCGATAAGAAAAACCCTCTGACGGCCCGCGTGTATGTCAACCTGCTGTGGCAGGAGTTCTTCGGAAAAGGTATCGTCCGCACATCCGGTGATTTCGGGATGCAGGGCGAACTGCCTTCCCATCCCGAACTACTCGACTGGCTGGCGGTCGATTTTATGGAGCATAACTGGGACATTAAACGACTGGTGAAACAGATGGTGACCTCGGCTACCTATCGCCAATCTGCGGTGATTACGCCCGAAAAACTGGCTGCCGACCCGGACAATCGGTTAATGGCCAGAGGGCCGCGTTACCGTATTCAGGCTGAATTTGTAAAAGACCTGGTGCTGAGCAGCAGCGGGTTATTGAATCCCACCATTGGTGGGCCCAGCGTGAAACCCTATCAACCTGCCGGTTTGTGGGAAGGAGCAACATCGGGGCGGGGTCTGCTGTCGATGTACACCCAGGACCATGGGCCAAACCTGTACCGACGGGGTATGTATACGCTGATCAAGCGCACGGTTCCGCCCCCGTCGATGGCTATTTTCGACGCCAGCAACCGCGACCTCTGCGAGGTAAAACGATTGAAAACCAACACGCCCCTCCAGGCGCTGGTCATGATGAACGACCCAACCGTGCTGGAAGCGTCGCGGGTGCTGGCCGCCCGGTTGTTGCAGGAGCGTGCCGATATGAATGCCCGGATCGAAAAAGCGTTTCGCTTGATCGTTGGCCGGAAACCGAGCGAAAAGGAAGTATCTATCCTGAGTGCCTACTACGATAAAGAACTGAAAAAGTCGACCAGAGCAAGCGCTGAGAAGTCGCTGGCCGTGGGCGAGTACCCCATTCCGGCCACGATCGACAAGCTAAAACTTGCCGCCCTGATGCGGGTCGTCACAACCATTTATAATCTCGAAGAAACCATCACAAAGTCCTGATCGTCATGGAAAAAGAAATTCTCGAACACGGCCTGCATTTTAACCGGCGTCGCTTTCTGTCCAGACTTAGCTTAGGGCTGGGCAGTGCTGCGTTGGGTTCGTTGTTGATTCCTGACCTCTTCAGTGGAAATGGTATGGATGAAGACGGCCTGACGGTGGGCATCCCGCATTTCGCCCCAAAAGCCAAACGGGTCATCTATCTGTTTCAGAACGGAGCGCCTTCCCAGCAGGAATTGTTTGACTACAAACCAAAGCTGCGGGAAATGATGGGGCAGGAGTTGCCGCCTTCCGTTCGGGGTACGCAACGGCTGACGGGCATGACGGCCAACCAGAAGGAGTTCCCGATGGTGGGTTCATTCGTCGATTTCAAGCAATATGGTCAGTCGCGGGCCTGGGTTAGTGACCTGTTTCCGTACACCGCCAAAATTGTGGACGACCTGTGTATCGTGAAGTCGATGTTCACGGAGGCCATCAACCACGACCCGGCCCTGACGTTTTTGCAGACGGGGTCGCAGCAGGGCAACCGGCCAAGTATGGGCTCCTGGCTGAGCTACGGCCTGGGAAATGAAAATAAAAACCTGCCCAATTTCACGGTGCTGCTCTCGCGTGGTATAGGCAACGGGCAGGGCGTTTACTCGAAATTATGGTCGAACGGATTTCTGGATTCCGTGCATCAGGGGGTTCAGTTCAGCAAGGGCGAAGACCCGGTGCTGTACCTGCGCGATCCCGAAGGCATGAGCCGACAGGACCGGCGTGACATGCTCGATAATCTCGCCCAACTCAACGACCTGTCGTACCAGGAGTTTGGCGATCCGGAGATAGCCGCCAAAGTAAAACAGTATGAAATGGCGTATCGGATGCAGACCGCCGTGCCGGAGGTTATGGATTTGTCGAAAGAGCCGGATGATATCATCAAGCTCTACGGCCCTGACTGTCTGGTGCCTGGTACGTTTGCCGCCAACTGCCTGCTAGCGCGAAAACTATCCGAAAATGGTGTGCGCTTCGTTCAGTTGTACCACCAGGGGTGGGATCAGCATGGCAACTTACCGTTCGAAATAGCCAAACAGGCAAAGGATGTCGATCAGGCGTCGGCGGCTCTGGTCACCGACCTCAAACAGCGGGGTTTGCTGGATGAAACGCTGGTGATCTGGGGCGGTGAATTTGGGCGGACGAGTTACACCCAGGGTAAACTTACCAAGGAAAACTACGGTCGCGACCACCATCCGCGCTGCTTCACCATCTGGATGGCGGGTGGAGGCATTAAGCCGGGAATGGTGTATGGTGAAACGGATGATGTGGGCTACAACATCATCAAAGACCCCGTTCACGTGCATGATTTTCAGGCCACGATACTAAATCAACTGGGACTCAATCACGAGAAACTGATCTTCAAACACCAGGGTCGGCGGTACCGGCTAACGGATGTATCCGGGAAAGTGATCCACGATATTCTCGCGTAAGCTTGTTGTACCAAACAGCTTCCAGCTGTTTATTGACCGCTAATAGACTTACACCATTCACTTGAATTTTTATACCAAACAGCCAGAAGCTGTCTGGTATACAATCCTATTAAATATGAATAAACGGCTGGTCAAGTTCGCAGAACAAGGGGTATTTGTTCTGGCCATCTTCATTCTGTTCATCCTGCTTTTTAGCGATCGTATTGTTGTGCCTCTCTGGTTGCAGCCCGTTGGGCGTATGCACCCGCTGTTTCTTCATTTTCCCATCGTCATTCTGTTGCTGGCGATGCTCATGGAAGCGTTTCGTTTTCGAACTAAATCCGCTGAAAATCAAGCTGACGCTTCAGCCTTTTACCGAGACTTTCTGGCTAATTTACTGCTCGTTGGCACCTTGCTGGCTGGCCTTACGGTTATCATGGGCTTGTTTTTAGCGCAGGAAGATGGGTATTCCGGTCAGGTGTTGTTCTGGCATAAATGGTCGGGCGTGGGGATTTTCTTCGCATCGGCACTTGTTTATACGATTCGAAATAAAGCCTGGTATACTGCCCGAATCGCCAGAGTTGGGGCACTGACCACAATTGTATGTTTAATTGGGGCGGGGCATTATGGGGCTACGTTAACCCATGGTGATAATTTCCTCTTTGCACCCATAAGTAACGAACTGAAACCAACCCCCGTTTCGCTCGATCAGGCCCTGGTGTTCAATGATGTGATACAACCCATTTTCGAGCAAAAATGCGTTAGCTGCCATAACCCCGACAAATTAAAAGGGGAACTGAACCTGACTAGCATAGAGACGATTCAGAAGGGTGGAAAAAGCGGTAAGTTATTGGTAGCCGGTCAGCCAGCCGTTAGTTTGCTGTTACAGCGAATTCATTTGCCCTCCGACGAAAAGAAACATATGCCCCCGCTGGGAAAGAGCCAGCTTACACCCCAGGAAATGACCCTGCTGGCGTTGTGGGTAAAAGGCCGCGCCGACTTTCAGAAGAGGGTTGTCGATTTGCCCCCCACCGACTCGCTGCGCTTCATCGCATCGGCGTTGTTCAAACCGGTTCAGGCGGTTGAAACGTTTGAGTTTGACGCTGCCGATGCCGAGACCGTCAAGAAGCTGAACGACGATTACCGAACCGTTGCCCCGCTGGCAAAAGAGTCGCCCGCGCTGGCTGTTAATCTATACAATCGGGCCGCTTACAAACCGGAAAAAATCGACGAACTGAGTGCGGTAAAAGAGCAGATCGTTTACCTGAACCTGAATAAAATGCCCGTTACTGATGCGACCCTAAAGCAAATTCGGCAGTTTGAAAACCTTCAGAAACTGGACTTGAATTTTACGGACATCACGGGAAAAGGACTGGCTGAGCTAGCGTCACTGAACCACTTAAAGACACTGTCACTAGCCGGAACGAAGGTTACGTTTGCTGACCTGCAAAAGCAGATCGGTTCGTTTAAATCCCTTAAATCCCTGGCTGTCTGGAATACGACACTCACAACCGCTCAGATCACACAATTGCAGAAAGAGCATAAAAACATCCAGTTTATCGGCGGGTTCGACGGTGCCGCCAGTGAGCCAATCAAACTTAATCCGCCACAGATCAAAAATAACTCCACCATCTTTAACAAGACGCTGGCCCTGCAACTGAAACACCCGATTCGGGACGTTCAACTCCGGTTTACTACCGACGGCAGCGAGCCCGATAGCATTCATTCACCCCTGTTTACTGGTAAGACGGTTTTGGATAAACCGGCCATTATCAAGGCAAAAGCTTATAAGCAGGGTTGGTTTAGCAGCGATGTGGCTACGTTTAGTTTTTACAAGGGCTCCTACTTACCGGATAGCGTGAACTTATTGCTACCGCTCAACCCGGTTCATCAGGCCGAGGGGGCACATACCTTTTTCGATAGCAAGCTGGGTACGTTCAACGCGAACAGTCCGGCCTGGGCCAACAACTGGGCAGGGTTCAGAAAGAATGAAATGGCACTGGTATCCGAATTTAAGAAGCCGGTCAGTGTGAGTTCGGTTGCCCTGCGGATTATGATCGAGGAGGAAACCAGTATTTTTCCGCCCGGCCTGGTTGAAGTGTGGGGTGGCCCCAGCCGAACACAGATGAAACGACTAGGAACGCTCAGACCTGAGCTTCCTGCTCAAAAAAGCCCCCACGAGCTGAAAGCCATTACCTGTACATTTCCTCCACAAACCATTTCGTACCTCAAAATTGTAGCGTATCCGCTCAAGCAAATCCCTGCCTGGCATCCGAATAAGGGAAACACCGCCCTGTTGCTGGTAGATGAAGTCTTCATCAACTGATTTCTTTTTGAATGCCTTTTAGTTATTCGGCGAACGCACTGAATCTTCATTTATAACCAATAGGTTAGTGAAGTTTCAGATGGGTTTGCCGGTGGTTACCTTAATGCCGAATAAACTATATAAGAATTTATTGATATATATGAAAATTAACTTTATAGCGTGTTGTTGATTATCAGTTAGATACATTCGATCCATTCGTTTACAAAACTATAATTTATTAAGATTCCGCTCCTCTATGGGTAGGTATAGGAAAGTATGAGAGAGTTAAATATCAATATTTGACTATTCGATTGACTTTTTTCGAAACAGAGTCACCTTAAAAATCCTATTCCTTACTCCAAAAACCATGAAGAGATTCTATTTATCTATGGCAATGGCCATGGTGGTTGCAGAGTCCTTTGCAAGTTCTGCAAAACAGCTTAACGGCGGCCTGTCTAAAAACCGGACGTCCGTTAATGCCCTGGTAGCCCTTAACGCTCCGGATCGCCTGGCAGAAGCCGCGACGGATATTACCGTGTCAGGTAAAGTAAGAGATGAGAAGGGAGATGCATTACCCGGCGTAAGTGTTGTGGTAAAAGGATCAACACAAGGGACAACCACCGATGGAACGGGTAGTTTTAAAATCTCCGTCCCTAACGCCAATTCGACGCTGGTTTTCAGCTTTGTTGGGTATGCACGAAAAGAAGCCGTTGTGGGTGGCCAAACGACACTTACCGTAACATTATCGCCGGATGACCAAACATTAAATGAGGTTGTGGTCGTTGGCTACGGTAGTCAGTTGAAAAAGGAAATAACGGGTGCTGTGCAGACTGTAAGTGCCGCAGAAATCAAAGATTTACCCGTGTCTCAGATTGGCCAGAAATTGCAGGGCCGACTGGCGGGTGTGCAAATTAACCAGGCTACCGGTAAACCGGGTCAGGGTATCAGTATCCGTATTCGCGGTCAGGTATCGGTTTCGGCGGGTAGTGACCCGCTTTATGTAGTTGATGGCTTCCCGATAACGGGCAACATTGCCCAGCTTAACCCCGATGAGATTGAAGATCTTTCGGTGTTGAAAGATGCCGCTTCGACCTCGCTGTACGGGTCGCGGGCCGCCAACGGGGTTGTGCTGATTACCACTAAAAAAGGCAAGCCAGGTCAAACAAACGTTAGTTTCAGCACGTTTGCGGGTATCCAACAGGTACCCATGCGCGGTCGTGTAAAAATGCTGGATGCGGTTCAGTTTGCGCAATTCAAAAAAGAATATTACGAAGACCAGTTGCAGCCCGTGCCGGTTGAATTTCAAAACCCGTCTCAGTACGAAGGTAAAAACAACGACTGGTATGACGCTTTAATACGGCAGGCACCGTTGCAGAGCTATAACCTGAGTATTTCTAATAATACAGGCAAGGCTAACACGTCGTTGGTTGCCGGTATCTTCAATCAGGATGGGGTAGTACTGAATAACAAATACAAACGGTATTCGCTGCGCCTTAACTCAAACTACAATTTGTCGGATCGGGTAACGATTGGCTTTAACGTAGCTCCTTCATACGTGTTCGATAATACGCCCCGAACAGATGGCGACCGGGGAACCGGGATTTTATTCAACGCCCTGCACACCTGGCCGGTTATGCCCATTTATGCAGCAAATGGTGAACTGACCAAGTTCAATACCTTCCCCGGCAGTACGGGTAACATTTTCCAGTATCCCAACTGGGTGCGGGCTGCTAATGAACTGGTCAATGAAACCAAGAATACCAACCTGCTGGCGAATGCGTATGTGCAATACCGGCCGATCACCGGGTTAACCCTCCGGTCGACGATGAACATCGAGTACCAAAACGCTAAGTTCTTCTTCTTTAACCCGTCAACGGCAACGAGTGCTATCAACGTGCCCATACCCACTACGGCTGTTTCGATTCGGCAGGGACTGGAGAACACATCCTGGCTGAACGAAAACCTGGCTACCTATACCCGCAGCTTCAATGACCACAACTTTGAGTTGCTGGCTGGTTTTACTAACCAGTGGTATCGACAGGAATTCAGCCGTATCCAGGCCGATACCTATGCCGATGATCGGCTTCCTACGATTCAGGGGGCACTCAATATAAACCGGGGTGGTACACAAAATGGTGTAAACCAATGGGCATTAACGTCTTATCTGTCTCGTTTGACCTATAACTACAAGGGAAAATACCTGTTTACCGCAGCTGTCCGGACAGATGGTTCATCCCGATTTGGTGCGAACAATCAGTTTGGTACGTTCCCATCGGCTTCGGTAGGCTGGGTACTGTCGGATGAAAACTTCATGAAAACGGTCATGCCCGTTTCGTTTGCCAAAGTACGAGCTAGTTACGGCGTAATCGGTAATAATAACATTGGTAACTACACGTCGTACGCCTTAGTTAACAATACAACAAATGCCGTATTTGGTAGCACAGTCGCTACGGGTGCTGTCGTAACGTCGCTGGCTAATCCTAATTTAGGCTGGGAAACGACCAAGCAGTTTGATATAGGGCTTGACCTGGGTTTGCTTAACGACCGTATCCAGTTCATTTACGATTTTTATACGAAACGGACGACGAATCTGCTTTACGCCGTACAAATTCCACAGGAGTCGGGCTTCGCCAATTTTAATGACAACATTGGTGAAATCAAGTTCTGGGGCCATGAGTTCTCGCTGACTTCCAAAAATACGACGGGCCGACTCAGATGGACGACCAATGCGAACATCTCGTTTAACCGCAATCAGGTTGTTGCACTGGCTCCGGGTATCGACCGGGTGTATGGTTCGTTCCACATTACGCAGGTTGGTAAGCCCTTCGGGCAGTTCTATGGCCTGATTAAAGAAGGCTACTATCAAAGCGCCGAAGAACTCCGAACATCACCCATTATTCCGGGCCGTTCGGCGGTTGGAACCATCAAGATGAAAGACGTCAACGGAGATGGTGTGATTACCTACGGTGGTGATGCCGATGACCGTACCATTATTGGCAACCCATTTCCGAAATTCACCTACGGGATTACGAACGATCTGAAGTACGGTAATTTTGATTTCTCGATTACAGGTTCCGGCTCGTATGGCAATCAGTTATGGGTTCGCCACTTGTATAGCACGGCCAACCTGGATGCTGTATTCAACATGGTTGAAGGCGTAAAAGACCGTTTCCGCGTTCAGAATGTCCTGACGAATGGTGTTGGTGTGGCTACTAAGGTTATCACACCCGGAGCCGGTCAGTTTGGCGCAACCAACAATGGTGGGAACTTTACCGGTATTGAACGCGACTGGAACAGTACGCAATTCCTGGCCGATGCGTCGTTTTTTACCATCAAAAACATCACGCTGGGCTACAACATAGGGGCGGTCAATAAGCTCTTCAAGTCGGCGCGAGTCTATGCGTCGGCCCAACAGGTCTATATATTCACGAAATACTGGGGTGGTCCAAATCCGGAAACCAGTGGAAACGGAGCTGGTGACGGTGACGGCGGTAACCTGAGCCAGGGAGTCGATTTTTCGAACTACCCGGTTCCTCGTACCTATACACTCGGCGTTAACCTGAACTTTTAATCCATCGTCATTGAATCGTTAGTTGTGTCAGTCAATCTTTATGAATGTGGATGGCACCTCCGCAACCATTCGATAACCTATAAACTCATTTCGAACTATATGACACGTAAATACATAGCGACCTGGCTTTTGGGCATTGCTCTGACCGGTTGCACAAAAGATTTTCTAACGGTAACGCCCGAAACGGCGCTGAGTTCGGCAACATTTTTCAAGACCGAAGCTGACTTTCAGCAGGCTGTCAATGGGGCTTATGTACCCCTTCGGCAGATGTTCAACGAGCGGGCCTGGGTTTTGGAGGAAATGCACTCCGACAATACGTATTATGCCCGTAACACGCTCTATGGCGCGGTTGATCCAACTGAAAACGTGGCTGATTTTGCCGTTCCAACGGCCAATGGGGTTACGGCTAACGATAACGTACTGGTACAGTATCGGTTAAATTATGTGATCATTGCCCGCGCTAATCAGATTCTGTCACTTATCGACGGTAATAGTGTAACGTTCAGTTCAGAGGCATTAAAAAACAATCTGAAAGGGCAGGCCTTGTTTCTGAGAGCTTTCGCCTACTTTGATCTGGTTCGTTTGTTTGGTAAGGTTCCGTTGCACTTGGTACCGGTTGCCGGTCGCGAAGACGCAGCATTACCGCTGTCAACAACAGATGCCATTTATGCTCAGATCGAAAAAGATGCGTTAGCGGCCAGTACAGCTTTGCCCAATAAAGCCACCCAGACTGAGGGTCGGGCTACATCAGGAGCGGCTAAAGTCCTGTTGGCAAACCTATACATTACCCAGAAGAAATGGGCGCAGGCTGAAACACTGTTGAAAGCAGTAGTAGCCAATGATGGCTATGTATTGATGCCTGATTACAACGATGCGTTTTCGTTTACCACCGCGAATAAGAACAATAAGGAGTCTGTGTTTGAGATTCAGTATATGGAAGGTTCGGCCGGGTATAACGGTAACCAGATTTATCGCTTTATACCTTCGCCCATAACAGCCGCCGAAATTCTCCCCCTTACGGGCACAGCGAATGCTCAGCCTACGTCTCAGGAGAGTAACAACATCCCAACGCCGGATCTTATCGCGGCCTATGAGACTGGCGATAAACGGAAGGATATATCCATTGGATATGTTACGTTAAGCGGAAGTCTGCGCGCCGATAAAACGTATCCGTATATCAAGAAATATGCTCGCCCCCATTCGCAGCATAACAATACCGGTCAGAACTGGCCTGTGTATCGCTATGCCGAAGTGCTGCTATTTTTAGCGGAATCGTTAAATGAGCAGGGCAAAACAGGTGAGGCTGCTCCCTACATCAATCAGGTACGCGCCCGTGCGGGTTTGGCAGCTACCACGGCATCGTCTCAGACCGATATGCGGGAAGCTATCTTTAGAGAACGGCGCGTTGAGCTGGCCTTTGAAAACAAACGTTGGTTTGACTTAACCAGAACCGGCCGTGTAAAAGAGATTATCGGTGCCTATGGCGCAAAGGTGAAAGCCAATCCTGCCGCGTATTATTTCCCGGCTGGAGCGGTTCCTCCACCTAACGCGTTCACTGTCCTGGATGATTATTATGGCCTGCCTGCTGTAGAAGCGGCCTTAACCCCAAATTTCTAATAGTCTATGTAATCAACTGGCGTTTATAAATGCCAGTTGATTACATGTCTTTGTGCATTGAATACCTAGGTTGGTGATTCTGATTACCTAGAAGCAGAATCGATTTCGGCTCTGCTTCTTTTCTTTCTCTCTGTCTGGCAAAGGCGGTAAATCACCACAAACCCATGCTTTATAAACAATAATCAGGTTGGTTATCAACACCGGACCAAAGCTGAATAGTAAGCCTGCAAAGGCATCGATGTCAACTTACTCAATTAGAAATATGTTTTTCACGTACAAATCATCCAGGTTGCTGCTATTTGTTTCGGCCATTGCGCTGGTTGGAACATCCTGGGTCAACATGAGCGGAGTAACCTCCGAAACAACCAAAGCAGACAACCCTAAACTCGACAAGCTGAAGCTACTGCCCGGTTTTAAAGCGGAGCATTTGTATAGCCCCTCCGACAACAAGCAAGGTTCGTGGGTGGCTATGACCTTCGACGATAAAGGCCGGATGATCACCTCCGATCAATATGGGTTCCTCTACCGATTGGAAATCCCACCCGTTGGTTCAGGCAACCAGCAACCTAAAGTTGAGAAGCTGAAAGTGGGCATTGTTCAGCCCGGCGACACAACGGTAGGCATGGGTTATGCACAAGGCTTATTATATGCCTTCAATAGCCTCTACGTAATGGTGAATAACCGGGTGAACAAAAATTTTAACAAACCAACCGGATTATACCGCCTTCAGGATACCAACGGCGACGATCAATTTGAGACGATCACCTTGCTGAAAGAGCTGAAAGGGCAGGAGGGAGAACACGGCCCGCACAGTATGAAGCTTTCGCCCGATGGGAAGTCCATTTACCTCGTAGCCGGAAACCACGTCGATGTGCCGCAAATGGATGCCTATCGCTTGCCATCGAACTGGAAAGAAGATAACCTGTTCCCGCTGATAAAAGACCCGCGTGGTCACGCTAACGACCGTATGGCCCCTGGCGGCTGGGTGGCCAATATTGACCCCGAAGGAAAGCGGTGGGAACTAATAGGAGCCGGTTTCCGGAATACATTTGATATTGCCTTCAACGAAGCCGGCGATATGTTTGGCTACGACTCCGACATGGAATGGGACTTTGGTCTGCCCTGGTACCGCCCAACCCGGATTTGCCATATTACCAGCGGGTCTGAGTTTGGCTGGCGCACGGGTAATAGCAAGTGGTTGCCCGGTAACCCGGATAATTTGCCACCTCTCCTGAATATCGGACAGGGATCGCCAACAAACCTGATGTATGGTGATAAGGCACGTTTCCCGGAGCGCTATCGCCAGTCGTTATTTGCTTTTGACTGGAGCTTTGGTATTATCTACTCCATTCGCCTGAAGCCTAAAGGTTCAACCTACGAAGGGGAACGGGAAGAATTTATATCGGGCTCACCACTGCCATTGACCGATGGTATGTTTGGCCCCGATGGAGCTATGTATTTTCTGACGGGAGGTCGTCGGCTGGAGTCGGATTTATACCGGGTTACGTATACCGGCACGGAGTCGGTAACGCCGGTTGCCAAAGCACCTGTTCTTACCAAAGAACACCAGCTCAGAACGCAGTTGGAACAGTATCATAAGGGAGCGAATCCGGCAGCTATTGCGGCTGCCTGGCCTAACCTGAGCCACCCCGATCGATTTGTGCGTTACGCTGCCCGGATTGCCGTTGAGCATCAGCCCGTTGCCCAATGGCAGGAGCGTGTGTTTACCGAAACCGATCCGCAACGTTTAACGCAGGCGGCTATAGCCCTGGCCCGGCAGGGCGATGCTACGCAAAAGAGTAAATTGTACAATGCATTGGTTAAAATCAATTACAACCAATTGCCGGAGTCACAGCAATTTGATTTGAGCCGTGCTTTCGAACTGATTATGTTACGGATGGGTATGCCGGAAGGAGCCGACCGTGATAAAGTGATTGCCTACCTTAACCCGCACTATCCGGCCAAAACCGCCTTGATGAACCGTGGACTCAGTCGCGTGCTGATTTCCCTCGAAGCACCGGGCGTGGTTAATAAAACCCTGGCACTAATGGATGTGAAAGACGAGCCAGGTAGCAAAGATCTGGGTCTCGAAACGGCCACCGCTTCGTCTGATCTTATTCTTCGCAATCCACAGTATGGTCTTGATATTGCCAAGATGCTGGAAAAAGTACCGCCCTTACAGCAAACGTTTTATGCTGTCATGTTAAGTCGGGCCGATGCGGGCTGGACACCGGAACTGCGGAATAAATATTTCACCTGGTTTGGAAATGCATTCAAATATCAGGGTGGCCGCAGCTATGTAGGGTTTATTGACAGGGCTCGCAAACTGGCTTTGAATCACGTGCCGAAAGAGGAGTTTGAGAAATTCAACAAGCTGTCGGGTGCCGATCTGTTAACGGCAAATGGCAATGACTTTGTCACTGACTATGCGCCAAAAGGCCCAGGTCGGCGGTGGGATTTAGACAAGGCGGTAGCGGTTATTGATAGTGGATTGGCCGGGCGTAGCTTTGATACGGGCAAGAAAATATATTCTGCCATTCTATGCAGCCGCTGCCATTCAATGGGCGGGCAAGGTGGCGACATTGGACCTGACCTGACCCAGCTTGGTACCCGTTTCTCAAACAAGGATATTCTGGAGTCCATCATTCACCCGGACAAAGCCATTTCCGATCAGTATGTGTCCACCATTTTCACGCTGAAAAACGGGCAGTCTGTACTGGGGCGTCTGGTCAATGAAGACAAGACAAGCTACTCGATTTCACAAAATCCTTTCGCGCCCGACGAACTCCGGAAGGTGGCGAAGAAAGATGTGGTATCGAAGAAATACTCGACCGTTTCCATCATGCTACCGGGGCTTATTAACAGCCTGAACTCAAGTGAACTTAAAGATTTGGTTGCTTATCTGAAATCAGGTGGCAATCAGAACAACGAAGTGTACAAAGCAGCAGCCGTCGGAACAAAAGGTAAATAAACGTGTAGCGCGGGCGGTCGGCTGTTGGCGTAGAAGCCCGCGCTACACTTAAAAAAATAAACTCATATGCTTAAAAAAGTAGGGCTCAACTTTATCCAGCTTGGGTTGGTGCTTGCCGTTATGGCGATTGCCAGTATTAATGTGTCCTGTGTGGCGCAGAAAAAGAAAAATGGTTTTGTTAAAATATTTGATGGTAAATCGCTGAAAGGGTGGGAAGGTGATCCTACCTATTGGCGTGTAGAAAATGGAAATCTGGTTGGGGAGATCACCCCGTCAACCCTCCTCAAAACGAATAACTTTATCATCTGGCGCGGGGGCGAACCCGGCGATTTTGAGTTCACTGGCGAGTTCAACATTACCGAAGCAGGAAACTCCGGGATCAACTACCGTAGCGAACAATTGACCGATGTGCCCTTTGCCTTACGCGGTTACCAGGCCGATATTGACGGCAGAAATCGGTATACCGGCCAGAATTACGAAGAGCGGAAGCGGACAACGCTGGCCTATAGGGGCCAAAAAACCACCATACCGGCCTATACCGGTGCTGCTACGCCCGAAGCCGTTCGGGCAAATGTAAAAAACAATGCCTGGGGTGGATTGACCGTGACTGGTTCGTTGGGTAGTTCCGATTCGCTGAAGACATTCATTAAAAGCGAGGATTGGAATACCTTTCGGCTCGTTATAAAAGGCAATCGGCTGCAACATTATATCAATGACATTTTGATGAGTGATGTCACGGATGAAGATACCGTCAACGGCAAAGCAAAAGGTCTGCTGGGCGTTCAGGTACACGTTGGCCCGCCCATGAAAGTCCAGTATCGGAATTTGATGCTGAAGCAGTTGTAAAATTATTTAATGGATAATGTAAAATGGATAACGTGCCTTACGGAATATCCGCCATTTCATTATCCATTTTACATTATTCATTTACTTACTACCTTGGCTCAACAATCCTGGCTAGACAAAGTATCCAACCCGGCCCAAATCGGCGGAATTGAAACATCCATTCTCGACAACGGAACCGGCCGGGGAACCCGTATTGCGTGGATAAACACCGGCACTGGTTTACGCTATAAAGTCGTAATTGATCGGGCAATGGATATTGCCGACGCCTTTTTCAACCAACACAGCCTGGCCTGGCTCAGCCATACCGGCATTACGCCACCCCAGCCATTCTCCGATAAAGGAGCCGATTGGCTCCGCACGTTTGGTGGTGGTTTGCTTACAACCTGCGGTCTTTCGCACGTGGGTGGGCCCGAGCAGGATGCTTTCGGTGAGCGTGGCCTTCACGGACAAATAAGCAACAGCCCCGCCGAAATTGAATCCATTATCCAGCCCGACCCGCTTAGGGGTCAACTGGAGATGAGCATTACCGGCCGAATAAAGGAAACAAAAATCTTTGGCCCCAGCCTGGAGTTGCGCCGGACTATTTCCGGGACACTCGGACAGCCTTTTATTCGGATTCACGACGAAGTCATCAACCGAGCCAATACACCGGCTCCGCACATGTTGCTTTACCACTTTAATTTCGGTTGGCCATTAGTCGACGAAGGAACAGATATTATCTGGAAGGGAGACTGGCAGGCGAGGGAAGGAGGTATCAACTCGGATATTTTCCACGAAGGCAATGATTTCCGTAAGTGTCCGGCCCCGCTGGATTCTCATAGCGGCACTGGCGAAGCCGTAGCGTCCATTGATGCTGATCCCGACAGTTCCGGCCAGTGTACGGCTGGTTTGCATAACGCACAACTGGGTATGGCTGTAGCCTTACGATTCCGGAAGGATCAACTGCCCTGGCTCATCAACTGGCAACACTGGGGAAAAGGTGAGTATGTCACGGGTCTGGAACCCACAACGAATCCCCTTGTGGGTCAGGCAAAAGCCCGCGAAATGAACGAACTCCTATTCCTGGCACCGGGAGAAACCCGGTATTACGACCTTGAACTTGAAATTTTACATGAGAAAGCTACACTCAATGACTTTCTCACAAAACAGCAATAGCTGACAACCAATAAACCCTGTATGGAAACAACGTCAACACTCAGTGTCATTGAAAAAGCATTAGAACAAGGGAAAGGGGTTTTGCGGCTGACCCCAACCTGGGTACCTCGATCATTTTGCGTTCCGGGCCGTCGAATCAAATTGCACCCGGACGACTATTATGTACTGGGTGGTGAGCGGGGCGGTATCGATGAGCGTTGGTTCTCGTCAACCACACCCGCCAAAAATGGCCCGCTAACCGGCGAAAACGAAGGCTTAAGCCATGTCGTTTTCAACGATAACGGGCAGGAAGTTCAGTTTTTGCTGAAAGATGCCGTTAGTGAACTGAAAGGAGAACTCATTGGTGATCGTTTGTGGAATGAATACGGTGCCTGGCCGATGTATTCCAAGTTTTTCGACAATATGGGTCCGTTGCCGCATCACCTGCACCATAACGATGAGCAGGCAGCGTTGATTGGTCAATTGGGCAAACCCGAAGCCTATTATTTTCCCCCGCAGGTCAATAACCACGGTGGCGATTTCCCCTATACCTTCTTTGGTATCGCGCCGGGCACGTCCAAAGAACAGATAAAAGAGTGCCTTCAGAACTTTACCAAAGGCGATAACAAAATTACCAACTACTCGTCGGCCTACCGGCTGGAGCCGGGAACGGGTTGGGATGTGCCACCGGGACTGCTTCATGCCCCCGGCAGTATGTGTACTTATGAGCCGCAGAAAGCGTCGGACGTGTTCGCCATGTACCAGTCGCTGGTGAACGAAGCGATCATTCCGGAGGAGTTGTTGTGGAATGGTACGCCAAAAGACCGCATGGGCGATTATGACCAATTGATGGAAGCCATCGACTGGGATCTGAACGTCGATCCACAAATGATGGCCAATCGGTTTATGAAGCCCAAACCGGTTCGGCCCCTCGAAGAAATGGAAGGCTACGTTGAAACCTGGGTTTGCTACAAATCCGATGCCTTCAGTGCCAAGGAACTTACCGTATTGCCCGGCCAGACCGTAACCATCAAAGACAGCGCAGCCTATGGCCTGATCATGATGCAGGGTCATGGCAAACTGAACGATTGGGACATTGAAACACCAACAATGATCCGGTATGGACAACTGACGAATGATGAATTCTTTGTAAGCGAGAAAGCTGCGCTCGAAGGCGTGACCATCGTCAATGCATCGTCTACAGATCCTATTGTGATGCTGAAGCACTTCGGCCCGGCTAATCCTGATTTAGTAATTTAAAAATTATGACACAGAGGTTTTTTAAGCTTATTGTTTGAACCTCTGTAGTTTATATAGATTTATCTCTGTGTCATAACCTTTCATAAACCATATAACCAACCCCAATGAACGAAAATAACTATCCCAAACTCCACAACGCCATGTGGCCCGGTGTTGTTGGAAAAGGCCCCGACTCCGAACCCGTTATTGGCTTCGATACCATGCTGGAACTAACAGCTGCGGCTGAAGTCGATGGTGTGAAATTCGATGGCGTCGATCTGGCACTTTTCGAACACATCGATGTGAATATTTCGGATGACGAGATTAAAAAGCTGGCTGACAAAGTAGGAGCATATAATCTGAAAATTGGCTCTCTGGTCGCGCCCATATGGGGTGGCCCGGCAATGGGTAGTAAGGAAGATCGGGCCAACTTTGTGGAGATGGTGCGCAAATCCTGCCACATCGGTCAGAAACTAACCGAACTCGGTATTCGGCCAAGCGGAGTAGTTCGGATCGACTCGGCCAGCTCTCCGCATGACTGGGATGCCGACCCCGCCGGAAACTCTAAACTAATTGCCCAGACCTTCCGCGAAGCCTGCGATGTAGCCGCTGAATACGGTGAAAAACTGGCGGCTGAGGGTGAAATCTGCTGGGGCGGTATGCACAGCTGGAAAACCATGCTCGAAACGCTGGAAGCCGTCGATCGGCCAAACATGGGTTTCCAGGCAGATATGGCACACACGCTTCTGTACACGATGGGCTACAACCGCGAACAGGACCGTATCCTACCTCCCGACTTCGACTGGAGCGACCGGGCTGCCCTAGATGAAGCGCTTAAAACATTGACCAAAGCCTTACGTCCCTGGACGATCGACTTCCACGTTGCCCAAAACGACGGAACTGTATTCGGGTCAGGTTCGCATGACAAAACCGGTCGGCACTGCCAGGCGCTGGACCCCAATGGAAAGCTGGACGTCGTTCATGACGCGGGCTATTGGCTGCGCGATGAAAATGGAGTGCTCACCAAAGCATTTAAACACATTTGCTGGGATGGTTGCATGTTCCCCAATGCGGTCATGACCAATCAGCAAACCTGGAACGACATTCTGGCCACCATGATCAAGGTACGTAAAGAACACGGCTGGTACGAGTAGAGACGCAACACTTTGCGTCTCCTGAACCGGATGGTAATAGGCTGACGCAAATGATTGCTGACGCACAGGGGACGCAAAGTATTGCGTCTCTACATAAATAACCACCTAAAACATGACACCCAAGAAAGAGATACGAATTGGATTAATTGGTACCGGCTTAATGGGCCGTACCCACTCAAATGGATATAAACGCATTGGCGATTTCTTTCCCGAACTGGAATACCGTCCGGTGCTGAAGGTAGTTTGTTCGCGTAATGCTGAAAACGTACAGAAGTTTGCGGATCAGTGGGGTTATGAATCGGTAGAAACCGATTGGCGTGCCGTAATTGCCCGGGATGATGTCGACGCCATCGACATTTGTACGCCCAATGATTCACACGCTGAAATTGCCATTGCCGCTGCCGAAGCCGGTAAAATGATTCTGTGTGAAAAACCTCTCGCCCGAACCGTTGCCGAAGCTCAGAAAATGGTGGATGCTGTCGAAAAAGCTGGTGTACAGAATACCGTTTGGTACAACTACCGCCGAGTTCCGGCCGTCACGCTGGCCAAGCAGATCGTTGATTCGGGTAAGTTGGGCAAGATTTTCCATTATCGGGCTAACTTCCTGCAGGACTGGACCATCAGCGCCGACCTTCCGCAGGGTGGTACGGCGCTATGGCGGCTGGATTCGGATGCGGCCGGGTCTGGCGTAACGGGTGACTTGCTGGCTCACTGCATCGATACCGCTATGTGGATCAACGGAGCCATTACCGATGTATCGGCCGTAACGGAGACATTTATTAAAGAGCGCGTTCATCAATTGACCGGGCAAGTGCAAAAAGTGGGCATCGACGATGCCTGTATTTTCCATTGCCACTTCGAAAACGGCTCGCTGGGCCTATTTGAAGCGACTCGTTATGCCCGTGGTCATAAAGCGTTGTATACGCTGGAAATCAATGGTGAGCACGCATCTATCCGCTGGGACTTACACGATATGAACCGCCTGGAATACTTCGATCATGCGGATGATTCGATTGTTCGGGGCTGGCGTTCCATTCTGGTAACGGACAGCGATCAGCCGTATATGAAACGATGGTGGATTCCCGGAACGATTATCGGCTACGAACATACCTTTGTGCATCAGGCGGCTGATTTCTTCCTGAGTCTCGAAACGGGGGAGTCCTGTGCACCAACGTTTCAGGATGCGCTGGAGACACAGAAAGTATGCGAAGCCGTTATTGAATCGGCAACGTCGAGAAGCTGGAAAGAAACGGGGGCTAAAAACATTTAGTGTTTGTTGACCTCGAATAAAAAGTGGATGCCTCAGGTGTCCACTTTTTTGTGTCCGGCCAGTAATGAAGTTACTGTCTTTCTCCCAATTAACTTTTGCATCTCTCTGGAAAGTCAATATAAATGAAGGTGCATATATGAAAAAATTATCAATGATTTGGCAGCGGAGATGATTACCTGTGCTGAAAAGTCCCTAATTTGTAGCTTGTTCCATTGACAACCTGACTCGTTATCCCTATGATTCAAAAAATTCTTCTT
Source organism: Spirosoma fluviale (assembly GCF_900230225.1). GTDB lineage: Bacteria > Bacteroidota > Bacteroidia > Cytophagales > Spirosomataceae > Spirosoma > Spirosoma fluviale. Next base: position 682,473 of record NZ_OCNH01000001.1, read on the forward strand.
TCGTTTATGCTTGTCCTGTCGCTGGGCGTTTTAGCGGTTCAGGCGCAGACAATTCCAACTCCCAAAGAACATTTTGGCTTTAACATTGGTGATGACTATCATCTGGCCACTTACACGCAAACCGAAGCCTATTTTAAAAAGCTGGCAGCATCGGATCGAACCAAACTGACAGACATCGGCCTGACGGAAGAAGGACGCCATCAGTTTATGATGATTGTTTCTTCGCCCGAAAACCTGAAGAAACTTGATACCTACAAGAGCATTTCGCAAAGGCTTGCCCGCGCCGAGGGTATTAGCGAAGAACAGGCTCGTGCGCTTTCTGCCGAAGGGAAAGCTATCGTCTGGATTGACGGCGGGTTGCACGCTACTGAGACGGTAGGTACGCACCAACTGATCGAAACGGCTTATCAACTGGTGAGTCGTAAAGATCCTGAAACGCTCAAAATTCTTGATAATGTCGTGATTCTGATGACCCACGCCAATCCGGACGGCCAGGAGATCGTATCGAACTGGTACATGCGCAACCCAACGCCCGAAAAGCGGACGCTGGACAATTTACCCCGCCTATATCAGAAATACGTGGGGCACGATAACAACCGCGATTTCTTCATCATGAACATGAAGGAATCCCAGAATATCGGTCGTCAGTTATTCGTGGAATGGATGCCGCAGATCATGTACAACCACCACCAGCGCGGCCCGGCTGGTTCGGTTTTGGCCGGACCTCCTTATCGTGATCCGTTCAACTACGTGTTCGATCCATTAATGATCACCGGTATCGATGCGTTGGGTGCGGCCATGATTAACCGGCTGAATGCTGAGAACAAGCCAGGTTTTACCCGTCTTGGCGGTTCTGTTTTCTCGACCTGGTACAATGGTGGCCTGCGTACAACCACGCACTTTCACAATATGATTGGCTTGCTAACCGAAATTATTGGTAACCCAACCCCCGAAGATGTTCCACTCGTACCTAGTCGCCTGATTCCGAATGGGAATACGCCGTTCCCGGTTACTCCGCAGAAATGGCACTTCAAGCAGTCGATTGATTATTCCGTATCGCTGAACTACGCGACGCTGAACTATGCTGCCCGCCATGCCGACGAGTTGCTGTATAACATCTACCGTATGGGCATGAACTCCATCGAGCGGGGCAGTAAAGATTACTGGACCTTGTCGCCCAAGCGGATTGATGCCATCACACAGGCTTATCAGGCCGATCAGAAGAAAGCTCCTGGTAGCGGTGCTGCCGCAACGGATCAATATGGTTTGTTACCCCGTGGCGCTTCCGGTATGCCTATTAAATACTACGATACAATCATGAAAGCTCCGGTGCTGCGTGACCCGCGTGGATTTATTATCACGGCCAACCAGCCTGATTTTCCAACGGCGGTGAAATTTGTGAATGCTCTGATTAAAACGGGCATTCAAATCCAGGTAGCTACGGCTGATTTTTCGGTGGCAGGCAAAAAGTATCCGGCGGGCTCCTACATCGTTAAGACCGATCAGGCGTTCCGGCCGCACGTAATTGATATGTTTGAACCACAGGATCACCCCAACGATTTTCAGTATCCGGGCGGTCCGCCGGTGCGTCCTTACGATGCGGCTGGCTGGACACTGGCTTTCCAGATGGGTGTTCAGTTTGACCGGGTGCTGAATGGCTTTGATGGACCATTCAAAAAACTACCCTATGGCGAACTTCAATCGCCCAAAGGTCATGTCGATGGTTCTGCCGTGGCAGGCTACGTGCTGGGAGCGCGGGCCAATAATTCGTTTATCGCTGTCAATGACCTGCTTAAATCGGGTGTTGAGGTCTACCGGCTACCAAATGGAACCGGTGATAAATCGGGTGTTGAAGCCGGGTCGTTCTTTGTGCCAGCCTCTGCCAAAGCGAAGTCGCTTCTGGATAAGTCAGTCAATGATCTGGGACTTGACGTAATGGGCCTGGCCAAAAAACCAACGGCGTCGATGATTAAGGTTGCGCCGATGCGTATTGCTTTGTGGGATACCTACGGTGGGTCAATGCCCTCTGGTTGGGTACGCTGGTTGATGGAACAGTATCACTTCCCGATGCAGTTGATTTATGCCCAGGACATCGATGCCGGTGATCTGAAGAAAAAATATGATGTGATTGTCTTCGTTACTCGCGCCATTCCTGCAATGGGAAATGCCGCAGGTGGTCGGGGCGAAGGCGAGTATGGCGGTGGCAGAGAGCCCAAAGCGGAAGAGCTGCCAAGTGAATACCGCCCCTGGTTAGGAAAAATCACCCCCGATAAGTCGATCCCGCAGCTAAAGAAGTTTATGGAAGCAGGCGGCAACGTGATCACTATTGGCTCCAGTACGAACCTGGCTTATCACCTTGGGTTACCCGTGAAAAATGCGCTGGTCGAGATGACCACCAGCGGACAGGAGCGACCCCTTGCGGCTGAGAAATACTATATTCCAGGCAGCATTCTGCAAATCGATCTGGATTCTACGCAGCAGGCTACGTGGGGTATGCCCTCAAAAACGGATGTTTATTTCGATGCCAGTCCGGTATTTAAAATAGCGCCCGATGCCATCGCTAAAGGCGAAGTAAAACCACTGGCCTGGTTCTCGACTGCAAAGCCTTTACGTAGCGGCTGGGCGTGGGGGCAATCGTATTTACAGGATGGCGTTGCCGCGTTTATGGCACCTGTCGGTTCTGGGAAACTGCTTGCCTTCGGGCCGGAAATTACCTTCCGCGCACAGGCGCAGGGAACGTTTAAGTTGCTCTTCAATCAGCTTTATGCAGTGAAGATGCCTTAAATATGTTTGAATTTGTGACATAAAAGGAAAGCCTGACCAAGTATCGGTCAGGCTTTCCTTTTGGGCGGCTGGTGTTAAAGCTTAATTTGAGTTATTAAGCTTGTTCAAAAGCATTTTATTGAACATTTGTTCTGTATTATATAATTCTTTTAGCTGAGCCGGGCTAATTACTTTCAGAAAACGACTCATGTATTCCTGATCAAGGTCGGCCAGTTTTTGTTTAGTAGCGTTAACTTCCCGCAGCCCGTCGACCAATTGGTTATCATTCACGTTACTGCGCGACGGTTCGTTGTTTAACTGCCGAATTCGCCGGTTTAATTCCTGCTTTTTAGCGTTGTATTCATTATAAACAGCCCAAAACTGGGGAGCCTGATCAGTAGTCAGGTTAAGGCGATTGGTAATTAATCCAATCTTTGCCGATTCAATTTTCTGGCGTCCGTTGAGATCGTTTTGCGCGTAGACAAGTTGAGTCGTTAGCGTCAGGGCAATCATCCAGCCAATCCATGCGTGTTTCATCGCGGTAAAGTTAACCATGCTAAATAAATCAGGAGCCAATAGTCGGATTGTCTGACAAATACTCGTCCTTAATATGCTGCTGAATGTCGGTGGGTAGTACGTTCAGATACTGAATCGCCGTGGTGTCGGTTCCGAGCGATGAGTGAAGTTGCTGGCTATCGGCCAGTTCATCTGCATTGATGCCCTGCTCATCAAGGTAAGCACTAATGACTTCATCACTCACGCCGGCCAGTGCTTCATTAGGTAAAGACTCCTGCCGCTGTGGTATTGTTTGCCAAACGAGCAGCGCAATCAGACTGGCACCCACCAGCGATGCTGTTGTGCGTTGCCAGGACCAGCTAATGCTGAAGGCTGGTTTAGCTTTATGTTGGACACGCGCCTGTACCCGAGCGGGCAGCGTATCGAAATAACCATCCGGTGCCGCAAACGGAAGTTGCCGCATCGGGTGTTCAGGTGGTAGTTCGTCGAGCCTAAAGTTTCTATCCTCGTTCATGGTAAGTGGTGTGTGTATTACACAATTCTTTCTCAGTTCAGGTATTGGACACTGCCCAACGGCGGTGGTTTAATCAACGGTATCCGTTTTCGTTATAAAATCCTCAATTTTTTTAACGGCCAGGTGGTACGATGCTTTTAGCGCTCCAACGGATGTTCCCGTGATTTCCGCAATCTCCTCGTACTTCATGTCATCAAAGTACTTCATGTTAAATACGAGCCGCTGTTTATCGGGAAGTTTTAGTAGGGCCTTCTGAAGCTTCATTTGGACCTCCTCACCGCTTGGCTCGCTGCCCGATGTAACATAGGCGGAGTTGCTTTCCAGTTTTTCCATCAACTCGCCCTCTACGTCACCAATGGGTAGGAAAAACCGTCGGCGTTTTTTGTTGAGGAAGTTAAGGCATTCGTTGGTCGCAATACGGTATACCCAGGTATATAACTGACTATCACCCCGAAACTGTTCCAGGCTGTTCCAGACTTTTATAAACGTTTCCTGCACCAAATCATCGGCATCGTCGTGGTCGATAACCATTTTGCGGATGTGCCAATAGATTTTCTGCTGATACTTGCGTACCAGCAGATTAAAGGCGTAGTTCCGGCTCGACGGGTCGCGGTATTTAACGAGGATCTCTTCGTCAGTCATTCGTTCTATGTAGAGACGCAATACCTTGCGTCTCTGCTGACCGGATGGTCTTTGCTGACGCGAAGAAGACGCAAGGTATTGCGTCTCTACTATTTTCTTGCTATTACTTTCTTCACCTGCTCAACAATTTTGTCGGCGGTGAGTCCATATTTTTGCATCAATTGGTCGGGTGTTGCGCTTTCGCCGAAGGTGTCGTGGACGCCAACGTACTCCAGTGGAGCGGGGTAGTAGCGGGCCAGAACCTGCGCTACACTGTCTCCTAATCCACCATTTATCATGTGCTCTTCGGCTGATACCGCACAACCCGTTTTCTTGACCGAAGCCAAAATAGCCTCTTCATCTAACGGTTTAATCGTGTGAATGTTGATAATGTCAGCTTCAATCCCTTCTTCGGCCAGGATTTCACCAGCTTTGATGGCTTCCCAAACGAGGTGACCCGTGCAGAAGATAGAGACATCTTTGCCTTCATTTACAGTCCAGGCTTTGCCAATTTCGAACTTTTGATCGGCTGGGGTAAAGACCGGAATCACTGGCCGCCCGAAGCGCAGATAAACCGGGCCAACGTATTCAGCAATGGCAAGGGTAGCCGCTTTAGTCTGGTTATAATCGCAGGGATTGATAACGGTCATGTTGGGAAGCATCTTCATCATGCCCAAATCCTCCAGAATCTGGTGTGTCGCTCCGTCTTCGCCCAGAGTCAAGCCTGCGTGGGATGCGCATATTTTAACGTTCTTGTTCGAATACGCCACAGACTGCCGGATCTGGTCATACACCCGACCGGTAGCGAAATTGGCGAAGGTAGTAGCGAAGGGGATGTGGCCACCAATGGTAAGGCCTGCCGATACACCAATCATGTTGGCTTCGGCAATACCGCACTGAACGAAGCGTTCGGGGTTTTCTTTAATGAACGTATCTAGTTTCAGTGAACCGGCCAGGTCGGCTGTTAGCGCAATAACGTTGGGGTTTGAGCGGCCCAACTCAGCAATACCCGCGCCGAATCCCGAACGCGTATCTTTTTTCTCTGTGTATTCGTATTTTTTCATGGTCTATGTAGAGACGCAATACTTTGCGTCTGTGTTAGTTCGCCGAAGCGAGAGTTTGCAATTTGGTTAAAAAATAACTGGCACTGGGGCAATTTGGGTGCTTGGCGGCATTTTCGATAGTGAAGCCATTGACTAGCATTGTTCTGGCAAATACCTTTTTATCACCTATTCCCCTGCCTGTATACTGTTTGCGCAGGGCAACTAATAGTTCAAATGGGTTAATAATTGTCTCTGGTAAATCACAGGTAAAACTTGTTTGAAATAAAGTTGACAGCGTATTAGAATCGGCTAGAAACCAGGCTTCCAATTCTTGAACAGCGATACAAACTTCTGTATCCTCAGCCTGATAAACTTCGTTTTTTACGGCCGAAAACGATTTGGCATTGTCCATATCACGTAAAATAACAACATAGACTGCACCTGAGTCACGCAATAATTGCACCTGCGTAATCATACGTTGGCTGCTGGATTTCAAATTGCCTTTGCCATCCATATCAATGACATCGCCTACTTGTTCAATTCCTTTCGACTGTAGATACGCTTTGAACTCAGTTGCTTTCAGAATAATCTTTTCACAGGCACCTTCCACAATAAACCCAACCTTTACCACGGTAAGCCACCTCCTAAAGCTCCGGTAAGCCAAGCTTCATCGGTTGGCATGTCGTACAGGTTTCGATCCTTAATTTGCCTGATTTGAGTGGCTCCTTCTCGCTTATTCACCAAAACGATTTCTTCGGTTGTCAGACAACGAACCAGTGATTCCGAATGCGTATTAAGCCAAATATAATGCCCCTTTTCTTCACACTGTTTACGGAAAAAGTCAACTAAGGTCATTAATACTTGGGGATGCAAACCGTTCTCAGGCTCCTCAATGCATAAGAATTGGGGCTCCTCACTTTGATAAACTGCGGTCAAAAGAGCGAGAATGTTGAACGTGCCATCGGAGATTAGCTCACGGGAAAAAGGACGGTCGTAAAATTGGTCATAGTACAACAAAGTATCTTCACCCGTTAATTTATTCCTTACAATTTCTACTTTGTCAAAGCTTGGAATAAATAAGCTAAGCCATTCATTGAATTCACTGGTTATAGCCGAATCGTTTAACAGTCTACCCAGTACCTTTTCAAGATTTAAGGCCGACAGTGAAAGGCGGGCATCACTGGTGCCGTTTATTTTTTGGTACTGATTCTTCCCGACGAATAGTCTGGAGAATTTTTTAAAGAATAAATTAAAATCTGCAAGCGCTAAAGGATTATCAGACGAAAAAGAATGATAGTTATGTGAGGAAGAATCTGCGTGCTTTTCTCCAACAAGTTGGCCATCATTATAAATTTTAGCACCGAAACCTTGTCCTCCTACATCCGGATTGCGGTTTGTTTCTGCATTGAAAAACCTTTTGTAGCTGCTATCAAATGTTTCGAACTTGCATTCGAAGGAAAAATACAACCTATCAGTGGTAGCTTTTCTATTAATGAAATTATCTATTCCCCCGAATATGTCATTAAGCAGTAAACCATCATCTACTGTTCTGGAATAATTTATAAACTCCAAAGCCTCGAAAATATTCGATTTGCCCGACCCGTTAGGGCCAACAAAGACCGTGAACGGATTCGGCTCAATGAGCTCGATCTGTTCAATGGACTTGAAATTTTCGATGATCAGGCGTTTGATTTTCATAGCGAGGGCGAAAACAGGCTCCGGCTGTTTATTTTAGTAAAACAGCCGGAGCCTGTTTTCGCCTTTTAATAATCCGTTACACCAATTGACAGCGGTAGTCCGTTCAGGGCTTGGGTTAATTGTTCTGAATTGGGGGCGGTGCCGTGCCATTTGTAGTTACCTACCATGTACTCTACGCCAAAGCCCATTTCGGTGTGCATCAGGATCATGGTTGGGACTTCAGGATTTTCCTGTGCTTTTTTCAGCGTCCGGATAACATCTTCGATATCGTTGCCTTCCATCTCGTCGACAAACCAGCCGAAAGCACGGTATTTGGCGGCCAGATCGCGGTTGCTGTTCACATTGTCGGTAGTACCGTCAATTTGAGCATGGTTAAGGTCGATGATGGCCGTCAGGTTGCCCAGTTTTTTGTTGGGTGCAAACTGAGCCGCTTCCCAAATTTGGCCTTCCTGCTGCTCGCCATCGCCCATCAGAACATAAACTTGGCTTTTGTCGCCGTTGAGCTTCTTGGAATAAGCGGCCCCACTGGCTACCGATAAACCTTGTCCTAACGAACCTGAGGCAATACGAATGCCGGGTAGATGCTCAGCTGTGGTAGGGTGACCCTGCAACCGGCTGTCGAGCTTACGGAACGTAGCCAGTTCGCTAACCGGGAAATAACCCGCCCGCGCCAGAACTGAGTAAAAAACCGGCGAAATGTGACCGTTAGAAAGGAAGAAAAGATCTTCATCCCGACCATCCATATCGAAAACAGGGGTACCATCGGCATCACGCTTCAGGTTCATTACATCAAAATATAAGGCAACCAAAAAATCAGTGCAGCCTAATGAGCCGCCGGGGTGGCCAGAGTTTACAGCCGCAACCATGCGGAGGATGTCGCGTCGGACGGCTACCGCCGTGCTTTTGAGTTGTTCGATTTCCATGGAATAATGCGGGTGGGTTCCCGCTTTTTTAATCAACAATGACGGACTTTTGTCCGCGTTACTTTAAAATTTGATCTGCGTGGTTTTTGGTATCTATCTTATGAAGAATATTCGTGATAATACCCTTCTCGTCAATTAAAAATGTCGTTCGGACTATTCCCATGTAGGTTCGGCCGTACATAGATTTTTCTTTCCAAACGTCGTAGGCTTCAGCCACTTTCGTGTCTGTATCGGCAATGAGCGTAAAAGGCAACTCGAATTTATTGATAAATTTCTGATGCGATTTCTGGTCATCAACACTTACCCCCAGTATCTCGTAGCCAGCAGCCCGTAAATCGGCATAGTTGTCGCGGAGGCTACATGCCTGAGCCGTACAGCCCGGTGTATTGTCTTTCGGATAAAAGTACAGAATTACCTTCTTACCCCGATAATCAGAGAGGTTCACGGGCTGTCCGTTCTGATCTGTACTCGTAAAATCGGGGGCAGGGTCGCCAATGGTTAAGCTCATGGTGGTTTTCGATTGCAAATCTATAAGGTTTTAGAAGCCGCTTTGGTGACCTGGCTTACAGGTTTAGAGTTTATCGTTTCTTACGCCCTTTTTTCGGAATCGCTTTTTTGCGAACTACGGGCCGAGGAACCTCAATCGTTGTGCTATCGGAGCCAATGTTGCCGGAGCGATCTTTAACCTGTACCAATACTTCGGCACCGTCCTCAAACGGTTCATTAGGGTCCAGCTTGTCCGACCATAGCAGCGCGCGTTTGTAATCGTACTGCATCAACACCCATTCTCCATTAACCAACGCTCTAAACTCCGCAACACCCGACAGGTCATCTCTGATTTTGGCCGTAATGCCCTTCGGTGTTGCCGACAGAATCTCGACCGTTGGAGGAGTCGCATCGGTCATCAGCTGAAACCGCCCCAGTGTACGAGTTTTAAATTCAATCTTCCCTTTTGTCCAGTTCCCGCCCAGGAAGCTTTCCCGGCCACCACTCACCCAGTAGGCTTTAGTACGCATGGTGTCGATGGCAATCGGGTAATTGGGTGTATACTGAACCGTCAGGTACTCATTAAGTGGAATAGTCGACTGGTTGATTTCGATACCCCCCCACGGCAATTGACGTATGGCCAAGTGTAAGGTATCGAATAACGTGGCTGGCTTAAATTCAAGTCGGGTGTTCCCATCTGTAACCACCTCCGAACGGCCGGGTATAACGCGTTTTTTGAAGTTTGTTCGAATTACACCCCTGCCAAACTGAACGGAATCAGGTAGATTGTAGCGCAAATCTATAAGATAAACGGCTTGGTTGTTACGCACGTAACTAACTGGTTGCTCCGTTACAGTACGACCCGTAATAAGTTTAGCTATCGGCGCATTGCTGAGGGGAGTATTCTTAACCGTTATTTTAAGTACGTTTTCATCGGTTGTAACGGTAGCGGCCGTTTCTTCATCCGTTGATTCTGACGAGTAGCTCGCCGGTTGAAGAGCAATAGAGTCCAGTCGGGTAGGGGTTGACGCTACTTCGGGTAACAGGGTAAACGTTAGTTTTGCCGAGTGGTCGTAGGCGTCGTAAAGAATCAGGGTTACTTCATGAGGCTGCCCATCCAGTAAAGGCAATCGCCCACGGTAAGCTGCGTTGCTTTGCAGTTTGTATAGATTCAGACTGTTGCCATCCGCAACATACGCCCGGTGATACCGTTGCCCGGTCGTTTGTTCTACCTCGTAGTTTTCATGTATATTCATGAACCTTGTTTGCTCATTCGGGAAACTGTTCATGTTATACGCAAATACCTCCCGCCCATCGAGCCGAATTTCCAGGCAGCTGATGCCATTCCGATACGGTGAACCACTGGTTTTATCGTAGGCCAGAACTTCCATGCCAATCAATCCGGAGGCTGTTATCGGCTTGGTAATGGTGTAGGAGCCATCAGACAGGCGGGTAGGGGCATAACTAACTCGTTGATATTCGCCGTTTATACGAGAGCTAGCCGTCATGGTTTTCAGCGCTACCCGTTCAAAATACGGTGGTACGTTGTCCTGAATCTCAGAAAAATCGTAAAGAAGCGGATTGATGAGATTGTCTTTGGCGTCGCGAATCTCAAAGTGGAGGTGCGGCCCGCCCGAACCTCCTGTATTACCCGATGCGGCAATGACATCTCCTTTTTTAACCGGAAACTGGCTCGGTTGAAACCGAAGGTCGATCTCAAAAGTTTTTTTCTGGTATTGCTGTTCCCGAAGGTACGTGCCCAACGTATCTTTCAGGGTTTTTAGATGCCCGTAAACAGTGGTTAAGCCGTTGGGGTGTTTGATAAAAACAACGTTTCCATAACCACCCGTAAAAACGGCGATGCGGGATACGTACCCGTCTGCTGCTGCATGGACATCCAGGCCCTCCCGCCCGCCGGTACGTATATCCAGACCGGCATGAAAGTGGTTAGGCCGCAAATCGCCCATACCACCCGACAGCGAATTAGCTCCACCTGGCTGAATAGGGAAAAGAAAATAACCAGCCTCAATCGTACCGGGTTGGATGTAGCCTGTCTGATTTACTGGCGTTGGTTTTGGGCTTGTCTGTCCAAGAGTTATACCGGAACACAACAAGCTGGCTAGGGCCAACGGATAGATTAGTAATTTTCTCAAAAGCTAGGTAATTGAAAACGTAAGCGTTATTGGGTCTACACCTAAGGCGACCTCTTTATAACACTCATTTTACGTCAAATGTCAGCATTGGCTTGTCTTCGATGAAGGCGGTCAATTGGTCGCCAACGTTTACGGGGCCAACGCCTTTGGGGGTTCCCGTAAATAATATATCGCCCTGTTGTAACAGGAAGTACCGGGATACAAAGGAGATCAGGTAATCGATGTTGAACAGCATCAGGCTGGTATTGCCCTGCTGCCGGGTCTCTCCGTTGACATCCAGACGAAAATTTAGGTTCTGTAAATCCGGGAAGTCAGATTTGGGGATAAAGCCTGAAATGGGAGCGGAGCCGTTAAAACCCTTTGCCAGTTCCCAGGGCAGGCCTTTCGCTTTCAGCTTACTCTGTAGGTCACGAGCGGTAAAGTCCACCCCAATACCAATTTCATCGTAATATTTATGGGCGAACTTCTGATCGATGTTCTTACCTACCCGATTGATTTTTACCAGAATTTCAACTTCGTAATGAACATCGCTGGAAAAGTCCGGATAAAAGAAGGGCTCGTGTTTTAAGGGAATAGCCGTTTCGGGCTTCATGAAAATGACGGGATCTTCGGGCTGTTCGTTGTTGAGTTCCTTGATGTGTTCAGCGTAATTACGGCCAACGCAAATAATTTTCATAGAAGTAGGGCGGGCGGCAACCCGAATTTGTGATCAACTTATGACTATCCAGGGTACAGACAGTCTATGGTATAGCGGTGGATTGATATACCTCTATTAAACTTATACAAATGCTACAAATCTAAGGACTAAAGAGAGCGTAATCGCACGGGTGCTGAAAATTTTGAACATTTCTGGTACTTTGATCGTCATATTACGTCAGAATACCCTACCAATTAAAAACACACACAGATGAAGAAAGTAGTAATTGCCCTGTTATCAATCGCGCTGGTCGCTGGCTGTCAGAAAGTACCGATAACAGGCCGGAGCCAGTTGAAATTAGTGCCAAATGATCAGTTGCTGCCACTTAGTTTTACAAACTACAAGGGCGTTTTAGATACTAGTCGGGTTGTTCAGGGGACAAACGATGCAGAGATGATCAAGCGGGTTGGCAATCGGTTGCGCCAGGCTATGGAGCAATATTTAAACGCCAACAATTACGGAAATCGACTGCAAGGGTTCCAGTGGGAGTTCAACCTCATTCAAAGTCCACAGGTCAACGCCTGGTGTATGCCCGGGGGCAAGGTCGCTTTTTATACAGGTATCCTTCCCTATACGCAAAACGAAGCCGGTGCTGCCGCTGTTATGGGGCATGAGATTTCGCACGCTATTGCCGAGCATGGTAACGAACGCATGAGTGAAGGGTTGCTGGCTAGTGGACTAATTCAGGGAGGTCAACTTGTAACCGGTACTGCTGCTCAGGGTAGCAGCAATCAGATTAATTCTATTTTGCTTCAGGCCGTTGGCGCAGCCCTGCCTGCAGGCTATCAGGTCTTGCGCGAACTACCACATAGCCGTAAGCAAGAGTCAGAAGCTGACCAATTAGGTCTGATATTTATGGCTATGGCCGGTTATAACCCTCAGGAGGCCATCAATTTCTGGGGGCGTATGGCAAAAGCAGGTGGCGGTAATAAACCACCCGAGTTTCTCTCAACGCACCCCTCCGATGAGCGTCGTATTGCCGATCTACAGAAATTGTTGCCCGAGGCTATGAAGTACTATAAGAAGGGCTAATTGCCCAGACATAAAAAAAGCCGAAACGTGAGTTTCGGCTTTTTTTATGTCTGGGCAATTAGCCGGCTTGGCCTTCAAGATGACAGGAATAGGCCAAGCTGGAGCTTGGCCCAGACATTAATTACAACGCAGCTATTACCTGACGTACTTTCTCAGCCGCTTCTTTCAGCAACACAGCCGACTGTACTTTCAGACCTGATTCATCAATGATTCTGGCACCTTCTTCTGCGTTTGTACCTTGCAGACGAACGATGATCGGGACCGGAATATCACCAATGGCTTTGTAGGCTTCTACAACACCCGTAGCTACGCGGTCGCAACGAACAATACCGCCAAAGATATTGATCAGGATGGCCTTCACATTGGGGTCTTTCAGAATGATCCGGAAACCGGCTTCAACCGTTTTAGCATTTGCTCCACCCCCAACGTCGAGGAAGTTGGCGGGTTCACCACCCGACAGTTTGATGATATCCATCGTAGCCATGGCCAGACCGGCACCGTTTACCATGCAACCCACGTTACCGTCGAGTTTTACATAGTTCAGGTCGTTTGCTGAGGCTTCGACTTCGAGAGGGTCTTCTTCGGCCAGATCGCGCATGGCTTTCAGGTCGAGGTGACGGTAAAGGGCGTTATCGTCAAGGTTCACTTTTGCGTCAACGGCCAGAATTTTGTTGTCTGACGTTTTCAGCACGGGGTTAATCTCAAACATCGACGCATCTGTATCGACATACGCTTTATAAAGAGCGGTGACAAATTTTACCATCTCTTTAAACGCTTCGCCTTCCAGACCAAGTCCAAACGCTACTTTACGTGCCTGGAAAGGTTGTAGACCAACGGCCGGATCAATCCACTCTTTGACAATTTTCTCGGGTGAATGTTCGGCTACTTCTTCGATGTCCATACCACCTTCGGTGCTGGCCATAATGACGTTGCAGGCTTTTGTACGGTCGAGGAGGATACCGATATACATTTCCTTCGGCTCCGAAGGACCTGGATAATAGACATCCTCGGCGATCAGAACTTTATTGACCCGCTTGCCTTCCGGACCCGTCTGGTGGGTAACCAGTATGTTGCCAATGAGGTTTTTCGTTATGTCGCGAACGGCATCGACCGATTTGGCTAACGCCACGCCACGCTGTTCTGAACCAACGATTTGGCCTTTTCCGCGCCCACCAGCGTGAATTTGAGATTTGACCACAACAAACTTCTGACCAGACTGGGCAATCAGGAGTTTAGCGGCTTCAACGGCTTTCTCGGGCGACTCAGCAACGATACCCTCTTGAATGCGGACACCGTACTTTTTGAGAATTTCTTTGCCCTGATACTCGTGTATATTCATGACAACTGCAACAAGGAGGATTGGAAATCGTATTTTTGTGCGGCAAGTTAACATGAAATGAAGAATGAAGAGTGAATAGTGAAGAATAATTACCTTTCACCAGTCATTCTGTAGGCTTCATTTACATTCTTCGTTCTTAATGCAATCACTTCTTCAAACGACCGATATACGCCGAAACTACGGCGATCTTCCTGTTCTCAAAGGGATTAATTTAACCATCGAGCCGGGCGAGGTGGTTTCCATTGTGGGGGCATCCGGGGCCGGTAAAACGACTTTACTGCAAATTCTTGGTACGCTCGATCGACCCGATTCCGGTACATTGCACATTGCCGGACAAAATGTATTCACCCTGAACGACCGGCAGCTGGCTCAATTCAGAAACGAGCGCATTGGCTTCGTCTTTCAATTCAATAACCTGCTGCCCGAATTTACGGCGCTGGAAAATGTATGCCTGCCAGGGTTTATTGCCGGTAAAGACGAACAGGCTGTTCGGCAGCGAGCCACAGCCCTGCTGACAACGCTCGGGTTAGAACGTCGTCTGACAAATCTACCATCACAACTATCGGGCGGGGAGCAGCAACGGGCTGCCGTAGCGCGCGCCTTGATAAACGAACCCGCCATTGTATTTGCCGACGAACCGAGTGGTAATCTCGACTCGCGCAATGCCGAAGAGTTGCATCAGCTGTTTTTCCGGCTACGGGATGAGCTCGGCCAAACATTCATAATTGTAACACATAATGAAACACTGGCGGCCCTCGCCGACCGAACCGTGACGATTCGTGATGGACTTTTATTCACTTAATTAGTGGAAGGAAGAAAGTGCGATTTGAGTATATGTACTTATCTCGTCTAGGATAATTAAGTATTTATCCGTTTGTAATCGTCTGACTTTCAACATGTTTAATTTTTGCTTAAAAAATATTTAAGGAAAAGAATCAATTTTCGATAATTTTGTTTTATTATTGTGTCGAAAAGAAAAGTTTTTCATAACGTTGAGTAAATCAGAAAGCCAAGAGAGTGTCTCGCTTGGCTTTTTTGTTTGCCTATAGTTCCAAAAAATTTCTCTGATTTTAGGCCTTATCTTACACAGCACTCATGCCTTCCGCTGCTGATGTAATCGATTAACAAGAGCATCTACACTCCATTTACCCGATCCTGTAAAAAAGAAAACCAAGGCCAGCAACACGAATAAAAAAGGATGCTGATCTTCATACCAGATTCTTCCATGACCTACGAAAAGGGAGATGTAAAGCATCGTGCCAATAACAATCAGGCATCCCAGCCTTGTAAGCAGGCCGATTGTCAGAAGTACCCCCGCCACAAACTCAGACCCTTTTCCAAGATAGACCATAAACAAGGGAGATAAGTCTTGCTTAAAAACATCCCAAGCTGCATACTCTTTCATCTTGGCAGCATCAAATACTTCCCACCCATGATATAGTAGGAATAGCCCTACGATGATCCGAACAAACGCCAGACCTGCGTCTTGTAAAATAGCTTCTGTTGAAAAGAGTTTTTTCATGAATGCTGGGCTATTGTCTGTAAAATTCAATAGTACTATTTTCAATTAACAAAGCTACAATAAGCAGAATGTTAAACTGCCTGAACAAGGGTAATGACATTTCTACGGTGCAGTACCATTATACAAAAAAGCCCCCAATCTCTCGATCAGGGGCCTTTTCTGTAATAATCAGGAAAATCTTTTAAATCAAGAAAATCGCGGTTCAGACGATTACATCATGCCGCCCATGCCACCGCCTGGATGACCATGGCCACCGCCAGCTGGAGCTTCTTCTGGCTCGTCGGCAATCACACACTCGGTTGTCAGTAACAGACCGGCGATAGACGCTGCGTTTTCCAGAGCCAGACGGGTTACTTTCTTCGGATCGATCACACCAGCTGCGAACAGATCTTCGAATGTATCGTTCTTGGCGTTGTAACCGAAGCCACCTTGGCCATCTTTCACTTTGTTTACGATAACCGAACCTTCGCCACCGGCGTTGGCAACGATTGTACGCAGGGGTGATTCGAGGGCTACCCGGATGATGTTAACACCGGTTTTCTCGTCTTCGTTGATCGTGGTGATACCGTCCAGCGCGGAGATAGCGCGGATCAGCGCAATACCGCCACCAGTTACGATACCTTCTTCAACGGCGGCACGGGTTGCGTGCAGGGCGTCGTCAACGCGATCTTTCTTTTCTTTCATTTCTACTTCGGTAGCAGCACCGATGTAGAGGATAGCCACACCACCCGACAGTTTGGCCAGACGCTCCTGCAATTTCTCGCGGTCGTAGTCCGATGTCGTGTTCTCGATCTGAGCTTTGATCTGGTTTACCCGACCCGTGATATTTTCTTTCTCACCAACACCATTGACAATAGTTGTATTGTCTTTGTCGATCAGGATTTTTTCAGCCTGACCCAGGTATTCGATCGATGCGTTCTCCAGTTTGAAACCACGCTCTTCGCTGATAACCTGACCACCCGTTAGGATAGCGATGTCTTCCAGCATAGCTTTCCGACGGTCGCCAAAGCCAGGAGCTTTAACGGCAGCTACTTTCAGGGCACCACGGATTTTGTTAACAACCAGCGTAGCTAACGCTTCGCCGTCAACATCTTCAGCAATGATCAACAAAGGACGGCCGGTTTGAGCAACCTGCTCCAGAACGGGCAGCAACTCTTTCATCGACGATACTTTCTTTTCCGAAATCAGGATGAACGGACGCTCCAGTTCAACTTCCATTTTCTCGGTGTTGGTCACGAAGTAAGGAGACAGGTAACCGCGGTCAAACTGCATACCTTCTACGGTCTTAACTTCCGTTTCGGTACCGCGCGCTTCTTCAACCGTGATAACGCCTTCTTTGCCAACTTTCTTCATGGCTTCGGCAATCATCTTACCGATTTCTTCATCGTGGTTAGCCGAAATAGTAGCTACCTGCTCGATTTTACCGAAATCGTCACCAATCGTCTGAGCCTGCTCAGCAAGGTTTTTGACAACGGCTACAACCGCTTTCTCGATACCACGCTTCAAATCCATTGGGTTAGCACCAGCCGCTACGTTTTTCGCGCCAATCGAGTAGATCGCCTGGGCTAATACGGTAGCTGTCGTCGTACCGTCACCAGCCGAATCAGCGGTTTTCGATGCAACTTCTTTTACCAACTGAGCACCCATGTTTTCCATGGCGTCCTTCAGTTCAATTTCTTTAGCTACCGTCACACCATCTTTGGTGATAACGGGGGAGCCGAATTTTTTGTCCAGGATAACGTTCCGGCCTTTTGGTCCGAGGGTAACTTTAACTGCGTCGGCAAGGGTATCGACACCCTTTTTGATACGCTCACGCGCTTCGACATCAAAGAATATTTTCTTAGCCATGATTGGTTAATAATGGATTATTAGTGATGGATTAATAGAAATAGGTTAGTGCAGTTACCTGCGCCCGTCCTTCTACTTACAGAATTGCGAAAATGTCTGATTCACGCATGATGAGGTACTCTTTGCCCTCAACGGTGATTTCTGTACCGGCGTATTTGCCATACAGAACTGTGTCGCCCACTTGAACCGTCAGCGGCTCATCTTTCTTGCCTGCACCAACGGCGACGACCGTACCACGCTGGGGTTTCTCTTTTGCCGTGTCTGGAATAATAATACCAAACGAAGTTTTTTCTTCGGCCGGTGCGGCTTCTACCAGCACCCGGTCGGCCAGCGGTTTCACGTTTACTTTAACGCTTTCCGTTTCTGCTACCATGATAATGAGTTGATTAAGGTTTTAAACTGTTTGTGTCTTTTAACTTACACGACGATTCTCGACCGCCAATTACTGTGCCAATGCCGTAAACTGCCAAATTTTCAGGTTTATGCCTGACATACTGCCATTCTTATCTTTAGCTAAATTTCCTTCGGTTGCCTCCGGAATTTGAACATATAGAATTTGGCAATTTGCCGCCTGATTGCTAGTTTAACGAAAGCATACACCTGAGAATGAATTTTTACAGTTTATGAAAAAATTACAACCCGACTGGTTTACGCAAAATTGGCTCGATGCCGAATATCAGAGGTATGTCGTCTTGGCATACTTACAGGCTGTTCAGCAAAACTTCGTGGAACACAAACTTTGGCCGGACCTACCCGAATTACGCAGCCACTACGACGCTGGCATTCGTTTTTCGAGGGGCAAAGGTACGCTAAATGCCGCGTTCCCCAAACGTGTCAGCCGAGTTACTGGCCCACCACCCCGAATCGAATACAAATCTGAGGTAACGGATTCTGCGTTGATGGCAGAGATGGATGCAATTATGGATTTTGCGCTGCCCCGTTTTCAGGCTATGCTGACCGAGGGACAGCAACGATGGACTGATATTGCCCAATCGCTGACATTAGCGCCGGTAGGGCTACTCCCTCTGCGGCCGGAAGAAGGTTATCTCTTTCTCCATGCCAGTAACCAGACTGAGATGCAGGTCTACTACTTCTGTATGACGTTATACTCGGACCAGGAGCCCGGTGGACGGTTGATTCAGCTGCGCTTTGTGGAGGCTGTCCGGAAAAGTCTGGTCAATACCTTCGAGAACATCAAGCTCGATTTGATTCGTCGTCACCGGCATATGCCAAATCCGGCAACGTTTAGGCTGGAGAGCAAAAAAACGTACCCTGTACAGGAAACCTTACTGCCCATTGCCCGGCAGCTATTGGCCCAGGCTGTGGCCTAGTGCCGCCAAACAAAAAGAGCCATATCCGAAAGGGTATGGCTCTTTTTGTTTTAGTAATTTTGGGCAAACGTTACTTCTGTGGTGTCAAGGCCGAAGTGGATGCACCTGGCGTAGCAGCGCCTGGAGCCGCCTGACTTGGAGCTGCCCCGTTGGCTGCGCTGGGTGCTGGGGTTGGCGCAGCGGCACCCGGTAAGGTCTGCGTTTGTGCCCGATCTACGTTCGCACTGTTGATGCCGGTTGCCTGATTGCGGTCAATCATGATGTACGATGCCATTGACAGCACCATAACGCCGATGCCAAGACCCCACGTAATCTGCTCAAGCAGATCGGTGGTTTTCTTCACGCCCATGAGTTGGTTAGAGCCTAAGCCTCCAAATTCGCCGGCCAGTCCTCCGCCTTTTGAGTTCTGAATAAGTACAATAAGAATCAAAAGAACGGTGAGGATACAAATGATGACAATAGTTGCCGTTACCATGAATTCGGTTGTCACCGGGTCGCCGGTGCGTTAAACAGTTAAGAGTAAATACAAACTAGGTGACAGCAGTTAATTTATGACTCAGTTGAGCCTTCTGCTGACTTTTTTAATTCACTGATTTTTGCCGCAAAGTACGCGGTTTTTTCTGGGTTTTTCACTATCAGCTTCTTATAGATTTCGATAGCCTTGTCGATTTTGCCTTGTTTTTCAAGGATTTTGGCGAAACTTTCGGTAACCAGGCTGCCCGAAACGGGTTTGTTTCGCTTCGTTAAATCTTCCTGTTCAAGTACTTCCCCCGGTTTGCCGCGTACCGGCGATATACGAGGTTCTTTCTTAATAAAGCTGTCAATCAGATCAAGTTGACGTTGGCGTTCAATATCAGCTGCAGAGAGAGCGGGTTGACCGGGTGTCGCTTCTGCAATCTGTTCAAGGTCATTTTTCAAATTTGTTTCGACCAGTGTAGGGTCTTCAGGTGTTGGTACTATGAGAGGAAGTTCATTGTGTTCATTAGCCGCTGATCCATCATACTGACCAGGCAATCGTAAGAGGGCCAACCTGGGAAAGGCATTGCTTAAGCCCGCTCTCGATTTGAAGAGCGCATAACTTTCCTGCTGGTAATCGTCGGGGATTGGAACATGCTTGGCCGATAGTTCATTCAACTTGGTCAGCAGGTTTTCAGACCACTGAAATTCGTTATCGATTAACTTTCTGAGGGCATTGCGACTCAAGGCGTGGGCGGCCGCTAATCGCACATAAGAAACCGCCTGTCCCCGCTGATGAATCGACGCGGCTTTAGCGGTCAACGTATGTAAAGTTTGGCAATAAGGGTATACGGCCAGACTTTCCTGAAGTTGAGTGAAGTCGGTAGGAGCAAGGTCATCGGGATGAGTGACCCAGTACGAAAATGTTTCTTTGTCGAGTGGCAGCACGAATTAAGTTACGATTTACAATTTGTATTGGATGAATTGCTTTCGCAGGCTTTGCCGGAGAACAACCATGCGAAAGTACTTCTTTACCACGTAAATCGTTCGTGTGACTGGTAACTTTTTACCAGTCGGCTGCTGTCTTATTGAAAATATCCAGTACAATCTGGTCCAGAATTTTCGGTACCAAACGGCTTTCGTTTTGGCTCAATGTTTGCCCCTGCGGGAAATCCTGATAGAAAGAAAAGGATTGTTCAAAATTCTTGCTTTCGTCTTTATTATTGTAAAAACGGGCCAAAACTGTGATCTGTAGTCGGTTAACACCCGCCTGGTCCTGGGCTGTTGGCGCAACCGCCAGCAGGTCGTACCCCGTAATGTTGCCCTCCAGTACCATATCGCCGTTGTTTGGGACAACCTTTAGGCTAGTGTAGCGCTGGTAATATTCTTTCAGTTTTTCATTAAACGTTAGAGGCAAGTTGGCTGGGCCACCCGCCGTAGCCAGTACAAAATTATTCACCGTAACCGTCTTTATATCGGGTGAAAGTGTTGTTCCCGTGAACGAATAGACGCCACACGAGGAAATAAAGAGTGAAGAGTTGAGAACGAAGAATAAAAAAAACATCGGTACGATGACTTTATTCTTCCCTCTTAACTTATCAATCCTCCCTCTCGACTTATTCCTCATCAATTTCATATTGTTTGATTTTTCGGTATAACGTGCGTTCTGAGATACCGAGTGCCTGAGCGGCATATTTTCGTTTATTGTTATTGCGCCGAAGGGCTTTCAAAATCATTTCTTTCTCCTGGCGTTCGAGCGAGAGTGAATCGTCTTCCTCTGTTTCATGCGTTACATCTTCAACCTCGGTCAAGTCGTTAATGTCGCCGTCAACATCGTCAAAAATCTGTACGGGCGGGTGGTTGCCATAGGTTTCTGAGGGTGGTACCACGTTGCGGGGCGGTGGGTTATCCGTTCGCGTTGTGCCATTGACGGCCGGGAGCAGACGCGTGATGTTGGTGTCGGTCAGCGGGCGATTGTCACCATCGGGGGCAATAGAATCGAACAGGTCTTTGTGCGTGTGCAGGATGTGGTCGCTATCCTGTTCATTGCCCATCAGGACATCCCGAACGAGTTTTTTGAGGTCGTTCACATCCCGGCGCATATCGAACAATACTTTATAGAGAAGGTCCCTCTCCGAGAAGTTATCTGCTCCACTGCTTCCATTTGCCTGCGGAAACAGGGCTAAGGTACGGTTGCTCTGCTGCGGTTGAGGCAGGTATCTCGACAGAGTTTCGGCTTCAATGGGCTTGTTCTGCTCCGACTCAAGGATAGACACCTGTTCGGCAATATTCTTTAACTGACGGATGTTTCCCGGAAATGGGTAATTGATCAGCACCTGCTTGGCACCTTCCGTAAGCTGAAGCGGCTTGATTCGGTAACGCTCGGCAAAATCGGTCGTAAACTTTCGAAACAGCAGTTCGATGTCGTTGCCGCGTTCGCGGAGGGGCGGCACAAAAATGGGGACTGTGTTGAGCCGATAATACAGATCTTCCCGGAATTTACCCTTCTCAACGGCTTCCATCAAATTGACGTTTGTAGCCGCCACAACCCGCACGTCCGTTTTCTGGGTTTTGGATGAACCGACCCGAATAAACTCCCCATTTTCGAGTACGCGCAGGAGCCGGGCCTGGGTGCCGAGGGGCATTTCACCGATTTCGTCAAGAAAAATAGTACCCCCATTGGTCGTTTCGAAATAGCCTTTTCGGGAATCTACCGCGCCCGTAAAGGAGCCTTTTTCATGGCCAAACAGCTCTGAGTCGATGGTGCCTTCGGGAATGGCTCCGCAGTTGATGGCAATGAACTGACCATGCTTACGAGCGCTTAGGCTGTGAATAATCTTTGAAAACGATTCTTTACCACTACCACTTTCGCCCGTGATGAGCACGGTCAGATCAGTTGCCGACACCTGCATTGCTACGTTGATGGCGTAGTTGAGTCCGGATGCGCTACCAATTATACCGAAGCGTTGTTTAACGCTTTGAATTTCCTGTTGATTCATAACTACCTCTAATGAATAATGTACAATGAATAAAGAATAATGAAGCGTGTAAACCAGGTAATAGGGTAGGTAGTACGACAGTAGGGTGTACTACTCGTTACTCATTATCCCTTGTACATTATTCATTATCAGTTATCCATTATTCATTGACGACCTCACCCCGTAATGTTGCTGAGGTACACTCAGTAACCAATACGTTGACATACTGGCCTTTTTGGTGGTTTCCTTTGGGAAAAACGACCATCTTATTCTGGTCATTCCGGCCACAAAGGAAGTCGTCGGAGCGTTTGGATGTCCCTTCAACCAATACCCGCTGCACCTGGCCGATATGCCGTTGGTTACGTTCTGCCGAATGGCTCAGTTGCCGGGCGATGATCTCGTTCAGACGACGCTTTTTTACATCTTCCGGAATATCGTCGGCGTACTTTTTTGCCGCCAGTGTACCCGGCCGTTCCGAATAAGCGAACATGTACGCATAGTCGTAATGCACATAATCCATGAGCGACAATGAATCCTGGTGTTCTTCTTCGGTTTCGGTACAGAACCCCGAAATCATATCGGTGGAGATACCGCAGTCTTCTCCCAGAATTTCCCGAATACGGTCAATTTTGCCGATGTACCAGGGGCGGTCGTAAGTCCGGTTCATCAACTTCAGCACCCGGCTATTTCCGCTCTGCGCGGGCAAGTGGATGTAGTTACAGATGTTGGCGTACCGGGCCATGGTATGTAGCACATCGTCGGTAATGTCCTTTGGGTGCGAGGTCGAAAAGCGAACCCGAAGGTCGGGGTGGATTTGAGCCACCATTTCGAGCAGGAGAGCGAAGGTGGTAATGTTAGTATTAGGAGCGAGCGGCCGGCGTTCCGGGAGTGAGGAGTGAGGAGTTGCTGACGCATGCTCTTCTCCTAACTCCTCGCTCCTCGCTCCTAGTACTTCGGAACTCCACTTATAACTATCCACATTCTGCCCCAGTAGCGTCACTTCGCGGTAGCCTCGGTCAAAAAGATCCTGCGCTTCGCGGACAATACTGAAGGGGTCCCGGCTGCGTTCGCGACCGCGTGTGAACGGCACCACGCAGAAACTACACATGTTGTCGCAGCCCCGCATGATGGATACGAAAGCCGTTACGCCGTTGGAGTTCAGGCGTATTGGCGAAATGTCGGCGTAGGTTTCTTCACGAGACAGAAAAACGTTTACCGCTTTCTGCCCCGATTCGGCTTCTTCAACCAGCTTCGGGATATCGCGGTAAGCATCGGGACCTGCCACAATGTCGACCACTTTTTCTTCTTCCAGTAGCTTTGTTTTCAGCCGCTCGGCCATGCAACCAAGCATCCCGACCAGAAGCTCCGGCTTCTGCCGTTTCAGCCCGGTGAGGTGCTTGAGCCGGTGCCGGACTTTCTGTTCAGCATTGTCGCGGATGGCACAGGTGTTCAGAAAAATCACATCCGCATCGGCGGCCGACGAGGTTGTGGCATAACCAGCATTCCGCATTACGGCTGCGACGATTTCGCTGTCGGCAAAGTTCATCTGACAACCGTAGCTTTCAATATACAGTCGTTTTTTGCCAACCGCTAACTCGTCTTCCAGGGTGCGTGGTAAGTCGATGTGCTCCTTATCGTCAGGTTGCAGTATGGTTAGTTCGGGTATGAGCGTCATAATTAGATAATCGATAGGCGCTGGTCGATTAGCAAAAAGCCCTGGATTGCGGCTATTGACTATCGACTGACGACTTTTTTTGCAAAATTACGAAGAAAGCCCCGATAACGCTGTCATTTTGGCAGGATTTGCCCGTTAAAATACCTTAAGGTTGGTTATTGGTTATTCGTTGATGGTTATTGAGTTATTTATTAATAAATGCACCTTTTACGGATAACGGATAACCAATAGCCAATCAAAAGGGGTAACCGATGCCGAAATTTATAATCAGAGGGTTAGGACCGCTGGAGAGCTTGCCGAGAGAAAATTCGCGAAGCAGAAACCGCTTGTCAACCGGGCCTTTGTCGCCGTCTATGTATTGGCGGGCCGGGTCCCAGACTTTGATACCCCCATCGAAGCGGATGATGAAAAACGAGAAATCAAAACGCAGTCCCACGCCTGTACCAACGGCAATTTGGGGGATGAACGAATCGAACCTGAAGACGCCCCTACTATTTGCATTGCTATACGGCAAACGCCATACATTGCCGAAATCAATAAAAGCCGCCCCGTTTATATCCGCAAAACCGAGCCGGAACAGGCGTCCCCGTAACTCCGCCGATCCTTCGATCAGCATATCGCCGGGTTTCTCGAAGGTGTATAAAAATTGATCGGTTCCGGACTTGATGGCCGGTTGAGTGGGGTCTGATGCCGACGGTTGCGGGTAATCGGCACCGGGACCCAGGCGACGTGGTAACCAGGCGCGAAGACTGTTGCTGCCACCCGCAAAAAATAGCTTCTCGTAAGGAGCCGTCCGGTTAGATCCATAACTGTATACCAGACCAGAGTTCAGCCGGAAAGCCAGTGTGGTATGCGCATTAAGTGGGACGTAGTGTCTGAAATCGGCGCTGACCCGGATGTACTTATAATACTGCAAACCGCTGGTGTCCGTCGTTTTGAAGAACTCGCGTAACTGGTAATTTCTAAACAAGTTAAGCGTCGTTCCACCTGACTCCACTACTGTACGGAGGAAATTGGCCCGCTTGTTCTGGCCAACGGTATTGGTGTTGTAAGTATAGGCAAAGCTGATTCCTGATGCGAAAGATCGTCTGAAACTCAGACCGATTGTATTCCCCAGTTTGCCCAGTGAGTCTAGTTGCTGTTCAAAAAGAGGTCCCAGCTTTGTGTCGAAATTGGCATTGATGAGGTTAACATCCGCAATAAAAAAACTAAACTGCTTAACCGGACTGGGTTGCCAGTTATAAGCCATGGTGGCGCGTAGCAGTGACCGCCGGAAATCTGGTCGTAAGGTGTTATTATAGCTTAAGCTGACCTGCGTACGGGGGGTGGCACGACTGAAAAAAAATCGCGCCCGTCCCGGAAAGAGGACCTGTGGGAAGGTGACGGAGCTGATAACACCCAGCTCCTGTGAGTTATAGACAATCTGGTTAGTGGTGGCACTGGTCAGAAAACCCGTTTGTGCTTCAATGCCAAAGCGAACGGTTGTTTCAAAAGTTTCCAGTCCGCCAAACAGATTTCGAACTCGGAAAATCAGACTGCCAAATCCACCCGGATAGCCGCCCTGACCCTGATAAAGAACCGTAACACCTCCTTCCGCCGTCGCTTCGTATTTGTCCAGCGGAGTGGCCGTAATAAGCGTTCGCAGCCGTCGATTGGTGGTATCGGTAAAGTTGAGGTTGACAAACTTGAACTGATTCAGCAGAAATAACTGCCGCTGGGTATCCCGGTAATTGGTTTGATTATACAGCTGACCCGGCCGCAGGAGAACCTTCGAGCTTAATAATCGGGTCGAAATATCACGGCCACCTAATAAATACGTAATGCCGTCCCGTCTGGTAGTATCCAGAGCACTGCTGGCAACGGCTGGTTGTGTTTCATCCGGGCTGATCCGCACTTCAACGTCCCCAATGTGGTAAATAGGGTGGGCCGCTTGTCCCGGCGGGTTCACAATCTGGAGGACCACGTCAACATTACGCCGTAGGGAATCGCCGGGTTCGAGGCCGTTGAAGAACCGTCGGTCATTGCCCCGTCGGACGGTGTCGACATCCGTAGCCCGGATATATTGCCGGGAAAAAGCGTAATAGCCCTGATCGCGGAGCAGTGTCTCGATGCGTACTTTCTCCCCCGACATGTTGTCGAAGTCGAACCGGTCGCCGGTGTGGAGCCGGGATTTATCGAACGATTGCCGAACAATGGAATCGACGCGCGGATCGGCAATTTCGTAAACGATGTTACGAAGGTAAAAGGCCGCATTCTCATCAATGAGGTAGTTTACTCTGATTTGGCTACGGCGCAGCGTATCGAGTTCATAGCCCGTTTTTGCATTGAAAAAACCCTTATCAGAAAGGTATTTTCGCATCTTAACGGCGTTTGCCTGCGCGTCTTTTTCGGTAAAATAGGAGGGTGGCTCCCCAAGGTTACGCATGACCCAGTTGCCTTCTTCTGCATTCTGACGAAGGCGCTTCAATTGACGGCCATACCGTCGGTTGAGTTTTTTGAGCTCCCTCGGCTGATCGGCTATTAGCTGGCTTTGCTGTTCAAATTCATTAGTTTTGGCTTGCAATTCACGGATGGCCTCTTCGCGGTTATACCGGCGGGCACCCAGTTGGTAAAACCATAACTGGGTTGTGATGGGTAGTCCAAGTAAGCGCCGATTCGGTTTTTGGGGAACCAGACTGATCAGGTCCTCATCCGGAATCGCTTTATTGCCCCGCACACTATGCGATGTAAGTATGTACCCATTTTTGCGCAGCTGGCTGGAACTCAGGCAGCCCGACAAAGAAATAACCAGCAAAAGTAAGCTTATCCGCGATGTATGATGTAAGGTATAGGATGCATTGCCCGCCAACCAGTCATATACCTTATAGCCTACATCATACATTTTTCTCATGCTTTCTAAAAATCAACTTAAGTATATTCAGTCACTGCACCAGAAAAAGTACCGGCAGCAGCATGGCGCATTTCTGGTTGAAGGAGCCAAAAGCGTTCAGGAAGTTCTGCAATCCGATTTCCAAACGGAACTGGTTGTAGCGACCGAAGGATTCTACAAAGAAAACGCACACCTGACAGACCACCAACGAACGCCGATCGAAATTGCGTCAGTGGCCGAACTGGAACGAGCCGGAACTCTCGAAAGTAACAATGCCGCGCTCGCAGTGGTCAGAACGAAAGAAAACCGTCCGTTATTGGCTGGTCCCAACGAGATTGCCCTGATTTTAGATGATGTTCGTGACCCCGGCAACCTCGGTACCATTCTGCGTATTGCCGACTGGTACGGCGTGCGTAAGATTTTGTGTTCCGAAACTACGGCCGATGTCTATAACCCCAAAGTTATTTCGGCCAGCAAAGGCTCCTTTACCCGAGTCAACTGGTGGTACGGCGACATTACTCAGGTGCTCGCACAGGCCACTAGTGCGGTATACGGGGCTTTTCTGGACGGCGATGACGTGCATTCGCTTGGGTTTAGCGTTTCGGGCTATCTGGTAATGGGGAATGAGTCGAATGGGATTCGGCCGGAAGTAGGTACGTTTGTTAGCCAGCGTGTAACAATCCCGCGCTTTGGCGATGCCGAATCACTTAATGTTGGTATTGCTACGGCCGTGCTGCTGGATAATTGGCGCAGAGTGCTGAAGCCATAGCGCGTTCCAATTTCTCTACTACAATTCGTTACTATGTATCGACTACTTCGTTTGTTTATTGGTGTGGTGATTCTGCTGGCTTTTCTGCCTAAACAGAACACACCCAACAGCGACGGGGTAGCCGTTTATCAGCAGTTTTTGATCGATAATAGCCGATTCCGTCAGCAGGTAGAACAGCTGACCGTCTATGTTTCGACAAATGCGCCGGACGATTCGCTCAGGGCTGCTTTCAGGCGAAGTCGGTTAGCGTACAAGCAGATGGAGTGGTTGCTGGACTATTACCAGCCGTTTCTGGCAAGTCATATCAACGGCCCGCCGGTGGTAGAAGTAGAGGGAAATGAGCCGGGGCAGGTGCCAATCCTGCCATCGGGACTACAAGTTGTCGAAACGTTCTTGTTCCCGGATTACAACCCCACCCGGAAAGCTGAACTCACCCGGGAATTGACCGTTTTACTGACCTATTCAACCCGTCTCGAACAAGGTATTCCCGAAGGCAAGCTAGGTGATGCTGATATACTGACGTCTATTCAACAGCAACTGTTCCGAATTATTGCCCTGGGTATCAGTGGTTACGATGCTCCGGAAGCAAAAACGGGTTTAGCAGAAGCCGCTGCAAGCTTGCAGGCAGTGCAAAACGCCTTTCGCCCCTATGCCGCACAACTGCCGCCAGAAATAGCGGTTCAACTAGCCAACCGCTGGCGGGAGGCCATTGGGGTGTTGGAAAGGTCAAAAAACTTTGAAACGTTCGATAGGGTGTCGTTCATTCGGCAACAATTGTATCCGCTCTGCCGGGCGTTGAAACAGGCGCGTCAAATCCTGAATATTCCTGCGGGGGGGCGTAATCACTTTTTGTCATCAACCGTAGCTACGCTTTCCGATACCGGGGTATTCCGGCCGGATTACCTGATCAATTTTGGCGAGTTTGTTAGCACTCCTCAAAAAGTCGCGTTGGGCAGACTCTTGTTTTTCGACCCAATTTTATCCGGGAACAACGCCCGCAGTTGTGCCTCATGCCACCAGCCTGAGCGGGCATTTACGGACGGACGAGTCCGAAGCCGTTCGTTCAAAGGCCGAAAACAGGTGCTCCGGAATGCCCCAACACTCATCAATGCCGGTCTGCAAAACGCACAATTTTACGATTCCCGTGCGCTCTACCTGGAAGATCAGGCGCACGATGTGCTGAGCAATGCCCATGAAATGCGAACATCGCCCCACGAGGTAGTTGCCAAGCTGTCGTCAAGTGCAACGTATCGGAAGATGTTTGCTGAAGCTTTCCCGAATGGGCTAACCGCCCCGGCCGTCCGGAATGCACTGGCCGCTTACATACGCAGCCTTACCGGACTAAACGCACGTCCGGACCGTTACCTGCGGGGAGATTCGGTGGCGCTGTCGGCGGAGGAAATGCTGGGGTTCAATCTTTTTCTGGGAAAAGCGCGCTGCGCAACCTGTCACTTCTTTCCCATTTTTAACGGCTTCGTACCCCCACATTACGAAAAAACAGAAAGCGAAATTATTGGCGTTCCCCGTTCGCCTAAAACCCGCAACGCCCGGCTCGATGCGGATATCGGGAAGTTCGGTACGTATCAGAAAAACCTTCACCGCTTTGCCTTCAAAACGCCCACCGTTCGTAACGTAGCCTTAACGGCACCGTACATGCATAATGGCGTTTATAAGACACTGGAGCAGGTCGTTGATTTTTACAACCGGGGTGGTGGCCGGGGCATTGGTATCCCGCTCGACGGACAGACATTGCCCGACGCACCGCTTAACCTGACCTCGGTAGAGCAAAAAGCCGTTGTCGCTTTTTTGAACGCCTTAACCGATACAACGGGCCTAACGCAACGTCCGCATGAGTTGCCGCTGATGGATCAACAAACAAAGCTGAACTGGCGAAAGCCCGGTGGTCGATACTGACGGCTTACATAAACGAACTCATGGCCGATTCGTTGGCCAGTTCCTCCGCGTGTTCTTTACCCAGGTATTTGTCAATGAAATAATGGGCTACATACAGTAAAGGTGTTAGCAGAACGGCCGTTGTGGCTTTGTAGATGTAATTGATAATGCCCACCGCCAGAACCTGCGTGAGGGACCAGTTTCCGAACACGTAAAACGCGATTCCAAGCACCACAAACGAGTCGACCAGTTGCGAAACGAGCGTTGAACCGGTAGCGCGGAGCCAGATTTGGCGACTGCCCGTAATCTTGCGGAGCGAATGGAATACGTACACATCCAGAATCTGCCCGATCAGGAAAGCCGTAAGCGACCCAATAATGATCCCGAGTCCCTGCCGGAAAATCATCTGGAAGGCATTGTTGATGTTGATTGCATTTCCGGCGCTGTCTTTCGCATTCACGTCGAGCCAGAACTGGGCTGGTGGCAGCGTTGTAACGGCGTAGATGATCAAAAAACTATAGGCAACGAAACCGGCCGTCAGAAATGAAATTCGTCGAACGCCCGCTTTCCCATAATATTCGTTGATAATATCGGAGGTGATGAACACAAACGGCCAAATGACCGCCCCGGCGGTAAGGTTAAAGTCCAGGATGAAATCACCGAAGAGGTGAATCTGGGCAGGCCTGGTGCCAACTAAGGTCTCGGCCGAAAAAATTTTAACGCCGATGATTTCGGCGATTAATGCATTCGTCAGAAATACCGCACTTAAAAAGATATATAGATTTGTACGCTTATTGGTAAAAGACGCAGCCATAGATATGTACGAGTTAGGAAGTACGATTTACGATTTTTTTCGAGCGTCGGCAACCGCACTTCGTAATTCAGGTCTTATTTACGCTTGTATATCCCGGGCGTAGCCGTTTTTTCGTACTGGAGAGACAAGGCCGGGGCACGCTGAAATAACTTTTCTACCACATCTTCGCGATCTATAATGTAATCGGGCGGGTCTTGCCGGAAATGATCAAATACGTTGATGACGGATTCATAGTTGTCCAGATTTTTAAGGTCATACTTCGCTAAATCCCAGTTTAAATAAGGCGTAGCCAGCCTGTTTTGGCGATAAGCGCTCAGGTCTTCACCAATGATCAGCACGCGTTTATTGGTGATATTGTTGGGTAAGGGGGAGGGTTGGACCTGTAAACTGCTCAGCCGACCCAGGTCAGAACCGGGGATGAGCCCCAGCGAACCCTGATAGAACAGCAGCAACATTAGCGAAAAAGCAATCAGAAAGGTGATTTCGGCTAGCCAGACTTTCCGGATATTTTCAAAGTAGAAAAAGGCAAAATAGGCCATTGGCGGCACAAAGCTTAGAAAGACCATCGGAGCTAAAAAAGGCATCAAACCAATGGTTAGAAAAGCAAAAAGAAACCAGATCGCCATGATTTGCTGTACCCGCTGCTGGAAATTTACGTAGCGCCCTGACCGGTTGAAGAGGCTCAGAAAACCCAGTACTCCTAACCCGAGCGGTATGAACAGAGAAGCGATCAGCGACTTGAAATCAGACAGTGAATACTGCCGGACCCGAAACACGGACGACAGCAAATTTCGGTTGAAATCATCGAGGCTATCGCTCAGGTAATAAAACAGGACCGTGGCCGCAAAAGGAAACAGAAAGCCGAACAACGATAAAGAGTATTGCCGAAAAGTGGCACCCGTGTAGAATAGTAGTGAGAGAATGGCCCATAAAATGAACAGCGCCGAAGGCAGGTAGAACAGGGCCGCAATGCCAATATAGAACCCTACTTCGAACACTTCATCGGTGGCACCCCGTCGTTCCATTTGCCGGATGAGTGTACCAAAGGCCAGTAGCAAAAAACTCGTGGACATCAGGACCGGCGAAAGCGTGAGGCAATCGAAGGACAGATGCATGAACAACATGTAGATCAGACCCGGCCAAAAAGATCGGTCCGGATACACGTCCCGGTTGTTAGTCAGGTAGTTAAAGTAAACAATTTGGAATACGGATACCAGCGTTGCGGCTGCATGAAGCACCAGCGACGACCGGCCAACGACGCTGTTGATACCCCAGTAGACTAGCGCCGATAATGGACTTATGCTATCCCAGATGTCCCGATATAATAAATTTCCCTGACTCATTTGCTCGCCAACGAGCATCCAGTTGAGTTCAGGAATCAGCAGCGGAAAGGGATGTAATAGCAAAGGCAGCCGAATGAGCAACAATAAACCCAGCAGACTGACGTACTGATACGGGAAATATGATTTGAAGAAGCGTAGCAAAGTGCAGTGAAGCCGTTAATAATTTTCGGAAATACAGGGGCTAAGTCGCAGAGAAAGTAACTTTCCAGAAGCTTGCTCTACCAATAGTCGACGGTAAAATTACAGGCAATTTCGGCAGAACGGAAAAATGGGCGGATATTTGCAGGATATAGGTCCAGCCGACTGTAAACCATTCAGCACATTGGACCGTTCAGTTTAGTACCCAAGTACCGATAGTATGGAATCGAAACGACAGCAGAAAGTATCCCGGCAGCTCCAGAAAGATTTGAGTGAAATCTTTCAGCGCGACGTGCCGCATTTGTTTAATGGGGCCTTCATTACGGTCACCAGTGTGCGTATATCGCCCGATTTGAGCGTTGCACGGGTGTACCTTAGTTTTCTGGCTACCAAGAATAAGCAATTGCTGCTGGAGACGATTCAGGAGAAAGGCAAAGTGCTCCGGCAACACCTTGGCGACCGGGTTCGCCATCAGTTACGCATTGTCCCCGAATTACATTTCTTTCTGGACGATACGGCGGATTATGCCGATAAGATGGATAAACTCTTCTCCGGCCTCGACATTCCTCCCGCTCCGGCAGAGGAGGATGAAGACGAGGAATAAACGAATTTTGAATGAGTGAGTGAGCGAATGAGTGAATAGAAACTTTACATGAGTTAGCTATTCAACTATTCACCCATTCACTCATTTGCTCAGTCAACATTAGTAGATGAACCTCCCCGTCTGGATTGCCCGTCGTTACTTCTTCTCCCGAAAAAAACGCAGTTTCATTAGCTGGCTGTCTATTCTGTCGATGCTCGGTGTGGGCGTCGGTACGATGGCGCTGGTGGTTGTATTGTCCGTTTTTAACGGCATGGAGGAGCTTAATCAGCAGATCTTCAGGACGTTTGAGGCCGATATGACCATTGCGCCCAAGCAGGGAAAGCGGTTCTTGGCGACACCCGCCCTGAAAAATCGACTGCAACAGATACCGGGGGTAAATCTGCTGACGACCGTTGCGCAGGATAACGCATTGGCCCGCTACGGTAGCGCGCAGACGGTAGTTCGGTTAAAGGGCGTTGATGACAACTATCTGCAACGCCAGCAACTCGATTCGGCATTGCTCGAAGGGAAATTGCTACTTCGTCGGCAGGGGGTTAACTACGCCATTGTGGCGGATGGCGTTCGTAGTGACCTTTCGGTCTCGCCGATTGATATTCTAACACCCCTCGAAATTCTGTATCCACAAAGCGGACAGACATTTAGTGTACTCAATCCCGATGCGTTTAATCGCGAAGCTTTTACGGTTTCGGGCGTATTTTTTATTGAGTCGAAGTACGACAACTTCGTATTGGCTCCTATTTCATCGGCACAAACCCTGTTTGGCTATCAACCCAACGAAGTAACGAGCATTGAAATCCAGCTCCGACCCGGAACCGACGAAGTGCAGGTAAAACAAGCGCTTCAGGACGTGGTTGGAGATAAGCTGACCGTACAAAGTCGGGACGACTTAAATGTTGACCTGTACAGAGCTATACGCGTCGAAAAGTTGTTCACCGCCCTGACGCTTTCGTTTATTATTCTGGTCGCATCCATCAATATATTCTTCTCGCTTTCCATGCTGGTCATCGAGAAAAAAGGGGATATTCAGATTTTGTATGCGCTTGGCGCTACGAGGCCCATGGTACGTCGGATTTTTCTGACAGAAGGGGCCATCATTGCCCTGACCGGGGCCTGTGCGGGATTGATACTGGGTATTGGAATTTGCCTTGCACAAGAGCGGTATGGATTCATCCGTATGGGTACCGAAAGCTCAATTATCGATTCCTATCCCGTACGCCTTGACGCCGGCGATATTCTGCTAACGGGCGTGTTAACCATTGTGATGACGATTCTTACATCCTGGTTTCCGGCCCAGCGAGCCGCTACTATTCGATAAGTAAATACTGTTCGGGCGGTAGACCAGACTATTAGTCAGCCAGGATCGTCGTCCCTTCGGCAACGTTGATGATGAAGGCTTTTCCCCCTTCCCGTTCAATAGCCTCGGCCACTTCTTCCGGCTTTTCGGGTGCATACACAAACATGCAGCCACCACCGCCCGAACCGTTGATTTTGCCCCCCAGGGCACCGGCCACAAGGGCAGCGTCGATCATACGGTTTATTTTGGGTGTTGAAATGCGTTGTGCATCCCGCAAATTGGCCTGGTGGTCGTTTAACAATTGACCAAAACGGACATGGTCGAAGTGGGTTTGTGCATCGGCCGACGCTCTCAACATTGCCAGGGCATCACGCAGAATATCCCGATTCGAGAGATTGCCTTTTAGGAGGACATACTCGTCTTTCGTCAGGAAATCCTTGAATTCTGATACCTCGGTAATGTCTGATGTGTCGAGGGCAAATTGAGGATTGATGGTTTTTAAGTTCTTGATAATGTCCAGCATCCCCACCTTAACCCGCTTCAAAATACCGATGGTGTCTTTTGGCTCCTGCGAATCGCCAAGGACAAAGGTGCCCAGGGGTGGGCTAAGCTTTTCCAGTCGAATTCTGGGTTGAGACTCCAGATAAATAACATTGCCGACCGCTGTCGAGTAATGGTCCATCATGCCGCCGGGCTCGCCAAACTCCAGGACTTCGGCTACGTACGCCAGTTCAGCAATTTGTTCGGGCGAGAGCAGTCGTGGGTGGTCAGCTAGCTGGGTTAGTATATTAAGCCAGGAAACCAGTAAAGCCGATGAACTTGAGGTGCCGGAGTTAATGGGAATATTGCCGTGTACCTCGCCCTCAATCCCTTTCTGAAAGGTGAATCCCTCTCGTAGCAGCACATTAACTGCCGATCGGAAGTAATCCCGAATCTGCGGATAAGGTAGTTCCTGCCCGTCGAACGGTATATTGACGGTATCATTGATATCCGGCAAATTGAGCCGGAAACCGCGCTGTTCGGCTGCCCGAGCGGCCACCTGAATACGGCGGGAAATAGCCGCAGCAATGACGGGTAGGCCCAAATAATCCTGATGTTCGCCAAAAAGGCAAATACGGCCGGGAGTAGATACTGTCATGGGTAAACGCAAAGAGCGCTAAGGTTTTGCAAAGAGCGCTAAGTGATGTACATGGCGTTCCTTGCGAAACCTTAGCGCTCCCTGCGTTTAAAAATAAATTACCAGTTCGCCTTCTTGTGGCCGATTACAGCGTAATACAGAATATAGCCAAATAAGGGTAAAAGCAACGCGTAGGCCATTTTCGCACTAACGGTATCGGTTAAATACCCGTGTAGCAATGGCAACAAAGCGCCCCCCGAAATACCCATAATCAGCAAGGCCGAACCAATTTTGGTAAACTTACCCAAGCGGTTCAGGGCTAGCGGCCATATGGCAGGCCACATTGGCGAAATGGCGAAACCCAATAGGGCTACACACAAAATAGACGTGAATCCATCGGTCAGGATAGCGCCCGTGGTTAAAATCAGAGCCAGAATAGAGCCAACCCGCAGCGCCATTTGCTGCGAAATGTATTTAGGAATCGCCACGATGCCGAGAATATAACCGGCCAGCAAACCGTAAAGCGTATAGGTGGTAAAGTATTTGGCTTCGTCATTGGTGAAGCCCATAGCCTTACCGTAGTTAATGATCGTATCACCGGCAATAACTTCCGCACCTACGTAGCAAAAGATAGCTGCCACGCCCAACACCAGGTTCGGAAATTGCCCAACGCTGGTCCGCGCTGTTAATTCGGCAGGAGCGTCGTCCTGCTCTTCCGATACTTCGGGCAAATTCGAGTAACGGATTAGAATCGCCAGCACGATTAGTACACCGGTGAGAATCATGTAAGGTGTTACTACTTTCTCCAACGTAGACGCACCCGAAACAGCGTTGGCACCCGTTAGCAGTAGTCCGCCAAAAATAAACTGGCTGAGTATGCCCGCCAGCTTGTTGGCAACACCCATGAAACTGATGCGCTGGGCGGCACTTTCGCGGGGGCCTAATATCGTTGCGTATGGGTTCGAGGCTGTCTGTAATACTGTCAGACCAATACCGATCAGAAATAAACCGACCAGAAACAGCGGATACGAAACGGCTTTAGCAGCCGGTACGAAAATAATGGTGCCAACAGCCATGATGAGCAAGCCCATCGACATGCCATTCTTAAAACCTGTTCGCTTCAACAATGCCGACGATGGGATGGCCATCAGCGTGTAGGAAATGAAGAAGGCAAAAGCAACCAGGTTGGAGCCTACTGTGCTCAAATCAAATGCCTGCTTAAAAAAAGCAATCAACACGCTATTGACCCACGTAACGAAGCCAAAAACAAAGAAAAGGGCACCAATAATAAGTAATGGGCCGGTGTAATTTTGGGTTTTAGGCGAAGCAGTGGGTGTCATTGGCTTATTTGTAGGGTAAGAGCAAGTTAAGGAAAATAGATTTTAAATTTTTTTACAAATTAAAAATAGAAATTGAATTTTCAACAATCCTTAGTTATTAGTTATAGAGTTATTAGTTAACAGCTAACTTGGTAACTAAACTAATCCCATTAACTCCATAACTAATTACCAATATCTAGTAAAGGTCATTTAGCCCAAAAATTGGCTTATTCGTTTTCCACTTACCTTTTGTAAAATCAGGTATTTCGATGGGTTTGCTCCCTCCGGCAATACTCTGCTCGGACAGTGGACTAATAGCACTCCAAACGGCTGCGTCGTACACGTCGATGGGGACCGGCCCTTTCGCTTTTATCGATTCGATGAAGGCGCGAAGGACAAAGAAATCAATGCCACCGTGACCGGCATTTTCGGCCGTTTGTGCATGGCGTTTCCAGAGCGGGTGATCGTATTTTTCCTGATAGGCTGCAAAAGGCTCCCAACTGTGGGGTTTTGGCGAAACACCTTCCAGATAGATCATGTCGTTATCGTCCATCCAGATGCCATTGGTACCCTGCGCTCTGAACCCAAGCGAGTAGGGGCGGGGAGAGTTCGTATCGTGAATGATCACGATGTTTTCGCCATTAGCGCACTGAATAACGGTGGTGACCACATCGCCGAGCTTAAAATTGACTTTAGCGTTTGGGTGATTAGCACCCCCTTTATCAACAACGTACTTGTGCAGTCCCCGGCTTTTGGTGGCGGTACTGGTCAGGTGTGTAAAGCGGTTGCCCCGGTTAATGTCGAGCCAGTGGGCTACCGGGCCGAGGCCGTGGGTTGGGTACAGATCGCCGTTTCTGTCGACCGAATGCTGGGTGCGCCAGTGGGCCTCTGAGTAGCCCTTTTCGCCAAACTCAGCACCAACGCCACCGATGGATTTGCCATCATTGAATTTAATATTGCGTAAGTCGTGTTGATAGCCGCAGTGCGCGTAGGTCATTTCACCAAACATGCCCTTACGAATCATGTTCAGTACCGCCAATACATCGCGACGGTAACACACGTTTTCCAGAATCATGCAGGGGGAGCCTGTTTTCTCAAACGCATTGACCAGATCCCAGGACTCTTTGAGCGTGACGGTTGCCGATACTTCCACACCGGCATACTTACCCGCATTCATGGTCGCTACGGCCATAGGAACGTGCCACTCCCAGGGAGTTGCAATCACTACACCGTCGATGTCGTCGCGTTTGAGCATATCCTTAAACGCTTCATCGCCTTTGCTGTAGGCTACCGGTGCCTTCCGGCCAGCTTTCTCGATCATGGCCGTTGTGCGGCTGATGGCTTCCGGGGCGGGGTCACAAATGGCGGTTATTTCGACATCATCCCGATAAAGTGCCTGTTCAACATGGCTGCGTCCACGTGAGCCAACGCCAATAAATGCCAGCCTTACTTTGGGGTCGGCGGGTTTGGCACCCGTTAAAATGGCGGGGAAAACGGAGGTCGTGGCAACGGAAGTGGCTGCGCCGGTAAGAGCAGCCGTACGAATAAACTGGCGCCGGGTGGGTGTCTGCATAGCGATAGGAGCGTAGGAGATTTTTACGAACCAAATAACGAGGTTTCGTATCAAAAAACATATGTCGCGCAGATTTTACCCATCGGGGTGGGTTTGATGGCGCAAGGCTCTGCCTCGTGCCATCAAACTTAATACTTCCACCAAGTCGATTTAGGATACTTTACCCCAACAGCTATAGGTTCACCAATCATTGGCGTCGTAACATTCAACTTTTGTTCGGTGGCCCGTTTGGTAAACCGATCAACGGATTCGGTCCAGCCATGAACAGACAGTGAAAATTTAGCCCAGTGTACGGGCAACACGGTTTTGGCGTGGAGTTCCTGTGCTACCGTGGCTACCTCCTCGGGAAACATGTGAATATTGGGCCAGTCTTTACCGTACTGGCCACATTCGAGAATGGCCAGATCGAACGGACCGTATTTATCACCGATTTCTTTGAAGTGCTTGCCGTAGCCCGAATCGCCACCTAGATACAGCGAATAGCCGTGTAGTTTTAGCGCGAAAGCAGTCCATAGGGTTCTACCCCGTGCCAGGCTTCGTCCCGAAAAATGGCGGGCCGGTACCGCCGTCATGTCAATATCGGTGTCGACGTGATGGCTTTCCCACCAGTCAAATTCAACAATCTGGTCGGGCGAGGCCCCCCAACGCTCAAGGTGAGCGCCTACGCCAAGAGCTGTATAGAACTTTTTGACTCTGGGAATGAGCTGCTTGATGGTCAGATAGTCAAGGTGGTCGTAGTGGTCGTGGGAAAGTACAAGCATGTCAATTTTCTCCGGCATATCGTCCACTTTGTATACATCGGATCCCGGAAACGCCTTCCCGAAAAACGAAACCGGCGACGCATTTCCGCTAAAAACCGGATCAACGAGAATGGTAACACCTTTTGATTTTATGAGATAAGACGAGTGACCGAACCAGACAATGGTGGGAACGGAATCCGAAAGTGCTTTAAGGTCAGTACGGACGGAGGGTAACGGTTTGGGAGGAGTATTATCGGGTGCTTTATTAAAGAAATCACTCATCATCCCCACGTAAGAGGCATTCTCGCGCATTACTTCAGTTTTTTCCAGATTTTGAAAAGAGCCGTCGCGATAATTGGATGAGCGTCTGATTCGTTCCATGCGGGAAGCAGCCGGATCGCTCCCAAATGTGCTTTGCTGCATGAACAGAAAGGTGCTGGCAATCAATCCGGTAATGATAAATAGTGTTAGGATCATTGGTTTTCGTAAGCGTTTCATGGGCTCAGAACGGGTGCTTATCCTGTCTGGTTCCGCACTCAATGTCTGAGTACATGAGAGGGAACATTACCTGATGAGCGGATGTTATCAGCCTGAACCGATGAAAAATTTTGTTTAATCTTTATTAGGAAACGTTGAACAAAATCAAAAGATCATCGGTTTGTAAAGTATCAATCGCATACTAAAGAGCGTTCTGGCTACCCGCTCGGCTGTCTGCCTGTGTTGTACACAAACTTTGTAACGACAGGTTGATCGAACTCTAATTCGATTCGTTTTTATGGATAATTTTCGGGCCAGTGCCCCACGGGTTGCGGTGTTTCGGAAGGAACACTTCAATGCGGCTCATCGTCTGAATAACCCTAACTGGTCGGACGAGAAAAATACGCGGGTATATGGCAAATGCAACAATCCCAACTACCACGGACACAATTATGAGTTGATCGTGCAGGTTATTGGCCCCGTTGATGATGAAACGGGCTATGTGATCGACATGAAACTACTCGGTGATCTTATTAAAGAACATGTTACGGATCGGTTTGATCATAAAAATCTAAATCTCGATACAGAAGAGTTTGCGGATTTAAACCCATCGGCCGAAAACATTGCCATCGTCATTTATAACATCTTACGTAATCAACTAAACGAGGGTTTAGACCTTAAAATTAGACTTTATGAAACTGAACGGAACTTCGTCGAATACCCCGTCTAATAGCACCTCGTCGAATGGTCAACCAGTACATGGTAGCCATAAAAA
This sequence comes from Spirosoma fluviale, assembly GCF_900230225.1. Taxonomy (GTDB): domain Bacteria; phylum Bacteroidota; class Bacteroidia; order Cytophagales; family Spirosomataceae; genus Spirosoma; species Spirosoma fluviale. Next base: position 721,793 of record NZ_OCNH01000001.1, read on the forward strand.
TGGGTATTCGCTGGACGGTGCCTATGCTGACGAATTGGTGGACGAAATCGGTGATGCGCATGGTGCGTCGTCTATTGATACCCCCATGCGTCCTGATGCCTTCGCGCTGGACGATGAATTGAAAATTGACCTTATTGAAGAACATTTCCGGGAAATAATGAGCATTTTAGGCCTGGACCTGACGGATGACAGTCTGAAAGGATCGCCACGTCGGGTCGCTAAAATGTATATAAATGAGGTGTTTAGCGGATTGAATCCAGCTAATAAGCCGAAAGCGACTTTGTTCGACAACAAGTTTCGGTACAATGAAATGCTGGTCGAGAAAGACATTACTGTCCAGACCTACTGCGAGCACCACTTTGTACCCATTATGGGTAAAGCGCACGTGGCCTACATTTCCAGCGGTAAAGTAATTGGCTTGTCGAAACTGAACCGGATTGTCGAATATTTCAGCAAGCGGCCGCAGGTGCAGGAACGCCTGACGATTCAAATTGCTGAAGAGTTGAAACGCGTTCTTGAAACGGAGGATGTGGCGGTGATCATTGATGCCAAGCATTTATGTGTCTCAACGCGTGGTATCCACGATGTCAATAGCTCGACAATTACTGCATCATACAGTGGCAAGTTCTCCGAAGATGCCACTAAACAGGAGTTGCTTCGGTACGTCACCCAGCCGAGCGTAAGCATTTAAAGTACCCAATTACACTTCATCAACTTAACTTATGCAGGGCAAAAATATTCTCATTATTGGAGCGAGTTCGGGAATTGGCCATGCGCTGGCGTTACAACTGCAAGATCTGGGTGCTACGCTTTTTACTGCCGGTCGAACGCAGCCTGAGGGTATTCAGTCTACTCACATGGTATGGGACATCACCCAAACCCCGGCAGTTGACGCACTGAACCAACTACCCGACACGCTTCATGGGTTGGTTTATTGCCCCGGCACCATTAACCTCAAACCGTTCCAACGGCTCACCCTCGACGATTATCGTCGTGACTTTGAGTTGAACGTGCTGGGCGCGGTGAGTGCTATCCACGCCAGTTACGCGGTCATTAAAAAGTCGAAATCGGCTAGTATCCTCCTATTCAGTACGGTTGCGGCCAAGTTGGGAATGGGCATGCATTCGTCCGTATCGGTAGCCAAATCGGCAGTTGAGGGGCTCGGTAAGTCGCTGGCGGCTGAGTTGGCTCCGTTCAATGTTCGCGTAAATGTGTTGGCTCCTTCCCTGACAGACACGCCGTTGGCGGGCTTTCTGCTGGGTGATGATACCAAACGGGAGGCCGCCAACAAACGGCATCCGCTCAACCGGTACGGTACACCTGAAGACATTGCCGGTATGGCCGCCTACTTACTCACCGATCAGGCGAGTTGGATAACCGGGCAGATCATCGGCATTGATGGTGGAATGGGAAGCTTGAAATAGAGGAGAAATATAAGCAAGAAGCGGTGCTACGGTTAATAATCGTGGCACCGCTTCTTCGTTTTTTGCACAGTTTACTTTGTTAGCTTTCCATCCACGTTCCGCCAGATACCGAGCGGGTTAGCGTTCTGCAAGGCGGGTGGTAATAACTCGTCAGGAAAGCTCTGGTACGTTACCGGCCGGACGAACCGCAGAATAGCGGCTGTACCCACCGACGTAGAACGGCTATCGCTGGTGGCGGGGAATGGCCCACCGTGCGTCATCGCTTCCGATACTTCGACACCCGTAGGGTAGCCGCCAAATAACACCCGGCCCGCTTTCGCCTGAAGCAGAGAAACCCAATCCACCGAGGAGAAGGTCAGTTCGGCTGGTGTTGCGTAAATAGTGGCCGTGAGTTGACCTTCCAGCGTTGTTAGGCATTCTTCCAGCTCCGCTTCGGTTTCGCAAACGACGATCAACGATGTTGGTCCGAAAACTTCTTCGCTCAACGCCGGACTGCTCAGGAAAATAGGCGCTGTCGTGCTCAATACGGCTGGGCGTCCCTGCGTTTGGGTGCTTTCGGCATCAACATCGGCTTCGGCCAGGACGTGAACACCCGGAATGATCCGGTTTTGCTGAACACCCTTCTGATATGCCTGACAAATACCCGCATTCAGCATCGTAGCCGGTGCCGACGCTCGAATCTTCTCGGCTACGGTATCCAGAAAAACCTGCGTTTTCGGCGAATCGAGTAAGAAAACCAGACCCGGATTAGTGCAGAACTGGCCCACGCCCAGGGTGATCGAACCCGCTAGTCCGGCGGCTACCATAGCGGCAGAATTTGAACCCGTCTCCTGACTAATGGCACCCGGCAACACAACAAACGGATTGACCGCGCTCATTTCGGCATAAACAGGAATCGGCTCCGGGCGACTCTGAGCTACGCGCAGCAGCGCTAAGCCACCGGCCCGCGAACCGGTAAAGCCAACCGCTTTCACGGCCGGGTGTGCAACCAATTGTTGAGCTACCTCAATGTCGGCATGCAATAGCGAAAAAACACCGTCAGGCATCCCTGTTTTCTGGGCAGCCAATACAATGGCCTGCCCTACCAGAGAGGATGTGCCCGGATGCGATGGGTGCGCTTTAACCACAACCGGACAACCGGACGCCAGTGCTGATGCTGTATCACCACCAGCTACTGAGAAGGCCAGCGGAAAATTGCTAGCGCCAAAAACCACGACTGGTCCCAGCGGCACCAGCATCCGGCGCAAATCGGGGCGGGGTAGGGGCTGACGGTCGGGGAGAGCCGGGTTGACGCGGGCATCCACCCAGGAGCCTTCACGGAGCACATTGGCAAACAGGCGTAGCTGACCCGTTGTGCGGCCTCGCTCGCCCGAAATACGGCCCGTGGGCAGTCCGCTTTCCAGAACAGCCCGCTCAATGAGTTCATCACCAATGGCTTCTATTTCGGCCGCAATGGCATCCAGAAAATCGGCCCGTTGCGACCCACTAAGCTTAGAATAAATCGGAAAGGCTTCGGCCGCTTTGTCGATGGCCTGATTAGCCTGCTCTGCGGATACGTTCGCGAACTCATCGGCAAGATTCTCGTGAAGGGAGGGCGCGAAAGCCTTAAAAAAATTACCGTCGCCGGTAACCGGCTCATTGCCAATAAAGCTGAGGGTGACAGATTGTTGCGTCGTTGACATACGTTTGAATGAATCGAAACCTGACTTAAGTTTTCGTATTAAGGATCACCTGTTTTTTGATCGCCCGTAAACAGACCTGATAATGAAAAAAGAAACAACGCTGCTACCAGTAATCCATGCGACTAAACCAATATAGGCATGCTCAAAACCGCCTTTAATCAAAGAAGACAGCTGAGTTGACCATACCATGGTTATCAAACAAAGAAATAGCACAAATAATGTTTCTTTTGGTAATTTCATGTTCAAGTGAATTCTAATGTGTGGTTGTTAACAGATTAGAACTATAAGTGCATGACACTAAAACAAGTGAGTTCAGTCATGTCCAGGCAATGGCTGAACACTAAGAAGGGTAAAAAAGTGGCCTGAGTACGCATGTTCGTGCATAGACAGGCCATAAAGTTGACGTTACGGACTTTTAAGCTATTGGCCCAACACGTTCCAGGACAGCTTTCGACTGCCGAATGCCGGCGTATTCGTCCAGTTTATCGCCTTCGTATTCGATGCCAATAATGCCTTTAAACTTACTGTCTTTCACAATCTTGAGAATTCGATTGTAATCGGTTTCAACGCAATTGCCGCTGGCATCGAAATCATAGAATTTAGCCGACGCTCCTTTGGCAAAGGGCATCAGTTCGGCGGTGCCTTTGTAACGGTCGTATTCTTCGGCGCAGGTGTGGTTGTCGCCACGCTTGATGCAGAAGTTACCGAAGTCGGGGAGGGTACCCACGTTCTTCATGCCCACCTGCTTCATCACACCCGAAAGCCACTGGCCGTTTGACGAATAGCCACCGTGGTTTTCAACGATCACGTTGATATTCATCGTTTTGGCAAACTCACCCAGCTTGCTCAGTCCTTCAACGGCTGCTTTGGCGACTTCTTCGGCCGTACCCTGTCCGGCGGCATTGACCCGAATGGTCTTACAACCCAGGTATTTCGCACATTCAACCCATTTGTGGTGATTTTCGATTGCTTTCATCCGTTCGGCAGCGTCCGAAGCCCCCAGATTTCCTTCGCCGTCGATCATGATAAGGTTGTTGGTGATACCGTTATCCTTGCAGCGGGCCAGCAGATCGTTGAGATAGGTTTTGTCTTGTGCTTTGTCTTTAAAGAATTGGTTTACATACTCAACAATGCTGATATCGAACTCTTTACGGGCAATGCCGGGGAAGTCCAGATTGGTGATTTTTTTGGCAAACAGTGCTTTATGCAATGACCACTCGGCCAGCGAAATATCGAAGAACATCTTCTTCGCGGGGGCTTCGGCAAAAGCAGTCGGCACAATGGCCATGGCCGCTAATGAGCCAGCAGCTTGTTTCAAAAACGAACGACGGTCGGTGGTCATAACGAAACGGGTTTACAAGACATAGGTTTGAGTAAGCAAACGACTGCTTACCGGACAAAGAAAGCAAACAAGGCTAAATTACTCATTTGATTGACTGGTGGAGCTTAGGTTTAGCGATTACGGAATTGTTTTCTTCCGTAATTTGCCCTACTACTGTAGACGGCTCAAACAGGCTCCGGCTGTTTGATTTTGTACAACTCTTCGATTAACAAACAGCCGGAGCCTGTTTGAGCCCTTTCATCCTTCATGATTACACTCGAAACCATTCAGGAAGCGCACGACCGCATCCGGCCATTTATTCACCGGACCGCAGTGCTTACCAATCAAACCATCAACGAGCGATCGGGAGCCGAGTTATTTTTCAAATGTGAAAACTTTCAGAAAATCGGTGCCTTTAAAGCGCGGGGTGGACTGAACGCGGTGTTGCAGGTCGCTCAAAATAAAGAGGGGTCAGCCATTACCACGCACTCGTCAGGCAACCACGCGCAGGCTGTAGCCTTTGCCGCCCGGCAGGTTGGTATGCCCGCTTACATTGTGATGCCCCGCACGGCTCCTCAAGTCAAGAAAGATGCAGTATTGGGCTACGGTGCGGAAGTGATCGAATGCAAGCCAACGCTGGATGCTCGTGAGGCTGGCGTTCGGGAGGTGATGGCGAAAACCGGTGCGGTGCTTGTTCACCCCTTTGATGATGATCGGGTTATTGCCGGACAGGCTACAGCCGCCAAAGAGCTTATCGAAGACTTTGGAAGCGATCAGCCATTCGATGTCATTCTGGCACCGGTGGGTGGGGGAGGGCTGTTGAGCGGAACCGCTCTGGCGACGCATTACCTGTCTCCGTCAACCCGCGTTATCGCTGGCGAACCGGAAGGGGCCGCCGATGCGATCCTGTCTTTCAAGAGCGGACATGTTGAGAAAGCGCCTTACATCAACACCATTGCCGACGGGCTCATGACCAGCCTCAGCGAACGAACATTAGCCATCATTCGGGCGCACGTTACGGATATTCTTACGGTCTCTGACCCCGAAATTATCGCGGCCATGCGGCTTGTCTGGGAACGGATGAAAATCATTATCGAGCCATCCTGCGCCGTTCCACTGGCGGTTGTGCTGAAACATAAGGATCAGTTTGCCGAGCAAAAAATTGGTATTATTCTAACCGGCGGAAATGTCGATTTAGGAAAGCTGCCGTTTTGATATGGTTCGTATTCAACCCATTACCCCTGAGAAAACCTACCTGCTTCGGCATTCAGTTTTGTGGCCTGATAAACCCCTCGATTATGTGAAAGTCGATAATGACGACGAGGGTTTCCACTTCGGGGCCTTTCGGGAGGGTGAGCTGATTGCCGTTATTTCGTTGTTTGTGAACGGATCAGAAAGCCGCTTTCGAAAGTTTGCAGCCCGGCCTGACTGTCAGCGGCAAGGCGTAGGAACGTTATTGCTGAATCATGTGATGGCCGAAGCGAAACGGCTGGGTGCTACCGTTCTTTGGTGCGATGCCCGCCTGGAAACGGCTGACTTTTACCGTCGATTTGGCATGGAAGCCGTTAGCGAGGTATTTTACAAAGGACCCATTCCCTACGCCAAATTTTCGCGTACCTTGTGAGCAATCCGGCAGACATACCGGAGTTTACTAACCCTAAATCATACCCTCATGAAGTACGTACTGAATGTTATGCTGGCTGTTTCTCTATTACTTATTTCTGTGAACGTAAATGCGCAGACTGCCCCAAAGGACACGACTATTCTAAGAGCCTATGTGGGTTCTTACACGTTTGCCAGTGGTAGCCCCATTCAGAAATTTACGGTTACTGCCGAAAAAGGCGAGTTGTATGGTGAAGCAGATACCTTCGGAAAAAATAAACTGGTGAAGCAGGCTAAAGCCGATACCTATCAATCGACTAGTTCCTACGGCTCTATCATCACCTTCGCCTGGGATACTGCTACCAAAGCCGTGGCAAGTCTGACGATGGCTGTTCAAGGCACCGAGTTAACCGCTAAGAAGGATAATCCATAACCAAACGATTACTCAGGGAGTTGAGTAATTAATGCTATAATTGACTCAACTCAACGATGAAAACAACAAGAATACTACTGTCGGCTGCTGCGCTGTCCGTTGCTATGCTGGCGTGTAACCAGAAAAAAGAATCCAGTCAAGCCGGAGAGACGGTAGCCACTGCCGATACAACGATTGCGTTACCGGCCCCCTACGCTACCGAATCAAGCAAAAAGTTCAGTAATGTCGTTGGCTGGCCGGAAGGAAAGACGCCTAAAGCACCCGCCGGTTTTACCGTTACAGAATATGCTCGTGATCTGGCCAGTCCCCGCTGGATTTATGTCGCCCCAAATGGTGATGTCTTTGTAGCCGAATCCAATACCGAACGGAAGGGTATCAAAACGAAAGTGGTAAATGCCGTAACGGGAAAGAGCAATTCAGAGCGAACCGAAGCCAGTGCGAACCGAATCACCCTCCTGCGCGATACCAATAAGGATGGCAAACCAGAGGTGAAAGAATCGTTCCTGACTGGTCTGAATCAGCCTTTTGGCATGCTGGTGCTTGGCGATAATTTCTATGCGGCCAACACCGATGGGATTATGATGTATGACTACAAACCCGGCCAGACCAAGATAACCGCCCCCGGTAAAAAGATTTTGAGCTTACCAGCGGGCGGCTATAACAACCACTGGACGCGTAACTTGCTGGCCGGGCCTGACGGAAAGAAAATATTCGTTTCGGTAGGTTCGGGCAGCAATGTCGCCGAACATGGCATCGAAAACGAAGTGCGTCGGGCCAATATTCTCGAAATTAATCCCGATGGCAGTGGCGAACGCGTTTTCGCCAGCGGCCTGCGAAATCCGGTGGGCATGGGCTGGCAACCTACCACTAAAACGCTGTACACTGCCGTTAACGAACGCGATGAACTGGGCGACGAACTCGTACCCGATTACCTGACCAGCGTAAAAGAAGGTGCCTTCTATGGCTGGCCGTACGCTTATTTCGGCCAAAATGAAGACCCCCGCCGGAAAGGCGAACGCCCCGATCTGGTTAAAAAGTCAGTCGTTCCCGATGTGCCACTTGGTGCACACACCGCTTCACTTGGGTTGGCTTTTTATGATAAAGCCGCTTTCCCGGAGAAGTACCGAAATGGGGCTTTTGTCGGTCAGCACGGTTCCTGGAATCGCTCGTCGTTTTCGGGCTATAAAGTGGTCTTTGTGCCGTTTAAGGATGGTAAACCCGGTAAACCAGAGGATTTTCTGACTGGATTTTTGACGGGTCAGGACAAAGACGCCTATGGCCGACCGGTGGGTGTTGCCGTATTGCCCGATGGGTCTATGCTGGTAGCGGATGATGCTAGTGGCCGGATCTGGCGTGTAACGGCAACTCAATAAGTTGAGAAGTTACCAAAAGAAAAGGGCCGATGCACACATCGGCCCTTTTCTTTTGGTAACGCAGATTGTTAGAATTGATAGAGTAGTCGTGCCCGTAGGCCCATCAAGGTAGAGGATTGCCAGTTTTGACCGGGCTGAAAAGGTTGTGAAGCCGCTTGTGTAGGTATAGTCAATACCGGGCTCCCTTGTAGTACCCAATGCCCGTTTTGCCATTCGATACCTGCACTCAACGCAACGTTATTGAATAAGGGCACAGTCCGTTTATCGCTGACACTGAGTTGCTCAAAGCCTCGTTGAGGAATGGGTACGGGGCAGAGATAAGTTGCATTTTCGGTACTTGACATCGTTAAGTAGGTACCCGCTGTTGGTACAAATGACACCGTCTTGCTGAGCGCAACCCGATAGCCTACAGAAATTGGAAGTAACATGCGGGTTGTGCGGGTATCTATGTTAAAAATATCCCGACGAGGATCAATTCCATGGGCGAATTCCTTCCGGAAATTCCGGCGCATACGAATATCGAAATCAAAATCACTACCAAACTTATCTCCTGAGTAGGTTGCCTGACTTACTCCGGCACCTACTACCCAGTGTTTACCCAGCAGTACTTCTGTAAATACACCAGCACTTGTTAGTTTGGATGCAACTTCGCCACCAATGCCAGCCCTGAAATGCAAGCGGGCTACACGCTGGGTTTCGGGTGTCTGGGTGGGTTCAGCACCATCTACAACCGTTGTTCGCGCCGGGCGCATACGCTTTGCACGCAGCGCCATTATCTTCGTCCAGTTAGTACTTGGTATAGATAGAGGTAAGCTGCTGATAGACTCAATGTTGGCTGAAGTGAATGGGTTTCCTGGCTTAGACGGAGTTGATTCCATTGGTGCCTGGGTATAATCTGTCTGGTTTGGAGTCGATTCCTTACCCAAACCAGTAACTTTATTCCCTTTTCGATAAGTTGAACTAACCGTAAACTCACCAGACAAACCTGATTCCCGATTGTTGGTATACCGGCCACGCTGTTTCCGTACACGGGTGAGACGATCGGCTGTTTGGGGCGATTTTACCGCTGTACTATTGAGGTTTTCACTGGTTATAGAAGAAGTAGACGATTCCCCATACGCGTCTGTGTTCGGGTTATTGGTTAAATTATCCGATTGTTTTGGTTGATCTACTGACTTTTGACTCCGGTTGGTTGCTGCGTACCGCTGTTCCCGCTGTTCTGAAGGTATTTCCGGACGATCGACGTACCGTTCTTCATTGGGCGGGACTACATGGGATTTTGACGGGACAGTAATGTAACGGGTTATATAGACCGTATCACGTGGCGGTTGATTGACCATGTTCGAGTTACCACCCGACGCCGGGGAGGTTGTTTTAAGGTCTGGTCTTACCCCGTTTTCGGTGGGTTGCCTTTGCGTTACCTTATCTGCTTCCGGAGTTGTGGTGCCGGGTTGGCTTTTTGCTGATTGGCCGGGCACTGGTTTTCTTAACTGGCTTATCGTCTCCCGTAGTTGATTGATCTCACGTTGTTGCCAGAAGCCAAAGCTTATCATGACTACAGCACTTACAGTGGCAGCCGCCATTAACCAGGGTTTGGCAGTCCATATACTACTGCCAAAGGGCTGGACAGGGGTTGGCGCAGCCGGTTGAGGCATTCCGGTTTGCAGGGAAGCCTGCATCCGGGTCCAGTCTTTTTCGGAAAATTCCGGCCGAATACTTTCCAGTTTTCGCCGGATAATATCGGAAAATCGGTCAGTTTTCATGATACGGAATTGAGGCTGTAGAGCCTGATTTAAAATACTGGGCTTCTTTGAGCAGTACTTGTAGTTTCTGCCGGGCACGGGCAAAATTAGAGCGTACTGTTGCTTCATTATGGCTAAGTATGCCCGCTATTTCGTGAAGACTATAGCCGTCTACAACGTGCATCATGAATACCGTGCGATACGTTGGGGACAACTGTTGCACCAGGGCCAAAATGTCCTCAGCGGCAATCTGATCGACTACATCTACATCAAAGGCCACTTGCTCGCCTGTTTCCAGGGACGCGTGTTGCTCAAATCGATGATTTTTTCGGTAATGGCTGATGGCTGTGTTGACTAAAATTGTCCGCAGCCACGCTTTAAAAGGTAACGTTTCGTCATAACTGTCTAAATGTTGGAATGCTTTTAAAAATCCTTCGTTCAGCACGTCTTCCGCTTCTTCAACACTCGAACTGTAGCGCAGACAAATGCTCTTGGCATACCCAAAGAATTGTTTGAATAGCGTTCGTTGCGCGCGCGGGTCGTTGGCGCGGCAGGCCCGTATGACACTCAGAAGGTCATTATCGGCGAACGAGGACGATTTTCGGAAAAACAAAATTCGGTCGGATTTATGTAAACATTCCTGACTACACAAAGACTACGCAACGTTATACGTTAACGTTGCATGTAGACGGTTGGTTATCAACTTTTTTTTTAGAAAAAGCAACGCTTGTGTTCAGGTGAACGTATGGGTAACGAATGGGTTTACTCGCCCCATTTAGTGTTTGCTAATGAACGTGTTAGTGATTGGCGACGAACATACCTATGGTTATGGATTGTCCGTCGGAAAGCTTAGTTACATAGGTCATTTTATCCGGCAGATGGGCCGTACCGGGCGGCCAGTATCGGTGGATGTTTATGCTCACCTTACGATGTCACAAACGATAGCCACCCTGGCCCAGTTGCCATTAAACCGGTATGATCTTATTATACTTCAACTGGACCATACGCTGGTTCAGGTTCCCGCTTCTCAATTAGCTTCCTCAACGGTTGTTCACCTGCCTGCTATGCATCCGGAACAGATGATTGCCAGTGAAAGAACCGTTAAATCTAGTTTGAAATCAATAGGAATAACGTTACGTTCGTTTATATGGCCTAATCGGGAGCGTATGGCCATTTCGGTGTTGCTGAATCAGCTAAGACCGTACCGACATAATGTTTTGTTGTTAACTCCGCTTGCCAATCAGAACACAGTCAGTCGTTGGCTACAGCGACGTAGTCGTGCTGTGGTATTGAAGGAAGCAGATAAGCGTTTGGTAAGCGTTTTTGACACCGATTCAATAATCCGGCCAAGAGAAGAGTATTTTCTGCCAAATGACCATGTACACTTGAACGACATCAGTCACGAGTTGCTGGGGCGTTCGTTATATGATTTCTATCAATCGGCACCAACCATTGTTACTATTCAGTCCATTCGCAAGGACTACTAAGAAGCTGTTTGAGTTAATGCCAAACTTGTTCTATGGTACGCCTGATGGGAGCGATCCAAATAAACATTTGGGCCGATAAGATGGTGCGCTCGTAGTCTTTAGCCAGCCCTCGATGGTTTCCCAACCAAGAAATAGTTCGCTCCACTATCCATAGCCAGTGATGAATAACTAGTTTACTATCAGTGGGTTGATTCGCAATAGGAGACTTTGGAATTACCACCCGCATAGCCTATATAGTTTCCAATTGCTCTCTAAAATGGCCACTAAACGTAGTGTCAGCATACATCAACACCAAATCATCCAACATAGGATTAAGGTGTTCAGCCTGTTTTCAAAGCAAAACACCTGCTTTGCTATCGGCTACATTGGCTGGTGTCTGATCCTGAAAAAAAGTTGTCAGTTTTGGAATTACTAATAATTGGTTAAAATTAATCCTGTTAGGGGTTGTCAGTTCAACAGTTTGTTCAAGTTTCACTAGGTTGGCTATGGTCTTGCAATCGGTTATGTCGCTTGTAATTTTTAGGTTTCCAATGCTTTTTGAGCGGTTGATTGGTCAGATGAGCAACTGCCGGGGTTAAGAAATCACAACTCATATGAGGTTGCAAGTGGTTGTAGTTATGAATACTTCTGCCAACTGCCTTAAGTGCTTCATCAAAACTAGTAAAGACCCGGTTTAAGCGAAAATCCGTCTTTAAAATGCCATTGACTCGCTCAGCTATCGAATTCTCATAAGGATCACCATGCTGGGTCATACTGATGGATATGCCGGCACTTTTTAACTTTCGAACGTACTCAAAACTACAATACTGACTACCTCGATCTGACGGGGCCGCCCGCGCGGTGGTGGATGAGTTCTTTCCCCTTTTCCCAGTTATTTTTTAAGGCCATCTCCAGCGCTCGAAGGCTACCTTCAGCCGTTAAAAAAGGATGCAGGCAATAACCCACAATTACCTTCGAGTACGCATCGGTGATGATGGACAAATAACCAAATCCAAGCCCAATACAGAGATACGTGATATCACACACCCACGCTTGACTGGGTGCATCAATGACTCTGTCAATGAGCAAATTAGGGTATTTTTTTAAGCTGTGATTGGAATCAGTAGTCTTGGGAATCTGCCGTTTACGACGCAGAATCAGATTATGAGCCTGCAGGATAGTATGTAATTTATCCCGCCCTACCTTAATCCCACTCTTGATAAAGGGTTCATTTAACAAGAGATGGAGTTTGCGAGTACCCAGCCCCGGAATATCGCGTCTAATGGCCATGACCATGTCTAAAACCAACATAGACTGGCTAACAGATCGTTGGGCATACTCGTCCCGCCGACAAAAGGCTTGTCGGCTCACCCCAAACAGTCGGCAAAGGCTTCCGACACTTACCTTTGCTATCTCGCTTTCGCGAAGCTTTAAGACCGTTTGTTACCGCACGGGCGGCCCCGCAGACTTTTTTCGGATTGGTAGCTTTAGCCGCACGGGCGGCCCCGTCATTTTCGGCCACTTCAATCATCGTGTTAAGCGCTAGGATCAACAAGTTTGCCTGTTGAAGCGCTTTCTCTAACTCCTCATTACGCTGCTTTAAGGCCAATACATCCTGCTTTTGGGTCTTGTTCATAGCAGGTAAAGTTATCAAGCCGGTCTGTATTTTTTGTTGATACAAATTGACCCAATTGCGCAGGGTATAGCTGTCGTGGATGTCGAGGCCTTCCATTACCTGGCTTGGTGCTTCTCCGCCAAAGAGGATACGAAAGACGGCTGTTTCTTTCAATTGCTCACTGTACTGAAAGCGGGTGAGCAGGTCGCGGGTGTTTTAGGCTGGCTTTGGTGCAGCCACCAGTAACCGCCATTTCCGCTGGTTCCAGAACCGGTGCCAGACGCCTGCCTCATCCGCCTTATAGAAGCCCGACTGGCGCTCCGGCTGCCCCGGTTCAATAATCGTCCAGCAGTCCCCTTTCAGCAGACCACTCAGCTTGTGGATCGTTCCCGCCTGCACATGGTGGGTTGTCCCCGGTAGGCGCTTGTGACTGGTCAGGGCTAAGGTCCCATCGTCTTTGGGCTTTGCTACTACCTCAATGTAGCCCCCCGACAAAATGGTCGTGCGAAAAGACCATGGGTGATCATGAAACAGCTCGTCATTGGCCGCCGTAAAATGATGTAGCACCCGGCCATCGCCTAGGTGATATTTAGTAAAGGTTTTATTCATTCGCTCCAGGCGAATAATGTCTTTGGGGGTTGAATACGATTGCATAGATTTCGGTTAGCCTGAGCAGTAGCCGGCCGCTCCCGCTTTATTGTCAACCGCAAAAATAGTAATGAAGTTAGTCGAAAGTCTATACCTATAAGAGTCTTTACGAGTCTACCTGGCGTGGCATTGTCAACACGACTGACTCGGTCACTACGGCTGGTTCATTCCGCAACGAGGGAACGAGCGAGGCTCCTTGATTACCTAGACCCGTATGGCGGGCAGCGCACGCGACTGATAAGATTTGACAGATATAAAAAAATCACTGTCTCGTAAAACGCTCCTAAGTGAGACGAAGAGACTTTCATATTTTTGATAAGGATAGTTGATGTTCTCACCCTGCATGGTCGTTTTGGCCAGTAGGACCTGAAGCTCATTGAAAGCCGGTCAACCGAACAAAACTCAGGGTGTCAAGCGTAAACGTTCTTTCCGTTGACCCTCTCCAGCAGGATAGGGTGAACCTGTTAGCAACCCGGTTGGTACAATTCGTATATTGGGGCTAATCAGTCACTTTCTTAGGAAATCTCAACGCTCAGCAAGTATGAAAACCCTTACCGTTGCTATTGACCTCCGCTCGTTTTTGCTAGGTGCGTTTGCTCTAGGCGGCCTACTGACGCTAACCAACTTCAAGCCCGCCCACGACGGCCAGCCCGACCCGACGGTTGTGGATACACGCCGGTTTCAGGTTGTGGCTAGCGATCGACAAACGATTATTCTGGACACCAAAACGGGACGATTCATTCTCGATCCATTTGGCACCACCAAACCCAAATGGGTAGTTGGCGATTTTGAGGAGCTGCAAAAGCCGGGAGGCAAATAAAAACGCTACTCTTCAGCGTCTGAACCCCGTCGAGCGAGACTAGTCAATCCTTTATTTTTCTACCATTAACCTCCCCAGCTTGATACGATAGAACTTCATTTATCTGCTTCTCTAAATGGGCGTCTAATCGAGCTGCTGGAAAAAGAACGGTCAACTACTATCCTTAGCCTTCGGTCAATGATCCTAAAAAACGAGTAATTTCGATACGAAACCAGGCATCCGTTTTTTCGACGACAATAAGTAGTCGTGCTATACCTTAACGTCAATTCTAGTGGCTACTGTGCTAGCATTAAAGTAAACTTCACGACAAACCCATCAACGATGAATGAACAATTTCAAGCCCATATAAGCAAGTTCATACTAATGAGTGAAGACGAATTTGCTCAGGAAAACTGTTAGCCCACCATCCCGGCATGGAGAATTATTTCCGATGCGTGTACCAGAAAGCCTACTCAGCGGCCCAGATGCGGGTGAAGTTCTTGTATGACTTCTCCCGGGAAGACCTCTATCATTATTTTCGTAAGAGCCAGCCTGAGTTTTTACAGCGCGTTCCCCAATACCTCATCGCTTCGTACCTCAATATTACGCCCGAATACCTAAGCGAAATCCACAGGAAGAGTGTTTCTTAAACTAGATTAAGTTTCGCTCCAATGAGCGTTTTCACCTTTGTGCTATCCAGTTAAACGGATAATACAACATGAAAATCGTGATTATTGGCGGTACCGGCCTCATTGGTAGTCAGCTGGTAAAAACCTGTCAGACAGCGTTGACGTGCTGGTTGCCTCACCGCAAACTGGCGTGAACACAGTTACCAACCAAGGGGTTGAGGAAGCTCTGACAAACGCAGACGTGGTTGTCGATGTCTCTAATTCACCCTCGTTTGCCGATCAGGATGTGATGACTTTCTTTACGTCGTCCACCCAAAACATAGTGGCAGCCAGTAAAAAAGCAGGTAGTAAACACCTGGTTATACTCTCCGTAGTGGGTACCGACCAGCTCCAGAAAAGTGGGTACTTTCGGGCCAAAAAAGCGCAGGAAGACTTGATCAAAGCCTCAGGCATTCCCTACACCATTGTTCAGGCCACTCAGTTCTTCGAAAGAAGAGATGGCCCAATTGCAAACGCCCCATACAACCCATGATGGCTTATTGACAGCGGTATCGAGACTGAATTGCCAACGGTCAATAGGGGTACCCCAATGCTGTCTTTGGAAATAAGAATCTCCTGTTCTGGGGTATCGAATAGCCCGGAAACGTGCTGTCTGATCTGCTCCCGAATCTGGTATTGATGAGTCCCGTAATCGGTCGTCCCGAACGGAACGATGACCTGTGTGTATCTGGGCATCGCATTGGCGGCAAATGCCACGGTGCTGATGTACTGCGGAGTCATGACCGATTTTGTCCGGTAGGCTTCGTGATAGAAGACGTCGCCGGTTACGGTTTCAGACGCTGGCTCGCTGAGGTGACATCCGATTTTCGAGGGAGCGAAAATGCGGTTTCCAGTGCGCCGGACGGCCAGTTTGTAGGCGCTTTCTTTCATACTCCACAACAGCCAAACCAGTTGGTCTGGGTCGTTGGCACTGTGAATCAGTTGTTGTTCGTGGGGGGTAAAGATTTTGTCGAGGTAGCCCCTTCGGCGCCAGTTGCTTTCGCGCTTTGCCAGGGCTAAATCGACAATATCGTTCCCGATCATGCTTTTTCGGCCAGTTTTTTGTTGATCACATCCATCGATGAACCCACGGTCAGCATTTGTTCCATGGCTTCATTGTCGATCACAATGTCGAATTCCTCTTCAACATCCAGCGCAATGTCGACCAGATTGGCGGAGTTGATTTTCAGGTCATTGATGAAATCGGTTTGCTCGGTAACGTGCTCGAATGCCTGTTCATCCTGAACGTACGGCTTTACTATTTTTTTAAGCGTGGTGATTAACTCGTCTTTGGTTTGCATACGGTTGTTTACGGGTAAAACGTCTTTAAGATAACACAGGCATTCACATCGCCGAACCCGAAGTTGGCCTTCGCAAGTACGGTACTATTTTGCGTAATTACCTGCTGTGGTATTCGATCCGGGGCGATCAGTGCCGAAATTTCCGGATGAAGGTCTTCGCTATTGATGGATGGGTAAATAAACCCGTGGTGCAGTTCCAGCACAGCCGCCACACACTCGATGCTCCCGGCCGCACTCAGACAATGCCCTACCATCGACTTCAGGGAATTAATGTACGGAAAATCGGCCCCCCGCCGACCCAGGGCCTCGCACCAGGCCGTCACCTCGGCCGAGTCTTTGATGGTGGCCGTCAAATGCCCGTCGATAAGGTCGATTTCGTCGGGCTGAATACCGGCCTGTTGAATGGCTTGCTGGATGCATCGTTTTACGGCCTGGGCGTTGGGGGCTGTCATGGAGCCACCGCCCCGCTGCCCGCCCGAGTTCTGATGCCCGCCCAGCACTTCGGCGTAAATGGTGGCCTTTCGCTCAAGCGCCGACTCCAGCGATTCCAGCACCAGCGCACCGGCCCCGCTGCCCGGCACAAATCCGCTTGCCGTGGCACTCAGCGGCCGTGAGGCCCGTTCGGGGTCGTTGTTGAACTGGTACGGCATCACGCGCATAGCGTCGAAACCTCCCCAGATGTACGGGCCGTGGTCGCTGCAACTACCCGCCAGCACCCGTTTCGCCTGTCCGTTGGCAATGCGTTCGTACCCTAGTAACAGGGCTTCGGTACCCGTGGCACAGGCCGATGAATTGGCCGAAAGCTGGTTACCACAGCCAATCATGCCGCCGAGAAAGGCACTGACGCCACTGGTCATCGTCTGGATAACAACCGTGCTGCCCAACCGCCTGACCTGCCCCTCGTCAACTTTATAAATGGACTCTCGGAATTTATCGACGCCCAGCATACCCGTCCCGAAAACGATGCCGCTGTCCCAATCCGGTTCGTTAGTGGCAATAGGCAATCCGGCGTTTTGCCAGGCTTCCATACCCGCGATCACGCCGTAGACGATGCCGCTGCTGTTGAGCTGCCGGAGCTGTAACTCACTGAAATACTGTTGCTTGATGGCTTCGGTAACGGGTGGGATACCACCAATCTGGCACGAGAACTTCAATTCGGCCAGATCAGGCTGAAAGGCAATGCCGCTTTGTCCCGCCCGGATAGCGTCCAGAAACGACGGGACGCCCACCGCATTGGGAGCGGCAACGCCCAGCCCCGTAATAACAACTCGGTTACGCATGAGTAGTCGGTTTCATCATTCCCGAAATGGTGCCCCGGCAAACGAGTTCGCCCCGGCTGTTCAGCATTTCGACTTTACAGGATAACTTGTTAAATCGAAAATACTCTTTTGTTGACCGCACGGTTACCGTTTCGCCGGGAAAAACGGGCTTGTAAAAATCAACCTGCGTGCCGGTCATGGCAATGGCAATGTTGGAGGTCAGGGTGTCGGACAACAGGAAAATGCCCAGGCAGACCACGCCAATCTGGGCCATCACTTCCGTTAGAATGACCCCCGGCGTTACGGGTGCCTGTTTAAAATGGCCGAGGTAAAAAAAGGAATCGTCGGGAAAGGTATAACTGCCTTCAGTACCATTTTCATCGACATGCTGCAATGTATCGACAAACAGAAACGGCGGGCTGTAGGGAAGTTTTTCGAGTATGGATGTAAAATTCTGCAAGTGTATCAGTTTATTGAAGATGTTCGCCACCATTGACCGGAATGACGGTGCCGTTGATCCAGGCCGCTTCGTCTTTACAAAGTAAATAGACCACGTTGGCTACGTCCTCGGGCGTTGTCAGCCGCGAGAATGGGTTCCGTTCGAGGGTGTGTGATCGAAGGGAGTCGGCCCCCGGAATCATACGAAACGAGGCAGTGTCCGTAACCCCCGCCATAATGCAGTTGGCCCGAATGCCATACGGTGCCATTTCCAGCGCAATACTTCGGGAAATGGCTTCCAGAGCGGCTTTGGCAGCCGAAACAGCGGCATAGTTTCGCCAGGCTTTTTGACTGCCTTCGCTGGTAAAACTAATGACGCGGGTATCAGCAGCAAATAAACCCGCGTCAAACAGATCTCTGGTCCAGTCGTACAAACTAATGGCCATGGCGTCGATGGTTAGCTGAAAATCGTCGTGCTGAAGGGGGCGCTGGCCGTCGGCAACCATCGGTTTTAAATTCCCTTTGGCAATACTGTGGATGAGCGCCCGGACTTTGCCCATAGCGCCCAAAACGTTGGTTAAGGTCGCAATAACTTCGGCCCGCTTTTCGGGATTGGTTGCGTCGACATTGTAGTGTTTCAGTAAAACGCCTTCGCCCTCGATCTGATTAAATGCGGCTTCAACGTCCGGCAAGTCAATTTTTCGGGTGCGGTGAATAAGGCACAGGTTCAACCCGTGTTTCGCCAATTTTTTGGCCGTGGCCAACCCCAGTCCTGAACTCCCGCCCAGAATAACCGCCCAATACTGCTTGCCTGAAAACTCGTTTACCACTGTAATAAAACGCGTTGCGCCGTAAAACCGGGACCAAAACTTAACATGAGGCCATATTCACCTTCGTTGAGCGGCTTGTCCATAAATCGTTCCAGTACGTAAAGTACCGTGGCGCTCGACATATTGCCATACAGCCGCAGCACTTCTTTGGTGTCGTCAATATTCTTTCCCAGCTTCCCGAACAATTCCTGCACGACTTCCACGATCTTGCGTCCGCCGGGATGAAAAATAAGGTGCGAAATGTCCTCGATGACCAGCCCGTTCTTTTTCAGGAATGGGTGAATAATGGCCGGAAAATGTTCGGCAATATTGTCCGTTACGGCTTTATCGAGCACCATTTGCAGGCCACTGTTTGTCAGGTTGAAGCCCATCATGTGGGTGGCATCGTAAAAATGGTACATCTCTTCCGACACTACCTCCGGACCTTTATCGTCTTCGTGTGACGAGAGCAGGACGCAGGCGGCCCCATCGCCGAAAATGGCCGCGCTCACGATGTTGGCCATCGAGAAATCGTTCAACTGAAACGTGGCCGTTGGCGATTCGACCGCCAGCAGTGCCGCCCGTTTGCCGGGATTCGCTTTCAGGAAATTCTTGGCGTAGATAATGCCCGAAACCCCCGCTACGCAGCCCATTTCCGTTACCGGCAACCGCACCACATCCTGCTTCATCTGCATGCTGTTGATCAGGTAAGCATCCAGCGATGGAATCATGATGCCGGTACAGCTTACCGTAATGAGGTAGTCGATATCCGTTGTCTGCCAGTTGACTTTTGCCAGCGCTTTGGTAAGAACATCTTCGCCCAGTTTGATGCATTCCCGGCTATAAATGGCGTTCTTATCTTCAAACGAGGTACTTGAAAACACCTCCGCCGGACTCATGACGGAGTAGCGCCGATCGACGGCAGCATTCTCAAAAATCTTCTTTACTTTTCGTTGGAAACGGCTTTCCTGACCCTCCAGCCAGGTATCCAGAAATGGTAAAATGTCATTCGTATCCCGCCAGTTTTCGGGTAAGGATTTTGCAACTGCCGCAATTTTTACACTCATAGGGTTTCAATAATCCATTGGTAGCGAAAAGCCCAACGCCAGTTGATACGATAGGCTGTTAACCGTAATTGTTTCGAAAATGCGACTAATTCCTGTTTCTTAAACCCGCGTAAAATGGACGTCAGGCCATCCTCGCGCGACAGTTTGTTGAGCCGGAAGACAAAGCAAATGAGCTGGAAAAGCCGGTACGCCAGCGCCGAGCGTTGTAAGTCGTTGATAACGACCCCAAGCTTCGCTTTTTGCGCCAGTAAACCCATTAAATACAAGATTTCCTGGTCGCTGAAGTGGTGCAGCGTCAGCGTACATAACGCAATGTCGTACTCGACCGATGCAAAAGGTTCGTCGAATATGTTTTGAGTATCGTACCGGATTGTTGGGTAAGCCGTTGAACTGGCTTTGGCATGATTGACGGTATAGGCGTTGGCGTCGATGCCAAGCACATCCACCCGAATGCCTTCCTGTTTGGCAAAGTCAACGACTTCCCGGCACATATCGCCGTTACCGCAACCAATATCGATTATGGAGAAAACCCGGTCTTTCGGTTGATTTTTAAGTAGTTCCCTGATACCATCGATGGTGACCCGGTTGCCGCCCAGCCATTGGTTGATAATGGCAATTTTGTCCAGGGCATCACGCAGTTCGTCGCCTTCTAACGAAAAATCATCCAGATATTCTTCTTTGGTGGTACGCTGCGTAGTACTTAAAAACATCAGGTTCGCTTTAGGGTGATTGATTGTCGGTACGACATACTGTAAACGAATTAGACAAGCAAGGGTTTGCCGTGCGTTTGCTTAATAAGTATAGGCAATACGCCGGGTGTACGTTGCAGGCTTTTCAATAAAACATCCGTAATACCCGGATAAGACAATACCGTTTGGGCAATGCGGCCGGTCAGCAGTCGGGTTCTGAACTCGGCCGACCAGCCATTGGTGTATTGTTTTTCCAAAGCAGACCGGTTCGCTAGTTTACCATTAAAAAACTGAATGACCAATTCCGATACCAGTTTGGCACTGTGAATAGCCATCGCCATGCCGTTTCCGCAAAGGGGGTGAATAAGACCGGCCGTGTCTCCGCACATCAGTATATGGTTTTCGACCGGGCTTTTTTTGTCGAACGAAATCTGACTAATCGTTAGCGGCCTGGTAAAAAGAGGGGTGGCCTTGGCGAAAAAATCATCCAGAAAAGGGTTTTTTCTCAGCACGTGCTGCTGAAAGGAATCGATGTTCCTGAACGCTTTGAAACTCCGGTAATTAACCAGATAGCAAGCGTTCACAATCCCGTTTTCGACCTGGGAAAGTCCACAGTAACCACCATCAAAATTATGCAGGGCCACCAGGTCGTTCGGGAAGTTGGCCTTATAGTGCGCTTTGACGCCCAGCCAGCCCGACTCCCGGCTGGCAAACGGTCGATTGAGCCGCTTGTCCAGTTGAGATCGCTTGCCATACGCGCCCAGAACGATCTTCGCCATGTACGTTTGTTTCGTCGCCGTAGTTACGGTAAAGCCATCGTTCGCAAACTGAATATCCGTTACGTCCGCCTGCCGAAGGTCGACGCCTGCCAATTTTGCTTTATCGGCCAGAAACTGGTCGAGGGTATACCGACTCACGCCAAAGCCGCCCAGCGGTAACGTACTTTCGACGGTTTTTCCGGCGGCTGTGCTGAGAAGAAAGCGGCTAATGCGGGAGGGGTTCAACTCGTCGATGCCAACGCCAAGGTGTTGCAGGTAGGGGAGCACTTCGTTGGAGATATATTCTCCGCAGACTTTATGCTGGGGATACGCCTGTTTCTCCAGCAATAAGACGTGTACTCCTGCGCGGGCCAGATGAATACCGGCGGTCAACCCGGCCAGACCGCCCCCAATGATAAGTACATCGGCATCAACTGTCATTCGGGTTGGCTTCATGGGTGATAAAACGAGTGATTTGTAAATTAGGTTTTAGGTCAGGGCAAGCCGTAGCCTGGACGGCCACGTCCGGGTGAAAAGAGGAAATATACCATCCGGACGTGGCCGTCCAGGCTACGGCTTGATAATCTTAAACAGGTTGGTACTTACTTTTTTGTCAAAAGTACATGAAACAAAACCATAATTCAGTGTATCAAAATTAACATTATCTTCTCTTGATTTTAAGCTAATGTGCTGATTTACAAACTTTACTTGGTTGGTTGTTTATTTATAAGTATTTGAACAATTACCGAAAGCCTGCGCGGGAGTATTGCCGTAAGTTTGATATGAAGCAATTCCTAAATCGCCTGCTTCGTATCCGGTATGAGTCAAAAGCAACGCATCTTTTTCTGGTCGATCACAGCCGCCCTGGGTGGTTTTCTGTTCGGCTTCGATACGGCCGTTATTTCTGGTGTTGAACAGTCACTGCAAACGTTATGGCATCTTAACGTATGGGAGCATGGACTTACGGTATCCATTGCCCTGATCGGTACCGTTGTCGGCTCCATGCTGGGAGGTATTCCAACGCAGCAACTAGGCCGAAAAAAGACGCTGTTCTGGATTGCCGTTTTGTATTTATTAGCTTCCGTTGGTACGGCCCTTGCTACCAACTGGCCTGTTTTTCTCGTCTTCCGATTTTTGGGCGGTCTGGGCGTTGGTGCATCGTCGGTAGCGGCACCCATGTACATCACGGAGATTTCGCCCGCCAAATCGCGTGGTAAGCTGGTTGGCATGTTCCAGTTCAATGTTGTGTTAGGCATACTGATCGCCTACCTCTCCAACTTTCTGTTGCAGGACCTCGGCAACGATGCGTGGCGCTGGATGCTGGGTGTACAGGCGCTGCCTTCTCTGATCTTTCTGATTGCCGTGCTTAACATTCCGGAAAGCCCCCGCTGGCTGTTACTGGCCAAAGGTCGGGTAGCTGAAGCCCGCGATGTGCTGAACATGATCGACCCCGAAACGGCCGACGAAACCTTACTGGCTCTGCAGGATAATGCTGAGCATCAGAACAAAAATGCCCGGTTATTCTCCGGTCAGTATAACACCCCCGTTATGCTGGCTGTGCTGTTTGCCGTATTCAATCAGGTATCGGGTATCAACGCCATCATCTACTACGCCCCCCGGATCTTTGAAATGACGGGCCTGGGTAAGAGTTCGGCGCTGTTGTCATCAGCGGGCATCGGTCTGGTGAACCTCGTTTTTACCATGATCTCCATGAACCTGATCGACCGCTTTGGCCGACGTACGCTCATGAAAATTGGCTCTGTGGGGCTCATTGTCACGCTGGCGTTGGTGGCGCGCGCTTTTTACGTGGAGGATTTCAGTGGTATGACCGTGCCGCTGCTGCTGTTCGGGTACATCGCTTTCTTTGGTTTCTCGCAGGGGGCCGTTATCTGGGTATTCATTTCGGAGATATTCCCGAATGAAGTGCGGTCGGGTGGACAGGCGCTGGGTAGTTTCACCCACTGGTTCATGGCCGCCATTATTACGTTCTCATTTCCGTATCTGGCTGAACATTTCGGCGGTGGAAACACTTTTCTGTTCTTTACCATCATGATGGTGTTGCAGCTCCTGTTCGTGGTGCGGCTCATGCCCGAAACAAAGGGTACCAGTCTTGAAAAAATTGAAAAAACATTCGTTGTCCATTAATCCTACTCATCATGAATCCAACAATAACCTGTTTCGGCGAAATTCTTTGGGATGTATTACCCACCAGTAAGCAACCCGGCGGAGCGCCCATGAATGTGGCCGCTGATCTGCGAAATTTTGGTGTGAATTCTCAACTGATCAGTCGGGTTGGAAGCGATGAGCTAGGCCGTGAACTGCTCGATTTCCTGAGCCAGAAAGGACTTCCGCTGGATTTGGTTCAGGTGGGCCAAACACACCTGACGGGTGTAGCCAAAGCCAATATCTCGGACCTGAACGAGGTGACCTATAAGATTGTCCAGCCGGTGGCCTGGGATTATATTCAACTGGAACCTAATCTGGTTGACGCGGTGCGGAATAGTGATTTGTTCGTGTATGGTAGTCTGGCCGCCCGCAGTCCGCAAACGTACCAAACATTGCTGGCCTTGCTGGAGGTGGCCCCCCGGAAAGCGTTCGACGTTAATCTGCGGGCTCCTCATTACACCCGTGCCATTGTGGAAGAACTGCTCGCCAAAGCAGACATTGTTAAACTGAACGAACACGAACTGGTCGAACTGTCGAGCTGGTACGGTGAAGAAAACGACCTGCACCGGGCTATGTACCAGATTCGTAGTCAGTACAGGCTTGAAAAACTCATCGTAACCCTGGGCGAGCATGGGGCTGTCCTGCTGGACAGAGCCGGGCTGCACAGTCAGGTCGGGTTTCCGGTCGAGGTGGCCGATACAATTGGTAGCGGAGATGCGTTTCTGGCTGCTTTCCTGCACAAAACGTTACAGGGCGAGACGCCCCGAAAAACCCTTGAGTTTGCCTGCGCTACCGGTGCCTATGTGGCTGGACAGCGCGGAGCGACGCCTTCGTTTACGGAGGAAATCATTGTAAATCAGTACTTGATCTCGACAACCGTTTGACTGGCTGTATGCCGTCGGCTCCCAAACTTTGCCCGGCGTGTCAGAAGCTACCTGTTTCGGTAAAGGCTTGAGCGATATTTTTAAGTAAATCTTATCCATAAAGGCTGTTATTGAGCCATTATATTAGGTTGGTAATGCAGTTTATTGAGGGGAGCGGCTCTTATCCGAGTAGACTCCCCTCTATATCTTTCTTACCTTCACTCATCTGATCCAATCCCGATGTACAAACTACTCCTGAACACTACCTTACTGGTTTTATTGACCTATAATGCCTTTAGTCAGGTAACCAAACCCGAGATTCACCGCCCTCAATACCATTTTTCGCCCAAAGCACACTGGATGAACGACCCCAATGGAATGGTTTATCTGAAGGGTACGTACCACTTGTTTTTTCAGTATTATCCGGATGGCACCACCTGGGGACCTATGCACTGGGGGCACGCCACCAGCAAAGACATGGTTCGCTGGCAGGAGCAACCCATTGCTCTGTACCCCGATAGCCTGGGCTGGATTTTCTCGGGGAGTGCGGTCGTCGATGTGAATAACACCAGTGGTTTCGGCAAGAATGGGCAGACGCCTTTAGTTGCGATTTTTACGCACCATAATTCGAAAATGGAGAAGCAGAAATCGGATAAATTCCAGTACCAAAGTCTGGCGTATAGCCTCGATGAAGGTAAAACCTGGACCAAGTATGTCGGAAATCCGGTGCTGCCTAATCCCGGAATTATTGATTTTCGCGACCCCAAAGTTCGCTGGAATGATCAATACAAAAAATGGATCATGACGCTGGCCACCAAAGACCGGATCACCTTCTACTCCTCGCCTAATCTTAAAAACTGGACGAAAGAGAGTGAGTTTGGCCGCGATCTGGGCGCGCACGGGGGCGTTTGGGAGTGTCCGGATCTGTTTCCGCTAACGCACAATGGGAAAAAAGTATGGGTCTTGCTGGTGAGTATCAATCCCGGCGGTCCTAACGGCGGATCGGCCACGCAGTATTTCCTGGGCGATTTCAACGGAAAAACCTTCACACCCAATTCCAAAGCTACTAAGTGGATGGACTTCGGCACCGATAACTACGCCGGGGTGACGTTCGCCAACACCGGCGAACGAACGATCCTGATGGGCTGGATGAGCAACTGGCAGTATGCCAACGTCGTACCTACCGATCCCTGGCGCAGCGCCAACACCGTTCCCCGTACACTGGGGCTGAAAGAAGTAAACAACGAGCTATTCCTGACCTCGGCTCCTGTAAAAGAGCTGGATGTGCTGAAGGGCGAAACTGTTCCGATGAAAAACCTGAACGTAAAAGGCGAATATGACCTGACGGCCAAAACGAAAAACGAGACAGGCCTATTTAAACTTGACTTAGCTACCCAAAACACCACTGATTTTTCCATCGTGTTGGCCAATGAGCAGGGCAACGAGTTGGTGATCGGGTACGATAAAGCGGCTAACACGTATTACATCGACCGTAGTCGTTCGGGTAAGGTGGACTTCGAGAAGGGGTTCGGCAAGCGGCACACGGCTCCCCGATTGGCGGTAGATGGTAAGATTTCGCTCAACTTGCTCGTCGATGTGGCCTCTGTCGAGCTGTTTGCCGATAATGGACTTACCGTAATGACCGATATATTTTTCCCGAATACGCCGATGAACAAACTATCGATCAAGTCGGCCACCGGTATTTCGATTTCCAGTTTGACCTATACTAAGATGGCATCTGCCGGTTCGAAAGGTCTATAGATAAAACCAAAACCTATGGTAATTAATGTGTGCTGACAGCCCTGTTTTTAGTCGATAAAGACAAGCTGATTGTATTAAAAAAATGGTATCGAGAGATTTCCCGATACCATTTTTGGTTTAGTGAAACTAAGCCAAAAGTCTGGAATGCATATCCGTTTTTATCTGGTAAGTTATCGTTTGATTAGCCAGACGTAGCGCCTGCGCTATTCGGATGATTTGGTCAGCGAGTTTGCCCTGCTCTTCTATCTGAGCCCGATTGTAGTCGTACTGTCGTTGCGGCTCCCAATAAAAAAGCTCTGTTTTTGCATCATAGATGCCAATGGGTGTATGTTCTTCCAGCGAAAATAAATGCTCAAGAACAGAGATTGCTTCTGAATTTGTTCGACAACAAATGTGGTAGTACTGCTTTCTTAGCAGATAAACTACAGAATACCGATTCATACGTTTTATAGTTAAGTTACGGAGGGTACTTTTATCGCAAAAGCCTGTCTTCTACCAACGGGTAAGTAGAAGTAAGTCGATCTGGTTTAAAGTTAAACAAATATATGTTTTTCATTTAATGTAAACATAAAATTTATATTAAAATTTATTGATAAACTTATAGGCGTTTTTTGGGCGTTCTTTAAGTTCTGTAGCTTTAGTCGATTTTTATATATGGTTTATAAATGTGGCTTCATAGGATGCTTACCGGCAAACTTCTGATTGTGGTTTGTGTTCAAGGAAAAAGTAGATACGTAAAACATGGATTATCGGCAATTAGGCGCATCGGGATTACATGTTCCGGTGCTGAGTTTTGGCACGGCCACTTTCGGTGGTGGAAATGATTTTTTTAAAGCCTGGGGAAGTACACAAACCGACGAAGCGGCCCGTCTGGTTAATCTTTGTCTGGATGCCGGGGTCAATCTGTTCGATACCGCCGATGTCTATTCGGACGGGCTATCGGAAGAGATTCTGGGTAAAGCCTTGCAGGGGTTGCGGGATAAAGTGCTGATTTCGACCAAAGCCACCTTTACCTTTGGCGAAGGTCCCAACAACCAGGGTTCGTCGCGTTTTCATCTGATGCGGCAGTGCGAAAGCAGCCTCAAACGGCTGAAAACCGATTATATCGACATTTATCACATGCATGGTTTCGACGGGGTAACGCCCGTCGAAGAAACTCTGCGCACCCTCGACGACCTGATCCAGAGCGGTAAAGTACGTTACATTGCCTGCTCCAACTTTTCGGGATGGCATTTGATGAAGTCGCTGGCTATTTCCGAAAAATATGGGTGGAATCGCTACGTTGGTCATCAGGTCTATTACTCGCTGGTGAACCGCGAGTACGAATGGGAACTGATGCCGCTGGGTATCGACCAGAACGTTGGCGCCATCATTTGGAGTCCGCTGGCGGCTGGTCGGCTGGGTGGCAAATACCGCCGGAATCAGCCCATTCCGCCCGATAGCCGCGTGGCCCAGGGAGGCAGTCCCGTACCCGCTTTTGCCATCTCGGATGAGGTTTTCTATTCGATCATTGATGTGCTGGACGAACTGGCCGAAGAAACCGGTAAAACTGTAGCTCAGATTTCCCTCAACTGGATATTGCAGCGCCCAACCGTGTCGACGCTGGTTATTGGCGCACGGAATGAAGAACAATTAAAACAGAATCTCGGTGCTGTTGGCTGGAACCTCACTACGGATCAGATAAAACGCCTGGATAAAGCCAGCGATGTGCCCACTATTTACCCGTATTGGCATCAACGGCAAAACCTGACGCTGAACCCCTTGCCCAGGTTTTATTGAGAATTGTGTTTTTTTGTAGCCGGAATAAAGCTCCGGCTATAAAACACACAATTTACCTGCCACCCTTCTGCACATGATACACTTCAACCGTCTGGATCATATTTTACTCTGCATTCCGGAAGGAGCAACGGCCAGCGCCCGGGAGTTTTATAGTAACGTTCTGGGCCTTAGTGAAATACCGGGTAACCATCCCGCCGGAGCCATCTGGTTTGAGATAGCTGATATTCAGTTGCACCTTCGGGAAGAAGCCGGGAGCAGTTATTCGAAACGGCACCCGGCCTTTGAAGTAGCCAATCTGGACGAAGCCCGGGAAGCCCTGGCCGCTCAGGGTGTAGGGATCGAGTATTCATCCGAGATAGACGGTCGCCAGCGGTTTTTCTTCCGCGACCCGTTCGACAATCGGATCGAGCTGCTTCAGTTTTCAGCGTAGTAACGTAACGATTGTAGTACCGACCGTCCCGGTCGGGCATAAAACATATGGCATCACCCTCGACCGTCCCGGTCGGTACTACAATACCCGTTGGATTGGTTCTAAATTAGAGCACTTTGTTTAACTTTAAGCGTTTTCGTGTTTAATTGGCGTTAAGAGCTTGCTATAGGGTCTTATGAAATCAATTGTTGCGCTACTATTGGCCGGTCTGATGTTGGGAAGCAGTTTGCTGCCCGGCTTCAGCATTGACCAGTCGGCCAAGTGGGTCGAGCTGGTGCAGCATTACGAGCAGCACCGGCAAACGGATGCCCACCTGGGATTTATGGACTTTCTGGCGATGCACTACGGGGCCAATTCCGAACATCAGAAACATCCCAACCACAGCCATCAAAACCTGCCCACAGTAGGGCATTCCGTTCCTGCTTTTTCCTCGAACGCCGTTCGGCTGCATTTTTCTTCGGTTGTTGGGGCCATCCTGTCCAATAAAGCTGACTTCTTTCGCAAGGCCGATCTCTATTCCTTTCTGGCCGTTTTCTCGCTGATCAATCCGCCCCGAGCGTAGTTTCAAGTCTTTGTAAGCCTCTTTGTGCCCTTTTGGGTGCACACATCTTCTGTCAGAGTCTCTTTTCTGTATAATTTTTACTTATAGCTAACGTCAGTTGGCGTTGGTGGCTAGTATGTCGCCTATTTGTACCTGTCCGGCAGACAGGTACGCTTACCCGTTGATTCTGCCGCACTCTCATGTTAAACGCAATCATCCAATTTTCCATCCGCAACAAGCTGATCATTGGCTTGTTCACCTTCGCCTTAGTGCTCTGGGGCGGCTGGTCGGCCACGCAGCTGCCGATTGATGCCGTTCCCGATATTACCAATAATCAGGTGCAGGTCATTACCAGCAGCCCATCGCTGGCGGCCGAAGACATCGAACGATTAGTGACGTTCCCCGTTGAAGTAAGCCTGTCGAATA
This sequence comes from Spirosoma fluviale, assembly GCF_900230225.1. GTDB lineage: Bacteria > Bacteroidota > Bacteroidia > Cytophagales > Spirosomataceae > Spirosoma > Spirosoma fluviale. The sequence continues at coordinate 750,853 of NZ_OCNH01000001.1, forward strand.
TTCCTGATCTGGTTGAAATTCGCTCGTTTTCGCGGTTTGGACTCTCTGTCGTTACGGTTGTCTTTACCGATGCGACCGACGTATACTGGGCCAGACAACAAATTGCCGAGCGACTTCAAAACGTAATTGGCCAGATTCCACCGGGAGTGGGTACGCCCGTAATGGCGCCTGTAACGACGGGACTGGGCGAAATATTCCAGTACACGGTCGTTCCGAAGAAAGGTTACGAGTCGAAGTATTCGCTAACCGATTTACGAACTATTCAGGACTGGACTATCCGGCGTGGGTTACTGGGAACACCCGGCGTGGCCGATGTCAGTGGGTTCGGGGGGCTATTGAAGCAGTACGAAATTGCCGTCGACCCCGACCGGCTTCGCAGTATGGGCATCACCATTACTGAAATTTTTACCGCCCTTCAACAGAACAATCAAAACACCGGGGGGGCGTACATCGACAAAAAACCAAACGCCTTCTTCATTCGCTCCGATGGCCTGATTAGCTCGACGGATGATATTGCCGACATTGTTATTCACCTGAATGACCAGGGGTTACCCGTACGGGTGCGCGATGTGGCACAGGTGAACATGGGTTCGGCGGTGCGTTACGGAGCCGTAACCCGCAATGGTGAGGGCGAAGCCGTGGGCGCTATTGTGATGATGATCAAAGGCGAGAACTCATCGGCGGTCATTAAGCGGGTAAAAGCGAAAATTGCCGAGATTGAGAAAACACTTCCCGAGGGTGTTCAGATTGTGCCGTTTCTGGATCGTACAAAAATGGTGAACAGCGCCATTGGTACCGTTGAGCGAAACCTGCTGGAAGGAGCCATTATTGTCATTTTTGTGCTGGTGTTGCTGCTGGGTAATTTCCGGGCGGGTTTTGTTGTGGCATCGGTTATCCCACTGGCGTTGCTGTTCGCCATTTCCATGATGAATTTGTTTGGCGTGTCGGGCAACCTGATGAGCCTGGGCGCTATTGACTTCGGACTCATCGTAGATGGAGCCGTCATTATCGTTGAGGCTACGCTTCATCATATTACCTTACGCAATAAGAACAAAACGCTGACGCAGGATGAAATGGATGAGGAAGTGTTTCTGTCGGCGGCCCGGATTCGTTCATCGGCGGCTTTTGGCGAGATCATCATCCTGATCGTTTACCTCCCCATTCTGGCTCTGTCGGGCATCGAGGGAAAGATGTTCCGTCCCATGGCCCTTACGGTGGCCTTCGCCATTCTGGGCGCATTTATTCTGTCGATCACCTACGTGCCCATGATTTCGGCGTTAATGCTGAATAAGAAAATCGTGCACAAGGAGACGCTGTCGGACAGGATCATGAAACGGATTTACCGATTCTATGAACCGCTGCTTCTGCGGGCTCTGAAAAATCGGCTGCTTGTTTTAACCGGTGCTGTGTCGCTGCTGGTGGTTACCGTGTTCCTGTTCGGTCGAATGGGCGGGGAGTTTATCCCGCAACTGGACGAGGGCGATTTTGCCGTCGATACGCGCACACTAACGGGCAGCTCACTCTCCGAAACAGTAGACGCCACCCTGAAAGCCGAACGAATTCTGCTCAACCAGTTTCCCGAAGTAGAGCAGGTTGTGGCCAAGATCGGGTCCGGCGAAATTCCAACCGACCCGATGGCCATTGAAGCCGCTGATCAGATGGTCATTCTAAAGCCAAAAGACGAATGGACTTCGGCCACCACGCGTGATGAACTCGCCACCAAAATGTCGGAAGCGTTGTCCGTTATTCCCGGCGTAACGTTTGGGTTCCAGCAGCCGGTACAGATGCGATTCAATGAATTGATGACCGGTGCCCGGCAGGATGTAGCCCTGAAAATTTACGGCGACGACCTCGCTCAACTCGCCAAACAGGCCGATAACGTAGGCCGGATCATTCGTACCATCGACGGAGCGGAGGATTTGTATGTGGAGCAGGTGGGCGGGCTTTCCCAGATTCTTATTAAGCTCGACCGGGCGCAGATTGCCAAATTTGGTCTGAACGTGTCGGATGTGAACCGGGTCATTAATACCGCGTTTGCCGGTCAGTCGGCGGGGCTGGTGTTTGAAGGAGAAAAACGATTCGATCTGGTTGTTCGACTGGCCGCCGAGAAACGGCAGAGTATCGAGGATATTCAAAATATGTACATTTCCGTACCCGCAGGGCCATCGGGTTCCGGGGGGCAGATTCCGCTCGGTCAGGTGGCTTCGGTCACGATGGAGCAGGCACCCAACCAGATTCAACGCGATAACACTCACCGGCGTATTACGCTGGGTTTCAACGTACGGGGACGCGATGTAGAAAGTATTGTCGCCGAATTACAGCAAAAAATCGGGCAAAAAATCAAATTTCCGCCGGGCTATTACATAACCTACGGCGGGCAGTTTCAGAACCTGGTTGAGGCCAAGGAACGATTAGCAATCGCCGTTCCCATTGCGCTGGGACTAATTTTTGCCCTGCTCTTTTTTACGTTCAATTCTGTTCGGCAAAGCTTATTAATCTTTATGGCGATTCCCATGGCCGCCATTGGTGGAGTTTTTGCGTTGCTGCTGCGCGATATGCCCTTTAGTATTTCGGCCGGAGTGGGTTTCATTGCCTTGTTCGGGGTATCGGTGCTGAACGGGATCGTGCTGATTGCGGAGTTTAACCGACTCCGGCACGAAGAGGGTCTGACGGACATGATCGAAATAATACGGCAGGGTACCGAAGTGCGGTTGCGCCCGGTGATCATGACGGCTCTGGTAGCTTCGTTCGGGTTTATCCCGATGGCTATTTCCAATTCGGCCGGGGCGGAGGTGCAGAAACCACTGGCTACCGTTGTGATTGGTGGCCTTCTCACCGCAACGCTGTTAACATTAATTGTCTTACCTATTCTTTATTCGCTCATGGAAAAGAAAGCGGTCGAAAAAGAAGCGAATACGGCCCGAAAGTCGGCCACGGTGGCAACCATAATCCTGCTGGTACTCCTGGCAATGGGTGGTAAAACACAGGCGCAGGGTACGCAGATGCAGGTTATTACGCTGGAACAGGCGCTTCAGCAAGCCGGTAGCCGTAATGCACAGGTGCAGATTGCCGGACTGGGCGTTAGCCAGCAGCAGGCTCTCCGGCGAACGGCGTATGATGCCGGGCGGCTGTCGGCAACGGCGATGCTGGGCCAGTACAACAGCCGCCGGTTCGACAATAACCTGACCATTACGCAGACAATCCCCAACCCAGCGCTCATGCGTCGACTGGTTGCGCTGAACGATGAGACCGTTGCCAGTCGGGAAGTTGGCGTGCTGGTAACCCGGAATGATGTTCAGTATCAGGTGAAGTCGGCGTATTATGACCTGGTGTATTTACAGCAGAAAAGTCGGCTGTTCCGGCAGCAGGATACGCTGTTAACTGAATTTGTCCAGGCCGCTAACCTTCGGTTCAAAACAGGCGAGACAGGGAGTTTGGAGAAAGCAACCGCTGAAAGCCAACTGGCCGACCAGCGCGTACGGCTCGCCCGGAATGAAGCCAGTCGGGTAGGGGCAAGAACGCGTCTGCAAACACTGCTTTATAGTCCGGCACCTGTCGATACGCCCGACCAGGCGTTGACCAAACTTACCCTGCTCATTCCCACCGATACCGTCAGTGTGAATCGAAATCCGCTGCTTCGGCAGTTGAGCCAGCAGATTCGCGTGGCCCAGCAAACCCGGCTCGTGGAGCAGGCCCGGCTCAAACCCGATTTTATGGTGGGGCTGTTCTCGCAGACACTGATCGGGAATCAGTTGATTGATGGGCAGGAATTGTATTTCGGTCCGGGCTACCGCTTCAATGGCGGGCAGCTCGGTATCTCGGTGCCGTTGCTGGGGCAGGCGCAGAAAGCCCGGATCAATGCTGCCCGCCTTGGTGAGCAACTGGCACAAACGGAGTTGCAACAACAGCAGTTTGCCCTGAGTCAGCAACTGACGCAGGCTGTGCAGCAATTTGAGCAGTATCGCGATGCGCTGGCCTATTATGAACAAAATGGACTGGCCCAGGCAACACTCATTCAGACCAATGCCCGACGGGCCTTTAGCAGTGGCGATATTGGTTATGTTGAGTTCTCGTTGGCCCTTCAGCAGGCGCTAACCATTCGCTCCAGTTACGTCGATCTGCTCAATGATTATAATCAATCGGTTCTTTACATCAATTATATACTGGGCAATCCATAACCCCACCGTATTTCTCAAGACTTCTATGCATTCGTTCATAAACATACGTTACTTCCTCCACGGGGCCGTTTTGGCAGCCAGTATTCTGATTGCGACTGCTGCCTGCCAGTCCGGTGGTTCGTCGGAAGAAAATAAATCTACGCCTAACCTTAACGCACAGGCGTCCGCAAAAGACTCAAGCGAAAAAGAAGCGCCCGGTGGACCGGTGGTGGTGTCATTGAGCCAGGCTCAGTACGACATGGCGGCTATCCAGTTGGGACAACCTGCCCTTCGACCACTGAGTACTACCCTGAAGGTAAATGGATCGCTCGATGTGCCCGCCCAAAATCTCGTTTCGGTATCTGTGCCGGTAGGGGGCTACATTCGCCAGATTCAGCTTGAACCGGGTATGCGTATCCGGAAAGGACAGACGCTCGTGGTACTCGAAAACCCGGAATACGTTCAGCTGCAGCAGGATTACCTCGATACCAAAGCCAAGCTGGACTATGCTGATCTGGAGTTCACGCGTCAGCAGGAATTAAGCCGGGATAATGTGAATGCGCTGAAAATTTTCCAGCAGGTGCGGGCCAATCGGCAAAGTTTACAGGCGCAACTGGCCGGCCTGGCGCAGCGGTTAACCATCCTCCGGATAAATCCCGCTACGTTAAGTCCCGAACGAATGACCCGAACGATCACCGTACCGTCTCCCGTGTCGGGTTATGTTACGGATGTACCGACGAACAATGGCCGGTTCGTAAACCCGTCCGATGTACTGGTGCAGATCACCAATTTAGATCACCTGCACGTTCGGCTAAGCATCTTTGAAAAAGACATCAGCCGCATTCATACGGGTCAGATGGTGCGCTTTGGCATGGGTGGCGACGCTACGCTGGAACATCGGGGGACGATTTTTTTGATCGGTAAGTCGATTGCCGCCGATCGTACCATTTCGGTACTGGCTCATCCGGAAGGCGACGCCAGCCACTACATACCGGGCGGATACATTACGGCGCAGGTCGACGTGAAAACCCAGCCTTTACCGGCTTTGCCCGAAACGGCTGTCATTGGTTTTGGGGGCAAGTCGTACGTGTATGTGCTTGACCGAAAAGACACAAAAGCGGCTATGTATCATTTCAGACAAGTGGAGATTAAAACGGGCGTACGGGAAAATGGCTATGTTGCAGTTACCCTGCCGGGTGACATCAACCCGCAACAAACGCCAATCGTCATCAATGGAGGATATGGCCTGTTGGCAAAGTTGAACAACAGTGAAGAGGAATAGTGCAATAACGTACAGATATACAAATTTTGCCATAAGCTTATTTGCTAGTTTATAAACTAGCAAATAAGCTTTTTTTAGTTACTAGGGGCTTTGATCGGAATAATATTTTACATATGGGAGAGTAGTCATTCTGATTAGTATTAATATGTGTAGTATGTACAAATATTGTTTTACCAATTTGAATGTTATTTTTGCATTAATCCTATTTAACGGGAGTAACATTTCTTAACTTAAATCACTAAATATGCTCAAATGTATACTAACGCAACTCGTATTGTGTTTATTCGCTATTCCATTGCTTGCCCAGAATAGGACAATCAGTGGAAAGGTTACTTCGGCAGAGGATGGCTCTGTACTACCGGGGGTTACCATTTTAATTAAAGGAACCACCCAGGGGACAACGACAAATGCAGACGGCTCTTTCCAGATTACTGCCGACAAGGGTGCTACACTTCAGGCTAGTTTTATTGGCTTTGCTACACAAAGCGTGAAACTGGAGAATCAAACGACTGTAAATCTTACAATGAAGCCCGATGCCTCGCAACTTCAGGAAATCGTTGTAACGGCGCAGGGTATTCGGAAAAGCCAGCGGGAAATTGGTTACGCCATCTCTAAGGTCGAAACCGAAGATGTTACCGTTGGCCGGTCGCCCCAACTGGCGCAGGCGTTATCCGGTAAAGTAACGGGTCTGGCCGTTTATAACGTCAACAACAGTGTTGACCCTGCCGTAAAGGTGGTACTGCGCGGTTATCGTTCACTGACCGGTAACAACGAAGCACTGGTTGTTCTGGACGGTATGCAAACGACTTCCAGCGTTTTGGCTATTATCAATCCCAACGACATTGAAAGTGTGTCCATCCTGAAAGGTGGTCAGGCGGCTACTTTGTACGGTTCGGCCGGTATCAACGGCGCGCTGATCATCACCACCAAGAAAGGTAAGCAGGGCAAGCTGAAAGTATCCTACTCGAACAGCACGAACTTTGAACAGATTAGCTTCATGCCTCAGTTGCAGGATAAGTTTGGTTCAGGTTCGCATTACTACCAGTCATTTGGTACGGCTGGTTACAGCAACGACTATCTGACCCGTATGGCGGCCAACTGGCGCTCGTATGAAAACCAGCAGTATGGCGATCAGTTCGATGGATCTATTCGTATGCAGGGCCGTACCACGGAAGATGGCGGTCAGTATCTGTTGCCATATTCGGCTATCCCTAATGCCCGCCGGAAAGCATTTGACACGGGTGTGTCGATGAACAACCAGGCTAGTTTTCAGGGTGGCGATGAAACCGGCACGTTCTACATGTCGATTGAAAATCAGAAAATTGCTGGTATTGTTCCGAATGACAAGAGCGAGCGGACCGGTACACGTTTGTCGGCTACCCGTGATTATGGCAAACTGACAGCTGCTTTCAACGCTGGCTACACTCAGGCTGCTTATGATCGTACATCGGCTGACTTCTACAACGACATACTCAACCAGCCCGCTAACCTGCCGTTGAGCGACCTGCGTGATTGGCAAAACAACAAATTTGCCAACCCGAACGGTTTCTATAACGACTATTACAACAACCCGTATTTCAATGCCGACAACAACCGGATGAAATACAAGGATGCCAACTTAAACGGCAACGTAAACTTGAATTTCAAGCCTACGTCCTGGTTGATGATTACGGAGCGTGCGGGTATCATGAACAACTCACGGACCGGTAAAAATACCACCGGTAAGTTCCTGTATTCTGACTGGGCGAAAAGCAAATCGTTTATTCCCGCCCCTTTCTTCCGCGAAGATGATGGTACGGGTATCTACCGCGCTATCACCGACAACCTGGGCGCTGTATTGGATTACTCAAGCACAGAGAACGTTGTTAACAACGAATTTCAGGTTCATTTGACCAAAGACTTTGGTCCGTTCTCGAACAAATTGATTTTGGGCAACAGCATTTACCAACGTACGACCAAGAACATCGCGATTGGCTCAAGCTCAATTGTCGTTCCTGACGTATATAACGTATCGAACCGTCAGGGTGAATTAGTAGGTGGTGAAGCGACTACGCAGGAGCGCCGGTTTGGTTACTATGCTGACTTTACCTCGAACTACAAGAACTTCCTGATCTTTAACGGAACATTCCGTTACGATGCTACCTCCCGTTTCTATAAGCAGGATCGTGCAACGAATACGTATATGTATCCATACTATGGCGCAGCTGTTTCGTTTATTGCTACCGATGCTTTCCCAAATATCCGTAGTCAATTCCTGAACTACGCCAAAATTCGGGTGAATGCGAACAAAAACGCTAACGATAACATCCCATTATACGGGTTGGATCTGGCCTACAACAACGGTGCTAACTTCCCATATGGAAACACCGTTGGTCTGACGGTTGGTAACGTACTACCTGATCCGAACCTGAAGCCTGAAACGGTTTATTCGACAGAAATTGGTGGTGAATTTCAGTTGTTGAACAACCGTATCAATATTGATGTATCGGCCTATACGCAAAGCTCGAAAGGGCAGGTAATTACGGTTAAGGTACCCAACTCAACGGGTTTCAGCAATTTGCTGATCAACGTGGGTGAAACCAAAAACTGGGGCTACGAGGCAGAATTCAAGTATTTGATCGCCCGGGGAGGCAAATTCTCATGGGATGCCAGCGTTCGGTACTCGTATAACGATAACAAAGTTATTGACCTGTATCCGGGCATTAACGAATTCCAGTATGGTGGTTTCTCGTACGCTAACACCAACGTTATCAAGGATCAACGTTTCCCAATCCTGAAAACGGACGGCTATCAGTATGCAGCAGACGGTTCAGGCCGTGTTCTGGTCAATGCAACAACAGGTTACCCACTGCGTCAGACGACCTTATCGCCACGGGGTGGTGTATTGCCCCGGCACATTGCCGGTCTGGGTTCGAAAATCGAATATGGCAACTTTGGCTTTACGTTTAACTTCGAATACCGTGGTGGCAACGTCATGTTCAGTGACCTTGGTCGCCAGATGACCTTCACTGGTACTGGCAAATGGACCGAAGATCGCGCTCCGCACATCTACCCGAACTCGGCTTACCTGGCTCCCGATGGAACAACGATTGTTCCCAACACGTCGGTCAACGTTCGTGAGGCAGAATATGGCCTGTGGGTCGATAACTATCGTCTGATCTCGGAGAATTTCGTTACACCAGCCTGGTTCATCAAACTCAGAGACGTGAATCTGGCGTATCGCCTGCCACAAAGTGTACTGGCTAAAACGAAGTTCCTGTCTGCTGCCAGTATTTCGCTGTATGGACGTAATTTATTCACTATCGTCGACAAGCTTAATTACTATACCGATCCTGAGTTCAGTTATCAGGGCAACCAGGCTCCAGGTAGCACAGGTACGCCAACAACGAACTCGGCAATTGGTATCGGTATCAATACCACTGGCCAAACCCCGCCAGTACGTCAGTACGGTGTAAACATCAATCTTACATTTTAGTAAACACTGAAATTGACTTACCATGAAATTTAAATCATTAATACTAGTTGCTTTTCTCACCCTGGTTGGTAGTGCTTGTAACAAGTCCTATCTGGATATCAATACTAACCCAAATACGTTGCCGACGGCATCGCCGAGTTTTGTTTTTACCAATGCGTTAAACACAACCACGGCTAACGTTATTAATGCAAACGAAACGGGTTCGTACTGGTCGGGCCAGTGGACCCAGGGTAATGGGTACATTATCAGCACGACCATTTTTGCCTACAACTTTACCAATGGTGATTTTAACTATTGGGATGGGTATTACGACAATCTGCAGGATTATCAGTTTGTGATCAATAACGCAGATGCGTATAGCCAGAAGTACCTGAAAGGACCCGCTAAAGTCATGAAGGCCATGTTGTTTCATCAAATGGTTGATATGTATGGAAACGTGCCTTACTCGGATGCGTTGAAAGGTGGTGCTGTTCTGGCTCCTAAATTCGATGATCAGAAAGCAATTTATGAGTCGTTGATTACCCTGCTGGATGAAGCTATTGTTGATCTGAAAGCCAATCCATTTGCCAGTGCGTTCACCGGTTCGGATATTGTTTTCAAAGGCAACACAACCAAATGGGCTCAGTTTGCCAACTCGCTCAAGATGCGGCTTTTGATGCGTCAGTCTAGAATATCAGGACGTGATTCGTATATCAAAACGGAAATCAACAAGATTGTGACCGAAGGCTCGGGTTTCATCGCGGGTGAAGAAGTGGGTGTAGGTGGTCCTTCTTTCTATTTGGCTACTGCCGGAAAATTGAACCCTATTTATGAGCGTTGGGGCTATTCGGCCAACGGTGCCAAGCAGGCGCTGAACAACTACCCACGCCTGACCAAGTTCCTCTTTGACGGTCTCAAAGCCTCAGGCGATACCCTGCGGCTGAAGCGGATTGCTTACGCCAATGGTGGTGAGAGCACAGGTACAGCCGGTGTCAGTACTCAGAAAGAGATTGTTGCTAACTACAACGGTACGCCATTCGGAGCCAGCTCGGGTTACCTGCCAGCCAATACCAGCTCGCTGGGACCCAGCCTGCTGGTAAAAGGTGACTTCAGTCGGCCGTTTATCCTGATGACAGCCGCCGAAGTTCAATTCCTGCTGGCAGAAGCGAAACAGCGGTACTCCGATGTAACGCTTCCAAACACGGCACAAGCTTATTTTGAAGCGGGTATCACCCAGTCATTCCGCGTATTGGGCGCGAGTACAGCCGGTGCAACCGCTTTTAAAGGCAGCAAGGTCAATAACTATGATTGGGAAGCATCGACCGATAAACTGGCCGCTATTGCTACCCAAAAGTGGATTGCCCTGACGAACTTTAGCGGGCTGGAAGCCTGGACGGAGTACCGTCGGACAAATCTGCCTGCCATTCCACAAAGTATGCAGGTGCCGGATAGCAAACGACCTGTTCGTTTCTTCTATCCAAACACAGAGGCTGGCTCAAACGCAGCCAACGTAAGTGCTCAGGGAACGATCGATGCATTTGGTACCCGGTTGTTCTGGGACGTCGATTAAGCCTGTTTAGGTATCTTTTGTTGTAAGGAGGTCACCACAAGGTGACCTCCTTTTTTATTTTTAACAGGCCTGTAAACTAATTCTTGTTCGTTAACTAGCTGTAAATCAGGATAAAAAATAGGGGTGATAGACTTAGTCAAAATTTGATTGTATTTTTTTACGCGTTCATGCAACCTGCATCCAGGGTTTTTACATCTACCTGTCAAATACCAAAAAGAATACAACCTGAAAAAAAGATACCTCAATTTTCCTAAACCTTTAATCTTGACTACAACCATGAAAACGTTCAAACACCTCCTCCTCACAACTACTCTGATCGCTGCATCGACCGCTGTGTTTGCGCAAAATACGACTGTCATCATCAAGACTGACTCCAGCGTTTCGACGACTCGTTACCATAAATCGACTAACCGCGTTACGTCCGATTTCAGCATGTACATCGGGCTTAATAACTTCGGCGGGGCGATGCCGGCAGGTTATGATTTCCGGCCTCTTGGCTCGCGGTTTGTGGCACTGGCCTGGCAAAAACGGATTCCGCTTTCCGTAAAAGGCGCTACCAAACTTCGGCTCGTAACGGGTCCCGAAGTAGCCTGGAACAACTTCATGTTTGAGCGGTCGGCCGATGCGGGTAGAAATATACTCGTGGAGCGAAATAACCAATTGAGCATCGAGCAGTCGGATGTCGACCTGCACAAATCCAAACTGGTGATGGCTCAACTTAACCTTCCTGTTATGTTTAATGTGTCGTTCCGGTCGGGGCTGACGCTGGGGCTGGGGGCCTACGCCGGTATTCGGTTAGACAGTTACACGAAAGTGAAGCCCGTTGGCGGCTCAACCGTTCGGGATCATGGATCCTATAACCTGAACACCGTTCGCTGGGGCCTCACCTCGGAACTGGGTTTCCGGGGAAGTGCCAAGCTGTTCTTCCGCTACGAACCCAATAGTCCCTTCAAGGCAGGACAGGGACCCGATGCCAGCGTGTGGGCCGTAGGTCTGAAATTGTAAATCGCTGAAACGCAGTAAGTCAGGCTACAACTGACTTACTGCGCCTTTAAGCTATCAGTAGATACGTTACCGGTGAAGTACTTTACTTGTGTATAAACCGGTATTCCAAGCAGTGACCATTGCAGCGTGCCGGACGAATTGTACCGAAGATGCCGGTCAGCATCCAGAGTTACGGATGTGTAGATCGATGTCCAGTGAATACCCGACATAAAGCCGGTCAGATTGACAAAGCTGCTTAGTTGAGCCGTAGTTGAATCAGAGGTCTGGTTCAGAATGACACTCTGGGTCAGTTTAGAGAAGCCAAAGTCGGTCAGTTGAATGTAGTAAGAACGCGGTCCATTTTCCTGAATAAGAGAACTGGATATGGTCGTTTGGAAAGCAGCCGGATTTGCTCCGGCAGGCTGTTTCTTTCCCGGAGACTGACACATGCTTGCCGTCAATAAAAGAAGAATCCCCGTTGCCAGACTCCCGTAGCGTTTTGAATAGATACGGAAGTTACGCCAGGAAATGACAAAGATCGTGATTGCCAGACCTAGGTTCAGTAACCCCCAGCCAATTGTGAAAGCCGCCATGAAAGGATGGGTTGGATGCATTTAAAAGTAGATAAAAAAGTTGACTACAGATGCAACAATCCGATTTTGATCGTGTCTTTCCGTCGGACTCCCCTCTAAAAACACAACTCCCCCGGTAAAATCCGCTTATCCTGCCGTTCAGACCGCTTGTGTAAGAACAGGTACTTTGTGATGCCCACTACCTACCTTTGCCATGTACTCCTGAGAGACGTAAAGCAACCTCCCGATAAAAGTCCAATATCATGAAACTGATTTTATCTTTATCTGTCTTAATTCTACTTGCTCTATCTACATCATTCGGTCAGGTTTTGACCAGAGGAACAGTAACCGGGCAAGTAGGTACTGTAGCGGGTAAACCATTAGAGTTTACTACCATGATGCTCCTGAAAGCAAAAGATTCTACGCTGGTAAAAGGAGCCATCAGCGATGCCGATGGAAAATACGCGTTTGACAATGTAGGTGCCGGAAACTACCGGGTAGCCGCACAGCAGATCGGCTACAGAAAAACGTACAGCGCACCCTTTTCGATAAATGAAGCCAATCCGGCAGCCGAACTGCCCGCACTGTCGCTGACCGACGAAACCAAAAGCCTGACCGAAGTAAACGTCGTTGCCCAGAAACCATTCATTGAACAGCAGGTTGACCGGACGGTTATGAATGTCGAGAACAGCATTGTGGCCAGCGGCAACACGGCGCTGGAAGTCCTGGAAAAAGCGCCCGGTGTCACCATCGACCGGCAGAATGATCAGATTCAGTTGAAAGGGAAAGCCGGTGTGATCGTTTATATCGATGGGAAGCAGACCTACCTCTCGCAACAGGAAGTATCGAATTTGCTGAAAAATACACCCAGCGACAACATTGCGTCGATTGAGATTATCACCAATCCGGGGTCTAAATACGATGCAGCGGGTAACTCGGGGATCATCAACATCAAAATGAAGAAGAACAAGAATTTCGGTACCAACGGTACGTTCATCGTGGGTTCGGGCTACGGCTGGGTGAATAACCTGCGGGGTGCCCGCGACGACCTGCCGAAATTCAACACCTCCTTGAACCTCAACCACCGCGAGGGTAAGCTCAACGTGTTTGGCAACTATAGCTACGTAAACCGCGAAAGTGCCCAGACCAACGAAATCAACCGGGCTATACCGTACAATGGGAAGGTCACGTATTTTGACCAGAACTCGTTTCGTCCCAATCAGTTTACGGGTCATTCGTACAAAGGTGGTCTGGATTACTTTATCAACCAGAAAAGTACAATTGGGGTGCTGGTCAACGGTTTCTCGAACGACTGGCGGTCGGGCGGACAGAACAACACGCTCATCAGCGACGAAAATCGCCGGTTAACCAGCCGCCCCACGACCAAAACCGACGCCCGTCAGTTTATGTCGAATCTAACCGGCAACGTCAATTACAAATACGATTTTGACGGAAAAGGCCGCGAGTGGACCGTCGATGCCGATTACGTTCATTACGGTGGAAAAAATAATAACAACCTGAGCACGGTTTATTACAACCCGGACAATACCGTAAGCCGCCCCAATCAGGATGTACGCAACAACATGCCCTCCGAGATCAACATCATGGCGTTCAAGACGGATTACGTACATCCGCTGAAAAATGGTAGCAAAGTAGAGGCCGGGTTGAAAAGCAGCTTTGTGAATGCCGATAACAACACCATTTACGACACGCTGCAGCAGGAAAACCGTCAATGGCTGTTCGATGCCAGCCGCTCGAATCAGTTCAAGTACGATGAAAATATCAATGCGGCTTATATCAATTACGCCGGTAAGTTCGGGAAACTGAAGGTGCAGACGGGGCTTCGGGCGGAGCATACGCACTCGACGGGCACGTCGGTCACGCTCAACCAGACGGTGGACCGCAACTACCTGAACCTGTTCCCAACGGTATTTCTGTCTCGGCAGCTCGATACGAACAACGTACTGAATATGTCGTACAGCCGCCGGATTGACCGCCCCGACTACCAGAACCTGAATCCGTTCGTATTCTATCTGGACCCGTACACCTACCAGCAGGGTAATCCGTTTCTGCGGCCACAGTATACCAATTCGGTTGAGCTGACGCACGTTTATAAAGGCGCTATTTCAACGACACTCGGTTTCAGTCGCACCACGGACTTTATCAACCAGGAAACACCCCGCCAGATTGCCGCCCAGAACATCACGTATGTAACGCCCGAAAACCTGGGTCATCTGGATAATCTGAACCTGAATATCAGCTTCCCGGTAGCAGTGGCAAAGTGGTGGCGGATGCAGAATAACGTGAACACGTACTATCAGAACTACCAGACCTTTTATTCCGAAACACCGTATCAGGTAAAATTGGTGGCCTTCAATGTGTACACATCGAACAACTTTACCTTCAGTAAAACTTTATCGGGCGAAGTATCGGGCTGGTTTAATTCAGCGTCGCAGTATGGCTTCTACCGGGCTCAACCCATGGGCGGGTTTAGCATCGGGGTGCAGAAAAAAGTGATGGAGGGCAAAGGCAACATCAAGCTGAACGTAAATGACCCTTTCTGGCTGAATCAATTCCGGGGCCGAGCTGCGGTACAGGATATCGACTTCCGGGTTGGCTCGCGCTGGGAAAGTCGCCAGATCCGGCTCACATTCACCTACCGCTTTGGTAATCAGAACGTAAAAGGTGCCCGCGACCGAAACTCCGCCACCTCGGCCGAGCAAAACCGGGTCAAAGCAGGAAACTAGAAAAGAGATATATGATGTAGGATATATGATGTATTGTTCGTGCGCCAGTTACATCCTACATCCTACATCATAGATAGTAACGGACTTAGTTTAGGTTAAGAAAATGGGAAACCCGCTCTCGTGTTTGAGGAGCGGGTTTTTTGTGTTCTGACCTTTTTGACTTGTTCACAGGCCGAAAAGACTCAATTCATCATTTGGGCCGTCTCAAATCTTTTTTGGGGCGAAGGTGGGGTCGTCAATCTGCCACCTTTGAATCGTTAACCACTTAACGACTCAACCCAATGCCACGCTTCTTTACAATCCTTTTTCTACTTCTCGCTGGCCGAACACTCGTCGGTCAATCTCTATCTGGTCTGGTAGTTGACGCTACCCGTCAGCCAGCCGCCTTTGCGGTTGTTAAATTGCTGAAGGCGACCGATTCCACCCTCGTGAAGGGAACGGTTACGAGCGAAATCGGGCAATATTCATTTACGGATATAGCCGATGGATATTATTATGTACAGGCGTCTGGGGTGGGAGTGGCAAGCACCTTGAGTTCGGTAGTGGCCGTTAGAGTAGGGCCGCCAGTTAAAGTGTCGTCACTACGACTCGAAACGGTTGATCAGGTGCTGACCAGCGTTGTCGTTCGGGCTAAACGCGCACTTGTTGAGCAACAGGTTGACAAGACCGTGCTCAATGTAGCGGCCGATGCGACGGCGCAGGGGAAAACGGCTTACGAACTGCTGCAACAGGCACCGGGTGTTGTTATCGACCCGAACGATAACATACGGATGGCCGGTAAGCAGGGCGTCATTGTGTTTATCGATGGCAAACCCACGAACCTGTCAGCTACCGACCTGGCCAATCTGCTCCGGGCCACGCCAGCGTCAGGCATTGACCAAGTAGAACTGATTACCAACCCTTCGGCACGTTTCGATGCACAGGGGGGAGCCGGTATCATTAACATCCGGTTCCGGCGCGACAAAAGCCTCGGACTGAATGGAAATGCCTCCGCCGGTTACGGCCAGAGCGATCACCACCGGGCCAATGCGGCTGTCGACCTGAACTACCGCGCCAAGCGGCTGAGTCTGTTCGGTAACGTCGCCGTGAGTGATAATTTTCAACTGACAAACGTACGGCTCGACCGACAAACCAACGGTTCGCAGTTTCTCCAGCGGGGCTACGACTCCGATGGGACGAGAGCCATTGTGTATAAAGCGGGAGCAGACTTTATCATTGACAGTCACCGGGCGGTGCCCCGGCAAACGATTGGGCTGGTTGTGTCGGGGAATGCGTCGGGGAATCGGTTTGGTACTTTTACCACTACCCAATTGGTCAATCGACAAAATACATTGGATTCGAGTGTCGTGAACCAGGCAACCAACGGAACCCGCCATCAGCCCGCCCGTAACAACCGAACTAATGCGGCTTTGAACTATCGCTATGCCGATACGCTGGGGCGTGAACTGAACCTCGATGCCGATCTGACGTACTTTCATAATACATCGCCCAACCTGATCACAAGCGATTACTACAACGCCGACGGGCAATCTCTTTTTCGGCGGCAGCGCCGGTTCGACGCCAGCACCAACATTACCATTGGCACGTTGAAAGGCGATTTTGTAAAGGAATGGAAAGAGCGTCATCTAAAACTTGAAACGGGCCTGAAGCACACGAATGTTTCTACCGATAACGATTTACTGGCGTTTGTTGGAGCCGAACCCGAACAGCCTGATGAAAGCCGGACGAACCGCTTCACCTACCGGGAAATTGTCAATGCGGCCTACGCATCGCTGAGCCGGACAGCCGGTAAATGGTCGATGCAGGGTGGGCTTCGGGTCGAACACGCGCGGGTGAACGGTCAATCGACCGACTTGCGTCAACAAACAATTCTGCGGCCCGACACCGCCTATTTGAATCTGTTTCCAACGGCGTTTGTGCAGTACCGGGCTACCGATAACAGCCAGTTCGGAATCAATTATGGTCGGCGCATAGGGCGACCCAGCTACCAGGACATGAACCCGTTCATTTACCAGATCGACCCGTATACCAGTCAGCGGGGTAATCCATACCTGCGGCCCACCTATACCCACACCCTCGAAGCCAGCTACATCTATAAATGGGCGTCGACGGTAAAACTAGCCTACAGCCAAACCAGCGATTTCGCTACGGATGTGATCCGGCAGGAGGGTCTGACGGCCTACCAGACGGTCGCCAATGTGGGGCAGGTCGATGCACTCAACCTATCGGTCAGTACTCCCTATCAGTTCACAAAATGGTGGAGTACGTATGCCTATGCCGGGGCCACCTGGAACCGGTTTCGGGGGAGTCTGTCACCTTCCGAGCCGTTCGACCAGCGGACGTTTGCCTTCGAAGGCTACATGCAGCATTCATTCACACTCTCGAAAATCTGGTCGGCACAGGCATCGGGGTTTTGGAGTGCGCCCACTCGGCAAACCATCTACCGAATTGGCGGTCTGGGGGCGTTGAACCTCAGTGTGCAGAAGAAAGTAATGCAGGATCGCGGTAAACTGACGCTCGGTATGGATGATGTGCTTAATACCATGCGCTGGAGACAGTCGGCTGATTTTCAGACGCAGCAGTTCACCATTGACCGTAAATGGGAAAGCCGACGGATCACCATTCGGTTCAGCTATCAATTTGGCAGTAAAGACATAAAAAACGCCAGGGAACGCGAAACCAATAGTGATGCCGGTCGAATAAAAGTAAAGGGGAATTTATAAACTAAAACAGGGGCTAAAATAGGAACACGGATGGAACGGATCGAACGGATTTGTACCGATAAAACCCAAGATCGGTCATTTTATCCGTAAAAATCCGTTCGATCCGTTCCATCCGTGTTCCTATTATATTTTAATAAAATTCTGGTTTTCAACGATTTATGGAAGGCGTTTAACCTGATTCAATAATTTCCCCATTCATATTTCCTACACAAACAAATCAATGAAAGCGACCGTATTTCTAATGGCTATTTTGCTCCTTTCGAGCGTTATTTCGACCACTTTTGCCCAGGACACTGCACCAAAGGAGGCCGTTGCCCGTGTGGCCTTCACACTGAAAAACAACCTTGGCTATCACCGTATGTTCCGGGCTGAGGGGCCGGGTCTGGCGTATGGATTTACGATGAATCGCAACGAATCGACACCCAAGAACTGGCCTGTTGGCGGCAAACTCTATTTCAGCAAAGATGGCGAGACGACGGACGGGTTGATCTTTACGGTAACGGTAGACGATGCCGGTAAAACACTTCTGACCTCACCCAAAGCTACCCCCCATGCCACTGGTGCTACCGTGACGGTTCGTTTCCGGAACAATAGCCTGCTTCCTCACAAAGTGATGTTGATTACCTATAAACCCGATGAGGCCGGTAACGGGACGCAGGGGATCATGCTTTTGCCCTACAGCAACACGACCCAAACATTGCCGGTTGGTACGAAAGTCTATTTTGCGGATAGTGAGCAGGTCGACATCGTCATGAGCGGCAAACGAATTGACGAGGGCAAGCCCTTTTTAACCGTTCGGAAAGAAGATAACGGAAAAACGGTCAATATTTTTCGGTAATAAAACAGGCTGTATCTTTCCCGTAAATGGTTTTAATGATGACGTTCGACTTCAATACGTATTCGTCGCCCCTGTTGTTTGGCTTCGTGCAGGGCTGGATTTATGCTGTCTTGCTTTGGGTGAGGGGTCGGCGCGAAGAACGTCTGTCCGACGGATTGCTCGGTTGGGTGCTGGTGGGAATGAGCTTCAATATTTGGGAATACATGCTGGGTTTT
This sequence comes from Spirosoma fluviale, assembly GCF_900230225.1. Lineage (GTDB taxonomy): Bacteria > Bacteroidota > Bacteroidia > Cytophagales > Spirosomataceae > Spirosoma > Spirosoma fluviale. The sequence goes on from NZ_OCNH01000001.1 coordinate 769,395, forward strand.
GGCGGGATCGAAATCCTCTGGCGTGAGCTGGAGTTTTTTCCCCGAACACTGGGCTATCTCTTTCCGGCGTTGTGCTACTTCTACCTCAAAAGCCAGGTCAACGCCGACTTCCGCTTTTCCCGCCAAGACCTCTGGCATGCGGTTCCGTTTTTAATTCAAGTAACCTACCACCTGAGTATCTTTTCGATGGGACATGAGTTCGTCGAACGCTGGAAAACAACGGTCCAGTACCCGTATCACCTGGAAGATATTGAGTTTTATGTGGGGGTTGGTTTGGACATGTATTACCTTATTTTGTCGCTAAAGCTCTATCGACACTACCGGGCCTGGATCAAAACGCAGTTTTCAGAAACTGAAACCATCTCTTTCAGGTGGTTCCGAAATTTTCTGGTCGCCCTCACGGCCACCATGTTGCTCAGCCTGTTCATGACGTTGATCAGCGTGACGTTTACCCTTAATTTTTGGGAGAACTGGTGGGATAAACTGGCGGGTGTCGTCCTGATTTATTACGTGAGCATTCACGGCTATGCACAGGCGCAACCCGGTCGGCGATTAACGTTCACAGAAGAGCCAATAGGGGTACAAACGGAAGATGTCGACCTGCCTGGTTCAGAAATGGTATTTACTGACGCGCCTGCGTTAGTGTCGGCTAAGAGCGATAATGGACACCATCTGGTTAAAGCACCCGTGGCCCTGTCCGCCGATTTAGTGACCTGGCGGGATGCCCTACTGGCTTACATGGAGAATGAACGCCCGTATCTGGACCCCGACTTATCATTGATCGACCTGGCCCGCCGACTCAAGACCAATGCGTCGATACTGTCGCCGGTCATTAACGCGGGCACGGGCAAGAACTTCAATGATTTTGTGAATCAGTACCGCGTGGATGCCTTTAAACGACAGGCTCTCGATCCGGCCAATAGTCATCTGAGTTTATTGGGGATTGCCTTCGATTGTGGGTTCAATTCCAAAGCCACGTTCAACCGGGCCTTCAAAAAGCTCAGCGGCCAATCGCCGAGGGAATTTGTCGAGTCGATGGAACGGTAGTTGACGGTTTATTCGTCCCAAACCATCAGTAGGGCTATTGCACAAATCCATCTTTCCATTTCCGGGCAATGGCAATGGCTGTTTCAAGCATTTCCGGGTGCCAGTTCTCAATTTCCCAATCAGAATTAGCCAAACTCGATGCCTTCAAAAACAGTTGAGCCTGAGCGCAATCGGTGGCGGTTTCCAGAATGGCCGATAGTTGGGTCTGTTGTTTGTAAAGTAGTGGATTCTCCGGCGCAATCTCGGGAATGCTTGGTGGGTTCAAAGGCAGAAAAGAATTTAGCATCGGCGGGCTATCCGCTCGGTGGGCTGCCTGAACGAGGGCGTCCATTCGTAGGAAATCTTCCTGAAAATGCCGCCGACTCGCTTCGGTAGTGAGACCGGTGCCGAGTTGCTCAAGCACTACGTATTTCAGATTTGGGCATTGGCCCATGACCCGTTCCAGCGCGTGGAAAACCGCTGCCGGTACCGAATCGTCGTGCGTGTCCCGTCGGATCTGTTTCGTCGGATTTACGGCCGACGGCACCCAGCTTCCTCCCGATATGTGAATTTCGCGGACGCGGTCGAGCGGGTAGAGCGCCTGTAAATCAGTGATCTCGATGGCGAAATTATAGCTTTGGCAATACAGGTTGTGTAAATCTAAAATGATGAACCCATTGATTGGTTCGAGCAGCTGAGCCAGAAAATCGCCCTGTCGTTTTACGTCGTCGAGCGAGTAGGCGACCGCCAGATTTTCCAGGCCAACCGGGCAGCTACCCGCATCCTGTAGCCGTTGCAGCCGGTCGCGGCCTATTGCCAGGGTTGAGGCCGTAAACGGAATACTGACCGGTGCTCCTTTATGAAAGTCTTCGCCCGTCATAAACCCGAAATGTTCGGTCAGATGGTCGAAGGTAAAATCGGCCGACGTTATTTTAAGCTGGTTCAGCCACTGCTGCTGATCCGAGGTCCATTTACCGGAAAAAAGGGAAAAGAAAACGCCGTGCCCAATTAATCGACCTTCCTGACTGTAGGCACGGAGCAGTTCAGCAAACCAATCGGGCATCTCGCCGAGCGCAAATAACGTATCGAACGACCATTCGATTGCCTGAACCTTTTCGGATTCAAAAAGGGGAAGCGCTGCCTGTAAGCTGTTGGTATCCAGGTTACAGGCAATGGAGGAGTACAGCCTGGACATACGGAGGTCGGTTACACAGGAGGTTGGTTCAGCGCATTAACCCAGGCCGCAGCCGGGGCAGTTATACGGTACTTTTTTTTGTTGCTCACCATTTGGTGCTTTGGGGTCAACGACGGTGCCTTTGCCGCAGGAACTGATCGTGGTAACTGTTACGGCAACGGCAATAGCCTGAAGAAGGGATTTGGAGAGTTTCATGGCGCTGTTTTAATAGGATTCATTTGTTGACTGACTAGACCTGTACCACAGTCAGAAGGTTGGAACCCGGGTACTATTTTTTTATGCCCACGCGTCTCTCCCGCCTGATTCTCATTGTGGTGCCTAAATCCGTCGCAAAAGAATGTGCGGATTATACCGAATATTAGTACGCCTTTGTTGCATACAAGGTCGTTCGCATACTCACCAGAATCTGCTCGATATGATGGAGGTCCGGGCGAACGGGCAGCGGGCTGGTTTGGGCAGCGGCATCAATCTGGTGCAATTTCTCTTCAGCCAGCGCCAGTAGTTCGTCATAGTCAAAAGCACCGGAACGGATGGCCAGTAACTCCTCCCGGTTTGGCCGACGGACAATCACCTGACCCGTTTGCAGGATTTCGAGTGCCATGTCGAGCAGCCGAAACGTATGCATCATGTTTTTGGCGTCGTAATTCTTGCCGTGTTCAACCGTATTCTCGTAACGGGCTGTATTGCGTTTTTCGACCCAATCCCAGTATTCCCGGTAGTCTTTACAGTAACTCGAATACACATCCTGATTGACGTACAAAAGGGCGACGGGCTCCAGATATACAGGTACACTGCTAAGTGAAACGGCGGTTGAGTCTTCGCTGAAAATCAGCCCCTGAAGGCCCAGGGAAGCCGTTTCGTCGTAAAACAGCGCGTACATGTCGCGGGCGTGCGGAATACTGACCAGGCCACATTGGGCGGCTTGCCGGTTGTGGGCCGACAGCCAGTCCAGAACCGGAATGGACTTTTGCCCGACTACAGCGTAGCAGAAGTGAAGTAATGATTTTCGTTCCGGCGGTAGCGGATTAACAATCTTTTTGTTCAGTCCCCGCGCTTTTTTGATCTGGCTGGCTGCGTAACCGGCAAAAGTATCCCGGCAGAGTTTCGACAGGAAGTCACTTACCCGCAATTGATCAAATAATGGATGCTTGTGAAGAATGCAGTCGGCGGGTGCGCAGAGAAGCTCCAGAATATTCGGGTTGTTTTTGGCGAGTAACTCAATGAACCGACGCAGTTCGTAAAAGATAACATCGTTTTTGGCATCGTTCACCTGCTCCACATAGCGGAGTCCATATAGGTCGGCCTGCGGCAGGATAAAAACACCCCGGATGTCGGTATCGGAAGAAGGTAAGTCTGTACCGTACGCACGGCTGCCACTAATACACTCGAACAAAATTAGTTTACGGTTGCGCAGTTCCTGAATGGTCATGTGGAATTGGGGTAAGTTTCTGTTTAAGAAAGCCCTGAAAAAAGATAAGGTTCCCCGATCTGTAGCGGAGAACCTTATACTGACTATTCCTAAACCCTTAACCTTTTCTACATGAAAAACTAACTTTTACTCTTTTCTGTTCCAAATCCTCCATTAATTCAGGATTTGTAATAGCTTACTGAATGTCAGCTGCTTCTGCAACGGGCTGATTAACGTTCCAGAGGAAATTAATCATCCGGGTAGTATGGTCAACCTGATTCATCCAGTGGCCGGCGTTTGCATTTTTATGCTTGGCCAGCGTATTCTGTACTTGAGCAGCTGATTCGTTGAACTTGGCACGTTCGGCGGGACTGAGATTCAGCACAGCAGAAGGGCTTTGGTTGTACAACGAGACAACGCTCATAAAGTTTTGCCAATTGGTAGTCTGCGCAAACTTGGCAACGTTTTGTCCGATGTAAGCAGCGAACTGCTTTTGCGAACCGTTGACAAGCATAGCACTTGCCGGCTTGGAGGCTGCCGGGCTATCATCAATGTTGATGGTGGTAGCCGCGTTTGCCTGAGTAGTCACTAACCCTAATCCAAGAATGAGTGATGCAAAGATAACACGCGATTTCATTGTTTTGTTCTATTTTGTTTTCAATCAGATAACACACAAATGTCTATAGAAAGTTTGAAATGCCAAGCGCACATTATGTCCATGTCAAAATTTTATTCCGAATATAATGCCGTAATTAATGGACTTTAGATTAAATTAAGGAATTAAGTCGAATTAGACGAAATATTATTTTAATATTATGGTTAGTTCCTATGAGTTTATATTTTTCCGGAAAAGTGCAATTTTCTTTAAAAAGTTATATCATTGGTTGTAATTATTCATGGCCATCTGTATGCCCATAGTACAAAAACTCAGCGCTGCATTGCCTGCTCGGTCCAAATAGTCCGGTAATTGAATCAATTCGTCTTCCGGAAACTGCCCCAACACGAAATCAACCTGACGTCCTTTCGAGAAATTATTGCCAATTCCTACCCGTAGTCGGGCGTACTCCTGAGTGCCTAAAACTTCGTCGATGTGTTTCAGCCCATTATGGCCACCGGGCGAACCTTTGGGCTTCAACCGCAGCTTTCCAAAAGGTAAATCTTTATCGTCGGTGATAATTAGTATGTTTTCAATGGGAATATTCTCCTGCTTCATGTAATAGGACACCGCCTTGCCACTCAGGTTCATGTAGGTGGTTGGTTTTACAAAAAACAGCTGTTTGCCTTTGTGCTGCCATTTGGCCGTATAGGCAAGGCGCGTCATGGAAAAGCTGAAGTCGTTCTGAGCCGCCAGCCGGTCGAGAACCATAAAGCCAGCATTGTGGCGGGTAAGTGCATACTCCGGGCCAATATTGCCCAGACCAACGAGTAGGAATTTCATAAACAATCAATGTAAAAGGGCAATTGATTGGCGATAGGTCATCTGGGTGCCATCCAGAAACTGACAGTCGAGCCGGTATGAATACATACCTGCGGCTACTGGCTGATCGTTCAACTGACCGTCCCAGAGCGATTCGCCACTTGCGAGGGCAAAATTAGCACGATTATACAGGACTGCACCCCAGCGGTCATAAACAATAAAGTTGGTCACCTGCACAGACCTAATCGCGAAGTAAACGGTTAAGGCGTCATTCAAACCGTCGTGGTTGGGGGAGAAAGCCGTTGGCAGGTAGATTCGGTTGGCGCAGTCAGATACGATTGAAATTGTCCGGGTAAGTTCACAATTGGTATCATCCCGGACCGTGAGCGTATAGGAGCCATCTTTGAGGCCGGAAAAATCAGGGCCGCTTTGAAAGGTCTTGCCGTCGATGGCATAGCTGAGTGCGGAGGTCGTGCTGCCGGTCGAAATCCGGACAGTACCTGTTTGTTCGCCACAAGCCGAGGGAGTCGTTTGGATAGCGTCGATCCTGGGACCGCTGCTGCCATCAATTCTCACTGGCTGACTAAGCGTACAGCCGCTGCTGTCTTTGACAACAAGTGTATACGAACCTAGCGGCAGGTCTATAAAAAAGGATCTGGCCTGAAACGGTCGGCCATCCAGAGAATACTGAACCGGGTTTCGCCCGCCCGTTACTGTCACGCCCACCTGCCCGTTGGCCTGTCCGCAGGTGGTGGGAATAATAGTCGTGTTCAGGATCGTTATCGGGGTAAAGCCAGGCAGGCTAAGGGCTTTGTTCACCTCACAGCCGTTGGCGTCGCGTACCCGAACGGTGTACGTGCCGCCAGGCAGGTTTGTGAATGTTGGGCTGGCCTGATAACTAACGCCGTAATTGATGGAATAGGTGAGGGGAGGCTTTCCACCCGTAGCGACCATCATAACGGTGCCGTTGGCTGTTTCGCAGCGTGGTGGCGTACTCTGCACACTGCTGACGGTGGGTGCCGAATCGGCGGTGACGGTAACCGATTGTTCCGTTTGACAACCGCCGGTATCTTTGGCAACTACGGTATAAGAGCCAGGTGATAAGCCTGTAAAAAGGGGAATGGTCTGGAAGGCACCCTGGTTAAGTTTGTACTGCCAGCCTGTTGTGCCCGCCCCAATTACCTCAATGGACCCGCTGGTTTTGTCGCAGCCTGTGTTGACAATGGTTGTCTTGAAGGCCGGTTCGCTCAGGGTTACGGTCACAGGAACCGGCGGACTCTCATTGTTATATAACGTCTGGGTGACGTAGAACGTAGTTGTCTGGGTAATCTGAGGACTGAATGAGTTACCCGTCGCCAGGACACTGGTTTTGGCGGCCGAGCTGTACCAGCGGATATTTTTACCCGTAATGACCAGATTAACGGGTTTGCCTTTACAATAGGTAGTACCCGATTTTAGCACAATCCGGTACAGTTCCACCTTCCCATTCGAGGCATCCAGGCAGGTTGTTCCATTCACGATGTTCTCGTAGGTGCCGGTTAAACTTTCCTCAGTTGGGTTGTAAGTCATCGTGCCACGCCAGAAGCAGATATTTTTAACGGCGGTATTGCCCTGCTGGTCCGATTCACTAAACTTCACCGATGAGCCTGTAACCTGTCCCGCAATGTAGGCCAATCCGCCAAAAGGCAATTGAGGGTCAGCTGTTTGGGCAGTTCCGCTCAGCGTAGTGCCCATCTGGGTAAGCGTCATGGTGTAGTTATAGACAGCCTGGTTGGGATTGGCCGGGTAGGTAACGCCCAGCCAAAAACCGCTCATGTTCTGGGCGTTGCTCACAGAAAGCCCTAGTCCAGCTACTACTAGTAGACCAATAAACGTCCGAAGGCCCATGCGCCGGGAGTTTTACAGAAGGTACGTCAACGGTACAAAGAAACGAAAAAGGGACAGTATACTACTTTTGTGAGCGGTACAGACCGGTAAATGACCGACTTACTACTATTTTTACCCCATGAATCAACAACGTCTAATTCTGTCCAGTCCACTGCTCGAAATTGTTGTGAGCCGACTGGCCCAGCAACTCATCGAAAACTACCAGGATTTTGGAGATACCGTTATTCTGGGTATGCAGCCGAGGGGAATTTACTTTGCCGAGCGCGTAGCCCGTGAACTGAATCGTATAGTGGGTTACACCGTGCCGCTGGGTTATCTGGACGCAACGTTTTACCGGGATGATTTCCGACGGCGCGATACGCCCCTTCGGGCTAATACTACCAACGTTCCGTTTATTATTGAGAACAAACGTGTTATTCTTATTGACGATGTACTGGCAACCGGTCGGATGGTGCGGGCTGCTTTGGACGCGATGACCGCTTTTGGTCGGCCCCGTAAAGTCGAACTTCTGGTACTGATCGATCGTCGCTATAACCGGGATTTGCCCATCAAGCCAGATTACACCGGCAAGCGCGTAAATACGCTGGAGTCGCAGCAGGTTTTGGTCGAATGGACGGAGCAGGGTGCCGAGGCCGACCTAATCTGGTTAGTAGGTTAACCTATTTTTTATGTAGACAACTACTTAGGAGGTATAATTACTTATAAACAAGGAGTAATAAATTAATTAGCCTTTTGTAACGGTTAATACAGGATATTCAACAACTTAGTGCCTTTTTGTAACGGTTGAGTCGGCATCAATACCTATGAACCTTTGTATTTATGTTATCTTCGCCTGAAAAAATAGGACAATAAAGACACCGGAACGCTTGAAGACACCGTTACATCCACTACTATTTTTTCTGTTATTATTACTCATCGGGTTTGTCACGGAAATACAGGCCCAGACAGTATATACAGTTACCGGTTTGGTTACCGATGCCCACACGGGCGACCCAATCCCTTTTGCCAGTGTAGCCTTGGTAGGACGCCGGAGTGGAACCCTTACCGACGAAAAAGGCCGCTTCTCCCTGGTTGTCAAAATTTTGTCGGATTCGCTGGCCGTGAGTTCGATGGGGTACAAACCCCTGCGCCGGGCTATTGATCCGGAACGGGTTTCGCAGGCGGTTGATTTCAAGCTCGAATCGGGCGGCAATGCCCTTCAGGAAGTGACCGTGCGAGCGGGCGAAAATCCGGCTTGGCGCGTGTTGCGCCAGCTTCGGAAAAATCGCTCCATGAACGACCGCAAACGGCTGGCGGCCTACGAATACGATAGTTATGTAAAAACCGAGATTGCGCTGAGCCACGTTACGGATCGTATGCGGAAGAATCCGCTTATCAAACGGATCAATGAAGCGATGAGCAAGCACGACTCCATTGTCGATAGCGAAGGCCACCGGGTGTTACCGCTGCTGGCGTCGGAGTCCGTATCCCGTTATTATTATAGAGCGAGCCCAGAGCGCAAACGCGAAGACATTCGTAAAACCCGCATCAAAGGGGTAGCCGTCGACGATGCCGGGCTCAGCTCGCAGTTGCTGGGCGGGACGAATCTGGTCAGCCAGAACTTTTACGAAAACTACATTCCTATTCTGGGAAAAGATTTTGCCTCGCCCATTGGCGATAACTGGAAAAACTGGTACGAGTTTTTCCTGGCTGATACCACCCAGATTGGCGATCATATCTGTTACGAAATTCAATTCGACCCCAAACGGCCCGAAGATCTCGCCTTTACGGGTAAAGCCTGGATCGATACCACCTCATTTGCCCTGTGCCAGATTGAAACCCGAATTGGGAAAGGGGCTAACCTGAACTATGTGCGTGACCTGACCATTGAGCAGGAACTGGAGAGTACAGTCGATTCATCGGCTGGCGGATCAACTACCGCCGGTTGGTTGCCGGTGAGTATTCACCTTAACGCTGATCTGACGGGTGTGGGTAAACAATCCCTTGGCTTACGGGCGAAAGTTACCCTCCGAAATAGCAATATCAGTGTAAACAGGCCCCATCCAACGTCGTTCTATGAGCAGCCAATTGAGCCCAGTGATACCGTAGCCACAAGCAACGAAGCCTATTGGCATACGGTTCAGAGTACGCTCGCCGGTGCCGATTCACTGAACAAGGAAGACCAGAAAACCCGGCAGGTAATTGAAAAACTGCGGGCTGTTCCAGCCGTGAAAATGGCCGAAGCTGTCGGGCAGGTTGCCGTTACCGGATTCTATAAAGTGGGTGGTTTCGATCTTGGCCCTTACCCGTATCTATTTGCCGTTAACAGTGTAGAAGGCCTACGCACACGAATCGGGTTTCGGACTAATGATCAATTTAGCCGAAACTGGATTTTGAGGGGGTATCTGGCCTATGGAACGCTGGACAATCGATTTAAATACAGTGGCGAAATAAGTTACCTGTTCTCCCGGCAGCACTGGACTATAGCGGGCGTTCGGATTGCGGATGATCTGGAGCGGCTTGGACTGACGCCCGAATTAATTGGTGGTAACCGGATTTTTTATGCCATGAGCCGATTTGGCCGCTACCGGGGAGGTTACCACAGTTACCAGAAAGAGGCTTACGTTAAAACAGAGCCCGTTAAAGGGATTCTGCTAACGGCTACGCTGGGAACCCGGACCTTCGACCCCGTATTCCCATTCCACTACCGCGTTCAACCCGAGCTGGGCGATCAGTCGGCCTTGCAGTCGGATATATTCGACGCCTACTGGTCGATTGAAGCGCGGCTGGCCCGGAAAGAGAAATACCTGATGGATGGCAATGACCGGATCACGCTGGGCACAAAACGCGCTCCTATACTTACTATTCGGTATACGCATGGCTCTCAGGCACTGGGCGGTCAATACAACTATGATCGGTTTAACCTGCGGGCGCAGCAAACGTTTCGGTTAGGCCCCCTTGGTCGGACAACCTACCTGCTGTCTGCAGGTTTTACGCCCTCAACGCTGCCGGCTCCGTTGTTGTTTCCGCACATTGGTAATCCAACGCCCCTGCTGACTACCAACACCTTTAACCGGATGCAGTTTTACGAGTTTGTGAGTGACCGCTTTGTTGCGGTGCATATCCAGCACCGCTTCGAGGGATTACTCTTTAATCGGATTCCCGGTATCAGAAAATTAAACTGGCGCTTAATTGCCAATATCGATGCACTTTGGGGAGGGCAACGGAAGGCGAATCGGGATGTTGAGTCGTTCAAACTGTTGCCTGGAGGAACACGGCCTATTTACTTCGGAAGCCTCGATGGAAATAAACCCTATATGGAGCTGGGATATGGAATCGATAATATTTTTAAGATCGTTCGCATTCAGGCTATCCACCGGCTCAATTACCTGAACGATAGCCCGAATGGGCTGCCGATCGGTTCCTTCGCGTTAAAAGCGTCCGCTTCGTTTAGTTTTTAACCAGCTGCGCAATCAATTACGGCCGTAGCGGGTTACTATAAGCAAACTAAATTGGCTGAAAATGTCCCTTGTTGCGCCGGTTACCGTCCATAAAATTTTGGGTGAAACCCTTTCGGAAGCTCCCGATTTGCTTGCCGTAGAAGAACCGCTGGAGATCCGTCTGGGATTCGGACCGGCTACCAGTCGGGAGCAGCGTTCTGTGTCGGTTACGATGCGGACGCCCGGCCATGATGAAGAACTGGCCATGGGCTTTTTGTTCACCGAAGGCATCATCCAGCGCCGGACCGATGTAGTTTCTTGCCGACATTGTGTTCAGGATGCCGACAAAGAAGGTAATGTGCTCCGGGTAGAGCTGCACCCCGATGTCGTTGTCGACTGGGCGCGGCTGGAACGAAATACGTTTACCTCCTCCAGTTGCGGCCTCTGCGGAAAAGCCACCATCGAAGCGGTTATGGCACTTACGCCGGGCCCGCTATCGAGCAACTTCTCGGTTGAAGCAGCCGTTCTCCATGCGTTACCGGATCGGGTTCGCCAGATACAACAGGCGTTTGCTTACACAGGCGGTATCCATGCTGCTGCCTTGTTCGATGCAGATGGTAAGCTCCTGCTCGTTCGGGAGGACATTGGCCGTCATAATGCGCTGGACAAACTTATTGGGGCGGCTTTCTGGCAAAACTGGCTTCCGCTAGACCAATTCGGTATTTTTCTGAGCGGCCGGATCGGCGTTGAACTGGTACAGAAAAGCTGGCTGGCTGGCGTTCCCATGCTGGCTGCCGTAGGTGCCCCGTCGAGCCTGGCGGTTCAGATGGCGAAAGAAGCCCAAATGACAATGGCCGGGTTTGTCCGCAACAACCGCTTCAATCTGTACAGCGAACCGAAACGAGTAGGGATAAACCAATTGGTTTAAGGGTTCTGCAGGTCAGCTCATAAACCTGATCAGGCCGGAGCCGGAACCAACATGGTCAATGCACCCGGTTTTATGGCGGCTTTGAGACTTGTAATGCGCCCCCTATATTCACCGTCGATCTGAAAATACGCCTTCCGGTGGGTTTCAATGGTGACAGATGTGGCCGGGTAAATTTCTATATTCTTAGGATTAAAAGGCTGATAGCGCCAGAAGAGCTTAATGATTTCCCAGAACGACAATCGACGGAAGATGACGACTTCAAACTTACCATCGAAAGGCGTACCATCGGGGTTGATAACGGCTCCTGTGCCGTACATGCGGGCATTGGCCAGTACAATCATGACGGCGGCCCGCTGCACACACTCATCACCAATTGTAACGGCTACCCGGAGTAATCGCCGTTTCTGAAGCACATTGACCACGCTTCGAAGATAGCCAAGCTTACCACGCAGGTTGTTTTTTTCGTAATGTTGCACCAACTGGGCGTTTAGGCCAATATCACTCAAATGCAAACAAATGTCGTTGTCGTTAACAGCTATAATGTCAGTAGCTTTCTCAATTCCATTGATCAGCACATCAAGACTGCCCTGAACATCGGGCGGAATGCCTAGTTCGCGCGCCATTCCGTTGGCCGAACCGGCGGGCAAAACACCCAGGGGAATACCGCTACCGAGCAGACGTGTGGCCACAATCTTAATGGTTCCATCGCCCCCAACGGCAACGACACGGTTGGGTTTGTGCTGGTCGATTTGCTGGCGAATTGTTTCATCATCGGTTTTCCCATTCAAGTGAAACAGGTGAACGGTATGGGGCTTATCGGCAAAGAAAGTATGGATACCTTCTTCCCAGGCTGTTTTCTCTTCCCCGCCCGAAACGGGGTTAATGGCGAATAAAAAGGTCAACTTCTGTGTCGATTATGTGTTATAAGATGGCTAGTACTGACTGAACGTTATGGAAGCTGTGCAATCCACTCAACCTGATAAACAAAAAATAACCCTGAAGGGTAAGATAAAACGCTATTTCTTAACACTGCTGCGGCTGACGGACCAGCCCACGGTGAAGATCTACCGTGGTTTTGGCAATGATAAACAACTGACCATTTACGGGCACGTGTTCAGAAGAAGCCCGTTGCCCCGAAAGAAATACCGCGATATTGACTTCGTTAATCTGCTGGCCGTCATTCGGTTATTTCTGGTAAAGCCGTATCCGCGAACGACGGTGCGAATCCGGTTCAACGAACAGGTGGTTAATGTCAATACGGACGACGATGGCTGTTTTCAGGTCGAATTACCCCTAACGAAAGCCTTGACGCCGGGCTGGCACCCGGTTCGGGCGCAGCTTATTTCCCAAACCATGATTCCGGAGCAGATACTGGCGGAAGGCGAAGGAAAGGTATTAATTCCGCACCCGACCCAGTTCATTTGTATTTCGGATATTGACGATACGTTTCTGGTTTCGCACTCGGCTACCATTGCCAAACGATTGCTGGTCTTGTTGACCGAGAACGCGCATAGCCGGATGCCATTTGAGGGCGTTGTTGCCCATTACAAACTACTTGCCGAAGCCAATAGCGGACTGAATGCCACAAATCCGTTTTTCTACGTGTCGAGCAGCGAATGGAATCTGTACGATTATATTCTGGAGTTTTCGACAAAAAATGAACTGCCTGATGGTGTGTATCGTCTGAGCCAGCTCAAGCGCCTGTCGCAGGTGTTGAAAACCGGTAAGGGCAAGCACCATACAAAATTTGACCGGATTGAGCAGATCATCAACATGTACCCAAACCAGCAGTTTATCTTATTGGGCGACGATTCGCAACAGGACCCGATCATCTACGAGTCTGTCGTTCGGCAGTATTCCCGCCAGATTCGGTGCGTGTACATTCGGCAAATTCATGCCGAACATAAAGCTCGGACGGAGCAGTTGATGGCCAGTATAGAAGCCAACGGGGTAGCCAGTTGTTACTTCGCGCACAGTGCCGATGCCCGGCTCCATTCGATAGCCATCGGGCTTATCCCGGAGTAAGTTATAACCCCCGCTGCGGTTGCCAGATGGTGCAGCTGTCCGTTGTTGATTGCGTTTTTACGAATGCGTAATAAATAGACCGTTTTAACTCACCCTGGCAGTTGGCTGCGACAGTTACAACCAGTCGCTGGTTATTCGTTACCAGACTATCGGGTATGATCAGCTCATCAGCGGTGTTGATCTTTATTTTTAAATCCTGGGGGGTGAATCCAAGGCTTTGCGCCGTATCCTTCAGGACGTAGACACTCCATTCGAAACTTAAGGGAGACGTGCCGTACTCACTGGCCGTCAGAGCCAGACCATTGCCTGTGTAACAACGTTGATCCACACTTATTTTTTGAGGAGACCGGCAGGGGCTTGTATCATCCTGAAGTGTACAACTGCTCACGAAAAGCAGGCTGAAGGCTACGATGGTTTTCATGACAATGACGTTGAGATGTAGTTGAACATACTCTTACTACTTAAATGGAGCAGAAAAGTTAGTAGTTCTGAAGAAGTGGGCTCAGCCCAGAGATAGCTGTACATGTGGTGCTGCGGATAATGGAATAGGGTTTGTTTGCGAGTTCGTCCTGATCTGCGACTAACCGGCATACCTCATTTAAACTACCGAGAACCCATGTCTGCACAAATTTTCTTTTCTGAGAATGCGCATTTAGTTAAGGCGATCAAAGAACGGACCGACCTTCTTAGGCTGTCGCCCGAAAAACTCTACCCCTGGTGGCGTCGACCCTGTAAGGTGAAACTTCTGTTGCTCACCGATGGAACACTCAACTTTGGCCTGGGCGATTTTGGCCTGTCCACTTTTGTTTCTATTCTGTCCAATGACGGGCGTTACTACGTCGACTTTGAAATCACGATCGCCCACCGGGGCTTTTCTGTTGGTAACCCGGGCGTGCCGGTTTCTCGAAGTATTCCAAATTTTCGCTTTACGGACGGCACGCATTTCTCCGATACGATGTACGATCAGGTTTGGCTGTTCGGCTTCGATGCATCGCCGGTAGGCCTCTCCGACGCCGAACTGGTGCTTCTGAGCACGTTTATGAATAACGGCGGGGGCGTATTTGCCACCGGCGATCACGGAGAACTGGGACGAGCCCTGGGCGGTTCTGTCTCGCGGGTACGCAAGATGCGGCTCTGGACCAACGCCAGTGGTAATGTAGGCATGCAGGACCCCAACCGTAACGATACGAACCGGATTGGTCACGACCCAGGTTCGCAGTTTGACGACCAGTCCGACGATGTCCCTCAGGAGATACAGCCCCGTCTGTACTCCAGCTCGCTGGGCGGCTTTCTGCGCGAAACCTACCCGCACCCCATTTTATGCAGCCCGCTGGGACGTATCAAGGTGTTGCCCGATCACCCGCACGAAGGACAATGTGTAGAACCGACAGACCTTGGCGGCAATTACGAAAAAGATGGAACCCCCGAGTTTCCGATGGGGATAGCGCCCGAAATTATTGCCTATTCAACGGTATTGGCTGGGAGTACAGCCGGTACCAAGCTGGCAACACAAGCGCAAACCTTCGGGGCCATCTGTGCCTATGACGGCCATAAAGCCAATGTAGGGCGGGTGGTGACCGATTCGACCTGGCATCACTTTGTGAATATCAACCTGATTGGTGATGCCTCCGAACCCGATACGAACGTGAAGGGGCTTGGCTTTATGGCATCTCCCACCGGGCAACAACATCTGGCCCAGATCAAACACTACTACATCAATACGGCGGTATGGCTTTCCCGAACAACCAATCACGCCTGTTTCCGGTCGCGCTTACTCTGGCAGTTAGTGTTTGAACACCGAATTCTGGAAGCCACCATGGACAATCCGGCGCTGCGGTTCGAGCGAATTACGCCGTCTCTGCTATACAGCATTGGCACGCATGCGACCGATGTGCTGGGGAAAAAGGCGAGTCAGTGTAGACGGTTGCAATTGCTCATTGACATTGTTCGGCCCATTTTGCCCGAATTTGTCCAACTGATTGACCCATGGCTGAACAATCGAAAGCAGGAGGCCAACCCGCCCATTCCGTGGTTTGACTTTAATCCCCTGCTGGCTATGGCGCTGGGTGGTGGACTGGTGACTCTGCGGGATAAGTTCGTAAGTGCCAACCTGGACGACCCCAACCGGATTGAGGCCAAAGAGATTATGGCGGTATTTCAGGAAGGAGCCAAGCGTGGCGTTGAGGTAGGCTTGAAAGAACTAAATACGGATCTCCGTAAGTTTAGCACCATTCGTTAAGCCGCTTTTGCTAGCCCTTTCCCTCACCTGACTAAAAGTCATAACCCTCCGCATTCCCGCCGTTTTTGGCTATGCGGAGGGTTATTGTTATTTACCGAGCCAGATAACCGCCATCGACCGGATAATATGAACCCGTAATGAACGATGCTTTTTCGGAACTGAGCCAGACAACCAGCTCGGCCACTTCCTCCGATTTTCCCAAACGACCGATGGGGTGCAGCCCGATCAACTGCTGTTTGATCTCATCCGATAATGCCGATAATAGGGGCGTGTCAATATAGCCCGGCCCAACGGCATTGATACGAATGCCCTGGGACGCGTATTCGAGAGCCGCCGTTTTGGTGAGGCCCACCATACCGTGCTTCGCCGTTACGTAGCCCGGTGATCCGGCAGTGCCAACCTGTCCCAGAATAGAGGCCATGTTCACAATGGTGCCTTTGCCCTGTTTCAGCATTTGCTCCAGCTCGTACTTCATGCAAAAGAAAACACTGTTGAGGTTCACGTTGATGATATGGTGCCATCCGTCGAGGCTATAATCGGCTGTCATGTTCAGTTCGCCCCCAATCCCGGCATTGTTGCAGGCAATATCGAGCGAGCCAAAGGCTGCAACGGTTTCCTGCACCAGTTTCTGGCACTGAAGCGGGTCACTAACATCGCTTTTGTAAAAGCGGATATGTACACCGGCGGCAGTTAGTTGATCCACTACTTGCTGGCCCTGTACGTCGTCAATGTCAGAGATCATCACATTTGCCCCGCGCAGACCATAAAGTTCTGCCACTGCCTTGCCGATACCTGAAGCGGCTCCCGTTACCAGAGCCGTTTTTCCGAGTAAGTCTTTATCCATAACTGATCGATTGCGAAAACTAAATGTACCCATCACTCCGACTAAATGTGCGGACTGTTGAAATTGCCGGGTCGGTTGACGGCTCGAAATAAGCGAAAATGAAACGGGCGCATCATGACTACAAATAACTACGGGGTTGATTGAAATCAGTAAATCAACCAGTAACGACTACTTTGGCAAGTATCTGAACGATATACTTTAGGTCGCTACCAGGAGACTTTGAACAGCGACTGGGTAAACTCCACTGGTTATGATAAATTCTGAACCTGTACAGCTACCCACAACCGGGATTCTGGGCAGTGGACAAATTGGAACGGCCTCGGCCGTACTGGCGGCCAGAGCGGGTCATCCGGTACTGCTCTGGACACGCTCTGCGCGTAAAGAAAGCGCTATCCGGGCTCAACTGACGAAGTTATCAACTTTTTGTGAGGAGCACATGAGTAAGCCCACACAGCCCGTTGGACTCATACAGATTATTACTGATCTGAACTTGTTGGAGGCCCAAAGCGATGTTTTGTTGGAATGCATTATTGAAGACATGGATGAAAAGGTAGACTTATTGAGTCGCCTGACGCTTTGTCGGGAAAAGAATAAACTGGTGCTTTCGGCAACGAGCGGGTTATCCATTACAGAAATGGCCCGGCGGAGCGGATTGGAACAGGTTCTGGTTGGCGCTCACTTCTGGAATCCTCCCTACCTGATCCCCCTTGTAGAGGTCATAGCCGGGGAACAAACGCCCCCGCAAAAAGTGGAACAAGCCTGTAACTGGCTCACTATGTTGGGCAAACGACCCATTCGTTGCCCGGATATCCCCGGCTTTATCGGCAATCGGCTCATGCACGCACTTTGGCGGGAAGCCCTCGCTCTGGTAGATTCCGGAGCCTGCTCTCCGGCCGATATTGATACCATGATTAAATATACCTTCGCCCTGCGACTACCAGCCCTGGGACCGATGGAAAACATGGATCTGGTTGGCCTCGATCTAGTGAATCGGGTGCAGAGTTACCTATTGCCCGATCTGGCTGTCAATACCATACCCGCCCATTCATTACGAGATCGGCTGGCTGCGGGTCAAACAGGAATGGAAGCTGGTCAGGGTTTTTATGACTGGACCGTTCGGGATGCCGCCGACGTGATTCGGCAACGCGACCTCACCATTCTGCATCTGTTGCGCAGGCTGGGCGAATTGCCGGAAAAGACGGATTTATAAGAAGGCTATGTAGTTTGGCACCGTAGTCAAGACCTGCATATTGAGTTCGATCAGGTGTATGAATACCCCCCTTTTAACCTCCAATAGCTCAACATCGTTGTTTTATTTCTAAAATTTGATTATTTCGATAGATTAAGTATTTGCTGGTAGGGGATCCGCTTACAAAAAACAGAGCAATGACGAGGCTTGGTTTCCAGATAATGGAATAATGTTCCGTAATATGGAAACCAAATGAGCTAAAATGGTGAGTTTATGCCTGATAATCAGCCTAGATATTTGTTGGCATAGTTTTGGGTTTCGTGTGTTCTTACAAATTTTCTATGGAAAGTAATCGGTCTCTGTCGATTTTTATTCTGGATGATAATCCTTTTTGTGGAACTATTACTGAGCAGTATGTTCGTACCCTTGGCTATACTAATGTCACCTTGTTTACAGAGGCAGAAGTCTGTCTTAGCCAACTCACAAAGAAACCGGATATCATCTTCCTGGATTGCCAGGTAAGAGCCTGTGATTGTATAGACACCGTTCGCAAAATTGGGCGTATTAACCCCCATATCTATCTGGTCGTTCTGGCTGATCAGGAAAACATAGAGACTGTCAGGCAATCGCGGAAGTACGGAGCTTTCGATTGTATTGTCAAAGGGAATGATGATCTACAGAAAATTGATGATGTATTGAAAAAAATTCAGCAGGTTATGGCACTTCTGGAGCTACGGCCGCCAACTAGTTCAACTTCTTCTAAGTCATAGAGACGACTTATACCTAAAACAGTTTCACGGCAGAAAAAAGTGAAGAAGATAACTGTTTAAATTACACTATTAGTATACTTGTAATATAGTTTTTGTAGGAAATTGATAATATATTTCGCTTGTATGTTTAAAAAAATGAAAAATGCCCCTATTCATTAGTTACTTTTATCAATTATTATAAACTATATTTGCACATATCCTGTAGATTGACAATAAGGAGAGGTTTTCCCTAATGTGGAAAACTAGTCCAAATAATAGATTTATTCGGTAGATTATTTAGGTTAACTAGCTGATTGTTAGTCAGTTTACGGGTTGGCATAGTATTAGATTAATTAGTTATTATAAATAAATACACATGGAAAATAACAACTCCTTATCCATTTTTATTCTTGATGACGATCCATTCTGTGGTAGTCTTTACGAGCAGCATGTGCGCAATCTGGGCCATACGAACGTAAAATTTTTCATGGATGGCCAGGAATGCCTGAACAGCCTGACCGAACAGCCCGACGTTATTTTTCTGGATTACCACATGGAGCCTCTTAATGGCCTTGATGTGCTGCGGAAAATAAAGCGCTTTAATCCCAATATTTATCTGGTCGTCGTCTCCAGTCAGGAAGATGTACAGGTTGCGGTCAACTCCTTGAAGTACGGAGCGTTCGATTACATTATTAAAGGAAGGAATGAATTCGAGCGTATTGGCACTGTTCTCAGAAAAGTTCAGGAAGTGATGGAGCTGTTGAAGCAGCATCCGCAGGGTAAATGGAAAAAATTGCGGAACCTGTTCGGCATGGAGCCAAAGCGATAAGCAAGCCCTTTGTGCTTTGATTTATAGCGTAAATGATTAGCCTAAATACTATTGAGTTGATCTGAGACTGGTGTAGTACTTGTAACGCGCTTGTTTATATGACTAAGTCCGCAACTTATACAACCGATATTGACCAATTACGCAGGGGCCTGCATACGATTGGTATTCCTGTGGCCGTAGAATCCTCAGCGGACTTCACTTATCCTATAAACAGTTATCTATACCGGAATCCTGACGGTAGTATCCGCTGGCTCTGGCCCGTAGCTGCCAAGGAACCGGATTTTCTTCGGTTTTATCAGGTCGACAGCCAACGCGCACAAGTGTTTGTGTGGGTGGTCAGACTGTTATTTCGGCTGGGATTAGGTCGCTGGGTAGCCCACGATCGGCTAACGCTCTATACATCCGAAAGCGGTAATCAACTCGTACGGCAAAGTCAAATAAAGCGATGGGCCTTGTTTACCGGTGTTGCCGGACCCAATCGGAAACTGGTAATTTGGCATTGTATGCGTTCGGGGAAACGCTATCTAACGAAAATTGCCGTCGGCTCCGCTGCGCTGTCTGGCTTACGACAGGAAGCGCGGGCACTGCGACAGCTACAGCAAACACCATTTCTACAGGTCAATACCCCTGCGCTAACCGCATATTCGTTGCGATTTGTTACGACCGGCTTCCTGATTCAGGAGGACATAGGCGTAACCTGTATGCCGCAAACGAATCAGCTGGCCCAATTGCCTGAACATATTTTACAGGAGATTTTTAGTCGAAACTGGCATACGCAACCGTTGTATCAAACCAGATTTTGGCGGCAGGCTCACCAAAATCTGTCAGCACTAAGGACGGCTAACGATCCGCGTATACCAGCCGGTCTACTCGACAAACTAGACCTGCTGATGCAGTCCCTGAATGATCAGATGACGGTACCGATAGCTGCGGCACATGGTAACTTTACGCCCTGGACGATACTGTTGAGTGGCAGACAGGTGAGCGTTGTAGATTGGGAACGCTACGCCGAAGAGTTGCCGGGGCTTTATGATTTGTTTCATTTCCTGTATCAGTCGGCAACACGCATCAACAATCAGGACTATAGCACTACCCGGCACCTGATCGATGCTACGCTGAACCGTCCGGAATGGAAACTGTTTCGGGAAACCTATCAGTTGGATACGGGTCTGGCCGAAATCTTATATCTGGCTTACACCGTTACGGCTACCTTACAGGACTATAGCCAGCAGATGGATTGGTCCGAGCAGGTTAGCGGGCAATTAACGACCTGGAGCGACGCCCTGACACATTGGTTGAATCGGCAGGAGGTTAGTTCTGATCACCAGTTGTTGTTCCAGGATGTGGCATTCTGGCTGCATCAACAACCTAATGGAACCTTGACTGCGACAAGCTACACCGGCCTGGTCCCCGATGCAGTAGACTTATGTGTACCTCAGTCAACTGCCCTTCAGCTGGCATATTACCTCCAGCATCATTCACTTACGCACGAACTGGTCAGCAAACCGGGGGAGGGTATGAATCAGCTTTATATCCGTTGTCTGGATAATTCAACCCTGCGCATCAATTTGAACTGGCAAGTTAAACCCGGCAAACTGAGTGTATGGAGCTTGTCGGGAAGCAGGCTGGGCACCACACTCGTGGGCTTAAAATATTTAACGTCTAAATCGGTCAAACGTACGTTCACCTATTTTATCGCCTGAAGCACTGGAGCCGGTTTAGGTATCATTGACTTTTTACTGATAATTTATTGCGGCTATTAAACAGAGTGCCTGTGTAGGAATGAAAGCAGGCTCCGGTATGGGGCATTCGTTTCTACAACTCAGCAAAAGGTAAGCGGTGTATGTGCATTGCATGAATCAGGCCGCTACTGATGTATTAACTCTGCCAACCATAAATACCGTATCATTCCTTCTGTCGCTTACGAGTTGGTTTGCTTGCCGAATGTTAATTGGCGCGACATCAACTCGCCCGGCAACGACCTGGTGTTGGAGGAACAAATCAACGAATTAGACTACCAAACAGGTAAAGAGGCCGTGTAGGGGTAACCCACAAAACTATGAAATCGAAGCGAATAATTGCCGTTCATTTACTCAATGACTTTAGTGGTAGCCCTCTTGTTTTTCGGCAGGCACTGGAAGCCCTTGAAGAGGCAAACCTTGATCTTGTTTTATTTACAGCTACGCCTAGTGGGAGTGGTTTTTTGAGTAACCTGCCGGGCGTGACCATGCAACCCATCGCCTATAAATGGCATCCGGCCAAGCTGGTCACTCTTTGGTATTACCTGAATATTCAGCTCCGGTTGTTCTTCAGACTGCTGTTTTTTCTACGATCGACCGATGAGGTGTATATCAACACCCTGTTGCCTTTCGGTGCAGCACTGGCCGGTGGGCTGCGCGGTTGTCGGGTTGTGTATCATGTACATGAAGTAAGCCTAAAACCCTGGCTGCTGAAAGCATGGTTGCGGTCCATTGCAAATATTACGGCTCAGGAGGTATTGTTCGTCTCAAAATATACCCAGCAGCAGACCGGACTCACGCGTCCCGTTTGTCGGCAAGTTTACAATGCGTTGCGAGATTCATTTACGGAACAGGCCAGTCAGCTCACCGAAGCCAATACCGCTTTCCCATTCACGGCCCTCATGCTGTGCTCCAACAAAGCCTACAAGGGTATTCATGAGTTTGTGGCTTGCGCCCGGCAGTTACCGCATATCCGGTTTATGCTCGTACTGAATGCAAAGGGTGAAGAGGTTGAGGTGTTCAGGAATCAGGTAAGCCCACCAGACAACTGTTCGATCTACCCCGCACAGGCCGATACTATTCCTTTTTACGAACAGGCTCACGTGGTCCTGAATCTATCAAATCCCGACGCCTGGGTTGAAACCTTCGGCATGACGGCCCTTGAAGCTATGGCCTGCGGCCGTCCAATTATTGTCCCGCCGGTTGGAGGGATCTGTGAGTTAATCGAAGATTCGAAAGAAGGCTTCACCGTCGATGCCCGCAAGCCAGCATTGGTTGTTGAGCGACTCCAGCTATTGTCATCAGACATGAACCTTTATCTGAAAATGGCTCAGGCTGCTCGTCAGCGCGCTAAGTTTTTCTCAGCACGCCGGTTTCGGCAGCAGATAACCGATGTTTTTGTGCCGGAACAGCGTAAAGATCAGTCTGTGTATTCGGTGGAAAAATTGTCCAGAATTGGGAATGACTAACTAATAATATCATTTAAATAAACTCATTGCCAGATTGTTAGCACTTTGGCACGACATAGGATAATAGAAAATTATTAATTAAGAATAGCATGACTAAGACCAACGTAGCAATTATTGGAACTGTAGGTATCCCGGCCAAATACGGCGGTTTCGAAACCCTGGCCGAGCACCTGGTTGATCACCTGGGTACCGAAACAAATATAACGGTCTACTGTACGACCAAAAAGTACGGACAGTCTGAGCGACCGGCAACGTATAAAGGGGCGAGGTTGGTGTATCTGCCCTTCGATGCCAACGGTATTCAAAGTATCATCTATGACTGCTTCAGTATTTTACATGCCTTATTTTATGCCGACGTAATGCTCATTCTGGGCGTGAGTGGCGGATTTATGCTGCCTTTTGTCCGGTGGTTCACCAAGAAAAAAATCATCATCTCTATTGATGGTATTGAGTGGAAACGGAACAAGTGGAGCAAAGCCGCCAGATGGTATCTGTGGGCGGCCGAATGGGTGGCCGTGCGCTACTCACACGCGGATATTTCGGATAATGAGTCGATCCAGAACTACACGGCAATCCGGTACAAAACGCTAAGCCACATTATTGAGTACGGTGCCGACCACACCATTGCCGTCAGTCCAACGCCAGCCGATCGGGAAAAGTATCCTTTTCTGGCAGCGCCCTATGCGTTTACTGTTTGCCGGATCGAACCGGAAAACAACATCCACCTCGTGCTGGAGGCTTTTGCTCAATTGCCCAGGCATACGCTGGTTATGGTAGGAAACTGGACAAACAGTGAGTATGGGGCTAGCCTGCGTGAACAGCATAAGACGAATACGAATATTCACCTGCTCGATCCGATTTATGACCAGCGGCAACTTGATCTGCTGCGCAGCAATTGTCTGATTTATGTGCATGGTCACAGCGCGGGCGGAACGAACCCATCGCTGGTAGAAGCTATGTACCTTGGCTTACCGGTTATTGCGTTCGATGTGGCCTATAACCGGTCGACAACGGAAAATAAAGCGCTGTTTTTCAGAACATCGGCCGAATTGGTCAAACGTATTGAGAACACGTCGATCAGTGAACTTAAGGAGCGGGCCGAAATTATGAAGACCATTGCCTATCGCCGGTATACCTGGACGGTCATTGCGCAGAAATACGCCTACCTCATTCGTCTTGTACAGCAGGTGTCTACCAAAAAAGAACTTAACTCGCTGGCAGGTACACGCCTGTCGTCCGATTGGCTGCTGGAGTCGGAACTGGCTCACTTACAAAGGCCTTCTTACTTTTACGAATAAACTATACGTACAGATACCCGTCAGTATATATTAAAAAAACATGATACAAGATCTTCTTACGACAAACAGCCTGATTCTTGGCTTCCTGATTGCGCTGGTAAGCTGCTGGGTGCTTTTACCCTTCCTCATTAAGTTAAGCCCCGTAATCGGGCTGGTTGATAAGCCTAACTTCCGGAAGGTGCATCAAAAGCTGATTCCTGCCATTGGCGGGTTGACTATTGCCCTGGCCGTAACGTTTACAGCCCTGGTGTATGCGCCTTTACGTAATTTGTTAACCCAGAATCTTCCGTTGACTATTGCCCTGGCAACCCTCACAATAACGGGTGTGCTTGATGATCGACTGAACCTGCCGGCCATACTTCGCCTGGGTATTCAGTTGGGTTGCGCCTACCTGATCGCCAGTTCCGGTATTCGCCTGACTTCGCTTCATGGCGTATTTGGCATCATGGAACTGTCCGTATTTTTTCAGTATGCCATTACCATGTTCGTCCTGACCGTTATGGCCAATGCCTTCAACTTGATTGATGGCGTTGATGGGCTTGCCGGTAGCTTAGCGTTTAGCAACAGTTTCGTGTTCAGTGTATTGGCCATTGTTGTGGGCCAGCAGGAATGGCTGGCGCTGCTGTTGCCTGTTGCCGGTGCATTGCTTGCTTTCCTGAGGTACAACTGGCGCCCCGCCAAATTATTCATGGGCGACGGTGGCTCTGTTGTGCTTGGCTTTCTTATGGCGGCTCTGGGAATTATATTTATTGAAGGATCGTACTTACAAGCCGTTGCTTACGGGCCGTATGCCATTATTTTAACGACCGCCAGTTGCATGATCCCGTTAATTGACGCACTCCGCGTGGCTATAAACCGGATGCGGAAGGGAAAGTCTCCATTTGCTGCCGACAAAAACCACATGCACCACTGGTTCCTGAAGCATCGCTTCGTTCACTCGGAGATAACGCTGCGTATCGTTAAAACACATGCTGCCCTGACCGTTTTGTCCATCCTGGCTTCCTTTGTTTTCAGTGTTACCACAATAATTTTCCTCCAGATTTTCGCCGTTATTCTCTACACCTGGATAATTCAGTTCAGTCATGCATTCCTCAAAAATGTTAGATTAGTAAAGGCACTTGAAACAAAGTTTGTCCCATAACTCAATTTTTTTAGGTCTGCGACAGAAAAATCGCGTAATCAAATTCATTAATCAAGGGAAGCTTTTGTTTGCTAATTTAACTTTTGAATAAATTAGTGAATTAATTGTTTTAATCATGCCAAATACGGCGTGACAACTTGTACTATGAATGAGTCCAGCATCTACCGTATTTTTATTGTCGAAGATGATCCATGGTATGGTGAAGTACTAAAGTACCACCTGTCAATGAATCCGAATTACGAACTTCACCGGTTTACCACCGGTGAAGCTTGTATGAAGTACCTTAGTGTTTGTCAGCCCCACCTGATTACACTTGATTATTCCTTACCCGATACCAATGGGGCCGAGTTGTTTCGTCGTCTTCAGGAGCGATTGCCCGATACACCGGTTATTGTGATCAGCGGGCAAAAAGACGTTGAAACCGCCGTTGGGCTGCTTCAGGCGGGGGTTTACAGCTATTTTGTGAAGGATGATCGAACAAAAGATCTCCTGTGGAATGCGATTCTTAAACTCCGGGAAAATCAAAGCCTTAAACAGGAGGTTGACCAGCTACGTGAAGAGTTAGGCCAGAAATATGACTTCAACTCAATCATAAAAGGGAGCAGTCAGGCAATAGGCAAGGTATTTGCACTCGTAGAAAAGGCAGTTCGAACAAACATCAACGTGTCGATCACCGGCGAAACCGGTACCGGAAAAGAATTGGTTGCCAAGGCCATCCACTACCATTCTGACCGCCGGAAAAAGCCTTTTGTTGCCGTCAATATGGCCGCTATTCCTAAAGAGCTGGCTGAGAGTGAATTATTTGGACACGAAAAAGGAGCGTTTACCGGAGCACTGAACAAAAAAATAGGGCGATTCGAGGAAGCCAACAAAGGCACCTTATTTCTGGATGAGATTGCCGAGCTGGATTTAACGTTGCAGAGTAAACTGCTGCGGGTTTTGCAGGAACGCGAGCTTAGCCGGGTAGGGGGTAGTGAAAAAATTATGCTCGATATTCGGTTGGTGATTGCCTCACACAAAAATCTGCTCGATGAGGTTAGGCAAGGCCGCTTTCGCGAGGATCTATATTACCGGATCATGGGGCTACCTATTGAATTACCCCCACTTCGTGAACGCTCAACAGATATAATGCTCCTGGCGAGGCACTTTCTGGATGAATTTTGTAAAGATAATCGCCTGGGCACAATGACTATCTTGCCCGCTACTACCGAAAAGTTGATGCGTTACAATTTTCCCGGAAATGTGCGTGAATTAAAGTCGATCATTCAACTGGCAGCGGTCATGAGTGATGGTGTCGAAATCAGACCCGACGACCTTTTGTTTGCCTCTATTTCGGGAAGTAACGGAGGAATGACCGAAGAGATGACACTTCGCGGTTACACTATTCAAATTATCAAGTCTTATTTGAAAAAATACGACAACAATGTACTCCTGGTAGCCGATAAGCTGGATATAGGGAAATCAACCATTTACAAGATGATCCAGAACGACGAACTTTCTTTATCCTGAGCAATCGCTTGTGTGAACCAGAAGACCCAATATGAAAAGAGAGACAACTAGTATACCCTCAAATGAGCCGTTATCAACCGATCTGCTGCATCTGGAAAACGAGCAGCTCCGGGCTGAAGTGGAACAATTGAGGGATATGATACGCCAGCAACAGACCGAGTTAACCCGTATTGAACAACGGTGGGAATTTGCTCTGGAAGGCTTTGGAGATGCTGTCTGGGAACTGAATCTGCAAACGAAGGAAATCATACGATCTGCCAGGTATCGTGAAATTCTGGGCTATACACGGGAGGAGTTTCCGGATGTTGTGGCGATATGGATGGATAAATTGCACCCTCAGGATCGGCAACAGTTAACGGATCCGGACATGAGCTTGTATCAAACCGGCGTTCGGAAGAGTCACGTAACCGAATATCGCCTTCTGGCTAAAGATGGTACCTACAGGCATTTTTTGGATCGGGGACGTATATTTAGTTATTCGGAAGATGGCAGGCCCCTGCTCATGATTGGCACCAGCACCGATATTACTCATCAAAAAAATATAGAGGAAGCCTTACGAACCAGCGCACATCGATTATCAAATCTTATTGCTGATTTTCAGGAAGGTATTTTGCTGGAAGACGAAAATCGGGCTATTGTACTGGTCAATCAGCAGTTTTGCAACATGTTCTCCGTACCGTTGACGCCCGACGCCTTGAAAGGCGTCGATTGCTCGGGTATGGCCGAGCAAAGTAAAGGTCATTTTAAGGAGCAGGAAGCGTTTGTTACGCGGGTTGATCAGTTATTAAAAGATCAGAAGCTGGTCATTGGCGAGGAGATCGCCCTGGCCGATGGGCGTACCTTTGAACGAGACTATATCCCCATCTTTATAGACGGTACGTATGCTGGGCATCTGTGGAAATACACGGATATTACAAAGCGTAAGCACGCTGAGGATGCCGCTTTTCACCTCAATGAAAAATACCAGCGTATTATTGAGAACATGAACCTGGGTCTCATTGAGGTCGATCTGGAGGAGCGTATCGTGTATACGAACCAGAGTTTTTGTGCCATGAGTGGCTATGAGCCGGATGAGTTGATCGGGCAGGTCGCAACCGATATTCTGCTGAAAGGTCAGAATATTCAGTTCATGAAGGAGAAGAACGAAAGTCGATTGAAAGGAGACGTCGATGCGTACGAAGTATCCATTAAAAACAAGCGTGGTGAGGCCATGTGGTGGCTGGTGAGTGGGGCACCCCTGTACGCTGAGTCGGGGCAGATTATTGGCTCTACCGGCATACATCTGGACATTACCAAGCAAAAGCAGCTTGAGTCAGAGCTTCGGGTAGCCAAACAGGAAGCGGAACATTCGGCGCGGGCAAAAGAGCTATTTCTGGCCAATATGAGTCATGAAATTCGTACGCCCATGAATGCCATTCTAAACCTTGGGCAACAAATTAAAAACACGAGTCTCACCGAACATCAGCAGTTCTTTATCGGCATGATCAACACGGCTGCCAGCAACCTGTTGGTCATTATTAATGATATACTGGATTTTTCAAAAATTGAAGCCGGGGAGCTCTCGCTGGAACATATCAATTTCAGCATGGCTGCTCTCATTGAGCAGGCTGTGCAGGTAATGACACAGGATGCTGAAAAGAAAGGACTGGTAATTACCCAAAAAATTGACCCCAGTCTGGCTCCTGCGCTCATGGGCGATCCTTTTCGAATAAATCAGATTTTATTAAACCTGATTGGGAATTCGGTTAAGTTTACAAACTCGGGAAGCGTTCATATCCAGTGCGACTGTAAAAAAGCGGCCAGAAATCAACTGGTTACCCTGTCTGTAATGGATACGGGCATTGGCATCGCTCCTGAATTTCTGCGCAATTTATTTGCAAAATTCACGCAGGAAGATGGCAGTATTGGGCGTCGGTACGGTGGGTCGGGGCTTGGCATGAGCATTACCAAGCAATTAGTTGAACTGATGGGGGGGACCATTGATGTTCAAAGCGAGAAAAATAAAGGAACTACAGTAACTGTAAAGCTATCACTGCCCATTGGTAAGAACGATAACGAAGTGAATCAGAAACAAACAACTCCGAATGAAGATGTCCTGCTGTCGAAACGTATTTTGCTGGTAGAGGATAATGCAATGAACCGGCTGGTGGTTACCACCATACTCAAACCGTATGGGGTAACGATTGTCGAAGAAACAAATGGCTTTAACGCAGTAGAAAGACTCCGGAAAGAGACCTTCGATATTGTGCTGATGGATGTCCAGATGCCGGTTATGGATGGATTGGAAGCTACCCGTATTACGCGGCAGGAAATCAGTAAGTCGCTGCCAATAGTGGCATTGACGGCCAGTGTCATACGGACCGAGAAAGAAGAGTGTTTTAATGTTGGTATGAATGACTTTCTGGCAAAGCCATTCGAAGGTAAAGAACTGGTTGGTATGCTCATGAAGTGGCTTCACGGTGTTGTTGAGGTCGTTGAGCCGGAAGCGAAAGAAGAACATGAATCGCTCTACAACTTGTCTAGATTAGAGACGATCAGCCGGGGAAGTCAGGAGTTTATCCAAAAAATGATCCAGCTATTTTGTACTGAAGCACCCGATGTGGCGACTCAGATAAAAGCAGCCTATGAAGCCGGCGATTTTAGCAAAGTGAAATACCTGGCGCACCGGATAAAACCCACCGTTGAGACAATGGATATTACATCGCAGATTGAATCTATTCGCCAGATAGAGAGTCTGGCAAGTAATGGAGTAGCATCCAATGAGCTGGAGTTACTTGTCAATGATTTCGAGAAGACAATCCATCTGGTAACAGAACACATGCAAACAACCTACGGTACCGAAGATAAGTAGTGGTTATTGGTTATTGGTTATTGAGTTAAACTGCTGATAGTTATAGGTCTACTCTTGGTCAGTGACTAATAACCAATAACCACTGACCAATAACCAATCATTAAAAAGTTAGCTGCCTTTAAACTTTATAGGTATTATTCTGGTTAATATATTGTGCACAATTTAATTGTCCATAATGAACAAACTGCTTCTCGATAATCAACTCTGCTTTCCATTGTATGCACTTTCGCGTCAGGTAACGGCGCTATACCGGCCCTTACTCGAAAAACTGGAACTGACGTATCCTCAATATCTGGTTATGCTCCTGCTCTGGGAGACCGATAATCGATTCGTAGGCGAAATAGGCGAGCATTTGTTGCTGGATTCCGGTACGCTTACGCCCCTGTTAAAACGACTTGAACAAAAACAGCTAATTACCCGAACACGCAACCCGGCCGATGAACGCCAGGTTACCATTCAACTAACCGAAGCCGGTCAGACCCTTAAGAATCAGGCCGTTGATATTCCCGCTCAGTTACAGGAAAGTATGAGCCTGGACGATCAGCAGACAGTTAATTTGAGAGTTCAGCTCATGACGTTATTAAATCAATTGACAAAAACAGAAACCATTATTTAGTTAACCAATTATGATTCAGCCATTATATACAGCCCACGCCACCGCCACCGGCGGACGTGACGGCCACGTGACTTCATCCGATAATGTTTTAAACCTCGACGTGCGGGTTCCCCGCGAAATGGGGGGTGCCGGGGGGGCCTACACTAATCCCGAGCAGCTTTTTGCGGCTGGCTATGCCGCCTGTTTCGATAGTGCCCTGAATCTGGTTATTCGGATGGGTAAAGTAAAAACAGGTACAACAACCGTAACCGCCGATGTAAGCATTGGCAAGCTGGAAGCGGGTGGTTTTGGTCTGGCCGTTACACTCGACGTCAATGTACCGGGCGTAGATCAGGCTGTTGCCGAAGAACTCGTCGGGAAGGCACATCAGGTGTGTCCGTACTCGAATGCAACCCGGGGTAACATTGATGTGACCTTAACGGTAACCAACCACGAAACGGGGGTTCAGGCATGAGTGTACGACAAATAGTATTGGCAGCGCGTCCCAAGGGGATGCCCAATGCCGAAACGTTCCGGTTTGACGAGGCTACCTTACCTGCGTTGCAGGCCGGAGACGTATTGGTTGAGCCTGCTTATTTTTCGGTCGATCCGTACATGCGGGGCCGGATGAACGATGCCAAGTCGTACGTGCCCCCGTTTCAGGTCGGGGAGCCATTAATGGGTGGCGCTGTGGCCAACGTGCTGGAAAGTAAGGCCGATGGTATTTCGGCTGGTGATCTGGTAACGGGTAATCTGACCTGGGCTACGCAGGCGGTTGTTCCGGCCAAGGGGCTCAAAAAAATAGATGCCAGTCTGGCTCCCGCCAGTTATTACCTGGGTATTTTGGGAATGCCGGGTCTAACGGCTTATTTTGGTCTGCTGGACATTGGCAACCCCCAACCCGGCGAAACGGTGGTGGTATCCGGAGCGGCTGGTGCCGTTGGCATCATTGTCGGGCAGATTGCTAAAATTAAGGGGTGCCGGGTTGTTGGCATCGCCGGGTCGGACGATAAAGTGACGTTGCTGAAAGAGCAGTTCGGATTCGACGAAGTGGTCAATTACAAAACAGCCACTAACCTGACCGACGCCATTGCTGAAGCCTGTCCCAAAGGCGTAGACGTTTATTTCGATAATGTTGGCGGAGACGTTTCAGACGCGGTTATCAAGAATATCAATTTCCACGCCCGCATTCCCCTTTGCGGTCAGATCGCCTTCTACAACACAACCGAAGTGCCCATGGGGCCGCGTATCCAGCCCATGTTGCTAACCCGGAGTGTATTGATGAAAGGCTTTATTGTTGGTAACTACCAGGCACGTTTTGGCGAAGGAGTTAAGCAACTGGCGGCCTGGGTAAACGAAGGCAAACTCAAGTACACCGAAACGACGATTAAAGGATTTGATAAGCTGCCCGAAGCCATGCTGGGCCTGTTTTCCGGACAGAATACGGGCAAAATGATTGTTGAAGTCTAATCCGTCAACCGGCTTCAAAAAGTAGCTAATTCAACGTGGATAATCGGGTTAGGTATGGTGTAGGCTGCTTAACCCCAGAATGCATACAATTTTTTCTTGTACAAAATCCCTGTCAGGGGCGACCTGTCAATAGAAAAGGGAGTGTGAGTTCTGTTTAAAGCGCCTTAGGTGCGACCCTACACGAACAAGAGTGGGTCGCACCTAAGGCGCTCTAGACAAAACAGAAGCGATACCAACTAGCAACAGGCCGCCTTGATGGCTAATTGGACTTTGGCAACGATGTATATACTCGCTTCGGGCTGGCACTAGCGGCCGAACAGGTATTGAATAGCATGATCACCAACTGGCATAATCCTAAATTAGCTGTATTTATTTCGTCGCTACATAAAAGAAATCCAGACTACCGGCCGGATCGTTGCTGACGAGGTAGTCGGTATAATTTATTTCGGCAGCGATACCGTCGGCTTGCAGGAGCCGGTTGCGGTTTAGCCGGTTCATCAGATCGTAGGGCACCTGAAGCAGTCGGCGGGGGAGCCGGTATTGCAGATTGAAGATATCGAAGCGGGTCAGTTTTTTGACCGATTCTTTATTCTGCTCGTAATAGGTCATTACCTTCTCGTTACCGTGAATGCCTCGTGTTTCTACGGCAGGAAAATACTTTCCCATCAGCGATTTCAGGCCATCGGCATAATATTCTCGAACGTGCCAGGGATTGCGTGTCAGTGAAAACGTTTTATTAACCGTTGTCAGGAGTAATTTACCACCGGGTTTCAGTACACGATGCGCTTCTTTAATAAACAGGTCGTCGTTCTGGATATGCTCAATCACCTGAAAGGTGACGATAAAATCGAACGTATTATCCGGTAAACCGCTAAGAGGTGGAATATTGGCAGCAATGAATGTCGACTTGGGATACCCGGCACTCAGCGACGAAATCAACTCCTCATTCTTATCAATTCCTGTGTAATGATCGGCGGCTTTCGTGAGCAGTTCCAATCCGCGTCCCCAGCCGCAACCAATTTCGAGTACCTGTCCGCTTACTATAGCAGCCGCTTCGACATAAGGGAACAATAGTCGTTGGTGAACAGGGTTATCCGATGCGATTTCGGCGGAAGTAATTTCGGTCGTCTTATACATGCGTTTGCAATTCAATTGGCAAAATTACTCTTTTGCATAACTAAAGAAAAATGGATGCCCCCGGTAACCCAAAAGATGTCTTTTTTTCGTTATTAATGAACAGTACCAAACAACCCAACCTATACGGCTTTTTAACGTTATAGGGCATTAGCCAGCACCGTTATTTATGCGCATTCTATCTGCTTTCCTCTTCATCTGTTTACTGACGGCCTGTTCGACCAATAAAAAAACACAGCAGGACCGGGCCAATGCGGCCTATGATGCCCGTACGGAAGCACAGCGGAACCAGAACCGGCCAGCCGCCCGCCCTGCCGAAGCGCCCCGTGCCGATACCCAGCGGCCGGATGCACCACGTACCGACTCCCGCTCGTCAACCGCCCAGGCTCCCGCTCCCGTTAAAGTTATGACGGATGGCCCTGCTCTGGGCACCACGCCATCGGTATCCGGTAAAATAACCGGCGAGTGGATAGTCACGTCCATCAAAGGGAAGTTTCTGTCCATCGACAGCAGCAGCGTTCGGGTGTACATGGACATTACAGCCAAATCCCCAACGGGTGAGGTTGTAGTTAAACCCGCCGATTTTGCTGCCCATTTTCTAATGGCCTACGTCATGTATCCGGATTACAATAACCGGGAACGGTTGGGATATGGAACCGTACCCCTCACCACCGACAACGTAGGGCAGGAGGGTGACCATTTGACGTTGATGTTCGATGTAAAACGCCCCAAAGACGCAGCCAGCGCTGTTCTTTTGTCTGAATTCACCGAAAGCAGTTCGGGAACCAAAGCTCGTAATGACCTGACTTTACGGTTCAGGGGTACAAAGATGAGCGATCGCTACACCTTGTTTGATAAGACCGGCAAACAGCCTCAACTGCGTAATTATGTGAATATTGGTGATACCGTTGTTATTGGTGACGTAACCGGATCGACTAAGAAACTATTTGGCTATCGGTACCGGCATGATTTCGAAGCAGCCTCGTCGCCCATGAATACGTCGGCCCGGCCCGCAGCTAAATCGCTGTCTGAAGATTCGACTCTGACGATCACGACGAATAAACCGTTCATCATTCCGCGCGAAGGACTGTATTATTTTTTGGAAGATACCGCCGATGTGGCCGGTATTGGGCTGGTAGCGGCTGATAAGCGGTTCCCGAAGTTAACCCGCCCCGAAAAACTGATAAAGCCAGTGCTGTACATGAGCACCAGTTCCGAAATCAGTGAACTGAACCAGGCGCAGAATACCAAAAAAGCATTCGATCGTTACTGGCTAAGCTTAATGTCGGGAAATGAAGAGGTTGCCCGCAAAACGTTAAAAGCTTACTTTAACCGGGTTGAAGAAGCGAACCGCTTATTTACAACCTACAAGGAAGGCTGGAAGACCGATAAAGGTATGATTTACATCGTACTGGGTGCTCCGGATCGGGTGCAAAGGAACCGCGAGCGCGAAGTGTGGGTTTATAATCGCCGGGCTAATGTCTCGGAGGTTAATTTTACCTTTACAAAAAAACCGAATCAATTTGTCGAGGATCATTACGAACTGGTGCGCTTCATTGAGTATCAGCCGGTTTGGTACCCGATTGTCGAAGCATGGAGAACCGGCGCAATCCGCGAGTAAATCGCCCCAGTTATAAACCACGTCCCGCAGGGGCAAAGCCACCGTATCGTCCCCAACCCGACGAGATGGTGTTTGGTATTCAATCGGTTATCGAGACGTTGAAGTCCGATCAGCAGATTGATAAGCTCTATATGGAAAAGGAGCTGAGCAACCCCGATATTCAGAATCTGGCTTTTCAAAAACGGGTTACCATCCAGCGCGTTCCTTCTGAGCGGCTCGACCGGTTTACCCGGAAGAACCACCAGGGGGTTGTTTGCCTGATTGCCCAGGTGCAGTACGTTAAACTGTCGAACGTTATTGCCGATGTGTTTGAGCGGGGTGAAACGCCGTTTTTTCTGTTGCTGGACCGGATTACCGATGTTCGTAACTTCGGTGCTATTGCCCGTACTGCCGAGTGTACGGGTATTCAGTGTATTGTTATTCCAGGCAGGGGAGCAGCCGCTATTAACTCCGACGCCATGAAAACATCATCCGGGGCACTTAACCACATATCGGTTTGCCGGGAGCCCGATCTAACCGAAACCGTAAAATATTTAAAGGAATCGGGGATTACCGTGGTGGCCTGTACCGAAAAATCGGCTCGTGACCTCTACGAACGTACCACTGATTTGACGGGACCGATGGCCATTATTATGGGTTCGGAAGAAGATGGGATCTCGCCCGAACTACTCCGCATGGTAGATACTCACGTTAAAATTCCGCTTTTAGGAGCCGTTGGCTCATTGAATGTATCGGTAGCTACTGGCGTAATCCTTTACGAAGCCGTACGGCAACGGAGTTTACCTGTCAACGTGGCTCAGTAAATCGAACAGTCATCAGGTAGTTTATTGCCCGATGCCGTTGAATGAGAATAGATGTAAAGCAAAAACACCGGATTGGAATCC
Organism: Spirosoma fluviale; assembly: GCF_900230225.1. Lineage (GTDB taxonomy): Bacteria > Bacteroidota > Bacteroidia > Cytophagales > Spirosomataceae > Spirosoma > Spirosoma fluviale. The sequence goes on from NZ_OCNH01000001.1 coordinate 804,261, forward strand.
GGTGTTTTTGTTTTAGGCTTTTTTGCTTTTGGGTTTCGCTTTGGTAGCACCGCCTTTCTTGGCAGGGCTTTCATCAAGCGAGTTAATCCATACTGCCAGCTTCATTGCATCTGCTTTTGGCACTTGCTTCATAGCGGCCATTGGCGGGTAGCCCGGCCAGTGCGATGGAATTGGATTATAGATGAGGTTAACAATCTCCTCATTCGAGTATTTCTTTTTGGCCACATCGGCATAGGCTGGACCTACTAACCGCTGGTTTGGACGGTGGCAGGCTATACAGGTGTATTTCGTCATCAGGGTATTCATTTCTTCTGGAATATCGGATGGCGCCTGAGCCTTAGCGTCGATAGAGGCTACGGCCAGCGAAGCCGAAGCGATGAGAATACCAAGTAATTTTTTCATGAGAATCGGGTAAACGATAAATAAACAAAACAGATTGAGTGAGAGCAACAAGTCAACCGCGCAAAAATAGATGGTTTGGGGTCATAACCCAATTTTGCCAACGGTTTTTCCTATTAAACCAATGTTTAGACAGTTGTTCTTAAAAAACGTTTAAAATTGCTAAAAAGAAAGTTTATGCAACCCCTCGACCGCTTCTCAGGCCATGCCGATCTCTACGCTCAATACCGTATCGATTACCCTGCCGACTTGTATGAGTTCATTCTTAAATACTGCCCCGATCGCCAACACGCCTGGGACTGTGCCACCGGAAATGGTCAGGTTGCCGGAGCATTGGCCGAGCTATTTGATCAGGTCGACGCCACCGATATCAGCGAAACACAACTTATCCTGGCCGTTAAAAAGCCCAACATTCGCTATCAGACCAGCCTCGCTGAACAAACGCCCTTTACCGACAACTCCTTCGATCTGATTACCGTAGGGCAGGCCATTCACTGGTTCGATGTAAATGCTTTTCATGAGGAAGTCCGGCGAGTGGCTAAGCCCAATGCTGTCATCGCCGAATGGGGTTACGGATTGGTAAAGCTTGGGACCGGTCTGGATGAGATTATGCTTGATTTTTATCGGAACCGAATCGGACCTTATTGGGACCCACAACGCACGCATATTGACAATCGGTATGCTGGCTTAGCGTTCCCTTTTGCGAACGTTCAATACGCCACGTTTACGGCCCGGAGAACCTGGTCCCTGGAGCGATTTCTAAATTACCTGCGTACCTGGTCGGCGGTGCGGCAGTATATTCACGAAAATGAAGAAGACCCCGTCATTGGCTTGGGGGAGGAGCTAAAACCAGTTTGGGGCGATGGGGAGCGCGAAGTAACGTTTCCCGTCTTTCTGAGGCTGGGTGTGGTTTCATAACTCCCAAATCACCCGCACCACTTTGCCGCGCACACCAATGGTCTGGAAAAACTCCAGCCAGTGGAGTTGCTGCGGGCCGAGGTGATCGGTAGGGGATTTGACTTCCACAAAGTCATAGTCTCCCCGTTCATTCCAGACGAGTAAATCCGGGAAACCACGCGTATGTTCGCGGACATTGCGAGCCATTTCGAGCAGGATCAGGCGTAGTTGCTCGATGTCCAGCAAGTCGATCATCTGCTGAACAAGTCTCAAAAGCTCATCCGACCAGTCGACCAGTACGTTGGTGATACCATATTTGGCGTTGAACATCCGACCAACATGCCGTCGCCAGGCGTCTTTCGTGTCGAGTTCAGTAAGACGCTTTTTCAATAACTCCTCCCGTTTCAGGTAAAAATCGGGCAGGTAAAAGTCCGACGGAGCGCGTTGCAGCGGATGGTGAATGGCCGAAACATTGGCGTCGTAAATAATATCCCAGAAAACCAGCCCGAACAGGCCGCGCCAGGGGTAATTCTCGGTAAACGCAGCATCGAAATCCTGTTCCAGGTAATAATTCATCACCCCGGCTTCGACATGGTGGCGGTAAGCGGCTGGAATATTGACGCTGTCGGCATCGGACAAAAAGCGCGTGGTCGCTTTTCGGGTGCGTTTTTTTTCGCTCAAACCTAAGATTTTCTCCCGAAAATCGGTAGCAAAATACCGTTCTTCGGCATTCAGCGGATTAACCGAAATTTCATCACACAGGGCCAGGGCTTCATCAATGGAGCCGTTTTTGAAGAGTAAACGAACGCGCCGTTCCCGTGCCGGAACGCGGTCGGAGAGTTCATAGACGGCCAGCGCCTGATCGGGAAGTTTCTGTCGTTCCAGAAAAGCGCCAACGCGGCACACGAGTTTCTGATAGCCCGGAATGGCGATTTCAGTCAGTTCGGGGCGGGTTTCGTTCCAGTTCAGGAACCAGTTGTAAATATCATCGGCGGGCGTTTCGGCTTCTTTAAGTTCGTAGAACTCCTCGTTCGTGAGCGAAATCAACAGCTTATCTTCCACCTCTTTTCGGGTGCGGAAGCGGGCCGTTAGCTTGCTTTCGTCGTACCGTTCGAAGTTGACCATGCCAAGGTCACGCACCACAAATTCGGTCATGTTGCTGCCCCGGTTACCAAAAAACAGGTACTTGACCATCATCTCTTCGGCTTCGAAATTCATCTTCACCACCGTTTCGTGCGTAGTCAGGCTAGTCACTATTTCGGCGAAATCAAGCTCATGAAGCGCGTAGCGCACAACACCTTCCTTTTTCTCTTTCGCTAACGGCCGACTCTCTTCCGGTTCGAGCGGGAGGAGGTTCAGGAGTTCTGGTTTCGTGAAAACACCCAGGGCAGCTTCGCCCATAAGCTCATGATGGGCGGATAGTCGTTCCACAAATCCTGAAGAAATTAACGCGTCAACAGCGGCCGGAAGGTCAGTAATTTCGTTATACTGTAGTTTGGTAGTTCGAAAAAAGAGTCCTTTACGGTTACTAAACCGTACATACAGACATTGGGCATCGAGCGGTAAAGCCTCGAATCGATGAATGAAATCCCACTCGGCATCATTTAACAGATTGCCGTACAGTCGCTTAACAAAGTCCAGCACATAGCGGAAATTGTCGAGATAGTAATGAGGGGTAAGGATAGTCTTTTGTCGTCCAACCATGCTGTAAAGTGGGAGGGAAACCACATTTACATAACAAAAAAACACGCGTTTATGTCCCCGGACGATGTTCTGAACAAACTAGGTAAGCAGGGTATTTTGCCACCTGAACAGCAGACGAAAATTGCTGAAATTGAGCGTAAGAAGCCTTTTTCACTGCATTGGGAGTTACGCTCGATGCTATACATCGGTATTCTGCTGGTCAGCCTGGGACTGGGATTGCTGGTCTATGATAACTTCGACCAGATTGGGCAGGGTGCTTTGCTGATGGCTATTGCAGCTGCCTGCGCCGGTAGTTTTTACTTTGCCTGGCGAAATCGACCCGGCTGGACGTTTGCCCAAGCGAAGAGTAGGTCGACCTTTGGCGATTATGCGCTGATTCTGGCCTGCCTGCTTTTCCTGACGCTGGAAGGCTACGCGCAATACGCTTATAATGTGTTTGGTTCGCGCTACGGACTTGTTACTTTGCTGCCTGCGGTTGTGTTTCTACCGCTGGCCTATCGGTTCGACCATCGGGGGGTGTTGAGCATGGCGTTGACGGCGCTCATTTCGTGGGTTGGTGTAACTGTCCGACCGCTTGAGTTGTATTTTAAAACGAACTTTTTCAATCAGGGTACAGTCCTGTCGGCTCTTGCGCTGGCTCTTGTGCTCATCGGCATAGCGTTTTTGCTGGAGCGACGGCGCATTAAATCCCATTTTACCTATACTTACCTGACCATAGCGGGTAATCTGCTGATGGTGGCTTTGCTGGGCGGACTATTCAACTTTGACGATGTCCGGTTGTGGTTCGCCCTGGGGTTGGGCATCGCTTGTTTTGTCTTTGATCGGTATGCTCGCCAGCAGCGTCAGTTGGCCAACGCGTCGGAAGGCTCGTTTCTGTTTCTGCTGATGAGCAGTGTATACGGGTACATTGGCGCGACGTATCTGTTTTTTCATTACCTGCGCCCATCCAGCGACGATGTTTATTACTGGTATTTTATCGTAACCGGCATTGCGTTTGTGTATTACCTCATGAGCCAGCTACCCAAAGGCAATCGAACGAATGAAAGCGTATAACGAACAGTGGATTTATAACCGCGACCTGCTGATGCAATCGGAGCGGTGGCATCGGCAGGGACTGCTTTCCGACGAGCAGATGGAGGCCGTCCGGAAAGCCTACCCGGTGGAGTTTCGCCGGACGAACGGATTCATTGAGATTGGTCTGTTTCTGTTTACAACTGTTGCCATACTGGCCTGTTACCTGTTACCCGCCAGTATTTTTTCCAGTATGCTGGACAATCAAACGGCCTACGGTATCTTCAACATTGCCTTCGGTATTGGTGTGGGGATTGTTGGCTGGTTTCTTATTAGCCGTCGGCTGCTGTATCGGAATGGTATCGATAATGCCTTTGTTGTTACGCTAACGGGCTTTCTGGCGTTTGGATTCAATCAGTTTTTACCCAATGGCCTATCGGTGGCTACGCATTGCCTCTTTACGTTGCCGCTTTTGCTGCTGGTGCTCTGGTATTATGGCGATACGCTTATCGCCTTCTTTTCGATCGCGGCTTTTTACACGGCTATCTTCGACAGTTTACTAAAAGTTAGCTGGGGGCTTGATGCTTTGCCTTTTGTCATGATGGGCGTTTCACTGCTACTGTATAGCGGAGCCAGGCAGATTGTTAAGCAAGACATTGACCGATCGTATTACACCGATCCGCTCAATCTGGTGCAGTGGCTGTCGCTACTTGTGCTGGCTGCCAGCGGAAACTATTTTATGGTACGTGAACTGAACGGACTCCTGCTCGAATCGGGGCCGGCCAGACGCGTGTTGACGGAAGCGCCACAAATCGGGTTACCAGTGCTCTTTTGGGTGCTGACGTTTGCCCTTCCGGTCATTTATCTCTGGCAGGGCCTGACGAAGCGCAACCGGATGCTGATCATTCTGGGTACACTGGGCCTTATTACGGCTGTCATGACGTTACATCATTATACCGTGCTCGTACCGCTGAACGTAGCTTTGACCATTGGGGGGTTGGTGCTGATTAGCCTTGCTGTGGCTGGTATTCAGTATTTATCGAGTCCCAAACAGGGCTTTACCGATGCACCTGACGATGATTCGCCAAACGATTTGTTCATCAATGCGGCCAGTATTGCCGCTGTTCAGGCTACCAGCGCCATACCCCACGGGCCGAAAGATGACCTTCAATTTGGCAAGGGTGATTTTGGTGGAGCCGGGAGCGAAGGGAAGTACTGATGTGTATATTCGAAGGGTAGACTCTACAGGTGTAGGTGGTTTTGTATATGTATAATGATATCTTGGGCAAACGAAACATGTTGATAATATGCGGGATGTAGTATTTTTACCCTGAAAAGACTAATAAATCATGGAAACGAGCATCAAACTTGATGACCAACTGCTAAATGAAGCAAAGCAACTAAGCCACATTGAAAACACCGAAGAACTTGTTCAGAAGGCACTTGAACGCTATGTAACTATTCTGCAAAATAACCAACAGCTACTAGCTTTACGTGGTAAAGTAGAGTTCTGGGATGATGAGGATATAAATTCGGACTCTTTAGATTAAATGGAGTCAATTTTAGTTGATACGTCGGTCTGGGTTGATTGGTTTAGCCGTAAGAATAGCCATACGAGACAAATTAATTTACTGGAAGATTACCTTACTGAGAAGTTCCCAGTTTACACGACGGCTGTAGTTTTACAGGAAGTGGTGCAGGGAGTGCGCGAGGACCACACTTACCTGATAGTAAAGGATGTCCTATTAAATGTGCCAATGCTTCGACTTGACCCCGTCGAAGCCGCCATCGGGGCAGCCGACCTGTATCGCTCACTACGCAAAAAGGGCGTTACTATCCGCAAATCGAACGATTGCCTGATTGCGCATTATGCCATTTTCTACGATATACCGGTCTTACATAATGACGCTGACTTCGATCAGATTGCCAGCCATACAGCCCTCCGAATCGCGGTTTAATAGGAACAACCGCAAACTTACTACCCGCGTCTGCTAAAAAACCGCTAAGTTTGGCCTCGCAAACCAACGACCATACGCAGTCGCATGAAAACCGTAGATACCTACAATTTTGCCGGTAAGAAAGCCCTCGTTCGGGTAGACTTCAACGTGCCACTCGACAAAGAGTACAACATTACGGATGATACCCGCATCAAGGCAACCATCCCAACCGTTCTGAAAATCGTAAACGACGGTGGTTCGGCTATTCTGATGTCGCACCTCGGCCGACCAAAGGGCGGTCCCGAAGAAAAATATTCGCTCAAGCACATATTGCCTGCCCTCAAAGAAGCTTTTGGCCGCGATGTAAAATTCGCGGACGATTGCATTGGTCAATCGGCGACGGATTTAGCGGCCAGCCTGCAACCTGGCGAAATCCTGCTGCTCGAAAACCTGCGTTTTTATAAAGAGGAAGAAAAAGGTGATGTAGCCTTTGCTGAGAAACTCGCCAAACTTGGCGATGTGTGGGTAAATGACGCCTTCGGAACGGCTCACCGTGCCCACGCATCCACGGCCGTAATGGGTCAGTTTTTCGAAGATCGCGTAGCCGGTTACGTGATGAATGCCGAGTTGGCCAACGCCAAGAAGATTCTGGAAGAAGCCGAACGGCCTTTCACCGCTATTATGGGCGGAGCCAAAATCTCCGATAAAATCCTCATCATTGAGAAACTGCTCGACACGGTCGATAACCTGATCATTGGTGGCGGAATGACGTATACCTTCACCAAAGCATTAGGTGGTCAGATCGGTAAGTCACTGCTCGAAGCTGATAAGCAGGAACTGGCCCTTGAACTGCTGAAAAAGGCAGAAGCTAAAGGCGTGAAAATTTACATGCCCGTCGATAACCTCTGCGCCGACGATTTCTCGAACGATGCCAACAGACAGATTGTGCCAACGGGCCAGATTCCCGACGGCTGGGAAGGACTGGACATCGGCCCTGATACTATCGAACTTTTCAAAGAGGTTGTCCTCAAGTCGAAAACTATCCTTTGGAACGGCCCAATGGGCGTATTTGAATTTGAAAACTTCGCTCATGGTACCAACGCCATTGCTGAAGCCGTTGTAAAAGCGACTGAAGAAAACGGAGCCTTTTCGCTCATCGGCGGTGGTGATTCGGCGTCGGCGGTCAATCAGGCCGGTTACGGCGACCGGGTTAGCTACGTATCGACTGGTGGCGGTGCCTTGCTGGAATACATGGAAGGTAAAGTATTGCCCGGTGTAGCTGCCCTGGAGTAGAGACGCAACCCTTTGCGTCTCTACAAGCCACTTAAACCCGCCTTCGCTTTGTTATCCACGCTGTTTTTGTATTCGTGGCGCTTAAAGCTGATGGCTTTCTGGAAAAACGACCGTGCGCGAGTGCGGTCGTTTTTTTGCTGATAGATGTATCCCAATTGAAGGGCCGCCGTCGCGCCAAATGAAAGCTGGTCGGGGTCGCTCAACGCCAAGGCACGTGTTAGCCAGGGTATGGCCGCATCGGGGTTGTTCCGGCGTTGGAAAATGCGGCCCATACGGTACGTGTATTCAGCTTTTTCGGCTACCGTTGAGAATCTGGCTTCGGTGTAAGGGCGCAGATAGGCCAGGGCGCTATCTGTAAAACCACCGTCTGAGGCCAGTCGTGCCCGCATGAGCACTTTCTGGTTGGCCGATGCACCTTTGGCCAAGTAGAATTCGGCAAACTTCTGGGCGGCTTTATCCGACTCAACTGTGGTTCGACCAACGGTGATAACTTTTCGCAGAAATGGGCGGGAAGGAGCGTCGGGTTGTCCAGCCAGCCAGTGGCAGAGAAAGAGTTTATAATAGGAATCTTTTAAGAAATTACGGCCTTTGTAAGTCGCCAGGAATTGCTGAAAATGCGTTGTTGCCGTTGTGTACTCACCCTTCTGAAGATAAATGTCGCCCAGGATATTTTCAATGACAGGCAAAGGCAAATAGCTTTTGCCGTAGGGTCGACTTAACAAATACGCAAGCGCCTGTTCACCATGACCGCTCTTTTGCTCGATGGTCGCTCCGAAAAAGTGGAGGAGCAGATTATCGGGGTGGGCGCTGACCAGCCGATGTAACGTTTTCCTGTCGGCATCGGTGAACTTGATAACATAAGCCCGGATCATCAGGTCGATAAGCTGTGCTTCGAGTCCAAAAGTTGCGTCAGCCTGGGCACGCTGAAGCTCCTGCTGCCCCTGCTGAATATTGCCGTGCAGCCCTAGTAAATTAGCCACCCAACTGTAGCTGTCCGGAACGGAGCCAATCATGACATGAAGCGTTCCCAGCGATTTATAGGTAGGCAGAAACGCTGGGAATCGCTTCTTGTTCTCCGCCAGCAATTTGTAAGCCCGAATAACATCCCAACTCGCACTTACTTCCTTCCCGAATTTCAGCTTGACGAAGGCCCAATGGAGCCGCACTTCGGCCATGAGTACCCGTTGCCAGGGCGATGCGTCGTCCAGTCTTTTAAGGGCTTCGAGACGCTCATCTTCCCGGTCGCTGATCGACGCAAACAACCGATCATCATCCGACGTGACGAGCAGGAGCATATCTGTATAGTCGTCAACGAAAATGCGTACACCATTCCGGGTTGACTCCGTCGAAAGTATCGGCTGAGCCGGTTGTACAATTAGTTTTTGAAGGTCGCCATACGTTCGTTGCAGCTCCGGTGTCCAGACGAAATCCTGCGCTCTGCCCACAAACGGGTTGAGCAGGAGTAGGAGGGCTGTTATAAGGGCAAAACGGTACGTTGACACAGATACGACGAAAGCTTGATGATTGCCGGAAGGCTTAAACAGGTACGATAACAAAATAACATCAACCAACTGGGACTGAAACAAAAAAAGGTCGCCAGAAGACGACCTTTTTTCAAGACTACCTGGGGAGACCTACCGGCCACGGCCCGTTGGAGCTGGTTCGGGAACACCTTCCACATCGGCAAAAATCCGTCCGCAGTGTTCGCAAACGATAATTTTCTTCTTGTCTTTAATGTCTGCCTGACGCTGGGGCGGCACCACGTTGAAGCAACCTCCGCAGGCACCACGCTTCACCATGACAACGGCCAGACCGTTCAGCGCATTACCCCGAATTTTTTTGTAGGAGTTCAACAAACGCGGCTCGATGGTCGTTGCCTGCTCATCACGTTGCTTGATAATCTCCTTTTCTTCTTCCTGGCTCTCTGAGGTAATCTGGTCGAGTTCCTGCTTTTTCGCTTTCAGGTCTTCTTTCCGTTCGTTAAGGGCGGCCGAGGTCGTTTTAATCTCCTCTTCTTTTCCCCGCACCCGGAATTGCGCTTCGTTAGCGCGTTTTTCAACGAGTTCAATCTCAAGAGACTGTAATTCGATTTCTTTCGAAATGGCGTCAAACTCGCGGTTGTTGCGAACGTTCATCTGCTGATCCTTGTACTTGGTGATCAGCTTTTCAGCGTCCTTTTTAGCCACGCGATTGCGCTCAATTTCTTCCTCCAGCGTCTTGATTTCGGCCTGGAATTTCCCAATCCGGGTTTCAAAACCTGCTATATCGTCTTCAAGGTCACGGACTTCTTCGGGCAGACCACCGCGAATTTTGATGAGTTCGTCTAGTTGAGAATCCAGGGATTGCAGTTTGAGAAGAGCGTCTAGTTTTTGCGCAATCGTCAGTTCCATTCGGAATGTAGTTAGTGCTATATGAAGTACCGAACCGGATTCGTATCCGTTTCTGATAAAATTACCGCAAAAGTAGTGAATTTTTTTGCCAAATGCCCGCAAATCAAGTCTTTCGTATAGACTTCGCTTTCATAATGCCCAATATCGCAGATACTTACGCGCCCTTCTGCATCAAAGAATTCGTGATACTTGTAATCGGCGGTCACAAACGCATCCGCCCCTGCCCGAATAGCGTCGGGTAATAAAAAGCTGCCTACACCCCCACAAACGGCTATTCGGCGAATGGGCCGGTCGGGGAGGGCGGTGTAGCGAATAAGATTCAGGTTCATGTGTTCTTTCAAATAAGACAACCAGGCTGTTCCTGCCATCGGTTCGGGCAAATCGCCCACGGCTCCGGAGCCCACTTCCTGATGCTGATTGTCCAGCGCCGTCAGGTAATACGCCACTTCGTCATACCGATGGGCCTGCCGTAAGGCGGTCAGTAACTGACCTTGTTGATGGGTTGGGATGATGACCTCGATCCGGTTTTCGGACTCTTCATGATATTTTCCAATCTCACCAATGGCTGGATTGGCCCGTTCGCTGGGCTGGAAGGTGCCGGTTCCGGCCACCCGAAAACTACAATTTTTGTACTCTCCAATCTGCCCCGCTCCGGCGGCATACAGCGCATCCAGAACCCGTTGGGTATCGGCCACGGGGACAAACGTGACCAGCTTGGTTAACACCTGCGTTTTAGGTGCCAGAATCTGTACGTTCGTCAGTTTTAATTTCTCCGCAATTTTGTAGTTAACCCCCCCAGCTACGTTATCCAGATTGGTATGAGCCGCATAAATGGCGATATCATTCTTGATCGCTTTGATAACGGTACGCTCTACATACGTTTTGCCGTTCAGCTTTTTGAGGCCCTTAAACACTACCGGGTGATGCGCCACAATTACGTTACACCCTTTGGCAATAGCTTCGTCAATAACCGCTTCGGTAACGTCGAGCGTAACCAGAACACCCTTAATGTCGGTAGTGGGGTCGCCGACCAACAGGCCCACGTTATCGTACGATTCCTGATAGGCGAGGGGAGCTAAGGCTTCAATATGAGCAGCAAGCTGACGAATTTGTGGCATAACAACGAAGAATTCGGACTGATTTAGGGCGCGTTGATCCGCAAATTACGGAATCTACGGATGGGAAGATATTTTTTCCAGTTGCAGAGGAAACAATAAAAGCCCCAGCCATTGGTATAGGCCGGGGCTTTGATTAAAAAGAGGAAGAAAAGAAAAGTAAGCTGCCGTTGACTAAATCAGACGCCGAAACGGCTGTTTAAAGGTCAATCTGAGCAAGTGCTACCGAATTTTTATTATTGGAATGTTTCACTTCGTAAGCAACCAGAAGCTGATTGTCGACAACCAGGCCGCTGGCGTTGGTTCCGTTGATTGCGTTCTTCACCAGTTGTGTGGCTGGATTCTGGTCTGCTTTGATGTTCTTATAAGCGATGACCGAGCTTATTCCGGCCTCCGATGTCTGATTTTGTTCCCAAAGTAATACGGATGATTTTGGTGCTGCCACCAGATACGCATTTTTAGCGGTTGGTTCGTCCAGGACGAATAACCGTTTGCCCTGCTGATTCACAACCCGAATACCCGGTGACTCCTGCGTACCCGAAAACCACGCGATCAGGTTCGTTCCTGCGCCAACGCTGGATGTTGGACCCGAGTGAGGGCAGCCGTTGATCTGCCAGTTGTCCTTGAACAGAATCTCGGACTTAGTGAAACTGGTACCATTGTCTTTCGAACTCATCTTGGCGATGTCGCGGATGTTGTCCTGATTCTCCCGATAGTATAGATTCAGCGTACCCGAATTGTCGACCAGCAGGCTGATGTTACAGCAATCGCAAACGAAGGGATCAATGATGCGCTCACTGCTGAACTGGTTGCCTTTCGAGCTAACAAACCGCATGTCGCGCTGGTGTTGCTTTCCTTCAATATCGTTCAGATAAGCCACGCCGATTTCGCCGTTTGGCAGTACGATAGCATCGAAAAAGCCCCGAACAATGTTGGGCGTTTTATCGGCATGTACCGGAGCGGGCTGGCTCCAGGTTTTGCCTTGGTCGTTCGAATAGCTGTAAACGATCTGTAAATCGCTAGGCCGACCACCGCCACCCCCGCGTGGAGCACCTTTGGCCGGGCCTGCCTGCGGGGCAGCACCGTGGTCATGGCCAGCCGCAGCGGCTTCATGATTGGCGTGAGCAGGTTCTGCCTGGGGAGCCTGTGCTGCCTGTTGGGGAGCACCCGAACCGGGACCGCGCAGGGCGAAAACGGCAACGGGCGTACCATCTTTTTTGAAGAGCAGTTTGGGGCGCATCAGCCGGGAGTTTCCAATACCAGCCGATGAGAAAATGAGTTTTTTGTCGCCGAAGGTCCTGCCTTTATCGGCCGACTCGGCCCAGTAAAAATAAACGATGCCATCGGGATCTTTCTCCGTCCATGATAAGGCTACAGATCCTTTGGGCGTTTTGGTCAGGGTGGGAACGGCATAGGCCCGGGTTGTATCGCTGAATTTTCCACGATCGGTCGCGTAACTAGTCAGACCGACGGTCAGGAGTGCGCCGAAGCATACGAATGTTTTTACCAGCTTATTCATGATCAAGTATGGGTTTTGTTTGGTATTGATTTCAGGTATTAGAAACGATAAGAGACCGTTGTGACAAATTGCCGGGGTGGAATCGGCATGATGCTGTAGCGGTCGTGAATCAGGTAATTCAGTTCATTGGTAAGGTTCGACACTTTGGCCAGCAAAGATACCTTCCGATACGTATACCCGGCCGACAGGTCGAACGTGGCAAAACCGGTTAGTGGAATCAGGCGGCTAAACTCCGGCGTTTGGCCAAAGGTGTTGTTGTTCCCGCCGTAACGGGCACCGGTGTAAAAGGCCGAAGCGCCCAGTTTGAGCCCACGTAACGGCGATCGGTCAACGGTATAAAACAGGGTGAAGTTGGCCGTGTGAGCCGGGTTGTTCGTCAGGCGTTCCCCTTCAATATAAGACCCCTTTACCTGCGTCGTTTTTGTATATCGCATATAGTTATAGCCGTAACCGCTGATGAAGTAGAAGTTTTTGGAGAGGTTACCTGTCAGGTCAACTTCCAGCCCATCGCTGGTGGTTTGGCCCGTAAACTCTTTCACATTTGCGTCGATGTTGGGTGAGCCATCGAGCCTGAACGGGGCCATCAGGGCCAGATTGCTGTTCACGATGTGATACACCCCGACGTTGGCTGTGATACGGCCATCCAGAAATTCGTTTTTAACGCCCGCTTCGTACTGGTCAACAATTGAAGGCTTCAGGATCTGCCCGTTGATGTCGACACCGGTATTGATGGTGAAGTTGCTGGCGTAACTTCCGAAGAACGATGTTCCTCTGGTTGGCTGATAAATCAACGCCACTTTTGGCGAGAAAGCCGCATCCGCCTTGGTTTCGACCGGGCCTCGCGTTTCTTTCTGGGTTCGCAGATCGAGAAGGGTAGTCTGAACTGTTTTCTGCTGCGACCACCGCAGACCCGCCAGTACTTTAAGTTTATCCGTGAGACTGATCAAATCCTGGGCGTAAAAACCAAGGCGGACAGATGGGGAGGTCGTGCGAATAGTGGCATTTGCATCCGGGATGTCGGAACGAGTCTCGTATTTCGTTGGGTCCAGAATGTTTATTCTGTCATAGGTCGTTACTGCAACACCATTGCTGGTCATGGTAAATGCGTTGCTCTCGCTCACAATGCCCACCAGATCGGAACCCACCAGAATCTGGTGCCCTACCGCTCCCGTACTAAAGCGACCGTTGAGGTTTACTTGACCCGTATAGTTGTTCTCTGCGGTTTTTGTGCGGCTTAGCGCCCGGTTCCAGTCGCCGTTGGCGGCAACGTTGTTGTTGGGAACGCCAGCACCATAAGCCGACACATTAGTTTGCTGCGTTGCGCCAATAAAGGTCAGTTTCCATTTGTTATTGAATGTATGGTCGACATTGATCGAGCCGCTTGCTTGTTCTACGTTATTATAGGCCCAGGTTGTATTGATAAAGCGTGACCGGGGAACATTGGGAATAATGGCGTCCTGATTGGCATTGAGGGAACCGATGCCATTGTCGGGCGTTAGGTTTGACTTCAGATAGTCACCCTGGAGCAGAATGGTCGTTTTCTGACCGAGTTTGTAGATCAATGACGGGTTCACGTAAACGCGGTCGGTTTTTACCACATCCCGGTAGCTTTTAGCGTTCTCGACGGTACCAATGACCCGAAATGCCAGATTTTTTGACAAGGGGCCGTATACATCGACCACTGGCTTCAACAAGCCAAAGCTGCCCGCTCGCATGGACACCTCGCCCCCAAATTCGAACTTTGGCTTTTTAGTTACCATGTTCACAATCAGCCCACCCGACACATTACCATAAAGCAGAGACGAACTACCTTTCAGCACTTCTACAGACTCCAGCGTACTGGCTTCGGGAAAGCCCATGGTGTTTGTGATGACTCCATTCTTGAAAATACTTCCTCCCGCACCGGCAATACCAATGCTGTATCCCCGTGCCGAAAACGTTTCGGCCACACCGCCCCGCTGTTGCGTGAGGGATACGCCACTCACGTTTTTCAGGGCATCGCCCAAGCGGGAGATCTGTTGATTTTCAATAACAACGCTGCTCACAACACCCGTCATTTGAGGTAAGTCGAGTGGAGCAATGCTGGCTTTGCCAAGCGTAACGGCTTTGTTGGCCCCTATAACTTCAACTTCATTGAGCTGAGCTGCGTTTTCGGTCAGGACAAAGTCAACTGTTTCTGTTTGACCAGCCCGTACACGGACAGACTTTTCCTGAGGCTGGAGTCCAACAAAGGTAACACGTAGTGTATACACGCCCTGGCTAATACCCTTCAGCACGAAAGAGCCGTCTTCGGCGGTAAGTGCCCCTTTGCGGGTGTCCTTTAAACCAATAGTAACAAAAGATGCTGGGTTGCCGTCACTGGTTGTAATTATTCCTTTAATAGTACCCTGGCTTTGTGCCTTTGCAGTCAGTGTGAATAACGTGAGTAGCGTATTTATTAAGAAAAGGAAGGTAGAATTTGGCTTCATTTATTTAGAATAATTATAATTAAAGGCAAAGCTAGGCGCTTAGGATATGAACTCAAAACTTATTTAGAATAATTCTTTGTAATGGTGGTAATGCCCTATCTATTCTCAATAAGATTCAATAAACAGGGGACTAACTTGCTACTGACAGAGGAGAACGGACCGTGTGATAAATTCTTTGTTATATAAAGTATACATGGTATAGCGGCTAATATAATTTTTATACTTTTGAGTAGATTACCAGGCCGGTTCTAAACAAAATTCCGAAAGTAGGGTCTACACATCTGCAAGCAGCATGTTGTTTCGGAAAAACTGTAAGAAGTAAAACGTGAGCTTTTTTTAGCTCCAGCGACTGAGGTTACTTCATCAAATCGTACAGACGTTTGGGAATCTGCCGAGTTAAATAAATTATACACTTAACGTTTGCGGAATATGAAGACACTGTTGCAGGGCGATGCGTTTGTCGTAATTGATGATGCAATTATGGATCAGCTGGTGATTCAGATTAAAGTCAAAAAGAGATGGCGAACCATTGAGCCTTACATGACTGGTCTCAGGCGAGACACGCTAACATCCGTTGTCTATGGCTTTTGCCGGGATACAGTCCCTTCTCCCGTGTCGCCAAGTAGATGGCAATTTTTCAATCTTGACGATATTGATGCCATTGAAGTGACAAACTATTCATTCCAGCCTCATATTGATTATAGAGGAAAAACAGATGCGTTGCTGACTGTTTATCGTAAGCTGAAACCAGTATGGTCTTATGAAGAATCCTTACAATTGTGTGTTGCCGGATAAATTTTGGTAATTCGTAGAAACCAATTTGCTTTTATAGAAACAAACCAGCTTACTAATGGCAAGCCGGTGAAACCTTCCTCTTTTTACCTAAACAATATAAACGATTGAAGTAATTACGTAGATCGGCAGGTCCGGGTTGCCACCAGCAAAAAAAGACAAATTTGGGAGTGTATCCCCTTCTTCTGTCTTACACCAGGACCACAGCGATGGAAATTGCATGAAAAATGTAAAATATGGCCTTACCGACTATAGGTATGGCCATATTTTTGCTACCTTTATATTTCATGTAAAATATAAATGTAGCAAAAGTAAAATATAATGAATGAGGTAAATCTGACGAGTTCAAAAGCAATAATTCGCTTCATGCTCTACACGGACGTAAATCGCAGACGAGCAGCAAGAGTTGGAAAAGATAAAGAGGTGGACCTTGCACTCGTGCTGGGAAACACATACGATTACGGCACCCAGCATGAGCTACTCTTTGATGAAATAGATGCTGAACCCGGTCAATATGTTGTAGCCATGCTACCTTACTATCGGCAGATTCCCCACCCTCACAAAACGGATGATTTTATACAAGTCCGGCTCGTTTATTTAACGACTCTTGCCCTTTGGCCCTTTTTCGAGCCTATTGCTGGCGAAACACTAAACAGAGCCATGCTTCCAGAATAAATTGCCTGAATGGTATGTCATATAACAACGTATTAACATGACGTCCTTCTCAACAGGTTATCTTTGAGCAGACGACTAGATAAATGACACACTGGTGTTAATTAAACGCCAGTTCCGTTGGGACTGGCGTTTTCGTCAGTTTCAGAGTTGCTGTCAAAGGTTAACTGCGCCGAATAGCTTTACATCGGGACTAGCTGTTTTTGCCAATGCTCCTTACTTAAATAATTGCCCAGGTTAATACTCCAAAGAAAGTTATTGTTAAGCCCATAAAGACGGTTATGACATTAAGACAGGCCGGAATGGAGTCTTCGCGTTGTTGTTCGGTCATGTCTGGATGAAACTCAACAAATTGGTCAACCAGTTGTCGAACAAAACTTTTCCGTAAAATTTCGTAGGTAACCATATTAATTAATTGTTAGCGTTTTGCATTTGCATCTACACAGTAGAGTGTAACTTTCTTTGTAAGGTGCTATTTTTTCGGGAAAAAGTTAACTCTTTAAACATAACGCAAAAAAGCCATTAATGGTTATGGAGAGGCTATTAATATATGGATAATGTGATGCTATGGGAATAAGAACTGTTAACTGTAACTTACTTTATAGTGTATATATTAGATAAATACTTGTGGCTAACTTTCGAGTGATGATATATCCCATTCAGCATAATATCCTCCCATCTCAATTAATGTATACAAAGTAGCTCTTAGTAAAGTTGTCATTGGGCCGTCGTTCATCAAAATAAGTTTGTGATTATCTTCCTGGTAAAGGCTAAAAATATCTTCCTGATTCAATGGGTTAGTTAACAGCCATTTATCTGCTAAGTATACGGGCTCAATACCGGTTCGTATACTCACCCGTTGAAGTATTTCTTCCATTGAAGGAAGCGAACTATCAAAGTGGACTTCTCTACTAAAAACCATTATTTCAGATTGTATTAAGGCGATATGCTAACAAAAGTCAGTATGTAAGCTATTTCGTGGTATATTCGCTTTATCAAAGGGAGTTGAACGATTCCCTTATGGTGTGGATAGAAGCGGAAAGCAGGCTGACAATGTTGGTCTGCTTTTTTTTATCTGGCTAAATTGACGCTTCCTAACAACGCCTATTGAGGGTTAACTAGTGATTTATACTTACTGTTTTCTTAAAACGGTTATTAATAGTCCATATTTTCCCTAAATCGGTTTATTGAGTATATAGTACAGTTGAAAGCTTTACAAATGTATAAAGACTCATATAAATAGTAAGTAGAATTCAGCAGATGAAAAAAATCTGCCGATTTTCTCTAACAGCAGTCACTAAGGGCAATTACGCCAAAGCCTGAATCCATTTGCTATGGCTGCAGTTCGGACAGACATCAGCGGGCTTACTCGGTTTTGGCTGTATATGTCCACACACGTAGCAGACGCATTGAGCAGGCGCTTTTTTCTGCTGGTCAATAAAGTCAACATCCCATTCCGGAATAAGGGAAAGACCCGGCCTGGGCTTAGGGTCTTTAATGAGCGTGAAAGCACCATTGGCTTCCAGATACAGCCGTTTGACCTGCCCCAGATGAATAATGCCTCCCGACCGAAGTTGGGCGAAAAGCAACTCGCGGGTCACGCTTGACTCTTTCATACTGGCGACTTGTACAACCGAATTTTCTACGAGCGTACTGCTGATTCCTTGGGTAAGACCTTCAAATTTTTCATTTTTGGCCGCCCAATACGAGATAAGCCGTTGGGTAAAAACAACCACCAGCGCAATAACCACAACGGGTAATAAGCCTCGCTGGGCATCGAGAATTGGAATGCCGACCGCAGCCGCCAGCGAAACCATGGCAGCCATTTCATTTCGACTGAGCCGGGAAGCCATTCGCCGACCCATCAGGCGCATGGAAACAACCAGAATCAGGTAAACCGCGGCTGCCCGAATCAGGATCTCGATATAAAATGTGCCCGGCACCTCTCCAATGAGAATCCGAAGCCAGTCGTACAGATAAATATCTTCTTTTTTCATGGTAGGTTAGCGTACAGCAGTTACCCAGTTATTGGTCTGGCAGACAGAACAAGGGCCTGGTTGAGATTGTGCGGGCATAGTATTGCCGCAGTTGGTGCAGGCCAGCGTTTCAGTTTCCGGTTGCTCGTGAATAGAATGAATTTCATCATCGGAGGGCTCCAATACAGATAGCCCCGGCTTCCCATTCTCGTCCCGGTAAATGCTGAACATACCGTACGCTTCCAGATACAGCCGTTTTACATCCCCCAGGTTATATACGTTTTCGCTCCGAAGTGCGGCAAAAACCTGCTGGTGCGACATCCGATTCGACACCATCTGTTCCAGTTGGAAAATGCCGTCTTTCACCAGTACCGTAGCGGTTCCCTGAATGATTTTTTCTGTTTTACTGCTTTTGATCCCGAGCCAGTTCGTCCCTCGCTGAAAAATAAGTGCACAAAGCAGAGCCAGCACCCCCGACAGTAAACCCCGGTCGGGCAATTGCATGGCTGGAGCTATAATGGCCCCCATCGTGAGCATCACAGCTAACTCCAGATTGGTAAGCTGCCCGTTCATCCGCTTACCCAGCAGCCGCATAACAACCAGTAAAATCAGGTAGATTAATGATGTTCGGATGAATACCTCTAATAAAAATTCAGCCGGCGCATCGCCCAACAGAATTCGTTGCCAGTCTTCTAAATGAATAGCCTCTTTCTTCATGCCCACTTAACTTTTCGTGCGGTCAAATGGATAAGCCGCCATAGAAGAATCCGAAATTCCTTATGGCCGATATTAGATAAATGCAATTTTCCGGCCGTCTAATAGGAGAAATGAGGGAATGGCTAACAGGATGCTTCCTTGTGGAGTTATTCCTGTCGAACGCCATCACTACTCATCCATGAAACGACTTTTTGTTCTGTTATGCGTTGGTATCCTCGTATCGTGCCAGTCGAATTCTTCCGAATCAAAAGTGGATGAAGCGCCACCTATTCCGGTGCCAACCGATTTTGTAGAGGAGTTGTGGTATAAAAACAGCCTCATTTATAACGTCGACGTAGAAGTCTTTAAAGACTCGGACGCCAACGGGTACGGCGATTTCAAGGGTCTGACCCAGGAACTGGACTACTTGAAGAAACTGGGCGTGCAAACCATCTGGCTGGCACCCTTTCAGCCCACGCCCAATAAAGACGATGGCTACGATGTCTCGGACTTCTATGGCGTAGACGCCCATTTGGGTACAATACAGGATTTTGATGAATGCTTACGGCAGGCTAACCAGCGGGGAATTCGCGTGATTATGGACCTGGTCACCAATCATACCTCCGATCAGCATCCGTGGTTTCAGCAGGCCCGGCAGCGGAAAGATTCGCCCTATCGGTCGTGGTATGTCTGGTCGAAGGAGCGACCCGAAAAGTGGGATTCCGGGATGGTATTTCCCGGTGTGCAGAAAGCCGTCTGGACGCTCGACAAACAGGCGGGTGAATATTACTACCACCGGTTCTACGATTTTCAGCCAGACCTCAACATGCAGAATCCGGCAGTGTTGCAGGAGATGCGGAAGATTATCCGGTATTGGCTGGATAAGGGAATTGCGGGTTTTCGGGTAGACGCCGTCCCCTTCCTGATTGAAGTGGCGAACCCCGGCTTCGACCCCGATAAACCCCTGCACCAGTTCGGTATAATTAATCAATTACATCAGTACGTTCAATGGCATAAACGGGATGCCATTTTACTGGGCGAAGCAAATGTCGACCCAAAAGAACAGGAGCCTTATTTCGGAAAAGAAGGGCAGGGGATTCACACGATGTTCAACTTCTTCGCCAACCAGCACCTATTCTACGCCCTGGCAACGTCAGACACGAAATCGCTGAAGAAGGCACTGGTTGATACCAAAAACATTCCGCCAACATCGCAGTGGGCGCATTTTCTCCGAAACCATGATGAGATCGATCTTGGTCGGCTCAGCGACGAAGAACGAAAAAAGGTGTACGCTAAATTCGGGCCTGACTCAACTATGCAGCTTTACGACCGGGGCATTCGTCGACGGATGGCCCCCATGCTGGCTGATCCGCGTCTGGTCGAACTGGCGTATAGTATGTTGTTTTCACTGCCCGGTATGCCCGTTATCCGCTATGGTGAGGAGATTGGTATGGGCGATGATCTCCGGCTTCAGGAGCGGCTTTCCGTTCGAACGCCCATGCAATGGTCGGCCGGCACCAATGCTGGTTTTTCGGATGCGGCTAAACTGGTGCGGCCCGTCATTAACGAAGGACCTTATAGCTACAGTCGGGTCAATGTGGCCGCTCAACGGGCCGATTCAGCATCGCTGCTTAATCGGGTGGCCCGCTTTGCCCGTTTGCGCAGACAGTGCCCCGAAATAGGATGGGGCAACTGGGAACTCCTCGATACGGGATCGGAAAACGTGCTGGCTATCCGGTACGACTGGCAGGGACGTTCGCTGCTGATGGTGCATAACTTCAGTGCAGAACCCAAATCCTGTACGCTCAACGCCTTTGCAAAACCAACGGCGGCTTTGGTCAATTTGCTGGATAACAGCACAACGCAATCTGGACCTGAGGGAACAGTTACCATCCCGTTAGCGGGCTATGGATACAGTTGGTACCGGCTGAAAACTAACTGATTTTCGTTTTACAGGATCACCGACCTATAGATACTTCCTACTCTTCCTCTTATGCATCAACTCAACGTAAACAGACGATCGCTGGGCATCAGCTTTCCTAATAAACCCGAGGCCGAGGTAACGGTCTGGGCACCAAAGGCTACTCAGGTGGTGCTTAAGGTGTACAATAAGTCGGCAACTTTACCGCTGGTAAGCGCTGAAATAGGTTACTGGCATCTCACGACCGATCAAATTAAGCCTGGCGATCAATACACCTTCGTGCTCAATGGTGATGAGGAGTTTGCTGATCCGGCATCGCTGTACCAACCGAAAGGGGTAGATGGCCCTTCGCAGGCGGTCGACACGGCGGCCTATTATTGGGAAGACCAGAGCTGGATAAACCCTTCGCTGGATAGCTACCTGATTTATGAAATTCATATCGGCTCGTTCACCGGAGCCGGTACGTTTAAAGCCCTGGAAGCCAAGCTGGATTACCTGAAAGCACTGGGTGTAACGGCCATCGAAATTATGCCCATATCGCAGTTTCCGGATTCCCGAAACTGGGGTTACGATGGTGTGTACTCGTTTGCCGTACAAAATTCATACGGGGGTGTTCTCGGACTGCAACATCTGGTGAACATCTGCCATTATAAGGGAATAGCGGTTATTCTGGATGTCGTGTACAATCACTTCGGGCCGGAAGGGAACCACATGGAGAACTTTGGCCCCTACCTGACGGATAAATACCGCACACCCTGGGGGAAGGGCATTAACTTCGATGACCTTTGGTGCGATGGCGTCCGGCGGCATTTCATCGAAAATGCGCTGATGTGGTTCCGGGATTTTCATATCGACGCCCTGCGGCTGGATGCGGTCCATGCGCTTAAAGATTCCAGCCCGGTGCATATTCTTCAGGAACTCCGGCAGCGGGTCGACGACCTCATGCGTACAACCGGGCGTCGACATTATCTGCTGGTCGAATGCGATCTGAACGACCCTCGGTACCTTAAGCCGCTGGCCGAACAGGGTTACGGCATGGATGCTCAGTGGATCGACGAGTTTCACCACTCGCTTCGGGTGGCGGTTGGGCAAGAAAAAACCGGTTACTATGCCGATTTCAATGGCCTGAATCACCTGGCCAAATCCTATAAAGATGGGTATGTATATGACGGGCAGTTCTCGGTAGTCCGCGAAAAGCTATTCGGACAAATGGCCCATGGTAATGCGGGCGAACAGTTCATCGTCTTTTCGCAGAACCACGATCAGATAGGGAACCGGAAGCAGGGGGAACGGTCGAGTCAGTTGTATAGCTACGAAATGCTCAAGCTGATGGCCGGTGCGGTGCTGGTCAGTCCGTTTATTCCGCTGCTGTTTATGGGCGAGGAATGGGGCGAGACAAACCCGTTTTTCTACTTCGTTAACTACACCGAAGCGGATCTGGCCGAAGCCGTTCGGCAGGGCCGTAAAGATGAGTTCGACGGCGACGATGACGTGCCGGACCCGCAGACGAAAGAAACGTTCGAACATACAAAACTGCAGTGGCATTTGCCGATGCAGGAGCCGCACCGGACGTTACTCCGCTATTACCAGACACTGATTGCCCTGCGCCATCATTTACCAGCCCTGTATCACCTCGACCGGAATCAACTCGACGTCGCTGTCGATACGGAGAAAGAACTGCTGACCTTGCACCGGTGGCACGAAGATCAGCATGTGCTGTGCCTGATGAATTTTTCTGAACAACCGCAGTCAACAATCCTTTGTGTATCGGGTGAAGACATCCGTTGGGAAAAACTGCTCGATTCTGCCGATGCGCAATGGCAACCAAATATGCCATCAGCCAACAGCGCATGCCCGGCTTTACTCAACAATGGCGATACTATTTCGCTGCAACCCGAATCATTTATACTTTACGCTCAACATCATGAAAAATCCCGTTTCCACATACCGGATCCAATTCCACAAAGATTTTACGTTTCGTGATTTTGAGCGAATCATTCCGTATCTGGATCAACTGGGCGTTCGTACGCTCTATGCTTCGCCCGTTTTTGAAGCCGTACCCGGCAGCCTGCATGGCTATGACTCGGTAAACCCACAACGCATCAACCCCGAAATAGGTACCGAAGACGAGCTACGGGCCATCAGTCAGCAATTAAAGCAACGGGGCATGAGCTGGATACAGGACATTGTGCCTAATCACATGGCCTTCGATCCACATAATAAGTGGCTCATGGATGTGCTGGAGAAAGGGCAACTGTCGCCTTACGCTACGTTTTTCGATATTAACTGGCAAAGTCCGGTGCACCACGGCCGACTCATGGTGCCGTTTCTGGGCGACCATTTGGCCGAAGTCCTCGCCCGTGGCGAACTAACGGCTAATTATCAGGGTGGGAAGTTTATCATTGAGTATTTTGATACCGCTTATCCGCTGCATTTGCGTTCCTATACGTCCATTTTACAGGCTGGCGACACCGCCATTCCGGTCGCGGTGCAGGCATTGACGGAGCAGTTGAGCCTGCTTGAGCAGTTTAGTGATACGGATGCCTACGCCCATTTGTCGGATACCTGTCAGCAGACACTTACCCGGCTAATGACAAACCCCGATCAGGAAGCCTACATTCGAAATTGCCTGAAGGTTGTCAGCACAACTCCTTTGCTCATCAGGCAAATCGTCGATCAGCAGGCATACCGGCTGTGTTTTCACGGCGAAACCGACCAGCAGATCAACTACCGGCGGTTCTTTACGGTGAATGCCCTGATCTGTCTCAACATTCAGAACCCGGTGGTGTTTGATGCGGTGCACCAGCTACCCAAAACCCTGCTCGAAGCGGGCGTCTTTCACGGTCTGCGGGTCGACCATATCGACGGACTTCAGGACCCCAGCCGCTACCTCCGGCAACTGCGCCAACTGGCCGGGCCGGAGGCTTATATCGTGGTTGAGAAAATTCTCCAGAACGACGAAGAAATGCCCGCCGACTGGCCGGTGCAGGGGGCTACGGGCTACGCCTACCTTTCGATGGTCAACAACCTTTTCACCCGAACCGAGAGCGAAGCCAGCTTCACCCGGTTCTATCATGCGCTGCTGGGTGAGAAAATGGCTGTTCGGGCAGAGCTTCACGATAAAAAAGCCTACATTCTCTACCAGCACATGAATGGCGAACTGGAGAACCTGTACGCGCTTTTCCTCGATTCAAACCTGCTGGATTCGTCCGTCCTGGCGAGCGTATCGGCTGACGACCTGAAAACGGCCATCGGCGAGTTTTTGATCCAGTGCCCGGTGTACCGCTATTATGGAAACCAGATGCCGTTGAGTGAAGAGGAAGCGACCGCCGTCCGGACCATCCTCAGCCGCATCCGGAAAAACAAACCCGAACTGGCTCCGGCCGTTGGTCTGCTGGACGAAGCGCTGCTGCAAAATCCGCCTTCCGGCCGGGAGTCCTATCGGCAACGGGCGCTGGGTTTTTACCAGCGATGCATGCAGTTTACGGGGCCGCTGATGGCCAAGGGCGTGGAAGATACGCTGATGTACACCTACACCCGCTTCATCG
Organism: Spirosoma fluviale; assembly: GCF_900230225.1. GTDB lineage: Bacteria > Bacteroidota > Bacteroidia > Cytophagales > Spirosomataceae > Spirosoma > Spirosoma fluviale. The sequence continues at coordinate 828,599 of NZ_OCNH01000001.1, forward strand.
GGCATGATGAAGTGGGCGACTCGCCCGAATACTTTGGCCTGACGGTGGAGGCCTTCCACCAGAAGATGATTGATCGGCAAAGGCAGTGGCCACTGGCCCTCAATGCTACTTCCACCCACGATACCAAACGGGGCGAAGATGTGCGGAGCCGACTAAATGTGCTCACCGATTTGACCGACGAATGGATTGCCGCCGTGCAGGAGTGGCAGCAGCTCAACAAAGACCTCAAGTCGACCGAAACAAGCAACGACACCACCTCCGAAGTACCAGACACCAACGACGAGTACTTTATCTACCAGACATTGATCGGCGCTTATCCGATGCCCGGTAATGACTCCGTTGAGCTTACGCCCGAGGAAGCTGATTTCCCGGATCGTCTGGCCGAATACCTGCAAAAAGCCTTGCGGGAAGCCAAACGCAACTCGACCTACGATGCTCCAAACGAAGTCTACGAAACCGGTACGCAAGCTTTCGCAGAGAAGTTGCTGGACAGAAACCGTCCATTCTGGGCCAGTTTTCAGCAATTTCACCAGCGCGTAGTCGATTTTGGCATCATCAACTCGCTGGCGCAGCTAGTACTCAAATGCACTACATCCGGCCTGCCGGACATTTATCAGGGTTGCGAGGGGTGGGATCTGAGTTTGGTCGACCCCGATAACCGGCGTCCGGTTGACTTTGCCAGTCGTCAACAATCACTCAGCGAGTTGCTGAAAAAAGCATCCGATACCCGTTGGGCTGACTTGTGGGCCAGCCGGAACGATGCGCGGATAAAACTCTGGCTGGTGCATACCCTATTAGCTGAACGAAACCGGCACCCTGACCTGTTTGCCTCCGGCGAGTACCTCCCATTGACGGTGGAGGGGCGTTATAAGCAACATGTGCTGGCGTTTGCCCGGCGCTATGCGGAAACCTGGTATGTGATTGCCGTACCGCTCGGTCTGGCTCGCTTGTGCAGTGCGACATCTACTGATGTCTTTGGATTGGATTGGCAGGATACGCGCATCAGCCTACCCGCCGAAGCACCTGCTATCTGGCAGCATCACCTGGTGGATCGTCGCGGGGAAACAGGCAGTGGTATCGTTGTAGCGGATTTATTTGCTGCGTTACCACTGGCCATACTCAGTCTGGAGCCACTGAACCACCTAACTAATGTGAATAATAGCCGCGTAACGGTTTGATCGTTGTAGCAAAAAGCCCTGATTCATTATTCACCTTAACTTGTCTGCATCTCCATGAAATACGGCCGGTAGGCCGTTAGCAACTCACTGGCTTCGGCCATAACCTGATGGGTATCCTGAGCATCCTCTTCAAAAACCACCCGATGCCGACTGGTATCTAACGGACCCCATTCGGCCGGGTCGGCGGAAGTGAAGAGGATGATGCTGGGCGTGTGGCAGGCCGTGCCCAAATGGCCAACACCTGTATCGTTACTAACCAACAGGGCGGCAAATTGCAGGATGGCCCCTAGTGTAGCCAGACTGGTTTGGCCGGCAAAGGATACGGCTGGATGGTCCATTCGACTTTGGACTTCGTCGATGATCGGGATTTCACCGGCCGTTCCGGTCAATACAACGGTATATCCTTTTTCGGCCAGTGCATCGGCCACGTCGGCAAATCGATGGGCGGGCCACCGCCGACCTGATACGCCACCGGGGTGGACGCACACGTACTGACCGGGTTTCAGTCGACCTTTTGTCAATAACGTTAACGCCTGTTGCCGAGCTGTCTCATCGGGGTCAAATTCGAGTGCATCGCCCTGTAGCGCAATGCCCAGAAAACGCATCAGGCCAAGATGCCGCTGTACTTCGTGGCTTTTGACGGGATAGGGAACGAACAAGCCCGTGCGGGCGGCCCATTCTTCCGACTTTATATCGGCCGGGTAATAGCCACCCAGTGCGCTGGCGTTAACAAGGCTAAGCATGGCATTGACCAGCGTACCATTGCCCTGCATTTGCAGCACTACATCCCATTGCCGGTTCTGCATCTGCTGTAAAAAAAGAACCGTTTTGACGGGGTCAACGGGTTGTTCAGGCAGACCGGGCCAGCCGGGAAACGCAATGAACTCATCGAAATAGCGGGGGTAGCTGGCAACGAATTCCTTTGCCCAGGGTAAGCCAATCAGCGCGATATGGGCTTCCGGAAACGCGGCTCGTAAGGCCCTGAATGCCGGTACCGCACACAAAAGATCGCCGAGCTGGATTGCCCGAAAAATAGCAATTCGCCGGGGAGCGTACCCCAGCGCGTTTGTCAATTTGTCCATTTGTATTGTCAGGGTGTAGAATGGTGGAACCTACAAGGCTATCAACTACCAGTACCAGACACGATACGAAAAAGCACCGTACAATCGCCAGTAGACCGACAGAAAAGGGGTAACCAGACTGGTGATCAGGGCCGCTTTAAGTGTCGTACCAGTGATTGGCTGGTTATCTAATCGTTCGTTTATAAGTGCCAGAGTGAGTAACAACCAAAGGCTAAATCCAAGGCCAACTACTTGACTGTTACCTATAAGTAAACCAATAAGTCCAACCAGTAATGATGCGACACTCACATAATACCGAATCACTAGCCATTTATAGGCCGGAATGCGTTCGCGAAATAAGACTGGATGCTCTTTAAACAAGAGGGCATCATAGCGGTTCTTTCGTTCGTCGCGGAGGGGCGCGTACCAGGGTGCCGACCGAATTGGATGAACAATCACTGCGTCGGGACAGGGTAGTATCGGAATACCGGCCTTGATGATTTTGAAGTGCAGATCACTGTCTTCGCGCCAGGCAATATCGAACCGCTCATCGAAACCACCCACTTGCTCCAGTACCGTCTTTCGGCAAAACAGATTGGCTGTAACGAACTCGGCAGTTTCCAGCAGGGCCGTTGTTTTATCGTGGTGCGAAGGCTGCTCGGGCATCGGCATGGTAACCCGCCCGGTTAGTACCTGGGCACCCCGGATAAACTGCACCAGCGCCGTGCTAAGCCAGGCTGGTTGGGGTAGACAGTCATCGTCGGTGAACGCAATAAAAGGCGTCCGGGCCGACCGCCAGCCCGCATTACGGGCGGCTGCCGGTCCCTGACGCTTTTGCTGACCCAGGTAGCGGGCCTTTAACCCAGTCTGTTTTGCTACTTCCTGTACCAGTTCGGCCACGGCTGATTCATTCCCATCGTCGACCACCACTACCTCAAACGTTTCCTTCGACAACGTTTGTTGGGTAAGAGCGATCAGGCAGTTACGCAGGAGCGCCGGTCGTTTGTACGTGGGAATGATAACGGTAACCAGGGTTTTTTCCATACATTACTGAGCGTCGGCGGTGATGGTTTCTGATTGAGTTAGTTCGCCGTAAGTTTCGTTAAGCCCATCCCGGTTTTTCTCCAGCATAAACGAACCGATCACCAGCGCGTCGAGGGGCGATGTCCAGAAAGATTCTACCGCATCGCGCGGGGTGCAAACAACCGGTTCGCCACGGGTATTGAAGGACGTGTTGACCAGCACCGGTACGCCCGTTTGCTCGGCAAATGCCTTGATCAGGTCGTAATAGGGCTTGTTCTGACGTTCATTTACCGTCTGGATTCGGGCGGTTCCGTCGGTGTGGGTAACGGCCGGAATGGCATCGACCATTTCCGGACGGACGTCGTTGACGAACAGCATAAACGGCGATTGACGAGCGTTCAGGAAATACGCATCGGCCGCTTCTTCCAATACAGCCGGAGCCACCGGGCGGAAGTCTTCGCGGTCTTTCAGGTCGTTCAGTTTCGCCTGCATTTCGGCCGGGAAAGGGGGTGCCAGAATAGAGCGGGCACCCAGCGCTCGCGGGCCAAATTCCATTCCCTGCTGGAACCAGCCGATGATATGGCCGGATGCCAGATAAGCCGCAACTTCCTGCGAGCGGTCCGTCAGCCGACGATAAGGCAACTTCGACCAGCGCAGAAAGGCTTCAATCTCGTCGTCGCTGAAACCGGGGCCGAGGTACGCGTGGTGCATTTCGTAACGCCGTTCGGCACGCTCGGGCAGAGGGCGCTGTTGGGCATCGATCCACATGGCGGCTCCAAGGGCGGTACCGGCATCACCGGCGGCCGGTTGAACCCAGATGCTTTTGAAAGGGCCTCTGTCGCGCAGGCGGGCATTCATCACACAGTTGAGGGCTACCCCTCCGGCCATGCAGAGCGAATCGGCCTGGGTTTTGTCATGAAGCCAGTTGAGTAAGTGAAGAACGGTTTCTTCGAGAACGGCCTGAACAGAATGCGCCAGATCGAAGTGAAACTGCTCCAGCGGACCACCGCGCCGACGGGCCGGACCGAATGTCTCTTCCAGCTTCAGCGGGGCAATGGTGTATTGTCCGCCCTCACCCAACTGGATGATCTGCCGGAAATAATCGACATACGTAGGTTCTCCATAGGAAGCCACTGCCATTACTTTGTACTCATCCGACGAATGCAGAAAACCCAGATAGGTCGTCAACTCTTCGTACAGCAACCCAAGCGAGTGCGGCAGTTTAACCTCGTCCAGCAGCGTCATGTCGTTGCCGTCGCCCAGCCAGTAGCTGGTTGTTGCCACTTCCCCACGGCCATCGATCACCAGCACCGCAGCCCGCTCATAGGGACTCGGCAAAAAGGCACTCGCTGCGTGGCTGAGGTGATGGTTCACAAAGTGCCACTGGTAAGGCCCCTGGGCTGTAGCGCCCCGGAACCGGTCGGAGAGGTGCAGCGGCACACCATCGACCAGATGGCCGGGCGCGTTCAGGATCGAGGAAAGAAACAGCCCGTCATAGGGATTCTGCCAGCCATTGAGGGAGTTAACCCCCGGCCGAAGCGGAATTTCGACGGTATTTTTAGCCTGATGGTCGCCAATGACCAGATTTGGGTCGAAGGAGTAGGCAATATGATCGATGTCGGTCAGGTTGATGCCGGCCGTTTTCAAACAAAAATCTATGGCGTTATACGGTAGTTCGTAGGTGGAAAAAGGGATTGGACGCTTGCCGTGCTTGATGTGGGTGAAGCGTTCTTCTTCGGCAGCGGCCAGTACCACACCATCTTTGACAAGAGCAGCGGCCTGGTCATGAAAAGCCGCGTTGATTCCTAAAGTATACATACGTTGATTGGTTAAGCAATTGGTTGCCATTGAGCCATAAGGTCGTGTACTGCCCGGACAATAGTCTCCAGTGATGCAGTCGGTTCCGCTGGCTCCGGAAACTGTTGTAAAAGTTTATTTTTTGAGCGCAAAGCCATCGGAACGTCAAAATACAGAACCCGGCTAGGCACCTGCCAGGGCGTGTGCTGCGGATTCGTTTTGGCGTACAGCACCACAACGGGCGTACCCAGTGCAGCCGCCATATGAACCGGCCCGGTGTTATTGGCAATGAGCAAAGGAGCTTCGGCCAGAAGAGCCGCCAACTCACCAAGGCTCAGTTGACCGGCCAGGTCCACCGCCCGACCGGTCAACTGATGCTGAATCTGGCTGGTCAGCGATTGCTCGCTTTTGCTGCCCGTCAGCACCACCTGATACCCGGAGTCCTGCATGAGCGGTAAAAGCGCCTGAACAAATTGCTCGGCCGGGTACCGCCGTTTCTCTTCACTAACGCCCGGATGCAGCACCAGCCACGGCCGTTGAAGGTCGAGTCCGGCGGTTGTTAACTGCTGGCGTACCCGCTGCTGGTCGGCAATGGATCGCGTTAAGGATAGGCTCCGGTTGGTTGTATGGCAACCTATTTCCCGAACCAGTTCCAGTTGCCGAATAACTTCATGGCGGGTAGCCACCAGTATCTCGGGGTCAGGAACCCAGTCGGTCATGAGTTGGTACGGATTCTCCCGGCAATAGCCCAGCACCCGGGGAATACCGGCCAGGTAACACAGCATGGCCGCCGGTAGCGGATTCTGGCTCTGAACCGTAAACACGATAGCCGCGTCGAACTGGTGGCTGCGTAAGCGGTTTCCGAGGTCAATAACCTGGTCCGGCTGTTGTTGCTGGCCCGCTACCCAGGGCACATCGAAGGAAATCACCTGATCTATTTCCGGGATAAATTTGGCAATGGCGGCCCCTGCCGACGAGGTCAGTAATGTCAGATGTGCGGCAGGCCAGGTCGTTTTCAGGGCGCGAAAGGCTGGTGTCGTCATCAGTACATCGCCCAGATTATCCAGTCTGACGCACAGAAGACGCAGCCCGTCTTTCCAGAAATTCATACGTTGTGTCGTGCGTTGAGGTACATGATTCATCAGCGTTCCGGGTACGCATCGGAGCCATCCGGCCGCACCAGTCGGCGGGTAGTGGCCAGAATGTAATCCGTAGCTTCACTGAGCGAATTGGCCCGAGTGGTTGGCAGCCGGTGGCTGTTGATAAGCCACTCCGTCTCGTTCCCCCGGTCAATCAGTACGGTTCGGCAACCGGCCCGATTACCAGCTTCAACATCATTGAGGATGTCGCCCACCATCCACGACTGGCTCAGGTCGATCTGGTGATCTCTGGCGGCTTTTTGTAAAAGGCCCGGCCTGGGCTTTCGGCAGGTACAGACCCAGTCGTACTGTTTGACGGACGCTCCCGGGAAGTGCGGGCAATAATAAAAACCGTCCGGCTCGGCACCAAAGGGGCCGAGCAACTCCGTAAGCCGGTCCCAGACGCCGAAAAGCTTACTTTCTTTGAAGTACCCATGCGCCACCCCCGACTGGTTGGAGATGACAATCAGCTTGAACCCGGCAGCCCGCAGTCGGCACAAACTGCTTCCGGCATCGGTATAGAGCGTAATTTTGGCTGGATCGACATTATACGGAATGTCGGGAATGAGAGTGCCGTCCTTATCCCAAAAAATAGCTTTGTTCACGATCTGTCTGGAATTGGTAAGGATGTGGCCTGATGGCCGGCAGCCCGTAGCCAGAAACCCGTCTGGACGCGCCCGTTGGTGATCAGGTCGTATAAGTCGGCGGTTTGCTGAGCTACCCGCGTCCAGGTATACCCGGTTTTTACGTGCTGAATGGCCTGCTGGCCATAGCGCTGCCGAAGGGCTTTGTTGGTGATCAGTACCGCCAGTTTTTCGGCCAGGGCCGGGGGGTCGTTGGGTTGCACCAGAAAACCCGTTTTGTTCAGCAATACCGTGTGTTTAATGCCCCCAACGGCCGCTCCGATAACGGGCGTTCCACAGGCCATAGCCTCCAGTGGAGTAATACCAAACGGTTCGTACCAGGGCGTTGTCACAAACACATCGGCGGCACTGTAATAATGCCGGAGTTCGTCGCGGGTGCGGCTTCCGGTAAACGTGACCAGATCCGTTATACCAAGCGCCGATGCCAGCTCCTGAAGTCGGCCGATTTCGGGTGTGAGTTCCGGGTCAGGTTGCCGGGAGTCACCACCCACGACCAGAAGCCTGGCCGCAATACCATGCGTTTGCCGAAGAATAGCTACCGCCCGGATTACATTGTCGACGCCCTTGCGGGGAACCATCCGGCCCAGTTGCAGCAATGTTGGTTCCTGCACATTGAGTCCCAGCGTCTGGCGGGCCAGCTCCTGCCGGATGGGAAAGAAATCCTGCGGATTATAGCCGTTCGGAATGATCGTAATTTTTGACGCGTCGGCACCGTAAAGTTTTATCAGATCGTCGCTATCCTGCGGGCAGAGGGCTACGATACCGTCCGCTTCCTGCATAATCCGCTTCTCGATCAGGGTACGTTCCATCGGAAAGCCATCTGAGCTACCCTGGCATTGGCGTCGAACCAACCCCAGCGCATGAAACGTGACAACGAACGGGATGCGATGCAGCTGCTTGATTTTGAGAGCTACCAGCCCCGACATGAAAAAGTGCGCATGGGTAACGGCGTAGTTGAGCGCGTTCGTCTGAATAAATCGGCTCATATTCTGCGCAAACTCGCCCATGTGGGGCAGAAGGGCTTCTTTGGGAAGGTACTGCCGGGCTCCGGCGGGCACATGAATGACGCGGATACGGGGTTGCCACTGTACGATTTCGGCCTCCGTTGGCGAGCAGCACCGGGTAAACACATCGACGCTAAATCCCAGATTTGCCAGCTCCTTCGCCAATTCGGCAACGGCAATATTCTGACCGCCTGCGTCGACACCACCAATGGCAGCCATTGGCGACGCATGTTCGGAGATAAGCGCTAGCCTTTTATCCATAGCCCGTTGAGTTTATGTTGAGGTAATTAGTAAGTGGTTCTGTACTCCCCGGATTAACTGCACCTTGTTGGGGAAGGTTAGTAAGTGCCCGTATGACGAACCGTTTATATTCAAAATAGTGAGGTAACGGAACACACTACCAAAAAAGCATCGGAATAGGGGAGGCCAACAAACAGTTGGTGAGCCGGGGACGTTAGTCAACTCAATCTTACCGGGCAGACATCGCCCGCCAACAGCTTGATTTTATACCCGATGCGACGATTGAATATTCTGATCTGGCACATTCACGGAGCCTATTTAACCGCTATTACGCAGGCAGAACACAACTGGTATTTGCCGGTTAAACCCGGTGCGCCCGAGGGCTACTGCGGGCGTGGACAGGATTCGTCCATGCCTGATTACGTTCGGGAAGTACCGGCCGAGGCTATCCGAAATCTGGACCTGGACCTGGTCATTTGCCAGACACCCCGGAATTACCAGGCCGACCGGTTCGAGATTCTGTCGCCCGAGCAGCGGCAACTGCCTACCATTTATCTGGAACACAACACCCCCGAGCCGCATCCTACTGATTCGAAGCATCCGGCCGCCGACGATCCGGGCGTGATGCTCGTACACGTAACAAATTATAACCGGCTGATGTGGGATAATGGCCAGACGCCCACCCGCGTTGTCAAACACAGCGTAGCCATCGATTCAACAATACGGTATACGGGCCAGCGCCAGGAGGGGCTTGTAGTGGTCAATGAACTCCGGCGCCGGGGGCGTATGGCGGGCTTCGATCTGTTCGAGCAGTTCAGGCAACACGTGCCGCTCACGGTGGCGGGTATGAAATCGGCAGAGATTGGCGGCATTGGGGAGATCCACTATACGCGTCTGCACCAAACCGTTGCCCAGTATCGGTTCCTGTTCAGCCCGATGCGCTACAGCAGTCTTCCGTTGGCGGTTATTGAAGCCATGACCATTGGGATGCCCATTGTGGTCGTGGCCACCACCGAGTTACCAACGGTGATCCAGAACGGCGTCCACGGATTTGTATCGGCCGACCCGACCGAACTGCTGGCGGGTATGCAGTTTTTACTGGATAACCCAACCGAAGCCCGGCGCATGGGTGACAATGCCCGTGAATTGGCGATGCGTGATTTTGGCCTGCCGCGTTTCGTTGACGACTGGAACTCCGTGTTCAGTGAGGCACTCAGCAGTGCGCCCGAAGTAGTTTCTGCTGATGCGGTAGCCTATTGATTACGAATGAGTTATCGCGCCTATTGGTCGATCGATCATCAGCGCATAAAAACACAATACGTTAACCCTGAACGTCCTCTACTTTCATGAGCATCATAAACCCAGCCCTTGAGCGCCCGGAATTAATTGCCTATTTTTTGGGGGCCAACAATTACAGCTGGCTTCATTTTAGAAATGGAGAAAAAAAGCTGCTGTCCAAGCCAATCAGTTACCTGGAAGGCCGACTGCCCGGCTTTATCCGGGTGCATAAAACCGCCCTGGTTAATCCGGATTACGTAAAGAGTTTACAACGGCCGCTGCGTCAGAAAATGGCGGGTAAAATACAGCTTCAGAGCGGAGAGACCTTTCCTGTGAGCCGTCGGCGATGGAATCAGGTTGTCCAGTCGCTGGGCGACCATCTGGCCCCAATAGGAAATGAGGAAGGGTTGCGGGCATCCGTACACCTTGATGAAGCACATCCGATGGGTGAGTCGGGTAGTTTGTCATATCAGGCAACCTCTCTATTTCTGGTGACCAACGATGAGCAAAATGCCTTTCTGGCCCGTCAGATCATTGGCAAAAACTGGCCTGAATACCGGGTTGAGACGCTGGCGAAGAGTATCCACTTACCGGAGTTGCTCGATGAATTACCGGAGTCGGAGTTACCTGCGCTGGTGTTTCTGGACGCCCGATCTGATGCCCTGGAGCGATTGCATACCCTACAGCGGTTGAAAAATAACCAGCGTCTTTGCCGGGTTCCGGTGGTTCTGCTCGCCTTGCCAACCGATAAATCGGTTATTGAAGGGTATGAGCGGCAGGCTAACTCGGTCGTTACCATGAAGGAGGGTGACATGTCGTTTTCGCAGGTGATCGACCGCATCTGCCAGTTCTGGCTGAAAGTTGCTGAACTACCCGCCCACTGCTGAGGGTGATGGTTGTGGTTGAGGCATTGATTTAGAGTGGACGGCTTGGTGGTGGCAGGTTGGGCGTAGTCGGTTGGTTGGGCGTTGGGCGTAGTCTATGACTACGTCCTAATGTTATCCGGTCTCTGACCGGTGTAAATGACTAACCTGTCACTCCGGTCGGAGACTGGATAACGCAAGGACGTAGTCACAGACTACGCCCAACGCCCAACCAACTACAAACGACGCCGACACCACAAGTATCCATTGGCTTGTGGTGGTCAGGCTTATTTAGGAACCCCATTCGGTTGCTGAAGAATGGGCTCCTGCTGAAAAAGAAACTTGTGGAGCATATTGGTCCGTTCCCGGTTTTCGCGGGCTTTGCTGAAGAACCGTTCGGCCGCTTGCTCGTCGCCCCCCTGGGCCGATGCTTTTCCCGACTCTTCCAGCAGCATGATAGCCTCCTCCATCACGCGAACGGCTTTCCAGAGATTATCTTCAACGGATTTATCCACTTCTGCCAGTAACGAGCCCGCCGTGTAGGCATGTCCTGTATGACACCGGTACCTAATTAATTTGCCTTCTCTGAAACGGACCAGTACACCAGCGCACTCCGGGCAGGTAAAGGGCGAAAGATCGCCCATGTCAAGGATTCCCATCTCGAACGCATTTTTTTGAGAGGCTATTTGAACTTCTTTTTTCAGCATTTCCCCTTCTTCGGGAGAGATGTTAAGGTGCGGAGGCTTGTATTCTTCGGACGTTAACTGATACAATAGTGCACCCATCCTGGCGAGGGGAACCGTATAGTCTACATCTACATATTCAAGTACGCTGGAGGGCATACTGGAATATTCGGCATCTTCGGGTTCCTGAATAATGCCGAGTCCCCCCAGCCGTTTTATCGACCACATTCCCGATGTGCCATCATCGAGCAAGCCGGTTAACACAATACCAATGGTCCGCTCGCCGAAGTTATAGGCAGCCGACCGGAACAAGGCGTCAATCGACGGTCGGAAGCGATTTTCTTTAGGCCCTTTTTTTACCAATACCTGGTTTTGCTCAATCAGAAGATGATGATCGGGTGGGGCAACGTAAATCATGCCCGGCTCAATAGAATCACCATCGGTTGGGTGAACCGCTTTGAGCGGACCGGCATAGTTCAGGATTTCCGGTAGCATGCTCGTTGCATAAGCCGCAACATGCTGAACAATAAAAATGGTTGCGTTAAAATCAGATGGCAATGAACGGACTAACTCTTTAAGAGCCACAACTCCACCCGCCGATGCGCCAATTACAACAATATCGCGTTTAGCCATTAGTCACATTAGTATTTATAGAAATGGTGTTTCCGTGAATAGACCCTTTAAACGATAGATGAATAAATTTCTTACTCTGGTCTGTGGAAATTAGTTTAAGCAGTATAATTAACTCCCAAAACAATATATCAACAATTGAACTGCCGGTTGGTTTACATAAAAAAGACCTATGTCTACTCAACGTTCCGATAGAGGTGAAAACTCATTAACCATATCCTCTAGAGGTGAATACTCATTAACCATATCTTCAATTCCAGTGGTAGCTATCGGAGCATCGGCTGGCGGACTGGAAGCTTTCTCTGAACTGTTAGAACACCTTTCGCCCGCTACCGGTCTGGCTTATGTTTATATACAACACCTTAATGCATTGGTTGAGAGTCAGTTGTCGGCTATTCTGAGTCGGGCAACGAAAATGAATGTTAAAGAAGCAGAGCACCTGGTCCGGATCGAGGCCAATACGGTTTATATAATTCCGCCTGATAAGACGATGGAAATCGCGGATGGTGTGCTCACACTCATGCCACGTCGGAAGAAAGCCGTGAAAGGGGAGTCCTATTCGGAGATTGACGTGCCGAACATGCCCATCGACCAGTTCTTTACCTCATTAGCCCAGCGCCAAAAAGAGGGCGCAATTGGGGTTATCCTGTCCGGAATGGCGCACGATGGAACGATGGGCCTGAAAGCGATTAAAGTGGCCGGGGGGATTACATTTGTCCAGGATTCGTCCGCAAAATTTCAGAGCATGCCCCAGTCGGCCATCGCCGAAGGGGTTGCCGACATGATTTTATCGCCAGCCGAAATCGCCGGGGAACTGGAGCATCTCAGTCGGCAAGCCACGATCTTTCAGCAAACGGCCGATGCCGGAAGTACTATCGAAAATGAAATCGAGGAGTTAAGGGAAGTCACTACTGAAGATCTGCAACCCATTATTCAGTTTCTGCGAAGAGCCATTGGTGTCGATTTCAGTAATTATAAAATGACCACCATTCGTCGGCGGATCATTCGTCGGATGTTGCTGTATAAGCTGGAAACACTCAAAGAATATTTACGGTACCTGTGGGAGCATCCTGCTGAACCGGGGCTGCTTTATAATGATTTGCTGATCAACGTTACCAGCTTTTTCCGGGATGAGGAAACGATGGAGTTCGTAAAAAACAGCGTTTTTCACGAACTTGTTCAGCAGAAAAGTGGCCAGGTACCGTTGCGTATCTGGGTACCCGGTTGTTCAACCGGGCAGGAGGCCTACTCATTGGCCATGCTGTTGCTGGAAAAGCTCGACGAAGAAGCATCGAGAGTGACCATTCAGATTTTTGCTACCGATCTTAGTGAAAATGCCATTAGCCGCGCCCGGCAGGGGCTCTACTCCGTTAGTGAAGTAGCAAACGTATCACCTAAACGGTTACAGCGCTTTTTTGCGAAGCACCAGTCCATGTATCAGATCAGTAAGACGATTCGGGATATGTGTGTGTTTGCTCCGCACAACATATTCAAGGATCCTCCTTTTTCCCGAATTGATTTGATCAGCTGCCGCAATCTGCTGATTTATCTGAATTCTGTACTACAGCGAAAAGCGCTCATTACGTTTCACTACGCCTTGAATTATGATGGCTATTTGTTGCTGGGCAAATCAGAAATGGTGTCGGCTTCTTCGGCATTATTTAGACCTTTTGACAAAAATTATAAGATATTTATCCGTAAAAACGAGCGATCTGCGGGGATAGTAGTGAGTCAGGTGGTTATTGAGCGGAAAGATGGGCAACCGCAACCCCGTCGTTCAAACCTGAGAATGAGCGATGGAGTGAATTCGAAAAATCAACCAGTTAAAGCGCGCCAGACCGTGAATGAACTAGATACTATTGTGGACCAGGTATTGCTCAGGCAATTTATGCCTGCTAGTGTGGTGGTGGATCAAGAGCTTGATATTCTTCAGTTTCGGGGGGAAACCAGCCTCTTTCTGGAGCATGTGTCGGGGCGGGCTAGTCTCAATCTGTCCAAAATGGCCCGGCCTGCACTAGCCTTCGAAATTCGGAATGCGGTACGAAAGGCCCAGAAATCGGGTCAGTCAGAAAGGAAAGCAGGCATCGAAATAACCGTAGCGGGTAAAAAGTACCTGGTTTCCATTGATGTTGTGCCGTTAAATGATACGGCTGAAGGGCGGTTATTTTTAATCCTGTTTCGGGAGGCACAGGGCGTTCTGGTGGATGATCCTATGCTGGAAAGCGGTCAGAATAGCCGGGTCAAACAGCTTGAGGAAGAACTCTCCACAATGCGGGAAGACATGCGGAGCATTATTGAAGAGCATGAGATTGCCAGCGAAGAGCTCCAGTCCGTCAATGAGGAGATTGTGAGCAGTAATGAAGAATTGCAGAGCATTAATGAAGAGCTTGAAACGAGTAAGGAGGAAATAGAATCGACCAACGAAGAACTACAAACTATAAACCAGGAGCTGCAGATTCGCAACGACCAGCTTGCCGAAGCGTACATGTATGGCGAAGCTATTTTTTCGACCATCAGCGAAGCTACTATCGTACTCGACAAACACCTGCGGGTGAAAAGTGCCAACAAGGCCTTCTGTCAGATCTTTAAAATACCTGAAGATGCCACAATTGGACGCATGATTTATGAACTTGGCAACCGGCATTGGGATATTCCCCGTCTGCGTGAGTTACTGGAGGAGGTTGTCCAGAAAAATGTGCTGATTCAGGCATTTGAGGTAAAGCATCATTTTCCGGGGGTGGGCACAAAGGTGATGCTGATTCACGCCCGTCGGGTTATTGAACAACATCGACAGGAGGCTATTCTGCTGGCTATCGAAGATGTTACCGAGCAGCGGCAGGTTCAGCAACTACTGGAAGAACGGCAGGCCTGGTTCCATGCTCTCATCGATAACGCGCCCGTATTGATCTGGGTGGCCAATGAAGACGGCCGGTACAGCTTTTTCAACAAAGCCTGGCTCGATTACACGGGTCGGTCATCGGAGCAGGAAACCGGGCAGGGCTGGATGATTGATATTCATCCTGAAGATCGAACCGACTATATAAATACGTTCAGTACTCATTTCACCGCCCGCCAGCCTTACCAGACCGAATACCGGCTAAAACGGAACGACGGCGAATACCGGTGGATGATGGAAAATGCGCACCCAACCTTCGACACTGACAGTAATTTTAGCGGATACATCGGCACCTGTGCCGAAGTGCATGTGCAGAAAAGCCTCAATCAGGAGTTGGATAACCGCGTGCAGGCCCGTACCAAAGAGCTGACGAATGCCAATATGCAGCTCCTGAAATCCAATACCGAACTGGTCAAAACCGCCGAAAACCTACAGGCCGTACTCAATACATCGCCAGCCGCCATTGGAATGCTGAAAGCTGTTCGCACCGGGGAGGAGGAGTTGCTTGATTTTCAGGTAATTGTGTGTAATCGAAAATTTGCCCAGATGGCAAATATGCCCCTTCCTCATTTGCCCGGCACTTTAGCTACCGAACTGGCTCCGATGTTGTGGCATCAGGAAACGATGGACCAGCTTCGGCAGGTTCACAGCACGGGTAGAGCGGCTTATCGGGAGCAGCATATGCCAGGTGCTCAGCAGGATCAATGGCTGGGAATCTCGATTGATAAATATGATGATGGTATTATACTGACCGGTCTGGATATTACAGCCTTAAAACAGGCCGAACTGCAACAGAATCGCTGGATTCAGGAACTGGAACGTTCGCAGCAAACTATGCAGGATTTGGAGCAGATGCGTCGCTATGTTCGGGAGCGGGGTGAGTTTCTGCGAACCACCTCGCACGATCTGCGGGGTAGTTTTGGCGTTATTCAGGGGGCAGCTGCGCTCCTTAACCTGATGGATACGAAAGAGGAGCGGGAGCAAATGCTGAGTATGCTTAATCGAAATCTGGCCCAGGTAACCTCTCTGCTGACCCAACTTTTGGACTATTCCCGGCTGGAATCTGGCCAGGAACAGGTTTTTAACCAGTCTTTCGATGCCTCTAATCTGCTTAAAGAGTTAAGTATGAGTATGCAGACGTTAGCTAAAGAACAGGGGCTTTGGTTAAAAGTAGACGGTCCGGACGTGCTATTCGTTACCGGCGATATGGTAAAAGTGCAGCGGATAGCCCAGAATCTTGTCCTGAATGCATTGAAATATACCAGGGAAGGTGGCGCTACCATTTCGTGGGAGTTAGGAGAAGGCAATACCGGCTGGCAGTTCAGCGTGAAAGATACCGGACCGGGCTTGCCGGAAGAAGTTGTCCGACAACTTGTCGATCTCCCTGCTTCTGGATTGCCCAAAGCGGCTAAAATGGAACTGAAACCCAAAGACGGAGAGTCTGGGGAGGGCATCGGTCTGTCTATTGTGAAACAGCTGAGTAACCTGTTGAATGCCAAATTACACGTAAAGAGTAGTCCGGCCGAAGGTACTCTGATTGAAGTGCGTTTTGGTAAAAACAATTAGTAAATGCTGTAAATGAGTTATTCCAGATTTTAGCGTGGCTTCCCGATTGCCTGTTCATTGCCCCTCCAGCCACTGGAGGCTATAGCCGCTTTTAGAACGTGTTGGGGAATTATATTTTGTAGTTGAATCAAATCCGTTGAAGCATCAGTTGAATGTTAGCCAAATAAAGCCAGTTGACCGAAGATGATAGGGTATACTCATAATCTTTGACAATGCGTCGGAAGAAATTGGTCCACGCAATGGTACGTTCGACTACCCAGCGTTTAGCAACGGGGACAAATCCTCGAGCCGATTCGGGCCGCGCCACGGAGGCCGCGCCACGGAGGCCGCGCCACGGAGGCCGCGCCACGGAGGCCGCGCCACGGAGGCCGCGCCACGGAGGCCGCGCCACGGAGGCCGCGATGCTTTTTCAAAGGTGATGTCCCAATCAGCTAATGCCTTGGCAAAAACTCCATTATAAGATTGGTCGCCATAGACTTTTTCTAAGCGTTGGCCTGCTCGCCAAAGAATATCACCAATTAAGAGAATAGCTGCGGGCCCTTCGGCTTGATTAGCCGCATGAACAGCCGCTACCCAGAGTCGGCCTTGCGTATCGACAACAAACAGCCGTTTGCGACCATTGACTCGTTTATTAGCATCTAGCCCTCGGTATTCACAGATCATCGGATTTAGCTTAACACTCTGTGCATCAATGCATAGTACAGAAGGACAGGCTTCTTTAATAACCCCTTTACGATCCAGCTGATTTAGTGCTAAATTGATTCGTTCAAACGTACCATCTTGCTTCCATTGCTCAAAGTAGTAGTAGATAGCTTGCCAGTTAGGCCATTCCTCGGGTAAATTACGCCATTGACATCCGGTTCGTAAAAGCCACAAAATGATATTTATTACCTGACGTAAATCGTGTTTGCGCTTTCGTTTGAGCCGGGTGGCCGGTGCCATTGAAAAAAGGCGAAATTGCCGCCCATTGAGGGTCGGTCAGTTTAGAGAATTGTTTGGTCATGACTTTGTCGTTTGGCGACTACAAAGTTGGCACGACTCTCAACCTTTCTAAATTCCCCAACACCTTCTAACGATGTGAGTCGAAAAGCGGTGGATTTTAGTCTTGAGCAAGGCACTTTCTATCTGCGTAGTGGACTGCCATTGCGGCTAAAGCTAAGGGCGAAAAAAGTAACAAAGCACCAGGCCATAAGCCGCGCTTTATAGCCCAGGCGATCAATTCAGACAGCGTCTAGACGTCCAGATAGTAGCAATAAGCAACTTGCATATAAAGCTTTTCAGTTTCCCTGGAAATCTGCTTGAAAAGCTAAAAATGTTAAAATACAGTCAAAATAGGGTAAAATATATAAATTGTCTATAATTATATTGTTGTAGAATTGTATTCTTTTTCAAAGCCTATTACTGATTTTTGCCTATACTTGGTTTCTTTTGGAATTTAGGCCTCTCGAACGCGATCTAATCCTACCTTTCAGCAAACTTTGTTCAACTGACAACATGTAGCAACAAGGCTACAAAACATTAATCTTTAACTAAAATAGTGTCAACCATACACAATACTCAGGATGACATTTAATTCACATAGTAGGCTGTACTAGAATGCTTTGACAACCAGGAAAGTCCTTAACGTCCATTCGTCTTCCTTGATGTATGCTTGCATAAAGCGAATGTAATCCTTGACTAGAATTTGTAATTTTCCCCAACGTGTATTTAAGTGGACTTCAAGACTTCACAAACCCTGGACCAGATTTTATGGCAATCATATCGTAAAGGCGATAAGCACGCATTAGGTCAGTTGGCTGAGCACTATTATCGTACGCTGAGGCACTATGGCTTGAAATTTATGGTCGATGGGGCGGTCGTTGAGGATTGTATCCAGGAGCTTTTTCTACAGCTCTGGCAGAATCGTGCTCAGATCAATGACACCGATTCGGTTAAGCATTACCTGTTAAAGGCATTAAGACATCACATCCTGCAATCGCTGCGATCTCAAAAAAGGCAAACATTTCAGGAACTGGATTGGGACACCTCGGTAGCCGAAGACGTCGATACCGAAACCCTGCTGATACGGCAGGAGTCGATGGCTATCCTTTCCCAAACCATGCAGTCCCACCTGGCTACCTTACCCCCTCGGGAACGGGAAGCCCTGTATCTGCGCTACTACGAAAACCTGTCCATCCCCGAAATTGCCGAAGTCATGGAGGTGAATCGCCAGTCGGTTTCCAACTTCTTGCAGAAAGCCCTCAGCAAGCTGCGTACAAAATGGCTTGTGCCGTTCTTTTGCCTTATCTGTATTTGTCTCTAAAAAAATTTGCTTTGAGAAGGGTATCCTCCGGCCGAATCTCCATACTATCATTAAAAATACCCAAAAAGTACCAATGGACTTTCCAGCTGGCGATTTTTCGACCGTCGAGGATTTTTTAGAAAACGACGCTTTCCGGACCTGGGTGATGGAAAGGCGTTGGGAAGACCAGTTGGTTTGGCAACAATGGCTGTCTAACCACCCGGAGAAAATTGATCTCTACGAGCAGGCAGTGGCAATTTTCTTAACCCTTCAGGGAGAAAAAGTTGCCCTTTCCGATCAGGAGGTAAAAGAGAAAACAAAACAAATTCTGGATCAGATTCCGGATGCAGAGATCCCCGTAAGACCATTGCTTAGCGGGCAGTGGGGGCGTTGGGCTGCCGCAGCCAGCGTATTGCTCTTGCTGATCTGGTGGCAGGCAGGCCAGCCAGCGAGCCGGTCGATAGCTGGGTTGTTTACCGGAGAAACACCTGCCCTGGCGGCTGGTAAGTGGAAAATTGTGAAGAACGTAGCCGATCGGTCGGTAACGGTGCTGCTTCCCGAACAATCGTCGGTGCTGCTATCGGTCAATAGTCAGATTCGTTTTCGGATGGGGACCGACGATTTATTGCGGGAGGTTTACCTGCAAGGAGAAGGTTTTTTTGAAGTAGCCAAAAATCCGGCGAAACCGTTCATCGTGTATACGGATCGGTTAACAACCCGGGTAACGGGCACGAGCTTTCAGGTTCGTTCCTTTGCTAATGAATCGAATGCATTTGTGAAAGTTAAGACGGGGAAGGTCTCCGTTACGCCGGTTAGCTTTCCCGGCTCTACAGAAAAGGAAGTGCTGCTGGCCGTCCATCAGCAACTAAGTCTGAATTCGAAAACGGATAAGGTTGAAAAGAAAGTGAATCGGCCGCTGGAGAGTGGAACGTCCGAGATCATTACCCACCAGTTCAAGTTTGATTTCACGCCTGTTCCAGAGGTGTTTACCCAGTTAGAAGCTGAGTACCACATGCCTATCGTTTATAATCGCGAGCTGCTCAAGAACTGCACGTTTACGGGACAGCTGGATGATGTTCCGTTTCCTGAAAAAATCCGGCTGGTATGTCAGACAATAGAATCCAGCTTCAGCGTAGTGAATAACCAGGTGGTCATTCAAAGCGCCGGTTGCAATTAATTATTTATTCTAACTTCTCAATAAAACCACAGTACCCTATGATGTAAAGTTAACATCCGCCAATAACGACAAAAGGCGACAGTGCTTCCAACACTATCGCCTGTAAAGTCCCCACTTTTTGTGCCTCTTCTAACACGTAACCCTTTGTACGGGGTAAGGGAATTTTTTGTCCATTCTTTAAAAAAAAAGAACAACAACGTTCACAAACTTATGCATTACATTTTACTAAACCGCAGTGTTTGGGTCAGGATTATGAAAATCACAAGTCTACAAATCTTGTTCGCATTCGCCCTGGTCAACATCAGCTTTGCCTTCGATGGCAACGCACAGGAACTCTTAGGTCGACGAGTCAGCATATCGGCTCAAAATCAGGACGTTGAAACCGTTTTCAAACGAATTGAAAAACAGGCCAACGTTCAATTTTTATTTAGCCGGGAGATCATTCAGTCGAAGCGAAAAGTGACCTATCAGGCCACCAATGAACAGCTTTCTCAATTGCTGGATCATATTCTGACACCCCTCAACTTAAAATACGAGGTGATTGGTCAGCAGATTCTGATAAAGCGGGAAACGGCCCCAGCCACACTCCCGCAGCAAAACTCAACCAGTAAGATTAGAACGGAAGAAGCGCAGGATGTGCAGCTCTCCGGTCGGGTTACGGGCGACAACGGCGAAGGGTTGCCGGGCGTGAACATTCAGATAAAATCGACCAATCGCGGCACCACGACCGACGTGAACGGTAATTATAAACTGACCGTACCGGACGGCGCAGGCACGACGCTGGTTTTCTCGTTCATCGGCTACCTGACGAAAGAGGTAGCCGTTGGCTCACAAACGACCATTAATGTTACCCTGGCCAACGACGATAAAACGCTGAATGAAGTTGTCGTGGTGGGCTATGGCACCCAGCGCAAACGCGACGTGACGGGCTCGGTTGTGTCGGTCAATGAAGCGACGCTGAAAGAAGTCCCCGCTCCGAACATCGTAAACCAGTTGAAAGGACGCGCGGCCGGGGTGACCATCGTGAGCAACGGATCTACGCCCGGTTCGCAAGGATCGATTCGTATCCGGGGAAACCGGACGTTAACCACCAGCAATGGCGATGGGCTCGATGGTCCGCTGGTAGTAGTCGATGGCATTCCGTACGGCGGTTTGAATGACATCAACCCCGATGATATTGCCAATCTGGAAATCCTTAAAGATGCTTCCGCTACCGCCATTTACGGATCGCGGGGAGCGGGTGGCGTTATTCTGGTGACCACCAAACGCGGAAAAGTGGGTAAACCCGTGTTTACCTACGACGGCTATCATGGCATCACGACCATTATGGGCAAGTACAACATCATGAATGGCCCCGAGTATGCCCAGTTCAAACAGGAGGCTGCCAAGTACAACCGTTCCGCTCCCGGAACCACGGCTTATCCACTTACCATTAAGGAACAGGAAGCACTGGCCGCCGGCATCTCGACCGACTGGCAGGATTTGATCTACAAAGCTGGCTTCAATACCAACCACCAGTTGGGTATGCAGGGTGGGTCCGACAATACGCAGTACTCGCTGGGTCTGGGTTACTTCAACGAAACGGGTATTATCCCCAGCCAGAAATTCGAACGGTATACCATCCGGGCCACCATCGATCAGCGCCTTGGCAAAAACATCAAGATCGGTTTAAATACCCTGAACACGCTGACCTACACTAACACCCCCGGCGGTGGTGGTATACCGGGCGGTCTGGTTCGGTTAACACCCCTGGCGTCTCCCTACAATGCTGATGGCACCGTAAACCTGTTTCCATCGGAAGGATCGATCGATGCGGCCGGGATCAGCCCGCTGACCATTATGACGAAGAAAGATTCCTATCTGGGTCGTACGCGGTCACTGCGGACGTTCAACAGTCTGTATGCAGAAGTTAACCTTTTGCCGGGTCTTCGGTATCGGTTCAACGCCGGTCTGAACTTCAGCCAGTCGAACTACAACGGCTACGGTGGTCCACTTACCTATTTCAACTCCGCTACGGTTCAGTCGTCGTCCAACGCCGAGATCAGCAATACGGAGTACTGGGATATTAACCTCCAGCACCTGCTCTATTACGACAAAACGTTTGGCAAGCATAAACTGGGCTTCACAGGACTGTACGAAGTGACTCAAAACCATTCGCTGGGAAGCCGGTTCACGGTGACCGGGGTGCCTGCCGACTACATCAAGACGTCCAATTTCTCGCTGGCATCGGGTCAGCCCGTGGCTAACTCAGACTTTGGCAACTCCTTTGCCGAAACGGGGCTGCTGTCTTACATGGGCCGGGTCAATTACAGCTACGACAGTCGCTACCTGCTAACGTTAACCCTGCGCCGGGATGGGTCGTCTACCTTATCCCCGCAGAATCGTTACTTTAACTACCCTGCCATTGGTGCTGGCTGGAACATTATCGACGAGCCGTTCATGAAAAGCGTTCCTGCCATTTCGAACCTGAAACTGCGGGGTGGCTGGGGAATTTCCGGCAACCGGAACGTAGGGGCGTACTCGACACTGGGTGCCCTGTCGGCAGGCTATTACAACTTTGGTCTGGGTACGGCCGGTCAGCAACTGGCGTATACGGTTACCAGCCTGCCCGCAACGAATCTGGGCTGGCAGTCGACCTCGCAGGTCGATGTGGGTATTGACTTTGGTTTCCTGAACAACCGGATTACGGGTACGGTCGACTGGTATCTCCAGAAAACCAAAGACATTCTATTGTCTGTACCACTGCCTCCGAGCAACGGTGCCGGTTCGACGCTGAAGAACCTGGGCAAAACAGAAGGCCGGGGTTTAGAGACATCGCTGACGTTTGAGATTTTCAGAAAGCCCGGCGGTTTCAACTGGAGTGCCGACCTGATCTACTTCTTTAACCGGGAAAAAATCACGCAGCTCACCACTCCAACCGAACTCTCCAACATAGGGGCGGGCTGGTTTGTGGGAGAGCCCCTGTCGGTCATCTACGATTACAACAAGATCGGTATCTGGCAGACATCCGATAAGGAAAACGGTACCCTGGCCAAACAAACCTCGCCGGTGCAGTTTCCCGGTCAGATCCGGGTTGAAGACGTAAACGGCGACGGGAAAATAGACCCCAACGACCGCAAGATTCTGGGCAATTTCCAGCCCAAGTGGGAAGGTGGCCTGACCAACCGGTTTACCTTCAAAAACTTCGATGCGTCTATCGTGACCTTCGCCCGGATGGGCATGAAAGTGGTTGTACCTTACCTGACGGGTAACTCTACCGGTTCGGGCGGATTTGCGTTCTTCAACCAGGGTCGGGTAAACCAGGTAAAAACCGACTATTGGACGGATACCAACCCAACCAACGCCTTCCCCGCACCCGATGCCGGTGGTGCTGTGGCTAATTTTGGGTCAACGCTGGGTTACTATGACGGGTCGTTCGTTAAGATCAGAAGTATCAACCTCGGCTACACGTTCACCAGCCAGTTGATTAAAAAGATCGGCGGCAGTTCGGCCCGGGTTTATTTTAACGCCACCAATCCGCTCATCCTGTATTCGCCATTGGTACGCGACAAACTGACAATCGATCCGGAGGGGAATAGCTACGCTAGTGGTCAGTCGACGCTCAATGACCAGTCGGGAAACCGGGCAACCCCGGAGCGCCAGATCGCGGTAAACCTGAATAATCCACCCGTTCGGCAGTTCACATTCGGCGTAAATCTTAAATTCTAATTCTGGACATTCCTATGAAACATATAAAAGTTTGGGCCATGGTCGGCCTTACGGCTTTACTAAATACAGGTTGCGAAAAAATTCTGGAAGAAAACCCACAGTCGCAGATCGTCCCCTCCTACTTCAATAGCCCTGCCGGGGTATTAGGTGGTATTGCCGGGGTGTATAACGACATTCGGGGGCAGTGGGGTACAGAAGGTTTCACGGTGGAAATGCAGGCCGGTACCGATGATTTCGTGCAGGGTGCCAGTTCAGGCGGTGGCCCCGCTTATACCTATAATGGACTGAACGGAAGCAATTTCGGTTCGGCCTGGGGCGTCGCTTTTCAGGACATCAATACCCTGAACGGCGTATTGCAGTACGGGGCTACCATAGACTTGCCCGAGGCTACCCGCAAGCAGTACCTGGCCCAGGCCAAGTTTCTGCGTGGGTTCTGGTATTTCTATCTGGTGCAGACCTGGGGAGATGTTCCGCTGAATACTACGTTCATTACGGTACCCTCACAGGCCGCGTCGCGCCAGCCAGCCGCTCAGGTATATGAGCAAATCATTAAGGACCTGACCGAAGCGGCCGCTGATCTGCCCAACACGCCAACTGCTCCGTTCCTCGGCAAAGCCGCTACCAAACCCGTGGCGCAACTGCTGCTGGCCAAAGCGTACCTGACCCGTGGCTGGCTCAACAATACGGCCGCTGATTTTACGCAGGCCGCTACGATTTGCTCGGATATTATTGCCAATAAATCGGCCTATAGCCTTGATCTGTGGGCGGACTACGGTGATGCGTTTGCGCCCGCCAACGACTACGGCAAAGAAACCATGTTTGTGAGCGATCACGTACTCGATCCGAAGTTTGGTTACTATACAGTAGGTGGAGCCGCTGGTGGTGGAGCCGCGCAAAACCTGACGCCCTGGTTCACGAACTGGAACTACCCGAACAACAGCGGTGTCAACTCGTTTGTGAATGCATCTGGAACCCTGGTCAACAGTGGCACCTCCGGCATGATTCGCGATTCGCAGTACGGACGTCCGTACATTCGGATGCGGCCTAACACAGATAAACTGAAAACGGGTCCGAATGCGGGTAAGAGTTATTTTCTGGATCAGGCATTTACCAAACGGGATGTCGATACCCGCTTTGCCAATTCGTTCACCACGGTCTACATCGCCAATACGGCGGTTACCAACACGGCTACGGCGGCTAACAACAAACGGGGTATCAGCTATACAACCGTCGTCGGAGCCGACACCGCCGTTTGGCTCCCCGATTTCGAGGTGGCGGGTGCGCCACAGTTTGTCGGCACACGGCCCTTCAAAGGGATCGTGGTGCCCCCCAGCTTGTGGAACAACGGTATTTTCCCCGCGCTGAAGAAATTCATGGACCCCAGCCGGGGCGCCAACTTCAACGACCCGTCGACCCGTCCGGTTGTGCTGTACCGTTTCTCGGATGTGTATCTGACGGGTGCCGAAGCGTATCTGAAAGCGGGCGATGCCACCAAGGCGGCCGATCTGCTGAATGTCGTGCGTCAGCGGGCAGCCTTCAAAAAAACCAACACGCCCGCTCAGAACACCGCAGCCGCTGCAGCCATGGTTATTACGGCCTCTGACGTAACGGTCGACTTTATTCTGGATGAGCGCAGCCGCGAGTTGTTTGGCGAGTGGCAGCGTTGGCATGACCTGGTTCGTACCCGCTCGCTGGTCCGTCGTGTAAAGGCCTGGAATCCGGAAGGAGCACCTTACATTCAGGATTTTCATATGTTGCGGCCCATTCCCCAGACGCAGATTGACCGGGTGGTCGATGGGCCGAAGTTCCCGCAAAATCCGGGGTATTAACAAACCACAGTTCATTTAAGGATTAGATAAAAGAGGATTAAGACTTTATCCTCTTTTATCTTTTTTGCCATTCTGTACGCTGCTTCCTATACCCGAAGTCCAGCCAAGCCCAATTGGATTATGTTTAAGAACCTGATGATAGCTGTTTCGACGGCCTTCTGCTTAGTTACGAGTTACACGCTCCCGGCGCAGACCACATTGGTCAACCCCATCCTGACCGGCTTTTACCCCGATCCGAGCATCGTGCGGGTGGGGGCAGATTATTATTCCGTACATTCTACTTTTTCCTATTTCCCGGGTTTGCCCATCATGCACAGCCGCGACCTGAAAAACTGGAAGCAAATTGGTAATGTGATCAATCGTCCTTCACAAATGGAGTTTATGGGCGAGCGGATGACGCGCGGGCTGTTTGCTCCGGCCATCACTCATTATAAAGGGACGTACTACGTTACCTGTACGGATATTGACCATGATGGAAATTTTGTCGTAACGTCCAAAAATCCGGCTGGCCCTTATAGCAATCCGGTGAAAATTCCGCAGGTAAAAGGAATTGACCCCTCCATTTATTTCGATGAAGAAACCGACAAAGCCTACATCATTTACAACAGCGATGCGCCCGACCGCAAACCGCTGTATTCGGGCCACCGAACCATCCGGATGTACGAGTTCGATTATAAGAATTTGACGGTGCTGGGCGAAGAAAAACAGTTGGTGAATGGGGGTGTAGACCTCTCGAAAAAGCCTGTTTGGATTGAAGGGCCCCATATTTTAAAGCATAACGGTTGGTACATACTTTATGCGGCCGAAGGCGGAACCTCCGTCAATCACTCACAGGTGGCACTCCGCAGCAAAGATATTTGGGGGCCTTATGTGCCGTTTGAAGGTAATCCGGTACTGACGCAACGAGGCTTACCAGCCGACCGGCCCAACCCAATCACGTCGGCGGGACACGCTCAATTTATCGAAGGTCCCGATGGCAACTGGTATTCGATTTTCCTGGCGGTACGTCCTTACGAAGGCGATTATTACAACACAGGCCGCGAAATGTTCATTGCTCCGCTGACGTGGGTAAACGATTGGCCGATGATCGAACACGGCGAAAAAGCGATTGAGTACCAATACAAAACCAACATCAAAGAAGTAAAACAGAAAGGGGCTTTGCCGCAAAACGGCAATTTCGCGTATACCATGACGTTCGATAAAGGGCTTGATCTGTCGATGCTTTTTTTGAGAACGGTGGATAGCAGTTCGTTTAAGACGTCAAAGGCTAATGGGCTTACGCTTACACTCAAACCGGAAACAATTTCAGAAGCCGGAAATCCTTCGTTCGTGGGTAAGCGTCAGCAACATTTAACGAGCACCGCCGAAACCGAAGTGAGCTTTTCACCAAAAACGGATAACGAAAAAGCGGGTTTGGTGATTTTTCAGGACGAACGCCATTTTTACTTCGCGGCCAAATCTAAAAGCGGAGGCAAAGACGTGATTCAGTTATTCAAGAGCAAAGACAAAACCCTGGAACTGGTGACTGAAGTCCCTTTAACTTCATCCGCTGCCAGAGTAAATTTCAAAATACAGTCGGAAGGTGCCTTGTACAGTTTCTACTACTCGACCGATGGGAAGAACTGGAAATTATTGAAAGACCAGGTTGACGGCAAGTTCTTGAGCACCAAAGCGGCCAACAGCTTTATTGGCTGCGTGTATGGCCTGTATGCGACGTCATCAGGCGAAAAATCCGGGAATTCGGCTTCGTTCAAGTACCTGAAATACAAAGGCGACGACCCGATGTATAAGTAGTAATTTGTCATCCCGAGTTTTTTGTCATCCCGACGTCAGGAGGAATCTCTGGGTGAGCCAGAAAAACCTCCGGTTACCGAAGATCCCTCCTGACGTCGGGATGACAAAGCGCCGGAACCAACGACCACATTGGCAGAACGGTCAGAATAAACACAACGTTACCCTTGAAAACGACCTTATTACATACCGCTTTTCTCGCACTGCTCAGCGTCACGACGTTGGCGCAGATGCAGCCGTTTACCTTGCAGGAAGTGAAGGTAACGGATGGGCTGTTTAAGAATGCGCAGGATGTTGACCTGAAGTATATCCTGGCCCTGAACCCGGATAAACTGCTGGCTCCGTACCTGATCGACGCCGGACTGTCGGAAAAAGCCCCGCGCTACGGCAACTGGGAAAGCTCGGGTCTGGATGGGCACATCGGCGGGCATTACCTCTCGGCGCTGGCGATGATGTATGCCTCGACCGGCAATTCCGAAACGAAAAAACGGCTCGATTACATGGTCGATCAACTGGCCCAATGCCAGGTGAAGAATGGCAACGGGTACGTGGGTGGCATTCCGCAAGGCAAGGTATTCTGGGAGCGGGTTCACAAAGGCGATATCGACGGCAGTAGCTTCGGGCTGAACAATACCTGGGTGCCGCTCTACAACATCCATAAGCTGTTTGCCGGGCTGCGCGATGCTTATGAATACGCTGGTAACCAGCAGGCTAAGCAGGTACTGATTGGCTTGGGCGATTGGTTCGTTGAGTTGATAAAACCCCTGTCCGACGAGCAGATTCAGAAGGTGTTGCGTACTGAACATGGTGGCATCAACGAAACCTTCGCCGATCTGTACGTCCTCACAAAGGACAAGAAATACCTTGAAACGGCGCAGCGGATTTCGCACCGGGCCATTCTGGAACCGCTGCTGGCGCACCAAGATAAACTAACGGGCCTCCACGCCAATACGCAGATTCCGAAGGTGATCGGGTTCGAGAAAATCGCTTCGCTGACGGGCAGGAAAGATTGGTCGGAAGCGGCCATGTATTTCTGGCAAAACGTGTCGCAGACGCGCAGCGTAGCCTTCGGCGGGAACAGCGTGCGGGAGCATTTCAACCCGACAACGGATTTCAGCCAGGTGCTGCGCTCAAATCAGGGGCCGGAAACCTGCAACTCGTTCAATATGCTACGCCTGAGCAAGGCCCTGTTCCTGGACAAGAACGATGTGAGCTACGTCGATTTCTACGAACGGACGATGTACAACCACATCCTGTCGAGTCAGCACCCCGAAAAAGGCGGGTTTGTCTATTTCACGCCCATTCGTCCCAACCATTATCGGGTATATTCGCAGCCCGAAACCAGCATGTGGTGCTGTGTGGGGTCAGGCATCGAGAACCACACCAAATACGGCGAACTGATCTATAGCCATTCGGCTAATGACCTGTTTGTCAACCTGTTCATTCCCTCGACGGTGAACTGGACAGACAGAAAGGTTCAGCTGACTCAACGCACCGAGTTTCCATACCAAAACCAGTCTGAACTGGTTGTATCAACGACAAAACCACAGGAATTTTCTCTGAATATCCGCTACCCGAAATGGGCGGAAAACCTGGAAGTGCTGGTGAATGGGAAAGCACAGGCCGTTACCGGAAAGCCAGCCAGTTACGTAGCAATTAACCGAAAATGGAAATCGGGTGATAAGGTAACCGTCCGCTTCAAAACGTCGACGCGGCTGGAGTACTTGCCCGACGGCTCTAACTGGGCGGCTTTTGTGAACGGTCCCATTGTGCTGGCGGCCAAAACATCGACAGCCGACCTGAAAGGACTTTTTGCCGACGATAGCCGGATGGGGCACGAAACCAAGGGCAAGTTATACCCGATCACGAATGCCTATGCACTGGTTGGCGAACCGACAACGTACCTGAACCGCCTGAAACCGGCCAATAATCTGCAATTCAACTTAGACTCACTGACGTTGCAACCGTTTTACGAGGTGCATGACGCCCGCTACCAGATGTATTTCCAGACCTTTTCACAGGCGTCTTTCGATGAACAAAAGGCTCGGTTAAAACAGCAGGAAGCTGAGGCACTGGCCCTGGAAGCGATTTCGGTTGATAAGATAAATTGTGGCGAGCAGCAACCCGAAGTCGATCATCAGTACAAAGGCGAAAAGAGCGAATCGGGTTACGATGATGAGCAGTTCTGGCGACGTACCCGGTCGTTTATTGCCTACCAGTTACAGAACAAAAACCGGACGGGTAAATACATTGACATTCGTGCTTTAGAGACTATAACGCCGGACGCTATACAGTTTCTAATCAACGAAAAACCGGCTGAGGTTCTGTCAACAAAGGGAAAAACAATTCGCCTGAAGGCCGATGACAGCGAAGTGATCACGTTGATAATCAAGGCTCAGAACGGAACAAACACCCCTCGCTTTCACCAAATCAGACTTGTAACGAACTAACAAATGCCTCTTTTCAACAAGACCAGAATCATGACAATTGCCTATAAATGTGTCAGAACAACACTATTTGTGTTTTTGTGTGCCCTGAGTGTTCATGCGCAATCCAATTTCTCCAGTAAAACGATTGGTGTTGGCGTCGTTGTGGCCGACATTGACCGTTCGATTGATTTCTACGTGAATGGCATCGGTATGGTCAAAACGGGCAGCTTCACCATCAATGAAGATTTCGGCAAACGCTCCGGCCTGACCAATGGCGTAGCGACGAACGTAACCATCCTGAAACTCGAAAACAGCCCCGACGCCACGGATTGGAAATTGATGAGCTTTGGCAAAAAAGCATCGCACCCAAAGCCGAAATACATTCAGGACGATACCGGCATGCAGTACATTACCATTCAGGTAAAAGCGCTACAACCCATCATCGACCGGCTGACGAAGATGAACGTTTCGTTTTTGGGCAGTACACCCACGCCCCTGAATGCCAAAGCCCACTTTGTATTTGTGCAGGACCCCGACGGAAATTTTATCGAACTGATCGGGCCGCTACAATAGTCACGAAATTTAACTGATTGCTTTAGTCGATTCGCTTAACTGTGTTTTTGTCATCCCGACGCAGGAGGGATCTTCTATCGCCGGAGGTTTTTTTAGCATCACCCGAAGATCCCTCCTGCGTCGGGATGACAAAAAACTAGCAGCAAAAAATCTTCTACAAAATGCTCACTACTAAGAGATTAAGCAACAAAAAATCTTTTTGGTCTGGTTTAACGATTGTGTTGCTGCTAACACAAATGTCGGCAATCGCGCAACAAGCTCATAACCCGGTCATTTTTGCCGACGTGCCGGACATGGCCATGATTCGGGTGGGCAATACGTACTACATGAGCAGTACAACCATGCACCTGAGTCCGGGGTTGCCAATAATGAAATCGAACGATTTGATCAATTGGCAGATGGTCGGGTATGCATACGATACGCTGACGAGCGTCGACGCAATGAGCCTGAACAACGGAAAAAGTACCTACGGGCGCGGCTCGTGGGCCAGCAGTCTGCGCTACCATAATGGCACGTACTACGCGACCACCTTTGCCCAAACCAGCGGCAGAACGCATATCTACACCACCAAAAACATCGAAAAAGGCCCATGGAAAGAAGTGTCGTTCAAACCCTCTTACCACGATCACAGCCTGTTTTTCGACGATGACGGCCGAACGTACCTGATCTATGGCGCGGGCAAACTCCGGTTGGTTGAACTCACAGCCGACGCATCAGGCGTGAAGCCCGGCACGACCGAGCAGGTCATTATCGAGAACGCCAGCACCCCATCAGGTACCGGTGGCGGCTTACCCGCCGAGGGATCGCAACTGTTCAAGGTGAAGGGCAAGTATTACCTATTCAACATCTCGTGGCCGCGTGGCGGTATGCGGACGGTAATCATTCACCGGGCCGACAAAATCACCGGGCCGTGGGAGGGTCGCGTGGCGTTGCAGGATATGGGCGTAGCACAGGGCGGGTTGATCGATACGCCCGATGGCCGCTGGTTCGCCTATCTGTTCCGCGATTTCGGCGGGGTGGGTCGGATTCCCTACCTGGTACCGGTCAAGTGGGAAGATGGCTGGCCGGTGCTGGGTGAGAACGGCAAAGTGCCCCAGACGCTCGACCTGCCCGCCGGCAAAGGCCTGATTCCCGGCATCGTCAACTCCGATGAATTTACCCGCAAAAAAGGCGATCCGGCCCTGCCGCTGGTCTGGCAGTGGAACCACAACCCCGACAACAGCCTTTGGTCGGTTTCGGAGCGGAAAGGGTTTCTGCGTCTGAAAACCGGACGCACCGACACCTCGTTCGTCATGGCCCGCAACACCCTGACCCAGCGCACCATCGGCCCGGAGAGTGCTGGATCGACCATGCTTGATGTGTCGAACCTGAAAGACGGTGACTTTGCGGGGTTGAGCCTGCTGCAAAAGAATTACGGTCTGGTGGGTGTAAAGGTCGAAAACGGTGCTAAGTCCATTGTGATGGTCAATGCCAGTTCGGGAAAACCGGTGGAGGTGCAGCGCGTTCCGTTGAGCCAGAAAACAGTCTATCTGAAAGCGGAGTGTGATTTCCGCGACCGAAAAGACACGGCTCATTTCTTCTACAGCCTCGATGGCAAGGCGTGGGCCGCTATCGGTGACGCCCTGAAAATGCCGTATACCATCCCGCATTTCATGGGCTACCGCTTTGGCCTTTTTAATTACGCCACCGCTTCGGTGGTCCGACCAGAAACCGGCGGATTTGCCGACTTCGATTACTTCAGAATTGAGCCTAAAATTTCTGGACAATAGGGTCCACTCGTTTATGAAAAACCAAATGAACTATACATTTCTCTTTTTTCTGTTAATCCCATTTTGGGTTAGTGCACAAACTACCAACTCGGTCGTAAGCAGCCCGGATGGAAAATTAGTAGTAACTGTATCATTGGAAAATGGCAAACCAGCCTATAGTGTTTCGCTAAATGAGAAATCGTTTTTGAGCAAATCACCGCTGGGCCTGAAAACCAATGTGGGCGACTTTTCGGAAGGGCTTGTCGTAGGTAAAGCAGCCACGATTACCAAAATTGACAAGTCATACGAGCTGCCGAATATCAAGAAAAGTAAGGTGCATTATGTAGCCAATGAAGGGGTAATTTCCTATTCAAAAGACAACCTTTCGGCTATTGACATCACGTTCAGAGTGAGCAACAACGATGTGGCATTCAGGTATAAAGTATATCCACAAAAAGCGTCGCGTTCGTGCGTGATCAATGAGGAAAAGTCCGGCTTTATACTGCCCGCCGGAACAACCACCTTTCTCTCGGCACAAAGCAAAGCGATGGTGGGTTTTGCCCGAACCATGCCCAGCTACGAAATTCCGTATACAGTCGACGATACACTGGGTAAAAACGGCCGAGGGAATGGCTACACGTTTCCCTGTCTGTTCAAAGTCAATAATACCGGCTGGGTATTGATTTCGGAAACGGGCGTCGACAGCCGGTATTGCGGAAGCCGCCTGCTGGGTCGTCCCGGTGGGTTGTATACGATTGGCTTTCCAATGCCGGACGAAAACAACGGCATCGGCACGTCGGCACCGGGTATTCCTCTGCCGGGCGAAACACCCTGGCGTACGATTACAGTCGGCGAAACCCTTGCCCCAATTGTGGAGACAACGGTGCCTTTCGATGTGGTTGAATCCCGTTACGAGGGGTCTCAAAAATACGAGTATACGAAGGGTTCGTGGAGCTGGATTATTGGCATGGACGGCCGAACGGTGTACAATGAGCAGGTTCGGTACATCGACTTCAGCGCGGCAATGGGCTACAAAACCGTTTTGGTCGATGCCCTTTGGGACACGCAGATTGGCCGTGAGAAAATGGCTGAACTGGCCAGGTATGGGGCCAGCAAAGGCGTTAGCCTGTATTTGTGGTACAACTCCAACGGCTACTGGAACGACGCCCCACAAGGACCACGGGGCATTATGGACAATACCATTGCCCGTCGCAAGGAAATGGCCTGGATGAAAAGCATCGGCGTGAAAGGCATCAAAGTCGACTTTTTCGGCGGGGATAAGCAGGAGACCATGAAGTTGTACGAAGACATCTTGTACGACGCCAACGACTACGGAATCCTGTGCATTTTCCACGGTTCGACACTCCCTCGTGGCTGGGAAAAAATGTACCCCAACTACGCAGCCAGCGAAGCGGTGTTAGCCAGCGAAAACCTGGCTTTTTCGCAGGGAAGTAATGACCGGGAAGCCTTCAACGCCACTATACACCCGTTTATCCGCAACACCGTGGGCAGCATGGACTTTGGCGGCAGTGCGCTGAACAAGTTTTACAATGCGAACAATACGCCAAACCGGGGCTCCAAACGGGTTACGTCTGACGTGTACGCCCTGGCAACAGCGGTCTTGTTTCAGAGTGCCGTGCAGCATTTTGCATTAGCCCCGAACAACCTTACCGATGCACCGGATTGGGCCATCGACTTCATGAAAACCGTGCCCACTACCTGGGATGAAGTTCGCTACATCGACGGCTATCCGGGCCGGTACGTAGTACTGGCACGTCGGCAGGGTACCAAGTGGTACGTGGCCGGGGTGAATGCTCAAAAAGAGCCAATTAAGCTGAAATTGAAATTACCCATGATTGCCGCCAATGCCGAGTATAAATTATACAGCGACGATGCGCAATTAACGGGCAAGGTAAGCACGGCAAAACTGCCGAAAAATCAGGAGGTAGACTGGGTGATCCCGACAAATGGGGCTGCGCTTCTGGTGAATTGAAACGTTTCCAGCGAATAGATAAGCAAGCGTACTTATTTCTGATTTTTCTGCCGACATTTTAAGACTACTAACAAAAAAATGAACATCAAGCACGTAGCACTCTTTATAGCTGGCTTTTCTCTGCTGAATTTCACCGCGTTTTCTCAGGACAAAAACTTCCATATTTACCTCTGTTTCGGGCAATCCAATATGGAGGGGAACGCCAAAATTGAACCGCAGGATACGGTCAACGTGAACCCCCGTTTTCAGGTGATGGAAGCCGTAGACTGTCCGGCTATCAACCGGACGAAAGGGAATTGGTATACCGCCAAACCGCCCCTTTGCCGGTGCCGTACGGGGCTTACCCCCGCCGATTATTTCGGTCGCGAGCTGGTGGCGAACCTGCCCGAAAAAGTCCGGGTGGGTGTGATCAACGTAGCCGTGGGGGGCTGCAAAATCGAACTGTTCGACAAAGATCAGTATACGTCATACACCACTGACGTACCTGGCTGGATGAAGAACATGATCAAGGAATACGACGGGAATCCTTACGGCCGACTGGTCGAGATGGCGAAGTTGGCGCAGAAAGACGGCGTCATCAAAGGCATTCTGCTGCACCAGGGTGAATCGAACACGGGCGATACGCTGTGGACCAAAAAGGTAAAAGTGGTGTACGACAACCTGATGCACGACCTGGATCTGAAGCCTAAAAAAGTACCACTGCTGGCCGGCGAAACAGTAAGCGCTGACCAGAATGGCAAATGTGCGAGCATGAATAAGATCATAGCTTCGCTCCCGCAAACGATCAAAAATGCCCACGTGATCTCGTCGACAGGTTGTACCGATTCTGCCGACGACCTGCATTTCAATGCCGCCGGTTATCGGGAGTTAGGGAAGCGGTATGCGGCTCAAATGTTGTCATTGCTTGGGTATAAGCCCACGGCGACGAATTAAAAGAAGAATATGGGCTTGTGATGGCTGATTGTTTTTGTCATCCCGACGCAGGAAGGATCTTCGGAAACAAACATTTTCAAGCATACACTGAAGATCCCTCCTGCGTCGGGATGACAAAATCTCTAAATGACACTAGCCCCTAACAATATGAAACGCTTTAGTTTTAAAAATACATACATCATAGCCGCGCTGGTAAGCGGACTGCTACTGGCATCGCTGATCACCAACGCGCAGGAGATCATTCCCTTGTATGCCACTGCCGTTCCCAATTCCAAAGCATCCGATGTGCAGGAAACGGGAATGGAAACGGGCATTCTGAAAGGGATTACCAAACCCACCCTTGAGTACTTTAAACCAGCACCCGACAAAGCATCCGGCGCGGCCGTCATCATCATTCCCGGTGGCGGCTATGGCGTGGTAGTGTACAATGGCGAGGGCGTCAATACCGCTAAAGCAATGGCTGAAAAAGGCATAGCGGCCTTTGTGTTGAAATACCGATTGCCCAGCGACGCCATTATGCCCGATAAGAAGATTGGTCCGTTGCAGGATGCCCAGCAGGCCATTAAACTAGTGCGCGAAAATGCTGCTAAGTGGGGCATCGACCCCGCTAAGGTAGGCATCATGGGCTTTTCGGCGGGTGGGCACCTGGCCTCTACGGCAGCTACGCACTTCGAGAAAGCGTATGTCGATAACACCAGCAACACTAGTCTGCGGCCCGATTTTCAAATTCTGATTTATCCGGTCATCAGCATGCAGGACAGCCTGACACACGGCGGCTCACACGACGGCCTGTTGGGCAAAAACCCCTCGAAGCAGGACGTTGATCTGTTCTCTAACGAGCTGCAGGTACGGGCAAATACGCCCCCAACGTACCTGACCCACGCAGCCGACGATAAGCTGGTCGATGTAGACAACAGCATCGTGTTTTTCGAGAAGCTCCGACGTCAGAAAGTACCCGTCGAGATGCACATCTACCCCAAAGGTGACCACGGCTTTATTTTCCGGCACCCCGGCTGGATGGAACCTCTGTTTGCATGGATGACGATCAATAATTGGCTCACTAAATAAGCTTGACTATGCGTAAGACCTTACTCGTTCATATAGCGTTTTGGTTGCTGACCGGTCTTTCCGGATTGGCCCAGCCAACTCCGCCGAAACCCGTTGGGCCGCTGCCCAGCGAGAACCAGTTGCGCTGGCAGAAAATGGAATACTACGCCTTCATCCACTTTTCGATCAACACCTATACCGACATGGCCTGGGGCCTTGGCAACGAAGACCCGAAGCTGTTTAATCCCACCAAACTGGATTGTCGGCAATGGGCGCGGATTTGTAAAGAGGCCGGTATGACAGGCATCATTTTTACGGCTAAGCACCATAGCGGCTTCTGCCTCTGGCCGTCGAAATACACCGACTACTCCGTAAAAAATGTACCCTGGCGCAATGGCAAAGCCGATATCGTGCGTGAACTGGCTGATGCCTGCAAAGAATATGGTCTGAAATTCGGCGTGTACCTCTCGCCCTGGGACCGGAACCACGCCGACTACGGTAAGCCCGAATACATCACCTACTTCCGCAACCAGTTGACGGAGTTGCTGACCAACTACGGCGATATCTTCGAAGTCTGGTACGATGGGGCCAATGGCGGGTCGGGCTATTACGGCGGGGCCAACGAGACGCGCAAGATCGACGCCAAAACGTACTACGACTGGCCGAACACGTACAAACTCGTTCGGAAACTCCAGCCCAACATCGTCATCTGGAACGACGGTGGCGACCGCGCCGACCTGCGCTGGGTGGGTACCGAAGCCGGATACGTCGGCGAAACCAACTGGAGCTTACTGAATGCCACTGGCGATGTGCCGGAGGAACAATTGCGGCATGGTGTCGAAAATGGCAATGCCTGGGTGCCTGGCGAAGTCAACACCTCCATCCGGCCCGAATGGTTTTACCACGAACGCGAAGACAGGAAGGTGAAAACGTTGCCCCAACTGATGGATACATACTATAATTCCGTTGGACGAAATGGGACTCTGCTGCTCAATTTTCCGATCATGCCCAACGGACTGATTCACGAGTTAGACGAAAAAGCGGTGCAGGCCTTTGCCAACGCCAGGAAAGAAGCCTTCGCGGTAAATCTGGCTAACAATGCAAAAGCGACAGCGTCACAGGTACGCGGTAAAAGCGCTACCTACGACGCCGGTAAAGCCATTGATGCCGACCCGGAAAGCTACTGGGCGACAGATGACAACGTCCGTACCGGATCATTGACGCTGAATTTCAATAAACCCACGGCGTTCAATCGCTTTCTGGTACAGGAACCCATTCGGTTGGGGCAGCGGGTCAAAGCGTTTATCGTTGAGGCCTTTGTTAATGGCAACTGGAAAGAGATCGCCAAAGAAACAACCATTGGGTATAAACGTATCCTCCGCTTCCCGACCGTCGAGGCCACGCAACTGCGGCTGACGATCCTGGATGCCAAGGGCAGTCCGTTGATTTCCAACATGGAAGTCTACAAAGCCCCACTGATTCTGACGCCCCCCGTTGTCACCCGCAATCAGGCCGGGGATATTCAGATCAAACCGGGCGATACTGAATCAGAACTATACTACACTCTCGACGGCAGCACGCCAACGGCATCATCAAGCAAATACACGGCTCCCGTAAAAACCGGTAACGGCAAAGTGGACTTAAAGGCAATTGCCCACAATCCGTTCACGAAGCAAAGCAGCGTGGTCAGTGAAGAAAAATTCGACATTGCCCGTAGAAACTGGAAAGTTGTGAGTACCGATGCAAAATCGGCCTATCAGGCACTGGATGGTAATCCGGGTACGTCGTGGCAGCAACCGAAAAGCCAAGCGATGCCCGTCGACCTGGTTGTTGATTTGGGCAAAGAAGAAAATCTGGTCGGCTTCCGGTATTTACCGGCTCAAAACTGGTGGGAAGAAGCCAGTATCATTACCCACTATGAGTTTGACGTATCCACCGATAACGCTAACTGGAAACGGGTCAGCGAGGGCGAGTTTTCGAACATTAAAAATAGCCCCGTCTGGCAAACCAAACCCTTTGGGCCGACCAAAGCCCGATACATTAAACTGCGCGCCCTGAAAAACACGCAGGAGGGTTCGGCATCAGGCTATTCGGAAGTGGATGTTATTACCCAGTGAAGAGTTGTTGTAGACCCGTTTTTGTCATTCAGCTTTTTTGTCATCCCGAGGCAGGAGGGATCTTCTGTAGCCGGAGGTTTTCTAGCCTTACCCGAAGATCCCTCCTGCCTCGGGATGACAAAAAAAGGATGAAAAAACAACTCTCAATGAAAAACAGAACCTAAACCTTAACTAAACCATGAACCAACAACTACTCCGCCAATTCTGGCTTCTGCTAGCTCTGATTAGCCTGTACGCCAGAGCAATGGCACAGCCACCCGGAGGCCCCGTCGTAGTATCACCACAGGTGAACGCCGACAATACGGTCACGTTTCGATTGCAGGCACCCACGGCCAAAGACGTAAAATTGAATGCACAGTTCGAGAAAACGCCGGTCGCCATGACCAAAGACGCGCAGGGCGTCTGGAGCGTGACGGTGGGGCCAGTGAAGCCGGACATGTACCCGTATTCGTTCGTGGTCGATGGTATTTCGGTAGCCGATCCCAAAAACTCCGCCATCTTTCCGAATGAAGGGTTTCAAAATAGCGTAGTTGAGATAACCGGTTCTACGCCCTTAGTCCACACCCTTCAGAACGTACCTCACGGCACGCTATCGTACCGCTACTACACCTCGCCTGAGCTGGGGCAACGGCCCGTGGTGGTTTACACCCCACCGGGTTACGAAGCCGACACAAAGGCAACGTACCCAGTGCTTTATCTGCTGCATGGGACTACGGATTTGGAGGAAACCTGGACGAAAGTCGGGCGGGCCAATATCATTCTGGATAACCTGATTGCGCAGGGGAAAGCCAAACCCATGATCATTGTGATGCCCTACGGACGTGCATATCCGGTGATCAGTAAATCGTCGGGAAGCCTCCGCAACTGGGATAATCTACAGGAGTTCAAGAAAGATTTTATGGGCAACCTGTTCCCGTTTGTGGAGAAGAACTACCGGGTAAAGAAAGACAAAGACAGTCGGGCTATTGCCGGATTTTCGGGTGGTGGTGGCGAAACGCTCTACCTGGGTTTGAACAATCCCGATCTGTTTAGCTGGGTTTGCGGCTTCGCGCCGGGTATGCTGAAAGAAGAGTTTGATCGGAACAACGCGACGGCTTTTGCCAACCCTGCCCAAACCAACCAGCGCCTGAAGTTATTCTGGATCGGCGTCGGGAAAGAGGATATGCTCTACCCGGTCATCAACGATTACCTGAAGGTGCTTGACGAGAAAAAGATCATACACGAAACGCTGATTTCGGACGGTGGCCATACCTGGATGAACTGTAAACTCTACCTGTCGACCATCGCCCAGAAACTGTTTAAGTAGCCCTTTTCAAACCCATACCGAATGAAATCCTGTAAACAAACAACGATCCGGGCAACGCTCATTGCTGCCCTCCTTTTCGCGGTCGGTATCCTCCGTGCCCAGCCGCCACGCGGCCCGCTGGTAGTGTCGCCCCAGGTAAACGCCGACAAGACCGTCACCTTTCGCTATCAGGCTCCGCAGGCCAAAGCGGTGGAACTGAGCGCGCAGTTTGAAAAAGCACCCGTGCCCATGACCAAAGATGCGCAGGGCATCTGGAGCGCGACCGTCGGGCCCGTCAAACCGGACATTTACCCGTACAACTTTCGGGTGGATGGCGTATCGGTCATGGACCCCGCCAATGTCGCGTTTTTCCCCAACGAGCGGTTCAAGGCCAGTTTGGTCGACGTCCCTGGTGATACGCCCCTCGTTCATGCCATGAAGGACGTACCCCACGGGTCGATCAACTACGAGTACTACCCGTCGCTGGAAGGCACAACCGGCTCGGTTGTCGTGTATACGCCACCGGGTTACGATCAGTCGCCAACCAAAAAATACCCCGTTTATTACCTCATTAGTGGCACGACAGATACCGAAGAGACCTTCTTCAAAGTCGGCAAAACCAACCTGATTCTGGATAACCTGCTGGCGGAAGGCAAGGTGAAACCGATGATCATCGTGATGCCCTACGGCAACATTGCGGCTCGCGTAGCCGAGCAAAAGGGCGGTACCAAACCCGGCGATCCAACCGTGCGCGATGGGGCCGACGCGGTGAAACGGGCCAACGATTTCACGACCGATCTGGTCAGTAACGTTATTCCGTACGTCGAGAAGAACTACCGTGCTATTCCAAACCGGGAGAACCGGGCCATTGGTGGGTTTTCGCGCGGGGGCGGGCAAACGCTCCGGGCGGCTTTCAGCAACATGGACAAGTTTGCGTACGTATGCGCCTACAGTTCGTACCTGTCGCCCCAGGAGATGGATGGAAATTTCAGCCAGATTGTTGCCAAACCCGAGCAGACCAACAAGCAACTGAAACTGCTGTGGGTGAGTGTTGGCAGCGACGATTTTCTGCACAAAGGCACGGTGGAATTTATGGATTACCTGAAAGCGAAAAAGGTGAATTACAAAAGCCTGATTACCGACGGGGGCCACACCTGGATGAACGTGAAAACCTACGTTGCCGCCACCACGCCACTGCTGTTCCAATAATAAATCTATTCGCCCATGAAACGTATTCTATCTATTCTGCTGGCTATTCTATTTTCGGGAATTTCGGTAGTGGCCCAGCAACGCCCGCCCGCCATCAGCTCGCCCGATGTGCATAAAGACCACAGCATCACGTTCCGCTTCTTTTCCCGAAACGCGAAAAAAGTGACGGTTTCCGGCGAGTTTCTGAAAGCGCCCGTTGCCATGATCAAAGACACGTCGGGTATCTGGAGCGTGACGGTGCCGCCGGTCAAGCCCGACATTTACCCGTATAGCTTTATGGTCGACAGCGTGTCAATCGCTGACCCGAACAACACCTACATCTTCGCCAATGAGCGGTTCAAGCGCAGCATCGTCGACGTACCCGGCGATCAGCCGCTGGTGCATTCGTTGCAGAACGTACCTCACGGCAAAATCAGCTACCGATATTACAAGTCAGGTACGTTGAGCACAACGCGGCAATTGCTGGTGTACACGCCCCCCGGTTTCAACCCTAACGGCAAGACCAAGTACCCGGTGCTGTACCTGATTCACGGCGGCTCCGACACAGAGGAGACCTGGACCAAAGTGGGCCGTGCCAACCTAATTGCCGACAACCTGATTGCGCAGGGAAAAGCCAAACCCATGCTGATCGTGATGCCCTACGGCAACGTTCGTCCGGCGCCAATGGCTGATTTTACGAAAGACATGGTCAACGACATCGTGCCGTTTGTGGAGGCCAACTACCCGGTCATCAAGGAAAGCAAAGGCCGGGCTGTGGCGGGCTTTTCGGTCGGTGGCGGGCAGACGCTGAACATCGGCCTGACCAACCCCGATAAATTTGCCTATGTGTGTTCATACGCGCCCTACACGGCTACGGAGGAGTTCAAAGCGAACTTCGCCAACTGGTCGCCGAACGCGGAGCAGATGAATAAGCAGTTGAAATTATTCACCGTCAGTGTTGGCACCGACGACTTTCTGTACGAGCCGGTGAAGCAGAACATCGCCATGTTTACCGAAAAGAAAATCAACGTCAAACCGCTCATCGTGCCGGGCGGCCATACCTGGATGAACTGCAAACTGTACCTGGCCGATACATTGCCGCAGTTGTTTAAGTAGAGACGCAATCCCTTGCGTCTCCTCATGCGTCAGCAATACCATCCGGGCACGTAAAGACGCGAAGGGTCGCGTCTCTACACAAAACACAACCCATTTCATTTTTCCTAACATAAACTAATAACCAAATGACCCTCAAAACCCTAGCTGCATTCGTGGTAGCCACGATGATCAGCATCAGCAGTTACTCGCAAACGGCCTCGGCCATTGCGGAAGATTTCAAACCCTCCTCGCTGAATCAGCCGGGGCAGGAGTATCCGCAGGTAAACTCGCAGGGTTACGCCCGATTCCGGATACTGGCTCCCAAAGCCGATAGCGTGAAAGTGAGCCTGGGCCTCGGCGGACGGGGCGGCACCATCCTCAAAAAAGGGAACGACGGTTACTGGACCGGCACTACGGAAGGCCCGATGGATGAAGGCTTTCACTACTACAACGTAACGGTTGACGGCGGGAAATTCAACGATCCCGGTGCCAAGAACTACTACGGATCTGTTCGGTGGGAGAGTGGCATTGAAATACCTGCTCACGATCAGGATTTCTACGCGCTGAAAGACGTTCCTCACGGTAATGTGCAGCAGATTCTGTTCCCCTCGAAAAGCACGGGTACACCGCGCCGGGCGTTTGTATATACGCCACCGGGCTACGAGAAAGAGAAGTCGAAAAAATATCCGGTGCTGTACCTGCAACACGGCTGGGGCGAAGACGAAACTGCCTGGAGTAATCAGGGACATGCCAACCTGATCATGGACAACCTCATCGCCGAAGGCAAAACCAAGCCATTCATTATCGTGATGACCTACGGCATGACCAACGAGGTGAAGTGGGGGAAAATGCGCGATTTCAAGATCGACGGCTTTCAGACCGTGCTGACCGAGGAGTTAATTCCCTACGTGGACGCCAACTTCCGCACCGTAAGTAACCGCGATAACCGGGCTATGGCTGGCCTCTCAATGGGCGGCATGGAAACGAAAACGATCACCCTCAACAAGCCGGAGGTGTTTGGGTACTACGGCCTGCTGAGCGGTGGCGTCTACGCGCCGGACGACCTTAACGGCAAAGCCAAACCAAAGCTCGTGTTCATTAGCTGTGGTGGCAAAGAACGGCCCGATGGTGTAAACAAATCGGCCACAGACCTGAAAGCCGCCGGTTACAATGCTGTTTCGTACGTATCGGACAAGACAGGTCACGAATTCCAGACATGGCGTCGGAGCCTGCACGAGATGGCTCCGTTGCTGTTTAAGTAGGCTATTTTTTGTCATCCCGACCTTCGTCGGGATGACAAAAAATGCCGATACTCAACCAACTCTATGATACAATCAATACGAATGAAAGGAAAGCGCAGAATCAGTTTGTGGCTGGTGCTGGTAATATTATGTTGTGGTCAGGGTGTCGTCTTGGGACAAAGCCAAAAGACAAGTAAGCCCAACTACCGGAACCTGTTTCGGGAAGCGGGCTACAAACAGGCCGACATCGACGCGAAACTGGCGAAGGCGTACCACGACGTGTTTGAAGGCCCCAACAAAGTCTATTTCGAAGTGGGCGATACAATGGCGTATGTGTCGGACGTGAAGAACAAAGACGCCCGCACCGAAGGGCTGTCGTATGGCATGATGGTGGCGGTGCAGCTTGGCAAGAAAGACGTGTTCGACCGGATCTGGCGGTGGTCCAAAAAGTATCTGCAGCATCAGAGCGGGCCACGGGAAGCGTACTTTGCGTGGAGCATCAATCCGCAGACGATGAAGAAGAACTCGGAAGGTTCAGCCTCCGATGGCGAGTTGTATTACATCACCAGTCTGCTGTTTGCGGCCAACAAATGGGGCAACAATACCGGCATCAATTACTACGGCGAAGCCCGACGGATTCTGGATGCCATGTGGAAGAAAGACGGTACCGGCAACATCTACAACCTGATCAACACCGACGCCAAACAGATTTCGTTTGTACCCGAAGGCAACAACTACAAATGGACCGACCCGTCGTATCACCTGCCTGCTTTTTATGATGCCTGGGTGCTGTACGCCAAAGACGGGCACGAAGCATTTTACAAAGAATGCGCCGATACCTCGCGGGTTTTTCTGCACCGCGCCTGTCACCCGGTAACGGGCCTTAACGCGGATTACACCGAGTTTAGCGGCAAACCACACGACACCCGCTGGTCGATCTCGGCGTTTCGTTACGATTCGTGGCGCGTGCCCATGAACATTTCTATGGACTATACCTGGTCTGGGAAAGACAAAGCCTGGCAGGAAGATTACGCCAAACGGTTCCAGAATTTCCTGCGCTCGAAAGGCATGGACTCTTACGAAGACCAGTTTAACCTTGATGGCTCACGGCCTGAGACTATTCTTCAGGCTGGACCGGTGAAAAAGCTTCGGCACTCCATTGGGCTGGTGTCCACAGCCGCTACCTTGTCATTGATCAACAAAGAAAAGAACAGCCTCGATTTTGTTCATGCCCTGTGGAACGCCAAGCTGGAGCCGTTCGACGATGGCTATTTCGACCCGTATTACGATGGGCTGCTCTATGTGTTCAGCCTGATGCATTTGAGCGGCAAATACCAGATGATCACGCCACAGGCGAAATAAATCTCTCAGTAATTCCTAAACCTTTACCATGAAACGATTAATCGCATTACTCATCGGGGCAATAACCCTGACGGTACCGGCCCTGGCTCAGACCACTGGCGTACCGGCCTCGACCAATATTCCGGGGCAGAAATACCCGCAGATTCTGCCCGACAATCGGGTGGTGTTTCGCGTGAAAGCGCCCGACGCCCGCAAGCTGCAAATCGACCTGATGAAGAAGTACGATATGGTGAAAGATACCAGCGGCTTCTGGACCGTCACGACGGAGCCCGTCGGGGAAGGCTTTCACTACTACTCGCTCATTGCCGACGGTATCGCCATCTGCGACCCGGCGAGTCAGACGTTTTACGG
Organism: Spirosoma fluviale; assembly: GCF_900230225.1. Classification (GTDB taxonomy): domain Bacteria; phylum Bacteroidota; class Bacteroidia; order Cytophagales; family Spirosomataceae; genus Spirosoma; species Spirosoma fluviale. The sequence goes on from NZ_OCNH01000001.1 coordinate 872,749, forward strand.
TATGGGGCGCATGGCCAGCGGCATCGATATTCCGGATAAAGACATGGACTATTATCAGCCAAAAAATGTGCCGCATGGTCAGGTACGTTCGGTCAACTACTATTCTGAGATGACCAAAGCCTGGCGTCGGGCTAACGTCTACACGCCAGCCGGTTACGACGAAAATCCGAAGAAACGCTACCCCGTACTGTACCTGCAACACGGCTCGGGCGAAGACGAAACCGGCTGGCCAACCCAGGGTAAAATGGACATGATTCTCGACAACCTGATTGCCGAGGGCAAAGCAACGCCGATGATCGTGGTGATGGAACGCGGCTACGCAACCGACCCGACACGTCCCGTTAGTACAACGGCGAGCGGCCCAGCCAGTATGAATAGCAATGTGTTTCCTGAGGTGCTGGTGAAAGAAGTAATTCCGATGATCGACAAGTCGTTCCGAACGCTGACCGACCGCGACAACCGGGCCATGGCGGGGCTGTCGATGGGCGGTTTTCAGACCTTCCAGACCACAATGACCAATCTCGACAAGTTTGCCTACATCGGAGGATTCAGCGGGGCGGGTCGTTTGCAACCGGGTGCCGACATCAAACAGGCCTACGACGGTGCCTTGGCCGATCCCGATGCGTTTAACAAGAAGATGAAAGTGGTCTATGTAAGCATCGGTACGAAGGAGCCGGAGCGGATGTACACCGGCGTGAAAGGCTTCCACGAAGCCCTTGACAAAGCGGGCATCAGGCACGTGTATTACGAGTCGCCGGGTACGCTGCACGAGTGGCAAACCTGGCGTCGGTCACTCCGGCAGTATGCGAGTTTGATTTTTAAGAAGTAAGCTTTTTGTCATCCCGTTTTTTGTTATCCCGAGGCAGGAGGGATCTTCGGGTGAGGCTGAGAATCCCTCTAGCTGCCGAAGATCCCTCCTGCCTCGGGATGACAAAAAAGGCGGCCTAATACTTCCTCAGAATGCCAAAAACGCAGTGTATTAAAACCTTCAAACTATGAAACGACTCCTTGTACTAGCGACAGCTATCGGCATTTTCTGCGGTAGCAGTTACGCGCAGAAAATTGAGAAAGAAGGCCCAAAAGGCTTCGATCAGGTACGTTCGGGCATTGCTACCGGCAAGCTCGATTCTATTGCCTATCCGTCGAAAACGGTTGGCACCACCCGAAAAGCCCTCGTTTACACGCCACCGGGCTACAACAAAAAGACGAAATACCCGGTGCTGTATCTGTTGCACGGCATCGGTGGAGATGAAAAAGAATGGCTCAAGGGCGGCAATCCGCAGGTCATTCTGGACAATCTCTATGCCGAAAATAAGCTCCAGCCCATGATCGTGGTGATGCCTAACGGCCGCGCCATGAAAGACGACCGAGCCGTGGGCAACGTATTCGAAAAAGATAAAGTAGAAGCCTTCGCCACTTTCGAGAAAGACCTGCTGAACGACCTGATTCCGTTTGTCGAGAAGAAGTACCCTACGCTGACCGACCGCGAGCACCGCGCCATTGCGGGCCTATCGATGGGGGGCGGGCAATCGCTGAATTTTGGTTTGGGGAATCTAGACAAATTCGCCTGGGTAGGCGGCTTCTCATCGGCCCCGAACACGAAAACCCCGCAGGAGTTGATGCCGAATCCAGCCGATGCCAAACAGAAGCTGAAACTGCTCTGGATTTCGTGCGGAGATGCCGACGGCCTGATCACCTTCAGCAAGCGGACCCACGACTACCTGTATCAGAACGGCGTGCCGCATATCTATTATGTGGAGCCGGGCGGGCACGATTTCAAGGTTTGGAAGAACGGACTGTACATGTTCTCACAGTTCCTCTTCAAGCCCGTCGATGTGGCTTCGCTGACGAAATATAGCGTCTTGGGAACGCCCGCATCGACCAACATCCGCAACGCCAAATACCCGCAGATTTTACCGGATAACCGAGTGGTATTCCGCATGAAAGCGCCCGACGCTAAAAAAGTGCAGGTCGATCTGGGTAAGAAATACGACATGGTGAAAGACACCAGCGGCTTTTGGACCGCCACCACCGATTCTATCAGTCGCGGCTTTCATTACTACTCCCTGCTGATCGACGGGGTCGCCATTGCTGATCCAGCCAGTGAATCGTTTTACGGCATGAGCCGCATGGCGAGCGGTATAGAAATTCCCGACAAAGACGGGGCTTTTTATGCCATGAAAGACGTACCTCACGGCGACATCCGCATCAAGCGTTACCTCTCCAAAGCCACGAACAGCTGGCGCGAAATGTACGTGTACACCCCGCCCGGCTACGACAAATCGACCGACAAGTACCCGGTGCTGTACCTGTTGCACGGCGGGGGCGAAGATCAGCGCGGCTGGTCGACGCAGGGCAAAACGGACATGATTCTCGATAACCTGATTGCCGAAAGGAAAGCGAAGCCGATGATCATTGCCATGCTCGACGGCAATGTAAGCGCCGGTGGACTGGCGGGTTTCAACGAGAACGTGTTGAAGGCCTTTGAAAATGAGTTAAAACTCGGCGCTATTCCCTTCGTGGAAAGCAATTTCCGGGCTGAAACCGACGCCAAACACCGGGCACTCGCGGGCCTGTCGATGGGCGGGTTGCAGACGCTCTATGCGGGTATCAAGAACAACAACATGTTCTCGTCGCTGGGCGTGTTCAGTTCGGGCTGGTTCGCCAATAACCCGGCGCTAACCGACCCGCAGTATGCCTTCATGAAAGAGAATGCGTCAGCCATCAATACCAACCTGAAACCCCTCTGGATTTCGATGGGTGGCAAGGAAGACATCGCCTACCAGAACTGCCAGGTGATGATGAAAAAGTTCGACGAAATGGGCGTCAAGTACAACTACAGCGAATACGCCGGTGGGCACACATGGCCGGTCTGGCGGCACGATCTGTTCCTGTATTCGCAGGAGCTGTTTAAGTAAATGAAAGAAATGCGGTTTGAGTTTTTTTGTCATTCCGAGGAACGAGGAATCTTCTGTGAATGGAGATATTATCAGCCTCACCCGAAGATTCCTCGTTCCTCGGAATGACAAAAAAACACATGGCCCACCTAGCGAAAACTTGTCCAAAACTCAACTCAAAAACTACCGATACTATTTATGAGAAATCAAGTAATCACCCTCAGTACGGCAGCATGGCTTAGTCTGTCCCTACTGCCTACTGCCGCGTCAGCGCAGAAGATTCCTTCGCTGAAGGATACCTTCAAAAAGGACTTCGGCATCGGCACCTGTCTAAATAATGCTCAGATCGAAGAGCGCGACCCGGCAACGACGGCTTTCATTGCGAGTCAGTTCAACATGGCCACGCCCGAAAATATCATGAAATCGGCGCTGTTGCACCCGAAGTGGGATACCTACGATTTTACGATGGGCGATAAGCTGATTGCATTCGGCAAAAAGCACAACATCAAGATCAACGGGCATACGCTGATCTGGCACAGTCAGTTACCGCCGTTCATTCGCGGAATCAAGAGCGCGGATTCAATTCGGACGTTCTTTACGGATCACATCAAAACCGTCGCCGGTCACTATAGCGGTAAGGTTTACTCGTGGGATGTGGTCAACGAAGCATTGAATGAGGATGGCACTATGCGAAAGTCCGTATTTCTCCAGCATCTGGGGGATGACTTTGTAACCGAAGCGTTCCGGCTGGCGCAGCAGGCATCGCCTAAAACGGAACTGTACTATAATGATTACAACAACGAACAACCCAAAAAGCGGGCGGGTTGTATTGAGCTAGTCAAAAAGATAAAAGCCGCCGGGGTACGTATCGACGGGGTGGGTATTCAGGGCCACTGGCACGTGGGGAAAGTACCGCTGAAAGACATTGAAGAAAGCATTTTGCAATACTCGGCTTTGGGCGTGAAGGTTATGTTTACGGAGCTGGACATCGAAGTGCTGCCCCGTAACTTTCAGGGAGCTGATGTGGGTCAGCGCATGACCGCCAATGCCCAGTCGAATCCTTATCCCGAATCCTTACCCGACAGCGTACAGAACCAGCTAGCCGCTGATTACGAAGCGCTGTTCAAGTTGTTTTTGAAGCACAAAGACAAAGTCACCCGTGTCACGTTTTGGGGTGTCAACGACGGCGATAGCTGGTTAAATGGCTGGCCCATTCGCGGTCGGACCAATTACCCGCTACTCTTCGACCGCAAGAATCAGCCCAAGCCTGCCTTTGAGAAAGTTATTGCGCTTAAAAAGTAACGGTTAAAGGCCAATGCAGCTTGAATTTGAGTCAAATTCAAGGTAGTGATACACATGCATTACCGCAAGGATTAACCAGAGAGCCGCAAAGCACACAGAGATTGACAGGGGAAGAAAGCACCTCCATCAATCTCTGTGTGCTTTGCGGCTCTCTGGTTAAATTTTATTTAGTTGGCAACGTATCCCTCGACTTGAGTTATTTAGTCGAAAAATTATAGACCGTTATGCTTCGATACGTCTCGCCCGGCCGGAGAACGGTCGACGGGAAGTTGGGTTTGTTGGGTGAATCGGGGAAGTGTTGCGTTTCGAGGCAAATGCCAAAACGTTTTGTATAAGCAACACCTTCTTTTCCTTTTAAGCCGTTCAAGTGATTGGCGGTGTAAACCTGTACCCCCGGTTCGGTGGTGTACATAGTCATGAGTCGGCCACTTTCCGGGTCGTGTACCGTTGCCCCCAGTCTGAGTTTGTTGGCAGGGCCGTCAAGTACCCAGCAGTGGTCGAAGCCCGAACCGTATTTGATCTGAACGTTCGTCGTGTCGTTTATGCGAGTACCTACCACGGTGGGTTTGGTAAAGTCGAACGGTGTGCCCTTTACCGGTTCGATAGCTCCGGTGGGAATCTGGCTGGCATCGGTGGGTAGAAACGAATTGGCTTTGATCATCAACGCATACCCCAGCACATCCCGCTTCATGCCCGACAGATTGAAATAGGCGTGGTTGGTCAGGTTCAACACCGTTGGTTTATCGGTAGTTGCCAGATAGGTAATGCGCAGTGAGTTGTCTCTTTGCAGGGTATAAGCAACCTCTACAGACAAATTTCCGGGGTAGCCTTCTTCGCCATCGGCGGAAGTGTAGGTGAGTTTCAGAGTTGGCTCGTTACCATCTACGGGCGTGGCATTCCATAGTTTTTTGTCGAAGCCAACCCGTCCGCCGTGAAGTTGGTTGCCCCGGCTGTTGGGTGTCAGCACATACTCCTTTCCATCCAGCGTGAATTTGGCACCACCAATTCGATTGCCAAACCGACCGATGATGGGTCCCAGACTAGGCGTGCCTTTCAAGTAATCGGCAAAGGTGGGCATCCCCAGAATAATATCTTCGTAAGTACCCGACTTATCGGGGGCGGTCATCGACACGATATACCCGCCGTAATTGGTAATTTTAACGGTCATACCGGCCGCGTTCCGAAGCGTGAACAGGTCTGCTTCCCGACCATCGGGGAATTGTCCAAAAACTGTTTTTTCGATACCAGCCATTTTTTTGATCGGTGGGGTGGGCGTTGGCCCGGCGTAGCCGTTTAACAGGCTAAGTGCTAGGTTCAGCAATAGGGTAGGAGCAAAGAATTTCATGGTTGTAAAGGTTTAGGTTGGTTGTAGTGCCGACCGTCCCGGTTGGGTGTGACATAGCATATGCTGTTTTCACCCGACCGGGACGGTCGCCGGAGCGGCACTACGTTACTCTAAGTAGATATTTCGGTTCATATACTGTGTTTTCGGCTGACAATTCCTGTAAGTTTGACAGGGAGCCGTGATAGAAAAAAGCCCCCGATTCGTAGGCGAATCGGGGGCAACAAAAAAGCTGGGTACGACTATTTTACATCAGAATCAATTCCGGTTGAGGCTCATTTTCTTTACTGCAAACTGGACTATTCAGGCCTTGAAGTACGCCATTCGTGATTGAATACACTCGGTTTGCTGTCTTTGTCAGACTAAATTTATGCGTAATTAAAAGGATGGTCAGGTGTGGCCGCAACTGATCGAGTAAATTCATGACAAACTGCTCCGTGTGTTTATCCATAGCCGCCGTTGGTTCATCGAGGAGAATTAACTGCGGCTTTTGATACAAGGCTCGTGCCAGAGCAACCAGTTGCCGCTGTCCTCCCGATAGATTGATCCCGTTTTCGCCCAATAGCGTCAAATATCCCTGTGGAAAGTCTTCGAAGTAATGAGCGAATCCTGACTGTTGGCAGAACCTGACAATTTTATCCGCTTCCGTTGCTGTGTTGCTCAGACCGATATTATCGAGCAAGGTGCCGTTGCATAGCTTCGTATGCTGAGGCACAACGCCGATGGTTTGTCGCCAGGTAGCCGTATCCAGTGTATTCCAGTCGACTCCGTTTACGCTGATCTGCCCCGACTCTAGTGCATAAAATCGTTGAATCAGTTGGAGTAAGGTACTTTTGCCGTGTCCACTTTCGCCAAGCAGGGCAACCAGTTCTCCTTTCCGGATAGTCAGCGCAATATTTTCCAACAGCAATGGGCGACCCGGAAAGCGGAAGTGCAGGGCATCTATCGTGAGGGACTCGAATCTGAAGGCCGACCTACTTTCCTGATCTGCATGTACGAGTTTCTGATACTCAGGTTGAAGGTGGGTGTACTCATACATCCGGTCGAAGGCTACATTGGCTTCCTGAATCTGAATGTTGGTCATGGCCAACCCGGCTACAGCCGGGAGAATACTGCCCACGACTGTCAGAATCGCCATCATTTCGCCCAGTTGCAACGATTTGTCGACAACCAGAAAGGACGTAATAGCTAGTAACCCGGCTATGAGTAAAGCACTGATCAACTCGGCCATTAGGTTTAAACGCAATCCAACCCCCGACAGGAATACACTTTATTCTGGAAATTAACGTAAACGGCTTTTGTAATGGTGCTGAAAAAGGGCTCCCGATTGGTTGCCTTGATCACATCGACTCCCTGAATGGTATCGACATAATTGCTTTCGGTGTGAGCCGATGCCGCCATAACCTGTCGCTGCCCGTCGATGATGCGCTGGTGATACCGCCAAACCAACCCGCCGTAGAGTGGAATGCTGACCAGACTCAGTAGTCCGATCCAACCCGAGAAGGTAAATAAATACCCCACCGACACCAGCACGACCAGTACGTTGATAACCACCGTTCCCGTCAGGTGACTAATGGCTCGCTGAATGCGGCTTGTGTCGTTCAGGCGGGCCACGAGTTCGCCGGTTTTGCGGCTATCGAAAAATGACTTGGGCAGATACAGCAACGCTTCATAAAATCGGTTAATGATGCGGTTGTTGAAATCACGGCTTTGCCGGTTCAGCAGAAAACCCCGCAGGTAATTGACCACCGCCCGTGCCACCAGTAAAAACGTCAGCAGCAAGAGACCCAGCATCAACCGGGTGGATTCGTGTTTGGGGAGAATTTCGTCAATCAGTTTTTGTGAAAAAATGGCTGTCGATAAGCCCAGTCCGGCGGTTACAATGCCTAATCCTGTCGAAATAGCCAATAGCTGCGTGTCTTCCCGGACCAGACTGAACAGCCATTGGCGTTTGGCTTTTTGTTCGTCACGCTGATGCTGTAAGGATGCATTGGGGGTTAGAGTCAACAGAATTCGCGACGACCAGAGGGCGGTCAGCTCTTGAGTCGTGTACGTCAATAGCCCCTGTGCAGGATCGCCGATGATGAATAGTTGCCGGGTGGCGTCCCAACCGTAGCAGACAATATAATGCTGTAGCCGTTGCCCGGTTGGCCCGTTGTCGATGAGCACACGCAGAATGACCGGCTCGCTGACATCTGTTTTCAGGTTTTCCACGGAGTCGGCTTCCATACCCTCGGCATCGAAACCAATTTGCGAGGCAGCCTGATAGAGTCCCAACAACAAGGTACCCTGTGGGTCAGTGCCACTCAGTTCGCGCAACCGTTCCAGCCGACTACGCCCCCCATAATTCGCTAGCAGCGACGCCAGACAGGCTACCCCACAATCGGCCTGTCCCTGTTGCCGAACAATCGTTTTTTCGATGTGTTTGAGGGACTTCATACGATGGGATGGTTAACATACTGAACCAATAGGCAAAGCAGTAGCAGCAGAACAAAAATCGTCTGTTCCATAATGAGAAGGAGTCTGGACGGGTAGGCTTAATTAGAGATGACGGGCAATGGCTTCTACGCTGGTTTCGCCCCGGAAGCGTTTCGATAGCGAACCGTCGGCATGATAAATGAGCACATCGGGAACAGCCACAAACCCGAAGGTTTCATAAGCCGTTTTTTTGTCCATATGAGCTACCTGCACATTGAGCAAGTCGTGGAGTTGATGTGCTTTGGCGAAGGTCGTCAAGGTAGGTAACGGGGCCGACGAAAGCAGGATAACCTGGGCAGTGTTTAGCAAAGCCGCTTTCTGGCGAAGTTCATCGGCCTCGCGCTGGCAATGATCGCAATCGGGATCGAAATAAACAATTACCGCTGGTCGGTTGCCTATGGTGGCAGAGTTTACGATTGAACGGTTGAGGGTATACGCGGTGAAGGCAGGTAGCGTTTGAATTCGTTCGGCGGTTTTCTGTTTGTGATGCAGCTTGGTCGTGAATCCCCAACTTAGATAGGCAATCAGGCCAGCTATTAGTATAGGTAAGCCCCATTTTAAGTACGTTCTCATGACAGGCTAACGGTTAAAAACATGACAAAAACAACCCAGACCAGCAAACCCGATCCATATGAAGCGGCCACTAGTCCAAACGCTTTGGGCATAGGCGTTTCAATGACCTGCGAGACACCATAGGCCAGTACGAGCCAGTACGCCAGTTCAAACAGATTGCCGAGTTGTAATGGATACGCTAGCCAGGGGGCTATGGCTGTTGGCTCGAAGAAGTTGAGTACGCTAAGCGGATAGAAATACTGTAAGTCCTGAAGGCTATAATCCGGCTGCACGAACAGAAACCAGATCAGTTTGATAACCGACGGGAGCAGTAGCACCAGTTCAGCCTGAATGGCTACCCGAAAAAATGATTTGAATACCCACCGATCAGCCGCGAAGTAATAACCCAGGCTAATGCAGGCAGCGACGAGGGAGAATTTTAGCAGGTTAAAAATAGGTATGATGATATAAGCCAGCCACGACCATTCATGATTTTGAGCGATAGCTTTTTGGATTTGCTCATACGTCATTTGCTCGGCAAGGGCGTTGAAATAAAGTTCGTCGGACAGTAAAAGATGTTGGCCTGAAAATGTTAGCAGTAAGCTAACGACCGTTATTGCAGCAAATAACAACCAGCCATTTTCTGAAGGAGGTTTTTCGATATCCTGTAATGATAGAGTGTTGGAAAGGTGCATCTTCTTAATTCAAGATTATTTGGTGGACATTTTTTTACGAAAACGGGTTCTTCTTTTTCCGGGCTCGGTTTCCAATACCAGCAGCAATTAGTATGAGAAGGACAATGAGTGTAGTGGTCATTTATTCGATTTAGTTTTCATATTTCATTAAGAATAAATATTGCGTTTTATTTTTTTAAAAAAATGTAAATCGGATAAGAAAATATTATGACAAGAAATGACACGAGAATTAACCTGTCAGACCAATTCGATACATTATATATTTGTTTAATCATAAGTATGAACAATAAAAAACAGATAAATAATTTTGCAATTTTCATAATTCAAATTTGTTTAGTGCTTCCTCCTACTTCATGGTTGAAATTAATATGGGTAGATGATTACCTCTACCCATATTAAATTTATTGAAATTTGCCTTTACTGTCTCCGTAGAAACAGACTCCAATTGCAATTCCCAACATAGCTGCTCCAAAACCACCTGTAAGGGCCCCCATCAATCCAAGGGCAGCTGTTCCTCCCATTACTGTAGCACAGAAAGCAGCTCCAGCATCCTTAACTCCATCTGTTCCGCCGTGTGTAAAAGCCATATGACCTTTTGAAATAGTTTTCATGGTTTCTGATATTTTATAGATGAATATATTTTGACACACCAGCCATGCATCCCATTATACCAGCGGCACCAGCTGCTGCAACAATAGGAATGGCAGCTCCTGCTGTAACGAAAGCCGAACCTCCAAAAAAATAACCAAGTACCCCACACCACAGGCTACTCCTGTTGCTATATCGCCCGCAGAACCTCCTTTAATTGACATTTCAGAATGTGCTAATTTTCTCATTCGATTTATCTGTATATTCTTTACCTACTCTCTTCAAAGGCTTTTCGGTATCCGCCTTTGTTGCGCGTCAACGATACAAAGGTGGAGGATGAAATGGCCCGATGCATGATTAAACTTGCTCATATTGGGCATCAAATTTGCTCGTAGCCTACCTATGGCTTCTAACCATATTATACTATGAAAGCTTGATCCATTGTGAAAAATTAGGAATATTGTGTAATCTCCTAATGAACTTGGTAGGATAAATAATATCAATCGTATTTTTCTAACAATATTTCTTCTACCTAGATAAGGCAAGTTTAGCCTCATCTAGGTAGAAGAAATATTGTTAATCTTCATAATAAAACCTCTTCCTTTGTTCCGTGAAAGGAATTAAAGACATCAGAAAGTCTTTCAAGGTGAATTTCAAGTATATTCCCCTTAATATTGATACTACAGGAATATAGAAGGCTATAAAGTAGATTATATAACTTATGAAGAATTTATCTCCTTCTCCTTCTTGAACAAACCAAGAGATTATACTAATAACAAATACAGGTATCAGTATTGAAAACCAATAATTTTTTTTTGTCATGTTTAAAAATGATTTACAGATGCGCTTATCGCACACCCTACACCTACCGCAATAGCACACGCCCCTCCCCAAGCCATACAACCTATAGTAGCAATACTACCTGTTATCGACCCATCAGTCATTTGATTAGCTACAGTTCCAACACATTTGGCCCAGTTACCTATGTATCCACTAACTCTTGCATTAGGATTAGGTATGTTAAACGATTTAGCTGATACAAGTTCTCCGTTTTTGTTCACAACAATTTTTGCAACAAGAGTTCTAGTCAAGTCATAATAAGATAATTCAGTTCTATTGCCATCAGAAAAAATCTTCGTAATCAAACCATCATTCATTGCAGTTGATCCATCATATAGAGATGAAAATATATATTTAGTTCCATCTTTTGTAACAGTAGATGCAGATACCGATTTTGCTGAGGTATTTTCAAAATAAATTTCCTCTAAATTTTCAAAATTAAAAGTTATATTGCTTAGATCTAGAGTTTCTGATCCTGCACTTATTCTGGAATTTGAGTTAATAGATACAACCTTGTTGAAAAATGTAGCGAACTCTTTTTTAGTCGATTGATTTGTTACAAACGCACTGTGTTTTACAGTGTACAGAGATACATTATTATCTTTTACTGGATTCATTATTTCATTTTCTGTTGAAGAACAAGCTACCAACATAATCGCAAAGATAATAGAAGTGGAGAAGCGAAGTTTTAAGTTATTCATTATAAGGATTATTTCTTGCTTACCTACTCTCTTTTCAGGCTTTTCGGCATCCGCCTTTGTTGCGCGTCAACGATACAAAGGTGGGGGATGAAACAGCCTAAAACATGATTAAACTTGCTCACATTGGGTAGCAAATTTGCTCATATTAGGATAGGTGAACTTGCCTATGACTTACCTATATTTTTAAGCATACTTGTACGTCACTGACTTAATTCCTCGCGATGAAGCAGCACAAAGCGGGTTAGGCTACCCGGCCCGCCGGTCACGTTCAATTTTTGTGAGATTTTGGCTTTATGATTGTTTACGGTCTTTTCACTGATAAACAAGACGTCGGCAATTTGTGGGCCGGTCTTGCTCTCGGTCATTAGTTTTAACAACCGTCGCTCACCGGGCGTCAGTTCATGGAAGCCGGGCAGGGGCTCTTTTATGGTATAGCCGGTTTGGGTTTGTAGCAATGAGGATTTATAAAACCGTCCGGCTTTAAGCGTAATCAGGCAGTCTGCCAACTCATCAAGGGTGCAAAGCACATCGAACTCCAGGTTGTCGAGCACCGCCCATAGCGTATTGGTCATGACCGTTTCGGGTATCAGACAAACAACAATGTAAGTGTTAGGGCTGGCTGCTCTAATGGTTGTGAATAGGGCAGGGTCTTCGAGATGGTCGTTGGAAATGAGGGCAAAGCCCGGTGACTGGGCCACAATCTGTTCCTGAAACAGACGTATAGTCGTTGGGGGGATTCGCCAGTTTAGTGCGGCTTCATCAACAGCGGCAGCAATTTTGAGTACGGTAGAACGGCGGTGGCATAAAGCAAGTAACGACATGGATACTGAGCGACTATGTGGAAAGTTAACATTAGGATGTGGAGGAGTCGCTAAGGTAAATTATTTTGTAGCCATTAAGTACATAATTGTTTATTTATTCTTATGAGTGTAAATATAATAATCTGTATATAGCTGAATAATAATGGGTTAGGTTATTTTAAACTTGCGTACTTGCCCTACTTGTATGTACCTGGATTGTGAGACCGCAAAAACATAAAACGGGGTGCAACTCTGCGTCACACCCCGTTTTATGTTTACTTCAAAATCGGTTCCAGCGCGGCACGATTTTCCTTGAGCCATTCGTGAATATCCGTCACGATCTCGCGGATACCGAGTTCAGGTTTCCAGCCCGTCAGGTTCGTAACATTTGTGTTGTCTGTAATGTATAAGCGAATATCGGCGGCCCGGTTTTCGGCAACCTGGCTAATCGGGATCGTTTTACCCGTTACTTCCTGACAGATTTTGGTCAGTTCCTGCAACGAGGCACTGCTTTCTACGCCACCACCCGCGTTCAGAATCTGGCCGTCAACTTTATCAAGATGGTGAAGTTCCCAGTCGATCAATCGGTACAGATCGGCGATGTGGAGCATGTCGCGGGTTTGTTTACCCGTTCCACCATACCCAATATACGCCAGTTGCTGTTCGAAGAAGTGCTTGGCAATCCAGAGTACCATTACGCCCTGATCGACTTTACCCATTTGCCACGGACCCGTGATCACCCCACAGCGGTTAATGACCGTTTTCAGGCCGTAAAACTCGTTGTATTCCTGAATAAGCAGTTCGGAAGCCAGCTTGGTTGTGCCGTAGAGCGACCGGGCTCCTGTGAGCGGAAAGTCTTCCGCAATTCCCTTTGAGGATACACCCGGAACGGGCTGGTCATCGGTCAGCACAAAACGCGTATCGGCCTCCTCAAAATTGAGGGTTTCGATGGTTTTGATCGGGTACACCCGACTCGTCGAGAGGAAGATAAAGTTGGCTTTATGCTTCAGTGTGTAGTTGAGGCAGTTGACCGTACCAAACAGATTGGTGTTGATGAGGTAGTCCGGCGTACCGTCTAGCCCGGCCAGTACCGACGGTTCGGCGGAGGCTTCAATGACGGTATCGACAGCGGGCAGGGCATCAAAATCTTCTTTATTGCGAATATCGCCGTGGAGAAACTCGATACCAGCGGCTTTCAGACGCGCCAGACTCAGTTCAGAACCACGACGTTTAAGATTATCAAGCGCAAAAATCTGGTACTGCGGATAATTCTGTTTAAGCGAAATGGCGAGCGATGCGCCAACGAATCCGGCACCGCCGGTAATGAGAATTTTCATGTGTAGTGTGTAGAGACGCAATACCTTGCGTCTCCACGTTAAGATGTAATTCGTTTTAACTGCACGTTCTCGACCGGGCGAATAACGAGGGGTACTTTCTCGATCTTAACCGAGCTGCTGTCGAGACCAAACCAGCGATCTTCGGGAGTGGTGAAGCCTTTAATTGTGAAGTAAATATTCATGATGAAGCGTTCACGGGCAGGCAGTTCATTTTCGAACGATAAGAATTTTTCCAGAACAACGAAGCGGAAGTCGCCAATAACATTCTGACGGCTCAGTGATTCATAGCGACTGGTGATGTCCACTTCTTTATTTTTCACCATGTCTTCGATCACCTTGCGAAAGAACAGGTTGATGCGTTGTTCTACTCGGAAACCGAGTTTAAACGTCACTTTGTAGGCGTCGTCGGGCGCAATGGTGTTCACTTTATACTCCATCGTGTACGGGTCGTCTGTCGTATCGACGTGGACAAACCAATAGATGTCGGCGCGTTTGGGGCGTTTCTGAAAGATGGAATAGATGATTTTGGATTCGATTTCCGACTGCCGGGCCGCGTTGCTCATGAATACAATGTGGGTGGCGTATTTCGGGATACTAATGTCGCGGCTAAGCTCTTTAATAGCCTGGGTGTACTGATCGATACGGACGTATTCGGTCAGTCTCAATTTAATCTGGAAGGCTCTCAGCCAGATAATCATGACGGAGGCCATCATACCGGCAATCAGGATCGATACCCAGCCGCCATGCGTAAATTTAGCCAGGTTGGCTACCAGGAAGCAGCTTTCCAGCGATAGATAAAAGATAAGGAAAAAGACGGTTAGCCAGGCATTGTATTTATGTGAATACAGATAGTAGCTAAATAGAATTGTGCTCATCATCATGGTCAGCGTAATGGCCAGGCCATAGGCAGCTTCCATCCGTGAGGACTCCTGAAAGTAAAGAACAACCCCAACGCACCCGGCAAAGAGCAGCCAGTTGATACTGGGAACGTACAATTGACCCTTTTGATTGGACGGGTACCGCAGCCGAACCTTCGGCCAGAAGTTAAGCCGAATCGCTTCGCTGATGAGCGTATAGGCTCCTGTTAACATGGCCTGACTGGCAATGACGGTAGCTGCCGTGGCAACACCGATGCCAATGAGCAAAAACCATTCGGGCATAAGTCCGTAAAACGGATTCCGTTCGCCTAATGGCTGACCAACAAGGTTTTCGACGAAAGCACCCTGGCCGAAATAGTTTAGCATCAGACAGGCTTTGACATAAACCCAGCTAACACGAATATTGGACCGACCGCAGTGACCCATGTCAGAGTAGAGGGCTTCTGCACCTGTAGTTGATAGAAAAACGGCCCCCAGCAGCCAGAAACCGCCCGGATACCCGGTCAGGAAATCAAAGGCATACATGGGGTTGAGCGATGCCAGAATGGTCAGGTCATCAAAAATATGGATGATCCCCAGTGTGCCCAGCATCGTAAACCAAATCAGCATAATGGGGCCAAAGGCCGTACCCACGACGCTGGTACCGAATGTCTGGATTAGAAACAGGAAGGCCAGAATGCCCAGCACAATAGGAACGGTGGGAATATCCGGGTAGATAATTCGCAGGCCTTCTACCGCCGATGAGACGGAAATAGGCGGAGTAATAATACTATCTGCCAGCAGGGAACTACCGCCTATGATAGCCGGTATTGTCAGCCATTTTGCATGACGGCGAACCAGTGCATAAAGAGCAAAAATACCTCCCTCACCCCGGTTGTCGGCGCGCAGGATCAGGATAACATATTTAATCGTGGTTTGGAGTGTGACGGTCCAGAAAATACAGGAAAGGGCTCCTCGAACAACATCAGCTCTAATTGGCTCAGTTGTACCTACTATCGACCTCAAAACGTATAAAGGCGAAGTGCCTATATCGCCATAAATGATACCCATGGCCACCAGCAAACCGGCAGCCGAAATAGTGTCTATATGTTTTTTGTCTTCCATAAAATGGGCTATCGCCTTCTTGCTTACGAGCGGGTCAAAACGGCGCAAAGATAACCGATGTTTGCCTTATTTACTGTTTTTTAGCTGAAAGTTACCTGCGAGCAGTACCCGGCAAATGGGTTAAAATGAGAAGTATTCGTTCTGGTAAGCGAAATCGGTTAAAACCGGATCATTGGCGTTAACGTACATATACTAGTTCTATCACACAAGCTCCTGGGGTTTGTTTAATTAGGTGTGTTTGGCAGATGGCCCGTTTACTAAGCGGGCCATCTCTTTAATGAATCTGCTGTTTTGGATAAGAAGTTTCAAAAGCCATTCAGAGTGTAACCTAAACTTAGGAGACGTAAAAACAGGTTTAACGATAAATGAGTAAATGGCTCTATACCGTGAACTATTTAGATTCTATTGTAAAGAAAGTAACCTATATTTAGCTAGGTTTTAGTTAAAGAACCGATATAAGAAATAATAAAAAAATAGTCATATAAAGAGCTTTTTGTAGTGTATCTTGCTCATCAGTACGTAGTATTTATCCATGCCACTGCCATCCATAAATGAGAGTAAACTCGAACAATTTATTGACGAGTTAAGCCACCTGCCTGCCTATACGATAGGTCGAAGTGTTGACAATCAAATTATTATTCCGGATAGCAAAGTCAGTGGGCACCACGCCCAATTGATCCATTGTACGCCCGGGAACTTCATACTTGAGGATCTTCACAGCAAAAATGGTTCGTTTGTTAATGGACTGAGGATCCGCCGGAAACTTGTAAGTGATCAGGATTCAATTCGATTGGCCGAGACAGAGACAAGCTGTCAGCAACTGATAGCTTCGTTGACGGATAAGCCTGCCCAACCACTTGTTAACGCACAGCCTGTTCCCGTACAGGATAGTCAAAAGCCGCCTGCCGATTCGAGGAGTGTTGTACAACCACTCGACTTCACGGTTTCATTTGCGGAGTTGAAACTGGTTTATGAACAATATCCCAAAATGCGTCGGGATTGTCGTAACCGGGAAAAAATGATTCGAACGGGTAGCGTCATCCTTTCCTCCATTGTGGGTATCAGTGCTGTCCTCTCCACCGGCGGGGGCGCTTTGCCCTTTATTCAGATCATGTCGGGGGCAGGGCTAAGTATGCTTATTCCTACCTTAAGTTCCAGCCTGTTATCGACCGACGAGAAGCTGGAGCTAATCGACAAAGAATACCGCGAAGTGTACCGGTGTCCTAATCCGGCTTGCCGCGATCCATTTGGTACACGCGATTGGGACCTTCTGGCAACCCAGAAGACGTGTCGCCGTTGTCAGGCGATCTGGGTCAACTAAAAAAAGGTTGCCGTTCCCACTTACCTTTTCCTGTCAGCTCAGATATACTGGCAACTTACAACACATTGTTTCCATCGACCATGTCACAACTTTCCAATCCATCCGACTTATCAACGGACACCTATTCTATGCCACAACCAACTACCCCCACAAAATCTGGCCTTAGCACTAACCAGAAAAAATTACTGGCCATCTCTTCCGCTACTTTGTTAATGGGTGGGGCTGCCTGGGCCATAACAAGAGGGCCAGGTTTACATACGTCTACGCCTTCTGCACCAGCTCCAGGTGAATCCACGACAGACGTAGCCTCTCTGGATAAACCAGTTGCTTTACCAACGGACATCGACGTAGCCGGTAAGGTGGTCGACGCCATGTCCTTTGATCAGGCTTTCGAAACGGCTCGTAAGGAAGTGGGCATGGGTGGTGTCTTTAGCTGGCATGGACGCTGGTACAATACCTTTGAGAAAGACGAATGGAGCAGTCTTTCGCTCGAACAACGTCAGGAATTCACGGAACTGATTACGCAGGAAGAACTACCTGTTAAGCCTTACAAACAGGCTTTGGCCGGAACGCCCGCTACCCATCATCTGGCCGAAGCCGCCGAGCCAACCATTATCGAAGGATATTTAAACGGACAGCGCGTGATGGGACTCGATTTCGATCGGGATGGTATTATCGATACGCTGGTGATGGAAGGTACCGACGGATATACCTACCGGATTGTCGATCGCCGTGGTGATGATGGCTTGGATACAATCCTGCGCTTTGATTCGCTGAACGGTGAACTGGTAGAGGTCAGAAAGATTGACCATCCCTATGTGTTAAGCAACGACCAATTTAGCCAAAATATGGAAGCCAGCATGGGCAAAGAAGTGGTCGATTCCATACTTGAGCCAGAACTGGTTGACCCTACGCCAGCTGCACCGGCAGATGAACATCTCCTTAATAAAACCGAGGAAGACGATGACACTGTGTATCTGGCCGATTCGCATGAGTCCGACGATACCTACGTCAACGATGGGGATGTTCACGACATGGACGAATAACAGGCATGAGCGGATTTAAAACAACACTTATTGACTGCCAGGCGTGTGGCCGTCGGATTATGGTTCGTGCCGCAGATGCAGAACGCGGGTCAATTGCGTGTTCGCATCTGGGTTGTGGGGCCGTCAATATCCTGTCGGCCGCTTTTCAGTATGACGAGAATATCGTACATGGTTTGCCCGCCTTTGGGAAGCTCACTTACCTGGGTGATTCCCAACTGATTTATCCGCTTCAATTCGGACGCAACACTTTAGGAACGTCGGATGCCTGCACTGTTCAACTGAATCGATTTATGCACAATGGCCGGTGTTACATTAGCCGTCGACACTGCACCTTAACCGTCACCTTCGACAAGTGGACCGGTCAGTTACGCTATCATTTGCAGGATGGGGCTGTAGATAACCAGGCACAAACCCATCAATACAGTCTGAATGGGACAAGGCTGAACGCCACTCCCTTGCAGAAGACAGAGATTGTTGATGTTGAAAACGGGGGGATTTTTACCCTTGGTGGCGTTGATAGCTTTCGCCTGTCGCATTACGTGATTCCCTCGGCCATGCTAGACACCTATAAAGTCGAGCTGGATTTTAACCCCGACCGTACTCAATAATTTATGAAGATTTACCCAACATTTCCATTGGCTTTTTCGCATACCGGCCAGCGGACCAATAACCAGGATTCGCTGCATCCTGCCGTCAGTAAAGCAACTGAGCAAACCCAGCTTTTTGTTGTTTGCGATGGAATAGGCGGTGCCGATAAAGGAGAAGTGGCCAGTCAGCTGCTGTGTGACACCGTAGCCGACTATGCCCTGGCGATGAGTAATCCCATGCTGGATGCCGTTCACATACAGGTTATCCTTAATCGGGCTTACGAGGCTTATCGGACCTATCTGGCCCAGCACCCTTTACTGAGCCGGATGGGCTCAACGCTGGCGTTGCTGCAACTGCACCAGCAGGGCGTTACCGTCGTTCATATCGGCGATAGCCGGGTGTATCAGCTGCGAGGGGGGAAGGTCATTTTTCAAACGAAGGATCACCGACAGGTCACCGATATGGTAGAGGCTGGCATCATTACAGCCACGCAAGCCTTAACCCACCCCTGGCGAAATCGGCTGAGTCGGGCGGTAATGGCCAGCGTAACGGATAAGGAAGACGAGCCTGTAAAGCTCATGGCCGATGTCGTTATGCTGACCGATGTTCAGGCGGGCGACTACTTTTTTCTGTGTACCGATGGTGTGCCCGAAGCCGTCGATATCTATATGCTGGAAACTATTCTGGCCAGCAACATGCCCGATCAGGCTAAATCTGAGTCGTTACAGGCTCTTTGCAGTACCCATTCGAAAGATAACTACTCGGGTTATCTGATCGGGATCAGTTATGTAGCGCATACCGAACCGAAGCCGGTTATTCAGACCATTACCAATTATGCTGACTAAGCTACTCCTGGCGTTTGGCTTGTTGCTGAGTAGTCAGCAACAGGTATTTGCCGGACAGACCTATGCCGTTGTTGTTGGAATTTCCGACTACGAGGCACTCTCCTATGCAACCGGTGATCTGCGGTTTGCCGACCGGGATGCCCGGCAGTTTGCTGCATTTCTGCAAAGCAAATCGGGGGGGAGTGTGCCCGCAGCCAACATTCGGCTGCTGACAAACCGGCAGGCTACACAGGCCGCTATTCTACAGCAGCTTAACGTGTTCCGGCAGGCAACCGAAGCGGATCGAATTATCCTCTATTTTTCGGGACATGGTATGCCGGATAGTTTTGTGCCCTATGACGTTGTGCCCGGCAATCCCGCTGGTTTACTCACGTATCGGGACATAAAAGCCGCTTTTTACCAGTCCAGCGCAACGACAAAATTATGCATTGCCGATGCCTGTCTATCGGGCGGGATGAGCCGGAAAGGGGTAACTCAGCGCAACTCGGGGCAGATTGTTACCCAAAATACGGCCGACCGCAGCAATGTAGCCATGATACTGGCCAGCCGATCCACCCAGTCGGCCGTTGAGGATGGTCGGTTAGGGGGTGGGGCGTTTACGTATTTTTTGCTGCGGGGCCTGTCCGGTCAGGCCGACCTTAATGGGAACGGAATTGTCACGATAAAAGAATTACATCAGTACATCTCTCCGCAATTGAAAAAGCGAACGCAGGGACGGCAAACGCCCATGTTTTACGGCCGTTTTTCGGATAATCTGCCGTTGGCCTATCATTGATCTCAATTTATGATTGCAACTTAACCGAATGCGATGAATCAATCGTTTACTACTTTTCAGGACTTCCGGAAACGCTACCCAATTCGCCCTAATGATAAGGAGGCCTTGTTGGGTAGCGGCTCGTATGGCCGGGTGATAAAAGTCGAAGACCAGATAGATACCGAATGGGTAGCGATAAAAATCAGCGAGTTTAAGGGCAACGATACCAAATCACTGAGAGCTGAAGTCGAACTGGCCAAACGGGTGCCCCCGCAGACTAACATAGCCCGCTACGATGCCTGTTATCGATTCGAAACCGATACCAGCGTTAGTGATTTTGCCATCATGAAATATTACCCGGATGGCAATCTGGCCGACTTGCTGCGAAAGGCCCCTCTAACGCCCACCCAGATCTACGACATCACACAGGGTATCCTGCTGGGGCTTCAGCACCTGCATAAAATCAGGATTGTTCACCGGGATTTCAAACCGGCTAACATCCTGATTTCGCGGGATAATGCCGGGCGGTTTATTCCGAAAATTGCTGATTTCGGGCTTAGCAGACTGGTGAGCGAGGATGAACTGGACAGTTCAGATTTCGACCTGAGCGATGGCCGTGGTACCCCGTCGTACAAAGCACCCGAGCAGATTGAAGGGAGCCGGGTGAGTTTCAACCTCGACTTATGGGCTTTTGGCGTCATTTTGTACGAAATCATGACGGGCGAGAAGCCATTCAAATCCGACCTGCGCAACAGCAGTGAACAGTCTGTTCGGCGGGAGATCGAGAAGAGAATCATTACCGTTCAGTTACCCGCCCGCCTGGACCATATCGCCGAACCGTACCAGGCCATGATTCGCCGGTGTTTAGTGCGGGATATTCACGAACGGGTCCGTAAAGAGGACGAATTGCTGGACTTACTGGACTCCATTCCGCAGCTTCTGGTCGACGCCCGTAAGCTGGTTAACGCGCAACGCTACGACGAAGCCCACGACTTGTTTGACCAGATACTTGCTAAACGTGAACAGAATACCGAAGCACTGAACGGAGTTGAGCAGTGCAGAAAAGCGATTCAGGAACGGAAGATTACGGAGTTGCTGACAGAAGCCGGGCGGCTGGTTGCTCAGCAGCTTTTTGAACCGGCCAAAAGCTGCTATGAACAAGTGCTGGGGAGTGAGCCAACGCATGAAGTGGCTATTCGTGGACTAGCCTTTTGCATTGAGCAGTTACGACCTCAACCAAAAGTTGAGGAACCCGAGTTGACCGATGCGTACGGAACGGATGCCTACATAGAGGAGCGTACCGACGTTTTTGAGGAGCCCAGTTCACCCGTCATCACTCCACCGGTTGCCAAGCACAAACCCACAATTGAAACCAACTTACCGCCTAAACGGGTAGCGAGTCCATCTGCTCAACGGGAAGTGGCTCCGTTACCGCCGGTTTTGCCGCCTGTTACGACTACGCCGGGCCGGATTTTCCCGTGGAAGATTATCGTTCCGGCAGCTATTGTTCTGGGTGGTCTGGTTTGGGGTATCAACTCATTTAGCACAAAGACTAGTTCTTCTAAAAAGATAGACAGTGTATCGACAGCAGGGTCTAGTCCGGATGCTGGTACTAAACCTGATGTACCAGCGGGATCGTCGAAAACAGGTGTAATAGAACCCAAGCCTGGTGAATCAAAGGAGGCACTTGATAGGCGAATTGATGTTGCGCTTGGCAAAGCCCGGCAGGCTAATCAGCGTAAAGACTATGATCGCGTAATTGGTTTGACAAGCAGTGCCTTACAGCTTGACCCTGATCGCAAAGATGTGGCCAATTTGTATAAAGCCGCCATCGACGCAAAGAAAGCTATGGCTACGGGTCCACAAACGTTGTCAGTAACGCCACAAGTAGAGTCTCCCAGGCCGCCTGTACCCGAGCCGACTAAGCCTGATGAAAATAAAACCAAGGAAGATGCCAACAGCAAACGGCTAAAAGAAAAACAGCTACAGCAGGAGACGTACGATGAACTCATTGAGGAAGGTGTCAAAGCCATAACTAGCGGAAACAACAAAGCCAAAGCCATTGATGCTTTTAGCAAGGCGCAGGTACTGGCTAAGGAGCACGACTTGAATACGGCCAAAGCCGACGTTGCCTTTACAAAATATATGGCAAAAGCAAACAACATCTTTGCAACCGATGAGTTCGAGGGAGCCAAAGAATGGTATAAGGTAGCGCGGGCGCTGAAAGACACCGAGGAAGTCCGCCGGAAAATTAAACAATCCACAAATCAGTAAAATCAATTCTATGCGTAAACTAATACACCCGTTGACCCTGATGTTGTTGCTGACCGTGTTTCTGACGCCCGCCCTGCGGGTGAGGGGCGGAAATCCGGGGACGGCCCAAGTCGTTGCCGTCGATGAGGAATATGACCGGTACCGAAAAAGAGGGGATGACCTATTTAAAGAAGGGAAGTATCTCGAAGCCCGCCGACAGTACCAGAACTGTCTGGAGGTGCCGGGCTTTGAAAACGACACTTATGCCAAAGAGCAGATTCAGGAGTGTACGACCGGACTGACTTTACGCAAGCAGGCGGATGATGCCATACGGCAGGGGAAGGGAGCTGAAGCACTCAAGTTGATGAATCAGCTACTTAATTTGAACCCCGACGATCTGATCACAAAGGGTCAGTTCGCGGATTATTATGAGCGCGAAGGCAACCAGTTTTTCAACCAGAAACAGTATGTTGCGGCCCGAGAAAGCTACACAAAAGCGCTTAATTACACGAATACCCGCCAGGAAACGCTTCGTCTTCAAATTCAAACGATTGACAGCATCTCAAGACCCTCAAAACAGGTTGGTTTGAAAGTAGTTACGGGTTTGGTGGCGGTTGGTGCCGGGGCGTATGCCTTACTTCTCCGGAATGATTACAACACGAAACTGAGCGCCCTGAACCAGATCAGCCAAACCGCCGACCCTACCGGTAGTGGTACCATTGACACCCCGGACGCGTATCGGCAGTACAACGAAGCTTACCGTGCCGCCGAAGCCGCACAACAGAAAAATGGCTTGTTTAAAGCCTGCGTGGGTGTGGCCGCTGTAGCCACCGTAGCCGAATTGTATCTGTTGCTGCACAAACCTAAGCCGAAGACCACCGCGTTGCAGTGGAAACCATCGTCGCAGTCGTGGGGACTGGCCATTGGGTATACGTTTTAATTGCCTATTCATACCATATAAACTTCTTACTCAGAATGAATCGATTCTTTACCTATGTACTTTGTTTTCTGCTCGCCTGTAGCAGTGGAGTACTGATTTTAAGTTGCAACCCGTGGGACTTGCCGACAAAAAAGTCGCAGCGCGAGTGCGTTAAGCCATCGGGTACACTCAATGCGCAGTCTCAACAGCGGATTGTGGATTTTTCGATCAGCGGCAGCAGCGGAACCATCGACAAAGTGATTTGGGATTTCGGTAATAACGCCACCGCAGTCACGACCGGCCTAACGACTAAATACACGTATCCGGCCAATGGTACCTACACCGTAAAGGCTACCCTCACGAATAGTTGTGGTCTTGAAACCACGCTTCAGCAGGTCATTACGGTAAGTGATGCCGTGCCGCCTACGGTAACGTTGCAGGCTATCACGACGGTTTTTGTTACATCTGCCACAGCCGGGATGACCATAACCGCCAATGGTAACGCCACCATTACCAGGTATGGAGTATGTTATTCGGCTACGAAGCAATTACCGGAAGTCGATGCAGAGCAAACGTCGTCGTTCTTTACTACAGCCCCTCTCAATGCAGCGTTACCCGTTTCGCTTACAGGGCTTCAGCCAAATACGCTATATTATGCCCGAAGTTTTGCTACAAACTCAGCAGGAACTGGGTATAGTCAACCGGTTCAACAGTTTCGGTCTGGCCAAAGACCCTCTGTGTCCAGTAATGGCACTCCGGCAACAGGTACGTCTACGGCAACGGTAGGCTTTGTCCTGAATAATGCGGGGAACCCGGCTGCCGTAGAGTACGGCATTTGTTATTCCAGCACCAACACCACGCCGGATGTTGCCACGTCATCCGTTACTATTGTTACCAGTCCGGCAGTAGGGGCTACTGTGCCAGTTAATCTCAGTAATCTAACACCTAATAAAACTTACTATTACCGACCATACGCTAAACTGCCATCGGGCGAAGTGGTGTATGGTGACGTCATGACGTTTACTACTCTGGTAGATACTGTCTCGCAGGATTTGATTGCTTCCGTGTCCTTCACTGATCGGTCGCTTCAGGATGTTAGTGGCTTCAACAACCACGTGAAGCTCGTTAATAATCCCACCTTTACTACGGATCATAATGGGCGGGCGAACTCGGCTATTCTGCTCAATGGTTCGGGCGATTATTTCTACATGGAGGATAATAACACGCTGAATCCAGATGCCATGACCGTTAGTTTGTGGATTAAACCGGAAGCTATAGTAAAAAGTAACGATCGCATGCAGATTTATAATAAATCCCGCTTCAGCGATGGCCTGCCCCAAACATACAGCTCCTTAATCAAACTGGAAAATGACATAGGTCCTGCTTATACGTTCATGACGGATATTAAACAAAACAGTAATTGCGAAGGTGGAAAGGGCTGGCAGGATTTGGCATTTACCAGTCCGGTCGTCCTGAATACATGGTATCATTTAGTGTTTACCTACAGCGGCCGGTCGGCTCGGATGTACTTTAACAACGTCCTTGTGTTCAGGACGGATAACCTACCGGCTACAACAATCGACAAGTGCCCCGGTGGTGAGCTTAAGTTTGGTGCCCAGTACCAGTCGCTTCCCTGGTATTTTAAGGGCGCTATGGACGATATCCGTATCTATAAACGAGCGATCACGGCGGCCGAAGTCGAAACCCTGTTCAAACAGTAGACCAGGTTACTGAATCTTAGTTAACACCTGTTTAGCCAGTGAATTGAACGGGTGGGCCTTGTTCGTGCTGATTTTCGTCAGCATGGGCAGGGCCTTCTCTTTTTGACCATTTTTGACGTAAGCCAGTGCCAGAAACCATTCCGATTTTTGCCGAATAGATAGCGAAGTGCTCGCCTGAGCTTTACTTAATAACGGAATGGCTTCGCCGGGTTGTTTATTCGCTAAGTAGCTCAGACCGAGGAAGTAGTTTTTGTAATGAATAGACTGCTGATCGGCGGGTAGGGTCTTGAGTTGGGAGATTACCGCATCGTAGTTACCTGCTTTGTATTTTTTAAGGGCATCCAGAAAACCGGTACGGGTAGCCGTTGAGAGCTTGCCCGCTGGAAAATCTTTTGTTAACTCCAAAGCCGGGTCAGAAGTGAGGGTTTCCGCAAAAGCCACATCCGCTGGTTGAGTCGTTACCTGCTGATACGTATAATATCCAACGCCCAAAACGGCAACGACGGAAGCAGCCGCAACCCAGTATCGCCAGTTGATCAACGGCCGGACAATAGGTTCCTGAACCGGTGTTTGTTCATCTCTTTCTAACTCCGCTTTGTACTGAATTTTTGCTCGTTCAACGGCCCGTTCGATTCCCAACGCCCGTAGGCCCATCCGCATGGCACGTTGCCGGTTAACCTCCGCCCGAAGCTCCGCATCCATCTGCAAATCCAGCTCGAATGAAGCCCGGTCGGTGGTGGATAATTCGTTGGTTAAATAGGCTTCAATAATATCAAATTGATCTTCCGATAACTTCATAATCCTAGGTTTGTGGCGGTTTGCTGATAAAACGATTTTAGTTTTTCGGTACAGGCATAGCGCTTCGATTTTACCGAAGACTCTTTCATGCCCAGGCGTTCGGCAATTTCCCGGAGGGATAAATCGTCGACATAAAACCACTCAATCAGTTTCCGGCATTCGTCTTTTAGCTGCCCCAGCGACTGCCGGACGGCATTAACCAGTTCCATTCGTTCTAAATCTCGGGCAACATCGGCCGTATCAATGCTGTCGATTGTATCTGGCATTACCGCTCGTTTTTGTAATCGGGCCGATTTCAATTCCGTCAGCCATACCCGTTTACAATACTCGAATACGACGGTAGTAATCCGGGTACCCGCCTGTAGCTGATAATGTCCTGTTTCTATGTTGAGCAGGAAACTGATCAGCCCTTTCTGAAAAGCATCTTCGGCATCCATCTCCGAACCACTATTCGTTAACACCCAATAGCGGAAAGACGGGTACGATTCGGCATACAAAAATGAATAAGCCCGCTCATCACGACGGCTCAAACCATCGAACAGGGCCTGGTCTGTTGAAAAAATAGGTAGTGGACGAATTGGCATAGGAGAATCGAATGAGCGAAGATAAAACCTGATTGCGTATCCTTTTCTCATTGGCCAATTATCGATGAATAGGAAATACGTGGGAAAGGTAAGTGATGGTGGCGCTGATGTTGAAAAAATTAGTGATGCACGATGGCCGATAAACGATTTTGTAAAAAAAACAGGGTTCGCCAATCACCTTTTTCAGGCGGCTCCTATGTATAGTTGAAGCTGAATTGATGTCATACTATTCGTCTATAGTTATAGTATACTTAAAACTTGTATCCATTAACTAATTTAGCTTGTGTCCACACCATAAATAAATACTTTACTTAACTTTAGGGTATAATTACCATACCCACCGTACTATTATGATTACTTCTTATATACTACTTGGCTTTGTTCAAGTTAATGATGTTAAAAGACAAAAGCTCGAAAAGGCTTTCTTACAATCGAGCCTAAGTAGCCAGGTTTCCCAGCTTTCAACAGCAAGCGATCAACCGCTGTTTCTGTAAACCTATTCAGGTGTTTGTTGCTCCACAACGTTTTCCTGTCTTCATCAGATTTCCTGTGAGCATGGACCTGTGTGCGCAATAGCGTGCCAGTATGGCACACATTTTACCAATCAACGTGTAAATCGATTAAGCGTCTGCTCGCTGAACGGACTACTTCTGTATGCATAAAGAGTTGCGTGCAGCTTCCGGAAGGCTTTCAACTTCATTATATCCACATCGTCTGACATGGTTTTTAATTTACCTCAGTCGTTTTTCAAGGCGTCACTTACATCCCGAATTTTCTGGCTTACCGGCTTACTGGTTCCCATTTTTATTCATTTCCGGACGGTTAACCAGCTGGCCGTGAATATGCCTTTTATGGACGACTATACGTTTCTGGTGGATGCTATGGTCTTTCAGCGGGGAGGTCATACGCTCCGTGAATTAATGTCCGTACTCCTGGCTCCGCACGGGCCGCATAAAGAACACATGATCGTGTTTGCCCGGTTAGCTGCCCTGCTTGATTACTTCATAGAGGGGCATGTGAATTTTAAAACCCTGTTTTTTGTGGGTAACGCCACCCTGGTCGCCACGGCATTGCTGCTTATACTTATGGCAAGGAGGGCAGGTTTGTCAGCTATTCAGGCCTTACCGCTAATTTTCCTATTGTTTCAGCCTCAGTATTACGAATCTACTATCACCTGGGCTATTTGCTCTTTACAACATTTACCGGCTCTTTTCTTCGCTTTCTTAAGTTTTTATCTGCTCTCACGTCCGTCTCGCGTGGGGTTTATTGCCAGTTTCCCAATTGCCCTGCTGGCGGTTTTTTCGAACGGCAACGGGATGGCGGTACCCATAGCGGGTTGCATTCTCTTGCTGGTTGGGGGATTTTACCGACGATTGACGGTATGGGCGCTGTTTTCGCTGGTGGTACTGTTGCTGTCACGTTATGTGTCGTCGCTCCATGAGGCAACTGTAGATTTGACGAATATAAGCCATCCCCTTCGCGTACTGGCAGGCTTCTTCCTGGCAAGTGGGTCTATGGGGGTGTTGATCACCCGTTCGCTTGTTGGATTAAGTATGCTGGGGGTGGGTATTCAGGGGATGCTGGCAATAATCGTGTTGCTGCTTATGCTTCAAATAACAACCGTTCGAAACTGGACCAGGCCTGCTATCAATTGGTTGCATCAAAAGCTACCCGCTGTCCGAAAGGTTTCGTTGAGGTTCACCACGCCAATTCGTGAGGAGGCAGTGCTGCCGTTTATCGGGTGTTACGTATATATAGCCGTTACCTTGGCTGGTATTGCGTTTGCCCGGAGTATTGGCTGGCATTATAGCCTGTTGGTGCCCCGATTCATTTGGTTTGCAACGGTACTGGTTGCGCTTGGCTACTTACTTGGTATGCTTCTGGTGTCGCCTGGGTATCGGTCGCGGGTGAGTATGGTCGTTTTAGGCCTCAGCATCCTGTTCAACCTGACCGCCTATACCTATTGTCTGGGCGAAGCGACAACCATTCATAAATCGCTCGTCAGTGATCTGCACAATTGGCGGGAGAATGCATTACTGATTACCATGCCGCCCAATGACAAGGGTTTCGATAGCTACTATAGCCTGATTGTCAGAGATGCGGTGCGGGAAGGGGTTTATCGCTTACCGCAGCCTGAGTTTGAGCCGGTACTTGCCCACCCAATGGTAGACAATCGCCTTCGGGTGGTGAAGAAAGAAAACTCGTACAGCTTTGTTGCACGTCAGTTGTACGAGCTGACAATCGATAGCGACAAACTGCCTGATTACATGGATGATGCGTGTCTGCTATTGCAGTCAGACCAGCACACATTCGTTTGGCCGATTGATCAAAGTGCTTATAAGTTAGGGTATTTTCTGATGAATGGAAAAATCCAGACAGCCAACAATGTTGCTACCCTTTATGGTGATCTACTGCCAGCAGCGCCCTATCGGCTTGGCGTTCTGTATAAACGTAATGAACACTGGCACGCGGTCTACACTCGCGAATTCGTCCAGATCAGACACCAGATTCAGCCGCCAACCGGACCATTACCAATAAGTTTACAGGCTAAGTTGCCTACCGTCCAGTAACGACAAAAACCTTCTCTGCGAATAAAAAATACCAGCCTAACTCTTTTGTGAATGAAACTATCCATTTTAATTCCTGCCTACAATGAAGAAGCAACCATTCAGACAATTCTGGAACGAGTCCTGTCTGTTAAACTTCCCGAAAACGTTGATCGCGAAGTAATCATCGTAGACGATTGCTCTCAGGACAGAACACAAACGTGTGCTCAGAACTATATTAATCAGGCTACTGGGGCATCCATTCAATACATTCGGCATGAACAAAACCAGGGGAAAGGGGCGGCCCTGTTGACCGGGATTAAAGCGGCAACCGGCGATTTTCTGGTGGTTCAGGATGCCGATCTTGAATATGACCCCATGGAGTACAGTCTGCTGCTTCAGCCGATACTCGACAACAAAGCGGATGTGGTGTTCGGATCGCGTTTTCTGGGCGGACGGCCGCACCGGGTTCTGTATTTCTGGCATTCGGTAGGGAATAAATTTCTGACGCTGCTCTCAAATATGGTTACCGACCTGAATCTGACGGATATGGAAACCTGTTACAAAATGTTTCGGCTGTCTATACTCAAGGAGATAAACCTTCAGGAAAAACGGTTTGGTTTTGAGCCCGAAATTGTCGCGAAAGTTGCCCGTATACCCGGTATTCGCATTTATGAAATTGGTATTTCCTATAGCGGAAGGACTTATGCGGAGGGTAAAAAGATTGGCTGGCGAGATGGCTTTCGGGCTATCTACTGCATTTTATACTATAATCTGTTTCGTGCCTAGCTATCCAACTCAGGGCGTTAATGCCTGTTTATTCTCATGTATATTCTGCTAGTACTGTGGTCAATCGGTAGCTTATGGTTTGGGCAATATCTACAGCGACTCCGCCATGCCCAATCAGCACCAATCCGCTACAGTTTCATTGATTCATTACTGGTCAATACTCTGGTTATTATTTTTCTGACCGAAATAGCAAGTTCATTACGTGAGCTAAATGAAACGGTGATGACGCTAGCCTGGGTAGGGGTCGCTGTTTGTTGCACGGGCTGGGCTGTTTTCCAATACAATTTGGGAGAGGGTCCCATCCGTCCCCGGTTAAGCGCCTTGTCTACGGTAGAGAAGCGGCTTCTGTGGGTAGTCGGCATTATTTCCTGCCTGACGCTGCTAACCGCTTTTGTGTACCCGCCCAATAATTTTGACTCTCTCACGTATCATATGGGGCGGATTGGACACTGGCTGCAGCAGCAAAGTGTTGAACCCTTCGCTACGCACATCGAACGGCAGTTGTATCAGCCACCTTTAGCCGAATGGATCATCATGCACACAATGCTGCTGAGCCATTCCGACCTTTGGGCTAATTCCGTGCAGTGGTTAGCAACTGCCGGCTGTTTGGTTGGGGTATCTTTGTTGAGCCATCAACTGGGTGGCTCCCGTGCCATACAAATCGCGACAGTGTTTATGGCTGTGACGATTCCCATGGTTATTTTGCAGTCGTCGTCCACACAAAACGATCTGGTCGTATCTTTTTACCTGATTGTTGTGGCCCTTTACCTGCTTCGTTATTATCAGGAGAAACGCGTCGGGAATCTAATTTGGGTCGGTCTTGCCCTTGGCGCGGCATTGCTAACAAAAGGTACTGCTTATCTATACTGTGCCCCGCTGTTGTTTAGCTGGGGAGTACTTGAACTCAGGCAGCTCTGGCTTGCGAACACAGGCTGGCAAGTTCGAATGTATGCAGTGTACAAACTAGGGCTTCGCATTTTGTTGATGGCAATATTGAGCATTGGCTTAAATGCAGGTCATTACTCACGTAACCTGCGCGTTTATGGCCATCCGCTAACGGATCCGCAAACAGAAAATGTTTATGTAAACCAGTATCATTCAGCGGGAATGATGGTGTCGAACATAAGCCGGAACCTGGCGCTCCATTTCGGATTTCCAGGTGTCAATTGGGTGGCGCAGCGGACTGTCGAAAAGCTTCACCAATGGATACACGTTGCCGTAAGCGATAGCCGAACGACCTTTCCCGGTAGCTCGTTTAGAATTCCCAGCCTGAGCAACAATGAGGATAATGCCTCGTCTTTTATCCATTTTCTGTGGCTAACAGGGAGTGTAATCTGGCTAATTCGACGAAAAAAAATACCCAACCGCACGCAATACCTGCTGCTGGCTGGCCTGCTGGCTTGTACATTCGGTTTGTTTTGTGCCTATCTTAGGTGGCAACCATGGCACAGTCGTTTGCATACGACATTATTCCTGATGGCTTCGCCAATTGGGGCTATCTGGTTAGTTCATGTGATCGAAAAAGGGGTACGGTGGCCGTTGGCACTATTCCTTGGCTCGGCTACCGCTTTCGTGATGACGAACCCCATTCGTCCACTTATTACACTGCCTCCGCTAACGTATCCCGTTTCGTTCCTCGATGGGCGGGCGATTAATTACTTCGTTAATGAGCGTCATTTGTACAGTAAGTTTGATCAAATCACAACGATGCTAAATCAGCAGCATCAGGATTCGTTAACCGTCGGCCTCATTCTTAACGAAAACGATTTTGACTACATGTGGTACCAACAGGTACGACGGCCAGCCCGGTTTTACCATATTCGGGTAACGACATCCAGCCAGTCGCTGGACCCCCAGCCAGCCGTAAACTATGTTATTTCAATGCAGTGGGGAAAAGATACCCTTCATTATGGCGGCAGGGTATACCGGAGATTACAGCCAAGAGGTGAAAAGGTCGTTCTCTTCGCCCTCCAGAAAGGTAGTGGTTATACTAAAAAAGGCATACCGGCTATCGCTGCCCGACCTTCTATAGAAGCCAAGTTATAAATGTGCCCGATAGCCTGATTCGGTTGCTAGCCTGTAATTGACGCAAGCCTTCTTCTGTAAAAGCAGGAACTGATTGATCCCCTCTGAAAAGCATCATCGCCCTAGTACGGCGGCTTAAAACATCGCATAAAGCTTGATTTGTTTGAAAATCGATGGAGAGCCACTCACCTTTTCATAGCACCTCCTATGTATACCTGAAACAAAGTTCTTTTAGGCAATCAAATTATAGCCACCGTGGACATCTCATCAAAATACTTCTCAAAATTACATCAGCCAGGCTTTCACAGCCTGAAACACGGCTATGCATTTCTGCTAGACATCTACAGAGTTGGCAAACTAATGGAAGCCATTTCATTTGTTTTGTGGGAGGTTATGTATCAATTGCGTTTCTATCAGATCAACCGCAGATACGTAAAATTTACAGAAACAGTAGGTTCGTTGGTAGCTACAGAGACAGATTTACTTGGGGGCCTTATGCCTATCCAATTAGGGCTTAACAATCAGAAGATCGATTGCCAGTTAGTAGGGGTCGACTGGAAATATTGCTTTTGGGGCACAGATAGCGTTCTCTGGGGGTGTCGATTTTCCTCATTGACTATCTTATATAGAAGTGATGACCATAGTCAGTCGGCTAGTGCTGTTTATGACTTTCAGCAACCCATCAAATCGATTTATATCAATCGGTGTAACGTGCTCTTTGTTTGTACAAACGGTACACTTTATAAGAGTCATGATCAAGGGTTTTCGTTTGTGCAAGTTTTACAACTTTCAACGTCTATAAGTTATTTTCTATTTAACAACGGTATGTCGGAGTTACCGGATCAAACCCTTGTGATTGGAGAATATGGCTCTTTATGGCGGGATAAAACATGGAAAAATTTAGCCTTCCTGTATATCTCGACAGATGGAGGGGATACCTGGAAAACATCTGATTTTCTAATCCAGCAAGGGGTTAATAAACATATTCACCTGCTGAAGTACTCTAGGCTTCTCAAAGCCTTGTTGTTGACAGATGGTGACAACAAAAAACAGCTATGGCTAAATAAATCGCTAATCCGTCTGGATAGAAAAAGTAGCCGGATCACAGACGGGTGGTGCCTGATTAATAAGTACCACCATCAAATGGGTGGGTATACGTCCATGGCTGAGACAGAGAAAGAGGTTTTGCTGGGTAGTGATTATCTGGCAGGAACCAATTTTATCGTTTCAACAACCGATGGCAAGCTGTATGATAAACGGGTCTTGCCCGATCCGTACCGCCGTAGCCCGGTTATGAATATGGTAACAAGGAAATCATCCTCAGGGAACGAGGTTTGGGCATGTTCCTACAGCTGCCTCTCTGCCGAGGCCAGAAGTTTATTGATGTACTCGAAAGATGGTGGTAATTCCTGGACGCGGGTAATCGAGTTTGACGGTACTAGGAATAAAGTACGTCTGATAAGTACCTCGCATGAACCAACCGCCGATTTGTATATATCCGTAACTGAATTTGGCAACCGGGAAGAACAACACCGGCATCAAATTTACAGGATCAGTGAGAAGCTCCAAGGCTCTCACTAACCGGCATTTTATGAATAAGCCTTGTCTGAGGACGGTGCCTAAAACAACCTCAACTAAACGCTTTCAGAACTGTATCCCACAACAGATACGCGTTCAATCCGATGATCAGTACGGTGACCAGCCAGGATAGCCCTTTTATCCAGACTGGATTTACGAAACGCCCCATTTTCGCTTTGTCGTTCGTGAAGGCTACCAGCGGCACAACGGCAAAGCTTAGTTGAAGAGAAAGGATAACCTGACTGAACACGAGTAATTCGCTGGTCCCATGTTCACCGTACAGGATAGCCACAACCAAAGCGGGAACGATAGCTACCAGCCGGGTAATCAGCCGACGCAGCCAGGGCTTGACCCGAAGGTTCACAAAGCCTTCCATCACAATTTGCCCGGCGAGAGTGCCGGTAAGGGTTGAGTTCTGACCCGACGCCAGCAAGGCAACAGCAAACAGAATCCCCGCCAGTTTCACCCCCAAAATCGGGTCGAGCAGCCGGTGGGCATCGGTAATGTCGGCCACTTGCTGGTTGCCCGAAAAGTGAAAGGCAGAAGCCGATAAGATCAGGATGGCGGCATTGATGAAAAATGCCAGAAACAACGAAACGGTAGAGTCGATTGTGGCAAACTTGATAGCCGATTGCCGACCCGCATCCGTGCGGCCAAAATCGCGGGTTTGTACGATACTGGAGTGCAGGTACAAATTGTGGGGCATAACGGTAGCGCCTAAAATACCAATGGCAATGTAGAGCATACCCGGATTGGTGATGATTTCAGTACGTGGAAGCAAGCCCCCCGCCACACTGGCTAGATCGGGTCGGGATACGATTAATTCGTAGCCAAAACAGCCGACAATGAGGAAAATTAGGCTGGCTACAACCCGTTCCAGTAACTGGAATCCCTTGTTCTGTAAATATAAAAGCAGGAGCACATCCAGCGCTGTCAGTAAAATACCAATCGTTAACGGTAAACCGAACAACAGATTCAGCGCAATGGCCGAGCCAATCACTTCGGCCAGATCCGTTGCGGCAATGGCAATTTCAGCCAGCAGCCACAGCCCAATGGCAACGGGCTGGCTGAAGTTGTCCCGGCAGGCCTGCGCGAGGTCACGTCCGGTGGCAATACCGAGTTTGAGCGATAAATGCTGAAGCAGAATGGCAAATAAGTTGGAGATCAGGACGACCGACAGGAGTTTATACCCGTATCGTGCTCCACCAGCTATATCCGTAGCCCAGTTGCCGGGGTCCATGTAGCCAACCGCAACCATTAGTCCGGGGCCTGCATACGCCCGTAAGGTCTTGAAAAAGCCCGCGCCTACGGGCACATGGACTGAACTATGTACGTCGGACAGTGAATTTGTGGTGTTCTCCTGTCGCCAGCCTTTCATCGACGTATTCGTAGCTTCCATCGTTTCTGTTACCTGCTTACTACTATTTGTTGCACCTTACTGTTCAATAAATTGGGCTCATCGGAACCAATTATCAAAACATCCTCAATCAACTGAGCAAACATATAACGGATCAAAGATAAGGATTGTTGAAATAAAAATTTAGACTACCCTAAATTTTTAGAAAGTTTAACATAAAAACTACCTTTGTAGGTAAACTGTTTTCGTTTATTCCACCGTTGTGGGTAAGCAGCCGTCTTGTTCATGCACTCATTCACTGAAGAAAATTACCTGAAGACCATCTATTACCTGGCTAACCGTCGGCAGGGAGAAGTCAGCACGAATGCCCTGGCAGAAATGACAGCGACGAAAGCAGCCTCGGTGACAGATATGTTGCGTAAACTGGCTGATAAACAGTTAATCCATTATAAAAAATACCAGGGCGTACGGTTAACGGACGAAGGCGAACGGCTGGCGTTGCAGATTATCCGTCGGCATCGTCTTTGGGAAGTTTTTCTGGTTCAGAAGCTTGGTTTCGGCTGGGATGAAGTCCACGAAATAGCCGAGGAGTTGGAGCATATTCGATCAGAAGAACTGGTAACCCGTTTAGATACATATCTGGGCTATCCGCAGTTTGATCCGCACGGCGATCCGATTCCAACTCCTGCCGGAAAGATGCCCGAAACCGGCTATCGAAAACTATCGGAAGTGGAGGCCGGGGAGGGGGTATGCCTAATGGCTGTTCTTGAACACTCTACCGAGTTTCTTAAACACCTCGATCATTCGCAGTTAACACTTGGCTGTGTGGTAACGGTCAATGAAATCAACGCCTTCGATAAATCGGTGCTGGTGCAAATTGCAAGCGGTCGCTCCGTATTTATCAGCCACGAGGTAGCCCGAAATTTATTAGTGAATTAAGCGAGTGGTAGCACTTACGAACTTATTTGACTTACCAACTTTTTTATGAAACTCTTAGACGCCTATATTCTCAAGCGCTTTCTGCAAACCTACATCTTTGTGGTGATGGTGATTGTGCTTGTGGTGGTTATGATTGACTACACCGAAAAGGTGGATAATTTTCATAAAACCCATGCTCCGGGCAATGAAATCCTGTTCAATTACTACCTCAATTTCATTCCCTACTGGGCCAATTACATCAGTCCGCTGATGGTGTTCATTGCCACTGTTTTTCTAACCTCCCGGCTGGCGGCCCGCACCGAAATCATTGCCATCCTGAGTAGTGGCGTTAGTTTTGTCAGGCTGTTGTTACCCTATGTTTTAGGCGCTACCGTACTGGCCGTGGCCACCTATTTCATGGTGAACTACGTAATTCCCAAGGCAAATAAAACCCGCATTGCCTTTGAGATAAAATACATCAACGATGCCTATAACTACTCGGGACGGAATGTTCACCTGAAGATTGCGCCCAATACCTATGCGTATCTGGAGAGTTATAACAACCAGACTAATACGGGATATAAGTTTACCATGGAACGGGTAGAGGGCAATCAACTCAAGCAGAAACTCTCCGCCGACCATATTGAGTGGGATGCTAAAAAGAAAAAATGGACGGTGTATGACTATAAAATACGCACCATTAATGGGCTACAGGAAACCCTTACCCCTGGTGCCCGCATTGATACCACACTCAACCTGAAACCGGACGATTTTAGCTCGGATTTCAACCTGTACGAAACCCTGACCCGTCCGGAGTTAAATGACCACATCGAGTTACTGCAAAGCCGGGGGGCCGATGGCGTGGAAACGTATCTGCTTGAGAAATACAGCCGGGATACCCGTCCTTTCGCCATCATCATCCTGACGGTCATTGGGGTAATCATGTCGGCTCGGAAAAGTCGGCGGGGGGTAGGCTGGCAGGTGGCGCTGGGGTTCTTCCTGGCCTTTACGTACCTGCTGTTCTTTATGCTGGCGAAGGGCATCGCTGAGTCCGGGAATCTGAATCCGATAGTGGCGGTCTGGCTGCCAAACGCTATTTTTGCGGCTATCGGCGTATTGCTGTATAATACGATTCCAAGGTAATAGGAGTGAAGAGCGGAGACTGAGGAGCCTTTAGTTTGCTTTCTGCCGAATGGCTTCTCCGTCCCCGCTCATCGTTCCTCAATCCTATGCAAAAAAAAGCTTCATTAACAGATTATTTCCAACTCCATTTCATTGTGCTGATCTGGGGATTCACCGCCATTCTGGGTAAACTGCTGGTACCGCTCGACTCGTCGGCGGTTGTTTTGTTTCGGACGTTGCTGGCCGTTCTTGGCATGAGTGTTGTACTGTTCGTTCGGCGGCAATCCATCCAGGTTTCGTCGACGGATCGCTGGCGGTTACTCGCAACCGGTTGTCTGATTGGTTTGCACTGGGTGTTGTTTTTTCTGGCCGCCCGGCTGTCTAATGTATCTGTGTGTCTGGCGGGTATGGCAACGAGTTCGCTTTGGGCGAGTGTGCTGGAGCCCTTACTACTGCGTCGGCGGGTTCGTTTGGTTGAGGTTGCGTTAGGGGCTGTTGTCATGGCCGGTCTGTACCTGATTTTCCGATTTGAGTTCGATAAGGTAATTGGGTTGGCGGTGGCCGTTAGTTCGGCTATGCTATCCTCACTGTTCACAATTATCAACAGCCGGTTCACGCATAAGTATGATGCGCTGGTAATTTCTTTTTACGAAATGGCGGGTGCTCTGTTCAGTGCTGTCGTACTATGGCTGGCGGTGCAGCAATTCGATGGGTCGGTAGGCAGTGGGGTTCAATATATACCCCAAATGCCCATGCAGTGGCTTTGGCTGCTGGTGCTGTCGTTGGTATGTACGGTGTACGCCTATACCGTTGGGGTTAGCCTGTTGCGTAAGTTTTCGCCCTATCTGGCCATATTAACAGTAAATTTGGAGCCGGTATATGGTATTTTACTGGCCGTTCTGATCTTTGGTGATACCGAACACATGACGTCAGGATTTTATATTGGTACGCTGGTCATTTTGCTGGCCGTGTTGACGTATCCGTTCTTCAACCGTCAAAAGCCTGCAACCACAACGCCCACCGGGGGCGATCTGGAAATTGACCTACATTAAAACAGAAGGCAGAAAACTGGAGTCGTTAACTTGAGTATGCCTGCGAATACTACTACATGAAACATCCGCTTATTGACCGGTTGGCGACCGTAATCGTTATTCTCTTATTTCTGGTGGCTTACCTGCCGTTGGTATTACTTTCGTTCCACAACCACCCATCAGCCGCCGATGATTACTGTTTTGCCGATACGGCGTTAAAATATGGTTTCTGGCAGGCACAGAAATTCTATTATGACGGGTGGACAGGGCGTTATTTTTCCAATATGCTGGTTCACGGCAGTCCGCTTGTCTGGGGCTGGTATGATGGGTATCGGTTCATCCCCGCCTTGATGGCTACGGCTTTGGTAGGAGCCATTTACGCATTGGTCAGTGAATTACTGCGGACTGAGTCGCTGATAAACAGAGTGACAGCCACTTGTCTGCTCTTCTTTTTGGTGGTGTTATCCCTTCAAAGCACAGTTGAGGCATTTTTCTGGACAGCTGCGATTGCTACCTATACGGTTCCTACCATCCTGACGATCTACCTGATCGCTGTCCTTATAGGATACAATAGATTGCCGAATGGCCCCATAAAATGGCTCACCACCGTATGGGCCAGCTTTTTGGTATTTGCCATCATTGGCTCCGGCGAAACAAATCTGGTATTGCTGATTTTACTGTTATTGGCCATTACGGGCTATCGGTTGGTGTTTCTTCGAAAGGTCGATCCACTCATGATGTGGCTGGTGCTGGTATCCTTTGTGTCGGCCTGGGTATTATTCCAGGCACCGGGGAATGCCATTCGCATGGGAAGCAATGAGGCTAAAGCCGGTGAACTGTTCCCGTCAATTGCCCGGTCATTTAGCTGGTTAGCCCGTTCAATAGCGTTTTGGCTGCTGAAAACGCCCATTCTGCCGTTTACACTCCTGTTTGTTACCCTGGCCAGGCGGGCAACCCGGCAGGGAAGTCCGGTTCGCGATTTATTCATGGTTCCGGCGGGATTGCTAACCGTCGTATATCTGGGCTTACTAGCGGCTATGATTTTCCCCTCTTATTACGGGCTGGGCATTGCTCCCTATGCGCGAACGATGAATATCCTGTTCGTATTCTTTGTACTTGGCTGGTTTTATGTCGCAACGGTGTGGGTGGGCTGGCTCGACCGGCGGGGGCGTAGCCTCACAATCGCTCAGAAATGGCCCGCCCCCGTGTGGTTCCTGACGGGCATCTGGCTGATTGGAAGCGTAGGAGCCAGCAGCGCCGTTAACCAGTTGTATGCCGATTGGCTAAGTGGCCGGGCCGCTACGTACGACCGCGAAATGACCGAGCGGCATCAGCAATTACTGACCTCGGCCGATACGGTTCGGCTCCGGCCCATCAGTGTGTATCCTCCCAGTTTGTTTGTGGAGGACGTTAAGCCCGACCGTACGCATTGGTGGAATCGTTGCCAATCGGGCTATTACGGCCATAAGGCACTTGTCCTTGACTCCACTCTAACTGCCAATCGCTAAAGGTTTTATGTCGTCTGTCTGTATTATTGTCCCCTGTTATAACGAAGCTACCCGGTTGCCGGTCGATGCGTTTCTTTCGTATGTACAGCAGACAGAAAATGTGAACTTTTGCTTTGTCGACGACGGCAGTACCGATGCTACCCAGACCGTACTGACCGCGATGAAGGCCCGGTATCCTGACTGCATCGATGCGTTAATTCTTCCTCAAAATCAGGGGAAAGCGGGGGCTGTGCGGGCTGGTATGTTGCATTGTGCCAGCCAGTCGTTCGATTACCTGGGCTTTCTGGATGCCGATCTGGCCACACCCTTAACGGCCATTACCGACCTGGCTGCCGTGCTGGATGCCAACCGGGCGCTGGATATGGTGATGGGGTCACGCATAAAATTTCTGGGTGTAGATATCCGTCGAGACCCGTTTCGGCATTATGTTGGCCGCGTTATTGCTACAATCATCAGTAATATTCTAAGGCTACCCGTTTACGACTCGCAGTGCGGAGCCAAATTATTCCGGCGCGCTACCGTGACTGGATTGTTTGAGGAGTCATTTATCAGTCCCTGGCTCTTTGACGTTGAACTACTGGCCCGGCTCATCCGGAAACATGGCCGCCCCGAGGTACTGGCGCATGTAGCCGAGTATCCGCTGCGCCAATGGATTGAGCAGAGTGATTCGCGAATTAGTTCAGGCTATGTTTTCAAGATGTGGTACGAGCTGTTTAGAATCTACCAGACGTATCGAACGTAACCCGTTTCGAAGGCTAGACAGTCAATTTGTCGATGTCACTGGTGGGCTGTAAGATAGACGTTGGCGGGTTTTCGTACGAAAAGGTTTACTTTTGCCCAGTTTGACACTGTTCCAACTTTATTTGTTTTGTTGAATCCGCAGATTTCTATTGTTGCTCCATTGTACAACGAAACCGAGTCGTTTCCGCGTCTTGTCGAACGGCTGAATGCCGTAATGGATACATCTCCCCGTACAATTGAAGTGGTATTGATTGATGATGGGAGCCGCGATAATACGGCTGTTTTGATGCAACAACTTGCCCTGACCGACAGCCGGTATCACTGTGTTTTTTTATCGAGAAATTACGGCCATCAGATTGCCCTGTCGGCAGGTATTGCTGCTGCCTGCGCCACCGAAGCCCTGTTTATCATAGACGGCGATTTACAGGACCCCCCCGAACTGCTCAACGAATTTTTTGAGAAGTACCAGGAGGGCTATGATGTTGTTTACGCAGTGCGGAAAAAACGCAAAGAGAGCTGGTTCAAACGAATGGCCTATGCGTCGTTCTATCGGCTGGTTCGGTCGATTTCGTACGTCGACATGCCGCTGGATAGTGGTGATTTTTCGCTGATCAGCCGCCGGGTGGCCGATGTGCTGAACCAAATGCCGGAAGAAAGCCGGTTTATCCGGGGCATGCGCAGCTGGATCGGGTTCCGGCAGATCGGTATCGAATACGAACGGGATGCGCGATTGGCTGGTGAGTCGAAATATTCATTCAGCATGTTGAAAGGACTGGCCTACAATGGCATCTTCAATTTCAGCGAATTTCCCGTTAAGATTATTACCCGCCTGGGTATGTTCACCATCGGGATTGCCGTCATCTACCTGATCCAGACGCTGATTAAACGATTTATTTATCATGACGTACCACAGGGATTTACGGCCCTGTTGTTTGTCATTGTACTCTTTAGTGGCGTACAACTCATTGCACTGGGGTTGATTGGCGAATACGTGTTACGCATATTCTTTCAGTCAAAAGGTCGACCACTTTATGTGGTCAGGGACGTAATCCGGGAGAAGCAGCGTCAACCGTTGCCCGGTCTGTACTCGGCCAATTCGTCGGCCACAGCGCCCCAGTAGCTTTTTTTGTAAATCATTTATCATTGTTGTGAACCCTGATAACATTGGATAAAACGCTAGCCAGCTATCCCGACCGCATCAATGTCGTCATTCCGCTCTTTAATGACTGGCAGGCGCTCGGACTTTTATTAGAGCGTATTCAGGCGGTAAACGAGGATACGTTAGTTCGCCGATTGGACTTTCTTATTGTGGACGATTGCTCCTCGGCAAATTACGAAACCTTACCCACCGGTATTGGGCAGTCGCTGTCAATTCTTCGATTATTCCGGAATGTCGGCCACCAGAAAGCCATAGCCCTTGGTCTTTCGCATCTGGCGTCCTTACCCGAGCAGTACCCAACGATTGTCATGGACTCCGACGGTGAAGACCGGCCTGAGGATATTCCGGAGCTGATAAAAACCGGCGTGGGCAACCCCAACCGGATTGTCTTTGCGCACCGGGCCAAACGACACGAAAGTCTCGTCTTTCGCCTGTTCTACGAAGTTTATAAACGAGTCTTTCAACTGCTTACCGGAAAAGTCATTACGTTTGGTAACTTCAGTCTGGTGCCTGCCCAGCAGTTGCGCAAGCTGACGCATGTTTCCGAAATCTGGAACAACTACCCTGGTGGCGTTATCCGTTCCCGCTTACCCTATACCGCCGTACCGCTGGAGCGGGGACGTAGGCTGGCGGGCGAATCCAAGATGAATTTTGTTTCGCTGGTGCTGCATGGCCTGAGTGCAGTTTCGGTCCTCATGGATACCACCGCCGTACGCCTGGCGTTGTTTTGCGTTATTATGGTGGTGATATCTATATCCGGTATCGGTATGGTAGTTGCCCTGCGGTTGTTTACCGATACAGCCGTGCCGGGCTGGGCCAATTATTTAGTGTTCTCTTTCCTGATCGTTATCTTACAGGCCTTCCTGATCTCGCTGTTGCTGGTCTTCATTGTTCTGTCTTACCGTACGCAGCCCCAGTTCATCCCGGCGCGCCAGTTTCAGGATTTTGTCGAGAAGGTCGAGAAGGTATATTAACGGAGTTGGCGAGATGCTAGAGCGTCTTGCCGACTTACTCATCAACCAATGCTTTTTAATTCACTACAGTTTTTACTTTTTTTTACGGTTGTTACCCTCGGTTACTTTAGTTTGAAGTGGCAGGGGCGATGGATCTTGTTATTGGTAGCCAGTTGCTACTTCTACATGGTTTTTCAGCCTGCTTATATCCTGATTCTCTTTCTCACCATTGTGATTGATTACGTTGCGGGAATCTGGATTGAGCGATCGAGGGGTAAGTCACGACGCTGGCTGCTGATTCTGTCGCTTATTTCGAACCTTGGCATTCTGGCCTTCTTTAAATACCTCGGCTTTTTTACCGAAAATATTTCCCTGCTGTTCGAGAAGTTGAGTATGCCCGGCGTTGCCGAATCGGTGACGGAACTGGTAAACCGGGTGTTCGTGAAAGTCCTGCATGTATTTGGACAGAGCGGTATTTCGTCTTACAAAGACAACATGAGCATACTGCCCATCGGACTGTCGTTTCACACGTTTCAGGCCATGAGTTACACCATTGAAGTGTACCGGGGCAACCAGAAAGCCGAGAAACACTTTGGCATCTACGCCTTGTATGTCATGTTTTACCCGCAACTGGTAGCGGGACCCATCGAACGGCCGCAGAATGTGCTCTGGCAGTTTCACGATTACTTCAAATACGATGTCGAGAAGGTGAAAGCGGGTCTGATGCAAATGGCGTTCGGGCTTTTCAAGAAACTCGTCATTGCGGAT
This sequence comes from Spirosoma fluviale, assembly GCF_900230225.1. Lineage (GTDB taxonomy): Bacteria > Bacteroidota > Bacteroidia > Cytophagales > Spirosomataceae > Spirosoma > Spirosoma fluviale. The sequence continues at coordinate 915,587 of NZ_OCNH01000001.1, forward strand.
CGACTGGCCATGCTCGTCGATCACGCCTATGCCAATCCGGCGCAGCAGAATGGGTTGACGCTACTGATTGCCACCTTCTTTTATACGTTCCAGATTTACTGCGATTTTTCGGGGTATTCCGACGTGGCCATTGGGGCTGCCCGGGTTATGGGGTTTACCCTGATGGACAACTTTCGAACGCCGTACATCGCTCAGTCGATCTCTGAGTTCTGGCGTCGGTGGCATATTTCGCTGTCGACCTGGTTTCGCGATTACCTGTACATACCACTGGGCGGAAACCGGAAAGGGGAGTTTCGGCAGTATCTCAACATGCTCATCGTCTTTTTGGCCAGTGGGCTCTGGCACGGCCCCAACTGGACGTATGTGATTTGGGGCGGACTGAACGGTCTTTACCAGATTCTGGCCGTTTTGCGGGATAAGCTACTGGCAAGAATGGGCTTTTCGAGTACGCCACCAAGTCTGGTCACCTCGCCGGTAAATGATAAACAGAGTCGCAAATCGCCCGTACGGGTAGTAGTCAACGTGTTGATTACGTTCACGCTGATCATGTTAACGTGGGTGTTTTTCCGGGCACGCAGCCTGGCCGACGCCTTCCTGATCCTGAAACGGATACCAACGGCATCGCTGGGGGATACCATCAATAGTCCGCTAAATTCGGTAGAGATGTGGTTCAGCCTGTTCCTGATCGTGTTCCTTTTGCTGAAAGAGCAATTTTACCTCACCATCCCGACTCGTAACACGATCCGCTTTGCTGTGCTGTTTGGCCTGATTTCGTTCGTCACCTATCTATTTGGGGTATTTTCCTCCAACCAGTTTATTTACTTTCAGTTTTAACGTCTTTATATACCGGAAACGGGGTGATTTAAACGCCATATCTTTAATATATGGCGTTTAAATCACCCCGTTTCCGGTACTCCCTTTACTTCCAGCCGCCACCCAGTGCCCGGTACGTATTGACCATGGCATTGAGTTGTTGCACTTTCGTTTCAACCAAATCGAATCTGGATTCCAGCGCATCGCGTTGGGTCAGCAACACTTCCATATAGTCGGCTCTGGCTGATTTAAAGAGCGTATTCGAAATATTGGTCGACTGAATCAGCGCATCCACCTGCCTTGCCTTTAAATCGTAGCTCTTTTGCAGGTTGTTGATATTGGATAACTGATTGGCCACTTCAATGTAGGCATTTAAAATAGTCCGTTCGTAATTGTAAACCGCCTGGATCTGCCGTGCATTGGCGCTGTAATACATGGCTTTAATGGAATTTCGGTTAACCAATGGTCGAACGAAACCGCCAACCAGCGAATACAGAAATGATTCGGGCGTTAACAACAGCGTGGGCTTGTAGGAGTTGAAACCAACAGCTGCCGACAGGTCCAGCGATGGAAGAAAATTAGCTCTCGCCACCTGAACATCCAGCCTGGCAGCTTCCAGTTCCCGCTCAGCCCGACGAATATCCGGCCGATTCTGCAAGAGTTGTGTGGGAACACCGGCATGCATGACTTCCGGTATTATCGTGTTGAAGTCCTGCGTCGTCCGCTGAACAGGCTGTGGGAAACGGCCTACCAGAAAATTAATGTGGTTCTCCGTTTCCGTAATCCGCTGCTGAATATCAAATTGAAGACTCTGGGTACGAAGCACCTGCGCTTCAAATCGACGTACGGCCAGTTCCGTCACCTTGGCCGATTCTTTCTCAATCCGAACAATGGACAGGGCATTGGTCTGAATATCGATGTTTCGCTTGACGATATCCAACTGGCTATCGAGCCCCAATAATTCGTAATACGAGTTGGCGATTTCCGAAACCAGGTTCGTGAGGGTAAAATTACGCCCTTCTATGGACGACAAATACCGGATGGCGGCTGCCCGTTTGGCGTTGTGCAGCTTATTCCAGATATCGACCTGCCAGGAGGCATTGGCCGATAACAGAAAATCGGGCAGGGGGTTGGGAAAATTGTGGCCGGGCCGGATTTCCGTACTCTCCTCAATGGCTCCCGATCGGGTATAACGTCCTACTTTATCGACACCCGCTCCCGCCTGTAAACCCACAAATGGTAGATACTCTCCAGTTCTGGTTCGTATCTCGTTCTGGGCAATCTGAATTTCCTGCGATGAAATGTTCAGTTCCTGGTTGTTTCCGAGGGCTGTATCAATCAGGGCGGCCAGATTCGGGTCGGTGAAAAATTCCCGCCAGCTCGCTCTACCTGTGTTGAGCGTATCCTGACCTGTATTAAAACTGGTGGGAACGACTCTGTTTTCGGTTCTTGTAACCAATGCCGGGGTCTTGCATGACGTTATGGCTAACGTCATGCAGGTAATCCCCAGTCCTATATAAATGCGTGCTTTAAACATGGTTCGTGCTTTCTTCAGTTACAGGAAAAGCGTCTAATTGATGGACCAGATTTTCGGTCAGTGAATCAGCCTCTTCATCTTTAATCATCTTCCGCCCATCGGCTAAACTGCCAAATATGTAGTACAAGCCTGGGATGATAATGACCCCGAAAATGGTTCCGAACAACATACCGCCCAGGGCCGATGCACCAATGGTTCGGTTACCGATAGCACCCGCTCCTGTTGCGCTGATCAGCGGTATCAGACCGGCCACAAAGGCGAACGAGGTCATCAGAATGGGTCGAAAACGAACTCTGGCCCCTTCGATGGCTGCGTTCAGGATCGTTTCGCCCTGCTGTCGCTTTTGAACGGCAAACTCCACGATCAGTACGGCGTTTTTACCCAACAGACCCACCAGCATGATCAAGCCGATCTGCGCGTAGATGTTGTTTTCAAGTCCCATCATCTTCAGCACCAGGAAGGAACCAAATACCCCCACCGGCAGCGAGAAGACGACCGCCAGCGGAATAATGAAGCTTTCGTACTGAGCGGCCAGCACAAAGTAGACGAAGGACAGTACGATCAGGAACACATACAGTGACTCATTACCCCGGATCGACTCGTCGTACGAAAGACCTTCAAACGCGATGTCGTACCCTTTTGGCAGCGTCTTGGCGGCTACTTCCCGGATGGCCTGAATGGCGTCGGCGGTGGTGTATCCTTTGGCCGGAAGCCCCTGAATAGCGGCCGAATTGTACAAATTGAATCGGGTGATCTCGTTGGGTCCCTGCCCTTTTTTCAGGTGCATAAAGGCCGAGTACGGCACCATTTCGCCCGCATCGTTCTTGACAAAAAGCTTGAGCAGATCGGTTGGAAGCCGCCGGAAGCTGGGGTCCGACTGCACGTACACTTTAAAGAACTGGTTGTACTTGATAAAGCCTTGCTCGTACGTACTACCGATCATGATGTTGAGGTTGTCCATCGCTTTGCCGATAGACACGCCCTTCTGCATGGCCAGCTTATTGTCGATTTCCAGTTCATACTGCGGATAGTTAGCGGCAAAGAAGGTAAACAAGCCCGAAAGCTCTTTCCGCTTGCCCAGGTTTTCCATGAACTGCTTGTTAATCTTGTCGAACTCGCTGTAGTCCGTATCGGTCGTTTTGTCGAGCAGACGCATCGAAAAACCACCCGATGTACCAAAACCAGGAATAGCCGGTGGCTCGAAGAATTCGACCGTTGCGCCGAGGTTTCTGGATTTCTCCTCCAGTTCTTCCATGATCTCCTTCACGTTCTTATCGCGATCCCCCCAGCTTTTCAGGTTGATCAGACAGGTACCGGCGTTGGAACCCCGGCCTTCTGTCATGATTTCGTAACCAGCCAGCGACGATACCGATTCGATGCCCGGAACCTCTTCGCAAATCTTCTGAAGCCGTCGGGATACCTCGTTGGTTTTTTCCAGCGTCGAGCCCGGTGGCGTCTGGATAATGGCGTAAATCGTACTCTGGTCTTCGTTCGGGATGAAGCCTGCGGGTAAAATCTTATTCACAACGACAATACCCGCACAGAAACCCACCAGGACGGCGAACGTAACGAATCGGCGGCTGACAATTAATTTCAGCAAGCCAACGTACCAGCCGGTCATTTTATCGAATCCCCGGTTGAAACTGTCGAGCGCGCGGGTCAGCGGGTTTTTCTTGGGCGGATGACCATGATGGTTTTTCAGCAGCATGGCACACAATACAGGCGTCAGCGTCAGGGCGATCAGTGCCGAAATCACAATGGAACTGGCCATGGTAATGGAGAACTGTCGATAAAACGTACCCACCGGACCTGACATGAACGAAATGGGCAGGAACACCGATACCATCACAAGGGTAATGGCGATAATAGCGCCACTGATCTCACCAAGCACTTTCTGAACGGCCCTGAACGGCGTTAAATGCGGTTCTTCTTCCATCTTGGCGTGTACCGCTTCCACGACCACGATGGCATCATCGACCACAATACCAATGGCCAGTACCAGCGCGAAGAGCGTAATCAGGTTAATGGAAAGTCCAAATGCCTGAATCACGAAGAACGCACCGATCAACGATACCGGAACCGCGAGGATTGGAATCAGGGTAGACCGCCAGTCGCCCAGGAAGATAAATACAACCAGAGCCACCAGCAAAAATGCATCGCGCAGGGTATCAATTACCTGCTCGATCGATGCGTCCAGGAAGTTGGATACGTCGTAACTGATCTTATAGCCAACCCCCGGCGGGAAAGAAGCTTTCATTACTTCGAGCTTCTCTTTTACTTCGTCAATAACATCACTGGCGTTACTGCCATAGTTTTGCCGCAACACGATAGCGGCCGATGGGTTGCCATCCAGATTGGAGTAGATGTCGAAGAATTCGCTGCCTAACTCCACGCGGGCAATGTCCTTCAGGTGGATACTTTCACCGGCGGCATTGGCTCGAATAATAATGCCTTCATACTCTTCCGGCTTGTTGTAACGGCCTTTGTAGGTAAGTACATATTCCAGCGACTGGGCGGCTATACCAGAGCTTTGCCCAATCCGGCCCGGCCGACCAATGATACTCTGCTCGCCAATGGCCTTCATCACTTCTTCGACCGAAATATTGTAGGCCCGCATGCGCTCGGGGTTGAGCCAAACGCGCATGGCGTACCGGCGGCTACCCAGAATCTGCGCCCTTGCTACCCCTCTTGTCCGCTGAATTTCAGGGATCATTTTAACGGTAGCGTAGTTGAACAGGAATTTTTCGTCAATGCTCTTTTCTTTTGAATAGAGGTTGACGTACATCAGCATACTCGGCTGAATAGGCGTAATAATAACCCCCTCGCGCTGTACCAGTTCGGGTAGCAGGGGCATAACCTGGTCTACCCTGGTCTTTACCCTGATCACGGCGTCGTTGGGGTCTGTTCCCGGCTCAAAAATGATCCGGAGCGTGGCCTCACCGGCACTGGTTGCATCCGTTGCAATGTAGCGCATATCCTGAACACCGTTGATCGCCTGTTCCAGCGTAATCAGCGTGGATTTAACGAGCACATCAGCACTGGCTCCGGGATACGCAATGAATATGTTTACTGTGGTGGGGGCAATATCAGGGAACTGAGAAATGGGTAAGCTCTTGATAGCCAGTACACCGATAAACACGATCATGATCGAGATCACGATAGCGAATACAGGTCTACGTATGAATTTATTGAACATGTCTTCTCCGTTTTAGACTAGTTGATTACTCGGCGTACAGACTCAGATTCGAGATGACAGAGGCAGGTTGCACGAAATTGTAGTGGATCTTCTCGTTTTCCTTCACCTGACGTAAGCCTTCCAGCAGGATCTTATCGCCTTTGTTCAAACCAGACTGAACGACAAAGATGTGCGGCATTTCAGCGGCTATCGTGATCTCCCTCGACCGGATCGTGTTGTTCTTATCTACCACATACACATACTTCTTTTCGAGAACTTCGAAGGTGGCTTTCTGGGGGATGATCAGGGCGTTTTTCAAGGGTACCGTCATGCGAACGCTGCCGGTTTCGCCATGCCGCAGGAGACCTTTGGGATTGGGGAAGGTGGCCCGGAAAGCGATGTTACCCGTTTCGTTGTTAAAGTCGGCTTCAATGGTCTGCACTTCGCCGGGCTGGTCGAACAGTTCGTTGTTGGCCATCACCAGTTTCACGTGTTTCATGTTGTCGTCGTGGTGGGTTTTGTAGTCGAGGTACTCGGCTTCCGGCACGTTGAAATACACCCACATTTTGCTGTTGTCGGACAGGGTCGTTAGCAAATCACCATCATCGACAAGGCTACCCAGCCGTACCTGAAAATGGTCCATGATGCCACTGAACGGGGCTCGGATTTCGGTAAACTGCAAATGTGTTTTCGCCAGTGTTACATCGGCGTTTGCCTTATCGAACTTGGCTCTGGCCAGTGCCAGCTCGTTTTTCGATACAATGTTGCTATCGGCCAGTCGCTTGGTATTCTGGAGTTCGATACCTACATAATTAGCTTCGGCCTGCGATTTTTGCAGTTCGGCATTGTAGATCATAGGCATGATCCGGAACATGAGTTGCCCTTGTTTTACAAACTGCCCTTCATCCACAAAAATCTTCTGCAGGTAGCCCTTTTCCAACGCCCTTACCTCAATGTGCTGGATGGCATGGACCTGACACACGTAGTCTTTGGTAGCCAGGGTATCTTTCTGTAAAGGACTTGTAACCAGGAATTTGATTTCCTCTTCTTTCTTTTCTTCTGCATTTGATGAACAGCCCGTAATGCTAAAAGCAGCAAAAACGGCGAACAAGCTCATGAGAATGGGGTTTGTTTTCATACTAATTTTATTTTTACACGAACCTATTTTTGAAAATTTTTAGGGCCTGGCTGGCACTATCGCGAAGACATGTGGCTAACAATGGCCGCCTGTCCCGGCGGTGTAGCAGGCCCCTGCTCCAAACGGCTAATCAGGCTGTCTTTCTGCTCGTTGGCTCGTTTGCAATCGGAGAGTTGCTGCTGCCAGGCCACGAGATCGATCGGATGAGCGGTGTAGCCTGATTCGTATTCGTAAAGGCCCAGACGTTGGCTTTGCTCATACAGCAAAAAGCCATTGAATCCCAGCGAAAGAGCCAGAGCCAGTCCAAAACCATAGAGCAAAATCGAGGGGAAGTTTCGGCGTTGCATAACTTGTATCCTTTGTACTTCAGTACAAATCAAGCCCCATGACATTAAAACGGTGTGAGAAGGAAATTAGAATGCATTAAAATTATCCAAGAGCTTATTGATATTAATTACTGCCGATTGGTACATTGCATTGTCTATCAGAATATTATATGATTAATTTTAAGGGTATATGAATTAATGTCAGTATGTATTATTAAAATTATACTATTTTGTATTCCAATGAGCCAAATTTAAAAACCATTAAAAAGTATACTTATTTATTAATATATAGATTTAGGTGGGTGTTTTGTGGTCTCAGGTTTGAGAACCAACACCATAGATTTATTAAGGACCCTAGAATAGTATGAATAGCTAATACAACTTATACCTGACCGGGTAAGGTGATTGTAACGATGGTGCCCTGGTTCACAACGGAGTTAATATCGAGCGTGCCCTGGTGTAAGTCAATGATTTTTTGGGTTACGGCCAGACCAATACCATACCCGGGCACTCCTTCTACATTTTCTCCCCGATAAAGCGGATCAAAAATGTGAGCGGCATCCGTGGCGGAAATACCGCACCCCTGGTCGGTGACGATCACGGTGATTTGCGCTTCCTTCGCCTGAAGTTCAACGGCTACCTCTTCGCTGGAGTACTTGCATGCATTATCAAGAACGTTCAGAAAAGCCGTTGTCAGCAAGGTGGTGCTGCCTTTTACAGTGAATGAAGCTTCGTCGCCCGTCATGAATTGAAGTGGCAAACTCCGACCGGGATATTTGGTTTGTACCTGTCCAATGGCGGTAAGCAGGCAGTCGTCCACCTGAACGGACGTTAAGGCAATGGTTCCATCCGTGACTTTGGCTAAACCGAGTAAACCATTTGTCAGGGCGATTACTTTTTTCAGTTCCTGGATAGCGACTTCCATACTGTCGCGCCAGTCGGCCGGGTCGTGGTCGTAGCGTAGGGAGGTTTCCAGCGTACCCAGGGTGTTCGTGAGGGGAGTACGCAGTTCGTGAGAAGCATGAGCCACAAAACTGCGCTGGGAAACGAAGGCATCTTCCAGCCGAAAAAGCATCTGGTTGAACGTCATAGCGAGTTGGGCGATTTCATCCTGCCGATTTCCTTCGTTTACCCGCTTGTACAACTGGGTGGCGGTAATCTGCTCCACTTCATCTACAATCTGAGAAATGGGATTCAGCACCCGCCCGGAGAAATACCAGCCAGCCAGTACAATCAACGTAAAGCCCAGCAAGTTGGCCAACAGCATAATTTTTTGTAGTGTACCCAGTTTTGCCAGACCGATCCGGTCATAGCCAGAGGCAAAAATGTAAAACAATTGTCCACGATCCTGGTAGGGTATTGCGATGGATTCGATATGGCCGCTTCTAAATTCCGACAGCGGGTCAGCAGCCAGCAGGGGTATTTTCTCTTTGTAATAATCCGATTCTTTCAGAGTCCGATTAGTGAAGACCAGATTGTGGCGGCTATCGTAAATGCTGATCTGCTCCTCTACAATCGTGAGGAGGTCGGTACGCACCATGTTCTTGAAGAAGTCGTCGTGTAAATGCCGACGGGAAATCAGTACCCGGCCAGCCACGCGGGCTTTTGACTCCAGCCGACTGTAAAACTCCTCCTGACGGTACAACGAATAAAAATACAATACCAGCAGCGACAGCGTAAGCTGGATGGCTGTAGCCAGTAACGTAAAAATAATGGTCAGGCGGTTTCGAATAAGCACAGACTTGGTGGCTGGTTAGGGGTTATTGGTTAGTGGTTAATAGTGATTGGTCATTAGTTATTAACGACTAACCAATCACCAATCACTAATCTTCCCGGAGAACGTATCCCATGCCGACAATGGTATGCAGTAATTTGGGCGAATAACCTTTGTCAATCTTTTTACGCAGGTAGCTGATATACACGTCGATAACGTTGCTGTTATTATCGAAGTTGAGACTCCAGACCCGTTCGCCAATGTCTACCCGCGAAATGATTTTTCCTTTGTTAAGCATCATGTATTCGACCAGGGCGTACTCGCGGGTGGTCAGGTCGATGCGTTTGCCCGCCCGTGTTACGGCTTTCGTATCCAGATTCAATTCCAGATCGGCCAGTCTGAGGATGGGCTTTGGCCGGGAGCCGATCCGGCGTGTTAATGCCCTGAGTCGTAGCAGTAATTCCTGAAACTCAAAGGGCTTAGCCAGGTAGTCGTCGGCCCCGGCGTTGAAGCCATCCGACTTATCGGCCATGCTATCCAGCGCCGTCAGCATCAGTACGGGGACGGCCTCATTCTCCGACCGGATGTGTCGACACAGGTCGAAGCCATTCATTTGCGGCAGATTGACATCCAGAATAATAATATCATAAATTTCCCGGCGAAATAACGACAGGCCCGTATTGCCATCATGAGCCACTTCAACTTCATAGCCTTCGGCCGATATACCTTTTCGGATAAAAGAGGCTAATCGCTCTTCGTCTTCAACTAAAAGGATTTTCATGTTAACGTTTCTGGTTGAGTAGTATGGTGTACGCGTAACGTATAGTCAACTCGAACTTCCCCCGTTTAGTTGGCGTGTTAATTTTCTAATGCTGTTCTAATCTGGTTCTAACTCCTGCCTAACTCGGGTGCATCACCTTTGTCATGTCAACCAGGAGATGGTTTTATAAAGTATCAATTCAGCCTGGTTGACGTAAAAACAAGAGAAATCATGAAAACGTACCTAATTATCTTCGCTTTTAGCAGCTTTTTAATCTCAACGGCTTCGGCTCAGGACGATCGAAAACTACGCAACGACCCTACTTATTCAACACATAATTATAAACATCCGAACAAAGCAAAAACTGCTGAGTTCTGGAAGAGTGAATCGGGAATTGTGGTTCGTGCGCCCGGCTTCAGTCAGGGGCCAATTGCCAATTACAAACAGCCAGTACCGGGCAATGTACCCGCCGGTGGGGTAACGTTACCCCACACGCCGGAAATGGATGTGGCCGTGCGGAATTACAAAGCCCAACAGACTAATGTAATCCGATCCACCACCCAGTCGGCCTCTGTTGCCGTTGAGCGGTTACCCGTTCAGCCGGTGTCTGGAGGCAATCAATAAGAACGAGGTTTAAGACTATGTCGCAGACTCATTATAATCCCTTACGTTCCGGCCTGTTGGTCATCAGCTTGCTTGGCTTAATTCTGACGAGCATTTTCCTGAGCCGACGTAACACCTATAAGATTCAGGAAGACTCGGTATCCATCTATAAAGATCGGCTGGTACCAACGGCGATTCTCGTTAATCTGATGTCAACGGTCTATGGAAAGCGGATGCTGCTCGAAACGCAGCTTCTAACCAAGGGTAAGCCCGATGTCGGTCTGGGCGGATCAAATATGGATCAGTTCAACCGTCGGACGGACTCGCTGCTAACGGAGTTTGGCCGAACGAAATTAACGGTTAAAGAAGCTGACCAGCTCCGGTTGTTCAAGCGTCAGTTAAGCGTGTATGACCGGCTGGAAGTTGACCTGGCTACAAAGTTTACTTCGTTATCCAAAGACCAGCAACTTCAGATCGCTCGTAGGGCCAGCACGGCTTTCGGTCAGACGGTACAGACACTCAACGAGTTAGCGAGCTTACAGCTCACGGTAGGCGAGGAACTACTTGAAGAGTCGAGAGGGCAGACAAATGATATCTACATCTTAACCGCTTTACAAATAGGGCTGGTCCTGTTTGTTGGCCTAAGTCTATACTGGCATCGTTTCTAAGGCTGTGCGGAAGAACTTTTCAAGATCGAATTCAGGGCATTCGGCAGCCTGAAAAAGACCTTCCGCAACCTTTACTTGGCAACACCTAAACGTAGACCTATGTTAGAGTTGGGGTAATTTATGGCGTACTACTGATGCCCTCTCCGGAGGCATGTTCCGTGTTAACGGATTTGCAGGGTATGCTCAAACAACGAACCAACCACTCAACTTTTACATAGGTGAATAAGTCTGTTCCTACACTTGGAGTTGGTCTGCCGCAGCAGACAAAATACGTTCACAGCCTGCGGGCGTGGATGGTAATTATCGTGGCTGGCGTGCTGTTTTTTATGTCCATGAGCAGTCTGACCTGGGGCCTAACCAGCCTGATCAACCAGGACATAAACGGAGTCTGGTATGTAACGGGCGGTGCATTGCTGCAGGGGGGAGCTATTTCGAGCGTCTGGGCCGTGGAGAAGAAAGCCTTAACCCGGCCTGCCCGTTCCTGAAGGCGCTGGTTACCCCCGCGTTATTTAGCCTGCGCAGAAAAAGCCAGTGCTACGCCGTTCATACAATACCGCAAACCGGTTGGCGCTGGTCCATCAGTGAAAACGTGCCCTAAATGGGCATCGCAAACCGAGCAGCGCACTTCCGTCCGATTGCCGTCCGGTTCGTTATAAACGGCGTTGGCAACAACAGGGGCGTAGAAACTGGGCCAGCCTGTGTGGGAGTCGAATTTGGTGCCGGACGAAAAGAGCGGATTTTTACAGCACACACAGTGGTATACGCCCGCATGCGTTTCATGCGTCAAGTCACTGCTGTTGGGCCATTCGGTGCCGCTTTTTCGGGTTACGTTGTATTCCGAACGTGTTAAGATCGCTTTCCAGTCGGCGTCCGTTTTCTCCACCCGCCGATTACCGGGCGAGGTAGTACCCGGTGGGCGTTTATGCGGTGGACGGGGTGGGGCAAAGTAGGTTCCATACGTCCATAAACCACCCGCCAGAAGAAGGGTTATCAAAAAGAAAAACCTGTTTTGCCGCATAAATTAAGTCCCAAAGGGTTTAGTATGAAACACAAAACAGGTGGTATGACGTTCACAAACGCCTAGCGCCCAATGGCTACTTTACGCAGGATGGAGTCAATGACTTGCAAAGTCGTAACCCCGTCAGCCTCCGCTTCGTAATTGAGCATGATGCGGTGATTGAATACATCCGGCGCTACTTCTTTAATGTCTTCGGGCAGGACGTAATCGCGCCGGTCGAAATAGGCAAGGGCTTTGGCTGCCAGATTTAAGTTGATACTGGCGCGGGGCGACACCCCAAACTGAATGTAGCGGGCTTCATCCCGAAGACTGTACTCCAGCGGTCGGCGAGTGGCGAAGACCAGTTCTATAATGTACCGCTCAAGGGTTTCGGAAATGGTAATGGCATTTATTTCATTGCGAATGGCTACCAGATCTTCTTTTCCCAATACGGGTTTTACTTCATAGGCGAAATTCATGTTCGACATTCGGCGCATGACTTCCATTTCGTCTTCCCGGCTCAGATAATCCACAAAGACTTTCATCATAAACCGATCCACCTGGGCTTCGGGAAGGGGGTAGGTTCCTTCCTGCTCTACCGGGTTTTGGGTGGCCAATACCAGAAAGGGCCGGTCGAGAATAAAGGTTTCTTCCCCAATCGTCACCTGTTTTTCCTGCATGGCTTCGAGCAGGGCCGCCTGTACTTTGGCCGGCGATCGGTTAACTTCATCAGCCAGGATCAGATTCGCAAAAATAGGCCCCTGCTTCACCTCGAACTCAGCCGTTTTCTGGTTGAAGATCATGGTGCCAATCAAGTCGGCGGGGAGCAGATCGGGCGTGAACTGAATTCGTTGGAAATCCAGTTCAAGTACTTTAGCCAGTGTATTTATGGTGAGCGTTTTGGCCAGACCCGGCACCCCTTCGAGCAAAATATGCCCCCCCGTAAACAGCCCAATGAGCAATCGGTTGAGGAGCCGGTCCTGGCCGACAACAACCTGGCTCATTTCGCTGAATACTTCGCGGATTTTAGTGTGGTAGGTGAATGAAGGGGTTGGTTGCATAAGCTAAAAGTCGCATGACGTACCGACTACGTTTAAAATGTTGCCCGTATGCTGCGGTCTTTACCGTGAATATCTTTGTATACCTGAATCTTCGTAAAGCCCCGATCGGCGAATACCTGACGCGTCGCTTCACCAAAGCGTTCGTTGATTTCTACGTAGCAGGCTCCCTCTTTGGTGAGGTGACGAACACAGAAATCAGCCACCGCCTTGTAAAAAACCAGCGGGTCGTTATCCTCTACGAACAGCGCCAGATCGGGTTCGTAATTCAGCACGTTTCGGTCCATATCGGCAGCCTCAGAACGGGTTACATAAGGAGGATTGCTCACCACACAGTCGAAACGCTCACTAAAATCAGCCGGAACATTTAAAATATCCTGAATCGAAAACTGGACATCGGCTTTCAGATGCTCCGCATTTTGGCGGGCCAGCATAAGGGCTTTTTCGGAAACATCCCAGCCCGTCACTACCGACTGAGGCAGGAAGCGTGCCATCGTAATGGCAATGCAGCCGCTGCCGGTACCAATATCCAGAATGGGAACATCGTCGACCCGGTCGGCAAAATCATGCATGATTAGTCGAACAAGGTCCTCGGTTTCGGGGCGGGGTATCAGCACATCGGGCGATACCTCGAACTCCAGTCCGCAGAAAATTGTCGTACCAATAACATGCTGGATGGGCTCCTGCCGGTTAAGCCGTTCAAGAATTTTAAACCAGTCGGGTTCGGTACGGTTGGGGGGGAGGGGTTTATCGGTTAATACGTCGGTTTTACGCAGACCGAAATAATGGTCGAGCAGCATGAAGGCCATTTCCCGCGCTTCTTCGGGCGGATAGGCGATGATATTCTTGCTGAGTCGTTCGTATAAGGGTTTGGCAGTAGCCATTTGATTCGGGACTAGTAATTTTGCCAAAAATAGGGAAGTTTTCCCTGAAACCTGGCTTTGTCTAACTTTGAGAAATGGATATGTCTGTTGGTGATCGTTTTATGCGCCGTGCGCTCGAACTGGCTACGCTTGGCCGGGGCCACGTAAGCCCAAATCCAATGGTTGGCTGTGTAATCACGCATGGTTCCGGGAGTCAGGAGCGCATCCTTGGCGAAGGCTGGCATAAGCAGTATGGCGACTGGCATGCCGAAGTCAACGCGGTCAACGCCGTACATCCCGAAAATAAACACTTACTGGCCGAAGCAACCGTGTACGTAACCCTGGAACCCTGCTCACACTGGGGGAAAACGCCCCCATGCGCCGATCTGTTGATTGAACACCGGGTGAAACGGGTTGTTTGCTGTAACGATGATCCTAACCCACTGGTGTCTGGTCAGGGATTTGCGAAACTACGGGCGGCCGGGATACAGGTTGAGACGGGTATTCTGGCGGAAGAGGGACGCTTGCTGAATGCTCGATTCTTTACGTTTTTTGAGCAGAAACGGCCCTATATACTCTTGAAATGGGCCGAAACCACCGACGGATTCATTGCCGGAGAAGGCGGTAAGCCCGTTAAGATAAGCGGTGATCTGGCACATCGGCTGGTCCATCGCTGGCGGGGTGAGGAAGATGCCATTCTGGTTGGTACCAACACGGCCCGACTGGATAACCCGCGACTGAATACGCGCTTGTGGGCAGGTAAAAACCCGATTCGTGTTGTACTGGACCGGAATCTGGTGCTGTCCGCCAATCTGCATTTGTTCGATGGTTCTCAACCGACGCTTGTCTATCACGCTTCTCAAACGAACGTGCCGACCAACTACCCCAATGTCAGTTATGTATTCGCCGAATCACTGGATCAGTTGATCGGTGACCTCTATCTCCGTAAAATACAGTCGGTGCTGGTAGAAGGGGGCGCAGCTGTACTGACTTCGTTTATGGAAGCTGGCTTATGGGACGAAATGCGTGTTTTCCGTAGCCCAACGATGCTTGGCGCAGGTGTGAAAGCCCCAACCGTGCGGGGTATATTGCGTAACCGGGAGAAAATAGAGACCGACGAATTGACAAGCTATACAAAACGATAAAGGAAAACTTCTGCCGCACACTTACAATAATTTTACTTTACGCTTCAGGGTAGCAAGTGAGACCAGCTACAGAAAAGCTCCTGCTGGTGGGTGCGTCAGTTATTTGAACGCACTCGCCAGCAGGAGCCTGTCATGGTAACAGAGTTTCGAACCTATTGTGATTGAGAAACCGGCGACGCGTTACTGCCTATGTTGCCACTGGCCATTAGTTTGGAGCCCGCCATAATCTTCACATTCGCGTTGTAGGTGCCTAGCTTGTCATAAAAACCAGCTTCGTTTATGACGTAGTATTTGCTGGTACCAAAGTCTCCGGTGGCACCATTAATGGCGTCGAGTGTTTTGAGCGACTTGGTCGAATTGTCGGCAAGCTTGCCTTCGTAAATAGCCGACGAATAGGTGGTTCCCGAAACGGTATTATAAAGGCCCATTTCCACCATCGTAACCGAAGCACTGTACTTGTAGAAGACCACACGCCCGTAAACGGTTGAGCCGGTTGCCGAGGTTAGTGTGTACGATTTATAGGTCGTTACGGTACCACCGCCAGGAGCCACGCTTGTATTGGGCTCGTATTTATTTTGCTCACACGAACTCAGAAAAACGAGCATGGCGAGAAACAAACCTAGTACTGGAATAACGCTTCTTGTCTTATCGAATCGATTCATAGCTGGAGTGTCGGTTAGAAGTTAAAGGTTAAACGGCCATAGTAATACGCACCATTGGACCCTTGCTGATTGTTGGAGTACAGATAGAAACCCTGATTCTCGGAACGGAGTATTTGTGGGTATTTATCGAAAATGTTGCTGCCGCCAATCGATACTTTTACGTTCCGACTCAGGTCATAGCCGAAGCTCAGATCAAAAACCGCCTGGCCGGAGAACGTCTGATCGTAGAAGTTGCCATCGTTGTCCGAAGAAACTGATCGCTCCGTTACGGTGCCAAAGTAGGTGCCACGTAGCATAGCGTTAAATTTATTGACCCGGTACATCACCGAACCAATCAGTTTCGTTCTTGGCGTGCCTGTTTCAAACTGGCCGATAATATCACGGCTGAGGTATTTGCCAACAATTTGCTCCGAGGTAAGATTGGCTACATTCAGGTCAAGGACTTTCCGGTTGAGAACCGTGTTTTTGCTGAGAATGGTAGCCAGCGTAAACGTAACGCTTTTGCCTTTCTGGAGGTTGAGGGTATAGTTCCCAACGGCCTCAAGACCTTTCGAGCGAACATCGGCACCATTCACGAAGAACTGAGCCTCCCCTTCACCAATTACCTCGCCGTAGTTGTTGCCAACTTCCGACGCGTTGAAATAGCTGGTTCTGAAGATCCGGTTGTCGACGTCAATCTGGTAAGCGTCCAGCGTTACTTCAAACCCTGGTGCGGGCTGATAGGTAAGTCCTATGCCATAGGTACGCGACTGCTCCTGTTTTAGGCCTTTGATGCCCAACACCCGGGCCGCTGTGCTGTTGGTCGGGTAGGTGGTTACGTCAAGCGGCTGGGGGATACCGTTCTTGTCCGGTACGAAGGCTGTAGCCGTGTGCGTATAGTTCAACTCCTGTAGGGAGGGTGCCCGGAAACCGGAGGCAATCGATCCACGCAGCGAAAGTGTTTTGGTGATCGAATAGCGAGCGGCCAGTTTGCCAATCGTTACGCCACCAAAATCAGAGTAGTTTTCCAGACGGAACGCACCGGCTATAAGGAATTTCCGGGTAAGTTCCAGTTCAGCGTCCAGATAGGCGGCCATCGTCGTTCTGAACTCGTTGCGCTCATTTTTAGGGCCGAAACCTGCAAAGCACTGGCAGTTCGACGAGAGGGACTTAACCGTTACCTGCTGGCCTGCTTCTACGGCAAGTGGGTTTCCGTTGGCGTCAACGATGGGAACACTGCTGGCATTTTCCAGTGGTTTGCCATCCGGACCAACCAGGAGCCCGTCTCTGCTAACGGTAACAATGCCTGCCGTTCCGTAAGCATAGCTTTCTTCCTGTCCTTTAATGATTTTGTAATTCTCGATGCGCATCTCGGCACCAAAGGCAATGTTCAGCCCGTTCATAACGCCTTTAAAGTAGCGGGACATGTCGAGGTTCGTCGAGTTCTGGGAGAACTGGTGCGTTCCCAGATTCATGTTCACCGGCGTATTGGAGCCCAAAGACGCATTCATGGTGTTTACCATGCCAAGCCGCATCGTATTCCGGCCGAAGGTGTTGCTGAAGTCAACACTAAACTCGCCGATCTTGCTCTTGAGACCAATGGTGTTCGACACATCCGAGGTGTTGGAGGTCATCTGAGGCCGGAAACCGTTTGGATAGAGCAGGTAGTTGAATCGGTCGGTTTGGGCGGGTCGACGGAAATAGCAGGAGAATCCTTCCAGATACTTATACGATGCGCCACCAAAACTGTAGATGGTGGTGGTGGGGTTTATCTCATACCCGGCATTGTAAAAGGTGCTGCCAAGCGTAATAGCAGGCATACCGGCATACACCGCAAAATCGGCTTTGGTTAGCCCCCGGGCGGTCATCAGTCCTGTTTCTGTGGTCAGTGCGGCAATCTGTGAAGTGTTACCTGCCGCCTGTGCATTGATGAGTTCGGGGTTGGTAATAACTGGATTGCCCGCTTTGTCGGTTCTGAGGTTGTTAAGATACGTTTTATCGAAAAAGCCCCAGTCATTCACGAATGGGCGCAGCGTTGGCCGTCGTTGGGTGATCTGTCCCGACATGTTAAAATAGCCTTTATCGCCAATCTTGAAGCCATAGTTGGCGTCGAACTGGTAGTTGAAGCCGTCGGGTTTGCCCGATTTTGTCAGCGCACCGGCCTGACCACCGGTGTTGGCGTACCCACCACCGGTCAGGCTGGCCGTTAGCTTGTTCGTGCCTTTTTTGAGGATGATGTTAACCACCCCTGCAACGGCGTCGGAACCATACTGAGCAGCGGCACCATCGCGCAGGATTTCGACCCGGTCGATGGCCGAAACGGGAATCGTCATCAGATCGACCGTCGTTGAGGGGCTGCCCACGGCGGTTTCAGTGATGAGAAGTGCCGATGTGTGGCGTCTCTTTCCGTTTACCAGCACAAGAATCTGGTTTGGAGCCATGTTCCGTAGCTGAACGGGATCAACGTGGGAGTTCAAATCACCCCCCTGCGACCGAACGGCATTGAAACTGGGTGCCACAAAAGCCAGCATTTGCGCCAGATCGATTTGTGGCAACTCGCCCATTATGTCCTTGATCGAAATGACATCGACCGGAACGGGCGTTTCCAGAATAGTACGCCCGGTATTGCGCGAGCCCGTTACAATCAATTCCGTCAGCTGAGTGGCGTCTTCATCCAGCGAAATGTTGAACGTGGACTCACTACCTACTTTGACTTCCTTTGTTTTAAAGCCAATGAAACTGAATACAAGCACGTCAGTAGGGGTGGCTTCCAGCGAGAATTTACCTTCACCATCCGTCACGGCACCCCGTCGGCTGTTGCCTTTTACTAATACGTTGACCCCCTGTACGATTTCGGAGTTAACACTGGAGACCACTTTACCGGTTATTCGCTTGCTTTGTGCCAGGGCAGACATTGGACAGAGAGCGACCATCATGAACATGGCAACCAACACAGGTAGAATGTCATGCTTACGTAATTTTATTTCCATGTTTAGCATTTAGATAAAGTTGAACACACTGATTGTTAGGTCACTATATTATTTCTGAGTAGTTTTTTTTAGCCGTAAGTAGCTAGTTAGTGTTGATAAAGTTTGGGCAATAGACTACCACAAGCCGATTTTTTCGACCGATGTATGCTAGTAAACTGAATGCGTAAATGCCGACGGTAATCAGTTCGATCAATAATGATCGTCTAACTACACGCTCACTTAAAAGATGACTCTCTGGTTACTTATTCGCGCGCACGAAATGAGAGGTGGTTTTTTGTTGTACTTTGTCAAATATGCCTACTAAAATTATGACTTCAAATAATTAGATAGAATTTAATACTGTTTTATTTGATTAATACAATATAAAGTTGATAGTCGAATATTTTTGAGGAAAGGTCAAGCGGAGGTAGTACAGCTGATGCGGAAATTCACCCCTGAATTGCTGTTGAATAGGGGCTCGATGGCTGTCACTAGCGGGTTCATCAACCGGGCCTTTGCCTAAGATTTTGGTAACAATATACTGGTTGTCAGTAGACTTTAATAAACTTAGACTCTTGGTTTTGTCTACTTTTGTGTAACGAAAAAACGGTTATTTATTCCTCCACATTCCATGAACTACTATTTACTTACCTGTCTAATCATTTTTTGTAAACTATCTGTCAACGCACAGAATGCAACCAATTCGGTCGAAGCGCTGCACTTTATTAAATTAGGCAACACCCTCAGGATGGTCGACAGACCGCAACAGGCCATTGATCTGGTTCTCCGGGCGCTACCGGCTGTTCAATCGAAAGATGTGTATCTGGAGGCCGTTGCTTACGAGAACCTTGGGTTTGCCTACACGGATCTGGAAAATAGCCAGACTGCCCTAAGCTACTTTTACAAGGCCCATAACCTTTATCAAAAACTGAATTACGGAGCCAGTGCAGCCGCCATGCGTCAACTGATTGGCGAAATGTCGGGCAAGGACCTGTATGCAGGCATCGATATTGGTGCGTCGGGGGTTAAACTGGCCATTTTTAGATCAGTCTATGAGAACGGGTTTTATAACAAAGACATTAAGGTCAAGCCCGTTGCGCCAAACGTAACCCTGGTGTCTGGTACCGCGCAGTCCTTTAAAGATGGTCAGGACGTTATGAAGGCCTACATGGACTCCATCAGACGGTATAAAATTCCCGCCGATCATACCTACATCGCGTTTAGCAGTGGAATCAATGAAACGTTGGGGAAAACACCGGCCAGAAAGAAGAAACTCTATGAGTTGTTCTCGTCGCTGATGAGTGGCAATCCATCCGGAGCTGACAGCCTTCGCATAGATACTACATTGACGGCTGCCCGCGAAGCTGAACTGTTTTTAATCGGCTCCGTTCCCCGCCGGTTGTGGGTCGCTACTTCCTGCATCGATATTGGCAGTGGTAATACTAAGGGAGGCTATTATGATAATGGGCGAAGGTTTCATGCGGTGAGCTTACCGTATGGAACAAAAACGCTGGCTAATTTAATTGACGGCAATCGGTCATTGCCCATAGACGCTTATAAAGAGGAGGCCAGGCGGGTCATTAAAATGATTGCCGATACCGCCGTAAATGTTGAATTCAACACCGCCAGCCCAGGCTTACACCAGCGCAAAACGGTAGCCATCGGCGGGGGAATCGCCTGGGCCATGACCGTTTACCTGCATCCCGAAAAAGCCGGTACTACCGCCGTACCGCTTACTTTGAGCGATGCCCAGCGATTTGCCCGCCTGGTCATGACCGATTACCAGAGCCTGATTCAGCCCGACTTGACCGATTTAGCAGACCCGGTTGTGCGCCGGAAAGCCGAAGCAGACATCAATAATGTCCAGAATCAATTTAACGAGAAGCAATTGATTGCGGGGGCTTTGTTACTGGAATCGGTATTTCGGGCCTACGCCAATACTTCTGTACCCAAACGATTCGTGTTTATTCGGGATTCGGACATTAGCTGGGTAGCAGGCAAGTTTCTGGAAACCCTCAATCAAAACTACGAACAGGCTGTGGTCAAGAGTGCCCGCTAGCGGTTTGGGCGTCAGGCTAGTTGCTGGCCTGATGTCCAGACACTTTTCACGCACAGGTCTTTATCCAGCCGAACCAGATTCGCCAGATAACCCGATTGGATTTTGCCGAGCTGGTCGCCCATGCTGATGATTTCGGCCGGAACGGTCGATGCCATACGTAAGGCGCTGGTGAGGGGGATACCGGCCTGTTCAACGGCAATCTTGACGCAGTCAATCAACGTAATGGCCGATCCGGCCAGATTGCCCTCGTTGTTGACGTAGCGGCCGGGTCCGTTGGTATCGGGTTCGTAGTGTACCACAAATTGGCCGAGTTCAAACGTTGGCCGGGGAGGGTTGGCAAATAGCGCGTCGGAAATGAGGAAGAGCCGTTCGCCCAGCAGTCGGTAGGCAATCCGGATGGTGGTTGGGTTGCAGTGGTAACTGTCAGCAATGATGCTGGCATAAACGGCAGGGTGGTCGAAAACCGCTCCCACCACACCCGGTTCGCGGCTTTCGTACCCGCGCATGGCATTATACAGGTGCGTTGCCAGGGGGATTCCATCGTTGAAAGCCGCAGTAGCCTGTTGATACGTTGCATTGCTGTGACCAAGAGACAGCAGGGTGTTCGAATGCTTTAACTGCTTGATAGTCGCGAATTGGACGGGGGTAAGTATCTCTGGAGCCAGGGTAAGAATACGAATAACATCGGCATCGGTACTGAACAGGGCCTCCAGTTCACCGTCTGCCGGGGTGCGGACATAAGCCATACTGTGGGCTCCCCGTTTGATCGGATTAAAATAAGGTCCCTCAATGTGGATTCCCGGTACGCCAAATGGGTTCTCCGTCCGTACAGCCTGAACAGCCGCCATGGACTCCCGCATAATGTCGAGCGAGGTCGAATGAATGGTAGGGAGTAAGGTAGTGGTGCCATTCCGGGCGTGGGCGTTATAGATGTGCCGGACTGTTTCGGGGGTTGGCTGGTCGTTCAGAAACAGGTCCGATCCACCGTAAAGCTGTAGATCAATCAGGCCCGGAATCAGATAATCACCCCCAAAATCAACGACCGTGGTCTGGTCATCGGTAGCATCAGAAGCCGGTGATGCCTGGCTAATTTCGGCAATACGGTCATTGCTGATTTTTACTGAACTGCCGGGTAACCAGTCGGTTCCGGTAAAAACATGGGCGTTTATGAATTTATATGACATTTGGGTGGTGCCTGAATTCGGGTTGGTACGTTAAATGATGGCTGGAATGTAGTCGATTTTTCGTTTTTTTGCGAACTATTTCATGTGAGTACCAACCTGTTTTTCTTTTGAACGCCGTTCGTTTAAATCCCCCCGCCACGCTGACAAAGCCTGGAATTGTTCAGGACCATCAAGTCCGGGCTACGATTCCACTGGCCTCATCGAAGAGTGAAAGTAATCGCGCTTTGATTATCGACGCGCTTACCGGTTTTCGCTGTGATCTGCAAAACCTGTCAACCGCCCGCGATACCCAGACAATGATTCGGCTGCTGAAGTCAGAGGACACCACGGCCGATGTGCTGGATGCCGGAACTACCATGCGGTTTTTGACCGCGTATTTCAGCGTAACGGGTCAACACAAAATAATGACGGGCACGCCCCGGATGTGTGAGCGCCCGATTGGTATTCTGGTTGATGCACTACGGGCGCTGGGGGCTGATATTACGTACCTGAAAAACGAAGGATATCCCCCGCTTCAGATCAACGGGTTTGCGGCTTCCGCTGAATCGACCAACCGGCTCAGCATTCGGGGCGATGTGAGCAGTCAATACATTTCGGCCCTCGTCATGATTGCTCCGCTGCTGCCCAATGGCCTGACGCTGGAATTGACCGGCGCCATCGGCTCCCGGCCGTATATAGAGATGACCCTGGAGCAGATGCGGTACTTCGGGGCCGATGTTCGGGCAGATTGGGAGGCAAAAACGATAACGGTTGCTCCCCGGCCCTACGTACCGAAACCGTACGCCATCGAGTCGGACTGGTCAGGCGCCAGTTACTGGTACAGTGTAGCCGCCCTGGCAACGGATGAAACGGCTGAGATCAATTTGCTGGGTCTTAAAGCCAAATCCCTGCAGGGCGATAGTGCCATTGTGTCGATCATGCGTCTTCTGGGCGTAGAGAGCACATTTACGGATACGGGCGTTCGGCTAACGAAGATACCAACGCATCAAACCATGGTCTGGGACTTTACCGATTGCCCTGACCTGGCCCAGACCGTTGCCGTTTGTGCCGCCGTAAAAGGTGTTGTTCTGCGGATGACGGGTATCGAAAGTCTGAAAATCAAAGAAACCGATCGGGTGGCTGCGCTACAGGCCGAGTTGCAGAAAATTGGTGCGGAACTGGTAGAGCTAGAAACCAATCATCTGTATGAAGTTCATCAGCTCGCCATTGCTCCTCCCGGCCCCGCAACCATCGCCACCTACGACGACCATCGAATGGCCATGGCTTTTGCCCCGGTGGCCATGCAGCAGGAAATCATCATTGAAGAGCCGGGCGTAGTAGCCAAATCATACCCTTCTTTCTGGGAGGATATGGCGCGGGTTGCAACGGTTGAATTTATAACCGAATAGGTTACTGGCCCCGAATGCAACGCTCAACGTTCCTGTCAAACCATCGGTTTAACAGGAACGTTGAGCGTTGCTCTTAAACAACCTCACCTTCGCCTGATTGTAAGGCGGGTTTTTTTAACGGGCTGGAAGTAGGTAGGGAAATGCGAAATGTGGTGCCTTCACCAACTGTAGATTCTACGTCGATAGTACCGTTGTGCAACTCAATAATGCGTTGTGTCAGCGCGAGACCAATGCCATGGCCATTGATGGTCATGGTAGATTCCGAGCGGTAAAAGGGCTCGAAAATATGCACAATGTCGCTGGATGATATACCATACCCATGGTCACTGAAGGTAAGTATTATCTTTCCGGGCTTGAATAAAATCCTTACCGACATTCGATTATCGGGCGAGTATTTACAGCCGTTTTCCATTAAATTTTGAAACGCTGTTTGCAGGAGGGACTCTTCGCCCAAAATAACCAGCTCCTCTTCCTGAACGGGAAGGTTGTCGAAGTCAATGTCGATCTGATAGTCGGGTTTCTTGCTGACGATCAGGCTTTGGGCCTGCCATAGCAACTCGTCAATGCGGACGGGCTGGTAATTCAGGGTGATGATGTCAGAATTAGCTCTGGCCAGTTCGAGGAGGCCATTTACCAGTCGGATCATACTTTTAACTTCGTCGAGCAGGGCGTCAAATGCCACTTCATATTCCTCGGTTGTACGCGCCTGTAACCGGGTCACTTCAATCTGGCCCATCATCACCGTCAAAGGCGTTCGCAACTCGTGCGACGCATGTGAAACGAAGCTCTTCTGCAAAACAAACGCTTCTTCGAGTCGCGTAAGCAGATCGTTGAAGGTACGGGCCAGGTCCGCCAGCTCATCGCGCGGGCGACCCACGCTCAATCGCTTGTGAATGTTGGTTGCCGAGATGGCGTTGACCTGGGTAATCAGTTCTGCCACCGGCCTGAGGGCATCGGTAGCAAATAAGTACCCGGAAATACCAACAATAATTAAGCTCAGTAGCCAGCCCGAGAATAAAATCTCCCGTAGCCGGACGAGTTTTGTGAGTCCGTATCGGTCATTGCCCGAGGCAACGATCAGTACTTTTTCACCCCGTACATTAAGGTAAAGTACGCCAACGGCTTCCAGATCGCCTATCCGAACATATTGAAATTGCCGGAGGGTTATCTTACGCAGAAAGTCGGGCGTTACCGGGAAGCGGGGCCGTTGGTTTCCCTGATTAAACAGAACCCTTCCCTGCTTGTTGTAAACCGTTACCTGTTCATTGGTGATAACGGGTAAATCGTCTTGCGGCACTTCGCCCACATCTTCGCGAAGACGTATGGTGGTGAAGGCTTTCTCCTGAAGACGTTGCTGAAACTCCTGCTCCCTGAACTGGTCATAGAGGTAGTAAACCGAAACCGTAAAGAGCAGCACAATCGAAGCGACCAGCAGCACAAACAGTAATGTCAGGCGAGTGCGGATATTCATCTTTTAAGGAGTTAGGAGTTAGAAGCGAGGAGTTAGGAGTTGCTGACGCGTCAACACTGCGGGCGTCAGCAACTCCTAACTCCTCGCTTCTAACTCCTAACTCCTACTCTTCCTTCAACATATACCCCATACCAATTACTGTATGGATAAGTTTGGTTGGGAAATCTTTATCAATTTTTTTGCGCAAAAAATTGACATACACATCAATGACGTTCGTACCGGTATCGAAATGAATATCCCAAACTTTTTCGGCGATATCAACGCGAGAGACTACCCGGCCCCGGTTGCGCATCAGGTAGTCGAGCAAACCAAACTCTTTGGCGGTAAGCTCAATTCGTTTGTCACCCCGGCGGGCAATCTTTTCATTCAGATCCAGCTCAAGATCAGCTACCTTCAGTACATTAGACTGCATCCCGGCATCGCTGCTTCGCTTGGTCAGCGCCCGCAGCCGTGCCATTAACTCCCGGAATTCAAATGGTTTGACCAGATAGTCGTCAGCGCCGGCTTCAAAACCTGTGAGCTTATCATCTACAGATCCCATTGCCGTCAGCATCAGTACGGGTGTGCGATTTTTTTCCTGCCTGATTGACTGAACAACATCGAAGCCATTCATTTTAGGCAAGTTAATATCCAGCACAATAACGTCGTAAAGATTATTGAGAGCCATATTGCGTCCTACCTGGCCGTCATACGCTACATCTACTTCACAAGATTGTTCCTCCAGCCCTTTCTTGACAAACGAAGCCAGTTTAGGCTCGTCTTCTACTACCAGAATCTTCATATCGGCAACATACATAGCTATCGGCTGATTTAAAAACGGCAGAATAAATTATTTACTTTATGAGACACTGCCTGGCAAAAATAGCCCTGTTAAGGCCGGCGAATGCTTCGCTCAATCGAGCACTCAAAACTCGTTGACGCGTCTTAAAAGGAGTTGAAAACAGAATTAAAAGACTGTTAAATTACCCTGGGCAAAAAACGCGTGAAACACAAAAAAGCCGCTCCGAATGTCGGGGCGGCTTTCCGCTTCTATCCACACCATTTCAAGATTCACGACCGAGCGGTCGTCAAATCTTGATGTTCAACCTTCCCTTTGTAAAGGATTGTTATGCTAAAGTAAGCAATTTCTTTATATACGACAGAAAAGTAGGTCTTTTTCTGTGTATAGGACATTACAAATGTTGCAACATCTTTTCAATAAAACGTGAAAATCAGGTTAAAAATTATCGACCGCACGTAAAAAAAGCAGGACAGATCAAATGTTGCTGAATTTCTGCCGATAAAAAGCGTAGAAAATGAGCGGAAATATAAAAAGGGTCAGTAAGGTGGCCGTAATTAGCCCGCCAATTACAACAATAGCCAGCGGTTTAGCCGTTTCGGAGCCGATTCCGTGCGAAATAGCTGCCGGAATCAGGCCGATACCGGCCATCATGGCAGTCATAACTACCGGACGTATACGGGAAACAACGCCTTCCCGAATGGCGTCATTCAAAGGCAATCCATTCCGTAAGTTTTTCTTGAATACCGATATAAGGATCACCCCATTTTGAATACAAATGCCAAAGAGGGCGATGAAACCAATCCCTGCCGATATGCTGAAGTTAACATGTGTAAGCAGCAACGCGGCAATGCCTCCAATAATGGCAAATGGGACGTTGAACAAGACCAAACCAGCGTCTTTTACATTGCCGAAAAGAATGAATAAAATAAAGAAAATGGCCAGTAAGCTGATGGGCACAACCTGAGCCAGTCGGGCGGTAGCTCGTTGCTGGTTTTCAAAATCGCCGGCCCATTTAGCGGTGTACCCTGCCGGAAGTTTTACATTGGCCTGTACTTTTTGCTGGGCTTCGGCCACCGCACTACCCATGTCGCGCCCCCGGACCGAGAATTTCACCGCTCCGTAGCGCTGACCCCCTTCCCGAAAAATCAATACCGGGCCGGTCTGGGTATAAACTCGGGCAATTTCCTTGATGGGAATCATGCTGCCGTTTTCGGTAGGAACCATTAACTGGCTAATCTGTTGCTCGCTGGAACGGAAAGGCCGGTCGTACCGAATACGCAGGTCAAATTTTCGCTCGCCTTCGTAGATCTGCGTGGCAGCTTTACCACCAATGGCCATTTCAATGACTGCTTCGGCATCGGCCTTATTGACGCCGTACAAGGCCAGTTTCTGTTCGTCGAGCTCAATGCGCATTTCGGGCTGGCCCGTGGTGCGAATCACCCCCAGGTCTTCGATTCCCTGAACGGTGGCAAGCTGGTTCCTGATTTCGCCCGCTTTGGCTTCCAGAATGGTCTGGTCCGGGCCGTAAATTTTAACGGCGATGGAGCCTTTAACGCCCGAAACAGCTTCCTCTACATTGTCCATAATGGGCTGCGAGAACCCAAAATTTACGCCGGGAAAAACACTGAGTTTTTCCTGCATTTTTTCCACTAATTCTTCTTTGGTTAAGCCGCTCTTCCAGTCGTCCTGCGGGTAAATGTCGACCAGAAATTCAATGTTATAAAAACCTGTTGGGTCGGTTCCGTCATTAGGTCTGCCCGTCTGGGAAATGACGCCTTTTACCTCCGAGAACTGCTCAAAAATATGGCGCATCTGTACACTCTGCTTTACCGATTCGGGCAAAGAAATACTCATCGGCATGGTGGCCCTGACGTAAATGGAGCCCTCATTCAATTCGGGCAAAAACTCGGTACCCAGTAAGGTAAAACCCGACAACCCAATCAAAACAAGCAGACCCGTAAGCAATATGCTTGTTTTCTTGTGGGCGAACGTAAAGCCGAAGAGCCGGGTCGAGTAGTTAGTTACAAAATTGACGAACGGATTGTGCTTCTCCCGAACGTTCTTTTTCAGCAGAATACTCGCCAGAACCGGAACCAGCGTCAGGGTGAAAATAAGGGCACCCAATAGCGCAAAACCCAGTGTCCAGGCTAAGGGAGAGAACATTTTGCCTTCAACTTTCTGGAAAGAGAAAATTGGAATCAGACAGGTAATAATAATGGCCTTTGAAAAGAAAATGGCTTTCCCCATCTCAGTGCCCGTTCGGCGGAGAATACCCAGTTTGGCCAGTCGGTTAAATTTAGCCATGCCCTGCTGGTGAGCCAGTTCATCGAGCGTTACGAAAATGCCCTCCACCATTACGACTGCGCCATCGACGATGATCCCAAAATCAATGGCCCCCATCGACAGTAAGTTGGCCGACATGCCCTTTAGCCGTAAACAGATGAATGCAAATAACAGCGCCAGGGGAATCACGATCGAAACGGTGATCGTAGTGCGCCAGTCGGCCATGAAAATAAACACGATAACCGTTACGAATATGATGCCCTCGATCAGGTTATGCGTTACGGTGTGGGTGGCGAAATTGATGAGCGTTTCCCGGTTGTAGAAGGTGTTGATCTGTACATCGCCGGGCAGGATACTGGTATTCAGCTCATTGATTTTGGCCTTCACCCGTTCAATGACTTCGCTCGGATTTTCGCCTTTGCGCATGACAATGATGCACTCCACTTCGTCGTCTTTCTTATCTCGTCCGGCTTGTCCGAGTCTGGGGAGCGCCGATTCCGAGACCTGCGCTACATTATGAACCGTAATAGGCGTTCCCTTGATGTTCTTAACGATGATGTTCTGAATGTCCTGTTGGTTTTTCAGCAGGCCGATACCCCGTACCACATAGGCTTCCGAGTTTTTCTCAATCACATCGCCACCCACATTTACGTTTGCATTGGCTACGGCCTGGTAGAGCTGGAGGGGCGTAATGTTGTAGTCGATCAACCGGCGCGGATCAACCGAAATTTCGTAGGTCTTCACCTCTCCACCAAAGCTAACCACATCGGCCACGCCCGGCACACTCTTTAGCTGCCGATCGATGACCCAGTCCTGTATTGTTTTCAGTTCGCGGGCGGTGCGGGTTGACGACTGAAGGGTGTAGCGAAAAATCTCACCCGTTGGGCCGTAAGGCGGTTGCACATCCGGCCGGATACCTTCGGGTAATTCAATGCCACTGAGCAGGTTGTTTACCTGCTGGCGGGCAAAGGCATCATCGGCTCCATCATCGAACAGGATTTTAACGACAGATAATCCGAATAAGGACGTAGAGCGTATATCGGTTCGTTTTTGTACAGAGTTCAGTCCAATTTCTATCGGGATGGTAACGAACTTTTCAACCTCCTCCGCCGACCGGCCCGGCCATTGGGTGATGAGGGTTATCTGGGTATTCGTTACATCCGGAAAAGCCTCGATAGGCGTATTCTGATAGCTGATAATGCCGGCCACAACGGCCAGCGCCGTCAGAAAAAAGATGAAAAACTTATTCTTCAGCGAGAAGGAAAGTATGCTTTTGATGAATTTGTTCATACCGGCTATGGTGTACTGCTTTGTTGTGTGCAAAAGTGCCGGGCCGAACTTAAATTGGGCTTAACCTGCTGTTAAAAGTGAGTTAAATAAGTAGTGATCTTTCGTAGTTAGTTCTGGGTTTTTTCTGGAAGCTGCTGTATGTCATTATGTTGACTTTCGGTTTTCAACTTTAAACGCAACAAAAAAGGAGTAGAATTCTTTAGCGTCCTTAAAAAATGGGTTGTAACAAAGTGTGTAATTCAGCGGGCTATACCGGCCATTTAGGACTGGATACAGACTAATTTTTTATGCCAATCGGCCGTTTGCTGCGTTTACTAGGTACTCAAGTGTTCTACCGTGTTTAATTAACTCAACAAGTATGTCTGACATTCAATCAAATTTTGGTCTTGCTTCCAGTAAAGAAGAAACATCACTTATTGACGATCCGATAAACCCTTTACCCAGAGCTGTTTTGCGTCCCAATACCCACTGGTTACTCGATGGTGAGTGGCAGTTTGCTTTGGACCCCAAAGACACCGGACTACGCGACAGATGGTACCTGGGCCATTCCTACGATGGAGTTGCCCAGTGGCCGGGTTCGATAGAAGCGCACATGGCCTACGCAAGAGGGCAGGATAGCCCGGTGATCTGGCACGATAAAGTAATTGCCTGGTATGAACGGGAGTTTTCGTTGCCGGAACGCAGTGCCCCCACGGCCTGCTCCATTATTCAGTTAACCTTTGGTGCCTGTGGCTACGAAACGCGGGTGTGGCTTAACGGGCATCCGCTCAGCACCATCGAGGGAGACGAGGTCCATTATGGTGAGTATACGTCCTTTTCCTACGAACTGGCCGATGAATACCTGCGGCCCGTAAACCGACTGACCGTGCGTATTGCGGATACCATGGATGCAGAAACGCCACGCGGAAAACAGGAATCCCACGTCTATAAACGAGGGGGAATCTGGTACCAGACGTATACGGGCGCTGTGCGATCGGTATGGCTCGAAACCGTTGAGCGAAACCGACTGCGGTCAAGGGTAGGGGTGGTAAGCACTATTGAAGATCACCTGGTTCGGTTTACCCTGACCATTCGTATTCATGATCCGGGCAACTACGTGTTACGGCTTCAGGTCTTTGAGCGAAAAGCACCCGAAACGGCAACCCCGCTGGCAACGTCCGATTTCCCCTTGCGGCTGGAAGCCGGGCAGAAACAGCAACGGGTGTCGATGGAGGTACCCGGAGCGGAACTCTGGTCGACAGAAACCCCCGTTCGCTATAAGCTTGTGGCTCAGTTGATCGATTCTGACGGGTACATTGCCCAGATCGAAACGCAGTTCGGCCTTCGGAAAATAGAAGCCCGTGGCCGGTACGTTTACCTGAACAACAAGCCAATCTACCTCGACGGAATTCTGTATCAACCCGGTACTGCTACCTACGAAGAGATGAAGCGGCATATGAAGGCCATGAAAGAACTGGGCTGCAACCTGGTTCGGGTACACATTGCCGGTATTGATCCCCGAATTTATAACCTGGCCGATAAACTGGGTCTGCTGCTTTGGGTGGAAGTGCCCAGTCCGCACAGTTCCACTGCCCGAAGTCGGCAGAATCACCGGGCGGAGTTAATGCGGATGCTGGCTCTCATTGGAACCCATCCCTCGGTCGTAATCTGGAGCCTGTACAACGAAGACTGGGGGGCGCAGGATATTGCGACCAATCCCGAAACCCGCGAGTACATTATGAATATGTACCATTTCATGCAGCTGGCTTTTCCGCAGTTTCTGGTTGTCGATAACGACGGCTGGCAGCATATCTCGTTTGAAGGGCGGCTCAAGTCCGATTTGCTGACGGCCCACTTGTACACCCCCGACCTGACCCACTGGCAGAACCTCCTCGACAGGCTGGTTGACGGGGATATGGAAACAGTCGCTGCGTTTCCGCTGGTGGTTGGCGATCCCTTCTTCTACCGTCGTCAGGTGCCCCTGATCGTGAGTGAATGGGGTGGGTTTGGATTTGCCAATTATGGCGGGCCGCAGGATGCGGAAGATCGCGCCGAGCGTATCCGGTTGTTTAAGCAGGAAATGCGGAAACGCTCCATTGCAGGCGACGTGTACACGCAGGCTACCAACATTGAAGATGAGCGCAACGGACTCATTGACCCGCAAACCGGCGAACTTAGCGTACCGGCCGGGTTACTGGCCAGCGGTGGTTACGAAACTATACCCAGCATAGCTTTATAAGTAGGTCAGAATTAAGGTTGGCCTGCTGCCAACCTTAATTCTATAAAAGCCATCTGCAATTATATACGGTAAAATGGATGCTTCGGGCTGACCTTTGTGTTATACCACTAAAGACACAAAAATCATGGAAACCATAAAGTTCAAAACCAACATAAAGTGCGGCAACTGCATTGCCACGGTAACACCATTCCTGAACGAAGCCGTTGGAGAGGGAAACTGGGAAGTGGATGTGAAAGATCCTAAAAAAGTGCTGACGGTTTCGGCCGTTGATGCCGCTACAGTGCGTCAGGCCATTGAAAAGGCTGGCTACAAAGCCGAGCCACTAAACTAAAAAGCCATGACTGTCGCCGATACAGACCGGAAATTCGATTCAGGACTTTCGGCCGGGGAAATCAGGAAAACGTATCCCGTGTTGGAAATGTCCTGCGCGGCCTGTGCCGTTAGTGTCGAATCCATCCTGCAACACACACCCGGTGTGCGTGCCGCCGGGGTAAATTACGCCACGCAAACGGCCTGGGTTCAATTCAATCCAACTATCGTTACACCCACCGAACTGCAGACGGCCGTTCGGGAAATGGGGTACGATATTATTATTGAGACGGAAGAGACGGGTGTCGATGCCCGGCAGGTTCAGGAAGAGGCACAGCAACAGCGGGTACAGCGCCTGAAACAGCGAACGATCTGGGCATTGATTCTATCGTTGCCCGTAGTGGTGATCGGTATGTTCTTTATGGACCAGATCCCCTATGGCAACTACATCATGATGGCACTCTCGGCGCCCATTGTGTTTGGGCTGGGTCGGTCGTTTTTTGTCAATGCCTGGAAACAGGCCCGACATGGCAGTGCCAACATGGATACGCTGGTGGCCCTGAGTACGGGTATCGCGTTTCTGTTCAGTGCTTTCACAACGCTCAACCCGGATTTCTGGCACAGCCGGGGCGTTCATCCGCACGTTTATTTCGAGGCCGCATCAGTCGTGATTACGTTCATCATGCTGGGTAAACTGCTCGAAGAAGGAGCCAAATCAAATACATCATCGGCAATTAAAAAGCTGATGGGCCTACAACCCAAAACGGTTCATCTGGTTGTGGGCGATACCGAACAGGAAATCCCGATCGCTTCTGTTCAGGTCGGAAATCTGCTGCTCGTCCGGCCGGGCGAGAAAATTCCGGTCGATGGCCGGGTGGCGTCGGGGCAGTCGTATGTCGATGAAAGCATGATCAGCGGGGAGCCCGTACCGGTCGAAAAGCTGGCCGGTGCTCCGGTCTTCGCCGGGACGATAAATCAGAAAGGTAGTTTTCGGTTTCATGCCGAGAAAGTGGGGGCCGATACGCTGCTGGCTCAAATTATCCGGCTGGTTCAGGATGCGCAGGGGAGTAAAGCCCCGGTGCAGCGCACCGTCGACCGAATTGCCGGTGTTTTCGTACCGGTCGTGCTTGGCATTGCCGTCTTGACCTTCGTTGTCTGGGCGGTCTTTGGTCAATATTTCATGCCGGGAACGGATTCGTTAACCACGGCTCTCCTGACATCGGTAACGGTGCTGGTCATTGCCTGCCCTTGTGCGCTTGGCCTGGCTACCCCAACGGCCATTATGGTGGGTGTTGGCAAAGGAGCCGAAAACAACATCCTGATAAAAGATGCCGAAAGTCTGGAAATTGGCCATACCGTGAACGCAATCGTCCTCGACAAAACCGGAACGATTACTCAGGGAAAACCCGTCGTGACCGACTTACTCTGGTTTGCTGATGCCGACCAACAGCCGCAGCTTGAGGCCGTACTATACACGCTGGAAAAACAGTCCGAGCATCCGCTGGCCGAAGCCGTCGTTACCCATCTGTCGAAGTCAGCATCTGTGCAGCTGGATGGATTTACCAGTATGACCGGACGGGGGGTAAGTGCCCGATATAATAACGACCTGTATCTCATCGGCAGTCAGTCCTTATTACGCGAAAATCAGATTGAGTTACCGGCTGAACTGGCCCGGCAGGCGCTGGAGTTGCAAAATCAGGCGAAAACCGTGGTGTATTTCGCCCGTCAGACGCAAGATGCTGCGAACGGGCAAGTGCTGGCTATTCTGGCCATTACCGACCCGGTTAAAGCCAGTTCGAAGCAGGCCATTGACCGGCTGACGAGTCAGGGTATCGCTGTCTATATGCTAACCGGCGATAATGCCCAGACTGCGGCCGCTGTAGCCAAACAGGTTGGTATCAGCCAGTTCAAAGCCGAGGTAATGCCTTCCGATAAAGCGGCTTTTGTGCGGGAGTTACAGGTTGCCGGGAAAATTGTGGCGATGGTTGGCGATGGCATCAACGATTCGGAGGCACTGGCTCAGGCCAACGTGAGTATTGCGATGGGGAAAGGGTCCGACATTGCCATGGACGTAGCCCGAATGACGTTGATCACGTCCGATCTGACCAGTGTACCCAAGGCACTTCAGTTGTCGAAGCAAACCGTTCGGGTTGTTCGTCAAAACCTGTTCTGGGCGTTTATTTATAATCTGATCGGTATACCCATTGCTGCCGGGGTTCTTTATCCGGCCTTTGGCTTTCTGCTGAACCCGATGATTGCCGGGGCCGCCATGGCGTTAAGTTCAGTATCGGTAGTGAGTAACAGCCTGCGCCTGCGAGGCATCCGGTTGTAACGCGACTAGCCCCCCGCTACTTTCTCAAAGGGTGGGGTACTTCCATCAACGCGTAAACAAAAAAGCCCCACCAGCAAACTGGTGGGGCTTTTTCATGATCTATTAGCGAATTCGCGGTATTATTTACCAACGGTACCACGCAGCGCACGTGGGATTTCGATGCTGGCTACTGGGTTTGACCCCTCTTCTAGCATCTCGATGTTCGTTACCGGAATTTGACCAACACGGACAGATTTGCCCAGGTCAAGACCAGATACGTCTACATCAATAAAATCAGGGATGTTTTCAACGGTACCTTTCACGCGCAGTTTACGAACGCGGGTTACCAGTTTACCACCTTTTTGTACCCCTGGGGCCGTGCCAACTAACCGAACTGGAACAGCAATTTTGATTGGTTTTTTATCCGTTATCAACAGGAAGTCGGCGTGCAGCAGCACGTCACTTACTGGGTGGAATTGTGCTTCCTGAAGAACAGCCCGGTATTCAGCGCCCTCGATGTTGAGAGCTACTTCAAAAATATTGGGTGTATAAATCAAATCACGGAACAGAATAGCCGGGGCATAAAAATGCACCTGCTCGTCTCCACCATATAACACGCATGGAACATTGCCCTCGGCCCGAATCGCCTGTGATTCCGTGCGGCCGAGATTCGCTCGTTGATACCCTACAATCTCGATTTTTTTCATGACTTAAAAATTTAAAAATTAATGAGTGAAAGAACGAATGAGTAGAAAAAGCGGAGCTTAGTCGCTCGTTAACCCGTTCGTTTTTCAGTACTTTATAAACAGTGAACTAATAGATTCGTGATCACGAATGCGCCCGATGGCTTTGGCAAATAACTCGGCCACCGACAACACTCTTATTTTTTCATTGGTCTGCTTCAACGGTAACGTATCCGCAACGACTAACTCCTGCAATACCGAGTTAGCAATGTTCTCATGAGCTTTACCCGACATAATTGGGTGGGTACATACCGCCCGTACGGACAGAGCTCCTTTGTCCAGAATAATCTGGGCCGCTTTCGCCATAGTGCCGCCTGTGTCGATCAGGTCATCCACCAGTACCACATTGGCGCCTTCTACATCGCCAATAACCTGCATGGACGCAATTTCATTGGCCCGTTTACGGTGTTTGTCGCACAGCACAATGTCGGCGTTGAAGTGTTTCGCGAATGTACGGGCACGGTTGGCTCCCCCCACATCCGGCGACGCAACGACCAGGTTTTCCAGATTCAGGCTTCGGATATACGGTACAAACACCGACGTTCCTTCCAGATGGTCGACCGGGAAGTCGAAAAAGCCCTGAATCTGTCCGGCATGAAGATCAATGGTCATTAATCGATCAACACCCGATGCGGCCAGCATATTAGCAACCAGTTTGGCCGCAATCGATACCCTGGGCTTGTCTTTCCGATCCTGCCGGGCGTACCCGAAATACGGAATCACCACGGTTACATAGTGCGCCGATGCACGCCGGGCGGCATCGACCATGAGCATCAGTTCCAGTAAGTTATCGCCGGGAGGGGGCGTCGACTGAATGAGAAACACATCGCAGCCCCGAACGGATTCTTCAAAACTGGGTGACATTTCGCCATCACTGAACCGCCGACAGGTATAACCACCTAAGTCCTTACCGTAATAATGAGCAATCTTTTCTGCCAGATATGTGGATTGACTACCAGAAAAAATCTTGACGGGGTTAAACGAAGCCATGAGTGCCAGACAAATTTCCCGCAAAGGTACGGAAAAAATGGCCCCGTTATCGGTTTGTTTTTAAGTTTCTTTACGAATAGGGGACCATCGCCGGTTTACGGGCGATAAACCAGTCGCTAAAAAGGACCGGAAAAAGGGTTGAAAAGCTCAAACAATTAGCCATACAATAACTTAGATACGTATGGAAATTCCCACTACCACTCGGCTAATTGACTCAGTACCCAACTTGCCAGTGAGCATTGATTCAAGTCAGTTAACGGAATTGCTCAGCCGGATTTATACGCTTGCCGCTGAGACCGATGATGAAAAGGCGTTTCCGGAAGAAGCGTTCGACGGACTGGCTAAAGCGGGCCTATTAGCCGTTACATTACCGAACCACCAACTCGATGGCCAACAGCCCCGAACGGCCGGACTGTTGCAGATATTAAAGCGAGTGGGCGCGGCTAATCTGGCGGTGGGACGAGTGTATGAAGGGCACATCAATGCCTTGAGTTTAATCCGGCATTACGCTACACCAAAACAGAAAAAGACCTGGTTTGCCGATGTAAGCCAGCATAATCGCTTGTTCAGCGTGTGGAACACCCAGGCTGGCGATGGCGTAAAAATTCATTTTATCGGGAATGGTCGTTACCGGCTGGAAGGGTCAAAAACCTTTTGCTCCGGGGCCGGTTACATTCAGAGGCCACTTGTAACGGGGCAACTCGTGGGCGGACCGACAGCGGGCTGGCAGATGTGCATCATTCCGACTGAGCGCGTGAAGGAAATTCCGCAGGATGACCGGTTCTGGCAACCGCTGGGTATGCGGGCCTCCGTTAGCTATAAACTGGACTTCACCGGGGTCGAACTGGATGAAGATGATCTGCTGGGGCAACCCGACGACTATTACCGACAACCGTATTTTAGTGGAGGAGCTATTCGCTTTGCGGCCGTTCAGCTGGGTGGGGCGGAGGCTTTGTTCGATGCAACAAGATCGTTCCTTTCCTCGATGGGTCGTACCGACGACGCATTTCAACGGATGCGTCTAGCCGAAATGGCCTGTCTGATTGAATCGGGGAATCAGTGGATCAACAGCGCCGGGCTGAAAACCGACGAATGGCAGGCCAGTAGGACCGACGCCGAGAAAATTGTTGCCTACGCGAATATGACCCGGACAACTATCGAAGAGATCTGCCTACGCATGATGCCCCTCGCCGAACGCTCGGTGGGTGCCCGTGGGTTGATGCGCCCGCTGCCATTTGAGCGGATTCACCGCGACCTGACATTTTACCTCCGGCAACCGGCACCGGATGCTACCCTGCTCGATATTGGTCGATTTGTTCTTGATATTCAACAGAAAGCAAATGAACTCTGGAAATGATAAAGCAAATGTCCTTGACGAGTTAGCTCGTATTGCTGATCTCGACACCCTCGGTGATACCTTTGTAGTCGCTCCTCATCCGGATGATGAATCACTGGGCTGCGGAGGAACTATAGCCCAGTTATGCCAACGGGGTTATGCCGTACATGTGCTGTTTATCAGTGACGGCACCATGTCGCATCCCAACTCGGCGAGCTACCCGGCCGATCGGCTCCGGCAAGTGCGCGAACAGGAAGCGCTGGACGCGCTGACTATTTTGGGGGTGCCGCGTGAGAATGTCATTTTCATGCGGCAGAAAGATACGCGGGTAGCTATGCCGCATAGTCTCTGTTTTAGTAATGCGGTCGACTGTATCCATGACCTTTTGATGATCTACAAGCCGACAACGGTACTCGTCCCCTGGCGACGCGACCCCCACCGCGATCATCGGGCGAGCTGGCATCAACTGACCGCTGCCGTCGATAAGCTTAAGAACAAGCCCCGCGTGCTCGAATACCTAATCTGGTTGTGGGAGCTGGGTACGGAGGAGGATATGCCGGTAGAAAATGAAATGCTGGCCTGGCGGGTTCCGATCGAGTCGGTCATGGAACTGCGCAATAGGGCTATTGCCGCGCATCGCTCGCAGGTGAGCCGAATGATCGACGATGACCCCACGGCTTTCTACCTGTCGCCGGAATTACTGGAGCATTTTAAAGAGCCAAGAGAATTATTTCTGGAACAACCTAACCGAGAACCTCATCATGCCAGCGTCCAGCCTGAATACCACTTATTTCGATGGTGTTTATCGGGCCAGCAACGACCCATGGGCCTTCGAAACCAGTCCATACGAACGGGCAAAATATGAGGCTACCCTCGCTGCACTACCGCGCGAACACTATGCAAATGCTTTCGAAATTGGATGCTCGATTGGGGTACTCAGCCAAATGCTGGCAAGCCGTTGTGGTGCCCTTTTGTCAGTCGATGCCAGTGAACTACCACTAAAAACGGCTCGTGCCCGGCTTGCCCCCTACAAACAGGTAACTGTGCGGCAAATGAGTATTCCCGGTGAGTTTCCTGAAGGGGAGTTTGATTTGATTCTGCTGTCGGAAGTGGGGTATTATCTGGCGATGGAGGATTTGCAACGGGCGCGTCAGCAGATGCTCGACCAGTTGACCCGAGACGGCCATTTGTTACTGGTTCACTGGACACCAGTGGTCCATGATTATCCGCTGACGGGTGATCAGGTCCACGATGAGTTCATGAAAATGGCTGGTCCTGACAAGCCGCTAAAACACCTGCTGGGCCAGCGCGGAGAAACGTATCGGCTGGATTTGTTTCAAAAGAGTTGAGGTGTCGTACCGAGCGTCGGCCCGGCGACCGTCCCGATCGGGCGGGAAACGACTTGATATACATCCGACCGGGACGGTCGCCGGGCTGACGCTCGATATGACAGTAAGTCATCAGGAAGCCAGGTAGGACCGTAAATTTTGAATGGCAACCGTGATCGGAACGGGTTGCCAGTGGGTTGCCCAGGCCCCCGTGGTCATCTTTTCCTCAACCTTTTCCCACAGGGAGCCAAAGAAACTGTTTTGTCGAATCTCCGCAGCCAGCCAGTCGAAGTCGATCAGCAGCTCATTGGCAATACGTTGGAGTAAGTGGATTTGAACCGGTTGCTTTCGTTGCTGCCAGCACAACCGCAGTTGCTGGCGGTTACGAAGTTGCGTAATGACCGCTTCTGCCGGTTGGGCCAGCTGACATTGATTGGTTTCTGTCATGGCTGACCAGTAGCGAAGCTGTTCCGAAAAACCAACGGCCACCCGGCCCTGCGTTCGGGTAGAGGTGTAGACTTTAACGAGGGGGCTTTTCCGAACCTTGGCGTCCATTCGGATTAGCGCCCGGTAAAAGGCCTCATCCTCCAGAAAAGGTTTTTCCGGCAGTCGGCCCACCCGGTCGTACATTCGGCAGGTAACCGCAATGCTGGCGCCAAAATGCTGGAAATGCCGGGGCCAGGGGTCATGTAAACAGGGGTCGAACTGAGCTTCAGCTTTGGCAACCAATGTCCGGTACATGACGTCGCGCAGGTGGTATAAGCGCACCTGACTCTGATCGGGGTGGGTTAAAATTCGACCACCAACAGCATCGTTACCGTTCGAAATCTCAAGCATAATACTATGAATCCAGTGCTGGTCGACAATAGTATCGCCATCGGTCGATGCAATGATGCCGTTCGGATTACCACTATCCGTTAGCCGCCGGTAGGCTTCGTCCATGAGCAACCGCCTTACGGTACCGATATTTGCTTTGTTGGGTGGTAACTGAATCTGGGCGATGTGAAGGGCAAACGCTGGATATTGACGCTGGTACCGACGGGCTACCTCATAGGAATGATCGGTACAGTTATTGGCCAGTAAAAGGACTTCGTAACAGCTTGAATCGAGGGGTAAATCATTGCCAGCAAGCTGTTTGCGTAGCGCATCCAGCGTGTCGGTCAAGTGATGTGCTTCGTTTCGTACCGGAACAATTACAGTCAGTTGCAGGGTTGATGAAGGCAACGTTTGGTTAAACAAAAGCCGGTTGCCGGGTGCGTCATTAATCTCTGTGATAGAAGGCTGCATAGAACTACTTGTGGGTCCGTATGCGAAAATTTAGTGCGGACACGTCGTAGTTTTTAACCATCTGTACGCCGGATTGTTGGCGGCCGTACACGAAGTTATTGGCAGAAACAGATCAGGCTATTTTACGGCTATTGGAGTGCCGCTGCCATTTCCTGAAACCGGTTACACTAATGGCCGCTGCCAATACACCAACCCCGGTGCCAGCGAGTACATCGAGCGGATAGTGAGCGGCCACGTAGATTCGGCTGTAAGAAACCACGGCAGCCCACAAAAATCCCCATCGCAGCCAGCGGTGTTCGTTTCCCAGCATCAGCCAAAGGCTGGTTGCCAGAGCAAACGTAGTCGATGCGTGCGAGGAGCAGAACCCGTACTGCCCGCCACATTCGAGCACCGGGTGAATGAGTTTTTGAAGAGATAGTTCGTGGCAGGGCCGCAGCCGTTGGGTGAGGGGCTTGATGATCGAAGACGCCACCTGATCGGCCAGCGCAACCGAAACGATAATGGTTAAAATGAGCCAAACGGCCTGTTGGCGATACCGGTAAATCAGCCAGCCGATCAGGATCGCATAAAATGGAATCCAGCTGTTACGCTCCGTGATCCAGATCATGATCGGGTCCAGCCAGGGCAGATAACGACCGTTAAGCCAGAGAAAAAACCGGATGTCCAGTTGATTAAGTGCGTCAATCATGAATTACAGAACCAGAAACTGACTTAGGTAATTTCGGGCGGTCAGGATGGCGGTTTTGACATCTTGCGGCTGACTTTCGTAGGCCTTATCTTCCACTTCAATACAGACTGGTCCCCGGTAGCGAACGTCGGTCAGGGCGGCAAAAAAGTCACGCCAGCGAACATCGCCCAGGCCGGGAAGTTTGGGCGAATGGTATTCCAGCGGATTGGCCATAATGCCCACCCGGTTCAATTTGTCGCGGTACAGTTTTACGTCTTTCAAGTGGATGTGGTGCAGCCGGTCGCGGTAGTCGTAAATGGGTTTGACTTCGTCCATCATCTGCCAGATCAGGTGGCTTGGGTCGTAGTTGAGGCCCAGTGCCCGCGA
Organism: Spirosoma fluviale; assembly: GCF_900230225.1. Classification (GTDB taxonomy): domain Bacteria; phylum Bacteroidota; class Bacteroidia; order Cytophagales; family Spirosomataceae; genus Spirosoma; species Spirosoma fluviale. The sequence continues at coordinate 956,026 of NZ_OCNH01000001.1, forward strand.
GGGGATAATCTCGAACATCCGGTCCCAGATGGCGGGTGTGGTGGCGAGGTTTTTGCCGCCCGGCCACTCATCGTCCGTAAACCACATGGGGCAGTTTTCAATGCCGATTTTAACATTACACTCCTCGGCGACCTTGACAATGGCTGGCCAGTGTTCGGCATACAGCTTCAGGTTGTCGGTAATGCTCAGCGATGGGTTTCGGCCGATGAATGTGTTCACTACCGGAACGCCGAGCCGGGCAGCCGCCCGAATGATCTTCTTGATGTGTTCGCGATAAAATTCAGCCTGCTCCGGGTTGGGGTCGAGCGGATTTGGGTAATACCCCAGCCCTGAAATTGACACCTTGTAAAGCCGGGTCAGGTTATGGATCTGATCGACATGCAGGTTGTCGACATCGATGTGCGTTACCCCGGCATACCGACGTGCATCGGCATTTTCCGACGGCCAGCACATCAGTTCAACGCATTTAAACTGATGTTCCGAAGCAAATTTCAATACGCTGTTGAGATCATAATCGGCCAGAATAGCCGAAACAAAGCCGAGGTTAAGCATGAAAAGAGGTACGATTTAGGTCAATAGTCAATTCGTCAGGAAATGGTGGGCTAAGTTAAGCGATTGTTATGGGACAGGCTATAAAATGCCGCAAATAACAGCGTTGACTGTAGTTCTGAATACCATTTAATTGGTTGATTAAGAAAGAATTAGCTAAATGGTTATATCTTTGAAATCCCACCTAAACTGGCTACTGCCATGCACATTAATATATCCACACTGCTCGATGTGGCCATTGGCCTCATTTTCATCTTTTTTGTTTTCAGCATTTTTGTTTCGGGAATTGTCGAGTTGATCAACAGCCTGATCGAGCAACGGGCCAAGCTGCTTCGCCTTGCGCTGGGTAAATTGCTGGGGAAGGCACTGTCTAAGGAATTTTTTGAGCATCAACTTACCGAAATTAAGCAAGAGCACTTTGCCGGTTTCCGAAAGCCCATCAGCTATCTCTCGGCTGAGTCGTTTTCAACGGTGCTGATTGATTTATTAACCCGGTCGGCCGGTGGTCAGCTGCCGTCGGACCTGAAGCCTACTGAACAGACTTTTGAGAAGATTAAACAACTCAGTAACCAATCTGATGCCGGGAAATACGAAACAGTCATAAAATTAATCCAGCCCATCCTGGCTAAATCAGACAATTTTAACACCTTTCAAACGGAGCTGGAAAAGTGGTATAACGGCTACATGGAGCAGGTTTCGGGCTGGTTTAAGCGGTATGTGCAGGGCGTGCTGAGGCTGGTTGCGCTGGTGGTAACACTGCTGCTCAACGTAGATACCATTCACCTCACCAATCAGCTTTTCAACGACAATGGCCTGCGCGATCGACTGGTCGATGCCGCCGTAAAAACGACGGCAGATGGGGGAGCCTCCTTCAAAAAAGATACGGCTTTCGTAAGCCAGCTTGCCCGGTATGACTCCAGTCTCGTTAAGAAAGACTCGCTTAACAGCAGTAAGATTCAGATTAAACCAGCGTTGACGGGGGCCGATAGCCTTGTGGTGCAGGCGGTCTATGTCGATTTTGTGAAAGGCCGGGTAGCCGATCTTAAATTACCAATTGGCTGGGTGCTGACGGGTAAACAAGGCCCCTGGTTACCGGGGCAGGATCATGGCGTCGCTTTTTTAGGCTGGCTGCTCACCGCTGCCGCGCTCTCGTTTGGTGCTCCTTTCTGGTTCGATCTGTTACTCAAACTGGTCAATATCCGGAATACGGCCCGTCGTCCGTCCGGTAACACCGGTTCGAGTAATTGATTTTAGGACTAGCTTATATTTAGGGGTGTTTCACGATGCTTTAGCGCCAGCCGTCGGGTCGTTGCCCGGTGCGGTATGAACTTTCTGTACAGGCCGCGCAGGTATTCCAGAAAGGAAACTGAGTGATGGCGAAGGGCAATACGGGAGCGCGGAGCCGGTTAATGTAAACAATCTTTTCCCGCCGGGCCGATACCTGAAAATAGCCGAGTAGGGGTGGCCCGGTTGTATTGGTATTTCGTAAATTCCCCGCCAGTGTCGCCGGTGGTACATCGAAAACACTGCCCACGTTACCCGTCAGATTCTGAATCGCCAGCCAATATTGATAAGCCTCCCGACTCAGCGACTGTTGGCCGATACGCAGATAAAAGGGTGAAATGTCGTCATTCGGTGCCGCAGCTACACGCTGACCGCTTAGTCGACGTCCATTGACGAGTCGGTCTGAGGCTAGCAAAATCTGACCCGCGCTGCGGCTGATGTCCCAGCAGTCAGAGCAGCACCGCTGGGCATAGGTCACGTTCGTACCGCTGGGCCGGAACAGTAAACAGTTATCGGCTTTTTCGTAATGAATCCAATCCCACTGGTAGTAGTTCTCTTCCGCAGCCGGATCATTTACGTCGACAAATACCCTGAACTCGCCGTTGATGTTACTGCCGGGAATAGATTGAAACCGGGTATAGACGGTATCAATGGGCGCAACTGGACGCAATAGTTCAGGATCAGAACGGTAGGTTAATTCCTGGTAAGTAATTGTCAATGTGTAAGTTCGGCCTGGCTCGCCCCGAAAATCCGTTGGCGAACTGAAGTTTCCCCGTCCATCGTCCAGGAAAATCGTACGCCGGTTCCGATCGTCAGATAATGTCATAGTGGCTCCTTTGACCCGCTCATCAAAGACGCTCTCCTGATTATTATAACCCGCCGAGAGCGTCAGCGCGAACCGGTATGGGCCGGGAGCGTCGGTGAGGGTTCCTTCAAACACCGGATATTTCGACCCACCTTTCAATTGCGGGTCATACGGTTCTACGCAGGATACGGCAAGTAGGGATAAGATCAGCAACCAGAAACGAACTGTCATAAACGAATAGTATAACTTATGGAGGGAATGACGGCGCCTAACACGGAGAATTTATAAGCGGTCACGATGTTGTAGTAGTCAGCGTATCGGGGGGTAGTCTGCACATAAATGGAATAGGCGTTGCGACGGCCCAGCATGTTGTAGAGCGAGAAGTTCCAGTCGCTCTCAAAACGTCGCCCGCTTCCACGCGGATTGCTGATGGTCAGGCCGATATCGGCACGCAGATAATCGGGAAGGCGGCTTTGGTTACGATCCGTATAATAGGGGACAATGCGGTTGCCGATATAAAGTTTGGCAACTGGATAGGTTACGGGTCGCCCTGAGTTGTAGACCCCGTTAAACGACAGGCTGATTCGGGAGTTTAGCTTATAATTCAGCACGGCGTTAAAGACGTGCGGCCGGTCATGACCGGCGGGGTAATACTGACCATTGTTAACCGTTTCGGCCGGGCCGGACCCGGCGATGCGATAGCGGGTTTGGGAAAACGTATAACTCAGCCAGCCCGTCAGAAGACCGCTGCTTCGCCGGATGAATACTTCCAGCCCACGGGCAAAACCATCTCCCTGCAAGACGGCTGTTTCAGGATACGGATTCAGCAATAATGGCACGTTGCCGCGAAAGTCATTAACACCGGTCAGCCATTTGTAAAACCCCTCTACGGATACCTCAAGGGCTGCACCGGGCAGGTGGTGGAAATAACCCAGAGACACCTAGTCCGCGATTTGTGGACGTAAATGGGTATCCGCTACTTTCCAGCGATCGGCTGGCAGGGCGGCCGTCGTATTGGAAAGCAGTTGTACGTACTGAACCATGCGGCCGATGCCCAACTTGACCGATACGCGTTCGCCCGGTGCCCAACGGACCGACATCCGGGGCTCTACATTACCGAATGTCGTTGAGAACCGACCGCCGGGCGTTACGACCGAGTCCATAAGCGTTTCGGAAGAAGGGGTTTGCCCCGGACGGTAGCGGTAGGTTACGTCGGGCCCCAGCCGGGCCAGCCCCGACACGCGCAAACCCGCCTGCATCGACCATCGCTTGTTCAACGTCAGGTCGGTATGGCTGTAGAGGGCTCCCTCCAGCGCCTGTTCGTTAGGGAGCGTAACCGGATTGATCTGGGAGGCTCCTCCCAAAGCCTCCAACTGGCCGGCAGTCACCCCGTAGCGTATGCCAATAGCACCCACATCGGTATGCCAGCGGTCGTTGGGCGTGTAGGTGAAGTTGGTTTTTAGGTGTGAATAATCCAGTCCTGAGGTTAACTGGTAGGCACTGGACGAATCGGGTGTGCTGACCGTTGCCTGGTAGCGGCTCCAGACAAGGCTGCTTTGAGCCTGCCAGCGAGCCGACAGGTAGCGCGACCACTGTAGCGTTAGCGAACGGGTCTGCCAACCGAAAGTAGACGATGAGCCGCTGAGTTCAACCTGGCGTAGCGAGTCACCGGGCAGTGTAAAGCGGTCGGCGCTACTGAATGCGGTCAGTGAAATTTTATTGCGGGCGTCAGGCCGGTAATCGAAGCGGGCTGTCAAGTCGTGAAAACCACCTCGTACGCCAGTCAATGCCCGAACCGGGAACAGGGCCAGTAATGGGTTAACCGTAGAGAGCCGACCGGCTATATAAGCTGTCAACTTTTGGCGAATAAGGGGCATTTCCAGCTTCAGTCGGCTACTTAGCAGGCCTACCCCAATAACCAGCTCGGGTTTTGTGGCATTGGCATCGCGGAGCCTAACCTGAAGTACGGAGGCCGCCCGGCCACCATAACCGGCCGGGGCTGTTCCCCGATAGAACGACATGTCCTGTACCACATCGGGATTAAACACCGACAGAAAGCCTAAAAGATGTTGGGCATTAAACAAAGGGACTTCATCGAGCAGCATTAAGTTCTGGTCGGCACTGCCCCCTCGTACGTTAAAGCCGCTGGAAGCCTCTCCGACATTACTTACCCCTGGTAGTAATTGCACCGAGCGCATAACGTCCAATTCACCCAGCAGCACCGGTAATGTGCGCAGGGTTCGTACCGACAGGGTGGTCAAGCCAACGGAGCTACTACGTACGGCCTGACCGGGTTGCGTACCCGTCACCGTAGCCTCCCGCAGAAGTGAGATTCGTTCAACCAAAGAAACAGTCAAGGCCGTATTTGCCCGAATGGTCAGGCTACGCTGCTGGGTTTCATAGCCCTGGTGGGAGAACTGAATCGTTTGCAGGCCCTTGGGAATCGGAAGCCGATAATAACCCAACGAGTCAGTGGTCGTTCCAAAGCCCGTATCCAATACCAGCAGCGATGAGCCTGACAAGGGTTGCTCGGCAGCATCGCGCACATAACCGGTTAGCAAAAACGTAGACTGAGCCCAACCGTTGATCGAAAGAAATGTTGTTAACAGGAAAAGGTAGAAAACCTTCATTTGCCGTATACTGCGTAAAATAGACTTTCATTGTTCAGATTTTTAACGAAGAGCTATTGACATGAACTAGAGAAAGTACCAGAAAGGACGCTGGCAAGTCCGTATGCAGGGCAAAAAGGTTTTAGGACGTATCGGCAATTAAGTGAAATTACTGCTTGATGGCAACTTTATGCCAGTACAGTAGATTGCCCCGGCACCATCTGGACTGATTTGATGGTGCCGGGGCAATCGTTTCTATTCAGAATGAACTATTTTTTTGAAGAGGATCGGTGCATTACCTCTCATAAAATCAGGGCGTTACCAAACCGGTTCGTACGGCCCAGAGCGCCAGACCAACCCTACTTTTTACACTGAATCGTTCGAAAAGCGTTTCACGATACCCGTCCACCGTACGGGGGCTGACGCACATACGGTCGGCAATTTGAACGTACGTTAATTCGGAGCAGGCCAGTTGTAAAAAGTGACGTTCGCGCGGATTCAACTTGACTGAATTAAGGTTGTAGGGAGGGCGTTGGTTAGTCATGATTTCAGGATATGGAGAGTTGGAATGTTCACTTCGGTAGATAACGGTGAAAATAAACAGAGCCTACGCTTTTTCCCAAATCATCTGTGTTAACGGTTGTTTTCTGTTTCTCAGTTAGTTAAAACCTAATTTTTCGCGCACCCGTGCAATGGTTTGGCCTGCTACAACCCGCGCTTTGGCTTCACCCGCCTGAAGTTCGGCTTCGAGGGCATCGTTGTTGGTCATGTAAAAATTGAATCGTTCACGCTCTTCGGCAAACTGCTCCAGAATGAGTTCGTAGAATGCTTTTTTCGCCATGCCATAGCCGTAATTCCCGCCTTCGTAAAGGCTACGCATTTCGGCAATTTTTTCGTCCGATGCCAGTAACGAATACAACTGGAACGTAATATCCGTAGCCGGGTCTTTGGGCTCTTCGAGCGGTGTCGAATCTGATTTTATCTTCTTGATCACTTTCCATAGCTCGTTTTCAGGCAGGAAAATGTCGATGTAGTTGTTATACGACTTACTCATTTTGGCCCCGTCGATACCCGGAATCGTCATGAGCCGGTCGTCGATACGCGCTTCGGGCAGCACAAACACATCTTCGTCATACTGTCTGTTGAATGCACTGGCAATGTCACGGGTCATTTCGATGTGTTGCCGCTGGTCTTTTCCAACGGGGATGATTTCGGCATCATACAGCAGAATATCGGCGGCCTGCAAGACCGGGTACACGAACAAACCCGTATTGACCGGACCCGTGGCCCGATCCGATTTTTCCTTAAACGACGTAGCGTTGTTCAGCATTGGAATGGGCGTGAAGCAACTGAGGTGCCACGCCAGTTCGGTATGCTCGGCCACCCGCGACTGCCGCCAGAATGTGTTCTTGGCGGTATCCAGGCCAAAGGCCAGCCAGGTAGCCGCTACGGCTCGGGTAAACTCCCGACGCGTAGGGCCGTCTTTGATGGTCGTGAGCGAATGAAGATCCGCAATGAATAAAAACGACTCATTGTCGGGCTGTTTGGATAAGTCGATGGCAGGCTTAATTGCCCCCAGAATGTTCCCCAAATGCGGTCGCCCGCTGCTCTGAATACCTGTTAAAATGCGTGACATGGGTTTTTTAGTTGTTAGGAGTTAGGAGTTAGGAGTTAGGAGTCAGGAGGGCTGACCGCACCGGCGGACCGGCGTGTTTTTTTGCTGGTGCGTCAGCCCTCCTAACTCCTCGCTCCTAACTCCTAACTCCTTAAAAAATGCTCCTCGCTCCTAATACTTACTACTAACTACTTACTTCCCTTGTGCTTCTACTACGGCAATGGCGACCATATTGACAATTTCACGCTCCGATGAACCTAGCTGCAAGACATACACCGGCTTGCGGATGCCGAGCAGGATAGGCCCGATGGCATCGAAACCGGCCGCTTCACTCATTAAGTTGTAGGCGATGTTGGCCGCCGACAGGTTCGGAAAAATGAGTGTATTGGCCCCTTCACCAACCAGCTTGCTGAATGGGTGGTTTTGCTGAAGCAACTCGGTATTGAACGCTAAGTGCGCCTGAATTTCCCCATCCACCACCAGGTCGGGGTGTTTGCGTTGCAGGATGTCGACGGCCCGATTCATCTTTTCTGCATCTTCCCCCTGGGCACTGCCAAAGTTCGAATAAGTGACCAGGGCAATGCGGGGCTTTATGTTGAATCGCTCCACGGTTTGAGCCGTGAGTTCGGTAATTTCAACGATTTCCTCCGCCGTTGGATTAAAGTTGACGGTGGTATCGGAGAAGAACAGCGGCCCGCGCTTGGTAAGCAAAATGTACATCCCTGCCACGCGCTTCACCCCCGGTTCTTTGCCGATGATCTGAAGAGCGGGCCGGATGGTTTCGGGATACGAACCCGTCAAGCCCGAAATCAGGGCGTCGGCCTCACCGGTTTCGACCATCATGGCCCCGAAATAATTGCGGTAGTACATCATCTTGCGCGCTTCGGTCGGGTTGACACCCTTGCGTTTCCGCTTGTCGAAATACACACTCGCAAACTTCTCGATCAACCCCGTTTGCTCGGGTGCGCGGGGATCGAGAATCGGAATATGCCCTAGGTCAAGGCTGTTTTCCTGGATGAGCCGCTCAATCTTGGCACGCTCGCCGAGCAGGATCGGGTGGGCAATGCCTTCGTCCCGTACCTGCTGGGCCGCTTTTAGTACTTTCAGGTTTTCGGCATCGGCAAAAACAACCCGTTTGGGGTTCGCTTTGGCTTTTGTCAGAATAACCCGCGAAATCTGGTTGTCTTGTCCCAGTCGGCGGGCAAGCTGGTGTTCGTAGGCCTCCCAATCCGTAATGGGCGACCGCGCCACCCCCGACTCGATGGCCGCTTTCGCCACCGCCGGAGCTACTGTAGATAACAGACGCGGGTCAACGGGTTTGGGCAAAATATACGTCCGGCCAAAAATCATGTTCGACTCTCCATAGGCCAGATTGACCAGATCCGGTACGGGCTTTTTGGCTAAATCGGCCAGCGCGTAGGTAGCCGCCAGCTTCATGGCTTCGTTGATTTCGGTAGCCCGAACGTCGAGCGCCCCCCGGAAAATGTACGGGAAACCGAGAACGTTATTGACCTGATTGGGGTAATCGGATCGACCCGTGGCCATAATAATGTCGGGTCGGGCGGCCATGGCGTCGTCGTAACTGATTTCCGGATTTGGATTGGCCATGGCAAACACAACGGCATCTTTGGCCATCAGGCGAATCATGTCCTGATTAACGATATTTCCTTTGGATAACCCTACAAATACATCGGCTCCGGCAAAGGCGTCTTCCAGCGTTTTGATGTCGCGGCTGGTGGCAAACGGTTGCATAAGTTCGCTCAGGTCGGTGCGGTCAGTGCGAAGCGGACCGTTCACATCGAACATCACCATGTTTTCGTGTTTGGCCCCCAGGGCAATGTATTGGCGGGCGCACGAAATAGCGGCTGCTCCCGCGCCCAGAATAACGAATTTTGCGGTTTCGATGGGCTTGTGAACCAGCTCAAGCGCGTTGAGCAAAGCTGCCCCGCTTACGATGGCCGTACCGTGCTGATCATCGTGCATGACGGGGATGTTCATCTCCCGTTTGAGCCGTTCTTCAATCTCGAAACATTCCGGCGCTTTGATGTCTTCCAGGTTCACACCACCAAACGTCGGTTCCAGAATCTTGACCGTTCGCACAAACTCGTCGATATTGGTCGTGTTCAGTTCCAGGTCGAAAACGTCGATGTCGGAATAGATTTTGAACAGCAGCCCTTTTCCTTCCATAACGGGTTTGCTGGCGTCCGGGCCAATATTGCCCAGTCCTAAAACGGCTGTACCATTGCTGATTACAGCCACCAGATTTCCTTTGGCGGTGTATTTGAAGGCATCGTCGGGGTTGGCTTCAATGGCCAGACAAGGCTCAGCAACGCCGGGAGAGTAAGCAAGTGAAAGGTCGCGCTGGGTGCTGTATTCTTTAGTTGGCACGACTTCAAGTTTTCCCGGACGTCCTTTAGCGTGGTAGTCGAGGGCATCTTCGCGCCGTATTTTTTGATTCATACTGTTGATGACGAGGGGTATTGTCCCGCTGATTGGAGCGTGAAGGTACGGAAAAAGTAGGCCGGGTGGCGTATCAATCTGTCCGGATAACGCTGTGCCGATCCACATAGACCCAGCCTGTCCAGCAAATCAGCAGTAAAAAAACGAGCAGAATGGTGCGAAATAAGGGGTTTGTCCGGGTTGGTTCAAAAACGGGCTCTGCCGACTGAAGACGGACGGCATGATCCTGGTAAATGCCATAGACTGAAATCAGTCCGTACTTGATGTATTTGTCGCCGATGGTGAGCGGCTCGGTATGGGCAATCTTTTTACGAAACTCGCTTTCCGGAATCAATAACGTAATTGGCTGATTGACACGAATAACTTCTTTAAGCGGTTGCAGGGATTGAGTATAAGCTCTCCTGCTGGCGTAAAAGTTGAGTTCCGGCCATTGGCGCAACCGAACATAAACACCCTTAAAACTCCCTTTGGGACGGTTTTCTGTAATCCGGTCAACTACATCCGTCACGGCAGTCAGCCTGGCTTTGGTGTGGTCAGCCTGATTATGGGCAAGGTATCCAAAGAGTATGTTGGCGATAATGAACAAAGCCAGTCCGGCTAAAAGCCACCGAAGGCGATTGCGTTCGGGAAGGGTCACGACTTTCCGGTAGGGGATCGACTCACCAAATTGGCAGAAATGAGCTTTTAGGCGGTCATACTCCGGAAATGTGTTCGATTTGATGATGAAAAAATCATTTTTCAGATAAACTGTCAATACCATAAAAGAGTCTCCCCGGCCAACTTCTTTCCGCTCATTGTGCGCAACAATATCGCTGTACCGGAATTGTCTTGTTTTTCGGGCCAGTTTCCGGATGCTGAATCCCTGTTCTGATAGGGTTACCGTTTTTGTTAAACGCCAGCATTCGGCCAGATAAGGTATCCATATAAACGCAGCCGCTGCACCATATAGGGGCGCAAAACTAAGATCGGCATAGGGTTGCCCGGCCAGCGCAATGGTTACGGGTAATACAACCGTTGCCAGCAGTATCATGAAGAGGCCAAATACGAGCCAGTAAACAATCCGCTGACTTATCCGAAACGTTTCTTCCCGTTGAGCTACCATAAAACAAATGCTGACGTGGTAACAACTTAACTCCCGATTACGGCAATAGTTAACCGGCTTACGCACACAAGCTTTTCCTGTTCGTCCGTGATGCGAATATCCCAGACATGGGTCGTACGGCCAACATGAATAGGGGTACAGCGCCCGTACACCCAGCCACTTCGAACCGAGCGGATGTGGTTGGCATTTATTTCAAGGCCCACCGCCCGTTGTTTGGTGGGGTCATCCAACATCATGTACGAGGCCACGCTGCCCAGCGTTTCTGCCAGTACGACGGAGGCTCCCCCGTGTAAAATGCCAAAGGGCTGATGTGTGCGCTTATCCACCGGCATACGGGCGATCAGATACCCTTCGCCAGCTTCGGTAAACTCAATGCCCAGGTGCGTACCGATAGAGTCAGTATGAATAAATTCAAGTGTACTTAAGTCAACCCCAGTTTTCATAAAGAGCGCGTTTTGTGTAATTTTGCACTCAAATTTGGGAAAATTTGCCAATAGGCAAGGATACAGGCTTGATACAAAAAACTATTTATCTGATTCGCCACGGCGAAACTGACTACAACCGGCGGGGTGTTGTACAGGGAAGTGGTGTAGACTCAGACCTCAACGATATGGGACGGGCCCAGGCGCAGGCATTTTTTCAGGCCTACCAGCATGTACCCTTCAGCAAGATTTATATCTCTGGTCTGAAGCGAACCTTCCAAACCGCTGAGCCTTTTATTGAGCTGGGGTTACCGTACGAGAAATTGACGGGCCTCAACGAGATTAGTTGGGGCGTTATGGAGGGAAAAGCCCCTGGGAACCTGGATAACGAATATTACCGGAATCTGATCGAAGCCTGGGAGTCGGGTAAAACCAGCCAGACGACCGATGGCGGAGAAAGTCCGGATCAGGTGGCGACCCGGCAGAAAGTGGCCATTGATACCATCCTTTCTCATCCCGATGAGTCGATTATTCTCGTGACTATGCACGGTCGGGCGATGCGTATTCTGCTTTGTTGGCTAACCAACCAGCCGCTTTCGACAATGGACCAGTTTGAGCACAGCAATCTGTGTCTGTATAAACTCCAGTACGATTACGACAAAGCCACGTTTACCATCGAACTGGCGAACGATACAGCTCATTTATTATCGCTGGCATTAGCGTGATTCCATAAAATCGTAGAAAAGCGGTGACGAAAGTCCCGCTTTTTCGCTTCTCCGCCAGATGGCCCGGCCTTCCTCCTTTTACTCCACTGGTGTAGTATGTACCGACCATCCGGCCCCTTATGCAGTATATTCGCTTTTTGATCGGCAGTGCCGTAGGAAACAGGGATGTCTAAACAGAAAATATATTGGTTTTGTCAGTTATTTGGGTGGTCGCTCCTCATCCTGGTGGAGTACATTGCCTACTTGCTGGAAGATGGCTTTGACCCGGATACGCTCTATTTAGCCATTGCCAATATATTTCTGGGTATCACCCTTACGCACCTCTACCGGCTTATGATTCGGCGGTGGAACTGGGTACGGTTACCCTTCTTTCGACTGGCACCACGTGTGCTGTTATCCGTTTTTGTGCTGGCGCTGATTATGACCATGGTCAACCTGCCCATGGATCGGATCATTGTGCCGCAGCATCTGATCGATGAGCCCTGGCCAGTATTTGGGTACATCATGACCTTCGGAAAAACGATGCTTGCCTGGGTATTGAGCTATACGGCCTATCATTATGTGGAAGAGAATCGTAATGCCGAAATCGAAAAGATTCTGTTAAAAACCAGTATTCGCGAAACCGAAGCCAAAGTATTGCGGTCGCAGTTAAATCCCCATTTCGTATTCAATGCCCTGAACAGTATTCGGGCGCTGGTCTTCGAAAATCCGGCTAAAGCGCAGCAGAGTATCACCCAACTCTCGAACCTGCTCCGTAACTCGCTCCTGGCCGACCGGCGAAAAACCGTTGAGCTGCGCGAAGAAATCAAAACCGTTGAGGATTACCTGGCCCTCGAAAAGGTTCGTTATGAAGATCGGTTAACGTCGAATATTGAACTTGACGGGCGGACGCTGTTCTGGCAGGTGCCGCCCATGATGCTGCAAACATTGGTTGAAAATGCCATTAAACACGGAGTATCAACGGCCATTCGGGGCGGATTTATTGAGGTTCGCTCCAGTCTGGTTGCGGATAAACTCCACATCATCATTCGCAATACGGGTGTGCTGGGAGACAAGAAGGCGTCGGGCGGATTTGGGCTGGCCAATACCGCTCAACGGCTGGAATTACTGTACGGTCCCGAGGCACAGTTTCAAATTTTCCAGGAAGAAGAATCCTCCGAAAACGGCCCGATTGTCTGTGCCGAAATAACTATCCCGGCCCAGTCTGAAAGTATATTTCGCCGGAAAGAGGCTGCTGTAAAGAGCCTGGATTAAAACGGTATTTGTAAATCTACCCCCTTTCGACCTGTTGTTGCTCCTGAATCAAAAGCTAAAAACGAATGAAGACGCTTATTATTGACGACGAACGCCTGGCCCGTAACGAACTGCGTCGGCTGCTCGAAAATTTCCCTAAAGTTCAGATTATCGGCGAAGCTGCAAACGCGGACGAAGCACTGCCCATGATCGAAGAGCTGGAACCGGAACTTTTGTTTCTGGATATTCAGATGCCCGGCAAAAATGGGTTCGAGTTGTTACAGTCTATTGAAGGCAAAACCCCCGAAGTGATTTTCACGACGGCCTTCGATGAATACGCTATCAAAGCGTTTGAATACAACGCGCTCGACTACCTGCTCAAGCCTGTTGAACTGGCCCGGCTGTCGGAAGCCATTCATCGCGTGGAGGAGGAACAACACATTCCGGAATCGTCCGGCGCTGGTTCAATCGGGATTTCAACAAAAATATTGGGTGAGAACGACCAGGTTTTTGTGAAGGATGGCGAGAAATGCTGGTTCGTTAAACTAGGTAAAGTTCGCCTGTTTGAATCAATGGGCAACTATGTCCGGTTATATTTCGACGATCAAAAGCCGCTCGTCCTCAAGTCGTTGAATGCGCTCGAAGACCGGCTGAACCCGGCCACTTTTTTCCGGGCTAACCGTAAACACATTATCAATCTTCAATGGATTGAAAAAATAGAACCCTGGTTTAGTGGTGGGTTGCTAGTCACCTTGAGAGGTGGTGATAAAATTGAAATTAGCCGTCGTCAGGCTATTCGATTTAAAGATTTGCTAAGTTTGTAGTCTATGGCACGTAGGTTGCTGGAATCAATAAATCAGCAACTTACGTGTAGTTCTACTACAACGTTCTCATGAAGTACTTTCTGGCCCTGTTTTTCGGCGGCTCAATTACACTACTCTGCGCTTGTAATTCCAGGAATTCGGAGCTGCCCGTTTTCGATAAACAACAATTTACATACGCCGGAGAGAACCGATGCGACACAGTCAAAAACAGTGGTGTCGACGTAGCTGTTTCGTACGTTCTCCTGAAAGATGACTCAGACGGTGCCCGGAATATCAACGACAGTCTGCGGCAATTGGCCGTCAGTAGCCTGACCGGCTGGCTCGATAGTGCTACGATTGCCAGTAATCCCCAGGCGCAGACAGATCTGGCGAAAGCGGCCGCTCTCTTTGCCGCCGATTACGAAACCGTTCGGAAAGACATGGGCAGTTTAGGCGGATGCTGGGAAGTGAAAACCGCTGCCGATACCCTGCATGTTGGCGTAAAAGCGCTGACGGTCAAGTTCGAAACCTTTGCGTATACGGGCGGTGCTCACCCAAATACAAACCTGTCTCTGTATAATTTTGACCGCAAAACGGGGCGGCTGCTGATGCTGTCCGATCTGGTGGCTGACACAACGGCTCTATTGTCTGTCGTTGAAAAGGCTTTTCGAAAACAGCAGGCGTTGTCACCTCAAAATAACCTCGAAGAGCAGGGCTATTTTTTACGCGATGGTCATTTTTTTCTCCCCGCTAACGTAGGCATGAGCAGCACAGGTATGCTCTTTTATTACAATCCCTACGAAATTGCTGCCTACGCCGTTGGCCCCATTCAGGTGACCATTCCCTACGAGCAGCTCAATGGAATACTGCGTGAAGACTGGCTTTAATCTGCACTCACATGACACTCGATCAATTTACCGCGACCCTAACCCAACCCGAGCCCCCAACCGGGCTTAATCCCATCTTGAAAGGTCTTTGGTTTGATGCCAAAGAGCAATGGGAAGAGGCTCATAATATTGCACAAAGCCGGGAGGGAGAGCTTCCGTACGACCGGCTACATGCGTATCTACACCGTAAAGAAGGCGATCGCTTTAATGCCAACTACTGGTATCGGCGGGCAAAAACGTCGTTCTTCGACGGGTCGCTGGAAGAAGAGTGGCGCGTTTTAGTCCGGCAATCTCTGGAAGAACGTTAAGGAACGTAAGGCCCGCCCGTTTCACCCCAGCCCCAGGTTGGCATAGGCGCATCCTGTGGCTGGATCACAACGTCTATGCTTGAGTTAATGACTGCCAAACGGGAACCCCATTCCAGATAACCCACCACCGCTGAGCGAAACTCAGGGTCATCGGGTAAGCCAACAACATCGGCGGTATCCAGAATCAGGTCAATCCAGCGCCGACGCTGGGCTTCGGTCAGGTGTTTCCCCAAATGATGGTGAATCATGTCATAGTGGCTCCCCCCCTCCCGACTATAAGTAGCCGGACCTCGAAACACTTCGGCAATAAAATGAGCCACGTGCCGGGCATGATCGGCCGACATACCGTGGAAAACTGGTTCCAGCACCGTGTCTTCGTGAACCCGCTGATAAAACAAGTCGGTCCAAGCCTCGAATTTTTCCATTCCACCCGCCCATTCGTATAAGGTGGGGATAACCGGTGTTGTTGCTTGCGGATTCATAACGGTACGTTGAAAGTGTAACGACAAATTACAAAAAAAAGGCCGCACTCTTGCGAATGCGACCTGCGTCTGTCGATGAATAGGTAATATTTTATTAAGCCATTTCCTCCTCCGTCAGCATGGTGCTCACTTCGGTTAGGGGCAGATTAAATGCTTCGGCAACTCCTTTGTAAACCACTTTCCCGTCAACCACATTCAAGCCCATTTTAAGATCGGCGTTGTCGCGGCAAGCTTTCTGCCAGCCTTTGTTGGCAAGTTGCAGGGCATAGGGCAGGGTGGCATTTGTTAAGGCAAGTGTACTGGTATAGGGAACCGCACCCGGCATATTGGCGACGCAGTAATGCACAACACCGTCAATAATAAAGGTTGGATTTTCGTGAGTGGTTGGGTGGCAGGTTTCGATGCAACCGCCCTGGTCAACGGCTACGTCAACCAATACCGTACCGGAGCGCATTTGCTTCAGCATCTCACGGGTAATGAGGTGAGGAGCTTTGGCACCGGGAATGAGAACGGCACCAACAATCAGGTCACAGACTTTAATCATTTCCCGAATGTTGTATTCGTTCGACATCATGGTCTGCACGTTTGGCGGCATAATGTCGGACAGGTAACGCAAACGTGCCAGGCTAACATCCATGATCGTAACATGTGCGCCCAATCCGGCTGCCATTTTAGCCGCCTGTGTACCTACGATACCACCACCCAGGATAAGTACGTTAGCCGGTTTTACCCCCGGAACGCCCCCAAGCAGGATACCCCGACCTTTCAATGGTTTTTCAAGATATTTAGCCCCTTCCTGAATCGCCATGCGCCCCGCTACTTCCGACATAGGAATCAGCAACGGCAGGCTACGGTCAGGACGCTCAACGGTTTCGTACGCCAGGCAAACCGCGCCTTTGGCGAGCATAGCCTGTGTCAGTTCTTCCGAAGAAGCAAAGTGGAAATAGGTAAACAGCAACTGGTCCTGCTTGATAAGATCGTACTCAGACGCAATTGGCTCCTTAACCTTCATAATCATCTCGGCAATACCATACACCTCTTCAATAGTAGGCAACATGATAGCTCCGGCAGCAATGTATTCTTCGTCCTCAAAACCACTCCCTTCACCCGCATTTACCTGAATATAGACTGTATGCCCAGCTTTGCGGAGTTCTGTTACACCGGCAGGAGTCAGTGCAACGCGGTTTTCGTTGTTTTTAATTTCTTTTGGGACACCAATAACCATAACGTGTATGCGCGTTGGAAAAGTTATTCAATTGCGTATTACAAAGGTAAAGGGTGATACACTACTTTTCTAACAGAAACTGTATCTTTAGAAAAATGTGCTGTAAAGTGGCTACTTGTCAGGAAATAAATCTATAATCAACTTAATTTACGAATGTAAGCCGTAAAAATGCCGGTATGGAGAACTTAGATAAAACCGATCGTAGAATCCTTACTTTGCTTCAGCAAAATGCCCGATTAACGATACAGGAGATAGGGCAGCAAATCAATCTGTCAAAAACGCCTGTTCATGAGCGTATCAAACGGCTCGAACGGGAGGGTATCATTGAGCGGTACGTTACGATACTCAATAAGAAGAAATTGGGGAATTTACTGATGGTGTACTGTCAGGTCACACTCGACCGGCAAACCCGTGATGCTTTCGCCGATTTTGAAGGGGCTATTCGTCTCTTGCCCGATGTACTGGAATGCAACCGGGTCTCGGGCACATTCGATTATCTGCTCAAGATCGTGAGTCGCGACATGGAGACGTACAATTATTTTTATCAGGAGCAGCTATCCGTTATTCCCGGCACGCTGCACATCAGCAGCTTCTTTGTGATGGCCGACGTTAAAAGTTCAACCATTGTTCCGTTAGAGTGAATATGAAAGGCTCTCCGTTGCCTGAGAGCCTTTCATATTCGTTGTTAACGTTAATTCGAAATTAGACTTTATGTATTTTGGCCCATTAGGGCCTACCCAGCGCAGCGTCGGTAGAAAGGAGCCCTTCTGCGTAGCATAGGTGTGCCGTCAGGTACACAACTGTTATGTGCCTGACAGTACATTGCTCTTGCTTAAAATGAATTTTTCTACCGACGCTACGCTGGGTAGGCCCTAACGGGCCATTGCTAATCCTGAATTCACGTTTGTTATGAAACAAATCAATAAGGCTTGGCTTCATGGGCCAGTTCTTCGGCCTGCTGTACGGCTTCCTGGCCAGCCTGTATGTTTGCCTGACCGTG
Organism: Spirosoma fluviale; assembly: GCF_900230225.1. GTDB lineage: Bacteria > Bacteroidota > Bacteroidia > Cytophagales > Spirosomataceae > Spirosoma > Spirosoma fluviale. Next base: position 973,535 of record NZ_OCNH01000001.1, read on the forward strand.
CGGTTGCTCGCCCGTACCGTTTGCCATCTTTTGCAAACCATCTTTTACCCGCCGACCGTAGTCTTCGTCGCATTGACTGAACAGTTCAATCATTTTGTCCTGAACATTTTTCTGTGCGCCCGAAAGTGCGTCCACTAAGTTATTGATCAGGTCATCGCGTTCCCAGTCTTCAAACGTCCGGTAGCGTTCGCCAGCCTGTTTGAAGTTATTGGTCCGGTCGATTGGCTGACGCATCAGATTTCCCGAAATGAAAGGCTTGTGGTCCGGATACGTCCGGGGCGCTTCTTTCAGGCCGTTCATCGACGACGGCTCATAATTGACATGCTTATTCTGACCCGGTGCGGTATCAACCCGATATTGCATCTGGCCGTCGCGCTGGTTTGTTGCTACATGCTTTTTGGGCGCGTTAATGGGCAGCTGCAGGTAATTGGTACCAACGCGGTAACGCTGCGTATCGGAGTAGGAGAACGTACGGCCCTGAAGCATTTTGTCGTCAGAGAAGTCCAATCCATCCACCAGCACGCCCGTTCCAAAGGCAACTTGTTCAACCTCGTGGAAATAATTTTCCGGGTTTTTATTGAGCGTCATCATGCCTACCGGTAGCCACGGGAACTGATCCTGAGGCCATAACTTCGTATCGTCAAGCGGATCGAAATCAAGTTCAGGATGCTCGTCGTCGCTCATGATCTGTACCAAAAGCTCCCACTGGGGGAAGTTTCCGGCTTCGATGGCGTCGTACAGATCCTGCGTGGCGTGGTTAAAGTTTTTGGCCTGAATCTGTTCGGCTTCGGGTTGGGTCAGGTTTTTAATTCCCTGTTTTGGCTCCCAATGGTATTTGACCAGCACGCCCTCACCCTGCTCGTTTACCCATTTATAGGTATTTACGCCCGATCCCTGCATTTGCCGGTAATTGGCCGGAATACCCCAGGGTGAAAACAGGAACGTAATCATGTGGACCGATTCGGGCGTATTGCTCATAAAATCAAAAATACGTCCGCCATCCTGCCGGTTTGTTATGGGGTCCGGCTTGAGGGAGTGAACCATGTCCGGGAACTTCATCGCATCACGGATAAAGAACACTTTGAGGTTGTTGCCCACCAAGTCCCAGTTACCTTCTTCCGTATAAAACTTCACGGCAAAACCACGAGGATCGCGAAGGGTTTCGGGCGAGTGACCACCGTGAATAACTGACGAAAAACGGACAAAGACCGGCGTTTGCTTTCCTTTCTCCTGGAATAATTTGGCGCGGGTATATTTCGAAACGGACTCGTCGCCAACGGTACCGTAAGCTTCAAAAACACCATGCGCACCAGCGCCACGGGCGTGGACAACGCGCTCCGGAATGCGTTCCCGGTCAAAATGACTGATTTTTTCGAGGAAAGGGTAATTTTCCAGCGTGGTTGGCCCCCGGCTTCCCACCGTGCGGACATTCTGGTTGTTGGTGAGCGGATGACCCTGCCTGGTCGTTAAGGTCTGGTCTGTGGGCTGGTCTTGTGATTGAAGTCCGGTAGCACCGAATTCTGGTCCGGACGTGTGCCCGTTTTGACCGCCTGCCTGTTCGGAAGACAGGTTCCCGTTTTGGTTCGTTTCCATAACAACATATATATATTAACTCTATGGTTTAACAGTATGTGAAGTAAATGGTTTGCCGAATGGCCCGTAAATTAGAGTAGTATCGGCTTCAAATATGATTTATTGATCAATCACACGTCTCGCTCTATTACGAATCTTTATGAAGGGCTATTTTCAGTATATTTTGGGCTTTGCCAGCATCAGTATGGGTGTTCACGCGCAAAGCTGGCAACCGGTTACAACACAGAATACCTGCTCTGTCCGCCATGAGAACGCAGCTACACTGATTGGTGATAGTCTGTATGCCGTGGGTGGCCGGGGGATGAAACCACTCGAAGCGCTCAACCTGAAAACGCTTGTCTGGCAAACGCTTCCTACGCCACCCGTTGAAATGAACCATTTTCAGGCGATTACCTACGGGGGGGAATTGTACGTTATCGGCGCTTTTCAAGGTAAATACCCCCACGAAACACCGATTCCCAATATTTATATCTACAGCCCTAAAACGGGAAAATGGCGCATCGGCCCCGAAATTCCGAAGGAGCGGCTTCGGGGGTCGGCGGGTGTTGTGGTGTACAAAAACAAAATTTATGTGTCCTGTGGAATCATCGACGGGCACTACGATGGACACGTAGCCTGGCTGGATGAGTATGACCCGAAAACAAATACCTGGAAACGGCTGCCCGATGCGCCCCGCACCCGCGACCACATCACAGCGGCTGTTGTTGGGGATAAACTATATCTGGCAGGTGGACGTAATTCGACGGCGCGGATCAATAAAGTGCTGGAAACGACCATTGCTGAGGTCGATGTGTACGATTTCAAAACGGGACGCTGGGAAACCTTACCCGCTACTGCCAGTATTCCAACCCAGCGGGCGGGTGCTACCGCCGTAACGCTGGGTGGTAAAGTCTGGATTATTGGGGGTGAAACCGTTCAATTGCTCGCCCACAACGAAGCCGAAGCACTCGACCCCAAAACAAATAAGTGGACTGCTGGTCCAACCTTAAAACAGGGGCGTCATGGTACGCAGGCGGTTGTTTACAAGGATAAAATCTACATCGTAGCGGGATCGGCCAATCATGGTGGTGGCCCGGAGTTGAACACCGTTGAAGTATTAAAATAAGTTGTACAGGAACGCGGATTGAACGGATCAAACGGATTTCAGAGATTAGCTTTATCCGTTTTACATCCGTCTGATCCGTTCAATCCGCGTTCCTATCTCTTCCATTATCTTTCTCCTGAACATGAAAAACGTATTACCTCTGCTCCTGATTTACCTGTTTACTCTATCTATGTCCTTTGCCCAGAAGGCGGCTGACAAAGAGGAGTGGGTCTCAATTTTTAATGGAAAAAATCTGGATGGCTGGGATATAAAAATTGCCGGACGGCCACTTAACGACAATTATCAGAACACCTTTCGGGTCGAGAAGGGTATCCTGCGTGTGGCCTATGATCAGTACAAAACCTTCGATTTTAAATACGGACATATCTATTACAAGAAGCCTTATTCTTATTATCGGGTACGATTTCAGTACCGGTTTCTAGGTAATCAAACCCCCGGTGGCGATTCCTGGAATGTACGGAATAGTGGTATTATGCTGCATTCCCAGTCGGCAGAAAGTTTGTCGCTTAATCAAACGTTCCCTGTCTCGCTGGAGATGCAGTTGCTGGGTGGTCTGGGTAAAGGAGAGCGTCACACCGGTAACCTATGCACACCTGGTACACAGGTGTTTATTGGGAATAGCCTCCGTCCCGAACACTGTACGGACTCTGATTCAAAAACGTATGATGGCGACCAGTGGGTTACCGCCGAAGCCATTGTGATGGGTGATTCTATTGTGCATCATCTCATCAACGGAGAAACCGTGTTGACCTACCAGCGACCACAGGTTGGCGGTGGTTTCGTCAGTAAAGACCATGATTGGGATGCCGGACGATTTAGTGCCAATGCCGGGAAGCACTGGGTCAGTCAGGCCAACACCCCGCTCGGCAGTGGGTACCTGGCGTTACAGGCAGAAAGCCACCCCATTGATTTTAAAAACATAGAAGTGCTTGAGCTTAAGGGCTGTATGAATCCGAAAGCGTTGAATTATAAGTCGTATTACGTGAAAGCTGACAATACAAAGTGCCGGTACAAAAAATGAAACGGGTAACGGCTATTGACATAACCCGTGGGCTGGTGATGGTAATTATGGCGCTCGATCATGTCCGCGATCTGCTCCATACGCCCGCGCTCACCCAAAATCCAACGGATCTGGCAACAACAACACCGGCTATTTTTATGACTCGGTGGATTACTCATTTGTGTGCCCCAACCTTCGTTTTTTTGTCGGGAACGTCGGCCTATCTGTCGTTGAGGAAGCAAGGCGCGACTGCTGCGTCAAACGAGTCGGCGCGTCGTTTCCTGCTGAAACGAGGGTTGGTGTTGATCCTGCTCGAACTGACGGTTATCAACTTCGCCTTTTGGTTCGACATTCATTTTCAGTCGCTGATGTTGCAGGTCATTTACGCCATTGGGGGTGGGCTGGTTATTCTTTCTCTGTTATCGAAGTTGCCTGCGAAACAGGTTGGCCTGATTGGTTTGGTAATCGTGTTCGGGCATAACATTCTCCAACTCGTCCCAACGTTTACGGACCCGGTGGCTAAACTCCTGTGGGCGTTATTTTTTCGAACGGAGTTCTTTTCAGTAAGCCCCCACTTCGCGTTGCTGGTCGCCTATCCGCTCATTCCCTGGCTGGGCATTATGCTGGTCGGGTATGCCTGCGGTCAGTTGATGGAGCGCCCAATGGAACAGCGAAAATCGCTCTTGTTTCAAATCGGCCTGGGGTCGCTTGCGTTGTTTTTACTACTTCGTTTCCTGAACCTTTACGGCGACCCGGCACCCTGGGCACCGCAGAAAAGCGGATTCTTTACGTTCATGTCGTTCATCAATGTTACGAAATACCCGCCTTCGCTCTTGTATGCCTTGCTCATGCTTGGCCTGATGCTGGTATTTTTATCGGCAATGGATGGCGTTAGCAACGGATTTACCCGCTGGCTTACCGTGTATGGAAAGGTGCCGATGTTCTATTATATCCTTCACTGGTATCTGGTGCATTTGTCCATGATTGGCATGAGCCTGCTGCAAGGGTATTCCTGGTCCGATTTTCCCTCCGGCCCCCTGAATTTCGGTCGTCCGCCGGGCGCGGGTGTTTCGCTGGAGCTTGTATACGTCGTTTGGCTCGGGTTGGTTGTCCTGTTATACCCACTTTGTAAGTGGTACGGAACGTATAAAGCTGCTCATAGTGAGATTGGCTGGTTGCGGTACGTGTGAGACTGGTTACCGTACTGGCTTTGATTGCTTCGTTCGATTTGGTAGATTTGTTAAAGTTGAAACCCGATTTCTTATGCAACTGCCGCTGCACATACCACAACTCGACGTTTTTACGGATGATGAATTAGTTCGATTTTGTCTGGCCAACCCTGAACTCCGTATTGAGCGTGATGAGAATGGTATTCTGTATATTAATATGTCTCCTACCCACCTTCTGACAAGCTCGAACAACAGTGAATTAAATACTGAAATCGGTATATGGAACCGTAAGAAAAAAGGGGGCAAAGTCATCGACTCAAACGGTGGTTTTTTTCTAAATGATAAATCAATGAAGGCTCCTGATGTCGCCTGGATTCGGCGCGAGCAGTGGGACGCTCTCAGTAAGAAAGAAAAACATTCGTTCCCGCATCTGGCACCCGATTTTGTCCTGGAGTTAGCCAGCGATTCAGACAACATCGAGGTGCTGAAAGAGAAAATGGTAAAATGGATCGACAACGGCGTACGGTTGGCCTGGCTGGTTTCTCCAGATGAAAAGTTGACATACATCTATCGGCATGAGCATCCCGTAGGCACAAAAGCGTTTTCCGAAGTGCTTTCCGGTGAGAACGTACTGGTTGGCTTTGAAACCGTATTGGCCGATATTTTAGAAGAATAAACGCGAGAATTTACATCTAAAAACAGGGAAAGCCGGATAAAAGTATCCGGCTTTCCCTGTTTTTATGCCTTTCTGTATCAATTTCTTACATCGACACCGGCATTAACCGAAATGCATAGCCGGGATCTTCAACCGACACATACAAATATCCATCGGGCCCCTGTTTGATGTTCCGAACGCGGCCGATGTTTGGCAGCAGCTTCTCCTGCTTAACCACTTTGTTGCCGTTCATCACGCAGCGGTTCAGGTACTGGAACCGCAATGAACCAATAAGAATATTATTTTTCCAGCCGGGATACTTTGCACTATTCACAAACACCATGCCCGAAGGGGCAATGGACGGAAGCCAGTAGGTGAGGGGCTGTTCCATACCCTCTTTGGCCGACAAAGCCGTAATGGGTTTACCATCGTAATTGATACCGTACGAGATAACGGGCCAGCCGTAATTACTGCCTTTCTTAACGATATTCAACTCGTCACCCCCGCGTGGACCGTGCTCGTTCGTCCAGATGTCGCCCGTTACGGGGTGCTTCATCATCCCCTGCGGATTCCGGTGCCCATACGAATAGATGGACGCGCGGGCGGTTTTGTCGTTCACGAAAGGGTTGTCGGCCGGTATGCGCCCGTCGTCGTGCAGGCGGTGTACTTTACCCAGATCGTTGGTAATGGTCTGTGGGTTTTCTTTTTCATTGCCCCGCTCTCCCACTGAAACAAACAGATAGCCTTTGTTGTCGAACGTCATCCGGGAGCCGTAATGGTGCCGGGTTTTCGAGTAGGGGAGAGCCTCGAAAATAACCTTCTGGTCGGTTAGGGTAGTGCCCGTTAACTTCGCACACATAACGGCGGTGGTCGACAGTTTCTGGTCGCCTTCGGTCTTAACGGCCGAATAGGAAAAGTAAACGAGTTGGTTTTTGGCGAAGTCCGGGTGCAACACGACATCCAGCAAACCACCCTGCCCTTCGGCCAATACTGTTGGGCCACCCGTTACTTTTACCTTCTGATGGCTTTTGTCGACCCGGTAAATATCGCCGGAACGGTCGGTAATCAGCAGTTCGTCATTAGGCAGGAACGCCAGTCCCCAGGGCGAACTCAGGCCCGTTGCAATGGTGTCGAGTTTAACCGTTTGACCCTCCGACGGGAAAAGATTGGAAGTGGGTTTGCTGGTAAACTTGTACTGATCGACGGTTTTCAGGCTTTCGGTAATCAGGTCGGCCAGGGCGTCGATCTCGGATGCGCTCAGCGTGGCTTTCCAGGTTGGCATGCCCAGATCGGGGTAACCTTCCGAAATACTTTTGGTGAGGTCGCTCTTTGCGTTGCCGTGTTTCCATTTCCGGTCGACAAACGCTTCGACTTTTTCGCCGTGGCAGGAGGAGCAATAAGTGGTGTAGTTTTCGCGGGCTGTCTTGGCAACGGGCTTTCGGTCAATAAGAAAGCTACTGAGCAAAAAGACAGCGGCAAAGGCCGCACTAATGGTAAATTTCAGCATGGTTCTCTGTGTAGGGAATGTATCTCCTCGTAAAATGTTAGGCTTCTGGCTTTTCTACTGATTTTGAGTGGAATAGACCTATGGTCTTTTTCCGAACCCGTTCGCCAGAATACACCAGCGCCGAACGTTTCTGCCCGGCGCTGGTGAAAATCGTAATAATACGGTTCAGTTATAAGGCTCCGGCCTTAATCTCGTCAACCACCGCCGGGTCGAGTAGCGTTGAGGTATCACCCAGGTTACTAATGTCGCCTTCGGCAATTTTGCGGAGGATACGGCGCATGATTTTGCCGGAGCGCGTTTTGGGTAAACCATTGACAAACTGAATTTTGTCGGGTTTGGCGATGGGTCCAATAACCCGAGTTACCGTTGCCAGAATATCGCGTTTGGTCAGGTCCTCATCGTGGTCGGACGGTTGCTGATCGGTGATGACGTAGGCGTAGATGCCCTGCCCTTTAATGTCGTGCGGGTAACCAACGACCGCACTTTCGACCACGCCCGTGTGCATGTTGATAGCGTTTTCGACTTCGGCCGTACCGATGCGGTGCCCGGATACGTTCAACACATCATCCACGCGACCCGTAATCCGGTAATAGCCTTCTTCGTCACGCAAACAGCCATCGCCCGTAAAATACAAGCCTGGATAGGTGGCAAAGTAGGTTTGGCGGCATCGTTCGTGGTCACCGTAAGTAGTCCGTAAAATGCCCGGCCACGGGAACTTCATGCACAGATTACCACTCACGCCGTTGCCTTCGATCTCCTTGCCGTTCTCGTCGACCAAAATTGGCTGAACACCCGGCAGCGGAAGGGTCGCGTAAGTCGGTTTTGTTTTGGTGATACCGGCCAACGGTGAAATCAGGACGCCACCCGTTTCGGTCTGCCACCAGGTATCCACAATAGGGCAGCGGTTCTTTCCGATATGATCGTCGTACCAGTGCCATGCCTCTTCGTTGATGGGTTCGCCTACGGAGCCGAGCACCCGTAAGCTGCTCAGGTCGTGGTTCTCCACTTTATCCAGGCCAAAGCCCATCAGCGACCGAATGGCCGTTGGGGCCGTATACAGGATGTTGACTTTGTGCTTATCAGTTATATCCCAGAATCGGCCGTAGTCCGGATAGGTGGGCGTTCCTTCAAAAATAACGGACGTAGCACCGCAGGCCAGCGGGCCGTATACGATGTAGCTGTGTCCGGTAATCCAGCCAATATCGGCCGTACAGAAATGAATATCGCCGGGCTCATACTGGAACACATTCTGGAAGGTATAGGCCGCATAGACCATGTACCCACCACAGGTATGCACAACGCCTTTGGGCTTGCCCGTCGAGCCGGACGTGTAGAGGATGAACAGCATATCTTCGGCGTACATTTCCTCGGCGGGGCAATCGGCGGTGACTTGCTTGAGTTCCTGCTCCCACCAGATGTCGCGCCCTTTCAGCATGGAGACTGGCGTACGGGTTCGGGTTAAAACAATCACTTTCCGGACGCTCGGGCAACCGATCAGAGCATCGTCGACGGTGCTTTTGAGCGGAATTTCCTTGTTACCCCGGTAAGCTCCATCGGCTGTAACGACCACCTTGCACTGGGCGTCATTGATGCGGTCGGCGATGCTCTGGGCCGAAAAACCACCAAAAACCACCGAATGCACTGCCCCGATTCGTGCGCAGGCCAGCACGGCAATGGCCAGTTCCGGCACCATAGGCATGTAGATACAAACCCGGTCGCCTTTGACTACGCCATTGCGTTTCAGCACATTGGCGAACCGGCACACCTGGTCGTGGAGCATCCGGTACGTTAAGGTGACACTCGCTTCGTGAGGGTCGTTGGGTTCCCAGATAATAGCGGGTTGATCGCCCTGAGTAAGCAGGTGACGATCGAGACAGTTTTCCGTAATGTTGAGTTTGCCCCCGGTGAACCATTTTACATTCGGTTCATCGAAGTTCCATTGCAGGGTTTTGGTCCAGGGTTTACGCCACTGAAACTCCTGAGCAATTTCGGCCCAGAAAGATTCAGGGTCTTCTACACTGTGTTTGTAGGCTTCCTGGTACTCGTCAAAGGTTCGGATACGCATAATCAAAGAGTGATTGAGCGATTAAGTAAGTAAGAATAAAAGTAGGGGGCAAAACTATTCACTTGGTCAATGAATCGCTAATGCACTCTTCAGAATTAAACGCGTTGCCGGGCGCATAGTGGCCAATCGGCTACTGAGCCAGCCAGATTAATTTTGTCGACCGAACGGAATAGAAAGCAACCGGCTACGGCGACAACCGTTCGATAAGCCAGTTTTCGCCTTCTTTCCGATACCGGATCCGATCATGCAGTCGGCTGGGGCGTCCCTGCCAGAACTCAAGTACATCGGGAACAACCCGGAAACCACCCCAGTGTGGCGGACGCGGAATAGGCTGACCATCAAACTGTTCTATGAGTTCACGCTGCCGGGTTTCCAATACGTCCCGACTGTCGATAACGGCACTCTGGTGCGATACCCAGGCACCAATCTGGCTTCCTCGGGGGCGACTATTGAAGTAATCGTCTGATTCTGAGGGAGCTACTTTCTCTACCCGCCCTTCAATCCGGATCTGTCGTTCTAGTTCGGGATAAAAAAAAGTAAGCGTAGCGAACGGATGTTCGGTAAGTTCACGGCCTTTACGGCTTTCATAGTTTGTATAGAAAACAAAACCGGCATCTGACACATCTTTTAGTAGTACAATCCGCCCATCCGGACGACCATCCTTCGAAACGGTGCTTACGTGCATTGCGTTTGGTTCAGGAACGGCCGCACCAAGGGCAGCGTCAAACCACTCTTTAAACTGGGCAATCGGATCTGGTGAAACATCGGCCGCGTCCAACCCGTTTAAGGTGTATTCGTTCCGTAACTTGCTGATAGCTGAAGGCATCTTATTATGTTCGTTAGTGGCTTTTCAATGACTGTACTACAAGAAAATCCGCATATTGTCGTACTTTTGCAAAAGTAATCGGTACGTTCCCAACATGGCAAACGAAGAACAGGAAATTAACCAGCAGCCGGAAACCCCAATTCAGGCAACCGACGTGCTGGCAGTCAATACGCCCGAAGAGACCACACCCGCATCGGCAGATAGTTCCGTTTCGGAAAATACCACTTCGGTTGTTTCGGATGAAGCCCCGGCTCCAGAATCTGTAGTCGAGGACAGCACAGCTGTATCCGAACAAACAGAAACGCCTTCTGCTGAATCTGAAGAGACACAGCTAACAGCCGCTAGTGCCGACCCAACAGATGATCTATCGGCCGAAACACCGGTAGAAGACGCATCGCCGGTTGCCGAAACGGCAGCCGAGCTCACAGTTGATACGCCCGTAACGGCAGTATCCGATGAGGTTCAGGTGACTGAATCTGCGCCGGTAGCTGGAGATGAGGCCTCTGTCAGCGAAGAGATTACGGCACAATACGCTGAGTTGGAGGACGCTGAAGATGAGACCGCTGCACAGGCCGCTGTTGATTATAGCCACTTCACCAAGCAGGATTTTGTGAATCTCCTCGAAACACAGATGGCGGCTATCAGCATTGCGTCGGTTTCGCCGGGCGATTTCAAAAAAGCAGATCAGATACTGAAGGAAGTGAAGCCCCTTTTCGATCAGATGAAGCGGGCTGAGCGCGAAGCTGCTTTGCAGGCATACGTTGCAGAAACGGGTGCCGAAGAGGGTTTCGAATATAAGTATGACGATTCGGTACAGCGGTTCGATGAGTTGTATAAACAGATCAAGAGTCAGAAAAACACGTACTTCCAGAATCTGGATAAAGCGAAGGATACAAACTTCGCTTCTAAAACGGAGTTGCTGACTCGTCTGCGTGAGCTTGTCGAAACAGACGAGAATAACGCCGGCGACCCAAAAGTTAGCTGGAACGAATTCAAGAAAATCCAGGACGAATGGAAAGCGGCCGGGAATATGAACTCCCCGCACAATGCTACGCTCTGGGCAACGTACCACGCGCTGGTTGATCGCTATTACAGCAACCGCAACATCTATTTTGAATTAAAAGAACTCGACCGTAAGCGAAACACCAGCCTGAAAACGGAGGTGATTGAGAAGGTTGAAGCGATGGCGAAAGCAGCGGAAGAGACGCCCGTAACGCGTCAAACCATTGATGAAGCCAACGCATTGTTCGAAGAATATAAGCACATCGGTCCGGCGCCTAAAGCAGAGCAGGAAGTACTGTGGGGCCGGATGAAAGCTGCGTTGGATGTACTGTACGACAAACGTCGCGGCCAAACTAACGAACAGCGGAAAGAGTCGGCACAGTTGTACGAAGAAAAGTCGGCTATTTACGAAGAATTAGTGCCCATTACCTCATTTACGTCGAACAGCATTAACGACTGGAACGACAAAACGAAGGCGGTAATGGCCTTGCAGGATCGTTGGAACGCCATCAAAGGCCCAATGCCCCGCGAGGAAGGTAAAGAGCTGAGTAAGAAATTCTGGGCTGCCTTAAAAACATTCTTCCACAACAAAGGCGAATTCTTCCGCCAGCTCGAAAGCAAGCGGGAAGAAAACCTGCGGGCCAAAACCGAACTCTGTGAGCAGGTTGAAGCCATCCTGGCAGCGGGGGAGGAGTCGCCCGAAATTACGCAGACGGTTATCGAATTACAGCGCCAGTGGAAAAACATTGGTCAGGTACCGGAGAAGCAGAAGAACACCATCTTCGATCGGTTCAAAGCAGCCTGTGATGCGTTCTTCAATAAGAAACGCTCGAAAAATCAGGAAACTGAGCGTGAGTTCGAGAATAATCTGACGCAGAAGATTGCCCTGATTGAACGCATCGAAGCGGCCGCAAGCGCTAATGCTGATCTTTCCGAATTGAATGAGTTCAAGAAGGAGTGGAACAGCATCGGTTTCGTACCGAAGAAAGACATGCAGTCCATTCAGAAGCGGTACATAAACGCGGTAAATGCCTTGGTGGGCTCAACCGGTAAAATACCGGCGAAAGACAAAGAGCGGATCATGCTGCAAAGCGAAGCAGAAGCAACCCGTTCGGGTGGCCGTGATCGGGATCGCGACTTCGGTCGTGGAAACCGCGACGGTGGTGGCGAAAATAAGCGGGAAGGAGACATCCGTCGGCGTATTACGTCCATCGAGAACGATATTGCTACCTATCGCAACAACATCGAGTTTTTTGCCCGCTCGAAAAACGCCGATAAACTGCGTGCAGAAATCGATAAGAAAATTGCTGATGCAGAAAAACAACTGGACGATCTGCGTCATCAGTTACGAGTAGCACAGGCATAAATTTTAACAGAACCACAGCCGGGCCAACATTTGGATCAGAGAGCTAAGAGATTGGCAATCAATTCAAACGTTGGCCCGGCTTTGATTCTGTTAAAAAAAACTTTTTACTTTTTCTGCCTCAGTTTGCATAAAGAAGCGAAAAAGCCTACTTTTGCATCACGATTCGGAAACGAATTAAAAAGGGAGTCGCCAGTGTCGGATAGCGGTCGATTCCGCCTGATTTGTAATCAGGATGCGCAAGCGCGTCGGGGGTTCGAATCCCTCCACTGGCTCACTAGAAATCAGCCACTTAGCAGAAATGTTAAGTGGCTTTTTTACGTTTGTATGAAACACTGGCTCATTCTTCTCCTGCTTTTCCAAGTCAATCAGTTGGTTGCCCAAGCCACGCTCGTAGGGCTGGGTACATTACGAATGACGAGTACAACCCCGGACTCACTCAACAAAAACGAATTTACAGAAGATGACCAATCTTATGTGAAAGGAACAATAGCCCTACCCTGCACACATATCCGTTCGTTTAAATCCAAGAGGGCAGTAGTTGAGGGAGTGGTCATAACAAATGTCAACCTATACTTCTATGACAACAGCCTATTTAAGCTGTCCTGCGATTACAGTGATAATCTTGAACGGGTTTTTACGAAAAAATATGGTCTGGGAACGTCACAGCCAACCCGTCGTCTCTCACTTTGCACCAAAGAGAAAGAGAAGCCATTAGTTCTTAAGATCACTCTGTGGCAACAGGATGATATACTGGCGTTGTTCAATCAATCAACCGGGTATACGGCTACGTGTGAGCCCGAAAACAAGCGACGGCTGGATATCGCCAGTCAGCGATTGCAGGCACTGGCATCTGACTGCGAGTTGAGAAACACGGATCAATTCATTGACGAGATACTAAACGAACTGCGCCGACAGGAAACACAATCGGGACCCACTCAAGAATCTGGAAAAATAAAAAACACGCCTGAAAAATTATAGACTGATCCTTAGTGGCTTAGCTTCGTAAGCGCTGTGTAAGATGATTCCACTGAATTAAATAGATTTTTTTGGACAATATGGGAGCTACCTGACTCGTATTTTTGTGGTATGAGCAGTGCTGATGAAAAATTAATTACCTTCTTCAAAGGTCGAAAATTACCACCAAAAGGCTACTTTCAAATATCCGCCTGGGAATCAACATTCAACTTGAAGAATACCGTTGATCTGGCTGTTATAGGCCTTCGGGCAGGGGATAGTGCCAGTAGAGACACGTTGCTGCGTATTAGGGAGAAGTTGGAAGCCAGCGCGAAAACAGAGTCATAACGCGTCCTTACACATCATAAAAATGCCTAACCTACAAAGGGCAGGCCAGGCATTTATCGATAGGTTGGTAGATACTGTTTAGACCCTGAAAAAAGCGTTCTAGTCACAGCTAAACGCCCGTTTATCTAGTTAATGGTAGTACCGTTACAAGGGTAACGGTATACCTCAACTGCCAATCAGTTACGCCAGTGGGCAGCTTTTAGAGGTATTACCCAAGGGAATAACCATACAAAAACAACGGGGAACAAAGGCTATTCGGCTACTGCGGTTTGATATGCGTATACGGGACTTGGTGAGGCCGATGGGAAGAAACTCGCCGGTGTTCTAACCAATGTACCCATTGCTTAAGCCGACTGTAATTTATTCCGGTAGCATGCCAGCGACGAGGATCAATTCAGGTGATGGAGTAAAACCGGAATCAACAACAATACGAGTAACAGCAGCATAAAGACAAGTTGCCAAAAACGTGAGTAATGGACATAGCGACTATTTCCGGCTACCATATTCATTAGTTCATTTATCCAATTCCTTGCCATTCAGTTAGTTATCGCTTGTTTGTTACAAAAGTAAGCGATTGCCTGAAAAGGGACGTGTTATGAAATTGTTACGCTCCGAATCACTTTTTACGCTGATAGAAATACAGCTTCTGCGTGGTGAAAAAGGTTCTTTCAGATGTCGTGTAATAGCCCGACCCATCGCCTGCCCAACAAACGGCCTCTCCCTGGGGCTCGTCGGCTAGTGGTATCAACAGAGGCTCACGTTTGAGGGCATCAACAACGGATTCGCGCGAATGGCGTTTGTAATAAACAAGTTTTTTATACGTACGTAGCAGAATCTCGCTGCCATCGCTGGATACAGAGGCTGCCGTGACCTTCTCGAAAGGCAGGGTTAGCACACGAGTCATCATTGTAGGCTGGTTAACAGGTTGCGGGTAGGAGGCCCGATAGACTGTTGAATAATTACCTTTCGAAAAAATAAACAAATCTTTTGTGAGTGGGTCCAGTAGGAAAGCTTCGGCATTTTGCGGGCCGTCCGGCAGCTTGAATCGAAGCGCATCGACCGAGGTAATGTGTTCTGTTACGGGTAATTTCTTTCCGGTTATGGTGGGCTCTATAAAGCGGTAAATGATTTTCTGAGCGTACTTAAAATCGTTATCGCCAATTTCAGCCACGTACACATAGCTTTTACCTGCTACAGGGCCTGGCCCAGTGGCTATATCTTCCCAATCACGATTGATCAACCCATCGAGGATATAGCGGGCACTTACATCACCCGTTTTTGTCAGTAATTGAATTTGATTGGCATTCCCGGAGTCTTCCTGTGTCCAGAGGTAACCCGGACTCGTAGGGCTCGGCGCTAGTCCGGAAGCTTCGACCAGTGATGCATCAGTCAGTGTGGCGACAGGCCTTGGTTGTGTAAAAAGCGTAGTGTCGACTTTTAAGTCAGCAACGGTGTAGCGAACAGCGGAATCTTCAGGCGACACAGGTCGTGAATTTGTTAATGAACCCAGCGTCGTGAAAAGTGCGTTGTGGCTGATCTGAGTATAGGCGATAATGAGCCCTACAACCCCAAAAGGCCATAAATGAGTTAATTTCATTCGTATGATCTGAGACGCCTGATACTGGCTGTTGATCGGATGAATTACTTTCCGCCTACCGCTACGGCAGGTACCGTATTGGAACGCAGACGGGCTACCCGTATTCCGGATAGCCGTTTATGCAGTAGAACGTAATCGCTTATCGGATAAGGCGAAATAACGACTGCACTCTGGTCGGAGGAAGCATGCATAAGGTGCATGCGCCCATTAGGCTGGCGAACGGCGAGCCCAACATGGCGCATATCAAGACCCGGTCGTGCCGCCAGTAACATAACAATATCGCCGTCCTGTAACTGTGCCTCTGCCTGCCGGATATTCTTAACCGGAATGAAGGAGAAAGACTGCTGGCTCAATGAGGCTTCGGTAAGTGCTACCTGTTTGAACGTGTTTGGATCACGCAGTTGAGGGTATTTGTACATAGCCGAAGTCATGAACGAAACGGGTTTGGCAACCGTGATTTTACCGGGTAGCTCGTTGCTTACGTCGGTAATCAGTCCTTTGCGTTCGTTATCACGCAGCCAGTCGGAGAAATAATGCAATCGACTTGCGTATCCGTCAATGCGGCCGTTTCGGTACCGAAACCGGGTCAGGTAATTCCGGAAGGCCTGTTCTAAAAGGCTGGTACCCGGCTTATGGCCAACATCATGCAGGGCGAGCGTTAGCGCCAGAACGCTCTCCAGGTAGGTCGTACAATCAAACTCGCGGAAGTTGATAACCAACTGCTCGGTGGGCGTCTGGTCGAGCGTGTAGGGAACGTAGGGCTTTCCCATGAATTGCTTTCCGATGAGTATGGCGGTTTCGGCAGATGTTTTGCCCGTTGTGAGGGTTAGCGAGCGGAAATCGCTGGATGTTGTATCCTGCGCCTGAACAACCAGTGAAAGAACTAACAGGAAAAGTGTAGTAAACAGTTTTATCATAGAAGAGCAGCTATTTTCGGCTGTAGCCTGTGGACGTAGACACAGCCGAAAAGTACCGCAAATTTACAATTTAATTTCCAGCACCCGAACACTGCGTGGTGGGAGTTCTAAAGGAATACCCCGGCGTCCAATAGCTTCAAACTGTATATCCGTCAGGAAGATATCGCTCAGCCGCAATGTCCTGGAGGAGTTTAAACCCATAGCATCGAAGGCTGCTTCTGGAATAGCAATGGTTGTTTCGTAGGTTTGGTGCTGGGAGAAATTACAGACGATCAGCAGTTTCTGTCGGTCTGTAAACCGTAAATAACTATATATCTGATGCGCATCGTAGCCAGCGCTTTGCCCATTGTCATTTACGTATTGCAGGTCGTAGAAATAGCCATTCTGAATGGCATCGGACCCGTTGACGAGGTGGTTTAGCCGTTGGTAAAAAGCACGCAGATTACGTTGGTCGTCGGTGAGACCAGCGCCATCATAACGACCTCCGTTGAGCCAACCCTGCCACTCGGGTAGTCCCCAGTAATCGAATATGGTGGTTCGGCCATCGTCGCCACTAAAGCCTTCTGACCCTTCGGCCCGAACCCCAACTTCCTGCCCAAAGTAAAGCAGCGTTGGGCCGGTGTGCATGGTGGCTGCGAGGGTCATAGCGGGTACAGCGGCCCAGGGGTCGTTGGCGAAAAACCGTGACGCAATGCGCTGTTCGTCGTGGGTTTCCAGAAACCGGAGCATATGTTGGGCAAAATCGCCGGATTCCTGCTGCCACACACGGGTAAGTTCGTAGCAGGAGCCATGCCCCTCCATGAGCCGCCGGAGCGAATCGTACAACCCTACCTTGTCGTACAGGTAATCGAACCCTCCTTCAAAAATAAAGGAACGGTACAGGCTCGGATCGTAGATTTCGGCAATAAATATCAGACGGGGATATTGCCGCTTCACCCGCCCAATAGCCCAGTGCCAGAACGCAACCGGCACCATATGCGCCATGTCGCATCGAAAACCGTCGATCCCTTTAGCAGACCAGAAGAGCAGAATATCGAGCATTTTATGCCAGGTATCCGGAATTGGGTCGAACTGACGGCTCCCGTCGAATACATTGAAGCCATAATTGAGCTTTACCGTTTCGTACCAGTCGTTGATGTCGGGCTGGGCCGTAATGGAGCCGCTACCGGTCACTTTGGCCGGGTATTCATGAATGGGCGTCCTATTCGGCGAACTGCGTCCCGCTTCCGGAGAAACGAAGGTTTCGCCCGGCAGGTAATAAAAATTGTTATTCGGCGAAAAGTGGACCGAGGTATCGTCTTTCTCCCCTAAATCGACAACACCGGTGGGTCTGGCATCTGACCCATACTGCCGGGCTACGTGGTTCGGGACAAAGTCGATGATCACCTTCAGGCCGTGGGCATGGGTACGATGGACAAGGGCCTCGAATTCGGCCATCCGGTTGGGTACATCAACGGCCAGATCGGGGTCTACGTCGTAATAATCTTTAACGGCATAAGGAGATCCTGCCTTACCTTTTACAACGGCTGGGTCGTCGGGCTTGATGCCGAACGCGGAGTAGTCGGTTTGGGTGGCATGTTCCACGATTCCGGTAAACCAGACGTGCGAAACGCCAAACTGCCGGATCGACTGTAGCGCTGCTTCGTTAATATCGTTGAATTTTCCGGCACCGTTTTCTGCATACGTGCCATTGTGTATGTTGGTGGTTTTTTGATTGCCAAACAGACGGGTAAAAATCTGATAGATAATCAGTTTATCCATTACCGGGACAACAGAGAGGGTATGCATAGGTTCAGCGTTAAGCAGGGTACAACCACCTTTCAGGATGCAGACGCAAAACTAGGCCCTTTTTTGACGAAAATCCTGGGTTATTTTTGCGTTATTGTTGCATTATTTTTAGTCAGAATTAGAAATCATTACGTTCATGCATAATCAACTCACTATACGACTATATTTTTTACTGGTGGTTACGCTTCTTGCAAGCTTGTCACCAGCAAGGGCACAGGCCCCCCGAATTCAGCGCGTAAACCCAACCAACTGGTGGGTTGGGATGAAGAACCCCAATCTGCAATTGCTGATCTACGGACCCAATGCGGGCAGCCTGACCTACAGCATCAACTATGCCGGGGTGAAGCTGGTGAAAGCACATAAGGTTGAGAATCCAAACTATGCGTTTCTGGATTTGACGATTGCGCCGACGGCCAAAGCCGGTACGCTGGCAATTGTCGGGAAGCGCGGAAGCCAGACCATTACCCAGCCGTTTGAATTGAAAGCCCGCGATAAATCGCCGAAAGGGCAGGGGGTAACGGCGGCCGATTTTATCTACCTCATCATGCCCGACCGATTTGCCAACGGCGACCCGTCCAACGACAAGTTCCCGGATATGCTCGACACCCAGGCCGATACTAAAAACCCGTATCTGCGGCATGGGGGCGATTTTAAGGGAATTATCAACCACCTCGATTATTTAAAAGACCTTGGGGTTACGGCGCTCTGGCTTACCCCCGTCATCGACAACGACGAAACCTTAAAGAAAGAAGGGCCGGACCGTAACCAGGCCGGGTATCATGGCTACCATTTTACCGATCATTATCAGATCGACAAGCGGTTTGGCGGCATTGCGGGCTATGTTGAACTGGCATCGGCCCTGCACAAGCGGGGAATGAAGCTGGTACAGGATGCGGTCTATAACCACATTAGCGACGACCACTGGTTTTTTAAGGACAAACCCATGCAGGACTGGGTCAATGTATGGCCGACCTACACTGGTTCTACCCATAAAGAACAATCCCTTTATGATCCACATGGTGCCACGGCGGACAAAAAAACACTGCTCGATGGCTGGTTTACGCCTTTTCTGCCCGATTTGAATCAACGAAATCCGTACGTAGCGAACTTCCTGATTCAGCACGCCATCTGGTCTACGGAGATGTTTAGTCTCGATGCCTGGCGCATTGATACCTACAAGTACAATGACCTTGCTTTCCTGAATCGCTGTAACAAAGCACTCATGGACGAGTATCCAACCATTCACCTTTTCGGCGAGTCGGTCGTCAATAATCCGGTTGGTCAGGCATTTTTTGTGAAGAATACCGTTGGTTTTCCGTTCAAAAGTAACCAGCCGGGCGCACTGGACTTCGTGCTGTACAATGCCTTTAACGACGCCCTGAACCAGCGATTCGATTGGGACTCGGGCGTGAACCGCATTCATCAGGTACTCGCCCAGGATGATGTCTACGCCGATCCTAATAAACTGGTTACGTTTCTGGAAAACCACGATACCGACCGCTACCTGTCGGTGATTGGGGATGATTTTGATAAGTACAAGCTGGGCGTTACCTGGCTGCTTACTACGCGGGGTATCCCACACTGGTATTACGGGACGGAAATTTTGATGAAAGGCACCAAAAACCCAAGTGATGCCGAAGTCAGAAAGGACTTTCCGGGCGGTTTTCCGGGCGATAAAGAGAACAAATTCGAGGCTGCCGGACGAAATAACCGGGAAAACGAAGCCGTTCAGTTTGTGCGTAAACTGGCTACTTACCGACGTAACAATCCGGTTCTTCAATCCGGGAAACTTACGCAGTTTGTACCGCAGGAAGGAACGTACGTGTATTTTCGGCATGACGCCACCAAGACCGTTATGGTGGCGTCCAACACCAGCGATAAAGAAATAACGCTCGATACGTCCCGATTTGCTGAACGTATGAAAGGATTTGCATCTGCGAGAAACATACAGACGGATACTCAGTTAACTACTCTGGATATGATTAGGCTGCCGGCAAAATCCGCACTGGTATTAGAGTTGATGAAGTAAGGAAAATGTTATCTTTAATCTCCACGTTCCTGGGTAATCTAACTGATATCCAGGGATGTAGAGATTCTTTTTGAAGAATAAGTTTCACTATTCGAGCTCCTGGCAATCTAATCCGGCAGTTATTCTTCAAATACATAACTAGTAAAAGAATGGGTCCATCATCTGTCCCTGAGTTGCAAGATCAATGGCCTTCTCAGGGTATATCGGCTCGATCGCCCGAAGCGGTCCGGCTGGCGTTGGCTGCCTTCGATGCGTCGCTGAATAGTATAATTTCTATGACCGCTATCCGGGATGCCAATGGCCAGATCGTGGATTTTCAGATGCAAACCGCCAACAAGTCAGTTGAGCAGAGTTTGGCCATGACGCCCGATCAGATTATTGGCACCCGGTTGCTGGATACGTTTCCCGGCAATCTCGATTCGGGCCTATTCGACGTCTACGTGCGGGTTGTTACGACCGGAAAGCCCGACCAAACAACGCAGTACTACAAAGACGATAAGGGTCTGGAAGCCTGGTTCACCGTATCGGCCGTACTGCAGGAACCAGAGACCGTTGTGGTTACGTTTATGAATGTGACCGATAGTAAGCAGGCTGAACTGGCCTTGAAGCAACAAACCGACTTGTTTCAGGCGGTGCTCGATAATGTGCAGGCGGCTATATCGCTCCATGCAGCCATTCGGAATGCGAATAACCAGATTGTCGACTTCCGGACGTTGATGGCCAACCGGCGCGCAAAACAGATGTGGGGTGATCTGGAGGAGCCGATCATGACGCAAACGTTTCTTCAGGTGGCCACACCGGATCAGCTGGAACAGGATTTCGATAAATACATTCGGGTGGTCGAAACGGGGGAGCCAGACTTGACCGAGTTTAATATTGGCGAACAGTGGTGGCTCCGAAGAGCCGCGAAATCGGGGGATGGGGTAGTCATTCTAAACATGAATATCTCCGAAAACCGGCATTACCGGCAGCAACTCGAAGCCGCCAATACCGAACTCAAGCGGTCGAACGAGAACCTGCAATCCTTTGCCTACATTGCTTCGCATGATCTGCAGGAGCCGCTCCGCAAAATTCAGGCGTTTGGCGACATCCTGAAAGAGCAGTATTCGCCTTTGCTGGATAACGAGGGCCAGTACATGATTGAGCGGATGCAATTGGCTGCCGAGCGGATGTCATCCCTTATTCGGGACTTGCTCGACTATTCGCAGATAACGTCCCAGCGGGATATGTTTCGGCCTTTTTCGCTGACTAAATTGCTCGAAGATATCATCGAAGACCTTTGGCATCCGATTGAACATACCAATGCCCGAATCGAACTGGGTTCCGGTAAGGACTACCCGTTACCTGATCTTGTTGGCGACCGATTTCAGTTGCGGCAACTGTTTCAGAATTTGCTGTCCAACGCCCTTAAATTTTATAAAACCAACGAAGAGGGCCTTCCAATACCACCGGTTATAACCGTTTCGGCGCAGCAGAAACAACGCGCTGATTTACCCGTCGATGTGCAGCAGGACTTACCTAGAAATGAGTCATTCTGGGTAATTCGTGTGGCCGACAACGGTATTGGCTTCGACCAAAAACACGCCGATCTTGTGTTTGAAGTCTTCAAACGCTTACATAGTCGGCAGAAGTTTGAGGGAACCGGAGTAGGCCTGGCGGTGGTCAAAAAAGTTGTTGAGCAGCACGATGGTGCCATTCGGGTGCAGAGTAAGCTTGGTAAAGGAACTATCTTTACAATCTATCTGCCCGCTTATATGGACTGATTGTTAGGGCGTTGTGCTGGCGGTCGGTCGTAGTAATGGCTCAGTACGCTCGTTTTATACATTCTCAATATCGATGGAAAAGTTACGCTTGTTTTTCGGCGAGAATGGTTTCGATGAGGACCAGCAGACAACCATTGCCCAATCGTTCTCACGGCAGGAGTTGACGAAGGGCAGTTTCTATTTGCGCGAAGGCCAGATTAGCCAGCAGTTAGGGTTTGTTGAACATGGGTTGTTTCAGTATTTCTGCACACGGGACGGGGAGGAAATAACCACCTACACGACTGGTTCGGGTGGTTTTTTAGTTTCGCTGAGCAGTTTCCTAAAACAACGGCCCGCCCGTGAATCCATCCGGGCCTTAACTGATAGCATTATCTGGGTCATTCAAAAACCATCTTTCGATCAACTTCGGCGGGAGGTCACCTCTTTCGAAAGTTTTTATGTTGGTATTCTGGAGGAACAGATTAACTGCATCGATCAGAGTCGATTCAACCTGTTGACCCTAACAGCCGAAGAGCGTTATCAACGATTAATGGCCGAAGAACCAAACCTGTTACAGGACGTACCACTCCAGCATTTGGCATCTATTCTGGGAGTAACACCACGGCATCTAAGCCGTATCCGGGGCCAGGTTCGGTGAACCGGGTTACCCGTATATTGCCAGTCTGCCGTAAGTCAACATTGGTAGAAGGAGATCTATTTTTTTCGAAAAAGGGGTGGTCACTCAGTAGAATAAGAGCCGTTGGTAAATTTAGATAGTAGATTTTACACAAACGACTCGTATCGATGAGACCAACCCTCGCTCTAACCCTACTAATCCTGCTCACTGGCTTAAGCAGTAGTGTATCCATGCTAGAGCCAGTGCTTCAACTGAACGATAGGTCGGGGTGGAGGTTTGGCGTGCCTGCTGATGAACCCGTAATCGTTAATCTACAGGAGGAATTTCAGACCATTCATAGTTTTGGCGCGTCGGACTGCTGGTCGGCAAAGTACATCGGCAAATGGCGGGATGAAGCAAAAAAAAATCAAATTGCCGATCTGTTATTCAGCCTGGATACCCTGTCTAACGGGCAACCCAAAGGAATAGGATTGTCTCTGTGGCGGATCAATATCGGAGCCGGAAGCTACGAACAGGGTGATAGTAGTGCCATTACGGACAGCTGGCGTCGGGAGGAATGCTTTTTGACGCCGGATGGTCAGTACGACTGGACCAAACAGGCCGGAAGTCAGTGGTTTTTACAGGCCGCCCGTCGGCGGGGAGTGCGTTACATGCTGGGCTTTACCAACTCCGCGCCCGTTCAGATGACCCGGAACGGGAAGGCATTTTCGCCGGGTGGGCGCTCGTTCAATCTCAAACCTGCCGCCATGGAGCCCTTCGCCGATTTCCTGACGACGGTTGCCGATCATTTCAAACTCGATTACCTGAGCCCTATCAACGAACCGCAGTGGGACTGGAAGGCCGAAAAAAACGGTCGAGCCAAGCAGGAAGGATCTCCCGCCGAAAACGCCGATATTGCCGCTGTTACACAGACCCTGTCGGCAAAACTTTCCCAGCGGAATACTAAAACCAGTATCGTAACGGGTGAGACGGCTCAGCTCGATTACTTATACGCAAAAGCAGAAAGTGGCCGGGGGCGCCAGCTGGATTATTTTTTCGCCCCCAGCGAAGCCCCGGTTGTGATGAAGTTACCCCATGTTGAGCCGGTTTGGGCATATCATAGCTACTTCACAACCTGCCGGGATTCGACGCTGGTCGATGTTCGCCAAAAAGCGGCCCAGCGAGCCAAAGCGGTTGGAAGCCCAATGTTGTGGCAGAGTGAGTTTGGCGTGCTGGGCGATATTTGCGGTCAATACAATGGTGGCCCCCGACATACCGATATGAACTACGGCCTGTACGTTGCCAAGGTTATTCATAACGACCTGACAGTTGCCAACGTAACGTCCTGGCAGTGGTGGCTGGCGATTAATCCCTATAATTACAGCGATGGTCTGGTCTACATAAACGGTCCCGACGGGGCTTATAAAAATCATGATAACGCCCGAAATGATGGGCAAGTGGTCGACTCTAAACAACTATGGGCGTTTGGTAATTATGCCCGCTTCGTGCGGCCCGGAATGAAGCGCATCGCCGTTCGTTTGGCCGATAGTAACCCCGTCAAAGAAGCCGGTCAATGCATGGTGTCGGCTTACAAAGACGAACGTCGTAAGCAGCTTGTACTGGTTTGCATCAACATGACCCCTACGGCTAAAACTTTACCCCTCAAAGGGCCGGCCATTCGGAACAGCCGCTTTACCTGTTACACCACCAGCGAAACAAAAACGCTGGCAAAGTCGGTCGTTTCATCCGGTGTTATCCAACTGGAGCCCAGGTCGGTTGTCACCCTGGTGGGAAGCTACAAATAACCGCTTAAAAAGCGGGTAGCGTACGAATTAGACATTTGTCCAGTAGATTCGCCGGGCGGCCAGTCAATTTTGTATCATCAGATTTAACCAAATAGATGATATGAAATTACTGGTTTTTGGGGCTCTTCTGGTCATGTCCGGCCCCTTATTTGCTCAGCGGTTTTCCCGCAATGAAGTTAGTATAAATGGATTCCGTAACCCGTCTATCGGGTTGGAATACCGCCGGAGCCACGTTTCCGTTCATGCGGGCTATTACCCCACCAACTTCACCTCGGGCGTTACAACGTCGTTTGTCCGTACCGGGTTGACCTACTGGTTCCTGCCCGTTGGGCAACGATCAAATCCATCCTCTTTTTACGCATCCGGGTCTTACGTTCGGGGACTGGATCGGGATTACGAAGGGAAAAACGGGGTCATGGGCGAAGCAGGTTTTCGCTGGATGGTTTGGCAGGGTCTTAATCTGCGGCTGGGCATTGCGGTCCTGAAGGCACCCGGACAGGACCTGAAAGTCAACCCGACACCGGGCATTAGCTACTCCTTTGCCTGGTAAGCCGTCAACGCAAAAAAGCTATTCATCATGGAAAGAACTGAATTGCCGTCTTACCGGCTCATTGGCCACCTATTAATCATTGGGGCCGTTCTGGTCTTAATTCCTTACACCATCCTGACAATCATCTTCGACTATCCCGATATTCTGCGCCAAGACCCCGGTGTTGTGTTGATACGTTTTCAGGCGGGCGGCCCCGCACTTATTGCCACCTGGTGGGCATTTGCCATCACTGGCTTTCCGCTCCTGATCGCTTACGTACTAATTGGCCAGCGGCTGGAAACAAAAGTTTACTTCGTTCGGTGGGTAACCCTGGTTGGTGTTGTGTCGGGATTGGTTCAAATTATTGGTCTACTACGCTGGACGTTTGTTGTGCCGGTGCTGGCGTCTACCTACGTTCATACCACCGACCCCGCCATCCGGGCCGCCAGCGTGGTTGCGTTTCAGACCATTCACCAGTTCGGGGGCGTGGTACTGGGCGAGCACCTGGGTCAGTTGCTTACAATTGTCTGGACGATTATGCTTTCACGGGCTTTCGAACGACTTGGCTTTTTTCCAAAATGGGTGAGCTGGTTCGGTTATATGGCGTCGGCGGTGTATTTGCTGGCGCAGGGGGATTTAGCCGCAACGGTTATTCCGGGTTTTCCGGTTTGGGATTTGGCTGGCTTGCTGGGGAGTACTTTCTGGCTCATCTGGCTTTTGATTACTGGCGTTCAATTTATGCGGTTGAGCCAGCCAAAAGGGATAGCCGCACTTGCTTAAATCTGTCTACCTTTGCGCCTTATTAAGCAGATAAAGCCCAAAATGAGTCAGATAAAAGCCTTTCTTTTCGACCTCGACGGGGTCATCGTTGATACCGCTATTTACCACTATCAGGCCTGGAAACGGTTGGCCAATGAACTTGGTTTCGATATTTCTGTAGAGTTTAACGAGGGACTCAAGGGAGTCAGCCGCATGGAATCGCTGGACCTTATACTGGCCCACGGGGGGCTGACACTGTCTGGTGAGAAAAAAAATGAATTAGCCGCTCAGAAAAATGAATGGTACCTCGAACTCGTCAGCCGCATGAACTCCGACGATATACTGCCCGGTGTAGCCACCTTTTTCTCGCAGGTTCGAAAAGCCGGTTTACAAACGGCTCTCGGCTCAGTCAGTAAGAATGCCCCCCTTATTCTGGAACGCATTGGCATGACGGAGGCCTTCGACGCCATTATAGACGGGACGAAGATCAGCAAGGGTAAACCAGATCCGGAAGTATTCACGAAAGGAGCCGAAGAACTTGAGGTAAATCCTAACGAGTGCGTCGTATTTGAAGACGCCGTAGCGGGTGTTGAAGCCGGTAAACGGGCAGGCATGTTTGTGGTTGGACTGGGTGCTGCCCACGTGCTGATACAAGCCGATCTCGTCGCTCTCTCTCTGGAGAATCTCACTGTACAGGAGGTTTTATCGAAGGCTGAATAAGTTTATGTATGTTTTTTTAATCCTTCTTTAATCTATTGGTGGCTTTTTGCTAAATTCAGCTTCGATTGATACTGAGGTTAACTAAAACAATGCCACTTACTAATTCCCTTCGCACATTTCAACACTATCGGACGACCTATCTTCCGAATGATCTAACGGCGGGCCTGTCAGTATTTCTGGCAGGCTTGCCGTTGTGCCTGGGGATTGCGCTGGCTTCCGGTGCCCCTCTGTTTGCCGGCCTTGTGGCAGGCATCATCGGCGGCATTGTGGTTGGTCTGCTTTCCGACTCCGAGGTTAGTGTGAGCGGTCCTGCTGCTGGTCTGGCCGTCATTGTGGCCGAGTCTATTACGGCCGTCGGCACCTTCGAAGCGTTTCTGGTAGCGGTCATTCTGGCGGGTATCATCCAGTTGATTATGGGGCTGTTGAAAGCGGGCAGACTTAGCAGCTTTTTTCCAGATTCGGTCATCAAGGGCATGCTGGTGGGTATCGGTCTGGTCATTATCCTAAAGCAAATTCCGCACGCCCTCGGCCGGGATAACGACTACGAAGGTGAGTACGAGTTCAGCCAATTGGCCGATCAGGAAAATACGCTCTCCGAAATCTATCGGGCCGTTGCGACGGCTAGCCCCGGTGCGGTAGCCATCAGTCTGATCGCCTTACTCATTCTTATTGGCTGGGATCAATTGTCCAGAAAAGGCATCCGGTTTTTTCAGGTCGTACCTGCCGCGCTGGTGGTGGTGCTTGTTGGCGTGGGGTTGAATCAGTTTTTCGGTCATTATCTGACAAGCTGGTATCTGGGCGATTCCAACGAGCATATGGTTCGGATACCGGTTCTCGCAGCGGGAAACGGGCTGTCTTCTATTCTCGATTTTCCCGACTTCAGCATCCTGGGCGATACCCACATTTATGGTATTGCGGTTACGATTGCACTCGTCGCCAGCCTTGAAACACTCATCAATCTCGAAGCCATCGACCGAATCGACCCGCTCCGTCGGGTATCCTCGGGTAGTCGGGAACTGATGGCCCAGGGCATTGGTAACATTCTGTCCGGATTTATGGGTGGTCTGCCCATGACATCGGTTGTCATCCGGACGTCTACTAATGTGTATAGCGCCGGTAAAACTCGGTTGTCAACCATCATTCAGGGCATACTGCTGATGGTGTCGGTACTGGCAGCGGGCTCCGTTATCAACCATATTCCACTGGCCAGTCTGGCCGCACTGCTCATTGTTATCGGCTACCGTTTGGCTCGACCGGCTCTTTTCGCGGCTATGTATCGGGAAGGTATGAGCCAGTTTATTCCCTTTATCGTTACTGTGCTCGGCATCCTTTTTACCAATCTGCTCATTGGCATTCTGGTGGGGCTGGCGGTTGGCTACCTGTTTGTGCTTTATACAAACTCACAGGCTTCATACCGCGTTATCCGGGATGGCAAAAATGTGCTGATCAAATTCCAGAGAGACGTTTATTTTCTGAGCAAACCCAGGTTAAAGGAAACGCTTCGGTCGTTCAAACCCGGCGATTCAATATTGGTCGATTGCCGGTATGCGAATTTCATCGACCGCGATATTTACGCCCTGCTCGTTGATTACGCCCTGACGGCCCGAACGCTGGGAATTGACTACGAACTCCGCGAGGTGACTCAACACAAACGAAACCTACCAACCCATGCAGCCATCTGAGAAGTTATTGCTCTATAACAAAGCCTGGGTTCAGGATAAACTCGAACTCGACGATAACTATTTTGCTACGCTGGCGTCTGATCAAAAGCCCGAGTTTTTGTGGATTGGCTGTTCCGATAGCCGCGTTCCGGCCAACGAGATTACGGGAACCGATCCCGGCGAAATGTTCGTGCATCGAAACATTGCCAACCTGGTCGTTCCCGGCGATCTGAATATCCTGAGCGTTGTTCAGTATGCTGTTGAAGTGCTGCAGGTAAAGCATGTTATCGTGTGCGGGCACTACGAATGCGGGGGCGTAAAAGCTGCTATGGCAGGTAAGAAATTAGGCCTTATCGACCAGTGGCTTGTCAACATCAAGCGGGTGCAGGAGAAATACCAGGCCGAACTGGACCAGATTGCCGATGCCCACACTCGTTTTGACCGGCTTGTCGAGCTAAACGTACAGGAGCAGATTTACCGCCTGGCCGAAACCGATAGTGTGCAGAGGATGTGGGCGAGTCATCAGATCCCGAGTTTACACGGTTGGGTGTTCAACCTTCGAACCGGTCTGTTGAACGAAGTCATCAACCTGGAACCATCGGCCGTGGCCTTACCGGACGAGCAGCTAAAGCTGGTTGTCAGATAAAAAGGTAAGGTTGCTTAAAACGCCAGCCAGCCCGATACTTTGATGGCAAAAGGCGTGACGGGAATGCCCGTACGGCCAATATTGTCGCGGTAGGTAAGTCGATGAATCGCATCGACACGGAGTACTTTAAAGATGTTGTCGATGCCGTAGCCCACTTCAACATAAGGCGTTCGGGTCAACGAGCTGAATCCTTCAACGGCCTGCCCAGTCTCATTAACCGCTGGAATAACCGCTAAATTGCTGGTCGATACCCCACCAATGAGCACTTTTGCGGTAACAAGTTCACGCCATTTAAGCTGCCGAAGCAACGGGAGCCGGTTAAACAGCAGACCACCAAAGTTGTGTTCGTATTGTACCGTCGCCCAGCGGTCGCAGATAAACTCGAAGTAGTTCATTAGATTGTACGCATTCCCAACATAAAACGACGATTCGTTGCCCAGCGGAGTGTACAGCAGCGGATACGGAACCGTTGAGGGAATAATACCGGCGCCGATGGTATAATAGGACCTGCCCAGCACGCCCATGCGAAAGGAGTGCTTCATGGTGAGGGCAATGCGCTGGTACGTAAAATCGCTGCCCATTACATCCCGTAGGGCAAGCGTGTACCGCAGGGTAAAAATGGGCTTGCGGATGGCCCCGGTGCTCACGCGCACATTGTCGTTTTGCAGGATGACTTCGTCGGGGGCAAAGCGCGTTTCCGAAATCAATTCCGTGATCCGGTAGCTGCTCCGAATTGTCTGGTCCTGATCGTTCAGCTGGGGGCGGAAAGCAAACGGAAACAGCGGCTCAAAATTGCGGTTGCGCAGGGCAACTGTCTGGGTGAAACCACGGCCCATCTCGCGCCGGAAGTAGGCCAGTTTCTCTTCCTGAAAATAGGGTCGCCGAATGGTGCCGAAACGCGAATAAGCCCCAAACAGGGAGTTATTGCCGATGTTGTCGGCCGATACGCCGATCCGTTCCAGATCATAACTCTGCCGAACGCCAATGACTGTCCAGGGCTTACGACTAAGGATATACTCGATGTTGGCGCTGTACTTCAGCTTTTTATCCTGCGTACCATAGGCCACGTAGCCGCTCAGCAGCCACTTTCGGCTGAAACCGGTATTGGTTCGTAACCCAAGCCGAAACCGCTGCCCTTCAATGGTGTTACTGGCATACGAATAAAGAAGCGGGCCAAGTTCAACGTTTAATTTCCCCAGCGGCTTGTACCCAATCACACCCAACTTGATAATCTCACCGGCCACTCTCATAAACGGAACGTTACGAACAGAGTCGACAACTTCCATAGCTCTGTACTCACGCGGGGAGAGGGATGCCGGTCGGGCGCGCTGCCAGAAAGCGGCATCGGTATCCTTGTAATCATCCGAAAGTTCGATGGATGGGTCATAAAATCCGACCTCTTTCGGCTGGTTTTCAACAATGTTCGTGGCCGATGTAAAAAAACGAACCAAAGCGCCCGGTGCGCGTGGGGTTGGCTCGTCGGTATCAATCATCACCTGCGTCTGGGTTGGAAAGCGAAGACCCGAAGGAGTGGTTTCCCAATCCTGCTCGATGTGTAGCTCATCGACAAAGTTGATATTCGCCCGCTTGCCGACCCGGGCGTCCATCTGGGCCAGCGAAAAATGAAGCGTATCAATAAGTAGCGTTCCCGTAAAGGCCAGGTCGCTGGCTCGTTTTGGGGTGAACTCAATGGCAAAGCAAACGGCGTTGTTCAGAACAATTGTGTCCCTGAGACGAAATCGGTAAATCGTTTCCCACTGACTGCCAATCGGGGAGGGGATGTCTTTCTGAAGGATGTTAACGGAGTTCCGGTAGAAGTTGTACTGCTGAAACGAGGCACCGGTTAGCTGGGAAATAAGGCCACCATCGCTAACACCAACCCCTGTAACGTGCGATTTCAGTACGCGCTCTTTTATTTTTTCGGGTTGGGAGCGGGCGTAAAAGTTAGAGACCGTTTCCGAAATAAATACGGGTACGGCTGGTTGCCCGTTTTCATCCACAATGGCGGGCAGTTTGCCCAACAGCCGCCCGATAGGCCCCGGTTTCCGGTTGTTTTTACGCTTTTGGGCAAAATTATTGATGTATCCTTCAACTTTTGTGTAACTATCGTACTGATAAGCTACCATTTTTGCCGGGTTGTATTCATCGCGCCTTCTAAGGGCTTCGCGCATGATCCGATAAGCCGGGTCACCTCCTTTGGCGTACACTTTAACCTCCTTTAGCTTCGTGGCAGTTGCCGTAAGTTGCGCGTTTATCGTCTGGGATGCCTGCTGCAAAAGAGGGTAAGCGGTGGTTCGATAGCCCAAACTTAAAATGATGAGCGAATCGGAGATTTGGGTGAGCCGAAGCGAATAACGACCGTCTACGTCGGAGGTGGTACCGGACGTTTTGCCCTTCAGCGCAATACTGGCAAACGGAATGCCTTCGCCGGTAGCCGCGTCCGTCACTCGCCCCGATACCACATAAGCGGTCTGGGCAAACGCCGACAGCGACAAGCCGAATATAACCAGGCTATACGTTATAACGAACAGTAAGAATTGCTTCATTCAATGGTCAGGCAAACAGGTATTCCTTCAATTAACCGGATAGTAGTCAATAGAGTTTACTATATGGTGAAAAAATGACTAAAGGAGGCTCATATTTTGGCAAGCGATTAATAATAAGGTCGGTAAGAAGTCAGAAATTGACCTAAACTAATACATAAACGCAGACCAACATGATCTGTACGCGTTATCTTTCTGTTACGTTGCAGGCAGACAGCGATTACGGGCGGACCAATTATCCCCAGAAACAATAATATTCGTCCTGTTCAACCAGAGCAACAAACTGGTCTATTGTTTTCACAAAAGGTTGTGGTGCGTAAATCTGCCACTTTAAATTTGAGCGCTGCCAGAAAACCTTCCAGTGGTCCTGCGCTTTTACAAATGTAGCCTTTGCCACCGCCGACTCGAACCGTTCGTCTGGCTGGTGAAAGTAGGGGCGGCTCTCAAAGATAATGATACTCTGATTGTCTAGTTTGTACCCTATGTCTATCTGATCCCTTAGCTCTTCACTGGGTCGGATTTTATCAATGTAATTTTCCAGCACCTCGATTGTATCCAGTGTTAAAAGAAGATCCAGACTCATGGCGATTGAATACGGTTTAGAGAAAGGTTGATCGGAAAGGATTTTACGCCGTTGAACGACAGAATCCATTTAATTAAAACCAGTTCTGGATTTTATTAAATGGATTCTGGATGCTGTCAGCTACTACGGGCCTGGTCTAAAGTTGCAATCTTATTGCACGGATGGAAATGCCCGTTGGGCCGCAATGATTTTCCACTTCTTGTCCTGTTCTTTCAGGACGTGCGAATACACAGAAGGGGATGTGGCCGTTGAGTTGGTTGATGTACCATACACCAGAATTGTGTGGTCGTCGAGGGCTTCGGCGCGGTCTACCTTCGTTTTCAGCGTTTCCGGAGCTGTACGGGCTAACAGGTTCTTCTGAATATCTGACCCATTCAGAATTGTTCCGGCTTCGGTCAAAAGTGCTGTTTTAACGGGCATTACGGCGGCCAATGCGCCCGTGTCGCCTTTGGTATAGGCTGTTGCGTAGGCTGTTTCAACGGCGCTGGCAATCGAATCGACAGCAGCTTGTGACAACGGTCCACCGCGCGGCCGACTACCCCGCACCAGGTCTTTACCAGCATTACCCAGTTTCTTGAAAACGGGTACATCGAACCCAATACCCGCAGCAAAAATGGCGACAATGACAACGGGTATGATCAGTTCTTTTTGAATGCTGCCCGTTCGGCGACTTTTGGAATACCCAACAATCGAAGACCAGTTATTGACAATGTGAAAGACCGCAGCGATAAAGAACAGTACACCAAACCAGGCGTGGGTATGATCGACAACATAGCCGCCCTGCCCAAAATAAATTAACAGGCCCGTAATGGAAAGAACGAAAAATACCGCTGAAACGGAAAGGCTAACCAAATTTTTTGACTTCATGATCTATGTATAGGGAATGTACTGGCAAAATCGAAAATGAACATGTAATAAACAAGAAACCCCTCTCGCAGAGCAAGAGGGATTGATCACCAACCTAATCTAATTATCTTGAGCCCCGCCAAAAAGTATGCCGGAGGGTAATGAGTCTGCTATTATCGTGGACGGCCACCGCCACCCGTTCGGCCACCGCCACCAGCTGGGGCCGCTGGAGCTGCCTGTTGCTGGTTATCACCACCGCCACCACCTTCGCCTTCTTTCACGTCGTCGTTATTAACCGACTTCCGGCGTTTCTGGGGAGCATCAAAGCTCATTTTACCCAGTTTGTAGCTGAACGTCAACCGAACGCCTGCGTTGTAAAAGCTGGTCTGCGAGTTTTGCGTCAGGATGGGTGAGGATAACTCAGACCGCTGCGTAAATGGGTGGTTGAAGATATTCTCTCCGGCCAGACCCAGACTGGCTTTCTTATTGTTGAATTCCTTCCGCATACCAATGCTGTAGAAGTACATTGGGGTTTGGTAACCCTGCAATTGTACCTGCTTACCACGGCCACCGCCGAACAATTGGAACGCCCAGCCATTGCTGAGTGAAACGCTGCTTTGAATCCGACCACCAATTACCCAGCCGGAGTTCGACGCCGAATAAATTGGGTTGGCGTTGTTATTTGTCAGGCTCACATGGTAAAGATCGAGGCCGCCACCCAATTGTAGTTTCCGGAAGAGTGTCCCGTTGCCGAACAGGTTTATCCCGGCGGCATCCTGACGACCGACGTTCTGGTAGGTTGTCCGGATTACCTGCTGAAAAACCTGGCTGGTCACATCACCGAACGATTGCTGCGATACATCACGAACGGCGGTGATTTCATTGGCCGTGCGCCGGGCAAAGAGCGAAGCGTTCAGGTATAATCCTTTAATGTTGGCACTGGTGCTAAATTCGATGTTGTCCGTAAACTCCGGCGATAGCAGGGGGTTACCCTGGGTAATGTTCGTTGGGTTTGCGGAGTTCACGTTAGGATTAAGGAACTGGATACCCGGACGTTGAATACGGCGGTTATACGCCAGTTTGATAATCTTGCCGTCTTTCAGGCTTTTCGAGATATTGATGCTGGGAACCAGCGTACCGTAGTCGGGTATAGCTGTCGACTGGCCGCTTACTTCTTTGCTAAATCGGGCATTAATAAAAGTATACTCGTAACGGGCACCGGCCTTAACGGTGTATTTATTTTTCGTTGTCAGGGTGTATGACAGATATGAGGCCGCAATGTTCTGGTCGTAAAAGAGCGTATTGGAAGGACGGTTTTGGTCAACGATATAGTTGAAGTTATCGCCGGTAGCGAGGTAGTAGGTGTAATCGCTGTTTACTTTCCGGAAAATGCCTTTCGCTCCGAATTCGAGTAGCTGGTTGGTTTTGATGGGCGTCTGATAATCGATCTGGAGCGTTGACTCCTGATTGTAACTAAGGTTGTCATTCTTTTGGCGCGCTGTAATCGTCTGGAAATCAGCACCGCTCAAAATGTCCGCTACGAAGTTATTTGTCCGGTTGTTGCGGCTGAACAAGGCCAGAATACTGAATTCCTGCTGCGGTTTGTAAATCTTGGTGTAAGTCACGTTCGCATCGACCGTTCCAGACAAGTCCTTAGTTTGTACATTCCGGTCATTCACGGTTGGGAAAAAGCTGTTAGGACCGGTTGTTTGTGTGAGCAGGTTATATTGATTTGCCGTACCATTCCGGGCACCGTAGCGTAGGCTGGCGGTAATCGAAGTGCGTTTGTCGATGTCGTAATCCCAACCCAGCTGGTAGTTACCAAACAAACGCTGGCTCAGGGTAGTGGCTGTCTGAAGGGTACGGGTGCTGCCCGAGAAGGTATTCGTTGCTGCGTCATAACTGCGGGTTGTCTGGTCGTTGGTAAAAGCCCCTTTTACATTGTATTCAGCCCGGCCAAACCCGCTGAGCGAGAAACCCATTTTGCCCGTGCGGTAGTTGCCGCTCAGCCCCAGGTTACTGCCCCGGTTCCCCACACCTCCGTTCACATCGAGCGTCGCGCCTTGCAAGGTTGTTTTCTTGGTCACGATGTTGATGATACCCGCTGATCCTTCGGCGTCATACTTGGCCGAGGGTGAGGTAATGACTTCAACGGTCTTGATCATGTCGGCCGGAATCTGCTTCAAGGCATCGGCCACACTGCTGGCGACAATAGTAGAGGGTTTATTGTTGATAAGTACCGTAACATTGGCACTGCCCCGTAAGCTAACGTTACCGTCCAGATCGACCGATAGCATTGGGACTTTGCGGAGAATGTCGCCCGCGTCGCCCCCTTTGGCGGCAATATCTTTATCGGCATTATACACCAGCCGGTCCACTTTCTCTTCGATCATGGCGGCTTGTCCTACCACGTTCACTTCACTCAGTGTCCGAACGTCGGCACCCAGCTTTATGGTGCCCAGATTAATGTCGCTATTCTTGTCAATAGTAAGTACGCTGCTTCGTTTATCCTTGTAGCCGATAAAGGAATATTGGAGCCGGTACCGGCCGGGTGCTACCTTGCCGAGGGTAAATTTACCTTTAGCATCGGCAGTGGTGCCGTCAATGGGTTTGTTGGTAGTCGTGTTGAGTAAAGCGATTGTCGCAAATTCTACGGGTTTGTTCGTTGTTGAATCCATCAGAACACCCGTTATTTTACCCGTTCCACGAACGATTGGCTCCGCTTCTGACGGTGTAGCACCTACCTGAGGTGGCACACCTGCCGGACTGCCAATACGGGAGGGCCGGGAGCCCGCCGGTGCGGTGAAATTATCCGGACGAGTAGTAGCTGGTGTTGTGCCAAACGGGTCTGGAGCTGGCGCCGGGGCGATTGTGGTATCGGCTGAAGGTGTTGTCGGCGTTCCGGTGGCAGGCGTCCCCGTTGTTTGGGCAAGAGAGACGGTTGCGCTAACGATGAGTAAAGATAGTAACAGGGCTTTCATGAGGTTGTCGATTAACGGCTCAAAAGTGAGACGTTCTATTTAGAGAATAAAAACAATTTGGCTGAATGCCGTTTTTTGGATGCCGAAGGCAAAAAATATCGTGGCGAAGAAAAAACGAATAT
This sequence comes from Spirosoma fluviale, assembly GCF_900230225.1. GTDB lineage: Bacteria > Bacteroidota > Bacteroidia > Cytophagales > Spirosomataceae > Spirosoma > Spirosoma fluviale. The sequence goes on from NZ_OCNH01000001.1 coordinate 1,009,009, forward strand.
TGGCTATTTCAAGGGGCGTGGGATCGTTGCAACGTAGTACTACGGAGCAAACGGTAAACAAAAACATTTGTTTAATCTGGTGACTTATTGGTAATCCAGTACATTTGTCGGTTTATTGAAGACTCGCCGGGAGCAATATTTGAGTACCATGACACGACTTTTTATATTACTTATCTTATTTGGCCCTATTTTCTTTCTGTTTACCTACAATTCAACGTATGGCTACGACGCGCTGGAATATCTGGTAATTGGGCGCTCGCTCAACGAAGGATACTCCCTGTATGATTTTATTCCGTCCAAATCGTACCTGATCTACTCGTCGACCAATGTGTTGCTGAGTCTGTTGGGAGGCTATAACCATGTCAGTGTTACCGCCTTGATTACGTTGCTGGCAATGGGCTGCGTAGCGTCTGCCTGGCGGGCTGCCCGCCAATTTGGGGAGCGGGCGTCTCTAATTACGGCTGCGCTAACGGCCGCTTGTTGTTTTTTCATGGAAATGAATTTCCTGGAGCCTGAGAGCTGGATCGCCATTTTCGGTCTCAATGCGTTCGTACTGGCCACTGATGGAAAAGAACAGTCGGGCTGGCGATGGCTGGGAGCCGGTATTCTGCTTGGTATTGCCATGTGTTTTAAGAGTGTGGTGGCTTTTTACGTCGTAGGGTTTGGTGCTTTTATCCTGCTCTTGTGGCTTACCGGGCGGCTTACGTTCTGGCCGATGGTGGCAAGAGGGATGCTGGTATTGCTGGGTTTTTTACTGCCACTGGTACTCTCTGCCTTGTATTTTTACGCGACGAACCGGCTGGATGCTCACCTGGAATGGACGTATATTTATCCCTTTGGCGGATACCCGTCTCACACAATTTTTCTGGTTAAGTTTCTGATCAAACTAAGCTGGTTCCTGCTCTTATTAGCGCTGTCGGTGGTTTTGATGCTGCGACAACCCTACCGGGCCGCGTACCAGCGAACACCGGTGCTTTGGCTGGCGTTGCTGCTGGCGGGTTTCTCGTGTGTTGCCATGCTGAAAACGCAGGCAAGCCACTACTTCTTCCCAGCCGCTGTTTTCTTCTCTGTACACCTGGGTTTTATAGTCGATAAATGGTTAGAACAGTACGAACGTCGGCATACCAGCATACCGTACCGGTCAATAGTTATGGGCGTTGGGGTCGTGGGTGTACTGGTGTTGATCAGTGCATTCTTGTACCGACCCGATGCTATCAAACGATTTGTAACGATTGCCGATTATTCGGGAGAAAAAGACGCCGGTGAATTTATCCGTGAACAGGCCGGGCCTACCGGCAAAGTGCTTCTGTTCGATAATGCGCTGAGCCTGTACTATCTGTCGGATCGAGAACCAAACGTACCGTTCTTTTTTACCGAGATGCAGACAACGCATTATATAAAGTCGCATCCGGACACCTACAAAAAGGCTTTAGCGGATACGAGTTTAAAGATGGTGGTGTTTGGCAATCGGTCGAGCGTGATCGATGATAGTACCGCCCTGAATGACCCGGCCAATGCCTACGCCATCCGACAATTGCGGGCGGGATTACAAAAAAACTTTGTGCAAGTGAAAAATCCCCGCTTCCCGTTGCTTTACTGGGTTCGAAAGTGACCTCACCATTGTTCGCCTGTTTTCGATTACTTTTGTTTTATGCTGCTATCAGTTCTTATCCCTGCTTACAACGAGATTACATCTATTGATACCCTCCTCGAAAAGATTCAGGCTGTCCCAATAAATAAAGAGATTATTATTGTCGACGATGGCTCTACGGATGGTACCCGCGAGCACCTGTTAACGCTTAAGGCTATTCCTAACATCCGGGTAGTCCTCCACGAAAAGAATCAGGGGAAAGGCGCGGCAATCCGAACCGCCATTCAACACATGACCGGCGATATTGCCATTGTACAGGACGCCGATCTGGAATACGAACCGCAAGACTACCTGGCGCTCGTAAAACCCATTGTCGATGGAAAAGAGAAGGTGATTTATGGCTCCCGGTTTCTCAATCCCGAAAACCGACATTCGTACTTCAGCTTCTACGTGGGGGGCCAGGTTGTTACGCTGCTGACAAATATTCTGTTCAATCAGCGCCTTACCGATGAGCCAACGTGCTATAAGGTGTTCGATGCCAACTTGTTGCGTTCTATTCCCCTCGATTGTACCCGCTTTGAGTTTTGCCCGGAAGTAACGGCTAAAGTTGCTAAGCGGGGAATCCGCATTAAGGAGTTGCCGATTAGTTATTATCCCCGTTCAATTGCTGAGGGCAAAAAGATTTCCTGGCTGGATGGGGTCGAAGCTATCTGGGTATTGCTTAAATACCGGCTTGTTAAGTGATGAATTCAGACAGGATCAACAGGATTTAAGCAGATTGATAAATCCTGTTAATCCAGTCAGGAAATCTATTACTCCTGCTCGCTTACTTTCACCAAAGCCAAAAACGATTTGGGTACGGGTGCTTCAAAGCGCATGGGTGCGCCCGTTATCGGGTGCTCAAACGCCAGCACCTCGGCGTGCAAACCCAGTCGGCCAATGGGATCTGTTTCAGCACCGTATTTTTCATCACCTGCTACTGGATGGCCAATATCCTGCATGTGTACCCGAATCTGGTTTTTTCGCCCCGTTTCCAACTCCAGTTCCAATAAGGCATAGCCATTTCCGGCTTTCATGACTGTATAGTTGGTGATGGAAAGCTGGCCGGTATCGGGGTTCTGGCTGGAGTACACAATCAGGGCCTTGCTCTCGCGCAGGTAGGAGGTAATGGTACCTTGAGGGGGCTCCGGAACACCTTCTACCAACGCTACGTAAGTGCGCTCTTTAGTCGTTGCGTTCCATGATTCCTGCATCAACCGCTGCACTTTTTCGCTTTTGGCGAACATCATTACACCCGAGGTTTCGCGGTCGAGACGGTGAATGATAAATATCTTGTTTTTGGGGTTTTCTTTTTTCGTGTATTCGCTCAAAATGCCGTACGCCGTCCGGTCGCGTTCTTTATTCGTCGCCATCGAGAGCAACCCAGCCTGTTTGTTAATGACAATCAGGGACTGATCTTCGTACAAAATGGTGAGACCACGATACTGCGATGTTTGGGGTGCCCGGTTGGCCGCCACCGTAACAATCTGACCGGGCTTTAACGGGTGATTGAACTGGGTAAACACCTTCCCATCAATCAGAATCTGCTTATTGCCGAGCAGGGACTTGATGTTGTTGCGATTTTTATGGGGCAAATTGGCAATCAAAAAGGCCATGAGTTCGGCGGGCTCCGAAACGGTCAGTTTTACATCGGTACGTTGGCCGCGTTGTTTGCGGGGCTTGTCGTCGGTATTCTCCATAGTGCAAAGGTACGGCTTCGTCACCGATCTTGCTTGTATTCGTTTTGACTGGTACAAAAAAGGCCTGCGTTGCCGCAGGCCAAAGGGAAGGTTTAGGAGTAGTAATCAGGTAAAAACAGGCAGACGTGTAATAGCTTAGTTCATTTTCCCAGCCACTCTTTGAATTCCGTCATGCGGTCGCCACTTACGAAAACCTCCTGACGGGATTTGGGAATCATATCCAGCTTGAGTTTTCCCGCCGAAAAGGTATGAATGGTCTGAATGGCAGGTAACGAAACCAGAAACTGACGACTGATCCGGAAAAACTGACGTGGGTTCAATATCTGCGTTAACTTGTCTAAACTATAATCGACAGGAAGCGTCAGGCCGTCTTTCGTAACCAGGAAAACAACTTTTTCTTCCAGATAGAAATAGGCAATGTCGCCGGTTTCGATGCTCCTTATTTTTGTGCCGACGGTTATCATAAACCGCTCTTTATAATCGGTTTGCTTCGATTTGCCAATCAGATTCAATAGCGTTTCAATGTCATGAGCCGACGTTGAGGCTGTTTGTCCAAACTGTTTTTTCAGGGATTTGTATTTTTCAATAGCGGCTACCAGTTCGTCGTAATTGATAGGTTTAAGCAGGTAGTCGATGCTGTTGACCTTAAACGCCTGAATCATGTATTCATCGTAGGCGGTCGTAAAAATGACGGGCGTTGTTAACTGCGTTTGTTCGAAAATCCGAAAGCCCAGATCATCCTCCAGATGTATATCCATAAATACCAGATCGACGGGCACGGGCGATTCGTCGAACCACGCCACGGCTTCGGCTACTGATGGAATGCGAGCCAGTACTTTTATAGTAGGGTCATATTTGTGAAGTAAACTTTCGAGCCGTTTGGCTGTCAGGTTTTCGTCTTCAATAATAGTAACGTTCATAGGCGTATAGAACGAATGGCTGAATAAGGAAATCTATTCATAAAAAGAAGGTCTCGTTCAGGCGAGTGTACGCGTGCCGGCAGATATACCATTACGCTCACTCGCCGGTTCATTCATTCGTTCGTTGAATAACAAGGGTATTTTTATGATGAAGCTGCCTTCGCTGTCACTAACCCGAACGGGCCGCTCGGTCAGGAGCGCGTAACGGGTGATGATGTTTTGCAGACCCATACCGGTCGATGTTTCGGACTGGGGGCGGGGTTGTAAGTTATTTTTCACAACCAGACAGTCGCCTTCCAGCAGAATATGGACATTCAAGGGCTCTTTCGCCGACATGCGATTGTGCTTAACGGCGTTTTCGACCAATAACTGAAGCGTTAGCGGGGCAATGCTATAGCGGGTCTGGTCTGCCTCAGGAACGTTGATGATAACATCGAATTTTTTCTCGAAGCGGATATTCAGCAGAAAGCGGTAGGCCTGAATAAACTCCAGTTCGGTTTTCAGCAAGACCCGTTCGTTATCTTTCTGCTCCAGAATGTAACGGTAGGCCCGCGATAGCTGGTCGATGAACTTCTCCGACAGTTCGGCGTCGGCATGGACCAAAGACGACAATATACTCAGGCTGTTGAACAGAAAGTGCGGATTTACCTGGCTTTTCAGGGCCGCAAACTGCGCCTGCACATTCTCTTTTTCCAGCCGTTCGGCGCGTACCTGAACAACCTCCAACTCACGATAAGCCCGTCGATTGGCAGCCAGGTAAAAAGCGGACAGCATGGCCATCACCGTTAAGCCGTTGTTGACGCGTCGGCGTTGTTCACTCCGTTTTCGTCGCTCTTCCAATATGGCCGGTGTTGGAACCGGGCGCTGTGGCCGAATTTCCTGATCGTGGTAAACCCCGAAATTTCGTTCAAGCGCGGTGTCCAATCCACGCCAGGTCATAAAAAAGGCGAAGTTAAACACCAGTGCCAATGCGCTGGCAATGACCAAAGTAGCCAGTTGGGCCGGGATTTTGAACTCGATGAGAAAACCTTCGCCAAAACGCTTGAAAAGTACCTGCTGAAGCCATTCGGCAACGGTGAGCCAGGCATAAAAAAACAGAACCGTCAGGATCGTTTCCACTATCCAGAAGGGCACATTACGTGCCATCAGCAACCAGGTCAGCGTTGACACATTGACGTACAGCCGAATTGGAAAGTAGATAACGAATACGCTCAGGGCAAGTTGCCACTTTTGCGAAGTCGTCAGACGGTTAGACATGGTACATCAGGTTTATAAACAAAACTAATTAGATCTGGTAAATAGCAAAAAAGAAACCGGCGGAATGCCCGTTTCAGGAATCTGAATGACGCCATTCTGATTTTGAAGGAAGGAGGAATTTTAGGGACTGGGTCTACATTCTGAAAGTAGGTTAATGTCAAATCCATACATTTGCCCAAAATCAGTCTGTTATGAATCGTCTTTTTATTGGTTTTATAATCCTGCTGGCGGGTTGCGGCACCTCGTCAAAAACAAATGAGCAACCCGAAGCCGGAACCCTGGCCACTGAGTTTAAATTGCCGTATCAGCTCAGCGCCCCCGACCAGACGTATGCCCTCCCGAAAGAATTGAAGGAAATATCGGGCCTGACTTATTATAAAGACGATCAGCTTCTGTGCGTGCAGGACGAAGAGGCCGTTGTTTACGTATTTGATACGAAAAAAGGCAAAGTCGTCAAGGATTTCGGTTTTGGCGGATACGGCGATTTCGAGGGCATTGAATACGTGAACGGGCAGGTTTATGTACTTGAGAGCAATGGTACACTTTCCCGTTTCGAGCCTGAATCAACCCAAATTGGTAAGACCAAAACAGATCTACCCAAAAAAACGGAAGTTGAAGGGTTAGGGTACGATCCTAAAACCAAGCGTTTGCTCATTGCGGTAAAAAACGGAGAGGGATCGAGTGATAAGGCTGTGTATTCGTTCGATCTGCTAAACCGGGCGGTGTTTAAAGACATGAGCTTAAATGACGACCAACTGAAAGGAGCGGGAATTGACCCCAAAACCTACAAGCCGTCGGGGATTGCCGTGCATCCGAAAACGGGGGAGTGGTACATGCTCACGTCTGTCGGCAAACGACTCCTGATCACGAGCCGTAAAGCTAAAATTATCTATTCTGAACCGCTTGACCCGAAGGCCTTTCGCCAGCCCGAAGGCATCTGTTTTGCCCCAAACGGCGACCTGTACATTGCCAGTGAGGGTAATGGGGAAAAGGGATATATTCAGAAGTTCACGTACCGGAAGTAATCTGAACCGCACGGGCTACCCCGTAGGATTTAATGGATTTTTGTGATTAGCATGATTTCAAGTCAACAAATGTCATCTACTGAAATCAATGCCAGTCAGGTAAATCAGCTAAATCCCGGTTTAAACTATTTTTTAAACGCCAGCGCTTTCACGGGTTGAATGCGGTTGATGAGGATTGTTGATAACCAAAGAACAAGACCAATCAGGATAATTGTGGCGCCATTGAGGGCCAGAATCGTTTCCCAGTCCCAGGCGATGGGCACGTAGCTGACGAAGTAATTTTTTGGGTCCAGCGGAATGAGTTTGAAGCGTTCCTGCGCGAAGCACAGGCCAATCCCAACCAGATTACCGATGAGTAATCCCCAGCCGACCATGTTGAGCCCGACAAAGACAAACATTCGTCGAATGAGGGCATTGTTTCCTCCTAATGCCTTGAGTAGCCCAATCATGGGTGTACGCTCCATCATTAACACAAGCAGTACGGACACCATGTTGAACGAGGCTACGAACGTAATCAGTGTCAACAGAATAATCATGTTCCGGTCGAGCAGCAGCATCCAGTCGAATAAGGGTCGGTACTGATCCGTTACCCGCGTTAAGCGCATGTCGGGTGCCATGGCCTGAAATACATTATTGGCAGCGAGGGTTAGCTGATTGAAATCGTTCACGTAGATCTCGTAGCTTCCTACTGAGTCGGGTCCCCAGCGGTTGAGTTTCTGCACCAGCCGAATATCGCCGAGGGCAATGGTCTTATCGACTTCCTCAAGGCCGGTTTCGTAAATACCCACTACGGTCATTTTTCGGGCACGGGGCGGGTTCCCCAGAAAGTAAAGCGGTACGGCATCGCCAACTTTCACGTTCAACTGATTGGCCATCAGCTGGCTGAGAAGTAGCTGGGTAGAGCCGGAGCCCGTATCGGCACCCACCACAGGTACTGTACCGGCCACCAGTGACTCTTTGAACAGATTCCAGTCGTAGTCTTTACCAACTCCCTTCAGGATGACGCCCGTTAACTCTTCCGGTGTTTTTAAAATCCCCGCTTTCAGAGCAACGGCCTGAATGTGGCGTACGCCGGGAACACGGGTACTATCGCGGTAAAGCGTGGTTTTAAGAGAGAGAGCGGTTTCTTCGTAAGATGCGTTATTGGTGAATTTGCTGACCTGTAAGTGGGCACCAAACAGAAAAATCTTCTGCTCAATGGTGCGTTTGTAGCCGAACAAAACAGCAAAGGCGATAATCAAAATCGCCAGTCCAAGCGCAATACTGGCGATGCCAACGCGCGTAACGGTAGCCGAAAAGCTTCCTTTCGGAGCGTGACGAACTTTTCGGGCCAGAAAAACAGGAACGTTCAAAATGAAGTCGTTGATTATCGGTCAATAGCTATTGGCCTGAAGAGTAAAGCGAAAGCTCAGGTAAGTGACTGACTACAGACTGACAACTAACGACCTCCGGACAATAACTGTTTTATTATTGCCTGTAAAAGTAAGAGTTTTAAAGAATGTAGTTTCACGAATGGCTTTGTTGTTGCTGGATTATTGGTAAGCAATTTCCCTTGACTGGCTGTTGATCCGGTCGTGGATCTGATAGGGTTTGCCTGCTAATTGGTATGTTTGTAGTTGTTTTATACCGTAACTCCGTGAGATTAATAGTAATAGCCCTGGTATTTATCCTGGTTGATTGTACCACTATGCGGGCACAAAAGGCTGTCAGGCTCGATCAATGGCCTGCCAGACTGCAACTTTATCCCCGTAATCAATTAAGTCAGTGTTCCGTCGCGATTTCCGGGCAAGCTCCCGATGACGATGTAAAAGCCATTTCTCTGGTGGTTGCCAGAGATAATAAGCCGTACCAGTATCGTAAAATAATTCCTGACTCGCTGACCGGGCACTTTGCCTTTGCCCCGGTTATCAAAGCCGAACTGAATCAGTACAGTTTTCAGCTGTTTATACACCGAGTCTTACAGGCAGACTCGGTACGGGTAGCTTTTCGCGATAGCATTGTTTGTGGCGATGTTTTCCTGATTATGGGGCAGTCGAATGCAGTTGGACAATATGAGGATTACACAATTCGCAGCACATTCTGCCGCACGTTTGGTGTACACAACTTCAATAATAGCTACAATCCGGCAGATACGGCCTGGTGTCTGACCAACACAAAAGAGGATCTTACCTGCCTGTGGGGCATGGAGTTGCAACGAATGATCAAGGAGAAACAGGGCATTCCAACAGCTATTATAAACGGTGCCGTTGGCGGGACTACGATTACCAGTCATGCCAATCGGGATGCCAGTCAGCCGATGTCGTTAAGTACACTTTATGGGCGCTTGCTGTACAGAGCAAGTAAGGCCGGTGTAGCCAGTCAGGCAAAAGCCATGATCTGGCGGCAGGGCGAAGCCGAAGCGGCCAATAATCCGGACGTTTATGTTCGTACCTTCCCACAACTCTACAACTATTGGAAACTAGACTACCCCGGCCTGAGAAAAATCTATCATTCGCAGATCAATATATTAACCGACAACGTAATCAATGCGGGTGTTTTACGGGACTTCCAACGTCGGTCTAAGTCTATTTTTGCCGATAATGAGCCCATTGCTACCGTTGGTTTGCCAGGGTACGAGGGTGTACATTATGATGAAGCAGGCCATTATCAGTTCGGGTTGGAACTGTATCGGCTCATCGCTCGTGATCTTTATGGGGTTGTTGATACCGCTGGCATTGGGTCGCCTAATCTGCAAAAGCTATATTATAGCAAGCCCGAACAGGACGAAATTACCCTTGAATTCGAACCCGTTCATAAAATGAGCTGGCCAGCCGATACGATCATCAGCAGTAAAGGGTATCGCTACGCAAAAAGTTTATCCGATTTTATCTATACTGACTACCCAACGGGCGAAAGTGGTCTGGTTAAGTCAGTTGCCGAACGGGGAAATTCTCTGGTCATAAAGTTGACAAAACGCATCACGGCGAAACACCTGACCTATTTGCCCTCATCTTACCAGGACAATCAGGTTGGTTTTTATGTGGGGCCTGTTATTCGGAATAAACTGGGGATGCGGGCGCTTAGCTTTTACCAGGTTCCGATTGCCCCGGCATTACCTGCTGCAACGAATTTTTTGGCTGTTCCTGTAGATACAAGTGCTATAGAACTTAGCTGGGATAATAAGATAGATAGTCTGGCTAGGTGGTCGATTGAGCGGGCCGATACAAACGGCATTTTCAAGCAAATAGCGGTATTGTCGGGCACTAGCCAAACGTATCAGGACCTGCGAAGCAGTGATACAAAAAGTTCGCTTAAGATAGGAGAAATCTACCAATACCGTATCCGGTCGGTGTCCCCTCAGTCTGCATCGGATTACTCGCCCATTGTTACTGCCTCGCTAAAAGTAGTGCTGGATGCTAAGCTGCTGCCCCAACTGGAAGTAGAAAGTACATTGGTTGGAATTGCGTTGGGGACACTGTTATATCCTAATCCGGCTGATGATGAGGTATCTGTCCGACTCCCTCTGGAATGGAGTGGTGATGTGATCCAACTTACGTTAACGGATCCGGCTGGTAAGGTAATTTTACAGCGTAATCACCAGATGTCATTAGGAGCAACGTCGCTGATATTTTCGGTCGCTGCCCTTCCTTCCGGAGTTTATATTGTCTCATTGGGCTATGGTAAAGGGGGTATTCGATGCCGGTTGGTAGTGGCTCATTAAATGGTTGGTTATAAAAGCAAGTAGGGCGTTTTCACAAAAATGCCCTAACTTTGCATTTTAGAGACCTATTCATGGCCACCGAACAGATTCTGATCCTGGATTTCGGTTCGCAGTATACTCAACTCATTGCCCGCCGGGTGCGCGAACTGAATGTTTACTGCGAAATCCATCCTTACAATCACCTCCCAACGATTACGCCCGATATAAAGGGTATCATCCTCTCTGGCAGTCCATCATCCGTTCGCGATGCCGACGCCCCCGAGGTTCACCTGGCCGCTTTTCGGCACAAAATGCCATTGCTTGGTGTTTGTTACGGCGCTCAGCTACTGGCCCATACCAATGGTGGTGAGGTAAAAGCATCCTCCATTCGTGAGTATGGACGGGCCAAACTGGGTACCGTCAATGGCGAAAGCCCACTGATGAAGGGAATCGACCAGCACTCTCAGGTATGGATGTCACATGCCGATACCATTACGAGCGTTCCCGAAAACTTCAGCATCATTGCCTCAACGGACACCGTTCATGTGGCGGCTTTCCAGGTCGACGATGAGCCTACGTATGGCATACAGTTTCACCCTGAGGTGACGCACTCACTCCAGGGTAAAACGCTGCTACATAATTTTGTGGTCGACATTTGTGGCTGTTCGCAAAATTGGACCGCCGAGTCGTTTGCTGAAACCACAATCGCGCAGCTAAAAGAGAAACTAGGCGACGATAAAGTCGTACTGGGGCTATCGGGCGGTGTCGATTCGTCGGTAGCGGCTACGCTCATTCACCAGGCGATCGGCAAAAATCTGTACTGCATTTTTGTCGATAACGGTCTGCTTCGGAAAGATGAGTTTCAGGGTGTGCTGGATTCCTATAAAACACTGGGCCTCAATGTGAAAGGCGTCGATGCAAAAGAGCAGTTTTATACCGCTCTTCTGGGACTGACCGATCCGGAAGAAAAACGCAAAGCGATTGGAAGGACATTTATAGATGTCTTCGATCATGAAGCTCACTTAATTGAAGGGGTATCGTGGCTCGGACAAGGTACAATTTATCCTGACGTTATCGAATCCGTTTCGGTAAAAGGTCCATCGGCAACCATCAAGTCACACCATAACGTAGGCGGCCTTCCCGACTTCATGAAACTGAAAGTCGTTGAGCCACTCAATACTCTGTTTAAAGATGAAGTGCGTGCCGTAGGCCGGACGCTCGGCTTACCCGATGCCATTCTGGGGCGTCACCCGTTCCCCGGTCCCGGCCTGGCGATTCGGATACTGGGCGATATTACACCCGAAAAAGTGGACATTCTTCAGCAGGTTGACGCGTTGTTTATTGACGGATTAAAACGTGAAGGCCTGTACGATAAAGTATGGCAGGCGGGCGCCATGCTGCTGCCAGTACAATCGGTAGGCGTAATGGGCGATGAGCGAACGTACGAGCGGGTCGTCGCACTGCGGGCGGTTACGAGCGTTGATGGCATGACCGCCGACTGGGCGCATCTTCCTTATGAGTTCCTGGCCGACGTATCTAACGAAATCATCAATCGGGTAAAAGGGGTAAATCGTGTCGTGTATGACATTTCCTCCAAACCCCCTGCCACGATTGAGTGGGAATAAACGCAAATTTGATTTATTAAAAATGCCCGGTACTGCTGTCTGTATCGGGCATTTTTTATGTACAATAGCAAAAGAGACACTGGGGGCTTTGTAACTAACAAGACCGGTTGGCTATTATCTTATTCTTCTTTACTTTAGTTGCCGGTGATTGGTTATTGGTTAATCGTGAATGGTTAATCGTTATTAATCACTGCTAGCAAGTAGCTTATTTGAAAACCATTAACTAATAACCAATCAATCGAAAACAATGAAAATGACAAGCATGAACCGGACGGTGGCCTTGACCTTGATTGGCGTACTACTAAGCGTAGTAACCTGGGCACAAGGTGACAAAGCCAACCGCCCCAGCCCACCTGCTATGGCTAGCGGCAAAATAAACGGTGCTTCCATTACAATCAGCTACGGGAGCCCATCTGTAAAAGGCCGTCCCGTTTGGGAGGCTGGCAGTACACTGGCTCCTTATGGAAAAGTTTGGCGGTCAGGGGCTAATGAGGCAACAACGTTTGAAACGGATAAAGATATTATGGTAGAGGGAAAAGCCCTGCCTGCGGGCAAGTACGGCTTCTTTACCATTCCGGGCGAAAACGAATGGACCGTTATTTTCAATAAGGTAGCCAATCAGTGGGGGGCGTTCAAATACGACCAGGCGCAGGATGTGCTCCGGGTAAAAGCCAAACCCATCAAGTCTGCTCAAATGAACGAGCGACTCGTTTATGACGTAACGGGTAAAAGCATTGTTCTGAAATGGGAACACGTTGAACTGCCCGTTGCAATAAAATAAAAACAGGTGGGAAGATAGCTTCTGAAGCATCTTCCCACCTGTTTTCAATCTGGCCTTTTCCTAAGCGAGTCGCTTAATATAGTTTCAATGAATCTTCTACGTTGTTGATGCCCGCCTTCGCCGAATCGGCCGCATCATCAACCGTATTATTATAATCGGATTTCGCCTGCTCCTTATTGTAGCTCGACTGAGCTTCGTTCTTATACTGATCGAACTTATTCTCCGCCTTGTTGGCAAATTGATTGGCTTTCACTTCAGCGTTACCTACCAGTTTATCGACCTGCGATTTCACCTGGGCAACACCATCTTCCCACTGGCTCTGTAAATCGTTGACATTTTTGGTCAGCTTGTCACGGGTTTCTTTACCGCTACGTGGCGCTGTCAAATAGCCAATAGCCAGTCCTGTTAGTACTCCTCTCAAAAAGCTCATAATTGTGTTTGTTTGAATATCGTTGTCGGATGATTCACACTTACTAAAAATTGTGCCACATCATTTTTATAATTAACAGCTCCTTGGCTATCAGGAGATTACTCGGTTTAAGCCTAAGATTGAAAGTTACTGTGGCTAAAATTTATGAGTAGTTAATTCCACAGGATAGGGGTTTTGGCTGGGCAAAATGTGCGTCTATACTAGTTGTTGATTCGTGAATATGAACTATCTGTGAAAAAGTTGTGAATGAGGCATAAAATAAATAATATATAAAATATAGAACAAATAGACAATAGAGCCTATTATACTATTATCCTGGGTGAGAACGACAGGTTATTGCCTGAACAACTTACCTGCAACCCGAACACAATGAGTAACGATACCGCGAATAACAGTCAATCGTATAGACAGGGATCTCAACAGCCGGAAGCGCCTGCCAATCGTGAGGATATGGTGGTTATTCCGGTCATTGAGGAGAGCGTACATATTGATAAGCAACTTGTTGAAACGGGTAAATTACGTATCATCAAAACGGTTCAGCAAGAGGAGCAAGTAATTGATTTACCCTTATCTCACGAAGAGTTTGACGTTGAACATGTTGCTGTCAATGAATACGTAGACACGCCACCAGCCGTTCGATACGAAGGTGACACAACCGTGTATCCTGTATTGAAAGAAGTGTTGGTCATTGAAAAAAAGCTGGTGCTCGTTGAAGAAGTGCGCATAACAAAACGGTTGGTAACGGCCAGCGAGCCACAGCGGGTGTTGGTCAGAAAGGAGGAAGTCAGTGTAGAACGGATTTCCAGTGAACTCGGACGTTCGGCTTTGTAAAGAAAGCCTTCGTTATAGATAGGTTAAAGAGTAAGTCTCAACGTTTAAACAAACCCTAAAAGAACATGGCACACACAGTGATTGGTGTATTCGACAACGCCACAGAAGCCCAGAAGGCAGTAGATGAGTTGGTAGACAAAGGATTTTCGCGAAGCAGCATCGATCTGTCGGCGCAGACAGGAGATTATTCCAATACCGATCTGGATGATGACGACGATTCGAGCGTTGGCGGATTCTTTAGTTCACTATTCGGTAGCGATGACGACAATGCCCGCCGTCATACGCGGGTTGCTACTCGTGGGTCAGTCGTGACGGTGCATGCTCAATCAGACGACGAAGCAGAGCAGGCTGCTGATATTCTTGACGACAACGGAGCTGTAGACGTAGATGAGCGCGCATCGCAGTACGGCTATGGTAACACGGATGCTCAAACAACGCTGGGTGCTACCGGCACTAGCTTTGGCACAACGGATACCACCCTGGGTACTACTAGTCTCGACACTGATGTTACCGGGGTGAACTATGGCGACACCACAGGCCGTGGCCTGACAACTGATCGCGACCTGACCACCGATAATGATCAGACGATCAAGGTTATTCAGGAAAATCTGGAAGTGGGCAAGCGTGAAGTGGAGCGTGGTGGTGTTCGGGTACGGAGCCGTATCATCGAACGCCCGGTTGAAGAGAGCCTGCGTTTACGCGAAGAGCGTGTACGGGTTCAGCGGACACCCGTCAACCGTCCGGCAACGGAGGCCGATCTGAACGCGTTCCAGGAAGGGCAGATTGAAATGACCGAACATAGCGAAATCCCGGTGGTGTCGAAGACGGCCAACGTCGTTGAAGAAATTACGATTGGGAAAGAAGTCAACGAACGGGTAGAAACCATTCGGGACACTGTTCGTAGTACGGATGTCGAAGTTGAAAACATCGACGCACCAAGAACGACAGATCAGGTGGTTACAACAAACCGGACAGACACGGATTATGATGACGACCTGAACACCACATCGTTGAATCGATAGGTAGCCGGTTAATACATCAAAAAGGGCTGACGCAAACTGCGTCAGCCCTTTTTGATGAATCATGACTGAGTTAACGTTTTTCGGCCAGTACTTCCCGGATGTCACTGATGATTTTTCCCGCCAGATGGTCGGCTGTGGCCAGCGTATCTGATTCAGAATAAATTCGGATGATCGGTTCGGTATTTGACTTACGCAGATGAACCCACTCCTTATCGAACTCAATTTTAACGCCATCGATGGTGTTGATTGGGTTCCGGGCGTATTTGGTTTGAATCCGTTCCAAAACCGCGTCTACATCAATGTCGGGAGTTAGTTCTATTTTATTTTTGGAGATGTAATAGTTGGGGTATGTCCGGCGAAGCATAGACGCTGATTTCCCGGATTTGGCCAAATGGGTCAGGAAAAGGGCAATACCGACCAAGGCATCGCGCCCGTGGTGTAGTTCGGGGTAAATGATACCTCCGTTCCCTTCACCACCAATAAGTGCTCCTTTATCCCGCATCATTTCCACTACGTTCACTTCGCCCACGGCTGAGGCAAAATGCTCTCCGCCATATTTACGCGTTACGTCACGTAGCGCAACGGTACTCGACATGTTGGAAACGGTGTTACCGGAACTACCCTCAGGTCTGTTTTTGAGCACGTAATCGGCAACAGCTACCAGGGTGTACTCTTCGCCAAAGGCTGAGCCGTCTTCGCAAATGAGCGCCAGCCGGTCAACGTCAGGATCAACGACAATGCCAAGATCGGCGTTGCCCTTTTCCATCTCTTTAATAATGTCGCGTAGATTTTCGGGTAGAGGTTCTGGATTATGGGCAAAATTTCCGGTTGGTTCGCAGTGTATTTTTGTAATCTGTTCAACGCCGAGTGCTTCCAGCAGCCTGGGTACCGCTATCCCGCCGGTAGAGTTGACGGCATCTACCACAAGCCGGAAGTTTCGGGCTGCAATGGCGTCCCGATTAACCAGCGGCAGCGCCAGAATCTGGTCGATGTGTTTTTGAAGCCAGGTGTCATCGGCATGGTATTTGCCTAATTTTCGAACTTCGGCAAAGTCGAATGATTCGCTTTCTGCAATATCGAGCACCTCAGCGCCGTCCTGTGCCGAAATAAACTCACCCGCTTCGTTGAGGAGTTTAAGCGCGTTCCACTGAATAGGGTTGTGGCTGGCGGTCAAAATAATCCCACCCGATGCGTTTTCGCCCGGTACGGCCATTTCAACCGTTGGGGTGGTAGATAGCCCAAGGTCAATGACGTTCAGCCCGAGTCCCTGCAACGTGGCTGCTACCAGTTTTGATACCATCTCACCCGACAACCGGCCATCCCGGCCAATAACTACCGTTAGCCGGTCTGGATTACGTTGCCGAAGCCATTGGCCAAATGCAGCCGTAAACTTGACTACATCCAGGGGCGTCAGTCCGTTTCCGCTGCGCCCCCCAATCGTTCCTCTAATCCCGGAAATAGACTTAATTAATGTCACGTGTTGGGTTTGTAAGTAATTTTTGGATAAGTATGCAAAGATAGTCGATAGCCGATAGTTGTCACGAAATAGTTAACAAGCGTACCGGAAGTTCTATCAATATTAGTCAATCTATATAAATAGTAACTCAGCGCGGAGTTTGGAGTTCGCATGTCCCTGAAACGTACCACTTATCGGAGCGGCTAGTTCCGGCTTGGCCGTCGACGTCAGGAATATATGCCGGTTAACGACCAGAGAACCCTGCGTGGGGTCAAAACCACGCCAGCCAGCTCCGGGCAAATATACCTCAACCCAGGCATGAAGCTGGTGTTCCTGTTGGGGATTACCAAATAAATAGCCACTTACAAAGCGTGCCGCCAGGCCCATACTCCGGCAGGCGGCCATGAACAGCGTTGTATAATCCCGGCACGATCCTTTCCGCAGGGTCAGGGTTTGCTCGGGCGGTAAAGGGGCTCCCAACTCACGAATCTCGTAGGTAAACTGCCGGATTGTCTGATTCAGCAGAATCAGGAAAGCCGTTGTTTGTCCGTCTGCATCGGCGGCCAGTTGCCTCGCCCAGCTCTCTACTTTTTCGGATACACCCACCCGTTTTAAATAGGGTTGCAGCAAATCGTCCACCGCTTTCGGGTACTGAAAAGGAACCCGCTGGGTTTCGAATGGGAACAGCACAAAATCGAACGAATTGAATTCGTCTGACTGCAACTCCATTTCTGCCGTTACGCGCAAATGGGAAGTTGGATGGTTGAAATAAACCACCTGCTGTACATTTCCCTCCACATCGACATTTCGAACGATTCGGGATGGCTGGGGGTCAATTGACAGTTCGTATTGTAGCAGTCGCTGGTAAGGGTAAGTTCGCGGATATAGGTAGAGCGTTTGCGGACTAAGTGCAACGGGAATATCGTAGGTGTATTCGGATGTATGCCGAACGTGAAGATTCATGCGTTGAGAGGTATAATTTGTACAATGTATGAAGTATGATATAGGATGTAGAGTCAGTGATGAACAGCTTCGGCCAGCTCGCTATCTCTGCCAACTATATCATACACTGTACATCATACATTTTTACTGGAACGCACCTTCTCAAAAATAGGGTCCATCCAGTAGGTTGGTACTTTACGGACCGAGTTGCCTAAAAGTGCGCTCCACTGGTGCGAGATTTCGTCCATATCTTCTTTCTCAAGCCGATATTCGGTCATGTGAAAGCTGTTCTTCGGGTAAATCACCACATCGAGCGGATAGTCAACGTCGTTGGCACTAACACGGGTGGCATCGAAGGCCAGAAAACCAATCTTCAGCGCATCGGCCATGGACGACTCGTAAGATAAGTTTCTGAAAAGCAGCGGTTTGCCATATCCTGAATTGCCAATTATTTTAAATGGCGATCCCTGATCAACCTCTACCCAGTTGCCTTCGGGATACAGCATAAAAAGCTTATGCTCTTCATCGTCTTCCAGTTGGCCGCCCACAATGGCATTTAGGTTAAAGTTCAACCCACTGGCGACAATGGATGTTTTATCCTCCAGGGCAACCCGTTTCACCTGCTCCCCAAATGCGTTGACGGCTTTGTATAATTTATTAAAGGAGCGGTCCTGTTCGGAAAGTACTTCTTTAAAATACGTAATCGCTTTGTCGCGCACAGAACGCAGGCCCGATGTCATAATAAACAGCGAGTGGTTCTCGACTTCATGGACCGAAATTTTTCGATTCGATGATACTTCAGAACCCGAGGTCAATCGTCTGTCGGCGATGGCAACCAGACCCGAGGCCACTTTAATTCCTAAACAATATGTCATTCGATACAGTGGGAAAACAGGAGCATTTGCTCCGGAACATAAACCCAACAAATATACAGGATGCCCACGTTTTTGTTTGGCTTACCCGTCTGATTTATCGAAAATGCTAGCATTCGATACAATTAAAATATCATTTATGCATACGTAAACGCATAGATTCTTCTTCCATGAGCTGCTGGCCGGATCATCTCCAACTGCTTTAGGAGACATTTCTGACAGATGTGTATCGTTCTGATAGTCATCTGGTTATAATTTAGAAATTTACTTTTTGGCGAAAGTATTAACCAGTTATTCAGAATCCAGTCATTTAATTATTATCGTAGATAACCGATAGGTTTTGGCCGGGAACGGTTTGATTTTGGTAAACGATTGTGTTACTTTGAAAACCAGAAGGTTTTTATTCCCTCTGCCCATTTTGCAATGAACTTTGACGACGAAGACGACGACGATAGCTTCATGGACTGGGATGGCTTCGATGAGGACTACGACCCCGAAGAAACTCGCGCCGAGATGGAAGCCGAGAACCGGCGTATCAAAAATTTGCCTATTCTGCGAAAGGCAAATGAATTGATGGAGTTGACGCAAGCCATTGTTGAGACCATCAATAAGGAAGAAGATGTATTGATGATGCATGAGCAGATGCTGGCGAATGCCATGATGCTGGCGCCAAAAATCGTTGGTGCAGAAGGGGGCGACTTGTACACGTTACGGATGGAAAATGCCGTAATCATTAAAATGCACGCTCGTGAACTTCTGGCCCAGACGTCTTACTGCAAAGCCGAAAAACTGGCTCAAACCGCTTATCTGAATGTACTGCGTGATGAGATCGAGCAGTTCCGGCTGTTGTTTGTTGAGTGGGTGAATGGATTCGATAAAGATAACGACGCCCCCGATGACTGGGGCCTTTTTTACTAAGCAAACAGGTATTGAGTTTTAGAGCCGCTCGGTTTAAGCTGAGCGGCTTTTTACATCCATCTATACGTATAAAAAATAATACCTTCATCTGACCATCTTTGTAGAATGAGTATTTGACGTTCAACCCGTATATTGGTTTCGCTAAAATTAGACCCTATGGATGTTCGTTTACGGATACGTTGCCAGTACTACTTTCGCTTTTTACTAACCGGCCTGATCTGCCTGGGTTTGTTCAGCGAGCTGACCCTATCAGCATGGGCTACTGAAACAACGCCTACTCAGGCACCAACGGTACTAACTATATCGGTGAGTTCGGCAACGGTTTGCTCGGGAGCCAGTACAACACTTACCGCGGCCGGTTGCCCAACGGGTGGGGTTGTGCAATGGTCAACTACCGCTACAGGAAGTAGCATTGTTGTAGCACCTGTCCAAACGGCTTCTTACACAGCCATTTGTGCAGAAACCAGCCCGGCAGCAACGACAACGACCGCTACCGCCACCGTTCAGGTTTATCCGCCAATCAAAATAAGTCCGGTTGCTTCTTTATCTGTCCTTTGTAATGGCGGCAAGGATGGCCAGGTAGCCATTAATGCCAGTGGCGGCACGGGGGTACTGCAATATCAGTTTAATGGCCAGCCCTTCCAGTCGGTAAACAGTACGTTCGGGAATCTGGCAGCAGGTATCTATACCGTTGCCGTAAAAGATGCGCTGGGCTGCCAGGTGCAGGGAACGGTAGAGGTGAAACAGCCCCCGGCTTTGTCCGCTACAACGAGCACTATTTCGCCGAGTTGTCTGGGCAGAGCGGATGGCAGTTTTACCGCTTTTGCATCGGGTGGAGTAGGTGATTACCGATTTTTGCTCAACGGAAGTGCGCCCCAGGTGAGCGGTACGTTTATTAACCTCAGGGCCGACACAACCTACTCACTTATCGTTGCCGATAAGAACAACTGTGTGCTCTTCCGGGATGTGGTGATTAGTCCACCAGCATCGTTTACGATAAAACTGACATCGACGTCAACCCGCTGCCCTGGTTCTGCCGATGGGATTGTACTGGTTTCGGCTACAGGCGGGGCGGGAAATTACCAGTATCGAATTGGCACCGGGCCGTTGCAGACAGGCTCTCAGTTTACGGGTCTGGCCGCCAGTTCGTACGAAGTTACAGTGGTGGACGGGTTTAGTTGTGAAGGTAAACAAACGGTAATTGTCGGGCAACCCACTCCTTTGCAGTTGACCCTTACGGCCGTTCCGGTGAGCTGTCAGGGGCCAAACAGCGGGGCCATTCGAATTACGCCGACGGGCGGTACCGGGGCGGTAAAGTATCAGATTAGCACAGGAAGTGCGCTTCAGAGTAGCCCGGTCTTTACGGGTATTGGCGTGGGCGACTACACGATTGTTGGTGTGGATGCAAACGGTTGTACCAGCCTTGCTTCTGTTACGGTGGGCAAAGCGGATCCCCTGAAAATCCAGGTGGTGCCTATTGCCGCAACCTGCTGTGTGTGCGCAACGGGTGGTTTTCGATTGAGCACGGCGGGCGGCATCGGTACGGCCCGGCAGTACCAGATCATTGGCCAGCCTTATCAGTCGGCCAGCACCCTTACGGGCTTACGGCCGAATACATATCGGCTTAGGGTAGTCGATGAAGCTGGTTGTACAGACACAACTGCGGCCGTTGTGACTAATGGCAATGCGCTCACGCTGTCTGTTGGCCGACTCAAAGATGTAACCTGTGCCGGAGGTAACGATGGAGAAGCTGCCGTTCAGGTGGCGGGCGGCACCAAACCATTCACGTATTACTGGGCAACGGAACGGCGGGATACGCTCAGGCCTTTTGTGGCTACTCAAACGGGACTGGTTGCCGGAACCTACACGGTGAGTGTGGTTGACAGCAACCGATGCTCATCAACGACCCTTTTTGTGCCACTGAAAGCTCAGTTTACCATACCCGTTAAACCCACCATTTCCATGACCGGCAGCAGTACACTGGTGGCCGATCAGTCGGCCGGTGTACAGTGGTTCATACGGTTGGGAAATGATCCGGCAAAACCCGTTCCCGACGCAACCGGTTCAACCTTGATACCCTTCCAAAGTGGACAGTATTATGCAATTGTGACCACAAATGGCTGTTCATCAGCCCCATCCGATCCTATAAACTTTATCCTGACGGCCTTATCCGAACCCGTTTCTTCGCTGGCCGTTCGGGTGCTGCCAAACCCTGTTGTAGATCGGTTACGGTTGGAAATCGAACAGCTTGAACGTTCGGCCGTAACGATTCAACTACTGGATGCTTCGGGTCGGGCTGTCATGATGGGGCAGCTACCAGCGTTTACGGGTAAGAAACAGGCCGAATGGCCGCTGACAGGTGTCATGAGCGGTAACTACCTGCTGAAAGTAAACGCGGATAAACGCCAATCGGTGTTGCGGGTTGTCGTGGAGTAAAGTAGGTTATTACACAGAGATGCACGGAGGTAAGGGAGATATAAAAAATCTCTGTGTACCTCCTTTACCTCCGTGCATCTCTGTGTAATAACCTAGCCACTTTAACTCACAGCCGCTCGTCAAATAGCTTCATTATCCGCTTGTATTCATCCATCCAACTGGTGGGTTCCACAAAGCCGTGGTCTTCGACCGGGTAGGGAGCCAGTTCCCAGTTCTCCTTTTTTAGTTCAATGAGCCGCTGCGCCAACCGGACGGCGTCCTGAAAATGAACGTTTACATCGACCATGCCATGACAGATGAGCAAATGGCCCTTTAAGCCTTCGGCAAAGTTGATGGGCGAGGAGCGCCGGTAGGCCAATGAATCGGTTTGGGGTTCGTTCAGGATGTTGGCGGTGTAAGGATGGTTATAGGCTGCCCAGTCGGTTACGGGCCGAAGTGCGGCCCCGGCTTTGAACACATCGGGCGTGGTAAACATGGCCATCAGGGTGATGAAGCCACCATAAGAGCCCCCATAAATGCCAATCCGTTTCGCATCAACGCCCTGAGTCTGAACCAGCCATTTAGCCGCGTCGACATGATCTTCCAAATCCTTGCCGCCCATAAACCGGTAAATACCCGTGCGCCAGTCGCGGCCGTAACCCGCACTGGCCCGGTAGTCGATGTCGAGGACAGTGTACCCTTTGTCGACCAGCAGGTTATGGAACATGTACTCCCGAAAATACTGACTCCACCATTTGTGGGCGTTCTGCAAATACCCGGCACCGTGCACAAAAACCACCGACTTGCCATTAGGGGTAGTGGGTTTGTACAAGCGGGCGTAAATCGACTGCCCGTCGCGGGCGGGGATGGTTACCAGAGAGGGCTCCCGCCAGGGGTAGGCTTTGAAGGCTTCGGTCGGAGAGTTCGTCAGTTTAATAGCCGTGGCAGCGGGCTGATTGATCTCCATTACATACAACTCCCAGGGCTGATTGCTGGACGAGTACCGAATCGCCATCCGGGTTTCATCGGGGGAGAGCGTCACATCGTTAGCCCCGGTCATGTTCGTCAGGCGGGTACGTTCTCCACCGGTTATTGACATTCGATAGAAATGCTGCTCGCCGGGATGGACTTCATTCGTTTGCAGGTAAAAGTATTTTTTATCTCTCGACAACTGTACCTGCTGCACCTCGAATTTGCCGGAGGTGAGTTGTTTTTTCTCGCCGGTCAGCACATTGACGGTATACAGGTGCGAGTAGCCATCGGCCTCCGACTGAAACCAGAGCGTTTGGTTATCGCCCAGAAAGCCCATGCTGCCCGGCGCGTTTTGCGAACCAATTCCCGGCCCGCCAATCCAGGTATCTTCATGCTGGCGGTCGAGCAGGGAAAGCTTCAAGGTTTCGGGCTGGAGCCGCATAATCCAACGGTCTTTGTTATCGAGCGATCGAACGACGACCACACAGAATTTACCATCTTCCGACCATATGGGGCTGCTGATGGCTACCGGACGTACTTTTTTGGCAGTATCGGCCTTTGTCGTTTTCGCCGATTGCAGGTAAGCGGGCTTATCCGTAATGCCCGGAATATCCTTCACTGAAACTGTCCGAACGGTGTCTTTAGCAATGTCATACACCATAAACTCCTGACTGGCTACGGGCGCACCCACTTTGGTTCGGGCTGAAATTTCTTCGGTATAACCGGATTCGGTTATGTAGTTGGGTACCTGTGCCGTTTTGGCATTGGTGGGCCGCTTTATAAGTCGGTAGGTAATGAAACGACCGTCGGGGCTGAGGGTTGGGTTGACAAGGGTTTTATCGTCCAGATAGATTTCTTTAGGGCGTTTGGGCTGGTCGGCCTTGCTGATTCGCTCGGCTTCGTCTTTCTTCTTCTTACGCTCTTTCAATACGGACGACAGGCGAAGCTGGTCCTGTTTAAGGACTTTCTCTTCATCCGTAAGCTTGGCTTCCGCCTTTTTTGTGCCTGCTTTGAAATCGGTAAGTTGAGTGAGTTCACCAGTTTTTAGGTACATGCTGAACAAATTCGAACCACTTCTTCTGAAAATCACCTGCTTCTGATCGCCCGAGAAAACCGGGTCCGTTTCGGTTTCGACGGTGTTGGTCAACTGCCGTACTGAGCCGGATTTTAAATCGAGCAAAAACAAATCGCCCTGTCGGTCAAACACCCGTTGTGAATAGGCCAGGTTAAAGGCCGACACCGGGGGCGTAGGCAGCGCCCGGCGTTCCGTTGGGCTCACTTTCACCGGCTGCGATGCCGCCAGCGATTTGGCGCGTCCGGACCGGGGAGTTGTGCTCGTAAAGGTTACTTTGTAAAGCGAGTCACCCAGGGCACGGTCGGGATTCCAGTTGAAATAAAGGGTTTTCGAATCGTCAGACCAGAAGGGGTTAGAAGGTGATGTGCCGACCCAGTTTTTTGGGTCCTGCATGATGGTTTCGACGGTGAGGGGTGCAGGTTTTTGCGGAACAGACTGGGCAATAACAGATGCACTGAATAACAGTGCGAGCAAAGCGGAGAGACGATGCATTTATGAATGAAGTGAGAGAATGAGCAAAAGCCGGAAATTAGGAAGAAAACGCCGAAAGACTTACTTTTCGCTATGAAAACGCGCATTAATCCGTCCATCGAACCCATTGTTCGGGAGTTCAAAGCGGCTTTGCAGGCACTTTACGGCGACCGTCTGGGCGATGTGGTTCTCTACGGCTCATATGCCCGTGGCGACTACGACGACGAATCGGACATTGACCTGATGATCCTGCTTAACGACGAGCAGGTGAACACCTATGCCGAGATACGTAAAATCATAGATATTGAAGTCCAACTTCTATTGCGCTACGGGTTGGCTATATCACCTTTACCCGTTTCCTATCAAAAATACAAGACCTCACGGGGGGGCGTTTACCGGGAGGCTCGTAAAGAAGGATTATTACTATGAAAGAACAGGTAGGCCGGTTTCTCGAACATGCTAAAGATGCCCTTGACGATGCTAATTATTTACATCAGGACGGACGGACGCATTTCAGCGTTGGCGAACAGAGCTTATTATGCGATATTTTACTGCATATGTGCCTTGCTGGCTACGGAAGGGATAGCGACAAAAAAACATCAGGCTGCCAGAGCCAAATTCAGCGAATTCTTTGTTAAAACGGGTCGATTCGATGTACAGGCCAGTAAGATTGTTGGTAATAGTTTTGCCGCTTGTCAATCTGCAGACTATGATATGGAGGCTTTTCTGAGTGAAGCAGAGGCAGAATTGCTGCTTGAGGATTCCCGGGCTTTCTATGAACAAACCATCGCTTATTTTGCTCAAAATCCGGTTAGTTAGTATTGGCTGGACTCTGAAAGGTGGTATCTTGCTTAATGAACCAGCAATCCACTAAATGAAGTACGTTATACACGCTTACGACCATACCGATCCCGACGCCCTCGCCCGCCGGATGGTTGCCCGCCCCGACCACTTTGCCTACGTCCGTCAACTAAAAGAAAAAGGCCAGTTTATACTGGGTGGGGCACTCCTTAATCCTGAAGAAACAATGATCGGGTCGATGCTCGTCCTGGACTTCGATGCCGATGCCCAACTTCAGGAGTACCTCAAAACCGATCCTTATATCGTGCAGGGGGTTTGGGAGAAAGTGGATGTGAAACCTTTCCGTCAGGCAGATGTGTGACCCGAAGCCATTTTTTTCTATAAAAATAAGCGCATCCGAACCGCGATCCAGTTTTTTCGTTGGTGCTGTTCTCCTTATGTTCCTGGGGACTTTGTTGGCCTGTGGGCACAACACAGACACTAATACAGCGACGGTTCCCGTCGATACAACCATTGTTGATGATGATACCCTCGAAGTCAATGATACGGCTCGTTCAAAACAAACAGAGCGTGCCCGTTGATTATAATAAGAGGAAACCTTAGATAATACAGTACGAATTTTGATAAACGCAGCAATATTTGATATGGATGGGCTGCTGGTGGACTCTGAGCCCCACTGGCGTGCTATGGAACGGGTCGTTTTTGCCACAGTGGGCTTATATCTGACCGACGACGAATGCAAACAAACGACGGGTCTGCCCATTCCGGACGTTATACACTACTGGTTCGCCCGTGCCCCCTGGACCGAAGAGGCCGCAGCCGGACGGACGCACCAGGATCTGGCCGACGCCATTACCGATGGTGTTCACGAACGAATTGCCACCCTGGCCGAACCCATGCCCGGCGCTATTGAAGCACTCCAGTTTTTTGCCGATCGGGGAATCCCAACCGCCATTGCCTCCGCGTCGCCTATGAGTTTGATTGAAGTTGTGGTTAATCGGCTGGGAATTCGACATTTATTGACGTTATGGCACTCGGCTACGCTGGAGGCCCGGAACAAGCCAGCACCAGACGTATACCTGGGCACCGCCCGAAAGTTGGATGTGTTGCCTGCTACTTGTATTACGTTTGAAGATTCCGGAAACGGCCTGAAGTCAGCCTATGCGGCCGGTATGCGTACCGTGGCCGTACCCGCAGCATTCGAGTACGATGATCCGAAATTTGCCATTGCCGACCGGATCATACCTTCCCTGACGGCGTTTTCTGCCGATCTGTTTGAGACATTCCTGGTCAACGAATAAGCTTTCCAAGTTTCCTAAACCGTGCTTGATGCACCCTATAAACTGTATGAAAATTTATCAACTCGATGCCTTTACCGATAGGCTGTTTGCCGGTAATCCGGCGGCTGTCGTTCCGCTTAATGAATGGCTATCCGATGAACAAATGCAACACATTGCCGCCGAGAATAACCTTGCCGAGACGGCTTTTTATGTGAAAACAGATCAGGAAGATACCTATCATATCCGGTGGTTTACGCCCACTGTGGAAGTTGACTTGTGCGGCCATGCGACGCTGGCCACCGGCTATGTTGTGTTTTTTCTGGAAAATAAAGGGCTGGAAACAGACCAGATCTATTTTAATTCCCGGAGTGGTCAGCTGAAAGTCTGTCGGGGTGAAAATGCCTGGCTAACGCTCGATTTCCCGGCCGATGTGGTGCAAAAAGCGAATGTGCAACCTCCCGCTTTAATTACTAGCATGGGCGAGAAACCGGTGGCTATCTTCAAGGGTAAAACCGATTACATGCTTGTTTACGAGACTCAGGCGCAGATTGAAGCCTTGACGCCCGATTTTCGGGAAATGAGCAGTGTCCCTGCACGGGGAGTCATCGTGACGGCTCCGGGTAATGCGGAAGGCGATGCCGTTGATTTTGTATCCCGGTTCTTCGGGCCGCAATCTGGTATCGATGAAGATCCGGTAACTGGTTCAGCCCACACAACGCTGGTGCCTTATTGGGCCGAAAGACTCGGCAAAACCGAACTCACCGCCCGGCAGCTTTCCAAACGGGGCGGCTATCTGCGCTGCAAACTGAATGACAACGGCGAAACACCAGCCCGAGTGGACATTGCCGGGCAGGTTCAACTGTATCTGACCGGGGAAATTCATCTGTAAATTTGACTGGAACACGAATTGAACGGATACAACGGATTGATAACGATAAGATCCGTTCTAATCCGCAGTATCCGTTCAATCCGTGTTCCAGTCAAATTGAAATTTATACACTATTTTAATTTGTAATAAATCTAAACAAGCGTACTTTTGTTGAGTTAATCAACGTGTACGAATGACTGCCGAATTAAATTTAGCTGAGTATACTGAATTGTCTGCCAACGCAAAGACGCTCATTCAGACGAATCCGTTTCTGGGTCAGGAGTGTGTCCTGAAGAAATGTTGCAAGAAATATAAAAAAGGCAAACGCTGTAAGAAGTGCCCGGATTGATAGGGATTTACTTTTTGCTCTGGCAACCCTTTTTCGCCATCCTCGTCGGATGGAACTGAGTTATGTACATTATCAGGAGTTACCGTCAGAACCCCATCTGACGTCATTACTTGCGTTGCTCGCCGGTCTGTTTTCCTATCAATCTTCTAGTGAAGTACAGTCAGAATTAACTTACCAATATTCCCGAACCGGTTTGCAAGCCATACTCGCCTTGGCTGATGGTCAGGTGATTGGTTGCAAATTAGGTTATGAACGTAAGCCCGGCCACAACTACAGTTGGCTCGGCGGTGTTCATCCCGACTTCCGGAGCCACGGCATCGCCACCGAACTGATGCGTTGGCAACACGGCTGGTGCCAGCAACAGGGTTACCAAACCATACGCACGCAAACCTATAACCAGTGGCGATCGATGCTCATCCTTAACCTCCGGCACGGCTTCGATATTACCGGTACCTTGCAGGGTAAACATGGTCTTACTATTGTTCTGGAGAAGCGGCTGTAAGCGGAACCCAAGCCCCGGCTTTGTTGTCATAAGGCCAGATGCATCTTTATCTTCACATACCGTTCTGCAAACAGGCCTGCCATTACTGCGACTTTCATTTTAGTACCAGTCTGGGGCAGAAGTCAGCCCTGGTCGATGCACTTTGTACGGAAATTGCCCTGCAAAAAAGCTACCTGCCTAATCAGCCGTTGGAAACGATTTATTTTGGTGGAGGTACGCCTTCTTTATTAACAGAAGCTGAGTTAGCGCAGATTTTTTCGGCCATTCATACTCATTTTCCGGTTTCGCCAACCGCCGAAATTACCCTCGAAGCGAACCCCGATGATCTTACGTTGGCGAAGCTTCAGATGCTGCGCCGATACGTCAACCGGCTCAGTATCGGCATTCAAACGTTCGACGAAACCACGCTCCGCTGGATGAATCGTGCGCATACCGCAACGGAAGCGGAAACCTGCGTTGGACTGGCCCGGCAAGCGGGGTTTGAGAACATGAGTGTTGACCTGATTTACGGAATTCCAAACAGAGATGACCAGGCATGGCGGCTTGATCTGCAAAAGATGCTGGCTCTCAACGTCCCTCACCTCTCAGCCTATGCCCTGACCATTGAACCCGATACCGCTTTTGGACGCTGGCAGAAAAAAGGGAAACTGCCACCTGCCGATGAGGAAATTGCCGCCGGGCAGTTTGAAGAGCTAACAAGTGCCCTGACAACGGCGGGCTACGCACATTATGAAATCTCGAACTTTGCGCGGGATGGTCACTACGCCCGGCATAACACGGCTTACTGGCAACGGCGGCCTTATCTGGGCATCGGGCCGAGTGCTCATTCTTACAATGGCCCTTCGCGGCAGTACAATCTGGCTAATAACGCCCGTTACATAGCTGCCATAAAACAAGGAGAGTTAGCTGCAACTCTGGAGGAACTGACCGTAGCGGATCAGGTCAATGAGTACCTGCTTACCGGTTTGAGAACGCAGTGGGGGTGCTCTATAACAGAACTTGATACCTTGCTGTCGGGTGATTTCTCTGCTATTCAGGCCCGTGATCTGGACGCCATGTACAAAACTGGTTGGCTTGTTCGTCAAAATGATACACTGTTGCTGACTCCGGCCGGTAAACTCTTTGCCGACCGGGTAGCCGCTTCCCTATTCGTGGACGCGTAAATCGCTTTTTCGTCAAAATTGACGTTTATTCTCCGGAAAGCGCGGGATTACAGCCGCCTTACTATTATTTTCGCGGTATGCCCTCACACGTATGAATCCGCAACGTCCTGCCAATACCTTCCGTACACCTCCCCAGCAAGGGCCTCGCCCGAAAACGGGAAATGCGTCTGCTCAGCGTCCTGCGTCATCCGGGCGTGCTTCATCGGCAGAGAAAAGTGCTTCGGGAAAGTTGGCAAAAGTTCGCCGGTTCATTCGCGAACGGCCATTGCTGGAGCGGGTTTACTGGACTCTTCTAAAGACGTTTCTCTGGCTTTTCTTTGGCTCATTCGCCTATGTAATTGCTTTGAAGTATGTACCCGTCTGGATAACGCCGTTAATCGTAACCCGCTGGGTCGACACGTTCGGTACCGATGAGAGCAGTCATGTGTATAAGAAATGGCGGTCTTATGATAAGATCAGTAAGGAGGCTGCTCTGGCCGTCGTGTCGTCAGAAGACCAGAATTTTCCGACGCACTGGGGGTTTGACTTCGACGAGATTCAGGATGCGATCAAGGAAAACCAAACCCGCAAGCGGCCACGCGGGGCCAGCACTATCTCGCAGCAGGTAGCCAAGAACGTATTTCTCTGGAATGGGCGCAGCTACATCCGAAAAGGACTGGAAGTCTATTTCACCGCGTTGATTGAGCTGATTTGGGGTAAGAAACGAATTCTTGAGGTCTATCTGAACGTAGCCGAAACCGGACCAATGACCTTTGGTGTCGAAGCTGCGTCGCAACGGTATTACGGACATTCGGCGGCATCGCTTTCTCGTGATGAAGCTGCCCGAATTGCGGCCGTATTGCCTAATCCCCGGTTATTCTCCATCAGAAAGCCATCCAATTACATTCAGCGCCGGACGCGACAGATTGCCCGGCAAATGCGGTATCTGGGCGGGCAGAAGTACATTCGGAATCTGTAAAGGCTAAACGTTTACTTCACTGGGGTGTGTATCGCGAACCTTCCGCAACACACACCCCAGTCGGTGTTATACCTTCTCGGGTACCACAAACGGCGCGCGGTATTTGCGGGTTAGCATTTGGTTGGCTTCCTTGTCGCCCACAAACACTTCGGTTTTTGGGTCGAAATGCAGGGTACGGCCCAGACGGTAAGCGATGTTGCCGAGGTGCGCAATGCCTGAGGCAAGGTGCGCCGTTTCTACCGGTCCGTTCTGCTTTTTTGTGTCCCGCGCCCGAACGGCTTCAATGAAGTTCAGGTAGTGGTCGCCCCCTTCGTTGCGGGCCGGGCCGGGTGCCCGCTCTTTCCCAAGATACGTTTTGTAGTCCGAATAGCCATTGATAACCATGTATCCCTTGTCACCGTAGAAGATGTTGCCGATTTCGACACCGTCTTCTTTATTAGTCATCCACGGGCGAACTTCAAATTGAATAACCTTGCCCGACGATGGGTATTTGTACACCGAAGTAAGGGTTTCGGGCGTTTCCTTGCAGTCTTTCCAAAGGAATTTACCGCCCGATGAGGTAATCTCTTCGGGAAGACCTACGTCCAGACCCCACATGCACAGATCGGTTTCGTGGATACCCTGGTTGCCAATGTCGCCATTGCCATAATCCCAGAACCAGTGCCAGTTGTAGTGGACGTAGTTTTTGCTGAACTCCTTTGCCTGTGCCGGGCCTTGCCACATGTTCCAGTTTAGCTCGGCAGGAGCGGCCGACGGTCCCTGATTGCCGATGTCCGGACGCCACTTGAATACGAGCCCGCGAGCCATATATACATTCCCAATAAGGCCGTCGCGCAGGTGTTTGATGGCTTCCTGAATGGCCACAGAGCTCCGAAGTTGCACGCCATGCTGCACGATTCGGTTATAATGATGGGCCGCTTCGACTAGTTTGCGCCCCTCGCGAAGGTTGTGCGCACCGGGTTTCTCGACGTACACATCCTTACCGGCCTGACACGCCCAGATAGCCGCCAGCGCGTGCCAGTGGTTGGGGGTGGCAATGCTCACGACATCAATGTCCTTGTCGTCATAGACCTGGCGGAGGTCGGCCATGGTCTTCACTTTTCTGTTGTACTTCTTTTCGAAGTCAGCCGCGCCGTTCTGGAGTACGGTGCTATCGACATCACAAAGTGTAGCAACTTCTACATCTTTCAGGCGCGAAAAACCCTGAATATGGTCTTTACCACGTCCATTGATGCCAATGACGCCTACACGGACGCGGTCATTGGCTCCGAAAGCTCTCGCCGGAACAAACGTAGGCATACCAATTGCCGCCAGCGAACTGACCGCCCCTGCCTTGAGGACGAACCGCCGGGAAACTTGTTTTTCATTCATGATTTTTAACAGGTTTAGGAAAGGTTATTTCACAGACCGGGCCGCCGAAGCGGATTCAGGGACTAAGGAGAGGTTCACGGAGATCTTTTTGAGACTTCCAGCTAGTAACCTCATCACTAATTTGTCGCTAGCCTATGCATACAAACAAGTTATAGTCTTGGTATCGTCAGACCCCCATCGACCAGAATAACCTGACCGGTCGAGTACGGAAAATCACCTTTGGCGAGGGACGCAACGGCGCGACCTACATCGTTGGGCAATCCCCAGCGTTTTTGCACGGTCAATCCGCTGTCGATCAGCGCGTCGTATTTTGCGGTTACCCCAGCTGTCATATCTGTTTTGATAACACCCGGCCGGACTTCATAAACCGGAATGTCATACTCGCCAAGGCGGGCGGCAAAGAGCTGGGTTGCCATGCTCAGTCCCGCTTTGGCCACGCAATATTCGCCCCGATTCACCGACGCCACCGTGGCCGAAACGGACGACACGTTGATGATACATCCCCAGAAATCAGCCTGTTCGGCACGCTGGGCAATCATCCAGTTGGCGGCTGCCTGCGTCAGGAAGTAAGCCCCCTGCAAGTTCGTTGACAGCACGTACTGAAAACTTTCTTCGGTTGCTTCCAGAATATCCCGCCGTTCTTTGGGCGCTACGCCCGCATTGTTGACGAGCACGTTCAGTCGGCCAAAATGAGCATTGATCGAGGCCATCATGTCTGCGCGGGCCTCGCGAGAGGCAATATCACCGGGACAATAAAGTACATCACTGCCCCGGCTTCGTAATGCGTCCAAAGCCTCCTGTACGGCGTCTTCCGGCCGAACGCCGTTGATGGCCAGGTCGAATCCGGCATCGGCCAACTGCTCGGCGATGCCGTAGCCAATTCCTCGGCTACCACCTGTAATACATGCTACCGGGCGACGTTTCATCGTTACAGGCTTTCTTTGATGGCTTTCAGTTGCTCGGCTTCGGGACTTTTCTTGTACAGCGTGTCCAGCGGATAGCAACCCGAAATCAGACCATTGCGGGGAGCCGTGGTACAGTCCGAGAAGGTGCGGCAGATGAAGTTACGCACCAGTGACCGGCCCGCTAACATATCGGCGGGCATGGTCGGGTAGGAGAGGACCATACGCCCGAAGCCAACGCTATCAGCCATGCCATCTTGCAACACCCGCTGCGCGACATTAGGCAGCCACTCCTGCAAATACGAATAGCCCGAGCCAATAAATACCAGGTCGGGAAATGCCTGTTTTAGTTCGCTTGTTACGTCGATTTGCCGCTTTACACCCAGCAGGGGGTCTTCCGGTGGCAGGTAACCGTCCGAAGGCGGAAACAGGGCCGGACGCATCAGGTGGGGGTTGTAATAGGGACTGCCCCCCGTAATGCACACCAGTTGAATACCGAGCGATTCGGCCAGCGAGAGAAACGCTTTGGTCTCCGTCAGGTCAAGCTCTACACCATTCTCTTTCCCGCCAAAGGCAAATGGGTACTGCTCACTGGATTCAGGAATACCCGCCCCCGCCGGTCCTTTTTTGAACGGCAACATGTCAAAAGCACTCAGGCGAATGCCAATGCCCAGCCCCGGAGCGGCTTCATGAATACCCGCAACGATATTCCGCAAATAACGCGTACGGTTCTCAAAAGACCCCCCATAACGCCCCTCGCGACTAACCGCGCTGAGGAATTCGTGGCCCAGGTAGCCGTGGCAGTGTTTTATATCGACAAAGTCGTATCCGGCTTTTTGCGCCAATACAGCCGCTTCGACGTATTGCTCAATAATCCGGTCTATTTCCTCATCCGTGAGTGTCGGGTAATCGGCTGCCATGCCAAACTTGCCATTCAGAAACGGGTGGCTGTAGAGGATTTTGGATTCAAACGCCTTATGACTCTTCGGTTTGCAAAAACGTCCCGAATGTGTTAGCTGAAGACCAATCACCAAATCGTCCGTTTGTCCGAACGCTGCGGTATGTTCAGTAAGAAGCAGTTGCCGCAGTTCGACAAAGTCGGGGAACGTTTCGTCGTTCATGACCAACTGGTTCGGGTTGGCCTTGCCCGAATGGCAGACGGCTACTGCCTCACAGCCAAACAATAATTTAGCGCCACTGATGGCGAATTTCTTCCAGCGGTTTCGGGTGAAATCGGTCGGTCGACCATCCAGCGTACCATCCCAACCTTCCATGGGTAAAATACACAGGCTATTGCCGATGGTCTTGCCCGATTTAAGTGGAATCGTACGGTTGAACGGGCTTTCGGCTGGGGGTAGTAAGGTATCGTCGAACGGCAGGTCGATGTCGTTTTTTGTCAGGTAGTTTCGCAGGTCAGCAGTCGTCTTTAACTGCGCCATGCGGGGATAGGCGGGTTTGTATTTCTCACTCATTGCGGTAGAGACAGTTCTGTATTCTTCAATTCGGCGATCCCATTGAAGAATGTGTAGTACGGTTCATTACGGATAATGCGTTGCAGGTACAGGGCTACTTCGCGGGCGTGGTAATCGCCCCACATGCTCGACTCGCCATTGGCAATTTTACTGCCAACGGGCACATAATCCCAGCCGTTTGGCTGATGGTAAATCGAATGAAGTAGTAAGCCCTGATGTGTGGGATCGGTACTCAGATACGGTTCGTCAAACAGGGTATTGAGCACCGTCAGGCCCGCCTGATAGTATCGCTGGCCGGCTGTATTTCCTTTGCTGGTCAGGTATTTCCCCAATCTTAACAGCCCTTGTGCGCCAATGGCAGCGGCCGAGCTGTCTACCGGTTCGAAGTCATTATACGGGTCGGCGGGGCGGTTGAGGTAGTCGCCCAGGCGGTGTAAGTTGGGTGCTCCGGTGTCCCAATAGGGGATGCCATCGGTTGGCGTATGGTCGATGTAGAAGTCGCAGGTAGCGGTGGCCGCTTTCAGCATGTAGGCTTCAATGCGAGTCCGTCCGCCAAAGGCATCCAGTTCGGCATCGTCGCGGGTTTCGAGCCATTCCAGTTGTTCGGGGAAGCCGCACATGGCCCAGGCCAGGCCGCGTGTCCAGGTGGTAAATCCCGAATAACCCTGCTGTGAATTGGGGCAGCGGAAGTTGCCGTCTCGCACGTTAAACACGCTTTCGTGCGCCGTGCGGCCCCAGATGTCGTACGAATCACGCCCTTCACCATAAAAAACGGCGTAGTCGGCGGTGGCTTTAATGTGCTGAAGTGCCCGGTCGAGCAGGTTGATTTTTACATCACCTTCGCCCTGAAAAACATGGCCCAGCGAATGGCTCAGGACCAGCGCCCTGCACGAACGAATGGTGTCGACAAAAAGCGAATGAGGGCCGTTGAACGAGCTAATGAAGCCTGCTGCGCCATCCGGGTCGCTTTTGATGGATGTCCAGCGGCTGGCCTGTACGGCACCGGAAATTTTGAGGGCGAGTTCGTATAGATTCTTTTCCCACTCATTGAACTCGATTCGTCCCTCCCGCATCAATCGGAGCAGGTTGCCGTAGGTGCTGACATTGTTGAATCCGTGATCGTGTACGCCGATATGGCTGATGTGAGGGGCCATGACAGCCAGCGTCTTCTGGCGTCCTGCTTCCAGAAATTCTATTTCGTTGGTGGCGTCGAACTGCAAAATCGCCGACCCGAACTGAAAACCCTGCGTCCATTCGGTCCAGCCCCGCGTGGTGTATTTCCCCTGTACGGTAAAAACGGGAGACCCTTTACTTACATCGTACTCGTTGTCAATAAGTTGTATTTTCTGGCCGGAGAGTGTCCAGAAGCGGTCAAGTTTAGCGGAAAGGTCGGCAGGTTGTAAGGCGTCATTAATCAGCATTGAATGGGGGCTTTTCCGTTTTTCGATTGGTACTAGCTTATCGAAGAATAATCTTAAAACCAGAAAGAGCGAGAAACAAAAACGCTACTGTACAGCGTGCCCGAAAATGTTTATTCAGACAAATAGGGACAGGCCTGTAAGCATCTGCTGACAGAAGAAATATTAAGAGGAATTAGAACAGACCCTGTCCGAAGAAAGCCGGCACAGAGACGGGCTTGTTATGCAGAATAAGAAAGTAAACCAGTCCGGCCAATACTACATAGCTGAATGCCAGCCATTTTTTCTTTTGGGCAAACTCCACCGGGTGATGGTAATAATCATAAATCATGGAAGCTGATAAGCCCATGACCATTAAAAAGAACGAGAACACCCCGAAATCTGTTCGGTACATACGCACAGACTGCATGAACGTTGCCCCGGATACGATGTACAGCAGCCAGGCTGCAAATCCTGCCCGATACAGGTAGATGCTTAACCGCCGGTCGTTTTTAAGGTCGAAAAGGTCGTCTGTGAATTTCTCGGACATGGTTTTCTGCCATTTGGGCAGGTGAAAATACGAATTCTTTACTTTAAACGCAAAAAAGACAATGCTTGATACACAACCGGTTGAGACCACTCAGGAATTTAATACCATGCAGGTCGAACTGGTACGCGTCGACGATGGGTTTCATTTTGAAGCAATTGGTAAATCGGGCGTAGCCCAGCACATTGATGCTGCCACTGATATTGGTGGGCATAATGCAGGGGCTCGTCCCATGGAAATGTTATTGATGGGTCTGGCCGGTTGCTCGGCGATCGACGTGATCCTGATCCTTAAAAAGCAGAAACAGGTCATCGAAGATTTTCGGCTGAAGGTGGATGGTCTACGGGAGAAAGATGCGGTGCCAGCTCCTTTCAAAAAGATTCACATCACGTACCTGCTCAAAGGGCAGTTGAATCCCGATAAAGTAAAGCGCGCGATTGACCTGTCGATGGATAAATATTGCTCGGCAACGGCCCAGTTTCGCCCATCAGCTGATATTACTTATTCGTTTGAGATACAGGCGTAAGTAAACCTATAAGGTTTCGAAACCTTATAGGTTTGTTTCATAAGTGGCAAAGTTTTTGCATAGATTCGGTCGAAGCGCATTAATGCGTCAAGAACCTTAATCACTGCACGTGCCATGAAAAAAGCCATTCTGGGTCTTGCCCTGCTGACTACCCTTGCTACAGTATCATTTGCCGGTGAAATCCGCAAAGAGAAGAAAGCGAAAAAAGCTAAAACGGAAAACTGCGAGAAAACCTCCTGTGACAAAGGCACGACGCACGCCTGCTGCATGAAAAAAGCGCAGGCGTAAAACCGCTTGACTACTCTGCCAAAGACCTCGCGCTAATCTGATAAACGATTAGCGCGAGGTCTTTTTTACGAAGCTGAATCGCATTTTTTTGAATTAGCGCCGTTTCGTGTTCACATCATGATTATTTTTGAAAAAACCCGGACATACTGATGACTTCTAGCCCTATTGCTGATTCGAACGCACACCCAAGCGATGAGCTGACAACGTGTCTAAATTGTGAACACCCAGTCACTGGGCAGTATTGTAAACAGTGCGGCCAACAGGCTGATACGCATCGAATCAACTGGTACTACCTCTGGCATGAGATTTCGCAGAGCCTTTGGGGCATAGACCGGGGAATCCTCTTTACTCTACGCGAACTCTTCGTTCGGCCGGGTTATACTATCCGCGAGTTTCTGGCAGGTAAGCGGATCAATCATTACCGGCCCTTGGCCTTACTGCTGCTACTGGGCGCTATTTATGTGTTTGTGTCGCAAGTACTGCACGTCGACCTTTTAAAAGCAAGCCAGGAGGTATACAGTTATCCCAAGCCTAAAGCTGATTCGCCAGCTCAGGTAAATGAAATTCTAACTAAATACTTTCAGGTTCTCGACGAGAATCAACAGTTTGGTGACCTGGTAATGGTGCCATTCATCGCCTTCTGGTGCAGGCGGCTGTTTCAGCGCAGCGGATATAACTACCCCGAAATGTTGGTTGCTCAAACGTTTATGGCCAATTTTGGCCTGTTTTTCTCCCTGGTCATGCTTCTTGCTTTTTGGGTACTGGGCGACTCGGCTACCATATTGACAAGCATTATGAGCGTTAGTATGCTAATACCGTTAGCCTATAATGCCTTCGCCCATACACAACTCTTTAAAGGTAAACTAAGACCATTGAGTATTGTGCTGCGTTCTGTAAGCGCTTATTTGCTGGGCTATGTGAGCCTTATACTCGTTATGTCGTTTATCTTATTTGTGTATGCCTTCATTTTTGCTGTCAGCACTGAACAAAACAAAGCACTGCCCAAAAAAACTAAGCCAGCAGTGAGTCAGCATGCCCACTCTTAATATCTATGCAACAATATCACGACCTGCTTCGCCACATTCTGGCTAACGGAACACGCAAAACTGACCGAACCGGAACGGGCACCATCAGCGTGTTTGGCTACCAGATGCGCTTTAACCTACAGGATGGGTTCCCATTGCTGACTACCAAGAAAGTCCATACGAAGTCAATCATCCACGAACTGCTGTGGTTCATTAAAGGCGATACCAACATCAAGTACCTGAAAGACAATGGTGTTTCGATCTGGGATGAATGGGCCGACGAAAACGGCGATCTGGGGCCGGTATATGGCAAACAATGGCGCAGTTGGGCGGGGCCTCAGGGGCAGGTGATCGACCAGTTGCAGGGTGTTTTACGTCAGATCAAAAACACACCCGATTCGCGTCGGATCATTATTTCGGCCTGGAATCCCGCCGATGTGCCGAGCATGGCCTTGCCGCCCTGTCACCTGTTGATGCAGTTTTATGTGGCCGATAACAAGCTCTCCTGTCAACTTTACCAGCGGAGCGCCGATGTATTTTTAGGGGTTCCTTTTAATATTGCCAGCTATGCACTGCTCACGATGATGATCGCGCAGGAGTGCGGCCTGGAAGCGCACGAGTTCATCTGGACGGGGGGCGATACCCACCTGTATCTGAACCATCTGGAACAGGTAGAAACCCAACTCGCCCGTGACTTCCGGCCGCTGCCAACCATGCGCCTAAACCCCGATATTCGTTCTGTATTCGACTTCACCTACGCCGACTTCACTCTCGAAAATTACAATCCCCACCCCGCCATCAAAGCACCGGTAGCCGTGTGAAGATTGATATAGGATATATATGATGTAGGATATATGATATAACGTCTGGCATATATCATATATCCTACATCATATATATCCTACATCCTTACCAGCTTCTGGTATTCCCGTTCAATCATGTCCCGTTCGTTGGTTCGGAAGGTGGTGAAATAGTGGGTTGCCAGCCCGATGCCCCAGCCCAGCATTGGAAAAATGGGCCAGGGAAACAGGGTGTTCGAGTAAATCATTGTGGCATTGATAACAAAATTACTGAATGCCCAGATGAGCCAAAGCCCGCCGTTGATAACCAGATAGGCCTGTAGGTGAATCCGAAAACCGACACGGGCTTTCGCTTGTTTCCACAGATAAGGGTCGCGTTGGGTTTTCATAGGTTTAGATGTTTGGTTATTAAGGGGTATGTACTGATGTTTTCCGGTAACGGCTAGTTGAGCGATGACGGGTCCGGCACCGATTCTTCAACGGCCGACCCGAAAAACTTTGATTTGTTTCGGTTGATGAGGTAGCTGCCCAGACCTGTTGTCAAGCCTGTTGCTAAAGCGACCACGGGCCAAAATCGATTCATCGGGAATAGTCGTACCAGCGATTCAGCCCAGAATGCTGCATAAAGCCCCACCACCGACCAGTTCATGAAATAGTAGTGATAGCTCTTCCAGTTGGGAAAACGGTGTCTGGCCAATACTGGTACCATGCCGCCTACGATGCCTGTACTGCTTATAATGGCTGCAATATGAAATGGGCCAAAGGTGCCGAAGAGGTGGTAGAGCATGAACGCGGTTACGTTCACCAGAATCATGGCCCCTACATACCCATAGCCAATACGTTTATGAATACGAGTTCCCTTTGCCAGCAGAACGACAAACGCGCCCAGTAGCATAGCTGCCAGGGCAGAAATCAGATGGGTGGTTCCAGTTGTGGAGTGAAGAAAGCTGATAATCATACGATTAGTTGGGTTTATGGTTTAAAGTAAAAGACAACTGACTTTTGCCGCCCGCCAAATCCGACCAATTGCCTAATTTGCAGAGTAAACCTCGTTTTGCTGATGACCAATTCTGACATTGTTGACCTGCTCGAACTGACCGGCCGGTTGATGGAACTCCACGAACAGGATGCTTTCCGTACGCGCACATTTACCTCTGCCGCATTTAACCTCGACAAATCCACTGCCGATCTTGCTAACCTGCCCGTTGAGGAGTTGGTAAAACTACAGGGCGTTGGTAAATCCATTGCCCAGAAAATTCGCGAGATCGCCGAAACCGGTCGCCTGACGGAGCTTGATGAGTTACTGGCCCAAACGCCCCAGGGTGTGCTGGATATGTTTCGCATCAAAGGATTGGGTGTGAAAAAAGTGCGCACGCTCTGGCATGAACTGGGTATAACGAACCTGCGTGATCTTCAACTGGCGGGCGAAAATGGCCAGATTGCGAAGATCAAAGGCTTTGGTGCCAGTACGCAGGAGAAAATTCTGGCGGCACTGGAGTTTTTGCAGGAGCAGCAGGGCAAGGTTCGTATGGATAAAGCCGCCATGATTGCCAACCTCCTTGTGGAGCAGCTAACTCCCCATTTCGAACGGGTGGAGATTAGCGGACAGGTGCGCCGGAAAGCGCAGGAAAGCGATGTTATTCAACTGCTTATTCAAACCAGCGATCCTGTTTCGGCCATGCTGACGCTAAACGGATTCGAAAATCTGGAGCAGGATGTGCGCGAGTCGTCGCCGTTTGTCTGGCGCGGACACCGGACCGGTTTCGACGTGCTGGTGGAGTTACTGTTTTACCCTGCGGAACAACTCAGTCGGCAGTTGTTTATTCAAACGGCTACCGAAGCGCATTTGAAACAGGCTGGTACGGGGGGCATGCCGCTGTTGCAGGTAGCCTATGCCAGCGCCCTGCCCGATTCCGTCAATACAACCGATGTTGCGGAAGTCGAAGCGGCCATTTATGAGAAAGCCGGTTTGCCGTATATCGTACCCGAAATGCGCGAAGATGACTTTGCCTTTCGCTGGGCCAGCCGCTACAAAAACGAGGAGCTTGTTACCTGGGAAGATCTGAAGGGGACGCTGCATAACCACAGTACCTGGTCGGATGGCAAGCAGTCGGTGGCAGATATGGCGGCCTATTGCCAGAAGTTAGGCCTGACTTATTTCGGTATTGCCGACCATTCCAAAACCGCTTCATATGCGGGCGGGTTGGATGCCGAACGGGTCCGTCAGCAACAGCTTGAAATTAACGAGTTAAACAAGGGTTTCGGGTCCGGCTTTCGTATTTTCAAAGGCATCGAATCGGATATACTGGGCGATGGGTCGCTGGACTATGACGATGAAACTTTGGCTTCCTTTGATTACGTGGTGGCATCGGTTCACCAGACGCTGACCATGTCGGAGGAGAAAGCTACCAACCGATTGCTACGAGCCATTGAGAATCCATACACGACTATTCTGGGGCACCCAACGGGCCGGTTACTCCTCGCCCGTGAAGGCTACCCTATCGACCACCGGGCCATTATCGACGCCTGTGCGGAACACAATGTCATCATAGAAATCAACGCCAGCCCCTACCGGCTCGACATCGACTGGCACTGGATTGAGTACGCCATGCAGCAAGGCGTCATGCTCAGTATAAACCCCGACGCGCACGATTTCGCCGGTTTGCTGGATATGCATTACGGCGTTGCCATCGGTCGGAAAGGCGGTTTAACCAAAGCCATGACCTTCAACGCCTTGACATTAGCCGAAATGACGGAGTATCTAGAGAGACGGCGGGCAGAGATCCGTAGGTGATAGGAAAGAATTGGGCTGAAAAAAGATTAATTATTGGTTAATGAAGATAGGTAATAGGGTAAATACATAACCTTATCCCCTTAAATCATTACCTTTCAGATTCCATAACTGCCCAATTCCGCACTTCCTAAACCCGGCTTTATGCGTTTTTCACTTTTACTGTTGTTTTCATGCTGTCTGCTCAACGGGGCCTTTGCCCAACAACGAACAAATTCCAGTGCCAGCCCGGCAACCTTTTCGGCAACGGGTTATGTGCGAGATGGAAAAACCGGTAAGCCGATTCAGAGCGTAAATATTGTTGTGCTGAACGTATCGAAAGGATACGTAACGGCAAAAGATGGTTTCTATACCATACAATTACCCCCTGGTGACTACATACTTCGATTTTCGCACGTAGGCTATCGACCAAAGCAGGATACAATTTCGCTTCAAAAAACGCTGTTTCGTGAGGTAACGATGGAAGACGATTCCAAAGACCTCGAAGAGGTGGTTGTTACCAGTGAATCGCCCGATCGAAATGTTCGTAAAGTCGAAATAGGTGTTTCGCAATTAACTATTCGCAGCATTCGCCGAATTCCGCCCCTCATGGGAGAGGTGGATGTGCTGCGTTCGTTGCTGCTCCTGCCGGGGGTGACAACCGTGGGCGAAGGTGCACCCGGCTTCAACGTGCGGGGGGGCGGTGCCGACCAAAATCTGATCCTGTTCGACGAAGCACCGGTATTCAATTCGAGCCACCTGATGGGCTTTTTCTCCGTCTTCAATCCCGATGTGGTCCGCGATGTAACCCTGAACCGGGGTGGGGTAGCCGCTGCTTTTGGTGGACGGGCATCGTCGGTGCTGGATGTGAAAATTAAGGAGCCCGATGCCCAGAAATGGGGAATCAATGGGGGTATCGGGATTATTTCGAGCCGACTGGGTATTGAGGGCCCCATTATTAAGAATAAACTGTCTTTTTTGTTGGCTGCAAGGGCGTCGTTTAACGACTTTATTTTCAAACTGGCCCCACCGAATTTGAAAGGAACACAGGCAAATTTTTATGACCTGACGTCGAAACTCAAATACCAGCCCAACGAAAAGAACACAATAACGCTGACAGGCTACCTGAGCACCGACGTCTTCAAGCTGGCATCCGATTCGCTGTCCGGTCAGGAGATTAACGCGTCCTCGACTAAGTTCAACTACCAGACCATGAACACGGTCCTTCGCTGGAACTACTTCATGAGCAAGCAGCTCAATCTGGCCTCGTCCGTTATTTTGAGTCGGTATCAGGCCGATCTATCGTCGTCCGATTCGTCTAACGCGTTTCAACTGAAGTCGGGTATCTGGCATCGTCAGGTTAAGTCAGATCTGACGTTTACGCCAAATGAGGTTCACCAATGGCAGGTGGGGTTGAGTGCCATAGACTACCTCGTACAGCCGAACACGCGAATACCTGGGCCGTACTCCAACGTGCTGCCTGTCGATCTGGCCCGCGAACGCGCGTATGAGCTGGCGGCTTACATTCAGGACGAGTGGAAATTGAACACCAATGTGGCCATTATTGCCGGGCTTCGTTATTCGGCCTTGTTGAATCGTGGGCCAGCCGCCGTGCGTACGTATCAGGAGAATGGGCCTAAGGAAGATGAAGCGGTTACGTCGACAAAAACCTATGAAGCAGGTACCGTATACCATTCCGCCGGAGGATTGGAACCCCGGCTGGCAGTTCGCTGGACGGTGGGAGATGGACGGGCCATTAAAGCCGGGTATAGCCGACTGCGCCAATACATTCAGCAGGTAACCAACACAACGGCGGCTCTGCCAACCTCGCGCTGGCACCTGAGCGATATGTATACGAAACCCGTTATTGCCGACCAGTGGTCGCTGGGGTACTTCATGAACACCGCCGACAATGCCATCGAAGCATCGGGCGAGGTGTATTACAAGACCCTTACCAATGCCATTGATTATCGCGACGGAGCCGAACTACAACTGGCACCGGCCGTTGAAACCCAAATTGTTCAGGGGAGTGGAAAAGCTTACGGATTTGAAGGGTTACTGCGGAAAAATAAAGGCCGCTGGACCGGCTTCATGAGTTATACTTATGCCCGCACCTTTCTGACAATGAACAGCCCGTATGTTACGGAACAGGTAAATAACGGCAATCCGTATCCGGCCAACTACGACAAGCCCCATACACTGAACATTCTGGCGACGCACCGGCCAACGACCTGGTTTAGCATGTCACTGAATTTTACCTACAGTACCGGTCGTCCTACTACCCAGCCATCGGCCCTTGCCCGTGTAGCCGGAGTACTGATACCTATATACCTCGACCGGAATCAGCAACGTGTACCTGATTATCACCGGCTCGATTTTTCGATGACGTTTGAGCAGAATCCGCTCAAGAAAAAGAAGAACCAGAGTAGTTGGGTCTTCTCGATTTATAACGTGTATGCTCATAAAAATGCGTACTCGATCTTTTATAAGTTGAGTCCGGCATCGTTATCTGATGCGTATAAGTTGTCTATTTTTGGAACGGCTTTCCCATCGTTGACCTACAACTTCAAATTCTGAGAAAAGGCAGGCAACAGATTTAACGGGTCGGCGTTTGCCAGGCGTTTTTTTAGATTGCGCTGCCTGCTTCCAACAATGATAATCCCCTGCTTTTATGAAAACAGGAAAAGACATACTCAGACTGGGTAAATATATGGGGCTGCTGCTTATGCTGCTTGCGGTTTCCTGCGTAACGGAATTTCAGCCGGAAGCCGTCAGCATACCGCCTTCGTTGATTGTTGAAGGGCAGGTAACCGATCAGGCAGGTCCGTACAGCATTAAACTTACCCGCACGGCCAACTACTCGTTCAAAAGCCTGAATCTGCTGGAAACGGGTGCCATCGTGACTATTTCGGATAATCTGGGAAATAAGGAAACCCTGAAAGAAACATTAACGGGAGGAACGTACGAGACGGCTAGCCTTCGGGGTGTTGTGGGACGTAGTTACAAGCTTGCAATACAAACCAAAGCCGGAAAACGGTATGAGTCCGATACGGAGGTACTACCGGCTGCGCCACCCATTCTCAAGTTATATTATGAATACACCAAAGAAGCTGGTGAAGCAAATTTGACAAAAAGTCAGGGCTGGGATGTGTATCTGGATACGAAAGACCCGGAAGTAACGGGTAATTACTACCGCTGGACATGGACGCACTTTGAGTTCACCTCCGTTTGCTTTAAGCGGGAATTGGCCAACGGTTCATTAACCGGGCTGGGTTGCTGCTCGAATTGCTGGGATATAACCCGCTGCTACAACTGCATCAGTATCAGTTCTGATGTGAATATCAACGGGCAGGCCATCAGCCGTCAGTTTATTAGCCGCGTACCCTATAAATCCAAAAGTAAGTACTACCTGGAGGTACAGCAGCAGGCAATCAGTAAAG
This sequence comes from Spirosoma fluviale, assembly GCF_900230225.1. Classification (GTDB taxonomy): domain Bacteria; phylum Bacteroidota; class Bacteroidia; order Cytophagales; family Spirosomataceae; genus Spirosoma; species Spirosoma fluviale. The sequence goes on from NZ_OCNH01000001.1 coordinate 1,053,489, forward strand.
GAGCGTACAACTTCTGGAAAAGCGTTCGGCAGTTGACCGGCAATACGGGTGGCCTGTTCGATGCGGCTCCCTCGATTGTACGGGGGAATATTCACTGTGTCAGTGATCCGGCCGAAATGGTATATGGCTACTTCGGCGCTACCGGCGTTTCGGAACAATACATCAATGTCGACCGGATTGATGGACAGGGCGTTCCGGATGTAGATCCTCCTGTGATAGTACCTGTGCCTTCGACTTGTGTCGCCTGCGAAAATAACCTCTATCGAACACCCAATAAGCCGCGCTGGTGGCAGTTTTGATGACTACTAAAAACATAACGAATACGCGCCGAGTCGTAAAACAGGGTGTTGCCCTGTTGGGGCTAACTGCCTGTTTACTAGCCTGCATCACCCCTTTTCAACCCAGTTCCGTTAGTGTGGAGCCCATGTTGATTGTCGATGGTCAGGTTACGGACCAACCCGGCCCCTATACGGTTAGGTTGACGCGCACCTCCGATTATTCAATTAAAAGCGTCAATTTGCTCGAAACGGGAGCAACGGTAACCATTTCTGATAACCTGGGTAATCAGGAGACGCTCAAAGAGCAAGCACCGGGCGGGTCCTACCAGAGCAGCGCCAACGGTCTCCGGGGTGTGCCAGGCAGACGCTATAAGCTGACCATTCTGACAAAAGCCGGGAAACGGTACGAGTCCGAATCCGAAGTGATGCCTGCCGTTCCGCCCATTAAGAACGTATATGCAGAATCGAACTATACGCCTGCCACGGCAACGACCAACCAAAAACAGACCTGGTCGGTATACATCGATACTAAAGACCCTGATACATTGGGTAACTACTACAAATGGAGCTGGACTCATTATGAAATGCCGACTGCCTGCCGGAAAACGTTCGTTGCTGCCAGAAGCTATTACACCGGTATCTCCTGTTGTACTGACTGCTGGGACATCACCCGGTGTTACACCTGCGTCAATATTAATTCGGATGTAAACATCAACGGGAAAGCGATCAGTCGGCAACCCATTGCCGATGTCCCTTTTACCTCACTAAGTCGGTATTACCTGGAAGTGGAGCAACAGGCCCTAAGCAAAAACGCTTACCTGTTCTGGAAAAGTGTACAACAGTTGACCGGTAATACGGGCGGATTATTTGACGTGGCGCCATCGTCGGTGCAGGGAAATATCAAATGTATTACTACGCCGGGAGAACCCGTTTATGGGTATTTTGGCGCTGCGGGTGTTTCTGTGAGTTATTTGTATGTAGACCGAACCGAAGGGCAGGGGGGACCCGATCTGGATTTCCCGACTAATATTCCCTACCCAACGAATCCGTCTTGTGTTGTTTGCGAAAACAGCCTGTACCGAACGCCCATCAAGCCCCGTTTTTGGACTTATTAACCGGTTTGGTGAGGTGCGGTAAATAAAATAGATTTGTGGAAATGATTACACCATGACTTCCCCGGTAAACATCCTGATTCTTCAATTTGCATCCATAGGCAACGTTGTTTTAACATCGCCAGTTGTACGTTGCCTGAAGCAGCAGCTTCCCAATGCGGTCATTCATTACTGCACAAGACCAGATTATCAGCCCATTATTCTTCATAATCCTTACATTTCCGAAAGGCATTATCTGGATGGAAACGTAATTGAGCTGATTCGGCAGTTACGAGCTCAAAAGTTCGACTACGTCATTGACTTACAGAATACGTTTATTAGCCGGTTAATTAAAACCGCATTGGGTGCGCCATCGTACAGCGTTGATAAACAATCGTTTCGGAACTGGCTTTACGTACGCCTTAAAATAAATGCACTCGCCGAGCAGCATATGGTTGATCGGTACCTGGCAATGGTACAGCCGCTGGGCATAGAGAACGATGGGCGGGGACTGGATTACTTTATTCCTTACAAGGATGAGGTTGAGTTCGACTGGTTACCCGCTACCCACCAGCATGATTACGTGGCGTTCGCCATTGGGGGGCAGCACACAACCCGACGATTGCCTTTGTCCCGAATGATTGAGCTGTGTCGCAAGATAAATTATCCGATCGTACTCCTCGGTGATAAGAACGACCGGAAGGTGGGCGAGGAAATTGTGAAGGTGCTGGGAGCAAGGCAGATTTATAATTCCTGCGGTCAGTTTAACCTGAATCAATCGGCATCCATCATCCAGCGTGCCCGGCTGGTGTTTACGCACGATACTGGATTGATGCATATTGCCGCAGCTTTCCGCAAAAAAGTGTACTCATTCTGGGGAAGCTCGACCCCTCAACTTGGCTTTTACCCGTACAAAACTCCGCATGTGAGGCTCGAAGCCACCGGGCTGGGTTGCCGCCCCTGTTCCGCCACGGGTTCCGACGAATGCCCCATGAAACACTTCAAGTGCATGAATACCCTGCCCTTTGATTTTGATGTGAAGGAGCTGCGGATGAAGAAGAAGAATTTCGAGTAAAGGCACACGGCGTATACCGAGGCATCAACTCAACTGCTGTAGCGAAGGAGTAAACCCACCACGGCGGCTCCGCCTATCACACTTAATTCCGGCAGTTTTTTGAAGCGGTACAGAAGTGCTGCCGTTGCCAGCGCGATGACCACGGAGGGTACATCAATCAACTGCCGCCGTGCCAGAACCACCACGGCACCGGCAATGGCCCCGATGGCAGCCACGGTCACCCCGTCTACAAAGGCTTTGACGCCCGGGTGTTTGCCCCACCGTTTGAAGTAAGGGGCGGGCAGGATAGTAAAGAGGTAGCAGGGTAAAAATGTAGCCAGCGCAGCAACACACGCACCGGGAAAACCAGCCACCAGATAACCAATAAACGCAACCGTGATCACCAAGGGGCCGGGCGTAATCATGGCTACTGCAACAGCATCCAAAAACTGCTGTTCATTGAGCCAGCCGTATTCTTTCACAACGCCCCCGTAGAGAAATGGCACAATAGCCAGCCCGCTCCCGAAAACAAAGGCCCCCGCTTTGGCGAAAAAGAGCGCCAGTTTCCAGAGGACAGAATCGGTAGGAAAGGCGAGCACCTGTGTAAAAAACGGCGCGAAACTCATTCCCATACCTGAGCCAGCGCGGATAGAAGGTGATTTGACGAACCAGTAAATTCCGCCCGAAAGCAGAACCAGCCAGATAAGTTCCGATTCGGTAATGATGGTCGCTACGGCCGAAACCCCAAATACACACCACCCCAACAGGTCTTTACCAATCGTTTTGGCCGTGAGTTTGTGCGTACCTATGGCAATAATACCGATAACGGCGGCCCCGATGCCGTAAAAAACCGCCTGCATCCAGGGGAGACCGTTAAATTGCCGGTACGTCCAGCCCAGAAGAACCACCATAATGAACGAAGGCAGCACAAAAGCAAGTCCCGCCAGCGTAGCGCCGATAACACTGTAATGAACGTAGCCAAGATAAATGGCCAGTTGAGCCGCCAGTGGACCGGGTGCCAGTTGAGCCAGCGCCAACCCTTCGCGGTAGTCTTCTTCACTGATCCACTTCCGTTCGGTTACTAGGTCCCGATTCATGGCGCTGACCAAGGCGGGAGGACCGCCAAATCCGGTTGTACCCAGGTAAAGAAAGTACCGGATCAGGTCGATTTTTGTGTACGGTAGCCTCGTTGATTCCATACTCTGTTGCTGATTGATTGCCGGTTAAAAAACAATGCCAAACTGGAAAGCCGCCGTCAGTGAGGTGGGGCGGTCGTTGCCAAAGCGAACGGGAATGGGAACCGCCACAAAGTAACTGATTGTTGGCCCTCTTTTTACAATTTTATTAAGCACGGGGGTAAATCCGTATCGGCCTGATGTTTCAAAGGCAAGTCGGCTGGCCAGGGTGAAGTCGTGGCCCAGGTTCACCAGTATACCCGGATGAAAGAGCACATTCGTGACCCGGCTGGTGCCGTTTTCGGCCCGGATCAGGGGTACCACTTCGACCGAAAAGCCAATCTGTTTGGTCTTCCAAAGGTTCAGCCCAATGGGAAAGCCAACGACATAGTAGGTGTTGAAATTAGTTTCGCTCCCGTGTTCATTGAAGGTAATAATGGGGTGCAGTACGCCCAGGTAGCCTGCCATACGCGGGTAGGCGGGGGGCGTAACTGTCTGGGCGTGGGTAGTTAACGGAAAGCGGAGGGAGAGGAAGACTGTCAGGCTGATCAATGAATAATAAACGGGCTTCATGAGGGTTCAAAAACGTGATGCCGCAAGATTAAGCCGTTCGAAAAGCCAAAAATAGAATGGATTTAACCCTTTTGTATCTGGTTTACCTTTTCGTCTGTTTTTTCGGTAATCAGACGGATTTTCGCCAACCAGTTTCTTGAATATCCGCGTAAAGTGGCTTTGATCGGAGAAGCCCGTCAGGTACGCAATTTCGGAAAGGCTGTAGCCCGTGGTTTCGAGAAGAAGAAGGGCTTTTTCTATTCGGAGCTTACGGATGTATTCGCCGAACGATAGGTCGTCGAAGTAGCGCGAAAAAGCCCGCGATACGTAGGTTGGGTTAACCGCCAGGCTTTCGGAAAGCTCGTTCAGGCTAAGCGTCAGATTGGTATCGATCTGATCCTGAATTAGTTCTTTGAGTTCCGTTACCCAGCCCGGCGTCTTTCGTTTACCCGGAGACGCCTGATAGGTGTGCAGAACCCCCAACAGAAGCCGCTCCGTTGGACTTTGGGTGTGCTTGACCGTCTGTAAATGTTTGGCCCAGCTGTAGAGTGCGTCGTAAATGAGCAGTCCCTGATCGAGTAACTGCTGGTCATCACTAATGTTGAACGCCAGCCCTGCCGAAATGGCCCACAAACCAGCCGCTTCGGGGGCTAACGTATGATCGTCGGTGTCGGCTCCCCGCACAATGGCGGCAATACGTTGTAAGGCCGGATCATCCAGTTTGTGCTTTTGCAGGAAATAATCAAAGGTGCAGCGGTCTTCGTAATGGCTGTATTCCACCCCCGGTATGTCGAACGGGGTGGCCTCCAATGCCGTTGCCTGAGCCTGGACCTGCGACTCGGGAACAAAGCGAATGTCGGCCGTCAGGTCAATAAACCGCCGAATAAGCCAGGGGCAGGCTAGTCGATCTATCTTCGGCCGTTCGCGGGTTATCCAGATCATGCGTTGTTGAATGTAGAGACAAAGGTATCAATTTGCGCTGGTCGAGCTCGAACGCTCCAGCAGTTGTTGAACCTTACCCGCTACCATATCGACGGTAATCCAGTTCAGACACGCCAAATCGCCCCGAAAGCAGGGTTTATTACCGAAAACGGAACAGGGACGGCAGGGAAGTTCAACAGGAGAAATTTGCACGATGGCTTCTTCACCCTGTCCCCACGGACCAAAACCCGCATCAGGATGGGTAGACCCCCAAATGGATACCACCGGTATGCCACTCAACGCGGCCAGATGCATATTCCCGGAGTCCATGCAAATCATGCCGGTCAACCGACTAATCAGAGACAACTCGGCTGCCAGTGATAGCTGACCGGCTACCAGAATGGCCTGTGGAAACTGTTCTTGCAGCGTCTTTAGCCGGGCAATCTCATCGGCACCGCCCCCAAATAAAAAGATAGTAACTGGTTGATTTTTATACAGTTGTGTCAATAACGGAGCAAAGCGTTCGAAGGGCCACATTTTCTGGCTATGCTGCGCAAAGGGGGCAATACCCAGCCAGGGCCCATCGGCCGAAATAGCCGTCTGCTTGCTCAAAAAGCCCGAAAGTTCTTCCTGACTGCTTGTGATTGATGGAAACTGAAAGGGTTTTGCTGGGTTAATGGCCAAACCTGCCGCGTCGAACACCTGGGCGTACCGCTCTATACTATGGGTTAACGGCCTGCGGATTTTGTTGGTTTTTCGGGTCAGGGCTTTCTTTTCGGCGCGGCCCTTATCGATCGTAAATGAAGGCACGCCAATCAGCCGGAACAGCGTTTTTAGAACGGCCGAACGTACGTTCTGATGCGCGTCGATGATCAGGTCGAAGGAGGCTAATTGCCGTAGTTCGTTAAACAGCCTGATTAAGCCATTGAGCCCGTCATGACGCCCGTCAAAGTCGGCTCCAATCACACGAACGTTGGGAAACTGCTCGAAAAAAACGGCAAATTTTGCCCGTGTCACCAACGTAATCGTGGCATCGGGAAAACGCTGGGTAAAGGCCTGAACAACGGGGGCCAGCAGGGCCACATCGCCCATGGCCGAGAAGCGCAAAAGAAGCAAATGCTTCATAAGGTGGTCAGGTGATTCTTGGTCAAAAAATGGTCAGGTGGGGTCAAAAATTGTCAGGTATGGTCAGAAATTGTCAAGACTAGTTAAGTGTGGTCACGGTTCGTTCAACCATACTTGACCATTTTTGACTACACCTGACTAGTCTCAACCACACTTGACCATACCTGACCATTTTTGACTATACCTGACCAGTATATAGAACCGGGTTTAGCGTGGGGTCGTTGTACATTTTCATCTGCCGGTACACCTTCATATACCGGTCGCCGTTGCGAATATCGTCCAGTAGTTCATCGAAGCACTGGGCCAGATCGCCTTCCTGCTCCAGGAGTACGGTCAGTTTCTGCTGCGCTTTCCGGCGGTGTTCATCCGAGGCAGAAGGCCGGTCGGCCTGTTCGCGGAAATGGTAGATTTTGAGTTGTAAGATTGACATCCGGTCCAGGAGCCAGGCGGGCGTTTCGGAGTTTAGCCGCGCACCCGGCTTTGGGATGACGCTCTGAAACTGCTCGAAAAACCAGCCATCCATTTGCTCGACGGTATCCGTCCTGTCCTGATTCGACTGGTCGATACGGCGCTTTACCGCTACCAGTTCATCAGGGCGTATGGTTGGGCTTCTAATAATATCTTCCAGATGCCATTGAACCGTATCAATCCAGTTTTTCTGGTACAGCAAAAAGGCAACGGTATCCGGCGAATAGGGATTGTGAATGGGGGTATCGACGTTGTCGGTCAGGTGGTAGTCCTGAATACTCTGGCGGAACAGATTGTTGGCGAAAGTGGCGTTCATAAGCGATTAATCAACCGCAAAGATAGCAGTTTTAACTGGTAATGTCCGAAGAACCAGCCCTCAACAGTCAGGTCGAGCCCCCTGTTTCCCGGCTGTACTTTCCTTTTTTAATTGAAATTTATAATTATTTTTAGTTAGTTTTGCCTGTTTTTTAGCATTTAAACAGATGTTTAAAAAAACCATTTGAATACTTTGTTTGTTACTTACAGACAACATACTTTTGACAGGTAAATGAAAAAACCAATGGATTGTCTAACGTCAAAGTCAACCGAATTACGAATCAGGGAAGCCGCTGAGCGGGTCTTTCTTGAGAAAGGATTCGATGGGGCTACGTCGCGGGACATTGCCGAAGCAGCCGGTATCAATATTGCGCTGACGAATTACTACTTCCGAAGTAAGGAAAAGTTATTCATGCAGATCTTCGAGGATCTGGTTCAATTGTTCTTCACCGGGATGGTCGAGATCATGAATAAACCGATCAGTTTGCGGGATAAAATTGCGGAGTTGATCGAGCATGATTTTCAATTACTAAAGAGCAACCCCAATCTGTCGAATTTCATTATGAATGAAGTTCACCGAAATCCGGACCGGATGGCTAGTTGTATTGGGGTGATGAAAGAAATTCACCACTCCATGTTCGAGCAGCAGCTTCAGCAGGAGATAAAGCTGGGTAACGTTCGGCCCATAAAAGCCTTGCACGTAATGCCCATGGCATTTGCCAATATTCAATTCCTCTTCATTGGAAAACAGATGCACATGAAGATGTGGCATATGGATGAAGCTGGATTTAATGAATTTATCAATGAACACAAGCAGATCGTTATTGAGATGGTCACATCTTATTTGTTTGACTTTAAAAAGGAGTAATCCTTTTTTTTGCCCTCAAATTAAACAATTATTTAAAATGAAGAATTAATAATATTATTTAAAACAACGTAATTAATCGTGCTATGAAAATCTTTCGATGGTATGTGTCTACCGCCCTTTTGTTGGGAAGTTCTGTCGTGAATGCGCAGGATGTAACCCTGGAACAATTGGTCAGCAAAGCCCTGACAGGCAACTATAGTGTGCAGGCGGCTCGTCTGGACGAATTGAAAACCGATGCCCAGATAGCGGAGGTAAAAGCCGGAGCCCGCCCACAGGTCAATCTCTCCGGCGATTATAAACGTTACCTGAAAATACCCGGCCAGGTGGTTCCCGCTTCGGCATTTGGCGGACCAGAGGGGTCTTATTCGGTACTGGCGTTTGGCTTGCCCTATAACCTCTCCACCAGCGTGCAGGCTTCGCAGGCTTTATACAACCAGTCGCTGATGATCGCGACGAAAGTGGCGAAAACCAGCCGGGATTTGTCCGCCCTGCAAACGCAGAAGACTAAAGAAGAGGTCGCCTATAACGTATCCGCTACCTATTACAACCTACAAACAACGGCGCAGCAAATTGCTTTCCTTCAGAAAAACCTCGCGTCGACCGAGCGGCTGATTCAGATTACCGACCTGCTTCGGCAGAACAAACTGGCCAAAGGTATTGATGTCGACCGGCTGCAATTGAGCAAAACCTCTTCCCAAACACAAATCGAATCCCTTCAGGCAACCTATAATCAGTTGCTGAATACGTTGAAACTGCTGACCGGTATTCCCCAAACCGATTCGCTCTCCGTTCGAACAGTTATTGACGAAACGGTTCCCGTAATGCCCGCCAATGAATACACCATCAACCGAACCGATCTACAACTTCTCGACCGTCAGAAAGACCTGAACGGGCTCGAACAGCGCAACATTAAAGCGGGTTTTGTCCCGACTGTTTCGGCCTATGGCGTGGCAAACAGCACGGTGTTCGCAACCGGTGGCGACAACTCCTTCATTAAAAACGTGCCCGGCTACTGGCTCGGTCTGCAACTGAACTGGAATGTGTTCGACGGCATGGCCCGCAAGGCTAAACTGGGTCAGAAACGTATCGACGACCAGAAGTTAGACGTGCAGCTCCGTCAGACCCGCGAGTCGATTTCCATGGATATTGCCAATTCCCGGAACCAGTTTCTGGTACAGCAGCGGAATCTGGCAACTAACCGCGGGCAGGTGGCCCTCGCCGAAAAGGTGTACACCCAAACCCAGCTTCAATTTAAAGAAGGTACGGTAGACATTACCGACGTGGTGCAGGCCGAGAACTCCCTCCGCGAAGCACAAAATAATTTCCTCAATACGCTGGTCAGTCTTCGCACCGCCGAACTGGACTGGAAGAAAGCAACCGGCAGCTTAATCAATCAATAACTTACTCACAACCAGAATCTTAAAAAAACCATGAAACGGATTATCACAATATTAGCCGTTATGGCCACGCTGGGTTTAACGGCCTGGACGTTGGTCAACAACAAAAAAGAAGTAGACGAAAAAGTATACAAGCCCAACCCCGATCAGAAAGTGGGCGTCCGGACGGCGGTAGCTTCCCTACAGAACCTGTCGCAGGAAACCGAGTTTCTGGGCTCGTTCTCACCAAATCGGGAAATCGAAATCCGACCACAGGCCGGTGGACAAATCGTGTCGCTGCCTATTGAGGAAGGACAAATAGTAGGAGCGGGGCGCTTAATTGCCAAGCTGGACGATGAACAATTGCGCTACCAGATTGAAGGGCTGATGGTTACGCTCGAAGGCTACCAGAACGACCTCAAACGCTATGAAGTGCTGGTAAAAGGCGATGCCACACCGGCTATCAACCTGGAGCGCACGCAGTTAAGCATCCGTTCGACCCAGGCGCAGATCAAACAGCTTCAAAAACAACTGGCCAACACAACCGTCACCACGCCATTCTCAGGTATCGTTACCGACAAAATGGTGGAGAAAGGATCGGTGGTATCGGTAGGGTCGCCCATTGCGAAAATAACGGACATTTCGACGCTGAAACTGGTGGTACAAGTCCCTGAAAAAGCTATCAACCAGTTCCGGGTGGGTCAGTCGCTGCCCATTACAACAGAGGTTTACCCCGATGCTCGCTTTATTGGCCGCGTGTCGATGATTGCGGCCCAGGGTGATGCGGCCCACAATTACCCCATTGAAATTACGGTGCCGAACTCGGCTAAAAATCAACTGCGGGCAGGAATGTACGGCTCCATTGCCAACACGAACAAGCTAAAAGGACAAACGCTGGCCGTGCCTCGTCAGGCCATTGTCGGGTCGGAAAAACAGCCGCAGGTGTACGTGATCGAACAGGGGAAAGCCGTCCTGAAATCAGTCGGTATCGGAACCACCACGAACGAGTATTACGAGATTACGAAAGGACTGAAAGCCGGTGATCAGGTCGTCACCAGCGGTCAGATCAATCTGCAAAATGGTACACCGGTAACGGCTCAATAGAACACAGATTTTTATGATTATTAAGATTCGTCATGATTGACTAAAAAATCATAATCCATCTTAACAATCATAAGAATCAGCGTTCTATCCAATCAACAAGACTATGAAATTTGTCGAAACTATCATAAAACGCCCCTCGCTCATTATCGTGTTGTTCGCGATTCTGACCATCGGTGGCCTGTTTTCCTACCGGCTGCTGAGCTATGAGTTGCTGCCGGAATTCTCAACGCCCGTAATCACGATAACCACTATTTATCCGGGTGCGGCTCCCTCCGAAGTGGAAACGGAGATCAGCCGAAAGATTGAAGATGCCGTATCGGGCCTCGATAACCTCGACGACGTGAAGTCCAACTCGTTCGAAAACGCGTCGGTACTGGTGGTTCAGTTCAAGGCAGGCACCGATATTGATCTGGCCCTGCAGGACGCACAGCGCGAAATCGATAAAATGGTGAGTGATTTGCCCGACGATGCCGAACAGCCCTCGCTCTCGAAAATATCGCCAAGCGATCAACCCATTATGCAGTTGCTGGCAACGTCTACGCTGCCCAATGAAGTGTTCTATCAGCAGGTCGAAGATAAGTACCTGCCTGTTCTTCAGCAGATCAAAGGTGTCGCCGATATTGCGATGGTGGGGGGCGACAAACGCGAAATCCGTATCAACGTCGATGATGATAAACTGAATTATTATGGCTTGTCGCTGCTTCAGGTATCGCAGGCCATCAACCAGGCCAACCTCGATTTTCCGACCGGTAAAGTAAAAAGTACCAGCGAGAACATGACACTCCGGCTGGCGGGCAAATTCAGTTCGCTGGACGACATCCGGAAACTGGTCATTGTTACCCCGGCGAATGGCAGCCCCATTCGCATAAGCGACGTCGCCAACGTGACCGATGGCCTGACCGAAGCCACCAGTATCAGCCGTTTTAACGGGCAGGACGGTATCGGGTTGTTTATCAAGAAACAGTCGGATGCGAACGCGGTGGAAATAAGCCAGATCGTACAGGAAAAACTGGCGCAGATTGAAAAAGAAAACGCCAAAGACAAGGTTCACTTCGCCATTGCGTATGATAGCAGTGTGTTTACGCTGGCCTCTGTGGAAGCCGTAACCCACGATTTGCTGCTGGCCGTTGGTCTGGTGGCCATTGTGATGTTGCTGTTTCTACACAGCTTCCGGAATGCGTTCATTGTTATGATCTCGGTACCGGCTTCGCTCATTTCGGCCTTCCTGTTCATGTATGTCATGGGCTATTCGCTCAACCTCATGACCCTGCTGGCACTCTCGCTGGTGATTGGTATTCTGGTCGATGACTCCATTGTGGTGCTCGAAAACATCCAGCGACACCTCGAAATGGGCAAAGACCGCTGGCGGGCCACCCTCGACGGCGTGAGTGAAATCGGCTTTGCCGCCGTTGCCATTACGCTGGTGATCGTGGTGGTTTTCGTGCCGATCACGTTCGTAAACTCGGTCATTGCCGACTTACTTCGGCAGTTCTCGCTCACGGTGGCCTTTGCCACAATGGTGAGTTTAGTGGTCAGTTTTACGCTGACGCCCTGGCTGACGTCCATGATGGCCCGGCTGGAGCATCTGAATCCGAAAAATCCATTCCAGGCATTTTTGATCTGGTTCGAAAAAGGACTGACGGCCCTGACCAGTGGCTACCACCGCAGTCTGGGCTGGGTGCTGAGCCATAAACTGGCCTTTACGGGCATACTGGTGGCTATTTTTGTGTTCACCGGCTGGGTTATGAGTCTGGGTATAATCGGCTCGGAGTTCGTGGCGCAGGGAGATCAGGGTAAATTCCTGCTCACCTTGAAACTCGACAAGAGTGCCTCTCTTCAGCAAAACAACCTGATGGCCCGCAATATCGAAAACTACCTCCGCAAGAAACCGGAAGTGGAAACGATCTTCGCCAACGTGGGTGGGGCCAGTACGGGGATGAACAGCACCGGTCAGGGCGAAACCAACCGAACGGAGTTAACCATCCAACTCGCCGATGCCAGTGAGCGGCCCGGCAATAAGCTCACCGAGCAGTACATGATTGATGTTCGGCAGGAACTGACGGCCCGTTTTCCAGCCGTTGAATTCAACTCATCGGTAGTAGGTATAGTCAATTCCGGTTCGGCACCGATAGAAATTTTCCTGAGTGGAAATGATGTAAGCCAAAACTTGGCCGCTGCCGAAGAACTGGCCAATCGAATCCGGAGAACACCCGGTGCCAACGACGTAAACGTTTCCGTTGAGTCGGGTAACCCCGAAGTGCGGGTCGATATTGATCGTGAGAAAATGGCGAAACTAGGGCTGACCATCCAGGCCGTTGGCGGTACGCTGCAAAACGCCTTTGCTGGTAACGACGACTCCAAGTTCCGCGAAGGGGGCGAAGATTACGACATTAGGGTGATGCTCGATGCCTTCGACCGGAAAAATCCCGACGATGTGAAGAGCATTAATTTCTTCAGCCCGGCAACCAACCGTCCGGTGCGGCTGGCCGAATTTGCCAACGTAACCCTGAGTAACGGGCCTTCGTTGCTGGAGCGCAAAAATCGTCGTTCGTCGGTGACAGTAACCGCCAATACGCTGGGAACCGGTTCGGGTACGCTGACCAGCGTGATTCAGGCCGATCTGGCCAAAAATCCGCTGCCTGCCGGGGTTACGGTTAGCTGGGGTGGCGACGCCAAAAACCAGAGTGAAGGCTTCGGGTCGCTGGGTATTGCCATGCTGGCCGGTCTAATGCTCGTGTACTTCATCATGGTGCTGCTCTACGACAGTTTTGTGTACCCCTTTGTGGTGCTCTTCTCGGTGCCGGTCGCCATCATCGGTGCTTTACTGGCCCTGGCCCTGACTTCCTCGAACATCGGTATTTTTGCCATGCTTGGCATGTTGATGCTCATTGGTCTGGTCGTGAAAAACGCCATCCTGATTGTCGATTTTGCCAACCAGCAGAAAGAGCAGGGTGTCCCGTTCCGGCAGGCGATCCTGCACGCGGGTGAAGAACGACTGCGCCCGATTCTGATGACGACCATTGCGATGGTGATTGGTATGATTCCTATTGCCACCGCATCGGGGGCCGGGGCTGAGTGGAAAAACTCGCTGGCCTGGGTGTTGATTGGCGGGCTGAGCAGTTCGATGGTACTGACCATTTATCTCGTTCCCATGATGTATTATGTCGTGGACAGGATCGGGGAGAAGTGGGCTGCTTTTCGCTCAAAAAAGCAACCGGTCAAGGCTATGTCAACGGTTGAACCGGTTCATTAGGAAATGCCCCCCGCCACCGATTTACCCGTGGCGGGGGCAAATCAATCGACTACTGGCAACTCCTGTAACCTCAAAATCGTAAACCATGACATACGCTCAATTAACCGATCGCCTGTATAAAGTTCTGACAGATATAGGTATCAGCCCGACCGCCTTGACTGACGGAGCCCACTTTACCCGCGATCTGGGTCTCGATTCACTGGATATTACCGACCTGTTGATTCAGGTAGAAACATTTTTCAGCATTCGCATACCGGACGAAGACTTCTGGAAACTGGAAACCGTTGGGCAATTAAAAGAATACATCGCTGATGAAATATTCCTTGATGGAAGCCGATTGGCTTGACAAATGAATGCGTCATGCCCGTCAGGACGTATACACTTTATCGTTTTAAGCCAGTAAGTAGCGCGGTTAGAAAGCCGCGCTACTTACTGGCTTAAAACCACTCTCCTCAAAGTCTGCCAAGTAGGTATTCTTGGTCAATTTTCACGAACTTGCCCGCGCTTGTTGTTGTTGGAAAAACAAATCTACCTCACCGGCCTCATGCGCTTTCTGCCTGTAACCCGATGCGTTTGCCCCGGTTCCTTCAAACCGATTCATGAAGATAAGCCGTTCGGTTTCGGTATGGATCAAGTGCACAACGTTACAGGCTTGCCGGGCAACGGGCACTCTATCCGTCATGCGGGTAACATACGGCCCTCTCCCCAAACGATTGATTTTTTATGGAAACACTCTTTACTCTTCCTCGATTAGATGGGTTAATCTTACGCTTTCAGTTATCGTTCAAACCCTTTGTTCGCTTTCTGGAAGACCAGCGTACCCTCGCCACCACGGATGGCCTTCGTCAGTTATACACCTATCTGATTGATCAGTTTACCGCCACGATTGTTCGGTCAGAAGACCAAAAAGAGCCTATTGACGAAAACCGCCTGAAAGAACTTTTTCAATTGGCAACGCTGGCCGTGTTGCCCTTGAACCATACCAGACGGGAGGTTTTCTATGCGTTTGGTATCCCGGTTCCGTTAACGTTATTTCATTATTCATCGGCGTTTGAGGAGCTTATCTGCCAACACCCTGATTTTCTACTGGACTTGCCGGATCAGATTCAGCTATTGAATCGGCAGCGGCTGGCTTACCAGATGATACTGGAAAAATGTTATGCTGTTCCATTCGACCACATCATCGGGCCTTCGTTTCAATTTCAGAAAAAGTTGAACGGTGTAACGAAGTTTTACCGGCTCGATATCAATAACTCCTTTGTTCAGCCAAAGCCAGGGCAAGTGCTACCCTCCCTTCAACTGGGTTGGGTTGACTTTGCAAAAGGCCTGGGCGAGTTGCCCACCGGCGAAGCCGCATTACCGCTGGAGCAGTTTACGTTTGAAGGTTTCTCTTTTTTTCAACTGGAAGATGTAACCGAGACCGAAACCATCAAGCAGTTGCAGGATGTATTTGTTCACCTGCATTCCGACACCGAACCCATGATCTATCATCGGTTTGAGTCGGCCCTCCGGAATCTTTGCGGCCAGCCCGACCTTCAGATCGGTATTATCCCCATGCCGCAGGTAAATGGCCATTTCGTGTACCCGCCCAACAGCAAAAACCGCAGTATTTTTCTGCAATACGCCGGTGCATCGGGCATGGATTACAAAAATCCGATGGCGCAGGCCATGGTCCGGAAACTAACTGGAAGTTCGGTGCCTTACCTGTTTCCCGATCTGGGGGGATTGCCGGAGCCGGTACAGGAGGCTCTGGCTGGGAAAGGCATCCGAAGTTTTATGCTGTACCCAATCGGGACGGCCAATGAAGTGCTGGGCATTCTGGAGATGGGAAGCCCGCGGCCCTTTGCCCTGAATGAGGATATGCTAACAAAAATCGAGCGTATTCTCCCCCTGATTCAGGAGTTACTGCGCTATCAACTCAATCAGTTTAGTACTAATCTGGAGCAACTTATACGAAAAAAATTTACGTCCCTGCAACCCGCCGTCGAGTGGAAATTTTACGAAGCGGCCTGGTCGCATCTCAATCAGGATCAGCGGGGAAGCGGTTTGGGTGAGCCCATTCCGGTACGGTTCCCGGCCGTGTATCCGCTCTATGGGGCGGTCGATATTCGCAACTCATCGGTGGAGCGGCACACGGCGGTTCAGCAGGATCTGGCCCGGCAGGTATCCGCCGTAGAAGCTATTTTTTCGCTCCCCGAGTTTCCGTCGAACGGATCACGTCCCGAAAAACTCAGGGACGAAAACTTCGAATGCCGATACAAACTCATGGCTGGCCTGCTGCCGGAAGATGAACAGGAGGTAGCCCTTTTCCTGACCGACGAGGTGAATCCTTATTTTCGGTATCTGCTCCCGTACCAGCCTCTGCTGGAAGGGCAAATTCAAGCGTATTTTGCCCAGACAGACCCCGTTACGGGACTATTTAGCCAGTCGCTGAAACGCTACGAACGAAGCATGGACTGGCTCAATGCCGCCATAAACGAATACATCGACGAGGAAGAGAAGAAACTCCAGACGATTTATCCGCATTACTTTGAGCGTTATCGGACAGATGGCACCGAATACTCGATCTACCTCGGGCAGTCCATCGCCCCCGACAATCCGTTTACGCCCGGTATCCGGCTGCGCCTGTTGCAGTGGCAGTTATCGTCTATGGTGGAGGTGGCCCACCTCACGCACCGGCTCCTCTCCGGCTTGCCGCTTCCCCTGCAAACGACCCAGTTGATCCTGGCCTATGCCCAGCCCGTCGACATTAGTTTCCGGCAGGATGAGCGCCGATTCGACGTGGAAGGGTCGTACAGTATCCGGTATGAGGTGCTGAAAAAACGGATTGACAAAGCGTATATCGAAGGGACGCAGGAGCGACTTACCCAACCTAATACGATTGCCATAGTGTACAGTCATCTATCGGAAGTGACGGATTATCTGCCATTTATTGCGGATATGCAGGCCAGTGGCGCACTGCTGCCCGATCTGGAATACCTTGACCTCGAACCACTACAGGGCGTTGTTCACCTTAAGGCCTTGCGTGTTCGTATCAACTACACCAACTCCGCCCAATCATGAAACACACGGGAACGGTACGGTATTGGCTCATTGGATTAGTTAGTTTTATCGGCAGCCTGACAACGGTTTTGGGGCAGTCGGTTCCGGCGGATTCCATTCGGCACCGGGTCATTCTTATTGGGGATGCCGGTCGCCTGCGAAACGGTAAAAACCCGGTTGTCGATGCGGTACGGGCACGGTATGACTTCCGCAATTCGCGCACAACGCTGCTCTACCTCGGCGATAACGTTTATCCGCATGGGCTATCCGACGAAAGCAGCCCCGATCACGATTCACTGGCCGCCATTCTGCGGTATCAGGTGAGCCCCGGCCTGCCGGGGAAAGCTGGTCAGTCCAATACGTCGAGGGTTCTGCTGATTCCCGGCAATCATGACTGGGGCAAAGGTCGTTCCGATGGCTGGGAGCGGATTGTCCGGCAGGGGAAGTGGATCGACAGTCTAAAGGCACCAAATATTCAATTGCTTCCGGCCGATGGGTGCCCCGGCCCGGAAGAGATTCAACTGAACGCCAGCCTTGTGCTGGTCATTATGGATACGCAGTGGTGGCTCCATCCGTACGCAAAGCCGGGTGCCGACTCAGATTGTAGCTGCAAAAATCAGGATGAAGTCATTGCCCGGCTGTCGGATATAGCGTATCGGAACAAGGGCAAGGCCATTATCGTGGCGACCCACCATCCTTTTCGGAGCTACGGGATTCACGGCGGTTACTATACCCTCAAGCAGCATATTTTTCCGCTGACGGAGTTTTCGTCAAAGCTGTACATCCCGCTACCGGTTATTGGCTCTATTTACCCGCTGGTGCGCGGGGTGTTCGGCAACATTCAGGATTTGCCGAATCCGACCTACAAGCACATGGTTCAGGTGATGGAAAAAGCCATGGCACCAGCGCCCAATGTGGTGTTTGTCTCCGGCCATGACCACGCTATCCAGCATATTGTGGACGGTTCCCGCAACTACATTGTGAGTGGTTCGGGCATCAACCGCGAGCGGGTGAAAAACGGAGCACTGGCCCGGTTCGTGAGTGGCGAATGGGGCTATGTCGTACTCGACGAACTAACCAACGGGACGCTGAAAGCTACGTTTTATACCGTCGATGAAGCCGCCAAGGCTACCGAAGTTCATGCCGCTACACTGTTCACCGTACCACCCTCGGGCGACTCCGTAGCGGTAAAGGCAAAAGCGCCAACCTGGCCGGATAGCGTACAAGTCGCCATTGCTCCGGCCTACGATAGCGTGGGGGCAATTCATCGATTACTATTTGGTACCAATTACCGAAAAGAATGGGCCACCACCGTCAAATTGCCCGTTTTTGACCTGACCCATACCAACGGCGGCTTCAAAATTTTGCAGCGTGGTGGCGGACAGCAGACAAAATCCCTGCGACTCGAGGATGCCAGTGGCAAAGAATGGGTGTTGCGGAGTATCCAGAAAGACCCGGCGGGAGCGCTGCCCGCTGCCCTGCGCGAAACCATTGCCAAAGACGTGTTGCAGGATGAGATTTCGGCCGGTAACCCGTTTGCGCCACTCGTTGTGCCCACGCTGGCGAAAGCCACCGGCATACCCCATGCCAATCCGATACTCGTATATGTGCCCGATGATCCGGCGCTGGGCATCTACCAGGCCGATTTTGGGAAGACCGTTTGCCTGTTCGAAGAACGAAACCCCGGCGATGGCAAATCCATCAGCACGATAAAACTCCTCGAAGCGCTCGAAAAAGATAATGACGACCGCGTCGACCAGCGTGCTGTCCTGCGCGCCCGAATGCTCGATCTGTTCATTGGCGACTGGGATCGGCATGAGGACCAGTGGCGCTGGGGGAGCCGGAAAACCGCCGGTGGTAAAGTCTATTACCCGATTCCCCGCGACCGCGATCAGGTGTTTTTTCGGGCGGGTGGGCTATTCCCGGCCATTGCCTCGGTGCCGTGGATACAACCTAAATTTCAGGGATTCACGACCAAACTGGGCAATGTAAACGGGTTTATGAACAACGGACGGTTCTTCGACCGGCTCTTCATGCACGAACTTAGTGCCCAGGACTGGATTGCCGAAATAACTGATCTGCGCGATTCGCTGACGGACGATGTATTGCAGCGGGCCATCAACCAGCTTCCCGATACCATTCGACATGAATCCGGAAATCGAATTCTGGAAACGCTTAAAGTCCGGCGGGGATGGCTGCTCGAAAAGGCGCTGGAGTATTACCGGTTTCTGGCCAAAGCGGTCGATATTCCCGGTTCGGACAAGAAAGAGCTGTTTCGGGTGCAGCACATCAACGACGATCAGTTGGTAGTATCGGTGTTCAAGCTAACCAAAGACGGTTCGGTAGGGCCACGGATGTACAGCCGTGCGTTCGATGCATCCATTACTCGCGAGATTCGCCTGTACGGACAAAAAGGCGACGACCGGTTTGAGGTGAGCGGCCCCGAACCAGCCGACATTACGGTGCGGCTCATTGGCGGAAAAGGGGAGGATACGTTTGTGGTGACCGGGCATCCGGGCAAGCCACTTATTTATGATCTGAGTACGGAAGCGAACATACTTCCGGCTCCCCATCTGGCCCATTTGCATCTATCGACCGATAAAGCGGTCAACGCCTATGATCCCCACGTGTTCAAATACGACCGGCTGTTGCCTCTGGCAACCATCGGCTATAATTTGGATGATGGATTGTTGCTGGGCGTGGGCGGTCAATGGATAAAACAGGGTTTTCGGAAAACGCCCTACGCGTCGATGAACCGCCTGATGATCAGCCGGGCGCTGGCTACCGAAGCGGTTTCGATTAAGTACGACGGGATCTTTACCGATGCCATTGGTAAGAATGACCTGTGGATCAATGCGTCGATCAAAGCGCCCGATAACGTGACCAACTTTTTTGGCCCCGGCAATGAAACCGTTTTCGAGAAAGAACGCCGAATTCGCTACTACCGGACTCGCTACAACCTCATCAATCTGGCTCTGTTGCTGAAACGGGATATTGGTGCCCACACGCAGGTGTCGGTGGGGCCGGTTTTTCAGCAGTTTAGTTTAGATACGGATGAGAACAAAGGTCGCTTTATTGAAACCTATGTTAAGCAACTGCCTGAATCAGAAAGGTTTCTGCGTCGGGAAAGTTACGGAGGCTTACAGGCCGGGTTACAGATCGACAATCGAAACAGACCCGTTCAGCCATCCAGAGGGTTTTACTGGAACACGACCTGGCTGGGTATGCAGGGATTTAGTGAAGAGGCAAATCACTTTACCCAACTGCGATCGGAACTGGCGGTCTATACCAGTTTCAGTCAGTCTGCTAATTTCGTCCTTGTCAACCGGGTTGGCGGTGGGCTGACGTACGGTGATCCCGCGTTTTATCAGTTACTTTACCTGGGCGGACAGGATAATCTGCGGGGTTTTCGAACGTATCGGTTTGCTGGTAATAATCTGTTTTATTACAACCTCGAAGCCCGGTTGAAACTGTTCGATTTTCAGTCGTTTTTGTTTCCGGGCAGTGTAGGTTTACTGGCGTTTAACGATATTGGACGGGTATGGCTCACGGGCGAAACGTCTACCAAGTGGCACAATGGCTATGGAGGGGGCTTGTACGTAACACCCGCCAGCCTGTTGCTGGTAACAGCCTCCGTTGGGTTTTCGAAAGAGGGGGCATTGCCCTATGTGTCGCTGGGTTTCCGATTCTAATAGTAACCGTTCGATTATGACTGCTAAACTAATACCCCAGATTGAGGCCCACGTTGTGACTGAGTTCAGTGATCACTCCCGGCCCGATCTGACGTATCATACCCTTGCCCACACCCAGGGCGTTGTTCACGCAGCGGAACAACTGGCCAACCATTATAAACTGGATGAAACCCAGGAACTGGTCGTTCTGGCGGCTGCCTGGTTTCACGATATCGGGTACCTGAGCGGCCCGCCCGAGGATCATGAGGAACGAAGCGCATCGCTTGCAAGCGACTTTCTGACGGAACTGGGCGTATCCATCGGCGTCATCGAGCAGGTGAAAGGCTGTATACTTGCCACCAAACTGCCGCAATCGCCACGAAATCGGCTCGAAGAAATCCTTTGCGATGCCGACATGTACCACCTGGCCAGCGACGATTACAAAGACAAACAGAAATTGCTTCGGAAGGAAAAAGAAAACCTGACGGGCGTGGCTATTTCGGGAAGCGACTGGCGGCAAAAGAACATTGCGCTGCTCGAAACGCATCAATATTTCACCAAATACGCCCGAAACCATCTGGAAGAAGGGCGGGCGAATAATCTGCGCCGGTTAAAGGAAAAGCAGGCTGAAAAGAACAGCGACAGCAAGCCGGAAACAGCCGCCGTAGCAAGTGCGGCCCCCGAACCAGCCGTAAGTTCAGCCCCAGCGTCCGTAGAGCCAGCTCAACAAACGGAGAAGAAAAAGAACAAAGACGGTAAATCCGACCGGGGCGTTGAAACGATGTTTCGGACAACGTCGTCCAATCATTTACGGCTGAGCGAAATTGCGGACAGCAAAGCCAACATCATGATTTCGGTGAACTCGATCATGGTGTCCATTCTGGTGTCTATTCTCCCGCGCCGGATCGAGGAAAATCCTAACCTGATGATGCCGACGGCCCTGTTCCTGACTACATCTGTCCTGACAATCGTTTTCGCCATTCTGGCCACCCGCCCCAACGTCACGCAGGGCACCTTCAGCCACGAAGATATTTTGCAGAAGAAAGGTAACCTGTTGTTTTTCGGTAATTTCCACCGCATGAACCTTGGCGAATACGAATGGGGAATCCAGGAGCTCATGCAGGATAGCCAGTACCTTTACGGCACCATGACCCGTGACATTTACTATTTAGGGCTCGTGCTTGCGAAAAAATATAAACTCCTGCGCGTTGCTTACACCGTTTTCATGTTCGGCTTTGTCACGTCTATCCTGGCTTTTCTGAGCGTATTCCTGTTCTTCAGCAAGTAAAATTAGAATGAACACAGAGGCACGGAGAGCACAGAGATTAATGGATTGATTTTTTAATCATGAATCTGTTTAAACTTTTTATTTTATCAAAAATGGTGGCTTCGAGGCTGTAATACCGACCGTCCCGGTCGGGTGAGAAGCGATTAGATTACGCCCGACCGGGACGGTCGGTATTACAGCCTCTAAGTCACCTTTCTATTTTCTAGGAAAGTTTAAACAGGTTCCATTTATTCTCTGTGTTCTCCGTGCCGCAATGGCGGACCATCTCTGTGTCCAATAAATTACCGCGTTGACCAAAGTTGAAACGCTTCCCCTGCGCCAAATTCAGAGCGGTCGGCAGGGAGTTCCATGAAGGCGTCGGCGGCCAGCAGGTTGGCAAAATCGGCCGAGCCGGAGCCGGGCAGGGGATGGGCCAGCGTGCGTCCGTCGGGCTCGGACGTCAGTCGAACGGGTAGGAAGTAGGTGATGCTCGGTTTAAACACAACCCGTTCGGCCAGTTGAGCATAGCGGGTTGCCTGCGCCGGTAATCCAAGGGATGTTCGCAGGTATGGCAGCACATACCGATACGCACACAACACCGTCGACACCGGGTTGCCGGGCAGCGCAAAGATGGTTTTCGTCGGGGTCGAGCCAAACCAGAGCGGTTTTCCCGGCCGTTGCTCAATCTTGTGAAAGTGCTTCTGAACGCCCAGTTGTGCCAGAACCGCCGGTACAAAGTCAGCCTTTCCGGCGGAGACGCCCCCGCTTAAGATCAGCACGTCATTAGCCGCCAGAAGACCGGCGATTTGGTCGGCCAGAATAGTTTCGTCATCAATAATGTGGTGCAGCGAAGCGTCGATGCCCAGCGAAGCGAGAGCCGCCCGGAGCATGTAGGTATTCGACCGGCGAATTTGGTAGGGCAGGGGCGTATCGGCAATGTCGACCAGTTCATCGCCGGTAGAGATGAGCGCCACCCGGGGCAGGGCCGTTACGCGTACCGTTATTTGCCCGACGGATGCCGCCACCGCCAGTTCAGGTGGCCCAAGCCGCATACCCACTGAGAGCAGTTCGTCGCCCGCCCGCCGGTCCGTTGCCTGGGGATGAACATGCTGACCTGGCTGTACATCATCAATCGTGATCGTCGCCTGGCCATCCGCAATGGTCACGTCTTCGTAGCGAA
Organism: Spirosoma fluviale; assembly: GCF_900230225.1. Classification (GTDB taxonomy): domain Bacteria; phylum Bacteroidota; class Bacteroidia; order Cytophagales; family Spirosomataceae; genus Spirosoma; species Spirosoma fluviale. Next base: position 1,076,229 of record NZ_OCNH01000001.1, read on the forward strand.
CAACGGTGTCGGCACCCAAAGACAGCATGGCTCCGGTCATGATTTCCAGACAGCAATTGGCCTCGGTCAGCGTTAGCTGCGGCTGACCGGCGCGTTGGATACCTGCCACCGTAAACGTGCGTTGCCCTGCCGAATAATCGGCAAATCGAATGGCAATACCATCCATCGCTACCCGGTCGAACGGCGGGAAATCGCGGTCGGCCCGGACGGCCTCGCGGAGCACCCGGCCGTTGGCGAGTGGTAAAGGTACTGTTTCAACAGGGAGCGTTAACAGATGTTGTTGAGTGATGGCAAAGGCGTCGGCAACGGAAATCATAAGCGGTAAAGGCGAAAATGTCACGACAAGTTACGCCCAAAACACGCCATCCTACAAACGCTCCGCACAGGGATGGTACGCAATAATTATGAGTCATTCCGAATTCTAGGTGGGAACGTTGGGCATAGTCTTTGACTATGTCCGAGTGTTATCCGGTCTCTGACCGGTCGGCTCGCCAAGACTGAAACGCCGGTCGGAGACCGGAAAACGCCGGGACATAGTCAAAGACTATGCCCAAAGGGGGCTGATCGCGCCATAATTTTAACCTGACGAGTATACAACGAATGAAGCCGCCGGTACATCGTTTAAATGACCGACGGCTTCATTTAGAACTATATGTTAAGGCGCATTTTACGCCAGGAACGGCGCTACAATAGCGGTCACCTGTTCGCGGGTGAGCGGCTCATCGAACGCTTCGGTGATGCCTTCCAGCGGTACCTGCCCATCCAGCAAACTGGCGAGGTTAATTCCTTTCTGAACCACATTGTCATCGCCCGCGTAAACGGCTGCGGCTGCCTGCGGCAATCCTGACGGACTGGCTAGCGGTATCCAGCCTTTCTGCCCGCGCAGGTAGCGGATACGGGCCGCGTGCGTAGCTTCCGTAGCGTGAATCTGCAAGGCGGTTTCCAGAATTGGCTTGTCGTTCATCAGATTTGGAGCCTGTCCTTTATACGCCCGGACGCCCGTATCTTCAAACGCCTGCGAAACGGCCGCAAAGGTCTGGAAATTAGAAAATGTATCGGGGAAATTACCCTTGGCTGAATAATCGAAGCCTGGTTTTGGAATTGCCTTATCGCCTAATACTTTTTTAAGCAGCTTGACATGTAATTCCTCATGCCGCCGGATGTATTCGAACGCCAGTTTATATGGTTCGGGAATCAGACCGGGGGTGTTGGTGCCAATTTCGTAAAATTCCGATTCAAGGTATTCAAGCAAAAGGGCAAAGTTTAACACATCCACCACGTTTTGCGGTAACTGGCTGCTTTGTCCGTACGCTTTTGTTAAGGCCGATGCCATAATGGCCGGAGCGGCCACGGCCACTGTTTTACGGGTTAGGCTGCTGAACAGACCCCGCCGGGATACGTGCTCCAGCCGGTCGAAAAATTCGCCGTCAACCTGTTCGAGTTCAGTAAAAATTGATTGTAGATTCATAATCGGTGAAACAGGTTAGGCTGCGACTGACGGCAGGTTGTGAGCATCAATAATTTCAAGGACGTATTTCTGAGCGATCGGAACCACCTCAGCCGGTTCGAGTTTAATGAACAAACCCTCGATGACGATGTTATCACCCGAAAAAGCGGATTGATTCATGTACTCGATTTCCCTGATAATGGACACGTGCCGGGCTTCTACCGAAACGATCTTACCCGCTACTGCCAGATTTTCGGGGTCGGTCAGGTACTTGCCGCCCCCGTTGTAGGCCGCCGTTCCGATTTCGGCAAATTTCCGCGAGGCCTCCAGTACATCCGTACGCTCCCGGAAATTGATGTCGCTGAAATTCAGGGTCAGGTCCGGAATACCGGCGCTGCCTAAAGCGGCCCGGTAAAACGCCCGGTGCGTTACTTCGTGGTTGCGAAGATCCTGAAATAACTGCATCTCCATAGCGGTCATGCCCGAATAGGGATTTGCCAGCACCAGTTCGTAGAAACGGGATTCGATCTGCTCCAGTACGAAGGCATAATTGAGAATGCCGAGGTCACCGCCGGGCAGCGTGATCACATCGCCCGGTAGCCGTCCGCCATTTGGGCTAATGTCGGGGGTAGCCGTCGAACAGGCGGTCAGTAGCCCACCCGTGACGGCCGCAGCGGTGGCTGTGCGTAGAAATGCACGCCTGGGAGTATTGAACTCCGAAGGTGTTTTGAGGTTGTTCATGAAACTGTTTTTCATTGAGTAAAGGATGTAATAATTGTACTGTGGCTTTATTATCCTGTAATACCAGAAGCCCGACTGTAGGTTATAAACTAGTGAGGGAAAGGCCGGATAACGAGCGTAATGTCAGCAGCTGACAAACGAACTATTTAGCAGGCTATCCGGCAGCAACGGAGCAAACCTGAACAGGAGCGTTTACCTTTGTGTATCTGTTTTTGAAAAACTATGAACTCATTTACGCACCTCAACGCGGAAGGCAACCCGGCCATGGTCGATGTGGGAGCCAAGACGGTTACCCGCCGGACGGCCCGCGCCGAGTCGATTGTGACCTTGGGCCCCGACATTATGCAGCACCTTACCGGGACCGATATTGCCACCAAAAAAGGCCCGGTGTTTCAAACGGCCATCATTGCCGGGACCATGGCCGCCAAACGCACCGACGACCTGATTCCGCTTTGCCATTCGCTCGGTCTGGATAATTGCCAGATTACCATTACGACCGATGGCGACGATGTTATTGTGAGTTGTCTGGTATCGACAGAAGGAAAAACGGGGGTCGAGATGGAAGCGCTGGTGGGGGCATCGGTAGCGGCCCTGACGATTTATGATATGTGCAAAGCCTTTTCGCACGACATCATCATCAAAGAGACCAAGCTGATGGAGAAAACGGGCGGTAAACGGGACTTTCGTCGTGATTAATGGACTCATCCTTACCGGGGGCAGAAGTACCCGGATGGGGCAGGATAAGTCGCTGCTGGATTATCACGGCAAACCCCAGCGCGAACACCTCACCGAGTTGCTCATTCCCTATTGTAAAACGGTTTACTGGTCGGTCAACGCCGAACAGGCGCGTGAAATCCATGACACACAGCAACCGCTCATTGTCGATCTCTACGACCTGACAAGTCCATTGAATGGCATACTGTCGGCCTTTCAGACTGACCCATGGGCGGCCTGGCTGGTAGTGGCCTGCGACATGCCTTTGGTAACAAGGTTGTCCCTCGACGCCCTGCTGGCGAATCGTGCCCCGAACAAAATGGCGACGGTTTTTTATGATTCCGATGGGCACTCTCCCGAGCCGTTACTGGGCATTTACGAGCCAGCCTTTGGTCTAATTCTCCACCAGGCGTTTACTGAGGGGGCCGTTTCGCCCCGGCAGCTCCTCATGCAGAACGATGTACAAATTATAACCATCCCGGATCGTCGCGAACTAACGAACGTCAATGATCCCGAAGCCAGGGCAGCCCTGAAACAACGCGGTTAACTTCTGGCTTATATACGTTGACTAAAGAAAATCTCTGTGAATCTCTGTTCTCCTCTGTGTATCTCTGTGGCACAAATCATGAAAATATTTCTGGCAACCGGAGCTTTTTTTCTAAGCAGAGGAGCCTCAGCGCAGCGTGTATCACCATCGCCCGAATTGCAAAACTTCACCGACCAACGCATCCGGCACCAGAAAACCCTGGGTCTTACCCTCGGTAGCTACGCCTTGGCAAACATTGCCGTTGGAGCCGTTGCCGCCGGACAGACCTCGGCCGAAACGAAGTATTTTCACAAAATGAACGTGTACTGGAATCTGGTCAACCTCGGTATTGCCGGAGCCGGTTTAGTAAGCTCGCAGAAGAAAAATACGGATACCGAATCCTTGGCCGACGCGGTGAAACAGCACGAAAACATGAAGAAAATTCTGTTGCTCAACACCGGCCTCGACGTCGCTTATGTAGTAGGTGGTGCCTACCTCCGCGAGCGGGGGACGAATCAGCCCGACAAAGCCGACCAACTACGGGGTTACGGAAAATCGATCATGTTGCAGGGTGGGTTCCTGTTCGCATTTGATCTGGTCAACTACTTCATTTTTAAAAACCGGGGCGACAAGCAGGAACGCTTGCTCCTCTCGGCTACTCCCGACGGTGTCGGTCTGGTGCTTCCCATTCGATAGCGGTGGCTGAACTAAAGAAAATGCGGGTCTGTTCTCCGATAATTTACGAATCGCAACTGACGCCCCTGCCTATGTTTCCCCATTTGTCTCCTTTTCAATCGTTTATCGACGTTGCCATTAACGTATGTCAGCAGGACCCCGAAGCGGTTGGTCTGGCAGCGGGCGGTTCCTGGGCATCGGGTGAACTGGACGCCTACTCCGACCTGGATCTGGTGCTGGTGCTCAGTAGGAAGCTGGCCCCCGACACCGAACAGATGCAGGCCTATGCGTCCAAATTTGGCCCTCTTCTGGCGTCGTTCCGGGGCGACCACGTGGGTGAGCCGCGCCTGCTGATCGCCTTGTATGAATCGCCCCTGCTGCATGTTGATATCAAGTTTCTGACGCCCAATGAGTTTTACCAGCGCGTCGAGAATCCGGTAATTTTATGGGAGCGCGATCAACAGCTAACGTCAATTATTGACAAGTCGGAGGCAGTTTATCCCCCGTTCGATTTTCAATGGACGGAAGATCGTTTCTGGGTCTGGATGCATTATGCCGCGCTTAAAATTGGTCGTGGTGAATGTTTTGAAGCGATGGATTTTCTATCGTTTGTTCGCAACATGGTGCTGGGACCGTTGTTGCATGGTAAACACAAAGGACTGCCAAGAGGGGTTCGGCGGGCCGAAACGACATTCAACCCAATCGACTTAGGCCGGTTACTGAAAACCGTTGCCGCACCGGATCGGAAAAGTTTAATCCTGAGCCTGACCGAAGCCATGAACCTGTACGAAGAATTACGGGACGAACTGGCTCCGGTTGCGTTACTGAAAAATAGAAAGGCACAGGCAGCCGTTGTACAGTATCTGACCACTATTCAGCAATAATCATGACAAATCAGGATGAGATTTTTTTACGCCAGGCCATTCAACTGGCTCGTGAAGGGATGACGACCGATCAGGGCGGTCCGTTCGGCTCCGTCATTGTTCGCGATGGCGAGGTTGTGGGGAAGGGCTTCAACATGGTCACCTCTACCAACGATCCCACGGCCCATGCCGAAGTGGTCGCCATTCGCGATGCCTGCCGGAACCTGGGCACGTTTCAGCTGGATGGATGCACGCTGTACGCTTCCTGCGAACCCTGCCCGATGTGTCTGGGGGCCATTTACTGGGCGCGTCCGAGCCGGGTTGTCTACGCTTCCCAACATGCCGACGCGGCCAAAGTTGGTTTCGATGATCAGTTTATATACGAAGAAATCGAGAAGCCGCACGAACACCGGCACATTCCCATGCACCAACTCCTGCGCGACGAAGCCGAGACTGTTTTTCAGGAGTGGGTGGCGCTGGAAAAGCGAATCCCGTATTGAAGTCACAAAACTCCTTCGAAAAACCGTACTTTTGCGGTATCAACGGTCGCCGGGCAAGTGTACGTTTCCAGGCGACCCTCTAAACGGATTACGTCATGCCAGGAATGGAATTTTTCGGAGCCGCTGAGCGCACAGAAATCAACGATGTGCTCGAGACCGGCATCCTGTTTCGGTATAATCACGAAGCACAACGAAATAATATTTACAAAGCCCGCGAGTTTGAGGCTGAAGTAGCCAAATTAGTTGGCGCAAAATACGCCCATGCGGTGTCGAGCGGGTCAACGGCGGCTTTATGTGCCATGGCTGCGGCCGGTATCGGTGCCGGTGATGAAGTCATCGTGCCGCCCTTTACCTATATCGCTACCATCGAAGCCGTCTTGATGATCGGTGCGCTGCCCGTTTTCGCCGATATCAACGAGACACTTTGTCTGAGTGCCGAAGGCATTCGCAAGGCGATTACACCCCACACCAAAGGCGTTTGTCTGGTACACATGTGCGGACAAATGGCCGATATGGATGCCATCATGGCCGTCATCAACGAACATAATCTGGTGCTGGTTGAAGATGCCGGGCAGGCCATGGGTGCCAGCTACAAAGGCGTTTCGACCGGTTTGTGGGGAAAAACGGGGGCCTATTCGTTCGACTTTTTCAAGATCGCGACGGCGGGCGAAGGCGGCATCATGGTGACCAACGATGAAGTTGCCTACAAACATGCCGACTCCTATTCTGACCACGGCCACGACCATATTGGCAGCAACCGGGGCATGGAGCAACACCCAATCCTGGGGTTCAACTACCGCATCAGTGAGCTTCACGCGGCTGTTGGTCTGGTGCAAACGCGCCGGGTTCCCGAGATCATTAAAAGCAATAACGCCCACAAAAGCCAGCTTATGGCCGCTCTGGGTCAGATTCCCGGTGTGGAGTTCGCCCGGATTCCCGACACGGATGGTGATTCAGCTACGTTCCTGAACATGCTCCTGCCCGATACCGAAACAGCCCAGCGGGTTGTCGCCGAAATGAATGCAGCCGGTATTGGCGGGTTCAACTACTGGTTTACGAATATGTACCACTTCATCAACCAGTGGGATCATATCAAAGAAATGCGGACGGCGTCGACGCTGCCCATCGAAAAATTCGGTGCGCCACAGGACTATAAAAACCTCGATATCCCCAATGCACAGGCGACCATCGGCCGATTGATTTCGTTCGGTATCCGGGCCACCTGGACGTCTGAAGAAGTGGCTACTCTGGCGTCGAACATCGAAGCTGCCATCCGGAAAGCAACACTGGTCGAAGCGTAAATTTTTTCAGCCACTACGGCTTAACGATACAATGGTAGCTACACAAACCACGCATAAAAATTTCAAAGGGGTCGAGAAGACCGTTTTTGGTCGGGGGAGCTTCTCGCAACTCGATGAGATCATCGCCCCCATCCGAACCGAAAACGAAGGCTATTTCGTGTTTCTGGTCGACAATTATTTCAAAGGGAAACCGCTCGAAGGGCAGGTTCCGGCGCATGCCGAAGATCTGACGTATTACATCAGCGTTGAAGAACACGAACCCACCACCGACCAGATCGACCAGCTTCGCGACGAAATTCTGGCGAAGAAAGGGCTTCCGTCGGGCGTAGTCGGCATTGGTGGCGGCAGCATCATGGACATTGCCAAAGCTCTGTCGCTTATGCTTACCAACGAGGGTTCTTCGACCCTGTATCAGGGATTGAATCTCATCAAGAAACCGGGCATTTACCACGTCGGCGTACCCACCATTTCGGGTACCGGTGCCGAGGTGTCGATGACGGCGGTATTGACGGGTCCGGTTAAAAAGCTGGGCCTGAAGTGCGAGTGGACGGTATTTAACCAGATCGTGCTCGACCCTGAACTCATTGCCAGCGTACCCCGCAACTGGTGGTTCTATACCGGCATGGATACCTATATCCACTGCATCGAATCGGAGAATGGCCGGTTGAATAATGCCTACTCGCACGCCTTTGCCGAACAGTCCATGAAGCTTTGCCGGGAGATCTACCTGGGCGAAAATTCAGGGCAGACGCCGGAGAACGACGACAAGCTGATGGTGGCGTCGATGATGGGCGGCTTAAGCCTGACGTATTCCGAAGTGGGCGTTTGCCACGCACTGAGCTACGGCCTGTCGAAGATTCTGGGAACCCGGCATTGTTATGCCAATTGTTTGATCATGAATCACCTTGAGGACTACTATCCGCAGGGCGTTGCCGAGTTCAAAGAGATGGTCGCCTATCACCAGATCGACCTGCCGCAGGGCCTGTCGAAAGACTGGAGCGACGATACCATCACCCAAATGGCGCATGTGTCGTACAACCTGCCGCACATGTGGCTGCACGCCATCGGCGACAACTGGCAGGAGACGATCACCATCGATGTACTGAAGGACTTGTTCCGGAGGTTATAAATTTTTAACTAAAAGGTTGTGACACAGAGATGCGCAGAGACTCACGGAGATACACAGAGTTTTTTCTTTTTATTTTCTCTGTGTATCTCCGTGAGTCTCTGCGAATCTCTGTGGCATAACCCTTCACAATCATGTCTCAAAAAATCGTTCGCGTTGGCGACATTGAATGCGGGTCGGATGAGTTGTTCCTCATCAGCGGTCCCTGCGTTATTGAAGATGAAAAAATTATGATGACGGTGGCTGAGCAGCTCCGCGAAATTCAGGAACGGCTCGGCATCAAGATCATCTACAAGTCGTCGTTTCAGAAGGATAACCGCTCCAGTCTGAACTACTACAACGGTCCCGGCCTGGAGAAAGGCCTCAAGATTCTGGCCAAAGTAAAAGAGCAGTTTGGTTTCCCGCTGCTGACCGATGTTCATTACCCGGACCAGTGTGCTCCCGCTGCCGAAGTGGTCGACGTGCTCCAGATTCCGGCTTATCTGTGTATGCAAACCATGCTCGTGGTGGCAGCCGCCCAAACGGGCAAGGTTGTCAACGTTAAGCACGGACAGTTTCTGGCGCCGGAGAACATGAAGCACCCGGTCAAAAAGATCGAGGATTCGGGCAACGAACAAATCATCCTGACCGAGCGTGGGTTCACTTTTGGCTACAACGACCTGGTTGTTGATCCACGTGCTTTCTACCACATGGCCCGTACCAACTACCCCGTTGTGTTCGACGTAACCCACGCCATCCGGAAATACGGTATTCCATCGGCCGATGCGAAAGGTGGCGCTCGGGAATACCTGCCCGTACTGGCTCGGGCCGGTGTGGCTGCCGGTGTCGATGGCTTGTTTGTGGAAACGCACACCTGCCCCTCCGAAGCCCTTTGCGATGCCGCCAGCCAACTGGATATCCGGTACCTGGAAGAGTTCATGAAACCCCTCATCGAACTTCATGCTGTTGAGGTAAAATACCGCAACACGCTACCCGAACTAGCTTAATTGAATGAAGAGTTAAGAGTGAATAGTGAAGAATATGGCTTCAGACAGGATTTTATTCTACACTTTTCACTCTTCATTCTTCACTTCCTTTCAATGGTTGACATCGAAAAAACCTTCACCGCGCTCGGCGGTCAATTTGTTACGCCCGCTGATGCACTGACCGAAAAGCTTCGGTTGGTGAAAGCCATTGTGTTCGACTGGGACGGTGTTTTCAACGACGGGGTCAAGACCGAAGCGGGCAGCAGCTCGTTCAGTGAAGTCGATTCTATGGGGACAAACCTGCTCCGGTTCGGACTTTGGCTACAGCATGACGGACAGTTACCCGTGGCGGCTGTCATTACGGGCGTAACCAATACCCTGGCCGATACCCTCGTTGGTCGCGAGCATTTCCACGCCTGTTATTCGCAGGCCAAACATAAAGTGGATGTGCTGGCCCATCTGCTGAAAAAGCACCAACTGGAACCAAAGGAGGTTGCCTTTTTCTTCGATGATGCCCTGGACCTTTCCGTGGCTGAAGTCGTGGGTGTACGGATCATGATTCGCCGACAGGCCAACCCGTTATTTACGAATTACGTAACAACCAACGGCCTAGTCGACTACATCACCGGCAGTCAGAGCGGCCAGTTTGCCGTTCGCGAAGGTTGTGAATTGATCATAGGTCTCCTCGGCCAGTTTGACACCGTCATGGCCGAACGTCTTCGTTACAAACCCGTTTACGACCAGTATTACCAGCAACGGCAGGCCGTCGAGCCGAGCTATTGGACAGTAGGACCCAACGGCCCGGAACCTAAGTAATCACTGCCAATAAACTCTCTGTGAATCTCTGTGTTACCTCCGTGCCGCTCTGTGACATAATTTTTTAAATCATGATTATCGGAATAATCCCCGCCCGCTACGGGTCATCTCGTTTCCCCGGCAAACCCCTGGCCGATATTGGCGGGAAGACCATGATTCAACGGGTGCTCGAACAGGCCAGTAAAGCAACATCACTATCGAAAGTGGTCGTGGCAACGGATGATGACCGCATTGCCGAGGCCGTTCGCCGTCTTGGTTACGAGGCCGTTATGACCCGGACTGACCACCCCAGCGGTACTGACCGATGTTATGAAGCCTACGACCGGTTGGTAACGGATGGCATCATTACCGGCAATTCGTTGGATTATGTCCTGAATATTCAGGGCGACGAACCCTTCCTGGACCCGGCGCAGATTGACGAGTTGGCGGCTATTTTGGACGGCTCCGTGGAACTGGCGACCCAGATGGCAACGGTCGATTCGGCCACGATGCTGCATGATCCGAAAGAGGCCAAGATCGTCATCAACGACCAGAACGAAGCCTTGTATTTTAGTCGGTCGGCGGTTCCCTATTTGTGGGGTGTCGAACCGGATCAATGGCATGCTCAACATGCCTACCATCGTCATGTCGGATTGTACGCTTACCGGGTGGATGTCCTGGAAAAATTGACGCAGTTGCCCCCGTCGCCCCTCGAACGGGCCGAGTCGCTGGAGCAGTTGCGCTGGCTGGAAGCGGGCTATCGAATCAAACTCGTGGCAACTAATTTCCAGACTCCCAGCGTGGATAGTCCGGAAGATATCGAGAAGATTTTACAGAGTGGGTTGATTTAGCGCGTATGTCATCACACCACATTGTACGCGAGAAACAGGAACCGGCTCTGCTCATTGCCAATGGCGAAGCCTGTAGTGCCGAGTTGCTGGGGCAACTGCTGGAATGGAGCCCCACGGTGGTGGTGCTCGATAGTGCTATCTGGCGGGTGCTTGATCTGGGTATCAAAGTAGATGTGCTGCTGGGTGACTTCGACCGCGATCTGGATCTTGACGCCATTCGGGAGCAGCAGTACCCGCTGGAAATTGTCCACACGCCCGATCAGGATAAAACCGACCTCGATAAAGGCATCGAATACCTGATCGAGCGCGGGTATCCGGCGGTGAATATCGTGTGGGCCACCGGTCGGCGGGCAGACCATAGCCTGACAAATATGACCAACATTGTCCGGTATAAAGACCAGATTCGTATCGTCATGATCGACGACCACTCGAAGATATTTCCGCTGGTTGGCCGGTTCGAGAAATGGTACGAAGCCGGTACGCCCCTCTCCCTGATTCCCGTTGGCACCGTGACGGGCTACACCTCGGAGGGGCTCAAATATGATCTTCAGGATGCCACCCTCAAACTCGGCTACAACACCAGCAGCAGCAACGAAGCCGCGCAGGACGGGTTCGTTCGCGTTGAAGCCCAATCCGGCGATTTGCTCATTATGGAGTGCTGGGATTAAGTATGCGCCTTCGCTTAGCTGATTCAGTCAATAAGCTGGTTTTTCGTTGTCTGCTTTACGCACCGGTTGGTAAACATAAAGCGGCAACCGGTGGTTGAATCGGCATGGCATCAACGAAAACCGCGATTTACACGGCACTGGGGGCTAATCTGGCAATAGCCATCACCAAATTTATAGCCGCTGGCGTTACGGGGAGTTCCGCCATGCTTTCCGAGGGGATTCACTCCCTGGTCGACACGCTCAATGAGGTACTGTTGCTTCTGGGCATGAAACGAAGTCAGAAACCGGCCGATGCCAAACGGCCCTTTGGGTATGGGCGGGAGTTGTATTTCTGGTCGTTTGTGGTGTCGCTGCTCATCTTTGCCGTAGGAGGTGGCGTTTCGTTCTATGAAGGAATAACACACCTGCAACACCCCAATCCCATCGAAAACCCACTCTGGAACTACATCGTGTTGGGTATCGCTATCGTGCTGGATGGCGTATCTATGGTAACGGCTTTTCGGGCGTTCAATGCCCAGCGGGGCGATCAACCGTTCTGGTCGGCGGTGAAAGAAAGCAAAGACCCCGCTACGTTTGTGGTTCTCTTCGAAGATGTCTCCGATGTGTTGGGACTGATCATCGCGTTCCTGGGCGTTTTTCTGGGGCATCAGCTCAACAATCCGTATCTGGACGGTGCCGCTTCCATTCTGATCGGTATTCTGTTAATGGCGGTCGCCGTTCTGCTGGCCCGCGAAAGCCGCAGTTTGCTGATGGGCGAAGCAGCGGCCCCCGCCATTGTGCAACAAACGATAACCCTAACTGAGGCTGATGCCGACGTGCTGAAAACGGTCAATGCGTTCACGTTTCAAATGGGGCCGGAAGAAGTAGTTCTGATTCAGCGCGTTGCTTTCCAGCCAGAGCTTAAAACCGACGCGATCGTTGACGGAATCAACCGAATTCGGCAAACGATTCAGGCAGCCGAACCCACCATTCGGCAGGTTTATATTGAACCGGTTAGGCTGGATTAATCCAGAGCATTACAAGAATTCGTCTTCATCAGCGAAGCAGGATAACCCGGCCGCTTAGCTTAGGGCTCAGGCTCTCGGGAATGGGCCAGTTGAGGGTGTCCTGCAGCGTGAGGGTATAGAGATACACACCCGCCGGAAGTAGATTTCCCGCATCGTCGCGCCCATCCCACACAAACTCAGTAAGGCCAATTCTGGGCGACAGGTTTAGCTGTCGAACGGGTTGACCGGCCGGATTGAATAGCTGGATGGTCAGGTTAGCCGGTGCCTGTTCGCCCGTCAGTTGAATTGAAAACAAAGTTTTTTCGCGGAAAGGATTGGGGTAAACGCTCAGGTTGGTGAGTTTACGTTCGTTGACCACCCGAAAGTTCACCTGATAAGGTACCGCCGGATTCCCCACAACATCCCGGGCGGTAGCCAGCAACCGATAGTTTCCTTCGGCCAGTCGGGGCGAGGTGTACCGTATTCGGAAGGCATTGGCAGTAGTGGCTGGCTGAACAATGGAGCTGTGCCAGTTCAGCCGGTCAAAACCGCCCGTTCGGCCCGGTCCCTGCAGATACAAGTCTATGCCCGATGTATCCTGCCGGATTAGCGAACGGTTTTCATCGACAACCAACAGGTCAATAACCGGGCGAGCTGAAATCACGGCACCATCCGTAATTCGGGAACCATCCACCGCAACTTCCAGTAAGGGGCCTATCCGGTCGGGCTGAACCGGCAGAAGAAAATCGAGGGTGTTGTTGATGAACGAATATTCGGGTTGCAGGCGCGGGTTGACCGTTAACAGAACCCGGTTCAGGCCGGGGAGTTTCCTGGTGTCGATCCGGGCATTTATTCGAATCGTATCACCACGTACTGGCGGGGAAACTGTCCACCGCAGTTGTTGGGGATTCGTCAGTCCTGCGGCATAAATTGTCTGTTGAACAACCAGAGAATCCGTATATGCAACCGGACTCAGGTTAGCGAACTTTGCCTGAACCGCAACAAGGTCGCCCTGTTGAACATCCGTTGGAACAGGACTGGCCAGCCACAGTTGGCCCTCGGGCAGTCCCACCGCCGTACTCACGGGTGAATACACGAACGAACCGGTCGACCATTCACTAGTCTGACCAGATGTCGTGCTGTTCGCCAATCGGACGCGCCAGTAATAGGTAATGTCTGGATGAGCGGGCAACATTGCCGGAACGCTGATGGTATTCGTGGCGGTTATGCGCCAGGTCTGTTTGACGGAACTGTTAAAGCTGATGGTCGTATCAAGTTCAATAATAACACCATAAGGCTTATTGGATGGGTAGTAAGCCATAAGTCGAATAGCGGGGGACTGAACGATGCCTTTCATGGGTGGATAAATCAGAACGGGGTTTTGGCCGGGAATTGTCAGGCGAAAACGAGCCTGGTTATTCGTTTGATTTTGTTCAGTCTGCACCAGAGGAGAGTCGGCCGGATTGATGGTTACTTCAAATTCGGTTTCGCCCGCTGCATCGCGTTCATTCGGAAATGAAATCATCAGCGTATCCCGAAAGGCAACAGAACGGGGGAAAGTTGTATTGACTACGCCCAGTTCCCGCCCCTCCACCCAACGACGAACCCGAACCGGAAGCGGCTTATTCCGGTATAGCCCGGCGTTCTGAACAACGGCCTGAATCTGGACCGAATCACTCAGGGTTGACAACGGCTGCCTATTTTTAGGTTCGGTTTTGCCCTGGATTGTTAGCCCACCGGACGTTACTATATAGTCGGGCGTGCTGAATGGAAAGAGCCGGATGGCGGGGTCACCCTGTAAAACCATTTGCTGGCAGTTCGCCAAATCGCGCCCGTCGGTCGAGGTGGCCAAAACGCGACGAATGGTTTCCTGCTGAAGTTGCCCAATGGATTTGTTTAGTTGAGCGCTGTCGGCCAGCAGACTATAAAATGCCGTTGTGTAGCGGTGCATCACATCCGTCTGGCCAAGGTGACTGGTTGCCAGCGCGGCAATGGCCCCCCTGTTTGGCGTGAGCACCCAATCGGTGGCGAGCGTTGGACGGCCAAAGAAGAAATCTCCGATGGCACAGCCATTGACGAACAGCAGCGGGTAACGGCCCTTGTTCCGGTAGCCGAGGGCATCGTTGGAGCAGAATCCAATCGTCAGATCTGTCACGTCCAAACCCGAATGGCCGAAAAATGTCATTAGTCCAACACCTTCGTTAACCTGTTTCGACACGCTGATGGATTCGACCGGGTTATCCGTTTGTTTGGAAACCGTCGATACGTTTGCGCCCAACGATCCCGCCGTTGCCGTTAGCCGGTAGCTGTCCACCAGCCGACGCAATAAATCCCGCTCGCCCGGCGACAGCCCTCCGCTGAGGTGGAGCAGGTTCTTCCGCCAGCCAGCGTCATCGGTCTGGCTCTCATAGTCTTTCACTTTGTTGAGGTAATGCAGTACCTCCTGGGGTGTTCCGGCATTGATGCGGCCCGTGGGAATGGTCGGTACACCATCCGGCACGGCCGTAAACAGGCCGTCGGAACCGGGATAACCGGCCGTCATAACCATGTCGAGAGTAGACTGGTTCGGGTTGTTGCGAACGCCAGGTGTGCTGCGAGCCTGGCCAATGAGCAGTAAGTAGTGTAGGTTTTCGCGGCTTTGCTGCCGCATCTGGTTCATAAACTGATGGATAGCCAGCGGGCTTCGTTCGCCGTAATTATACTGGTCAATGAGTTGTGGCATGGTAACCGTTAGCGTGTCGTGGGCACCGCCAGCGGCCGAGGCCCGATAAGCGGCATAAGCTTGAACCGCATTTGTAATTCGACCGGTCGATGAGTCAGTCAGGGGCGTCATCAGGGCTTCGTGCGTAATAATGACATACGTAGGCCTGCGACCGGACAAGTCAGTGAAGCGTACAGGGATGATTTTTGATACCTTTTTTGGTTGACTGGTGCTAAAGAGTGTTCGGGCGGTTTCTGTGTGACGAACAATCAGCTCAGCCGAATCAGAACGAATGGGCTGGCTAATCTGAATTGGATTTGTCGGGTCCGTAACATCCCAGAAACGGGCATTGGGCGTCAGGTTCGTAATGGAAATCAACGACCGTCCAACCGGACTAGCCGCCAGTCGGAAAAACTGATCCAGCTGTTTGTTCATCGCAAAGGTCTGCGGATAACGAACGCGGATGTAGGAGATCGAATAGTTATCGACAGAGGTGTTTTCGCCCCGCGAAACGGTCGAGACAATCAGCCGCCCATCGGAGCTAACGTCAGTCCAATTTAGGGACGGTTGTATACGGGCATTATCGTAGGTTGAGAAACGGATTGAATCGGCCAGCCGTAGGTTATCGGGCATTGGCCCGAGCAGGCAGTCGACCCGGTGGTTGGTGTAGTCCCGACCTGCGAGCAGTACCGATACCTGTGGATCGGGGCCGTTACGGACTGCATTATTCAGCGCAAAAGTCAGCGAAAAAGGACTGTCTTTTCGCTGAATAACGCCCGTATACCCTTCGCCTGCTTCGTAAAAACTATACTCTGTTTTAGGCGTTATCCCGTTCGGCCAGCCGGGATAGTTATCGGTAAAAACTCGCAAATCTTCAGCCCAGTGAAACGGCTCCGGGGTCAGACCGGCACCCGACGAATCGGCATACCCGGTCATACGTTTCCCGATATTACCTGCGCTCCAGGTTAAAAAATAAGCTGTTGTATCGCTGAAAAGGCTATAATAGGGGTGAGGCTGTGCCGAAAAGGGGCTGTATAGAAGTGAATCCGCCACGCCGTCATTCCGCCGACCGTAAAACTCCAGAAAGTCGCTGGCATCGAAATGCCCATCGGCTTCCCCCTCAATAAAGATGGCCTGTTCGACACCCCTATGGAAGAGCTGAACCGTTTTTGGATTTACTCGATCAGTTGGCACACCAGCAAGGCGTAACTCAACCGGGGTGATACGGTACAGGCCGTTTTCGGTAATGGGTATCTTAATGTACGGCTGAGCGTAGTTGATCCAGCGGGTGGGGCTATTGGCACCGGATTGCGCTTTTATGATCAGCGGATTGCCGATTAGCAGAAGCAGGAAGGTGTGGACAAACGAACACGACATAGGGCTCGGGCAAGGGTGGATGGCTAGCGTATAACGACACAGTCTTAGACGTACAAAGAGCCGTGAAAGTAGCTAATCATCCTGCCGTTATCGGTTGTCAGGCAACGGGCAACGGTTTCCATTGTTCTGAACAACAGCCCGTTTACAGGAGGTTTTAGGGAACGCGCGCTTCTACTAGCTAAACGGCAATTGATCGGCGACGAACCCAACCCATTTTATGCAGCCCTTTTGTATGAAAACGAGAATTATAGGTCTATTTCTGTGTATCACCACACAGGCCATTGCCCAAAAGGCACTGCCGCAGGATCAGCGGTTGCAGTGGTGGCGTGATGCCCGCTTTGGGATGTTTATTCACTGGGGACCTGTAACGGCTACCGGAAAAGAAATAAGCTGGTCGCGGGAGGGATACGGGAAAAGCCGCTACGATTCGCTGTACCGTCGGTTCAATCCCACCAAATTTAATGCTAGGGAGTGGGTGAAACTGGCAAAAGCGAATGGACTGAAGTACGTAGTGCTCACGGCCAAACACCACGACGGATTCTGCCTGTTTTCGACCAAGACGACCGGTTACAACATCATGTCGTCGCCGTTTGGGCGGGATGTGTGTAAAGAACTGGCCGATGCCGTTCATGCCGAAGGGCTTAAGCTGGGCTGGTATTTTTCCGTTGCCGACTGGAAAGACCCCGATTGCCGAAACCCCGCCACCAATGATGTGTTTGTTGGCCGGATGATGGATCAACTCAACGAACTGCTGTCCAATTACGGTAAGATCAGTCTGCTCTGGATCGACTACGAAGGGTCGCCCTGCCCAACCGAACCCCAAAAAGTGTATGATTTGGCGCATCGGCTGCAACCCGGCATTATCCTGAACAATCGGCTGGAAGCCTTCAGCCCCGACGAGTCGCATTGCCAGCCCGGTAAACTCGGCGATTACGCCACGCCCGAGGGGTTCGTGGCTGGCTTTGGCAGCGTTCCCTGGGAGACCTGCACCAATCTGGGGCATCAGTGGGCGTGGAGATTCGACGATACACCCCGCAGCGTGACGGAGTCGGTGCATACACTATTGCGCTGCATCGGGGGAAATGGTAATCTGCTGCTTAACGTTGGCCCCGATAGCCTGGGACAGATTCCACCCTTATTCGTTACCCGGCTTAACGATATTGGTGGCTGGCTCAATCCCCGCGCCAGAGCCATTTACGGTACTCGCGGTGGCCCGTATCTTCCGGCTACCGACTACGTTTGCAGCCAGAAAGGAAACCGTGTTTTTCTGTATTTGCTGAGCAAAACGGGCGAAAAAGTCGTTTTGCCGCCCCTGCCGTCGATCATCAAATCCGCTGCACTGCTCAACGGGCCAGCCATAGCGTTTACGCAGTCTGCCGGGCAGGTAACCATAAGCGTCCCGGTCAGTCAGCAGGATTCGGTGGCAACAATTGTTGAATTAACGCTCAATCAACCCGTTGCGGCATCGGTATTGATTCCGCCTTTCAGTCGGTCGCATTCGCTGGCCTATGCAAAAAAGGCGGTAGCCTCCAGCCAGTTGGGCAATTTTCTGCACAATGCCGCAGCTACCGTCGACGATAACCCGAACACGTACTGGAAATTAGGTCGGCGGAAAGACGTGGATTTTGCCGGATACTACGGAAAAACGTTATCACACAACTCGGGTGAGCTGAAAGCCCTATTTGAGAAACGGGGTTGGCTGGAAGTAGACCTGGGGCAGTCCAGGCCGGTTGGCGAAGTGCTGGTCAGTGAGTTTGTCCGCAAAGACAACGGCAAGCCCAGCCCGTCCGTCACCCGGTTTGACGTGCAGTATCAAAAAGGCAGTCAATGGGTCACGCTGGCATCGGGCGAACAGCTTGACGGTCAATGGCGACAAAAAATCTCGCCCGTAACCGCTCAGCGATTCCGACTCGTCATCCTGGATTCCCGGGGTAGTATCGGCATCAGCGAGTTTCAGTTATACCCGGCAGGGGAGTAGGAAGTTTGTCCATGTAAATGGTCAATGGTACTCGTTAATGTAGCCATACGCTTTTTTCAAAAGCTCCTCATTACGAACCAACCGGTCAGGGCTGTTTTGGCAGAGTTACTTGCCCACCTGCCGGTTCGGGTTCTTGGCTGAGCGATACAGGTAGCCGTCTGGTAGTCTGGTATACTGTGGAGTCTTCGAATAGCCCTGCTCCTAGATGAGTACGTTAGTTTCCTGATTCACCTGTTCGTACACCCCATTTAGCCGCGCCTGGTGATCGGGCTGTGGAATAAAAAACAACTGCCTAAAGTTATTCCAGAGTGTGCGGGCACAGGCGGTGTAGGGCTTTGTATCGTCTTTGACCCGTCGTGCAAAGCGTCGTACCACCGTCAGAAGCCCCCACCACAACTGACGCTCGTCAATTTCACCAATGTCGTAGGCTTTGCACTGGACAAGTAGTTCCAGTAAGACTTCATCGAAAATTTCTTTTCGCTTAAGCACCAGTTCGTCGCGCATTAGGTCACAGACTCTGATTGTGTATGCACCCGCAGTCGTTTTGTGGCCAATTCGGCCGTCAGTTGCAAACGAGAAGTGAGCCGCCGGGTTATCATCGGTTTCAGGATTAACAATGTAGGGCTGTTCGGCTGTTAGCTCGGCCGATACGATCAGGCAATGCTCCCGGTTCAATTCTTCGGGATTGTTGTTGAGCATGGGATGGCTACTCACCCGAACGCCTGCCACAGGAAACTGGGTACTCTTTGGCCGGTTGCAGTTGGCGCAGGACAGGATCAGGTTGCTCCATTCGTAGGCCAGCCAGTAATAGCCCGGATGGGCCGGGTCGTCTTTAACGCCTTTCTTGGGCCGATAATGATCGACCTGAAACGGAGCCGCTTCTTTTCCATCACTCTCGCAATAAGCACACTTTTTCAGGTAGATAACCTCTAGGGCATCTTTCACTTCTTTGTCGCCGTAAGGCCCCTTAAAGGCGTCTTTGTTTTTGTTTCGCAGGGCATCGAGTCGCTTTTCTTCACAACCGGGGGTTTGAAGGCAGTTGGGCACGGCGTCGAATTTCTTGTGGACCTTACGCATGGCTCAGAGCAGTTGGCTGGTAGTCGATTTAATTCCGTAGTCGGCTTTTAATTTCTGCATCAGCACCGCATTTTCATAGCGGTCTTCGGTGGCGACCTCGGCTGAGTTCCCACCGGCAGCTTCCGGAATAATGTGCTCAAATCCGAATATGGGCGAGGTCAGGATAGCGTTGGGCGTTAGTTTACTGAAATCGACCCCAGTTTGATTCACCACGACGCCCATTTCCTCATTTCGATCAACGGTTAGAACCAGCGTTTCTTTAGGCGCCCCTAACAGCGGAATAGGGCTGTGGGTTGACGCTATAAACTGGACATTAGGAAATAGTTCCGACAGTTTGCCGGGCAACGCACGCTGGTATTTAGGATGAAGGTATAACTCCAGTTCATCGATGATAACGATGCCGCTCAAGGATTGCCAATTGTCGAACTGATCTTGGTTGGCGCTGAGCCGTAAGACCATATCGCCAACGAAGGCCAGTAGATTGCGGAAACCAGCCGCCAGGTCAGACAGTTTTACGGGTGTGTATGACTTACCATCATGGTCTTTTTCATAGTATTCTACGGATGGATCAGGTTTGGTTGTATTTATTTTAATGTCGGCTAGATCAGGAATAAGCTGGCAGAAGGTCTTTGTGAGCAAATTAAAATAAGGGCGGTTGTAGGCAAAACTTTTAATGAGCTCAAACTCGACGTTAAACAACTGGCTCTGTGAGTAAAATAAAGAGGTGACAGCCCCCGCCCGGCGGTTACTCCGCTCGGATGGAATAGTACCCCCACTAAGGAGTCGCCCGGCACCATAAGCCGCCATCGGTATGGGCTCGGCGTTGGGCAGGCTGGGTTGTGTGGTGTTGCGGCTGAAACTGGTATGACCAAACACGTTCTGCTGGTAATAATCGACGGTAATGATGGGGTCGTCGGTTTCGCTGAGTAAACTACGTTCGTCGGTAGCGCCCCATAGCCCAATGGTCAGGGCCTGCAACACCGAGCTTTTGCCAAATCCGTTTTCGCCAGTCAGGAAAATCCAGCGGATGTTGGGCGCAATCTGGTCAACTTTTGTGTGCTTTATACCTTTGTAGTTCCGAATTTCAACACAGACCAGCCGCACGGGCATGACCAGCATTTCGGGCGTGTTAGGCAGTGAGTAAACCGGCTCCTGGCGCTCCTGACTGGCTTTGAGCACCCGCTGGACATTCTGGAGCATTTCATCAAAATGCCCCGCCCGGATGGGCGATGCGTAGAACGTTTCACTTCTGAAATATTCGGATGGCGCAAGCGATTCCACACTTCGACCCGAGGTGCCATAACGAAGCACCCATTTGTCGATATTCGTTTTGACTATCCAACTAGCTATCACCCAGGTGGTAATGGTCGATTCTGATTTGTAAGCAATTGGTTTAAGCGATACGTCAAGAAGAGCTTGGCCGATTGCTACCGAGTCAAAGTCAGAAACGTCGATGTTATCAATTTTAAGTTCATAGGGAATGTTGTTAGACCCCGTAATGGCTTTCGATCTGATAGCCTTGTTTAATTCGGGCAAATCGTCTGCTTCAATACCGTGGTCTTTTCGAATGATCACCTTCATCTGGCCTGATGTATAAATATCAAGGCTAATGTTGTATTGCCGGTTAACGGAGTTGAGGCCATTCCAGAAGCTTATGCTAATGTATTCCTGTTCATAATTAACCAGAAACGGAATCTTCGATTCCTCAACCTGCCGGAGGTCTTCATTAAGCATGAAAAAGAAATTCTCTACCGCCCCCCGCTGGTTAAAATGAACGCGGGTAAGCTCTGCAAACAACAGATCGCTAAGCTTCTTTACTGTAAGTTTTTCCATGCCCGTTCGTTTGTTATAAAGTTCTGTTTCGCCCTGATAAATAGCAAGTTGATCATCGTATACGGTCGAAAATGTCGTTTTCACCGCTCATTCCAATACCCACAGGTCAGACCGCGAAAATTTGATTGATGAAGGCCTTTATGAGGGTTTGGCAATATTCCTTTAGGCTACTAGTAGCCGCTTATACATCTTCAAGAGCATTAAGATTCTGGACTAAGCTAATCCGCTCCTCGATTGGTAGAATTGAAACAATGACCCGCTTCAAGTTATCTGGATTAATTGGTTGAGGCTATTGAGTGAAGGCTTTTTCGTGGGTATTGAACAGGCTAAGGTAGCGGTCAGGGTGGATTTTTGGTGCTGTTTCAGATGGAAAAACGGGCAAAAAAAGGGGAAAAAGACGGTTTTTAGCTCAGGCTCAACCGAATAGTTTCGTGACTTGCCGATTTGTTTACCACTACGTACAACCTATACAAGAATCAGGCAGCAACTTATAGCGAATAGGGGCAATGCGAAGAAATAAACTCTATACGAATTATTATGCCGAGTTTTACCGACTGCCCCGCAGAAATTTCGTCCCAGGCTATTCTGTCAGGGTTGCTTATGCGAAAAATGCAATTTTTGGTAGCGATACCGACCGAAAACTACGGCTCGAATTTGGGGGCGTGTTGAACATTCTGTCACCTGACAAAGACAAAGCCGTTTTTACCATTCAACCCTTTATTGCACTCTCAAATCTACTGAGTGAAAACGTTACCAACGGTAAGCAAAACCGAGCAAAAACGTTTTCCGAGAAAACCAATGCGGGTATTCGAATTGGCATACCCATACGTCAGCAAGTAACTGTTGGTAGATAGGGATTGCCTTTGACTGGTTTGATTCGTTGCCCATTAAGGACCAGAGGGCGCTTCATTGAGTTAACGATGCAGCACGTTACAATGAGGACTTATTTCTTAGCGGCTATTGTCTGGCTGATGAGTCCGGGCAGTGCTGTGTAATCGATAGGCTTGAGCAGATGCGCATCAAACCCAGCCGACCAACTGCGCTGTTTGTCGGCTTCCTGACCGTAGCCTGTCAGGGCGATAATGGGTAAAGACTGGCCCCACGGTTGCTGGCGAATGTACGCACAGACCGCGTACCCATCCAGATGCGGCAAGCCGATATCCAGGAGCATTACATCGGGTTGCCAGGTTTCTGCGGCCTCAATTCCTTCCTGACCACTAAAGCATGCATGGACTTCATAACCAAGCGTTTGCATGATTTTAGTCGTCAATTCGGTCAGCTCTTTATTATCGTCTACTAACAGTACTCGTCCGTAATTCATTGTTGTCTTGTTTTTATTCGTCTCCGGCGGTAATACGAAAGGGGTTGCCGTCAGTTGGGGAAGCCACACGATAAACTGGCTGCCCTGACCGGGGCCTGCGCTCAGGGCCTCAATACGGCCCTGATGGCTTTCCACCAGTTGTTTAACCACGGCCAAGCCCAGGCCCAGCCCCCCATGGGGACGATCCAGCGACGTATTCCCCTGCACAAAGACATCAAATATTGCCCTCAATTCATCAGCCGGAATCCCCATGCCGTCGTCCTCCACCTGCAAAAGTACATGGTCTGGTTCCTGTGTTAAACTTACCCAAACATGACCTCCTTCGTTGGTGTATTTAGCGCCATTGACCAGCAGATTCATCAACACCTGAGCTAACCGGGTTGCGTCTCCATTCACAAACAATGGCTCCGAAGGGAGGTATACGGCTACCGAGCGATTTTGCTCCTTGAACAGCGGCCGGACCGCTTCGATGGTTTGGGCCACAACCTGTGTCAGGTCGATCCGCTGGCGTTGCAGCTTGATCTTACCTTGTCGAATTCGGCTCACGTCCAGTAGATCATCGACCATTCGACTTAAATGCTGCACTTGTCGGCTCATGCGGCTGATGCCTGCCGGGTAGGATAGGCTCTCATCCTGACCTTCGGTAATTTGCAGATAGAACAGCGTGTTCGTCAGCACCGCCAGAGGATTGCGCAACTCGTGGCCCAGCATGGCAATGAATTCATCCTTGCGACGTGCGGTCTGCGACAGAGCTTCGTTGGCATTGGCCCGTTCAACGGCCGACCAGGTCCGTTCGGCAGTTTCCTGAGCCAGTTTCACTTCCAGTTCGCTCCAATGCCGGGGCTCGCATTGGGACATAAACAGAATGCCAACCGGCTTATTGTTTTTGATGACCGGTACGGCGATAAACGAAATGAC
Source organism: Spirosoma fluviale (assembly GCF_900230225.1). Lineage (GTDB taxonomy): Bacteria > Bacteroidota > Bacteroidia > Cytophagales > Spirosomataceae > Spirosoma > Spirosoma fluviale. The sequence goes on from NZ_OCNH01000001.1 coordinate 1,099,592, forward strand.
CTGTAAGTGAATACACTGCCGGATCAACTCCGCATCAATGAGCGTCGTAGAATGAACGCTGTCAACCACAAAGGGATGACCAACATCGACCAGGGCCTGAAAAAACGGAAATTGGTTTAGGGGATACACTCCGACCACTGAGGGTATGTTGGGCCGGGAAGCCTCCCGTTTGATGATGGCATTGCCTTCTTCCACCAGGCTGTAGTAGCATCGGTCAGCCCCAAAAAAATTTCTGGTGGTTTGCGTCACCGTTTCCTGAATCGAAATGGGATCTGCCAGCGGCCGCAGTGCATCACTTAGCTGAAGTAGAAACGAGTTTCGTTTTTCAAGCTGGCGAAGGGATTCCTCAGCTCTTCGTCGCTGGCTGATGTCGAACATGACGCCATTCATGCGAACTGGCTGGTCATTCACTTCTTCGGTGACCCGCCCGTAGCCACTCATCCAGCGCTGCGAGCCGTCTTCCAGTACAGCACAAAACTCGGTATCGTACACACTACGCTTGGTAATGGCCTCTCGCAGCAACTGGATCAACCGGTCCTGGTCGTCGGGGTGAACGTGGCTGAGAAAATCATCCGGCCCGACCGTATTTGGCCGGGACTCCATACCAAAGAGCCGGAAGTGCTGCTCGTTCCAGTGTACTTCATCAGTCAGCAGGTTCCAGTCCCATGTGGCTAGTTCTGTCGCTTCGATGGCTAGCCGAAGGCGTCGTTCTGATGTACTCATTGCTACTTCGGTCCGCTTCTGGGCGGTCAAATCACGCATTATCTTAACCAGGCCGATTACCTGACCGGCTTCCCCCAGCAGGGGTGTTAGAACACCCGAGCCGTAGAACTGCGAACCATCCCGGCGGCTGTGCCAGCGTTCATTCTCGGCCCGGCCTTCGCTTAGTGCCTTTTGGGCTTCGGACTGGGGTATACCTCGCTGGCGATCCCCGGCCACATAGAGCACATCGGCTAACTGCCCCAGGATTTCTGCTTCTGTGTAGCCCAGCATCGCTTCGGCCCCGGCGTTCCAACTGGTGATCCGGTGCTCCAGGTCAGTGGTGTAAATAGCATAATCTTTGGCTGCTTCCAGAATGAGCCGCTGTTGAACGGCCTGTTGTCGGGTTTCCTGTACTGTTCGTTTCATCCTGTCACTCAGCAAAAATGCGTGACAGGATGGACCAGGGTTTTACCATCATAGCGCAAAAAGCGGTTGTTACTCGTCAACCGATTCTAAATACGTTTGTTTGCTAATTAACCAGGACAGGAAAAAAGTGAGGTACTGGGGTATCTTTATTTCACGTATTTCTGCCAGTTATGTTGCTCTTTAAATCCTAGTACTTCACGGATTTTCCGATTGGAAAACAGGGCTTCATGCTCTCCCAATTCGCGGGTAATCGGTACATCAGGAAAAAATGTTGACGCCAGTTCTCGGCTGGGGATAATGGCACCGTTCTGGTCGTTTCCGGCATTGAAGACCTGATAACCGAGGTTGTCTTTTTGCAAACATAGATCCACGATCTGGCCCAGGTCACGCGCGTCGATATAACAGAAGGCATTCCGGCGTCGCACTTCAGGATGCTCAAAATAATAGGGGAACAGGTTCGCGTATTCGTGCGGTTCGATCACATTGCCGATGCGAAGGGCATATATATCAACGCCCGACCGTCGCTGGAAGCTGCGGGCCGTTTTTTCATTGACCACCTTCGATAAGCCGTAGCTATCCATAGGGTCAACATCATAATCCTCTTCCAGAGGCAACACGTTAGGGTTGGTCTGGCCATCGGAGAAACAGATACCATAGGTGGTCTCTGAGGAAGCAATAATGATCTTTTTGATGCCAAGTTTAACCGCTGCTTCGATCACATTATAGGTACCAATGGTGTTGACCCGAAATGTTTCATTATCCGGTTTAATCAGGATCCGGGGCACGGCAGCAAAATGGACAACCGCATCAAATTTAGGCACACCATGCCCTGGCTCCAGCTCATCCAGGCCGGTATACGAACTCATGGCATTAAACATCTGTCCGGAATCCGTAATGTCCGCTATCAGATTATCGACCCCCGGGTGGTTCAAGGGCGTCAGGTCTACATTCAATACGTTATGTCCCTGGTCGAGCAGATAGGGAATTACGTGCTTTCCTGCTTTTCCCGATCCCCCTGTAAAAAATATTCGCTTCTGAGTCATGCGTAGGCTACTAATTGTGGTTGAGAGTTATTAAAAATTGTCGGGATCAACTATCTACTTATCCATCATCGTGGGGCTTTGCTTACTTACCGGCCTTTACCAAAGCTGATGGGTGTTTTACCAAAGGTATGTATATACATTGCCGACTTGTTAATTGAACTGATTGATGGAGCCTATTTCTCAGGTAGTCCAGTCTGGAGTTTGAACTCGAACTCCATTTATGTACAAAAAAGGCTGTAAGCTGTCCGTCAGGTGCTTACAGCTTTTTTTGTTAATCAGTATGTCGGTGTTAATCGGGTGTAGGCGAACCTTAATGTGTTGGCAGAGTACTTATACATATGTTGAAAAAAACTAAAAAAGACCGTTTAATAAAGAAATTTGACCTGCTGTCTGCTTTTTAATAAGGGTATCTATTTGATTATCAAGACATTATTAGTGAACGGTAATGTAAGTCGTCTTGAGGTCAGAATCCGGCTCGTTATCAAAGCCTGATTATTTGAGTTCTTTTGTAAGAATAGTCCACAACCTCTTGGAGGCCCTGCTAGCGAGATTAGGAGTTCATGTTGCCGTCACTTCCATTGATCGAAACATGGTTCAATAGCTTAATCACTTTACTCCTAGCTTTTCCCGGGCCAGCAGTCAAGTATCTGGGCGTCAGGCTGCCAGTGAAGATGGTGTTTGTTGCCGCAGAAGATGAATAAGTCCACAAAGATGAACAAAGATTGTGCTGGCGATGGATTCGTCGGGTTCGGTATTTAGTTAGTAAAAGCGTTTCTCTCAGGCCTCTTTTTTATTGTAATACAGAAGGTAAAAGGCGGTATGCAGCCTTATTTAGAACTATTTCTATGGATTAAATCTATTATGGACAAGCAACTACAAAAGTCAACGGGTTTATTGTGTTTTTTTCTCTGCTTTATTGCTTCACTCACGATTTGCGGGTCATCTTATGCCAATAATGTTACTGGCTTTACCCTGATGAATTCAGCGTCGGACTCAGATATAAAACCAATTGTTAACGGAGACGTAATAAATTTGAGCCAGACAGGATTTAAGCTTAATATACGAGCAAATACCTTTCCGGTAGTTACGGGCAGAGTGGTGTTTTCACTGGACGGGAAGTCTGACTATCGTACTGAAATCGTCGCACCGTACTCATTGGCTGGCGATACGGATGGTGATTATAACGACTGGACCCCATCGGTAGGAACCCATACATTAACGGCCACTCCCTACAATTCGCAGGGGCAAGTGGGTACCCCATTGACCATTACTTTTGACGTTGTTGCCAGCCCGCCAGTTGACGGTGGCGATCCCGACGATGGCACCGGTGCGGTTGTGGTGCAGGGAGAATTGAAAAAATGGCATAAAGTCACGTTAACTGTTAATGGGCCAGCTAGTTCGGAAGGAGCGCCCAACAACCCATTCCTTAATTATCGGCTGAATGTGACCTTTACCAATGGAGCCATCAATTACCAGGTGCCGGGTTACTTTTCGGCGGATGGCAACGCTGGTGAGACAAGCGCCGACGCGGGGAGTACCTGGAAAGTTCATTTCGCGCCAGATGAAGCCGGGACCTGGACATACCGTATTTCCATGCGGGCCGGTGCCAATGTTGCCATAAGCGATGATCCGTCGGCTGGCGTTCCGGTGGAGTTGGTTGATGGCAAGACGGGAACGTTTGTCGTGTCTGCTACGGATAAATCGGGGGTTGATTTGCGGGGAAAAGGCCGGTTAAGGTATGTGGGCGAACGCTATTTGCAGTTTGCTGAAAAAGGCGATTATTTTTTGAAAGCAGGTGTCGATTCTCCTGAGAACTTTCTAGCCTATGCTGATTTCGATAACACCCCCAACATAGGCAACCGCCGAAAAAGCTGGGGGCCGCATGTGCAGGATTGGCGCCCCGGTGACCCTACCTGGAAAGGCGACAAGGGAAAAGGAATTATCGGTGCGATCAATTATTTGTCGGGGCAGGGGTTGAATGTGTTTTCGTTCCTTACAATGAATATTCAGGGGGACGATCAGAACGTTTATCCGTACGTATCAACCAGTGATTTCGCCCGATTCGATTGTTCAAAGCTCGACCAATGGGAAACCGTTTTTGAACATGCCGATCGCATGGGGATGTATGTACACGTCAAGATGCAGGAGACTGAAAACGACAGACTGCTCGATGGAGGGAATCTCGGCGTACTCCGTAAACTGTACTACCGTGAGTTGATCGCACGCTTCAGCCATCACCTTGCGTTAAACTGGAATGTAGGCGAAGAAAACCTTCAGACCACAGCGCAACGGAAGGAGTGCGCAGCGTACCTGTACAGTCATGATCCGTATCAGCATCATATTGTTATTCATACTTACCCATCCGTAAAGGATCACGATGAGGTATATACCCCTTTGTTAGGCGGAAGTTCGAATTACTCAGGTGCCTCCATTCAGACCGTGTGGAATCGGGTTTATGAGGATACCAGAAAATGGGTGGAAAAGTCAGCACAGGCTGGAAAAAAATGGGTGGTAGCCAACGATGAACAGGGTGGTTCTGAGGTTGGAGTTGCCGCTGATGCAGGCTATTCCGGAAACAGAGGAACGGTGGCTGATAATCAAAACGATATACGGAAAGATGTGCTTTGGGGAAACCTGATGGCTTCGGGCGCCGGTGTTGAATACTATTTCGGTTATGCAACCGGTGAGACCGATCTGTCGGCTCAAGACTTCCGGTCGCGGGCTACCATGTGGCGATACAGTCGATACGCGCTTGATTTTTTCGAAAAATATGTCTCAGTTCCCCTTCCCGACTTAAGCCCGCTTAACCAGGTAAGCAACGGTTGGTTATTAGGAAAAGATGGGAAGTTATACGTCATTTATTTGAAGAACGGAGGCAGTACAAACCTTACGATCAATACCGGAGGTAATTACAGTGTGCAATGGTACGATCCCCGGAATGGTGGCGACCTGCAAAACGGATCGGTCACTAAAGTCTCCGGTAATGGCACAAAGTCGATTGGAAATCCGCCTAATTCAGCTACGCAGGATTGGGTAGTCCTGGTCAGAACGGAATCGCAGACCGAAACGGGTCAACAGTCTGTTTACCGGATCAACGCCGGAGGAGGTAGTTACACGATGCCCGATGGTACCGCTTTTTCTGCCGATGCATTCAGTAGTGGTGGAAACGTGTACGTTCAGAATAATCCATCAGATATTGATAAAACGCTCAGTGATAATATTTACCACAGCGAACGTTACGGCAATTTTTCGTACAACTTCCCCGTAAGCACTAATGGCGAATACAAGGTCATATTACACTTCGCGGAGATATTCACAAACGGAATCGGCAGACGGAGATTTAACGTGGATATTGAAGGGCAACGGAAGCTTTCGGAGTTCGATATAACTGCCGAAGCAGGTAAAGAACTAACCGCCCTACAAAAGACCTTCACCGTAACGGTGACTGATAACATGCTTACCGTGAATTTTGTAAAAGGAAGTGTAGAGTGGCCCAAGGTTTCCGGGCTTGAGGTAATGCCTGTTACGCCCACCACTGCCGGCGCCAGACCGGGTAATGTTGACGCGTTGCTGTCTGATAACGAAGTCGCAATCAGTACCTATCCTAATCCGGTGTCGGAAAGTGTAACGATTGATGGGGTAGACAGTCAACGTGCTGACCTGGCTATTTCTATCACCAGTGGGTTAAGAGACTATCCGCTAAAGCATGTGGCAACTTCCTCCCACACGGTTCAGGTCACATTGCCTGATTTAACCGAAGGCTTGTATATCATGCGGGTTCAGCAGGGAAGTAAGAGTTACACGAAAAAAATTATTGTCAAGCGGTAAACGATTCAGACTTGAGTGAAAACCGGTTGAAGGGGCCTATGCAATAGGCCCCTTCAACCGGTTTTTTGTACGAGCACATGGAAAGCTAAGATCAAAATAAACCAGCGTAGGCTTTGGGCATGGTCGCCAGGGGCTTGATACGGATGTCCCGGTAAAATACTTCGGCCGCTTCGCTTTGTAACTGAATCTTGCCCCGTCTCATGGGTACGTCCTGCCCATCGGCTTTTGTGTAGCGAGAGTCTTTCAGGACCATGACCACATGCCCATTGACGATATGCAGGCTTTTCCCTTCAAAGCAAATCAATTCCAGCGTTGTCCATTCCTCCGCTGGACTTTCGTAATTGGCTGACCGCATGCAATAGGAATCACTCCCTTTTTTAAAGGTACCGAAGGGTTGCTTTTCGTCGGCCACCCGGTTCATAACACCCTCCGACTGAAACGAACGGATATCGATAGCGGAGTTGGCCTGGCACCAGAAGTCGCCCATGTGTCCTTCCATGATCTGAAACTCCTGCGAAAGCATCCACGAATGCCAGTATTCGGCCCCGGCTTCGCCAATGGAATGATAAAGTATGCCCGAATCGCGCAATTTGGTTTTTCGGGGTTCATACTTCTGGGTTCCCCATTTGACTTGCAGCTTAAGGTGGTAGTTCTCATATTCCTGCCGGGTGAACAGGCAACCATATTTCTCTCCGCTTATCCGCAAAACAGGGCCACCCGGTTCCGTCAATATGGAAAATACGTGCGTCTCATCTTTGTTGTATCCAATTGGCGGAATGGGTGCGCCCGATGCATCTTTCGGTATATTTCCATTATAGTCGAGCTTGTGTGCATAGCTGAGGTAGGTTTCCCATTGGCTCAGGTCTTTGTCTAAAAGGGAGACCCATTCATCGGGCTTTTGCCGGGGTGGGAGTAAGCTTGTCGCTAACAGGCTGACGATTAACAAGAATGGGTGTATCATTTGGATTTTATATTAGTAGAATGACGGATTGCACAGTGGCAAAACTACGATCGTCTTGATACCAATAAATTGTAAAAATCCATTCTTTATTGGTAGCTTTATTACTCCGGCACAGGCTTATGAAACGCTACATTTTACATACCCCCTTCAACATCTACCACTTCGAAGCAACGACCTGGATGCACGCGGTCCATAAGCATACTTACTTCGAAATTATTTTTATCCTGAAGGGCCACGGCATTCATAACATCAACGGCAATACCTTCATCTATAGCGAGGGGGATGTGTTTCTGCTGGGGCCGGAAGATTACCATGATTTCGCCATTCAGGAGGTAACCGAGTTCTGTTTTATCCGCTTCAATGAATCGATTCAGAAGCACCCGGCAGAGGAAAAAGATACCCCCTGGCAGCCGATCATAAAAACGTTGCTGACAACCGCTTCCCAGAGCCGGGGCACCCTTGTTGCCGATAAACAGGAGAAACAGAAACTGCACCATCTGCTAACGGTGCTCGAAGAAGAATACAAACGGGAGCAGTCGCCGTATTTTGCCATCATCCGCGACAGCCTGTTACGCAGTATGCTCATGATTCTGGCCCGCAATCTGTTTAGCCAGACCCCGGCCAGTCCGCAGACAAACGATTCGGTCGAAGCGATCCTGATGTACATTCGGCAGCACATCTATCAGCCCGGCAGGCTCACTATTGACCACTTAGCTGACGTATTCCATTACGCCCCGGCGTATATTAGCCTCTTTTTCAAGAAGCAAACGGGCGAATCGCTGAAGCAGTACATCATCAAGCACAGAATTAAACTCATTGAAGCCCGCTTGCTTTACAGTCCGCTGACGCTGGCCCAGATTGCAGATGAGTTTGGTTACACGGATGAAAGTCACCTGTGTAAGCAGTTCCGGAAATATACAGGGAGTACGCCCAGCGCTTTCCGAAAGCGGGCTTAATAAACGACATTCCTGAAAGTCTCACCATTGCCTGTACGTTATTCTTCCTGTTAAAATCTATCAATAGGCTTAATAGGCGCATTTTTTGATTTTATTCTGAAAAAATAGTGATAATCGATGTGAGGTAATGAGGCCCAAACTTGTCTACCAGAAGTACTACCCGATTAACGGACGTTTGTATGCAGCTATTACCGTTGCCCTTTAAGCAACCCAGAGCCGATGGCCCAACGTTGTCTCTGGATAATCAGCAACCCGAGCCTTTAGTCAACGTAACAGATGATGAATTAATACTTCGTCAGTTGTTTGTTGAGAATGCCATGAATGGGTGCGCCCTGTTGTTCCGGCGTTACTATACAAATCTGGTCAATCACGCGGTTCGGTTTGTTTATTCAAAGGAAGTGGCCGAGGACCTGGTTGCCGAAGTCTTCACGGTGTTCTGGCAGGATCGCACCTTCGAGCAGATAACTACCTCGTACCGGGCCTATCTCTACAAAGCCGTTCGACACCGGGCCTACAATTACCTGCGCTGGGAGCTGCGCGAGTCCGACTCACTTGAATCGGCTGATAAACAGTCGATCCCGGCCTCTCTGCAACCCGATCAGGTGCTTCATTACAGCGAACTACACCAGAAAATCGAGTCGATTATTCAGAACCTTCCTCCCCAATGCCAGCGCGCTTTTTTACTGAGCCGCATTGAAGGCAAGAAGTACGCGGAGATAGCGCAGGATATGAAAATTACCAACAGCGCTGTCGAAAAATTACTCATCCGGGCTATCAGCAAGCTTCGGCAGGACTTAAAAGCAGACTGGTTTATTGCTCTGATCGTATCGATTGGAGTCGATTCCGTCTGTGTGCTGGGGTGAGCAAACGTGTACTCAATCTGTCTTCCAGAAAAACCATGAATCAGCCATGAAGCCGTCGCTTACGAAACATATAATCTTTGACTTTTTTGATGGAAAAGCTACGGCTATCCAGCGAAAATACATTGAAGCCTGGATAGGTGATGAAGTGAACCAGGAGCTTTATTACCAGTATCTGGATGAGTGGGAAAGCCAGCGGCCCCAGTTCGCGGTTGATTCCGAACAGGCTTTCGGGGCGTTTCAGCAGATCTTGCAGGAAACCCAGCCACGCCCTCCGCAACCGGTTGTGGTCAAAAGCAACCCCGCTTTTTGGACAAACAACCGGCTGGGCTGGAGTATTGCCGCGTCGGTACTGGTGGTGAGTATGTTGGGAGCTTATTTGTTCCGGGTTCAGATCCAGTACAAAACCTACCGGACGGCTTACGGTCAAACGGCTGTCTACCAACTATCGGATGGCACAACCGTCACGCTCAACGCCAACTCGCTCCTGCGGGTGCCCCGGTTCGGGTTTGGCACCGACACCCGCGAGGTGTTTCTGGAAGGGGAGGGGGAATTTGCCGTGACGCATACGGAAAACAACCAGCGCTTCGTGGTGCGCACCGCCGATAAATTTCAGGTGGAAGTGCTCGGTACTGAATTTGTCGTTTATGCCCGCAAGCGGGGAAAACGCGTATTCCTTACCAAAGGCAAGGTAAAACTCGAACTGGCCCAGGGGCAGCAGCTATACATGAAGCCCGGCAACGTGGTGACGGTGGCTAATTCGGGCCGCTACCAGCTTCGTCAGTTAGCGCCCGCCCGCCCGTTTGTGGCCTGGAAGGAGCACTGGTTTTACTTCGACAATACGCCCGTGTCCGAAATTGCCATTCAAATTCAGGAGCGATTCGGTGTCAGCGTAGTCATTCCCGAAACGGAACTTGCCCAGAAACGAATTGCCGGGAATTTTAAGGCCGAAAAAGCCGATGACCTGCTGGAAATATTAGCCGAATTACTCAAGCTAACCGTTGTGAAAAACCGCAACCATATTGAATTACGAACTATTAAACAAGCCTAGTGTCAATGCCTCTTCTACGTCTACCTAAAATAAGTCTTGTCCTGCTTGGTTTGCTATGTCAGCAGCTAGCCACGGCACAGGCTGTCGTTTTTGCCCGTCAACAGCGGAAAGTCAACCGCTTAACGCAGACACCCCCCGCCGAGAGCCAGAAGCTCAAGGAGGTGCTCACCGACCTGAGTCGGCAGTATCAGGTCAGTATTTTGTTCGAAGAAGCTACCGTGAAAGGTATTTCTGTTCCGGCCGATGTGCGAATTGGTACCGGAAAACTCGAAAAACAATTTCAGGCGCTGCTGCAGCCGTACGGACTGACGGCCCAGAAAATGGGGAAGCAGGCTTATTACATCATCAAAACCCCGGCTAAAGAAAACGCTACGTCGGTTAGAATGATCCAGTCCGAAAATGGCCTGGTGCCCGCTACGGAGAATAGCGTGTCGTCGCTGCAGCCACTGGCGCTGTCATTGACCGAAAAAGCAACGGTCGATATTCGGGTGAGCGGCCGCGTGACCGGCGAGAAAGGCGAAGGGCTGCCGGGTGTCAATGTCGTGATCAAAGGTGCCATCCGGGGAACCAACACCGACGCCGACGGACGCTTTCAATTGAACGTCCCCGATGCCAACACGACCCTGGTGTTCAGCTTCGTGGGCTATACCACGCAGGAAGCCCTGGTAGGCAACCGCACAAGCCTGGACATTCAGCTACAGCCCGACAACAAATCCCTGAATGAAGTGGTGGTGGTTGGGTACGGTACGCAGTCGCGCAAAAACCTGACCAGCGCGGTGAGCACCATTAAGCCCGACGAACTGAACCGGGGAGCCATCAGCGATGTCGGGCAGTTGTTGCAGGGTAAAGTACCGGGCCTGAACATATCGGCCAATGGTGACCCAAACGCCCCAGCCGCCGTTATTCTGCGCGGAGCCTCTACGATTAATAGCTCGCAGGGGCCGTTTTATGTGATTGATGGCGTGCCCGGTGCGGATATTTCCATTATTGCGCCCGACGATATTGCGTCGATTGACGTATTGAAAGATGCCGCTGCCACGGCTATTTACGGCAACCGGGCGGCAAACGGCGTTATCATGGTGACGACGAAGCGGGGTAAAAAAGGCCAGATGCAGATCACCTACAGTGGCTATGCCGGTATCGAAAAAGTGTCGAGCAAACTCAACATGATGGACGCTACCCAGCTACGGGCGTTTCTGACCGCCAACGGGCAATCGTTCTCACCCAGAGACGACTTCAATGCCAATACCGATTGGCAGGCCGCCGTTCAGCGCAACACCGCCGTTTCGCACAACCACAATATCTCCATCAGCGGAGGTACCGAACACAGTACCTACAGTGCCAGTATCAACTACCTCGACAAGCAGGGAATTTTGCAGAGCAGTTCGCTGAACCGGGTTATTGCCCGTCTGGCCGTTGAGCAAATGGCGTTTAATGACAAACTGAAATTTGGGCTGAACGTTACAAACTCCAACAGCAACGCCAACAACACGCCCCTCCGAAACAACGTCCTGAACCAGATGGTGAATCACCTGCCGGTTTCGCCAGTTACCAACCCGGACGGTACCTACTTCGAGAATTTCCAGAATACGGGCTACTTCAACCCGGTGGCGATGATCAACTACGCCAAAGACAATACGAAGTACAACAACCTGGTTGGTTCCCTGTTTGCACAGGTGAAGCTGCCGTTTGGCCTTTCGTATGACCTCAACCTGTCGTACCAGAGCAATACGTCGCTACACGGGGAGTCGTACGCCAGTTATTACACCCAGTATAACAGCGCCAACTTCTATAACTACCCCGATCCGCCACTCGTACACAGTCTGCTCAATTTTGGTACCAACGGGTCGGCACTGCGGAACACCTACCAGACGACCCGCAAGGTGCTGGAAACCTTCTTTACCTGGAACAAGGAGTTTGGCGATCACTCCGTTAACGCGGTTTTGGGTTATTCGTGGCAGGGTAATGTCTCGGGCGATGGTTTCCAGACCTCGACAACCAACTTTCCCGTCGACAACATCGGCTATAACAACTTTGCGCTGAGTAACCCCTACGCCGTTTCGTCGTACCGGATCAACTTCGGCCCCGATGGCATCTACCAGGAAACCCGTCTGATCTCTGATTTCGCCCGGTTGAACTACAACTACAAAAACAAATACCTGGTGCAGGGCTCGATCCGGCGCGACGGTAGCTCGGTATTTGGGGATAACCACCAATGGGGCTATTTCCCGGCAGCGGGTGTCGCCTGGCGCATTGACCAGGAGTCGTTTATGCAAAACCAGAACCTGTTCAATGACCTGAAATTTCGGGCCAGCTATGGGGTAACGGGTAACTCGTCGGGCTTCAATGCCTACACGGCGCAGTTTATTTCGGGTAGTCTGGGTACCTATTATTACAACGGTATTCAAACAGCCGCCTATGGGCCAACACAAGCTGCCAACCCCGATTTGCGCTGGGAAAAAACGGCAACCGCAAACATCGGTCTCGATTTCACGGTGCTGAAAGGGAAGTTAAGCGGTACCGTTGAAGTGTATAACAAAGAAACCACCGGCATGATTTATGCCTACCGGGTCAATCCGGTGCTGGTGCCGGCCGGTAGCATTATCGCCAACGGGGGCAGCATGAGCAACAAAGGCATTGAAGTTAGCCTGAACGCGACACCAGTGCAAACGGGTAAATTCAGCTGGACAACCGGCCTGAATCTGGCGCACAACAGTAACCGGATTAATAGCTTGACAAACCCACTCTTCGTGGGAGGTGACTCCGTCAGGACCACGCAGCCCGAAGGGGCCGGGCAAACGGGCAGCACCCTGCAAATCCTGAAAGCAGGCAGGCCGCTGGGCCAGTTCTTTTCGCTTGAATATGCGGGTAAAAACGATAAAGGCGTATCGCAGTACGTGAGCCGTAGCGGTGCCCTTACTACCACGCCCGTCATTGGAACGGACTACAAATACCTGGGTAGCCCACAACCCAAACTACTGGCTGGCTGGACAAACACGCTGCGGTACGGCAACGTCGATCTGAACGTCTTTTTTCGGGGCGTGTTCGGCAACAAAATTTTCAACGCCACCCGCGCCGATCTGTTCCGGCCAAGTACGGCCCAGTTTACCAATATTCTGGTCGATGCCGCCGATGAAAAAGCAACTGACGTGAACTCGTTCAAGTACTCAAGCCGCTACATTGAAGATGGCAGCTACGTTCGGCTCGACAACGCCACGCTGGGCTACACCATCAAAACCCTGGGCCAGTACATCCGCAATGTGCGCATTTACACGTCGGTCAACAATGCGTTTGTGATCACCAAATACACCGGAATTGATCCGGAAATCAATCAGGGCGGATTGGCTCCGGGTATCGAAGCCTACAATTTTTATCCTAAAACCCGTACATTCCTTTTGGGTGTGAACGTGTCATTTTAACTTATTAGTCAGGAAAACCAATGAAAAAGCATCTCTCCTTCGGCACGTTACTGGTACTGTTGATGTACCTTGTTTCGGCCTGTCACGATGTTAACGTACCTATTACGACCTCATTAACCCCCGATATTTTTCCGCAGAATACCTCGCAGTTCATTCAGGCATCGGGACCGCCTTATGCGGCTTTGCGCGGTAACTTCTCGCTCGATTACTGGTTCATGCAATCGTTGAGCAGTGATGAGGCTATCCTGCCCGCCAGGGGGGGTAACTGGTATGACAACCAGGGCTACCGGATGCTCCATTACCACGACTGGACCAAAGATCATGGTACGACAAACAGCACCTGGAACTGGCTGTCGCTGGTAATTGGTACCACCAACCAGGCCATGTCGATTCTGAACTCGACCATACCGGCATCGACGCCCGGGAAAGCAATGAATCTGGCCGAACTGCGGATGGTCCGCGCCCTGTCGTATTTTATGATGATGGACTTGTACGGTAACGTACCCATCGACACGACCTATGGCGATTTTGCCCCACGCCCGAATACCCCAAGAGCGCAGGTATTCTCATTCATTGAACGGGAAGTAAAGGCTGCCATGCCGAATCTGAGCCGGGCATCGGGTCAGGCGATGTATGGCCGGGCCAACAAATTCACGGGTTTTGCCCTGCTGGCCAAAATGTACCTGAACTCGGAGTATTATACCGGTACCCAGCGGTATAACGAGGCCATTGTCGCCTGCGATAGCGTGATCAATTCGGGCCTGTATGCCATCGAACCCCGGTCAACGTACCTGCAAATGTTCTATCCGAACAATGGCCCACAGATGAAGGAATTCATCTTCGCTATTCCCTACGACCCGGCAGCGGGTGCCTTGCCGGGTACGAACAGCAACATGTACCACGCCCGGTACGACGTACCCCGCTCGCATACCAAGCGATTTAGCCTGCCATTTACGCCGAGTGCGCCAAGAAGTACGCTGCCCGAGTTTTACGTGAATTTCAAAGATCCGAACGACATCCGAAACAACCAGTGGCTTACGGGTCCCCAGTTTCTTGCCGATGGAGTTACACCCCTGACGGTGACGACTACGAAAAAAGGCTACGACCAGTTCTATACGGGCTCTGATGGGGCTGCACCCTACACGTATCAGGTGAATCTGACGCCTGAGGTTACGCTCCGGCAGGATGTGGCCACCTACGATTGCGGAAACGATGAAATTGCCTGGAATATGGGCTATCGAAATGTTAAGTTCTTCCCCGATGCTTCGTCGACGTCGCGTAATCAGAACAACGACGTACCCCTTTTCCGGTACTCCGATATTATCCTGATGAAAGCGGAGTCCATTCTTCGCGGAGGGTCGCCTACGCAGGGACAAACGGCCCTTTCGCTGGTGAACCAGTTGCGCGCCAACAGGACTACATCGCCCGCTTTAGCCAACGTGACGCTGGAAGATATTTATGGCGAACGATGCCGTGAGTTTGTCTGGGAAACCTGGCACCGGAACGACATGATTCGATTTGGCAAGTATGAAGGCAAATGGGGCTTCAAGACGGATGCCAACGTCAATAGGCGGATATTTCCCATTCCAACGGGTGCCTTTACTGTCAACCCATCCCTGGTACAGAATCCGGGATATTAATGTAGTATTAGCTAATGTAACACCGACCGTCCCGGTCGGGCGAGCCTGACTAACTAACTACTGGTCAAGCCCGCCCGACCGGGACGGTCGGTGTTACAAACTCAATCATGAAAGATATTACAAGACAAACTTTCCTTCACCAACTGACCGGCTTGAGTGCCGCCGTTGCTGTATATCCGCTCATCGCCTGGAAAACCGACGAACAGGCCGACGATGGCTTTTATCAGAAAGTGATTCAGGCGAATACCAAAGAAGTCGATAAATTGCGTCAAACCTTTGCAACGGATATTGCCGATATACGGCGTCGGCTGGGGTTTGATCTGGCGAACCTGTCGGCCGCTTTTTGCGAACCGGGCTCGCCGTATTACCGGAAAGCAGAGTTGATTCCAGTCATGGAAAAAATTATTCGCTTTCTGGTTACGAAACAGCAAGCGGACGGAACCCTCGACTTCGGCAATCTGGCTTCTCCGCCCGACACGGCCTTTATTCTGGAGCCGCTCTGTACGACGGCTACCATCCTGAAAACGGCCGATCTACCTTCGCTGACAGATGTAAAGACGCTGTTAAAACAATTTATTCTGAAAGCGGGAGAAGCCCTTCGAACCGGTGGCGTCCATACACCAAACCATCGCTGGGTCATATCGGCGGCTCTGGCTAAGATAAACGCTTTGTTTCCCAATCCGGGCTACGTCAGGCGGATTGATGAATGGCTTTCCGAAGGGATTTTTATTGATAAAGAGGGCCATTACCTCGAACGGAGCATGATTTATTCGGAAGTGATCGACCGTTGCCTGATTACGATGGCGCACCTGCTCAAACGCCCGAAGCTGCTCGAACCGGTTCGCCGGAATCTGCAAATGACCTACTTTTACCTGGAACCCAACGGCGATCTGGTCACGAACGACTCGCGACGGCAGGACCAGTTCATGACCGTCAATTGCCTGCCCTATTACCACGATTACCGTTTTATGGCCATTCAGGATGCCAATCCGGAGTTTGCGGCTATTGCCCGGTATATCGAAACGGTAAAAGGCTTTGACGAGCGCATCAATAATGACCTGCTGGCTTACTTTCTGGAAACGCCCCTCTATAAACAACCCTTGCCAACACCGAAGGCACCACCGGTGAACTTCGAAAAGTTCTTCCGGGAAACGAACCTCGTCCGAATCAGACGGAACGACACGACGACGACTCTTTTCGGGGGCGTCGATTTTCCGTTTATCGTGGCGTCGGGTCGGTCGACAAGCCCCAATTTCTTTGCGTTTCGGAAAGGGGAGGCTATTCTAAACTACATGCGGCTGTCTACCAGCTTCTTCAGTACCGGTTATTTTCACAGTCAGGGCATTACCTACGCGCAGGGCGAATATGTGTTGCATCAGAAAATTGACGCCCCCTATTACCAGCCACTGCCAGACAAATACAAACTCGCATCGGGCAATTATGCGCACACCCCCAGCACCGATGGGCGTTTCTGGAACAAGATGGATTTTGGGCACCGGCCCCAGAGCAACATCAAAACCATCGAAACCCGCATTGGTGTCCGCGAGAAGGACGGCGCAAACGAACTGCGGTTTTCGGTCAAAGGGGCGGCTGGCGTACAGGTTACGATTGAACTATGCTTCAACGTGGGCGGCCAGGTGAGCGGGCTGAAAAAAATAGACGGTACTGCCGATAGCTATTTCCTAAATGGCGAGTCGGGCCGGTATACTTTCGGCAAAGACACCATTCAATTTGGGCCGGGGTTATTTAAACACACAAAAATAACCGGCCTCGAAGGCGAAGTATACTCTTCCCATTTCGGTAGCCTGAAAACCGACGGCATTCATGTGTACCTGACCGCCGTCACGCCGTTTGAGCATACGTTTCGAATTGGCTAAAGTATTTGAACACAGAGTCAAGGCAGCAATTTCCTGATCTGGGCGTCCAGTTCGGCAGCGTTTGTTTGAGCTTCAGCAAGCGGCAGGCCCACGTTCATGCCGGGGCGTTTGTGTCCGGTGGCCGTTAACCACGCATCTTTCATCAGGCTTTGCCGAGCCGCTACCAGCTTTATTACCTGAGCGGCATTCGGAATCGACTCTACCGATGCCGCAAGATCCGGGGCGCTGGCTACGGCTTTGTCGCCCATGCCCAGCAGGATACTTTTAGCCATGATCCAATGGCCGACTTCGCCCGGATGCACCCCATCGGTAGCCAGCGCGAACCCATTTATGCCAAAAGCCGCGTCGACTTTCCGGTGGGCTTCCAGATACGTTTTCATTGGATAATGCAGGTCGATGACTGACCATTTGGCAACTGTTTTCTGCTCCAATAGCCAATCCGAATAGCGGTCGAGGACGGCCGCGTAGCCTTTGCTGTTGCCGCGCTGCTCGTCGTAAATGGGCGGTGTCAGGTGAACGATGGGCACACCAAGTTTGACGACTTCGGCATGAAGCCAGTTCATGCCATCTTTAAATTTTTGAAACCTGGTCTCATCCAGCGGCAGGTAAATACCATCGTTCATGCCGTAACAGGCAAAAACGAAATCCGGTTTGGTGAGTTTCAGCACCCGTTCCAGGCGCTCGTGCAGGTCGGGGCGGGGGAATTTACCGTCGGCATGACCGTCTTCCGATAAGCCCGAAACGGTTTCGCTGGGAAGGCCAACGTTGATAAATTCAATGGATTGGTTGGGATATTGCAGCCGGTAATAAGCCTCGATATTCGTGACGTAGGTACCCGCATACGTAATGCTGTTGCCCAGAAATAACACCCGATGCACATTGGCCGGGAAAAGCGTTTGAGCGTGGCAAATCTGGTTTAGTTGCAGGACACCTAAAAGACAGATAATCAGAAACGGTACAACGGGCTTTGTCCCGTAAGCTGTTCGTATTTTCATGAAATGGGTTTTTCCAATAGAGGGATTTGTTTCCTGATTTTTACCCATTCTCTATGAAAATTGCTGGCTCATCGACTAGTCGTGAGCCAGCAAGGACTGGGGGACGAAGACCGCAAAGAGAAATTGAAGGTTCGCTTTTCTGTAGCGATAGCGTTATTGAAAGTTAGTTAGCCAGCGTTTCATAAATTGTTCGCCGTTGGTGTACAGTATATCCCGAACAAGACCTTTTAAATAGGCTGGCTCTACTTCGCCATTTGGTTGGCGGTCAAGTAAAGGCCCGCCACCATTTTCTTTGCGATAAGCCCGTTCGGCAACGGGTAACCACCGAATCAGATTCTCTTCCAGCACCGACAGTTGGCTCACATCCCGGCAGTTAATGACCGGATTGATCAGGCCATCGTAATCACTGCCAATACAGATTTGTTTCCAGGGTTTTTGATCTGTGCGAATAAGTCCTACAGACACCACGTGGAGTATATTGAAGCACAGTGCCAGTGGATGGCGTTCTTCGCGTGTTGGCTTAAGCTGCGACTCAACGGCGGGGGGAACCAACTGACGGGCACGTTCCGGGAAAAAGAAACGGAACTCCTCGGCCGACATAAACTCATCTTTATCGCCTTTGCTCAGGAGGTCCTGCCAGCCTAAAATCCGAACATCCAGGCTTATGCCAATCAGCCCGTTACTGACCAGCACGGCTTCAATGTCTTCGTCCATTAAGTTAATGGACCAGGCATTATACGTGAATTCTTTGTTGATAAAGCCCCAGAAACCCGCCGTCTTACGGTCGACGTTGATGGTCACCACGGGTTCGCCAGATGATAATCGCATGGTACTGGCTTCGTTGAGAGCTTCTTTCCAGGCATTGACCGAATAGCCCGTTACCCCAATGTGGCTGGCAATCAGAGGTAAGTTATATTTTTTCTCTTTCCGGTAAGCGTATAGATCGAGCCGCGATTTAAGGCTCATGTGTTTGATGTCGATCAACACGGGTGCCGGGGTTTTCGTACCATTTAGGGTCACTTCCAGCGTATAAGCCGCATCAATGACCTGTCGGCCTTTCAGCGTAATACCGTTGCCCATGGGGTAACTGCTTACATCCTTGATCATCTTCATGCCATAGGCATGGGTTGCCAGCAACTGTTCATCAATGTGCGAGAGGTGCGTAAGCACGAGATAACATAAATCCAGTTCCTGTTCCCAGAGTGCCTGTTGTACTTGTTGCAGACTTTTAGCCGGATTGCTGGTAAAAGCCGTGGTGAAATCTTTGGATAGTGAATCTTCAGCGCCCGGCGGGACCGTCAACGACGTATCCTGCTTTCCTGGCTGACCAATTAACGTGCGGCACAGGCCATGCCCACCTTCAAGACCGAGCGCTAAATGGGGTATCGGTGCAGGGCTGTTCAATACCTGTGGGGCCTGCCGGGTAAGCATGTGTATCTTTCCGGCTTCGTGCAGTCGTTTATAAATATTTACCTCCCGAATAAACAGCTGATAGTACGATACGTTACCGTCGCGGACATTGTTCATGTACGTCAGGTCCAGCGGTTTTGTCAGGCCGGAGTTGAGGATTTTACCAAACATACCTCCATCGGCCTTATTGGTGAACAGCCGTTCGATGGGGGCAATAGCGGCAACACCCACCGTTAATTTCCCCTCGTTTAGCTGGTCGATGCAGGATTGACTCCCCAGTATGTGCAGCAACTCCTCGTCGAGCAGCTTCACAAGGGGGCTGGTCAGGTCAAACTGGCCCGTCAGCTCATCCAGCGATCGGGTGGAGGGGTAGCTTTCCTCGTATTTACAGATAAATTTTTTAAAGACCGGGTGGAGGTGAAAATCGAAAAAGACAGGGCTGGCCATAGTCGCAGTTGCTCAGGGAAAGGTGGATAAAAGGGTACTACTGATTAAAATAATAGCGGAGAAGCGCGTCAGAATCCGTCATAGTCGAGCTACTCTCCCGGCCACCCGAGGACGAAGAACTGGAAAAAGCAGCAAGCGCCTGTTGTCCACGTTGCGTAAGGGGCACTGATCCCAATGTGCTTTCGGTAGCACCCGGCGACACCTTTTTGCTGAATACATTCCAGATGAAATGAACGGCTTCGGCAATACCAACGCTATGCGGGTTGGCGTCTTTCTGGTTTTTGTAAGCGTGCGTCAGCGTATTCTTTGGGGGCAATTTAATGTTTAGCAATTCGGTGATGTCGATAATCCCTTTTCCGTATCCTTGCGGCCACCCCGTAGGCTTGCGCGCTGATGCCTTTAGTGTTTCCCGGAATGCTTCGACAACCTGCCAGGGCAAATAATCACTTAACTCCTCAGAGTGTCGGGCTTTCCACAGCATGGCTGCGGAGGCTACCTGAGGGGTGGCATAACTGGTTCCACTGCCGTACACCATAATTTCCTGACCTTTCTTATCCAGAAACGGTACGTACACATCTTCTCCCGGCGCGGCAATGTCGACGGTTGGCCCGTGGCTACTGCCCGACCAGGGCTTATCCTCAGGGTTGGTAGCGGCTACGGCAATCGTTCCCGGATATAAAGCCGGTGCTACAACCAGCCCCACTTCATTACCGGCAGCGCATACCCAGATAACCCCCTTTTCGTAGGCCTCTCTGGCAATGGCTTCGAGCATGGGCCGTGGGTAGCTGCCCATGCACATAAACAACACATCAGCCCCGCTTCGAATGGCATAATTGACGCCGTCAACCACCTGCTTGCCCCGCCCGATCAGAATAACCGACTGCGCGATTCGATACGGAATCAGTCGGGTTAAGCACTTCCCCTGTTCAACCAGCAAACCGTTATTTCCATCCAGTTTGCTGGTTGCATCGGCCAGCGAGCCGCCCACCACAAGACTGGCCGTTCGGGTGCCGTGGTAAGGAAACTTGATGCCAACGCTAGCCCGCTCATCCTGAGCGTCGTTATCGTCGTCAATAAAGTCGAAATCAAGATCGGTGTTGTAGCCATCTGCCACTTTGGAATGATCTGAATAGCCGGTATCCAATTGGATCAACCGCATCTGGGCCAGCCGTTCGCGCAATTGCCTGAACTCGTCTTCGGTCAGATCAGGTACCCCTTGGTTTAGGTTCGTCCAGTTAATCGCCGACCAATGCCACCAGCGTTGTCGACCGGCACCGTTGCTTAGTGCTGCCTGTACCTGAATGGATTTGCCCCAATTTTCCAGGAACTTCTCCTCGTTGGGTTCTGCGGTGCCATTATTGATAACAAACTCAGATTCTGTAATGCGTATAGTTGCCTCGGTTGCTGCGCTGTTCCGACCAATGTCGGTCAGGCTCTGCAGATCGGGCCGACAAGCTTCAACATGTGGCAGGCCTTCAATAGTGGCCGCTAGTGCCCACGGATTTTCGCTGGATCTTACCGTCACGTACACCATACGTCGGGCAACTGGCTCCTGCGACATTGGAAACAAAGCCGTTTGGTCGATCAGGCCGGGCACCAGTTCGTTAGCCCGTTTAGCCCAGTCAGCTTGCAGGCTGGATTGATCTGTGAGCAGGACTTCAAAATAAAGTAGCTTACCGGATGTCGATGCGGGTAGCGGTGCGGCCGAAACGGCGGAGGTTGTCGGGCTGGCTTCAGCACGAGGGGCGTTGCCGGATACTAATGTTGGGGGAGACATACTAATAATAGAAGGGCTATTGACAACAAGTGGGGGCGTTTGAGCCTCGACAATTTTTGCCCGATAGGGCTGCATGGCCTCAGGTATGGCTAATTTGTTGAAGGCTTCAACGATGCAGCTTACCCGTACGCCTTCATTGCCGATCCAGTCAATGGCATCGTCGGTGTCACCCGGCTGACGGGGTCTACCGTCCTTTCGAAGCCAGTTCCCGTTGGCGTCTTTCCTGGGCACTGCACTATGGTGCAACGCAACGGCATCGGCCGTACCCAGCCCAAGTACCAGACTCCCTGATGAGCCGGGTTGCGTATCGGCTTCGTAAATCAGAAAGTTGTCAGTAAAGGTGATCAGCCGGATATCTTTCAGAACAACTTTTTTATAATCTCCTTTGGGGTGCTGAATAACAACGCAATTCTCGCCTTCAATGATTTTGCCCAGCGATGCGTCCAGCCTGATAAACCCAAACTGACTGAGGCTCCCCCCATCGGTGCTGGTTGGTTCAACGGCCACCAGGGTAAAATCCCGACCACTAAAGGGCACGTCGGCCTGTTCAGTGTAAGGCGATGTCAGGAAAAACAAGTCGGGCCGCAAGCGGAACGAAACGGGTGTTAGCACCTGCCCATTGTCGCCGAGTTCGTAGTTAAACTGAGCGATGGCGCGACTGGCCGTACCGGCATTCGGGAAGACATGGTTGTTGGTGATCAGTACATTAGGGGCGATCAGGCAACCGGTTCCATAGCCGGTAATGCCGGAGGGACCTTGCAAAATGATTCGGCAGACACTGGTCGATGCCCGCACAATCTTTCGCAGGATAGCCATGTCCTGAAAATCAGGAATACCGTTGATTCGCTCCAGTGCCTGTTCAAATTGCCCGCCTTCGCGCGCTGCCCGTTTGAACAGGCGGGATTTGTCATCCGTAATGTCGGTTAGAGAGCGTATACCGGAGCGATTTTCGGTGATTCGCCGGGTTATTTTATCTATTTCATCTGCATGAGCGGCATAATTAGTCGCAGCCTTGTCGGCTAGATAAAGCGTTGTGGGGTCCAGGGGAAGAGACGGTGTCATGACGTGGAAAGATGAGTCGTAAAAGCGCGTCTAATTTCAGCAAACCAGTTGATAGTAAAGCCCGTAAAAACACCCCTTTTAGGGTACGTACTTTCGTGAAATTGCTTACCCGATTAACGAGCGGAAACGGTAGTGTTAAACGATAATACGATCTGGTGTACGCTCTATAGTGCGTATGCCAGATCGTATTATCGTTTAACCGGAAATCTCTGATGATTATCTCGCCGATGTCGGGGTCAGTGTTACGGGACCTAGTAAACCGGAAGGTACAGCGTCCCAGCGTGTGGCGTCAAAAGGCTTGTACCGAATATCGACAATGTTTATGTCGTAGAACTTCTTCCAGCCGGGGTTTTGCCGGTCGTAAAGCCGCATGTAGTTGGCTGACAAATTAGTCACGTCGATTTCGAGTTTGTTGTCTCCGGCTTTTAGTCGGTTGGCGGGTATCGTTAGCCGAAACGGAATGCACCAGGCTGTTCCCAGGGGCTGTCCGTTTAGTCGCACGTCGGCTACTTCCCGAACATCGCCGAGGTCGAGGAGGTAAGCTGAGGCCACAGCGCCAGCGGGTATGTTGACGGTTGTGCTGTAACGGGCGGTGCCGGAGAAATAACCCGCCGACTCAGACAGCGTCGTCCAGTCGGCGAGGGTTGGTAACGTAGCCGACAGCTTGAAGGCGGCTTGCCCCTGTTCCGGATTTGGTCTGACAAACTGAATACGCCACGGATTTTTCAGCGCAATGCTTGCTCCAGAAGGACGGGTAACCCGTTTTTGGGCGGCTGTATTGATAAATACCGGCGTTCCCGAACTCACATTGAGAAAGCACGATTGCCCCGGCTCAAGCGACAGATAAACCTCTACTTTACCGTCTTTCCCTTTCCGGGCTGGTAATGCCGAGGTCGAATTGGTCAGCGGGTCATAGCGGTTTACCCGGCCCGTTGCCGAGAGCGTAACCCAGCCCTGATGAAAGCGATTATTCAGATTCGTGATAAAATACTGGGTGGTATCTGCCGAAAGACCGGATTGCTTTAGGCCCATACCCTGGCGTTTGCGGATGAATGACAAGCCCTGAGCCGCCCAGGTTTCCTCACGAATGCCAAGTTTGTTCAGGGTTTGAAATAAATTGGTACTGACCGTCACGACCGGGCGTTTTCGAAGGGTTTGGCCGAGCTGCTGCACGGTTGCTGTTTGGGCCGTATGGTCGTGAAAACCAGCCGCCTGCTGGGGTAGCTGTCCATCAAAAATAATCCGCGCACCCTGCTGAGCCAGTTTGTCCAATAGCCCAAGGGTAGTGGCAGGAATGTAGGTGGTTTTCGGTACCACAATGACCTGATAGGTGGCTCCGCTGATCGTCCGAATGCCCTGTTTGGTCACGGTCAGGCTCTTGAGCAGTTCGTCGGAGATGTAATCGAATGCATAGCCGCGCTCTGCCAACTGCTCGCACAAACGCCCGAACGGCTGGGGTAGCAGCCATCGCTCCACATGGTGAACTTCCAGTTGATGAATCCCACCCGCCGATTTGGCTCGGGTTGTCCAGAGATCATGAATCGGAAAATACACCAGTACGTCGTTGTCGGGTTTGCTGCGCTGCAACCGCGCCTGACAGCGTTCGATGTACTGGTTGAGCAACGGCAGATGCGGCCAGAAATGCGAGTTGGGACCGTAGTTCGTGGAGGCATAAAACGACCAGCCCGGCCAGTTTTCGGCGGGGGGCGAGTAGGGGATGCCGTGGTAAAAAATGTGGTTGATCCCCGACACCAGCAACTCATCGACCTGCGGTTTTATCTGGGACAGCGACACCTGAAAGTGATTTGCCAGCCAGGTTCCGGTTTCGGAACTGACCAGCGGCTTGCCCATCAGGTGAGCCGCCGACGAAGCAAATTTCATGGCCAGCGGGTTGGGCGTTCCAAAGCGGTCTACTTCGTAGTTGGCATCCACGCGCAGGCCCGGAATCGGAAACCGGCTGGAACCGAAAGACTCTGTTTCGGGAATATCGGTGGCTGAGTAGAGGTCGATCAGGTTGCCCGGCGAGCCATGCGCCTGGTTGCGGGTTCGGTAGCCCGCCTTGTGCGCCCAGTTGTCCCAGGGTTTTGCAAAGCCGTCGAGCAGCAGTTCAGACAACGTTTGGTGATAGTCCTGATGAACGAGAATGCTGGTTTCGGTCTGATTTGTATCCAGAAAAGCAGTTAGCTGGCTGTTGAGGTCATAGCCCCGCCGGGCTTTAAATTCCGTCAGGAAAGTATCCGTCCAGTTGGCGCCGTATACCTCGTAGGAGTCGTTATAAACGGCGCGGGGCTGCTGGGGCGAATGCGCCAGGGTTGAATCGAACCGAAGCAGGTACTGCTCCACGGCCTGTTTGCTGAAATAATCAATAACGGAACCCTGAGCACCCGGAGCCGGGCGTTTGACCTGTTGCTTGGTTGGAACGGCCGTCAGTTTGCCGTCTATGAGTTTCCATTCTTTAGCCGCTATGGCCGTCGAGACGCCCGGCCCGCCAAAGGGCCAGCCGGTGCCCGTCGTCAGGTCGACGCCAAGCCCGAGTCGCCTGCCTTCCCGAACGGTGTGCCCGAAAACAGCCAGCCATTTATCCGACAGGTACGGAACAAATTCAGTTTCGTAGCCTTTAACGCCATAAATCGGGATGATGTGAACGCCACCGAGTCCGGCTTTGGCAAACTGTTCGAGCTGGTGGGTAATGTCTGACGCATTGACGGCATTTCCCATCCACCACCAGTAGGTCCAGGGACGGGCGGTGTTACCTTTGGCCTGCTGTATCGTTTTTGCCGGTACCGGCTGGCCACTGACGGGGCCGGGAAGACACAGCCAGAAAATGAGTAGTAAGCTCGCCCATTGTGTATGTTTCATCGGATAAATAAATAGAACCTACGGTGTATGGCCGTACTGTACTCACCTACTTCGGGCTATTTTTTACCTCGAAAAGCGTCCGCTGGCTACCAGCCTGACCATCGGTTGTTAGCCCATTCACTTCCACAACGTAGGTGCCGGTCTGGTCGGAAGTGTAAAACTCGGCACGGCCCTTCCCCTGAGCGTCGGTTTTCAGGTTGGGATTCCAGTACAGGAGCGTCCGGCCATCGGGTTGTCGGCTGCTTAGCTGTCGGGGCGTGTCGTAGCGGGGGGAATAGAACTCCCGTTGCAGTTGTAGTCCGTCGTAATCCAGCTTCAGCAAGCGGGCATCGAGCGGAAAACCCGCCAGATCCCCTTTATAGGTCATAAAACTGATAACACCGGGGAAAAGAGACGGACCAATGAAAAACTGATTGGTAATCACGTCGATCTGCTTCACTTTCAGCGGACTGAACTCGATGATTTTGTCCATGTCAAACACCGGCACGCCATCCAGCAGAGCCAGCGATGGGTCTTCGAAAATAGCCCGGTAAGGCTCATTGGGTACGTAAAGCCGGAAACGCCCCTGCTTTTTTCGGGGCATCACTCCCAGAATATATTCCCGAAGAACCTCTTCCATGCGCGGGAAACGGGTGTATACATCCAGCAGGTACGATTCACCGGGCTTTCCGTAAAACGCCGAGCTATCGACCGGCGGGTACTGATAGTTGATAACCCGGTCGCCCCAGTACGTTGCCTGTACCTGCATAGCCACACTTCGATTGAGGAGTTGATCGGTCTGCGACTCGGCAACGGACAGCGCGGGCAGGCGCGTGCTTGAGAACGTGCCGGAAAATGGATTGGTTATCGCTATTTTATAAATACTGTCCTTGGGATTGGTCTGGACGACGATGTTTCGGGCACCGTAAAAATCCTGCATTTCAAAGCGAATTCTGCCCGACGAGTCACTCCGCGACACATACAGCCGAATGGGCTTTCCGACCGATGATAAATACGTAATAATATTGGGTACTGGCTTTCCAGTCAGGCTATCGGTTACGGTGCCCTGAATGAGTAGTCCGTTGTGTTCGGGAGTGAATAGGCGTTTAAGTTGCTTTTTCCCCGGAGAGGGGCTGTTGAGTACATCCTCCCACCGAAACCGACGCCAGCCATATGTGAGCATCAGGTTGTCGGTTGCCTGAGCTACGCCTTCATTACCGGGTTGTAGATAATAGTCGGGCGATTCGATCCGGCCTTGCAAATCGGAGGTCATCCACAAATAACTGAGTAGGTTTCCCGAACTGGTTTCGGCCAGCGAGTCGACCCGGTACACCGCCATCGACAAACCCGCCTGACGGCCCTGAGCCGCAGTAGCCACCGATGCGTCCAGCGTTACTTTCGTCCGGGAGGCATACGAAGGCTGGTTTGGTTTCAGGCTAATGTCAAGCGGCTGCGTGGGCCGTTTGAAGTACAATCGCTCGCAAACGGGCTTACCGTCGGCGTTAAAGATGGTCAGGTGGGAGATGCCTTCACCTAATTTTTTTTTGTCAATCGAAAAGGTTGTTTCGCGTTGAATAGGCCGTGCTTCGGCCACTTTTATGTCGTTTCGGGTGTGCGCGAACAGCAAAACGGACGAAGCCCCCGGCACATTGGTGCGAACGGTAAGCGTCAACTGATCGGCGCTGCTCTCGTCCAGCCGCATGGTGTAGCCCTGGGGATACACGGTAGGAAGCGGCCGCGTTACAGTGCGCCCTTGTCTGTCCCTGAAAACGACCCGGTACATCTTTTCGTCCGGCGTCAGGGTAAACGTGCCGATCCCGAACTTGTGGGAGTTGAACCGCGTCAGGGTGTCGTTTTGACCCGAAACCAGCCAGCCCTGAACGGCCACCCCGCGCCCCGATGCATCGGCTACTTTAAACGCCACCTTTCCAGGAAGCCCCTGCACCAGATTGCCGCCCTCGGGAAAAAGCTGAACGTCATAATCGGTCGTTTCCCGCAACAGCGGCAAACCCAGCGGTTTAAAAGGATTGACAACCGTGAGCGTCTTCTCAAAGAAGAAATCCGCATTGAAGTTCTTCATCCAGCTTGTGTAAGCCCGCAGCAGGTAATTGCCCGAACTGAGTGACGAGGGTAGAAACAGGTTGCCGTTCCCGCCGTCGGGGTTGAGGGCGACTTTAGTTTGCAGCACCGATTTTTTCTCTTTGTCCAGCAATTCGACATAAGTGACTTTGCTCACATCGAGCGGCTGGTGACGGGAGCCATCGACGTAATAGATTTTAAACCACATAGTTTCGCCGGTGAGGTAAAACGCCTGATCGGTATGAACGAACAGCTTTTCCTGAAGTGCTTGCTGGCGGTATCGCTCAAACGACTGTACAGGCCCACTGCCCGATGGCAGAGATTGCCCCCAGGACAGCACCGGAACGAAGAAAAGCAGGGTGAAAAGTACGCGTGGTATAGAAACAGGCATAAGGGAGGTCGTTTGGTCGCTGGTGCTTACTGCCAGAAGTCAGGTCTTTTGATAACACCACCCCGCAGGCGGCAATCTACACAATAGGTGGAGGTGGTCAGATAGCGCGTCATGTCATACAGGGTGACAACCGCCGGTTGATCCTTGCGGATTTCAGCCAGTGTCAGGGTATCCGTCGTACAGCTTTCGTAACTCGTAATTGCCCGGAAGTCCGGGATTTGCGACCGACTGATAAAGAGTCGTTTGGTTGCCACCGAGCCCACCCTGAAAAAGCCCAGCACCAGTTCATTGCTGTTGTTGGCGCAATACAGGTTTCCGGTGATCTGCGAGGGTTGCGGGTCAAAAATGGAGCCGATGTTCTGGGTTATTTTGGCAAGCTGGTCGTAGTAGTCGAAGCCCGTCTGGCTCAGGGCGATCTGCCGAACCAGTATGCTGTATTTAACGCCGAGTTTTATGGAACTGCCGGGAATAAACGTTAGCGGAAACTGACTTACCACATCCTGGCTCAAACGGGCAGTTGAGGTGGTCATGATATTGGTTGAACTGGCGTTGCTCCAGCACTGATCGACCCGTACGGCGCGGTCGACAAGCTGGTTGTTAATCAGCTCATAGCTGGATGTGAAAGCCGAGTAATACTCCCAGGTCTCATCGAACTCCCAGCGGTAATACCGGGTGTTGTTTGTAGCATCGTGGGCGTTTACGTTGATCTGTACGCCGTTATCTTCCTTCCGCCAGCTGACACTGTCGATGGGGGGCGTCTGAATAACCGGCACATAGGCCGAGAAATACTCAACTCCTTTAGTCGTTCGGATATGCAACCGGTAGTTCTCACCCGTTCTGGGCGTAACGCCCGCCAGCGTATACGTACCCGCAGCACCTTCGGCGAGGGTGTAAATGGCTTTGTTCTGGCTCTCAATCGTTACCACCGCTTTGGTTTCGACGGTGGGCGCTTTGGTGTCGGCCAGATTCTGCGTTCTCGACAGGCGAATGGTCGTGGGCGCACCCGGTGCGCTGTCGAAGAAGCCATTCACAACCAGATAACTGTTGGGCGACGCCACTTCGGGTGGGCGGTACGGGTCAACGCACCCGCCAACGAGCAGGATCAACAACCAGGCGAGTATGTTTATAGGGGTGTTTTTCATGGTAGAAGGGTTGAGTCACAGAGATGCACGGAGATACACAGAGATTATTATAAGAAAAACTTTTCTCTGTGTATCTCCGTGCGTCTTGGTGCATCTCTGTGGCCCACCTTTAAAATCTAAAATTATACGTAACTGACGGAATTGGATTTCCGAAAATGGATAACTGATACCCGTTGATTCGGCCATTCTCCGATTTAAAATACACAGAGTACGCATTGTGCCGCCCCAGAAGATTATAAACCGAGACCGTCCAGGAACTGTGCGCCAGCTTCTTCACCTTGTGATTACCTTCAATATTCATCGCAAAATCGGCGCGGTAATAGTCCGGAATTCGGTACTGGTTACGCTCCGAATACAGCAGTCTGGCGGCATTGTCGAGGGTGTATTTACCCACTGGCAGCGTAATGGGCCGCCCCGTGCTATACGTGAAATTCAACGATAGACTAAACCGGCGGTTGATCTTGTAGTTGCTGATCATCGTGAAGTCATGCGGTTTATCGTAGCTACTCGGGTAAAAATTGCCCTGGTTGATGGTTTCGCTGCTGTTCAGCCCGTTGGTTCGCAGGAGGGTTCGGGCGTAGGTATAACTCAGCCAGCCGTTCAGTTTGCCCGTCATTTTTTTGACCAGAAATTCAACACCGTAGGCCATGCCTTCAGCCCGCACGACATCGGTTTCGATATGGTGGTTGAGAATCAATGAAGCCCCGCCCCGGTAATCGAGCAGGTTCTGCATGGTCTTGTAATAGGCCTCTGCGGATAACTCGATGGTGTTGGTGCGGTTGTTTTTGTAGATACCCACGGCGTATTGATCGCCCACTTGTGGTTTGATGTTCGGGTCGCTGAGTTTCCAGATGTCGGTGGGGGAGATGACCGTCGTGTTGGAAAGCATCTGAATGTACTGCCGGGTGCGGTTGAAACTCGCTTTTACCGAAGCGGTGCTGGAGAGCGCGTACCGAATGGCCAGCCGGTATTCCGGTCCCTGATAGGTAGCAATGGATTTATTGGTGCCATAGGTAAGCGTGTCGATGATGGTATTCACGGATTTCGGCAGACCCGGTGCGTACTGATAGACTGAATTCGGGCCCAGATAGGTATAAACCGAATACCGTAGCCCGCCACTGATCGACAGCCGGGGGCTGATGTCGAAGCGGTCGCCAATGTACACCGCACTTTCCAGCGCCTGTTCCGTGGGCACAACATCGGGCACGATCAGCGACTCACGGCCTTTGGGCTGGAAACTGCCGGGCGATATTCTGTAGTGGGTACTGCTGATACCAAAATCAACCGCGTGCTGGTTGGTTGGGTAGTAGTTGAAATCAGCTTTCAACTGCGATTGTTTAATCGAAAAGTCGAGCTGGTAGGCATTGACCGGATTTTTTTCGCTCGCTACATCGTACTTGTAGCCGCTGTAATTACCCGTGAAAACGCTGTACAGTTTGTTATTGAACACGTGCTTCCATTTCAGCGTTGCCGTCTGGTTCTGATACCGGTACGACGTATCGCTGTTGAGCTTAAACTGGTCCCGACTCAGGTAGCCGGTTAGGTAGAACGCGTTTTTTTCGTTGGCTTCGTGGGTGATGTGCAGGTTGATGTCGTAAAACTGCGCCTGACTTTTCTGGAACGAGGCATTCTGAAGCTGCCGCAGCAGCCAGTCGGAATACGACGAGCGAACGCCCGCAATGAACGAGGTCTTGTCTTTAAGGATCGGTCCTTCCAGCGTTAGCCGACCCGTTAGCAGACCAATCCCGCCCGAGCCAACAAATTTCTTTTTGTTGCCATCCCGCGTCTGCACATCCAGTACCGATGATAGCCGACCGCCAAAGCGCGATGGGATAGCACTTTTGTAGAGTTCAGCGCTCTTGATCATATCGGGGTTAAAGGCCGAGAAAAAACCGAACAGGTGCGACGAGTTATAAATGGTGGCGTCGTTGTACAGAATCAGGTTCTGGTCCGTAGCGCCCCCGCGAACATTGAGTCCGGTGGAGCTTTCGCCAACGGTTTTGACCCCCGGCAAGGTCTGAATAACCCGCAGCAGATCAGCCTCACCCAATGCCGTAGGCACTTGCTTGATGCTTTTAATATCGACCCGCTCCTGACCCATCTGAAGACCAGAAATATTCTTGTCTTTTTCGGCCTCGATCACCACCTCTTTCAGCGCAATGACATCGTCTTCCATCTCGATGTCGAACTTCCCATCGGCGTATAGAATAATCCGGCGTCGGGTATCTTTCAGGCCAATGCTCCGCAGTTTCAGGTCATGTTTGCCGCGCGGCAGGGTGATGGAATAGTAGCCGAACTGGTCGGATATGGTGCCAATACGCGGATTTTCAAGGTAAACAGCCGCGCCCACGATGGGCTCTCCCGACGATACATTACGGACGTACCCTGCCAGGGTAGACCGTCCTGGCCGGATGGGCGTTGTCCGTTTGCCAATTTCGTAGACCTTTGTTTCCGGTTCCACCCGCTTTTTCTGAGTTTCGGTCAAGTAGCCCGCCAGAGTTGAATCTGCCCCGGTATCCGACCGACCGCGTACGAAGAAACCAATGGGCAGTTCGGTTCGGATGGGCCGGGTTGTGGTAATGTAAACCCGTTGCTGGTTATCGATGGAAAACCCGTATTTGGTGCCGTTGAAGAGTTGCTGAAGCACCAACCGAAGCGGCTGCTTGTCAACGCGCATATCCAGGCGGATACTATCGGCATCGATGGGGTCATAAAAGAACCGATAGGGCGACTGCGCTTCAATTTGATGAACAAACTGCGTAAAGGGGGTATTCGAGAAGTCGCCACTAATGGGTTTGTCGGTGGGAGTCTGGGCAAAGGCCGTTGTCAGGAAGCAAAGCAATCCGATGTAGAGGAACGTAGTCCGGTAAAGTTGAATCATAGTTACTTCAGTAGGTCTTCATACCGGTTTGTTACCTGTGAAATGGCTTCCTCGCGTTTCTCATCATTAAATTTGAGGCTATTCGAACGCATGAACTTGCGGAGTACTTTGGCCTGTTCCGGAAAAACCTGAAGCAGCGAGCGTTTTGATTTTACTTCATAATAGACGCCATCTTTCACAACAAAAAAGCGGTCTTTTACCAGGTAGTCGGCCTGAAATTTTCCACTCGAAATATCTTCGTGAATGACTTTAACCCGACGGGCGAGCGCCTTTATACGGCCGTTGTGCAGGATTTCGTAAAAACCCGTTGGTACGCCGGCTGCGCTGTCGCCTACGATTCGGATAAACTGATGCTGACCCATGATAAAGGACGCTACGTAGTCGTTGCGCGGCCTGAGCCGAAACCCACCGCCCGGCGGCTGAATCGCCAGCTGGTCACGAACAACATCGTAAAGCATTTTTATGTCCGAATACTGCGCCCCCCGATAGACAATCGTACAGGATAGCAGGCTATCGACGCCAAAGAATGGGTGAATTTTGATGCGGTGGTCGTGCGCAATGTACTCATTGCCCTCGTACACATGTGCCTGTTCACGCAGGTCCTGTTCGTAAGCACGTACGGCCTGGTTGCGGGCCAGTTGCTGAAAAGAGCTATCGGGCTTGAGGGTTTGTCCTGTAGCCCGGCTGGTTAGACAACCAATCAGAAACAGAAGAAAATAATAATTCATCGGTTGGGTGAGGGCAAAGGGCAGCTTATAACTCATTAACATGTTGACATAATCTTATTATGAATACACCCGTGGCTTTTTTCTACTTAGATACCGTCGAATAATCAACCTTACTTTATTAATCGTACCAGTTAATACGGTATATCTATACGTAACAATGGGAACCTGATTAGTAAGGGAGGTGGTAGTTCGTTCTGTGGTTGTATGTCACAGCCTGGCTAAAAATACACCATTGTATTTACATTCGTTGTAATCAGCCGATATTATTAAGGCAATATATACCTGTCAATATTTGGTATGTTAAGGTAGTTTTGCCAGATTTAAGCCCGAATACTCGTTGACAAGAAAACACTTCAGGTAACTACCTGCTTTAAGTAACAGCCAGCTTATTAGCTATTCATAAAGCCCATCTCCCAGTATCCGTCAGAATGAATGAAGGAACAAAGGCCCAAATGGGGCGTCCGCACAGAGGAAATAAAATTTTGTTAATCGATGACAGCCTTGACCACTGTGTATTGATCGAAACCGTACTACAGGAGTGTATGCCCGATGCTCATTTACTGACTGCCTATACGCGGGAGGAGGCCATAACTCAACTCAAAAACTGTCAGGAAGCCAAGGAAAGTTTACCTCGTTTAATCTTACTGGATTTGTATTTTCCCCTTCGGAACGATGGCCTGCAAGTGTTACAAGTTCTGAAAGCAAACGATTCTCCATACCGACTCATTCCCGTAACGGTTCTAAGTCATTCCAGCCTGGCCGAAGACATACAGACATCCTACGATTTGGGCGCTACTTCCTATATCGTTAAGCCCGGCGATTTTAAGCGTTGGCTTGCTTACTTCCAGGCTTTACGGCAATACTGGTGGCAAACGGTAAGCCTTCC
This sequence comes from Spirosoma fluviale, assembly GCF_900230225.1. Taxonomy (GTDB): domain Bacteria; phylum Bacteroidota; class Bacteroidia; order Cytophagales; family Spirosomataceae; genus Spirosoma; species Spirosoma fluviale. The sequence continues at coordinate 1,132,991 of NZ_OCNH01000001.1, forward strand.
ACTTTAGTTATTGTCGTACTGAAGGGGCAAACGGACACGAAATAACGTACCTCGTCCTTCCTCAGTTTCTATTTCTATATTGGCATCCAGCAGTTCGCACAAGCGCTTCACAATCTGCAAACTTACGCCTTCCCGATGAGTTGAATTAACGACCGTCTGTGCCAGAACGGGTCCTTCCGGTATGTCGTGCTCATTGGTTGGAATAACCGACACCGGATCACTCTGCTCCGGCGACATTACGCTAACCGTTTCCACATTTGGTTTGAGCTGTTTGGTTAACAGGGCGGTCAATTTACCGGTTATACCCGGTCCAGAATCCTGAACGCTAAAAATCCAGCGAAAATCATTCTCCTTCGTCCAGGATACGGATATGAAGCCGGATGGTGTGTACTGAAGGGCATTTTGAAGAAGGTGATACGCAATTTGCCGAAGCTTGTCCGGATCTGTTTGCGCTGGTATTGATTTGGGTCCGTCGGCCGACAGAATCAGGCCGCGCTCCTTTGCCATCGGCTGTACAACCTCAACCAGTTTGTTCAGTAATTGAACAACGTCGATCGCCTGAATCTGCAACGTGTCCTCTCCGGCTTCCAATCGCGACAAATCCGTTAGATTACCAAGCATAGATTGCACATTCGTCAGGTTTCGATTCAGCATATCCAGGTACTGGGTGCGCTCTTCCTGACTCAGGTCATCCATTTTTAGGAGGTAGGCGGCACTATTAATTATACCAAAGCTACCCCGTAAGTCGTGCGAGGTGGTACGCAGCATGGTACTTCGCAAACGGGATAGTTCAGTCATCTGGTCAATTGCCTTTTGCAGGGAAGAGGCCCGATTGGCGGCTTCCAGTCGTTGCAATTCATCATATTTCTCTACACTACCGTTGATGGTTTCACTCATAAACTGAGCAATAAGGCGGTGTACCCGGACTAGAAAGCCAGCGTTCGTTTTTGGGAAAAAAGCATGAAAAGCTTCCAGCTCATTGTAAAGTGTCTCAGTGAAGAGATTCAACTCCCGAATCGTTTCCAGCAACGCGTGCGATTTTTGCCAGCGGTGTAACCCATGGGACGTTGCCGCAATGGTTGGGTCAATATCTTCTGGTTTACTGAGTAACCGTTTTTCAAGAATGCCTAAAACAATGGGAAGCAGGTTGTTGAATTCATCACGGCTCAAGGTAGATACATTCCCTAAAAAAGTGTCCTGTTCGCAGGCGGTACGCCAATTGTTCAGAATTGCTTCCCGGCGAGTAAAAAAGTACGAGACTAACTCGGCCAGGGGTTCTGGGTTATCGGAAGCTAGTGTAGGCATACTGGTGTATAAGTAGTAAATCTCCAACTTTCATGCGGTCGCATTGTTTCAGAATAGCCGAATTCGTACGCTCTTAACGTACTCCGAACGGTTAACCAATAAATGTACAGCCACCGATGAGCTCGTTACTTTACGTACTGATTGAGCGGACAGGCTTTTAGCTGTTTGAGCCCTTCTACCACAGCTGCTGCGTTTAGCTTTGCTCCGGCGGCATTCGTATGGACATTGTCTTTGACAAAATAGGTGGCCTGCAACAGGGCTGAATCGCCGACAACGTCGTATTTGCGGGCAACAAGTTCGTTGAGGTCGATGAAGTACGTTTTTAGCTTGCCGTCGGCGTCGGCCTTCGCTACTTCAGATGCCCACTTACCGTAATTATCGGCTCCCCGCATCACTTTACCGTCTCTCCAGCCATTACGCGGTACCAGCGACAGAACAATGGGGGTAGCGCCACGGGCTTTCGTTTCGGCCACATATTTGCGCAGATACCAGCCGTAACTATGCACTACCTCGTGTTTTTTAGTGATCAGGTTGTCAATTTCCGCCGTTTCGTCGCCAATACCTTTTATCGTTCCCCTCGCTCGCAGCGTGTCATTTATGGCACCCGCATCGTTATGACCGAACTGCATCATCACAAAATCGCCGGGTTTGAGGGCTGTCCGGATTTTCTCCCAACGCCCTTCGGTCAGGAACGTACGGCTGCTCCGGCCTCCAATGGCGTGATTCTCGATCTTGATACGGGTTGTATCGAAATAAGCGTCGATAAAGTGACCCCAACCCCACATCCCACCTTCGCCTTTATCGGTTGAGTTTTTTACGGTCGAATCACCAATCAGGTACAACGTTGGGCGCTGGGGAAGGAGGGCCGCAGCCCAGAGGCAAGCGGTAACGAGCAGGAGTGCGGATGTATGTACTGGTCTCATGAACGTGTGTAAACTGGTGTTAATTTTTTGCGAAGGTCGGTACACAAGCCGCAAAGTCCGTCTTGTGGCTCCTTATTTACTGTGAATGTTTAATCTAAATAAAAGTCAGATTGTTAGTAGACAGATTACAGAAATCATAACAATCTACCCCAACTGTTGGTCGGTTCTGGTAAAATAACCCGGTATTCGATTAAGTTTGTACGCCTACTTAGTTTGTTGCTCTTATTAATAATTCACTCAATGATGCAAGCTGACATCCCTTCGCCCGAAAAAAACTTTGCTGATACCGGCCTCACCTTACCCCCGGCACCACAACCACTCGGCGTTTATAAGCCCTATCTGATTGACGGTAAATACCTGTATGTGTCCGGACATGGACCGGTTCAGGATGATAAAAGCCTGATCATTGGTCGCGTTGGAGACGATCTGGATATTGAACAGGGCAAACTAGCCGCCCGGCAGGTAGGATTGGCTATTTTATCAACCATTCGCACCAACCTGGGTAGTCTTGACAGGGTGAAGCGCGTCATTAAAGTGTTGGGAATGGTCAATTGCCCGTCCGATTTTGGTCGTCATCCATACGTGATCAATGGGTGCAGCGAACTGTTTGCCACCGTTTGGGGCACCGAAAACGGTATCGGCGTTCGGTCGGCGGTGGGCATGGGCTCGCTTCCCGATAACATTCCGGTTGAAATAGAAGCCCTGTTCGAACTGGTCTGATGGAGCAAACGCCCTGGTATTCGATTGCCGACATTGCCCAACTCGATACACCCGCGTTGGTGGTTTATCCGGAACGGGTAAAACAGAATATTGCCCTCCTGGTCCGATCGATTGACAGCGTCAAGCGGTTGCGCCCGCATGTCAAAACGAGTAAGTCGCGGGAGGCTTCGCAATTGCTGATGGAGGCCGGTATTCGCAAGTTTAAGTGTGCCACCATTGCCGAGGCCGAAATGCTGGCGTCCATTGGTGCGCCCGATGTGCTGCTGGCCTACCAGCCTAACGGAGCCAAAATGCACCGGCTGCTAAGCCTCATAAAAGCGTATCCCGAAACGACATTTTCCTGTCTGGTCGATAACCTCGGCACCGCCCGTCAACTTTCTGAACTGGCAGTAGCAGCCGGGGCGGTCGTGCCCGTTTACGTGGATTTGAACGTTGGTATGAACCGCACGGGTATGGCACCCGGTGAGGCCGTGTTGACCCTTTACACAGAATTGTCGGCGTTGCCCGGTATCCAGCCAATGGGGCTGCACGCTTATGACGGGCATCTGCGCGACCCGGATATGGCCGTTCGGGCGGCCCAGTGCGATGCGGCCTTCTGGCCCGTCAAATTACTAAGCGATACCATTTCGGCTCGTGGACTGGGTAAGCCCATTTTAGTTGTAGGAGGGAGCCCAACGTTTCCGATCCACGCCAAACGGCCCGACGTTGAGTGCAGCCCCGGCACGTTTATCTATTGGGACAAAGGGTATCAGTCTACCCTGGCTGAGCAGCCGTTTTTACCGGCGGGGTTAGTCGTAACGCGCGTTATTTCGCTGCCCGATGCCACGAAAGTTTGCCTGGATGTGGGGCATAAATCAATTGCTGCCGAGGGCGAGCTAAGCCAGCGGATCACGTTCCTGAATGCCCCCGAGCTAAAAGCCATCGGGCAGAGTGAGGAGCATCTGGTTGTCGAAGCGGGTGAGGGGCATTCCTACAAAGTTGGGGATGTGCTTTATGGCCTGCCCAATCATATTTGCCCAACGGTGGCCCTGTACGAACGGGCCTATACGATTGAAAACGGCACTCTTTCGGGCGAGTGGCGTACCGTCTCGCGTGACCGGATAATGTCTATTTAGTGTTTCGGTGTGGTGTCGGTTTTGAGAAACCGACACCATACCGAAACTTACAAGGGTTGCTGACTTTCAACGGCCAGTAAATACACGGTCATCGACTGGCCGACGGTGGCAATCCAGTTATCATAATTCCGAATAGCTTCCAGCCGCTGGTTTTCCGTGATGTAGCCATCCTGCACCAGCTGGGGACCACGCAGTTCGGCCACTTCGGCCCACAACCGGCTGGCTATGCTGAAATCCGGGTCGTTCCTCCGGGTTATCTCAAACTGCTCTTCGACCTGCACGGCATCAAAGCCAACGAAGTGCATCAGTGTTTTCAGGTTGTCGGCAATGGCGTTATCGAATCCGGCATCCTGCCGCCAGTTGAGAAAAGCGTCATAAAATAGTTTCATCGCTCCGGGCGGTTCGGGCGTCCAGGAAATTTTCTCATGATTGAAGTCCAGAATGGCTAAATGTCCGCCGGGCTTCACGAAACGCTTCATGTTACGTAGCGCGAGTTCGGGTTCAGCCAACCATTGAAGAGTTCGGGCGCAGGTAACCAGATCGAATCGTTCGGGCGTGTCAAACGCATACACATCGGCCTGCTGGAAGTCAAGACCGGGTGTGTCTCCAGCCTGTTGTTTCGCCAGTTCAATAAGATTTTGGTTCGGGTCAATACCCAGTACACTTCCGGTAGGCCCAATTTTTTCGGCAATGCTGCGGGTAATAGCCCCCGTGCCACAGCCTACATCGAGAACCGATAGGCCCGGTTTTAAATACTTTAGCAGATTACGATTTGCGTTTTCGACGGTTCGCCGTTCCAAAACAGGGTTATGACCGGCTGGCATCGTTGCCCGACCAGTACCGGATTGATCAGTCATGTGTGTTATAAAAAAAGGATTTATTGAACACAGAGACGGTCTGCCGTTGCGGCACAAAGTACACAGAGGTTTCGTGGCTGATTCCTCTGTGTACTTTGTGCCGCAACGGCGGACCGTCTCTGTGTTCAATCCGTAACGTTTATTTCTTCGTCGAGAACTGGTAGATGGTCGTCGTTTTATACGTTTCGCCGGGTTTCAACACTGTGGTTGGGAAAGCCGGATGGTTCGGGGAATCGGGATAATGTTCGGTTTCCAGGCAGAGGGCGTATCGTTTTTTATAGGCAAACCCTTCCCGCCCAACGACGGAGCCATCCAGGAAATTACCAGTATAAAACTGTATGGCAGGCTCTGTAGTCCGAACTTCCATAACCCGGCCCGATGTAGGCTCGTAAACAGTGGCGGCCAGTTTCAGTGAGTCGCCGGAACCGTTCAGCACCCAGCCGTGGTCGTATCCACCGCCGTATTTAATCTGGGTATCCGTCGAATCATTAATGCGTGACCCGACAACCGATGGCTTGAGGAAATCGAATGCAGTACCCGCTACAGGCTTCAATTCGCCGGTCGGAATCAGGGTTTGATCAACGGCAATGAGTTTATCCGCATTGAGCGTTACCACGTGGTCCAGAATGTCGCGCTTGGCACCGCCCGTCAGGTTGAAATACGTGTGGTTGGTCAGATTGACCACCGTTGGCTTATCGGTTGTGGCTTTGTAGTCAATCTTGAGGGCGTTATCCTTTTGCAAGGTGTACGTCACTTCTACGGATAGGTTTCCGGGATAGCCTTCTTCACCGTCTTTGGCTGTGTATGCCAGCTTAAGCGCGGGTTCATCGCCGTCTACCGGGGTTGCTGTCCAGAGCACCTTGTCGAAACCAACCTTACCGCCGTGCAGGTGGTTGCCCATGTTGTTGATGAACAGGTCGTAGGTTTTGCCATCGAGGGTGAACTTACCTTTGGCAATCCGGTTGCCGTATCGCCCAATCAACGCACCAAAATAGGGGTTGTTCTTAACGTAACTCGACAGCGAGTCCTGCCCCAGCGTAACGTCTTCGAATTTACCGTCTTTGTCGGGTACCTGGAGGCCCACGATAATGCCGCCGTAGTTGGTAATCTGGGCCGTCATACCGGCCGCATTACGCAGCGTATACAGATCAGCTGTTTGACCATCGGGAAGTTGTCCGTAGGCCGTTTTGTCGATACCCGCCTTTTTGTCGTCGGATTCGTTTTCTTTTTTCGATGAACAGGAGGTCATAGTTAAGCAACTTGTTAACAGAGCCAGCGATAAGAGTTGGGGCAAAAACTTCATGAACTATTGAGAATTAAGGGGTTTGGTCATGTTATGTCACAGAGATTCACAGAGAAAAAAGAGATACACAAAGATTTGTTTGTATCGCATTAATGTGAACTCAATTTGTAAAGAATGACGGGGCATACTCATACCCTTGGCAGGGCTAACAACCCTGTCCGTAGTAGGCGTTTTTGCCGTGTTTACGCTCGTAGTGTTTCAGTCTGAGCGTGTCTTTGATGCGGGGAGTATTCGGGTTTATTTGAAGCGTGAGATACGCCATGCGGGCGAGTTCTTCCAGCACAGCGGAGTTATAAACGGCTTTTTCGGCCGATTTTCCCCAGGTAAACGGCCCGTGATTTTGCAGGAGAACCATTTCCATTTCGGTATTAACCAGCCCCTTTTCGGCGAAGCAGTTGAAGATCTGGTGACCCGTTTCGTGCTCGTAATCCCCCTGAATCATCTCGTCGGTTAAGGCCGGGGCACAGGGTATATCCTGATGGGTGTGATCCGCGTGCGTGGTCCCGAAGATCGGGATGTCCATACCCGCCTGCGCCCAGGCCACAGCGTGGGTGCTGTGCGTGTGCGCGATACCACCGATGGTATCCCAGGTTTTGTACAGCAGCGCATGGGTTTTTGTATCTGACGAGGGCCGCAGCTGACCATCTACGACACGACCATCATAATCACAAATCACGATGTCGTCGGCCGTCAGTGTGTCGTAAGGAACCCCGCTGGGTTTTATGGCAAACACGGCCCGCTCCCGGTCAACCGCGCTGACGTTTCCGAATGTAAACAGCACCAGCCCCAGTTTGGGAAGCTGCATGTTGGCCTCGTAACATTCTTCTTTGAGGGTCTTGTACATGATTAATGTTGAATGAGTGAATGAGAGAATGAATGAATAAGTAATGAAGCTATTCACTCATTCGATCATTCACTCATTCAAAATTGAAATTACAGTTCCAGCACCACCACCGAAACCGGCGGCAGGGTTACAGTCAGCTTGTCGCTGTTGAGTTTGGCTCCGTTGAAGGCGACCGGCTTTATTTTAGTTAAATTCTCAAATGTGTTGTGGTCACGCACATTGGCCGAGGTCAGGATGCGGCCCGTTAGTCCGGACGACTTGATTCCGTTCAGATCGACCGTAATTTCCTGCGGCTTCGTTGGGTCTATGTTGACGAGCGAGACGTGTACCTTTCCGGCTTTGTCGCGGGAGGCCGACACCGACACGGCAGGGAGTTTGTCTTTCCCAAACGTGAAATCGTCGGACTTTATGCTTACCGGCAGCAGGGTAGCGTCCTGGTGTACGTTGTACATTTCCAGCACGTGATACGTGGGCGTCAGCAGAATTTTGTCGCCTTTGGTCAGGATCACCGCTTGCAGTACGTTGATGGCCTGCGCCAGATTGGCCATGCGTACGCGTTCGGCATGTTTGTGGAAGATGTTAAGCGTAGCTCCGGCCAGTACGCCATCGCGCATGGTGTTTTGCTGATACAGGAACCCAGGATTGGTGCCCGGCTCTACGTTGTACCAGCCGCCCCATTCGTCAACGATGAGCGCAATTTTTTTCTCCGGGTCGTACTTGTCCATCACGGCCGAATGTTTCTCGATCAGCTCGTCCATCAACAGGGCCTGCTTCATGATTTTGAAGTATTCCTCATCCGTAAACTGCGTCGCTGAGCTTTTCTTTCCTTCGCCCCACGACAATACCGAGTAATGGTGCATCGCCAGTCCTTCCATCATCGTGGACGGGATGTTTTTCATGAGCGTTTCGGTCCAGGTGTAGTCGTCGTCACTGGCACCTGATGCAATCCGGAAAATCTTGCCGTCGCCCACCTTATTGTTCATAAAGGTGCTGTACTGCCGGTAGAGGTTGGCGTAGTAATCGGGCTTCATGTTGCCGCCACAGCCCCAGGCTTCGTTAGCTACACCCCAATATTTCACATTCCAGGGGGCCTGACGACCATTCTGCTGGCGTAAGTTAGCCATCGGACTGTTCTTCTCGAAGTTGACATACTGTACCCAGTCCGACAATTCCTGCACCGTACCACTGCCTACGTTCCCGGCCAGATAAGGCTCGGTGCCCAGCAGTTCGCACATATTCAGGAAGTCGTGCGTACCAAAGCTGTTATCTTCCGTAACGCCACCCCACCAGGTATTCACGATTTTGGGGCGTTTGGCTTTCGGGCCAATGCCGTCCTTCCAGTGGTAGGTATCCGCAAAGCAGCCACCCGGCCAGCGCAGATTCGGGATCTTCATCTTCTTCAGCGCGTTGACAACGTCCAGTCGAACCCCGTTTTTGTTGGGGATTTTGGTGTTGCTTTCGCCAACATAAAAGCCGTCGTAGATACTTCGGCCCAGGTGTTCGGCGAAGTGGCCATAAATATGTTTGCTAATGACCGTTTTGCCGTCTCCGGCGTTAATAGTCACTTTATTCTGCGCCGATGCCAGGAAGGTCAGGCAGGCAAAGGAAAGAGTTAGGATTTGTTTCTTCATAGGACATTTTTTAGTTTTCGTGGTGTCAGTTTCTTAAAACTGACCCGATAGGTTCTTAAAACCTATCGGATATTCTGGTAATTGAACGAGGTTTTGAGAAACCTCACTTGTCAGTTTTAAGAAACTGACATCACGAAAATGAGGATAGTAAAGAGTGCAAGAGCGAAAAGGGATGAACGCCTAAAGGGAGTAAAATCGCTCTTTCGCTCTTTATTTATAATACACGTCACTCCACCGAAGCTCGTTTTTCATCTGCCGGAGGTTGGTATTTCGGTCAATGACAACCAGCTCAACACCGAAGATATCAGCGAAATCTTCGATCTGGTCCGTGGTCAGGTTTTGGCTGTACACGGTATGGTGCGCTCCTCCCGCCAGAATCCAGGCGGCACAACCCGTTTGCATGTCGGGCATGGGTTTCCAGATGGCACGCGCAACGGGAAGTTTTGGGAGTGCTTCCGGTACGTCGATAGCTTCAACTTCATTGACGAGCAGCCGGAAACGATTGCCCATGTCGATCAATGATACGTTGATGGCCGGACCGGCGGGCGCGTTGAACACCAGACGGACAGGATCAGCTTTACCGCCAATACCCAGCGGGTGAATCTCGCAGGTTGGTTTGTCGGCAGCAATGGACGGGCAGATTTCGAGCATGTGGGAACCCAGTACCAGCGGATTCGACGGGTCGAAATGGTAGGTGTAATCTTCCATGAACGAGTTGCCGCCTGCCAGGCCCGAGGCCATCACTTTCAGGGTACGCACCATAGCAGCCGTTTTCCAGTCGCCTTCGCCCGCAAAGCCGTAACCATCGGCCATTAAGCGTTGGGCCGCAATACCCGGTAGCTGGGCCATGCCGTGCAGGTCTTCGAACGTGTCCGTGAAGGCCGTGAAGTTGCCGTCTTTCAGGAAGGCCCGCAAACCCAGTTCAATTTTAGCGGCATCCCGCAGTGAACTGTGCTGAGCGCCCCCGCGCAGCAGCGAGTCCATGAGCGTGTAGCTGTCCGCGTATTCACTTACTAACCGGTCGATCTCAGCGTCGGAAATCTGGTTGATAACGGATACCAGATCGCCAATGCCGTGTGAATTTACGGACATGCCGAAGGTAATCTCGGCCGCTACCTTGTCGCCATCGGTTACGGCTACCTGCCGCATGTTATCACCGAAGCGCACGACTTTCATCGTTTTTAACTCGTAAGCCGCCACCGAAACCCGGCTCCAGTCGGCAATTTTGGCCAGAACGTCTTCCTGTTCCCAATAGCCTACCACGATTTTGCGGTTCAGCCGCATTCTCGCCATAATGAACCCGAACTCCCGGTCGCCGTGGGCAGACTGGTTGAGGTTCATGAAATCCATGTCGATGGAATTCCAGGGAATGTCGCGGTTAAACTGCGTGTGCAGATGGAGCAGGGGCTTTTTCAGCACCGACAATCCCCGAATCCACATCTTAGCGGGCGAAAACGTGTGCATCCAGGTGATGATGCCGACACAGTTAGGGGCTACGTTAGCCTCCTGACAAATGGCATAAATTTCATCCGGCGTTTTTACCACAGGCTTGTAAACCACCCGCACCGGAATGGTTGGCGACTGGTTGAACGACTGGGCAATAATTTGCGAATGTTCGGCTACCTGACGAAGCGTTTCTTCGCCGTATAAATGCTGGCTTCCTGTTACGAACCAGACTTCAAATTGTTTCAGATCAATCATTAGTTTATTTTTTTAGAACGGACCGTGCCGCTGGAATAAGGGCTTTCGTGGTGTCGGGTCCTGGAGCGCCAGCCCGGTCAGACCCGACACACTCGCGTCAGCAATTCGTGTCGGGTCTGACCGGGCTGGCGCTCCAGGACCCGACACCACAAACACCCAACACCACGTGCAATGGCCCTTATTTATTCTCCACAAATTCACCCAGTTTCAAATACTTCCGATACAGGGTTTCGTACGTAGCCACCTGTTCGGGGCGGGGGTGGTATTCGGCATCGAAGCCCGAACCCATGGCTTTCTGAGCGGCTTCCATGGTTGGATGAACACCGGCCGCCACAGCCGCGCACATGGCCGCACCCAACGCGCAGGCCTGGTCGGCGCTGGCTACCTGAATGGGCTTGTTCAGCACATCGGCGAGGGTTTGCATGACGAAGGGCGATTTTTTGGCAACGCCACCAATGGCAATCACTTTCTTGATGGGAACACCTTCTTCGATAAAACGCGCCACGATACTCCGCGACCCGAACGCGGTTGCCTCAACCAGCGCTTTGAAAACCATCGGCGCATCGGTACCGAGGTTTAAGCCCGAAATAGCGGCTTTAAGCGTGTGGTTGGCATCGGGCGTCCGCCGACCGTTGATCCAGTCGAGTGCTACGACGTCGTTTTCCGTAACGGGTAGTTTAGCGGCCTGTGTCGACAGATGAGGAATCAACTGCTTCGCCAGGGCGTCGGCGGCTTCGTTGCCCAGCAATTCACGCACGGGACCGGTGATCAGACGCGAAAACCAGGCATAAACATCGCCGAATGCCGATTGGCCCGCTTCCAGACCAAGCATTCCCGGTGCTACGGACCCATCCACCTGTCCGCAAATGCCGCGAATCAGTCGGTGGCCAATCTCTTCATTCGGGGCCATCAGAATGTCGCAGGTCGACGTACCGATGATCCGGACGAAGGCATACGGCTCAATTTCGGCCCCGATGGCGCCCATGTGCGCATCGAAGGCACCAACGCCAACGACAACATCCGTTGACAACCCTAATTTGTCCGCCCACTCTGCCGACAGATTGCCCATCGGCAGATCCGAGGTGAAGGTGTCGCTGAACAGCCGCTCGCGCATATCGCCAAGCAGCGGGTCAAGTTTCGTCAGGAATTCAGTAGAGGGTAAGCCATCGAACTCACTGTGCCAGAGGGCTTTGTGTCCGGCGGCACAGCGCGACCGGCGGAGGGTTAGCGGATTGGTATTTCCGGTAAGCACCGCCGACATCCAGTCGCAGTGTTCGACCCAGGAGAAGGCGTGTTCCCGAACGGCTTCATCGACGCGCAGAGTGCGGAGCATCTTGGCCCAGAACCATTCGGAGGAGTAAATGCCGCCAACATACTTCGTGTAATCGGTATCCCAATGATGGGCCAGATCGTTGATTTCTTCCGCTTCCGCATTGGCCGTATGGTCTTTCCACAGGATGAACATCCCATTGGGGTTTTCGGCAAAATCGGGCCGCAGAGCCAGGGGTAGCCCCGTTTCATCGACCGGGCCGGGGGTAGAGCCGGTGGTGTCGATGGAGATGCCAACAACCCCTTTCCGAACCTCTTCCGAAACGCCGGCCAGTGCTCCGGTTATGGTTGCTTCCAGCCCTTCGAGGTAATCGAGCGGGTGCTGACGGAACTGCGATGTGGTGGGATTACAGTAAAGGCCCTGTTTCCAGCGGGCGTATTCGTGGACGTGAGTACCGGCTGTTTCGCCGGTCTGAGCATTGACAACCAGCGCCCTGACCGAGTCAGTACCGAAGTCAACACCAATAACATAAGAATTCGTCATAATAGAAGTTTATCGAACTGCCGAAGGAATAAATCGGTGGACAGCTCCTTCAGAGGAAAAGACTATTTTAGGAATAGTGTATGTTTGACACAATACTACTACAATATTAGCTAATTTCATGAGGGAGCCTGCTTATTTTTCAAAAGCGATTGGAATGTGGTGCCTACAAATAGGACAAAGTGGCAAAGTCGGGTAGTCTACTAAGCCAACGTTAATTCAGGGAAGAAGCTAACGTAGTCTGTGAGATACTGCTGGTATTTTTCGGCATTTAACCGATACAATTGCCCTTTCTTGGTCACGGAGGTTGTGTCTTTTTCGCCCGTGCCAATCAGCAGGTCGGTAGATAGGATCTTGCGGCTAAAGTTCCGACGGTCGAGTTGTTTAGTGTAAATGGCTTCGTATACTCGCTGAAGTTGGGGTATCGTGAATTTCTCCGGCATCAGCTCGAAGCCGATCGCGTGTAGAGCCGCTTTATACCGGAGCCGGTTCAGCGCCTGTTCCACCATTGCATTGTGGTCAAAAATCAAGGCCGGTTTCTCATTCAGGCCAATCCAATAGGCATTGTGGGTCCGGATGGCATTCACATCCTGATCCTGAATATTGACCAGCGCATAGTAAACAACCGAGATTGTTCGCTCCACGGGATCACGATTTACGGCACCAAAAGTCTGCAATTGCTCCAGATAGGTGTTCGTAAGGCCTGTCAGATCGTACAGAATGCGCTGGGCGGCTGCTTCAAGGTCTTCTTCTTCCTTCAAAAAACCACCCATCAACGACCACTTACCCTGCTCCGGATCGAAGTTTCGTTTGATGAGCAGGAGTTTAAGTTCTTCGCCATCATAGCCGAAAATAATACAGTCTAACGCAACAAGTATTCTGTTTGGATGTGTGTAATGAATCATCAGGTTGTAGCAGGTAGAGAGGACGTGATACTGACGTTCCTGTAAGAAAAGCGTTAATAGCCCCTTAACAGCTATAAACATGGTTTTTTTAGAAACCTACTTAAAACTTTTTTAGAATCTGTCCGTCGGTGAAGGCGATCATTCCTGAAGCTGGGGATGTACATGCACGGGCCGGAACTAGTTTTTGAACACTTTATTAAGAAAGCTGAGCGTGTACGTCATGGTTGGCTCAAACCAGGGATGGAACAGCCAGAATGGGTGAGGGGCATCGGCAAAGGTGTGTACTTCTGAGTAAATTCCCCGTCTGTCGAGTTGATTTCGCAGGTCGTCGCGTCCGGCATGCATTCGTTCGGCCGAGCTGTTGAGAAACAGAATAGGCACGGTTTGCTGACGGGCATACGTCAGCGCCGACGCTTCGTGCCACAAATCCAGCGTTTGGGCTTTTGGCCCGCCAAACCAGTACGTAGCTGCCGAAATGGATTTACTGTCGTTCCCCTCTGCCGACTCCGGGTGGTCGAAAGCCAGCACGCCATCCACATCGACTACCGCTTGTACCGCACTCGAATGTCCATCTGCACAACCGCTGCCTTCCAGCGCAGACACGCCATTGGTGGCACCCAGCAGCGCTGCCAGTTGTCCTCCCGCCGAACACCCCAGCACCGCCAGTCGGGTGGTGTCAATGGCGAACTCCTGCGCGTGGGCGTGAAGCCACCGGATGGCCGCTTTCAGGTCGTGGACGGCCGCCGGATAAAGGGCTTCGGTCGATAGTCGGTACTCGGCCGTTACGGCTACGTAGCCATTGGCCGCCAGGTGCTGCGCCATCGGGACCTGTTGCGAACGGTCGCCGGAGCGCCAGCCGCCACCGTGAATCAGCAGCACCGCCGGACGCCGTTTTTTACGGGCTGTCTGGGTCGGATAAAAGGCGTCGAGGTATAACGAGCGGCCATTTCGCTGGCAATAGGCGATGTTTTCGGTGGCTTTTACACCGGGGGGCAGTATCGGTTTTACGATCTGAATGGCCGGGTATTGCCCTTTCAATTTCTGGTAAGTGCTCCAAACGGCAAACGACGTATCCCGAACACCCGTCAGGCCATTGGCTGACTGAGCGAGTAGGGGAATTGCGGAGAGAAGTAATAGCAGAAGGAAGAGGTATGTTTTTGTCATAGAGATTTTTAAGTAGCGCGGCTGGGAAGCCGCGTAGCCGTCAGGCTAAAATAAGACTCGGCAATATTAGCCTGACGGCTACGCGGCTTCCCAACCGCGCTACTTAGAACTTACTTAGCCTGCGGTTTCACGGTTCGATTGGCCAGGTCGAGGTGCAGGGATTTGATGTTGGACAGCACCAGTTCCGCCATTTTTCGGGCACCGAGTTCGTTGAAATGGGTGTTGTCTTCCTTGCCATCCGGGTAATTCGGGTGTTCGCCCGGTGCCAGTTGAAGAAACAGCAGTCGTGAGGTTTCGGGGCCGAACGTTTGCAATAGGTCCATGCTCTGTCTGCTCATGTCGATAAGTAGCGTGTTGGCGCTACGAGCAACGGAGCGGGTCAGTTCGGCATAAACGGCGTGCGTATCCTCAATCTTACCGGCCGGATCGAACTGTCGACGGGCAACGGGTGTCAGCAGCACGGGAATGGCTTTTTTAGCCCGGCTTTCGCTGATGAACCGATTCAGATTTTTCCGGAATTCATCTTCGGTCGTGTAACTTTTCTTGCTCTTTACCTCGTCATTATGGCCGAACTGAATGAACACATAGTCACCTTCGTTCAGGTTGTCCAACACCGACTGCCAGCGGTTTTCCTCGATAAACGTCCGGGTGCTGCGGCCATTCTGAGCGCGGTTATCTACGGTAACGCTCTCGTCGAAGAAATGGGCAAACGGCATTCCCCAACCCGTTTCGGGGTAGGCCTTCACCTGTTTGGTCGACATGGTTGAGTCGCCAATCAGGTAAACGGTAATTTTTTCGGGCGGGGGCGTAAATGAACAAAGGGCCGCAGCCAACAGGAACGCGATCAGCTTAGAAGGGTAAGGCATAGGGTTTTAGTGTAAGACATAGGGTAATGCCTTAATGATAAGCGTAGTTCGAGTAGTTTGGCTAGTCCAGATGTCCCATCAGGTTCTCGACCATCAGGGGGGCGCCTATGAACAAGGGGGTTCGCTGGTGCAGACTGGTGGGTTTGATATCCAAAATAGCCCGGTGCCCTGATGTAGCTAAACAGCCCGCTTTCTCGGCCAGAAACGCTAACGGAAAAGCCTCGTACAGCAAACGCAGTTTCCCATCCGGCGACTTCTTCGTTGGCGGGTACAGATAAATTCCGCCTTTGAGCAGATTCCGGTGGAAGTCGGCGACGAGCGAGCCGATATAGCGGGCGGTGTATTGTTTTTGGCGGCAGTCATTTAAATAGTCCCGAATCCCCTCGTCATAACTCTCCAGATTGCCGTCGTTGCAGGAGTAAATCTGCCCGTTGGCGGGACTATGAATGTCGGGATGCGACAGAATGAATTCCCCAAGCGACGCGTCGTAGGTAAAGCCGTTGGCACTGTGCCCGGTCGTATACACCATGATGGTCGATGAGCCGTACAGGATATACCCCGCTGCCACCTGCCGACGACCGCCCTGTAAAAAATCGGCCAGGGAAGGCTCGGCACCAATGGGTGTTATGCGCCGATAAATAGAAAAGATCGTCCCAATCGATACATTGACATCAATGTTCGACGAACCATCCAGCGGGTCAATGGCAACTACGTACTTGCCGTTGTTGTTGCCGGTGAAAATAATATCCTCGTCCTCCTCCGAAATAATGGCGCAGGCTTCGCCCCCGTTTTTCAGCGCCCGGCTAAAGCGGATATTGGCAATCATATCCAGCTTCTGCTGGCTTTCTCCCTGCACATTCTGAACGCCCATGCCCCCCGTCAGGTCAATGAGACCCGCCCGATTCACTTCCCGGTGAATGATTTTTCCGGCCAGTGCAATATCGCGCAGCAACTGCGATAGTTCGCCGGTGGCATAAGGGAAAGCTGTTTGCCGGTGCATGATGTACCGGTCAAGGGTTACGCCAACGGGTAATGCCAATGGGTGAGAAGCCGTGATTTCCATACTATATATAGTTAGAGATATAATTGATTGATTAGTACATTTTATGAGTAAGTTATCTAAAGGTTTATAAAAGAATGTGTTGCAAAAAAACCTATAAGGTCTTTAAGACCTTATAGGGTTGATGTTACGCCACCGGCTCCGTTTCGGCCTGTCCTAGTTGGACGGGTTCCATTTTGGGAGCGAGCAGGTGCATCACCAGCCAGGCGAGCATGTACGCCGAACCACACATCAGGAAAATGATGCCGTAGCCGCTCTGCACATCACCCGCCTGTTTGTAGTTATCCAGAATACGGCCAACGATTTCGGGGAAAATGATCCCGCCAACGGACCCCGCCATACTGCCGATACCAACGATTGAGCTGACCGCCCGTTTGGGGAACATATCGGAAGCCGTGGTGAAAATATTGGCGCTCCAGGCCTGGTGAGCGGCACCGGCCAGACCAATCAGGGCTACGGTTGTCCAGATGTCCGGCCCGAATCGGACGGCGATAACGGGAATGACCAGCAGCGCAAAGATGAACATGGACGTTTTGCGGGCTTTCCAGACGCTCCAGCCCCGGCCAATCAGCGCCGACGACAGATACCCCCCGCCAATACTGCCGATACTGACCAGTGTGTAAAGTACGGCCAGGTACAGGTTTGGTTTTTTGGTGTCGAGGTTGAAGGTTGTGGAAAAATAATCCTGTAGCCAGAAGAGAAAAAACCACCAGATGGGGTCGGTGAGCATCTTGCCAAATACGAACGCCCACGTCTGACGGACACTCAGCAGCTTACCCCAGGAGACGGGCTTGCCGTGGTCGGCAATGTCGTCGGGGGTGGTTTCGTTGTCGCTGTGGATGTAGTCGAATTCTTCTTTGCTGAGTTTGGCCTGTTTGGCGGGTATTTCATAGCTGATATACCAGAATACGAGCCAGATAAAACCAACGGCTCCGGTCACGATAAAAGCCATCTGCCAGCCGTAAATGCCTAATATCCAAGGAACCAGAATAGGGGCTACCACCGCACCGATGTTGGCGCCGGAGTTGAAAATACCCGTTGCCAGCGCCCGTTCTTTCTTGGGAAACCACTCGGCCACCGTTTTGATAGCCGCCGGAAAGTTACCGGCCTCGCCCAGGCCAAGCCCAATTCGGGCGAAGATAAAGCCCATGGTGCTCGTTGCCAAAGCGTGAGCCATTGCCGCGATACTCCAGAAAATAATGGCGAGCGAATAGCCCGTCTTTGTCCCGATCCTGTCAATGAACCGGCCAAAAACGAGCAGACCAATGGCGTAAGCCGCCGAAAAAACCTGCACAATTCGGCTGTAGTCCAGCTCCGACCAGTTGAATTCTTTTTCCAGCGTGGGCTTCAACAGGCCCACTACCTGCCGGTCGAGGTAGTTGATGGTCGTCGCGAAAAAGAGGAGCGCGACGATGGTCCAGCGATAATTTCCCAGTGGCTTGTTCATGCAGCCTTAGTTGTAAAAGATGAAACATGCTGAACCAGAGCGGCAACCCGTTCCTGTAGCGCTTCGGGGGTTAAGTTCTGCCCCGAAAACAATTGCGAGCCAATGCCCACCGCTGTCACGCCCGCCTGAAACCAGGCTGTCAGGCTGTCGGTCGTGGGTTCAACGCCACCCGTTACCATGAGTTTCAGACCGGGCATGGGCCCTTTAATGGCTTTAATGAAGCCCGGACCCACCACGTTGCCGGGAAATACTTTCACCAGACTGGCACCCAATAAGGTTGCCTGATACAGTTCGTTCAGCGTTGAACCCGCCGGAACCCAGGACACACCCCGTTCGCGGCAAACATCGCCCACGGCGGCAGTCGTAACGGGCTGCACTACAAAATCGGCCCCGGCATCCAGAAACAGTTCGGTGTCGGCGGGGGTCAGGATGGTACCGATGCCCATGGCCATATCGGGGCAGTTGGCACGAACGTACTTTACCAGATCGGTAAAGACGGGCAACGCCATGGCCCCCCGGTTGGTAAACTCAAATACCCGAAGACCGCCATCGTAGCAAGCCTTGACGATCGACTGCGCATGGGCACTGTCGGGATGATAAAATACCGGTACAATCGGGTGATTGGTGACCAGATCAAGAATTTGTTCGGGCGTAAAAGCAGACATAAAAGGTTAGGATAAGGCTGTTATTGGAGAATATCGGTTCGTAATGTCGGAAATGGTCTGGTTGGTGGCATCGCCCAGTTCCTGTAGTTTGCCAAAGGCAGCGGCAGCGGCAAAATTGACCACATCCTGGGGCGAATTCCGGTTATACAGACCATAAATCAACCCGGCCATGAAGCAGTCGCCACTACCCACCCGGTCAACGACGGAGTCGGTCAGTAACTCGGGCGATACATATTGTTGCCCCTCGGTAAATAAGGTCGTGTAATACCGAAGGCCCGTTGGGGGTGTATCGAACCGAAACGTGTTAGCCACAACTTTAACTCGGGGAAAGCGCTTCTGTATGGCCTCCGACGTAGCTTGTGCATGGGCTATGTAGTCAGCGGGTTGGCCTTTGGCATGAATGTGTTCATCGACGGGAATGCCCAGCAGCGCATTGGCCGCCCAGATGTTGCCCATCACCACATCGCAATAGTCAACCAGGCCCGGCATGATGTCGGTTGGCGAGACCCCGTACTGCCAAAGCCGCGCCCGGTGATTCAGATCAATCGAAATGGTAATGCCTTTGGCCGATGCCACCGCCATCAGTTCCCGGCAGGTTTCGGCCACCTCGGCACTCAGCGCCGGGCTGATCGCGCTGACGTGCAACCACTCGGTATCCTGCAAAACAGCGTTCCAGTCTACCTTGCCGGGTGCCAGCTCCGAAAATGCTGAATGAGCCCGGTCGTAGATGACGCCCGCGTTTTTGAGGTCGGTGCCCTGCGGTAGATAATACGTGCCAACCCGTTGACCAAATCGAACGATCCCCGACGAGTCGATGCCTTTCGCGTCGATGTGGTGTATAATATCGTCGGCGAGGGAATTCTGTGGCAGTACCGTACTGTATTTAACGGGAACATCCCATTTGGCCAGGGCCGTGGCCACATTCAGTTCGGCCCCCCCCACAAAAACGGGCATCGACGTCTGTCGAATCCATTCGCCATTGGCAATGGGGGAAAACCGTAGTAATAATTCGCCGAAGCAGCAGATTTTGGTCATATAGTAAAAAGTATCCTGCGTACGCTTAGAAAATACCCGCAAATTGGCCCTACTAAGCTTATAGGGGAAAGAGCATTTTTCGGACGTTCTATACCCGAAAATTTACCTAAAAACCGCCAGAGCGTGATGTGTTGTACGATTTTGCGTTGCCCAAAGATAAATGGATCGTCTGTTTTTTACTGTAATTCAGATCATGGAAGGACGTATGGGTCTGAGATTGACTAGTTGGCTACGACTCCGAACGCTCATCTGTCAATAGACCTCAACGAGAAAGATGTATCGAACGTAGATCGATTAATTCGCCACGGCTCCGAACGTTTCCATCTGAGCCGCCAGCGTAGCCCTTGCGCCCAGATCGAGTAATTGCGCCAGATACGTGTCGGCGGCCTCGGCAAAACCGGGCAATACCTGTAAATCAGCACCCCAGAGCGTCGTGTTTTTCAGGACGGTGTCGACAAGCTCCGAGGGCGTTGACTTTGCCCAAACATCGGCAAAGTATGTGGCCTGCGCATCGTTGATCGGGTACATCTCCTCGTTATGTTCGCCCTGCCAGACGCCGTCTTTTTGCGTCGTTCCCCGCATAAACAGCAGATAAGCCGCGAAACCCAGTGCGATGTAATGGGGAACTGCCGGTTGAGGCTGCGCATACGTATGAAGCAGTACGGGAATGATCCGCATCTTCATTTTGGCCGAATACTGCATGGTAATCGCTAGCCAACGGTGTTCAATGAACGGGTTGCGGAACCGGTCGAGCACCTGCATTCCAAAGTGTCGGGCGGCTTCCTCGTCAACGGCGTAAGGAATACCCGGAACAACATCGGTCAGCATTACCCGGCTGATGAAGGTCGACAGCTGTTCATCGTCCATACCCTCCCGAACGGTGGTGAAGCCGCCCAAAAACGCCAGTCCGCAACTCAGGGTGTGGGTGCCGTTGAGCAGCCGTAGTTTCAACTCCCGGAACAAGTCGATATCGGGGCGTATATACACCGACGGATCGGCCTGGTGAAAGGAAAGCACGTTTTTCACGCGCTCCTCATCTGAATTGGCGGGGACCTCAATGGCCCATAGATGGTACACTTCCGAAACCGTCAGTAGGTCGTCCTCATAACCCAACTGGTTGGATAGCGACTGGTACATAGCGGGGTCCGGGCGGCCCGGAACAATCCGGTCGACCAGCGAATTGCAGCAGGGGTTTGCCGTTTGCAGCCAGTCGATGAACGCCGGTTCGAGGGTATTCTGGTGAGCCAGTGCCAGTAATATAGACCGCAGGAGCGTCCCGTTGTCGGGGACAAGCTCAGTTGGTATTATGATTAATCCTTTATTGGGGTCGCCGTTGAAAGCCTGATAGCGGGCGTATAAAACGGCCAGGAGCTTGCCGGGGAATGACTCCGGTGGCGACTGGCAGATGTCGTCCTGGATCAGCTGAATCCCTACTTCGGTGGTATTCGAAATGACGATTTGTAGATCAGGGCTGGTGGCCAGCGTCAAAATCTCGGCCCATTGTTGTTTGGCTGATAAGACGCGACTAATGGCCGAACAGATTACATTCTCCTCGACGGTTTCACCCGCTTCGATGCCCCGGATACAGAGCGTATAGAGGTTGTCCTGCCGGGCGAAAGCGGTCATGTCGCCCCCGTCGGTTGATTTCACAACGGCAATGCGCCCGTTGAAAATACCCTGTCGATTGGCCTTGTCAATCAGGTAATCGGGCAAGCCGCGCAGTAAAACGCCCGTTCCGAACTGTAATACCCGCTCGGGTAGTTGCTGAATATGCGTTGGCGGAAGGCTGATAGCCGTGCTGGGCTGGCTGGTGGATAAGGACGCTATCGATAACGAATGCATAGGGTTTGAGGAGATGGGTTGGGATAACGAGAAAGAACGGAAATTATCTTTTTCGTGGAAAATTCTGGTATTGATTGCACACCTGTTCAATGCCAGGCACGATAAGAGTAAGCAGGCTATTTATTAAATAGAAGAATTAAGCCATATTTATTCACGCAAACGTTATCGGGAACGTTACCATTTTTCGACAGGAGTCCGTATAATGAACATATGGGTAGCTAACAGGCCAAATAGCCTTATTGAAGAACACTCTCTGGTTACTCACCGCTTTTTGTATTTTACCAACACGCCACTTGGATACGATTACGATAAAAGATATTGCCCGCGCGTTAAATCTCTCGACTTCAACCGTTTCGAGAGCATTGCGGGATAGCTATGAAATTAATCCCGAAACCAAACGGCTGGTTACTGAATACGCGGAGCGGCTCAACTACCGTCCTAATCCCATTGCGCTGAGTTTAAAAGAAAACCGCAGCCGGGTTATTGCGGTAATTGTCCCGCAGATTGCCAATAATTTTTTCTCTCAGGTAATCAATGGCATCGAGGCTGTTGCTTACAACCGGGGGTACCACGTTATCATTTTTCAAAGTCACGAATCGTATGAGCGGGAGATGCTAACGGTACAGCAGGCGGTGGCCCGCAAAGCCGATGGCCTGCTTATTTCGCTCTCCAGTGGCACATTGGATGTAACTTACCTGCGCGAGTTACAGGATAAGAAGTTACCCATTGTGCTTTTCGACCGGATCTCGGCGCAACTGGATAGCCCGAGTGTGTCGGCGGATAATTTTGCCGGGGCGTTTGCCGCAACCGAGCATTTGATCAGTAGCGGTCGACGGCGGATTGCCCACCTTACCATGCCTTCCCATATTTCGGTTACACAGGAACGGCTGGCCGGTTATCGGGCAGCACTGGAACACTACGGGCTGGCGTATGATGAGAACCTGGTTCGCTACGGCTGGTTTGGGCAGGATGAAGTAGAGCCGCTGGTCGATGAATTATTGACGTATGCTCCCGATGCGTTTTTTGCGGCTGGCGATCGACTGACGCTGGGCTGCCTGGGTGCCTTAAAGAAGCGGAACATTGCCATTCCCGACGACGTGTCACTGATTGGGTTTACGAACAGTACGGTTGCTGATCTGCTGGCTCCACCCTTAACAACCGTCGAGCAACCGGCCCTTGATATTGGTCAGGTTGCCGCCGAGCAGTTGATCAATTTGATCGAAGGGAAACAGAAGGTCCCACAACCCAACTCAATTAAAATACCCACCCAACTGGTGGTGCGGGCATCCTCGATGTGAAACGTACTGTACCCGACAGCAAGCCGGGTGGCCGGAGCCATGCTGTCGGGTACACTTTACGTTAATTTACCGCACTGAACTGATACGTTCCGGAACCAACGTTTACCTGAAGGTAGCCGTCTTTAAAGTCATTCACCCGAATAGCCTGGCTTGCTTTCAGGGGTTTACTGCTTTCCAGAACGCTATCCGGATTGGTGGTCGGGATGAATACGGTGGCGGTAGTATTTACCGGAATTACAACCCGTAACTGAATTCGGTTGCCCTCTTTTTTCCAGGAAGATGCGATCGTTCCGTTGATGGATTGGTAGGTGGCGTTCACGAAGTTGAGACCTTGCCGGGCAATCTCGGGTTTAATGCTGAAGGTTCGGTAACCGGCTTCATTTGCTTTTATCCCGGCGGCATTGCCAAACAACCACTCATTCACCGACCCGAAGGCGTAATGGTTGAAAGAGTTCATGCCCGCGTTGTTTTCGAATCCTTTTCCTTTGATATAACTGTTCCAGCGCTCCCAGATGGTGTTGGCTCCGTTAACCACTTCAAAGCCCCAGGATGGGTACTCGGTGCTTAACAACAGTTGATAGGCCACATCCGTATGCCCCGTCATGGACAGCGACGGCAATAACGGCTTCACCCCCAGAAATCCCGTTGAAAGCTTGTTGCCGTTCGCTTTGATCAGTTCGGCGAGCCAGTTGCCCGCTTTCGAGGTCAGATCAGAGCCGATCATGTTCATGTATATAGCATTGGCATAAGCGGTTTGCGTGTGGCCTTCGAAGCCCATTTCACCATCGACGTAGCCTTCACCGTTTCCGTAAGCCGCACTGTTTGTTTTAAAGCGGCCCTCCGAATCGGCGTAATGGGCCAGAAACGCCTGTTTGATCTTCGTAAAGACACCTTCGTAATAGGCCGACTCCTCCGATTTGCCAATCGCCCTGGCCATGTCGGCCATCATGGACGCTGCATAGCCGTAGTACATCGTTGCCAGCATGTCGGGGGGCGTTTTTTTGCCGACCGAAAGCCAGTCGCCGAATCCGCCTTTGGGCGACACTTCGGCGAAAGAACCTTCCTTATAGACATAAGTACCATTGCTTTTAGCCTCCATGAACTTAAGATACGCCACCATGTTCGGCCAGAATTTCCGGATCACGCGGGTGTCGCCGTAGGTTTTGTAGATCGTGTACGGGCAAATGATCCCAGCCTCCGACCATCCGGGGGAATAGGTATCCGTTTTGCGGACATTGGGCGCGGGGGCATAAATCGGGTAGGCATTATCGGGTCGCTGGGCGTCGTTGAGGTCCACCAGCCACTTGGTGAAAAACGCTGAAATATCGTTGTTGAACGTGGCCGACTGAACGTACGCCTGGGCATCGCCGGTCCAACCCAGCCGCTCATCCCGCTGGGGGCAATCGGTAGGGACTTCAAAATAATTGGAGCGTTGCGTCCAGACAATATTCTGATATAGCTTGTTAATCAACTTGTTGTCCGTTTCAAATGAGCCTGTTTCAGGCGTGGCGGACGTCAGGACGATGCCCGTAATAGCGTCTATGGTTGGCGCTGTTCTAAAACCTGCCACGTCGACGTACTGAAATCCGTGGTAGGTGAATTTTGGTGTCCAGGTTTCGCCCTGCGGATCACCGTTGAGTATATACGTGTCCATGGCGCGGGCTTTGCGCAGGTTTTCGGTCATGATGTCGCCGTTAGGAAACAGCACTTCGCCAAAGCGCAGGCGAATGGTATCGCCTTTGTTGCCTTTCACCCGCAGCCGCACCATACCGGCAAAGTTTTGGCCGAGGTCGAACAGGTAATGCCCGCCCGCTTTTGGCGTAACGGATTTTGCTTTCAACTCCTCAAACACCCGAACCGGATCTCCCGGATACGCTTCGAGCTGGCGGTCGGACTTATCCGGAAAAACAGTGCTGCTTTTCCAGTTGGCATCGTTGAAACCCGTTTTACTCCAGTTAGTGAAGGCCAGATTGGCATCGTAGGTCTCACCGTTTAATATGTCGGCTTCGAGGATGGGGCCGTGATTGGTTTTCCAGCTTTGGTCCGTGGCAATGGTTTCTTTTTTGCCGTTAGTGTATTCAACTTCCAACTGCGCTTTGAGGAGGGGGACATTCCCGTAGAAATTTTTCACGACCGGATTCCCGACGAGCAGCGCATAACCCAGATAGCCCGCATACCAGCCGTCGGCAACGATGGCCCCCAACGCGTTTTTGCCGGTCTTTAGATCGGTCGTAACGTCGTAGGTCTGGTAGTAAACTCGTTTGTTGTAATCAGTCCAGCCGGGGGTAAAGTAATCGTTCCCGATCCGTTTGCCATTGATCTGACACTCGTATAACCCCAGCGATGTTACATACAAACGAGCTTTTTTGACCAGGCCCGTAAGCTGTATTTCTTTTCTGAAGAAAGGAGCGGGCGGCAGGTGGTAGGTTTTACCTTTTCCTAACGCCGTCAGGTCGTTCCCGATCCAGTCGGCTGTCCAGTCGGTTTTGGTGAGCAGGCCCATTTCCCAGGACGCAACCGCACTCCACGGACCGGGCTGGCCGTTTTTGTCCCAGCTGCGGACTTTCCAGTAACAAACGGTTCGGGCGAGCAGAAGTTTTCCGGCATACTCGATCTGATTAGTGGCGTTGCCCGTTACTTTGGCGGAATTCCAGAGGTCGGGCTTCCCGGCGTTTAGTAAGGCCACCGACGACGCCACCATAATCTGGTACCCCGTTTGCACCTGACCCTTTCCGGCTGAGGTCAGCTCCCAACTCAGGCGGGGGGCATCGACGTCGACAACCGGGTTTGTTCTGTACTCGGTCCGCAGATGAACGGGTGTTAGATTGGTCGTAATTGCGTATGATTTTGTGAATAAAACCGTACTAAAGGACGCTATTAACCAGACGGTCAACGTATTGAGTCGAGCAAATTTCATAGAGTGAACGGGTATATGGATACCAGAAGCAACAGACAGGCCGTGACCTACTTATAATACGGATTGCCCAATGAGTCAATGTAGGCCCAGGGGTAATTCCATTTGTCCATGTACACATTCCCGGCCGCGAAATTGTCGTTGGCGGCCTGGAGTTTTTGCGTCAGAATACCCTCAAGCTGTTTCTGGGTTCCGGCCAGTTTGGGGGCGTTGGCCAGATTCGTGAGCTGGTAGGGGTCCTGCTGGTTGTCGTACAGTAGCCAGGGGCCTTTCAGATCGCGCACGTAGGTGTACCGTGCCGTGCGAACACCCCGGTATTCGCGGCCACCGCGCCCGTAATTCCATTGGTGGAAGGGCACAATACAGGCAATCATGGCGGCATCGTCTGGTCGGGGGGCGCGGGGTTTGCGGATCAGGCTGGCAACGTCCTGTCCCTGCACGCTCGCCGGAATGGTCTGGCCGCTGAGCGACAATACGGTAGGCATCACATCCGTGAGCGTAATGGGTACGTCCAGCGTGCGGCCCTTCCGACTCAGGCCAGCGGGGTATTTGAGCAGAAATGGTATCCGGATGGATTCATCCCAGGGCTTTTGCTTGTTGATCTGGTCGTGCGAATACAGCATGTCGCCATGGTCGGAGGTAAACACAAAAATGGTGTTTTCGTCCAGTTTCGCCCCTTTTAGCGCGGCCTGTAACCGCCCAATGCAATCGTCGAGGGCGTTGATGTGGGCATAGTAGCCTTTTAAGGCCCGGTTGGCTTCCATGGTGTCTTTGGCGGGTACGTTGGGGCGCAGGGACAGCGTTTTGCCGGCGTACCGCTGGCGGTATTCTTTCGGAGCCGTCTGGTACGGGTCGTGCGGTGGTCCCCAGGCCAGCACCAGCAGGAACGGCTCTTTGCGCGACTGGGTCATGAACGAAATGGCCGAATCGGTCTGGCTGATGGCGTCGTATTGCTGCCAGACAAACCGCTTGTTTACTTCATTATAATAGGGCGAGTTGTTGTAATCGTGGGTACATTCCAGCCCCCGCCAGTACGCGAATCCCTGCCGCCGATCGGCTGGAATGGGTGACAGACGACCAGCCGCGAAGTCTTTGGCCAAACCGCCGTTGATGTGCCATTTGCCAATAAAGCCAGTTTTATAACCGTTTTGCTGACATACTTCGGCCAGTGTGACGGCTTCGTTGCGTAGGGGGCGATCGTTGTAAAATACCCCATGGGTGGTGGCATGCTGCCCCGTTAGCAGGCTGGCCCGGCTCGGCGAGCAGACCGGCACTTCGGCTACGCACAGGCGAGCGTTGACGGACTCACCGGCCAGTTTATCCAGATTTGGCGTTATCACCTCCCGATTGCCCGCATAGCCGAGGTCCTGCGCCCGCCACTGGTCGGCCATGACGATCACGATATTGGGTTTACGGACACCGGCCTGTGAGTGGTCAGGTCGGGTGGGAGAGGGCGATGGTTTCCCGGCGATCAGACCGGTTAACAGCGCACCGGCTAGGCAGAGGGTGATGTACTTCATGGCTGATTATCGGTTAGATGGCTTAGCGGGCGGCTGCTTTGAGTCGGTCAAAAATGGGCAGCAGTGACTTTTTTAACGCTTTCCCCGGCGACTCAACCGCCAGATTACGGAGTTCCAGCGGGTCGGTTTTCAGGTTGTACACTTCCTCGTAGCTGTCGGCCGGTTCGCGGAGATTGTAGTAGTGAACGTACTTCCGGTCGGCACTCAGCACCCCTTCGGATTGGGGGATAAATACGGCTGGCGTGTTGAACATGTGCTCGAAATAGAACTCCGTTCGCCAGGGCATTTTGAGTGTTGCGCCCTCGCGAGCGTCCATCAGCTGGGTAAGGCTGCGGCCCTGCATCCGACCCGGCACCGGTACCCCCGCCAGCGTGAGCAGGGTAGGAGCAAAATCAATGTTGAGCGTATACTGGTCGGAGGTGCGGCCTTTCCGGTCCGGTCGGCGGGGGTCGTAAATAATGAGCGGCACCCGAATCGACAATTCGTGGCCGTACCATTTATCGGCAAAGCCATATTCACCTTCGTAAAACCCGTTGTCGCTGGTATACACGATGATGGTATTATCCGACAGTCCACCTTCCTGCAAGCTTCGGCGTAGGTTTCCCACCACCTCATCAATACCCGTAATCAGTCGGTTATACGATTTGGTCGTTTGCTGAAATAGTGAATCCGTGGCAAACCGGCGGCTCCAGCGGACGCGGGATTCGTTCTGGTCATTGTGCCGAAACCAGTCCGGAAACTG
The DNA here is from genome assembly GCF_900230225.1 of Spirosoma fluviale. Classification (GTDB taxonomy): domain Bacteria; phylum Bacteroidota; class Bacteroidia; order Cytophagales; family Spirosomataceae; genus Spirosoma; species Spirosoma fluviale. The sequence goes on from NZ_OCNH01000001.1 coordinate 1,160,658, forward strand.
CCGATAGTATTTATCGTCAGCGGCAGCGGGACGTTTCAGCGTCTGGTCGCGGTAGAGGTTGGTGAATCGCTCGGCGTAGGGAAATTCGGGGTTGGCTCCATCCTGAGCGTGTGGGGCTTTAAAGCTCACCGATAAGCAGAACGGTTTTCCGGCCGGATTTCCCTGAATGAACTCGTCCATTTGCTGGCCCATTAAATCCGTCAAATGAACGGGTTTCCCCTGTGCATCTTTAGCCGCGTAGTTGCCCTGCCCATCGAACCCCCGCCAATAGTCATAGGCATTAACGGGCATCACATTTCCTACACCATACTTGCCAATGAACCCCGTTCGGTACCCGGCTTTCCGGAGCAGCACGGGGTAGGTCTGCGCCAGGGCGGAATCGGTAAAAGGCGTCACAAAATCCACAATCCCGTGCCGACGGGCGTATTGCCCGCTCAGGATACTGGCCCGGCTGATGCAGCAGATGGGCGTAGTGACGTATGAGCGCCTGAAATAGAACCCATCCCGCGCCAGCCGGTCCAGGTTGGGCGTCTGGATAGTTTTGTTTCCGGCAACACCCAGTGCGTCCCACCGCTGGTCATCGGCCAGCAGAAAAATGATATTGGGCGCTACGGGCGGGCGCGATGCCAGGTCAACCGGCTGACGAAGGCCGAGCATACCGGCCAGGACGATAACGAAGAGCAGGAGTCGTTTCAAGGCTTTCGGGTAAAGTAATTGCTTTTATAGAATTGTTACTTACTGAGTGAAATACACTTTCCTGATCTTCCCGTTTTCAATTTTGTAAATGGCAATGGCCTCCGTCGGAGCCTTGCCAGCCACCACTGTAACCCGCTCATGGTCTACGACGGTGTTGCCGACTACCATGCGGTTGACCAATTCGCAGTGCAGCGCGGGTGCGTTGGTAAAGAATTTTCCGTAATCCTGCCGCATGGCGTCTTTACCATTGATGATGAGCTTGTTAGGCAAGTCATATAGTTCTATGTCGTCGGCGTAGGGTTCCAGAAAGGCCTCGATGTCGTGCGCATTATAGGCGTTCAGCTGCCGCTGAGCCAAGTCTTCGGGCTTGTCGGCCAGAAGCTGCGCCGGAGTCGCCACGAACCCCCGGTTTACGATTGTCTCTATGCGTGTCAGGGCGTTTAGGTCGGCCAGTGGATTCTGTGAAAGCACCAGTACGTTAGCCCATTTGCCTTCGGTCAACGAGCCAATCTGACCTTCTTTACCCAAAATTTTAGCCGCATTGATCGTTGACGCCTTTAACAGATCAGCATTGGTCAGATCCGCCGTTTTCATCTTGCGCAGTTCATCTATATAAGACGTACCGTGAAACGTACCGGGATTGCCCGCATCCGTGCCGGTCACTACGTTGACACCCGCCCGCCACACCCGAATCAGATTAGCCCATATGAAGGAATTTCGGTCAGTCTGTATGCGCTGATAAGCCGGACTATTTAGGAAATCACCAAACTGTTTTTGCAGAGTTGGCTCGGGCAGGTGCTTCATGTCGAACAGCGTTCCCAACACGTAGGGGTTGGCGCGCGTAAACTCGTAAGGAGTCAACTTGCGCTTATCCGTGAAAAAACCTGTATAGCCGTCGGCCACTACCATTGTCGGACAATAGCTAACATTCCGCTGCTTCATGAGCGCAATCAGTTCGTCATCGATCAGGCCATCTTCGGGGTTATGAACCAGGTAATCGGCGCCGTATTTTACGCCTAATTTGGCGGCCAGTAACTCCTGCGTATGAATGGCCACTTTTAGTCCATTCTTATGGCTTTCATCAATGGCAGCCTGAACCATTGCCTGCGCCTGCTCACCCGCACCAACGCCCCGTATGATGAACCAGATTTTGATAAAATCCGGCTTATAGGGTAACTGCCGGCGTACCTGCTCACGAGCTTCGTCGGGCGTATTCGCTTTAATGATAGGCGAATCCTCAATCTTAAACGCTTCGGGCTGGTAGGTTGAAATCAGCGGCCCCGTCATCAGAACCTGCGGACTGGTGTATCGCCGATTATATCGGTCGCGATACGCGAATTGATAAAGTGGCCCACCGATATCAATCACGGTCGTGATGCCGCAGGCCAGGTACCGACGCAGTAAATCGCCCATGTTTTCGCGCAGCCATTTACGCTCGGTTTCGTAGGGTCGGTATTTGGTCAGATCAGCACCATCAGGCCGGGTATATAATCCACCCGACTGAAACAGGTGGATGTGGCTGTCGATCAGGCCCGGCATCAGCCATTTGCCGGTTGCGTCGACAACCGTTGTGCCCGCTGTTGTCGACAGGTTTTTGCCAATTTTGCGGATGATACCGTTTTCGATGAGTAGGCTCATACCCTCGCTAACCCGGCCCGTTTCCACATCCACAAGGTTTCCGTTGGTAATCAGCACCGGTCCCGGCGGAGCAATCGTTGCCGAATCGTTTGTTAGCGACTGATTTTGGGCGAAGGACGTAGTAGCGAAAAATAAACCAAACAAAAGGGGCGGTATCCAGCGAAGCATACTTATAGAGAATTTTGGCAAAAAATAGAATCTGTTTAAAAATGCCTGACTATACAGTTGATATTTGATAAACACACGAATGCTGGGCTAAGCCTAATGTATCCTTTACGATGTGGCGCTTGCGACCGTTTCTAAGAAAGCTCTAACTAATTACGCCCGTCTTTCTCTTTAAAATAGTTGATTAACAGAGCGATACGTGTGTTTGGTTGAACGATTAAAACGATGAGGCTGGGACTATATACTCAATTTAATCCTGAATTGAGGTGAACATTTGCAGCTATATAGACCTTTGTAGTGCTATAGCAGGCAAGTCTACATCGTCAGGAAGGCGAACAGCGGTATAAAGGTCACTGTGACAATCGAACATTCCTTTACGTCCAAAAGGCTGGCTTTAACATGGTCATAATTGAATTCCATACTTAGTTTTAGTTAAGTCTATTGCATCTGTTAGCCCTATTTATCGTTTACCTGACGCTCTCCGGGATATACTCTCCTGATACCGTTAGCGACCCGTCAACTGTCACGTCGACCCTTCGGTTCAGTCAGCAATCCCGTCAGAAAAAGAAGCGAGCCAAACCGCCTGTCCGCCAATCGGCCAGGAAGCAAACTGCCCGTACCGGAAAGCGCAGTCAGGCGCGCCCGACTGCGAAAAAAACTCGCCAGCCCGTGCGGGTGGCCAAACGGAGTCGGTCGGTCGTGGCAGTCCGAAAGAAAAGGACGGTTAGTAAGAAAGTGGTCTTGCCCGTAAGCCGCCGACTCGCCATCATGGGCAGCCGGTACGCGACGATCCCAACACTTGACGGGCAACTTGGCGGAACGGTATATTACCTCGCTTCCGGGCACGGCGGTCCCGATCCGGGAGCCATTGGCCGGTATCGCAAGCAACGACTCCCCGAAGATGAATATGCGTATGATGTAACCCTGCGGCTTGCCCGGTTGCTTATTCAGCACGGTGCCACGGTGTACATGATCGTGCAGGACCGGAATGATGGGATTCGGGACCAGGCGGTGTTGCCCATCGACTACGATGAAGTGGCGTACCCAAATCAGGCCATACCCCTAAATCAAACCAGTCGGTTACGGCAGACAACTACGGCGGTCAATGGTGAATACGCCCGCCATAAAGGACGGTACCAGCGGTTCATCACCATTCACGTCGATAGCCGGAGTAAAGGTGAAACGACCGATGTGTTTTTCTACCATCATCCGCAAAGTAAAGTCGGGTTGCGACTGGCGCGGCATATCCATAAAACGTTTCTGGCCAACTACCGGCGCCATCGCCCCGCTCGCCCGTACATGGGCCGGGTCAGTAGCCGGGGGAGCTTATACGTCGTGAAGAACAGCCACCCGCCCACGGTTTTTATCGAACTGGGTAATATTCAGAATTCACTGGATCAGCGCCGATTCCTGATTCCCCAGAACCGGCAGGCGCTGGCCAACTGGATGTGTCAGGGCATAGTGACAGATTACAGGACGAGGTAAGCCCTGCCAAATGAGCTACTACTTTCCGGATTGCGCTGAGCAGGGTTTCGCTTATCCAATAAATCGTGATAAATAGTCCTGAAAAATTCACAAAATAATAGGTTGGCTGTAAGGTGGAATACGAACTTTATGTACTTTTGACACAAAGGGAAAAACGTTACGTATGAATCGGATATACAGCCAGCTTATTGCGTTACTATTAGTCGGAAATCACTGGGTACAGGCGCAGCAAGCGCACGTGAATCTCGACTGGAACCCCCAGAAGAACACGCAGAATCTGCTGCCTTTCGGTGCCAGTGTCATCTCGCCCGAAGTTCGGGATGATCGTACCGTTACCTTCCGGCTTAAAGCGCCCGATGCCAAAGCTGTTCTGCTGACCGGTGGCCCAATGCTGCTGGCGTTGACCGCAAAAGACCCCATTCCCTTTCAAAAGAGTGAAGACGGCCTTTGGTCGCTGACGGTTGGGCCGCTGAAGCCCGATATGTACGTCTACAAATTCATTATCGACGGTGTTCAGGTTGTCGACCCGAACAATACGCTGACGGGTTTTAATGACCAGCCCGGCTACAGTAATCTGGTTGTTCAGGGCGACGGCCCCGCTTATTACGATGCCAAACCCGTACCGCACGGTGCCGTAACGCGGCATATTTACCATTCGGACGTGCTCAATGGCGAGCGGGAAATTTACGTGTACACGCCCCCCGGTTATACGTCCAAAAAGAAATACCCGGTGCTGTATCTGATGGGCGGCAGTGGTGAACTGGCCTCCGGATGGGCACTCGACGGCCGGGCTAATTTCATTGCCGATAACCTGATTGCCGAAGGTAAAATGGTGCCCATGCTCATTGCCATGCCCAACAATCAGGTGGTTCACCGTAGCGATCCGGCCCATACTGAAAAGACGTTCCCGCTGCTGGAAGAGGAATTGAAGAAGCAGATTATCCCGCTGATCGACAAAACGTACAGTACCCGCACCGACCGCAAAGGACGTGCCCTGGCGGGTCTGTCGATGGGAGGGCGACATACGCAGTTGGTGGGGTTGAAAAATCTTGATTTGTTCAGCGCCTTCGGTGTTCTGAGCGCGGGCGATCTGGAAACCGAAAAAGTTAGTGCTGCCTTCCTCAACGACCCGGCCGCTAACCGGAAAGTTGATTACCTGCTGGTTGGGCAGGGAACCGGCGAGGTAGAAACCATCGGTAAACGGGCTGTAGCCTTGCACGAGGCCCTGCAAAAGCATAACATCAAACATGATTACTACGTCGGTGGTGAAGGGGCTCATGACTGGGGCACCTGGCGGCATCTGCTGTATTATAAGCTTCTGCCGAACCTCTGGCGGAAATGAGACAATGATGCCGCGAGGCTCTGGCCTCGCGCCATCGACATAAACCCCTAAACGAATGAAAATCAAGATGAAAACTCATTGCTCTTTAGCAACCCTGTGCGCAACACTTTTTGCGGTTGGCGCTCTGGCGCAGGCTCCCCAGCGGACGCCCACGCCCAACGACACGCTCAAATCACCCAAAGTGCTGGACGACAAGCGGGTGATGATTCAGATTTATGCGCCCAAAGCCAGCGAGGTAACCGTTGGTGGCGATTTCCTGTCGGGGGGCAAACCCCTCGGCCTGACCAAAAATGAGGTAGGCGTCTGGTCCGCAACGACCAGCCCGCTTCGCCCGGATTATTATTCGTACACGCTGATGGTCGATGGCGTCCGGACAATGGATCCCAAGAATCCCATTATCAAACAAGGCATCAGCAGCCTCGAAAATATCATGCTCGTGCCGGGTGCCGAAACGGCTTTTGAGGATAACAAAGCCGTTCCCCACGGCGAAGTTCGGGAGGTTTGGTATTCGTCGAAATCGCTTAATATGATGCGTCGGATGCATGTCTATACGCCACCGGGCTATGAAAAAGGCACGACGAAGTACCCCGTTTTCTACCTGTTGCATGGTGCCGGCGACGATGATTCGGGTTGGAACACCATTGGCCGGGCGGGTTTTATTATCGACAATCTCCTAGCTGCGGGGCAGGCTAAACCGATGATTGTCGTCATGCCCAACGGAAGTATGCCGCTGCCCCCATCGAGTGGAATGAATGCCCAGGCCATGAATACCATCCGGTCGATGTTCGCCAATGATTTGCTCAACGACATCATGCCAACGGTAGAGAAAACCTACCGCACGTTGCCCAATCGCGAAAATCGGGCGTTGGCGGGCCTGAGCATGGGCGGTTTCCAGACGCTGGACGTCACGATGACCCGCCCCGAGCTGTTCAACTACGTGGGCGTATTTAGTTCCGGATTTTTCGGGGCTTCCATCGACGAAGCCGAAACGAAATATGCCAGCGCGTTAAACGATCCTGCATTCAACAAGAACAAAAAACTGTTCTGGATCGGCATCGGTAAAGATGATTTCGTGATGGACGCCAACAAAAAAACGCTGGCTCTCCTCGACAAGCATCAGATCAAATACCAGTACAAAGAAACCTCGGGTGGACACACCTGGATCAACTGGCGGCAGTACCTTAATGAGTATGTGCCGCTGCTGTTTAAGTAGGTGGACGTTGGCGTAAATTACCCCACGGCAACGGCCGCCCGGCCCAACTTCCCTCGAAGTCTGGCCTTGTAGGTTTTTAGAATTGACGTTAACTAGTCGCGTAGCGACGGAATGTTGGTAGCAAAGGTTGGCTTTGGGTCAACTGGCGTGCCGTAGATACGCAACCGGGTTATGTAGCGTACCTACGGCACGCGGGCCGCTTCAGGGGCTATATTGGCTACCAACATTTCGTCGCTACGCGACTGCCTATGTACCTGGTCTTTTGCGTCCTGCAAGGTTATGCCCTTATAAACGGGTTGGTAGTTCTGCCACTTCTGGAGATAAATTTTATTGATCAATTTATTAGCCTCAAATTTTATAACTCACTCAATGAACCCAACCCGATTACATTTTCTGCTTTGCTTCCTTTGCTTCTCTACGCTCTCCTTTGCGGCTAAAGTCGATTCGCTGGATGTGCCATCGGCCGCGATGAAAAAGAACCTCCGGGCGGCTGTCGTTCTGCCAAACTCGTATGCTAAGGGGAAGGCCAACTATCCCGTTTTGTATCTGCTGCATGGTGGTGGAGGGAAGTTCAACGACTGGCTGAATAAAACGCCCGACAAAATGCTTCTGCATAATCTGGCCGATCAATATAACATCATCATCGTGACGCCGGAAGGGGAACCCTTAAGCGGTTACCTGGATAGCCCCGTTCAGAAAGACAACCTCTTCGAAACCTACATTACGAAAGAGGTTGTCGAAAAAATTGATAACACCTACCGCACCATCCGCGACCGAAAGGGGCGGGTCATTACGGGCCTGAGCATGGGTGGTCATGGTGCCTTGTACCTGTCGGGCCGTCACCCGGAGCTTTACTGTGCTGCCGGTAGCATGAGCGGAGCACTCGATCTGGCAACCACACACTGGAAAATTACACCGGAATTCGCGAAACAGATTGCGCCGGGTTTCACCCGGATATTGGGACCTGTTGGGTCGACGCCTGATTTATACGCGGCTAACTCGGTCGTTAACATGGCTGACAAATTGAAAGCAAATGCCCTGCCACTGATCATTGATTGTGGGGTCGATGACTTCCTGATCGAGCCGAATCGGGAACTGCACCGTCGGCTGGTGTACAACCAGACTCCGCACGATTACACAGAGCATCCGGGTGCGCACACTTGGGACTATTGGGAGAATTCGCTGCCATCGCATGTCTTGTTTTTTAGTAAAATATTGACCCAAAACGGCGTTGTTGTTCCCTGATCTACCCGTGACTGTATGAAAAAATATATCGTATGCCTTAGCCTGCTGGTTACCGGACTGTCTCAGGCGCAGAATTTTCCGGCTCGTACCCCGACGCCCAACGATACCCTGGTTTCGGCCAGAATTTTACCTGACAGCCGGTTGCGTTTTAGTATCTACGCGCCCAAAGCCACCGAGGTAACGGTGAACGGCGACTTTCTGGCCGGGCAGCCAGCCGCCAGCCTGACGAAACAGGCCAATGGCGTATGGACAACCACCGTTGGGCCATTGGCCCCCAATCTGTATACCTACGATTTTACGATCGACGGCATCAAAACGTTCGATCCGAAAAATCCGCAGTATAAAGAGAGCCTGAACGGTCTGTCGAACCTGGTTACGATACCCGGAAAAGAGACCGATTACCTGACGGAAAAAAATGTGCCTCATGGTCGGGTCGAGATTGTCTGGTACCCGTCTGGTTCATTGGGTATCACCCGCCGGATGCACGTGTATACCCCACCGGGTTATGAGAAATCCACGACCAAACTACCCGTGTTGTATCTACTGCACGGCGGGGGTGATAACGATGCGAGCTGGATGACCGTGGGCCGGGCCAATTTTATTCTGGATAACCTGCTGGCCGAAGGAAAGATGAAACCCATGCTGGTGGTCATGCCAGCGGGACACACACCCACACCCGGCATGCACATGGGCGCTGGTCCGGAGCAGGACCCGTTTTGTATTGACTTTTTGGGAAGCGTGATGCCGTTCATTGAGAAGGAGTACCGCGTATCGACCCGGCGGCAAGACCGGGCTATTGCGGGCTTGTCGATGGGGGGCATTCAGGTGCTGAACATTGCCCTCTGGCATCCGGAAAAATTCAGCTATGTACTTCCATTGAGTACCGGCTACTTCCCGCCGGTCATTAAGGAACTGGAAGAGAAATATCAGGCCGTGTTGAAAAATCCGGAAATCAACCGCATCAACTTATTCTGGATTGCCATGGGTGGCCCTTCTGATATTGCCTATCAGAATAACAAGAACATGATGGCCCTCTTCGATAAGAACGGGATAAAATACAAGTATGTCGAGGTGCCCGGCGGACACTCGTTCCTAGCGTGGCGCAATAACCTGCACACGTTTGCCCCGTTACTTTTTCGCTAAAGACCCTCGATCAGGGCACTGCTTCCTAAACCACTGTTTGTATTTCCAGACTTGTACCCGCTTCATGAAAAGACGTTCCTTCCTTAAAAACAGCTCCACGGCTGGTTTAATGGCCATTATCACCCCAACCGGCATTCTGGACATTCGTAAACAACAGCCAGTACAACCAGCCGCCATGGCCGAATCGTTCGTCGAAGCCTTCCTGAATCCGCCAGCGTCGGCACGGGCGCAATGCTGGTGGCACTGGATGAACGGCAATGTCACCGCCGACGGAATCACCCGCGACCTCGAAGCCATGAAACAGATCGGGCTGGGCGGGTTCCAGAACTTCGACGCCGGAACGGGCATTCCCAAAGGGCTTGTCGTTTACCTAAGTCCCGAGTGGCTTCGGCTGAAAGAACATACCATTAAGGAAGCCGAGCGGCTGGGTCTGGAGTTTACCATGCACAACTGCCCCGGCTGGTCGTCGAGTGGTGGGCCGTGGATTACGCCCGAACTCGCCATGCAGCAGGTGACCTGGAGCGAAGCCTTCGTAACGGGTGGTCAGGCTGTAACGCTCCCGCTGGCGCAACCGCTCACCAACCTGAATTATTACCGGGATGTGGCGGTGATTGCCTATCCGTCGCTCCCCGGCGAAATGTCGCTGGCGTCTGTTATTCAGCAGGTTAGCGCCAATGGGGGCGGGGCGGTTTCTGCCGATGACCTGGCCGGGAGTAAAGGCGTGTCGATTCTGGCCGAGGCCGATGATAAACCCGTTACGCTGCTCATTGAATTCAAACAGCCCTACGAAGCGCGCTCCATTGCGTTTTTGAGTAAACCCCTCGGCAAACCCCGAGCCGCCGGTGGTTTTGGGGGCGGGCCGCAGTTAACGCTCGAACTGTCGGACGATGGGCAAACGTTTCGGAAACTAACGTCGATTGGTACCGGGCGATCGTCGGATATGGGGCTGAGTCTGGCGGAGTTTCCGGCGACGAAAGCCAAGTTTTTCCGGCTTACATCGCCCGGAGCGCGTCAGTTTGCCCAGCTTCGTTTTTCGGGAGCCGCGCGGCTGGCCGACTGGCGCAAAAAAGCGAACAGTGCCTTTGGCGTGATGGGCGTCACGCCCGATCTGGACGGCAGTACCAAAGCCGTCATCAAACTGGATGCGCTTGTTGATCTCAGATCATTCATGAAAGACGGAGTGCTTACCTGGACGCCACCAGCGGGCAACTGGACGGTGCTTCGGATGGGGTACACCCCCAACGGCGAAATGAACCGGTCGGCACCCGACACGGGTGTTGGTCTGGAATGCGATAAATACAGCGCAGCTGCCATTGATTTCCATTTCAATAAGATGATGGAAAACCTGCTGCCAACGCTGGGACCAATGGCGAAAAAAGGCCGTGTCGGGATGCTCATCGACAGTTACGAAGTGGGCATGCAGAACTGGACGGCGCAGTTTCCGCAGGCGTTTCAAGCCCGCTCGGGCTATTCACTCCTGAACTACCTCCCGGCACTGACCGGGCGCATTGTGGGCGATGTCGATACCACCGAGCGGTTTTTGTGGGATGTACGCCGAACCCAGGCCGATCTCATCGCCGATAATTATTACGGACGATTCCGCGAGTTATGCCATAAAAACGGCATTGCGGCCTACACCGAGCCCTACGACCGGGGGCCAATGGAGGAAATGCAGATTGGTGCCCGCGTGGATGTGAACATGGGCGAGTTCTGGAACGGTCTTTCGTCCATCTTTCAGAACAACCTGACCATGCGCCGGACCACCAAACTGGCGGCATCCATCGCGCACATCAACGGGCATGTAGTAGGGGGTGGAACCCCCGAAAACCCGCAAGTGGTGGGTGCGGAAGCGTTCACCGGCGAACCCGAATCGTCGCGCTGGCAGGAGTATCCATTTGCCATGAAAGCCCTGGGCGACAAGATGTTCACGCAGGGGCTGAACAAGATTATTTTCCACCGATACGCGCACCAGCCCCACCCAACCGCCGTACCGGGCATGACCATGGGGCCATGGGGCATTCACTTCGACCGGACAACGACCTGGTGGAATCAGGGGCGGTGGTGGCTGGATTACATTGCCCGTTGCCAGAGTTTGTTACAACAGGGACTTTTCGTAGCCGATCTGGCGTATTATACCGGGGAGGACGGCAATCAGTACACGAAAGTAGAACCCCACGAGCTAACTCCAACCCCGCCGGAGGGCTACGATTACGACCTCATCAACGCCGAAACCATCATAAAACGGGCCAGTGTGTCGAACGGAAACCTGACCTTGCCCGATGGCATGAGTTATCGGGTGCTGGTGCTTCAGGACCACAAAGCGTTGAGTATCGAGCTGGTTCGGAAACTGCGGGAACTGGTCAACGGCGGACTGATTCTGGTCGGTTCTAAACCAGCAACGTCGTTGGGCTTACGAACGAAAACGCAGGGAAATGATGAATTTCAGCGGCTGGTGGCCGAGATTTGGGGAGCTGGTGACGGCGCAACGACTACCGAAAATAGATTAGGGAAAGGGCGCGTTTTTCGGGTCCAGCCTATTCAAACGCTACTGTCGGCTCTGGCCATAAAACCTGATTTCGAAGTCACGTCCCGCTCCGGCGATGCGCCCGTTACCTACATTCACCGGCGCATCGGCAAGACGCAGGTGTACTTTCTGGCCAATCAGCGACGAACACCCGAAGAACTGGTTTGTACTTTCCGCGTCGATGGAATGCAACCCGAACTCTGGGATGCGGCCACGGGGAAACAGACGCCGTTGACCCTCTATTCCACTGCAAATGGGCGAACACAGGTATCTCTTCAGCTCGATCCGGCTGGCTCAGCGTTTATCGTGTTCCGCTCGGCAGCAAAGCCGAAACAACTGCAATCGGTGAGCAACGGAAGTGGGCTTGTTCTGACGAATAAACCCTTTTCAACTCCCGCCCGGAAGCTCTACAAAGACGTTTCGAATAACTTTGCCATCAGCCTGTGGGCCAAGCCGGAGCTGAACATCATGCTGTCGACGAGTGGCTTTCTGGATACGGTAAAAAGCTCCTGGACAGATTTTTACGCCCTGTATCCGCCTGCTGGTACGGACTTGTACGGGGAGGGGCACGCGGCCTGCGGGTTAGCCATCGGGCGAAACGGCGTGGCGGTCTGGGAGCGTACAACCGGAAGTCCCGTCTTTAAACTGGCCGCCCCAACGGATATTTCGGGCTGGTCACACATAGCCCTTGTGTATGCGGACGGTGTTCCGGCGGTGTATGTCAACGGCAAACTGATTCAGCGGGGGAAAGCCGCCGGGAGCATCGTTCATCCCGGTCTGGGACAAGCGTACCTGAGTGATGGCGCGTCATTTTACAATGGCGACCTTAGTGAGCCGCAACTGATAACGGAGGCCATAAACGAAGACCGCGTCCGTCAACTGGCTACCCAACCGCGACCGCAACCCGCAGACACGCCCGCCGTGCAGCTAGCCGCCAATGGTATACCGGGACTGCGTTTCTGGCAAAATGGCCGCTATTCGCTGCAATACAGTGACGGCCGCAAAACGCCAGTTACCATTGCCGGTATCGCTCCGCCAATGGAGTTGACGGGTTCCTGGCAGGTCAGCTTCCCACCGAATCTGGGCGCACCGGCGCAGATTACCCTTTCCAAACTGCTATCACTTAATAGCCACGAACAGGACGGCGTGAAGTACTTTTCGGGTACGGCTACTTATCGCAAATCGTTCACGGTAACGGCCGGTTCGCTCGGAAAAGGAAAGAAACTCATGCTGGATCTGGGTCGGGTAGAAGTGCTGGCTAATGTCCGGGTCAACGGCAACGATCTGGGCGTATTCTGGAAGCGACCCTTCCTGGTCGATATTACCGATGCCGTAAAAGCCGGTGTCAATACCCTTGAAATTGCCGTAACCAACCTCTGGCCCAACCGCCTTATCGGTGACGAGCAACTGCCCGATCCCGACAAATTTACCCCCGGCGGTGGGTCCAGTGGCATTGCCAGCCTGAACAACGGTGCCATCGTGGCGCTACCCGCCTGGTACAAAGAAGGTAAGCCCAAACCCGCCGATGGCCGGGTGACGTTTACCACCTGGAAACACTACAAAAAAGATTCGCCCCTGCTGGATTCCGGGCTCGTCGGCCCGGTAGTGCTGAAAGTGGCCGAAGAAATAGCGGTTTAATTATGTAGCGTGGAATTTATTCCGCGTAGCCGTCAGGCTAGAACAGGATTTACTTTCTTAGCCTAACGGCTACGCGGAATAAATTCCACGCTACATTAATAAGCCTGATCGACTCCGTAGTGTTAAAGGGAACTGACGAGATCGTTGTGAAATTGACTAAAACCAACTATGAGAAAAAAGAGAATTAGTATCGGTTTATTAAGCCTGCTCACAGCCTCTGTCACCTTCGGTCAGAACTGGACCGAAAGCAAGACAGGCAACTGGGTGAAAGTGACAAACAAGGGCGGCCAAACGCTCGGCTATTCGCCTGCGTCCGGCGTAAAACTGCTGTCGGATAAAGGGTTTGCGTTCAAAGACCTCAATAAGAACGGAAAGCTGGATAAATATGAAGATTGGCGCCTGCCTGTCGATGTGCGGGCCAAAGATCTGGCGGCTAAACTCAGCGTCGAACAGATTGCCGGCTTGATGCTGTACAGCAAGCACCAGCCCATCCCAGCGGCTCCCGGCGGACCATTTGCGGGCACGTATAACGGTAAAATCTTCGCGCAGAGTGGGGCCAATGTGTCGGATTTGTCAGACCAGCAGCGGGAGTTTCTGACGAAAGATAACCTCCGGCACGTCCTCATAACCTCGGTGCAAAGTCCGGAAGCGGCTGCCGCCTGGAACAACAACGCCCAGGCACTGGTCGAAGGCCTCGGCGTGGGTATTCCCATAAACAGTAGCTCCGACCCACGCCACGGCACCCGTGCCGATGCGGAATTCAATGCCGGAGCGGGTGGAGCCATTTCCATGTGGCCCGGCTCGCTAGGGCTGGCCGCTACGTTCAACCCCGAACTGGTGCAGAAATTTGGTCAGATTGCCGCTACGGAATACCGGGCTTTGGGCATTGCCACGGCACTTTCGCCACAAGTCGACCTCGCCACCGACCCCCGCTGGAACCGGGTGAGCGGCACCTTCGGTGAAGACCCCAATCTGGCAACGGACATGGCCCGTGCGTACATCGACGGCTTTCAAACCTCAACCGGAGCGAACGAAATTACAGGCGGCTGGGGCTACGCCAGCGTCAACGCCATGGTAAAACACTGGCCGGGTGGCGGCTCGGGCGAAGGTGGCCGCGATGCCCACTACGGATACGGCAAATACGCGGTCTATCCGGGCAATAACTTCCAGACGCACTTCATGCCCTTTCTCAATGGCGCCTTCAAGCTGAAAGGCAAAACGGGCATGGCATCGGCTGTGATGCCGTATTACACCATTTCGTACAATCAGGACAAAAAGTACGGCGAAAATGTGGGTAACAGCTATAACAAATACATCATCAACGACCTTTTGCGGACCAAGTACAAGTACGATGGTGTCGTCTGCACCGACTGGCTCATCACCGCCGATGAAACCGCAGTCGATGTGTTCCTGACCGGTAAATCCTGGGGTGTCGAGAAATTGTCCGTTGCCGGGCGGCACTACAAAATCCTGATGAACGGCGTCGACCAGTTTGGCGGCAACAACGAAGCGAAACCCGTTACCGACGCTTACCAGATGGGGGTTAAAGAACATGGAGAATCGTTCATGCGTGCCCGGTTCGAACAGTCGGCGGTACGGTTGCTGAAGAATATCTTCCGGGTTGGACTGTTCGAGAATCCGTATCTGAACCCGCAGGTGTCACAGAAAGCCGTGGGTACGCCCGAGTTCATGAAAGCCGGGTATCAGGCGCAGTTGGAATCGGTAGTGATGCTCAAGAACAAGGCGAAGACGTTACCCCTCACCAAAGGCAAGACCGTTTACATTCCCAAACGGTTCACACCAGCGGGACGTAACTTCCTGGGCATGCAAACGCCCGAAAAACTGGATTACCCGGTCAATCTGGCGGTCATTAAAAAATATTTCACCGTGACCGACAACCCTGCCGAAGCCGATTACGCGCTGGTCTTTATCCAAAGCCCCGATTCGGGGGGCGGGTACAATTCGGGAGATGTCAAAGCGGGCGGGACGGGTTATGTTCCCATCAGTTTGCAATATGGCGACTACACCGCTCAGGGTACCCGCAACCCGAGCCTTGCGGGTGGTGACCCACTGGAAACGTTCACGAACCGGACGTACACCGGTAAAACCGCAAAAACCATCAACAAAAGCGACCTGACGATGGTGACCGAAACCTTCGCCAAAATGAACGGCAAGCCGGTAATCGTGGCTCTTCAGGTATCGAACCCAACGGTGGTAAAGGAGTTTGACGCACAGTCGAATTCTATTCTGGCGCATTTTGGCGTTCAGGATCAGGCTCTGCTGGAGATCATGACGGGTGCTCATGAGCCGTCCGCGCTCCTGCCCATGCAATTTCCCGCCGACATGAAAACGGTGGAAACTCAGGCCGAAGATGTCCCCCGCGACATGACCGCCTATAAAGATTCTGAAGGCAACACCTACGATTTCGGGTTTGGTTTGAACTGGAAAGGCGTCATTCAGGATGCCCGCACGGCTACGTACAAAAAGCCCGTTTTGAGTATGAAGTAAGGTATTTATGTGCGGTCAGGTTCTTAAAACCTCGTTCATGAGCGATATGAAGTTTTATAAACCAGCAATGGCGGGCTTTCGGGTTCGCCATTGCTGGTTTATAAAACCCGAATTTTTGAAAGAACACCTTGGGATGCTCGTCATAGTCTGTGACTATGCCCAACGCCGTGATGTAGCCCCAATGATCAAGGTGCTACCCGGATGAAAGTTTCAGGCCCACGGCGCTACACAGTAACCAGAGCTGATGCTATACTTTTATGACGGGAATTATTCATAAAGGGGGCCAAACCTTCTGGTATGAAGTTAATATTCCTTACTTATTGGATAATTATTGCTAGTATCCTTATTCGTAAATACTTTTCCTTTGTATTGTTCAATACGCGGGATTGATTGCGAAATCACCCTTATTTCCGTTGCTACTTATGTCTGATCGTAAAACCCGCCTTGCCATAATTCTGATCACCTCCCTGTTTTTTCTGTGGGGATTTGCGCTCAACCTAAACCCGATTCTGATTCCGCACCTCAAAAAAGCCTGTCAGCTCAGCGATCTGCAATCGGCCCTGATCGACTCGGCCTCGTACATCGCTTATTTCCTGATGGCGCTGCCGGCAGGTCTTTTCATGAAACGCTACGGCTATAAATCCGGGATTACGCTCGGCCTGTTGCTTTTCGCCTTTGGCACGTTTCTGTTCTACCCGGCAGCCGAGCAACGGATGTTCGGGTTTTTTCTGGTCGCCCTGTTCATTATTGCCAGTGGACTAACGCTGCTGGAAACAGCCGCTAACCCCTACATCACCGTATTGGGCGATAGCGACACCGCCACCCAGCGGTTGAACTTCGCGCAGTCGTTCAACGGACTGGCGGCTTTTCTGGCCCCGCTTATGGGCGGCACGTTTATCCTGTCGGGCAAAAACCTGACGGAGCAGGAGCAAACGGCCATGTCGCCGGGGCAGCTCGACGCGTATTTGAGCGAAGAAGCCGCATCGGTCGAAGTGCCTTTCCTGATTATTGGCATTGTGGTGTTAATCGTCGCTATTGTCCTCTGGCGCACTCCATTGCCCGATATTATTGAGGAAGAAGATACGCCGGAACAGGCAACAGGCTCGATTCTCGGCGAGAAAAACCTTATTCTGGGCGTTGTGGCGCAGTTTTTTTACGTAGGGGCTCAGGTCTGCATCAGTAGTTTCTTTATCCGTTTCTCCGATAAGGTAGCGGGCGTCGATGAAAAAACAGCGGCCCTGTATTTATCCGGGTCGCTGCTAGCCTTTATGGTGGGTCGCTTTTTTGGTACCTACCTCATGCGTTTCATCGCGCCACCGCGTCTGCTGGCCATTTACAGCATTATCAATGTGATTTTGCTGGCGTTTGCTATCGTTACGGAAGGCATGGTGCCGATCTACGCGCTGGTGGGTGTCGAGTTCTTTATGTCGATCATGTTTCCGACCATTTTTGCCCTGAGTATCCGGGGGCTGGGGTCGAAAACAAAGATCGGGTCGTCGCTGGTCATTATGGCCATTGTGGGTGGGGCTGTTTTCCCGGTCATCATGGGCCGTATCTCCGACCTGACGACCATCCAGATCGCCTACATCGTACCGGCACTTTGCTTCCTGGTCGTTTTCTATTTCGCGCTGAAGAACAGCACGGTGAAGAATGTAAAACTGGCGGTGTCGCATTAAGGTAGATGTTTACCACCCCCAACCCCCTCTTTTTTTCAAGGAGGGGGTTGGGGGTGGTGGTCAGTTTATATAAATACTAAACTTGTTATGATGGATTCTGTAGTGTGTGTAACGCCCCGACAACTGGCGTATCAGCAAGTGCAAAAGCCGGATCTTACGCCGGGACATGCCCTAATTAAAATCCGGCGGATTGGCATTTGCGGCACCGATTTACACGCGTTTGAGGGCACACAGCCCTATTTTACATACCCCCGCATTCTGGGCCACGAACTGGCGGCCGATCTGGTCGATGCCGACGATGCGCCCGGCTTTTCGATAGGGGAGGCCGTTACCTTTCTGCCTTATTTCAACTGCGGGTATTGCATTGCCTGCCGAACCGGCAAGCCAAACTGCTGCGTTCGGCTGAAGACGGTTGGCGTGCATATCGACGGCGGCATGGTCGAGTATTATTCCGTTCCGGTGCAGACGCTGGTGCATGGACAGGGGCTATCGCATGACGAACTGGCGCTGGTAGAACCCCTGGCCATCGGGGCGCACGGCGTTCGTCGGGCCGATGTTCAGCCGGGCGAAAACGTGCTCGTCGTTGGTGCAGGACCCATCGGGTTAGGCACGATGGAGTTCGCCCGGATTGCCGGTGGAACGGTCATCGCGCTGGACATCAACGCCAATCGGCTGGACTTCTGCCGAACGCAACTGGGCGTTCATCATACTATCAATGCCCAGTCGCCGGATGTTATGGAGCAGCTGGCGGCTATCACCAATGGCGATATGCCTACGGTGGTCATCGACGCTACCGGCAGTTTACGCGCCATTAACACCGCTTTTTCGTACCTGGCGCATACGGGACGCTACGTGCTGGTAGGCTTGCAGAAAGGCGACATCAGCGTGAGCCACCCGGAACTGCACAAACGGGAGGCTACCCTGATGAGCAGCCGCAACGCCACCCGCGCCGACTTCGATCATGTCATTACCTCCATGAAAGCAGGACTGGTTAAACCAACCACCTACATCACCCACCGCGTTGGTTTCGATAAGATCGTGCAAGAGTTCGATAGCTGGCTCGACCCTGCCAATGGTGTCATTAAAGCCATGGTGTCGCTTGGCTAAGATTGCCCACTAACAGGTAAGTAAATTTTGCGCTGAACATCCTTAGAAGAGAAGCCTGACCCGCTACAACCCAACAGCCCCGCATGAAAAACAACCGCCGAGATTTTCTTCAACACGCTGCCAGCCTGCTGGCACTTGGCACCCTGAGTATAGGCGAAGTCCTCGCCAGTCGTTCGGAATTGACCGGTAAAAAGGCGGATAAACCATACGTGGTATTCGTCACCGGCGACCATGAGTACAGTGGTGAACTTACCCTCCCGTACATCGCCGAGGAACTGGAAAAAAACTACGGTATGCGGACGAAAGTCCTGAAAGCCTATCCCGACTACAACGCGGAAAAGGACATTCCCGGTCTGGAGGTGCTGAAAGAAGCCGATCTGGCCGTTTTCTTTCTGCGCTGGCGGCTGTTGCCTAAGGAGCAACTCCAGTATATCGACGATTACCTGAAGTCGGGGAAACCGGTTATGGGCTTCCGAACTACGACCCACGCCTTCAACTACCCCGACGGTGACGACCGCAAACGCTGGAATGCGTTCGGTGAGTTTGCGTTTGGAGCTCCTCCGGGCTGGGGTGGTAAAGCCCAGCATACGCACTACGGGCACAAAAGCACGACCGATGTGACCATTATTCCCGAAGCGGCCAAAAATCCGATTCTAACGGGTGTATCTCCCTCGTTTCATGCGGCTTCCTGGCTGTACCGCGTCTTACCCGATTATCCGGCGAAAGGAGCGGTGCCCCTGCTGATGGGGAAATCGGTCAACCCCGATAAAGCCGCTATCGACAACCCCGTTGCCTGGACCTGGAAAAATCAGTGGGGCGGCAAAGCCTTCATGACGACCCTGGGTCATCCCGAAGATTTTCAGGTGGAGTCGTTTCAGCGCCTGGTCATCAACGCCATTCATTGGGAGCTTGGCAAGCCAATTCCCAAACGGTGGAAAGGTAAATTAGCGATCGACGTTCCTTATGGCCATCCCAGTAAATCCTAACTTCTATGAAAGCCTTTGTAAGCAGGAAAACCAATATCTACGCGTTGCTTGCCGTACTGGGCCTGTTAGGGCTGGGTATCAGTGCATTTAAGTTCTACGCATCGGATTCGCTGAAGCTCAAAAAAGAGGCTCACATTATGCTGATTGGCAACAATCTGGGGTCGCGGATGATGAACTACGACCAGTTTGAAACCGAGATGCAGGTTCGCTATCCGGACAGTCTGCTCTACATCCGCAACATGTGCGACCCCGGCGATACCCCCGGTTTCCGGCCCCGGTCGAGCCGATTCTCGCCCTGGGCGTTTCCGGGTGCCGAGCGTTTCCAGACCGAATACGCCAATCCTTCCGACAGCCAGGGTGAGTTCGAATCGCCCGACCAATGGCTGACCCGGCTCAAAACCGATATTATTATCTCGTTCTTCGGCTATAACGAATCCTTCCAGGGACCGGCCGGTCTGGCCAACTACAAAGCTGAACTCGATGCGTTCATCAAACACACGCTGAGCCAGAAATACAATGGCAAAACGGCCCCGCAACTGGCCATCGTGTCGCCCATTGCGTTCGAAGATTTATCGGCTACCCTCGACCTGCCGAACGGCAAGAAAGAGAACGCCAACATCCTGCTCTATACTAAAGCCATGAAGGAAGTGGCCGAGCAGAACAAAGTGCTGTTTGTCGATGCCTTTACCCCGTCGCAGCAATGGTACAATACCACCAAAGAGCCCTTGACCATCGACGGCTCTCAACTGAATGAGGAAGGTTATAAAAAGCTGGGTCTTCTCCTGGCCGATCAGGTGTTTGGCAAGGTAGCGCCCAAAGCGGAAGCCAACCGGAAATTAGTACACGATGCGGTGATGGAGAAGAACTGGATGTGGCACAATGATTACAAAATCCCCAACGGCGTTCACGTCTACGGGCGTCGCTACAACCCCTTTGGCCCCGACAACTACCCCGCCGAAATTGAGAAGATCCGGCAGATGACCGCCATTCGGGATAGCGCCGTGTGGCTGGCCGCTACCAAAGGGCAAACGATTGATATTGCCGCTGCCGATGTGCGTACCCGAAAGCTGCCCGAGGTGAAAACCAATTTCAACCCGGAGAAAAACGGGAGCCTGACCTACCTCAGCGGAAAAGAAGCATTGAGTAAGCTGAAGGTGCCACAGGGCTATAAAATCGAGCTTTTTGCGTCGGAAGAGGAGTTTCCCGATCTGGCGAAACCCATGCAGATGTCGTTCGACAACAAAGGGCGTCTCTGGGTGGCAGCCATGCCAAGTTACCCGCACTACAAACCCGGCGACCCCAAACCCAACGACAAAATCCTGATTCTGGAAGATACCAACAACGACGGGAAAGCCGATAAGCAAACCGTTTTTGCGGACCATCTGCACCTGCCGCTCGGGTTCGAAATCGCCAAAGAAGGGGTTTACATATCCCAGGGCCCCAACCTCAAACTCTTCACCGATACGAACGGAGACGACAAAGCCGACAAGGTTGAAATCCTGATGAGCGGTTACGATGACCACGACACCCACCACAACAGCCACGCCTTCTGCGTCGACCCATCGGGCGCGATTTATTCGGGCGAGGGCGTTTTCCTGCATACCAATGTCGAAACGTCGTATGGCCCCGTTCGGGCAACCAATGGCGGTTTCTACCGGTACGCTCCACAACTGCATAAACTGGAACGGACGGCTCAGCTCTCGATTCCGAACCCGTGGGGTATTGCTTTCGACGATTGGGGACAGCCCTTTTTTGCCGAAACATCCAGCCCCGACGTTCGGTGGATGATGCCCGGCACGGTGTTGCCCCGTTACGGTGAGGCCACCCATAAATCGGTGCAGTTAGTTGAAGAAGCCCACCGCGTTCGGCCAACGTCCGGGCTGGAATTTGTTTCCAGTCGCCACTTTCCGGATGAGCTACAGGGCGATTTCCTGATCAACAACACCATTGGGTTCCTGGGAATGAAAGAACACACCCTGGTTGATGATGGTACGGGCTACAAAAGCAAGCACCGGATGGATCTGGTGGTGAGCGACGACCGCAACTTCCGCCCCGTCGATATGGAGTTTGCTCCCGATGGGTCGCTGTACCTGATCGACTGGCACAACATCCTTATTGGGCATATGCAGCACAACGCCCGCGACCCCCTGCGCGACCACTCGCGGGGCCGTGTGTACCGGATTACGTACCCTTCGCGTCCGCTCGTGACGCCCGCTAAAATTGACGGTGCTTCGGTAGAAACCCTGTTGGACAACCTTAAATTACCTGAATACCGCACCCGTTACCGCACCCGACGCGAACTCCGGGGCCGCAACGCAACCGAGGTACTCGCCAAGCTGAAAACCTGGGTAGCCGGACTCGACAAAAAAGACCCCCGCTACGAACATCACCTGCTGGAAGGCCTTTGGGTGAGCTGGGGCATGAATAAAGTGGACCAGACGCTGCTCCGTCAGCTGCTGAACGCGAAGGATTACCACGCTCGTGCGGCTGCCGTTCAGGTGGTTCGC
This sequence comes from Spirosoma fluviale, assembly GCF_900230225.1. Classification (GTDB taxonomy): domain Bacteria; phylum Bacteroidota; class Bacteroidia; order Cytophagales; family Spirosomataceae; genus Spirosoma; species Spirosoma fluviale. Next base: position 1,182,531 of record NZ_OCNH01000001.1, read on the forward strand.
TACACCGGACATCAGGTGCCTGACCAGGCCAGTCTGCTGATGCAGGCGGCTCGCGATGAGAACAGCCGCGTGCGACTCGACGCCATCGTAGCCGCTTCCTGGATCGGTAAGGAAAAAGGACTTCCTATTCTGGCCGAAGCCGCAAAGAAACCGCTCGACGACTGGATGATCCACGCCCATAAAACGGCGGTAGCTCACCTGAAAGATATGAATGTGCCCAAAGAAAAAGAGGTCCAGGAGGTATCGTCGCTGAAAGGGCAGGAACTGGCTATGTTCAATCTGGGCAGGCAGATTTACGCCAAAGAAGGCTATTGCACCACCTGTCACCAGCCCGACGGGAAAGGGCTGGCCGCTTCCGGATTCCCGCCCCTCAGCGGTACACCCTGGGTAACGGGCAGCGAAGAGCGGCTGATCAAAATTGTGCTGAAAGGCGTAATGGGCCCCATCGAGGTGGCCGGTAAAAACTACCCCGGACAAGTACCGATGACGCCCTTCGGCGGGTTGCTGAAAGACAACGAAGTAGCCGCCGTGCTGACCTACGTCCGAAACGCGTTTGGCAACAAAGCCTCGGCGGTTAGCCCTGCTACGGTAAAGAAAGTCCGTGCCGCTACGGAACGGAAACTGGATTTTTATTCGCCAACTCAACTCCTCAAAGAGCACCCGATGGGTGCCGAAGACGGAGTTAAGTCGGCAAGCACTAAATAGTTGACGGGAACAGGTAAATGGATTCTACCCCACCCCAACCCCTCCCCTTGAAAAAAGGGGAGACGGTCGGCCGTTGCCGGGCTAAAAAAGAGTAACCCATTACGGAGCCCCTCCCCTTTTTTCTAGGGGGAGGGGTTGGGGTGGGGTAATTTGCTGCTAACCGATTGCCCATAATTAATACCTTTATTTATGTCTTTATCGAACACTGCATCGGGTATGTCGGCTGGCCAATGGGCACCGATTGGCTTCAATCTGTTAGTCTGGACAGCCGCCATATCCGAAGAAATGAACCCCATTGCCGAACGGCTGAAAACGATCGGGTACGACGGCGTTGAATGCTTTATTGACCAGCAGGACGTTAGTGTCTATCAGAAATTTGGCGACCACCTCAAGCAACTGGGTCTGCAAAGTACCTGCGTTACCGTTGTCGGGCCGGACGAGAACCCCGCCAGCGAATCGGCCAGGGTGCGCGAACAGGCGGTCGTTCAGTTGAAGGGTGTAGTCGACCGGGCGCATGCGCTGGGGGCAACGGTCATTTGCGGGCCGTTCCACTCGGCGTTTGCTACCTTCTCCCGGCGCGAGCCGCAACCCGAGGAATACGCCTACAGTGCGGAGGTGCTGCATACCGTGGGCGATTACGCCAAACAGGCAAATATCATTCTGGCTCCCGAAGCCCTCAACCGGTTTGAGTGCTACCTCTGCAACACCATGAGCCAACTGGTCGAGCTGGTGCGCAAGGCCGATCACCCCAATGTGCGGGCCATGTTCGATACCCACCACGCAAACATGGAGGAAAAACATTTTCCCGATGCCATAAAGACCATTGCCCCCGTGCTGGCCCACGTACACATCAGCGAAAACGACCGGGGTACACCCGGTGATGGCCATATCCCCTGGGATGACACCTTCCGGACGCTTTCCGAACTGAATTATTCCGGCTGGATGACCATCGAAGCGTTTACGCGCAACGACATCAATTTTGCCAACTCCATCAATGTCTGGCGGGAGTTCAGCAAACCGTGGGACATCGCCGAAAACGGCCTTAAATTCATCAAAGCCATGCAGGCTAAATACGCTAACACCTAATTATGTCATCTCCTGTTTCTTTTCGCTTCGGTGCTGAAGCGTACACCTGGTTCATGAACAACAACGGTCTGACCCATGCCAACCGGCTGGGACACATGATCGACATTACGGCGCAGGCTGGTTTTGCGGGTATCGAACCCATTTTTAACTGGATGGGCGATTTGCCCGACCCGGAAAGTCTTGGTCAGAAACTAACCGAACAGGGTGTTGAGTTAGCCGCCATTGCCCTCGCCCTCGACTGGAACGGTACCGAAGAAACCGAACAGGAACGTTACGAAGCCGACCGGGCCATTGCTCTGCTAAAACACTTTCCGGGGGCGCTGCTCTGCACCGTGCAGAAACCGACGGGGCGGCATGATCTCGAAACCCGCCGACGGAATCTGGTCAACATCGTCAACCGCGTGTCGCGACGGGCGGTCGATCAGGGCGTACCGTGCAGCTTCCACCCCAACTCCCCTCATTCGTCCATTACGCGCACGGAAGAAGATTACCGGGTCATCCTCGAATCGCTGGATGCATCGGTAACGGGTTGGACACCGGACGTGGGTCACCTCATCAACGGCGGTATGGACCCGCTCACCAAGATGAAAGAATATGCATCGCTCATTAATCTGGTGCATTACAAAGACTGGAATGGCGAACCTGAATTCGCCTTGTTAGGGAAGGGGAAAGTTGATTTCGTGAGCATCACCCAATGGTTGATCGAGCAGGAGTACGACGGCTGGATCATCTGCGAAGACGAAGGCCCCGAAGCCATGGACGACCCGGACGGCGTTACTCTGCACGACGGTCGCTGGGTATACGAAACCCTGCTTCCTTCGGTGTAGTAATCCGTGGAGTAGTTGAGTGGTTGAGTAGTAGAGTGGTGTCAGGTGCTCACACCTGACAAGCGAGGTTTCTCAAAACCTCATTCTCTTCAATTTACGATCGGTTTTAAGAAACCGACATCACAAGCGAAATAACATGCCTTACGTAGAAACCAACGGCATCAATTTATACTACGAAGAGCGGGGGAGTGGCGAGCCTCTGTTATTGATTATGGGTATCACTGCCCCCGGCTCCGTTTGGGCAAAACATGCCGACGACTGGCAAAATCATTTTCGCTGTATTCTCGGTGATAACCGGGGCGTAGGCCGGTCCGACAAGCCCGAGGGACCGTACACGACCGCCCAAATGGCCGACGACTATGCCGGACTCATCGACAAGCTTGGACTGGGAAAAGTACGGGTAGCAGGCGTATCTATGGGCAGCACCATTGCCCAGCAACTGGCGCTTCGGCACCCCGACAAAGTGCATTCACTGGTACTGTTATGTCCGTGGGCTCGTTGCGACCGTACCGCTGAAGCCATCTTCCGGCACATGGCTACCATCAAGGCCCGGCTCCGTCCCGAAGAATTTGCGAATTATATCCAGTTCCTAATTTACGCCAAACGTAGTTGGGACGATGACGCCACATTCGCGGGCCTTCTGGACGGGCGGCAGCAGGCGGCTATCGACCCGATGCCGCAGCCACTACACGGGTTGGAAGGACAAGCCGAAGCCTGCATCACTCACAATACCCTGGCCGATTTACCGTCGATTGACAAGCCCTGTCTGGTGATTGGTGGCCGAAAGGATATTTTTACCCCCATCTGGATGACCGAAGAAGTGGCGGGGGCTATCCCGAACAGCGAACTGCATTTGTATGACGACGCCGGTCATGCCTTCCATTGGGAGTGCATCGACGACTTCAATCCGCGGGTGCGGGAGTGGTTACTGGCCCATTGATGTCGATGAAGTGGCCGGAATCAGTCGGGCCACTTTTCCAGTCCGGCGGCAATGCGTAATGCCCGTTGCACATCATCCCAATAAAGCCCGCTTTCATAGCCGGTCGAGATTCTGTCGCAGGTTTCCAAAAAATCATTGGCTTTTTCAAGCCATACTACCTGCTGTGAGGCCTGATTTTCTGGATCGGGTTGCTGCTCGGGCGTGTTTTCCATATAGCCAAAGTTATTATTTTTCTGTGTGTTTGCGTACTGAACTGCCTTAAATACAGCAAGGCGTCCTTCTGTATTTGACCCGTAAATCGTCGGTCTGTACCGACTTTTAATTACTTTTTCAATTTATATAATATAACTAAAGCATAGTGTCTACCTGTCTGTTTAAGAACCTATTAGCCCTGGTTAGCATTAAATCTCTAAATTTCTTTCCTTAAATCACAAACAAATGATAATGCTATCAGTTATATGATATAGATAAAACATACACTCAGCGCTATGAAAATTGCAATAGAGAAAGGTCAGGACAAGACCTTGCTGGAAGATGGTCGTCAACAGGTTACCATCACAGACATTGAAGAAGGTACGAGTGAATATAAAGGCATTCCATTTTTTGCGGTACGTTTCGAAAACGAAGACGGCTACGTGTCGCACCGGTTCTACCAGTCGCAGGCGGGCATGCCAGCCATCATCAGCCTGTTCGACATGGTAGGTATACCCGCTCAGGAAGGCAAAGATTTGGATACCAAGCAACTGCTCGGCAAAGAATTGACCATTGAGGTAGGCGAGCGTTCCTATAACGACCCCGAAAATCATAACGAACGCGTGCTGAAACAGGCCGTTAATTTCCTGGCCAGCTAATCATTCCCATTACCGACTATTCCTTCCCTTTTCAGGTGAGCCAACCCTAAATGGCGTTAAAAAGCACTTTATCGAACGCTGAGATTCTGTAGGAATTCAGCAATTGATAAAGTGCTTTTTGGTGTAGGCTATAGTCAAAAATGACATAGCTGCTCTTATTAATACGACAGGTCTACATCAGGTTCAGGCTCATCATGCCTGATAAAAATTGCAGACAACCATCTTTAACCCGCGTGAACTCATTAATTACATGCGTAGCATGTCGTTCAATAGTGGCCGACAGACCATATCTGGCATCTTTGCAGGACGCATCTTTGGCGTGGTAGATGCACTCATTACTCTCGCAGATTATATCCCGCCGAAGCTGATTAATATCTCCCTGAAGGTGATTCAGCGCCCGGTAATAATCGACGGCATCGTACCGAAGACTACGGCAGTTGTGTTGTTCCATAACATCGTGTAAAAGAGCACGAAGCTGGAGAATTTCTTCTTCCTGCTGCCGGATGATCTGTTTCCAGTGCTGATTATCCTGATGGCAGCTGGTGGTCGTGATGAGTAAATCTGATGGAATCGTTTGGGCAGTGTGTGTCATGCTTGTAAGCCTTTAGTGGTTTTATGAAGGACGATTTCGACCTGTTGATACAATTCGTGAAAAATATCGGGACTATCAATCTGCCCTGTGTGCCACCATAATTCCTGGCCCTGTTGCAAAAGAACAAAAGCTGGTAAGGCACTAAAATTAAAGCTGCGCACAACCTCAGGGTGAGTGGTATCCGTAATTCGCATAATCTGAACCGCTGGATCCAATCCTGTCTGAATCGTTTCCATTACCTGATCCACTTCAGCCCGTTTTCCCACCCCTGAAGGTATAACTACCAGCAAGACAGGTCGTTGGGATGCCACTTTTGGCAGTGCAGAATGAGTTAACATAACAATTTGCCGGTTGATGACTGTAAAATTGCTTGTTTATAAAATGACGGTTGTTGAGATAGATCAGTCTAAAAGTTGATTCTACTCAGGTACGCAGCCTGACCACGTACTTACTTTGCATTCAGAAACAAGTAAACTGTTATGTCCGGCGACTCGTTTGAGGCTGTTTTTTCACATGCTACCATTGCCATCATTGTTTCCAATGAACAGGGGCGTATCATGTCGGCAAACCGGTTTGCCTGTAGTCTATTTGGCTATGAGCAGGGAGAAATGAGTAGCCTCAATATTGATGCCTTAGTGCCTTCGACGGTTACCAGCCGACACAAACAGTTGCGGGCCAATTTTATGGCCGATCCACAAGTCCGGGCTATGGGCCACGGCCGTGATCTGTATGCCCGCCGTAAAGACGATACCGTTTTTCCGGCCGAGATAAGTCTTAGCTATTTCCACCAGTCGGATTCCTTATTTGTCGTAGCCTATATTCTGGACATTACCTTTAAAAAGGACGCTGAACACGCTCTGCTTGAACAGAAAAGGCGAATTGAGCAGCTAAATAGTGAACTGGAGCAAAAGGTAGTTAACCGGACGAGCGCCCTCATGGCGACATTAAACCAACTCGAACAGTCCAAAAACGAGTTGGCAAAGGCACTGGCTACCGAGCGTGAACTGGGCGAACTGAAATCTCGCTTTGTATCTATGGCTTCTCATGAATTTAGAACGCCCCTAAGTGCCATTCTCACATCGGCATCGCTGGTTGAAAAATACCCGAGCATCGAGCAGCAGGAAAAGCGACTCCGGCACATTCAACGAATCCGATCGTCTGTAAACCACCTGAACGATATTCTGGAAGAGTTTTTATCGGTAGGCAGACTGGAAGAAGGACGTATCGAGCCCAGAAAGTCATGGGTTGAGTTACCCAGAATACTCAATGACGCCATGATCGATTTGGAGGATATGCTGAAACAAGGCCAGCGAATCCAGACAGAGTTCAACTGTCCGGAGCCCGTTCTGACGGACAAATCACTTATTCGGAAGATAATCGTTAACCTCCTTTCTAATGCAATCAAATACTCATCTGAAAATAAGACAGTTGAGCTGAAAGTTTACGTCCGGGATAAAAGGGTACAAATTATCGTCAGTGACGAAGGGATCGGAATATCGGAAGACGACCAGAAGCGGCTGTTTGAACGATTTTTTCGCGCTAAAAATGCCACCAATTTTGAAGGTACCGGTCTTGGCCTTCATATCGTTGCCAAGTACATCGAACTGTTGAATGGGTCAATCGAACTGTCAAGTCAGTTAGGTGAAGGAACGACCGTAACTATTTTACTCCCTCATGAAAACTATTCTGCTAATTGAAGATAATGATATAATCCGGGAAAATACGGCAGAAATCCTGGAGCTTTCCGGTTATCGGGTTATAACGGCTAACAATGGTAAAGCAGGGGTTGAACTCGCGCTGGTGGACCGTCCTGACCTGATCATTTGCGATATTATGATGCCCGTGTTGGATGGGTACGGCGTTTTGCATATCGTCAATAAAAATTCCGCGCTCACCGGAATTCCCTTTATTTTTCTGACGGCTAAATCGGAACGGGATGACTTCCGGCGGGGTATGGACCTGGGTGCCGATGACTACCTGACCAAACCGTTCAGCGAAAGTGAGCTACTGAGCGCTATTGAAGGTCGGCTAAACCGATTTACAACGCTTTTGTCAGACAGCGGTACGACGGAGGAGGGATCAGCCCGTTCGTCAGGAGAAACACCGTCGAACGGATGGTTTCAGGCACTGATTGCCGATCGTAAGTTACACCGGGTACCCAAAAAGCAATTCATCTATACCGATGGTGATGAACCGACGCGGCTCTATTTCCTAAAAAGCGGTCGGGTTAAAATTGTCCGCACCAGCAACGACGGTAAGGAACTGGTGACCGATCTGTTTGGTCCGAACAGTTTTATCGGTTACCGGGCATTGCTGGAGAATATAAATTATACGGATTCGGCGGTTACGCTGGATGATGCGGAACTGATCTATATTCCGAAAAATGAATTCCTGCAAATTCTGGCCGCGCAGCCTGAAGCCGGGCGTCAGTTTGTGCATCTGCTGGCGGACCATATCAGTGGTAAAGAAGAGCAATTGCTGAGTATGGCCTACAGCTCCCTGCGCCGTCGGGTGGCCGATACACTTCTGCGACTGGGCACGTCGCCAGACGGTGAGCCGGTACCACCTATTCAGCTATCCCGCGACGATCTGGCGGCTGTTATTGGTACGGCGACGGAGTCCCTGATTCGAATCCTGACTGAATTTAAGCACGACGGACTAATTGAAATGAGCAGCGCGGGAATCCGGCTTTTGGAACCAGATAAACTTCGCCGGGCGAACTGGTAATTGAATTTGTATAAATTCTATCATTCAAATAGGGTAGTGGATGCAAAATGGAAGCGGCTAAGGTCGTAAATTAGCGTTCTTTAGGGAGCGAGTCGTGAAGCAGCCAGAAAACAGAAAGATTATTCACATCGACATGGATGCCTTTTATGCATCCGTTGAGCAGCGTGATAATCCTGAATTACGAAACAGGCCACTGGCCGTTGGGGGCTCCCGCCAGCGGGGGGTGGTGGCAGCGGCCAGCTACGAAGCCCGCCAGTTTGGTGTCCGGTCGGCTATGGCCTCGTCCATAGCCCTGCGAAAGTGCCCTGATTTAGTGTTCGTTAAACCCCGTTTTGACGTTTATAAAGCCGTTTCCAATCAGATTCGGGCTATTTTCTCCCGCTATACCGATCTCATAGAACCGCTTTCGCTGGATGAAGCGTATCTTGATGTTACCGATGACTTACCAGCCAACTCATCGGCTACCCAGATTGCCCAACTCATTAAAGAGCAAATCAAACAGGAGACTCTTCTAACCGCATCAGCGGGTGTTTCGTACAATAAATTTCTGGCTAAACTAGCGTCTGATTACCGCAAACCGGATGGCTTGTATGTGATCAAGCCGCAGCAGGGGCCGGGTTTCGTGGAGGGGTTAACGGTTGGTCAGTTTCATGGCATTGGCCGCGTCACCGCCGAAAAGATGAATCAACTTGGCATCTATACCGGTTTGGATTTGCGGGGGCAGACCGAAGCATTTCTCACCCGGCATTTTGGCAAAGTGGGGCATCATTATTACTGTATTGCACGGGCTATTGACCACCGGCCGGTAACCCCCAATCGAATCCGTAAATCGGTCGGGTCCGAAAATACCTTTGCAGACGATTTAACAGAACAGGCCCACTTGATTGATCAGCTGATTCCGTTGGTCGAGAGTGTATGGAGTTATTGTGAACGAACAGCTGTGCGAGGAAGAACCCTCACACTAAAAGTGAAGTACGCCGATTTTGAGCAGATTACGCGCAGTCGCACGACATTGGGTTTACTTTCCAGTAAAACTACGCTGACACAGATTGCCCTGGATCTATTAGCAACTCTGTTTCCGCTACCCAAAGGTGTTCGACTACTGGGCGTTTCGTTATCGAACCTACAGTCGGGAGAGCGGCCTGAAAATGGGCAGCTTACCCTTGATTTATGAAAGCGTTATTCAGTGTTATGAGCCTCTGCTCAACCTCCAGTAGCTTTGCCTATAACCACTTCGATGGGTGTTGAGTGTCTGTTAATTGGAGTATGAATTGGTACCTATAAGGGTAGGCGTTATAGCCAGCTCCCAAACCTTTTTTCTGTAATGAGCCAGCAACTGCTCAAAGGTTATGATCGTTAAGTGCTGATTATGATCAGAATATACTTTGCTGGATTTATACTTTCTTTTGCTCATTAGTCTATTTATGAAGCATATTTAACTCGTTCAAAGATATATGTTAATACATTCAGGCTACGATGTGTACCAACAAAACTGATTGTATGGTAAAGTTTATCCTATATACTCTATTGAAATACTAAAAGTTCTCAAAAAAGTTATTTAATGTCCTGCTAGTATCCGTATATTTTATTTTTAGCCTAGTTGAATTCTAGAGTGATTACTAGTCTGAAATGGTTTTTTGTGAGTACAGTAAGGGAATATTAGTTCATATACCTATCCCCGGGACGAATTTATTCCTGCCGAATTATAATGACGGGTTTGGGAGGTTAAGAAACGCGTATGTGGATAATGGTTGCCGTCTATATAAAAATAGAAAAGCCAATAGCCCTTTTAATTTACCTTTAACGAACGCCTACACCTTCCTTCATGGTATTTATCATGACTAAATCTTTGGTGATTACATTGCTCGTGGCTGGGATATTTATGCCGTTTAGTCTACTCGGATATATAGATTCATTTTATTTGTTTCCTATATGTCTGCTCCTTCTGTTGTATCTGATGGTTAAAGAGGCCCGTAACCGTAAATGAAATACCAGGCTTTGATTGGAAGACCCACGGTGAGGTCGGTGTGCTGGCTTTGAATGAAGCTAACAGATAGATGTCGTCTTAGCGTCCTTTTGCCATTCCTGAAACATCAATAGTAATAATTATCTATACGTAAATATGTAATTATTTTTATAAAAAATAGTTAAAAATACATAAACTACATTTTAAGTAGAAAATGCCCCGAAAATAAGCGAGTTATAGATATTATTGTAAGGCGCTGTTCTGGCTGGTTAAACCAACCCTCTCTGTTTTAACTAAATCAGAAGCGCCAGTATATCTAATAAACTAACTCGCTATGATGAATTCATTACCTGATTATGCCAGGAACAGACGTTGGAAGTGGTTGCTCATACCTCTTTTTGTGTTCGCCATACAGCTGAGCTATGCACAATCCATCATTACAGGTACTGTAACCGATGCTACTACCGGTGAGGCTATGGCTGGTACAACTGTTCAGGTTAAGGGAACCAACGTTGGGGCGACTACCAATGCGGCCGGAAAGTACCAGATTTCGTTGCCAGCTACGGGTAAAGTGCTGATTTTCTCCTTCATCGGCTATCAACCCACAGAAGTTACAGTTGGCAACCGCAGCGTGGTCGATGCGAAGCTGAGTAGTTCGGATAACGCGCTGAGCGAAGTGATTGTAGTAGGGTACGGGGTGCAAAACCGGCGTGACGTTACTACGGCCATTGGTTCTGTGAAGGCTAAAGATCTGGCCAATCAGCCGGTGGCTAGTTTCGATCAGGCGCTGGCGGCAAAAATTGCCGGGGTGACGGTCACTCAAACGTCTGGTGCTCCGGGTGCTGCCTTGTCAGTTCGGGTGCGGGGTACGGGCTCGATCAGTGCTGGTAATGACCCGCTCTATGTGGTGGATGGGATTCCGCTCTCGCGCGATACCAAGTTTGCCACCGGGGGTACCAACACGCAGTTTCCCGACAACCCAATTAACGTGCTCAGTACCCTCAATACCGATGATATTGAAAGTATTGAAGTGCTTAAGGATGCTTCGGCAGCGGCTATTTACGGCTCCCGTGGTTCCAATGGTGTTGTGCTGCTAACTACCAAACGGGGTAAGGAGGGTAAAACGGTGGTGAATTATGACTCCTATCTCGGCGTTCAGCAGGTTTCCAAAAAAATCGACATGCTCAATGCTTACGAGTATGCCCAACTAAGCTACGAAGCCAAGAACAACGCCTACATCGACCGAAATCCGACCGGGAAACCAACGGACGCCAACGATGTTCGAAGCCGGGGTGTGGGTGCGCCCAGTACGCTCATTCAACCCGAAATTGTGCCTTACCTTTCCGGACAGCCGGGCCTGACGAATACCGACTGGCAGGATGCTATCTTTCGGTCGGCACCGATTCAGAATCACACCATCTCCATTTCGGGAGGAAAAGAAAATGTGAAATTCTATGTGTCGGGCAACTACCTCGACCAGCGGGGGGTGGTCATTAACTCGGGTTTCAAACGGTACAGCGCACGGGCCAATGTCGACGTGAAAAGCGGACGGCTTACGGTGGGCGTAAACCTCAATCCAACTTATTCGTACCACGATCTGATCAAGGCCGAAGGGCCGTATCTGGGCGAAGGCGTGGTAGGTCTGGCGCTGCAAATGGCGCCAATCTTTCCGGTTTATAACACCGACGGTTCCTACAATTTCGGGAACAACGGCTGGGGATACGGCGCTACGTCTATCCTGAACCCGGTGGCAATTGCCAACCAGGTGAACGATAAGCTAAGTCAACTGCGGGTGCTGGGTAACACCTACGCACAGTATGATATTCTGAAAGGGCTGTCGTACCGGCTGAGTCTGGGGGCCGATATCAATAGCTTTCAGCGGGATTATTACCGGCCGTCGACGCTCGAAATCCGGGATCGAAAAGGGGCATCTGTGCCCACCGGTTTTTCCAGAGCGCAGAACTTCGTGAACTGGCTGGTTGAGCATACGCTGAATTATAACCGGTCGTTTGGCGTACACAATGTATCGGCACTGGCGGGTTTCTCGTCGCAGAAAGACCGTCGGGTTGCCAATGAACTGACGGCTACCAACTTCCCGAACGATCTGGTGCAGACGCTCAATGCCGGGCAGGTTTCGTCCGGGAGTTCCGATATTCAGGAGTGGTCGCTGCTCTCGTATATAGGTAGGGTTCAGTACGATTACAACGGGAAGTACCTGCTGTCGGCGGCTATTCGGGCCGACGGGTCGTCGCGCTTTGGGCGGTCTAACCGCTGGGGTTATTTCCCGTCGGTGTCGGCGGGCTGGAATGTCTCGCAGGAAACGTTTCTGAAATCGGCTACCTGGCTGAGCGATTTAAAACTGCGGGCCAGCTACGGCCTGACAGGTAATTTCCAGATTCCAAACTATGGTTCGGTCAGTTTGCTGGGGTATCAGAATTACATTCTCGGCCCTGAAACCATTGTGAGCGGACTGGCACCCACCAATTCGGCCAACGACAAGCTGAAGTGGGAAAAAACGGCCATGTTCGATATCGGCTTCGATGTGAGTTTCCTGCGTAACCGCCTGAACCTGACGGTCGATTATTACAACGCCAGTACCTCCGACCTGCTCCTGAACGTACCCGTACCGCGTGCGTCGGGCTTTAGTACGGAGTTACAGAACATTGGCAAAGTCAACAACCAGGGCCTTGAACTCACGCTGGGAACCCGCCAGACTTTCGGGCGTTTCCGCTGGGAGGCCAGTGGCAACATTGCTGCCAACCGCAACAAAGTGATCGCGCTCGGACCCTCCGGCGATCCGATTATTGTGGCTGGTGGTGTGGCCGGTGCCCAGTTCATCACCCAGATTGGACGCCCTATTGGCGAATACTACACGATGATCAATGATGGTGTGTTTAAAAATCAGGCTGAAATAGACGCCTATCCGCACACCACGACCACCCGCCCCGGCGATTTTAAATTCAGGGACAATAATGGCGACGGGAGAATCGACTTCAGCAGCGACCGGGCCATTACGGGCAGTTACTTCCCGAAGTTTACTTTTGGGTTGACTAATAACTTCGCTTACCGGGGCTTCGATTTGGGCGTTGCTATTCAGGGCGTTCAGGGACATAAAATCCTGAACCTGATCCGGCGTTACATCTATAACATGGAGGGCAACGGCAACCTGTTCCGGGGTTCTCTGGAACGCTGGCAGTCGCCCGACAATCCGGGGAACGGACTAGTGAACCGGGCGAACCGTCTGGCGTCCGGCTCCAACGGCGAAATCTCGACCTGGCACATTGAAAGTGGCTCGTACGTGCGTATCCGGACCATTACCCTTGGCTATGCGCTGCCAACGGCACTGCTTCAGAAAATCCGCCTGAGCCGTGCCCGCCTGTACGTGACCACCCAAAACCCGTTCACATTTACTAAATACCTCGGCTACAACCCGGAGGTAAACAGCCGCCCCGACAGTGCCCTGTCGTCGGGTGAGGATTATGGCACCTACCCATTACCCCGTACCACCTCCGTTGGCATCAACCTATCCTTCTAGCCCTAGTTATGAAAAAGATAACCGTTTTATTAGCCTGCATGATTGGGCTTTCGGCTTGCCAGAAAGACTTTCTGGATTTAAAACCCCTGTCGCAGCCCAACGCCGATAATTTTTATAAAACTGCCAACGACTTCGGCAACGCGGTCAATGGTGCTTACGATGCGCTCCAGAGTGCGAGTCAGTACGGGGGCGATTACAACACAATCGTGGAGGCCCGGAGTGATAATGTTCTGGACAACGACCCATCGTCGAGCGCCGGGTTGCGTTACAATATCGACCGCTTTATTGAGCCGACTACGAACTCGGTACTGCGGGATACGTGGGGGAGTCTGTACACCGGCATCAATCGCTGCAACCTGATTCTGGACAAAATCGATGCCGTGTCGATGGACGCGACGCTGAAAGCCCGCTATAAAGGCGAAGCTCAGTTTATCCGGGCGTTGTCGTATTTCAACCTGGTTCGGTTGTGGGGCCGGGTGCCGCTCGTGCTGAAAGCCGGTTCAACAACTGAAGCCCGGTCGTTTGTACGAAACGAGGTGACCGAAATTTACGCAGCGATTGAAAAGGACCTGACCGATGCGGCTACCGGTTTACCCGCCACCTACACGGGTGTGGACGTTGGCCGGGCTACGTCCGGTGCCGCCAAAGGCTTGCTGGGAAAGGTATATGTGACGGAGAAAAAGTACGATCTGGCCGTGTCGACACTGCGCGATGTGGTGAACGGAACGACTTATCGACTGTTGCCTAATGTGGCCGATGTTTTTCTGGTCAGCAACAAGAACAATGCGGAGATGTTGTTCGCGGTGAAGTTCAGGAAAGGTGGTTTGCAGGGTGAAGGGCACGGGTCCTGGTACGGAACCAGCATTGGCGACAACATCGAACCTTCATTGCGGGCGGCTTATTTACCTGCTGACAAGCGGCTTCCGCTAACGGTTCAGGTACCGGTGCCAACCAGTATCAACGCCGTACCCCGGAAGTTTTACGACGAGCTGTCGGGTACGAACGACGTGGGCAACGACTTCCCGGTGCTGCGCTTCGCCGATGTGCTGCTGTTGTATGCCGAAGCCCTGAACGAAGTGGGGTATCAGGCCGATGTTGAGGCCTTCCGTACGCTCAATCTGGTTCGTACGCGGGCGGGTGTACCTAATTACACGAGTGCGCAACTGACTACCAAAGACACTTTCCGTACGGCGATCATCAACGAGCGCCGACTGGAACTGGCGCTGGAGAACGACCGCTGGTTCGACCTGATTCGCACTGGAACAGCTGTTGATGCCATTAAAGTAACGGGTATTACCATGCCTGCTTACCGGACGCTGTATCCGGTTCCGCAATCAGAAATCGACACGTACAATAACAAAACGACTTTCCCGCAGAATCAGGGGTATTGAGTTTTGGGTATTGGTTATCAGTGTATTCATTAATGGCCGGTGAGATGATTCGATAAAAAGATTGTTAACCACAAAGACGGTCAGCCGTTGTGCCGCAACGGCTGACCGTCTTTGTGGTTAACAATCTTTATCTGTTGACGAGATGAACTCCGGTTATTCCGTACGTTGGCTCCCTAGCCCCTCTTTGTTCACAATTCATTTAGTTACTTTGTCGACGGGTTGCCAGCTCTTTCCTTGCGCAACGCTTGCCATACCTGGCTTGCTGCGGCCCCTTCTTTTTCGCCGACGCTGGTTTGAATGATCGCGACCAGGTGCGTAAGCTCGCCCTCGGTGAGCCCGTTATGCATACCGATGTTTAAATGGCTGCGCAATTGACTATCTACACCGCCCAGGCTGGCCAGCGCCGAAATGGTGGCCAGTTCGCGGGTTTTCCAGTCGAGGTTATCCCTACCGAAAATATCGCCGAACAGGTGTTCTTTCAGAAACTGGTCGATAGCCGGAGCAAACTCAAAAAGTCCCCCTTTTATTGGCATTCCGATGAGCTTTGTTTGATTGTCTGTGCCAAACTGTCGTCTGTTCGTATCCGCTGGCAGGAGCGACGGTTCTTTGCCGACCGGGTCGTTGATACCCCGTTGCTTTCGCTCTTTCAGCACGTCCGAAAAGGCTTGCAGGGCGTTCAGACTGCGGGGGAATCCGGCGTAGGCGTATAGCTGTACCAGGATTTCTTTGATCTCGCTGATTGTCAAACCGGCATCCAGACCGGTGTTCAAGGCTTTCGTCAACTGAGGTATATTTCCCTGGGCCATGAAGGCCGAAACGGTAACAATCGCCTGTTGGCTGGCACTCAGTTTCTGGCTGGTTTGTGTAGCGCTTTGATTTGTTGGTTTCATGGATGATTGAGCCCATAGGTCGTTGGATAAGCAGGACGCAAAAAGTCCCAGCACCAGAAAAATTTTCATAAAGGGTGTTTCTGTAGTCTTCGCTTAACAATTGCGTGCTCCTACCGGTCAATCATCTTCTGCGCCTGCTCGGAATACCGCCCGCCCTGCACGTCAATGGTGGACAAAGCCGCTGCGATGGATGCGAGATCGTCGGCACTCAGTGTAACGGTAACAGCCCCAAGGTTTTCCTCCAGCCGGTGTACTTTTGTGGTACCCGGAATAGGCACAATCCACGGCTTTTGGGCTAACAGCCATGCCAGCGCAATCTGAGCGGGTGTGGCCCCACGCTCGCTGGCGATGCTACCAAGCAATTCGACCAATGTTACGTTCGCTTTTCGGTTTTCTTCCGAAAAACGGGGAACGGTGTTGCGGAAATCGGTTTTGTCGAAGGCCGTTGTCTCGTCGATTTTACCCGTCAGAAATCCTTTTCCCAGTGGGCTGAAGGGCACAAAGCCAATACCCAGCTCTTCCAGTGTCGGGAGGATTTCCGCTTCCGGTTCGCGCCACCAGAGGGAATATTCACTTTGCAGAGCTGCCACAGGTTGCACCGCATGAGCCCGGCGAATGGTGTTGACGCCCGCTTCCGACAAACCGAAGTGCTTTACTTTCCCTTCCTGAATCAGGTCGCGTACCGTCCCGGCCACGTCTTCAATCGGTACGTTGGGGTCAACGCGATGCTGATAAAACAAGTCGATAGCGTCGATACTTAGTCGTTTTAGTGATGCTTCGGCAACGGCCCTTATGTTCTCGGGGCGGCTATTTAGACCTGCCTGTTTCCCATCCTGAAAATTGAATCCGAATTTAGTAGCAATGACTACCTTGCCTTTGAACGGTTCGAGGGCTTCACCAACCACTTCTTCATTGGTATAGGGGCCATACACTTCGGCCGTATCGAAGAAGGTAACACCCTGCTCAACGGCGGCCCGAATCAGTTTAATAGCCTCTCCCTTTTCGGTGGCCGGACCATAGCCAAAGCTAAGGCCCATACAGCCCAGTCCAAGGGATGATACTTCCAGGCCATTGGTTCCTAACGTTCTTTTTTGCATACCAGGCAAATGATTAGTTATTGACTTCATTTCAACAAGGGGGGTTAGAGAACAGTCGTTATCAAACTTGATCTGTCGTCTGCGCCTTTTTCCTTGTACAAAGGTCTTTACTTCTTTCTGGCCGGGTTGTATATAAATTACGGGTTATACTACCAATATTACTGGTTCAGGCAGAGAGAGTCCGCAAAAACCAACTAAAGCGCTAATTTTGAACTTGTTAAAATAACCCACGCTATGAACCTTCTGCGACGATTTGAGACTGTAAATGAGTACAATATATTCAACAATACAGAAACACGTCATCCCCTAGTGAGTGTAATCGATATGTCGAAGGCCAACCCAAGGCAGATTTCGACCATGCATTATGGGTTATATGCCATCTTATTAAAAGATGTGAAATGCGGTGATCTTCGCTACGGTCGGCATACCTACGATTATCAGGAAGGCACGTTGGTATTCATTGCCCCCGGGCAGGTAATCAGCGTTGAAAATGCCGGAGAGGTCTATCAGCCCAAAGGCTATGCCGTTGTTTTTCACCCCGATCTGATTCACGGTACTGCGCTGGGACGGCATATTCAGGATTACTCCTTCTTCGGTTATCAATCCAACGAAGCCCTGCATCTATCAGAGCGGGAGAGAAAAATCGTACTGGACTGTTTTTCGAAAATCGATTATGAATTGGAGCATGCCGTCGACAAGCACAGTAAGCGATTGATTGTCTCCAACATCGAACTGTTGCTGAATTATTGTGTCCGTTTTTACGATCGGCAATTTATCACCCGTGATACGGTGCATCAGGGCGTTCTGGAACGATTCGAGGTATTACTGAACCAGTACTTTCAAACCGATAAACCACAAATGATTGGGTTGCCATCCGTAGCCTATTGTGCTGGAGAGTTGAACTTGTCGGCCAATTATTTTGGTGATTTGGTAAAAAAAGAGTCTGGTAAAACAGCGCAGGAGTATATTCAGTCGAAGGTGATGGATGTAGCTAAAGCACGACTTTTTGAACCCGGGAAATCAGTGAGTCAAATCGCCTACGAATTGGGCTTCAAGTATCCTCAACACTTTAATCGACTGTTCAAGCAACGGGTCGGTCAATCACCCAATGAGTATCGAACGGTGCATAGTAATTGAGTACGATCATGGCAAACAGACACAGCTTGTTGACTCCTGAAAAAAGGTCAGGCATACTTTATCTCAGCCGTTCAGGACGGCTGCTGGTTCTTGGTCTACTCATGGCACTATCAACGGAACAGGCGTTCAGCCAACCCAAACCTCAACTGGTGCGAATGGCCCAAATCGTTGTCGATCCGGCTCAACTGGAAGCCTATAACGCGGCCCTAAAAGAAGAAATTGACGCGTCGATACGCCTTGAGCCCGGCGTATTGACCTTATATGCCATGTCGGAAAAAGATAACCCTACGCATATCACCATTCTGGAAATCTACGCGGATTCGGCGGCCTACAAGGCGCATATTCAGACACCCCATTTCCTCAAATACAAAACCGGCACCAAAGACATGGTTACGTCGTTGAAACTGGTAGAAACGGTTCCGCTTATACCCGGCATGAAGATTAAGGAGTAATTCATGAATGCAAGGAATCCAGTTCTGAAAGCATTTATGAGGCAGCGTTTCGTGGGATTATAGAAACTCTGGTTATTTTTGATTTTCCCCTGAATGTACTACTGTACCTTCGCCCGTTCTCCCGATAAATCATGAAACGATTCCTCTATTTTCCTGCCGCCCTGTTGCTGGCAGTCGCCTGTCAGCGAGCGTCTATTCCAACGACAACTTCTCCAACAACAAAACGCGTGGTCATAACGGGCGTAGACCCGTCTAAAAAGCCCGGCGATGACTTTTTTAAATACGCCAACGGCATCTGGACCGATACGGCCCAGATACCGGAAAGTCAGGCCGGTGTGGGGGCGTATTCGTTTATGAACTATCCGCAGCGCATCCGGTTGCAGGGTATTCTGGACAGCGTTTCGTCCAAGAAATTTCCGGCCGGAAGCATCGAACAGAAAGTCGGCGATTTTTATGCGTCGGGCATGGACGTAGCCGCTATTAATAGACGTGGGTACGAACCTATTAAACCCCTGCTCGCCCGCATTGATGCCGTAACGGACGTTTCTTCGTTGTTAACGTTGGTTGCGGAAGAAGAAAAGTCCGGTGATCAGTCTTTCATTGGTTTCGATGTGGGGCCAGATAACAAGCAGAGTTCAATCAATATTGCCCAGTTTGAACAAACCGGCATTGGCCTTCCCGAACGGGATTACTACTTCAAGACCGATTCCTCAACCAGCTCGATTCAGAAAGCGTACCGAAACTACCTCACCCGCCTGTTTGAACTAACGGGAACGGATGCGAACACGGCCCGGAAAAATGCCGCCGTCACTTACGACATTGAGAAACAACTGGCCAGCGCGCACCGAACCAATATTGAACGCCGGGATGTAAAGGCCAACTACAACAAACTGGCGGTTGCCGATCTTGCTCAAAAACAGCCTGTCCTGAACTGGCCGACATTGTTGTCCAGCTTAGGCGTACAGGCCGATTCCGTCAACGTCGCACAGCCGGGGTACTACGACAAGCTGAACACGATGTTAACGACCGTTTCCATCGAAGACTGGAAAGTGTATCTAAAAGCCCATGCCCTGACCAACTTTGCCACGTACCTGAGCCAGCCGTTTGTCGATGCGTCGTTTGCGTATTCCAAAATTCTGACTGGGCAGGCAGTTAAGAAAACCCGCGCCGAAGACATGACGCAGGCGGTCGATAGGTCGCTTGGCGAGGCATTGGCCCAGTTGTACGTAAAAAAATACTTCCCCGAGGAAGCCAAGAAACGGATGGCGGTGCTGGTCGATAACCTCAAAAAAGCCTTTGAAGCACGGATCACCAAACTGGATTGGATGAGCGATTCGACCAAAAGCCGGGCCAAAGAAAAACTGTACGCCTTTACCGAGAAAATAGGCTATCCGGATAAATGGCGCGATTATTCGCAGGTAGACGTAAAACGAGACGCTTATTTTGAAAACCGTTTATCGGCGAACAAAAATGAGTACCTCTACAGTATAGCGAAAGTAGGCAAGCCGGTCGACCGGACAGAATGGCATACTACTCCGCCCACGGTAACGGCCTATAACAATCCCCCGCTCAATGAGATCGTTTTCCCGGCGGGCATCCTGCAACCCCCTTATTTCGACGTGAATGCCGATGATGCACTGAACTACGGTGGCATCGGGATGGTGATTGGCCACGAAATAACCCACTCGTTCGATGATCAGGGCGCACAATTTGACAAAGTCGGCAACGTGACCAACTGGTGGACCAAATCGGACTATGCCAAGTTCAAGGTGAGAACCCAGCAGGTGATTGATCAATACAACAAGTTTACCGTGCTGGATTCGGTACACGTAAAAGGTGCGTTAACCGTAGGCGAAAACACGGCAGATATTGCCGGGGTGGCCATTGCCTACGATGCCTTCAAGCTGACCGAGCAGGGAAAAAGCACAGCCAAACTCGATGGTTTCACACCCGATCAACGGTTCTTTATCTCGATTGCCCGAATCTGGCGCGTCAAAACCAGAGATGCGTACATGGGCATGTATGTGAACACAAACCCGCATTCCCCCGCCAAGTGGCGGGTAAACGGGCCGCTGATGAACTTCACACCTTTCTACAACGCCTTCGATGTAAAGCCGGGCGACAAAATGTACAAACCCGAAAAGGACCGGATAGTCGTCTGGTAAGGGGTTGACGTTTAAGACCCAGTCTTCATTCAATACTAAATACCCTAAAGGGGGCTTTGTTCATACGTGAGCAAAGCCCCCTTTAGGGTATTTAGAGGTTTTTAGATAGACATAAACCTTAAATTCGCTTGTCAAGCTCAGGCTTAAACGGCTGGTTATACTGCCGTTTGCCCGTGGTTTTGTACAGCGCATTAGCCACGGCACCAAACACCGGAGGGAAAGGCGGTTCACCTAATCCGGTTGGGTCAATGTCGTTTTCCACGAAGTGAACGTCAATAAGTTTGGGTGCTTCGTTATGGCGAATGAGCCGATACTTATCAAAGTTAGTCTGTTCGGGTGCTCCGTTTTTATGGGTTAGTGCCCCGTAGAATGCATTACCGATTCCATCGACCACCGCACCCTGCACCATGTTTTTGGCCGAATCGGGGTTGACCACGATACCACAGTCGATGGCACTGAATACCCGCTCCACATAGGGTTGGCCGTCGCGGGTCACCATATCGACCACGTGGGCCGCGTAAGAGTTGTGACAGAAATAAGCCGCCACGCCCCGATGGTACTTTTCCTGGCCGGGCGTCGCTTCGCCGGGCATCGCTTCATCGGGTTTGTTCCAGTTCGATTTATCCCGTACCAGCGTGAGCACACCGGCATATCGGTCGGCGTCATACTCGTTGTTTTTGCCCACCGGATTCTCCTTGGCCCGTTTCAACAGTTCCAGCCGGAACTCGATGGGGTCTTTGCCCATCGCTTCGGCCACTTCATCCAGAAAAGATTGCTCGGCAGCTGCGTTGAAGTTCGAACGCGGTGCCCGGAACGCACCAATGGTGATGTTGGAGGGAATCTCCCAGCCTTCGGCCAGGTAGTTATCCACCGCTCCGGCCGGAAAACGATTGGCGTGAATTGCATGCTCCGGTATGCCGCCCCCTTTCACATGGAAGCCGATCAGGTTTTTGTTTGCATCCAAAGCGGCCCGATACGTAGCCGTGTACATGGGGCGATAGATGCCATAGGTCATGTCATCTTCGCGGGTGTAGATGAGTTTGATCGGCGCTTTGGCTCTTCTTGAGATCAGCGCTGCTTCGGTCATGTAATGGGCGTATGCCCGACGGCCAAAGCCGCCCCCCATGCGTGTCATCTGAATCTCGATCTTGTCGGCGGGAAGATTGAGGATTTTTGACAGGGTGGGTTCTACCCAACCCGGTGCCTGTAGGGGGCCAACAAATACCGCCTTCTCGTCGGTCACATGGGCGAAGAAGTTCATCGGCTCCATGCAGTTGTGCGCCAGAAACGGGGCATTGTAGGTGCGTTCAATAATCTGAGCCGCATTCCTGAACGCCGTTTCGGGGTCGCCGTCTTTTCGTAATTGCTGCGCCGGTTTCTTGGCGTATTCCGCCATTTTC
Organism: Spirosoma fluviale; assembly: GCF_900230225.1. Taxonomy (GTDB): domain Bacteria; phylum Bacteroidota; class Bacteroidia; order Cytophagales; family Spirosomataceae; genus Spirosoma; species Spirosoma fluviale. The sequence continues at coordinate 1,204,292 of NZ_OCNH01000001.1, forward strand.
TCAAGTTGGGCAGTCGTGCTTTCCAATTCGCCCGGAACGATAACCTCACGTTTGCCGCCCCGGCCCATCATGGTGTCTTTGATATCGCCGGTCGGCTCCCACTGGGCCACCAGTTTTTTGCGGGCGTTTATGACCTCCCAGGTCGATTTGCCCACGACAACCAGCAGGTCGTTGAAGGTCCGGGTATCGAAACCGCCCTGCTCAAAACCGTCCTGGTACAACTTCAGGCTGAATACATCCTTGATGCCCGGCATTTTCAGGGTTTGCGATGCATCGAACGATTTGAGTTTCATGCCGAAAGCCGGTGGATGCTGAATCATAGCGATGAGCATACCATCTGCCCGATAGTCCAGTCCAAATAATGGCTTACCGGTAATTACCTTGAGGCCCTCGACGTTTTTCTTCGAGTTTCGAACGATGGTAAAATCCTTCGGGGCTTTTAGTTTCATGCCTTTCGGCACCGGAACGGTAGCGGCTTTATTAGCCATTTCGCCATACTTTGCCGATTTGCCGCTCGCATGCGATAGTACACCTGCTTTGGTCGTCACCTCGCTAACCGGCACATTCCAGGTTTGGGCGGCTGCTTCGCACAGCATCTGGCGGGCGGCTGCTCCGGCTTCGCGGAGGGGCTTCCAGTACATCCGCACCGAATTACTCCCCCCCGTAAACTGGGGGCCCAGTTTGGCATTATCGTGCGGCCCCATCTCGACGACCACGTTTTTCCAGTCGGCGTCCAGTTCTTCGGCCAACATCATGGGCAATGACGTCATTACATTCTGGCCAAATTCTGGATTGGGGCACAGAAGTCGAATCACGTTGTCGGGGGTAATCTGAATATAGCCGTTCAACTCGACCCATTGATCGGGCAGGTTCAGAGCCTGCATTTTATCGGCCGCTTTTGCGTTCGATAACCAGCTAACGCTGAGCATCATACCGCCACCCGCGAGCATCGAAGCTTTTAAAAAGGAACGCCTGTTATAAGTCGTTTTAGTCACTTTCATGTCAGTAAGGGATAATGGAAGATGTACAATGAAAAATGCATAATGGCTGATAATCAGTAGTTAACTGTCCATTATTCATTATTCACTATCCATTATTTGGTTGAGGCTGATTTGATGGCTTCTTTGATGCGCAGGTACGTACCACAGCGGCAGATGTTACCACTCATGGCGGCATCGATGTCGGCGTCGGTTGGCGTCGGATTGCTTTTCAGCAGGGAAGCCGCGCTCATAATCTGACCCGCCTGGCAGTAGCCGCACTGGGCCACATCATGTTCCAGCCAGGCTTTCTGAACCGGGTGATCGCCTTTGGCCGATAGTCCTTCGATGGTGGTGATGGTTTCTTTGCCGATAGCTGATACGGGTAGTTGACAGGAGCGAACCGCCGTATCGCCGAGGTGAACGGTACAGGCGCCACACTGCGCCATGCCACAACCGTATTTAGTGCCGGGTAAGTCCAGATGGTCTCGGAGTACCCAAAGGATAGGCGTGGATGGATCAACGTCCACCGGCCTGATTTTCCCGTTAATTTTTAAGTTATACTTTGCCAAGGTGAAAACTGGTTAAGGATATGTACAAAACGTTTACGTAGACGACTAACGGCCACTAAGTTCTTGTGGGAATGGCTAGCGGGAAGCCGCTGAAATCAGCCCATGCCGGGAGCCGGTCACCAGCGTTTAAACTGGAAGGAGAATGTACAAATATCTGATTAATAGCCGAAATGAATGGTATACAGATTACAGATGTTCCTACCACTTTTACTGATTTTACAGGGCTTAGGACATCCGGAACCGCTCAGCTAAGCAGCCGCTGAGACAATGGGGCAGTACCCGGTAGATTTACGTTACCAGTCCGAGAAGTCTATACTATAGATTACCCTCAAACAACCTCGAAGAGAAGCGTTACTTCGCCACCCAGCTCAATCTGGTCGCCATGTTGCAACGGGTAACCCATGCCGGGAATGTCGGCGCGGTCCAGGCTGCCATCCGGGTGGAAAATCTTGGTTTTGTTACCACTGGCCGGTAACCCGCCGGGGTCGGCCAGGAGCGAATATTGTCGCCGGGCGGCATCGTAGCGGATAGTTGCGTGTGCCCGGCTGACGGCTCCATTGCCCGCGCCCCGTTCGGCATCGAAGCCGGGGTCATCGTCGTTCAACACAACAATATCATTGGTCCGAACGCGCCCCGAAGCCGCTTGGGTCGAATGGCCCCGGCCAATGCAGTAGCTGGTCTTTTGAACAGGATTGAGTTCATACGCATCCTGCTCCGTCTGCCCTTTCACCGCCACAAGACGAGCCAGCAGGGGCGAGGTGTCTGGTCTCGATTTATCAGGAATAATCAGCCCCAGATTACCATCCCGGTACGTACAGGGCGGGAGTGCGTCCGAATAAAACGCATACGAAAATCGCCAGTCGGCTGGCAGTTGAATGTAATTATCGGCCAGTTGCCGGGCAAGCTCGTTCCGGAACTTACCCGGCTGACTGGCCCACAGGGCAACGTTATACACGTCTTCCTCCTCTGCCGTTGTGCGAAGAATACATAAATTAAGGCTGTTTGGGGCTGTTTCCGGTTCGTTTTGGTACGGACGTAGTTTGTCGATGACGAACCGAAGCAGACGGTCGCGCTGTTGCCCGGCGGGGGGCAGCCCCTTCGAAACGGGTTTCGGCGTTTCTACAGTCTGCTCCGATGCGGACTCCGGTTTAACGGGTTGGGCGGGTGTAAACCCGAATAAGTTTTTGACGCTATCCAGAAGGCTCATGATCGTTCAGTGTATTGGCGTATCAGCCCATTTCTATAAAGTACTGAGACTAAAAAACTTGAAATACCCGTATTTGTCATGCTGACGCAGGAAGCATCTTCGGTAAGTGTATAAAAAGACTCACCCGAAGATGCTTCCTGCGTCAGCATGACAAAAATTGCATAAGGTATTTGCAACGAATTACTTCAGGGAAACCAAAATAAGCGGTTAAAAACTCCCTAAATATCCCTGCTGTTTCAGGATTGGGGCCACAACGCTATTAGCAAGCTGAACGGCCTCCGCCGACGATTCGCCCAGTTCGATGCGAACACTAACGACCGTATGCGAGCGGCCATCGGGCGTGGGCGCAAAGAAAACGTACCAGCCGTCATTCCGCCGAACACCCTGCACGATGCGTTCGGGCGTACCGGTCTTACCCGCTACCCGCGCTACGCTGATTTTAGCCCGGCCTTCCGATGGATTCGACTGGTCGATCATGAACGATTCCAGTTGTTTGGCATAGTTGGCCTGTTTGGCTATTGGCTGTCCGGTTGGTACGGGCTGGGGTTTTCCGGCCAGGTTCAGCACGTACCGCGAAGGCTGGAGTATTCCCTGATTGGCAATGGCCCCCGCCATTCGGGCCAGAGCCGCCGGGGTGGACGTTAGCTGGCCCTGTCCCCAGGCTAAGCCCGAAAATTCGCTGCGGTACCGTCGGGGATATTGGGTACTGTTGTACAGGTTCCGGCGGATAACGAACGACGAATCGCGCCAGTGCCCGCGTATTGCGCTGCGTTCGGGATCGGTACGGGTGTCGGAGAAGGAGTAGCCCCCTACAAAGTCGATGTTCATACCCGTAGCCAGGTACAGATCGGCCAGTTGGTTATCCAGCTTGTGGTCATTGGCGGTGCGGATGAAATACACGTTACTCGACCGGACAATGGCCTTTCGCATGTCGACTGTCTCGTTGCAGGGCTCAGACTCCCGCGTGCCCCGCCGAATAATCTCCTCGCACGAGATCCGGTAACTAACGTCCGAAGCCGACGAACCCAGTTTGTTGAAAGCCGCCATCGCCGTGAGTATTTTAGCCGTCGAACCTGGTGCCGTGGGGTACGTCATGCCCAGGTCCCGCTCGGTTACGAGATACGGTAATTTTTGCCGGTCCCGGTCCGGGAGCAGCATGGCGTCGGGGGTTTGCAGATTGGGGAGCGGATGCGTGGCCGACGTGAGCACATCGCCCGAAGCGGCATCCAGCACCACCACCGAAACCCGCTTGTTCCGGAAACTGGATTTAGCCAGCGCGTTCTGAATGGCTACCTGTAACTCCGCATTTACGCTGAGGTGAATATCGCGGTTTTTGGCCTTCCGCTCGGCTACTTCGCGGCTATCGAGTCCGGCGCGTAAGGCCGGAGCGAGTTCACTATAATCATAAACTGATAAGGTTCGGGTTTGCTGCACCGACGGACTGAATCGGTCGGCCCGGAAATCGGTGGTGACCAGATCTGTTTTGCGGGGGCGGCTGTTGAAGCCCCGTAACTCGCTGAGGTGGGTAGCTTCGGCATAATATCCGTTGCTTTGGCCCCAGAAGAGTTGCGTGTTGAGATCGCCCACCCAGAAAAACAACTGATTGCCAAACGGGTAATAGCGCTGGAGTCGTTTCTTTGTCAGGCTCGCAACGGCATCTTCTTTCAGGCCGCTTTCCCGCAGTTTTTCGAGTTGCTGCGTCACAACTTCCGGTGCGCTTGCTGCCAGAACGAGCCCGTTGCGGTCGTAAATGGTACCGGCGGCAATGGCTCGCGTGAGCCGTTCGATGCGGGGATTGTAGCTATATACCGGGTCGCCGTTGCGCGTAATGACGCGGGCGGGCCGAACAATGTACTCGCGCCCCCGCCAACTGATGATCGGCAGTAAATGCCCGATCAATACCACAACGCCCGCCAGAAATCCGACGATACCGGCCATCAGGACAACATCGTAATGTTTTTCGAGGTATTCGCGCTGTTCGGCCTGCCCCGGCCGGTGGGCCACGCTGAACACCGCCCCCATAGCCGTAAGGTTAATGATGAGGGAGATTTTGCCGTAGCTCAGAAACGGCACGCTGATGCCCGTGAGCGGCAATAAGCCAATAGACCCACCGGCAATGATTAAAAACTGTGTTCCGGTGGCGATAGCGATACCGGCAATCAGAAAAAAACTAAACGGTTGTCCCGCCCGACGCGCGTGCAGGAACATCCGGTGAAGCAGCACACCAAACAGCAGAAAGACACACACGACGCCCAAACCGCCCAGTTCTTCGCCCAGACTTGGCAGAATCATATCGGTATGAGCGGCCGGAATGGAGTTGGCAAACGCCTTGCCCAAACCCTGCCCCGACCAGCCTCCCGATGCCAGTGCCCAGTAGCCATGTGCCAGATGGTCGCCCCCGTACACATCGTTGTTCCAGGGGTTAAGCCACATAGCTTTTCGGTCGGCAAGGCGGTCGCCAACGGACGGCAACTGGTCGCCGAAGGCAAACATGGCCATCACCAGCAGTAACAGAATGGGGGCTTCGGCGAGGAGAGCCGCCCAGCCCAGCCCCGTTTTCGAACGGGCGTCGCCTTTGACGAATAAGTACGCAACAACAGCCCCCAGACTAAGGACGGTGGCGAGCCAGCCCGGAAGAAACCACAACGCTACGCCATAACCCACGCCCGTTGCCAGGGTGAGCGGGAGATTTCCCCGGGCAATGCTGTAGAAAAGCAGGAACGTAAAACAGACCACCAGCGCCGGACCCATATCGCCCAGCAGCAGGTATAGCAGCATCAGCAGTCCAGCACCGGCAAGGGCGCCGAAGCTGATGGCAAACCGCCAGCGTAAGTCGGGAAGTTGCCGGAGTTGCTGTTCGTTGGCGGCAAAGAAGCCTGCAAAAAAGAGTAGGAGCAGGTATTTAGTTATTTCGCTGGGCTGGAAGGTAAGACCCAGAAAAGACAAATTGACGCGTACCCCGCTGCCTTCCGGTCCCGAACCAAGGAGCAATGTGAAAGCAGCTAAGCCAGCAGCCAGCACCAGCCACGTCCAGCCCGAAAGCCTGACAGCGTTATGGTTTCGGTACGAAAAGAGCCAGTCGTACTGCCAGCTAGCGTAAAAACGCCCGATGTTCAGCTGCGATACTACGGTCATTCCCAGCAGGCCCAGCGCAATGCCCTGTACGGTTTGCCCGGCGTAAAGCATGTCCTGTAATGGGTCCTGAATGGCGAGTAAGGTCAGGACGGACAGGCCGGTCAAGAGCATAAGAATGGGCAGCAACAGCGGGTCGGGCCGGAACCGGCGAATTGTCCAGAATAACTGTACGGCCCAGAACGCCAGCAGAAAACCACCCACAATCATCCAGAACTGCCGGATAAAGGTGTCCGGGTTACGAACGGTAAGGGCATGGTCGGTCTTTAGCTGGCTGTAAACCGTGGACCCAATCAGCCGAAGCTGGTGCGGACGCGCAGTAAAACGTACAGTCTGATTGCCTGTGAGGTGCGACGTGCCTTTGCGGCTACCGAACTCAAAGCCGGGCTTTAGCGGAACAACGCTGTAACCTGACCCCGTTTTCAGACCCGTAAAGGTGAATTTCCCGTCGGTATCGGTACGGGCATAGATGTAGCGGTCGGCTAAAGTGTCCGGCTGGGCGGTGGCGGGGTGGCGTTTGAGTTGAACCAGCACGCCCGGCATGGGGTCGTCGTCATTCGTAACTTTCCCGCTGAAGGCTGCCGAACCGCTCCCGGTGTTTACGCTGGACGGGTATACTTTCGGGCTTGTTAGCTCCCGGTTGTACAATACCGAGTCGAAGCCCATTTGCTGCCGGGATAACCGAAGACGGCTCTGGAAGTCGGCACCACCAATGCGGCTACGCCATTTTACCGGGGCTACTATCGAAAATTGCCGCTTGTTTATAGCCCCCAGATTGTCGAGCGTGCCGTTCTGCGCCAGTTTGGCGGGGAGTGAATCGGCAACTAGGGTAACGTCTTTGGGATCGGTGTAGTAATTGCCACTCGTCAGGAGTCGTTCAATAGCCGCCGATTTCAGCTCTGTTGTCAGGTTGAGTGCCTGCCCGCTGGCATAAGCCTGTTTTGCCTGATTGAGTGCCGGTCGGAAATTGGTATACAGCCGATAAAACAGCAGCAACAGCATGACCGATGCAACAGGTAAATACAAACGTTCGGTGAGTAATTTCATGCAGTGTTGGTTAGTAGACAGGACAGGAAAACTACCGGATCGAGTCCTGTACAGCCGTTGAATCGGGCGCAGCCGTTGAGCCACTGTTCGGCGTTGCGGCCGGTGGTACTGGCGTGATTTCTACCGAATCGGTCGTGGTTTCTTCGTCTGATTCCGGTTCTGTTGTCGTTGCCGTGTCTCTACGCGGTACAAACTCTTCGGTTGTCAGCGAATCCCGGTTAAGGGCGGTCGAATCAATTAATGTCGGGGCAGGCGTTTCTTTGTCGAGTCCTTTGTAATAGATCGCAAAGCCGATAATCAACCCGGCGACAACGACGGCCAGCGCAATCAGCCAGGTATTTGACTGAGCAACAGGAGCGGGATCATACTCGGGAGTTGACTGATAGGTTTCGACCGGCTGGACTGCTGGTACGGGTGCCGCCATTGTCTGCGCTCGTGGTGTCGGTACAGGTGTCTGCCGAATACCGGATCGATTAGCCTGCAGCAGTTCAACGTTGGCCTGGCCCAGCAGTAATGCCAGTTCAGTAATTTCGTTCAGGCGCTGGGCCGGGTCTTTTACGAGCGTCCAGTCGATGAGCGTGACCAGACTGGGTGGTAGATACTGTCCGGACACTGGCTCTATGGGTGGTGGTGGCGTGCGTAGTACCTGCCCCATAAAGGTGGCAATTCCGGCGCTGTCGGCCATTGAAAACGGCACCTTACCCATCAAACATTCGTAAAAAACGACGCCCAGTGAGTAGTAGTCAGTGGCAGCATCGACCCCTCTGGGGTTGTCGAACTGCTCGGGCGAGGCATACTCGTAGGTCATCAGCGACTGCCCCGTCATGGTCCGGGTTTGTTCCCGTAATCGGGCCACGCCAAAATCGGTCAGCAGAAAATGGAGTTCACCACTGGGCAGAGGCCGGTAAAGGATGTTTTCGGGTTTTATGTCCCGGTGGATGATTCCCTGCGGATGAATGGCGTGGAACGCTTCGGTCATTTGCAATCCCAGCCGAATTGTGGTGGCCACACTCAACTGACCCTGTTCCTGAATGAGCGTTCGCAAATTGCCGCCCTCAACCCATTCCATCACGATAAACGGAAGGGGCATATCCAGTTGCACTTCCCGAACCCGCACCACGTTGGGGTGGCGGATGCTGGTCATGATTTCGGATTCGACCCGAAATCGGCGAAGGGTTTCAGGGTCGGTATTGAGGGTAAAATGCTTGATGGCTACTAAATCGCCCGAATCCAGATGCCGCGCTTTCAGCACGCGGGCATTGGATCGACCGAGTTCGCCTATGATTTCGTAACCCGGAAAATGGGTGTTGACGCTTACAGTTGGCATTGTTAGTTTATTAAAGCAACTCAGATTGGGATGAAGTCAGCGAATCGGAAGCCGGTGGAATATCCAGCGACTCGTAACTCGCTACCTTACAGGTCACGCGTGTACCCCGATCACTGTTGGGAGCCGATTGTATGGGCGATGAATTAGGCTCCACGTTATTAAAATACAACTTTTCACTCTTAAACAGGCCTCCGCCATCTTTATAATAGTTTACCTGTACCACTACGAAGGTAAACGACAGCCGGGTTGGATTATTCAACTGAATCTGCAAATGCTTGATGCCACCAAACAAGCCGACCCGGAAGTCGACAGCTTTCGCCCGAACATTTTTAACCGCAGCCAGGGCTTCCTGACGGACTTTTGCCCGTTGTCTGGCTTCTTCTTCCTGTTGTTTGATCCGGGCGGCAGCGGTGTCGGATTGAGTAGTCTGGGTATCCGTGTTCCGGGTTGTTGGTTGCTCTGCCCGGAATAAACTGCTGTCTGATTCCGAATCCGGCTTCGCTGTGAGGTAATACACACCCGCCAACACAAACACGGTTAGCGCAATGGAAGCCAGAATCTTTACTGTGCTGACTCCCTTTTTTGGGGCGCTTTCCAGACGGGGTACCGCGGCCGAAGTCCGGGTGAGCGTTGAATGGTCGGGCTGTGTTGAATTGACTGGTTTGGGCGTGTCGACCGTCGGCCGAGCCACGGCAGAGCGGTTCGATCGACCCGCTTCCAGGTAGGCTAGTTCGGCCTGCTTGAGTAACCAGGTCAATTCATCCGGGTCATTCAGTCGCTCAGCGGGGTCCTTCTTTAACATACTTTCCAGCAGGGGCGTAAACAGGCCCAGCGACTGGCCATTTGCCGAAACCGTCAACGGGGGCGGGGCATCGGTCAGCACCTTGTTCATGAACGTAACAATTCCCGAATGGTCGCCCATGGCAAACGGCACTTTACCCGTCAGGCATTCGTACAGCACCACGCCCAGCGAATAGTAATCGGTAGCGGTATTAACGCCTTTGGGGTTGTTGAACTGCTCGGGCGAGGCATATTCGTATGTCATCAGCGACTGCCCCGTGAGCGTGTTCGACTGTTCGTGCAAACGGGCTACTCCGAAATCCGTCAACAGGAAATGCAGTTCGCCACTGGGCAGGGGCCGGAAAAGGATATTGTCGGGTTTAATATCCCGGTGGATAATTCCCTGCGTATGAATGGCTCTGAATGCACTGGCCATTTGCAGTCCGAGCCGAATGGTGGTTGGAATATCCAGGTGTCCCTGCGCTTTGAGGAGGTCGCAAACGCTTCCGCCTTCGATCAGCTCCATCACGATATAGGGCAGTTCGGCTTCCAGTTGCACCTCCCGAACGTTGACAATATTGGGATGGGCAATACTGGTCATAATGGCCGATTCACGCTGAAACCGCCGGAGGGTTTCGGCATCGGTATTCAGGGCAAAGTGTTTGATAGCAACCAGCTCGCCCGTATCCAGGTGACGTGCCTTGAGGATGCGGGCATTGCTGCGGCCCAGCTCACTCAAAATCTCGTAGCCCGGAAACTGGGTATTAAAGCGGACGGTGGCCATTAGGGACGCAGGGGTTTAGTCGGAGCTGGAACGGAAGCCGATTGCTTCTGCACAGCTACGGAAATGATGGTATTCAGGCAGGTGTCCTGCCGGACTACGGCCCGCACGGGTTCGCCCACTTGCTTGAAATATACGTTTTTTAGTTGAAGGATGGCGTTGCCGTTTGTTTCGATGCCCGTGTTAAATCCGCTGATAACCAGATTGTCCAGGCTGATAGCGCCTTGTCGGTTAACGCGCATGGCTACCTGATCGCTAGCTGTATCGGCAGGCATGAGAACGGTTAGCCGGTTGTTTCCCAGTATGGCCAGCAGCGAATCGGTAAGCAGGAGTGGCTGGCTGATGCGCAGTGTATCGTCGGTCAACACCAGCCGATGGTCAGCACTTCGGTAAGCGGCCTGCACCAGTGAATCGAGTTTAGGCGTTGCCGGGACGGTTAAGTCAACGGTATCGGCCGTTGATGCGGTTGTACTCAGGCTATCGGTGGGCATAAACGTAGTTTGGGATGGCCAGGATTGATACCAGTAGAGGCCACCCGCCAAACAAAGCAGGACAATGATCATGGCAAGCCAACGACCCGTTGACGAACGCTTTACCGGCTCCGGTCTTACGGGTTCCGCAGTTGACGAAACGGTCGGTCTGTTGGCTCTGGCGGGGGGAATAGCTGCGCTCGTTTCGGCAGCAACGGACTCGTTGGTCGGTGTGTTGTTTCTGGCCAGGACAACGGTAATATTATCGTTACCTCCCTGGTGATTGGCTACCCGGATCAGTTCGGAGAGTTGCTTATCTAACGAAACGCTCTGGTTGAGGATCGCTTTTATCTGAGCCTGAGTAACCATATCCGTCAGGCCATCGCTGCACAACAGCAGTTGATCGCCCGGCAGGAACGTTGTTTCGCCCGATTCTAGAAAATCGGGATCATCGACCCGGTGTGTAGCCAGCCCCACTTCGCGTAAAATCTCGTTACGGCGGGGGTGCGCCATCGCTTCGGCTTCGGTCAGTTCGTTGGCATCTTCCCGAACGCCCACCAGCGAATGGTCATGCGTAAGTTTAGTAAGATCGCCAAGCCGATAGCGGTATAGCCTCGTATCGCCCACGTGGGCATAAAACAGCTTGTTGGTGCTACTATCGGCCAGGGCGGCTGTTAGTACGCAGCACATATGGCCCAGTTTAGGGTCTTGCTGGCGTTGTTCGTTGATCTGGTTATTGGCAAAAACGACCGCTTCGCGCAGCATGGACAAAGGGTCGCCGTTAGGCGTTACCATGTAGCGTTCAATGGCTTCTTTGGCGATGGCGGCTGCCCGGTCGCCCCCGGCATAGCCACCCACACCATCGATTACTACCAGTAACGCGCTCGACTCCGACCAGAGTGGCGTACAGATGAAGGTGTCTTGATTGTCCTTTCTACGTTGGCCAACATCCGTCAAGCCGGCGATTAGTAAGTCATTCATTCGAAACGAAAATAGTAATCAGATAAGAGGTTCAGTTTTACTACAACTCTCCCGATACCGGTTGGTTTGGTTTTAACGGGGCAAGTCCTGAAAATGCCTGAATACCAAAAAAAGGACAAACACGAACAGGAGCAGGACAAGAAGAAAATCGATCATGGCTTTAGACGTTGCTTTGAAAATGAAGCGTTACCATGCTGTTGAGCAGAATCTGGGCTTTGTCGGATAAGTCAAACCACTGAGGATTAGCTGGTTCGCTGCGAGCGATAAGCTGTTCGTTGACGCGCGTTTCGTTGCGGCTGAAAGAAGCAATCTGAAACGAGTGCGTCGAGTCATTATACCGAATCCGGGCATGGGGATTCGATACATAGGCCGATTCGAGCAGCAGGTAATTCGGGAAGTGCTCATTGTCGGGTTCTTTACGGGCAACCACAATTTCCCGGTCGCGCATCAGGTACGTGTCTTCCTTGTTAAGCTCGGCAATGTAATAGCTGATCTGCGCCAGCCCCGCGTCGAGACTTCGGGGAAGCGGGGCCGCTGCCGGGGCAACGTGTGACGATTGTCCGGCCGGTGCTTGCCCAACGACATTGATCGGGCTGTTAAAATTGAATTTCACCACGAATGCCCCCGGTTCACGAAAATCAATATGCTGAAAGGCATGAACATCGACATCAACTTTCTCGTACACGTTCGTTTGTTTTACCCGGCGGGTTACATTCACTTTCTCGGCCGCAACACCGGCGGGGCCATTACCGGGCAAAATACCGGTTAATGCGCCAATGACCTTCAACTCCATAGGACCGACCGGCTCACCGTTAAACTCCTGTCCGGCCCCAAACTTGAAAAACCAGCTCGACGCCACCGGCGATATCCGTCCGTATTGACTTTTGTGCGTATCGATAATGGCGTTAAATGCCTGAACGGCTTCGTTCACCACGACAGGAAAGGCGTTTTGTCGCTCTTCGTAGGTGTCGGGGTGCATGATGATCAGGAAGTGCGCGTTGAAGAGCAAACTTGTTCCGAAAGACTCTCGATGCAACGAGTCTTCAAAGCTGGCGATTAGTTCATCCAGGATGCGTTTGTTAGTAACAACAGAGGTAGAGTTTGTATCGGGTTGGCTGGGCGGAATGATCAGGTTACTCAATTTGCTGAGCCAACCACCGGGCTTATTTGCCATGTGCAGACTGTTTGGAGGGATTATCCTTTTATAAACGTCAACAACGATAGCTTTCGTTGGTTTGGGTGCCGGAAATTTTATTTATCGGAAGTGCAGGCGTCTTTGTATAGCTGCTTTCATAAATTGACGCAGGCGGTTTAAACGAACTCCGGGATTAAGGTGAGTAAATAGTTCGCAATAGAATATTAAACTTATGGGTTATATAAACTAATTGATTGTGCGTACATTAGCCCGTTTACTACCATCTTAGCTTGAATTCATGAAGCATTTCTTTTGGTTTCTTTCTCTGATTGGGTTGTTGATACCCCTTTTGGGATATTCTCAGCTAACCATGCCGCTCTCGCGAATTGTCTTTCAGAGAGGACTGGATAACCGGGCTGCTGTGCCCATCCAGGGAAAATGTCCGGCTTCAGCAACCAGTATACAGGTGAAGGTAAAAGCAATAAATGGTGGGGTATCCCAGGACTGGACAACCATTGGAGCTACTACGGGCGGTACGTTTTCGGGTAACCTAAATCTGCCGGGTGGCTGGTATTCGCTCCAGGTGCGTGCGCTATCGGGCGGGGCGGAAGTGGGTAGCTGGTCACTGGATCGGTTTGGGGTAGGAGAGGTCTTTGTCATTGCCGGACAATCGAATGCCTACGGGTCGCCCTATGCCCAGAACATAGCCGCTCAGGATGACCGGGTCTCCACGCTAAACTACTTTAACTTCCCGGCGGGTACCATTGACGAGCAGAACCTGCCAAAAGCCTTTGTCCAGGCAGGAGCGGGGATGCCCATTGGCCCGCACAATCCAATGCTGATTTGGGGTGGACTGGGCGACAAACTGGTTGCGCGTTTGGGCGTGCCGGTTTTATTTCTGGGAGCCGCTTATCCCGGGTCATCGTCGTCGGAATGGCGTGATGCAGCCAATGGCGTAGAGAATGTGGGTGCAATGAACAAAGAAGCGCCCTACCGGCTACTGGGCGTCACGCTGGCATATTTTATCAAGCGAACCGGCATCCGATCTATATTGTGGCATCAGGGCGAAGCCGATAATGGGATCACCACGAAAAAAGAATATGTCAATAATATTACGACGGTAATTAATAAGTCGCGTCTACAATCCGGCTTTAAAAACCTTGGCTGGATGATTTCATCTGTTTCCTACAACGGTCTTAATGCAGGCCATGAAACAGACCCGGCGATACTCGATGCCCAGAATCAGTTGATTACACAAACGGATAATACATTTCCTGGTGTAGCGACAGATGCATATACCGGGCCTTATTACCGATACGATAAAGTACATTTTAACGATAGTATTTACCCTTTTTATCTAAATTTATGGAATAAGGCGCTGACCAACGACTTCTTCGCCCGTTGCAAGCCTTCGCAACCGGCTGTGGTTCCCACCATTACGACCGGCTATATTTTCCCGATGAACCCGAATGGAGGAGATCATATTCAGGTACCATTCATGTCCACCGCTCCTGTTAACGACAATAATCAATATGTGGTGAAATTACTAAGCGAAACGGGCGAATTACTGGACAGCTTAGGCGCAGGAACCCGCATTGCTCCTAATTTACTTGCTGTTCAATTACCCGTTTGGGCAGATGGCCGGGTGCGGGTGCAGATCAGCTCAACCTCGCCCGCCCGAACAGGCGAGGCCTCCGACGTTTTTTATGCTCATAAAACGGGCGAAAAGCCGGTTACGCCACCCGACACAACACCTGCAACCCCAGTACGTACAGTCATTGATCCGCAGGGATGGGTAGACATGAGTGACTGCGAACATCAGTATGGATGGGCTCGTGATGCCGCCGTGGCCAACTTGTCTGTACCCGTTGTTTTCTCCTGGGATAATAAACCCATTGAAACGCAGCTGGCCGAGCGATTCCGGCAAGACCTGGCTGATGCATTCGGGGATAATGGGCAGCACGGTTTTCAGTGGGATATTCCAGCTTCTTTACGTACGGCTGGTAATCACAAGGTTTCTATTCAGGTTGCCGGGGCATCGCTTCCGTTCTTTACCGGAACGGTCTTTTGTGGGGCGGTTGGCGGCAGGCTCGCAACACCGGGGCTGGAAGAGACAAGATTGACATGGCGCGTATTCCCAAACCCAACGACAGACTACGTTACGGTACGCTTGCCGGTAGCCTATACTCGCGAAAAAATAACCCTGACCGTGCTGTCTGCTTCCGGGCAGCAACAGCCAACAGCATCGTTACCCGTCGATGACCAACAGTTAAGGGTAAACCTCAGTGGCTTGCCGACGGGCATCTACCTGCTACGTTTGGACGTGAATGAACGGCCCGTGACTACGCTTACTGTGTTGAAGCAATAGGAAAATTTGACTAATGGCTGTACGCAATTGGTTCAACCTGCCTACAGCCATTATTCATCCTTATTTTGCAATTGACACCGTTTGGCCGGAGCGGCCGGTAGCCGTAAAGACCTTGAATTTAACGGTGCCGGTTAGGTTAACCGGTTCGCTATAAATGGCACTTTGGGCTGTAGGCTCCGTTCCATCAGTCGTATAGCGAATGATCAGGCTTGGGAACTGGACGTTAGCGGCTACTTTTCCATTACTGACTTTAGCACCTACGGCGGGGATACGGTATTGATACCCACCGGCATAAACATCTAAGCGGGGAAGTTCCCGTTTCCCCACAACGTGTACAAATTCAGACCAGGCCTGATTATAAAGCTGATCGCTTTTGGTATTGTCTTTTTCAAGTGCCCAGGCCGGATCTTTGGCCCACGCCCGCTCGGCAACGGCCAGTAATTTCGGTAGAAGTTTGTACTCAAACTGCTGGGGTGTTCGGTTCGTTTCGGCCCAGAGCGGAGCTTCAATACCGACCAGATTCGCCTTTCCGGCTTCGGTTATAACTTCCCGGCTTTTTATCAATGAAGGAGCAATGCGTTTCCGGGTGAAGTCGTCTTTCAGATTTCTCAGGTAGTTATACGGAATAAACGAAAAAGGCTTGTCGGTATCAACATATCCACCCCAGTACTGGCCGGGTTCTTCGGAAGAGGGGTTGTAGGCAAGGTCTAAGTACATATGCGTAACACCCGTCAGAATAACTTTGTAGCCCGCGTTGGCCATGCGGTAGGCAAGATCTTCCGCCCCGGAACCCGGACTGTTTTTCCAGACATTGACCCGAAAGTTTTCGGAGGCAAACGCTTTGTTTGGTATCCAGGTAACTTTTCCGTTCTGGGTAACCTTTTTCAGACCAATTTCTTCCCAACCCGACAAAAACAAACCACGACTTTTCAACATCTGGTTGATTTTTCCGAAGTAGTAATACCACAAATCGTCTGTTGTTTTTACGGCAGAATTACTGGCCATTAACTTTTGTACGGCCAGAGACTTTTGCCAGACGCCTTCCGGAACTTCATCGCCCCCAAAATGGATGGTTTTCAACGGAGCATCTGCTTCTTTGTACATAGCCCGTAAATCGTCGACTACCCGCTCCATAAAGATATACGTAGAGGGTAACGATACATTGATCACATTGTCATTCCACCCCTGCACCGACCGATATACCGATTTGTCAGCCAAATCACGCAACAGATAGCGCTCTGCTTCGGCCTTGTTTCCTGCTTCTAGCAGCCGATTATAGCGGGCATCCATGGCTTTTATGGCCGCTCGGGCGTGCCCCGGCGACTCAATTTCCGGAATCACCTCAATGTGCCGGTCACGGGCGTATTTTAGAATTTCGATAAAATCGGCTTTACTATAAAAACCCGTTCCTGATGCGTTGCTGGTCGATGGGCCGGAGCCGTAGGAAGGAATCAGACGCTTCGTTTCGTCGGTCGTGTGGGCTCGCTTGGCACCAACCTCGGTGAGTTCGGGTAGAGAAGGCATTTCGACCCGCCAGCCTTCGTCTTCGCTGAAATGGAAATGGAAGGTATTAAGCTTATACAGAGCCATTACGTCCAGCACTTTAAAAACCTCTGCTTTAGGCTGGAAATTTCGGGCTATGTCCATCATCAATGCCCTATAAGCGAAGCGGGGAGCATCTGTAATCGCAACTCCCGGAAGGCTAACAGATCCTGTTTTTCCAGTCAGAGCGGCTGCCGGTAACAGCGTTTGAAGGGATTGGATACCGTAAAAGATACCTGCCCGCGTGGTGGCGGCCAGACGAATGACGTCTTGATTGATGGTTAATTCATACGCTTCGGTACCTAGACCGGCTTTTTTTTGAAGAACGATGGCTTTTCCGGCTCCTGACTCCTGAATGGTGAGTTTCTTGCCTAAAACTGAGGTCAAACCAACCGACAAGAATTCGGCTTCGGGTCTAAACTCTTTTTCGGAAATAATGACCACTTGATCTGTTAGGACAAAAGGTGTTCCCTGTGCCTGATATGAAACGGGAGTAGGAAATACGTTCGGTAGTTTATCGTCTGGAATAGTCTGTATTTTCTGATTTTCGTTGAATATGGTTTCTGCCAGGTCACGATCCGATTTGTCGAAGATTTTACCAGAATTGATGGCTACCTCGACCGGAAATGCCTGCTCCGGATTTTTATCCAGGACAAGGTAAAACCCAACCGGAAAGTCAGTTTTGTTTCGGATTTTTCCGGCTAAAACCTCCAGTTTGGTCGATTGCCCTGGGGAGAGGGCCTTAAAGTTGGGTCCGGGGCTTATGTAATGTAAGTCGCCATTGAACAACGTTACATTCGCCACTGTAGAATCGAACGGAGCGGGAGTTCCGCCATTGAAGAACAACTTCCAGCCTGTTGCCGGAAGGTCTTCATCGCCCGTATTGGTGATGGTTAATACTGATCTGGAGCGTGGCTGGTTTTGATAATTGTTGTCAACTAACTCCAGTGAAATTTTCAGCCGTTTGGCATTTCCATTAGTAGCGGCTGATTCCGTTGTGTTCGTATCAGAACTGTTTGAACAACTGAAGGTTAGGGAAACACAAAAAATGAGGAGAATAAGGGAACACGTTCTCATGTGGTCAGGATCGGATACAACTTAATTAATATAAATGCGGGTAGAGCCATGTAATAGGTCTTTCCCATTTTACATGACTCTACCCGAGTAAAGGCAATCTAACTGAAATTTTCGCAAAATCTGTTCTTTGTTTCACTCACAACAGAATAATTGATGGCGGTTTGTATACCTACTCGGCGGAGTCTTCTTTGTAGTGCCGTATATCTAACAAGGTTACGGTCTCATACCAATACGTTCGCAGGTTGCTCAGGTACATCTTCCATTCCGCATAGCTAAACGGCTTTATTGTAAACGAAGAAGCACCAAATGAATAGGCGCGCTCAACCATAGTAGGTGTCTTGTTCGCCGAAAGCATAACTACCGGCAACACTCTTCCTTTCGGATGGGCTCGTAGTAATGCTAAAAAGTCTAATCCGTCGACTTTATCCTGAAGATCAATATCGAGCAAAACTATTTTTGGGCCTTTACCCTGTAATCCTTCAATATACGTTTTGGCATCCTCAAAACTGCTAACATGTATAAATGTAGCTTCAGGAAAGTTACTTAGTGAAGCTCGCTGTAGTGTATCAGCAATTAATGGATCATCGTCTACTAAGAGGATTGGGAATTGATGAGACATGTTATTCTAAGGCTAAACGTATTGAGTGAGAATGGACTATGACATTTTATTGTCCAGACACGTGTATTTGTACACCTTCTTATAAAAAACTTAACCTGTCGAGTTTTTTTAGAATCGGGTATACAAGTAAGTGAATTTGTTTACTGCTGGAAGGGCATACCATGAGTAGTCCTCAATATTTATCCAGAACTCCTCTTGATGACACAGGATAGTCTTTCGTTTATGGATAAAGTTTAACCTTATACTCAGGGAATGGTTGACAAGCTTAATTTTACAGTCTAAAAATAACTTTAGTTCCTGAAGAGGCCTAATTATGGTCCTAAATTAGTTAAGAGTAACCATGTTTACTTATGTATATACAATCACGGTCGTTAATAGTATAAGCTTGAATCCTTATTAATCAAGTGAATATGTGTATAGGCTAAACAGCTCAAAAGGATTAAAATAAATTGATAAGGATATCGATAAAACACCAGTAGATCATGCAGGGGAGGCCATATGGGTAATGCTGTCGGGAGCTGATAAATTACTGACTTAGTTTGCTTTTTCCTCTCGATTGGAATTCAATAATGGAGTCAGATTTTTGCGATAAGCTCTTCCCAATGGTATTATATCTTTATCAATTAAGACTGTATTTATAGAAATAGACTTCAGGAAATCTACATTAACGATATAACTATTATGGATTCTTAGAAAGCGCTTGTCCAGGTCTTCCTGCATTTTATTTAGCGATCGCTTTATGGTAAACCGCCCTTGTACTGTTTTAATAAACGTATAATTGCGTTCGGAATATAAGAACAGTATTTCGTCCAAATGAACCCGTATCTGTTTATTCTGAGCACCGCGGATAAATAAATGGGAACTTGTAGGTGGAGGAGTTGGAGAAGGGCTAAGTAGCTGGTCAATTACAGAACGAAGGGTAAGCGGGTGAAACGGCTTGATTAGATGACCACCTACACCTATCGCCCGTGTTTGTTCATAATGCCCTGTTTCGTAGGAATTTGTTGTCATTATAAACTGCTTGCTTAATGCTGAAAATTGATTAAGTAAGGTTAATCCGTCTGGTCTTCCATTAAAAAAAAGGTCACAGATCATTAAGTGAGGACGTTGGTTGACAATGATATTGGCCGCGGAATCTATATCGTGCGCTACAAAGGGTGATTTGAAACCCATAATTACCAATACCTCGTTAAGCCAGGATGCATCAACTAAATTATCTTCAATGATAAGAATTGAGGGTGTTTGGTAACTATTCATGTTATTTCCGACTGGTGCAATGAACTGTTTGTGGTACAGAGTGAACCTCTACAAATATTAATTCAGGTATCTATATATATTGTTAATAATCAATATTAAACACCGTTTTTACCCATTAATCATCCATTAGAGCAGGTATTTAATTAATACGGGATACAAGTCGAAAAGTCACACTATCTTATCGACAATATACCATTAATGGATACTTATTCACTAGTTGAGGTATGTAACCTTTATGTTACAAATGGTTCAATAAGTATAAAGTACATGCTCTAGTAATTTTTCATATCGCTGATAGTCAATCTATTACTGTAGGATGTGTTGACATAGAGTAAAGTTTTTATAGTAAGTTATACTTAATAAATTCATTAATTCAGGTGCCAAAGTCTTGAAATAAACCTCATCTATAATTTTAAATTTTAAACAAAGAATTCTGACACCGTGCATTCATTCTAATGGGTAAGCGTTGCCTTTATTTAATTTTAAGAGTCAGTATGAAATAAACTATAAGTTACTATTTTATTTAAAGGGTAATGTGATGTTTTGTAATAATGCATTCGATTGTAGGCTTGAATTTATACTATTGAAGAGTCTTAACGATCTGAAGAGAGAGCTAGTCTTTACGCTTTATTTACTAGATAAAGAGTATAAAGTAGATAATTACTAGCAATAGTCTATTGATAAGCGACGCCTGTACCTTTAAGAAAGTAAATGCTGAATGTTTACCAATTTTGGTTGATTGTCCTCAGTAAGCATATATGCAAGGACTTCACAATCGTGATTGAATATAACTTGTTTATCTTTCAGTCTCAAATTTCAATTTAGCTGTACGTAAGCTAGTTGTACGTATATAATCAACTGGTTAATATTCTGTAATATGAAATTACCCGCTGCCTAACTTCGGCCAAATACAATATGTGTTGATTATTAAATTGTATAAAAAACTGTTACGTATTGCTAACTCGACTAGACTTTTTCAGGTGAGAAATAAAATTCATTGAAATTAGTGAATACTAGGTAAATCCTTATGTTATGCTAAACCAATCCTGAATATAAGATGAATTTCAATCATTATTAAAGTTACGTTTTATTGCCTATCCGTACTGACTACTTAGCCGAACCTATGAAAACAACTTTATCTGACGAAGAAATGATTCGTCGTTATTTACCCCATCAACCAAATTGTTGTTTTGAAATTCTGTACAAACGTTACGAGACTAAAGTTTACCGTCATTGTTTGTCAATAATAAAAGATGCTGACCAGGCGCAGGACTTTACACATGATATATTTCTAAAAGTGTTTGTTAAGCTTAACGCATTTCAGGAACGATCCAGTTTTTCGACCTGGCTGTACACAATTGTCAGTAATCATTGCCTGGATCAAATCAGGATAGCTAAACGTTTGACCTTGAGCTCAATTGATGATGAGTCTCAGCTAAATATTCCTGATTCTAACTGGGCACAGATTCATGAAGATAAACTACAGCTTTTCAGAGTTGCTATGAATACATTAGCTGTTAAGGAGCAGACATTACTTCGGTTAAAGTATGAACAGGGACTAAGTATTGATGATATTGCTAAGTTGTACGCTATTACAACAAGTGCGGTTAAGATGCGTCTTAAACGAAGCCGTGAAAAAGTACAGTTGATGTATGCCCAACAAAATAAGTTTTAAATACAAAGCGAAGATCAATTGCTATGAGTAGCTTGTTGCTTACCATAATAATCTTACTACCAAGCAATAAATAGATCAATCATTACATGATTTTGAACCTGATCGTTTAATTTATAAGTATAAATTATGTCCTGTAAGATTTTGTCGTTTATGATTGCCTGATATCTGCTACTCTTTGCTCTAATTAGTAGATTTTATGCAGGTTAAATCTGTAGGCGAAATATACTTACTGAGAGTAGTAGTTGAAGCTAATTTTAAATTCTTTAACTTATACTATTTAACTTCAATACATAAGTAGCATTTGGTTGATAATATATTCTAATCTGATAGTACGTTGAATATAGGTCATATTTTTGTTTCTAAAATTGTATTCTTTATAATGAGCTTTAATCAAAATAATCAGATTTTTTTAATTTGCTAACAAGTACATAAATAAATGATAGTTTATTTTATTGCTATTTACGTTGATGGTACTAGATGATATTAATTCATTAAAATTCACAAGTTTAAATTAAATCTTTCCGTTCAAAGTACTGTACTATCCATATAATGAGTATTCAATTCATCCACTAATGATCGAATCATTGCTTTTAGGGAGTCGGGTTGCTCAATGGTGACCAGTTTGCCATACATAATCAGCCAGCGGGCAAGGCCTTCGGGATAGGGTGTTTGAAAGTGAATTCGGACAAAATCTCCCAGGTCTTCTTCAGACTGAAAACCATATGCGTGTTTTTGCTCCTGCATATAACGGGTGGCCGATTTTTGGAAAATAATCGTAGCTTTCATGAGGGGCATATCTAGTTTACCTACTCGGTCGAGGTATTCCTGCAAGGATAGACGGTCCCGTCGCGAAAAGTGTTTGGCTGTGTCGGTAAGCTGGCGAATGCGATCTACGCGGAAGTCCCGGTAATCCTGGCGAATTTGACAGAATGCAATTAAATGCCAACTCGAACGGTAATGATACAGCCCTACCGGTTCGACCCGGCGCCGGGTTTCAGCGTTGTTATAGTGCGAATAGTACTGAAGTTCCAGCACATGTTGCTGAGCAATAGCGTGCTGAAGTGTATTTAGTGATCCTTCTCCATCGGTGGTTTGATACGAAGGCTTTGCCACGTTGATGTGGGCCTCCAGGCTATCCAGATGGTCCTGATCAGGGCGTTTTAAAACAGATTTTATTTTATATAAAGCCGATTCGAACTCAGTCCGGACTGATTGATCTGTTAGTTTTTCAATTAGTTTTCCACCAAAGAGTAGCGCGCTTGCTTCCGCATTCGTAAACATTACGGGAGGCAGGTGGTAATTAGTAAGAAAGTAGCCTACGCCCGCTTCTGCTCCGATAGGAACGCCCGCTTCTTCCAATGAGCGGATGTCGCGGTAAACGGTACGAAGACTGATGCCAAAACGGTCGGCCAGATCCTGTGCACGCACAACGCGCTTGGTTTGCAGATGGATCAGGATAGCGGTTAAGCGGTCGATACGGTTCATAGCAACAGAAGGAGTGAAATCGTTGGCAAATTACAATCCTTCATCTGAACAAGTCGGCATTTTTTTGTGTAGAATGGTTAACAAACGTATGAATAACATGAACGAGAATCACATGAAGAACAACAAGCACCGCCAGCAGTTTGAACTGGAAACAGATGGTAAACTGTCTATTGTTGCCTATCAGCAGGTCGACGATGAAACATTGGCACTAACGCATACAGAAGTTGACCCAAGTTTGGAAGGGCACGGGGTCGGCTCCAAACTGGTTGAAGAGGTGTTGCAGTATGCTGAACAGAATGACCTTAAAATAGTCCCGCTTTGTCCGTTCGTTGATGCGTATTTAAAACGCCACCCTGCATGGAATCGAGTTGTTTCAACGGCTTACAACACCAGCGATTTCTGAGTAGAGCCTGTAGTTCTTCCCTGAAAAGGGGCTGGTTATTGAAATAGTCTCTAGCGAGGTTACTGAGTTTGTTTTTTGTCGGACTGCCGGGCTTTTGGTGGATGAATGGGCGAAATACGGTCTCCTTTTCGTACCCATCGCCAAATGTCTGTGGGCAGAGCCGGATAAATTGAAATACCAATACTGTAATAACTCCCATTGAAATTCTGATCAATATCGGTCTGGAAAACCGACACTCGGTACCCTATCTGGGCGGTGATGCCTACCCAGCGTGTAGCCTTCCACTGGGCATAGGCACCGACCTGAAGGGGCACAAAGAAGCTCCGGCGTGAACGGTCGATGGGGTTGTCTTTAGTCAAATTCAGTGGAATTGCATACGCTACGCCACTGCCAAGTTCGACCGGGAAGCTCACCATCCATCGCTTATTATTGATAAGATTCCACCAATACTGTGTACTGATGAACCATAGGTCAGTCCGGGTATAATAAGTAAGATTAATTCGTCTGGCTGCATCCCGTCGCCAGTCAATCAGGCGCAAGTACGTTGCATAGTTGATCCAGTAATAGCCTATAGTTAACTGATGCCGTTTTGGTCCAAACTCGATACCAGCATTGATACCCCATACATTAACATGTTGCTGTTCGAGAAATGAATCCCGAAAATCAAGATTAAATGCTGGTCTGATCCGAAAATGAGGTGGGTGTGAGGTGTCGGCCGACACAATTGTATCGGACTGTAAGGTGAGTAATGAAAGGGAAAGTAGACAAACAGCAACCATGTTGACTCTCTAGCCAAAAATCGGTTCAAGGGTTAAATTGAAAGGTATAATTGATTATAAAATGCCAAAATTAGCATTTTATAACCGTTACCAGCCATCGTTAAGATCCTGAGCGAAGTAGATAGCCCACCCCCATAGCCGTATGAATTAGTTTATGATCGAAGTCACGGTCAATTTTCTTGCGTAGAAAATTGATGTACACTTCTACTTTATTGGTGCTATTGACGGTTGCGTTATCCCATACCTTCTCAAGGATCTGCGATTTTGTAACAACGCGTCCGGCATTTTTGATTAGAAATTCGAGCAACTGAAACTCGCGGGCTGTTAATTTAATGCGCTGATTGGCTCGATAGGCCACTTTTTCGGCTACGTTAAGTTCAAGGTTATCTACGGTAAGTACGGAGGGTGCGTTAAAACCACCGATTCGTCGGCGATGCAGGGCATAGATACGGGCTAGTAATTCGTCGGAGTCACACGGTCTGACCAGGTAATCATCGGCACCGGCATAAAGGCCTTTAGCTTTATCGGCCGATTCCCCGAAACGCGACAGTAATAAAACGGGTGTCGAATCATTTTCCTGTCTTAGGCGTCGGATTACATCGAGGCCATTCATCCGGGTTAAGTGCGTGTCGAGTACAATTAAGTCAAAACGGGCGTGTAGTCCCATGGCTAGGCCGGTATATCCGTCGCTTGCCAGTTCAAGTGTATACTGTCGTTCGGCTAGCGTTTGATGGAGAACATTGAGGTAATCTGTATCACTCTGAATAAGAAGAATCTTCATGCGCCCGTTGAGGTTGGTTGGAGTTACGGCAAAGGTGAGTGGGCGACTTTAAAGCTAGTTTAAAGTCTAATTAAAACTTCTTTAAAATTTTGTTAAATCAGACCATAACCTCAATTAAGAAGGTTGGCTATTTTTTTAAGGTCTTATTAATAGCGCTTTAACTACACCTTAACACCATCGTCGCTATTTGCTGCCGAATCAGCCGGGCTATATTCCGGCTTGCATTGATCTATGAATCGGTTACGCTCAACATACGTCGTCCCTGTACTCTTTGCCTTCTGGCTGTGCACATTATCCGCTTCGCGGGCTCAAACACCTGGTGCTAATGCCGTGCCAGATACCATTCGGCAAAGTCTGCCTCAACTTGAACAGCAGTTTCTGGAGAAGAATTTTCAACTCATTGCCCAGCGGTATCAAATCGATATTGCCGATGCGGCTATTACACAGGCAGGGTTGCGACCGAATCCAAATTTATGGTTTCAGGGCAATCTGTTTAACCCGAACACCGGGAAGGTGCTACCGTACGGGCCACCCACCCAGGCCGATAAAAATGCGGGCATTTACAATAGCGGCTATTATGCTATCCAGTTACAGCAGGTGATCTTACTGGCGGGTAAACGCAGTAAGCTGGTCGCTCTGGCCGAAAGCAACAAGGCATTGTCACGGCTGGCGTTTCAGGATATTATGCGAACTCTGCATTACCAGTTGTATACTACCTACACCAATTTGTATTATGACTTGCAGGTGCTGCGCCTGTTTGAGGATGAGCTAACCCGCCAGCAACGATTACTTGAATCATACCGGATCGTTCTCCGAACGGGAGGGGTGCCCGCTTATGAAGTAACCCGGCTGGAAGTGGCTATTCGCGACTTACAGGCCAACGGCGCCAATTACCGAACACAAATTGCTGATGAGCAGGCTACGCTTCGGGTGTTGCTGCGTCAGCCCGCCGGTACGTTCATTCTACCGACCGAGTTGCCACCTTTACGGGCAACGCTACCGGCGCTGGCAACGGCTATCGACTCCGCTATGACGAATCGACCAGATATGGGTCTGTCGCAGGAGCAGATCACCAATGCCGAACGAAGCCTTGCGCTCGAAAAAGCCCGGCGTACCCCCGACCTAACGACTGGCCTTTTATTTGAAAAATACGGAAATGCCTACAACAACTTTACCGGCCTTCAGCTAGCCATGGATTTGCCGGTCCGAAACCGCAACCAGGGAGCGATACGGTCGGCAGAGACGACCCTGAAAAGTGTAACGGGTGGGTTGGAGAATCAGCAGACCATCGTTCAAAGCGATGTCCTGAATGCGTATGATAAGCTGAATACCTTTTATGAGCAACTCAGCACCCAGCCGGAAGGGTATCTGGATAGAATTCGGAATATTTCGCTAGAGGCAACTAAAGCCTATAACGCCCGTACAATTGGCCTACTGGATTATCTGGATAAAATCCGAACGTATCAGCAGGCACAGTTGAATAACATAAACCTGCTTAACAACGTCTATAATACCCAGCAGCTCGTTAACTACACGACCAATACCCGCTTCTTCTAATGTAGAAAGGAGTTACAGTTCTGCTTCCTGATTGATGTAGTTGAGAAGGTGGCTTTGCAAAAAAACTGATAAGCTACAGCAAAGGTGTGCTCTCGTGCTCCGAAATCCGGACAGATTTCTGCCTGAGTTGTTTTGTTGTTTTTCGGGAACCGTCATGACTCCAGCCCGGAGGACCGAACAGGTACCCTAAAGCAGCTCGTATTGACGGAGCCCGTCGAAGATCCTGACCAATGGCTACCCATTCGTGAAAGGCGATCCGAATGGGGTTATGTGAATTGATATTGGTGGTTAACCCATAGGTAGGGCGGCTCTGCTCCAGGGCAAATGTATCAAAAATTCGATCCCAGATGATGAGGACCCCCGCGTGGTTTTTATCCAGGTAGTTGAGATCGGAGCCGTGGTGTACCCTATGGTGGGAGGGCGTGTTAAAGATAAACTCAATGGGGGCCGGTAACTTGTTAATGTGCTCGGTATGAATCCA
This sequence comes from Spirosoma fluviale, assembly GCF_900230225.1. Lineage (GTDB taxonomy): Bacteria > Bacteroidota > Bacteroidia > Cytophagales > Spirosomataceae > Spirosoma > Spirosoma fluviale. The sequence goes on from NZ_OCNH01000001.1 coordinate 1,230,725, forward strand.
GAACTGATACAGCAGGCTTATGGATTGCATGGTCATAACCGCTACCGGCGAAAAGCCAACAAGAGGTAGCCACAACCAGAAAACAAACGATCCGGTAAGGTTGCCTGTCCAGGTTTGGCGAAGTGCCGTGCCCAGATTATACTTCATTGAGGAATGATGCACCACGTGCGAGGCCCAAAAATACCGACTGCTATGACTAATTCGATGAAACCAATAGTAGCTGAAATCGTCGGCAAAAAAGAGAATTGCCCAAGCCCACCAATGGGTCATATCAACCGTGAACAACCGAAACTGATACACCAGGGAAAGGGCACCGAAAACTAGAGCTTTACCAACAAACCCGATAATAACATTTCCGATTCCCATGCTCAGGCTACCAAACGTATCGGTCCGGTCATAGTAGTCCTTATGCTGAATAGCGGTAAGGATTACCTCCGTAACGAGTAGAATAACGAACCCGGGAATAGCGTATTGAATTAGATCGCGCATAAAATTCCTATATATTATGCAATTTAAGGGTTAGCGGCCGCTTAGTTATTTATTTCTTTGTGAACGGTAAAAACAAAGGCACAAGGAATAGGGAGTTGTTCAGGCTCCCTATTCCTTGTGCCTTCAGAATTAAGTGAAAAATTTATCGGTTCATCGAGATTAAAAACTCTTCATTACTCCGAGTACCTTTCATATGGCCCAGCAGGAAGTCCATGCTTTCCATAGGATTCATATCTGACATGTGTTTGCGAAGAATCCAGACACGTTGCAACGTCTCTTTGTCCAGCAACAGGTCTTCACGGCGCGTTCCCGATGCCATAACATCGATAGCGGGATAAACACGTTTGTTAGCCAGCTTGCGGTCGAGTTGAAGTTCCATGTTGCCGGTACCTTTGAACTCTTCAAAGATAACCTCATCCATTTTAGAACCCGTATCAATCAGAGCCGTAGCAATAATGGTAAGCGAACCGCCATTCTCAACGTTACGGGCTGCCCCGAAGAAACGCTTGGGCCGGTGTAAGGCATTGGCGTCAACACCACCCGACAGAATTTTACCCGACGATGGAACGACGGTGTTGTAAGCACGCGCCAGACGCGTAATCGAATCCAGCAGAATCACTACATCATGACCGCACTCAACCATCCGTTTCGCTTTCTCAAGCACCATGCTCGATACTTTTACGTGCCGGTCGGCCTGTTCGTCGAAGGTTGATGAAATAACTTCGGCGTTCACGCTGCGCGCCATGTCAGTTACTTCTTCGGGACGTTCATCGATCAACAGAACGATGAGGTACACCTCCGGGTGGTTCTTCGTGATGGCGTTGGCAATTTCTTTCAGAAGGACTGTTTTGCCGGTTTTAGGCTGCGCCACAATCATACCGCGCTGTCCTTTACCGATGGGGGCGAACAAGTCCAGAACACGGGAGGAATAATTTTCCGGGCGGTTACTCAGATGAAGTTGCTCTTCCGGGAAAAGAGGGGTCAGGTATTCAAACGGAATCCGATCCCGGATTTCTTCCGTCGTCTTGCCATTAACCGTCGATACGCGGAGCAGGGCAAAATACTTTTCACCTTCTTTCGGTGGGCGAATAGCACCCCGTACGGTGTCGCCGGTCTTCAGCCCAAATAGCTTAATCTGCGAAGGAGATACATAAATATCATCGGGGCTGGCCAGATAATTATAGTCGGCTGAGCGCAGGAAACCGTAGCCGCCATCCTGCATAATTTCGAGTACGCCTTCATTGTCGATGATACCATCGAATTCACGAATATGCTGATTGTACTGTCGACGTATTCGATTCTGGTATTCCTGAGCCTCCCGCAAAGGTTGCGAAAGCTGAGGCTGAGCAGGCTGGTCGGCCTGGCCAGATTCAGCCTGAGGCTGTCCTTCCTGGGTTTCGGTGGGTGCTTCGGTTGGTTCGACCACGGCGGTTGTCTCGGTGGTAACTGGCTGACCGGCTGTCTGCATGTTAGCCGCGTTATCTTCCGTAACAACCGTTGGTGTCATGAACTCCTCATCTGGCTGACCACCATAGTTCAAGCCCGACTCATCGGTTACGATGCGCTGTGTGCGGGGCCGTTGATCCCGACGTTGTGAATTGTCGCGTGGGCTATCGCTGTTTCGGTCGCGGTTTGCATCAAAGCGGGGGCGGGCATCCCGTGGTCCCTGTGTTGAGCCATCCGACCGGGGTGGGCGCTGCTGGTTTAGATCTGGGCGACCATTTCCGTTCCGGTCATTCCGGGGATTTCCCGTCCGGAAATTACGGTCAGCAGGTGAGCCATCGGCCTCGTTACGGTTGCGAACGGGTTGGTTAAACGGATTAGGGCGTTGACCTGGGTTTGCAATACGTTCCCGATTTTCGCGGGGTTGGCGTACTGCCTGTGGCGTTTCGGGCACTGGCCCGGTCGTGATGTTTTCGGCAGAGGAGGCAGAATCCGTAACGGGGGAAACGGGTGCCTGTTCAACAGTAGCTGAGGGCGTAGGGGTTGAGGCTGGGGCCTCTATATGGTTCTCTTCAACCTGCGTAGGTTCGATAGTAGTTACCGTTTCGCCAACCACCGCATCGCGTTCACGCCGACCCCGCTGCCGGGGCTTAGCAAGCTCAGTAGAGGGAGCCTCAGTAGAGGGAGTCTCTGTAGAGGGAGCCTCTACAATAGAGACCGCAGGAGTATTCGCTACGGGGGTGTTTTCTACGGGAAGACTTGCAGGGGCCGCATCGGCTGATGCAACAGCCTTTGTGCGCCGTCCACGACGGGGAGTCTCTTCTACAGAAGCAGTCTCTTCAACAGCTGCGGGGCTTTCGGACTGTTGCTTTATAATTTCGTAAACGAGTTTTTCTTTCGTGAATTTGCTGATGTTACGAATGCCAAATTGCTCGGCAATGGGGTGAAGCTCCGAGAGAAGCTTCATATCTAATTCTTCTTTCTTAAACATAGAGGTCAGGTTAGCAATAAACCTTAATAGGACCGCCGAAGCGGTAGGAATGAACGTATGGGATTTATTGTTTGAATGGGCCGTTTCAAGAGGCAAGTTGGCAGACGACTACTAGTCTAAAAGCGGGGTCACTGATTTATCAAGCCAAATTAACCTAAACAGGTTCAAGCGATTACGTGATGAAAATAAACCTAAACTAAAATTGGGGTGGTTTGTCTAATCCAAACACAACCGCCTGGTGGGGCCAGACGCGGAGGTTGTCAAAACGTTTGGAAAACGGAGGTCCGCTGTAGCGATGGGCGCTGCTTTGGTAGAAGCACTACTTGCTGACCAGATTGATGGTAGCAAAGATAGTATTTTGTTCCGATTTTAACATCATAACGTTATTCTGATTTAAATGTTTCCCAAAGCGTTTTTTTATTCAATGTCCAGAGAAAACATTTATGTCGTTAAAAATCCTTAAATCAACGGAAAATGATAAATTTTGTTCACGATAAAACGTTGACTTTAGCAGACAGAAATGGAAACCGGACCTCTTTGTGATTCCTCATCGGCCGATAGGTATCTTGTTATCGATTGGGGAAACTCACGGCTGAAGACAGGCTGGTTTGCCGGCCCGAACTTAATAGATGTCGGATTATATAACTCAGTTGATGCTGTGTTGGGCGACTTCAGGGAGCGTCCGGTGAAGAATGTGCTGGTTTCCTCAACAAGTCGTTCGGGTGATGAAATACGATATCAGCTTACCGAAATGGGGACTAATGTATGGATACTGGACAGCCAAACACCCGTACCCATACGCAAAGCCTACGATACGCCCTCTACATTGGGTGCCGATCGGGTGGCGGGAGCAGTAGGGGCTACAACGTTGTTCCCCAGTCAGGATTGCCTGATTCTCGATCTGGGTACCTGTCTGACGGCAGATGTTGTCGATCGAGATTCGGTATTTCAGGGGGGGCTTATTTCGCCGGGGGTACACATGCGATTTCGGGCCATGCATGAGCAAACGGCCCGCCTGCCTTTAGTTGATGTTCCGGTTGACTTAGCAGAAGCATGGCCGGTATTGACCGCTAAAAATACCCGGCAAGCCATGCAGAGTGGCGTACTGAACGGCCTGGCTCTGGAAATGAACGGCCTGATCGAAAACTATCGTCGGGAAAGACCGGGTATTGTCGTGCTGTTGTGTGGGGGTGACGCATCTTCCTTTGAAAGTCGTCTTAAACCCCCGATATTTGTGGTGCCTGAATTGGTGCTGATTGGATTGAATCGAATTTTACGCTATAATGTTGAGAATTTACAAGCGAATACGCCAGACGTTAACGCATAGTTTGCTGGCTGTTGCCGCGACATCGCCCATGGTATTGGCGCAGGGATTAGGAAACTCTCCTTACTCGGCGCTGGGTATTGGAGAACTCTACAGCCCCGGTAATGTCGCAAACATGGGGATGGGCGATGTGGGTATCAGTAATGCCAATGCATTCTATCTAAATCTGCAAAATCCTGCCCTTCTAGCCCGTAGAGGGCGATTCACGATATTTGAAGTCGGCCTGATGGGTCAATCCAAATCCATTAGCCAAACGATTAGTAATAGCCTTAAGAGCCAGAGTAATTTTGGGGCAAACTTAGGGTATCTGGCTTTGTCATTTCCGGCAAATACGCGCTGGAATATGTCGATTAGCCTGAAACCATACACGTACGTAAATTACAATATTCAGAAAGTGGAGGCTGTTGCCGGAACGCCTTACACGGCCGAATATAACTATACAGGAAAAGGCGGTTTAAATAAAGTCACTTTCGCCAACGGATTCAGGGTCACTAAAAATATCTATTTGGGTGTAGAAGGGTCGTTCCTGTTTGGGAACATTACCAACTCGTCTGATGCCAGAGCCGTTGTTAGTGGTAGTTCTGACATACGGGTGACGCACTTAAACAGAGCAAACTACAGCGATCTTATTGGGAGAGTTGGCGCAGCCTGGCGACCTAAGCTAAACAACACCTGGACGCTTAATCTGGGGGCTACGTACGATCCGCAAATACGGATCAAGGCGACACAAACAGATATATACCAGCAAACAACCTTAACCGGTCAGGCAATTTCGGTACCGGACACGATGCGTCTCAACTCGAATGCCCAGGCTACCCTGCCTCAACAAATGCAGTTCGGGGCAAGTATTGAGAAAGGTAATACACTGCTTGTTGGTGTTGATGTTGGCTTTCAGAAGTGGAGTCAATACAGAACTGCGGAAAATAAACCCGGTAATCTGGCCGATGGGATGAATGTTGCTGCTGGACTTGAATATACTCCTAAACCAACATCCAATCGGTACCGCGATTTAATCACCTATCGGGCAGGGTTTCAATATAATAAATTACCTTACATGGCCGGAGGTACCCAACTTACTGATGTTAATGGTAGTGTGGGTGTTTCCTTACCGCTAGGTGCTTATTTTGTAAATCACTTAACGCTCTCTCTGGTAGGTGGTCAACGGGGCGTATTGTCTGGTACGCAGATTAAGGAACAATATGTACGTATCGGGCTTGGTTTCTCGCTAAACGACGTGTGGTTCCGCAAACCTGTCGTTGACTAATTCGGTAAAGACCGTCGCCGGTCGGTACACTGCCTGCGGCTATTGATTCAAAAAACTATAAAAGCAGATAAGCGCAGATCTTTTTCTGTGAGTGTCTGCTTTTTGACTGCGTATTATAATGGTCTAGTTATCAGGTTGTCAGTTAATAAATACACTACTGACAAATCGGTAAATTACTTAATAGCTTTGACCAGCTGTTTAATACAATACTATCTGGCAAAAATTTAAATGGACGATGTAGCTTCTAATACAGTTAATAAAATGGTGTTCCGGTTAGATAACAGGCTATTTTCATTAGGCATTTTGCTTTGTTTATCCTGTATGCTATTTGCTTGTGAAGAGACCAAACAAGCGAAAAAAGTAAATCCCTATACCGGACCAATTGAGGAAATAAATGATGTTAAGCTACTCTATAGTGAGGCTGCCAAGTTGAAGGTAAAGCTGACAACGGCTAAGCAATTTCGGTATGCTAATGATGACCGACGTTATCCCAAACCCGTGAATATAGTATTCTATAGCCCTACTGGCGAGGAAATAACGACAATACGCTCCGATTCCGGACGCTACGACAAAGGCAAAGATGTGTATGTCGTGATGGGCAACGTAGTGGTTGTTAACAAGCAGAAACAGGAAAAACTGCTCACGCCCGAACTAAACTGGAAACCCCAGACGAAGAAGGTCTATACCGAAAAACGTGTCACAATTTTAAGCCAGTTAACTGGCGAAAAACTCTATGGCATCGGCCTGGACGCGAATCAGGACTTCACCCAATACTCGATTCGGAAGCCAACCGGCGTGTTTAATATGGAAGGAGGAATTTAAAGCACTCGTTCAACTGCCTGGGCAGTTGAACGAGTAAGCTTACTGCTTACATTCTTTAAGAATTGGCGTAACGGCTTTAACGTCGGTTATCTTCGTTTCGCCAGCCCATTCTTTGTAGATGTAGGTAACAATCTCTGCTATTTCAAGATCGCTCAACTGTGGTTGGGCAGGCATTGGGCGATTGTATGGTTTCCCATTTACCACAATAGGACCCTTTTGGCCGTACCGAATCAGGCAAATGACGCTTTTCTTGTCTTTCAGGTAATCGGATCCGGCAATGGGCGGGTAAAGTGCGGCCAGACCTTGCCCTTTGTTCTGATGGCAGTTGGCGCAGTTATTTTTATAGAGAAAAATACCCTCCGTTATATACCGCTGCCGTTTAATTTCTTCGTCGCTCTGGCAGGAAAGCAAATTGATAAAAATAAACCCCGCTACTAAAATTCCGGTTAGTCGAATCATTTTTTATACTCGGCTAATAACCGATTCATGTCACTCATTAACTTATCGACACCATCCTCGGTTGTGCCATCGTAAATCCCACGAATATGCTTGGCCTTATCGACCAGAATAAACGCACCGCTATGCACAACGCCACCCGGTGCGGTAGAGTCGGCCTGGGCCGTCACCATGTAGCTGTTCTGACCAATGTCGTAGATCTTTTCCCGGTCGCCCGTCACGAATAGCCATTGTCGGCCCGTAACCCCCAGGTTCTGCGCAAACTCCTTCAGAACAGCTACCGAATCGTGAGCCGGATCGATGGTGTGCGATAGCAGCATCACATCGGGATTGTCCTTGAATTTTTCGTATACCCGTTTTAACTGCACCTTCATTTTAGGACAGATCGTAGGGCAGTTGGTAAAGAAAAAATCAGCCACATAGATTTTGTCATCAAGGGTTTTGGCCGTAACCGTATCGCCAAACTGACTCACAAAGCTGAAATCCGGTATCGACTGATACACGGAATCCGTCACTGATTTGCCATTCACAACTTTCGTAACAGCCTCCCGCTGACCCAGAATAGGGAGGCTATCGCCGGATGTTCCGCTACACGCTTCCAGTAAGCCACAAGCACTGAGTGCAATAATCCAAACTTTATTTTTTGCCCAAAAACTGGCGAGCCTGTTCAATGCTGGTGTTAACTTTTGTTTTGACATCGGTGATTTGATCTTTTTGCCCATTTAAGTAACGAAGGGCGTCGTCAGAAGATAATTTAGCCAGTGTGTCGCCATTGTACCGCCCCATCCAATCCATCATAAGGCTATCGGCAACGGCCAGATTGGTGCGTAAGCGGTAAGCCTGTTCCCGCTCTTCGTCTGTGCGGAGGGTCGCTGCCGTCGAGCCGCTTGCTTTCAGGCTGTCGAGAGAAGTGATGCGCTGGTTCAGTTGTTTGCGTAGCTTCATGATGTCATCAATTTTAGGCATGACCTGATCATGAATGGCAAAAACTTCATTTTCTGCTTCTTTCACAGTGTCTTCTGCTGACTTACATGCGTAAAAACTTCCAGATGCCAGAATCAACCCGGCAAAGGCAAGGAAATGTTGTTTCATAGTTTAGGAATAGTAAGGATAATTAGATTAGGTCCACCCTACGTCATTTGACAGTTGACGTAGGGCGTTGTTTTAAAATTTCACGGGCATTCTTAAGCGCACTGGCCGATGGATTTTTGCCGCCAATCATCTGTGCGATTTCATTGACGCGCTCTTCCAGGGACAATTTCTTGATTCGACTAACTGTTTTGGCTGCTGAATGATCTTTGTAAACAAAATAGTGGGCCGTACCCTGACCTGCTATCTGATGGAGGTGGGTAATGGCAATAATCTGGTGGCTGTGGGCCATGTCGCGCATCATGTTCCCCATCTTAATGGCGATCTCGCCAGATACACCTGCGTCGATTTCGTCGAAAACGATGGTTGGTAAAGAGCGCTTGCTGGCCAGAATGTACTTTATGGCCATCATGAGCCGGGAAAACTCGCCACCCGACGCTACGTTTTTCAACTGCTGCGGTTTAACACCTTTGTTGGCACTGAACAAAAACGAAATGGTATCGATACCCGTTAAGCTGGGCTTACTGTTTTCTGCCTGTATTTTCAGGGATGCATTCGGCATGCCAAGGTCGTTGAGTAGTTTGCCAATCTCGTTTTCAATGAGTTGTAAAACAGCTCTCCGTGAGGCAGATAACGCATCGGCGCTAATCTGCAATTGAGCACGAGCCGCTTCCGACTGCGCTTTGGCATCGGCAAGTGCATCATCCAGATTCAGTACTTTGCTTACCTTCTGACCAAGTTCGTTCCGTAAGTCAATCAAGCCCGCCACATTTTTAACCTGGTGTTTGGTTTGAAGCTGGTACATTAGGTTCAACCGTTCCCGGATCGTATCGGCGCGGGTGTCGTCTATTTCGACCCGGTCCTGCTCAACGCTTATTTCATCCGCCAGGTCCCGCAACTCAATAAGGCTGCTTTGTGCCCGCTGCAATAGTTGTTCGTACTGGTTGGACAGCTTGCTGATATAGGTCAAATTGCTAACCGTACCCTTCAGAAAGTCGATGACCGATTGTTCGGTATTGTCCAGATACTCATAAGCTACCTGTAGCCGCTCCTTAATATCTTCGGCATTTTCGAGAATCGTCAATTCCTGCTCAAGGGTTTCCTGCTCATCGGGTTGTAATTGAGCCTTGACCAGTTCTTCGTACAGGAAGTTATTGTAATCGAACTCTTTACGCATGGCCGAAGCCTCAGACTGTAACTGGTCATAGTGCGTCTTTTTCGCCCGGTAAACTTGATAATCGGATCGATAGGTACGTAACTGCGCTTCATTTTGCGCGTAGGTATCCACGATTTCCAACTGGTATTCATTGGAGCCCAGCAACACCGAATCGTGTTGTGAGTGAATATCCATCATCTCGCTCGTAATCCGTCGGAGTGTTTCCAGGTTAACAGGCGTGTCATTGACAAACGCCCGTGATTTACCGCTCACGCCAATTTCCCGGCGAACGATGCAGGTATCTGAATAATCGAGTTCTTCGTCATCAAAGATTTGCTCGATCCGATAGCCGGATACGCCAAATGTCCCCTCGATAATACATTTCTGTTCGGGGTTGTACAAGACGCGCGTGTCGGCCCGGTTGCCAAGCAGCAACCCAATGGCTCCGAGAATAATTGACTTTCCTGCACCTGTTTCGCCCGTTACGATATTGAGTTCACGGTCGGGCGAGAGTTCCAGTTCGTCAATCAGCGCGTAATTCTTTATGAATAAATGCGAAAGCAAAATCAGCGAATAGTTAGCAGTGAGTAAGGGCGGTAAATAAAGGTAAAATTACGTACCGTCAGTAACTTACTGGATTAGTTTTCGGTAGTTTTCTGTTTTGGCCGGGTCGAGGAATGACAGTAAATCGAATGCCTGTTTTCGTTCGGCCGGTGTTCCTTCGTAAAGGATATTGAATAGTTCCTGCGACTTGGCGTCAAAAAACGAATTGATCAGAACAGAATTCGGTAGTTGCAGGCCAATGGTCCGTATGGTATTCAATAAGGCAATCGTTTGTTTCCGAACCTGCACAGGGTTAGCCGCAAAGATGTCCAGGCCCTGACGGTGGTAGTTATAAAGCCCATCCCGGAATGGCAGCAATTGCTGGTTTTGCAGGTTCTCAATGAGCCAGTACCGGTTTCGTCGGTCGCCCCCGGTTTGCCAGGAGCCATTGGGCGATCCCTGCTGCGCCAGGTTGGTAATGGCATAGGCCCGTTGAATGAACTGATTTCCGCCTTGTTTGCTGAACGTGTCGTAATCGACGGCCATGATTACATTGGCATAAAACGCCAGTAAGGAGGTCAGGTCGTCTGAAAACTGATTTTCCCGGTAATAAACGGGTGTTGTTGGCAGGTAAACAAAGTTAAATGCCCGGTCAACATAACTGAACGTAGTTGTTTCATACGTTGTGCCATACACAGGGCGCGTCACAATAATTTGCGCCGTTGCTTCAAAAGCCCCCTGCGTCAGTGATTTCAACAGATTGATGTTCAATGAGCAGTTAATTCGTTCGGCTACGGAAAACTGGTCATTGCTCCATCGCCGGTTGTTCATAAACTCGGTAATGATGCCTTTTAACTGGTTTACGTAAGAGAAATCCGTTTTCTGCTGAGCAAATAGCTGATCGGAGTTGATCGTAACCTGGCAATTCAGCTCCTGAGCGCTTGCCGAAGCTGCCAGACAGCTTACTAACAGTAAAATGCGTATTGCTTTCATGGATAAGACCCTACTTTGTCAGAGCGACTTTACGACTAACGTAACCAAATCCAGTGCCACTTCGTCTTTTGTTTTTAGTGGAAATTCGTGGATTTGTTCGTCTTTATCTATAACGGTAATCTTGTTGGTGTCGTGCCCGAAACCGGCTCCTGAATCACGAAGTGAATTTAACACAATCCAGTCTAAATTCTTAGCATAAAGTTTCTTAAGTGCATTGGCTTGCTCATTGTCTGTTTCCAGCGCGAAACCCATCAGTAACTGTCCGGGTTGTTTTCGCTTCCCGAGTGTAGCGGCAATGTCGGTTGTTTTAGTCAATTCGAGCGAAAAAAGCGTTTCTGCCTTCTTGATCTTCCGGTCGGCAGGGTGAGCGGGGGTGTAATCGGCTACGGCGGCACTCAGGACAACAATATCGGCCATGTTAAATTCCGATTCCGTTGCTTCGAACATATCCTGTGCCGACCGAACATCAATGCGTTTTATACTGGGGGCCGGTAGGGGCAGAGCTGTTGGCCCACTCACCAGCGTTACCTCGGCGCCGGTTTCGGCAAAGGCTTTTGCGATGGCATACCCCATCTTTCCCGTTGAATGATTGCTGATGTACCGCACAGGATCGATAGGCTCCTGGGTTGGCCCTGCCGTGATCAAGACCCGTTTGCCGGCTAACACGCCTGGCTTACTTCGTTCTACCTGTTGTAAGTTTGACCAGAAATCAGTTAAAGTCCGGATAATTGTTTCGGGTTCTGCCAGTCGCCCTTCACCAACCAATCCACTGGCTAACTCGCCGTGTTCTGCCTTAATAATATGATTACCAAAACTAGTGAGCCGACGCAGATTGTCGACCGTTGATGGATGGCTGTACATGTCGACATCCATGGCGGGTGCAAAAAATACCGGGCATCGCGCCGACAAATAAACCGCCGAAAGTAGATCATTGCAAATACCCGTTGCACATCGGGCCAGTGTATGGGCCGAGGCCGGAGCGATCACGATGGCATCGGCCCAAAGTCCCAGGTCGACATGATTGTTCCAGCTTCCATCGCCCGGTCGGTTTGACTCCGTATTGACGAATGTCGATAAAACAGGGCGTTTCGATAAGGTTGCCAGCGTGAGCGGAGTAATAAATTGCTGGGCCGATGCCGTCATAACGACCTGCACCTCGGCACCAGCCTTCACTAACAGCCGAGTCAACAACGCCGACTTATAGGCCGAGATACTACCCGTTACGCCCAAAAGAATTCGCTTCCCTGCTAGTGACATTGGTTAATGGTTAATGGTTAATGGGTATCGGTTAATAGGTATTGGGGACGCTTAACCAATACCTATTAACCAATAACCATTAACCAGCTATAAAACACCAATGACCGCACAGTACAGCACTGCGCGGTCATTGAAAAGCTGTGCAGTGGTTTACTGCTGAGCGTCTTCTTCGTTATAACGCCAGTAGACTTTACCTTCCAGAAACTCATCCGTAGCAATGGAAGTAGGCTTGGGCATGCGCTCGTAAAACTTGGAGATCTCTATCTGCTCCCGGTTTTCGAAGACTTCTTCAAGGTTATCAACCGCCGAAACGAACTCCGATAGTTTGTTGCTCAACTCTTCTTTGTTCTTCGTGGCAATCTGACGAGCACGTTTCGAAATGATCGATACCGATTCGTACAGGTTCCCGGTTTGAGCCGCAATCTTGTCGTTATTACGGGTGATGATTGATGGATTTGTTGCCATAATAGTTTATAATCGGTATTTGGTATAAAGTCAATCAAAGTTGAAGTCATGAGATCATACACTTCAGCCCGTAATTAATGTTAATTGGCTGCCGTCACTTTTGCAGGGCGGTTGGCATCTTTTAATCGCGCTTTTTCTTTTTCGCGTTCCTGCTCCAGCTTATCCAGGCGATCAATTTCTTTCTGGCTGGTTTCAAACATCTTTTCCGACTGTTTGAGAAACTGGCTGTTTGGGTATTTGTCCACAAATGCCTGATGATAACCGATCGCTTCCTGATAACGTTCCTTTTGCTTCGTTTCCAGGCTATTTTGTGCCAGGCTAAACTCGGCGTCAACTTTTAGATAGGCCAGTTCTTCGTTGTATTCAGAATCCGGGAAATCCTTCTGGAAGTTATTGATAGCGATTACGGCAGATTTGTAAGAGGCAATATTGAAGCCGCTGGTTTTGTAGTACAGTTTGGCTTTTTCGTAGGCTTTCCGTTCCAGTTTTCCGCGAAGCTCTAGAATCAACTTTGTCGACTCCTCTTTGTATTTGCTATCAGGATAAGCATTGATGAAATCCTGAAGTGCCGATGTTGCCGTCAGCGTATTAGACTGGTCGAGGTTGAACGAAGGCGTGTCTTTGTAAAGCGAGTAGGCATACATATACATGGCCTCCTGTGCGTATTCTGAGCGCGCGAAAGTCTCGTAAAATTTCTTGAACAGCGTGGCACTCAGAAGATATTGCTGTTGCTGATATTGCGTGTAAGCATAGTAAAACTGAGCCATTTCGGACTCATTACTACCCTTAAGTACGGGGATCAATTCTTCAAACAAAAGGCCTGCCCGATACCAATCTGCCTTTTTGTAGTATTCAAGAGCACCTTTGTACTTCGCGTCATCACTCCCACTTTTCTGCAATTTTGAAAACGGGCTGCATGAGCCAAGCAGAAATACGACCCCAATCCCTAACAGAATTTTACCAATATGACGGTTTTGCATATGCTTGCAAAGATACAAAAAAAATAAAGGCTTCATCGAATTAACGAGGATGAAGCCCTGTATAGTGCTGGAAATGATAAAGGATTTGGCTTATTTTAGGGTATTTTAACAACTACTATCCAGCTCACTGATGGCGTACCAGCAATCGTTTGGTTGCCACTTTTTTGCCGTCGACCGACAATTGGTAGAGGTAGTAACCGGTGTCTAATAGCCGTGTTCCAATTCGAACTTTGCGCTCATTGCGCTCCAGTTCATACTCGGCAACGGGAGCACCCAGTACGTTGAGCAGAACCAGTTTTGCATCGCCCGTTCCATTGAACTGATAGTCAATTTCAGCAACATCGTCAGCCGGGTTTGGGTATGCATTGGACACCCATAGTTTTTCGTTGGTATACAGCCGGTTTTCCGCTTTTCCTTCCTGAGCAATAGCCGATGTTCGGGGAGCACTCTCAACCGTTGGTACGCTCTCGGCAGCGGTTGCATGCGTTGGAATTTTGGCACCGCTGTGTGTCATCATGATTGAGCGATAATGCTCATTGATCGCGCTGTTTTTGTGCAGGGCCATCGACCGGTCCAGACCAGAAAGGGACGGGCTGGGAGCGATCGAAAATCGCTGAGTTGGCAGACCGGTTGTTGGTTTGCGTACGGATGAGGTACGACCCAGTTCGAGTCGGCTTCCTTTCCGCGCATCAGAATCCCGCTGGGCGACCTGCGCCTGGAGCGGGGCAACTGCGGTTAGCAAGCCCATCAATACACCAATAAGTATAATTTGTTTCATGTAAGTCTACTTCAGGTACACACCTATACAACACAAACCTATTCATCTTAAAAGACAAAGTCAACGGGCTATTGTCTAAAAAATTGTTAAAACAGTCAATTATTACCTTTTCGAACCAATTTTTGGGCCAAAGGTTTAATTGTGCTCTTATTTTTTAATGTTTTTCTAATTACCGGTTGCTCTGCCGGGGGCACTTCAAGCCATAAAACCTGATTTTTAGTTGGTTTTTCCGCTTCCCGCCACCGGAAACCATCAAGTTGCTGGACATCCGGTGTTAATTCTTTCGGCGGGATAAGTTGAGAATCCGGGTGGCCATAAAACCGAATTCGCCCAACCTTGTTATCCTCGAATTCAATATTCATTCGGCTCGATTCTACATGGTTCAAACCTATTAATTTGTTCTTATCATCAACGGCATAATAAATGCTTTGTCCGTTGCCATCGACCAGTACTCGGTCCAGCACTGTCTGTTCCTGATTAAGTACCGTAGTAGACGCGGGTGAACTGCTTTTTGACGTCAATACGCGTTTCGGTGGGGTATTCGTTGCAACAGCAGAGGCAGAACGGGGAGAATTTGCTTTTGACGAAACCCGGGTAGATTGCTCAGTTGGTGCATTCAGCGTTGTTGACGCGATTTTAGTCGCGAAATACGCCGTTATGGTACGCCCTTTTATCTGGTTATAATTCTTGAGTGTATCGAGAGAAATAACGAATGATTTCGCTTTCAAATACATCGTCTGTATCCTGTTGTTTTTAAGCACCGCCCGCATGGAATCGGCTTCCATCTGGTACTTGTTCTGGCTCCAGACAATGGGTTTTTTAAAGAAATAAATGGTCGAATCGGCGGTGTCGTAAATCAATGAATCGCACTTGCTTTGAAGGTCTGATTTATACAAAAGCACGTTTTTCTGACCGAGCAACCGGCGGGTATTTGTGAGCTTATTATCAAAAGAAAACAAGGTATCGGCTCGCAAATAGAGCGTGTCTTTCGATGCTTCATTTGCCAGACTTTTGGCAACGGGATGCCCGGTTACCCGCGAAATCCCGGCCTTGCCATTATACCGGACATGATCGCCGGTAATAACTGCCTGACGGTCTTTGGCAATCATGATCACATTGCCCTTGGCTATCCCTAACTCCGACACGTTATCGTAATAAAGGGAATCACCTGTTAGTCGGTATTTAGGCGTTTCAACCGTTGCCCTCCGCTGGAAGTTTGATATGCCGGACGTCGTATTGTATTGCCCTGCCACCGCCGTCAGGACGCCGTCTTTGTTGGTTATGCGCGTTGGCCCCTGAAAGGTGGCGATTCGGGTAATGGAGTTATAGAGCAGTGAATCGGCCGTGAGTGTACCTTTGGTGTTGACCAGCCGAACATTCTGTCGGAAAGTAAACAGTTTGGTGCGGGTATCGTAATAGCCTTCCCGGCTGGTGAGCACATTTTCTTTATCAACAATACGGCCGGGTGTGGGGTAGTGCGCAATGCCAGACAGCATGTCGTAATCGAGCTGAGCGGTTGTCAGCGTCATTTTTCGGTCGCGTAAACTTACCCGACCACGTACATTTGCCTGTCGGGTATTGCCGTAATAAAACAAAGTATCGCCCCGAACGGTAATGGTGTCTCCCTGAATGATCTGGACATTGCCATAGGCTTCAATCACATTGGTCGTTGCGTTCTGAATAGCCAGATCACAATACATCAACACGCCTTTCTGGCGAAATCGGACGTTATTGTATATTTTTCGAACAACCTGACCGGGTACGTTCATACCCACCAGGCTGTCTGAACCCGGTAGTAGCTCCACTTTATCGGCTGCGCTACCGGGCGTCGATGGGCGTCCGGACGGTGGAGCACCCACCTGAGCCAGCAAATCGGCTGAAACAAGTAGTGAACCAACGAGAACGAAAGCGGCAAGAAAACGGGTAAGCAAACGAATCATAGTGACAAAACTACGGCTTAGGGCCGACTCCAAATGATTGAAGAAGGATTTTTAGGATTTATTAACGACAATCAACTCTTCAAACCGAGCGATCGGGTGCTTTTGGCAGTCAGTGGCGGCATCGACTCAATCGTTATGGCGGAGCTGTTTTATCGGTCTGGTCAACCGTTTGCGATAGCTCACGTTAACTTTTCTATGCGTGGAGCCGCTTCGGAAGCTGATGCTGTTTTCGTTCAAAACAAGGCGGAGAGCTATGGGGTTCCGTTTCATTTAATCCGTTTCGACACGCAGGCTATTGCCCGCGAGCGGGGTATATCCATTCAGATGGCCGCTCGTGAACTTCGGTATGACTGGTTTGCTCAACTGCTCAGCGAGTTTTCATATGCCTGTCTGGCCACGGCGCATCATAAAAACGATATCCTCGAAACGCTGTTGCTCAATCTGACGCGTGGAACAGGAATAGCGGGTTTACATGGTATTCTGCCCCGCCAAAATCAGGTTGTGCGCCCTTTGTTATTTGCCACTCGGGATCAGATAACTGCTTATGCTGCCTCGAATAACCTGGACTATCGGGAGGATAGCTCAAACGCCGATACTAAATATGCCCGGAATCGAATTCGTCACCTTGTTGTGCCCGTGCTTACCGACCTGAACCCCGGGCTCTGGCAAACATTGCCACGAACCGTTGAGCGGTTGAGAGCCGCCGAAACGCTCATGCGAGCCGAACTGGACCGCTCCTGGCAGGCAATTGCCGATGTTCAGGGGAGTGCCATACTGCTTCCCCGCAATAAGCTACTCGCTCAGTCTGAACTGCCCTTTCGACTGATGGAATGGCTAAAGCCATTCGGCTTTACCAACGATCAGGCACCATTGTTGGTTACTTCCCTTGCCCAGCCCGTGGGGCAGGTGTTTCAGTCGGCCACACACCGGATAATCCACGAACGGAACGGTCTGCTGCTTGAGGCTATCACCCCGTCCGGCGAGTTCGAAATCCAACTGACCAACTGGCCGGATACTCCTATCTCTATAGGGGACCGCTATACGCTGACCACCAACGTATTCGAAAGGCCGATTGACTTTGCTATTCCGACTGCGCCCGAGGTAGCTTGTCTTGACGTTGACCGGTTAACGTTCCCGCTAACGATTCGTCTCTGGAAACAGGGAGATAAGATTCGTCCCATTGGTTTAAACGGGCATAAATTGGTAAGCGACTTACTGAATGATCTAAAGCTGAGTAGGTCTGAACGTGAACAAACCGCTGTGCTTCTATCGGGTAACGAAATTGTCTGGGTTATCGGACGTCGGATAGCACATTCGTTTAGAATTACTAGCAAGACGCGCCGAATAGGGAAGTTTACGTGGAGTTTAAAGTAATGGGTTTGATAGTCAGTGAGTTAACGGTGTAAGTTTGATGGCTTATGAGAGAATTGCCCATAGGAGTTGAAAAGTTGGCATTCTATTTGTTGCTATTTGACCGAGCCCATATTTTCTTATAACTCACTACTATTTATGAACCGAATTGTACGTATCCTGCTACTTGCGGGATTAGCCTTGTCGAGTCTGACTGTTCAGGCCCAAAGCACGCGGCTACGAGCGGCAAATAAGCAATTTGATAATCTTAGCTACGTCAGTGCAGTGCGGGCGTACGAAGAATTTTTGCGAACCGACAAAAAGAAGGACGCTGCTGATACGCGGGATGCGTTAATCAAACTTGGTTACAGTTACCGTAAGTTACAGGATACGCGCAATGCTGAACGTGTTTATGGTGAACTCGTAAAAACCTATACCGATCTGGACAGCGAGATTTACCTCTACTACGCGCAGGCATTGGCGGCCAACGGAAAGTACCGGGATTCGCAGAAGATGTACAGCCAATATGGCGAAAAACAGGCCCAGGATTTACGCGGCCGTCGTTTTACTGTGTCGTATATGGATATGAGTCGATTTTACCAGGACTCGTCCTCGTATCGAATTCAAAACCTGCCAATCAATTCCCGCCAGGCAGATTTTAGTCCAATGTATTACAAAGGTGGTCTTGTGTTTGTATCGTCACGCGATGAGTCGGGAGTGATCAAGCGTGTGTTCAACTGGAACCAGACGCCGTTCCTGGATTTATACTTCCACCCCGATACCAACCAACTTCGTGTACCTGGAGCCGGTTTAGTTAATTCGGCGGTATTGGGTGGCGGTACCGAAACCAAGGAAGAAAGTGGTGAAGCGGCAAATGATAATAAAGCTTTGTCGAAAGCTGAAATCTTCAGCCGGACACTCAACACGAAATACCATGAAGGGCCGATGACTTTTACAAAAGACCAGAATGTCATTGTCTTTACCCGCAACAACGCCAGCAAAGGCAAGTCAGGAAAAAGCTCGGATGGGGTAAAAAAGCTTAAGTTGTATTCTGCCGTCAATAAGAATGGCAAGTGGGTCGACATACAGGAATTACCGTTCAACAACAATGAATATTCAGTGGGGCACCCCGCTTTTTCGCCTGACGATAGCAAACTGTACTTTGTGTCGGATATGCCGGGAGGCTACGGGGGAACGGACATTTACGTTGTTGAATATAACAGCGGGCAGTGGGGTAGCCCGGTGAACATGGGTAAAGAAATCAATACCGAAGGTAACGAGATGTTTCCTTTTGCCGCCGAGTGTGGCAATCTGTATTTCTCCTCCGATGGGCACGAAGGTCTTGGTGGCCTGGACGTGTTCATGGCCGAGTTGAAAGATGGGATTGCCTACAAAGGTGTTCAGAACGCTGGTGCTCCCATCAATTCAGAGAAAGATGATTTTGGGTTAATTACGGATAAAAATGGCACAAGTGGCTATTTCAGCAGTAACCGTAAGAAGGGAATCAGCGATGATGATATTTATTCTTTCAGACGGTCCTGCAAACAACTTAATATTCTGGTATACGATGCTAAAACCGGTACACCACTCCAAAATGCAGATGTTCGTATTCTGCGGAACGGGGTAAATCAGGAA
Organism: Spirosoma fluviale; assembly: GCF_900230225.1. Lineage (GTDB taxonomy): Bacteria > Bacteroidota > Bacteroidia > Cytophagales > Spirosomataceae > Spirosoma > Spirosoma fluviale. The sequence continues at coordinate 1,249,700 of NZ_OCNH01000001.1, forward strand.
TTGCAGATAACCAACAAGGCCGGGCGTACCGACTTATGTGTAGATTCAAATACAGAATATGAGTTCAGAGCTATTAAGGAAGGATATGCCTTGAACAGCGTTCGTTTTTCAACCCTGACCCAGTCTCCCAAGCCGGTATTAAATGTCTCTATCTATCTGGAACGCTCCGAGAATACAGTGGTGAGAGGGGTTATTAAGACAGAAGTGAATCAGAAACCAGCAACGGGTGTGAAAGTGACACTTCGGAACGAAAAAGATAAGTCTGAACAAACCGTAACCACTGGCCCGGATGGCGGATATGAGTTTGACGTAAAGCCAAACGCTCCTTATACCATTACGGCGCAAAAAGACCGATACGCCACTAAAAAGGCACAATATAACAAAACGAAACGCAAAGCGCAGGTCATTACCGATTCACTCGGTCTGTATGGTGTAGGCGACGTATTTCAGCTGAAAAATATTTACTACGATCTGAACAAGTTCTTTATTCGTGCCGATGCGGCTCAGGAACTGGATCATGTACTGGCCATTCTAAAAGAATATCCACAAATGCAGATCGAACTGCGGTCGCATACCGATTCACGAGCAACGGATACGTACAACATCCGGTTGTCAGAAAACCGTGCCAGAGCAGCTATGGATTACCTGGTTTCACGAGGTATTCCGGCTAATCGACTGATGGCTCGTGGCTATGGCGAATCTGAAATTATCAATGGCTGTATCGATGGCGTAAACTGTTCGGAAGGCGAACACCAGCAAAACCGACGTACAGAATTCAAGATCGTGGCCGTTCAATAAGAGACCATAAATCAGTTCATAGAAAAAGAGACCCCACTCGGCGAGGTCTCTTTTTTATGAGGTGGCAAAGCCTATTCAGACGTTTTAACGTGCTTTTTATGAACCGCTTTGGTTGTCGCCGTCGATTTAACCGGCGTCGACTTCTTAACGGTCGTTGTCATTGTTTTGCTGGCAGGCTTGGTCTGCGATGGGGCCGTGGCAAAAGCACTATTTACACAAAGCGTGGCTACGACGAAGGCAGTTAGAATGGACGTTTTCATACGATTGAGAATGGTTTTAAGTGATGGTCCACCACCGTAGCGGACTTTCCGGGTGAAAGATCGGCTGGATGAATTAAATGCCGATAAAGGATAACTTAAAAAAAGGTTAAACTGTTAGCACCCTAACCGTCACCGAAAGTTGGCCAACATGCCGCATGGTATGCTCTGCCGCATGTGTTAGCAAACCAATCATGGTTGAGGGCAGTTGTGCCCGACCAACGCCCCGGATGTCGGTCAATGTGCTTTCATCAACAAGGCGTAATTGGTCAAGCGCATCTTCCACCTGTTTCTCAAATTTATGAACCAGTTCCGGCACGGATAATACATTATCCTCGGGCTTTCCTTCCGAGTGTAAAGCCGCTAACTGGGCTTCCGACAACGCTTCCTGCCGGGCATACGTGAACAAACGGTCAAGTACACCCGTCAGGTGCTGTAGGTGAAAGCCGACCGAAGCTATATTGGCAGGACGCTCCCAAAGTCGTGTTTCCGGAAAATCAGTCATCAAAGCATGGACCTCTTCGTGCGCCTGCATCAGGGCGTGGGCAACGGGTTGTACCAAAGGAGGAATGTTGGAAAGTGGACCCCGTAGCCAGACTTCTCTGGTTTCTGTAGCCATAATGAGTTAAATTACCGTACCACCATCGGCATAAAATAAGCTGCCAGTGCTGTAGGACGACGCACTGGAGGCCAGAAACAGGGCCAGTGGACTGATCTCATCAACGGTTCCCATGCGGGCAATAGGAATACGATTCGTGAAATGTTCCAGAATGCTCTCGTTCTGCCAAAGGGCCTGACTGAATTTGGTTTTAATGAGACCGGGGCAAATGGCATTGACGCGGATTCCATCCGGACCCCATTCCTTCGCTAATACTTTCGTGAGCATATTGAGTGATGCCTTGCTGACACTGTACATACCGAGGCCCGGATCCGGCGTGTGGCCGGCAATGCTACTGATCATAATGATGCTGCCACCGCCCCGTGCTTTCATGCTTGAATAACAGAGCTTGCTTAACTCAAAAGGAGCTTTCACATTGGCCTGCATAATTTTGTCGAAGGCGGCCCCATCGCAGTCGAGGGAGGGGCCGAACACCGGATTCGACGCTGCATTATTGACGAGTATATCAATGCCGCCATAAGTGGCAATACTCTTATCGACTAGTTGTTGAAGCTGAGCCATGTCGCCCACATGGGCAGCAATGCCGGTAGCCTCGCCCCCCTGCGCCCGAATGTCGCTGGCAAGTGCGTCGCACGCATCCTGCTTACGGCTACTAATGACCACTTTGGCACCAAAACGGGCAAATACGCGGGCCATGTCTTCGCCAATTCCCTTACTGGCTCCGGTAATAATGGCGACCTTGCCTGTGAGGTCGAAAATAGCTTTTTCAGAAAGGGTAATCTGTTGTTGTTCCATATATAAAACGATAGTTAACGCAAAAGTCGCCGGGGATTCGCAAATACCCGAAAGTATTGTTTTGCGCCCCAGACGACTCTATAAATTCTGTACGATTTAACTTATTTCTCAAAAAAGCAGACCGAACCGCCCACCCAGTCTTTATTTTTATTGAAGTTGACGCCAATCATTTCACCCCGGCTCAAGCGACTGAGATTAGTAAGCAATGTAGGTTGTTTATCCTCTTTTGGCCAGATGAACAGCATCCGGATTTCGCATTTCACCAGCCCGTCCGGCGATTGAATGACGGGTTCATACTTAACCTTGCGCTGAAGCAGGTAACCATCCCGCTGATGTCCCGGTATCGCATCCAGGTCGTCGGCCGAAATGTTCAGTTTAACGCCACTGCCCGCAAAAGAGAACAAGGGCTTCAGTACATAATTTTCTAAGTCCTCAGGGTAACTGCTTAAGTCAGACAGGTAATAACTGGCGGGTACGTAGGGGCTTTTCAGCAAAGGGAGGGTGTACTTACTAATTCGGAAAAACCAGTTTGGATGCCCAACCCAGTCGACATCCACATCATCGGTCAGATGAAAGTCGGTCTGAAGGTCGGGATAGTTCTGGAGATCGTCGAAAATCAGTCGGTTATAAATCCGCTTGATTCGAATCAAGCTGCCGTCTTTCTCATAATATAAAGCTCGTCCGTCCTTCTTAATTTTCGTAATACAAACGGCTGGTATTCCGAGGTATTTCTCAGCCAGAACAAAGTCAATCCGGGTCTTTTGTTTTTCCGGATAGATTTCCAGCAGAATGACCTCTTCAGGCCGCTCATCGCCTACAATCATCTGGCGTAACTGATCCAGATAAGCTGCGTTATCGGCAACCGTGAATAAATGTGAGAGATTTTCCGGAATGGGGTAAAGGCTCCGAAACAGGCTGGCCAGATAGGGCTGAAAACAATACAGCGACGGAAAGCCCTGAAATTCAATTAACTGTGGAGTTAATTCTCCCTGTTCGTCCAGACAAACCGCAAAATCGACAGCCATAAACTGCGTGTGGGCATCCTCATTCGGCACCCGTTGATCCAGCGGTATGGCTTTATCAGTCAGGGTTTTAAAGTCATCGCCGGTGACGACAGAAATAATATCGTCGCAAGCCTGTACAAGCTTATCGGTTAAGACTTTCGGGACGAAAATGGGCGTTTCGGCTACCCGGAAATCCAGTTGACCGGGAAAATCAGTATCAACTTTAGCCAAAAAAGCCCGGTAGCTCTCCGGGCTAAAGGCTTGATTAAAGGCTTCTCTGACAGGCTTAATCATAAGGCGTTTGGGTATATCGGGCCGAAACAGACTAGCTCCCGGCTCCGTAGTAGAGTACTGGATATGCCATCTATTTAAATGGCATATCCAGTATTGCGGTTAGGCAACTTCGTGTTCTTCAACGGTTGACGATAATGACTGAATAGCCTGGCGCAAAAAGCCGGGCAGAATAACCGACTCGGTGAGTGCAATTTTATCAGGGTCCTGAAGGTAAGATACCATGTCGTCGTATTTTTCCTGACCAAAATTGAGGACGATATGATTGCGTTTTTCGGGCTGTAAGAAATAGCGCAACATGCCTTCATTATCGGCTTCGGGGTGAAACTGCGTACCGATAATTTCGGGGGAGAAGCGCATGGCCATAACCGCCCGATCCAGCAACACGTGGGGCCTGATTTTTTCCAGACATAAAATTTCTGCACCCATTTCGTTCATTCGCTCAGCATCGGGGCTGGTGATTTGGTAATCGCGTGAGTCGACAGCGAAGAATGGATCGGGTAGTCCTTCCAGCAACGCTTCCGAATCGCCTTCATCCGTTTTGTGTACCGGGAAAATACCAAATGATGTTGATTTACGGCGACTTAGTAGGCCTAAATTTAAGTGACGCACAACCAATTGAAATGAATGGCAAATCAGGAACACATATTTTTTCCGTTCGTTTTGCGCGTTCCAGTCGAAAATCTGGTCGATAAGCTCAAAATACTGGCTTTCCCACTCATCGGATGATGCCATGGGACTACCCGGCCCACCCGACGAAATATAGATGTCGTAATCCAGATTGGGCAGGTCGTTGTTGGCACGAACGTCAAAAACATCGAATGCTAAATCAGCATGCTCGTTTCCCTGTACGTTTCGAATTATGTGCAAAATACAACGCATGCCTTCGTTGGCATGGTTGTTATTCATATCGAGAACAGCAATTTTTACTAAGCTCATAGAGTAATGTTACGGCTAACTACTAGTTAATAATGGATCGAGAAATAACTATATAATACCAAAAGAAGTTTCTTCAACTATGTAATTTACCACCTGTTTGAGATCGTTTGTTTGCTGAAAAACAGCCAGTTGCCGATCCGCACCAGTCCCCATTTCGAGGATTTTAAGCACGTATTCGCATTCGGAACGGCTACCAAGTTCGTCAACAACATCGTCGATAAAGTTCAGCAATTCATGGATCAGTTCATGGGTTGGTACTTCAATCTGCTTGCCAAAGTCAATCAGTTTTCCCTCAATACCATACCGGGCCGCTCGCCATTTGTTTTCATTGATTAGAATCCGGCGATAAGGTCGGAAGTTGAGGTTTTGCTGGTGAAGCTTATAAATTTTAGCCACCAGTGCCTGCATGATGGCCGCAAGGCAAATGGTTTCATCAACCCGCATCGGCACATCGCAAATGCGAAATTCAATGGTGTCGAAGAAGGGATGTAGACGGATGTCCCACCAGATTTTCTTGCCATTGTCGATACAGCCGGTTTTCACCAGTAGATTGATGTATTCATCATACTCCGCTGCCGAAGAAAAGAAATCCGGGATACCGGTTCGGGGAAACTTATCGAATACCTTCGATCGGTACGATTTGAAGCCTGTATTCCGGCCCCGCCAGAAGGGCGAATTGGTCGAAAGGGCGTAAATGTGCGGCAGGAAATATCGCACTGCATTCATGATCTGAACCCCTTCATTCCTGTTTTCGATACCCACGTGTACGTGCAACCCAAAAATCAGGTTCGAGCGGGCTACGTCGCGCAGTTCGTCGATCAGTCGGTCATAACGTTCGTTAGGGGTAATGAGCTGCTCCTGCCAATCCGAAAAGGGGTGCGTTCCGGCAGCTGCAATCTTTAAATTCTGTTTTTCCGCCAGTTCGATAATCATCTTTCGGAGATAGGTGACCTCCTGACGTGCATCCTGAATATTATTGCAGATATTCGTACCAACCTCAACGACGGCCTGATGCATTTCGGCCTTTACGCGTTCCTGAAGAACAATTTGGCCGCCATCAACAATCTTTGACATGTGAGACCGTAACTCGCCCGTAGCAGGGTCTATGGTTTGAAATTCTTCTTCTATTCCTAAAGTGAAAACGGGCATATACGTTAAGGTTAGTGGCTGGCAGGCTACCGTAAACAGCCTGAACTATGAGGTAAGATACATTTTTTTTATAAACCTCATACGTTACAGATGGTTTTTTGACCAATTGACAAGTAAACTAAACAGAGTATGAGAACGCAGCGAGAAAAAAAACTTCTAACAAAATATTGGCTATTTGGTGGGGGCGGTGCCATGTTACTGGGTAGCGGACTAGCCGTGTTACTGCACGGTTCCAAAATGAAGGAAGCCAATGCTGATCCCTGGTTTTGGGTGAGTACGGGTGGTTTTGCACTTATTATGACCGGTCTGGGTTTCATTGGCGATGCCAACCGCTTTCGCACGATGGTCGACGTTTTGCGCGAGCTGGATAAACGTTCTCAATCTTAATTATTGAAAACCAACTGAGTTGATTACACCGGTTAGTTAACGGTCAGGAATGGAAAGGTAAGTTTAGGGATCAATAAATCCTGTTTTAGCCACGTCCTTTCTGACCGTTAGCTAACAAGTTATGATTTAACACCCACATGGCCGAAACGCCCGGACGAACTATTCTTGAGACAGTAAAGCAGTACGGAACCCGGCTGTCTCGATTTATTCGCGGGCAGGTAAAATCCGATGAAGATGCGGAAGATATATTACAGGATGTTTGGTATCAACTTGCCAGGGTGGTTGATCTCGACGGCATTGAAAGCATAAGTGGCTGGCTTTTTCAGGTGGCCAGAAACAGAATTACCGACACCTATCGGAAGAAAAAAGATGATTCGTTGTCGGATTTAATGGGCGACGAAGATGAAGACGACTATCGTTTCAGGGACATTTTGCTGGCCGATGCTGAAACGCCCGAGGATCAGTTTTTTAAAGATATTTTCTGGGAGGAGCTTATGAAAGCGCTGAATGAGTTGCCCGAAAATCAGCGAGTAGTTTTTATCCAAAATGAACTGGAAGACCGAACCTTACAGGAGATTGCCGATGCTGCCGGGGAAAATCTGAAGACAATCATCTCCCGAAAACGCTACGCCGTTCAGCACCTTCGGAAACGATTACAACGACTATATAATGAACTTGACAACCTATAAGCAATGAAAACCCCTTACAGGCGTATACGATTTTTTGTTCCGATCTTTATTCTGCTGGCGCTCCTGGCCGTTTCGTATGCCGTTTACTGGCTCTGGAATACGGTACTGATAGCGGTTGTGCCGGTGAAGTCTGTTACCTTTTGGCAGGCGGTGGGACTGTTGATCTTATCCCGAATTTTGTTTGGTGGGTTTAAGTTCGGGTCAGCAGGTGGTCGTTTTAGAGGTGGGGAGGGTTCACCACCCTGGCGCGAACGATGGCGTCAGATGAGCGATGATGACCGGTCAAAGTTCAAAAGAGAATGGAGAAAACGGTGTAACGACAAACCTGAACTGTAATCTACACTACTTTTGGTTCTAGCCACAACGCCGTTAAGCAGCCAAGAAATAAGACCAGCCATACCCATTCGGGCACGCGGGCTGTAGTTGACCGGGCAGTCTGGGCGAACATAGTCTGAGCCTCTGCATGGGCTAGCATGAACCGACTTACCGTTTGCCGGTCACTAACTGGATCTGTTTGGGTTCGGGCATTCACGAAAAGCGCCAGCGAGTCCTGCACCGATTGCCAACCGGTCTGTCTGAACAGGGATAAACCAATGACCGACCGGTCGTTGATGGATGATGGAGCCAGCGTAACGGTGTCCTGACCAATAACCAGTTTGCGCGATGAAGCCGTGGCGTTATTGACAAGAACCTCCTGTGGCAAACCATTGTAAACGGGCGCATTGACCTGAATTGTGGGTTTCTCTGAAGATGAGAGCCTGGCTAATACCGCCGTCCAAATCCGGTTATACGACACGCTGTCCCCACTAAGCGACAACGGATAGGTTTCGCTCAGTAAGCTAACGCCAATTCGACCGGCAAATCCGCGCGTACTCCGTTGCACGGCAATCGGGTAACCGGCTACGGGAAACTGGTTCAGATTTTCGGCAAAACGATAGGGGAGTGCTGCCAGCCCGTTGCCGACCGGGATGACCGCTTCGTTGGACGTTTTTCTGACCTGCCAGCTGGTGCCTAACGCTTGGTTGATCACGCGGCTTTCGGTTTCGGGATTAATGGTATTGATAAATAAAACCGCCTTTCCCTCCGCTACAGCTTTACGAACGGTCGGGTTCGAGGCATTGGCAGATTCTGTGACAATCAGGTCTAGCGTTGTCTTTCCAATGGATTTACTCGCTTGATTAATGCTGACGTTACTGCTAATATTCTTCGATAAAGTCGTCGATACCTGAACCGTATGTCCCTGTTTGCCCAGCCAACCCGCCAATGTGTTACTTTCAAAATCGGGGCTATTGAGTAGGAACAGAACGGTAAGCGGCTCGATGGGCCGGGTGAAGAAACGAACGGTGTCTAGTGTGGTTCGGCCAAGGACGAGTTCAGTTTGGGTACGTCCCCGCGAAAAGGCCGGAAACTGGAGCGCGAATGCATTCTCGCCAGCTTTCAGGGCAATACTGTCCAGTGTTCTCCCCCCAAACTTTAGACGTAAGATGGCATCTTCTGCCGTTTGAATTTGCCCGGTAACTTTCTGAATCTCACCCTGCCGGACGATCCCTTTCCAGTTTAGATTCTCTACTGTATTCGGCTCACTGTAGGGTATCCAGTGCAGGGCTGAATGGCTAAGCTGGGTAAGGGTTGCCACCGGAAAGCGTTGACCAATCAGGGTTAATGAATCATAGTCGTCTGTCAGGTTTCGACTGGTAAAGCTATCCTGAAGGTTAAGGCTATCCCTGATGTGACGGGCAACGGCCGAGGGCACCTCATCACCAACAAGCAAGGCATGGGTAGCCGAACGCTCCCGCTGCCATTGAAATTGCAGGAAATAGCCAACTAACACTAGCCAGAGAAGGAGATTCAAGGCTAACCGAAGTGATTTTCGTCCGACGGGCAACGACTCATTTCGGCTGATGAGCCAGAGTTGACCAACTAATAAGACGAGTAACGCCAGGGCGATAAACCAGGTTATCGGTTCGGTCCAGTTTACAGGAGTTTGCATTGATAATAACAGATAGTCCGGTCGCTAGTTGATGTGCTTCCAGAACGCTTGTTGAAGAGCGCGATCACTGACATAAGTGGGCCCGGTTCGCTCCGACGCAGCCGTCAGCGTGTACAATTTTGTTTTTAGCTGCGTTTTTTCAGCAGGCGTAAGCGCCTTACCCCCGGCTAATTTCTGTATTGATGCCAGCACCGACCAGTTTTGAAGGCCACTGTTCACCACTTCGTTTGCCAGGGCATTGCCGAGTTGTTGCAGGGTCTGCCGTTGCTGGGTATTGAGTGCAGGGAGGTCCAGATACCCGATGGCCTGGGCTACCAGCAACTCGATTCGTTCCTTCGAATATACCCGCTCCTGATTGAATGCGGCTGTCACGTTTTTGAACTCACCCGTTAGGCGCGTTTCCTTTTCTTTCGTTTGGGGCGGATCGAAGCCGGTTTTCTTGACGTACGACCGCGCTTTTTGCTGCGACAATTTCAGGTATTCCAGTGCTTTCTGCTCAAACGGGAGCGCTTTCTCGGGTTCATACATCCGTAGGTGTAACTCCGACTGCCACATTTGCTCCAATGCCATTTTCAGCAACGACCGCGTCGATTCTTCATGGAACGTATTGGTCTCTGCGTTGTCGTGGGAGTGAACGTATTGCTCCATCAGGGCGGCCACAGGGTCTTTATCCGATTCGGGGCCGGATGGACCGTGGTCGTGATGAGGTTCCTCAACGTGGTGCGCTTCCCCATGTTCTTCACCGGTGTCGTGGGCGTGAATGAATCCTTTGAGCGGGTCGCCCCCTTCGTCGGTGGGTTCGATATGCCCGCCCCCGGCCGATGTTTCGAACTCCTCGCCCAGAAACTGACCATAGCGCAGCCGCAGCACTTTCTGGTCGAAACCAATCTCGTTCGACTGGCTCTTGAACGCATGACTGACCCCGCTTTTCGATGTACTGCGTTTCCGACTGGCAATCAGCTTTTCGGTGTCTATAATGATCTGCCGCTGGCTTCGAAAATACTCGGGCATGATGTTTACGGCCATTGTCGCCAGTTCACTTTCTTCCACCTGGGTTGTGTCTTTATACACCAGAAAATACGTGTCTGACTTAGTGAAGTTCGGTTCGGGCTGGCGGTTGTCGAAAGCGGCCCAGTAATAGTACAACTCATCGCCGGGCGCAAACTTCAGTTCGTTCAGGTCAAGCGTTTTTGTGAGTTTGGCATCTTTAAAATTGGCCTGACTCAGCGGAAACTTCACTTCCCGAAACTTGACATTCTCGCCCGAACCCCGCGCAACGGTAGCGACAAGGAAGGCATTGGAGACCAAAAAATCATCTGACATACGGGTACCAACCGTCAACGCTTTGGGGTCTTTGATGGTATGAAACCGATACAGTTCTTTCGAATCTGGTTCAATTTTGGGGGCCAGATCCGGCCGGGCTTCAAGTCGGTAAAAGTCGGATTGATAGATAACCGAGTCCTTTTCTGTATCGGTACGCCAATACGCTTTAATGGCGTACAGGCCTGAGTTTATCAGTCGATCCTGATACGTATACCCATCTCCGGTTTGACGGAAGGGTATTTCCTGCCCACGGCCATTTACGAGCCGAACCGAAAGCTGGTTGGTATGGCTGAACTGTAACCGCCACGAAAGCACCGCCCCCACAACACTCGACGCATTCAGGTTAGAGGAGTTTGTTTCCGGAAGTCGGGTGTAAGCCGGTGGTTGAATGCGGAGCGAAGCTGATTCAAACGAAGGAGCTTCCGGTTTTTTGTCGGGGGTGAATGCTGCCAACAACCCTTTCTTTTGAGGACCGTTAACTGCCGTATTCGCCAATAGGGGATAGCCAAAGTAAACGGCCAACGCGCCAACTAAAAAGAGACCATAGAGCCCCGCTTTTGCCAGCACCACCACAGGGATGCGAACGTGCTGGATATGACTGTTCAGGCGGTCGAGTTGTAACTGCTCTGCCAGGTTAAGCTCGGGCTTTGTCAGCAGAGGCAAGCTGTATTCGACATCACCAACGGTCTGGTGGATGAGTTGAATTGCCTGCGGTTTTTTGTCCTGGTATAGCTTGTTCAGGAAAGCTCCAACTACAAAACTGGCAACGGCAAAAAGAATGGCTATAATCGACGGCCCCGTAAAGGTTGCCGCTAAAAAATAGGCTGACAGTGCCAGCAACAGGCACCGAAGCAGGGCGTTAGCGTAAAGTTGGTACGTGACCGACGAGACAAGGCGTTTCAGTTCGTTCATGCGTTTTTTGTTAAAGCGAGCCAGCGTTCAACGGCTAACAACCCAACGAATAGTACCAAAAGAGCATTTTGTATGCCTGCGTGCTGTTCGGCTGTGGGTTTGTTTGTCGGAACGAATAGTGATTGTAAATCTTTTGGGCTGAGAGGTGCGTTGGTCAATCCAAAACTGGAGTGTTTTACCCATTGCAACCCGAGCCATTCGGGCAGCTGCCCCGTTGCGGCCAAATCCGACGTTTGTGGGGTCAATGACTCGTTTGTAAACGTTACGTTGCCCTGGCCATCAAGTTGCTCCACGCCCGAAACGGTATACAGGGATTGAGAGGATAGTCGGCTTGGGATTTTATCCGTCAATATCCAGTCGTAGCTTCGGTTCGGTACGGGCTTTTCATCAACCGAAAAATCAAGTGCATAGACATCTGTAAGAGCCGCCAGCGCTGCTTTAACCGTCTGCTGCTCCTGTGCTTTTTGGTAACTAAGCAAAACGACAATTGGACCTGAATGAGTGGGTGCCGAATGGAATTTGAGGGTCGGGTCAAGCGTTGGAACGCTCACCAGTTTTCCTGTTCGATTAACAAATAACTTTCGATCATTCCTGACTACCAGATAGGGGAGAAGCTGCCCCGACGAATCAACGACCGTGTGCAGGTTAAATTTGGCTGGCACCGAAATGGCAGGTACATCGGCTAGTTTTCGGCTATTGACGAGATAAAGATGGAGTTCAACGTTTTTTGAGTCCAGTCGATTAATGGCCGTTTGTAGCTGTAGTGGGCTAAATCGGTTCGACGGTTGGAATGTATAAAGCTTGTCGTCTATCTCGTTTAGTTGGTCGTCGGCCCAGACGACTTTCTCGCCTTTTTTTCGTGCTTCGGTCAGTTCAAATCTGTAATTGTCAGCAACGGTCTTGCTGGGCTGCACCAGATGCACTTTCTGAATAGCGGGTGGTTGCTGAAACCCGTTTAGAACAGGTTGCGCCAGTAAAACTACCAGCAGGATAAGGAGCAGACAACGGACAATCAGCAAGGCAATGTTATCGAGCCGGAGGCCACGGCTTTGCTGATTTTGCTTTTCAAGGAGCCATTGTGTAGCCGCCCAGGGAAGCAGTTTCCCCTGTTTCTGGTGCCAGAAGTGAATGGCCACCGGAATCGCGACGGCTAATGCACCCCACAACAAAAACGGCTCAACAAACTGCATAATCGGTTACTAGTTAACTGGTTAAAAACTGTTTTAAGACTAAAGCGATCGGGTCACTCAAGCGAACGCGGATAAGCCGGACGTGCGGAATGCGCAAACTCTCCTCAAGCTTTGTCAGGTACGTGGTGGCTCGTTCCCGAACGGTTTCCCGAATGGCATCGGCCTGTAATTCAATCTCACGGCCCGTTTCCAGATCCTGAAATCGGTAAAAGCCGTTCATCGAAAAATTGACTTCTTCATCGCCCAGTAGTTGAAACAGAACGATTTCCCGACGAGGGGCAGCCACACGTTGAATTAACTGGACCCATTCATCATCAACCTGTAGAAAGTCGGATGCGATGATAAGCACTTCGGCCTGTTTCCGACTAAAGTCCGGAATTGACGGGTTTCGATTGTCCCAGGCTCCTTTGGCTTCACTAGTTTCCAGTGTCGCTACAATTTTCTGAAAGGCCTGTTTACCCGCCGGTACCATCGCCTGAACCAGCCCATTTTGAAGGGAAAATAGGCTTAACTGATCGCCTTGCCGGTTACTCAGATAGGCCAGCGAGGCCAGCAGGATTTTGGCGTATTGCAACCGGCTTACACTGCCTTCGGTGTAGTTCATGGACCCGGAGAGGTCGATAAGGAAGCGTACCTGCTGGTTACTCTCCGTAGCGGATTCACGAACCAGGTAGTGCCCTGATTTGGCAAACAACTTCCAGTCAATGCGCTTGGGATCATCGCCGGGGCTATAATGGCGAAACTGCTCAAATTCCGTCCCAATCCCCGACCGCCGACTAGTTTGAATACCCAGCAACAACTCATCGCTCACCAGTTTGCTGGCCAGTTGGAGGTTGTTGAGTTTGATGAGTTCGGTGATGAGCATAAGGGTTGGGTCACAGAGATGCACGGAGATAACACAGAGATTCGCAGAGATTTTTTTATTCTCTACAGTCCAATGGAGTTGACTTCTCGAATCTATGCGCTATGCGTACTGGATTCTCATTTTACGGTAGATAACAGTTCCTTAATTACCTGATCGGTGGTGATGCCTTCGGCTTCGGCGCGGAAGTTAAGGGCGATACGGTGGCGCAGGATGGGGTAAGCGAGCGTCTGAATATCGTCGGGAATGACCGAGAATCGTTCGTTCAGTACGGCTCTGGCTTTGGCACATAAGACCAAGGCCTGTCCGGCCCGTGGTCCAGCCCCCCATTCGCCCCATTGCTTCACAAAGGGCGATGGTGTTTCAGCAGGGCGCGACGCCCGAACGAGTCGGTTGATGTACTCGATCAACTCATCGCTGATGTGTACCTGGCGGGTCAGCTTTTGTAGCTGGATAATGTCTTCGTCAGATAGTATCGTTTGCAGTTCCGGGCGGGCGGTACCGGTGGTACTTTTCAGCACTTCCAGCTCCTCGCGCTCCGACGGATAGCTAAGCTTGATGTACAGCAGGAAGCGGTCAAGCTGGGCTTCGGGCAGGGGATACGTACCCGCCTGTTCAATGGGGTTTTGGGTCGCAATGATCAGGAAGGGCTTGGGAAGTACATAATCGTTACCGCCGTAAGTTACCTTATACTCCTGCATGGCTTCGAGCATGGCCGCCTGCGTTTTAGGGGGCGTCCGGTTAATCTCATCGGCCAGCACGACATTGGCAAAAATAGGGCCACGGTTGAACACGAAGACTTTGTGGCCCGTCTCGTGGTCATCCTCCAGCACTTCTGTGCCCACAATATCGCCTGGCATCAGGTCGGGGGTAAACTGAATGCGTTTGAAACGCATCGCCAGCGCATCGGACATGGTTTTCACCATCAGTGTTTTGGCTAGGCCGGGTACACCTTCGAGCAGGCAATGGCCACCCGCCAGGAGCGAAATAAGGACTTCGCTGATGGCTTCCTGCTGTCCGATAATAACCTTCCCGATTTCCTTTCGTAGCTGGGGCAGCTTGGCCACCAGCGCTTTGTAGTGAGTTAAGTCTGTTGAATCCAATGGTCTATTTTTCAGGTTGTAATACCGCCCCTCCGGGTCGGTAATGCTTGACTATTGCTTTCCCGCCGACCCGGAGGGGCGGCATTACATGATCACGCCGTTAGCGCGTAGGTAATAATATTGACGCCGAATTTGGTGTTGTCTTCGGCCAGAAATCGTTTGTTTCGAAAGTCATAATCCCACTCGCAGCCGTAGTCTTTGTTGCTGTATAGGACACCGATGCGGCCGTTGATGGTGACGGCTTTGAGGTAATCGTGGACCAGGTCGTCGCCCCAGCCATTTAGCTCGAACGAGGTGGTGGGAGGGCCTTCCTCGAACTTGAAAAAACAGGTGTAGATCGGATGAGTATTCGGAATCTTCTGTAACGCCTTCTGCCCGAACGTGCGGCCCATTTCCTGCTCGAACGACTTGGCAAACAGGCCATCGACGTCGTGGTTGCAATCATCGACAAACACGAAGCCGCCATTTTGTACATATCGTTTGAAGTGGTCCCGCTCCTGCGCCGAAAACTCCACCAGCTTATGCCCACTTAAGTAGCAGAAAGGACTTTTGAACAGGTCAGGACTACTCAACTGCACCACCTTTTCTTTCTGGTCAATCGGCAGGGTTGTATATTCGACCAGCGAATGCAGCAGGTTCGACGGCATCCGTTGGTCGGTGTCCCAGTCGCCGGATGTATACTGAATACGGGTAAAGAAAAAAGGTTTCAAAGGCGTTTGTTGAGAAAGTATTTAAGTCATTGTAATCGTCATTCGCCACTTGTTTGGCCAGTGATATTACTATTATCGGTTATAATTACACTCATCGTAGTGAACAGGCATTAGGTGCAAATAACCAACTGTAGAAAAAGCTTTCTTTGGTTAAAAATAGCTGTTTTCGAGCGTTAGACCTATATTTTCAACGGTTTTTCCATTACATAATCCTCCATCAGGAAGCCGTTGCCGATGTCAATCGTTTCAGTATCGACGGTAGAAAAGCCCATTCGTTCGTAAAACTGAATAGCCTTGTTGTACTTGTTTACGTTCAATGAAAGGGTAGCGTTTCCATGCGTCCAAGCTATCTTGGCAACCCGATTAATCAGCAGTTTGCCAACGCCTTTGCCCTGACTGGCGGGAAGGAGATAGATCTTGTGAATCTTGGTTTTCAACAGCCCTTTGTAATCGAACTCGTACGACGTAAACCCCAGATATGCCTGACTCTCTGCTTCCTGAGCCAGCAGAAAAACATGATTCTTTTCGTGTACCTGACGCTTGAGGGCATCCATACTGTACATCATATCGAGCATATACGCAATTTGTTCGGCAGACAGGATTTCGCCAAAGGTCGACGGCCATGTCTGGTGAGCAATCTCGCGAATGATGGGTAAGTCGTGTTCGGTAGCTGTGGTAACGGTAATCATGAAAGAGAATAAAAATTAAGCAGACGGATTCATCAGGATTCGTAACGTTTCCAGATTCATCTGCTTATCGAAAATGGCTTTCACCGGAATGGAAAAGCCGGGTATGGTTAGCGCGGTTAACGAATCGTCTATATAAACAACCGCGACAGAGGCAAACGCCATCGTTGCTTCGTCTAACTGGTATTGCTCAACCGACTTCCGAACCGGGTCAATAATCCAGTATTCAATGACGCCATGAGCCGCGTAGTCCTCAAATTTAACGCCCCGGTCTCGCCCGGTTGTGCTTTTAGACAGGATTTCGACGACCAAATCCGGTGCCGGATGCTCCATCTGGTCATCCTCAAACGAATCAGCTGTTTCGCTCCGCCAGAAACAAATATCCGGTTCGTAGTCATTTCGGGTCAGACCAATAAGTGCTTTTTCGGAATCGACAACGCCAAGATTATTCAGTAAAACAAAGTTTTGAAGCAAGTTTTCAAGGTATTTGGATGCATCCAGATGCCTCCGTTTTACGGGCGAGTGCATGATAACTTCACCATTAATAAACTCGGCTTTGATGTCATCGCGCAACCATTCCCGAAACGCCCGACGACGCTGGGCTTCATCGGCTAATATAGCCTGAGCCCGCTCAATGACTAATTTGGCGTCTGGAGCTTCCAGTAATTCGGCAACGCGGGTATCCAGCATGAGCAGTTGATTTGATGATGAAGTTACGAAAAAATAGGTTGTGGTCTGAGGATAGTAGTGCCGACCGTCGCGGCCGGGCGAGAAATACTAAACAACATACCCGACCGAGACGGTCGGCACTACACCTAAACCCACCATCAACTTCCCTTTTTAACGTAGGTTACACCGCGTCCGATAAACTGGTAAACGTAAATTCCCGAATTTTCATGGGCGGAATGAGGTAATTCTGATCCGACTCTGTACTGAGCACCCGTTCGGGTTTACCCAATGACTCCAGATTGTTCAACATGATGATCGGACTTTCGTTGAAGCGGAAGTTCTTGACCGGATGCTTGATCTTCCCATTTTCAATGTAAAAGGTTCCGTCTCGGGTGAGGCCCGTGAGCAGAATGGTTTGCGGGTCAACTTCGCGGATGTACCAAAGTTTCGTGACCAGAATACCCCGCTGGGTGCTCTTGATCATGTCTTCCAGCGATGCGGTGCCGCCCGCCATAATCATGTTATTGGGATAGGGGAGTGGTTTTTTACCCTGCTTTTGTGCCCAATAGCGCGAATAAGCCAGGTTTTTGACAACCCCTTTTTCAATCCACATCGTTTTCGCCTGAGCCTGCCCATCCCCCGACCAGGGTGAAGCAGGTAATTCCGGATTGGTCGGGTCAGAGTAAATCGTGACCCGTTCATCGACGATTTTGTCACCCATCCGGGATTTGCCGCCTGCTTTGCTGAAATACGACCGGCCTTCATCGGCTGAGCGGGCGTCCATGTTGTAGAAGATGTTCTCCAGCAAAACGACAGCCGCCGTAGGTTCCAGAATAACCGTGTATTTGCCTGGCTCAATGGCCCGCGCTTCGGCCGATCCTTTGGCTTTCTGGATGGCGATGCGGGTAGCCGCTGCGGTATCCAGTTTGTTGAAATCGCTGTAACCACGTGCCACATAACCCGACCCTTTACCGTCGTTGGTGCGGACAGTCAGGGAGAAGTTAACGTTGGTGCTGGGATAATAGGCGAACAGCCCTTTGGAGTTCATCATGGCCGAATAGCCATAATTGTCCTGCAAAAAGCCCGCTGCCGCCAGGTTTTCGGCGCGTGACAGTTCGAGGCTTTTGGCGACTACATCGGCTCGCGTGTCGGGAGTGACTTTCGCCGTCGAGTCAAAAAAGCCGTTCGATTTCAGGTATTGCTGAGGGCCCAGAACACCCACGTATTCGGGGTTTTCGGGAGCTAGTTTGGCCAGTTCTTCAGACCGGCGCACAACTTTTTCCAGTGAAGCGTCATCGAACTCGTCAATAGTTGCCACACCGACTTTCTTGCCAAAGGCCGACTGAACTTGTAGATTCTGATTGATAAGCGAACCACTGGTAGACACTTCATTTCGGGCATAGCGCAGGTTGCCCCGTTCTTCGCCAATCAGATTTACCTCGCACTCGTCAGCTTTAGAGTAGCTGAGAACTTTCGTGAGCAGTGCTTTCGCTTCTGCCTCAGTGAGTATGATTGCCATATGTTTTGAGCCACAGAGATGCACGGAGACGCACTGAGTTACGCAGAGATTTTCTTGAAAAGATTCTTTGTGTAACTCTGTGTACCTCCGTGCATCTCTGTGGCATAACGGTTTAGATCTTGCGTGCTGTATTAATCACATTGACACCGTTGAACCGGGCGGTGCTGCTGCCGTGCGAAACCGCGCTGCTCTGGCTAGGTTGCCCTTTTCCATCGAAGAAGGAGCCACCGAGCCGGTAATCACGCTCATCACAAACCTGCGCGCAGGAGTTCCAGAATTCCTGCGTGTTCGATTGGTACGCCACGTCTTTCAGCATCCCGACAATCTCCCCATTCTTGATTTCGTAGAACAGTTGCCCGCCAAACTGGAAGTTGTACCGCTGCTGGTCGATGGAGAACGATCCATCACCGATGATGTAAATGCCTTTTTTTACATCCTTAATCATTTCCTGAACGGATAATGGGGTTTTGCCAGCTGCCAGCGATACGTTGGCCATGCGCTGAAACTGAACGGAACTCCAGCTATCGGCGTAGCAGCATCCCTGCGATTCTTTCTCGCCGATGATGTGCACCTGATCGCGGATGGCCTGGTAGTTGACCAGCGTGCCGTCTTTTACCAGATCCCATTGCTTGGTTTTAACCCCTTCGTCGTCGTAGCCAACGGCCCCTAGTGAGCCCACCTGGGTTTTGTCGGCAATAAGGTTGACCTGCTTGCTGCCATAGTTAAAATTCTTCGACTGCCATTTGTCAAGGGTCGCGAAACTCGTTCCGGCAAAGTTGGCTTCGTAGCCCAGTACCCGGTCGAGTTCGAGGGGGTGCCCTACGGATTCGTGTATGGTGAGCCAAAGGTGTGATGGATCGAGAACGAGGTCATACTTCCCGGCTTCTACCGACTTGGCCGCGTGTTTGGCGCGTGCCTGTTTGGCCGCTGCCGTCACGTCTTCCAGCATGTCGTATCCTTTGTTGTAGCGGGTGGTAATGCCCGTTACTTTATCGGCCGGGTTAACTTGCAGGTACTCGTAGCCCATGCCCATTGGCGAGCTTAGCGTGTTGCGGGTTTCGAATTTGCCCGTTTTGGGGTCAATGGCGGTAACAGTAAAGTTGGGCCAAATACGGTGAATATCCTGATCGGCATAAGTGCCATCGCTGGAAGCAAAGTACTTCTGCTCGTTCACCATGAACATGACCGAGTTCACATAGTTCGCTCCATTTTGCAGAGCCGCGCTATTGACTGATAACAACAGGTCGACTTTCTCCTTGATGGGCACCTCAAACGCATTGCGCTTGATGGGGGCTTTCCAGGATACTTCGCCGTAACCTTTCTGGGGGGCCAGTTGGACCGGCTCTTTCATGAGTCGGGCGTTGGCTTTGGCAATGGCTACCGCTTTTTCGGCGGCTTTGGCCATATCGGCCTCATTCTTCGCGTCAACGACGGCGGCAAATCCCCAGCAGCCATCGGCAATGACCCGAACGCCAACGCCATAGGATTCGGTGTTGACGATGTTCTGGACCTTGTCTTCGCGGGTTATCACGAACTGGTTCAGGTAGCGGCCAATGCGTACATCGGTATAGCTGGCGCCTTTACTTTTGGCCGCATTCAGGGCAGCATCGGCCAGGCGTTTCTTCACGGCCACGTCGATCCCGGCTTCCAGAAGGGCTTCGGGGCTAACGGTACGCGAAAAGGCGGGAAGGTTGGGGAGCAGGATGCCCGCAGCACCCATGCCTATAAGTTGGTTGAAGTCTCGACGGTTCATGTGTTTTGGTTAGGTCACAGAGATGCACAAAGACGCACGGAGATTCACAGAGAAAAGTTTGTAAATCGTTTAATGCCATCGCGCAACATCTTGACGCGAAAATTTATAAGTAAGCCTAAGCGGTAGTTGCCGAATTTTAAATAAGTCAGTAATTGGGCCTTGTGTAAGTCATTGAGATCTTCTACAGTTTTGAGCTCAATGACTAACTTGTTTTCAACGAGCAAGTCCAGTCGATAGCCATGTTCCAACACAATGTCTTTATAAACGATTGGCATTGGTTTTTCACGTTCTACATAGAGACCATGAGAATGAAGCTCGTAAAACAAGCATTCCTGGTAAGCTGATTCAAGCAAACCGGGTCCTAGTGCCCGATGTACCTCAATGGCTTTCCCAATCACAATTGTTGCTAATACATCCTCCGTGGATCTCTGTGTTTCTCCGTGCATCTCTGTGGCAAAATCTTATACAGCATCAGACAAACTCGTGAACGTGAAGTCACGAATTTTCATTGGCGGTATCAGATTGCCACCCGCGCGAACAGGTTTGCCCAGCGCTTCGACGTTATTCAGCATGATCACCGGGCTTTCGTTGAACCGGAAATTCTTGATCGGGAATTTGATCTGGCCGTTTTCGATGTAGAATGTCCCGTCGCGCGTCAGGCCCGTGTACAGCTGGGTTTGTGGGTCAACGGCGCGGATGTACCAGAAACGCGTAACCAGAATCCCTTTGTCGGTGCTTTTGATCAGGTCGGCCAGTGATTGGGTACCACCGAGCATAATGAAACCTCCTGGCGCCGGAACAGGCTGAACGCCTTTTTTGTCGGCCCAATAGCGGGAGTAGAACATATTCTTCACCACGCCCTTCTCGATCCAGGTTTGTTTTTGCTGGGGCAGACCATCGCCACCACCGCCACCAAAACGGCCACCTCCGCCACCACCACCGCCCCCGCCAAAGGGCGAGAGTGGTAAGTCAGCATTCATGGGGTCAGAGATAAAGGTAACCCGCTCATCAAAAAGCTTCTCGTTCAGGCGGGTGCCTCCGCCTTTCTTGCTTAGAAAACTCCGCCCTTCATCGGCCGAACGGGCATCCATACTACGGACCATGTTTTGCAATAGCTCAACAGAAGCGGTTGGTTCCAGAATGACGGTGTATTTACCCGGCTCCAGGGCTCTGGCGCTTGCCGAGGCCATCGCTTTTTGCATCGCAATCTCGGTAGCCGCCTTGGTGCTGAGTTTGCTGACATCGTTGACATCGGGGTTGGCATAACCCGAACCCAGGCCATCGGCCGTACGCACGGTAATCGAGAAATCCACGCTGGTTGCCCGGTTGTAGCCGAACAGCCCTTTGCTATTGCCAATAGCCGTAAAACCGGTGGTGTCTTCCATGTACCCGGCGGCTGTCAGGTTTTTCTTGCGACAAGGATCAAGACTGTCGAAAGCGGCTTGTGCACGGAAATCGGGCGTAATCTTTGCCGTGCTTTCGGCGTAGGTGTTGGTTTCAAGATACGTTTGTGGGCCCAGCATTGGCATGTACTCCGGGTTTTCGGGAGCCAGTTTGGCGATTTCTTCGGCCCGTCGAACGGTTTTTTCCAGCGACACATCGTCAAACTCGTTGATAGTCGATGTACCGGAACGCTTGCCGTAAACGGAGGTTACAGCCAGAGCCAGATTGTCCGATTCACCACTGGTTGATACTGAGTTACGGGCGTAACGAATGTTGCCGGTACGGCCACCTGACAGACTGACGCTCATTTCATCAGACTTCGAGTAGCTCAGGACCTTGTCAATTATCTTCTTTGCCTCTTCTTTTGTTAAGATTGCCATTTGTTAGTTCATTAAGTGTAGATGTGGAGTAGTAAACTAGGGAAGTGGAGGGCCGTGTTGACGAACCTACTAACTGCACTAGTCTACTACTTTACCATTTCTACTATATTTTCCGACCTGTATTGATCACGTTGACTCCGTTGAAGCGGGTGGTGGCGCTGCCATGCGATACAGCGCTAACCTGAGAGGGTTGCCCTTTGCCATCGAAGAACGAACCGAAGGTACGGTAGTCGTCTTTATCGCAAAGCTGAGCGCAGGAGTTCCAGAATTCCTGGGTGTTGGACTGATAGGCTACATCGTCGAGCATTCCAACGATCTCCCCATTCTTGATTTCGTAGAACAGCTGTCCGCCAAACTGGAAGTTATAGCGCTGCTGGTCAATGGAATAGGAGCCACGGCCGATAATGTAGATGCCTTTATCGACCCCTTTGATCATGTCGAAAACAGATCGTTTTTCATTACCCGCTTTCAACGACACGTTCGGCATGCGCTGGAACTGGACAGAGTCCCAGTTGTCGGCGTAGCAACAGCCATTCGATTCTTTCTCGCCCAGGATAGCGACCTGATCGCGGATGGCCTGGTAGTTGACCAGAATACCGTCTTTGATCAAATCCCACTCTTTGCAGGGAACGCCCTCGTCATCGTAACCAACGGTGCCGAGTGTGTGCGGCTGCGTTTTATCGGCGACGATATTGACCAGCTTGCTGCCGTAGTTGAATGACTTGGTTTTCCACTTGTCCAGCGTAGCAAAGCTGGTTCCGGCATAGTTGGCTTCGTAACCCAGTACCCGGTCGAGTTCGGTGGGGTGACCAACCGATTCGTGGATGGTAAGGCCGAGGTGGTTCGGGTCCAGTACGAGGTCGTACTTGCCCGGTTGTACCGTTTTAGCGGTCAATTTCTCCTTGGCCTGTTTGGCGGCCAGAATGGCATCTTCCAGCATATCGTACGAATTACGATAGCCGACAAGTCCGTTGGGCGCTTTGATTTTTTCGGAAGCCAGCCCGTCCAGATACTCGTATCCCATGCCCATGGGTGAGCTAAGCGCATCGCGGGTTTTGAATTTGCCTACTGCCCGGTCAACGGCCGATACCGTGAACGTAGGCCAGATACGGTGTACGTCCTGATCAATGTACGACCCGTCCGTCGAGGCAAAGTACTTCTGTTCGTTTACGAAGAACAGGTTCGATGTAACGAACGCGGCCCCGTTTTTCATGGCTTCGCCGTTCACATTCATCAGCAGGTCTATTTTCTGCTGAACCGGAATTTCAAAGGCATTTTTCTTGATGGGTGTTTTCCAGACGACTTCCCCAACACCCTTTTGTGGGGCCAGTTGGACGGGTTCGGTCTGGAGTTTGGCGTTTGCTTTCGCAATGGCTACGGCTGTTTCGGCACATTTGGCAATGCCATCGGGCGTTACGTTGCTGGTGGCAGAAAAGCCCCATGTTCCGTTGGCGATCACCCGGATACCGACCCCAAATGACTCCGCATTGGAGATGTTCTGAACCCGATTTTCGCGCGTAAAAACATACTGTTGAAGGTAGCGGCCAATGCGAACGTCGGTGTAACTGGCACCTTTGCTTTTGGCTGCATTGAGGGCAATATCGGCTAATCGTTTCTTGGCGGCATTGTCGATACCTACACCATGACCGCTTGCTTCAAGCAGGTACTCAGCCGATACAGAATTGCCAAGAACCGGAACCCCAGCCGCTAACAGACTGCCAACACCCAGGCCAGACAATTGAATAAAGTCTCGTCTTTGCATGTATAAAGAGAATGATTGTTGATGTTTGAGCCTACGCAGTAGCCCGGAAAAAGCACGAATATGGCTAAAAAAGCGAACCGATTAATAGAGAATTTTTATTTTGTGACGAACGGCAAGGCCATACTCTCTGGAAATCCCCAATATTATTCGGTATAATTGCTTATACACAGGTAATTCCTGTTAATGGACGAATTAACTAAAAAGACCCTCGTTATAGCTATGAATCTGCAACGAGCAAACGAGTTCATTCAGGATGTGCTGATTTCCATTCACACGAATATTCGTGATCTGGAAGAGAAGAAAGCTTTTGCGGACCGAAACGTCGAACCGCCCTGAGGAGCAGGACTATATAGATGGACGATTGTTCAGTTACCTGGAGGTGCTGGCAGTCTTACTGGCCTCGGCTCGTGACACTGGAATTGACCCGAAATCGATTGGTATTTGATGGGGGGCATGAATTCGAGATTACGATACTACATGCTGGGAAGGCCCTAACGGGCCATTGATAATTCCGAATTCATGTTAGTTAAGTGAGCCAGATTACCTTTAAATGAATTGTGCCGGGACTAGTATATAACCAGTTCCGGCACAATGGATTGAGCGATTAATGAGTTACTTCTTGCCTTTCTTTGGTTTAGCCTCTTCTTTTTCCTTGTCAGCTTTCTTCGGCTTATCCTTTTTTTCTTCTTTTTCTGCCTTTGGAGCTTCTTTTGTCTTAGGCCCTTCCGACGACTTCACATCGCCAGCAGGTTCAGCAGGCTGAAGCATTACCGAATTGCGGACAAACGAACCCCAGGTCAGGTTATCCTGTCCTTTTTTCACGCGCTGAGCCCGCTCAATGGCCATGTTGGCAGCTGCTTCAACGACCCATTCAAAATTCTCCTGACCAACCGAATGGATGTCGGCATCGGGGGCCGGGTTGCAAAAGTCAATGGCAATGGGGATACCATCACGCACGGCAAACTCAACCGTATTAAAATCGTAGCCCAGACCGTGGTTCAGTTTCAGGACATAGTCGGTCATGGTTTCCAGTAGTTTTTTACCTGCATCGCCGGTTGTTTGCATTTCGGCTGCGTAGCGGAGGTGGTGCGGATTCCGTGGCTCGTAAGGCATAATACGTACGTCTTTTCCGCCAATGCAGTAACAACGGAAATAGTCCGTAAAGTCAATTGCTTCCTGATACAACATGACCAGTTGCCCCGTTTCGTCGTAGGCTTTGAACATCTGGTCGGGATTGTCGACTTTATAAACACTCTTCCAGCCACCACCCGAGTGAGGTTTCATGAAAGCCGGGAAGCCAATGTGGTTGAAAATGCCTTCCCAGTTCATATGCTGCAGGTTACGAAACGAATTGTGATTGGTATCGTCCGGACGGTCTTTAGATGGCAGCAGAATCGTTTTCGGAACAGGAACGCCTAACTGAACGGCCAGAGCATTGTTAAAAAACTTCTCGTCGGCACTCCACCAGAAGGGGTTATTGACAACGGCCGTTCCGGTTAAGGCGGCATTCTTTAAGAAAGCTTTATAAAAGGGTACATCCTGAGAAATCCGGTCTATAATGACGGCATAGTCGGTCGGTACGCTTTGTTCGACCTGATCAATGCTGACAAACTCAGCCGGAAACTGGCTTTGTTTTTCATTAACCCGGTCTACAAATGCCTGAGGAAACGTGTTCTCCTGGCCGAATAAAATCCCAATTTTATTCATAAGGCTGATAATTAATTAGTTGTATCTGAAAATGAAAATATGCTGTGTTATTTACAGGATAACAAAGGTTGTTTTTGGTACTCCTGTGCGGGTAAATGTACTAAAAATTATTCCGCTTGCCGACCAGGCCGTGTTTAGGGGCATTGACTAAGCTTACAAGGATTGTTCTGAACTAACTCATTCTGATTGTAAGATTCAACCTGATAGCTACCATCCATTATTGTAGATTTAAATCATGCCTAAGTAGCGCGGGAACTGGTCTTTCCAGACGGGCCAGTCGTGGTTGCCCCAGGGTGTTACATCCAGCTGATGACGAATTCCCTTCTGACGCAGTATGCCTGAAATCTGATAATTCGAGTCTTTGGTGAAATCGTATTCTGACGTTCCCAGCACAATGTTCATGTTGTAAAACTCATTGTTCTGGGCATTGGGCAGAAAATCGGGCGGGTTATTGAAGTACACGTTTTCGTCGTAATAATCGCCCAGAAACGAACGAATATTAAACGCGGCTCCCATCGTTATCAAATGGCCTACCTGCTCCGGATGGCGGAAGGCAAAATTCAATGCATGGTACCCTCCGAAAGAAGCTCCCGATACGCCAATTTTCTGGACATTGCACTCCCGCTGAATACCCGGAACCAGTTCTTCGTGTAGAAAACGATCGTACAAAACGTGGTTCCAGATCCGGGTGCCGGGATGCAAGTGTTTGGCATACCAACTATCGCGGTCAATGCTGTCGATACAATACAATTTAACTTTCCCTGTTTCAACAAACCACCGGGCAGTCTCGGTCAGACCAAAATCTTTGTATTCATAATAATGACCCATTGAGGTTGGAAAAAGAACGACCGGGTAGCCCCAGTTTCCATAAACCAGCATCTCGATGTCGCGGCCCAGATGGTGCGAATACCACTTACGATAATCTTCCTGCACGATTGTATCTATTTGTTGACGATGTTCTAAAATCGGATGAAAATAGACGAAATAGCTGGCACCGACAAAAAAAGGGCCTTATTGAGCAGAAAAAACAGCAATTTTGTAGCTTGTGATTCTCTTCTTTCTGACTTTACTGGCGCTTATGGCTGACAATATACCGGCCCTTAACCGCATCGAACCTCTCACCGTAACGGTTCGGCGCGACGATTCTCTACACTCTGTTCCTCTCAATCGAACAGTTCACCTAACTATTGTACTTCCGCCTGATTATCAGTCAACAACAAAGGTGTACCCTGTTCTATATCTGAACGATGGTCAGGATTTGCCTCGTCTGAAGATGCCGACCATTTTGGATTCGCTGTACCATAAAAAAAGTATACAACCCTTTATTCTCATTGCCATTCATGCCGGTGATCGAATCCAGGAGTACGGCACCGCAGCACAGGCCGATTATATGAACAGGGGCAGTAAAGCGGGTATATATACCGACTTTGTTCTGACAGAACTGCTGCCTTACGTCAAAAAGTATTACCGGGTGAGTACAGAACCGGCACAATCGGTCTTTGCCGGGTTTTCGCTGGGGGGCTTATCGGCTTTCGATATCGTGTTTCATCATCCCGAACGATTTGGTCGGGCGGGTGTTTTTTCGGGCTCATTCTGGTGGCGCAGTAAAAGCACCGCCGACGGCTATCGGGATGAAACCGACCGGATTATACACGATTTGGTACGAAAAGGAAGTTATAACAAAACCCTCAAATTCTGGTTCGAAACCGGCACCGAGGATGAAACCAGCGATCGGAATAACAACGGTATTATTGACGCCATTGATGACACAACCGACCTGATTGATGAACTTGTTAAAAAAGGTTATGACCGGAACAACGATATTCGGTATGTGGAAATAACGGGTGGGAAGCACGATCAGGAAACTTGGAGTGAAATTATGCCTGATTTTCTCGGCTGGGCATTCCCTCCGCTAAAGTGATAATGAAAAACTAAAGAATCTGCCTTATGAAACCTCTTTTTTTGGTGAAAATAGTAGCACTGGCAATTGTGCTGGCCTGCAAAAGTCCGGAAGTGCCATTGCCAACAAACTCACCAATCGTTTCGGGAGCCCGTAAACTGGTCTGGTCAGATGAGTTCGACAAATCGGGGTTGCCCGATTCCACCAAATGGGGGTACGAAGTGGGTGGAAACGGCTGGGGAAATAACGAACTTCAGTTTTACACCTCCCGGCGTTCTGAAAATGCCCGTGTCGAAAATGGCAAACTCATTATCGAAGCGCGTAAGGAAGCCTATCAGGGTAAAAGCTACACCTCCGCCCGGTTACTGACGAAAAACAAAACGACCTGGACCTACGGCCGAATCGAAGCCATGGCTAAGCTCCCGAAGGGCGTTGGTACGTGGCCTGCCGTTTGGATGCTGGGTAAAAATATCTCAACAGCGGGCTGGCCCAGAAGTGGCGAAATCGACATAATGGAGCACGTTGGATTCGATGAGGGCGTTATTCATGGAACGGTTCATACCGAGGCTTACAATCATGCCAAGAAGACGGAGAAAGGAAGTGCCATTACCCTGAACGATGTAACAACTAAGTTTCATTTATACGCCATCGAGTGGACTGCCGACAAGATTGATTTTTTCGTTGATGACCAGAAATATTATACCGTCGAAAAATCAGTTTTAGGGAACAGCGAAGCGCAATGGCCGTTTGAACAACCGTTTTTTCTGATTCTTAACGTAGCCGTTGGCGGTAACTGGGGTGGACAGAAAGGCGTTGACGAGACCATCTGGCCGCAGCGTATGGAAGTTGATTACGTGCGCGTGTATCAATAAAAAAATAGCAGACGCTTCAGCAATGGGGTAGCTGGCCGTAAGGTCGGCTACCCCATTTTAATTTATGCCGGTACGTTTATCAATGCGCTGTGTTTCCGAAGCAGATCAGCTAATCCGGTAAACGGTGTTTCCATTAATGAGCCGGGCCGCGACTAACAGCAAGTCCGTTCGATAGTGTCGGACTTGTCTAGTTATTCACACCATAACTTTCCTTTTTGTGAACATTAACCTGATTGCCATGCTCGGCCTGACAGTTGGGACTGCTTTTGGGCAGATACCCAGTCCCGTACCTCCTCCAAGTGGTACATGGAGCGACGTGCATACGGCACAAATTCAAAAACAATTCCGGCAACCTGCTCCACCACCCCAAGGTGGCTTTTGGGTAGTTGAAGAAAATCGAAAGACCCATGCGCCGATTGTGGTTCATTATTATACCGATCAGCTTGCTAAAATTCAAACGGATACCCTTTACACAAAACGACTAAATCTGAAACGGAGAAATAATGTCGAAGGGCTTAATGAACGACTTTCTGATCTACTTAAGCAGGAGCATGGTCAGATCGCTGTGAAAGAGCGCTAAATAGCTGTAAATTAAGTATGCATTAAGTATAAAGTCGGTTTTTTGTGTAGTTTGAGGACTCATTCAACTCCCTTCTACACGATGCATCGACTGCTACTTACTCTTTTCGGCTGTACGTTTTTAGCGAACGTACATGCCCAAGCAACCTTTTCTGTCTCATTTCCCAACGCGCAGAACAAAACGGCGCTGGATGGGCGAGTACTGCTTATCCTGGCTAAAACCAATAAACCGGAGCCTCGTGAACAGGTAAGCGACGCCGTCGAAACGGCCCAGATTTTCGGGGTCGACGTAAACGGTCTCAAACCAGGCCAGATAGCTGTTGTTGATGCGGGCGCTTTCGGTTACCCAAAACGTAGTCTAAAAGACCTGCCATCCGGCGATTATTACGTGCAGGCCGTACTACATAAGTACGAGACGTTTCAGGTTAAGAACGGTCCGAATGGAACCCGGCGTACCGTCAAGTTACCGATGGACAGGGGAGAGGGACAAAACTGGCGGACAGCCCCTGGTAATTTAGTTAGTAAACCACAGAAAATCACTATCAAAACGGGGTCAAGGCAGTCATTTGCCGTGGTTATGAATCAGGTGAACCCACCGCTTGACGAACCGAAAGACACGAAGTTTATCAAGCATATCAAAATCCAGAGCCAACGCCTGACCGAGTTTTGGGGGCGTCCTATGTATCTTGGCGCTCACATACTCCTGCCCGCCGGTTTTGACGAACACCCCGAAGCCCGCTACCCAATCTGCATCAATCACGGTCACTTCCCGTCAAATTTCGACGGATTCAGTGAAACGCCCCCACCCGCCAACATGGATACCACCGACTATGTTGAGCGGTTCAAAATTCATGGGTATAAGAAAATTGTGGCTCAGGAAGCGTATGATTTCTACAAAAAATGGACGAGTAAGGACTTCCCGCGGATGTTGATCATCGAAATACAGCACGCCAATCCCTATTATGACGACTCATACGCTGTGAACTCCGAAAACCTTGGCCCCTACGGCGATGCCATTATGTATGAGTTGCTACCCGAAATAGAAAAGCGTTTTAGAGGAATAGGTCAGGGTTGGGCACGATTTACGTACGGTGGGTCAACGGGTGGCTGGGAAGCTTTGGCGGCACAGGTTTTTTATCCCGATGAGTTCAATGGTTGTTTTGCCGCCTGCCCGGACCCGATTGCGTTCGATGCGTATACCGTTTTCAACCTCTACAAAGACAAGAACGCCTATTATGCCGAAGGACCCTTTCGGCGGACACCCCGCCCCGGCCAACGGAATTACCTCGGTCAGGTTAAAGTAACCCTTGAGGAAACCAACCACCGCGAACTGGCACTGGGTACCCATTCCCGTTCGGGGGACCAGTTCGATATCTGGGAGGCTGTTTATTCACCTGCCGGACCGGACGGTTATCCAAAGCGAATCTGGGATAAACTTACCGGCGATATTGATCCAACCGTGGCAACTTATTGGCGAGACCATTACGATTTACTCCATATTCTCCGGCGCGACTGGAAAACCTTAGGGCCGAAAGTGACAGGCAAGATTCATATCTACTGCGGTGATATGGACAACTATTACCTCAACAATGCCGTCTATTTGATGGAAGACTTCCTGAAGAGTGTTCAAAATCCATCTGCCAGCAGTGAAGTAGCCTACGGAGACCGGGCCGAACACTGCTGGAATGGCGATCCAACCCAGCCAAACTACATTAGTCGATTGCGATACAATACCCTCTATATCGACAAGATTCTAAAGCGAATCGAAACGTCAGCGCCAAAGGGTGCAGATCTGAAAAGCTGGCGGTACTGATTTTTATAGGAGCGAGGAGTGAGGAGTTGCTGACGCGAGAATACTGCTGGCGTCAGCAACTCCTCACTCCTAACTCTTAACTCTTAACTCCTTCAAAAATTCCATTGTATCGACACCGTCGGCATAGTCGTTTAAGCCGGGGCATTGCGTTTGGCCAAAGGCGACACTGCCAGGGTACCATCCTTGCGCTGAGGCTACAACCTGAATCTGGTGAGCATGATTACTGAGCCAGGCCGTAGCATCATCCTGTGTTTTATACGTCTGAAAGTACAAAACAGAAATAGGGGAGACCAGCGCATCATTTTCGGTCAGCAGCAAATAACCATTGTCCAGATGCGGTACGGCATTGATCAGATAGATGGACTTATTGTAATCGTAGTTATTCTGGTATTTGTGGTTATTGAGGTAAATAGATACCTGTGGCTCCAGTGTACGCAGGAGAGGAGTGAAATCGTAGCCTTCCGGTACCAGAATAGTCGACACATTGCGGCACCCCAGACCATAATAGTCAGAAATGTCATGACCAAGTTTCAAAAACTCGTCCTCCGTCTCTTCACCCATCAACAAACCAACCGATGTCCGGTTTTTGCGAATGATATGAGGCTTTTTGGCAAAGTAATACTCGAAATAACGAGCCGTATTGTTACTTCCTGTTGCGATGTAGGCTTCCGCTGCATTTAAGCGGTCAGCTTCCTCAATCAACTCATTGAACTTGGGGTTGATCTCCTTTAATTTTTGTATTAAATAGTGGATAAGTGCAAAATCCTGGCTACTTAGTTTAGCCATTAATTTGTGCCCGTTCATAAGAACGCAAAGCATGTCGTGAAAGCCAACAGCCGGAATGTTTCCAGCCATAACAACGCCTACGGCACGGGAGTAATAAGCAGAATCGGTAGTTGAGTCAAGATTGTATTGATTTACCCAGGCTGAGAGTTTATCAGCTGTCAGAAACTCATTGGCAATCGCGCTAAGCGCATTTTGGGAGTTTTCGGGCGTGAACCAGTTGTTTTTATAATAAGCTTGCTGGATAATTTCAGCAAGTTCGGGTTGTGCATCGGCCGAGCGCAGAAAATCGCCCAGGGCAACGAACGTATGCAGTCGTTCTGATAAAAGCATGAATTGGATAAACAAATGGAATACCCCATCAACTAATGTAATTAAATATTAGTTTGGCGACAACCTTTAAATAGTTATATTTGTTGTTCAATTTACAAGGCTATCATTTTACGTTTATAAATAAATACTGCTCATGGCAATCATGATCACCGATGAGTGCATCAACTGTGGTGCCTGCGAACCCGAATGCCCCAATACGGCTATCTACGAAGGTGGCGTTGAATGGACCTGGGGAGGTGGAACCGAACTGACCGAAGTTGATTTTGGCGATGGCACGGTTGTGAGTGGTAAGGCACCGCAATCTCCCGTTTCCAATGAATTCTATTATATAGTATCTGATAAGTGCACTGAGTGCATGGGTTTTCATGAGGAACCCCAATGTGCTGCTGTTTGTCCGGTGGATTGCTGCGTGCCTGACCCAGAACATGTAGAAGATGAAGAAGTCCTATTAGCCAAGAAAGCATGGCTGCATGCTGAGGCATAGGGAAACAAGTATCTTAGTTTAAAAGCCCAATCAGTCCGCTGATTGGGCTTTTTTGCATTTTAGCCATATTTGTTTAATAAAACAAGTATTATGTATATAAAAAATAAACTCTTCGATAAGAATAATATTTGGTTTAATTGGCATTAGACAAAATATATTAAAATTATTTATTTTAAGTATTTTCAGGTATTTTAGGCTTATATTTTAGTATATTTTTAATAAAATAGACTTATTTCGGAGAAAAATCATAATTATTTTGGGTCATCTATTGCATAGGATAAATTATTCAACAAAATTTGCTTCATAATAAGACCACAGTAAAGTTTATCTACAACCGAATAAACAGTATGAAAAAAGTAATTTTACTTCTCAGTTCTTTGTTTTTGGGTTTTACCGCTCAATCGCAGGATTCAACCACCGCAACACCAGGGAAATTTACCTTCTCCGGTTACATGGATACGTACTACTTCGGTAACTTCAACAACCCTAAAAGCCAGTCAAATCTTGGCTTGGGCGCGGGAGGAACAGCCGGTACAGCTCGTGCGTTCGATCAAAGAGCGGGTCAATTCGGTATCGGATTGATTCAGGCGAAAGCAGTTTACTCGGCCAGTAAGGTCGACGCTGTTATGGACTTAACGTTCGGTCCTTTTTCTGATCTGGGTAACTACGGTAACTACATCGGGCCCCTTGGACCCGGTTCTACTTCACTAGCGATCAAGCAGGCCTACATCACGTACAAAGCGACGGATAAATTGTCGTTCACGGCTGGTCAGTTTGGTACGCACATTGGCTATGAAGTCATTGACGCTCCGGTCAACTACAATTACTCGTTATCTAACTTGTTCAACAACGGTCCTTTCTACCACATTGGCCTGAAAGCGCAGTACGCTTTCAGCGATCGGGCTTCGCTGATGGTTGGTTTGGTAAACAACGTGGACAATCTATATGATAACAATAAGAAGAAAGGGTTGATTAGTCAATTGTTCTTCGCGCCGGTTTCTGGCTGGAATGTTTACCTGAACGCAATTGTGTCGAACGAAGCATCCGAAGATATTGATGCTGTACCAGCCGACAAAGCATCCTATCAACTATTTGATTTAACGACTACCTATCAGGTGACATCTAAGTTTTTCTTAGGACTAAATGCTGCCTCTGGCTCTCAGAAAGGTGATTATCAGGGTTACGGCGGGCCATCAACGTCGAAAAGCTGGGGCGGTGTAGCTGTTTATTCTAATTATGCCTTCACGGATAAATTTGGCCTGGGTGTTCGTTACGAGACATTCGACAACAAAAACGGTGCGCGTGCCCTGACCGATGCTGCCGGAAACGGTGCCAGTGTTAATTCGATCACCGTAACGGGAAATATCACTGCTGCTGATGGACACTTACTACTCAAGCCTGAGCTGCGGATTGATAGCTACTCCGCCAATAAATTCGAAAAGAACGACGGTTCGTTAACAACCTCGCAGGCCACACTTGGTATGGCTGCTATCTTCAAGTTCTAGTAACTGGCACTCATTTTCTTAACCCAACTTTCATTAGTACAACAAAAAACCTCAATTTCTATGCAAAAGCCCAACTACATTCCTCTCGCCATATTGCTGGTTATCAGCTTAGTGGCTGTGTTTATGCCTGCTGTTCCGACACAAATTGTTACGGAAGGAATAAGTGCTGGTGATACCGCCTGGATGCTTGTCGCTACCGCGCTGGTTTTGTTGATGACCCCAGGTCTGGCGTATTTCTACGGCGGGATGGTTAACAACAAAAACGTTATTTCGACCATGCTGCAAAGCTTTGTAGCCATGGGTGTAATCAGTATCCTGTGGGTAGTAGTTGGGTTTAGCCTGGCATTTGGCTCCAGCATTGGTGGCTTCGTAGGTAACCCAATGGATCACTTCATGTTCAAAGGGGTGCTGGATGGTAAGCCCTGGTCACTGGCGGCTTCTATTCCGCTAGTTGTCTTCGCCTTTTTTCAGCTTAAGTTCGCCGTTATTACCCCAGCTCTCGTTACGGGTTCGATGGCCGAGCGTATCAACTTCCGTTCGTACGTTCTGTTCATGATTCTGTTTAGCCTGTTCGTTTACGCGCCTTTGGCTCACATGACCTGGCATCCAGAAGGTATTTTATTTAAGTTAGGTGTGCTTGACTTCGCTGGTGGTACGGTTGTACACATGTCGGCAGGTTGGGCTGCACTTGCAGGTGCTTTGTACCTGAAGCGCCGGAAGTCGCACCTTGAAGCCAGCTATTTCCCACCGGCAAACATCCCGTTCGTATTATTGGGCACAGGTCTGCTGTGGTTCGGCTGGTTTGGCTTCAACGCCGGTTCGGCAGTAGCTGCATCGCCATTAGCTGCTTCGGCTTTTGCTACAACCAACACAGCGGCTGCTTCGGCAGGTCTGGCCTGGGTACTGTTCGATGCCGCTAAAGGCAAAAAAGTATCTGCTCTTGGTTTCTGTATCGGTGCTGTTGTTGGTCTGGTTGCCATTACACCGGCCGCCGGTTTCGTGACCATCCCAACGGCCATTTTCATTGGTACGATTGGCGCTATAATCTCGAACTATGTGGCTCACCTGCGGTCTAAGTCTACGCTTGATGATACGCTTGATGTATTCCCTTGCCACGGTGTTGGTGGTATGGTCGGTATGGTTATGACAGGTATCTTCGCAAGCAAAGGCATCAACTCCGCTGTTGTTGACGAAGGGCTGGCATTTGGTCAAACCAAATTGTTCATTACACACATGATTGCGCTGGTTGGTGTATCGGTCTTTGCCTTTGTCATGTCCTACGCCTTACTGAAAGTGACCGACCTGATCCTTCCGCTGCGTGTTACTGAAGAAGACGAAAAATCGGGTCTGGATGTAAGCCAGCACGACGAATTCCTCATCGAAGCGTAAAAATATATAGGATGTATGATTTGGAATGTATGACCAGTAGTTGACATTCTATATCATACATCCTATATCATACATCTTCAACTGAGCCACAGGCACCCTGTCTGGCCTACAATGTCTGACAGCTTTATCTGTGGTTTTGTTGTACTCATGGAGCCGTTCCCGCTTGGGAGCGGTTTCCTATTTTAGGGATTAATGCTCTATTCACCAAGCAAGCAATTAGAGGATTTGTATATTTCTTACTAATTGACTAGTAAATAGCCCGCATCCGGTTGTTTTTGGGGTTATGCTCCACTTCGGCTAAGCCTAGAGCTTCCATCAACGGCGGAATATACATGCCAAACCGACCGCGAAGTCCCTTTTTTAGACCGTACCAACCACCAATCGGGTTTTCCTCCGATCGTCCCCACGCTTCGATCGTTCCTGCTTTAGCTGGTTTCTGTTCATCAGTAGCCCCAAGCTCTACCCAGTCGCCGTGCTGTTTGAGCATCGTGTGCAGATCGTTGAGACAACGAAAGTCGTAGTGTAAGATCGTTTTGCCAACTGTGCAAACCAGAATCTCAATACCGTCTTTTTTTGCTTTGTACATAGTATAGTCCGATGTACCCGGAGGAGTTTGTAATGGCCACGGATTTTCTTGCGTGCCTCTTTCCTGTTCCATGTGGTGAACGATTAAAGATGATTAAGTTTATTATTTTTAGGCTAAGGCAATCGCTAAAAGCGCCAGAATTGCCGGAAGGGCCTGAACAAAAAATATAGAGCGTTGGGCAGTTAGTGCGCCAAAAACTCCGGCTACAATAACACAGCCGAGAAAAAAATAAGCAACGTTAACCTTCCAGGCTGCATCGTCAATCAACAAAGACCAAAGCAGACCGGCGGCAAGAAAGCCATTGTAAAGTCCCTGATTGGCAGCCAGCGACTTTGTCTTTTCGAACAGATCAGGAGGGAATGATTTGAATGTTTTACGTCCCTGGGTAGTCCAGGCAAACATTTCCAGCCATAGAATGTATAGGTGTTCAAGCGCAACAAATCCGATAAGTATTTCAGCAGTTAGTTTCATAAAGTAAAGGGTTTGATTAGTGGGTGTTATCAGAGAAGCAAGAAAGCTAAAAGCGAACAGAAAAACACCATAAAGAGCTTTTGCGAGGTAACTAACCTTATGATTAACAAGGCTTTGTTGCCCATGTTCTTCCAGGAAAAGTTGTTAATCCAAACCGTGGGTAATAAAAAAGCCGGTATGACTACCGGCTTAGTTTACAACTAAAATCTTCGTGATTTAATGAGTTTCCAATACGACTTCTGGCTCGGTCACATCCATTAAACCCTCCGCATTGATACCATTTAAGTTTACGACCAGCGTTTCGTTAATAAGCAATGGGTCGTACTTGGCCACAACGCGGACGTAGTTCTCGGTAAAACCCTGCATCATGCCATTGGCCACATCCTCTTCAAACAGGACTGTCGCACTTCGACCAACCTGTGTTTCGTAAAAAGCCCGGCGTTTTTTGTCAGACAAAATGTGCAACATCTTCGAGCGTTCCGCCCGGACATGGCCCGGTACGGTTGGTTTGATGCTCAGCGCAGTTGTATTCGGTCGTTCGGAGTAGGTGAATATGTGCAGATACGAGATCGGGAGTTCATTCAGGAATAGGTACGTTTCCTTGAACTCCACATCGGTTTCGCCGGGATGGCCCACAATCACATCGACGCCGATACAGGCATGGGGCATTAATTCCTTTATTTTCTGAACCCGATCTACGTAAAGTTCACGCTTATACCGACGACGCATCAGGGCCAGCACGCGGTTGCTGCCCGTTTGAAGCGGAATATGAAAGTGCGGCACAAAGCGCTTTGACTGGGCAACAAAATCAATGATTTCATCGGTCAGTAGGTTTGGCTCAATGCTCGAAATCCGAAAACGTTCAATGCCTTCCACCTCATCCAACGCCCGAACAAGGTCGAAAAAGGTTTCTTCCCGCTGGCCGTTGATCAAGCCAAAATCTCCGATGTTGACACCTGTGAGTACGATTTCTTTGACCCCTCTGGCCGCAATGTCATGCGCTGCCTGTACCACGTTAGCAATCGTATCGGAACGGCTCTTGCCCCTTGCTAATGGAATGGTGCAATAGGCACAGGGGTAATCGCAACCGTCCTGCACTTTCAGAAAGGTCCGTGTCCGATCGTTGAGCGAATAGGCGGCATGGTAATCAATTGCCTCTTCGATAGGTGAATTGAATACCTGAGCGGGTTCGCCCGTGGGTACCTTCACAAAAGTCGGCATGAGCTCGTGCAGGCGGAATTTTTCGGCCGCGCCCAATACCGCATCGACACCTGGAATTTCCGAAATCTCTTTCGGCTTCAGCTGGGCGTAGCACCCTAAAATGGCTACGTAACCATCGGGATTAATTTTCTGCGCTTCACGAACAATCTTCCGACATTTTTTATCGGCATTGTCCGTCACGGAGCAGGTGTTGATGATGAAAATATCGGGTTGTTGATTGAATTCCACCCGCTCAAAACCCTGCTGTTCCATTAGCCGGGCCAGAGTAGAGGTTTCAGAAAAATTCAGTTTGCAACCGAGTGTATAAAAAGCAACTTTTTTCACGGCAAGTAATCTATCCTGCAAAAGTACAAAAAAACAATGGGGTGGGTTCCGTTTGAGTGATTAACTGACTGTGTACTTTTGCTGAACGTATGCATCTATTCTATCAATCAGAGATTATTGCCGGAGAAGCCACGCAGCACTTAACGGAGGATGATTCCCGCCATGCTGTCAAAACATTACGGTTGCGGGCTGGCGATGCGATTACCGTTACGGATGGACACGGAAATCAGTATGCCGCCGTTATTCATGAAACGGACCTCCGCCGGTGTGCCTTTCGCATAAAAGCTGTGCATACGACGCTCCCAAGGCCCTTCTCGATCAGGATTTGCGTGGCCCCCACCAAAAATCTAGACCGGATCGAGTGGTTCGTTGAAAAAGCGGTAGAAGTGGGCATCGAGCGAATCAGTTTCTTTTTCGGTCAGCATTCCGAACGACGGGTGTTGAAACTGGAACGGATAGAAAAGATTGCCATATCGGCCATGAAGCAGTCATTACAATCTTTTTTGCCTAAATTAGACGATGCGGTTCCATTTGGGGAAATGCTGAAAACTATAGGGGATGGGCAACGGTTTATTGCTCACTTACCGCCCGATCGGCCGCCGGTCAATTTGGCGAAACGGGCAACTGAAGCCGGGCAGTATGTTGTTCTGATTGGGCCGGAAGGCGATTTTGCCGATACTGAAATTCAGCAGGCTCTGGTCGCTGGTTTTCAGGTGGTAACGCTTGGTCCTAACCGATTGCGTACCGAAACAGCCGCCCTTACGGCCTGCCAGGTGTTGAATTTTATTAATCAGTAACGTATGGGCTAACCTGTCAATTGGCCCGTTTGTTGAGTAACTAATTACCAGCATCAGGTTGGTCAGAAAAGCAATGAAAAAACTTCTTATCGTTTTCCTTCTTTTACATTCTTCAGTAATCATCGCGAATGCACAGTATGCGTATAAAATTGCCAAGCTGAAGTACAATGGTGGGGGTGACTGGTACGCCAATAAAACATCGATGCCCAACCTGATCAAGTTTGCGAATGCCAATCTGCGCATGAATATATTCCCCGAGGAGGACATTGTTGAGCCGGGTAGCCCCGATATTTTCGGGTATCCTTTTGTGCATATGACGGGTCACGGGAATGTTACTTTTAGCGATGCCGATGTACAAAATATGCGCCGGTACCTGATGTCGGGCGGTTTTTTGCACGTTGATGATAACTACGGACTGGATAAATTTATCCGACGCGAGATGAAAAAGGTCTTTCCGGAGCTTAATTTTATCGAACTGCCGTTCAACCACCCTGTTTACCAGCAGAAATTTAAGTTTGCGAGCGGCTTACCTAAGGTACACGAGCATGATGCTAAAGCACCCCAGGGTTTTGGCCTGATCTATCAGGGTCGGCTGGTCTGTTTTTACAGCTATGAGTGCGACTTGGGGAATGGGTGGGAGGATCAGAGTGTTTATAATGACCCTGAACCAGTGCGGCAGCAAGCGCTTCGTATGGGCGCTAATCTGTTGCAATACGCAACAACCACAAATTAATTAACCTTTTATTGCCCGAAGGCAAGCCAAAACGGGTTAAATTTCGTTAGTTTTGTACGGGTATTCCGTGTTATCAGTAAACTTCACCTTTTAATTTTATCATTGTGATTGTACTGGCCGCGTTCATTGGGCATTGGTATTTGTCCCTGTTCTGCCAAACCTTTTTCCTGCATCGTTATTCCGCCCACAAAATGTTCTCGATGAGCAAATTTTGGGAGCGTTTTTTCTATGCACTCACCTATGTATCGCAAGGTTCGTCGTACCTGAGTCCACGGGCTTATGCCGTGCTTCACCGGATGCACCACGCCTTCAGCGACACTGAAAGAGATCCTCATTCGCCCCATCACACGAAGAACATCTTCACGATGATGTGGAAAACAAAAGATATTTATAATGCTGTACTTCACCGCAAACAGCCTATAGAGCGCCAGTTTGACCGGAACTATCCGGAATGGAGCTTCATCGAAAAAGTTGGCGATTCGTGGGTGTCACGCGCTGGCTGGGCTGTGCTGTATAGCGTCTTTTATATTTTCGCCTTTATCTATCTGGATATGCACTGGGCGTTCTTTTTCCTGTTACCCGTTCACTTCGTAATGGGACCCGTACACGGCGCGATTATTAACTGGAGCGGCCACAAATACGGTTACTCGAACTTCGATAACCAGGATCAATCGAAAAATTCGCTTATTCTTGACGTGGTTATGATGGGTGAGTTATTCCAGAACAACCACCATAAGCGGCCGAACTCGGCTAATTTTGGTGCCAAATGGTTTGAATTCGATCCCACCTTCCCCGTAATTGGCATTCT
The DNA here is from genome assembly GCF_900230225.1 of Spirosoma fluviale. Classification (GTDB taxonomy): domain Bacteria; phylum Bacteroidota; class Bacteroidia; order Cytophagales; family Spirosomataceae; genus Spirosoma; species Spirosoma fluviale. The sequence goes on from NZ_OCNH01000001.1 coordinate 1,289,235, forward strand.
GCATAAACTGCACATCGTTCGGTTAAGACCATCGGCTGAAGCCAAGAAAGCTCAGCATGAAGTAGGCCACGACCGCCTGGTTGAAGAAGTTCAAAAAGAAGTAGAAGCTTAAGACGGTAGTTCTTCTTTACGAAAAAGCTCCGGCCATCAGGTCGGAGCTTTTTTTATGTAAGGTGGCCGATCCGCCGTGCGGTACTACAGCAAATGATCGGCAATGTTCTGCCAGGTTTTCACGCGTTTGAATTCGGTGTCTTCACGGTTATGCAAGGCATCGAACAACAAGCCTTCACCCTGAAACGTCCTCAGATTTCGGGGTAAATCGTCGATCAGATAGTCGGTGTTGAGTACACTCTTATCGCCGAGGAAAATGTAGTTGTGCCAGGAGATACCGGGAAAATGCTCCTGTAGCCAATCCCACTTCTCCCGCAGCGAGTTTGGGAATTCCTGGGCAGCCGAGGCTACAAACACATCATATTTTTCCATTAAAGCCGAGATCACTTCTTTAGCGCCTTCCATGACCGGAATGTCCCTGAAAAAGCCCGGCTCGTAAACTCGCTCAGATATGGCCTTGTACTCATGCTCATCAAATAACTCGTGGAAAGATTTTTCCTTTAGTTCTTCAAGAGTGTAGCGAGGCATTTCGCCCTCAAGGTACAGTTTAATGAACTTGGCGTGGGTGTCGGCCATCACATCGTCCATGTCAATTGCAATGCGTTTTTTCATACTGTCAGAACCGGGATTTATGTGATTTCGTTGACCGACCATGATTTAGCTTTCTTTGAAAGCCAGATAACAAAATCATGGTCAGTCAGTAAAATCGCATAAATCCTGGTCAGAGTTTAAGGTTTACATCAAATTTTTCTAAATAATCTGCCACTCGACGGACAAACTGACCACCCAGCGATCCATCGACGACGCGGTGGTCATAGGAGTGAGACAGAAACATCAATTGCCGTATCCCGATAAAATCTCCTTCAGCCGTTTCAATAACGGCTGGTTTTTTCACGATGGCACCGAAGGCCATGATGGCTACCTGCGGTTGCACAATAATGGGTGTTCCCATCAGGTTACCGAAGGTGCCAATATTAGAAATCGTATACGTGCCGCCCGCCAGATCGTCGGCGGTCAGCTTGTTCTCACGGGCACGTTTAGTTAGGTCATTTATCCGTTTGGTCAAACCAACCAGGTTGTACTGGTCAGCATTATGAATGACCGGCACGATCAGATTGCCACTTGGTAAGGCCACCGCCATACCAATATTGATTGATTTTTTTACCAGAATGGTATCGCCCTCAACGGATACGTTGATCATTGGGAAGTCTTTGATTGCCTTCACAATAGCTTCAACCAGAATTGGGGTATAGGTCAGGTTTTCGCCGGTTTGTTGCTTAAACTGATCCTTCACGCGGGTACGCCACTGGACAACGGGCGTCAGGTCGGCTTCAACAAATGAACTGACGTGTGGCGAAATTTGCTTCGATTCCACCATCCGCTGAGCAATCATCTTCCGCATCCGGTCCATCTGAATGATGTCGGCCTGTCCGTTTACGGAACCGTTTGACTGGCTTTCTGCCGGTTTTGGCACGGCTGGCGAAGCTACAGAGTGAAGTAGTTGCGTTTGAGGAACGGGCTGTTTGGGTTGCTGACCATTACCGGGTACTGAAGATGTCCGGCCCTCAGTGCGGTCGATAACGTAGGCGAGTATATCTTTCTTTGTAACTCGGTTTTCGGCTCCCGATCCCGGAATACGGTCAAGCTCATCGCGCGAAACGTTTTCTTCCTTGGCGATATTCAGAACTAAAGGAGAATAGAATCGATCGTTGAAAATGGGTGTATCACCCGCCAGTGTTTTCGCGGATGTAGCAACAGCCTTCTCTACAGGAGCTGAACGACTACTCAGGGTAGCAATGCTTGTTTCCAGTTCATAGGCTGCCGTAGAAATGGCCGGCTCAGGCATAAGGTCGGGTTGAGGGCTTGGCACATTGGCAACATCACCCACACCTACGGGTGTCTGGTTGGCATTAACCTGTGACGGCTCGTCCGGCACCGATTGTTTCGGGGTTGTTTCCGCTTCAACATAGGCTTCGGTTTCAATGCGGGCGATGGATGCACCTACGGCAACAACGTCGCCCTCTTTAACCAGAATTTCCTTCAGAATACCATTGTGTGAGGCTGGCACTTCCGTATCCACTTTATCGGTAGCTACTTCCAGCACAGATTCATCAGCCTCAATACGATCACCCGGTAGCTTGAGCCAGGCAATAACCGTACATTCCATTATACTTTCGCCCATTTTGGGCATAACCATGTCGATGAGAGCCATGTTTTTTTTAGGAGTGAGGAGTTAGGAGCGAGTAGTGAGGAGTTGCTGACGCCGGTAGTATTCTCGCGTCAGCAACTCCTCACTACTCGCTCCTAACTCCTATTACTGATTCAATATTTCTTCCCGCAGCATATTCAATACATACATTGTTGTAAGCTGAATGTTTTGATCGCGGTACTGACCTAGTTTAAGGAGTCGGGTAACGGTGCGCTGTTCGGTTGAGCAGGCAATCCAGATCGTGCCAACGGGTTTATCGGGTGTGCCACCATCGGGCCCGGCAATGCCACTGGTCGCAATGCCAACAGATGTACCAAGGGCTTTACGAACGCCTTCGGCCATCTGGCGGATGGTTTCTTCGCTCACAGCGCCATAAGCTTCCAGCGTTTCGGGCAGAACCCCCAACTGCGTTACCTTTACGCTATTGCTATAACTAACCACACTGCCCCAAAAATAAGCCGAGGAGCCGGGCACTTTCGTTATTTGCGCCGATACATAACCACCGGTACAGCTCTCGGCAATGCTTAGGGTCAGTTGCTTTTCAAGTAATAACTTGCCAACAACCGTTTCAATTTCTTCATTATCAAAACCATACACATTCTTTTCAATGAGGGGCATCACCTTCGTTACCTGTTCGGCCAGTTGGTGGTCGAGTAAGGTATTGTCAGCGCCGGTTGCTGTCAGACGCAATTTTACACCCCCAAAACTTGGCAAATAAGCCAGCTTGATGTGGTCGGGGAGGGCGTCTTCCCAGGCTTCAATCCGTTCGGCCAGAAACGATTCGCCGATTCCAACCGTCCGAATCATCTTGTGCTTGATGATAGGCGTTTGAAAATGCGCGGTTAGTTTTGGCAGGATGCGGTTCGACATGAGGTGCTTCATCTCAAAGGGAACACCGGGCAAGGATATGTATACCCGATCCTGGTGCTCGAACCACATGCCGGGCGCGGTACCCCAATCATTCTGAATGTAGACCGCATTGGCGGGCAGGTCGGCCTGACCCCGGTTAAGGTCGGTCATTTCACGGCCCCGTTTCTCGAAAAAGCCGGTTACCAGGGCCAGTGCTGTTTCATTACGGACCATGCCGACGCCAAAATAGGTACAGAGTGTCTTTTTGGTAATGTCATCCTTTGTTGGTCCCAGACCACCGGTGATGATGATAATATCGGCACGTTGGTGAGCTTCGGCAAGAACCTGTAAGATGGCTTCTTTCTGGTCGCCTACCGACGATTTTCGAATCACGCGGATGCCAATGTTCGTTAATTCGGTTCCGATCCAGGCTGTATTTGTATCGGCAATTTGTCCAAATAATATTTCGTCGCCAATCGTGATTACTTCGGCGCGGACGGTGTTGATCATTTTGACTGAGTAATAAAAAGAAGAAATAGAGAAAGTGTGACGTTTTACCAATCGGGTTGTCAATGAATCACCGGAAAATTAGCAATGGCCACTTTACTTTATCCATTCGGTGCTGTCAAAAGTACGAAAAAACGATTTAGGGCCATTGACCGTTATAAAATGGCAACCTGATTAATTCAATTCTATGATGAAGAAAAAAGTTTTCACAGCCGCCCTTCTGGCTCTAGTAAGCAGCCAGGTTGTTTTTGGACAAGACACAACCGTAACGACGGGCCGCCCACAACAATCGTCGGGTGGCGGCATTTTTGGTAAAGTACTAAAGGCGGTAAGCACGGCCACATCGGGTACGGCGGGTGGTTTGACGAGCAGCGATATTGCCTCCGGGCTTAAAGAGGCTTTGCAGGTTGGTATCAGCAAAGGGTCTGACCAGGCATCGGCCGTAAACGGGTATTTTAAGAATCCCCTGTTAAAGATCGCTTTTCCTCCCGAAGCACAGAAGGTTGCCTCAACGCTGCGGCAGATAGGACTCAGCAAACAGGTCGATCAGTTTGAACTATCGCTCAACCGGGCTGCCGAAGATGCTGCCAAAAAGGCTAAGCCTGTGTTTATAAAGGCAATCACATCCATGAGCATTCAGGATGCGGTGGGTATTTTGCGGGGTCAGAATGATGCCGCAACGCAATACTTACGCCGGACTTCGGGCCAGCAACTGGTAACGGAGTTTACCCCAATTATTGACAGCACCCTGAAGAAGAACAACGCCACTCGGTACTATGCTGATTTAGTGAATACCTATAATAAGGTGCCCTTTGTGCAGAAGGTAAACCCGAATCTTACCCAGTACGCTACGAATAAGGCCGTTGATGGCCTATTCATTCTGGTAGCACAGGAAGAGCAGAAAATTCGGGAAAACCCAGCTGCACGGGTTACCGATCTGCTGAAGAAAGTATTTAGCAAGCAGTAATGAATGTAATATAGGCAGAACCCTGCTTTTGTGATGGTTAGGTTTCACCCCTCATCATCATAAAAGCAGGGTTCTACGTTTTACGATTCCATAAACGAGTCATTATTGATGTACTCCAGCTTATTGTTCCAGACAAGAGCAATCTGGGTGGCACGCTGGCGAACCTGCTCCGCCATTTCGCCCGTGAATTTTTCGGAAAGGGTAGCGGTAAACAGTTGAAGCCACCGCTCAAAATGATCAAGGGTAAGTGTGTGCTTCTGGTTGACCAGCAGATGCGGGCGGAATGGGTGGCCGCTGTAAGCGTTGTTGCCCAGAATCAGCGACTCCCAGAAAGCATACATTTTAGGCAAATGATGCGACCAGTCGACCTGGGCTACATCGGTAAAAATTGGCCCGATGAGTGGGTCGACCTGCACTTTTTCGTAAAACGAATCCACCAGAAACCGAACCGCTTCCGGAGAATCCAATGGTATCTTGGACATGGATGTATTCTTTCCTACAGAACCGTGGTTCCGTTAGAAAACGTTTCCTGATAAGCTGTTTCGTTAAAGCCCAGGGCGATAATTTTCCCATCGGCTTCGATCAACGGGCGACGGATGACAGATGGTTTTCCCATCATCAAGGCAATGGCACCCGCAGCATCGGTGGGTTTTTCGGCATCAGGAAGCTTCTTCCAGGTCAGTCCAGACCGGTTTACCAGTTCCTCCCACGGCTTTTGAGTCAACCAATGTTCAATCGTTTGCCGGTCAATGCCCTGTTTCTTGTAATCGTGGAATTGATAGTCGACACCTTGCCCCGTGAGCCAGGTACGCGCTTTTTTTACCGTGTCACAATTCGGAATGGCGTATAAAGTGTACATAACGGGTGTTAATTTGGGACGAAAGTACCGAAAATGTCGTTTTCAGTCGTAGCAAACCTGGATGTTTGTTAGCCATCAAGTCGCGGGTTTACAGCCGCACTGCGTATTTTTGTATCTATGAAAAAATCAGACATTCATTTTTCGGTTGAATTAGACAACCAGAATATCCCCGAGAAAATTTATTGGGAAGCCACAGACAACCCAAATGAGGGGCTGAGTGATACGCGGGCCATTGCCATTTCTTTATGGGATCATTACCATAATAGTACGCTTAAGATCGACCTTTGGACGAAAGAGATGGAGGTGGTCGACATGAAGCGTTTCATGATTGAGATCATGAGCGGTATTGCTGATACGGCCCTTAGCGCAACGGGCGACCAGCGCATGGCGGATGATATTGAGAATACCTGCAAGGTATTGAGCAAGCGGCTGGAGGAAGAAATAAAGCAGCAAAAGCAACAACAGCAATAGCGGATACGAACCGCATGAGTTTGGCCGTTAATTTGCTAAGACGTACCTCGTAACGACTGCTATTTTTATGAAAAAAATACTTCTGCTACTTCTGGTAGCCCATATTTCGTTAGCTCAGAAGCCGGGCGGTATTGAGTTCAAGACAACGCCAATAAACAGTGTTTTTCAGGAAGCCCGGCGGGTAGGTAAGCTCGTATTTGTCGAAATCTATTCGCCAACCTGCCACACCTGTCAGAGCTTTATTCCAACTCTGGCCGATAGCCGGGTGGGTAAGGTCTATAACGCTAAGTTTTTGAGTACAAAGCTGGACATTGGTTCGCCTGCTACCCAGACCTTTCTAAATAGTCGACGCTTGTTTGTGCCGTCGTTACCCTTATTTCTGTATTTCGACCCCCAGCAAAACCTAATTCACTTTGCCATGAGTAATAACTCTACGGATGAAGTGATCCGGCATGGAACCAATGCGCTGAACCCGCAGGCAAGAAGTCAGGGAATGAAAGCACGGTATCAGCAGGGTGAACGGTCAGCTAATTTCCTGATCGACTATGCCATGTTTGGCCGGGTTACGAAAGATACCGTTGCAAATATGGCGGCTATGAATGAGTATGCACGTCAGCAGTCGGCAGCTACGTTTGCCAATCAAACAAACTGGCTGGCGCTACAGAAACTGGTTCTGGACTATGAAAATCCGATGTTCCAGTACATGTTGAATCACATGGATACGTACCGAAAAGCCTATGGAGCAGAACAAACGCTGCAGGTTGCCGAAAATATCCTAATGTCGTCGTTGTTTAGCGGCCGGGGGGCACAGTATCCGATTGCCAAAATTATCCAGATCCAGCAGGACCTCATAAAGATTGGGGTTGATACAAAAGTCGCACACAATCGAACGCTCCTGCCTGAAGTGAACGCCTACTTTCGTGCCCGTCAGACAGCTAAAGCCGCAGAACGGATGGATAATCAGGTTAATTCCAACCAGTTGAGCGTGCCGGAATATGTTTACATCAGCCGGTTATTTAACCGGTCAAGTCCCGACGCTGTCGATGCCCCAACGGTCGTTAAATGGGTAAATAAAGGGCTTGCCCTGAAGCCGGCTCCTAAAGAACAGGCTGATTTATATTATGAGTTAGCAGAAGCCTATCGGCGGGGTGGAAAAAACGCCGATGCCCAAAAGGCAGCCCAGAAGTCGATGGAGCTGGCACAGGCTACTCAACTGGATACCCGTCGAAACGTGGAGCAGATGGGAAAACTGAAATAGGGAATTATATAAATTGAGGTTTCCAGTAGTTGTTTATCATAACCACTGGAAACCTCAATTTATTTTTGCTGGTACACCGGCCGGGTAAACGGGGGTTGTAGCAGAATATGAAATGAATTTTCGTCGCCTAACGAAACCGCCCGACGAAGATCATTTTCTGCCTGGGGTAACTGACGGACCTGTATGCGGGCCAGGGCTCTCCACCGGTAGGCATCGGGCTTATCGTCCCGAAAGTGCCAGACAGCTTTGTCAAATTCCCGAAACGCCTGCTGATAGTCGCCTGTATAATAAAAGGCAACGCCCCGGTCGAGGTAACATTCTGCCAGCGTATTGTCTCGGTTGATAGCCTGGGTTAGGTCGTAGATCGCCGAATAATGATTCTCCTGAACCAATTGACATTTGCCCCGATAAGCGTAGGCAATGGCTGATTTGGGGTACTGACGAACGGCATCATCGAAGTAACGATAGGCATCATCGAAATTTCGGTTCTGGACCATTTCTATGCCTTTTCGGAACCGTTTCTGGTCTTTATCAGACGGAGTGTCGTGGTCCATCAGGAAGAACCGGACGGTTAGATAGATTCCGAAAAGTAGACTTAAAAGTACAACTTCCATAACCGAATCTGGTTTTTTCTAGCCTTGCGAATTTAATTGTTTTGGGCTGGCCCGACAAGCCATTTGTTCAGATTAATTGTGCCTGAACCGCCTTGGGCAAGCTCTTTTTTACCAGCTCGTACGAGTGGTCAATCCAGCCCTGTACATCGCTGGAACGGACCTGGCCATCGAGCGTGATGGTATTCCAATGGGTCTTATTCATGTGGTAGCCAGGTGTCACGGCTGCATGCTCTTCCCGCAGCTGAACCGCCAGCTCGGGGTCACATTTTAAGTTAATGGTCGTTGGCTGGCTCTCGGTTGCCAGTAGGGCGAACATTTTACCCCCAACTTTAAAGACGAGCGCATCGCCACCGAAGGGAAAAGACTCAGTAACACCCGGTTTGCCAATGCAATACTCGCGCAGGGTTTCAGTGTTCATCGGACGCAATGGCGAACGGTATAGACTATAATTGCCATCAGAAACATCAGAATAGAAATGCGATTGATGCCATGCATCATCCGAAGGTTTACGCTGGTAGGACTGTTCGGATCGGGTTTGCGAAATACCCGTAGAAAATAAGCGAACACAGGCCCAATTTTTAGATAATCAACGAATCTGTTCACAAGCTGAAGTGGCTAAAGCACCGCTGAATGCGGCTCTGAATGATTAATGGAAAATACCATGTCGAACATAATTGTTCTACTTGAGAACAAATAAAGTGGGCAAAAAATTACCCACTCTGCCAATAATCATTGATTAAAGGGCGTTTTCGAACGTGGGTTCCAGCCAGCGATCATCTTCCCGAATTAGCTCAATCAATTCATCGACAGCACGGTCTGCCGGTACCGACTTTTTGATAACTTGCTGACCCCGATAAAGAGCTATCTTATCCCGCCCGATGCCTACATAGCCATAGTCGGCGTCGGCCATTTCGCCCGGACCGTTCACAATGCAGCCCATAATCCCAATTTTAACCCCTTTCAGATGGTCGGTACGCTGGCGAATCAAAGCGGTTGTTTCCTGTAAGTCGAACAGTGTCCGGCCGCAGGACGGGCAGGAGATGTATTCCGTTTTGGTGATGCGTGTCCGGGCGGCCTGTAAAATGCCGAAAGACAGACTGTTGAGCCGTTTTAGCTCAGCATCGGAAGGCAGTGTTTGTGGTGTCGACAGCATGATCCCATCGCCAAGCCCGTCGATCAGCAAGCCACCCACGTCGGTGGATGCATATAATGGCAAATCGCTTTCCGAAACGGCTGGATAGTCTCTATGAACGACAACAGGTACGGTAATGCCGCGATTGATCAACTCAACGACTAGCCGCCGTAACTCGGGCATAGCGTGCGCATTGTCGGTAGAAATCAGCAGAACAGCTGTCAGGTCTGCCTTTAGTAGGCTAAGCAGTTCATCGGATAACGTTGGCAGCGAAGCTTTGATGAAGTTCAAACGAGAGTGAAGTGCCACCTGTCCCGCACGAGCCGCCAGATAATCAGCGGTAGTAAGCAAAGGAAAGACATTCGTTTGATTGGCACTGGTTTGCCAAACGGCATAATCCTGAATCTCTTTCAATCCGTTGGGCAACATGAACTGTGCCGGGTGGCTACCCGTATATATATAGTCAGCGCCAAGGTCGTTCATGCGCCATTTATCAGGCTCCGGCAGGTAAAAATGACCAACCGGGTGCAAATGCTTATGCTCGGTTACCGGCACCTGACTATAATCGGCAATGACACGAGGTACGTTCTGCCCACCAAAATTAGCCACCTCGTGCGTTAACCGACGGCTGTATTGAAATGGATTGATCGGGTAGGTCGTAACAGCTGGAATAGGCTGGCTGGTAGCGGCCCGGTTTGTATATCGATCAATCAGGGCTTTGGCTACCGGGGCTTCCCGTTCCGGCTCTTCCGTGAGCGAAACCCGAACGGTATCGCCTATACCGTCTTCGAGCAGGGTGCCAATACCTAACGCCGACTTAATTCGACCGTCTTCGGCCTCACCCGCTTCGGTAACACCGAGGTGCAGCGGATACGGCTTGAGGCCTTCCTGATCCAGACGCTGAACCAGTAACCGATAAGCCTGCACCATCACCTGCGGGTTACTCGACTTCATTGACAACGTAATGTTGTAATAGTTTTCAGCTTCGCAGATGCGCAGGAATTCCAGTGCCGATTCTACCATACCAACGGGTGTATCGCCATAACGGCTCAGGATACGGTCGGAGAGGGAGCCGTGGTTGGTGCCAATACGCATGGCCGTACCGTATTCTTTACAGATTCGAACCAGTGGTAGAAATTTATCCCGGATGCGTTCCAGTTCGGCTGCGTAGGCGGCATCCGTATAATCAATGAACTCGAAGCGCTTCCGGTCGGCGTAGTTGCCGGGATTAATGCGAACCTTCTCCACGATCCGTGCGGCCAATTCAGCGGCATTGGGTGTAAAGTGAATGTCGGCCACTAAAGGAGTCGTGTAACCCCGTGCCCGAAGTTCCTTGCGTATGTTCTCCAGATTCTGAGCTTCTTTTACACTAGGTGCCGTGATACGAACATATTCACAACCGGCTTCAATCATCCGAATGGTCTGTTCAACGGAGCCTTTTGTATCCATCGTGTCGATAGTTGTCATCGACTGCACACGAATTGGATAATCGGAGCCCATGGGTACATCGCCAATCGTAACCGTACTGGTTTTCCGGCGAATGTATTGGGTGAGCGAAGCAGTGTAAAGAACAGGTGAATTAGCCCCTTCTGCCGTAGCACTTACAGGGGTTGATGATGAAGAAAGCAGCGAATTGAGCATACAGGTTTCGGCAGGGCCGTTTGACCGGGCAAAGGTACGTAAAAAGCGTTTTCTGCGACGTAGCCCATTTCCAGGAAAAACGTAAGGCTGAACATAAATGTTCAGCCGGGATTATATTGACTAATGGCGAATATGTCTCTGATAACAAGAATGTTAGCTTAGGGATGAAAAACAAAAGGCAAGCCGGATGTGTTGAGTTAGCCTGGTAAAAGAAGTCTCTTTTCCAAAGAAATCCCCATACAACCTGTCATTTATTCTGGAAATTATGAAAACGAAATTAATAAATACCCTTGCACTGGCCTTGTTGATTACCGCTGGCGCTTATGCTCAGGATACTACGGGTCTGAGCAGGAAAGAAATTCGGCAACAGGAGCGTGCCGAGCGAAAGGCCCGTGTAAAAGGTGAATTGCAAAATGCGGGTCAAAGTGTTGGCGATGCTGCTAAAGAAGTAGGTCGAGGAGCCAAGGAAAACGCGAAAGTTGCCGATGAGGCCGTCACGAAAGGAGCCCAGAAGGTAGGATCAACCGTTAATAAAGGTCTGGATAAAGCCGAAAATGCTATCGTAAGCGAAGCTGACAAAATAAAAGCAAAACGTGACTCGGCACGAACCGAAAAGGCGCGTCGGGATTCATTATAATAGTGTCTTAAGAAAAACATGAGTTATCCCGAATTTAAATTTGAGATGACTCATGTTTGATTTAGTCAAGTTTAGCGCTGATACTGGGGTATTTACCCCGCCAGTGTTTCCAGCGTTTATGCGACCAGAGCCAATCGGACGGATTTCGCCGGATTGAGGCTTCAAGAACATCGCGGTAGCCTTCCATAATGGCACCCAGCGGTAAATTTTCGTAAGGAGGCTCAGCAATAAGTCGGAACGTAACTTCGTAATAACTCCGACGAATCCGAACGATATCGAAGAAATAAACCGCCATTTTCCGGCTACGGGCCAGCCGTTCAGAACCGGGGTAGAAAGGGGAGTCCTGATGTAAAAAATCGGTCCAGTACGCTTGTTCAGGCACATCGGGTACCTGATCGGCGATAAGTCCGATGATCCTTGGAATATGCCTGCGAAGGACCATCTGACGCGGTAACGAGTTCATTGGCGTAGGAACCGGTCCCAGGTGCGAACGGATATGAACCATCAACTGCTCAAAGAATGGGCTGGACAAGGGCTTATAAATACTGTCGACCGGCATTTTGTTCAGGACTAGTGCTGCCGGAATCCATTCCCAGTTAGCCTGGTGGGAGCTCATTCCTATGATTGTCTGACCAGCCAGAATTTTCTCCTGGATTAGTTCGATGTTCGGGAAGTTGATGTGCTTCAGGAAAAATTCGGGTGGTAGGGTGGCTTGTTTGATACTTTCGACTATAAGGTCGCCCAGGTTTTTATAAAACCGTCGGGCAATCTGCTTGACTTCCACCGATGACTTTTCCGGGAAGGAACGGGTCAAGTTGTCGAGTACAACTTTTCGGCGGTAACGAATAACATGCAGCAACAGAAAAGACAAAACATCGGAAATGCCATATAATATAGGAAGTGGCAAACGCGATAGCAGTCGGAAAAAGATCATTTGACGAATGTATGGCCGACGTAAGTGTAACACCTCGTCTACCTGGAAATTAAAAAAATACTACTATCAGTTGTTAGTATCGCTTTTTTGCGTTACTTGTAAACGGATACAAATTAGCTTAATTGAAACGAAATCAACCCGAGTCTCAGGTCAACGAATTACTCATAGAACTACACTACTTGCCTTGTATTGATTACATATCAGGGTTGATGAGGTTTGAACGAGTGCAACTTGAGGCTCAGGAACATTACCAGAAGCAAAGTTACAGAAATCGGTGCTACGTTCTGACGGCTAACAAAGTTGACGTCCTTACGGTGCCGGTTTTACAGGGAACACACCACCAGCCAATTCGTGATTTGCGGGTGGCTAATGACCAGCCCTGGCAACTGAACCACTGGCGATGCCTGCAGGCTGCCTACGGAAAAGCCCCCTTTTTTGAATATTATGCCCCTTATTTTGAGCCAGTGTATCAAAAAAAGTGGACTTTTTTATTCGATTTGAACCTTGAGTTGCTGACAATTTGTCTGAAATTGATTAGATTTAATCGACCGCTGAACCTGACAGAATTGTACGACAAGAGTCCGTCGATCGGTCTATTTGACGGTCGGTCGAAGGTAAATCCACGAAATGAGCCGGAAACGTATGTATTCCATCAGCCAGTCGTTTACCAACAGAATTTTGGCCAAGAATTTGTACCGAATCTTAGTATAATTGACCTGTTGTTTTGCCAGGGACCGGCCGCTCCGGATGTGTTACTGGCAGGCCTTCAGGAGTGAACAAATCCTTAAAACTCTTCGTTAGGCCTATAGTACGGTTACCTAAGGAGACCCTAAAACGAATGGAAGCAAAATTCTCAAACCGCGTCAAGGAAGTTATCACGCTGAGTCGGGAAGAAGCCTTGCGCTTAGGCCACGATTACATCGGCACAGAGCATCTGTTGCTGGGTATGATTCGTGAGGGTGAGGGTGTAGCGGTCGGGTTGCTAAAGAAACTTGGCATCTCGCTCGACGAACTCCGGGTTACTATCGAACAGGCTACGAAAGGAACAGCCACCAACAACGTGAAAAACTTAGCGAATATTCCGCTGACCCGTCAGTCGGAAAAGACGCTCAAGATTACGTATCTGGAAGCTAAGATTTTCAAGAGCCCACTTATCGGTACGGAGCACCTTTTACTATCGATTCTGCGCGATGAAGACAATGTCGCCACGCAGATTCTTAACAAGTTTAATGTTAACTACGAAGTCATTAAAGAGATGCTGGAATATCAATCAACCGGAAGCCGCCCCACCATGGCAAGCGACACCGACGATGATGATAATGACCGGGGGATGTTTGGTGGCAGCAGCAGTTCCAGTTCAGGAAAAGATCCGAAAGGTTCTGAGAAATCGCGCACACCCGTGCTCGACAACTTCGGCCGTGATCTGACCAAACTCGCTGAAGTTGGCAAACTCGATCCGATCGTTGGTCGTGAAAAAGAAATTGAACGTGTTGCTCAGATTCTGAGCCGCCGAAAGAAAAATAACCCAATCCTGATTGGTGAGCCTGGCGTTGGTAAGACGGCTATTGCAGAAGGTCTGGCGTTGCGTATTGTACAGAAAAAAGTATCGCGGGTGTTGTTCGGCAAGCGGGTTGTGACCCTCGATCTGGCATCGCTTGTAGCGGGTACGAAATACCGGGGTCAATTTGAAGAGCGCATGAAAGCCGTGATGAACGAGCTGGAGAAATCGCCGGAGGTGATCCTGTTTATCGACGAGCTTCACACAATCGTTGGTGCGGGTGGTGCTTCGGGCTCGCTCGATGCCTCGAATATGTTCAAGCCAGCGTTAGCCCGTGGTGATATTCAATGCATAGGAGCCACAACGCTTGACGAATATCGTCAGTATATTGAAAAAGATGGCGCATTAGCCCGTCGTTTCCAGATGGTAATGGTCGATGCTACATCCATCGACGAGACGATTGAGATTTTAAACAACATTAAGGATAAATACGAAGAACACCACCACGTAAACTACACCAAAGAAGCCATCGAGGCTGCGGTGAAGTTGTCGGAACGGTATATTTCGGATCGGTTCCTGCCTGATAAAGCCATCGACGTGATGGACGAAGTGGGTGCACGTGTTCACATCTCGAACATCACGGTTCCTGAAGATATTCTGAAACTCGAAGAGCAGATCGAGAATATCAAGAAGGAGAAAAATCAGGTTGTTAAGAGCCAGAAATACGAAGAAGCTGCCCAGCTTCGCGATAAGGAAAAACGCCTGATCGACCAGCTGGATCGCGCGAAACAATTGTGGGAAGAAGATACCAAGAAGCGTCGGTACACGGTCAACGAAGAAAACGTTGCCGAAGTCGTAGCGATGATGACGGGTATTCCGGTCACGAGCGTTTCAAATGATGAAGGCAAGAAGCTGATCAACATGGGCGACGAACTGAAAGGCCGGGTAATCGGTCAGCAGTCGGCCATCGACAAACTGGTGAAAGCTATTCAGCGGACACGAGTGGGTTTGAAAGATCCCAAGAAGCCAATCGGCTCGTTTATCTTCCTCGGTCCAACGGGTGTTGGTAAAACGGAATTAGCTAAAGTACTCGCTACCTATCTCTTCGATAAAGACGATGCACTGGTGCGGATCGATATGTCGGAATACATGGAGAAATTCAGTGTAAGCCGGTTAGTTGGTGCACCTCCGGGCTATGTTGGGTATGAAGAAGGTGGTCAGTTGACGGAGAAAATCCGCCGGAAGCCCTACAGTGTTGTCTTGCTGGACGAAATCGAAAAAGCGCACCCGGATGTGTTCAACATCCTGTTGCAAGTGCTTGACGATGGTATCCTGACGGATGGTCTGGGTCGCCGGGTTGACTTCCGGAATACGATCATCATCATGACCTCAAACATTGGGGTTCGTGACCTGAAAGATTTCGGTGCGGGTATTGGTTTTGCCACCAAGAAATCGGCTGAAACGCAGGATGATCTGATGAAGAGCACGATTCAAAGTGCGCTTCGGAAAGCGTTCTCGCCTGAGTTCCTGAACCGTCTCGACGATGTGATTGTGTTTAACTCGCTGCTACGCGAAGATATTCACAAGATCATTGACCTGATGCTGGGCAAACTCTTGGGCCGCGTTACCAACTTGGGTTATACCGTTGAACTGACCGAGAAGGCGAAAGACTTCCTGGCCGAAAAAGGGTATGATCCACAATATGGTGCCCGTCCGCTGAGCCGTGCTATCCAGCGTTACCTCGAAGATCCCGTTGCAGAAGAAATTCTGAAAGGCGAACTCAAAGAAGGCGATGTAATCATGGCCGACTATAGTGGCGAAGGCGAAACCCTGACCATTACGGTACGGAAGCCGGAGGTAGCCGTCGAATAGAGATTCAATTACCGCATATAGTAAGGGGCCTGACTTGTGAAAGTCAGGCCCCTTTTTTGTTTAGTAGCGCGAGTTTTCGCCTGCGCTACTAAATTAAATACTCTTTGCTTTCACCATATCAATATAATATTGCGATGTACGCATGGCGCTGGCCAGGATCGTCCAGGTTACGTTTTTGTCGCCTTGCGACACAAACGGAGCCGCATCGACTACAAACAGGTTCTTCACATCGTGGGCCTGCTGGTATTTGTTCAGAGCCGACTTTTGCGGGTCATTCCCCATACGAACGGTACCCACTTCGTGGATGATTCGGCCGGGAGCGGCTAACCCATAGCCGTGTGCCGTGTTCGGGCCGGGTTTAGGGCCAAGCGCAATACCACCCATCGCATGGATAATTTCCTCGAAGGTATCCTGCATGTGTTTAGCCTGCTTAACCTCATAGTCCGACCATTTGTAGTGGAAGCGTAAGGTTGGAATACCATACTTATCTACGGCATTCGGGTCAATTTCGCAGTAGTTGGTTTCAAGAGGCACCGGCTCGCCCCGTCCCGACATACCAATATAGGCACCGTAGAACCGTCGGTAATCATCTTTCAGACTTGCGCCATAGCCACCACCCGTTTTGGTTTTGCCATCACGACCGGGAATGATGCTGTTCAAGTTTTCGACACCACTGCCAAAGCCATAACCGGGCATACCCATGCCACCACCGTATTCAATATGGTAACCCCTTGGGAAGTCGAGCTTCTTATTATCGAGCCACCAGGGGGTGAATACGTGCATACCGCCAACACCATCTTCGTTGTACCGTTTGCGATCCATCAGGGCAGGAATAAACCCTGAACGGCTGGCTCCCGTGGAGTCATTGAGATACTTTCCAACAACTCCGCTGCTGTTTGCCAGTCCATTTGGAAAACGTGACGATTTGGAGTTAAGGAGAATCCGGGCCGATTCACAGGTACTTGCACCCAGCATAACGGCTTTTGCCCGAACGGTCACTTCTTCCAGCGTACGGTTATTTACGTAACTAACGCCCGTGGCAAGGCCCGTCTGTGGATCGGTGAGCACCTCGCGCACCATAGCCCCATTAATCAATGTTACGTTGCCAGTCTTGACCGCAGGAATACACAACACCGACGAAGCCGAGAAGTCGGCATACGCCTGACAGCCCCGGTTGCACTGGTGGCAATAGAAACAGGAGCCCCGGTCTTTGTTAATGGGCTTGGTGAGAATACTTAACCGCGATGGAATAACCGGGATGCCTATACTTTGGGCACCCTTTCGAATCATCAATTCATGTAAACGAGGCTTTGGCGGGGGCAGGAAAATGCCATCGGGCTCATTCGGGAAATTTTCGACCGACCCAAAAACGCCAATCAAACGATCTACTTTATCATAATAAGGCTTGAGATCGTCGTAGCCGATTGGCCAGTCGTCGCCCACACCCGACAGCGAACGTCGCCGAAAATCGTCAGGGCCAAAACGCATGGAGATACGTCCCCAGTGGTTGGTACGTCCGCCGAGCATTCTCGACCGAAACCAGCCGAATTCTGTACCGGACTTGGCGGAATAAGGCTCGCCATCTATTTCCCAGCCTCCCCAGGCGGCATCGAAATCACCACCAGATCGGGCATCGGTACTGGCACCACGTCGGGGCGATTCCCAGGGCCATTTCATTTGAGTAATGTACTTAGGATCGGCGGGGTCATAGTAACCACCTGCTTCGAGCAGAACAACTTTTGCACCTGCCTTAGCGAGCATGTACGCAGCCATGCCGCCCCCTGCACCTGAGCCGACTATAGCTACGTCGTAGATAAGTGGGGCTTTTTTGAGTTGTGGAATATCCATCCGGTAGCGTTGCGATTGGGTAAATCAGTGATAGGTTGATTTACCTAATAAGCCGAACAAGGATAGAGTTTACTCTAAAATCCCTGACATCACCGCCTTGCCTTTATAGCCTCGGCAACGTTGTCGGTGTTGATGATATCCACACCCAGTTTTTTTAATTGTTTCCAACCATTCGGCGTATCAGGAATGGCCCAGAAACGGAAGGGTTTATTATCACTATGGGCTCGTTTAATGACCCGTTTCAGCTTGTCGCGGTCCACGTCAGGTATGTCGCCTACGCCATTCCAGCGGGAGTACGATTGGAAATTATCGCTGATCATGGCTACTCGCTGCAACGTTTCCTGATCATAAACTTCACTGGGCCGCCCGTCGAACTGAAGAAGCGGGTAATCGAGGTATGTGTCTATTTTCGGGCGTTCACCACTAATAACGACCTGAATCGCTTTTGCGTTGGCCGACCGATTAAAGCAGGTCAGGTTTTCCTGTAACTTTTCCATCAGCTTGGGTAATACGCCCGCTGGGTTTTCTTTAATATCCAAAACCAGCGCGAAGGTGTAGTCACGATCGGAGCTGGGTTTGTCTTTGTATTGCTGGAACAAGCGGGCAATAGGTTGTAAATACAGCGAATCCAGCGTTGGTGGTGTTTGCGGACTTTCTTCAGGCTTTTCGTGAGAAACAACCAGCTTCCCATTCCGTAACCATACATCAGCCTCAATAAAGTCGGCTCGCTGCTCATAAGCCTCCACAAACGGACGGGCTTTGGCATAATCGTTGTGAGAATGAATTTTCTGAGCCAGTGTAACCGACACCGACGATAACAGGAGGGCTAGGACAAGACGATAGTTCATGGTGGATTACCTGATTTTTGACAAAGTAACACAGCTTATCGGCGAAACCAAAACCAATGCGTACCTTGTCGTTTTAGACCAAACCACTATTTTTGACTAAATTTAGTAGGCGACTATGCTTACTAAATCGAATAGAATGGCCTTTACTGCGTATTGCGTATCCATTCTTCATCGTCTATTTATTATTACCCCGTAAAATGGATTTACTGAAAGGAAAAGTTGCGTTGATTACAGGTGCGTCGCGCGGGATTGGTCGGGCTATGGCCGAGAAGTTTGCCAAAGAAGGTGCCGATATTGCTTTTACCTACCTATCGAGTGTCGAAAAAGGACAAGCGCTGGAAGAAGAACTCAAAGCCTTTGGCGGACGGGTAAAAGGCTACCGGTCGGATGCGTCAGACCATAAAGCTGCCGAAGATCTTATCGCTCAGGTACTCGCCGATTTCGGCAAGCTCGATGTGCTCGTTAACAACGCCGGTATCACGAAAGACGGGCTGTTGATGCGAATGACTGAAGAACAATGGGATACTGTAATTAACGTTAATCTAAAGTCAGTCTTTAACCTGACCAAAGCGGCCATCAAATCCATGATGAAAGCGAAGTCCGGTTCTATTATTAATCTGACGTCAGTGGTTGGTATCCGGGGTAACGCGGGGCAGGCCAACTATGCCGCGTCGAAGGCCGGTATCATTGGTTTTACTAAATCCGTTGCGCTTGAACTGGGTTCCCGGAACATCCGGTCCAATGCCATTGCACCGGGTTTTATTGAGACAGAAATGACCGGGGAAATCAATGAAAAGGCACTGGAAGACTGGAAACAGCAGATTCCAATGAAACGTGGAGGCCAACCCGAAGAAGTAGCCGATTGCGCTGTTTTTCTGGCCTCCGACCTCTCCCGCTACATTACCGGTCAGGTGCTGCAAGTGGACGGAGGAATGCTTACCTAGTAGTAGGAGTTAGGAGCGGGGAGTTAGGAGTTAGAAGACTCCCAACTCCTCGCTCCTAACTCCTAACTTCTTACTCCTAATAAGAATGAACTTCATTTTCCAATCCTCACCCTGGTGGATCCTGGTGTGCCTGCTCGTAGGGGCTGTGTATGCGTTTGCAATGTATCAGCCGCTCCCGCGTCTTGTGGATAGTGGTACAGCCATGGGAGGGTTCGACAAGCGAACTACCTACGGTCTGGCGGCCTTACGGTTCGTGGTCGTCAGCTTTCTGGCCTTTCTGCTGATTAATCCCCTGATTCGGAGTTTGCGAACGCTGACGGAGAAGCCGAAAGTTGTGCTGGCCATCGACAACTCCGAGTCCGTAGCAGCCGCTGGTAGGCCCGCCCTAACTCGTGCGCTGGCAAGCTTACAAGCGCTACAGCAGCAACTGACCGATAAAGGGTTGGACGTGGCGATTCGGACTTTTGGCGATTCGGTCACCAACGGCGATTTAACGCAACTGCCTTTTACGCAACGCACCACAGACTTGTCAGGATTATTGGCAAGGGTTCGCTCGGATTATGAAGGACGCAACCTGACGGATGTTGTGCTGGTGTCGGATGGAATTTTCAACCAGGGGCTTTCGCCAACCTTTGGGCAATATCCATTTGCGGTGCAGACCATTGGCTTGGGCGATACAATCCCCAAAAAAGATATTCAGCTTAAGGGGATCATTGCCAACCGGATTGCCTACCTGGGCAATCAGTTTCCGGTAAAAGCAGAAATCGTGACCAATGGCTTTCAGGGCCGAAGCGCTACAGTTGTATTGCGGCAGAATGGCAAAGAACTGGGTCGTCAGTCGATTAACCTGGGAAAAAATGACACGTTTGATCAACTGACCTTTCAGACGACAGCTACCCAGAAGGGCGTTCAGCACTTTGTAGTCGAGGTGCTGCCGCAGCCCGGCGAATTCAGTACGCGCAATAACCGTCAGGATGTATATATCGATGTTATCGACGGAAAAGAGAAGGTATTATTGCTGGCACTTTCCCCGCACCCGGACATAAAAGCCCTGCGGAACATTCTGGAGAAAAATCAGAATTACGAACTCGACATCCGGATTCTGACCGGTACCCCCGCTGAAGCGACGCCACCGGCAGACAAGACCTATGATTTAATCATACTCCACCAGATTCCTGATAATGGGAACGTGGGCACCGCATTAATGCAGAAGTATCTGGCGAAGAATACGCCCGTACTGTTCGTTCTGGGAAACCAATCCTCTCTGGGACCCTTCAATACGTCGAATCCGGTTATGCAGATAAGTGGCCAACCGAACCAGAGTGATAAAGTAACGGGCTTCTTCAACCCAGAATTTAAACAACTCAATCTCGACCCCGCCCGGCTTGATATTCTTGCCAAGTTACCCCCTTTGCTGGTGCCGTATGGTGAGTTTCGGTTGCAGGCGGGTAGCGAAGTCGTTCTCTGGCAACAGGTGGGCAGTGTTCGCACCACAAAGCCATTGCTAGCATTTAATGTGACAAGTCCCAGAAAAACGGCTGTGCTGGCTGGTGAAGGGTTGTGGGCCTGGCGGCTCGAAGAATACGCCCTGACCGATAAGCAGGAGGTGGTTGACGAACTCATTCAAAAGGTAATTCAGCTGATTTCTGTAAAAGAAGACCGTCGTAAACTGCGCGTTTATCCGATTCGGAATGAATTTGTAGCGGGCGAAAAGGTTATTTTCGAGACGGAACTCTATAACGACATCTACGAACGACTTTACGACAAACCTGTCCGACTTGAAATCAGCGACGAAAAAGGACTGACTCGGTCGTACAACTACACGCCTACCGAAGCGAACAGCCGATTTGAGCTCAGCCGTTTGCCCGAAGGCGCGTACCGGTTCAAGGCGAGTGTTACGGTCAATAACAAAGCTGAGCAGGCATCGGGGCAGTTTGTTGTACGGGATTTGCAACTGGAAGCCCTCAATACCACTGCCGACCATGGACTGCTCCGGCAGCTTTCTCAGCAAACGGGTGGACAGTTCTATAAAGCCAGCCAGACTGACGCGCTCGTTCAAACGCTGACGAACCGTCCTCACCCGTCCCGCCTGACAAGTACCGAAGAGATGAATGAGTTAATCAACTGGCGTTGGTTGTTCTTCGTGGTCCTTACGCTGGTAGCCGTAGAGTGGGGGTTGCGTAAGTTTTATGGCGGGTATTAAGGCGCAATTTTACGTTTAGCCTTTCGTCTGAATCAACAAAGCCGTGTCTCAGTTTTTAGCTGAGACACGGCTTTGTTGATTCAGACGAAAGAAGTTGTGAAAGAAGAAGCATAGCAAGTGTATGGTTAAAAGAGTTTATTACGACTGATAGGTACCGATAAACACTGAATTAACCCTTCCGGGAAATGGCTAACATCTCCATACCTATCACTCAATTTTCTGCTTTTTCTACCAAAATAATTTACATACATACATTCGTATTTCTACTTTGGTGGCGTATTGTTCAGTCCGGACATGTGACGCACACGCTATAAGCGATGCCTGTTTCTTCTTCCGCCTTTGTCGGATACCGCTTGGTGGTTAGTATAATCTATTTTATCTGTAGAGAAAATATTTAATCGAGCATTCAGAGTAGTTTCATAAGCTGGGGGTAGTAGGCCCAACTTACGCTGTACCGCAAGCGAATTCCCTACACATTTTCTTTTTTTATCAATTAATCTAGTTAACCAATAGTATAACACGTATGAAAAACACCTTTACCGAGTACTACGTAAAAATTTCTGCTGCGTTGCCCGGCTTCCTGCTGGGAGCGGCCTTATGGCTGATGAGTGCCCTGAGTCTTCGGGCCCAAACAATTTATGTTACTCCTGGAGGAGCCGGTCAGCAAACCGGCGCTGACTGGGCCAACGCTCTGCCTGGCAGTCAGCTTCAACCTCAGTTGGCTGTTGCATCGCAAGGCGCCGAGTTTCGTCTGGCTGGTGGAACTTATAAACCCACTAATACGGGTGATCGTACCCTTTCGTTCTCTATTCCGTCGGGTGTTAAGGTGCTTGGCGGCTTCGCAGGCAGTGGATCTAATCCCGATCAGCGAGTCGACTTCGCCAATCCGGACCAACCCAGCAGTACTACCCTTTCAGGCGATATTGACAACGATAACCTGCTCGATGCCGAAAATTCCAATATCGTGGTTCAATTCAGGAGTGTCAATGAACAGACCCGACTGGATGGTGTCGTAATTACCGGTGGCTATGCGACCGTCTCAATTTTCTTTACGGGTTCAGTAGGGGGAGGAGCTATCTACAATAATGGTTATCAGGGAACCAGTAACCCTACCCTTCAAAATTGCGTATTTATCCAGAATTACACCTCCGGGAGGGGTGGGGCCGTCTTCAATGATGGCGGCTTACGTGGCTTTGCCAATCCTGTATTTACCAATTGCCGCTTCGCCAATAACCAGGCTAATCAGGGAGGAGCTATCTACAATACTGCCTATGCGGGCACCGCCAATCCAACCTTTATCAACTGCTCATTCCTGGCCAATACGGCTGCCAGAGGAGGGGCTATCTACAACTACGCTGAAGCGAATGGCCCTTTCGGTCCCGGTGGTGCCGGTGAAAATCGGCCCCTGCTCGTAAACAGCGTGTTTCAGGCGAATACCGCTTCAGCTAATGGAGGGGTTATGTTTAACGAAACCCGAGGAGCCGGAAATCCAATAACTGAACCAACCTTGGTGAATTGTAGCCTGGTGGGTAACTCGTCTCCTCAGGGGGGCGCTTTCTATAACATAGCTACCCCTAATACAATCAACAATACCCAGATCTTTGCGCGGCCTTCTCTCTACAACAGCATTCTATGGAACAACGGGGGGACCAACACTACGGTTAACATTATATTTAAGAACAACGCTGGTGGTACGAGTACCGGAGAAGGGTATATCTCACTTTACAACTGTTTGGTTGAGCCGGGTGCGAATAATTCACGTAATACGGATCCACAAACGAAAGTGATTAACAGCTCTCCATTTGTGAGCGGATCGAGCGTACAGCTTTCTCCTTGCTCACCCGCGATTAATACTGGCAACAACAGCTACTACACCGATCGCTCGGGCCCGTCAACCGACCTGGCAGGTAATCCCCGGATAGTAGGCGGCACCATCGACATCGGGGCCTACGAGTTCCAGGGCGCACCCGCTACGCCCCTGGCCATCACACAACAGCCCGCCAGCCAATCTACCGTGGTAGCGGGTACTACCGTTGAAACAACTGTGGGACTCAATGGACCAGCCGACAATTACGCCTGGTATAAAGATGGTGAATTAGTCCCCGGCCAGACCTCGGCTACCCTTAGGCTGACGAATGTGCAGACAACCCAGTCTGGTTCGTACTCGCTGGTGGCCACGAGTGCCTGTAGCAGCGTTACCTCAACGGCTTTCAGTTTGACCGTCACTCCGCCCTTACCGGCTTCGCAGCGAGTGGCTCACCTGTGGCTCATTAACGCTGATAATAACCAGCCTATCCAGGAGATAATCGTCGGCCAGCAAATCGACCTCTCTCAACTGCCTACCCGTCGGATCAATATACAGGCCCGTACCGAACCAACAGAGGTGGGCTCCGTGGTCTTTCAGTTGAGCGGCCAGCAAACGCGTCAGCAAGTGGAAAACATTGCCCCTTACGCTTTATTCGGCGACGACAATAAAGGAAGCTACCTGCCCTGGACACCAGCTTTGGGAAGCTATACGCTCACGGCCACACCTTATTCGGAAGCGGGTGGCACCGGCACTGCCAGTACTCCGCTTACGGTGTCTTTCACGGTGGTCGAGCCGGTTAATCCCCAACGACTGGCTCATTTGTATCTCATCAATGCCGATACCGATCAACCTATTCAGGAACTGACCAATGGGCAACAACTGGATCTTTCCCTATTGCCCACTAAAAACCTGGCTATTCAGGCGGTTACCGATCCAACCGTAGTAGGCTCAGTGGTTTTTGCGTTGAGCGGTCAGCAGAGCCACCAACAGGTGGAGACGATTGCACCCTATGCCTTGTTTGGAGATAACCAAGGTGACTATTCCGGCTGGACACCACCCCTCGGCAATTACACACTCACCGCCACGCCTTTTTCCGGAGCAGGCGGTACCGGGAGCATAGGTACGGCTCTGAGCGTCTCTTTTACGGTGATTGAGTCGACCATGCCCGCTCCCCAACGGCTGGCACATCTGTATCTGATCAACGCCGATACCGATCAGCCTATTCAGGAATTGACCGATGGACAGCAACTGGACCTTTCTAAGCTGCCTACTAAAAATCTGGCTATTCAGGCGGTTACCGAACCCGCAGTGGTAGGGTCGGTGGTGTTTGCGCTAAGTGGTCGGGAGAGTCGTCAGCAGGTGGAGACAATTGCGCCTTACGCTCTGTTTGGCGATAATCAAGGGGACTTCTTGAGCTGGACGCCGTCTTTAGGCTCCTACACGCTGAAAGCCACGCCCTATTCGAGTGTGGGTGGTACGGGTGTTGCGGGTACTCCCCTGAGTATTTCCTTCACGGTGATCAATCCGGCAGCAGCCCGACTGGGAGCGGAGCGAGCCGACTTGCCTACGGAAAAAAGTTGGCAGGTGCGGGTACTGGGCAATCCGGTTACGAACAATGAGGTGGTGGTAGAGGTCAGCGGTGCCCAGGGCCAGCCGCTGGTTTACTCGCTAACCGATGCCAGCGGGCGCAGCCTGCATACGCAGCAGGTGGATCAGGCGGGGGCCGTGGAGCAACAGCGGCTAAGTATAGGCAGTTCGGAAACCGGTGTATTGCTATTGCGGGTCAGCACCCCCACCCAAAGTCAGGTCATTAAAGTGCTCAAAGCAAACTGATTCCGATTTTTTAATATTAGAAAGCCTTATTTCGACGTCGAAATAGGGCTTTCTAATATTAGATAGGTTTTACAAATCTCACTGACAAATATATTCCTGTCTTTTGTAGACTGATTCCAGTGGCGGGCAACTTAGGTGGTACTATCAGAAGGATACACCAGGCATAAGGCCGTGCCACCGTTTTATAAAGAAAGAAGGATAAATTCTTCTGTCCAAAATCTCTGTTTCCCAAGTGATACTTCGATCACGTATATTCGTCTTATAATCAATACTGCAATGGAAACACAAACCAAACCAATGACGGCCCGTGAAAAAATCCGCAAACTTGTGGAAGTTAAAGAGCAAGTGCAGCGAGAAGCGCGGGAACGATACCAGACTGACCCTGAGTATCGGGCCGTATTCGAAAAGTTAAGAACGGAAATTGCCGAACAACGCAAAAATAAATAGTTACAAATTTACCTGGATTGGTGGAGAACGAAATGTGTATGCTTTTACCACAAATGAAGACGTTGGCTATGAAATAAGGTTCGTACCATCGGCCTATTTATTCGTGGATTATGTCGATGGCCATGTGAATGCTTTCGAAATGGTAATCGCCGTGGCTGACAATCCCAATGGTAGTCGTTTACCCGCCGATCCGTTAACCGAACATACCATTCGGGCTATTTTCTATGATTTCTTTCGCTCGCTGGAGCACGTAATTATCTATATCTGTGATAGCGCAGATGGCCGGGAAAAAGCCCGCTTCCGAAAGTTTACGATGTGGTACTACCGCTACATTGCTAAAGACCTTTTCAATATGGATGCCTGGCTGCCTGACGGCGACAGGGTTACTATTTTGTCAGGGATTTTGAGTACTAAACATCCTTATTTCAGTCAGTTTGTTGAACTCTTCAAAAACTTAAACGAAGCTGAAAAGGAGTAACTACACAGTCAGTAATTCCAGTTGTTCTTCCAATTGCTGCCGCTTTCCGGCGAAATACATCTCCCAATCGCTTAGCTGACTGATCAGTTGATACTCCTCCGATCCCTGCAAGGCCTGAACGTTTGTTTGTAGCTGTGTAGCAAGGGCTTGCAAGCGACTTCGCTCGTGTTTTAGTAATGCTTTCTCCGTGACTGTTTCGGAGCGGGGTATAAAGGTCTCTCCCCGTTCGAGGATTGTCAGAATCTCCGTTACACGTTTTAGATCGTTATGGTCATTGGCCGCTTTGAGTTCTGCAAATAGGGCCTCGGCCTGTTGTTTGAGGGCTTCGGCAACGACATCGGGGTGGCAAAGCTGGGCGGCTTTTCGAAACCTGCGTTTGAGGTCGCGCTGCTCGTCGGTCGTTAGATCGAAACGGGATTGCTGACGGGTTTCGGTGTATTCTCTGTTGAAGTTCGTGTAATCGGTCTCGGCTTCGGTGCGTTCATGTTCCGTGATCGCCTGCGCCCGACGGAGTTCGAGTATCTTTAAGATCAAGTCGCCGAGCCGGAGCGAATGTTGGACACTGAAGTCGTGGAGCAGTTTATCAATATCGGCTTTTTCCGCTTCCAGCGCCTGAATTTGTAGTTCCAGAATCCGAACCTCTATTTTTAGACCGCTTAGTTCTGCATCGATAAAAGCCGCCAGTGTTGTATGCTGTTTTCCGAATTGGTCAATCCGGCCAACGGCTTCGGCATACTGACCGCGCCGGAGCAGGGTTACTAGTTGCTCAAGGTCATCGGTGAGGTGTTGCTGGGAAAGTTTATCGATGTGTGGGCTAAGCTCTTCGGGTTCGTCCAGCGCAATGAGCGTCTTGATCAGGTCGAGCCGTTTGAGCACCTTGCCGAGGTCGATCGGGGCTTTGCCGGGGGCGGGAGCGTAGCGGTCGCGGAGTTGCCGGAATTCGGCTTTAAACTGGTTGGCCAGTGGCTCGGCTTCGGTCGAGATGGTAATGTTTTCGTGGTTTTGCCGGGCTTTGTAACTCCAGTTGAACGAACCGGTAATGACCGTATGGGTGTCGATTACGCAGAACTTGTTATGCATCAACGTATCCCCCTCGTCGCCCACACCAATGGCATACACGCACCCACCCGCCTGACGCAAGGTATCGAACGGCAAGCCACCCTCCCGAAAATTAATGGCATCGTTGGTAATCATCAACTCCACCGTAACGCCGTCTCTGGCCCGCTCGCAAAGGGTTTGAAACAAATCCCGATCCGTAAACCAGGCCACCGCCACAAACACGCTTTGGCGAGCTTGCCGTAATTCAGCCAGGATAGTTTCGTGGATTTGGGTGAAGTGGGCAGTAGTTTGCATGGTGGGCAAATGCGTTAAGGGAAGAGTTTATAAATATCCCGCCGATGGACAACACGGGCGAACTCAACGGTATCGCCATTTATAAACAAGCCAATTCGGTAATCACCAATCCGAATATGGTAGGCTGTTTTGAACCCCTTAAGCTTTTTTAGATTGACAACCACAGGCAATCCTGCGGCCTGTTCTACTTGTTCAATGGCATTTGCAATGTCGTCTTTGACGGATGGCATGCGAATCTTTTCTATATCTTTTTCAAATTGGCTGAGGAAGATTACCTTCATGACCGTCCCAACGCCTTGAAAATAGATTCCCGGCTAACCTGTTCGTTTCGATTGGCTTCCTGAAGTAAAATACCCAAGCCAATATCTTCCTTATCGTCCTCCTCGATAATGGTCGTTGCAATGTTGAGACGAGCAAGTAAGGCTGAAAGGAGTTCCAGTTCGGCACCGTCCTTTGGCGTAATTAATAAGGATTGCATGGTTAATAGGGGTTCTTTAAATGAATTTACGGATTTAAACGGTACAAGAAATTGCGGAC
This sequence comes from Spirosoma fluviale, assembly GCF_900230225.1. GTDB lineage: Bacteria > Bacteroidota > Bacteroidia > Cytophagales > Spirosomataceae > Spirosoma > Spirosoma fluviale. The sequence continues at coordinate 1,317,092 of NZ_OCNH01000001.1, forward strand.
TTGTAAAAAGGTTACTTTTATCACTCTGTAACGTTTAAACCAGACCTTTTCGCTACAAATACACGGTTTACAAGCCTATGAAAACTACATCCAAGAAAGCCGTACACGGTACGATTACTAATCCCGGAACTGGGCCGTGGATTCGGGTAGACGGCAAGTGGTATACTAAAAATACTGATGGCGTTATCGTGCGGTACAATCCGCCAAAGAACTGAATCACCAGGTCAAGCTTATCGTTAGAAAAAATCAATAAATCAATATCACGATTCGGCCCGAAGCGTTCCGTGCAAAACCAACCCAAACGCATAGGCACGTTTTACTTGGTTTTGTTTCAGGATATGTGCGAATCCGGAATGGTTTTGGCTAAGGATGAGTTAGAGAGTCATCACTTGGTGGGGAAGCGTTCTGAAGCTCGGTTAGCATTCTTATGTAACTTGAAACATCAAGGTTATTTAATTTCCCATCTTCAATTGTTTCCATGAGTGATTCAGTTGCTTTGGCTCGATATTCTTCTAAATTGAATTTCATGATAAGCTGAAAAAGTAATTCCGCATATCCAGCTTTATAATTTCTCAAATCGCTTAAGCCTTTTATTTGCGCCATTTTAAAAAAAATGTCAAAATTCTCTTTTAAATTTAAAAAGGCTTGTTTGTTTTTAATAGATAGAATTTTTGAGAAATCATCAATTCTTTGTTTTAATGCGTCAAACTCATTAATATACATAAATCTATGTTTTAAGTGAACGTGTTAATAAGACGAAACTTTATTTCTATCTATTCAGTTGAGTTAATTTTTTGGTTTTAAACTTTTTGAATTTTATTTTATTAAAGTGAGTTTTTTTACTTAAAAATGAGTTAGATCGAATTTGATTTTTATGAACTTGACTAATGATTTGGGTCTGTTATTCTTCCCAATATTCAACCCCTAATTCATCTAAATATCCGCCATTGCTCCAATCAAAGCATATTTTTCCAACATGAGCGTAAGCAAGACCATCTTTAAATTCATAATGGTTAATACAATGATAAATAGTTGGGATCTTTAAATCCCCTTTTCTATTGATACAACCATACTGATTATCTTTTGAAACGACTGCTAGTTTACCCATAAATCCGTAAACTATTGCAAAATCAAAACAATCAATAACAAAATTATTATTTGTATCTATAAAGCCTCGTTCTCTATTACCGTCCCAATAATATACAAAAGCTAGACCATTATTGAAAGATTCTACTCTGCCACTTCGTAATGGAGAGATGAAATTGCCTAATTTGTTAACATGTCCATATTTGCCTTTATATTTAACAACTGCTAAACCATTACTAAAGTTTTCTGCCTTTTCGCAAACGAAGTCGATCACTAAGTTGCCTTTTGTGTCAATATACCCCCATTTATTATTTTTGCTAACTGCTGCAAGATCTTCACAAAAATCATGACAATAATCAAAGTCGGGAGAAATGCATATCTCTCCTTGTGAATCAATAAAGCCATATTTTTTACCTACTTGAACACATGCCATTCCATTAGAAAAATTACCTGCATGAGCAAATTCCTGTGAAGTTACATAACGCCCATCTTTGTAAATATAACCCCATTTTGCGCTTTTCTTTATTTTAGCGATCCCTTCGTAAAATCTTGGAAAATACTCCCATGTGTAGTAATAATCGTTCAACTTGATGTCTAATGGGAGAAGATCACCATTTATATTAAGAAGATGTATTATGCCATTTCGTTGAACTGAAATAATTCCTTCATTTGCCCAACCAATTGCAGAAAATTGTAAAGGTGCTATTAGCGCCCCCTTATTATTTAATAAAACGTATCTACTGTTCTTTTGTACGGCCCCAAATCCACTACAAAGTGGTTCTGTGCGGTCATAAATACAATCAATCACAATATTCTTATTCCGATCACAGTACCCCCATTTACTCCCCTTTCGATACGGAATCAAAAACGGTTCTTCGGGTTTAGCTAATAGTTTATCCGTCAGCGCCAGTTGGCTGGAGACGCGGGCGAGGGCTGGGGACTGGCTGGTTTTAACGAGGGCGGTGGTAGGATTTTCGGGCATGGCGGGTGGAGTAGCTCACTTATATGTATGGCCTGACTTTATTCAAAACATACTCAAGAAACCAGGTTGGTACATACTCGGTTTTTAGGTCTATGTCAGTTCCATTTGTGACTTCGGCAATCCACGAGCGAGATTGGCCCGAATTGTCGAATAAATAAGCCCTGCCGCTTAGTCGTATCGCGTCGAAGAGGTAATCCAGTGAGCGATAATACCGCTCAATTATTTTATTGGTCGGAACAGAGTGCCCTCCTGACTGAGTGCGAAGTTGTACGCGCTCTATATTGATGGTAGGGTCTTCAGTAGCCACGTAATACAAGTAAATACGAAATCCGGCATCCTTAGCTCGTTTCAACACAGCAAGCTTATCGGGCGATGACATTACGGTTTCAAACGTGAACGATTGACCGGATTCAAGATAAATACCGCGTAAATAATCAGTTAGGATGGAGGCTATATAAGAGTTTATAGGCATCAAACCAAAGTCAATAGATTGACTATAAACGTTAAGGTTCGCAAAGACTTCAGAAAGATTGGCCTTTACGGCTAATGGATGAGATGTGAAAAATGAACGAACGACTGATTGCGCCATTGCCGGGAAATTATAGTCGTCGACTCTATAAATTGGCTCTTGCTTTAATTGTCGTTCAATATCGTCAGGGTTTAGGTAGTGGCCAAGGTAGGCTGTAGAAACAATATCCTTAATCGTGCTTTTCCCTGACCCATTTGGCCCTGCAAACATCCGCAATCGTTTAGTTGGGATCATGCAATTTTGAAATGACGCTGCGTAATCCGTTGACGAGTGTCGGGCAATTTTTTGAGTTCTGTAATACCCCCATTAGCCGTTACTTGTACAATTATGTTTCCCACTAGTATCGTAACCGGAAGCCCTGACTGTAAAGCCCGTTCATAGGCTTCCCGGGTGGCCTGTTCGGCTAATGCAGGAAGCTGCTCTTCAAAACGTTCGTAGTCCTCGTCAGTTAGAGGTATTTCAGGAAGGTCGCTCATAGTCAAATATACCATAATTTGTGACACATTTTACTCGTCCCCACTAACGCCCGCTTCGGCCCGGATCGCGTACTGAACGAACCGGATGTCGCTAAACGAAATATCACTACCCAGCCCTTGCCTGACTTCGGTGAGCGTTTCGGAGGGGTAGGTTTCCAGATACGAGCGGATGGTGGCGATTTTCCGGGGGGGTAGCACCGATTCAACGGCCAGGTCGCCCGAACCTACGTAGCGTACCAGATGGCTTTCAACCGTGGAGACCGCCAGACTGCGCTCGGCGGCAATCTGGTCAATGGTTTTGCCCGACTGGAAAAAGGCCAGCGTGATAGCGGGCGAAAGTTCCTTTGGTTCTTTCGGCGCTTTGGGCTCTTTGACGGGCTTTTCTTTCGCTACCTTGCCTTTGGGCGTTGCTACAGTGGCCGCCCGCCCGCCGGGATTCTCCTGAACAATGCGGAGGATGTCGGCACCAATTTGGCGCACCTTCGTCTTGCCAAAGCCTTTAACGGTTAGCAGTTCGGCTTCGGAGGTCGGGCGGATGCGCGCCAGTTCGACAATGGTTTTCTGCGGCAATACCATAAAGCCGGATGTGTTATGCTCTCCGGCCATGTCATTACGCCACTTCATGAGGGCACCGTACAGCCCCCCGCGTGAGGAGCCGTCGGAAGGCGCGGTTTCGGCAACCTGAGGCTCGTGTTTCTTGCGTTCGGGTTGGAAGTCAAGTTCGGCGCGGTTGCGGGCCTGCAAATACCCCAAAGCGTTGAACCCCTCCCGGCAGCTTTCAAAACTCCGGAGTTTAGAGAATAGCTCTTTCTCTAACTCATCCAGGGCTTCGAGCAGCAGGTCGCGCACTTTCTTGTTGTCGCAGTCGGTGGGGCAACGTTGCAGAAGCGGCAAGAGGTCGGAGCCGAGCAGCGACTGAAAATACGTCCCCGCTTTCCGGACACGTTCCTGCAACGATTCGTTCTGTTCCGGTAGCTTTTCGTTAGCGAAATAACTGGGCAGCTGTTGCTGGAATCGCCCTGATACATCGCTGGCCTTTTCGCGCAAAAGATCGGTCAGTTGAGCCAGAATGGGCGGACATTCGGCGTCCAGACTACCGGCGTGCTCATTCACGACCCGGCGGCAGCGGTACAGCAATGAGTTGGCCCGCTCGAACGAGAACAGTTCGCGAAGGAGGTGTTGCTGGTTGGTGAGTTTCGCCTGATGCAGGTGCTGTTCGTTGGGCGTTTGCAGTTGAACCTGCTGATGAAAGTCCTCCAGTTCAAGCTCCGTTTTGATGCTGTGCGCTGGAATGGGTTTCCGCAAAACCAGCCCATCCAGCGTTTTACAGCGACTTAACGCCACATAAACCTGACCGTGGGCGAACGCCGACGAAATATCCAGTATCGCTTTTTCGAACGTCAATCCCTGGCTTTTGTGAACGGTGATGGCCCAGGCCAGTTTGAGCGGCATTTGCCGAAACGTACCAATCGGCTCACTTTTTATCTCTTTGGTGGCCGGGTCCAGCGTGTATTTGATGTTCGTCCAATCGACGGGGTAAACGACAATCTCCTCTCCGTCCTGATGGCTTTTGACGTAAATCGCCGAATCGTCCATGTCGGTAATTCGCCCGATTTTGCCGTTGTAATACAGTTTATCGCGGGAAATATCGTTTTTGATGAACATCACCTGAGCGCCTATTTTTAGTTCAAGACTGGCGTCGGTGGGGTAGGTGTGCGCCGGGAAATCGCCTTCAATGGTGGCAGTGAACGTGCGGGGCTTGCCTTTAAGCGCCTGTAATTTCAGGCTGTTGATCTGCTGGGCGGCCGTGTTGTGAGTCGACAGCGTAATGTATCCTTCGTCCTCAGCGGGCGAGAAGTCGGGAATGTACCGCTGATTTAAATTATCTAACTGCGCCCGCGTGACGGTTTTCTCCCGGATGCTGTTGAGCAAGCTGATAAATCGCTCGTCGGATTGCCGATAAATGTGCGTCAGTTCAATAGGGACGTAAGACGTCTGGCGCAGGGCTTTACTCCCGAAGAAATAGCCGGTATCGTAGTACGGTTTCAGTAAGTTCCAGTCTTCCTCTTTGATGACTGGCGGCAACTGCTGCATGTCGCCAATCAATAACAGTTGAACCCCGCCAAAGGGAGCCGAATTGGATCGGTAACGCCGGAGAACTTCGTCGATACCGTCGAGCACATCGCTCCGAACCATACTGATTTCGTCGATAACGAGCAGGTCGAGGGTGCGGAGTAAGTTTATTTTCTCTTTGTTAAACTTCTTGCCTTCGCGCTGGGTAGTGCCGGGTGTGATTGGCCCGAATGGGAGCTGAAACAGCGAGTGAATGGTCACGCCACCCGCGTTAATGGCCGCTACGCCCGTTGGCGCGACGACCGCCAGACGCTTGGCGCTGAGTTGCTTGATTTGCTGCAGAAAGGTAGTTTTACCGGTTCCGGCTTTTCCGGTCAGGAAAATATTCTGGTTGGTATGCAGGACAAAGTTGTGAGCCAGGTCGAGCTTTTCATTAACGGAAACGGTCATAAAAACGCACAGGACATAATGAACAAAGATACTCGTTTTAAAGACGAGTTCCAGTCCTTTACGTCATCTATCCGCTGGGGTCAATCCCGGCTTACAGCAATAAGAATAGCTCCGGCGGCCATAAGTACTGCTCCGGCAACGAGCTGCCAGCTAACTTTTTCTTTAAGAAAAAGCACCGCCAGAATGACGGCAAACACCAGTGAAAAATTGGTCAAAGGAGATACCTGCGAGGCATTGCCCAGTTTCAGGGCGCGAAAGGAGAGGAGGGACGATACGCAGGTAAGAACGCCTGCAGCTACCAGATAAATCCAAACCCGCCGTTCAATTCGGGTCACATCCGGCAGGTTTCCCTGGCTAATCACTACCGTCCAGGATATGACCAGAATGAGTACCGATTGAATGGCAAAGGCCAGGCTCGAATCGACGTCTTTAATACCCGCTTTGGATAAGGTAACAACGACAGCCGCTGCCACGGCAGCCAGTAAAGCAAAAAGAATCCACATAAGGTTGAGAAGAAGTAAAAATAGCCCTTTGCTATAAAGCGAAAAGTGAAGGGAAATGATTTACTAACTCAACGTTTGCCGGTAAAGGTTATTGAATCGGGCAATGCTTTGGTAAAGACCGGGTTCGACAACTCGGGCCATTTTTATGTCAGATTAGCCCTCAAGCCAACGGCGTAGGTCGGGGGTGCGGCCCGTGCTGGTAATGAGCGGGTCTGTGTGTCCGAGCATCCGCACCGCCAGCCGATCATTGAAATAAGGCTCCAGCCGGTCGATGTATCGGATGTTGATGATTTCGGAGCGATTCAGCCGGAAAAAGCGGGCCGGGTCGAGTTGGTCTTCCAGTTCGGTCAGATTGCCACTGAGGGGGTACTTCTGCCCCCGAACATCGAACGCAAAAACGATCCCCTCATCGGCCTGAAGGTATGTAATGTCGTCGACGGTCAGTAAATGAATCCCCTGCACAACGGGTTTGAAGCCCATTGCCGAAATACGGAGCTGGTAAGCAGCATCGGGCTTCGCCGGGAGCAGAGCTACTCCAGCGGTATCGGAAATGGTCGTAACCGTCTGGGTTGTGTCGGGCCAGAGCCGTTGCTGCACCGTTGCGCCAAAAATGGGTTGTTGCCGGGCGTCGGTCAGTAGCACGCGCACCTGGTTTTGGCTCTCTGGCGACTGAGCCATTGACAAAAAAACAGGGAGTAATAAACTTAGGGTTACGAAGAAGTGCCGACGCTGCATAGCTGGAATGGCTTTTGATGAACACGACAAACCTATGATTGCCACCTCATATCGAACAGGCGTATTTGTTGAATCGAGGGGAAAAGCCAGGCAACCGGGGAGAATTGTCGATGAATGCAGGGGTAATTGCTCAGCAGTGGCGTTTCTGTAGGTCAGGGTCACTGAACAATTTGGGCGTTCACAATTTGTTAATGCCCTGATCGAACGGGAAATTAGCCTGTTCTCGCCTATTTTTGACTTTTCTAAACTCGTCAACCTATTTCTCATTCACGTAAGTCACGAAACGTATGGATTCCAGAAGGGATTTTCTCAAAAAAGCCGCGTTGCTATCAGCGGGCTTGTCGGGTAGTTTACCCGAGTCGATTCAAAAAGCATTTGCCATTGACCCACAAACCGGCTCCACTTACCTCGATGCCGAGCATGTGGTGATTCTGATGCAGGAGAATCGCTCCTTCGACCATACGTATGGCACGCTTCAGGGTGTCCGGGGCTTCAACGACCCCCGCGCCATCCGGCTCCCGAATAGCAACAAAGTGTGGTTGCAGACCAACCGCGCGGGTGAAACCTATGCACCATTCCGGCTCAACATGCGCGATACCAAAGCGACCTGGATGAGTTCACTGCCGCACTCCTGGGAAAATCAGGTGGACGCGCTCAACGGGGGAAAGAACGACAAGTGGCTCGAGGCTAAAAAGTCGGGCAACAAAGCCTATGCCGATATGCCCCTCACGCTGGGCTATTACAACCGCGAAGACCTGCCGTTTTATTACGCCCTGGCCGATGCTTTCACCATTTGCGATCAGAATTTCTGTTCGTCGCTGACGGGCACCACGCCAAACCGGCTCTTTTTCTGGACCGGCACCCTCCGCGATCCCCACAACCCGACCGCCATCGCCAATGTTCGGAATGAAAACGTTGACTACGACAAGGAGGTGAACTGGACAACCTTTCCCGAGCGGCTGGAAGCGCTGGGCATTCCCTGGAAAATATACCAGAACGAGATCAGCCTGTCAACCGGTCTGGAAGGCGAAGCCGATGGCTGGCTAAGCAACTTTACCGACAACCCCATCGAGTGGTTTTCGCAGCACCGGGTGCGCTTCCATCCGGCGTATTACCGCCACATTCAGGAGGAAGAAAAAGTCCTGCCGGAGCGGATAAAGGCAATCGAAGCTAAACTGAAAGGACTTACCGAAAGCGATAAAGACTACGCCAAAACAAAGCGGGAACTGGCTAATCAGCAAAAATGGCAGAAAGCCGTCGAGTCCGATCTGGTAACGTACAGCCCGGCGAATTTCGAGAAGCTTTCCAGCGCCGAGAAAAACCTCTGCCAACGGGCGTTTACGACCAATGTCAACGACCCCGACTACCGCACGCTGGCCCCGCTGACGTACCAGGATGGCAACACAACCCGTACGGTCAACGTCCCGAAAGGCGATGTGCTGCACCAGTTTCGGGAGGACGTTAAAAACAAAACCCTGCCCACAGTTTCCTGGGTTGTCGCACCGGAAAACTTTTCCGATCACCCGTCGTCGGCCTGGTACGGGGCCTGGTACATTTCGGAAATGCTGGATATTCTGACGAAGAACCCGGAAATCTGGAAGAAAACCATATTTATACTGGCTTACGATGAAAACGATGGCTATTTCGACCATGTTCCGCCGTTTGTGCCCGCTCACCCCGACCAGCCCGAGACGGGTAAAACCAGCAAAGGCATCGACACCCGAACAGAATTTGTGACGCAGGAACAGGAGAACACTCGTAAAAATCGGGGACGAACCGGTCCGATTGGGCTGGGTTTCCGGGTGCCGCTGGTGATCGTGTCGCCCTGGAGCCGGGGCGGGTATGTCAACTCCGAAGTATTCGACCATACCTCAACGTTGCAGTTTCTGGAAAACTTCCTGAGCCACAAAAAGGGTAAGGAAATAGAAGAAACGAACATCAACACCTGGCGTCGTACCGTATGCGGTGATCTCTCGTCGGCCTTCCGGCCCTACAACGGCGAAATGATTAAAATGCCGAAATCGGTGGATAAGGAAGCGTTTATCGAGGGTATCCATAAAGCCCAGTTCAAGGATGTACCCACGAACTACAAACGCCTGACCGACGAGGAGATCCGGCAGTGCAACACCCATCCGGCATCGCCCTACCTGCCGACTCAGGAAGAAGGTATCCGTAAATCCTGCGCCCTGCCGTATGAATTGTACGTTGACGGACAGGTGATGGATAACCAGCTTTCACTTCGGCTGTCGGCCAAAAATGAGGCTTTCGGAAAGCAGTCCCTCGGAGCACCGTTTCAGGTCTACCAACGCAAACCGGACGATGTGTCGATCCGGGCGTATACCGTTGCTGCGGGGGATGAATTGCGGGATGTGCTGCCTTTGGATGGCGCTTTCGATATCTGCGTGCAAGGCCCCAATGGATTTTTCCGGGAGTTTAAAGGCAGTGCTGTCAATCCGGCCATTGAGATTGTCTGTGCGTATGAAAAAGACGCCAGGAAGAAGTTTACGGGCAATGTACTGTTACGTCTGAAAAACAACGATTCGGACCGTGCCCTCACCGTTCAGCTTGCCGACAATGGCTATCAGACAAAACCCCAACAGCTTATTCTGGCCAAATCAGGCACCGCCGGGGCGCAGAAGTCGCTGGTGCTTTCCCTGAAAGAGAGTTACAACTGGTATGATGTCAGCGTAAAAGTGTCCGGCTTCGATGCCTTCGAACAACGCTATGCCGGCCGGGTGGAGACTGGAAAAGCGGGTTTCAGCGATCCATTGATGGGAAAGGTGCCCGTGCTGGCTAGCCGGTAACGGATAAATTCGTAAGTTGTAGCGTGATGGTGAGCGTGGTATCGGGTTTGAGAATCCGACAGCACGCTCACCATCACGCTACAACCGTAAACCTGCCCCATGTCCAGCGAAACCCCAACTCTCAAAAAAGCACTGACTCCCGTTCACTTATGGGCTATTGGCGTTGGACTCGTTATATCGGGCGAGTATTTTGGCTGGAATTACGGCTGGGGAGTGGCCGGAACGGTAGGGCTGTTAATTGCCACCCTGTTCATCACCCTGCTTTATCTTACCTTCATTTTCAGCTTTACCGAACTCACTACCGCAATACCCAATGCCGGTGGCCCATTTGCGTATGCCTTGCAGGCGTTCGGGCCGCTGGGGGCATTGCTGGCCGGTTACGCCACACTCATTGAGTTCCTGTTTGCCACGCCTGCCATTGCGCTGGCCCTCGGTAGCTATGTTCATTTCCTGTATCCCGCCGTGCCGGTTGTATGGTGTTCGATTGGTTCATTCGCGGTCTTTACCGTCATCAATTTGCTGGGTATCAAAGAAGCAGCCTGGTTTTCGCTGATCATGACCATTATTGCCATTGGCGAGCTGTTGCTGTTCATTGGCGTCGTGTATCCATACACCCGGATCGACACCTTTTTGCATAACCCGATGCCGTTTGGCTGGCCAGGGGTGTTTGCGGCTTTGCCATTCGCCATATGGTTGTTCGTATGTCTGGAAGGCATTGCGATGGTGGCCGAAGAGGTGAAAGATGGCAAGAATACCATCGCCAAAGGGTATATATCCGCCGTGCTGACGCTGACGTTTCTGGCCCTGACGGTCATGATTAGCGTGGGCGGCATCACCAACTGGGAGAATCTGGATAAACTCGATTATCCCATGCCCGAAGCGATTGCCATTGTGCTCGGTCGGCAAAATCCGCTCACGCAGTTCTTCGCCAGTGTGGGCCTTTTTGGCCTGATTGCGTCGTTTCATGGCATTATCATCAGCTATTCGCGCCAGATTTTTGCGCTGGCACGAAGTGGCTATTTACCACACGGATTAGCGCAGGTTAGCAAAACCCGGAAAGTGCCTGTCTGGGCGTTGATCGCCGGGGCTATTTTCGGGATTGTTGCCCTCATTTCGCTGGATACGAGCAAGCTGGTCATTCTGTCGACCATCGGGGCGGTGGTCGTTTACATCATCAGTATGTTGTCGCTGTTCCGGCTTCGGCAGACTCAGCCGGACTTGCCCCGGTCGTTCAAAGCACCATTGTACCCATTCTTTCCGGCCATTGCACTGTTGCTGGCGGTTGTCACCCTCGGGGCTATGATCTACTTTTATAGTTGGCTGAGTCTGCTGTTTTTCGGTGGGCTGATTGCTGTAACGGGCATCTTTGTCGTATCCGGTCGCTATCGAAAAATCAGGCAGGAGTGGCCTGAAGTCGTCGAAAAGGTAGTTGACTAAACGATCAATACGCTCAAACTATGCCGTATCCATTTACTATCGGTTCATTCACCTATCACTTTGCCGACCTGAAAGAGTTGCTGGCGAAGGCCAGTCCGCTGCGTTCCGGCGATAGGCTGGCGGGGCTGGCGGCCGATAGTTACGAGGAGCGGGTAGCCGCTCAAATGGCCCTGGCCGACTTGCCGCTGATTACTTTCCTGACGGAGGCCGTCATTCCCTACGAAACCGACGAGGTAACCCGCCTGATCATTGACTCTCACGATAAACAGGCCTTTACACCCATCAGCCACTTTACCGTGGGCGACCTGCGCGACTGGCTGCTGGGAGACGAAGCCGATACCGTCATGCTTCGGCAGATAGCTCCCGGCCTGACGCCGGAAATGGTTGCCGCCGTGTCTAAACTGATGCGCAATCAGGACCTGATCCTGGTGGCGAAGAAATGCGAGGTCGTCACCCGATTCAGAAATACGCAGGGATTATCCGGTCATTTGTCCGTTCGGCTGCAACCCAATCATCCAACGGACGACACCAAAGGCATTGCCGCCAGCATTATTGACGGACTGCTCTATGGCAGTGGCGATGCCATGATCGGGATCAACCCCGCTACCGACAGCCCGGCGGCTACGGCTCGTTTGCTGTACATGCTCGATGGCCTGCGGGAACGGTTCGATATGCCCACCCAGAACTGTGTGCTGAGTCACATTACCACCACAATGCAACTGGTGGAGGAGCGGGTGCCGGTCGATCTGATCTTTCAGTCCATTGCCGGTACCGAAAAAGCCAATGCGAGTTTTGGCGTGTCGCTGTCACTGTTGCGGGAGGCTCATGAAGCAGGTCTGTCGCTCAAACGGGGCACCCTTGGCAACAACCTGATGTACTTCGAAACCGGGCAGGGAAGTGCTCTTTCGTCGAATGGGCATCATAACGTCGATCAGCAAACCTGCGAAGCGCGGGCCTATGCGGTAGCGCGGGCCTTTAATCCGTTTTTAGTGAATTCGGTCGTTGGGTTTATCGGTCCTGAATACCTGTTCGACGGCAAGCAGATTATCCGGGCGGGACTGGAAGACCATTTCTGCGGGAAGTTGCTCGGGTTGCCAATGGGCATGGACATTTGCTACACCAACCACGCCCAGGCCGACCAGGACGATATGGACACCTTGCTGACTCTGCTCGGCGTGGCGGGTATAAACTTTATTATGGGCATACCGGGCGCCGACGATATTATGCTGAACTACCAGTCGACCTCGTTTCATGATGCCCTCTACCTGCGTCGGGTACTTGGTCTGCGACCGGCTCCCGAGTTTGAGGAGTGGCTGCTTCGGCAGGGAATCATGGATCATCGGGGCAACCGCTTGTCCGGCAACACCCAAAAGCAATTATATGCCGCCCTGGTAACCTAACCCCAATGCCTATACCCCATACCCCATACCCATTACCCTCTGCCCAACGCCCTTTGCCCATACCCCTCCGCCCACTGCATGAACGAATCAAAGAGAAACAGCACCGAAACCGACGACTGGGAGCCGCTAAAAGCGTTTACCAATGCCCGTATTGCCCTGGGGAAAACCGGTGTCTCCATTCCGCTGAACGAATCACTTCAATTCAGGCTGGCCCACGCCCACGCCAAAGATGCCGTCTACTCTCAGTTGAATGTGCCGGAACTTCAGGCAATTCTCGAAAAGACGGGTTTGCCGGTTTATTGCCTTAAAAGCGCGGCTGAGAACCGGGATATATACCTCCAGCGGCCTGATTTCGGTCGTTTGCTAAATCCCTCTTCCGCCGAAACACTTCAAAAATTGAACAGTCCGCCTGCTGATGTTTGTCTTATTATCGCCGATGGACTGTCGGCAACGGCTATTATGAAAAATGCGGGGCCGGTCGTTCAGTTGCTCGTTGATAAGGTGAAGCAGGCGGGTTTTTCGCTGGCACCGTTACTCATCATTGAACAGGGGCGGGTGGCCATTACCGATGCCGTAGGGGAGTGGCTGCGCCCCCGGCTGGCCATTATTTTTATTGGCGAACGGCCGGGACTCAGCTCCTTCGACAGCATGGGCGCGTACATTACCTACGCCCCTCAGCCGGGATTGACCGACGAGCGCCGGAACTGTATGTCAAACATTCGGGAGCAGGGATTACCGCCCGAACTGGCCGTGGACAAGCTCATGTACCTCATCCAGACCGCCTTTCGTATGCAGCTCACCGGTGTGGCTCTGAAGGATAATAATGAGCTTGGAGCCAGCACCGTTTACCCACAACTACCGACATAAAGTTGGTAAGAAATTAGTGTCGGTAACCTTCGGTCAATTGATTTATAAATCCATGGGAGGGATTTTTGGTTATATCCGTTATACTTTTGACACGTCATTGTGGCACAGAAAAGCAGCCATAAATGACGCTTGACCAACGATCATCATGAATATAGGGGATAAAGTCCGGTTACTCCGGGCGAAAGAACAGGGTGTAGTGTCGCGCTTTTTGCCCGACGGAATGATTGAAATTGAAATTGAAGATGGATTCCGGATTCCGGTCATGCGCTCGGAACTGGTGCCGGTTTCGCCATTGGAGGCCGAACGACTGCTTAAAACCACGAGTTATGCGCCCCAGAAAACGGTGACCCCGTCAGCTCCGGCCATTTTGTCAAACCAGGGTATTTATCTGGCATTTCTGGCCGTTAACGACCGGGAATATACCCTTCATCTTATCAATAACACCGATTGGGAGTTTGCGTATGTGCTCGGTGAGGAATCGGCAGGAGCTACGGGTGGTGTGCAGTTTAGGGGTCTCCACAGTGGCTTGCTCAAACCGAAGTCGCAGCAGAAAATGAACGACCACTATGTCCACGCTTCGTTCGAAGACTGGCCAACGTTTGTGGTGCAGGGTTTGTGGTTCCGGGCCGGAAAGACCTCGTTACGGGCACCACTGATCAAACGGTTCAAAGCCCGGACAACAACGTTTTTCAAGACAAAAACAACGGTGCCGGTGCTGAACCTGCCGGGTTTTCTAACCCAGTTGGATGCGGAAAGTGATCAGTCGCAAGCCTCCGCGCCGAATAGTAATCGGACCGCGCAACCCCAGCCCAAACGCATCAGTCCCGAAGAATTAAAGGCCGAAATGCTCAAGCCTAAATCGGAGATGGAAGGGGTTTCATTTGAGCGGCCATCCGCCGTGGTGGATCTGCACGTTGAGAAACTTCTGCCAAACGGGACGGCCAACCGAAACCCAGCCGAGTTGCTCAAACTTCAGCTGGATACGTTTGAGAAAATGCTCGAAAATGCCATTGCCAGTGGTATGAATGAGATTACCTTTATTCACGGACTTGGAAGTGGCTCCCTGCGGACAGAATTGCACAAACGCCTGGGCAAACACCCGAACGTTCGTTTTTTTGAAGATGCCCAGAAACAGAAATTCGGCTATGGTGCCACGAAGGTTACGATTAAGTAAGGTTGTTTTGCCACGGAGATACACGGAGACGCACGGAGATACACGGAGTGATGTTGGTATCGCTGGGATGGCGCAGGGCTCCGGCTTTTTGCTATCCCAGCGATACCTTGGTGTCTCTCTGTGTCTTCTCTGTGTCTCTCTGTGTCTAATTTTAATATCTTGCCAGCCATCGAGTAATCGACTGAATCCCAAAGCGCCTAAAGAAGTCTATAACACTACCAAAATGGAAGTCCAGAACGAACGGTTTTTGTCGACGGTTCACGTACCTGTTTCGATTACCCTGAATGATATTGAACACCAGATCAATGCACAGGTTAGCGGGCTGATTTACGAAGACAACAGTCTGGACGATAATAACCATGACCAGTTTATGACAAAGGTCTGGAAGCGCGGGACCATTCTGGTCAATGCGCAGGATAGCCTTTTTCATTTCACCGTACCGCTGCGTATCTGGGTTAAAGCGGGGGGGTCGGTGCTGGGGTTCACGCAGTATAAAGAGACGGAATTCGAGATCGACCTTCGATTCAAGACGAAGTTTGACCTCGACCGCGACTGGTCGGTCAACACGCATACCGAAGCGGATGGCTATGGGTGGGTAAAGCGGCCAACGATTAGTTTTGTGGGTCTGAATATCCCCATTACGAATCTGGTAGCGCGGATGATTGATAAAAACCTGGGCAGCATCACCAAAACGCTCGACCAGCAGGTTCGCCGGAATGTCGACCTCCGAACGCCCGTTCTAAAAGCCTGGAATTTATTGCGGGAGCCGTATCTGCTCTCCGATAAATACCGCACGTATTTGCAGGTGGTGCCCAAACGCGTGCTCATTACGCCCCTGCGTTTCGAAGGCCGGGTTATTCGTTCGACAATCGGGATTGAAGGCTACGCCCTAACCACCACCGGGGCAAAACCGGCTATAAAACCCGCCGTGTCGTTACCTGACCTAACGGTGGTTTCGCAGGTGAAAGACGATTTTCAGATTGGTTTGCTCAGTGAAGCCACTTATCAGGAAGCGGCTAAACTGGCTGCCGATGAGTTCGTCGGGAAATCGTTTTCGTTCAGTGAGAACCGCTACTCGATTACTGTTACGAGCATGGATATGTACGGCCAGAATGATAACCTTATTATCAAAGCAGGCCTGAAAGGAACCATCAGCGGGGATATTTATCTAAGCGGTCGGCCTTATTACGATCCTAAGGATCAGACCATCTCGCTGAAAGACTTAAAGTACGATCTGGACACCCGAAACATCTTGCAGCAATCGGCAAGCTGGCTGCTGAAAGGAACCTTCGCGCGAACGCTCGAAAAGCAACTGACCATTCCGGTAGGGAGCCAACTGGCCGATATGCAGAAGCAGATACAGGAGCAGCTGAAAAATAATCAGGTTATAAAAGGGGTGGTCATCAACGGCCGGCTCGACGAGATCAAGCCCGATCAGGTTTACCTGACGCCTACCGCCATGCTGGCCGTCGTAAACGCCCGTGGTCGCGTTGAAGTGAAAGTAGAAGGGTTGTAGTACTCACTCCACTACTTCCTAAAGCCGCCACTTATCCCTACCTTTGCGCTCCCTAATCAATACGAGTTGGCTTATCGCGTCTGAGTAATTAGGCGAGGAAAGTCCGGGCAGCGCAGGGCACCCTACTTCCTAACGGGAAGGCGGGCGGTTGGGAACGACCGTTCGACAGCCAGTGTCACAGAAAATATACCGCCCACTTTTCAATGAGTGAATGATAGAATGCGTGAATGCGTAAATAGTTGACCAACCTTTTGTTCATTCATTGACATACTCACTCATTCACTCATTGAAAAGCGGGTAAGGGTGAAAAGGTGGGGTAAGAGCCTACCGCTCGCCGGGCGACCGGCGGGGCAGGATAAACCTTAGGGGCTGAAAGACCAAATATGCGTCGGACGTGGGGCGGCCCGTCTCCGTTCTGGAGCAATCCGGATACCGACGCGGGTAGGTCGAACGAGGTGGCCGGTGACGACCATCCCAGATAAATGATAAGCCATTCGGATGGACCGTCAGGTTCATTCGGAGGACAGAACCCGGCTTATAGACTCGGATTGATTGGGTTTTATTGATTCTGCTTGAGGTTTGTTGGTAAAGGTTTTGTGTCGATATAAAAATCGTCAAACTTTTACTAACAAACCTCAAACTTTTTTTCTACCTTTGCGGCCACGTTTTACAAGGGGGATGCGTCTCCCGTCAAAAACAAACAAGCACAAATGGCTGTTAAAATTCGTTTAGCGCGTCGCGGACGCAAGAAAATGGCGATGTATGACATCGTAGTAGCAGAGTCAACCTCTCCTCGCGATGGCCGGTTTATCGAGAAAATCGGTTCATACAACCCCAACACCGACCCTTCGACGGTCGTATTGAAGTCGGAACGGGCCGTTTATTGGCTTATGGTTGGTGCTCAACCGACTGATACCGCACGTTCGGTATTGTCGCATGAAGGCATCATGTACCGCAAGCACCTGCAGGTAGGTGTAAACAAAGGCGCTATCTCGCAAGACCAGGCTGATGAGAAATTCGCCAGCTGGAAAGGTGAAAAAGAGAACCGGAAAGCCGGTGCTGCCGACACCAAGTCGCAAACCAAAGAGGAGGCTCGTGCTGCTCGTCTGGATGCAGAGAAAAAGGTGAACGAAGCGCGTGCGGAAGCTATCGCTAAGAAAAACAAAGTTGAAGAACCTGTAGTAGAAGCGCCGGCTGCTGAAGAAGCACCCGTTGCTGAAGCGCCTGTTGCTGAAGCGCCTGTTGCTGAAGAAACTCCGACAACGGAGGCTCCGGCTGCTGAATAATTTTTCGACGGAAACTGTTATGAAAGAGCCTGTTCGTTGTTGGACAGGCTCTTTCTATACGTAAAGCGGCCAACCGATACACCGGTGAACGTCGCACGCTAAGCGGCTTATCAGCTGCATTACATTATGACTAAAGACGATTGTTATCAGCTCGGACATATTACCAAAACGCACGGCGTTAGTGGTGAACTAGTGCTTTATTTGGACGTTGACAACGCAGCCGAATACGCCGACCTCGAATCGATACTGCTGGAAGTTAAAGGCGAACTGATTCCGTATTTTATCGAGTCCATCGCTATCGTAAAAGGGAGTCGGGCTATTATCGCCTTCGAAGATGTGGATACCATCGAACAGGCTGAGCGACTCATTAACTGCGGGGCTTTTCTGCCGCTGGACGAACTGGAACCCATTACAGACGAAACCCGCTTCTATTTTCATGAAATTGTCGGATTTCAGGTTGTCGATGCCGAAGCCGGTGAACTAGGTGTTGTGCAGGGCGTTTACGCCATGAATGCGCAGGACTTGATTATGATGGATTATCAGGGGAAAGAAGTCTTGATTCCGATTAACAGCGACATCGTTCGGACGGTGGATCGCGCCAACCAGAAGCTGAATGTGGCCTTGCCTGATGGCTTGCTGGAAATCTATATGGAAGACAATGCCAAACCCGGTGATGACGAACAAGTAAACGGCGACTAGGACAATACCGATGAGGATTGATATTATTACCTGTCTGCCCCGGTTGCTGGACAGTTTCTTCGCCCACTCTATTCTCCAACGGGCGCAGCAGGGGGGCTACGTAGAGGTAGTTGTTCACGACCTGCGCGATTATACGGCCGATAAACACCGGCGGGTAGACGATTATGCGTTTGGTGGCGGAGCTGGCATGGTTATGCAGATTGAACCCATTGCCCGCTGCATTCGATCCCTGCAAGCCGACCGGGCGTACGATGAAGTCATTTATATGACGCCGGATGGTGAACGACTGAATCAACGGACAACCAATACACTTTCGTTACGGCAAAACCTGATTATTCTTTGCGGCCATTACAAAGGCGTGGATGAGCGCGTTCGGGAGTTGTTCATTACCAAAGAAATAAGCATCGGCGATTATGTACTGTCGGGCGGAGAATTGGCCGCCTGTGTGTTGTCTGATGCCATTATTCGCTTATTGCCGGGCGTGCTGAACGATGAAACCTCGGCCCTGACCGACTCGTTTCAGGATAATCTGCTTGCCCCGCCCGTTTATACACGCCCGGCAGAGTTTGAAGGACACCGGATTCCAGACATTCTACTGTCGGGTCATGAAGCTAAGATTGACGAATGGCGTCACGAACAGGCACTGGAACGAACGAGAATAAGACGGCCCGATCTGCTGGACTCCTGAGTACCGCTGTAAGTAAATGAACTGATTGGCTGGTTTTGAGTTATCTATCTACTCGAAACCAGTTTTTTTATGCAGTTATTAGTCGTTGGGGCCACGGGCGGAACAGGCCGCCAGGTAGTTGAGCAGGCGCTCGATCAGGGTCATTTTGTAACGGCTTTGGTGCGTGATCCAGCCAGGCTCCCTGTACAACACCCCAACCTGACCGTGGTTATTGGCGATGTGCTCAAGCCAGAAACGATACTGCCCGCCGTTCGTCGGCAGGATGCGGTTATTTGCTCATTGGGTGGACGACCCGGTCAGTCGGACCAGGCTGTAGCTGAAGGAACCAAGAATCTGATAGCCGCCATGCATCAGGCGGGTATAAAGCGACTTTTCGTTGTGTCTTCGTTAGGGGTTGGAACAAGTTATGAAGAAGCTCCGCTACCCAGCAAGCTGTTCATAAAAACGTTTCTCAGCGGCCCAATTGCCGAAAAAGAAAAGCAGGAGAAGGCGGTACGGGAAAGTGATCTCGACTGGCTTATTGTCCGCCCCACTCGTTTAACCGATGGACCGGTTACAAAGCACTATCGGCTTGGTGAACACCTACCATTTCCGTTATTTTCGATGCCCCGAATCAGTCGCGCCGATGTGGCCGCTTTCTTACTCGATCAACTGGAGAGCAATGCAAATCTGCATAAAGCCGTAACGATTACAGGCCGGTAATGTTAGTCAGGCGATTACTCCGGATGGGAGTCTACAATGGTACAATCGCAGCGTTTTGTTGTCGTAGGTAGTGTAACCGGCTTATCGTAAAGGCTGTGAGCGGGGAGTGTTCGTGAGAACGTGGTAAATTTTTCCTGTACCACTTTACCCGCAGCATCGAAGGCGACAATTTTTACGTGTACATCCTTATGCGACCGTGAAGACAGGTTTTTGACGGTCACATTAACGGCTTTCGTAACCAGTATGTTGTCCAGATCGGAACAGTCGACAGTTAAATCAATGGTTTGCGGTTTGAGTGACGTATGGTTGTATTTGGACAGGACGAAAAGGCCAATACCGCCTACGACGAGTACAAAGAGAAGCAATCTGACAAGGGCTTTCATTCGTTGAGAACGTGCTTATGGGTTATTGTTTTCCAGCGCCTGCTGGGCTTCTTTTTCACGACGCTTTCGTTCGCGTCGTTCCTGCCGCAGTTGTTTTCGGGTCTTTACTGTATCGGCTGGCGCTACTTCAGCGGGAAGATTTTCCGTACGTTCGGGTTGGACCGCTGGCTGTTCGTCGTTGGTGCGGGTATCGTCGCCTTTCTTGCCTTTAAAAAGCCGACGGAAGAACGTGCCAATACCACCTGTTCCGCCATCTTCCTCATTAATGTCCATTTCAGCCGGGTCGGTCATCAGACTATCGCCCTGAAAGAGCGAGTCGACGGGTGCGACTTGCCGACGCAGGCCTTCGCGTAGTCGAACGTTATAAAAGCCATACGCACCGGAGTCGGGTGCGGTAAGGCCCCGCCGGGCCATAATCCGGCCGATGAGTCTGAAATAACCGCGCACATTTCGAACCTGTAACGTACCATCGGGTACAAACCAGTTCAACGCGGCTTTGGGGCGCGGCACCACAAAGGCCAGGAAGATACTTTCTCCTAAATTAAGGTCAGCCGGGCTTTTGGCGAAGTAATAGCGGGCGGCTTCGCTGATGCCGTAAATATTTTTACCCCACTCAATAATGTTCAGGTACACTTCGTACATCCGCTCTTTCGAAACGATGTGCTCGTTTTCGATCAGCCAGACGATCAAAATCTCTTCAATTTTACGGGAAATAGTTTTATTGCGGTTCAGAAAAGCATTCTTTACCAACTGCATGGAGATGGTACTGGCGCCCCGTTTAAACGATTTCTCCTTGAAATTGGTCGCAATGGAAACCCGGAATGCCTTCTCATTGAAGCCATTATGGGTAAAAAAATTGTAATCTTCCGATGTTAACAGCGCGTTTCGTAAGTCGGGCGAAATTTGATTCAGCGGGGTATAGTCTGGATTGGTAGGACCGACGATAATGTCCCGAACGGGTTTGCCTTTCTCATAGGGTGTATAGACGAAGGGCCGGTTGATGGCGCTGAAATCGGTTTGCCCCATCTTAATAATCCGAAAGTTATCCTGCGTCAGGCTGGAGTTGAACTTGACCGAATCCGGTAAAGCGGTATCGAAGTGAAAGGCTAAGTTATAGTTTAGCTTACCGTCTACCTGCATACCCTCCAGCGACTCGAACAAACCCTGCGGGAACGAATTGAAAAGGGCCTGAGCATCCAGCGGGCCTGTATTCAACTGCACGTCGAAAATTTTACCCGGCGCTGAACTTTCGGAAGACGCCACATCAGGCAAGGTGTATTTTAGGAACGGATGGGCGCTCACTTCACCCAGATACAACGTGGACGAACTGTCGACTCCCACGTAATTCTCACCAAAAAAAAGGTTGGCATCCATAGCGGCCCGGCTGATGAGGACATCCGTTCGGGCAATGGATGGGTGATTAATGCGCAGATTTCGAACCGAACCGGCTCCTTCAAGCCGAAACTCACCCCGCGACCGGTCTACATCGCGGAGCTCGGCCCGTAGGGTATCGGCTTGTACTTTAAGGTTATATTTCTTCTGAATGTAAGGCAACTCAATGGGGACTGAACGACCGTTTTGACCTTCTGCATATAAGGCCAGGTTGTACTCGCGGTCGCCGGGGTCGGCCGTACCGGCTACGTGCCAAGTTGCCTGATTCCCATTCAATTTAATGGTTGATGAAACGGCTTCGTTCTCGATCACCGCCGTTTGTGTTAACAGGCTAAGGGTATCGTTACCGACGTCAATACCCCGAAATTCCAGGTTATTGACATGCAGGTCATCGGGTATTTTGGAGAGTATGTTATCGATCAGATTCTCCGATACATCCGCCAGATTAGTCCGGCGTCTGGTTTCTGCTGGTGCCGGGTCGGTTGCTGTAGAATCTCGTTTCTTGTGAAGCAGGAAGTCAATATTGGTCAACGAATCACGCTTGATAACCTGAATAAGGCCATTTTCGAGTGTCATGCCCGATAAGCCAATTTTACCGGCCAGCAAGGGCCAGAACCGAACCGCCAGTTCGACCCGCTGCACACGGGCCAGGCTATCGCCCTGTTCCGGAACGACAGAAATATCAGTAAACGCTAATGAGCTTAATCCGGTGAATTTTGCCGACCCAATGCGAACGTCAAGGTTATAATCGCGTTTGGCTTTGCGAATACCCCGTTCGAGGGCTGTTTTTAACAAGGCTTCACGTTTGGTGTACGCAATGCCAGCGCCGACCAGGGCCAGCAAAAATATACTTAAAAATACCCAACCTGCAATCTGGAGGGCTTTACGTTGACGATACGTCATGCTTTGTGTCTATGCTCGGAAGTGCAAAGATAGGGTATTTATGGGAATAGGAGTTAGGAGTTGGTAGTGAGGAGTTGGGAGGGCTGACGCCAGCAGTATTCTCGCGTCAGCAACTCCTCGCTCCTCACTCCTCGATCCTATTACTATCTTAAAAGTCCAAATGGCAATTTGTCCAGCCGTCGTCGAAGCGGGTGCCAAATTGTTTGTAGAAGCCGATCGCGGGCTCGTTCCAGTCCAGAACCTGCCACATCATACCGGTGCATTTTGTTTCGCGGGCCATTTCGATGGTTGCATCCAGCAGCAGTTTCCCGATGCCATAGCCGCGAAAAGCTTCGGTTACAATGATATCTTCCAGATAAAGCCGTTTGCCTTTCCAAGTGGAATAGCGGTAAAAGTACAAGGCCATCCCAACAATTTTTTGACTATCGGAGTCTTCGGCCATGATCATCCCGAATAGTGGATTAGGACCAAAGCCGTCTTCGGCCATTTGTTCAACGGTGTTGGAAACCTGATCGCCAGCCAGTTCATAAACGGCTAACTCCATAACTAAGTCAAACGCTTGTGGGATGTCGGCACGTGTGCCGGGACGAATAGAAATCATGGGAATGGGTTGGGTAATTGTGTAGGTGATAGGGCGGGACGTTGAGGAACTCGTTGAAATGGATAAAATTAATTATCGGCATCAAGCGCCTGGCCTTCCCGTCGGTTTTTCCACTTGTTGAGAGCAGCCTGAAAATCGTCGGGAAGATCAGAGTCGAACTGAAGCCATTCTTTGGTGCGCGGGTGTTTGAAACCCAGCGATTTGGCGTGAAGGGCCTGCCGGGGCAGTAGTTTAAAGGCATTTTCGACGAAGGCTTTGTAACTGCCAACGGGTATGCCCCGCAAAACCCGGTCGCCACCATACATAGCATCGTTGAACAGCGGATTGCCAATGTGTTTAAAATGCGCCCGGATCTGGTGCGTGCGCCCGGTTTCCAGCTTACACTCAACCAGGGCCACGTAGCCCAGGTCTTCCAGGGTGGTGTAGTGCGTAACAGCCCACTTCCCCTTCGATTCATCGTCGTAAATGGCCTGTACTTTCCGGTCTTTGATCGACCGGCCGATGAATCCCGTGATAGTGCCAATTTGTGGATTCGGAACCCCCCAGGTCAGGGCGTTGTAGGTGCGCTCGATGGTGTGCTCAAAGAACTGACGCGCCAGATAAGTCATGGCAAATTCGGTCTTGGCAATCACCATCAGGCCCGAGGTGTCTTTGTCAATTCGGTGAACCAGACCCGGCCTGACTTCTCCGTGCCGGGACGTGGGTAGATTCTGGAAATGGTAGACCAGGGCGTTCACCAGTGTGCCATCCCAGTTGCCATGCGCCGGGTGGACAACCATGCCCGCCGGTTTGTTGATTACCAGCAGGTCATCGTCCTCAAAAACAATGTTGATGGGAATGTTTTCGGGCTTGAGCTCCGTTTCGCGGGGCGGGTGCGGCAGCGAAACGGTAATAATATCCAGGGGCTTGATTTTATAGCTGGCTTTCGTCGGCTTGTCATTTACCCGAACCGATTCGGCATCTATACCGGCCTGAATTTTCGTGCGCGTGGCATTCTGCAGCCGATCCATCAGGAAGCGGTCAATGCGCAACAGGCTCTGGCCTTTATCCACCACAATACGGTGATGCTCGTATAATTCGTCGTCTTCTGGTAATTCGTCTTCCGTTTCCGCCACCATCTTTATAACTAAAAAAACCTGTTCCCTCTTAAAAAGGCCATAGGTTTGTAATGAATCGTCAAAAATACGGAATATGGACGAACTTGCCCGGAAACTAGCCAATTTGGCAGGTAACTCGCCACTTAAATTAATTGAAGACCCTTTTCCCGAACCGGTACCCATCTGCTTATTCCTAAAGCGGGATGACCTGTTGCATCCACTGGTATCGGGGAATAAGTGGCGTAAGCTCAAGTACAACCTGCTGGCGGCCCGCAAACAGCAGTTGGATACGTTGCTGACGTTTGGCGGGGCGTATTCCAACCATCTCTACGCGACGGCGGCCGCCGGACAGGTATTTGGTTTCCGAACAATTGGTGTTGTGCGGGGCGACGAACTCGCCGGGAAACCATTAAATACTACCCTGGCTTTTTGCCATACATGCGGCATGCAGCTTCATTTCGTTAGCCGGAATGACTACCGACGTAAGGAAGACGCTGATTTTCAGGATGAGCTAAAAGCCAGATTTGGCCCCCTTTACCTGTTGCCCGAAGGTGGAACGAATGACCTGGCCATTCAGGGAACCGCAGAAATCATCCCCGAAATTATAAACGAGCTCGGTTACGTGCCCGATTTTGTCTGCTGCCCGGTGGGTACGGGCGGAACGGTAGCCGGACTGGTAAGATCCGCTCCCGAAGAGACAAGTGTGTTAGGGTTTATGGTATTAAAAGTACCCGATAGCCTCTGGCTGTCGGAGTTGTTTCCACCGACAGCCAGAGGCTGTCGGGTACCTGATTATCACTTCGGTGGATACGCAAAGACAACCCCTGAACTGTTGAATTTCATCAGAACTTTCGAGCAAAAAACAGGCATACGTCTGGAGCAGGTTTATACCGGCAAGATGCTTTACGGGATTTATGACCTCGCCCGGCAAGGCTATTTTCCCGAAGGAGCCTCCGTCGTGGCGGTTCATACCGGTGGTTTGCAGGGCAGGAGTAGCGAACTGGATTTGGGGCAAAGCAGCGAGAGAAGTAATTGACAATCGCTATCAGTTGAAAGAAGTGCTACTTTAGCAATTATTAATACCATAATTTGCCCGAAGGCAAAACCAACTATGGATACTATTTTCACTACGGAGCGCGTCAGATCCTTGCTGGTTCGGGTACGCGACTTTGTCGAAACCGAGCTTGTTCCCCTCGAAGACGGCTTTTCGCACCAGAACCTCGGTGCTATTCTGCCCGTTCTCGACCAGAAACGGCAACAGGTGAAAGCTGCCGGTTTATGGGGATTGCATTTGTCTAAAGAGGAGGGCGGACACGGGCTGACCCTTTGTGAGTTTGGACAGATCAGCGAAGCCCTCGCCCATGCGCCGTTCTTCGGGCATTACGTGTTTGGCTGTCAGGCACCCGACATCGGCAACACGGAATTGCTGCACAAATTCGCATCCGACGAACTGAAAGAACGTTATCTGAAGCCATTGATGGCGGGTGAGATCCGTTCCTGTTTCTCCATGACCGAACCCGAATTTGCGGGCTCAAATCCTACGCGTATGGCAACCCTGGCCGTGCGGGAGGGCGACGAGTACGTCATTAACGGGCGGAAATGGTTTACGTCGTCGGCCGATGGAGCGGCTTTTGCTGTGGTGATGGCGGTCACAAATCCCGATGCCGCCCCTCACCAGCGGGCTAGCATGATCATTGTTCCGACAGACACACCGGGTTTCAACATCGAGCGGAACATTCCCGTTTTTGGCGAAGCGGGCGAAGGCTGGTTCAGTCATGCCGAAGTCACGTACACGAATTGCCGGGTGCCGCTGTCAAACGTCATTGCGGGCGAAGGAATGGGTTTTCGACTGGCACAGGAGCGGCTGGGACCGGGGCGTGTTCACCACTGCATGCGCTGGATCGGAAATGCCGAAAAAGCCCTTGACCTGCTATGCAAACGGGCCGTTACTCGCGAAATAGAGGACGGGGTAATGCTCGGCGAAAAGCAGTTCATTCAGGATTTTATCGCTGAAAGCCGGGCCGAAATTGACGCCAGTCGCCTGTATGTGCTCAACACAGCGCATATGATTGATACAGTAGGCGTAAGTAATGTGCGTGATGCTGTGTCAGCCATCAAGTTCTACGTGGCGAACGCGTTTCTGCGGGTACTTGACCGGGCCATTCAGGTACATGGGGCTCTTGGCGTTACGGACGATACCGTGCTGTCGGCTATGTATCGGCACGAGCGGGGTGCCCGGATCTGGGACGGGGCCGATGAGGTGCATAAGCAGAATCTGGCCATCAACATCCTGAAAACCTATGGTCTGGATGTTAAAAAGAAAGCCCGTGAACTGCGCCAGTTTCGGCAGATGATGGAAGCTGAGCGAATGCATTCTGATGTGTGATTTTGGAAGGAGGGTATATATTTTTAAGAGAACTTTAGTTACTTAACCGTAGATGATCAGCCCTGATTTGCCCCGTTCGATTCGTTCGGGTGAAGAACTTGATTTGCCAAAGTTGAACGCGTTTCTTCAGGCCAATGCGCCGGAAGTGAGCGCCGTGCTTGACATCCGCCAGTTTTCGGGTGGATTCTCTAATCTGACGTACTTACTCCAAACCGAAAGTCAGGAATTTGTGCTGCGTCGGCCACCATTTGGGGCTACTATTAAAGGGGGACACGACATGGGGCGGGAGTTTCGGGTCTTGTCGCTTTTGCAGGGTCATTACAGTAAAATACCCCGCCCCGTGATTTATGACGAAACCGCCGACGTGCTGGGCGCACCGTTCTATATAATGACCCGGATAACTGGAGTGATTTTGCGGGCGTCGATGGCCCCAACGCTCAATCTGGCTCCCGAGCGCATGGGGCAACTATCCGAAGCGCTGGTTGATAACCTCGTCGCCATCCATGCTCTTGACATAAACACCACCGGCCTAAGCCAGCTGGGAAAGCCTGAAGGCTACGTGCAACGACAGGTAGAAGGATGGATAAAGCGATACCAAAACGCCGAAACCGATAAAATTCCGGCGATGGACAGTACGGGTAACTGGCTTCTTCAAAACTACCCCACCGAACAGGCCCCGGCCTTTTTACACAACGATTACAAATTCGACAACGTCCTCTTCGCTGCCGATGAAGCCACGGGAGAACCGTTGCCGGTTATTAAAGGCGTGTTGGACTGGGAGATGGCAACCATTGGCGATCCACTCATGGATTTGGGCGCTACCCTGGCCTACTGGTCGGAAGCGGGAGATAGCCCGGCCTACAAAAATTTCAACCTGACCTGGCTTCCGGGTAATCTAACCCGCCAGGAAGTGGTGCGTCGATACGCCGGGAAAAGCGGCCGCGATTTGAGCAATATTCTTTTTTATTACGTATTCGGGCTTTATAAAAATGCCGTGATTGCTCAGCAGATTTACGCTCGCTGGAAACAGGGACATAGTCAGGATGCGCGTTTTGGCCACCTGTTACCCATGATTATTGAACTGGCAACAAAGGCCGAAACGTCTATTGAAACGGGGTTGCTGTAGTGGCCGGTACACTGGCCCGGCGCAGTCGGTCATTCATTGCCCAGCCTAAGCCAGCATTAGGCAGGGGTTCAGCATAGATGACATCAATGGCGAGGGTATCTAATTCCCGTAGATAAGCAAAGAGGTTTTTTGCTGCTTCGTTAAGATCACCTGTAGATGAAAGAACACGTTGATTTCTAGCCTGAATACCGCCAAACGGCTCCCGAAACGCCAGAGCCCCGACGCGTTCGCCCGGTTGGGGGCTCGTTCCCGGTGCTAAAAGTATGAGTGGTTTTCGGGGGGCATAATGGCTGCTCAGCATGCCCGGTGCCTGTGGGTTCGATGTTGAGTGCGTACGTACCGAAACGGAACCGATAACGGCCTCAATCTGGTCCAGTGCCATACCACCCAGCCGAAACACGGTAGGTATGTTTTCCTCAAACCCAATAATTGTCGACTCAATACCGACTCCCGCTGGTCCGCCATCCAGAATATACGGCACCTGATCGCCTAACTGATCGGCTACGTGCTGGGCCGTAGTGGGGCTTATGTAGCCAAAGGGGTTGGCACTTGGTGCCGCCAGTGGAAAATCAAGCGAACGCAGAAGATCGAGGGTAAGGGGATGATTCGGAATGCGAACGGCAACCGTAGAAAGGCCAGACGTGACGAGGTCCGGAATAAGGCTCTGTTTTGGCAAAAGCAGAGTTAACGGACCAGGCCAGAATGCTTCGGCTAGTTTTTGGGCTAGCGCGGGGATGTCAGTAACGAACCGACTAAGCTTACTAATTGAATCTGTATGAACAATGAGCGGATCGAAAGACGGGCGGTTCTTAACCTGAAATATTCGTAAAACAGCGTCCGTATTGAGGGCGTTACCCGCTAATCCGTAAACCGTTTCGGTAGGAATTCCTACCACATTTCCCGCTTCAAGAAATTCCTTCGCTTTGCCCCTGTCAGTTCCTATTTGTGCCATGATTTCGTGGCGCAAAGATAGGTAGAAATTATAGCGCGGGAGAAATCCCGCGCAGCCTTAAAACAATTGATTTAGCTACGTGGGATTTCTCTTACATCAGAGATTAATGATGCCCGCCGGGACCGTGCACGTGTCCGTGCGACAGTTCGTCCTGGGTAGCGTCACGAACTTCAACAACTTCAACATCGAAATGAAGGCTCTGATCGGCTAATGGGTGGTTGGCATCAACCGTAACGGTTTCCGGGCCAACATTGGTCACGGTAATGACCTGCCCGTCGTTTGCTTCAAACTGCATGCCCACTTCAATAGGCTGCCCGCCAAACGCCCGAAGAGGAACTTCTTCTACCAGTTGAGGATCACGTTTGCCGTATCCTTTTTCCGGAGCAACATCCAATTTCAGTTTATCGCCGGTTACGCGGCCTTCCAGCCCTTCTTCCATGCCGGGAATCAGGTTGTTAGCTCCGTGGAGATAATACAATGGGTCGCGCCCCTCGCTCGAATCCAGTATAGTACCGTTGCTATCACGCAGAGTATAATGGATAGCGGCTACTTTGTCTTTTGTAATATTCATGATTGGTTTTGCCGTATGTTAGTTTTTCTTTGATAACAAACGAAGGGGCAAAGTTGCTTTATTAGACGCTAATAAATGTAATAATCCTCTTTTTTTGCCCTAATTTATCCGCTCAAGTTCAAGTGGTTGATGGGCCATAGAAATTACTAACTTTACTTTATGAACGAGCGATTTAAATTTTGGCTCAAACGTCTTGGCTGGGGTGGGTTCTTTTTCTTCCTCATCAAAGGACTCTTATGGCTGCTGATTCCATACCTTATTGCAAAAGGTGTATTATCTAAATAGAGCGTTAACTAATTGTTTCGTTTTTATAACTCTTGTTTCGCTTAAAACCATTCAATAAATAGAATTAGGTGGCCTCACGCAAAATGTCAGTAACGCGTTGTATATTCAGTATCATAGTATATAGACTGAATATATCTGACAAACTTTTACTGGCGTTATGCAGGTGGGTAGAAAGGGCAGTCCACGTTGGTTACCAACGGGAATCGTGTTGGCCGGTTGCGTTTTGCTACTGGCGTCCATTGGCGTTCGGGCTACACACATCATTGGCGGAGACGTAAGTATGCGGGCAATGGGTACTACACCCGGCCTTTTCAGGATTCAGTTAAATCAGTATTGGGACGAGACCAAAACAAGCTCCGGCAATCGGGATCAGTCAGTTACGCTGCTGATTTATCGCAAGCGAAACCCAATTCTTATCGAGCGAATTACGCTCCGACTTCAGGAAACGATTCCCCTTACATTTAACAATGCGGCCTGCGCTGCACTGCGTCAACTGAGTTTTACACAAGCCAAGTATTACATTACCTATCAGTTCGATGTAACGAAGTATACTGATCCAGATGGTTATTATATGGTGTGGGAGCGGTGTTGCCGGAACGATAACCTCACCAATGTGAACAGCGGTGTGTTGGCGGGCGTTGCGATGGTCTTTTACCTGGAATTTCCGCCCATGACGAAAAATGGTGTGAGATTTACGAACTCGGCACCGGATTTTCGGGTGCCTAATGGGGATTATATCTGTATCAACAAACCCTTTACGTTTGATGCAGGCGCTACCGATGCCGATGGTGATCAACTAAAATACTCGCTCGTTACCCCACTGAATGGCTATACAACCCGTGACATACCCATAAGTTATGATGAGTCGCCGAGGGCCAGTTATCCAACTATACCCTGGCGAACAGGGTATAGCTTAACCAATATCATTCCGGGTAATCCGCCTTTGAACATCAATCCGACCACGGGTCAGTTAACGGTGCGGGCTAATCAGGAAGGACTTTATCTATTTGCGGTTCAGTGCGAAGAGTACCGTAATGGTGTGCTTATTGGCGTTATTCGTCGGGATTTTCAACTGCCGGTAGTTGACTGCTCAAAAAATACGCCCCCTCCGGCCGTTGTCATGGCAAATGGGGCTCCCGCAACCGACTTAAGCTGGTGCGCTACAAAACCGCTGGTACTCACTGTCGAAAAGAATACCACCTGGGCGTATCAATGGCAAAAAGATGGTGCCAATCTGCGGGGTGCAACGATGGATACCCTTAGGATAACCGAATCGGGGGTGTATACTGTGGTAAAGAGCCAGGCGAAAGTGTGTGCAAATGATACAATGTCGCAGGCAGTAAAGGTCACACTCACTAAAACCTCACCGATCAAGTTAACCATAACGTCCCCAGCTCCCTATTGCGCAGGAGACACATTGACCATACAAGCGGAGGAACAACCCGGCATTCAGTACCAGTGGCGTCGGGATGGTAAGTCGGTAACGGGGGCTAAGCCAGCACTAAGGGTTTATGAATCAGGTACCTATCAGGTAATGACCAAATCGACGACAGCAGCCTGTGATGGTCTGGATAGTATAAAGGTGACGATAAATGCACGGCCTACCGCCCAGATAAACGCATCGTCACCAAAACTCTGCCCGGACTCCTCCGTTCAGTTAACGGCTACCAGTTCAGATGGATATCGGTATATCTGGCAGCAAAACGGAGCTACTTTACCGGATACGTCGCGTTTACTACAGGCACGTCAGGCAGGCCTGTACCAGGTTACCGTCACGTCGCCAATGGGTTGTACTACCCTATCCAACGCGATTTCAATAGGTCAGTTTGACCGGCCGACGGTTCAACTTGATTCGCTGCCACCGGTCTGCTTCACCACCGCAACGGCTCTTCCGCTACAGGGACAACCCGCCGGGGGTGTTTATGTGGGTGTTGGTGTTCAGGGAAATCGTTTCGATCCGACTGTTGCGGGGGTGGGCAGGCACAAACTTTCCTATACCATTACATCTCTTGACGGGTGCAAGGCCTCCGCTAATCGGTGGGCCGTTGTAACGGCAGCTCCCGGTATTTCGGGTGCTTCCAGGTATGGCATTGCAAAAGGGGCCACGGTTCAGCTGTTGACGCAGAGTGATCAACCCATCAGACAATACCGGTGGGAACCCCCAACGGCACTAAGCCGAACCGATATAGCCAGCCCGGAAGCCAGCCCGGTCGAGACGACACCATATCAGTTAACAGTAGTTGGTGAGGGAGGGTGCGTGGCTACATTCGCCACCCTTGTTGAAGTAATTGAACCGCTTTATATTCCATCCGCTTTTTCGCCCAACGCCGATGGGATAAATGACCGCTGGATAATTCCCAACATTAACTCCTTTCCGCAAGCCGAAGTATTTATTTACAATCGCTGGGGTGAGTTAATTTTTTATTCGAAAGGGTACGAACAACCGTGGGATGGTACGTACCAGGAGGAAATCGTGAAAACTGGTACATACACCTACCAAATCCGGACGGGATCGGGACCCTTAGCCAATACATACAGGGGGCAGTTAACCGTAATTCATTAATTGATTTTGTCCCTTTCGCTCAGTTTGTTGACTCTCTGGACAATTTTAGCTGGCGTATTGACCGTTTAATCAACAAATCGGGGCGTTTGCCTCGGGCTTGTTGGTTAAACGAGTCGGTTGTTTCATTTTTCAACTAAATCCAGATGAACAGGAAATCATATTTTGGCTGGGCGATGGCCGCTGCCTTTTTTGCGGGTACCTATGTACCTGTTCTGGCGCAGAGCCAGAATGCGGCAGCACAAACAAACACAACGACCACGACAATAAAGTCAGGTAACTCAACCGGCAAAGATCTGGCGATCAGTGCCGCTAAATCAGCCAATCATACCATTCTATTCCGTGCTCTGCGCGTATCAGGACTTACGGAGCAAGCCAGTGGAAAAGGGCCATACACGGTGTTCGCGCCAACTAATGAAGCCTTTGAAAAGTTACCGGCTGGTACGATGGACGAGTTCTGGAAGCCAGCTGGCAAGTCGAAGCTGACAAAATTACTGGCCTACCATGTTGTAAAAGGAAAATTCACCGCCGATCAATTGCAGGATGGGCAGAAACTCAAAACCGTAACGGGTGGTACCTTAACGGTGGGTAAACAAGGCGATAGCATAACCATTACCGATGGGGGAGGCAATACGGCCACAATCAATCAGGCGGATGTTGAAGCGACCAACGGTATTGTTCATTCAATCGATACGATCCTGATGCCGACCCCGGCAGGACAGTAAGCAAATTGCTGGCAGTAAATAACACCAGCCTCTAATCACGAAACGCGGTGCCCTGACCTAAAGCCGGGGCACCGCGTTTCGTTTAATTTCAGTACCTGTTTTCGGCAGGTAGTCAGTCAGGTGAAAATCGAGCCTGGCGGATATATTTACAACCATCAATGCGTTTACGGTGTTATATAGGGTAAACACACTGAACAAATAAACATGGATACACGAGGAAGAAAGATTGGAATTATCGTAGCAGTGGTAGCGGGTCTGGTCATTCTTTTCTTTGTTGGGCGTTATTTTATCACGAACAAAACCGAAAAGTCGAACCAGGCTAAAATCGAGAAAGAAAAAGAAGATTTATCCGAAAAAGAAACCCGGCAGCTGGCTCAATCGCTGCATGAGGCCTGTATATATGCGGCTTCCGTTGGTATTGACACCAGTCGGTATGCAACCGTTGCGGATGCTGATCAGAATAAAGCCAAACTGACAAATATGCTCCTTGAGTTACGGTATGGTAAAAAGCCTTCCCGCCTGGAGTTCAACGGCTTAAAGGAGTCCGTCGATTCACTCTGGGCAACCAAAGCCAATCCAAGTGAACTAACTACATTGGCGACTTTCGGGCCGTACAAACAATTGGCGGCACATTACAGCCGGTTACAGAAATCGGGGGCGACAAATAATCCGGGCATGGCCGATTCATTACGGCTGATTCGGCAAACGCTCAACTTTTACCGGTACATTAACCGCTTCGACCCAGACCAGTTTGTGCTGGTTAACATTCCGGCGGGTGAATTGAACGTATTTGACCGAACGGGTAAACGGCTGTTGCCTATGCAGGTGATTTCCGGTAAACCCGACAAAATGACCCCTTGCATGGTCACTTATATTCAGGATATTGTGATGTACCCGTACTGGAATGTGCCTCAGAATATCGCACTGGATGAGATGTTGCCCCGTATGAAACGGGATCTGTCCTATATCTACAACCAGAACCTGCAAATTCTGGACGCTAAAAATAAGGAAGTCGACCCGGAAGAAATTGACTGGGATGCGCTATCCGAAACAAACTTTCCCTACCGCGTTCGGCAGGCGTCCGGTTGCGAGAACTCGCTTGGGTTGCTGAAGTTCAATCTGGCCAACCCGTTGGCTATTTACCTGCACGACACCAACAGTCGCGACTTATTCAAAAGCACCAAAGATCATTGGCGGAGTCACGGCTGTGTTCGGGTTCAAAAACCGGTCGAACTGGCAAATCTGATATTAGGTACCAAAACTTTCGATGCTGACTTTATGAACAAGTGCCTGATCGACCAGAAGCCAACGACGTTGCCAACGAAGAAATTTCCGGTATTCATCGCCTATAACGTGGCTGATGTAGATGCTGCCGGCAAGCTACGTTTTTATAATGATGTGTACTCGTTGGATAAATAAGCCGACTGCTTCAGGTAGTCGGGATTCGGGGAGTAAACGAACAGGCAGGAGCCACCTTTAACGGCCTGAATAATACCTTTTGATTCCGCGTAGGGCACAGCCGGACAACCCTGGCTGCGGCCCAACCGGCCTGTTTTACGGATGATATCCTCACAGACATAATCGGCCCCGTGGAGCACGATGTTTCGGTTGTAGACATTGTCGTTAAAGCCCTTTTCCAGTCCTTTCAATTGAAGCGAAAGGCCATGTTTACCCATGTACGTATTGAGCGTCTGGTAAAAGCCAAGACTGCTCTGGAAAGAAGACTCGGTGTTGGAAAACCGGTTTGCCATCAGCTCCCCTGAGTTGCGTCCGTGGGAAACGTACGTGTTAAAAAGTAGTTTCTTATTGAACAAGTCGACAACATACAGACGTTTGTGAGTCGACGGCTGACTCAAGTCAACAATCGTCAGCATGGATTTTGCTGTGTCTATTTTTTGCCAACCCCGCAGCGCATATTCAAAAACGCTTTTCTTTAAGCCGACTTTGCTTAGATTTAGCTGGTCGTACACGTCGAGGTGAGCTATTGATTTGCCACCTTTAGCGTCTGCAACTGGCGTTGCCTTGGCGGGAGGGTTCGGTATGCTTTTGAGTCCGGTGCCAGCAAAATAAACGAATACCAGTACAACCATGACCAAAAGGACACTCATCATACCTACAAACTTACGATGTCGGGATTTATGAGAACGCATACAGATTCAACAAGCTTATGGCAGTTTTGATTCGATGAAGATACCACTTTTTGCCAAATATAGGTAACATGAATCCTTATGAACAAGCCGTCGAAACAGAATTGATTCGCTGGCAACAGGCTATGCAGAAGCCCCCTACAACATTTGGGAGGCTCTCAACGTCCTTACAACGCCGTATAAATCGAATTATCCCCGACCGGATCCATGCGATTATAACAGCCACAATAAAGCAGATGACACGGGCCGTTTTGTTTGGGGCGGAATTCCTGAATCGGGCACCGGTGCAGGGGCAAACCCTGACCCAACGCGATGCCGCTGTGGCTCGACGGATTGAGTTTTACAAGAAGACAAGTGCGGCCGAGGGCGGGGTAACGGGTGCGGGTGGTATTCTGCTTGGGCTGGCGGACTTCCCGATATTACTTAGCCTGAAAATGAAAATGCTGTTTGAAGTAGCCAGTTTATACGGCTTTTCGGTGAGTGATTATCGGGAGCGGGTATTTATTCTGTACGTCTTTCAACTAGCATTTTCCAGTCAGGAACGTCGGCAGTTGGTTTATCAGCACATCGCCAACTGGGAGCAGCACAGCCGTGAGTTACCCGAAGATATCAATCAGTTCGACTGGCTCACCTTCCAGCAGGAGTACCGGGATTATATTGACCTCGCCAAGATGGCGCAGTTGATACCTGGCATTGGAGCCGCCGTGGGTATTGTAGTCAACTATCGGCTTATGAACCAACTTGGCCGGACGGCCATGAATGCGTACCGGATGCGGTTGATGAGTAAACCCGACCGTCTCGGTCGGGGGTAAATAAATGTATTGAACACAGAGACGCAGAGAACACAGAAGGTAAATAGTAAAAAAAACTCTGTGTTCTCCGCGTCTCTGTGTTCAACGAATTCTTATCGTTTCTTGCCCTTATAATTACCCGTAAACTTCGGAACGCCGGAGCTTTCTTTTTTGGGACTACCCAGTAAACGTTCCGCCAAATCCGGACGTTTGAGCTGGTTAAGCCGATTCCGAATCCAGTTTTTGTATTCGGGTTTGTACCAGAAAAAATAGTTGTTCTGTGCCTGTTTTTCCTCCCGGGTCTTGGCCGTTTTAACCGGCTTAAGGGTATAGGGATGGACACCAGAGTAGTAGATTACCTCAGCTACCGTCATGGGGGTTGGCGTGAAGTCCTGAACCTGTTCGAGCTGGAAACCCAGGTCTTTTGTCTCAGCCGCCAGATTGGCCATGTCCTGCTCCTCACAGCCGGGATGCGACGAAATAAAGTATGGAATCAGGGGTTGTTTAAGGTTGTACTTCTCCTGAATCTTATCGTATTTCTGTTTGAACAGCTTAAAATACTTGAATGACGGCTTCCGCATCACCCGAAGCGTATCGTCGGCCGTGTGTTCGGGTGCCACTTTCAATCGACCCGATACGTGGCGCGTGACTAACTGCTCCATGTATTCATCGTGGTTGCCGTCGCTGTTGTTTTTATTGAAATCATCGACCAGCAAATCGTACCGTACGCCTGAACCCACAAAAGCTTTCTTTATTTTGGGGTTGGCGTCTACTTTGCGATACAACTCCGTCATGGGTTTGTGCGATGTATCGAGGTTCGAGCAGATGACCGGGTGAATACAACTCGGGCTCTGGCAACGGGCGCAGATCGACTCATCTTTGCCCTTCATTTTGTACATGTTGGCCGATGGTCCGCCTAAATCCGAAATGTACCCTTTAAATTCAGGGTGCTTCGTGATTTCGTCGACCTCTTTCAATACCGACGCTTCGCTCCGCGAGGCAACGAACTTGCCCTGGTGGGCGGAAATGGTACAGAAACTACACCCGCCGAAACAGCCCCGGTGCATATTGACCGAGAACTTGATCATATCATAAGCCGGAATCGGCCCACGCTTTTTGTATTTCGGGTGGGGGAGACGTGTGTACGGCAAATCGAAGGATTTATCGATTTCGGCCTCTTCCATCGTTTTGAACGGCGGGTTGATGACCAGTATCTGATCGCCCACACGTTGCAGAATCCGGTTGGCCTGCCATTTGTTCGACTCAACTTCTACAATCTTGAAGTTGGCCGCGTATTTGATTTTATCTTCCAGGCATACTTCGTGACTCGCCAGTTCGACGGAACTCCATTCGTTGTACTCGCGTAGTTCCGTATTGGCGTCGTGCATGAATGCCACCTGGTTGATGTTGCGCATCGACGAGAATGGCACATTCTGCCGGGCCAGTCTCAGTATTTCACGCAGGGGTTGTTCGCCCATACCGTACACCAGCATATCTGCTCCGGCATCGACCAGAATGGACGGCATCAGCCGATCCTGCCAATAGTCGTAGTGCGTAACCCGGCGCAGCGAAGCTTCAATACCGCCCAGCAGCACGGGTACATCTGGATACAGTTCTTTCAGGATTTTGGTATACACGATGGTGGCATAGTCGGGCCGGAAGCCCGCTTCACCACCGGGGGTGTACGAATCATTGGAGCGCAGACGTTTGTTGGCCGTGTAGTGATTGACCATGGAGTCCATGCAACCGGCCGTCACACCAAAGAAATACTTCGGCTTACCAAACTTCTTGAAGTCGCGCAGGTCGTCTTTCCAGTTGGGCTGAGCAATAATGGCAACACGAAATCCTTCGCTCTCCATAATGCGGCCGATCACAGCGGTGCCGAAAGCTGGGTGATCGACGTAGGCATCGCCTGATACAAGCACGATGTCGACTTCATCCCAGCCTCTTTTCTCGACTTCTTTCATCGTCAGAGGCAACCAGTCTGTAAGGGGTCTTTCAATCATGAGTTCGTGAAATTTGTACCTAAAAAACACCAAATTCCCGAAATGATTCACGAAGGAGATAGGAATCGTGCGTTCTTCCGTGATGAATAACGGGACTCAGTTGAAATAGTAGGCCTGAGGTATAGGGCTTCGCCTTTTTTGCTATTTTTGAACGATAACCATCTCAACTTATCTCAACGTTCGTGATCGAATCGCCTACTCCTGAGCCGTCGTTCCTGCCTGACCAGGAGGAAAAGTTACGTGAACTGACCACCCAGAGCTGGAATCTTGAACTGGTTATTTCGGGGGCCGCCTTGTTTGCCATCCTGCAACTGCCCGAGCTGCTCGATCAGGTTTTCGATTATTTACGGTTTAACTTCATGAGCCAGACGACGGGTTTGCAGGCCATTTTGCCCTCGTTGGCTTACAGTATGATGAAGGCAATCGGCTACGTACTGTTTATGGCGTTCCTGACCAACTTCGTAATGCGGGCGTTCTGGGTGGGGCTGGTGGGTTTGCTGGCCGTGTACCCATCCGGTATCCACTACGACCGAATCCCGTTTACAACGCCTTTCGCACAAAAGAAAATGGCCGATGACATGGGGCCGCTCGACCGCTATATTCTGCGACTCGATCAGCGGTGCAACATCGTTTTTGCGGTAGCGTTTCTGTTTGTATTAATTCTGATTGTTGTAGCGTTCTCGTATCTGCTCATCCTGCTGGTTTATTCGGTACTACGGCCTTTCCTGTCGTCCGAAGTCTGGCAACAGGTCAAGATTGGAGCCGGTGTACTGTTTGGCCTCTATGTGCTGGCCGGCATTGTGTTAAGTCTGCCAAAAGTGAGGGCAAATCCAAGCGGCATTGTCTGGCATTACCGGCTCGTGACCGTCAGTAAACTGATGTACTGGGGGATGCACAAACCCTTTCTCTTTATTATCAATACCTTTTACAGCCATCTGCCGTATCAAAAAATACTGCGTACGGTACTGGTAATGATGGTTGTCTTCATTGGGTTGC
Source organism: Spirosoma fluviale (assembly GCF_900230225.1). Lineage (GTDB taxonomy): Bacteria > Bacteroidota > Bacteroidia > Cytophagales > Spirosomataceae > Spirosoma > Spirosoma fluviale. The sequence goes on from NZ_OCNH01000001.1 coordinate 1,355,420, forward strand.
TTTTGGTTGAGTATTCGTCTGACCTTGCCCGTACCGATCGGCGGGTGTCGACCTTCAACCGACGCCATCTCTACACGGCCCGTGTCGATAGTCTATTTGTCAACCCGACCGCCTACGATAACCAACTTGCCGAAGGTGCCTATGTCGATGTAGCCGCTATTCAGGCTGATGTGATCCGGGAGCCTTTCATCCGGCTGTATATCGCCTATCCAAAAGCGTTGGATACGTTACTGACCCGACTGGCTCCCGAACCCACCTGGAACGACACTCTACTCCGAACCGAAAAACGTCGACTTATCGCCGAGTGGAGCTGCCAGCAGACCAACCGACTGATGCGTATTTCGGTCAATGACTCCCTATACGCTAACCCGGACCTGCTCTTTACGCGACGCGGCTCTCAGGAACAGCGTGGCTGGCAAACGGTACTCATTCCGACTAATCTTAAAATGGGCAAGAACACCCTTCGAATCACCATACAGGCCGACTCCCTCGCCAAACCCGAAGAACTGATGACCATTCCGTTCTGGTATGTGCCGGAAAACTGAGGTGTGAAGAAGTATGATCACTTTTCTGAGTTCTCACTTTTTTCGAGCCTTTTTATACTACTTATACCCTAGGAAACCTACCGTCGATGTACTGAATCCCATGAATTGCCGGGTCATCGTATCGATCAGGCTTAAGCCGTTGGTCGAATTAGTGAAGTAGACAACGGCCTCCCGGCGCTTGCGATTGGCTACCATATAGCATTTGTACGTGTCATTGTCGCCCCAATGCCAGAAATAATCGGCGGCAGGTGTGCGCTCAAGCCCAACCCCCAACCCCCAACTGAGGGTTGGCGACAACGTTTCGCCACCCGAAAATCTGGTTGGCAGTTGTCCCTGCGAGGTCAGCATCTGGTCGATGGTACTGATTTTGACTCCCTTCGAGGTTAGAATGGCAAGTATGAATCGGGCGTAATCGTCGGCAGTGGTTTGCAGTGAATAAGCGGCATTTGCCAGGCTGGATTTGTATTTTGGTTCGGGCTCTCCATCCTGATTATGCGGCAGGGAGAAGTTAGCGTCGAAAGCTGGGTTCCAGATGTAGCTGCTCCGGGTCATTTGCAGGGGCTTGAACACCAGTTCTGTCATAAGTGTATTCAGCGGTTTGCCCGTAATTTTCTCCACAACTTTTTGCAGGTACACATACCCTTCGCCCGAGTAGCCAAATCGTTCGCCGGGGGGCGCTACCATTGCCAGTTTGGGTGACCTTCGGTTTTTGCGCCAGTTGGGAAAACCTGTTCGATGGCTTAGCACCAGTCGGGCAGTTATTTTTTTATACCGGTCATCGCTGGCAACATCCGGGTAGGGCAGGTACTCGAACAGGGGTTTGTCGAGGTCAAGTAACTCCTGTTCCACCAACTGTAATACGGCGTACGCGAACACCGGTTTGCTGAGAGAAGCCGCATCGAAAATGGTTTCGGAGGTGACCCGCTGGGTTGAGTCTGACTTGGTAAGTCCGTATCCCTGGCGATAGTGAAGGGCACCGTTCCGTATGATGGCAATGGATAACCCCGGCACGTGCGCGCTATCCATAAGTCGTCTGACAAACTGGTCAATCTCGCGGTTCGATTCATCGGCCGGTACCCGTTGTGCGCTGGCGGAGAGCGTGATCAGCCAAATAACGACCAGCCAAAGGCAATGAAGAGAATGTAACAGACATGTCATGGCAATGCGTTTCAGGAAAAGAGGCAGATTGGCTAAACCTGTTGCATAAAGCTAATCAGGTCGAGCTTATTTATCAACCGTTCTGGTATTATCCTCTTTCCAGCCCTGGCATTTTGTCCATGCGGACGTCACAATTAACGTGTTACCAGCTTTGATTGAGCACTGTTTCCAAATTTGTACTGGCTGTCGTAGGCCAGACCCAGACCAACGCTGGAAAGTTTGTTTTCGTCGGCGATGGCCGCTTTGGGAAAGAGCCGTCTGAATTCGGTCTGGATTGACTTCACTTCGGTGGAACCACCCGTCAAAATGACCAAATTGATGTCATCATTGTTGACACCCGCCAGTTGAATACATTCTCTGGCCGAAAGGGATATTTTCTCTACCTCGTCGGCAATGGCGTCTTCAAATAAAGAACGCTGAACCGGTATAACGAAGCCGCTCTCAATAAAATCTAAAGGGGCTTTATGCTCATGCTCGGCTGTGAGGGCAATCTTGGTCCCTTCGGCGGCCGACAGTAAGGTATGGCCGGTTTCGTCTTCGAGCACTTGCAGCAGCCGCCGATACCGTGTTTTATCGTGCGACTGGTGGAGCAACTGCCGAACCTGCTGGATAACTTTCGGCGTGTACAGAAAGTTAACCTTACTCCATTCTGCCAGGTCATGGAAGGGTTTTAGAGGAACCTCCAGACGCTTGTCGCCGTAGGTGCTTCGGTAGCCTATTTCGGGCATGAGAGCTGCCAGACTCAACTCTTTGTCAAAGTCATTGCCCCCCACCCGAATTCCGGTATTGGCCAGAATATCCTGCGAGCGGTCGGCTTTGTGGATGTATTTGTTTGACAGCTTTATAACCGTAAAATCCGACGTTCCACCCCCCAAATCGGCGACTATGGCCAGTTTTTCGCTGGTAAGTTGGGCTTCGTGGGCAAAAGCGGCTGCAATAGGCTCAAACTGAAATTCGATGTTTTTGAATCCAATGCGTTGCGCAATGGCGTGTAGTTCGGCTTGCGCCTGTATGTCGGCTTGTGGGTTATTATCGACAAAGTGAACGGGGCGGCCCATCACAACATTCTCGATTTCCTGATCAGTGACCGCATCGGCTTTGTCCTTTATGTGCTTTAGAAAAGAAGTAATGATGGTGGAGAAGTTCATGGATGCGCCATTGACCAGCGTTCCCTGCTTCATGAGCGGTGTTCCCAATACCCGCTTCAAACTCCGCATAAACCGGCCGTCCTGCCGATCGAGGAACATGTTGATGGCTAACCGGCCATAAACCGCTTTATTATCGACACGCTTAAAGAAAATTGCGCTGGGTATGGTAACCTGCGCCTGCTCAACCGGCACCAGGCTGATGTTGCCGTCGTTGGTAATGGCAATACTTGAATTGGACGTGCCAAAGTCTATTCCGCAAGAAATGTTTGTCATTCGTAGCTGCCTTAATTATCGACGCGCGTTGGGTTTTTAATAGTCTGAAAAGACATAAAGTAACCGATAGGCAGGCCGTTTACTGAATAAAAGGGCGCAAAGCTACACTTAAAACGGTTTGCTTGTTGTAAAAGCGTGTTTTTAAACACTACTATGTAGTACCGACCGTCGATGCGTCGAACCGTCCCGGTCGGGCGAAAACTGTCTGGCTAAACACCCGACCGGAATGGTAAGCACTACATTAAAACGTGTAGGCTAACTGTGTCAACAGGCTCACCTCAAAGGAAGAATTATAGGCACTGGCTCCACCAAGTTGCCCGAATTTATACGTCCATATGGGTTGGGCCATCACCGTATACCGCTTGTTGATCTGGTATTGTCCGCCGACGCCCAAAAGGAGGTGGAGAATAGGGCGGGTGCTCGTTTCCAGTTTCAGATACTGCGTCGATTGCCCCGTCCGGTTAACCACAACGCGCGAGGGCAGGGGAACGTCTGTCAGCAGACCGAACGAAAAGTAAGGCGACAACGGCTTTGTCGATGATGCGTAGTTCAGGAGTAACGGAACACGAATGGCCCGGTTGTGAATGCTCGTGGTACCGTCTCCGGCAGTCGTTGGCCGAGCCTGACGGGTGGTTAACTGCTGAAACATAATGCCGGACGAAACAGACCAGCCGGGTACATACTCGTAAAGGACAGATACGCCCGCTGAATACCCAGTAGCCCAGCGGATTCCATTTACGTAGACCGGTTCCACAATTTGGCCGTCGCTGTTTGGATAGTAGTACCGATGTATGTAATTCGTATGGGAAAGGGTAGGAGTAACGGTCGCCGAAATGGACAGTTTTCGCTGGCCCATGCACAGGGCCGTTGGTAACCAGACGAGCGTTAACAGAAAGAGAAGGTTTCGGCTCATAACGTAGATGCCATTTTTGAGGACGGTCGATTAAAGATAAGCGTACAACCGAAGCGTGAATTAACTTAGCCCAAAATTTACTAACCCGCCACCCTGCGCCCATGCTTTTTTTAAGCCTTAGTATTCTGCTTTCTGTACTGCTACTGCTGAATTTTCGGTTATTCCCGCGCTACGAGATCAATACGTTTCAGGCCATTGTGTTTAACTATCCGGTCTGCTTCATTACGGGATTTCTGTTGTTGCCTGCCGGTCAAACCTTTTCCATCGACTTCTCGCAAACCTGGACCTGGCTCGCTCTGGGGCTTGGCGTGGGGTTTATCCTGACGTTTTTGCTGTCGGGGGCGTCCACCCAGCGGATGGGTATTACGGCCACGTCGCTCGCCAATAATCTGTCGTTGGTTATACCCGTCTGTTTTAGCCTGTTCGCCTTTCGGGCGGGGGGCGGTGCCGCTGCGTTCGATGTGCTAAACTACCTCGGGTTGGTACTAGCTTTGGTAGCGGTTGGTCTGAGCACCTACAAAAAAGAAACGATCGTTGAAAAGCAGATAGGGGAGACCTCTCCAAAGATCAGCCGACTTGGGGTAAGTGCCCTTTTGCCGGTGGCCGTCTTTGTGTTTTATGGCGCAACAAACACCATGATCAATTACATGAATCTGCGTTATATCCCATCTACTGATAAAACCGTTCAGGTGACGCTCACAATGGTTTTAGGAGCTATTGTTGCCGGATTAGTGATGTTGACTGTACGCATTATTCAGGGAAAAGAGCAAATTCAACTTCGGAGTCTGGTGGGTGCCGTGACCCTTGGCGTACCCAATTTTCTGAGTTTTTATACCCTGTTGCTGGCACTTTCGGCGTTTGGTAGTAACGGTGCGTTTGTTTATCCGTTATACAACATTGGCGTTATACTGCTGGCTGCGGTGGTAGCGGCTTTGTTTTTTCGGGAACAATTGTCAACCGCTAATAAGGTTGGTCTTGGGCTGGCCGTGGTAGCTATCGCGCTGATTTCGTGGCAGGAGTTGGCTAAAGCCTGGGGTTGAAAAGGCAATAGGTTTACCCGTATGGCTGCCCTTACCGCGCAACTGAGAAAAGAGACAATCCATTATAAAGACGATGAAGCCCTCAAAATCAGGGAAAGTAAACTACAGTACTATGTTGAAGACCTGTTTCGGGTTTACGCTGCTCGCGGGCTTGGTAGCCTGTAACACGACGAACGAATCAACGAATGAACAAGCCCAGGCGGCAGATTCGGCGGCTGCCTGTGTGGCTAAGGGAATGCCATCCCGGTCGGCCGCGATCCGGAACGCATCGTCGGGTACAGCAGTCGGTACTGGTAGTACAGCCGACATGGTTCTGCTTCCCGGCGGTACCTTCCTGATGGGAGCCGATGAATTTCCCGACGCCCGCCCGGTGCATTCGGTTACTGTGAAAGCGTTCTGGATGGACACGCACGAAGTAACCAATGCTGAATTTACCCGGTTCGTGGCTGCTACCGGCTACAAGACGGTGGCCGAGCGTCCGCTGAACCCGGCCGATTACCCAGGTGTGCCCCCCGAGCAATTGGTGCCGGGGTCGGCCGTTTTTACACCACCAGTGCAAAAGGTTTCGCTGGCTAATCCATTGCAGTGGTGGGAGTACGTGAAAGGCGCTAGCTGGAATCATCCCAACGGCCCGAAAAGCAGTATAAAAGGGCACGAGAATGAGCCGGTCATCCATGTTAGTTACGAAGATGCCGTTGCCTATGCAAAATGGGCCGGAAAGCGTCTGCCAACCGAAGCCGAATGGGAGTTTGCCGCTCAGGGCGGAAAAGGAAACAGAACGTATTACTGGGGCGAAGAACTAAAGCCATCCGGCAAATGGATAGCCAATATCTACCAGGGCGATTTTCCGTCGAAGAACACCACCGAAGACGGCTTTGCCGGTGTGGCCCCCGTTAAGTCGTTCTCCGCTAATCCATACGGGCTTTATGACATGGATGGTAATGTGTGGGAATGGTGTCAGGATTTTTACCGACCGGATTACTACATGAAATCGCCGAAAATGGATCCACAAGGGCCTTCAGACAGTTATGATCCTGAGGAACCCGGTGCGGTGAAACGTGTACAGCGGGGCGGTTCATTCCTTTGCAGCGACCAGTATTGTGTTCGTTACAAAGCCGGAAGCCGGGGGAAGGGCGAAGTTAGCAGCGGAAGCAATAACCTGGGATTTCGGTGTGTACGAGACAAATGAATCCGGTTGAAAAAGAAAACTTGGCTTATGGACTACCTGAAGTAAGACGTCCCGAATCCGACTAAAAATTCGTATCTTTGCCGTTCAATCTGAAAAGGGAATCACATCATGGTATCGGTACAAAACGTCTCACTTCGCTATGGTAAGCGGGTGCTTTTCGACGACGTAACTATAAAGTTTACATCCGGCAACTGTTATGGCGTTATTGGCGCTAACGGGGCGGGAAAATCAACGTTTCTGAAAATATTGTCGGGCGAAATTGAGCCGCAAACGGGCTCGGTTATTATAACACCCGGCGAACGGATGTCGGTGTTAAGCCAGAATCAGTCGGCTTACGACGAATTTCCCGTGCTGCAAACTGTGATTATGGGCAACAAACGCCTGTATGACATTATGCAGGAAAAAGATATACTTTACGCAAAGGAAGAGTTTACGGATGCCGATGGCGAAAAGGCCGCTGAACTCGAATCGGAATTTGCGGAGATGAACGGCTGGGATGCCGAGTCTGATGCCGCTAGTTTACTGTCGGGCCTGGGCATCAAAGAGGATATGCACTACACGCTGATGAGCGACATCAACGGGTCCGAGAAGGTCCGGGTGTTGCTGGCGCAGGCACTTTTTGGTAGCCCCGATGTACTCCTGCTTGACGAGCCGACTAACAACCTCGATGTGGAATCGGTATTGTGGCTCGAAAACTTCCTGGCGAACTTCAAAAATACGGTTATCGTCGTTTCCCACGACCGGCACTTTCTGGATCAGGTTTGTACGCAGATTGTCGACGTTGATTTCAGCAAGGTCAAGCTCTTCGCGGGTAACTATTCATTCTGGTATGAGTCGAGCCAGCTCGCGTTGAAGCAGCGGCAGGATCAGAATAAGAAAACGGAAGATAAACGTAAAGAACTCGAAGAGTTCATTCGTCGCTTCTCGGCCAACGCGTCGAAATCCAAGCAGGCTACCAGCCGGGGCAAATTGCTCGAAAAGCTGACCCTCGAAGATATTCAGCCCTCCTCGCGTAAGTACCCTTACGTGAACTTCAAAGCAGAGCGTGAACCCGGCGACCAGATACTGACGGTCGAAAACCTGACCTATACGGCCGAAGACGGAACGAAGCTGTTTGAAAACCTGTCGTTCACGATGAATAAGCAGGATAAGATATTCCTGTTTAGCCGCGATGGACTGGCTGTTTCGGCCTTGCTGGATATTCTGGCGGGCGATCGTAAGGCAGATTCAGGTACATTCCGTTGGGGGATTACAATTACGATGGCTTATTTTCCAACCGATGCCGAAAAAGAGAAATTCTTTCAGACCGATCTTAACCTGGTTGACTGGCTGCGGCAGTATTCGGTGGAGAAAGACGAAAGCTTTATCCGGGGATTCCTGGGACGGATGCTGTTCTCCGGCGAAGAATCGCTGAAAAAGGCAACCGTGTTGAGCGGGGGTGAAAAAGTGCGGTGTATGTTGTCGAAGATGATGCTGTCGGGGGCTAACCTGCTGATGCTCGACGAGCCAACCAACCACCTTGACCTCGAATCCATCGAGTCGCTGAACAACGGCCTGATCGACTTTAAGGGGCCAATTCTGTTTACCTCACACGATCACCAGTTTGTGCAGACAGTGGCTAACCGCATTATCGAAATTACACCGGCGGGTATTCTGGACAAACTGATGACCTACGATGAATACCTCACCGACGAGCGCGTTAAAGCGCAGCGTGAGGAGTTGTATGAGGCTGTGGCGTAGTAGGTTAATTCATAAATTGATTTTAGTGAAGTGGCTGATTCAGACGGATCAGCCACTTTTTTTAGCCGGTGAGGGTGGTTTTTGCGTTATACGTATGACCATTCACTGTCTTCATTTGTATGCTTACGTTTGACTTAATTGTAGTTGGTACTGGCTCGGCCGGTGCAACGGTTGCCCAAACGGCCCGGGAAGCCGGTAAATCTGTCGCCATTATTGATAAATTACCCTTTGGCGGAACCTGCTCGCAGCGGGGGTGTGATCCTAAAAAAGTATTGGTAGGGGCGGCCGAAATCGTAGCCCGCTCGGAGCAGCTAACAGATAAAGGCATTACGAAACCCACTACGGTCAACTGGGCCGACCTAATGCGGTTCAAGAAGACGTTCACCAGTCCGATCCCGGAACGTACACAAACGAAATTTTCTGACCTGGGTATTCAGACCTTTCACGGAAGTGCTTCATTTTTATCGGCCAGTACAATCCGGGTTGGTGAGGACGAACTGACCGCTAAGCACATTGTGCTAGCAACGGGTCTGCGGCCACAGTTGCTCAACATTCCCGGAGAGGAGTTACTGATCGATAGTACCGGGTTTCTGGAACTTCCTGAACTACCGGCCAATATCGTTATGGTGGGTGGAGGCTATATCGCTTTTGAGTTTGCTCATATTGCTGCCCGCGCCGGAGCGAATGTTACTATTCTCCATCAGGGCCAGCGCCCGCTGGAGGGCTTCGATGCCGATCTGGTTAAGTTGCTTGTAAAGGCCATGGAATCCATTGGGATTCACGTTGTTCTGGGCGCTAAAGTAATAGCTGTGCAAGGTAATCCAGATAAGCAGACTGTTTGGTATGAACAGAACGAAAAAGAACATACTGTCTTAGCAAACGTAGTCGTTCATGCTGCCGGACGTATAGCCGATGTCGCTGAACTTAATCTGGAAAAAGCCGGTATTCGCGTTGGGAAGAAAGGTGTAACTGTAAATGAATACCTTCAAAGTGTATCGAACCCTGGTGTGTATGCCTGTGGCGATGTGGCCGATAAGGGGTTACCCCTCACACCCCTGGCTTCGTATGAAGGACGTATTGTAGCCGGGAACATCCTGAATGGGAATAACCGGGTGTATGAAGATACTCCTGTGCCAACGGCGGTTTTTACTATCCCGACTTTGGCCTCGGTTGGCCTGACTGAGGAACAGGCCAAAGAGAAAGGACTCAAGATTAAAGTAACGTTTCAGGAAACCAGTGACTGGTACAGCAGCCGACGCATCAATGAGTCGTTTACCGCATTCAAAACGATAGTCGATGCGCAAACCGATCAGATTCTTGGGGCGCATTTACTGGGGACTGGCAGCGAGGAAGTCATCAACTTATTTACGCTGGCAATTAAACATCAAATCACCGCAAAAGACCTGAGAAATACGTTATTGGCTTACCCTACGCATGGGTCGGACTTGAGTTCGATGTTGCCTGAGGATTGAAAAACGGAATTAGCAGCATACTATCTATTCCGTAAATAAGCTTATTTCGTGTCATAAATGTCTGTTTACTTGTATACTTTTGCTTAGGTGTAATTACTAAAGATTTGAGTATTTACAGCCGTGAAGTAATGAAAGAGAAAATTATAATTAGTGCACTTGAACAGTTTTTGCGCTTTGGGGTTCGAAAAGTAACGATACAGCAGATAATATATCCATTGGGCTTATCGACACATGCCGTATACAAATATTTCGCCAGTAAAGAAGATCTGGTGGAAGCGTGTTTGTTAGTTCAATATGAGCGGCTGTTTCAACAATATCAAGAGATCGAAGGTCGGGTTACTAATCCTGTTCTGTTGCTTTTTCAGCTCTATCAAAAGCTTATGAGTCTGGATTTTGCGATCAATCCCGTGTTTTATTCCGACTTGAATCGGTACTATCCTGAATTGCAGGATAAAGTACTTGACAACGAAATCAAAAGATTTGGCCCGTTCTTCTTCAAAATAATAGAAGCCGGGAAAAAGCAAGGCTACATACAGGCCAATGTACCGACGGAAATATTTGCCGTAGCCCTAAATGCGGTGTATCGGCTACTGACCCGGTCGAACACGTATGAGTTATTCGAATCAAGTCCTTTCGAACTGGCGAATCATACCGTTGGCCTGTATATACGAGGAGCTTGCACCGAAAAAGGTATTCGCGAAATAGAAATCAATAAGTCATTAACTTTATTCGAAAAGCCAAGGGCGTAACTCCCTTTGTCAACAGACGTTGTCATGTATGTAACAACGGTCTATTACTCAACCCACAAAATTTACCTTCACATGCGATCCGTCGCAATAAGGTTTGTTGCTGCTGGCACCACAGCGGCAAAACGCGGTAACTTTGTTCTTCTTCGTTTCCTGTCCGTCGGCACTCTTTACAGTCAAATTGCCATATACCAGTAAGGGGCCATTGGGTAGTGGCTCCACAATGCTCTCAGCCTGTATATTTTCGGGTTGCAGGTTTTGTTCATTTCGGTAATAGCTCAACGCTCTCGAAGGACAACGGTCAACCTGTTCCACAATGCGTTCGGTGCTGGCACCGTCCATCTTTACCCATGGACGTTCTCTGGGGTTAAATACGTCAGTCAATTGGGTCCAGCAGAGTTTGGAGTGAATACAAACGGCAGGTTTCCAGATAACGGTAATTTCGCCGTTCGTATACGTTTTGGTGATATCGGGGGGTGGCGTTAAGTCGGCCATAAGCAGTAGTGCGTATTTGTGTTGTGATGTCGTAACGCTTCGAACGAAATCAGTGGCAAGTAAGTACTTAATGCGCAGTGTGGCTATCTTCGATGAGAACCGTTTCAAAATCAATCGGATTCTGTAAGGTTCGATGAACGGGACAGCGGTCGGCTATTTCGGCAAGTCGGGTTCGTTGCTCGTCGGTGAGATCACCATTCAAAATGAGTTTCATCGTAAATAGCGACCGTTGGGCAATTGAATCATTCGTGTACTCAACGTGGGCAACGGCCGAGTCGAGGGGCCATCCTTTCCGATCGGCGTACATCCGTACGGTCATAACAGTACACGAGGCTAGTGAACCAGCCAGTAGCTCGCCCGGTCCCATGCCCCTGTCCTGACCACCAACCTCGATCGGCTCATCAGCAACAATGACTTGTGAAGCGGTCGATAGGTGCGTTTCATACGGGGTTCGCTCGATGCGGGCGGTAATCAGGGCCATGTTGTTGTGGTTATTAAGTTACTGGTCATTGGTTATTCATACCAAACTTATCCATTAAACACTGTCTATTGGCAGTCATTAACCACTAACTTAATAACCAGCAAACCAATAACCAACTACTGCCCCCACTGCGCCGGATTCTGACGCCATGCTGCCAGCGACGCCATGGCTTCGGCCGGAATATAATCCAGCTCCTGCGCTTCAAGCAAGAGCGCATCATAATTGCTCAGACAAACCAGCGGAATGTTTTTGTTGGCGAAGTTCTGGTCGGCTACCGAAAATCCATAGGTGAAAATAGCCGCCATGCCCAACACTTCGGCACCCGCTGCCTGAAGGGCGTTGACGACTTTCAATGAACTGCCACCCGTGGAGATCAAGTCCTCAATAACAACCACACGTTGACCATTGGTCAGATGGCCTTCGATCTGCTTACCCATACCGTGCGACTTGGGCTCCGGCCGAACGTAGCAGTATGGGATGCCTAACACATCGGCCACTAATGCTCCCTGCGGAATACCCGCCGTGGCAACACCCGCAATGACTTCAACCGACGGAAAACGTTTTCGAATGGCATCAGCCAGTGCATTTTTGATGTAGGTACGTACGTCAGGATACGCCAGCGTAACCCGGTTGTCGCAATAAATGGGAGATTTCCAGCCTGAGCTCCAGGTGAAGGGTTCGTTTGGCTTAAGCCGGACAGCCTGTACCGCCAGCAGATGCCGCGCTACTGTTCTTTGAATGGACGATTGACTCACGAGTTAGTAGTAAATAAATAAAAGCAATGGTGGACTACTCTTTGTTCAGATGGACCTTTACCGTGTCGATTCGAGTACCGTCCATCGAAACAATGGTAAACGTAAAAGGCGAAAACTCAATAATCTCGCCAACCCGGGGCACGTCCTCGTGGGTGGCCAGGATTAATCCGCCGAGGGTATCGTACTGGGGTGATTCGGGTATATGCCAGTCGTAGGTTTTGTTCAGATCTTCGATTTCATGGCGAGCACTCAACAGCCAGTTCGCTTCATCGAGTTGTTGTTCAACCCAGTCTTCGTTCGTATCATATTCATCCTGAATCTCACCGAAAATCTGTTCGACCATATCTTCCACGCTTACGATACCGGCCGTACCCCCAAACTCATCGACAACCAGTGCCAGGCTTTTGCGTTCCGACAAAAAGCGCAACAGTAAATCCTGAGCAGGCATGGTTTCAGGAACGGTAATAATGGGCGTAATGATTTCCTCGACAGTGGCGGGTTTTTTGAACAAAGCCAGCGCGTGGCAATACCCAATCACGTCGTCGATGGTGTCGCGGTAGACAACAATTTTGGAGTGGCCACTGTCCTGAAATGCCTGCCGAAGCTCTTCGACGGTATCATCGACGGCAACGGCAGTAATTTCTGTGCGGGGCACTAAACAATCGCGCACGCGTACATCCCGAAATTCGATGGCGTTGTTAAAGATCTGTGTGTCTACCTCTACTTCCTTTTCAGCGTCTGCTTTTTGATTGAGCTGCTGAAGATAGTGGTTCAGGTCTGTCAGACCGAAAACAGGCCGGATTTCCGGATTCTTTTTACGTAATACGTACCGAATAAAGAACCGCGCCGTGCCAACCAGTACCCGCACAACGGGCGCAATGGTCTTATAAATAATCCAGAGGGGCACCGCTAAGGCTTCCAAAAACCGGTCGGGGTGAATAAGGGCCAGACTTTTTGGAATATAATCGGCCAGAGGCAGGAAAATTACGGTTAGAATCAGCGTTTCGATTCCAATAACGACAAACTCATGACCGGTCCAGGTGGCGGGTAAGTAGGCTGTCAGAAGCGGATTGAGAACGGTTACGCCCAGAACAGTGTATAGAACCAGAAAAAGTGTATTACCCGTTAGGGTTGTGCCAACAAAGAGAATGGGGTTTTTCAGAAAACCGGACACCAGTTTCTCACTAAGCGGCCCTTGTTTGCTATGAAGCTCGAAGTATAATCGGTTAACCGATACATAGGCCATTTCGACGGCCGAGAAAAAACCAGCCAGTACCAGGGCAAGTAAGGCACCGAATAAAAGAGCGTAGGGTTCCATTGTTTACTAATGACCGGGTCACCGGTGCGATGATAAATGATGACCGGGTCGCCGGTGCGATGATGAATATTGTGCCTGTGCAAAGCATTCAATATTCATCATCGCACCGGCAACCCGGTCATCATTTCTTTTTTTTCTTCCGGTCTTCAACCATTTGTTTAATGGTTGGCGAGACCACTTTTTCACGTTCGAGCCGTTTGGTTCGAACGTACTGAAAAGCCAGCAGAAAGCCTAAAAATAACATCAATAGCCAGTAACTATTGCCAAAGCTGGTTCGTTGGTACTCGGCAATCCAGATGACCAGAAAGCCGGCTGCAACAGCTAAGAGAAGTATTTCTGAAAGTTTCATTTTGTTAGGCCTCCAGTTTACCTTTCATCTTGCTGAATTCCCGATACCGACGAATGGTAGCAATCAGGAAGCCAAGCACCACGACGAGAGTCCCAATCCAGAGAAGATTAATAAGCGGCTTCTCCAGGGCTTTCATTACGATGTAATCGCGTTGGGTCCGGTTAACGGCAAACGTAAATTTGCCGGTGCGTGGATCAATTTCATTCAATTGGATACGAACGCCCAGTTCATCGCTCATCTCGGCAGGGTGCGCCACCATACGGTCCTTAATAACAAAGGCCGGGTTTAGAATGTGTTCGCCATTTTTGTCGAGCACCCGAACTCTGGCCCGTACAGCGGCATCAGAAGCGCCAATTTCTACGCCATCGACTTCATTGGTTCGAGCAACATCGTCCAGAATAGCTACGTAGTCGTTCAGGAAAAACGTGTCTTTAATGGCAACAGAATACGTCTCCGTTTTCTCCCACTTATTCTCGGCCGTTGGGTCAGGCACCGACGATACGAAGGTATACATATCGCGATCCGCTTTGTGCCGAATATCGGGTGAAGCCAGCAGGCCCATCCGCTCGTTTACCTGAGCACGTGGATACAGGTTAAAAATCTGGCCGTTGGGTTCGCGGTACTCAACTTCATAATAGGTGTTCTCCGGATATAAAGCCAGCGTATCGCCTTTTTTGTGGTAGAGCTTACCATTTTGCTCAAGGTCGCGGAGGGCAATTCCGTGGAAGTCACCTTCAATCACTTCAACATCATTACGGGAAATATAACCCGGCATATCGCGGGCTTCAATTCGCTGGCCACGGTAGGTTAGCTGATAAGGGCCCATCTTCTCGGGCTGGTTTAACCACAGCAGTGTGTTTTCCTTATTTTCCTTGTTGTCGTTCTTGGTGAACTCGTCCTGCTTCGAAATCAGTAGACCTGTATTATTGATGGAAATGACCTTCGAGAAACCGGCAGAATACAGCACCCCGATCAGCATCAGTGCCATACCAATGTGCGCAATGGCACCACCCGATAACCGGTAATTACCACGGATAACACCCAATAGAATAGTGCCGTTGGTCATTAGTGCGAACACAGAAGCAACAAGCAGCGCCATATATACCGGGTTTTTCATCTCGCCAAAGGCGATGAGCGCGGCACTGATCAGTAAGGTCAGAATACCCGGCGTAATGAGTGCTTCGAATTTCTTGCCCTCGATTTTACGCCACCACATAAACTGACCAATGCCCGTGATTATGGCAATAACCACAAAGAACCAAACCTGAAATTTGTTGTAGTGAGCGATCTGGTCGGCAGGTAAGGCAAGGTTGGATATCTTTCCGAATGCTTCCAGAATCTTGTTATAAACCGGGATAGACGTTGTGGCAATTACCTGAAACGAGGCCAGACACAGGACAGTAGCGCCGATAAACACCCAGAACTCTTTGGTATAAACCGAAGCCTCTTCGGCATCCGACGGAATTTGTTTCCATTTGCGGGCCGCCAGCAGTACAGACAACGCCACAAAGACCAGCAGATAGATCAGCAGCTGACCGGAGAGCCCCAAATCGGTAAATGAGTGTACGGAGGCATTACCCAGAATACCGCTACGGGTCAGGAAGGTAGCGTAGAGGATAAGTAGGAATGTGCTGATGCTCAGAATGATAGCCGTTTTTAGGCCCGTCGATGAGCGTTTAGCAATGAGCATGGTGTGCAAAGCCGCCACCATAACGAGCCAGGGAACATACACCGCATTCTCGACAGGGTCCCAGTTCCAATACCCGCCGAAGTTAAGCGTTTCATAGGCCCAGTAGCCACCCATCATGATACCGATACCCAGAATCATGGCACCAAAGAGAGTCCAGGGGAGAGCAGGACGAATCCATTCGAGCGGTTGGTTGCGCCACAGACCGGCAATGCAGTAGGCAAACGGCACCAGCGTTAAGGCAAAACCAAGGAACAGGGTAGGGGGGTGAATGACCATCCAGTAGTTCTGAAGCAGTGGATTCAGTCCTTTACCGTCTTTGGGTACAAAGTTAGGATCGGCAGCGAAAATGGGCGCTTCCGGCATGGCTTCACTCAGCAGCAGGAAGGGCGAAGAGCCAATCTTAAACGAGTCGCCAAAAACGACGCCCAGAATCATTGACGCCAGGAACGCCTGTACCAACGCAAAAATTGCCATCATGGGCGCTTCCCATTTGGTACCCGCTTTTTGAATCAAAATAGCTCCTAAAAGGGCATTCCAGAATAGCCAAAGCAGGAATGAACCCTCCTGACTTTCCCAGAAACAGGCAATCATGTATTGGACCGGCAACGCCTTCGACGAGTGGCTCCAGGCGTAGTGGTACTCAAAGTAATGGTTGAAGATGATGTAGAAAAGCGAAGCCGCTACGCCAACCACAGCCAGACCATGCAGGTAAAAAGCCCAGCGGGCCAGTGACCGCCAATCGTCTCGGGCAGGCGGCATGGCTGCCTTTGCGACGGATTTAGCCGAATGCTTCGCCTTTTTGTTGCCAAAGTTAGCTTCACCGGCATACGCAAGTTGAGGTTCTTCGACGGCTTCCGCCTGTAGGGAACGACCCAGGCCAAGTGCCGAAATAAAATACGCTGCCGTTGCTACAAGCGCCGTAACGAACGAGAGAATAACGAAAAAGTGGCCGAGTTGCCCGACTGTGGTATGTATCATGAATAGAATGAATGAATCGTTGAGTGAATGAATGAGAGAATGCACTGATTCACCGCCTTGGCGGCACGGTCATTCAATCATGCAGCCAATTACAACTGTGCCGTTTTGGCTTCGTGTTCCGTTGTTTCCAACTTACCATCCTGGTACTTCGATGGGCATTTCAGCAGAATCTTGTTGCACTGAAAATGATCGTCCTGCATAGCGCCAATGATCACAATCTGTTCCGACCGCTCGAAATCCTGGGGCTTTGGGCTGTTAAAGACGACCTTCTGCGCCCGGTTTTCGTTGTCGATCAGCGTGAACTCGAAGTGGTTTGGATCAATAGCGGGGTTATATAGCATGTCAGTTATACGACCCTGGGCATCTTTCTGAACTTTACCGACAACGTGAATCATCTTGTCGTCGCCATCCTTCTTCATCTGCTCCGCTTTGGTGAAAGTCGTGTAAACGCTGGCATCACCCGCTGTGCTGGCAATGACACCAATGGCTACTGCAATAATAATAATACCGATTATGTGAGAGATTTTCATTTTGGTTAACTGGTTAGCGGGTGGTATGCTTTCGGGCATTCGACCACAGACAACGAACTATAAACTAAACTGCTTTTTTTTATCCTTTGCTTCTTCCTCCAATTTCCCGATCTGACGGTCGAGCCGGACCAGGTAAACAATAATGCCCGTGAACACAGCCGCAATGACGGCCACCACGACCCAGATTTTACCATCAGCCCGCAGTTGATCGGCCATCTCTACGCCGTTGGTAACGGGTTGTTGGGCGAGTAAATGCTGGCTAAATAGGAGGAAAGTCGCTAAGAGACAGATGAAGCGGGAAAACAGTCGCATTGTTGTACGGGTTGTTAATAAAATAACACAAAAATAAGGGTAATCATTCCGAAAACGGTACATGACTTTAGTCATCCAAAGCCGCTTTCAACCGTCTGAATCGAACACGTAATTCCGTGACCCAGACACCCAGCAGGATAAACCCGATAACCGCCGGGTAAAAGACCATACGCATCCGGTTGTCCATGTCATACTTACCAAAAGCCGGATTTCCACCATTGCCGGGGTGCAGGGAATCCGTTAGGCGCGGAACAATAAAAATGAGAGGAATAAAGACTGCAAAGGCAAAGATGTTATAAACGGCCGAGATTCGCCCCCGTCGTTGTTCATCATCGAACGAACCCCGCAGGACGAGGTAGGCCAGATACATCAGCATACCAATGGCAACGCTGTTCAGTTTGGGGTCGTTGGGCCAGGGCTCGCCCCAGGTGAAGTTAGCCCATATTGACCCTGTCAGGCAACCCAGCAACCCGAACAGAATGGCTGTATTGGCAAACTCGACGGCAACCAGGTCATCGTCCAGCCGACCGCTGCGAAGGTACCGGATGGAGTAAACCGCTGAAGTTAGCAAGAGGGCAATCATGCTGAACCAAAGGGGAACGTGGAAATACACGTTCCGGATACTTTCGTTCAAAATCGGCTGTCGGGGCACTACACCCAGCAACCCCTGAAGAATGACGTACGTAAGGATGATGACCGCCAGGGCCTTCCACCAATTCTTTTTCATATAAGTAGCGCGGGAGAATCCCGCATTCTAGTCTAACAGCGCGGGTAACCCCGCAACGGCGGACTGCCCGCCATAACTCAACTCCGCCATAAAAACGGAAACAATAACCAGGAAAGTGTCAGAACAATGGCGTCAATTGCCAGTATGGTACCTATTTCGCTCCAGCTTACACTTCTGTCGAGGCCATCAAGTGCATTTTTCGATACCTTGAGCAACATCAGCAGGAGTGGCAGAATGACCGGAAAACTTAGCACGGCCATCAGCGTAGCCGGATTCTCGGCTTTACTGGCAATACCCGATACAAGAGTTAAGGATGAAGCAAAGCCAACTGCCCCCAGCACCAGAGTCAGCAGGTAAAGCGGCACATCGTTGGCCTGGTTTCCCAGTACAAAGGCATACACGCTGAAACCCAAGAAGGCCAGTACCAGCATCAAGGCCGTGTTGTAGAGGATTTTCGAGAGGATAATCTGTTGCGGACTGGCGAGTGTGTAATAATACAACTGGCGTCCTGCCCGTTCCTGCACAAAGCTCTTGGCAATGGCATTGATGGCCGTGAACAGCAGAATAATCCAGAACAACGTATTCCAGACAATGGGCGTTAGCTGACCACGTCGTGCATTAAAGCTCAGGTAACAAACAAACACGGCTCCCACCATGTACAGCAACATGCCGTTAAGCGCATACCGCTGACGCCACTCCAGCAGAAACTCCTTCCGCATCAGTGCACTCAGCTGTCGTACCGATTCTGCCATACTTTGTCTATTAATGCGGCAAATTTACGGCGCAATGCTGATGCGAAAAAGAAATAGTTTGTGGTTCTGCATCCAGACGTTTTGTGCCATTACTGACGGAGTGGATTTATGGAATGATAATGCCCAATTAATCAGCCGAAAAGCCGGTTTGGTGAACGAAGCGACTGTTTTTATCCTTAATAGATCAACGTGGCAGGTTGGCTGATTTAGGTTGGATCCGGATAGATTTCCGACTAGGGGTAACCTGAAACCCCCTGTTTAGTAATGAAAGGAGTACGTTTTTAATGGATTTTTCTACGGTTCTTATTCTCTGCGGATTTTCATTCGTGGCTGGGTTTGTCGATGCGATCATTGGTGGAGGTGGGTTAATTCAAACACCGGCTATTTTGTTCAGTCTGCCACAGTATCCAATTCCTACCCTTATTGGCACCACCAAAATACCCTCTTTAGCAGGCAGCCTGATGGGTGCCTTTCAGTATAGCCGACGGGTGGCGGTGGTAGGTCGGTTCATTGGGCCGATGATGGTGATCGCGTTTGCGGCTTCCTGGCTTGGGTCATGGACGCTCACGCGGGTACCGAATAGTTTTATGAAACCCCTCGCGCTGGGTATTCTAATAGGTGTGTTTATTTATACCCTTACCAAAAAAGATTTCGGGCAGGTGTCCCATCGGGTCGTTACCGCCCGACAGCAGCGAATACGCATGTGGCTAATGGGTGCCGGGATTGGTTTCTACGATGGATTTTTCGGTCCGGGAACCGGCAGCTTTCTGGTGCTCGGGTTCATCACCCTGATCGGCTTCGACTTCCTGAAAGCCAATGCCCATGCTAAGTTGGTTAATGCATCGACGAACCTGGCGAGCGCCCTATTCTTTTTTTATGAGGGCCGGATTCTTTTTATCTTTGCCTTGCCGATGGCCTTGGCAAATTTGTCAGGAGCTTTTTTTGGGGCGCGGCTGGCTATTTTGAAGGGTAATCGCTTTATCCGGGTGTTCTTTCTGGTCTTGATTGCCGCCACTATACTCCGATTTGCGTGGGATTTGATAAAGTAGATTTGCATCAACAAACTTTCCGTCGTAAACTTGCGTTAATTAAACTGAATCTAAATAAAGATTAGACTCACAGACACCATGAGCAAGCGTAGCGTAGCGGACCTGAAAATTGGAGAACGAGCCACCATCGAATCGTTTAATAATCAATTGATGTCGCTCAAACTGCTCGAAATGGGTTGTTTGCCCGGCGCGGAGGTTTGCCTTCACAGTAAAGCACCGCTTGGGGATCCCATTTGTCTAAACGTGGCCGGGTATTGTCTGGCTATGCGTAAGTCTGAAGCCGCTACGATTCTGATCGATAATTAAACGTTTATAGGGTGTGGTTCACGACCGTGATCACTCTACTGTAAACCGTGAACTGCCTTGAAATCGTCTCCCACCATTGCCCTCGTTGGCAATCCCAATGCCGGTAAATCTTCCTTATTTAATCAGTTAACCGGTCTGCGTCAGAAAACGGGAAACTTTCCCGGTGTCACGATGGATAAAAAATCCGGAACGTGGCCGATTGATGCCCAATATACGGCAACCGTAATTGACCTGCCCGGGGTTTACTCCATCTATCCAAAGTCGCTGGACGAACAGATTGTAACGGATATTCTGGCTAACCCCGCTCATCCGGATTACCCGGACGTGTCGGTCGTGGTAGTCGATGCCTCCAACCTTCATCGAAATTTACTTTTATTTACGCAGGTAGCTGATCTGGGTGTGCCAACGGTACTGGCCCTCAACATGCTCGATGTTGCGCACCAACAAAGTAAGGTGGTTAATTCGGTGCGTCTGGCTATGAGCCTGGGGGTACCCGTTGTTCGCATCAATGCCCGGACGGGCGAAGGTGTCGATCTGCTGAAGAAAGCTGTTCTTGGTCAGATTCAGGAACCGGTCCTCCCCGGAAAGCTTTTCTTTGACCCGGCAGATGAAGCGTCTGGATTGATTGCTGACACTAAAACGCAGTACAAGCTTACCAATAATTACCTCGCCTTACAGTACATCATCCAGCACGACGGGTTCTCATTCCTCAATCAACCTCAGCGGAAAGCTCTGGATGTGATTATCCAAAAACATCAGTTTAGTGAGACCACTTTTCAGGCGGGCGAAACCATTACCCGTTATAAGCGAATTGCGGCCATTGTTACGGAAGTTGTAAGTGATCAGCGTCCGGCAAATCAACCAACCTGGAGCCAGAAACTGGATCGGGTACTGCTGCACCCTGTCTGGGGCTACGCTATTTTTGGCTTCGTTCTACTCTTGATCTTTCAGGCCATTTTTGCCTGGGCACAACCCTTTATGGACGCCATCGACTCCGGTGTTGCCTGGCTAAATGGTCAACTAAAAGAAAGTCTGCCCGCTGGCCCGCTCACCGATTTGCTCACCGATGGCGTATTGGCTGGTCTGGGGGGTATTCTGGTCTTTATTCCGCAAATCGCCTTTCTGTTCCTTCTGATTGCTCTACTGGAGGAGTCGGGATATATGTCGAGGGTGATGGTCATTATGGACCGTATCATGCGCAAGTTCGGCCTGAATGGTCGGAGTGTGGTGCCGCTTATTTCTGGTGTGGCCTGTGCAGTTCCCGCTATTATGGCCACCCGTAGCATTGGCACCCGGCGCGACCGACTCATTACCATACTGGTAACTCCGCTGATGAGTTGCTCTGCCCGATTGCCCATTTATACCATACTTATTGCGCTGGTTGTGCCAAGTACACGCATACTAGGGGTATTCAACCTTCAGGGGTTAGCCTTAATGGGCTTGTATTTACTGGGGCTGGTAAGTGCCTTGCTGGCTGCTTATGTCCTGAAGGTCCTGCTCCGGACCAAAGAGCGGGGTTACTTCATTATGGAACTGCCAACCTTCAAACTGCCCCGCTGGAACCATGTCGGGCTAACGGTTTGGGAGAGTGTCCGGTCGTTTGTATGGGAAGCAGGGCGGGTTATCCTGGCCATTTCCATCGTCTTATGGGTTGTGGCGAGTTATGGCCCCGGCAACGACATGGAAGAAGCCGAAGCACGAGTGAAGCAGCAAAACCCGACGGCTGCATCCGATGCGCTACAGGACCGAATTGCTTCCGAACGGCTGGAGGCATCCTACGCCGGAAACTTTGGCCATTTTATTGAACCCGTCATTCGCCCATTGGGCTACGACTGGAAGATCGGTATTGCGTTGCTTAGTTCATTTGCCGCCCGCGAAGTATTTGTTGGTACAATGTCAACAATCTACAGCATCGGGAGTGGCGCCGATGAGGAAGGCGTAACCATTCGGGAACGGCTTCGGCAGGAGCGAAATCCAGAAACGGGCGAGGCTATGTATACACCCGCGCTGGCCTGGTCGCTGTTGATTTTCTACGTATTTGCGATGATGTGCATGAGTACACTCGCTGCTACCCAACGCGAAACCAAGACCTGGAAATGGCCAGCCGTTCAATTGGTGTACATGATGGCACTGGCCTACGTAACTGCTTTTGCTACCTATCAGCTCCTTAAGTAAAACGCAAAGGGCTTTACCAAAGAAGTCCTTTGGTGAGCATCGGGTAAATAAAATAGCAAAGTATATAGGCAAATAGCGCCAATGTTAAACCGCCCAGAGCAGTCGTTTGATCTACAGTAAAACGATTTCTGCGGGCGGGGCGGCTTAAACGCCAATCTCTGTGGGTTGTATTTTTCATGGTGTGCCTTACTAAGAACTTGTAGTTTACTATACACAAATTTCAGGCCTTATTTATATCCACGCTAGCGCAAAAACCCTGAATTTACTCAATAGGTATAACTACCTGTTTTCATAACCGTGAATTGATTATAATTCTACTCAAAACGGTTGTGTCTGTTTTAGGCTAAACGTATTCATAATGACAGTTGTGTAGAGTAAATTCTACATTTTTCGGGAAAATTATTCCCAACTTAACGCATCAATTACGTCCGAAGCGATCATGCCAATCGGCCCTCTTTTTCGGGCAACTGCATCGCCAGCCAGGCCATGCGCAAAAACACCCAGGACAGCAGCTTCAACAGATTCATAACTCTGAGCCAGCAGAGCTGTTAGAATACCCGTTAGTACATCGCCGGTGCCGCCGGTACTCAGGCCGGGATTACCTGTTGAATTGAAATGTATATCGCCCTCGGGTGTTGCAATGGCCGAATAAGCCCCTTTTAAAACAACGACTACGCTATACTTTCGGGTAAATTCCCGCAGAAGGTCAAGCTTCTCGTAGTCATTATCCCACTTTTTAGTGAGTCGCTCAAACTCTTTTGGGTGGGGTGTAAGAATGCTGTTTTTAGGAAGATATTTCAGCAACTCGCGATTTTCAGAAAGTAGGTTCAACGCATCAGCATCGACAACGATGGGCTTTTTTAACATGGGCAGTAGCTCTTTCAGCATCGCCAGCGTTTCGGGGGCTTTGCCAATGCCGGGCCCCAGACCAATGGTTGAATAATCTGTTGGGTCGGGTACATCGTCCAGTTGGCTGCTTCCGGACAATACATGCTGATTTCGGTCCGGGCGGCACATCGCTTCCGGTACCATCGTTTGTAAGGCTACATAGCCGCATTGGGGTACCTGAACCGTCAATAACCCCACCCCCGATCGTAAACAGGCGCGGGCGGCCAGTATAGCGGCACCGATCTTCCCATAACTGCCAACCAGTAACAAAGCATGGCCAAAGGTCCCTTTATTCGAAAAACGATCGCGTTTATGGAGCAGTAGACGGGCTTCTTTAGGTTGGGTAAAATAATAAGGTGTAGGAGCCTGATCAATGAATCGTTTATGCAGTCCAATATCCAGAATGTGCCATTCACCAACAAAAGGGCCGTTTTTGGGCAGTACAAAAGCTAGTTTAGGCAGCTGAAACGAAACCGTGTAGTCGGGTTGGATAATTACGTCGGAGGGGCCGTTTGGCTGGTCGGTGTATAAGCCGCTGGCAATATCGACGGCTATTACAGTGGCGGGTGCCCGGTTAATTGCTTCGATAGACGCTTTGACGATGCCTTCGGTAGGACGGGATAAACCCGACCCTAAAATGGCATCGAGTACAATTTCATTATGACGAATGGTGGGAATATCGGTAGCTGATTCGATGTAATGAACAGTATCCGTCAGGAGTTTTAACCGGCGATGGTTGTGCATAAAATCGTCAGATTCCCGTGGCGCGTAACGAACAACATACACCTCAATTGGGTAGGCTCGCTCTAGTAACAACCGGGCAATGGCCAGTCCATCCCCTCCATTATTACCCAGGCCGCAGAAAATTTTAGTTGACGTTTTATTGTTGAAACGATCAGCAAACCACTCGACAAACGTAAGGGCGGCTCGCTCCATCAAATTAATGGGTGCTATTGGTTCATGTTGAATTGTATGTTGGTCAAGGGAACGGATTTGATCAACGTTCAGTATTTTCATAAGCTAATGGATGACGTTGGAGCGTAATTTCACAAAAGTATTTTCTCCTACTGATAAATTTACTATCTTTGCGGCTCATTTCGCAAATACTTATCTGGCGATTTATATACGGTCATGAGCGAGTTAATCAAATTAGTGGAGGCAGACAACGCGCAGCGTCGCACCGAGTTGCCCACATTCCGGGCGGGTGATACGGTAAACGTACACGTCAAAATCCGCGAAGGAAATAAGGAACGGATTCAGGTATTCACGGGAACGGTTATCCAACGCCGGAACCCAAGTTCCGCCGGCGAGACTTTCACGGTCCGCAAAGTATCAAATGGCGTTGGCGTAGAGCGTATCTTCCCAATTCTGTCGCCTAACATCGACAAAATTGAGGTTGTTCGTCTGGGTAAAGTTCGCCGGGCACGGTTGTTCTACCTACGTGGTCGTCAGGGTAAAGCTGCTCGGGTTAAAGAGCGCAAGCCTAAAGCAGTTGTTGCCGCTTAATTGCCACAATTGTTAGTCAATTCTGAAAAGCTGTCTGTAAAGACGGCTTTTTTTGTATTGACCGCAACAGGCTCCGGCTGTTGCCGTAACCCGTGAACCAGCAACAGCCGGAGCCTGTTGCGGTCAATACTATGGACTTCTTTAAATACCAGGGCACCGGTAACGATTTCATCCTGATCGACGACCGGGCCAAAACTTTTCCCGCAGCCGATCAGGCCTTCATTGAACGGTTATGCCACCGGCGTTTCGGCATTGGGGCTGATGGGTTGATTCTCCTCCAAAACGATCCGGATTATGATTTTCGGATGGTGTATTTCAATGCCGACGGTGCCGAAGGCAGCATGTGCGGCAATGGTGGCCGGTGTATTGTCCGGTTTGCGCACGACTTAGGCCTGTTTGACAGTGAAACCCGTTTTGTCGCCGTAGACGGCGAACATCTGGCGATGGTTTCTGACGAACGTATTTCGTTGAAAATGAGTAATGTCTCTGGCATCGACGACCGGCAGGGGCTAACTTATCTGAACACGGGTTCGCCCCACGTTGTGTGCTTTGTCGATGACCTGGAGTCGTTTGATGTTGTAGCCGAAGGACGAGCTATTCGGTACAGCGAACCCTTTCGGCCGGGTGGTACAAACGTTAATTTTGCCCAGGTAACTGATGCAAATACCATGTTTGTCAGAACCTACGAACGGGGCGTAGAAGATGAAACCTATTCCTGTGGTACGGGTGTAACGGCTGTAGCCTTAGTCGCTCACCAGCAACTGGGTATGTCTGCTCCCGTCTTCATTCGAACCATCGGCGGCAACCTTCAAGTGTCTTTTAATCAGCAGGCCGAAAGCAGCTTCGATTCCATTCACCTCATTGGTCCTGCCAATCGTGTTTTTGCCGGAACCATAACTGTTTAGTGCATTGGGCAGTTAATTAAGTTGCCAGCACTAATACAGTAAAATGATTATTTATAAGAATAAAGGATTGCTGCCATCTATTTGGCATTTTCACACCGGCCCAACCGCTAAAGCACTGTTAGGTCGATTGGTGGTCGTTGCCGTTTATGTGACCATCGTTACATTTGCCGAAATGCATTACACCGATCTGCGCCTGAAGGATACTCCGCCTTCATTCCTGGGTGCAATGGGTATTCTGCTTAGCCTACTGCTTATTTTTCGGACCAACACGGCTTATGACCGGTTTTATGAGGGGCGTCAGGCGTGGGGCGTACTGGTCAATAACTGCCGGAATCTGGCTATTTATTTTAATGCCGTTTTACCGGAAGGAGATGTCTTAAGCCGGGAGTTTTATGCTAAAGCGATTTCCAACTTTCCCTTTGCACTAAAAAATCACCTGCGGGATGCCAATAAAATGGATGAACTGGATTTAGTGGAAGAAGGTGAACGGCGTGACCTGAGCCATTTTGACCACAAACCGGCTGGCGTATCAAATCAACTGTGGGTAAAAACAGAAATCCTTTACCGGGAGGGACAAATTTCAGAATCACAGCACATCAACCTGAATCAGTATTTAACTACGTTGATGGACGTGTGCGGTATTTGTGAACGGATTAAGAGCACGCCAATTCCTTTCTCTTATACGCTGTTCATTAAACTCTTCATCATGCTCTATGTGACGCTTTTACCCTTTACTATCGTGACTGCGTTTGGGTACCTCACTATTCCGGCTGTTATAATCACGTCTTACATACTCGTCGGGCTCGAAATGATTGGCGAGGAAATTGAAGAACCATTTGGGCTTGAGCGTAATGATTTGCCCCTGAATCAGTTAAGTCAGTTAATTCGGGTAAATGTCCACGACATTTTGCAGATTTATTTACCCCATGTCGAAAAACAGGCCGCGAAGCCGGGTTTCACGATTGTGACTTAAGATCAATCGACGGCTTCGATGATGCCGCCGTGCAGGTGATAAATGGCTTTGGTCTGTAAGTCGGGCTGGCGGAGTAAATCTTTGGCCGCTACCCGGCTTCGAACGCCGTTGGTGCAAATGACAAGCAAGCTAGAATAGGGTAGAAGTTCTGCCTTGCGGGCTCGGATATCGGGCAAGGGTATATTCAGGCCACCTATGTTGAACTCCTCAAACTCCCATTCATCACGCACGTCGACAACAGCCGTATCCGGTTGATGCCGTAATCTTTCGAGTTCGGGAAGTGTGATGTCCGTGAACGTGTGTGTGGTCATACATAGAGGTAACAGCCTTTTGGGACCGGGTGTTCCTGAGCTATACCGGCCTGATAGGTTCCTGAAGCCTTTTGAGCGGGATTTATAAAGCTAAACTCTGTCAATCTGTCAGAAATGCACAGGCTGGAACAGGATTTGACGACCTCAAGACAGACTCATAATCTTACTAACATAAATTATGGAAGCTGTACAAACTGAAAAAGGGAAAATCTCAATCCATACCGAGAATATTTTTCCGATCATCAAGAAATTCCTGTATTCCGACCACGAGATTTTTCTGCGTGAGTTAGTGTCAAACGCAGTCGATGCTACCCAGAAACTGCGCCAACTGGCTTCGTTCGGCGAATTTGGGGGTGAGTTGGGTGACCTGAAAGTGACGGTTTCGCTGGATGAAGAAGCCAAAACCATCACCATCAGCGATAATGGCATCGGCATGACCGCCGATGAGATCAAAAAATACATTAACCAGATCGCCTTCTCCGGTGCCACCGATTTTCTGGAGAAATACAAGGACAAAACGGACGATAAGGGTCAGATCATCGGTCACTTTGGCTTAGGTTTTTACTCGGCGTTTATGGTGGCCGAGAAAGTTGATATCGTTACCAAATCGTACCGGGATGGGGCCGAAGGCGTGCGCTGGAGCTGCGATGGTTCTACGGAGTTTGAGTTAACGCCCGCCGAGCGCGCTGACCGTGGAACGGATATAATTCTGCACATTGCACCCGATTCGGAGGAGTTTTTAAGCAAGAGCCGGTTGCAGGGGATTCTTGATAAATATGCTCGCTTCCTTCCCGTTGCCGTTGAATTTGATGAGAAAGTTGTCAATAACACGAACCCGATCTGGACGAAATCACCGGCCGATCTGACCGACGAAGATTACAAGAATTTCTACCGGGAACTGTACCCAATGGGGGAGGAGCCGCTGTTCTGGATTCACCTGAACGTGGATTACCCCTTCAATCTGACCGGTATTCTGTATTTCCCGCGCATCAAGAACGAGCTGCGGTTCCAGCGCGAAAAAATTCAACTCTATAGCCGCCAGGTGTTCATTACCGATGAGGTGAAGGACGTGGTTCCCGATTTCCTCATGATGCTGCACGGCGTTATCGACTCGCCCGATATTCCGCTCAACGTATCGCGGAGTTTCCTGCAAGCCGATAGTAATGTTAAAAAGATCAATGGCTATATCACCCGGAAGGTAGCTGACAAATTGAACGAGCTGTTCAACGCCGACCGCAAAGGGTTCGAAGAGAAGTTCGACGATATTGGTCTATTCATCAAGTACGGTATCCTGAGCGACGATAAATTCTGGGAGAAAGCCAAAAACTTCGTGTTGCTGAAGAACACCGAAGGCGTGTTCACCACGCTTGATGAATACCGGGAGAAAGTGCAGGCTAACCAGACCGATAAAAACGAAACGCTGGTTATGCTCTACACCTCCGACCGTAAGCAGCAGGACGCTTATATTGAGTCGGCCCGGCGCCGGGGTTACGATGTGCTCCTGATGGATAATGTCATTGACGCACACTTTATCAACGCCCTGGAACAGAAACTGGAGAAAGTCCATTTCCAGCGTGTCGACGCCGATACGCTCGATAAATTGATCGACAAAGGGCTGAATAACGAAAGCGTTTTATCAGAAGCCGACCAGACGAAACTGAAAGAGGTGTTTGAGCAGGTACTGGATAACAAAATGCTACAGGTGAGTGTAGAGGCCCAGCCAACCGACGAACTGCCCGTTACCATAACGATGCCTGAGTTTATGCGTCGAATGAAAGACATGTCCGCTCTCTCGGGTGAGCAGTCGTTCTACGGTAATCTGCCGGTCACCTACAATGTGGTTGTCAACGCAAACCACCCACTCATCGGCAAAGTACTGGCCGAGTCAGATGCCGATGTACAGAAGGCGCTGGTGAAGCAGGTGTATGATCTGGCACTACTTTCGCAGAACATGCTGACCGGTGCCGACTTAACCGCCTTTGTGAAACGGACGGTAGCTGGATTAGCTTAATAGTCAGTCTTTAGTAAGTAAACGGGGCTGAAGTGATTTCAAACCAATGAAATCGCTTCAGCCCCGTTTTATTTAATTAACTGGAAGTCCGGTAAGCACAACTCGGGCAACGCTGGTTCAAAAGTGCTATGGGCTAAGTCTAGGCGACTTATCGGCGCGGGTAAACCAGACTTTTCGGCGGGCGACCAGTCGGCCGATTATGAAAATCAACACCAGGAAGATAACGACGGCTGCTACCAGTGGTAAAAAAATGCTGAAAATGGAGAGCCCTATAGAGGCCACATTTTCGCCCGTAGCCACAACAGGATTGGCAAGTCCGCCTGTGGTAGCGGTGGAACCGAGCCGCAGTAAACTCGTTCCGGCCTGTATGATTCCCGCTGTGCTGCCGCCCAGCATTAAGCCAAGTCCCCAGTGGAGCAACGGATTATCGATTTGAAGAAAAGATGTACTCAACAGGGTGCCGGCAATAATGGCAGTGGGGGTGGCAATGGTGTCGAGCACATTATCGAGCCAGGGAATGTAATAGGCACCAAGCTCAAAGATGGTAGCCACGCTTAGCCCCAGGAGGGCGGGCCAGCCGCTGAGCCACTCGAAGCCGGTCATTGTATTGATAAAGCCCAATTTAGTGGCCAGACTGGCAATCAATAGCGGCACAAACACCCGAAAGCCACAGCAGGCCGCCAGACCGACGCCAACGCAGGCGCTCATTATCCATTCGAGAGACATATTATTTACAGATTATGGTAGTTGGTTTACGGCATGCCAGTGGGTCAGTAACCGTAAACCAACTACCATAAACCCGAACCGATTGTTTTATCCGAAAAACTGAGAATTGAAATTCATCAGGAAGGCTTCGTCGGTGGCGCGGGTTAAGGCCGTGTACAACCAGCGAACGAATTCGTCGTTTACCTGGCCTTCGGGCAGAAATCCCTGATCAACAAAAACGGCACTCCATTGCCCGCCCTGCGCCTTATGACAGGTGAGGGCATACGCAAACTTTACCTGTAATGCGTTGAGGTAGGGGTCACGGCGAATCGCTTCCGAACGCTCTTTCTTGCTTTTAATGTAAAAGTAGTCTTTGGCAACACTTTCGTACAACGCCTTGTATTGATCGGCCGTTAGTGAGGGTACTGGCGTGTGAAGCGTGTCGAGCATGATTTTAGCATCAAAATCAGGTTGCTCCTCGTAGTCAATCAATCGCAGTGTAACCGTGGCGAAGCGAAAACCATGCATCTCCTCCTTGTTGCGGATTTTTTGCACTTCCGCAAATTCACCATTGGCCAGAAAACCCGCCGGAGAGTCTTCCTCAAGCACCGTGTAATTGTTTCGGGCAATCATGAGCATATCCCCGGCATCGAGTTCTTCCTCGCACTGGTCAATCATCCGTCGAACAAACTGGTTGTACTGCACCGCCGATTTGTTAGAACGGCAGATGATCGCTGTATTCTCCCTACCATATTTGTCGTACGCATACCGAATGCCATCTTCCAGCTTGGTCAACGGCATTTTATAGATATCATTGAACGAACGAACGTTGAGCTGAATGGGCGGTATTTCGCCGGTACCGGCAGAGGAGTCGTCATCAAGCAGGGCATCGAAACCAACCGCCTTAGGGGTAGGAGAGGTGCCATCGAGCAGCATCCTAAGGCCCGTTGCATTGTACAAAATACCCGACTCTTCGTCCTGCCGCATAACTTCGGTTAGTTCCTGTTCGTATACGGTCATATCAAAGGCACTGGCCAGAAAGCCCCGGTCGAGGGCGGGGCTTAACTCCCGGCCAACGGGGGGTAACTGGGCGGTGTCGCCTACAAGCATAAGTTTATTGCCAGGCCCTTCAAACACGTAATCGATCAGGTCGGTCAGCAAGCCTTTCCCCCCAAAGTCGGCTTCATCGGAAATCATCGAAGCCTCATCGACAATGAACAGTGTGTCTTCGTGATAATTTTTCTGTCGTTGAAAAGCCAGACTACCCGATCCTGGGTCAGCTACCTGTCGGTATATTTTTCGGTGGATCGTCTGGGCTGGTTTCTTGGCATAGTTGGTCATGACTTTTGCCGCCCGACCCGTGGGGGCCAGCAACACCGACTTATAGCCGAAACGGGGAAGCACTTTTATGAGGGTACCTACGAGGGTGGTTTTGCCGGTACCGGCATAGCCGCGCAGTAAAAAACAATCTCGGTAATGGGCAACTTCTTCCTGGGAGATGAACTGGCCAATCTGTTCGAAAAACTGCTCCTGGCCCGGAGTAGGCTTAAAAGGGAAACGTTTGGCCAGCAAATGAGCGGCCGTTTGGGTTTCGTTCATGGGTCTAATTTACGAAAAAAGGAGCAAAGTGAAAAGTAAAAAAACAGGCGAGGATGAGTCAGTTTTTTGTTTTTTTAATCCTTTTTTTATCTCACCTTTCCTGCCTTCATCCTTTTTCTTATCTTCACCCTATACTAATTACCCTCCTACATGAACATACGCCAAATACTTCAGGGAAAGCGCATTAACGCGCTTTATAGTGTCTCCTCAGACCAAACGGTACTTGATGGACTTAAGGTCATGGCCGAAAAAAATATCGGCGCTTTACTCGTGGTTGATAACGGGGAACTAACGGGCATATTTTCAGAACGGGATTACGCACGAAAAGTAATTCTGAAAGACAGGCATTCCGATGATACGCGGATTGCTGATGTTATGACGGCCAGTGTAATTACCATCGGACCAGACCAGACACTGGAAGAGAGTATGGTAATCATGTCTGACCGGCATATTCGCCACTTACCAGTTGTGGACAAAGGCGAGTTAATCGGAATCATTTCAATCAACGACATCGTTACCGCCATCATCCGAGATCAGAAAACGCGTATCGACTCACTTGAAAGCTATATATCGGGAAGCCCGTATTGAGGATTAGTAGATAGGAGTTAGGAGCGAGGAGTGAGGAGTTGCTGACGTCAGCAAACAAAGAACGCGTCAGCAACTCCTGACTCCTCACTCCTCGCTCCTAACTCCTACTACTACCTCAGTACCTACTAATCCTCAAAATCTGTTACCTTTGCGTCCCCAAATACGTTAAATATTGTGACAGAAGTAGCGGATAAGCCAAAGCGGGTAGATAAGGTTACTCACGGGAGTGACAAATTGGCCGACGATGTCGATTTGCCACGGGAAGAAGTACTTAAATTGTATGGTAACCGGCTCCGGCTTCGAGTTTGTGGATTATATCGGGAAGGTGATCAGTTATTGATGGTTCGCCACCGGGGAATTAGTCCGACCAATACATTTTGGTGTCCACCGGGCGGGGGAGCCCAGTTTGGTGAAAAAGCACCGGCAGCACTCACCCGCGAGTTTCTGGAAGAAACAGGGCTGGAGATCGAACCAGGTGAGCTCTTGTTCGTGAATGAATTCATGCTGCCCCCTCTGCACGCTATGGAATTGTTCTTTACCGTTACCGTAACGGGTGGTCAGCTCCATCAGGGAACAGATCCTGAAATGAGTATCGATGGTCAAATTATAGAAGAGGTACGCTTAATGACGTTTGCCGAAATAAAGAGCTACCCCCCCGAGGAGGTACACGATCTGTTTCGGTATTGTAACTCACTCGACGAGGTGTTTCAACTCAAAGGGTACCTGAAATAAACCCGTCGCCATAAATGGTCAGCTTTTTGTAGATTTACTGTTCAACATCAACTAAAACCTGCTTGCCCCGATACCGTGCAAATCGCTGTTACCCTATCTCCGACCGTACAAATTAGTGCCGATTCGTTCGACGCTGGGCTTGCCAGTAAATCTGTATTGAGTCTGGAAGTGGGCCGCGAAAGGTTTCGGTTTATGGTACAGGATAGTCGTGGACAGGGTTTATATCTGGAAGATTATACGTTTCCATCTCTGCTTACCGAGCGCTCGGTAACGGGTGTGCTGCCTGATGTGTTTCGCGAGCACCCGGTATTATCGGCAGGGCCCTGGCAGGAAATTCGCATTGGGGTCAACTCCCCTTCGTTTACGTTGATTCCGGCTCCGCTCTTTCGTAAAGAATACGCCGGAAGCTACTTGGCACTCATGCGCGGCAGTGCATTACCGGCCCATGAGTTTGCCCAGTCCTACACCCATGCAGCCGAAGGGTTTTTATCTGTATTCAATATGGAGCATCCTTTGGCCGATTTCTTTTCTGAAATTTACCCGCTTCAGCCGCTGGTCTACATCCACCAGGTTGGTACATTGATCCAGGCAACGGCCGATCTGGATCGGCACGCGTTGACGTCGGCTAACGTTTATTTATTCTTCGAGGACGAATTCGTTACCATCATCTGCCGAAACGCACGTAAAGTAAGTTTCTGCAATCGGTTTGGGTATAAAAACGTGCAGGATCTGGCCTACTATATTCTGTACGTCTTTGAAGAACAAACTCTGGCACCGGAGTCAACGCCCATCTTTTTATACGGGGAAATCACCCCTTTTGCCGAGGCTTACGCCGAATTAAGCCGATTTATGCCGAATCTGACGTTCGGGCAGATACCGCCCGGCTTACGATTATCCCCGGCATTTGACGACCTGCCCAACCATCGATACCTGAGTCTGTATGGGTTAGGCTTACTGAGTGAATAAAGAGTACGATATGTAGACTCTCATTGACTCAATTCACTCATTCTCTCTATATGAAGCGTATTGCCCTATTCCCCGGTTCATTCGACCCATTTACACGTGGTCACGAAGACATCGTTCTGCGCGGATTGCAGTTATTCGACGAAGTTATCATTGGTATCGGACGAAATGCCCGAAAAGAGCGGTATTTCCCGCTCGAACAGATGACCGGATTAATTGAGGAAGCTTTCCGCTCTACACCAGCCGTTCGGGTTATTAGTTACGACGATCTGACCGCTAATGTGGCCCGAAAGGTGGGTGCCCGATTTCTTTTGCGAGGGCTACGAAATACCACCGACTTCGAATACGAAAACGGAATTTCGCAGGTTAACCGCTATGTATATGAAGACGTCGAAACGGTGTTCCTGATCACCTCGCCACATCTGGCCCCAATCAGTTCCAGCATCATTCGCGATCTACACCGGTATGGGCAGGACGTCGACGCGTTTTTGCCTTATCAGTTAGAAAAGTTGGCAAACGAAAAGTAACTGACGGCAGAGCAGTTACTTATACTGATTAAACCTTGCCGTTCACGAGCTTGTTGACTTCATCGATAACGTACCGAATCGAACTGAAGGAATTCGCCAGGGCCAGCTTGGTTTCGCGCTGGTCGAACCAGACGAGCTTCTCAATATCTTCTTCTACCTGTGGGGCCATACGGCTATCATCGAGGGCCTTCATGCGGTACCATTTAGTACGCTTCAGGATACGACTACCATTAAGGGTGTAGGTGTGCCAGGTTGTACAAATGCGTTCGCCGATAGCTACCCGAACCCCCGTTTCTTCTTTCACTTCCCGAACGGCTCCCTGCCGGGAGGATTCGCCATCATCCAGTTTCCCTTTCGGTAAGTCCCATACACCCCGGCGGAACATCAACAGCATTTTATCGCCTTTGAAGACGACTCCACCACCAGCTTTGATGATCTTGAATGGTTTTTTTATGGCTTCCTCGCAGGCTTCTTTATCCAGGCAACCCAGCGTAATGGAAAGCAACTGATCGGCATCGCTTTTCTGCAATAGGGTTAACAGCTTGCTGACCGTGGCCGGGGTAGCGTTCAATACCAGCAAGTGACCGTTTAAGGAATCTTGTTTCAGCAGTTCCAAACGAGCATCGACGATTAGATCGTAATCCACGAATGTCGGGTGATTTGCCAATGCTGGATTGGTCAGTTGGGTAGCGGCTTTGGGGCCAACGAGCCGGACTGGGCGGTCGTTTATGAAAACAATCATTAGAAGATAAGCGGTTCGAACTGTAAAAGTACTAAAACAGATGGTCTATCATACGGTTATATCTGTTGCAAACCAGTTCCATTTCTATATTTTTGCAACAGGTCAATCATCCTCTTTGTGGAACTTCTAATTATTTTTCTTCTGACACTGCTAAATGGTGTGTTTTCGATGTCAGAAATTGCCCTGGTATCCTCCCGTCGGTCAAAACTGGAAACAGCCGCTAAAAATGGGGATCGACAGGCGCAGGTTGCCCTCGATTTATCGAACTCCCCCAACCGCTTTCTGTCGACCGTACAGATTGGTATTACCCTGATTGGTATATTACTGGGTATTTTCTCGGGCGACAAACTCACTACCGATGTTCAGGCGTTTGTGGCTCAGGTTGACGTTATCCGGCCGTACGCACACTCCGTAGCTGTGGTATTGGTGCTGTTGCTGCTGACCTACCTTTCGCTGGTCTTTGGTGAGTTAGTGCCCAAACGAATTGGTCTCTCAAATCCCGAAGGGATTGCCAAAACCATGGCAGCCCCCATGATTTTTCTCTCCCGATTAACATCCCCCTTTATTGCGCTCCTAACGGTATCGAGCGATTTACTGCTTAAAATACTGAACATTAGGCCAAACGAGAGTGCGGTAACGGAAGAAGAAATAAAAAGTCTGATTCAGGAAGGAACCTCCGGTGGGGCTATCGAAGAAATTGAACAGGAAATTGTTCAGAATGTTTTTCAACTCGGCGATCGTAAGATCACATCACTCATGACCAACCGGCAGGAAATTGTTTTCCTGGACATGGAAGATGAACCCGCCGAAAATAAAGCGCGTATTCTGGAGCACAAACACTCGGTGTATCCGCTCTGTAACGGGGGAGTCGACGAGGTGGTTGGGTTAATTTATACGAAAGATTTTTTGGGTAGAGATCTGGATAATGAACTCCTACACCTGACCGACATGAAGCGGGATGCGCTCTTTATTCCTGAAAACAACAAAGCCTATCAGGTGCTGGAGCGGTTTCGGGAGCGCCGACAATACGTTGGAGTTATTGTTGACGAATACGGTGGCGTGTTAGGCATAATAACCCTGAACGACATTCTGGACGTACTGGTGGGCGATATCAACGACGATGTAAATTCCGATTACGAAATCCGGGAGCGCGAGGATGGAACCTTCCTGATTGACGCTCAATTGCCTTTCGAGGATTTTCTATCCTACTTTACAATCAATATAAATGCGCAGGCTCGTCGTGAACTGACGGGATTTGATACCCTCGGCGGTTTTGCACTCCATATTCTTAAGGACATTCCCAAAGCGGGCGAAACTTTTGTCTGGCAAAACTACCGGTTTGAGATTATCGACATGGATAAAAGCCGAATCGATAAAATTCTGGTTAAGAAGCTGGTAGAAGAGTAAACAACCAGTAAGAAAATGAGTTATAGATGAAAACAAATTCATCAATACTCATGCGACACTTCAGCCCCGATGCCAATGAGTTGACCGGTAGCACATCCAGTCGTGTTCCGACCGGTATGGAAAACGATCCGAATGCTGATGAAGAAGTAATTAACCAGCAGGAAGGTGATTTGTCCGCACGGGAAGTTTATCCGAAACCCGTTGAAAAACCAGCGAAAATAGCCCCGGACGATTTAGCTGCTTCGATCGCCTACGCCCTCGATGGCAGTGGCCCCGGTCCAACCAATGACAAACCGAATGTATCGGGTCATAAGGTGATTTCTGAAGGAATTACGGGTGCCGGGCCAGAGGACGAAGAAGATGCGTTACGCGCGTAAGTAAATCTACACCACTTCTTTATACTGCATCCGGTAGAGGTTCGCGTAGAAGCCCTCCTGCTGAAGCAGCTCTTCGTGATTACCCTGCTCAACAATGCGGCCTTTGTCCACAACGATAATATTGTTCGCTTTCTGAATTGTAGACAAACGGTGGGCAATAACGATGGCCGTACGGCCCTTCATCAGTTTCCCGATAGCATCCTGAATCATTTCCTCGGTTTCCGTATCGACTGATGAGGTCGCTTCGTCAAGAACAATGATTTTCGGGTCTTGAACCATGGCCCGAACGAACGAAATCAACTGGCGTTGCCCTACAGACAGGGTCGAGCCACGTTCCATGACGTTGTACTCATATCCGCCGGGCAATCGTTCGATAAAGTCATGAACACCAACCAGTTTGGCTGCCTCAACTATTTTCTCCCGGCTGATTCGCTTGTCGCCCAGCGTAATGTTATTCTCGATGGTGTCGGAAAACAGGAAAACATCCTGAAGCACAACGCCGATATTCCGCCGGAGGTGGCCTAATTCGTATTCGTGTACATCGACATCGTCGACCTTAATTTCGCCTTTATTAATGTCATAAAAGCGGCTCAGTAGGTTGATGATGGATGATTTGCCTGCGCCCGTAGCACCCACAAATGCCACCGTTTCGCCGGAGCTGACCCGAAACGAAATATCCCTGAGTACCCAGTCTTCATTATTGTAGGCAAACCAGACATGGTTAAACTCGACATCACCGCGGATGGCCGTGGGTGCGTAGGTTCCGTTGTTGGCCGTGAACTCATCGCTGTCCAGTAATTTAAGAATACGGTCGGTACTGACAATGCCCATCTGAAGGGTGTTGAAGCGGTCGGCCAGCATCCGGATCGGGCGAAAGAACAGATTGATAAACATCACGAAGGCCGTAACCGTCCCGAACGTAACATCCGAACTAATGATCTGCTGAGCACCGTACCAGACCACCAGACCAACGGCCACCGCCGAAATAATATCAGCAACGGGGTAATATACCGAGTAGTACCAGATAGAACGGATGTTGGCCGCGCGGTGCTCATCGTTGATAACCCGGAATTTTTCGGCTTCAATTTTCTCACTGCCGAAAATCTGGACGATGTTCATGCCGGTGATATGCTCCTGAACGAAGGAGTTCAGATTGGCCACCGCCGTCCGGACTTCATTGAACGATTTCTTAATCTTTTCTTTGAATACATAGGTGCTGAACAGCATCAGCGGGATGGTCGATAAACTGATGGCTGCTAGCCGCCAGTCGGTGTAAAACATCACGCCGATGATCAGAACCAGTTGCAGAATATCGCCCGCAATGGCTGCCATGCCTTCGCTGAACACATCGGCCAGGGTTTCAACGTCCGAAATAGAACGGGTCACTAACCGACCAATGGGTGTGTTGTCGAAGAACTTGAGACGCAGACGAAGAATTTTCTGGTACAACTGCACCCGAATATCGCGGATAACGTATTGCCCCAGCCACCCGGACAGATAGGTGTTAAGAAACTGAATAAGCGCCTGTGCAACCAGCACGCCAATCATAATGACCAGCATGGTTGTCAGTTGTGGATAATCGCCCACGGCGATCACGTTATCTATGGTATAGCGAATAAGCAGGGGCGTCAGCGGAGCCAGGCAGGCCGCCAGCATAATGATGCCGATCAGCGCGTAAAAACGGGTCTGATAGGGTTTTATAAACGCGTATAATCGTCGGAGGATGGCTAAGTCGAAAATCCGACCTGACTTTTGTTCTTCGTTCACGGGGCAACCAGAAAGGGCAAGTTCAGAATTGTAACAGCGTTTTCAGCCCGAACGTTTCAGCCGAAATAGGATTTGACTTGGCGTAGATTGGAATCAGGTAGCAGTAAAAACGGACTACAGTCGCTTTATTTGCGAAAGACCTGATGTAGAAACGATTTATGAAACGGCGTATGTTCACCCGGCTGGTTACCGCCCTGCCGGTTAGTCTGGGAATTAGTCAAGTAAAGGCAAACGATAGTTTTTCACAACTGGTACCGGCTGCCAATGTTGCCAATGAAGACCGGGCCTACTGGTTGCAAACCTTACTTAAAGTTGTCGACCCGGTGCTAGCGGCCCTGGCGCAGAATCGGTTGAAAGCAACCATGCCCGTAGAATCGGCGCCGGGGCAACAGCCGGGTCGCCTGGTGGTATCGCACCTCGAAGCACTGGGACGGACCATGGCCGGACTGGCTCCCTGGCTCGAACTCAGTGCCGACGACGATGTGCGGGAAAGCCTGCTCCGCCAGCGCTACCTCGACCTGGCCCGACAGGCAATTGCCAACGGTGTGAATCCCAAATCGCCCGATTATCTGAATTTTACTAAAGGTGGTCAGCCATTAGTAGATGCCGCTTTTCTGGCGCACGGCCTGGTTCGTTCTCCAAAATTATGGCATGCCCTAAGTACCACCGAACAGGCTAACGTAGTGAAGGCCCTACAGGCCAGCCGGGTTATTAAACCGGGTTATAATAATTGGCTGTTGTTCAGCGGCATGGTGGAAGCTGCCTTGTTGAAATACGGCGGTGCTGGCGATGAACTTCGTATGGATTATGCCATAAAACAGCACCAGGCCTGGTACAAAGGTGATGGCGCTTACGGCGACGGCCCCGATTTTCACTGGGATTATTACAATAGCTACGTCATTCAGCCTATGCTGCTGGACATTGTCAAGACCCTTGCTGACGCCGGAAAAGCTGAGAAGGGCTTATATGAAACGCTGCTGGCCCGTGCTCAGCGGTACGCCATCATTCAGGAGCGGTTGATTGCGCCCGACGGCTCGTTTGCCGCTTTTGGCCGGTCGCTGGCCTACCGATGCGGGGGGTTTCAGTTACTGGCGCAGGTGGCGTTGCAGAGGAATCTACCGCCGGAGTTGTCGCCCGGTCAGGTACGCTCCGCGCTGACGGCGGTCATTCACCGGACAATGGATATGGCCGGTACTTTCGATGCCAAAGGCTGGCTTCAGATTGGCTTGTGCGGTCATCAGCCTGGCATCGGCGAAACCTACATTTCGACGGGTAGCCTGTATCTGTGTTCGGTCGCGTTTCTGCCGCTGGGTTTATCGGCAATCGACCCGTTCTGGTCGAGTCCCTCCACCGACTGGACGGCGAAGAAAATATGGTCGGGTCAAAATGTGCAAACCGACCATGCGATAAAGGGGTGAATTATTGAAAAGTATGGCTTCGCGACGTAGTACCGACCGTCCCGGTCGGGTGTGCATTCATCTTTCTCGCCCGACCGGGACGGTCGGTACTACAGTCGCGATGCCACCCTTCATTCAACCTATTTTAGGAAAATTTAAAAATAGGTTCTCCTCCTATGCAAAAGCCGGAAACGTGTGTCTCCGGCTTTCAGTATATTGTTTATGAATGGCTTAACTCACGGTTCCGCCATTCCAGACTGCGTCGCCGGGGGCGATGAGGGCTAGTTTGCCGTCGCGGTCTTCGGCCATCAGGATCATCCCCTGCGATTCGAAGCCCATCATCTTGCGCGGAGCCAAATTGGCCAGAAAGGTAACCTGTTTGCCAATGATTTCCTCGGGCGAAAAGTGCTTGGCGATACCACTCAGAATTTGTCGGCCGCCCAGGCCATCATCTACTTTTAATTTGAGCAGTTTATCGCTTTTAGGAACCCGCTCGGCTTCGGTGATGGTACCGATGCGGATGTCCATTTTGGCGAAATCATCGTAGGTAATTTCGTCCCGTAGGGCCGGAACGGTCTTTGTTTCTAACTCATTCATGCGTTTCGCATTTAATAATTTCTGAATCTGGGTATTGATCTCGTCGTCTTCTATTTTAGCGAACAGTAACTCGCCTTTGCCTAATTCGGTACCCGTAACCAGCAAATCAGCCCGGCCCGCGTTGGTCCAGTTGAAATGCTCGGTAATGTTTAACTGGCTGCGTAATTTCTGCGTTGTGAAGGGCAGAAACGGTTCGCACACGATACTCAGGTTGGCCGAGATTTGCAGGGCAATGTTCAGGATCGTGTTGGCGCGGATCGGATCGGTTTTTACCACCTTCCAGGGTTCTGTTTCGGCCAGGTATTTATTACCCAGTCGGGCCAAATCCATCAGATGGCCCAGTGCTTCCCGGAATTTATACGCACCAATTGACTGCCCGATTCGATCGGGAAAGAGAGCCAGTTCGTCCAGTACCTGTTGGTCGTAAGCGGTCAACTCGCCACTAATGGCCGGTACTTTTCCATCGCAGAATTTTTGCGTCAGCACCACCGCCCGGTTCACGAAGTTGCCGAATATGCCGACGAGTTCGGCGTTGTTCCGCGTCTGGAAATCCTTCCAGGTAAACTCGCTGTCTTTGGTTTCGGGGGCATTAGCTGCCAATACATACCGTAATACATCCTGCTTGCCGGGTAATTCCTCCAGATACTCATGGAGCCAGACCGCCCAGTTGCGCGACGTACTGATTTTATCCCCTTCCAGGTTCATAAACTCATTGGCGGGCACATTATCGGCCAGGATAAAGCTGCCCTCGGCCATAAGCATGGCGGGGAAGATAATGCAATGGAAAACGATGTTGTCCTTCCCGATAAAATGGACCAGCTTGGTGTGCTCATCGCGCCAGTACAGTTCCCAATCCCGGCCCTGTTCAGCCGCCCATTCCTTGGTCATGGAAATATAGCCGATGGGCGCGTCGAACCAGACGTACAAAACTTTACCGTCGGCATCGGGTAGGGGGACTTTAATGCCCCAGTCGAGGTCGCGGGTCATGGCACGGGGGCGCAAGCCTTCCTTCAGCCACGACTGACATTGTCCGGATACGTTCGTTTTCCACTCGGGATGGCTGTTGACGTATTCTTCAATTTTGGGCTGCATCCGATCCAGCGGCAGGAACCAGTTTTTGGTCGAACGCAGCACCGGTTTCGAGCCGGAGAGGGTGGAATGCGGCTCAATAAGTTCAGTAGGGCTCAGGGCGGTACCGCAGCGTTCGCACTGGTCGCCATAAGCGTTGGGATTGCCACATACGGGACAGGTTCCCACAATGTAGCGGTCGGCCAGGAACTGCCCGGCTACTTCATCATAATATTGCTCCGTTACTTCTTCATCGAAATCGCCCTTTTCGTAGAGATTGGTGAAAAACTCCTGCGACGTTTCGTGGTGAATCTGGTTCGACGTACGGGAATAGATATCGAAGGAGATACCAAAGTCGCTGAAAGCCTGCTTGATCTGCCCGTAGTATTTATCGACGACTTCCTGCGGAGTAATGCCTTCTTTTTTTGCCTTGATGGTAATCGGCACGCCGTGTTCGTCGGTGCCGCTGATAAAGGCGACATCCTTACCCGTTGAGCGAAGGTAACGAACATAAATATCGGCGGGCAGGTAGCATCCGGCAATATGACCGATGTGAATCGGGCCGTTGGCGTAGATCAGGGCCGCCGTAACGGTATAGCGTTGTGGATTCTCTAACATAGTCAGTGGTTAGTAATCAGGGGTTGGTGGTTCGTGTAGGCGTCAGGAGTTTGACCCATGCGACGACATACTACCCACTAATTGGCCGCAAAATTAGCAATTCAGGGCCGAACGTTGTTATGTTTACGCAAACAGATGGCGCAAAACGCCCTGCGCTGAATGAATAAAAAGACGGGCCGCTATGGAGAACACCACGCCGAATACAAATAATTTCCTCAACCGGGTCGAAATCAAAAACTTCAATTGACATCATCACTACCTAAATCGGTTTTTATCACGGGTGCTACCGGCTTCGTCGGTTCGCACATTGCCCGACGTTACCTGGCTGATGGTTATGCCGTTACGGTACTCCACCGCCCGGCCAATGGGTATGGACTGCTGACCGATGTAGCCAGTCAGCTTACCTGGTGCGAAGGCGATGTTATGGACATTCCATCGCTCGAAGCGGCTATTGGGGCAGCACAGTCCGACACTTCGGTGGACGTTATTCATGCGGCTGCCGTTGTTTCATTCGTCCCGAAAGATCGCGACCGGATGGAACGTATCAATGTGGAAGGGACAGCCAATATCGTCAACGTCTGTCTGAAAGCGGGCGTACGGAAGCTGGGCTATGTAAGCTCCGTGGCTGCTCTTGGCCGACCGGTAACTAAAGGAGGGAAGTCTAATACACCAATTGTGATCGACGAAGAGCAGAAATGGGAAGAATCGCCGAATAACTCTATGTACGCCAAAACGAAGTACTGGGCAGAATTGGAAGTCTGGCGGGGCGTTGCCGAAGGGTTAAATGCCGTGATCGTCAACCCGTCTCTGGTTTTGGGCGTGGGCGACTGGAACAAAAGCAGCCTGCAACTCATAAACTACGTTCAGTCTGAAAAACCCTTTTACCCGGCGGGGCTCGTCAATTACGTAGATGTGCTCGACGTGGCCGATAGTCTCGTCGATCTAATGCAGTCCGACATCATGGCGCAGCGGTTCATCGTAAATGGGGGCACCATTCCGTATCGTTCCTTGTTAGAACAGATAGCGGCCGTACTGGGTAAACGTCCTCCCGGTTGGCGGGTTCCGGCCACGTTGACACGCCTGCTTTGGCCTTTAGAGGCTATCCGGGCACGGTTGACCGGCAAGGCCCCGTTAATAACTCGTGAAACAGCCCGGTCGGCAAGTTCGTTGTATCAGTACGACGGACGTAAAATCGGGCAGGTACTTGATACTCAGTATCGGCCATTAAGTGAGACGCTGGAGCGTGTGGCAAACGCTTTTGGACGGCCATCGAACGGTATGTAAATTTTCCGTTCCCAGGTTGGAGTTCTGCTTTTTTGAGTTTATATTTCACTGCCAAAGGATAAATCGCACCGTTGGTGCGGCCCCTATCCGCCCACATTTTGAAGGCAATAGCATGGAGCAAGAGTTCGAAG
Organism: Spirosoma fluviale; assembly: GCF_900230225.1. Classification (GTDB taxonomy): domain Bacteria; phylum Bacteroidota; class Bacteroidia; order Cytophagales; family Spirosomataceae; genus Spirosoma; species Spirosoma fluviale. The sequence goes on from NZ_OCNH01000001.1 coordinate 1,398,657, forward strand.
AACGAGAAGGCGATATTAAAGAATCAATCCGGCGTTTTGAGCAAATGCTGGATCAGCAGCAAAGCCAGTTTTTCGACCTGGACGTCTATGAACAAATGGTTGAGCATTACCTCAATCAGGGTGATTTAGACAAGGCACTTAAAGCCGCCGAATCCGGTCTGGAAAACTTCCCGTATGCGCTGGAACTTATGCTCGACAAAGCCCAGATTATGGCTAACTTTCAACGGTTCGATGAGTCGTTGGATTTGCTGGAACGGGCTTCACTATTTAACCCCGGCGATCTCGATGTTCCCTTTATGCAGGGCTCCGTCCTGAATATGGCCGGTCGGTACGAAGAATCAATCCGGGTGCTGGAAGAACTGCTCGACCGGGCTGAAGAAAAGGATGATATTCTGTTCCAGTTAGGGCAGAGCTATCAGAACTGGGGTAAGTACGACGAGGCTATCACGCAGTATAAAAAGTCAATTGCGCTGAATATTAATAACGAAAATGCGCTTTATGAACTCGCATTCTGTCTGGATGTAACGGGTGAACTGGAAAATAGTCTGGCGTATTACCAGCAACTCATTGATTCCGATCCATATTCGTACAACGCCTGGTATAACATTGGTATCGCTTACAGCAAACTTGGGCGTTACGCCGAAGCCGCTGAAGCCTACGATTATGCTGTAATCATCAAAGGGGATTTTGCGTCGGCACACTTCAATCTGGGCAACACCTATATGAACCTGGGGTTGTTCGAGAAAGCAGAGAGCTGTTACCGTGAAACGCTGAAGTACGAAGAAGCAACTGCCGATACATACTGCCATCTGGGTGCCAGTCTGGAAAAGCAGGACCGCATCACGGAAGCCATCAAGGAATACCGGGAAGCCATTAAACTGGATGCCATGTGGGACGAAGCCTGGTATGGTATCGGTGTTTGTCTGAGCGAATCGGGCAAGTGGTACGAAGCGCTGCCATTTTTGCAGAAAGCCGTCAAACTTAGCGACCAGAACGGAGAGTACTACCTGGCAGTGGCCGAAACGGAGTATAAGATCGGGAATGTGCTGTCGAGTGTCGAGGCTTTCGAGAAAGCTGCCGAAGTAGATGCTGAAAATCCCGATGTGTACCTAACCTGGTCACTCGTTCCCTTCGATCAGGGCGATTTCCTGCGGGCCAACGACATCATTCAGTCGGGTATCAACGACATGCCCGCTGAAGCGGATCTATATTACCGCTCAGCCGTTTATCTGATTCATGCCGGTCATTACCGCGAATCACTGATTCAGTTGGAAGCCGCTCTTTCGCTGGATTACGACGCACACGTTCAGCTGTTCGAGTTCTTCCCCGAACTGGAGAAGCAGAAAGCGCTGTATAAAATCATCCAGCAGTACAAAAAAGACTAGGTTAACCATAGTGTATCAATAAAAAGAGCTGCCTATCCGGGCAGCTCTTTTTGTTGGTAAGTAACGCATAAGTATCGTTTTGAGTAGAGCCTGGTTTTATTAACATTAGTACAGGCAAGACGTATGGTTAAGTTGTAATGTGTTTGTTTATTTGGGGATATTTTTAGTAAAGATCGCCTTATATCAAACGTATGAAAAACAGCACGCTATACTTTCTGAGCACCTTTATACTATTGGGTAGTCAATTGAGTTGGGGTCAGATAATTACCCAACAAACTGGTATCCGTCATACCGTACGAATTGACGATACTATTCCCATCACCAATGCTGAGACCGGCAAGCCGGCAACGTTGAAGGAATTCAAAGAATTGACCAGCGTAGACCCATATGGTTACCATTTGATTCCTGATTATAATGAATCTGGACAACCCAAGGCCTATACGATACGAAAAGCTACGGTCGAGGAGAGGGAAATACGCGGATTTCGTGACCGTGACCCGAACAAGCAGCCTAAAGTTGGAAAACCGATCGCGCCCTTTGTGATGACAGGTATGGATAAGAAAGTTTATCGCTCAGTTGATTTGGTTGGAAACGTAATTGTTCTAAGTTTTTTGGTGAACCTTAACAGGCCCTTTTGGGGTGATAAAGATGCGGCAAAACTGACTGATGCTTTGCGGCCTTACCAGTCAGAAAACGGACCTATCGTATTAGGCGTCATGGCGGATGAAGCGGAAGTTCCCAATGGTAGTACATTGCCGTTTATGCCCATTCTTAATGGGCACGGTTTTCATGGGAAATACCACATCACCTCGATTCCGACAATTATTGTCATCGACAAGAAGGGAAATGTAGCGGCTTCTCTGGAAGGAGGAAGCGCTTTTGACGAGTTGAAACAAGTGCTCTCAACCGTATCCCGTTAATATAAATAGAGTAGCAACCTTACGAAAACCGATCCGGGCTAAAAGCGGATATGTCCATACTGGTCGCTTTACCGCTGATTTCTTCGCTGACCAGTTTGCCCGTGCCCGGACCAAGACTCAGGCCCATCATGCCGTGTCCGGTGGCCAAAACCACGTTTTCGTACCGTCGTGGCCGACCAATATAGGGCAGACCATCGGGTGAGCAGGGTCGTAAACCGCGCCAGACCACATCGACTTCGGGCATGGTAACCGGAATGTCGGGGTAGTACTGGTTGATCGACTGGACAATGCCGCGTACCCGGTTCATGTTTACTGTCATGTCGGTGCCCGCCACTTCAAGCGTACCGGCAAAACGCAGGTCGCTGCCCATGGGCGTTGCCGTCGCGCGTGCTTCGAGCATGATGGCCGGAATACGCACGTTGTTCGTCAGGTTTCGAAGGACAAAGCTGTACCCTTTTCCGCCCTGCATGGACAAGCTCAGGTCCAGCATACGGGCCAGCGCGGGCGACCAGGCACCACCCGCCACCACAAGCTGGTCAACGGGATAGTCGCCCTGGGCTGTCTGAACGGATTGTATGCGAGAACCCGTCTTGCCAAAACCCGTAACCGCCTGACTTTCGAGAATGGTAACGCCTTGTTTTCGCAGGTAGGTCACCAGCGAACGAACCAGCTCGCCGGGATTGAGATGGGCATCGCCGGGGTACAATACCGCTCCCCGAACATCGACACGGGCTTTGGGCTCCAGGTCCTGAACCTGCTGGCTATTCAGTATCCGGGCTTCGATACCCGCCCGGTTGGCAACATCGGCTTCTTCTGCCATTTCGTGCTCGGCCGATGCCGTTTTGTAGAGCATCATGAGCCCCCGTTCCTGCCATTCGAAGTCCAGATCGCCATTGGCGGCCAAATCCTGATACAGCGCCTTGCTGAGCAGGCTAATGTCGCGCAGGACCGGAATCGACCGCTCAACGTGCTCGGGGGTTGAGTTTCTGAAAAAGAGCCAGCCCCAGCGGGCCAGTTCCAGATTCAATCTTGGTTTGACGTAGAACGGGCTGGTCGAGTTGAGCATCCAGCGCATACCTTTGGCAATCATGCCCGGCTGAGCCAGCGGAATGATGTGGCTGGGCACAATCATGCCGGCATTACCGAACGAGCAACCGTCTGAAATGGGGTTCTGATCAAAGAGTGTGACCTTGTGGCCCGCCTTGTGCAGGTAATAGGCTGAACTTAACCCAATGATGCCTCCGCCAACAATACCGACATTTATCATATTACCTGAAAACCAAATACGTAAGGGTCCTCTTCATCCAGAATAAGGTGATTGTAGCCATGAATTCTGGCCCAGCCTTCAATGCTCGGAACGATGGCCGGTTGATTGGCCAGCTCCGTTTCGGCTTCGATACGCCCGTTAAAAATTGACCCGATAATGCTCTCATGCACAAAGGTTTCGCCCGGTTTCAGGCGTCCCTGCGCGTACCATTGCGCCATTCTGGCCGATGTACCGGTGCCGCAGGGCGAACGGTCAATGGCCTTGTCGCCGTAAAAAACAGCGTTTCGGGCCGTCGATGTTTCCTTGATCGGCTTGCCGGTCCACAGAATGTGACTCAGGCCATTGATGGTCGGGTTTTCGGGATGAACGAAGGTATACTGTTCATTCATGCGTTCGCGCATAACCCGCGCCCAGGCAATGAGTTGCTCGGCTTTGTAGTGCTCCAGGCCGGGGAAGTTGGGCTGGGGGTCAACGATGGCGTAGAAATTACCGCCGTAAGCTACATCGACCGTCAGTAACCCTAAATCCGGGCAGTCGACGGTGAGCTTTTCGGCCGCGAGATACGACTTGATATTCGTGATCTTCACCGACGTTACCTTTTTGCCTTCCTGCCGGTATTCGGCCCGAACCAGTCCGGCGGGTACTTCCAGATTGAGTACACCCGGCGTTTTAGGCCGGATAAGGTTTTGCTCGATAGCCACCGTAACCGTGCCAATGGTACCATGACCGCACATGGGCAAACAGCCGGATGTTTCGATGAACAGTACGCCCGCATCATTGGCGGGGTCGGTAGGCGGGTAGAGAATACTGCCCGACATCATGTCGTGACCCCGTGGCTCAAACATCAACCCCTTCCGAATCCAGTCGAACTCACGCAGAAAATGCTGCCGTTTTTCGCTCATGGAGTCACCTTGCAGGAAGGGAATGCTGCCGCCCGTAACCACCCGAACCGGATTGCCGCAGGTATGAGCGTCGATACAGAAAAAATGAAATTCGGCCATGATCTAGTGAACCGTCGTTAGCACCGGCCGATTGACCAGCGCCGTTTGAATAACCTGAAGTACCTGCTCGCGTTCAGCACCAACGAGCGTAAGCCGGGGAGCCCGAACGTACTCTGAGCCAATACCCGTTGCCGTGGCGGCCAGCTTGATGTACTGAACAAGTTTGGGATGAATATCCAGCTCCAGCAGGGGCATAAACCAGCGGTAAATAGCCAGTGCTTCGGCCACCTGACCGGCTTTTGTCAGTTCATAAATAGCCATTGTTTCCTGCGGGAAGGCATCAACAAGGCCACCAACCCAACCATCGCAGCCCAGTAACAACGCTTCAAGCGCGAGCGTATCAACACCACCCATCAGCTTAAAACGATCGCCGAAGGCGTTCCGCATCCGGGTAATATTGGTCAGGTCGCGGGTCGATTCTTTAACCGCCTGAATGTTGGATAGTTCGGCCAGTTCCTCAAACATGGCCACGGTCGTCATGATCTTGTAATCGTAGGGATTGTTGTAGATCATGACGGGCAGCGATGTTTCCTGGGCAACGGCCTTGAAGAAGGTGACCGTTTCGCGGGCGTCGGCGGGGTAGCGCATGGGCGGAAGCAGCATCAGCCCATCGGCTCCGTTGCTTTCTGCTTCGTGGGCGCGCGCAATGGCTTGTTTGGTGCCCTGTTCGGCAATGTTTACCAGTACGGGTACGCGCCCCTCGCAGACGCCAAGGGCCGTTTCGAGCAGGGCGATTTTCTCGTCGTTGAGCAGTGTACTGGCTTCGCCCAGCGAGCCGCCAATGATGAAGCCATGAATACCCGCGTCGAGTTGAGCGTGCAGGTTTTTTTCGAAAAGCGGCAGATCAAGCTGGTCGTCGGCGGTAAACGGAGTCAGCAGGGCGGGGTAAACACCGTCCCATTTTACAGAAACATTCATTGGCGTAGTAGCTATTCATTTAAGTCAATCAAAGTTCTGCAATAGTTTGCCAATGGCTTTACGAATAATTCATGGATACTGATACTATTTTCACTCATTATCGCGATTATTGCAAAAAAATAGGTAAAGTATGTATTGATGAAGGCACTTCTTTTCCGTGTTCCTGCCGTTGATGATCGCTCATTTCGAATTGAGCAGGATAACGCTCCTCACTTTTATGGTCAATTGCATTTCCACCCCGAAATTCAGTTGACACTTATTCAGCAGGGGGAGGGGACGCTGATTGTGGGGGATAAGATTGATCGGTTCGATCCGTATGACGTCTTGTTACTGGGCGCTAACCTGCCTCATGTTTTGCGTAGCGATACCGATTACTATCAGCCTGACTCCACCCGCCGGGCTACCTCCGTTTCCGTATTGTTCAAGCCTGAGCATTTGGAAAAGACGATGCTCAACCTCCCCGAAACCCGGCATCTGACAACGCTTTTGCAGGAAGCACAGCATGGCGTTCGGCTGCGGTGCGGGACGGGGAATGCCCTTACGCAACTATTGGAGGAGATTCCGGAAAAACGTCCGTTCGAACAATTGCTTAGTTTGTTGCAGGTGCTGGATAATCTGGCGGCTAATTCTGAGCGGGAGGTACTGTCGGCCACGGCTTATGCCCAGCCGCAGCGCCCCGACGATCAGCGTCGGCTGGAGCAGGTTTTCTCGTACATTCTTCAGCGGTACGCGTCTCCAATTTCGCTGGATGATGTAGCAAATGTGGCTAACCTGACACCCGGTGCATTTTGCCGGTTTTTCCGGCAGCACACGCGAAAAACGTTCTCGCAGTTGCTCAACGAAGTCCGCATCGAACATGCCTGCCGGGATCTGCGCGAATCGCAGGAGAACATCAGCCAGATTGCCCTGAATTGCGGGTTTACAAACCTGTCGAACTTCAACCGTCAGTTCAAAGAGATCGTTGGCATGCCACCCGGTGAATACATTCGTAGTTACCGACTATAACTGGCCTGGGATAGTGCGTTTAGGAGCGTGGGCGCAGGGAGGATGCCCGCACGATCAGTTGGGTTTCCAGTACTTTCGTTTCTCTGGGAACCAGGGTATGGGTTGAGTCCAGTTGTTTGAGTAATAGCCGAACGGTTTCTGTCCCCATCTCCTGAATTGGCTGGCTGATGCTGCTGATGCCGGGCGAAAAAAACGCCGATACCGGTTCATTATTAAAGCTCACAATGGCCACATCTTCCGGAATACGAAGGCCTTTCTGCTTCATGGCATAGATAGCCGGGTACGCTACCCGGTCACTGATCGTAACTACCCCATCCGGCGGTTGCGGCTGGCTCATCAGGACCAGCGTTTGCAGGATGGTGTTCTCCTGGGTGTAGTCGCAATGCAGTACATATTGATCGCTCACGGGCAGACTGTGCTTCTCCAGAGCCGCCCGATAGCCTTTTACGCGTTGATTGCTCAGTAAAAGCTGAGCGGGTCCCGCTAGAAACCCAATCCGTCGACAGCCGTTTTCGATCAGGTGCTCAGTCGCTTTGAAGGCAGCCGCTTCATTGTCGACGATGACTTTCGACACGTCGATACTTTCCACATACCGGTCGAACAGTACCAGTGGAATATTCTTCCGGGCCAACCGCTCCACATGCTCGTAGTTGTCGGTATCGCGGGAGAGGGAGATGATAAACCCCTCTACCTGACTGCGAAGCAGGTTCTGAATGTTCGTGATTTCGCGCAGGTACGATTCATTTGTCTGGCAAACCAGCACACTGTAGCCTGCTTGCAGGGCAGCTTCCTCAATACTGTTCAGCATGGCCGAGAAGTAGTGATAACTCAGGTTGGGTACAATGACCCCAATCGTTTTTGTACGGCTCTTGGCCAGGTTTTTGGCGAGTTGGTTGGGTTGGTAATCAAGCTCTTCGGCGAGTTTCACAACAGCTGCTCTGGTATCCGGATGAATCTCCGGTAACCCCCGTAACGCCCGCGATACCGTTGAGATGGAGATATTCAGAGAACGGGCAATGTCTTTAATCGTTACGGGTGTATTTTTCATTCTAAATGGAAAAAAATGCTCAACTGTGTTTCTTAAGCCGGTGACGGGTATTCAGACGTAACAATTGGCAGGCAGGTTGTTCGATCACTTGTCAATATTAGCCAAAAAAACGTAAAGCCTTATTGCGACTGAAGCAATTGCCAGACGGGAAAGCTTGTAACTTCGCGGGCAAATAGGCCGCAAATGAAGTTTCTCGCATGAATGTACTCCTGCTCAAAGTAACACTAATGCCCTCCGTCATTGCCCTGATTACCCTGGCAATTCGAAAATGGGGTGGTAAAATAGGGGGTCTGATCGGGAGTATGCCCTGGGTAGCCGGACCGATTCTGTTCTTTTTTATTCTGGAACAGGGCAAGCCGTTCGGCATTTACTCCATTCAGGGATCAATGATTGGGATTCTAGCTTTAATTAGTTTCTGCGTAAGCTACTCGGCATTTTCTCGCCGGTTAAAGTGGTTTCCCACACTATTGCTTTCCTATTCGTTGTACACCCTTACGGCAGTGGTATTCAATTACCTCCAGCTGAATTTGTATGTAAGCTATGCCCTCGTTATCGTCAGCGTCCTGCTGAGTTTACGGTTTTACCCGGTGCCCAACGGACCACCCGTCAGCACCCGCCGTTTGCCGTTCGATATTCCCATCCGGATGGTCGTAGCAACGTTGTTTGTGCTGGCAGTCACCGGATTAGCGGGGCTATTAGGTCCGCAATGGAGTGGTATTTTAACCCCATTTCCCATCATGACGACCATTCTGGCTATTTTCTCGCATACGCTTCAGGGGAGTACGGCAACGATTTCAACGCTTCGTGGGCTGGTCATCGGGCTACTGGGATTTACCACTTTTCTGTTCCTGCAAGCCTTTCTACTCAGGGAGTTTTCGGTTGCGGCCTCTTTTGGTCTTGCGTTTATTGTAAACGTTCTGATCAACCTAATTTCAAGTCGCATATGGTGATAAATCGAGTCCGTTTTACTTATGATAGTCTAGTTGAATCTATTCCTTTTTATCCTGCGTGAAAAACTTTCAAAAGACCTTCTTTTTATGCCTGCTGGCGGCTGGCGTTCAAGCCCAGCAACCCACTGCCCTGAAACTATGGTACAAACAACCGGCCGGAAAAACCTGGACCAATGCGCTGCCCGTTGGCAATGGTCGGCTTGGGGGCATGGTGTACGGCAATCCGGAGCAGGAAATTATTAAATTGAATGAAATAACCGTTTGGTCGGGTGGGCCGAACCGGAACGAAAACCCCGATGCGCTGGCTGCCCTGCCCGAAATTCGGCGGTTGATCTTTTCCGGTAAACAGGCCGAAGCCCAGAAGCTGGCCGCTGCCAAGATTGAGTCGAAGAAAAACAACGGCATGAAATACCAGCCGGTGGGTAACCTGCTGTTGTCGTTTCCGGGGCATGAATCATTCACGGATTACTACCGCGACCTCGATATTGAAAAGGCCGTCGCCACAACGATGTATACGGTCGATGGGGTTCGGTACACGCGTCAGGTTATCGCGTCGGCTCCCGATCAGGTGATTGCCGTTCGACTGACGGCTGATAAGCCGGGTAAATTGTCATTTACGACATTCCTCAACAGCCCCCAGAAGGTTCAGCGGAGTATCGACGGAACTGGTAAACTGGTGATGACCGGTACCACCAGCGATCATGAGGGCGTGAAGGGACAGGTGAATTTCAACGCCCACGTTCGGGTAGTGCCGGAGGGCGGGCAAACCACCAAAACGGATACATCGGTGGTGATCAGCGGGGCCAATGCCGCTACGCTGTACGTCTCGATGGCAACCAACGTTGTGGATTACAAAACCCTCACCGCCAACCCCAAAACGCTGGCCGATTCGTATTTGACCCGTGTGGAAAAACGTCCGTTCAGCGCTGTTCTGGCGGCCCATGTGGCGGCCTATCAGCGCTATTTCAGGCGGGTTGCTCTGAATCTGGGCACATCGGAAGCCGCCAAACTGCCCACGGATGAGCGTATCCGGCAGTTTGCCTCGGGGGATGATCCACAATTGGTGTCGCTCTATTTTCAGTTCGGGCGTTACCTGCTGATTTCGGCTTCGCAGCCTGTCCGCAACGGAGTTGTAGGGCAACCGGCTACCCTACAGGGGCTCTGGAATGACCGGATGGACCCACCCTGGGATAGTAAATACACCATCAACATCAACACCGAAATGAACTACTGGCCCGCCGAAGTGACCAACCTCACGGAGCTGCATGAGCCTTTGGTACAGATGGTGAAGGAACTTTCGCAGGCGGGTAAGGAAACGGCCAACGTCATGTACGGTGCCAAAGGGTGGGTGGCGCACCACAACACCGACCTCTGGCGCATTACCGGCACCGTCGATGCCATTTTTTACTCGATGTGGCCAATGGGTGGGGCGTGGCTGAGCCAGCATTTGTGGGAGAAATACCAGTATTCGGGCGATAAAGCCTACCTGAAATCGGTCTATCCGGCCATGAAAGGAGCCGCCGAGTTTTTTGTCGATTACCTCGTTGAAGACCCAAATCATCATTATCTGGTCGTCTGTCCCGGAATGTCGCCCGAGAACGCGCCGTCCACCCGGCCCGGTATATCCATCGATGCGGGTGTCACGATGGATAATCAGCTTGTTTTCGATATTTTTACCAATACCATCCGGGCCGCGAAAGCCCTTAATGTCGATGCTGAGTTTGTGAAAATTGTGGCCTCGAAACTGGCGCAGTTACCTCCCATGCAGGTTGGTAAACACGGCCAGTTGCAGGAGTGGATTGATGACCTGGATAGTCCGGACGATAAGCACCGGCATATTTCGCACCTCTACGGCCTCTATCCATCGGCGCAGTTTTCGGCTTTCCGCACACCGCAGTTATTCCGGGCCGCCCGCAATACGTTAGAACAACGGGGCGACGCGTCGACGGGCTGGTCGATGGGCTGGAAAGTAAACTGGTGGGCGCGGCTGTTGGATGGAAACCGGGCCTATCGGCTCATTACCAATCAGCTATCGCCCGTTAGTGAAGCGGGCAGAAACCGGCCGGGTGGAACAGGGGTTGGCGGTACGTATAACAACCTGTTCGATGCCCATCCGCCATTTCAGATCGATGGGAATTTTGGCTGCACGGCGGGAATCGCCGAAATGCTCATGCAAAGTCATGACGAAGCCATTCACTTGCTGCCTGCCTTGCCCGACCGCTGGCCTGCGGGGACCATCAGCGGCCTTCGGGCGCGGGGTGGTTTTGAAATCGTTTCGCTCAACTGGAAAGAGGGCAAGGTGGCCAGCGTAACCATCAAATCGACGCTGGGCGGCAACTGCCGGATTCGCGTACCCAATGAATTACAGGCAAAAGGTTTCAAAACCGTTCTGAACGCAGCGACGAACACGAATCCATTTTATCAGCCGGTTGTTGTTAAAGAAGCGATTGTTTCGCCCCAGGCGCAACTTATTCTGGCAAAACCTCAAATCGGACAGGTGTACGACTTTGCTACCCAAGCCGGAAAAAGCTATATACTCATCATGAAGTAACGGAAGCCCGGTATCTATCAACCATTACCTACTCAATATGCCGCTTAAGCCTGCGTAATGCATGGTTTAGGCGGCATATGCTTTTCGAAGTACGCTGCCAATCAGGCTACCGGCAAAGGTGAGCCCCACCGAACCGAACAGGCTGAATACTTCAACCTCCTGATGGGTACTGACCGGGTCTGGCCCGACCAGTCCATAATATCCTGCCAGAATAACAAACGCCTGTAGTAAGGCAAGCATCCATCCTTTTCGCGGCTCAAGAAAGCCAAGGCCAACCGCCGAAGCCGCAGCCCACAGATAGGGCCAGTGAATAACCGGACTCTTTTTTATGATGTAAAGCAGGATCAATCCGCTCATAAACGTTACGCCAGCATTCAGCACAAGTTGCCGATCAATGAATGCGCGTTTGCCGGGTGGCTGAATCAAGGCCCTGCTACGGCCTTCTGCTTCGAGTTGGCTGGCTTTGTCGAGGTCCTGCTGAGCGTCCAGGTTCTGCCGCAATTGCTGACGCGTCAGTCCACGCCAGCGGTAGGGCTCGGCGGCTTCACCGTGGGAGTGAAAAATAGCTTTATCGAAATCCTGAAAAGCTGTAACATAGTCATGAGCCTGGTAGTGGATCTGCCCACTTTCGGAATGCAACTCAGCGAGGGTATCGTCGTAGCTTTTTCCCCGGCTGAGATCATCGAGTGCCGCCTTCGTATCGCCCAATGACCGATAAATTCGAGCCCGGTACAGATAAGCTACTGACGAATCAGGCTTGGTTCGAATCACGTCATTGAAATAGGCCAGCGCTTCGGAATAGTGATCGTTCTGGAAAAGCGTAATTCCATCCCGTAGTCTGTCGGCCTCGATTTCAGCTTTAGACCGTTGGTCGGCATAGTAGCGTAAATAAAGGATATACCCGATAAAAGCAGTGAGGGCCGTGAGTTCAAGCATAAGCGTACAGATAAACAGCCAGCAAAATTGGCATGAATCGGTCATTTAAACACACGCATACAACCAATAAACAGGCGCCCTTCTTGCCCGAATGAGTGTTTGTTGGCTAATGGGGTTAGGCTTACGCAGGATTAATGCATCTGCACCTGATCAGGTAAGCAACCTTACTGAAAAAACGCTGCAATAGTAGACAGTAGCTTGAGTAGGAAACTAATCGTTTGATCGGAAATTTGTTAAATTTAAGGGCAAACGAATTCAGACGAACATGAGCGATATTAAGAAGGAAGACCTCAAGCAGGAAGTGTTTGACCTGTACGATGATTACGCCCACGACCGCATCGACCGGCGTGACTTTGTGCAGAAGCTATCTACGTATGCCGTAGGCGGTATTACGGTAGCTTCGTTGATGGGTTTTCTCATGCCCGACTATAAAGGCACTATTCAAATTAAAGAAGACGACCCCCGCATAACATCGGAGTACGTCACCTATCAGTCTCCCAAAGGCGGTGGTCCGATCAAAGCGTTACTGTCAAAACCCGCCAATGCCAAAGGTAAGCTTGGGGGTATTGTTGTGGTTCACGAAAACCGGGGTCTAAATCCGCATATTGCCGATGTAGCCCGCCGAGCGGCACTAGCCGGTTTTGTTTCGATTGCCCCCGATGCGCTGAGCCCTTTAGGTGGCTATCCGGGTAATGATGACGACGGTCGTGCGCTGCAAAGTAAACGGGACAGAAATGAAATGCTGGAAGATTTCATAGCGGCCAATGATTATCTGGAAACCCAAAAAGACTGTAATGGGAAAGTGGGCGTTGTTGGGTTTTGCTTTGGGGGTTGGATTGCCAACATGATGGCGGTGCGGCTTCCCGATTTGGCAGCTTCGGTTCCATTTTATGGCGGTCAGCCAACGGGCGATGATGTGGCCAAAATCAAAGCGCCCCTGCTGTTGCACTATGGCGAACTGGACAAAGGAGTTAATGCGGGCTGGCCAGCCTACGAAGCAGCTCTAAAAGAGAATAAAAAGGAATATACCGCTTATGTATATCCCAGCGCGAACCACGGCTTTCATAACGACACTACCCCTCGTTACGACAAAGCAGCGGCCGAACTGGCCTGGAAACGCACCATCGATTTCTTTAAGGCTAAATTGGCTTGATACGCTTTTGAAGTGAGTAGGTACCTGTACGTATATTGAAAACTATGCCCTTAAAAACCTCACGGCGAATATTTCTCAAATCGTCGGCTCTTGTTGGGCTGGCCCCCGGTTTAATTCCCGAACCGAGCGGGGCTGATGCATTATTCGCCCTGAAACAGAAAGAAACCGGTCTCGTCTTCCTGTTTCAGGGCGACTCAATAACTGATGGTAACCGGGGCCGAAACACCGATCCCAACCACATTATGGGTCACGGCTATGCGTATTCCATCGCCAGTCGAATTGGAGCCGATTTTCCGGATCTGGCGTTTTCGTTTTACAACCGGGGTATTAGCGGCAACAAAATTACGGACCTCCAGAAACGCTGGCAACCCGATACGCTGGCCCTCAAACCGGACGTGCTCAGTATCCTGATTGGAATTAACGATACGGCTGCGGCCATCAATAAACCCGCCGAAGCGACAACCCCGGAGCAGTTCGAAATAATCTATCGGAGTTTACTTGATGAATGCCGACGGGCCAATCCGGACACGCTTTTTGTATTGGGTATTCCATTTGTGTATCCGGTAGGAAGTCGGAAGGATAATTGGGAGCGCTGGCAGAGTGATACCCAAAGTCGGCAGGTGGCCATTCGGAAACTGTCGGTCGAATTCAACGCGGTCGTTGTCGATTACCCTGCCATCCTCGATAAAGCCATTTCTGGTAAAAGCATTGACTATTGGGTGTGGGATGGTATTCACCCAACGGTGTTCGCTCATGAACTGATGGCGCGCGAATGGATTCAGCAGGTGAGCCACCGGCTGAAGTTTTTAAGGAAATACAAGCGTAGTTTCTGAATCTTATATCGTGGAAAGGCTCACCCTGGTAAGCCTTTCCACGATACGTTTACCTAGCAAACTTCACCGGGCGTACAAACTGGGCCGTCTGCCTGTACTTCGGTAAGAACGGGATTCGCTTTCTCCCACTCAGTCCAGGCGGTGTTGAGTGCCCCCAGGAAGGTTTCGGGCTGTTGCGCACCCGACACGGCATACCGGCGGTTTAGTACGAAGAACGGAACGCCCCGCGCACCAACCTGCTGCGCTTCGTAGATATCCCGGTTAACAGCCTCGGCATACTGATCGCTGTCCAGCAGTTGCTGAACGGCAGTGGCGTCAAGGCCAATTTCGGTGCCCAGTTCCAGGAGGGTGGCCTGGTCGGAGGTGTCGCGGCCTTCGGTGAAATAGGCCTTGAACAATCGTTCTTCAATGGCATCACCCAGGCCCTGTTGTTTGGCTAGTTGGATGAGCCGGTGAGCATCCCGGGAGTTCGCCACCACCGCCTTGTTGAGGTCGTAAGACAGCCCCACTTCGCGGGCCATGCCGGTCACGTGATCGTTCATGCGCTGGGCTTCGGCCAGGCTCCAGCCTTTTACTTCGGCCAGGTATTGGTTGATGCTCTTGCCGGGTTGCGTTTCCATGTCCGGATTCAACTGAAAACTTTTCCAGATAATATTTATCTGCTCTTTGTGGGCAAATTGGTCGAGCGCCTGCTCAAATTTCCGTTTGCCGATGTAGCAGAACGGGCACATGATATCACTCCAGATTTCTACGTCCATGATGATTTTTTATTTAATAATCAGTGCTTTATGTGATGATGAGGTCGTATTTGGTCAATAGGCCGGGCAGACTATGCAGCGAAAACTTTGTTTTTCGGATCTTGTTGTTGTCGGGGTCAAGGCTCAGGTTGTACGAACTCGAAAAGTCAGTTTGCGTCAGGGTGTTGGTGGCAAAAACCGTCAATTCGAGGTTACAATTTTTGAACAAAGCCCCGCTCAGATCGCAGTTCAGAAAACGAGCTTCACGCAGAGAACAATCGACAAACCGGGTCTTTTTCAGATTTCGGCTGAAAAACGAAGCATAATCGAGCTGGCACGTCTGAAAGTCGACATGGAAGCCAAATGCGCTGCATTGACCAAAGTTGACACCGTTCAGTTTACAGTCGGTAAACAGCACATCGTCGAGCTTAGTGCCCTCCAGTACCGCCATACCCAGATTGCAGTCGACAAAGCGGCAGTTGACGAAGCTTGTCCCGGCAAACGCTACTTTGGCCAGATCGAGGTTTTTAAACGTGCATTGCTCAAAACTATGGCGGTACCACTGGTCTGGTTCGTCTGTTGTCTGGTCAAAAAGCTGGTCGCAAAAATCCATTAATGGGCGGTTGTAAAGGATATAATCCGTTTTGGAAATAACATCAAACCTACCGCTGGTTTTGATAAACATCAAATTGAATCGGTTGCTGGCGGGTCTGCCTGGGGCTCGGTATAGGCATCCACGCCAGCCTTTAAGCGCCTGATAATGACACGGCGCAGGCGCTCCGGCTCAAGGACCTGCATCCCATCGCCAAAGCCCAGAATTTCTTTTTCCAGCTCAAAATTGTGTTGAACACTAAGCTGGATAACGATGCCATCCGGCCTTCGTTCAACCACCTCCTGCGATTGGTGAAGCGGTTTAGTTTCGACATAAGGTGCGTGCAACTGGCTGACAAACAGCCTGACCCGGATGGGGCGCATCCGCTCGCTGACCGACACACCGATCACATCGCGGTAGTAGCGGTCGGGGTCCAGGTGCTGGTTGGCGATGTAGTCAATGTCGGGCGCTGGTGTGATAGCCAGCATGCGGTCGAGAGCCAGGTTCATGGTATAGCGTTTGCCATCGCATACACCCACGGCAAACCAGCGGTTCTTGAACTCTTTCAGCCACCAAACGTGAAAGGTGAACGTTTGGGGCAATCGCGCTGAAAACGACTGGTAATCGATCCGAAGCACCCGCTGCTGAATTACTGCCTGATACAGCTCATCCAGAAAGTGAAGGCCTTTCAGGTTCTCGTTTTTTTCGAAGTCAATGACCGGGGCCGACTTCCGGGCGGTTGAATACACATGGTCTTCCAGCTTCTGAACTACTTCATTCAGCGCTGTAAAATGCGAGAAACCCTTGAACTGCTTGAGCACTTCGACCGCTTCGTTCATCCGCGACAGATCGCCATCCGACAGGGGAATGTTGGTAATGCTGTAAGCGGGGTCTTCGTACGTATAGTACTTTTTGTCGAGAACTATGATGGGTGCAAAATACCCCAGCTTATCACTGCGCATCATCTGAAGGTCGGCCTGAACGGTACGGCGACTGATGCCTTTGTCCAGTCCTTCGTACTCATACAGGGCTTCGGACACTTTCGCCATCAGGTCGTCGAGCGTCCATTTGCGTTGGCGGTTGCGCAGGCAGGCATCCAGCGTTTTATATCGGACAAGGGCGTTTCGGTTGGCGGGCACGGGGAGAGGGATGTATGATGTAGGATATAAGATGTATGAGTATAGAGTGGGTACACTGATTTTTTTGAAAAGTTAGAAAATAGTTTCATCTGCGCAAAAACACTGCGTAGTGATGATAAACCTTTGTAGCGACGGGAAGGTCCATTACCAAACCTGACGCGGGTTTCTGTATAGCCCCGTAGTAGCGTCACCGCTGGTGTGCGCTATGCTGTTGGTTCTGGTTGATTTCGTCTCTAATCTGTCGGTCGGAGGTTCGAATCCTCCTCCTGTTTCGGCGGGGTAGCTCAGTGGGTAGAGCAGCAGGGAAACGCAGGTTCGAATCCTGCTATCAACTCTAAAAAAGTTGATCCGTTGGTTGGGAAGATGGCCACTTCTAAAAAGGTCACCATAGGTCAAAATCAGTGAGGAGTTATCCGGTTGTGTGGCTGTCAGGGCTACGCAGCCGTCGTTTCGGCGACCGGATTGGATAACGCCAGCAAGCGGGTTTCGCGGTTGTTGGGTGTGCGTCGTGACAGAACAGAACGTTGGATAGGTTGTCTGAAAGTGCCTTGGGGCACCGACGAAACGTAGTCAACCAATTTTCTGAACCATCGCACCAGGGCAATTGCTCACCCGCTTCCGCAATGCCCAAACGGGAGGCTTCTTACTGGTTTTGTTAATCGTTAATCGGGTTTTGGCAGTGGATATATGGTGCTGAGTAGCGCGCACTTAGCCCCAAATCTGTAAACCGACGCCCACAACTAAGTATCAATGATGAAAACTGTACGCATTAAGGCCCTGCAAATCGGGTTAGTTTTTAAACATGGTGATTTTAAGCAACTGCTCTCGGCGGGCCAGTACTGGCTTTGGTCGAACGAGACGGTGCATATCTATAATCAGGGCGAGCTATTGCAAAACCCGCCTTACGATCTGGCTATGTTGCTTGAGTACCCGGACGTTGCCGCTGCGCTCGATGTCGTTGAGGTAGCCGATAATGAAATTGTGCTGCAATATGAGCATGGTCTTTTTCAGACGATTCTGCGCAAAGGTCGCTGGGCGTTCTGGAAGGGCGTGAAGCAGTATCAGTACATACGGGCTGATCTGAGCCAGTTGGACATACCGGCCACAATCGACCTGGTTTCGCTGATGCCGCTGCCATTATCGACCTATGTGCGAGCCTTTACGGTAGAGGCTCACGAGCAGGGTGTGTTGTTCATCGACTGGAAATTCGACCGGGTGTTAACCCCCGGAACGTACTACTGGTGGAAAAATACGACGCCCGTCCATGTCCTGAAAGCCGACATGCGCCAGCAACAACTGGAAGTCTCCGGGCAGGAAATTCTGACTAAAGACAAAGCCTCGCTGCGGCTGAGCTTCTACGTTCAGTATCAGGTTCTGGATGTGAGTAAAGCATTAGTTGAGAATAAGGACTTCGATAAACAACTGTATGTGTTGGTGCAACTGGCACTGCGTGAATACGTTGGCGGATTTACCCTCGACGAATTGCTGGATAAGAAGGGAGAAATAGCCCCGTTTGTCGTTAAAGCTACAGCGGATAAAGCAGCCCAGCTTGGTGTCGAGCTTCGAACGGGTGGTATTCGGGACATTATCCTGCCCGGCGACATGCGCGATATCATGAATCAGGTGTTGATGGCCGAGAAAAAAGCGCAGGCAAACGTCATCATGCGCCGGGAAGAAACCGCGTCGACCCGGAGCTTGCTGAACACCGCCAAGCTGATGGAAGACAATGAAATGCTGTGGAAGTTGAAAGAGATGGAGTATGTTGAGAAGATTGCGGATAAAATCAGCTCCATCTCCGTCTCGAACAACGGCTCGATGGTCGATCAGCTAAAGCAGATTTTAGGGCGCGGGAATTGATGGGCGCTGTTTGACGGTCAGCCGTATCGCGGGTGGAAACCCGTGTAGCCGAAGGCTAAAAAAAGGATAGAGTTAGGCTTTGGCTACACGGGTTTCCACCCGCGATACTTGTAAAACTAAACCAAATGGAAACACTTATTTCACTAGACGATATTTTAACATTAGGCCCCATTCCGGAGTCGCTACAGGCGGGATTTCTACGGGTGGCGAATGGGCTAATGCAACGGGGTAACTATCCTAAAGAGAAAGTGATGACGCTTTTGGCGCAGATGCTCCAGAACCCGAAGAAGTTTGCTTTCTCGAAAAACAAAGTCACGAATCTGGCGCAGGCGATTTATAGTCTGAACAAACAGGGCATCGCCGTTCCGCTCAGCGAAACCGGTGCTGAGTACTTGCCCGCCGAACCCGCGCCTTATGCCTTGGCGAGTTCAGAGAAACAGGCCGAACAAACCATTGGTCTGCGGGAGGGACCTTTACCCTATGCCGTTTTCGGTCGTGATTTTATTGAAGAAGGGGCGCTGAAACAGATGGAAACGGCCGCCAGCCTGCCTATTTCGGTGGCGGGGGCACTCATGCCCGATGCGCACCAGGGGTACGGGCTTCCCATTGGCGGTGTGCTGGCTACGGAAGCAAATAGGGTTATTCCCTTTGCAGTGGGCGTCGATATTGCCTGCCGGATGTGCCTGTCGGTGTTCGACCTGCCCCCGACCTTTCTAACGCGCGAACCACACTTATTGAAGAGGGTTTTGATGGAGCAAACCAAGTTCGGCATGGGGGGCGAAACCCGCGAGAAGTTCGATGAGAGCGTGATGGACTTGCCCGAGTGGCAGGCTACTAAAGTTATTCGCGACCTGAAAGACAAAGCGTATCGCCAGCTGGGAAGCTCGGGAACGGGGAATCACTTCGTGGAGTGGGGCATTGTGGAGGTACATGAGGATAGCCTGACAAAAGAATCTGGTTTGAATCTGCCACCGGGCGAATACCTTGCGCTGTTGTCTCACTCGGGTTCTCGCGGATTTGGGGCCAATATCGCCAACACCTATTCCAAACTGGCGATGCAGAAAACCAAACTGCCCCGGGAGGCCGCTCACCTCGCCTGGCTCGATCTGAATACGCAGGAGGGGCAGGAGTACTGGATCGGGATGAATCTGGCGGGGGAGTATGCCTCGGCCAACCACCACGAGATTCACAATAAACTGGCCAAAGCGTTACGGGAGAAACCGCTGCTCATGGTTGAGAATCACCATAATTTTGCCTGGAAAGAGCAACTGGCCGATGGCCGGGAGGTGCTTGTGCACCGAAAGGGCGCAACCCCCGCCGGGTCGGGTGTGCTGGGCATCATTCCGGGATCGATGACGCAGCCGGGCTTTGTGGTACGCGGGAGAGGCAACGCCGAATCGATCAACTCAGCCTCGCACGGGGCCGGACGGCTTATGTCGAGAACGAAGGCGTTCAACAGCATCACCCGCTCGCAGTGGAACAAAGCCCTTGTAGAAGCCGGTGTTCAACTCGTGGGTGGCGATCTGGATGAAGCGCCAATGGCCTATAAAAACATCGACACCGTTATTGAAGCCCAGCACGATCTGGTGGACGTACTGGCGAAATTCACCCCCAAAATCGTCCGCATGGCCGACGCGAACCGGAAAGAAGGACGGGAGGATTGAGTTTGGTAGCGGAGTGAAGAATCTGTAGTGCCGACCGTCCCGGTCGGGTGTGTATCTAATTGCTTCTCGCCCGACCGTCCCGGTCGGCACTACGACAATGACCGGTTCTTGAAGAAATCCCGGATAAGATCATTGTTCAAAACCCATGTTAGAATGGCGTGGCTTGATCGCGGGTTCTAGCCGCATAGCGATAGCGATCAAACTTATACAAAATTTATTTAACCACAGAGACGGTCCGCCGTTGCGGCACGGAGTGCACAGAGTCCTATCAGGGAAGACTATAACCCGTTAGAACCTCTGTACCCTCTGTGCCGCAACGGCGGACCGTCTCTGTGGTTAACTATTTTTGTTCAATTACTTATCAATCCAACCCTTACAACTGCCGTATCAGCTCCTTTGCTTCCGCAATCGTGTAGGTGTCGACCAGCCGGTTCGTCTCGAATACCATAAAATAGGTGTACTGCCGACCGGCTTGCTGAGCCCATTTTTGCCCGAGCCGGTTCTTGGCGGCACTGTCGGAGTTGTCGCGGTCGTCGCCTTTGGTTTCGAGGAGAATCAACGTGCCGTTTTGGGTGTAAAGGATAAAATCGGGGTAGTGGTTTGACTTATAGCCGTTGATGGCGAACCCTTTTCCCCGGCCCAAATTCCGGTGCCAGAACAGCACGTTAGGCAGCGCGGCCAGTTCGCTAATTACGCGTTCCTCGAAGCCGTTCATGCTGCCTTCCCGTTCATAGAGCGACTTGCCGAGTGATTTTCCCAGCAAACCCGGCACAATAGTTTTCTTAAAAACGAAGCCCTGCTCCACCGAAATCTTCCCGATAACCAGCAGTTTTTTAAACTGGTCTTCGGCATATACATCCGCCAGCGCCCGAATTTTCTTCCTGATCTTGTCGCGATAGGTGTATTCCCGCGCCAGCAGATCCTTGATGCGTTCGGCGTCGAAACTGCTTAGAATGCGCTCCAGATACAGCCTGATCTGCTGGTCGGGAATGGGGTACATGTTGCCGATTAATTGCAGCATCCGGTGGGCGAGGTCTTTTACCTGGCCCGCTTTCGGCTTGGTCAGGATATAATCCACAAAGGCTTCTTTCACCTGTAAGTTGTCGATCTGTAGAAAAACCGGGCGGTACTGGTTGCCCTGCGTGCGTTCGATGTCGATTTTGTAGAGGTCGGTTTCCACCGTATCCCAGTCGATCTTTATATCTTCATCGGCCAGTCGGAAGCCTTTCAACAACACCTCCTGATTAAGTAGTACGCGTTCGCCCTGACCAAAGAGCCCCGTTTGCGGCACGTTTAAATAAAACTGCGGCAACCTGAGCTGCTGGGCAATGGCTGCAAAATCCTGATTGAGCGAGATCTTTTTCACGGTAGAGCCGAGTTCCTGAAACAGGGGCGATGAATTGTCCGATCCCTGCTGATTGAGTTGCTTTTCAAATTCCTGATTCTTCTCAAGCGCAATCTGGGTGATGGCCGTCAGCGCGGGCGGTAGTTCGGCGGGTGCTTCGTCGGACGTAAGAGTTGGATCGAACTGGATTTTTTCCGGCTCAATCTCGTCGCTGGCGGTGTCTTCCCGTTCAGGAAACAGAAAGCCCTGCAAGGCCTGGGCTTTGGTGGTGGGCTGTTCCTCAATTTTCTGCTCATCCGTAGAACGGTAATCGTTGCGGCTGAACCCGGCCGATTCCAGTCCCCGAATGATGCTTTGCAGGGTTTCGTTGAATTTGGCCGAGGCCGTGAGCACATACGATACGTTGAGCAGGTCGCTCTGGTGGCGCATGACGTAGGGCTGCCGTAACACCCGCCCAAGAATCTGCTCGATGTCAACCGCCGACGACCGGTCGGCCAGCGATGCCAGTATGTACGCAAAAGGACAGTCCCAGCCTTCTTTCAGCGCGTTGACCGTAATGATGTAGCGCACCGGGCATTTGGGGCTCATCAGATCGACGTCTTTGAGTTCGTTGATGTCGGCGGTCTTGATCTTGATCTGCTCTTCCGGAATTTTGAGTTTGAGCAACTGCTGTTTTAATTTCTCAAACGTGGTGTTATCGTCTCCCGTTTTGGGTTGCGCCTGGAACAGTACAATGGGCCTGATGTAGCGTCCGCCCGCTTTTTGCTCGGCTTTGGCCAGCTGTTCCAACTGCCGCTGGAGGTTCAGCGCGCTCTCTACCACCTGCGATTTCTCCTTGTGATTATAGGCAATGACCGGCAGCTTCACCATTTGCTCTTTCTTGAGTTCGATGGCCGATACAAAGCTGACGATGTTGGCATTTTTCTTGGGCGTTGCCGTCAGATCGAGGATGAACGATGGGTTCAGATCCCGAAGCATATCAACGCTCAGGTCGCTCTCGGCATTGTGACTTTCGTCGACGACAACGACTGGCGTCAGACTACGGATTACGTTGATCAGGGCCGTTTGGTCGGTATCGGCCAGCAGGTGATCGTCGGAATCGTACTGACTGGCGAAGGTAGCCAACGCGCCATTTTCCTCGAAAATCTTACGGTCTTCTTTCTTTTTGGCCCGTAAGCTGCCAAAGCTCAGAACAAAAATGCTGAGTTGCTCCTGTACCACGGCCGGACTGAAATTAGCCCCCTGCAACAGGTCCTTTTTCTGGTAAACGGCCACGCGGTGGTTAAACAGGCTGTTCAGTTTCTGGCGGTAGGGGTGGGCCGGGTTCGACAGGTTCCGCACGGTCTGGTCGAGGAGGTTGCTCCAGGGAACCAGCCAGACCACCGCCTTAGGTTTGTCAAGCGCAAAGGCGTCGAACAGCGTGTGGAGGGCGTTGACGGCAATAAACGTTTTGCCGCCCGCCGTGGGTACCTTCACACAAACGTGCGGTGCGCCGGGTACGTTGTTCTGGTAAGGCCGCATCCCGGTGTTATTCAGTGGGTCGTAGTCGCCCACTTCATCCCGCCAATAGCGGTTGTAAGCCACGTCATAGCGGTGTTCCTGCTGAATGTAATGCAGGTAGCGGTCAAGGTCGCGGATAACGCCCGCCTGGTAGGGTTTGAGTTCCATCTAAAACCGGCTTATGTCCCGTGGGATTTTCTTGAAAATGATGTGCCGTTGCTGGAGCCATTCGCGGCCGACCAGGCAGTTGTCGGCGTAGATAACGTACTGTTCGGCCACGGTCTGAATGGTCGACAGGAAGTCGTAATCCAGCGTGGTCAGGTCGTCGGGTTCGAAATAGAAGTAGTAAGCTGTTTCGTAGAGCTTACCCAGAAAGTGCGGGCTTTCGGTCACAATGAAAGGGCATTCAGAAAACGGGGTTCGGGTTTCGGAATACCAGATATACTCCCGGATGCGGTCCGGCGGCAGGGCTTCGTTGAGCTGGCCGTCATCGGTAAACAGGGCCGGGCCGAGTTCGTAATAGGTGAAGCTGCCCCCGGTGCCTTCTTTATCGCCGTAGCCGTCGATCACCCGCCGAACGCGTTCGGCCGTGATGGTTTCGGCATAGTCTTCCATCTCCACCAGAATAAACTGCCGATTCCCCGCGTCCTGTTTGTTTAAATTCAACACCGCATGGGCTGTAGTGCCCGAACCAGCAAAGGAGTCGAGAATGATGTCGTTTGGGCCGGTAGCAATTTGGAGGATGCGCTCAATTAATAAAGAAGGCTTAGGAGTAATAAATAGATCTTCATTACTCGTCGCAGACATAACCTTACTTAATTCTTGCTTAGAGTTTCGAGTACTTCCGACGTCTTTCCAATGCCATAGTGTTTGTGGTACCACACCATCTTGAACCTCTGTAAGAAATCTTTTTACACCAGGCCTATTATCTCCGTTTTTACCCCAATATATTCTGTTGTCTTTATCTAGTTGGTCAAATTTTTCCCTACTAATTCGCCAGTAACTACCAGCAGGAGGGCCTTGAATTATGCGGCCAATTTTTGTTGTAATTGGATACTGGCCAAGACTATAAAAGTTGCGTGCTGCTAGATCGCTAAGAAGCCAGGGACCTCTTGGGTCGTTGTCTGGATTCTTATATCTCGCATTCATTGCATCCGTTCTAGGTAATTTTTTCGGACGCCAAATCGTACTATCTTTTGCGTAGACGGCGATATAATCATGATCCTCACTAAAATGAATTGCCGTGTTTTTGGGGCTGTCCATTTTATGCCAAATAATGGTAGTGATAAAGTTACGGTCGCCCCATATCTCATCCATCATCAGCTTCAAACTGGCCTGTTCATTATCGTCGATGGACACGAAAATAGCACCATCATCGGCCAGCAACCGATGGAGCAGTTGAAGCCGGGGGTACATCATGCATAGCCATTTGTCGTGGCGGCTAAGGTCTTCGCTTTCTTTGCCTACAACTTTGCCGAGCCACCGTTTTAGTTTCGGGTCGCTGACATTGTCATTATATACCCAGTTTTCGTTGCCGGTGTTGTAGGGAGGGTCAATGTAAATGCACTTGATCCGGCCTTCGTAGTAGGGCAGGAGGGCTTTCAGAGCTTCCAGATTGTCGCCGTGAATAATGCGGTTTGGACGGTCCGTCGCACGGGAGTCGGCTTGTCCGTAGGTGTATTGCTGGTCGAGAACCCGAAACGGAACGTCGTGGTGATGATTGACTACTTTATCTTTCCCAATCCAGGTAAGTGTGGGCATTATGAGCGTCGGGATAATACAGGTGAACGCCCCGAGGCTCAATAGAGGGCAAAAAAAAACGGGCGGCCTCCGCTGTTCGTAGTTACCAGTCTGAGGCACGGCCATGCCATTGCAGGATAGTACGAAAACAGCAAGAGAACACGCCCTTTCGAGCGCGTCCTGCTTAACTGTTTCCTCCTGCTTAAAAATTGGCCGTTTTCAGACTGGAGAAACTGTTAGCAACGCTATGTCTTTATGTAAGAATGACTTGTCTTTTTTGCGCTATACGTGTCGAAATTTTAGCCAGCAAGTTAGCCCGATTAACCGAATTGCCCAAGTAGAGACGCAATACCTTGCGTCTCGGGCCCGCGTTATAGTCAAGCGTCTTGCGCTTTATATCGTGCGTCTTGGACCTGCGTCATAGTCAAGTGTCTTGCGTTTTATACCTTGCGTCTCGGACCCGCGTTATAGTCAAGTGTCTTGCGTTTTATATCGTGCGTCTTGGACCTGCACCTTAGTCAAGCGGCTTAATACCTTGCGTCTTGGGCCGTCGTATTCTTTTTTATGCGTCTCCCGCTATCCTTTACACCTTCTGCTGGGTCGTCTGGCTGACGCGAAAGGAGACGCAAGGTATTGCGTCTCTACATATTGGATTGATTACCAGACGCACTTTTGTCGTCTAAGGGTACTACGAATACCTTAGATACAATGGATGATCTGTACCAAAACAACTATCGCGTACCGTCGGCCAGGCTGGTAGAATACGACTATGGGTCGAATGGTATGTATTTCGTTACAATTTGTACACGAAAGAAAGAGTTTTTTTTCGGCGATGTTGATGTCGAAACGGCACGAATCAAGCCTACATTGATTGGGCAGGTAGCTATGGATTGCTGGTTGTCTATTCCAGATTTTTTTCCTTTCGTACTACTTGATGCGTTTCAGTTAATGCCAAATCATGTTCATGGGGTTCTTTGGATTTGCAAACCTGAAACCGACACGCCGAACTGGCAACCGAACCGGTTTGGACCGCAGCGGCAGAATCTGGCCTCTATCCTGCGAGGATTTAAGGCAGGGGTAAAAAAATACGCTACTATGCATAAGATCGATTTTGGCTGGCAACCACGGTACTACGACCGTGTTGTTCGTAATAACAATGAACTGAATCGTATACGGGCCTATATCGAAAACAATCCGGCGAAATGGATAGACGAATGTAACAACCCGGAAAGCCTGTATATGTAAATATGTACCCGTGCCAAAACAATAAGCTTTAGCACCCCAAAAAGAGCAACTTAAGTGGGAAAGCGGTAATTTGGCCCTTCAAAAGACTTTACAACCGTGGATGGACGTGTAGAGCAGGAAATGTTTAATACAGCCGACCCGTAAACAGCGTATAATAAACCCTAAACCATGCAGGCAACCCCTATCGCAGGCCAGTCAAAAGCTGCCTTTACTGAAAACAAGTACCTCATTACCCTCGTCTTCGTTACGTCTCTTTTCATGTTCTGGGGCGTCGCCATTACCATGGGCGATGTCTTGAACAAGCACTTTCAGCATGTGCTGAGCCTGACCAAAACGCAATCGGCCTTTGTCCAGTTTGCCATTTTCGGGGCTTACTTTGTAATGGGTATTCCGGCGGGATTGTTCATGAAACGGTTCGGTTATAAAAACGGTGTTTTGTTGGGCCTGGGCCTTTTTGCTACCGGTTCGTTTCTGTTCGTTCCGGCTGCTGCGGCTGCTTCGTTTACCTACTTCGGCATTGCCCTCTTCATTTTAGGCTGCGGCATCTCCACCCTCGAAACGGTTGCTCACCCATTTGTGGCCTCCCTCGGCGACCAGCGCACCAGCGACCAGCGCATCAATTTCGCTCAGGCGTTCAATGCGCTGGGTGCCATTATCGGGCCTGCCATTGGCTCGTATTTTCTCTTGCGCAACAACACGCCGGGCAGCACCGATCTTACCTCGGTAAAGACCCTGTACATCGTCATTGGCAGTGTTATTACCACGATAGCGATCCTTTTCTCGTTTGTGAAAGTCCCCGCATTGACCGATCCCCATGCCAGCGTTGCCGATCCCGATGCGGCCAATGTGGATGTGGCCCCCGGCAAGTCACTCTTCGACCACAAACATTTCCGATGGGCTGTGGCTGCTCAGTTCTTCAACGTGGCCGCGCAGGGTGGAACCTGGGCGTTTTTTATCAACTACGGCCACGAGAAAATGGGCTTCACCGATGCGGTAGCCGGTAATTACATGGTGCTATTTATGGGCCTGATGCTGGCCGGACGTTTCGTTGGCACCTTCCTGATGCGCGTAATTGCACCGCACACCTTGCTGGCCATTTTTGCGGGCTGTAATATTCTTATGTGTCTTATTATTACGCAGAGTTTCGGCTGGCCGTCGTTCATTGCGTTGATGATGCTCAATTTCTTCTTTAGCATTATGTTCCCGACCATCTTCAGCCTGGGCCTGAAAAACCTGGGTTCGCACACGCAGCAGGCATCATCATTCATTTCGATGGGTGTCGTTGGCGGGGCCATATTCCCTTTCCTGATGGGTATGGCCGCTGAGAAAGATGTGGCCAACGCCTATTATCTGCCCATTATCTGCTACGCAGTTATCCTCCTGTTTGGGGCTAAGTTTTACAAGGTGAGGTAATTTGTATTGCTCAATAATAGACACAAGGCCAGAGCCTTGCGCTATCGAGAATAAACGAGCCTGTGGTGAGAGACTAATTTAGTCTTTCACCACAGGCTCGTTCAAAAGCTTTTGCTTCAGATCAAACGTTTGTCCGGCGAAGACGATCAGTATTTGATGGGCATCGAACGCCCGTTTCACCGCCATGATCGCTTCGCTGAGGGCAAGATTTGGATTGGTTGCCGCTGGGTTGATCCAGAACCAGAGCACAAATTGAATGTTGGCATCGGCGAAATTACGGTAGTGCAGATCGACCGGGTGGTTTTTCAGGACAAACGGCAATTGGGAAACGGCAGCCCTGGCAATTTTCTGGGCGGTGGCTAAATCATCCAGGTACGAAACCCCCGCAGCCAGTTCGATCCGGCGCTGACCAATGCGGGAGAAGTTGGTGATCGGTTTCTGGAAAACGTCTTTACTGGGAATCTCCACGGTTTGCCCCTGCCCGTTGTCGATTACAATCGACCGAAGTTTAATGTCGAGCACTTTGCCCGTGTAACCGTTGGTTTCGACCGTATCGCCCACCTGAATGGGGCGGGCCAGCGCAATCATCGTCCCCGAAATAAAGTTGGCGGTCAGATCCTGAAAGGCAAACCCAACGGCCAGTGCAATGACGCCCGCGCCCGCCAGCAGCGACGTAACGGTTTTGTCGAGCCCTAAAATGCCCAGCGCAATAAAGAGACCAATTGAGACGACCACGAACCGAAGAACGGCCCCCGTCAGGTTGATGACCGACTCATTGTTGCTAACCCTTCTCAGCCCGTTTACAAACCCCCGGCTTATCCATCGGGACGCAAAGGTGAAGAGGACGAAGATGATAATTGCCACCGCCAGTTCGGGCAAATAACGAATGGCGTTGCGTAACCAAAGCGAGATTTCGGCGTAAATAAGGCCCGGTGCCTGAGAAAAATCCATAAAGTCCAAGTTACAATCGTAGCCGTAGAACGACACCAGCCTGTATTCTGTTTCATTGACAGGGCCTTTCGCCGTATCTTTGTGGGCGATATTAATGGAAAAATAATGAAACCGACCGCTGCTATTTACCTCGATAATGCCGCTACGACCCGGCTCGACCCCGAAGTCCTGGACGCTATGCTACCGCTCATGACCGAGCAGTTTGGCAACCCATCGTCCATCCATAGTCACGGGCGGACGGTGCGGACGGCTATCGAAAAAGCACGCAAAACGGTAGCCATGCTCCTCAACACATCGCCCGCCGAAATCTTCTTCACCTCGGGCGGTACCGAAGCGGACAATACCGCCATTCGGAGCAGTATCGAAACCTATGGCCTTACCCACGCCATCACCTCGCCCCTGGAACACCATGCCGTGCTGCACACGCTGGAGCATCTGGCAAAACAGGGGACTATCAAGTTAAGTCTGGTGACTATCGATGAAAAAGGCCATGTTGACCTGGGGCATCTGGACGAGTTACTGAAAGCGCATCAGGGGCGTTCGCTGGTGTCGCTCATGCACGGAAATAATGAAATTGGTAATCTGCTGGACCTGAATCGGGTAGGGGAGATCTGCCGGGCGCACGACGCCATTTTTCATTCCGATACGGTGCAGACCATGGGCCATTTTCGACATAATCTGCAACAACTTCCGGTCGATTTCATCGTGGGTGCCGGGCATAAATTTCATGGTCCCAAAGGCGTTGGCTTCCTGTACTCCAATGCCGAGCGGGTAAAAATTCATCCCTTTGTGTACGGTGGTGCTCAGGAACGCAACATGCGGGGCGGTACCGAAAACGTGTACGGCATTGTGGGGCTGGCGAAAGCACTCGAAATTGCCTACCGCGACATGGACGCCCACCGGCAGCAGATCACCTCCCTGAAACGCCGGATGATCGACCAGCTCCAGGCCAAAATGCCCGATGTACGGTTTAACGGCGACTCCGCCGATGTAGACAATAGTTTGTATACCGTGCTGAATGTCAGCTTGCCTGCATCGGACATGAGCGACATGTTGTTGTTCAGCCTCGACATTGCCCGGATTTCAGCATCGGGCGGGTCGGCCTGTTCGAGTGGCTCCAACGTAGGCTCGCACGTGCTGGCGGCTTTGCCCGGATTCGATTCCGAACGGGGCTATGTCCGGTTCTCGTTTGGGAAATACAACACCGCCGAAGAGATCGACTACGCCGTTGATACGCTGGTTGGCTTGTATCAGAAAGAGCTGGTGAAATAACGTTCGGGACGGGTGCTGGCCGTTGGGCATAGTCTTTGACTATGTCCTGGCGTTATCCGGTCCCTGACCGGACAGCTACCCGCTTACTTACTTCTATTTTTTGGCTTTTTACCTACTATACAGCTATACTACAAATGAAAGATTGATCGTTCTGTGAAAAATGCTCGAACGGTCATGAAACGTAGTGTACTACTCAGTATAATCGGTATTCTTAGCGTTGCCATTGGTGGTGTGTCGTGCCACAAAAATACGCTGAACCTCCCCGAACCGGCAACCTCGCTGGAGGGTGTTTATGAAGCAAAATCGCTGTTCGGACCTTTTCTGGTCAATGGCGAAACGATTCGTTTATCTCTGAAACGGGTTACTGCCGATTCGGTAGCCATCACGTTGCGGGCCTTTTCGAATGGACAGCCCGGCGACAGTGTCTCGCTCGGAAACGCTTTGGTGAATCAGGAATTTCAATACAATTGTGTCGCTTATCGAATCAAGCTATCGCCGGTACGGACGAATGATGAGTTGACGATGACATGCAGTGCAGAAAACGTCTTCAACTATCAGTACTCATTTCCGCTTAGTGGCCAACAGGTGATTCGAGCCATCAGTTTCAAGCGAATTTAGTAACACTGTCCGTAACGGCTGGTATTACGGATTCAGGAACACTTACGGATTTATTGAGTTGATTGACTACAGGAGTGCGGCCTGAACGGTCGCTATGCCTGATGCAAACCAACTCAACTCATGACCATCGAATTATATAAAGCCCTAAACGCCAACAACCCGACCGAACATCCTGATTCGCCCGTATCCAACATAGCGGGGGAGCTTCCCGATGATGAACCGAGCCTGGACTTCGGGGATTTACTGGGGACTTTTTCGTCGCGGGAAGACGCCATTGCATACATCAACCAGCAGGTCGCCGACCAGGGATTGGCCGTTCTGGATACTCAAAGCTCCCCTTATAACGAATACACGCATGTGGAATGGCTGACGGTCATCGTCGAACAGAAAGACCAGTCGACGCAAAACGAAAGCTATTACCTCGTCACGGATGAAGGATATTAAGTAGTGGAGTGGTGGAATGGTTGAGTGGTGAAGTAGGAAATAGTGGATTAGAACACTGACCAGTCACTATTTCTTGCTTCACCACTCAACCACTCAACTAAAATAGCCTGGCTACACCAAAGGCGGCTGCTGCGGCCAGTGCGCCGATAAACATCACTTTAAACGCACCGCCAACGGGCGGCTGTCCGGTAACTTTGCTTTTGAAGTAACCAAAGACAAACAAACAAATCAACGTTAACACGCAGGAGTATAGCAGAGCCTCCTGAGGTACGCTGTTGAAAAAATAAGGAGCCAGGGGAACCAGCCCGCCCACTACGTACGATAGCCCAATGGTCAGAGCACTTTTCGTAGCTCGGTTAGGATCGGGTTCATCGAGGCCCAGTTCGTATTTCATCATGAAATCGACCCACTTTGTTTTGTCTTTCGACAACTCATCGGCAATGGCAATTTGTAGGTTGAGTGGTAAACCCATGTCGGCAAATACCTCCCGCACTTCCTCTTTTTCGCGCTCCGGCACCGTTTCCACTTCGAGTACCTCACGTCGGCGTTCCGATTCGTAATGGTCGGCTTCGGTGCGTCCCGCCAGATACCCACCCAGACCCATGGCAATGGAACCGGCCACGATTTCGGCAATGCCCGCCGTTACGACCAGCGTGGAACTGGCCACTGCACCGCTTAGTCCGGCGGCCAGCGCAAAAGGCACCGTCAGGCCGTCTGCCATACCAATGACTATGTCTGAAATGAAGTCTGAACTGTGGAGGTGTTGTTCGTGATGGTGCGTTGCGTCCGGGTGATTGTGGCTACCGTTGGTCATTCGTTTTAACTATTGATTCTGCTTACAGGAAGCAATTGAAGCAGCAAGGTAGCGAGGAGCGGGGATAGATCAGGTAAACTCGCTTGTAGCGCCAAACGGTTCAATGCACTTTGGGCTCGATAAAATCCCACAGGTTGCCGTACAAATCTTCGAACACCGCTACCGTGCCGTACGCTTCTTCGACGGGGCCACGCACGAAGCGGATGTTCTGGGCAACCATGTTGGCATGATCACGCCAGAAATCGTCGGTGTAGAGAAACAGAAAAACCCGCCCGCCCGTCTGATTGCCTACCCGGCTCTTTTGCTCATCACCGGCGGCTTTCGCCAGTAACAGACCCGTGCCGCTGGAGCCGGGAGGGGCTACCCGTACCCACCGTTTGGTATTGCTCAAAACGGTGTCTTCCAGTAAGGTAAAATTGAGCTTTTGGGTATAAAACTCGATGGCTTCGTCGTAATCGTCAACGACCAGGGCAATATGGGCAATGTGTTGTTTCATGGAGAATGAGACAGATACTAATTAACAGAGCGGTTTACTGCGTACTCAACTCCTTTAGTTTGTCTCTCAGTTCATTTCCCCGCAGGTCTCTGGCAAGAACGATACCGTTCCTATCGAGCAGCACCGATGTAGGATAACTTGTAAATGGGTAGGATTCAACGAGTTTGTTGGCTTTGTCGGACAGGATTTGCGGCCATTGTACATCCCGTTTTTGGATAAACTTCGTGAGTCGTTCCGGCGAGTCCTGAACAATGCCAATAAACTCGAACCGGTTTTTGTCAAGGCCCGCATACAGCTTTTTTAAGTTCGGAATATCCTCAACGCAGCCCTGGCACCAGGTTCCCCAGAAATCGACGTACACGTATTTACCTTTATAATCTGCCAGAGCAATGGGTCGTTTGGAGGTAAACTCCTGCTCGGCAAAGGGTTTGAACGGATAGCCGACCTGTAGAGCGTACTCCTTCTTGCCGTCAACGACGGGGTCTAATCGTAACACATTGTTGTAAAAGTCAACGCCTTTGTTCTTGTACGTAATTCCATCCAGGCGTATATTTTCGCTGATCTCGATTAATTTGTCTTCTGGAATCCGCTCGTTTTTGGATAAAGCTGATAAGTCAACAAGGTCAATGATGTCAAAGTCGGGCCTTGTAAAACCAAAACTAACCGCCAGTTCATGGGTCTTGCCACCACGCGTAAGTGTAGCCTGAGCATACTGTGGGAAGTTGTAAAAGAAGTTACTTCCGAATGTTTTCACCACCATAGGTAGTGATGCCTTTAGGATCTTCCCTTTTCGGTAAACTTCGTAATTAATAATCGTGGGCTTCTTATAGGCGTATGGGTTGTTGCCCTGAATGACTTCAGGATAGAAAGCTGTTTCGTCGCTGAAGTCAAGATTATTATTCGTGTCAATCATTACAGCCCATTTGCCGGTCTGCTCATCGAACCCTCTCAGCGTGTAGACGTAGCACTTGATTGGTTTACGGGAAAGTTGGCTAGTATCCGCCGACAATTTCCAATATTTCCGAAATTCGTTATATTGCGATTTTGTAAACGTTCCCTGACTGAAATTCTGATAAACGAGTTGGTTCGTATTCAGCCAAACCATTGCCTTGTCGACATTGGTCCAGTTCGCTGGAATTCCTGTAACGTTCAAACACATTTTACGCCACGGCTCCCTGTCATCGGTCTTATTTCGACGCTCACTACCTAATTTCGAAAAGCCCGGATTAAACGGCCCATAGCCGTCAACGAGTGTAAGCGGTAGTGTTGCCGGGGTAGCCTGTTCCACCTGCTGGCAGCTACAGAGGAAACCTAAAATCAGGAAAAGAAAGAGGCTTATCGTTTTCATGAGCAGGAGAGGTTTAGAGAAGTAAATAAGCAAAAAGAGCACGGAGTTTTCGCTCCGTGCTCTTTTTGTTATCGTACAGTCCGTCAGCTCTTTATTTGGCGGCTAGCTGCTCACTGCCAACCCACCGCTGTGCTACGTTCAGGGTATACTCTAAAAACGCTTTCGCTGTCCGCTCATACACTTCATGGCCGTAGAAATGGCCGTTTTCGTCGATGTTCTTGTCCGTCTCGTGCGACTCGTACAGCTTCGGCGAAATGATGGAGTAGCTGTTGGTGAAGCTGATAATTTTATTCACCACCGTGCTCATGTCCAGCGCGGGCTGGCGACCGCCCCGGCCGTTGGAGATACCCACCATGGCAAACACTTTGTTGTCGAACAGGTGCTTGAAACCCGGACCGCCCAGCTGATGAATGGCATTGGTGGCTTGTGGGGGAGCCGTCCAGTTGTATTCGGGCATGGCAAACAGCACCAGATCGGCCGATTCCCAGGCGCTGATGAGTTCGGACTGGAAGGGCGTAAGGGCGTCTTTTTTTACCGAACCCTGACCAACATACGGTATATCATACTCTTCAAACGACACAATCGAAACCTCGTGCTGCCCGTCGTTGATCAATAGATTCCGGATATAGCTGACAAATCGCAGGGAGTTGCTGTTTTTGCGTGATGAAGTAGAAATCAGCGTAATTTTCATTTTTTCAATTCAGTCAATTTGATAGGAAACCGATGTGTTAAGGCTTTAGTTTCAGCCGATAAAACCTGAACGCCATTGCAACGAACAGCGTGAAGAATGGGTCTATTGATACATACCTTTAGCGAACATGTACGATGATTAAATTATTGCCGGTTCTGTTACTATTTGCCGGGTTCGCCTACGGGCAATCGCCGATGGCGTCTATTCGGCTGGACTCATTACCAGAAGTGGGGTCTCACAAGGTTTTTCCGCCGGAGGTTCATACGCCATTCAGACGTTCGCCCGGTATGATGCCTACTACCCGGCCAAGAAATTCATTTTATCGATATCCGACAGACCCGCCCAACCTAGTACGCGCCACACTGGATAACATGCCCGTGAAAGTACCGGATTCGTCCACCTATTACACCATGCTTCGGTCATTCGGTCAGCCGTATAGGCTGGTTGAGCCACCTGGTTCATTGCAAAAAATGCTGCTGCCGGACCTGCTGAAAAAGCATTGAGGAGTGGCATTTCTTTTGGAAAAGTCAGTTGGTTTGGAGGCTTGTCAAACGCCATATCTCCAGGATGTGGCGTTTGACAAGCCTCCAAACCAACTGACTTTTAATGCGACAACGCCTGCGCGAGATCGTTAATCAAGTCCTCAGGATGTTCGAGGCCGATGGAAAGACGGAGCAGATTTTTGGGTGTGGCAGACGTCGGCCCTTCCACACTGGCCCGGTGTTCAATCAAACTTTCAACACCGCCGAGACTGGTGGCACGGGTGAATAGTTTCAGCCTGCCAATGAACGCAATGGCTTCATCGGTTCCGCCCTTCACCTGAACGGACAGCATAGCGCCCGGCCCGTTCATCTGCTGTTGAATCAGCGCCCGATCCGGATGGTTGGGCAAGCCGGGATAATGGACTTTCTCCACCGCCGGGTGCCCATCCAGAAAATCGGCTACGGCCTGAGCCGTCAGACTTTGTGCCCTGACCCGAACGCCTAAAGTTTTGAGTCCCCGGCTTACCAGCCAGCAGTCGAACGGTGAGGGAACCGCCCCCGAAAGGCCCTGCAACAGGCGCACCCGCTGCGCAAATTCATCATTTCGTTTGAAGACCAGCGCCCCGCCCAGCACGTCGGAATGACCACTGAAATACTTGGTGGTCGAGTGCATCACAATATCGCAGTTGAGGTCGAGGGGGCGTTGGAGTACCGGCGTTGCCCAGGTGTTATCGCACACGCAAAGCGCCCCCGCTTCGTGAGCCAGCCGACTCACCGTCAACAAATCCGTAATGGTCAGCATCGGGTTGGAAGGCGTTTCGCACCACACAATCCGGGTATTTTCGTGAATAGATGATTCAACGGCATCGAGGTCGCTCATGTCGACGCGGGTGTAAGTCAGTCCCCAGGGGTGAAACACCTGTTCGAGCAGGGCGGGCGTGCCGTAGTACGCATCGGTTGAAAGCAGTACGTGGTCGCCGGGGCGAAGTGCCTGGAAGAGCGTCATGGTAGCCGCCTGACCGGACCCAAACGCCATACCCACCGCCCCGCCTTCGAGTTGCGCCACCGCTTTTTCCAGTGCTTCGCGGGTGGGGTTATTCGGCCGGGTGTAAGTGTACTCGCCCGCCAGCTCATTGGCCTCATTGCGGGCAAACGTGGTTGAAAGATGGATCGACGGAGCTACTGCTCCGGTTGCCGGGTCGGACTGATGCGTGGCGCGGAGGGCAAGGGTATCGAAGTGCATAAGCGGGGAGAACCGAAAAGCGGCCCATTTTTTGTATACGGAAATTCAATGGTTCCTGTGGCCATTACGCCATAGGTTACTCAAATAGTTCGTTGCGGTGTTCTTCTTTTTCATCTCCCTTGGAATTAACAGGCTGGAATGGCATTCCTATCCCCATACACGGCGGTACTTACCGCCACAACAGCCGCCCACCTGCTGCGTCGGGCTACCTTCGGTCCAACACCGGCTGAAATAGGGAATTTTACGGGAATAACTGCCCAGGAAGCGGTTGCACGTCTTATTGGGAATAGCCGTTATGCCACCCCGCCACCAGTTGACCTCGACGAAACGAAAGCAACGGTCGGACAGCCGTTTATGGCATTGCCTTTTGATTCAGACCGTAATTACGAACTCGGCCAGTGCGTGCGATACTGGTGGCTGGCGTTGATGACTTCATCGGGTACAGCACCGGGCTTGCTCGAAAAACTGGCCCTGTTCTGGCAAAATCATTTCGTTATCACCCGAACCGTCGTGGGCGATTACCGATTCATCTACCAGTATATTCAGTTTATCCGGGCCAATGCCCTGGGCAATTTTCATGCGCTGGTAACCGGGATGACCAAAGAGCCCGCTATGCTGGCGTACCTGAACGGCGACCAGAATCGGGTTGGCAATCCCAATGAAAACTACGCCCGCGAACTTCAGGAGCTGTTTACCGTAGGTACCGTAGATGCCAATGGAGCGAAGAATTATAGCGAAGATGACGTAAAAGCGACTGCCAGAGTGCTGACGGGCTGGGGGCATACCAACCAAAATGCGACCGGCTCAACGGGTATTTCGACTACGTTTACCAACAGTCTTCACGACGCAACCGACAAAACCTTTTCGGCCCATTATAATAATACTGTGATACGGGGCCGGACAACATCAGCGTCGGCGGGTGATGCCGAGCTGAACGACCTCGTTACCATGCTGCTGCGGCATCCGCAATGCCCCCGATTTATTTGCCGGAAACTGTACCGCTGGTACGTAAACCCGACCGTCACGCCCACCGTCGAAGCCAACGTCATCGGCCCCCTCGCCGACTTCTTTGCCAGCCCGGCCAATAATTTTGCCATTCAGCCGGTTGTCGAGAAACTGCTGACGAGCCAGGTCTTTTTTGATCCGGCCAACATCGGCACGTTGGTTAAATCACCGGCCGAGCTGATCCTGGGGAGCATGCGGTTTTTCAACCAGCCGATTCCGGACATGGTGACGGACTCGGTGGCATTTCGGAAATACTTCGAATTTGTGTTTTATCAGATGAACGACATGCAAATGGGGCTTATCGATCAGCCAGCTGTGCAGGGGTACGATGCCTATTACCAAACGGGCCTTACCCGGCTCTGGATCAATACCACGACCATTGGTTTGCGGGGCAACCTAACCGATGCCTATGTCTGGCGGTGGCTGGAAATTAAGCCGGGATACACACTGGGAATCGACTTACTGGCCTGGATAACGGCTATACAGCCCAATTTTTCTGACGTTACCGGAACGCCGGCCATCACCTGTGGGGATGTACTGGCCAGTTTACAGAAAAACCTGTTTTCGTTTGATCTCAACCCGGCTCAAACCAGCTTTTTAATTGATACCATCATGATGCAGGGAGTGCCCCGCGCCGATTGGCTCTACGAGTGGAACGCCTACCGGCGACAGCCAGCTGATGCCGTGAGTCGGTTTGGTGTGTTGTGGCGCTTGCAGAATCTGATGCGGTACATGCTTCGCATGGCGGAGTACCACGTTTTTTAACTGACGCTGGCAGTTGTATGATAAAATCAGTTACTAACCCCCGCTTCAAATGAATCGAAGGGACTTTCTTTCGGCAGCATCGGCCAGTATGCTTCCCGTTATGCTCGATGGATTTGGCCTGAAAGCCATGAGTCGGCAGTCGGCTCTCGTTCAGTCACTGCTGCAAACGTCGGCTCTGAGTACAGACCGTGTGCTGGTTATGGTGTACCTCAACGGCGGGAACGACGGGTTGAATACGGTACTTCCGCTCGATCAACTGTCGGTTTACAATGGGCTCAGAAGCAACATCGCTCTTCCGCAAAACCGGATTCTGGCGCTGGATGGTAACCCGGCCACTGGTTTTCATCCGGCCATGAGCGGGATGCGAAACCTGTACAATGAGGGCAAACTGACGATCGTGCATTCTGTTTCGTACCCGAACCCGGATTTGTCGCATGCTCGCTCCACGGATATCTGGATGACGGGGGTTGACGCCAGCCAAACCTCGACCTCCGGCTGGGCGGGCCGGTACCTGGACAACCGCTTTCCGGATTATCCGAACGGCTACCCAAATCCGCTCATGGACGATCCGTTGGCTATTCAGATTGGGTATGTTACCTCTACCGCTTTGCTCGGCAGCCAGCAGTCGATGGCCATTGCGCTCAACGACCCCGATAACTTTTACGCGCTGGTTGGTATCAATGATCCGGTTTCGCCCCCGGAAACCGTGCCGGGGGATGCCGGAGCCCTGCTTTCGTTTATCCGGAAACAGCAGAATCTCGCCGTTGGCTATGCCGAAAAAATCAAGGCGGCCGCCGATGCGGGGAAGAATCTGGCCGCTTATCCAGAACCCAATGCGGGTAATTCACTGGCCGAACAACTGAAAATTGTGGCCCGGTTGATTCATGGCGGATTGAAAACCAAGGTCTATTATGTATCCATGAATGGATTTGATACGCACTCGGCGCAGGTAGACCCCACCGATACCACGAAGGGTGAGCACGCTACTCTGCTGAGTAAGCTGTCGGCTGCGCTGGCTTCGTTCCAGCGGGATCTGGAGATGCAGGAGACGGCCAATCGGGTTATTGGTATGACATTTTCGGAGTTTGGGCGCAGGGCCAATGCCAACGCTTCGGCGGGAACCGATCATGGCGTGGCCGCACCTATGTTTGTCTTTGGAACAGGCGTTAAGCACCAGACAATTGGCACCAACCCAGACTTGTCCAACCTGACAGGGATGTACGGGAACAAGGATATCGGGATGCAGATCGACTTCCGGCGCGTGTATAGCGACATACTAACGGATTGGTTTGGGGTGGATAGGACCACCACGGGTTCGCTGCTCTTCCGGGAGTTTCCGACCGTATCGTTGTTTTCGAACACGATAGAAACAATTGCGTCGGGCAACTGGCAGGATCGGAGCGTGTGGACCATCGGGCGGGTACCAATGGCCTCTGAATACGTCAAAATAAACGCAGGACACACCCTCACCGTCGACCGGACGATTACCGTTAAGAACATCCGGCTGGCCGGTAAATTAAACTTCACCGGGCCTTATTCCATTCGGATGACTGGCTGATTCCTGTGCCTAATTTTTTCGTGTTGCTTACCCTTCTGTCAATCAGATTGCGTTGCATTTAGTAATTCCGTTACTTTACGAAAATCGTATGCAAGCATACTAATCTCCATGAATAAAACGTATGAGTCTTTATCATTCGAGCAGGTCGATGGCGTGATGACCGTTTCGCTGCTCGGTCCCGGCAAAGGAAATGCGATGGGGCCGGAGTTTTGGGAAGAACTACCCCTGGCGATGGATGAAATTAATCGGATGTCCGACGTTCGGTGTATTGTTTTTCGGGGGAGTGGCGATCATTTCAGCTACGGCCTCAATATTGCCCAAATGATGCCCCGACTGGGTTCCATGACAACGGGCACGGTACTGGCCCACCAACGGGTTGATCTGATGGCGCAAATCCGGCAGATGCAGCTGGGCTTCCAAAAAATGCACGAATCCTCAAAACCGGTCATTGCGGCCGTTCACGGCTGGTGTATTGGGGGTGGAGTCAACATGATTGCCGCTGCCGACATTCGGCTTTGCTCACGGGACGCCCGGTTTAGTTTGCGGGAGGCCAAACTCGCCATCACGCCGGATATTGGCGGTCTGCAATTCCTGCCGACCATCATTGGGCAGGGGTTCACCCGCGAAATGGCCTTTACCGGAGCCGATTACGACGCGGCTTTTGCCGAACGCATTGGCCTTGTCAACCATGTGTACGACACACCCGACCA
Source organism: Spirosoma fluviale (assembly GCF_900230225.1). Classification (GTDB taxonomy): domain Bacteria; phylum Bacteroidota; class Bacteroidia; order Cytophagales; family Spirosomataceae; genus Spirosoma; species Spirosoma fluviale. Next base: position 1,438,253 of record NZ_OCNH01000001.1, read on the forward strand.
GCTTTTCGAAGCGGCTGCCACGCTGGCCCGGCAAATTGCCGATAACCCGGCCACCGCCGTTCAGGGGGCCAAGCGAGTGCTGAATTACAGCCTGAACAAATCTATTGAAGACGGTTTACAATACGTAGCCGTCTGGAATTCAAGCCAGTTACAGTCCAGCGATTTCAGCGAAGCCATGCAGGCAACAGTAGAAAAGCGCAAGGCCGAGTTTAACAAGAAAATAAACAAAGGGTATTAGTGAGTACCAAACACAAAACCATGAATGTAAGCGGGATGCTGCGCGACGATGCGCTGAAAGGAAAGACGATTATTGTAACCGGGGGCGGTACGGGCCTTGGTAAATCCATCAGCCGGTATCTGCTTCAGTTGGGGGCCAACGTAACCATTTGCAGTCGGCGTCAAAACGTGATTGACGAGACGGCGAAGGAGTTGATGGCCGAGACCGGCGGTCAGGTGCTGGCCGTAGCCTGCGACGTGCGGAACACCACCGAGATTGAGAACGTGATTGCCCGGACAATTGACACGTTTGGCCGGATCGACGGGCTGCTCAACAACTCGGCCGGTAACTTTATCAGCCCTACCGAGCGGTTGTCGTATAAGGCGTTCGATACCATTGTGGACATTGTGCTGCGCGGTACCTATTACTTCACGCTGGCCGTGGGTAAGTACTGGATCGAGAACAAGATTCCCGGTACGGTCCTGAACATATCCACGACCTACGCCACTACGGGTTCAGGTTACGTGGTGCCGTCGGCGGTGGCCAAGGGCGGTGCGCTCATCATGACCAAATCGCTGGCCGCTGAGTGGGGTAAGTACGGTATCCGTCTGAACGCCATTGCGCCCGGTCCGTTCCCTACCAAAGGCGCCTGGGACCGGCTCTTTCCCGAGCCACTGGCTAGCATGATGGACCCTACCAGCCGCATTCCGCTCCACCGAGTTGGCGAACATGGCGAACTGGCGAATCTGGCTGCGTTTCTGTTGTCGGATTTTTCGGGCTATATCACCGGCGAAAGCATTACGATTGACGGGGGCGAAGTGCTCATGGCGGGTGAATTCAGTCACCTGGAAAAGGTCACGACCGACCAGTGGGACATGATTGAGCAAACCATCAAACAAGCCAATCGGGCGAGTAAAAAGAGTGAATAAGAAATGAATAATGAAGAATGCATAATGACGGATAAACACTCGACAAGCCTACTATTATTCATTATTCACTCTCCATTATTCATTAATTTTCGCTTCATTCTTCACTGATTTTCGGCACCTTTGTGCCCATTTTTCAGTTATAAGGTTGTACTAAAATTCGTTAAAATGCCTAACTGGTTTCTCGGGAAAATCCGCTATCAGCAGCCCATCGACGACTCGAACGTCGGTAGTCGAAATGAGGAGTTTATCAAGCAAAAAACGGTAACGGAGGCTTATCTGGTGGATGCCGTTAGTTATACGGATGCCGAAGGCAGGCTGTATCAGGAGATTGCCGCCAACACGCCCGACTTTGAAATTACCAATATCTCGCGCATGAAACTGGCCGATGTTTTTCACATCGAAGACGGTGGCGAAGTCTGGTATAAGGTGAAAGCCATGTTTATTACGGACGATGAAAAAACGGGTAAGCAGAAGAAAACGCCCAGCGTGATGCTCGTTAACGGCGAAAACCCCAAACAGGCTTACGAGCGTGTGGAGGAAAGCCTGAAGTCGGCCCTTGATCCATTTGAGATCACGGATGTCAACACCACGAAGATTCTGGAGATATTCCCGTATAATGAGGAAGAGAAACGGAATCTGCGTCCGCTCAGCGAAGTGCTAAGCCCCGAACCCGAATCCGTATAATATACCCGACAGAAGGCCACTCTTTACAGAATGGCCTTCTTTTTGTGCGAAATTATTGACTTTCAGCGTCAAATACTTGCGTTGAATCTGTCCGGTATAGATATTTGCTACTGTATGAAACGCACGCTGTTCCAATTGTTCAACCTCCTCATGGCCTGTGTCGTACTGCTCAGCAGTACCGGCTTTGGTCTGGTCGAACATTCGTGCCAGATGCGTGGCAAGAAGAAGACGGTAGTCGTTGCGTTTAGCGAGATGAAAACCCAGCCCGGCTGCGCTATCGACAAACAACCGATGCCGTCGCAGCAAACGGTTCTCAAAAAAACGGAGTGCTGCCAGGATGATCAGCGGTTCGAGAACATCGACGTTTCGTCGTCGCTGAGCCAGTTTGTTGCCAAGTTCGTAAAAATTGTTGCCGAAGCCGTTGTGGCTGGTGTTGCCGCCGTTCTGGTGTGGGTTATTGACGTTGTTTTTGCCGAACGCAGTACGTCCGTTGCTTCCTTTACGTCTCCGCCCTCCCTCTCCGGGCGCGAAATTGTGACCCTCGTTCGTAGTCTCCTCATTTGATTTGTTGATTGAGTTCATGTTTACCCGTGTCTTCCCGATGCGGGTGTATAGTGATTTCTTGCTCTAATCAACAACATTATGCAATTCCATTTTGTACGGATTGTCCTGCTTTTAGGTGGGCTGTTTCTGTGCGACTCCGTCGTAGCACAATCCGATTCAACACTACTTCCAAAACCAACCGTTCGGGGTAGCGTTGCCGAAACCGTCCATGATAAGCGTGTGCCACTCGTAGGGGCAACTGTGCTGTGGGCTGGTACCACAACAGGTACGGTAACCGATGCTGAAGGTCGATTTCAGGTGCCTTTTTCAACTGCTTCCAGGCAATTAATCGTCAGTTATGTCGGCTACCAGCCAGATACCCTTACGGTTACGTACCCTTCCGAAGAGTTGACCATAACGTTACGCTCCGAGCGAACGCTTCAGGAGGTTACGGTATCCGGCGCACCGGGACAGATCGACCGTATCAACCCTATCCAAACCGAGTTTATCAACCAGCGAACACTGGCTAAAGCGGCCTGCTGCAACCTGTCCGAAAGTTTCGAGACCAATGCATCCGTCAGCGTTTCGTATAGCGATGCCGTTACGGGTGCCAAACAGATTCAGTTTTTAGGCTTGGGCGGCCAGTACGTTCAAACCAATGTCGAGAATATCCCCACCGTTCGCGGACTGGCCACAACCTTTGGGCTGAACTACATTCCGGGTACCTGGATCACGAGTATCGACGTTGGTAAAGGGGCCGGTTCGGTGGTGAATGGCTATGAGTCCATGAGCGGCCAGATGAACGTTGAGCTGCAAAAACCGGACGACAAACAAACGCTGTTCGTGAATGGCTACGCCAACAGTTTCGGTCGGTTGGAAGGCAATGTCAACTGGTCGAAACCGCTGAGCAAAAAGTGGAGCATGGGCGTGTTGGGTCATGCCAGCACCCTTCGGAATGAGATTGACCAGAATAACGACGGTTTTCGGGATTTGCCGCTTTACAACCAGGTCAATGCCATCAATCGCTACAAATACAGCAGCGAGCGATTCATGGCCCAGTTTGGCGTGAAGGCGCTTTATGAAGACCGGGATGGTGGGCAACTATCCTCCTTCGACTCGCCCCAGGGCGTAGGGCGTTATCAATTCGGGAACACGACCAAACGGATTGAGTTCTTCTCAAAAACGGCCATCCTTTATCCGAATAAACCGTATCAGGGCCTGGGTCTCATTTTGAACGGCCTCCACCACGACCAGACCGCCCGCCTGGGCTTTCGGCCCTATAGTGGTCAGCAGCGTACGTTCTACGCCAATCTGATCTATCAGAACATCATCGGGAATACCAATCACGCTTACAAAGCGGGTATCAGTTATTTGCTGGATGATTATCACGAATCGTTGGGCAGTTTACATACAAAACGGACGGAGTCGGTGCCGGGCGTATTCGCGGAATATACGTATACATATCCCGAAAAGCTGATTTTCGTACTGGGAGGCCGCTTTGATTACCACAATCTGTTTGGATCTCAATTCACTCCGCGGGCACACCTGAAGTACACGATCAATGAGGAACTCGCGGTGCGGGCCTCGGCGGGGCGGGGCTTCCGGGTAGCGAATCCGCTGAGCGAAAACATGGGTTTTCTGGTGAGTTCGCGGTCGGTGTTCATGTACGAAAACAGAAATGCCGGTCCGTTCAAGAACTGGAATTTAGGGCCGTTGAAGCCCGAAGTGTCCTGGAACTACGGCCTGAGCGTGACGAACGATTTCTCGCTGCTCGGCATGAAAGCAACCCTGGTGCTGGACTACTACCGAACCGATTTTCAAAATCAGCTCGTCGTTAACGTAGAAACGTCCTCGCTGCTGTATTTCTACAATCTGCGGGATAACTACCATCATGGGAAATCGTACGCCAATAGCTTCCAGGCCGAACTAAACGTGCAGCCTGCCAAGCGGGTCGAGGTGAAGCTAGCCTACCGGCTCTTCGATACACAGCAAAGCACCGCCTTGCCCGCCGGTGATACGGTGCTGTTGCCGAGAATGATGGTCCCCCGCGAGCGGGTACTGCTCAACGTAGGGTATGCGCTGCCATTTGATAAGTGGAAATTTGACGCGACCCTCCAGTGGAATGGCCCCCGTCGGATTCATTACCTGCGGGAGGGTTACGTACACCAGAACAACCAGAATTCGCCGGAAGATTATTCGCCGGGTTTTTATAACCTGAATGCACAGGTGAGCCGGGGGTTCAGAAGCGGGTGGGAGATTTACCTGGGGGGCGAAAACCTGACCGGTTTCCGCCAGGCAGACCCCATTTTTGCGGCCAATAACCCGTACGGGCAGGACTTCGATGCCGCCGGTCGGGCGTGGGGACCCGTTACCGGACGCATGATCTATGTAGGATTCCGTTTTAAACCCGTGAACTAATGACACTGACAATTCGAAATATGGTGTGCGACCGCTGCAAGCGGGTTGTACGCGAAGAACTCGAAAAACTGGGGTTGACGGTAAACGGGGTTGAACTTGGTGAAGTAGACATTGACGACTTACCGGAAGCCGTTTCCCTCGACACGGTTCGACAAACGTTGCAGGCGAACGGGTTCGATTTGATCGACGACAAAAAACAGTCGTTGGTTGAACACATGAAAGTGCTGCTCATCAACGAAATCCAGCACCTGAAAGCAGAACGACAACCATCCGAGAACTTTTCGACTTTTCTGGAGCGAAAGCTAGGGTATGAATACTCCTACCTGAGTGGGTTATTCTCGGCAAGTGAAGGACACACACTGGAAAAGTACATCATTGCCCTAAAGCTGGAAAAAGTGAAAGAATGGCTGCGGTACGATGAACTGACGCTCAGTGAAATCGCCTGGCGGTTAGGCTACAGCAGTGTTCAGCACCTGTCAACGCAATTCAGGCAGGTGACCGGCCAGACGCCGGGGCAGTTCAGAAAAACAACGCAGGTAACAAGGCAGAGTTTGGACACGATCTGACAGCGATGTGAAGCAAGTGTAAACGTCGTTGCAGATGCCTGAATCTGGGGTGCCGTTATAAAGCTCATCCCGAATTATGTAAAAACCCTATCGGAAATAGGTGGTTACTTTGTCAGACCAACGGTGGTCCCTTAAACTACCTTCAACGCTTATGGAAACGATGCAACACAATCACGGCCACACCGACACCTGCTTTGAATGCGCCGAAGCCTGCGAACGCTGCGTGACCGCCTGCCTGGAAATGGGCGATCAGGACAGCAAAGGGCATGATATGACGGACTGCATTAAACTTTGCCGCGACTGCGCCGACATCTGTACTTTATGCGGCCGGTTAGACGCTCGTGGCTCTGAATTTGCCCGCGATTTTATGGCGTTATGTGCCGAAGTATGCGAAGCCTGCGCGGAGGAATGTGAAAAACACGCCAGTCACCACGCCCATTGCAAAGCCTGCGCTGAAGCCTGTCGCAAATGTGCGGAAGAATGCCGGTCAATGTCGGCTAATGCCTGACAAATAGGGCCGAAAAAGCCTCCTCCTTTTTCGGCCCTATTACCCGTAGGAAGTTCCTTAACCCTGTCTATCTGTATGATATACCTTCTCATTACTCTTTACGTCTTAGTCACTGGTTTTATTAAGCCAGCGCCAATTGCCAGTACTGAGATTGGCAAGGGCATTCATCCGTCTGTTGGCATGGATGAACATGGCACGGCTCATATCGTGTATGGACAGGGTGAAGTACTTTACTACACAACGTTAAGCATGGATAACCAGGCTGAGTCAACGGTCAGGTTGGATAGTTTGCCAGGTTTGCATTTAGGGGCGTCACGTGGGCCGCAGATAGCCGTTTCTAACCAGTCGGTGGTGATTATTGCCCTTGACAAAGCAGGCAACGTATGGGCGTATTCCCAACGTCGGGACACGCGAAAATGGCAAAAGCGCATTCGGGTCAATGACGTGCCCGACATAGCCAAAGAGGGGTTCGTAGCCCTCACTGCGGGACCGGATAATAGCTATAATGCCGGTTGGCTTGATCTGCGGAATAACGAACGAAATAAACTGGCCGGGGCTCGCTCAACGGATGGCGGGCGCAGTTGGTCAGTCAATACGATCCTGTATCAGTCGCCCGACGGGACTATTTGCGAGTGTTGTCAGGTGTCGGCAGTAAGTCAGGGAAAGCACGTCGCTTTCATGTTTCGTAACTTCCTGAATGGAGCGCGGGATATATACCTGATACAGTCGACCAACGGCGGGCAGTCGTTCGGAACGGCGGAGAAGCTGGGTCAGGGTACCTGGCCGTTAAAAGCCTGCCCAATGGATGGGGGCGGATTAGCCATCGGACCGGATGGGATTATTTCGACCGTTTGGCGACGAGCCGACAAACTTTTTACCGCCCATCCCGGACAACCCGAAGTCGAACGCGCAACCGGCAAAAACCCGAAGATCGCAGCGACCAGAAAAGGTGATTACATCGTCTTTCAACAGGCTGGTCAGCTTTGGGCGATACTACCCGGCCAAACGCAACCCGTTTCGCTTGGGCCGGGGGCTTACGCCAAACTGACCCGATTTACCAATGACCGGGTGCTGTGCCTGTGGGAGCAGGAAGGCACAATCCGGGCAACAATGATTTGATGACACCAGCAATAACGTTATGAACCGGATTCTTTTTGGTCTTTCTCTGAGTATGCTGACCGGAATGGCCTATGGGCAGCACCAGCACCATGAGGGCATGGATATGTCGAAACACGAGGGTATGAACAAGGATAGTACCATGGGTGATATGAAAACGCTCAACCACGGGTTGACGATGGATGCATCCATGCCCGGCATGACGCATTCGCTCTCCCGCAATCTGCCCATGAATCGAAACGGGTCTGGTACGTCCTGGCATCCAGACAATACGCCCATGTATGCTTACATGAGTCAGCCAACGCCCAAAGGCTGGAGTTACATGCTGCATTATGCCATTTATCTGCGCTATACCAGCCAGAATAGCACTAATCCGGATAGACGGGGGCGAGGGCAGCAGTTGGGTGCGCCAAACTGGTTTATGGGCATGGCCCAGCGTAAGGTTGGCCAGCGCGGCCTGTTTCAGGTGCGGGCCATGATCTCCCTCGATCCGCTGACGGTAGGCAATGGGGGATACCCATTGCTGTTCCAAACTGGCGAAACCTACAAAGGCCAGCCGTTGATCGACAAACAGCACCCGCACGATCTCGTTTCGGAACTATCGGTGAGTTACAGCCATGCCTTCAGCAAAGACGTTGACTTGTTTGGCTACGTTGGCTACCCCGGCGAACCCGCACTTGGTCCCCCCGCTTTCATGCACCGAATTTCGTCGTTTAACAATCCCGATGCGCCCTTGAGTCACCACTGGCAGGACGCTACCCATATTCTGTTTGGCGTCGCTACGGCCGGCGTTCGGTACAAATGGGCTAAACTGGAGGCTTCGACCTTCAAAGGGCGTGAGCCGGACGAGAACCGGTATAACTTCGATACCCCCAAATTTGACAGCTATTCGTACCGGCTCTCGGTGAATCCGTCGCCCTCGCTGGCACTCCAGTTCTCGCAGGGATTTCTGCACGATCCGGAAGAAGCACATCCCGGAGAGAACACCACCCGCACTACGGCATCTATTTTGCATAGTAAAGGGCTGGGACCAGCGAGTTACGTAACCTCGGCCTTCGTGTGGGGGCGTAACAGCCACGATGGTTCCGGCGAAAACTCGTATCTGGCCGAAAGTAGCCTCCAAATGACCAAAGCCGCTTTTTATGGCCGATTTGAAAATGTGAGTAAATCGGCTGAAGAGTTGGGTCTCTACAATCCAATTGCAGGCGGAGAGTCCGGGCAGATTGGGCGAAATCAAACGTTTACAATAAATAACCTGACCCTGGGGATGAATTACCGTATCGCTCAGCAACTCAACTCCGATCTGGTGCTGGGCGCACAGGCAACGGCTGGTATGCCTGATAAGTCTTTGCAGGCATTTTACGGTAAGATGCCCATTTCGGGGCAGATATACCTGCGCCTGTCGCCAAGCCTGATGACGATGCGGAGTATGAACCATTCAGGACATAGACAGATGAACCAAATGAATCACAAAATGAGCATCTAAGTGCTGCTAAAGGCACCATTCCTATTAAATTTTCGTTCTTAATTCACTATAAACCAAGCTAAACCATGTTGCGTAACCTGTTTCTAACCGCCCTGACGTCGCTGATGCTTATGGGCACTTTGTTCGCCGGTGGACCAACCCGCGATGACAAAGACAAAGAAGTCAAGATTAAGACATCCGCCATTTGCGGCATGTGCAAAGCCCGTATCGAACGGAATCTGGCCTACGAGAAAGGCGTTAAAGAAGCGGATCTGGACGTAAAGTCGAAGATTGTTACCATCAAATATAACCCGGCCAAAACGGATGTTGCTAAATTAAAAGCCAACATCAGCAAGACCGGATACGATGCCGAAGAAGTTGCCGCCGATCAGGCTGGATACAATAAACTGCCAAGCTGCTGCAAAAAAGGTGGTGGCATGGATCATCAATAAGACTAAGTTTATTAACAAAAATGCCTGAATCTGTCTGGATTCGGGCATTTTTTGTGAGTAGATAGCGGATTATTTGTCAGTTGTGAAATCAATATAAATCGTTATCATGCCATCTTCGGTTGGCTCATTGATGGCTACTTTAGTCACGTAGTTACCTTTTTTGCTAACCACTTCTTTTGCTGCCTTCTCATTCGTTGCCGGTTTTCCGTTGATGATATAGGTAACAGTACCCGCCGGATAATCAAACAGGTTGAAGACCATCTTTTGCTTTATGTATTCAATCTTGCCGCTTCCGGGGCTTGGGACATAGTCCATGATTTCTCCACCTGCCGGTTTGATCTGATTATAGGTGGGAAACGAAACCGGAGTGCTTTTCGACTGCCCGAAAAGAACAGTACCAGCGCAGGTCAGCGCGCCGGTTATCAGTAAGAAAATAACGGACTGTCGCATGGGGAAAGTGGTTTTTCCTATTGACCCAATTATGCTTTTCGGCGTTGTAAACCATTCCGGCTACTTTAACTAATAATTTGTTTCCACCTTTCTGGTAAAACAAAACGCCCCGACATCAGTAATGTCGGGGCGTATAATCGTGTTGTTTTGACGTTACTTAAAGGCGTTCCGAAGCTGGGTTGCAGCTAATGTTTGCGCTGCCTGTGCCTGAGGTACAATCGTATACATCCCGAAAAACTCGTGAGTAGCTCCCGGATACAATTGATAGGTTACCTGAACACCGGATGACTGTAATTTATCCCGCAAGAGCATTCCTTCCGATTGCAGGGGGTCAATTTCAGCCGCAATGATTGTTGTTGGCGGTAGTCCGTTAAGATTTGCTACGTCGACGAGCGATATGAGCGGACTGTCTCCATCGGCGGGGGAATTGAAGTAATTTGCCACAAAGTACTCCACACCTGCCTTGCTGAGCGGCTTGGCATTGGCGTACTGATTGTAGGAAGGCGTGTTCAAATCATTGTTCGCTACCGGGAAAACGGACAGAATATGAACGGGTAAGCCCAGTCCCCGATCTCGGGCCATCATACTCACGGTGATTGCCATGTTGCCACCGGCACTTTCGCCCGCTACCGCTACTTTCGCCGGATTACCATTGATTTGGTCAGCATTGTTTTTTACCCATTCATAGGCACTATAGGCATCTTCGTGAGCAGTTGGAAACTTGAACTCGGGAGCGAGTCGATAATCAACCGACACGACCACCGCGCCGGTTTCTTCGGCCAGTGCCAGCGTCGAATACTCATACACCTCCGGGCTGGCAATGACCCAGCCCCCGCCATGATAATATACGATGACCGGAAGTGGTCCGGATGCGGTGGTGCGGGGAGTGTATATTTTAGTCCGTATCTGCGCCCCGCCGGAACCCGAAATCATGCGTTCACTAATGGTAACATTGGCTGTTGGCCGAGGAATATTGTTTTTATCGAGCAGAGAATTTACTGCGTCTTTGAACGAGGGTTGCTGACGTGCCTGCTGCGGAGTTAACTGTTCGATAGGTGTGGGAGCCAGTCTGCCAAGCTCCTCAATAACCGCCAGATTTTGGGCCGAAATGGTTGGCCCCCAATCAGGTTTTGGACTGTTCGACTGGATACCCTGACCTTGTAATGGCAAGCGGTGGTCCTCACAGGCAGCGAGTGCAAAGGCCGAAAAAAGTGCAAGCCCAAGGGCAGGTCGAAAGTGGATAGATGTTGGGGCCGCATTTGACAGCCAATCGAAAAGAAGATTTTTCATATACTAGTTGAGTTTTCGATGTATAAACACATATTCATCGATTATGTATTGTAGACTTATTGAATGGCCATTTTCGATTAGTTTGATCGATACATGAATAAGAAAAACAGGACTCCAAATCGGGGATTGATTCGTGAATGCGTTTGTCCGTTAGATTTGCACCATATGACCTACGAAAACTCGCTCGCTTTCGCTCAAAAACTCGATCAGGCCGACCCACTCAGGTCGTTTCGGGATCGTTTCCATATTCCCCGGCATAACGGCCGGGATGCAATCTACCTCTGTGGAAACTCGCTGGGGTTGCAGCCCAAAACCGCTCGGGCCGCTGTTGAGCAGGAACTCGCCATCTGGCAAAATCTGGGTGTTGAAGGCTGGTTTGAGGTACCGGTCGGATCAGAACAGCCCTGGTTAAGCTACCATACTACCTGCAAAAAGGCATTGAGCGACATTCTGGGTGCAACACCGGCCGAAGTCTGTCCGATGAATGCGCTGACAGTTAACCTGCATTTGCTATTGGCATCGTTTTATCGGCCTACGGCTACCAAGTTTAAGATTCTAACCATCAAAGGCGATTTTCCATCGGACCAGTACGCGCTCGAAACGCACGTGAAGCAGCATGGCTTACAGCCGTCGGAAGTCATTATCGAAATTGCTCCGCATCCTGACGATCAGCTGATTCATACGACGGATATCCAGAATGCTATCGCCGAACATGCCGATTCGCTGGCCGTGATCTGGATGAGCGGACTGAATTACTATACCGGTCAGGTATACAACATGGCCGCCATTGCCGAAACCGCCAAACTGCATTGCATCCCGGTTGGTTTCGACCTGGCCCATGCTATTGGTAACGTGCCACTGCGGCTGCACGACTGGGGCGTCGATTTTGCTACCTGGTGTTCGTACAAATACTTGAACGGTGGACCCGGAGCCATTTCGGGCGTGTTCGTACACGAGAAGCATCATGAACAAAACCTGCCCAGACTGGCGGGCTGGTGGGGTTATCGGGAAGATAAACGGTTTGAGATGACACCCGGCTTTCTTCCCGCACCGGGTGCTGATGGCTGGCAAATCAGCACGCCCAACATTCTGGCGTTATCACTGCACCGGGCAGCCATTTCCATTACCGCCGAGGCCGGTATCGCTGCACTCAGGCAAAAGAGCGAACAACTGACGGGGTATCTGGAGTACATCCTCAGTCCCTTTACGGATATTCAACTCCTGACGCCCGAAGACCCCAACCAGCGCGGCTGTCAACTGTCGCTGTTAGTCCGGAAAAGGGGACGTGAATTGTTCAACTACCTAACGGAGCAGGGCATCATCGGCGACTGGCGCGAACCCGATTGTATCCGGCTGGCCCCAACTCCGTTATACAATACCTTCGAGGACGTCTGGCGCGTAGGAGAAGCGTTGAAGGGCTTTCTGTAGTACCGACCGGGACGGTCGGGTGGACTAGACTAGACTAGACCGCCCGACCGGGACGGTCGGTACTACAGAAAGCCAATATTCCGTTTCAACCCGTCCAGCTTTGTCCGTTTAACCGCCGACCGCCGGAAAATTTCCCGGAAGACATCTTCCGTAATTTCTTCCCAATCGGTTTTTGTAAACGCGGTTAAATCCGGGTGTGGATCGAAAGCGGGGGTTTGGTGCGGACGGGCGAAGCGGTTCCAGGGACATACGTCCTGGCAAATATCGCAGCCAAAAATCCAGTTGTTGAACTGTCCCTTTACCTCGGTGGGAATAGCTTCTTTTAACTCAATGGTAAAATATGAGATGCACTTGCTGCCGTCTACAACGTACGGGCCAACAATGGCATCGGTCGGGCAGGCGTCGATACAGCGGGTGCAGGTGCCACAATAGTCGGTGATGGGGCCGTCGGGTTCCAGTTCGAGGTCGAGGATGAGTTCGCCGATGAAGAAAAATGAACCGATCTCCCGATTGATCAGGTTGGTGTGTTTCCCCACCCAGCCCAATCCAGCGCGTTTAGCCCAGGCCTTGTCCATAACCGGTGCCGAGTCGACAAACGCCCGGCCACCTACTTCGCCAATTTCGTCGTGAATAAAGGTCAACAAGTCTTTCAGCTTGTCTTTAATAACGAAGTGATAATCGGTGCCATACGCATATTTGGAGAGCTTTAAATCGTCATCACTTTCGGGCAATTTCTGTTCCGGGTAATAATTGAGTAGCACCGTTATCACCGATTTGGCATCGTCGACCAGCAAACGCGGATCGAGCCGTTTGTCGAAGTGATTGGCCATGTAATTCATCTGGCCGTGCATCCCATTCTTAAGCCAGGTTTCCAGTCGGGGAGCCTCCTCTTCCAGAAAGTCGGCTTTGGCCACACCACAAAAATCAAAGCCCAGGTCAAGGGCCTTTGCTTTGATCAGTTTCGAATAGTGATGGGCGGGTGCATGCATGACAGTTAGTTTTATTATTCAGCGAACGGAATTTCGGTTGTCCGGTCTTGGTTATCCGTGAACCAGTTGCGCAATGAACGTAAAACATACCTGAGCCGAATATAAATCCTGTAAATCCGGAAAATCCTGGCACAGAAATACGTGTCAACTTGTCATGTGGTGCGGTTTTGGTCGGTCTTTTGCCCATCTTTGCCTATGAATTTCTGGAAGAGAAATAGAAGCTCAGTAATGGAAAATAAAGACATTTTGGATGAACAGGCATCCGGCGATTCGCAACAACCTGACAACCTGACAACTGAAAACGTGACAGAGGAAGAAGCCGTAACGGTAAATGGCGGAGAGCCAGCCGAAACAGAAGAAGTCTCATCGTCGGAAGCTTTCGTAGCTGAAACCGCACCGGCAGAACAGGGTAAAACCGGCAGTGAGCTGGCCGAACTGAAAGATAAATACCTCCGTTTATATGCTGATTTCGAAAACTTCCGTCGCCGTACAGCCAAGGAAAAACTTGAGCTGATCAGTAATGCCAACGAAGGTGTATTGAAAGTACTGATTCCGGTGGTCGACGATTTTGAGCGGGCGATGCAATCCATCGAAAGCACAAACGACGTGGCTGCTCTGAAAGAAGGTGTTTCGCTGATTTACACCAAATTGTTCAAGACACTGGAAGGCAAAGGTTTAAAGCCAATGGTATCGAAAGGGGAGACCTTCAACGCCGATCTGCACGAATCGGTCACTCAGTTTCCGGCACCGAGCGATGACCTCAAAGGCAAAGTGATTGACGAAATAGAAAAGGGTTATTACCTGAATGATAAAGTCATTCGGTTTGCAAAAGTGATTGTAGGAAGCTAACATAATGATTGAATGATACAATGATTGAATGATAGAATAGACTAGTATACCCTATTCTATCATTCAATCATTGTATCATTCAGCATTGAAAGATATGGCAACGAAGCGCGATTATTACGAAATATTGGGCGTTGATAAGAACGTCTCGGCGGAGGATCTCAAGAAAGCCTACCGGAAGATGGCGATCAAATACCACCCCGACAAAAATCCGGATGACCCTACCGCCGAAGAAAAGTTCAAGGAAGCGGCCGAAGCATACGACGTCCTGAACGACCCGCAGAAAAAAGCCCGGTATGACCAGTTCGGTCATGCAGGGATGAGTGGTGCGGCCGGTGGCGGATATGGTGCCGGTGGGCCAACGATGGACGATATCTTCAGTCAGTTTGGCGACGTCTTCGGCGACGATTCGCCCTTTGGCAGTTTCTTCAGGGGCGCTCAGGGTGGGGGCGGTGGTCGGCAGCGCGTTCGGCGCGGTTCCGATTTGCGTATCAAACTGAAGCTCAATTTGCAGGAAGTTGCCAACGGTGTTGAAAAGAAAATTAAAGTAAAACGGCACGTAACCTGTACCACCTGCGGAGGCAATGGGTCCAAAAACGGAACCGCCGTCCAGACCTGCTCTACCTGTAGCGGAACCGGGCAAACGCGTAAAGTGGTGAACACCATGCTTGGGCAAATGGTCTCGACCAGCACCTGCCCAACCTGTAATGGCGAAGGAAAGATCGTAACCGACCGTTGCGATGCCTGCTTTGGCGAAGGCCGCGTGTTGCAGGAAGATGTTATCCCGATCAAAATTCCGGCTGGCGTTGCCGAAGGTATTCAGCTATCGGTAGGCGGTAAAGGCAACGTTCCCCCACGGGGCGGTGTAGCGGGTGATCTGCTCATTGTCATTGAAGAGGAAGAAGATGCCGACCTCAAACGGGATGGCAACAATGTCGTTTTCGATCTATATATCAATTTCGTGGATGCCGCCATTGGTACCAGCGTTGAAGTGCCAACCATTGATGGCAAAGCTCGAATCACGCTGGAGCCGGGTACGCAAAGTGGTAAAATACTGCGCCTGAAAGGCAAAGGAATTAAAGAACTGAATGGCTACGGCCGTGGCGATGAACTCGTTCATGTAAACGTCTGGACACCTAAAATCCTGTCGGCGGAGGAGCGTTCCATTCTGGAAAAATTACGAAACTCACCCAACTTTCAACCAAGGCCCAACAAAAACGAGAAGGGATTTTTTGACAAAATGAAAGATTTCTTTCATGGTTGATTGATAAAATAGGCTAAAACAGAAAGCCCCGGTCGTCCACGACCGGGGCTTTCTGTTTTAGAGCTAACTGGTTCTTGATCAGTTTTTTTTGCCAAAACTATTTGCTTTTACCGATCGTTTACAAAGCACAGGCCTTAAATCACCCATTGGATAAGTTCAATTCATATATTATATAAATCTGGTTAAGGGGTGAACTTTATTGTCATTTATTCAATTGATTTAAACAAACGTTTTAAAGTCCTGTTAAATAGATACAGTTTACTATTTCAATATGAGCAAAAAAGTTACACCATAGCCTAAAATCTTTAACCGTTAAACATACTTATTGGTGCGAAACGGGTTTATGTACTAACCAAACTGTGTTAATCTCTGGAGCAAGCTCCTAAAACGGGCACCTGCTTGCTGGCTTTTTCCGACATAATGGCTTACAACACCAGTAAAAACATTAAAACAAACTCAATGAAACAACACACTACAGAACCCGATGGTAGATTGGGCGTCCTGCTTCCAGGGTTGGGAGCCGTGGCAACAACAATGATCGCTGGTGTTGAAGCGATTAAGAAAGGCTTATCACAGCCAGTTGGATCACTGACTCAAATGGGCACAATCCGGCTGGGATCAAAAGCGGACAATAACCGGCCAAGAATCAAGGATTTCGTGCCGCTGGCCGATTTGAACGATCTGGTTTTTGGGGGCTGGGATGTGTACTCAGACAACGTATATCAGGCAGCGGTAAACGCCAAAGTACTGGAGCCGGGCTTGCTGAATGCAGTACGGGCTGAATTGGAAGCGATTGTCCCGATGAAGGCCGCTTTCGACCGAAATTATGTCAAGAATCTCGATGGTACCCATATCAAAGAAGCCACCACCCGCTACGAAATGGCGCAGGCTCTGATCGATGATATTGAACAGTTCAAGACCAATAACGACTGTAGTCGGCTGGTAATGATCTGGTGCGGTTCGACCGAGATTTACATGGAAGAAAGTGCCGTGCATTCCAGTCTGGCCAGCTTTGAAGAAGGGCTGCGAAATAATGACCCTGCCATTGCGCCCAGCATGTTGTACGCCTACGCTGCCCTTAAATCGGGTGTTCCTTTTGCTAATGGAGCACCTAACCTGACGGTCGATATACCTGCCCTGATTGAATTGTCTTACCTGACCAATACACCCATTTGCGGTAAGGATTTCAAAACCGGACAAACACTGATGAAAACCATCCTGGCACCGGGCTTACAAGCGCGGGCATTGGGTGTTACCGGCTGGTTCTCAACCAATATTCTGGGTAATCGCGATGGACTAGTGCTGGACGATCCGGATAACTTCAAGACCAAAGAAGTGTCGAAGCTGAGCGTACTGGACGAAATTTTCCAGCCTGAGCAGAATCCTGAGCTGTATAAAGAACTGTACCACAAAGTGCGGATCAACTATTACCCCCCTCACGGTGATAACAAAGAAAGCTGGGACAACATCGACATTTTCGGCTGGCTCGGGTATCAGATGCAGATCAAGATCAACTTCCTCTGCCGCGATTCTATCCTGGCTGCGCCGTTGGTGCTGGACCTGGCGCTGTTCATGGATCTGGCCAAACGGGCCGATATGAGCGGTATTCAGGAGTGGCTTTCCTTCTATTTCAAATCGCCACAGACGGCTCCGGAACTCGCTCCCGAACACGATATTTTCAGACAGTTGTTCAAGCTGGAGAACACCCTTCGTTACCTGATGGGTGAAGACCTGATTGCCCATCTGGATCTGGAAGATTACCAAGATTTAGCCTCTACGGTATAAAGAATGCATAAATTGATAGCCACCGGTCTGGGCATCGGCTATATCCGCAAAGGTGGGGGCACGGTAGCATCCATTGCCTGTTGTGGTGTCTGGTACCTAGTCCTGCTCAGCGGAGTTTGGCCTGGTGCGGCCCAGCCTAATGCGGCCCAGCCTGGAGTGGCCCAGCCCGGTGGTTATTGGTTTTTAGTACCTGTGTTGATCACCAGTGTAATAACGGCGGTTGGCATTTGGTCTGCCACGGTAGTTGAGCAGGAGTGGGGTAAGGACAGCTACCGGGTTGTCGTCGACGAACTAGCGGGAATGTGCCTGACCTTGTTGTTCATCCCAATAACCGTAAAAAGCCTGCTGGCGGGTTTGCTGCTGTTTCGTCTGTTCGATATAGGTAAGCCCCTCGGCATCCGAAAGCTGGAGAAGCTGCCCGGCGGCTGGGGCGTCATGCTGGACGATCTATTGGCCGGGCTCTACGCGAATATTTTGCTGCGGGTTGCCCTGGTATTGGGTATTTTATAAAGTTATGAAAACGTTCTTTAAAGTTCAGGCAACCTCAATTGTTGCTTCGGGATTCGATTTCCTGACGACAGTTGGTTGTGTTAGTTGGTTGCATTGCTGGTATGTTACCGCCAGTGTTATCGGAGCCGTTGGTGGGGGACTGGTTAATTTTGGTATGTCGAAATCATGGACATTTTCGCAAAGTAATCAACCCGTTGGTCAGCAATTTAGACGGTTTGTGCTTGTCTGGCTTGGCAATACGGGCCTTAATGCGGCCGGGCTTTTTATGGTCACCCAGTTTCTCGATATCCGGTATCTGGTGGCTAAAACGCTGGTAGCCATTTTGATAGGCGTAAGTTATAACTATTTCTTTCAGAAAGACTTTGTCTTTAGCCTGTCATGAGTCAATCACTCCGCAACGCACTCCGTCAATCCCTCATGTTGCTGAGCGGATTGTTGTTTTTGAGTAGTTCGATAACCCTTGGGCAGACAACAACCGTAACGGGAACCATCATCGACGGACCCACCAACAAGCCGCTCCCCTTCGCCAACATTGTTTTTCCGGGTACAACCATTGGGACAACCAGCGATGAACGGGGCGTTTATACCTTAACGGCATCCGGTAATTTCACCAAAGTTGTCATATCCTTTATTGGCTATAAGTCAATCACTAAAAGCATTACCCCAGGTACAAGCCAGTCGGTAACGGTTAAGCTGGAACCGGATTCGCAACTGCTGAATGAGGTAGTGATCAGGAGCGGAAAACGGGAACGCTACCGAAATAAAAATAATCCGGCGGTTGAGCTGATCCGAAACGTGATCAGCCACAAAGAGCAGAATCAGTTAGGCAGTTACGCTTACGCGTCCTACGAGGAATACGATAAATTACAGTTCTCCCTAAGCAGTTTGTCAACGAAAGTTTCTGAACGGAAGATTTTTCAGAAGTACCGCTTTCTGCTCAATAACCGAGATACAACAACATTACCCGGCAAATCACTGCTGCCCGTTTATCTGGAAGAAAAGTTATCGGAACACTACCTCCGCAAAAGCCCCTCAACTGACAAAGTCATTGTTAAGGGCAATAAGCGGGTCGACTTCGGCCAGTATTTCGACAGTAACGGATTGAGTATTTACCTGAATCGGATGTATTCGAAAGTGGATATTTACTCTAATTCGATCTTTCTGATGACCAATCAGTTTCTCAGCCCCATTGCCAACAGTGCGCCGACATTTTACCAGTATTATCTGGCCGATACACTGGTGGTTGGCAAGACTAAACTGGTGGGGTTGAACTTTGTGCCCCGCAATACGACGGATATGTTGTTTGAGGGGAAGATGTACGTAACCCTGGATAGTAATTTTGCCGTGCAGAAAATCAATCTATCCGTCAACCCCAGAATCAACCTGAACTGGGTTCGGGAATTGCAGATCCGGCTACAGTTCGAACAGCATACAGATGGACGTTATTTTCTGAGTAAAAGCGATTTACTGGCCGACTTTGGTGCCAATAAAACCAGGGGGGGCGGTATTTTCGGCCAGCGAACGCTCTCGTACCGAAATTACAAAACGGATGAGCCGCAACCCGCTACATTCTACAGTGGTCAGCCGCAGGTAGTCGAAGCGGCAGCCGCCAGCCAGCCCGAAGCGTTCTGGAGCGCGAACCGACACGATTCCCTGTCTATTGCCGAATCGAAGGTTTACACCAACATTGATAGTCTGAAACGAATGCCGTCTTTCCGACGCACCATGGAGGCCTTTACCTTTGTGTTTGCCGGGTACAAATCGTTCGGCCCATTTGAAGTGGGACCGGCCAATACGTTCTACAGTTTCAATCCCATTGAAGGGTTTCGGTTACGGGTTGGCGGACGGACTACCCCCGAGTTGAGCAAACGGTACTATGCGGAAACCTACGCGGCTTATGGATTTAAAGATGAGCGGTGGAAGTACTTCCTGAGTGGTACTTACTCCATTAATAACAAGTCGATTTACCAGTTTCCGCAGAACTACATCCGGGCGAGTTTTCAGCGTGATACGAAGATTCCGGGCCAGGAACTTCAGTTTGTTCAGGAAGACAACTTCTTACTTTCCTTTAAGCGGGGGGTGAATGACAGGTGGCTGTACAACGACACCTGGCGTATCGACTATGTCCATGAGTTTGAAAACCACTTTTCCTACAGCCTTGGCTTTAGGAACTGGCAGCAGTCACCAGCGGGAAGCCTGGAATTTAAACGGCTCGGCGACTCCGAAAATACGCCCTCGCCAACGCTGACCACCTCCGAGTTTTCGGTAGAAGCCCGCTGGGCTCCGAATGAACAGTTCTTTCAGGGGAAAATTTACCGCGTACCGATCGTTGGCCGCTATCCCGTATTCACGTTGCGTTATACAGCGGGTGTCAAAGGTCTTTTGAATGGCGGGTATAACTATCAGAACGTCACGGGCGTTGCCAGCAAACGCTTTTGGCTCTCCCAACTGGGCTATTCGATGGTTACGCTTCAGGGCGGTTACATTCTGGGACAGGTGCCGTTCCCGCTGCTTACAATTCACCGGGCCAACCAAACGTACGCGTATCAGTTAAACTCGTACAACCTGATGAATTTTCTGGAATTTGTTAGTGATCACTATGCCAGCGTGAGTATCGATCATTCGTTCAATGGATTTTTCTTTAATAAGATTCCGTTGTTCAAACGGTTGAAATGGCGGGAGGCCGTCTCCTTCAAAGCGCTCTATGGGGGCTTACGAAGCGAGAACGACCCGAAACAGAATCCGTCGCTTTACCAGTTTCCCGTTGATGCCCTGGGCATTCCCTATACCTATACGCTTGCTGGAACACCGTATATGGAGGCCAGCGCGGGGGTGGCGAATGTGTTGAAGTTTTTCCGGATCGACCTGGTCAGACGGCTAAATTATTTAGATAACCCCAACGTGTCGGCTTGGGGCATCCGGGCTCGGGCAACGCTTGATTTTTAATCCATTCCAACTATGCAGCAGGCACTTCCTCTCCGAACCAAACTTCAACTGGGTATCTATACCCTTATCAATCCGTTTGTCCGGCTGTTGATCCGTTTGGGATTAACACCTAACATGGTGACCACCATTGGGCTGGTGTTGAATATAGGCGTGGCCCTGATCTTTATTATGGGTGCGGAACAAGGCAACCGGGGCGATCTTAGTTACGTTGGCTGGGCGGGTGCGCTGGTGCTGTTTGCCGGACTTTTCGACATGCTGGATGGGCAGGTGGCACGGTTGGGTAAGATGAGTTCGCTGTATGGTGCCCTCTTCGATTCGGTGCTGGATCGCTACAGTGAACTAATTCTTTTCCTGGGCATTTGCTATTATCTGATTTCGCATCACTATTTCTTTAGTTCGCTGTTTGCCTTCATCGCGTTGATTGGCTCGATGATGGTGAGTTATACCCGCGCCCGCGCCGAAGGTCTGGGCGTAGAGTGCAAAGGTGGCCTGATGCAACGGCCCGAGCGGGTCATTACCATTGGGGTGTCGGCGCTGGCGTGTGGCTGTTTTGCTCCGTTGCTGGGGCCTGATTTCAAGCTGTACATACCCGGTATTCCGGTACACGTCTTTGAAACCATGTCTATTTTTACCCTGCCCCTCATGGTTATGGCCATTATGACCAACATAACTGCCTTTAACCGGCTAACCGATTCCAGGAAAGCGCTAGAGGAAAAGGAAAAGACAACCAGTCCGCCGAAGGTACTCATGCTGGCGTTTTTGCTGCTCGGCAGCGTGGCTGGGTATTCGATTCCGGCGAACGATATTGCTACCGGTCATACGCAGGACAAAGTAGCGGTCGCCTTCCCAACGCCCAGAAATATTCCGAATCAGTTATTTTATATCCAGCGAGACCCGAATCCGAATACCATTATCTGCGCCCTGAATTTAAAAAATGGTCAGTTGGATAAGAACGACCCCGTTCATGTTTTCTGGATTCGGTATACTGAACAGAGCCAAAAAAAGGAGCTCTCATACATTCAGCGCACATTTGCTTATGGCGTTAAAGCGCGGCCTTTACGGAATGAGGAGTATGAACTGAGCTTTGTCTCCTACAAGAAGCTACCCCTTCATCTGGCGAAATCGGGCACCAACGATTATTACGTGTATGCTACCGTAAATCAGAAAAAGGTGATTTTGAAACGGATCTATCTGCGGATAGAAGGGGGAACCATGTGGATGCCAAATGTCAAGTACATTCAGCTGGAGGGAACAAATGCGTTGACGGGCGAGTCAACCGTAGAACGCATTATGGTTTAAGCGTTCCCTGTATACGGTTCATCTGTACCATGCATCAACCCCCGCAAATTAGCAGCCCAACGACTGTACGAGGAATTCTGCCGCTGACGCTGGCATCACTTGGGTATCTGTTGTTTTCATACCAACTCGTTGGCTTTAAATCCGATCAACTCGTACTCATCGGGCTGGTGAACGGACTTTATTATGCGTCCGAACAGAGCCGAAAGTTTGTTATGGGTTTCTCGATCTTCATTGTGTACTGGATTGTTTTCGATTACATGAAAGCGTTTCCGAATTACACGTACAATGCGGTACACATCGAATCCCTTTATTCACTGGAGAAAAAACTGTTCGGCATTCATTTCGGGCAGTCGCTGTTAACGCCTAATGAATACTGGCTGGCGCATCGAATGGATTCGCTCGACATTGTAACCGGCCTTTTTTACCTAAGCTGGGTGCCGATTCCGCTGTTGTTTGCCACGTATCTTTTCTTTACAAACCGACCTCAGTTTTACCCTTTTGCGCTGACCTTCGTGCTGGTCAATCTGCTGGGATTTGTTATCTACTATGTCTATCCGGCCGCACCGCCCTGGTATGTGCAGCTGTATGGGTTTACGTTTCATCCGTATACTCCCGGCAATACGGCTGGCCTGTCCCACTTCGACCAGCTTCTGGGTGTTTCGGTGTTTAGCTCCATTTATGCCAAAAGCTCGAATGTGTTTGCGGCCATGCCTTCCCTGCACTCATCCTACCCGGTCATTGTCCTGTATTACGGACTAAAGAACCGACTGGGCGCAGTAAACGGATTCTTTGCCGTCATCATGGGGGGTATCTGGTTCTCCGCCGTTTATACCAGCCATCATTATGTGTTGGATGTGCTGGCCGGAATTACCTGTGCCTTAACGGGCATTGTACTCTTCAATCGGTTAAAAAAGACGGCCTGGTTAAACGCGTTCATACAGCGATTAGTGCGACTAACCGCGTAAACGAAATACTAGTACAAGCTACCTTGCTTATTGCCGTCTGAGTTTGTAGGGCTATTGTATCAGACAGCATCCTGCTGTCTGGCCGTGAGGCAAAATAGTCTCCCCGGCGGCCCATTGCCCTCAACAACGTTCACGTCCTTGCCTGCATTATTTCATTTCTGAAGACGAACTTGAGCTGCCCATTTTTTTGCCTGACGGCCAGACAGCAGGATGCTGTCTGATACAGTAGTCAAAATCTACAGAGAGTAGCTTACCGCAAAACAACAGAGTGTTTGAATTGCCTGCGCAGGTCAAGCCATTACCCAAAAAGCCCGAACCACACCAGGTAGTTCGGGCTTTTTGTCTGGTACGAATCGATCAACCAAACGCGTTGATGTGCTTCTGGAAAATGGCTTCGTATTTATTAGCGGCTGCCGTTTGCTTGGCTTCCTTACAGGCTTCGACAATCGTTTGCAGAATGTACAAGTCTGAATCGGGGCTACCAAATCGCCCATTGCCGCTCTTGGCATAAGTCAGGTCCTGATCGGCGCGGGTGGCCATAACTTCGGCAATTTCGAGCGCCTTTTTGCTGTCGCCCACTTCAAACAGGAAGCGTACGTAGTTCGACGAAATCTGGTCGTACGGAATTGCTTTGTCCGGAATAACCTTCAGCGAATAATTCAGCACCTCAAGGGCTTTGTCTTTCCGGCCTTCGCGGATGAACTGATCGGCCAGACGGAAGAACGCGATACGGGCCGAAATTACCGGTGGGCCTTTGTAGGTTTCGTCATAATACACATCCGGGTTGTTGAACTCACGCCAGAAGGTCTTCTTTGTCATGTTGGTGTACATGATGTCGGAGTTGACATAGCCATCCGTTGCGCCCGGTACGGCCACCGGCATGAGCCGATACGCGTAACCTTCCAACTGCATGTAATTCTTCAGGCTCAGGTAGTTATCGCTCGCCAGCGTGCTGGAGAAGTAGATCGGACGTTTCCAGTTGTTGGTCGCAATCATATCGAGCATGATCAGGTCGGGCTTGTACAGGTCTTTCTTCCCGATGGTCCATTGCAGTGTATCCTTCATCAGCGGACGAAGCGCAGCCGGTACAAAATTCGCTTTGTCAACCGCAGCTTTGTCGATGGGCAGGAACAGTACCGACGAAGGCAGAATGCTCGTCATGTCGCCATTGGTGAGCGGCACCTGAACCGCCGGACTGCTCGTCTTGATCAGGTTGATGTACTGCTTGAGGTCGATTCCGTTTTTAACGCCCGGCACTTCGTAGAACGGCACAATGTCGTTTTTGC
Source organism: Spirosoma fluviale (assembly GCF_900230225.1). Classification (GTDB taxonomy): domain Bacteria; phylum Bacteroidota; class Bacteroidia; order Cytophagales; family Spirosomataceae; genus Spirosoma; species Spirosoma fluviale. The sequence goes on from NZ_OCNH01000001.1 coordinate 1,462,209, forward strand.
CTTTGTTGAAATTGTCGAACTCAAGCGAAATGGGCAGTGCTTCCGACTCGTAGGTCTTCCGCTTCATCTGCTGGATGTACCATTCTGTACCCAGCAAACTCAGGTTACATACCCGCACATCGCGCCGGAAACCTTCTACTTCCTGTACGTACCAAAGGGGGAAGGTGTCGTTGTCGCCACCGGTAAAGAGCACCGCATTGGGGGCGCAGGAATTCAGGAGGTTTTTAGCGAAATCGACCGACTGGTAACGCTTGTCGCGGTTGTGGTTGTCCCAGCTTTTCGCGCCCATCATAACGGGGACCAGCAGACAAACACCCGCCACGACGCCATTGCGGGCTACATCCGATTTTAAGGCACTGCGTAATCCTTCCGCAATCGACATAACGCCCAGACCGAGCCACATGGCGAAGAAGTAGAACGAGCCAACGTAGATGTAATCACGCTCGCGGGGCTCCGATGGGGGCGAGTTCAGGAAGACTTGCAGGGCAATACCGGTGAACAAAAACAAGAGCCCGACAATCAGGAAGTCGCGCCGACGGCGGAAGTATTGGAACGTGATACCAAACAGACCCAGAACGAACGGCAACATGTAGAAGTTGTCGCGGGCTTTATTGGTCTTCAACAGATCCGGCGCACCCTGATCTGTCGACCAGGGGAGGAGGTAACCCGCGCCTTCTTCGTCGCTCTCCCGACCGGCAAAGTTCCACATCAGGTAGCGCCACCACATGTGTCCTAACTGGTAGTTGAACATAAATTTCAGGTTATCGCCCATGGTCGGTTTTTGACCTTCTGCGAGGCCAAGCATCTGCCGGTACAGGGCCGGGTGGTTTTGCTGGCTACTGTAAACGCGAGGAAACAGCATCTCATCGCCGGGCGCATATACGTACTCCGGCTGGTGGTCGAACACAACGTATTTGTTGCCTTGTTTTTTCCACATGGGCGCACCCTGCTTCTGGTCGATGGGGCGGGCCGTGAAGACCGGCCCGTACAGCAGCGAGCGGCTTCCGTACTGCTCCCGACGCAAATACGACAGGAAGTTCAGCTCATCGCTGGGATCATTTTCGTTGATCGGTGGGTTGAAATCGGCCCGGACCAGCACCTGCATGTACGACGCATAACCAATCAGGACAAACGCCAGCGCCAGCAGGGAAGTATTCAGCACAACCCGCTTTTGCCGGGCCGACCAGATGATGCCGTACACGATAGCACCCAGGAAGACGACCGTGAAGAAGATAGCCCCCGAGGTAAACGGCAGGCCAAGGGTATTTACGAAAAAGCGCTCAAAGGCGAAGGCCATGCCGGGCAATCCCGGAATAATACCGGAGTTGATGATACCCAGAATAACCAGACCGATACCGAACGCCGTTGCACCGCCCCAGAACGTTGGTTTGGGGTATTTCTTAAAGTAATAGATGAGTGCCAGTGCGGGCAGCGTTACGAGGTTCAATAAGTGGACCCCAATAGATAGCCCCGTCAGGTAAGCGATAAAGATAAGCCAGCGGTTGGCAGCGGCTTCGTCTTCGATGCGCTCCCACTTGAAGGCAGCCCAAACGACGATGGCGGTGAAAAACGACGACATACCGTATACCTCGGCTTCGACCGCCGAAAACCAGAACGTGTCGGAGAAGGTGTAGGCCAGCGCACCAACGGCACCCGTACCAATGACCAGCAAGGTGTCGGCGGTGGTATAATCACGTTCCGCTTTACCGAGGAGTTTCTGGGACAGCATGGTGATGGTCCAGAACAGAAACGCAATGGTAAAGGCACTGGCCAGTACCGATGCCATGTTGACCCAATAGGCCACGCTGGTCAAATCGCCGAACGACATCATAGAGAAAAGTCGTCCCAGCAATAGGAAAAACGGAGCACCGGGCGGGTGGGGGACCTGGAGTTTAAACGAACACGCAATGAACTCGCCACAGTCCCAGAAACTGGCGGTGCGTTCCACGGTCATCGCGTAGGTAAAGAGCGCGACGGCGAAAACGAGCCAGCCCGTTAGGGTGTTCAGGCGTTTAAATGATTGCATACAAATGAAGATTAACGAACTGCTTTTGTGTAAGTAGTGGCCAAAAATACGCAAAAAAGCAGCCCGACCGGGACTGGACGGGCTGTTAAAGTTTGTTAAGGCTGGCTGTAGTTAGAGTTTCGTCAGAGGTCGACAGGATGTTTCTACCGTTTACGCATCGTCGTCAGCAGAAATTCCAGCGCGGGGCCATCCGGTAAAGACTGAACCCCTGTCTTCTTATCAAAGATCATGATCGGCTTGTCCGTAGTTGAATAAGCAGGCCAGTCGGGGAGGCCTTTTCCATTTGGATTGCCGGTTTTGATGAAATTTACCCAATAGGCCGACATCTCGTTGGCCAATCGCGTATCGACCGGCTCCAGGGGGCGGAGGGCATGGTCAATGAACTTAAGATTATCATAGGCATACGCCAGTTCACCGGTATGAAACGCACCGTAGCGGGCGTACTCACCCGTGGCGGGCACTTTTCGGGCAAAGCGATACACATAGGCCGTTTTCCCTTTTTGGCTTTGGATGGTTGCCCATTGGTAGTTCTGTGCGCCAAAAACCATATCTCTGGACACCTTCACCTGCGAGGATGCGGCTTCAACATCGGTTCCGGCCGGATAGAACTTGAGAAAAGTATCGGCGCTTGCTCCGTACTGCTCATTGATCTGCTTCCGGTAGTCATCTGCCTTTTTGGCGGGGCCAAACACCATCCCTTCGTCTTCATTCCAGCCAGTCAGCAAGCGAACATCGTTCTGTTTACCAGCCGCAAAAATATCGGCAACGGGCTGTGGCAATACGTAGCCATCTATAACCAGTCCGCGACCCTGCGCTTTTTTGAGGAGTTCGTCCGCCGGTTTCGCCCGTAGCTCGGCCAGCGAGGAGGCTCCCATCGACTGGGCCATCTTCAGACCGGCTTCTTCGGCCTGACTGAGCGTTGCCGCCGGGCGGGAGAAATTAGCTCCACTCTCGGCAATGGCTTTCGTGAACAGATTTTTCGCCACCGGAGACGCAACCAGTGCGTTTACGCTCATGGACCCCGCCGACTGGCCCGCGATGGTCACATTGGCCGGGTCGCCACCAAACCGGGCAATATTCTGCTTCACCCATTGCAAAGCCGCAATCTGATCCATCAAACCATAGTTTCCGGACGCATTTCGACCCGATTCCTTGGTGAGTTCCGGATGCGAGAAGAAGCCGAACGGCCCCACGCGGTAATTCATACTGACGAAAATGACGCCTTTTTTAGCCGTTGCTTCCCCGTCATATATGGGCACTCCGGTACCACCGCTGTTAAAGCCCCCGCCGTAAATCCAGACCAAAACGGGTCTCTTTTCGGTTGCTGATTTAGCGCCGGTCCAGACATTCAGATAGAGGCAATCCTCGCTGATCGGTTCTTTGGGGATCAGGAACTCGGCGCTCCAGGGACCAAACGGATTTGGGCTACCCTGAACCGGACTTGGCCCGAAGGCATCACATTTGCGTACGCCCGACCACGGAATAACGGGTTGGGGTGCTTTCCAGCGCAGGTTGCCAACGGGCGGTGCCGCAAAGGGAATCCCTCTGAAAATGTGAATGTCGCCGGCTGCGTTCGTCGTTCCGGATACCAGACCCCCTGTAACGTTTACAGCGTCAAACTCGCGGCTGACAGGTATTAAGGATATAAACCCGAACAGGAAATAGCAGGAAGCGACAAATGCTAATGCTTTTGTTTTCATGAGGTTAGTTAATGGATGGTCACCTGATTGGCGGTCAGAATCTTGTTGAAAAACAGCATCTGGTAGGGTAGGGCGTTCTCCCAATACTCCCACGTATGGGCACCGGGCCGCTCGGTATAATCGTGCGGTGTTTTGTTGGCCATCAACAGGCGGTGGATTTCCCGATTGCCTTCAATCAGAAAATCATCGACGCCAATGTCGAAAATCAACGGCAGGTTGTTGGCTTTAAGCTGATCGGCCAGCGTCACCATCGTAAAGCCGGGGTAGGGGGAGTCACCCTCTTTGGCTGGGCCAAGCAACTTGGCAAAATTCTCGGCGCGGGATTTGGCGAAGTCGGCGGGGACTTTCCAGGTAGCGGTATTGATGTTCATTACACCGCTCATGCTTCCGGCGGCTGCGTATAGTTCCGGGTGGCGGCTGGAGATATACATGGCCCCGTGTCCACCCATCGACAATCCCGCAATGATGCGCCCTTTTTTCTCGCGGACGGTTCGGTAGGAATTATCAATCCTGTCGATCAACTCTTTCGAAATAAAGGTTTCGAACTGACTCGTTTTAATGAGTGGGCTGTCGAAATAATAACTGGTTGGGTCGCCATCGGGCGTCACTATGATGATGTTGTACTGGTCGGCCAGTCGGTGCAACAGGGTTTTATCCGGGGTTTTGGTGAGCCAGTCCCGAAAGTTGCCCGAGCCGCCGTGGAGGAGGTAAAGTACCGGAAAGGGTTGTTTTGCTTTGCGATATCGCTCTGGCAGAACGACGGCTGCCCGGAGTGTTCGGTTCATGCTGGCGCTGGGTACGTCGAGGGTATCGACGCGGGCTGCCAGTGCAGGAAACGACAATAGACAGGCCAATACAAAAAACTTGACGTTACTGCGTATTTTGGGTAGTTGCATGGTTTTAAGGGAAACAGAACTGTAGTCTAATGAATGACTATTTGTTTGTACGATGAAGTCCGGGGCTACTTCCTTTTACTTGTTTCCAGTTGATTAGCCAGAAACGCCAGTGCCTGCTTATAATAGGTATCAATCATGACGCCCGGTCCGTGCCCGCCACCCGGCACAATAACAAGTTTACTTTCTACACCGGTTGCCTGTAATCTTTCGAACAGCTTTTCGCTCTGGCAATGAGGAACCAGCGGGTCTTTGTCGCCGTGGAAAAGCAGAAAAGGCGGGTTGCTCTTTCGAACATAACTGATGGGATTAGCGAGCGCAACCTTGTCTTTGTTTTCCTGAATAGGCCCACCAACGAGTATCGACTCTGGGGATTTGGCATCATTGTGCGGCATCGTGCTGCCACAGGCATCCATGATGAGGAAATCGGTAGGTCCGAACCAGTCGACAACGGCATCGACATGGCTGTCGGCCTGAGTGAATTTACCCAACGCCCCCTCAATATCGACGTCCAGCCCATTTATGGTTGTCTTTTTGATGCCGTTGGTCGTACCCGCCATGGCTGCCAGATGCCCGCCCGACGACCAGCCCGTAACGCTAATGAATGAGTTATCCAGCCCAAATTTCGGCGCGTTGGCCCGGATGTATCGAAGGGCGGCTTTTACATCCTGAATCTGCGCCGGGAACTGGGCATCGGCACTCGACCGGTAATTGATACTGACAACGGCAAATCCTTTTCCCAATAATTTTTGACCTATCCCCGCTTCGCTGAACGTATTGGCTTTCCAGGAATTAGCCCGCCAGGCGCTGCCGTAAATACAAATGACCACCGGAAACGGCGCGTTGCCCGTCTTTGGTAAATGGATATCCAGTTTGTGCCCAACAAGACCATCGCCGACATAGTCGAGGTCCAGCCAGTATCTGGACGATTCAATCGCCAGTTTCTCAACGTCCATTTCCTGATTTTGCGCCATTGTATTAATTGATAAGAAGATAAGTACTGCGGTTAGTGCTCGTTTCATGCGGATTGGTTAGAAGTGGTTGGTCGATTAAACACGCTCAATAATAACCGCATAGCCCATGCCTACGCCGACGCACATGGTGGCCAGCGCATAGCGTTTGTTCTGCCTGGCCAACTCCAATGCGGCCGTTTGCACCAGTCGGGTACCCGACATGCCCAGCGGATGCCCTAAGGCAATAGCGCCCCCGTTCGGGTTGATGCGTGGGTCGTTATCCGCCAGTCCCAGCGCCCGGATACAGGCCAGTGACTGAGCAGCAAAAGCTTCGTTCAGCTCAATTACGTCGATGTCATCCAGACTAAGCCCCGCTTTTTTTAATGCTTTTTCGGTCGCCGGAACGGGGCCAATGCCCATGATACGCGGCTCTACACCCAACACTGCCGAAGTTACGATTCTGGCTTTGGGTGTCAGGTTATATCGTTTAACGGCTTCGTCGGAGGCAATGAATAGGGCTGCGGCACCGTCGTTCAATCCGGCTGCGTTGCCTGCCGTTACGGTACCCCCTTCTTTTTTGAAAGCCGGTTTTAATTTCGCCAGCACATCGAGGGAGGTTTGTGGCTTTACAAATTCGTCAGTGTCGAAAAGTGTAGCAGGGCCTTTCTTTGCCGGAATTTCAACGCCCATGATTTCTTCGGCCAGTCGGCCCGACTGCTGGGCCTGGGCGGCTTTCTGCTGGGAGTTATAGGCAAACAAATCCTGATCTTCCCGGCTGATGCCGTAGATCTCGACCAGATTTTCGGCCGTTACGCCCATCGCATCGGTACCGTAGAGGGCGTGCATTTTGGGGTTTATGAACCGCCAGCCAAAGCTGGAATCGAACATTTGTGCGTCGTTGCCAAAGGGCTTCGATGTTTTGGAGATTACCCACGGTCCACGGGTCATGTGCTCCATACCTCCCGCTATGAACACATCGCCATCTCCTGCTTTAATGGCCCGGTTGGCATGAATAACCGCCGACATGCCCGACGAACAAAGCCGATTTACGGTTTCGCCGGGCACCGTATAAGGCAATCCAGCCAGCAAAAGGGCCATGCGGGCCACATTGCGGTTGTCTTCCCCCGCCTGGTTGTGGCAACCCAGAATCACATCGTCAATAGCATCGACTGGAATATTCGGGTTACGCGAAAGAAGTTCTTTGATCGGTAAAGCCGCCAGATCGTCGGCACGTATGGGCGACAGACTACCCCCAAAACTCCCAATGGGCGTGCGGATCGCGTCGATGATGAATGAGTCGGACATGAATTAATTTTGAATGAGTGAATGAGTGAATGAGTGAATGGCAGAAAGTGATCAAATAAGTAAGGCTCAATTCAAAAAAGGAATCCCTTCTTTCATTCAATCATTCTGTCAATCACTCATTCAATCATTAAAAATTCCGCGCTTGTTTTCGCTTTTACCTCCTCCAGCGTAGCGCCGGGCATGAGTTCGAGCAGGGTTAGTTTTCCGTTAGGGTAGCCAAATACGGCCAGATCGGTGATGACCATATCGACTACGCCGGTAGCGGTGAGAGGCAGGGTGCATTGCGGTACGATCTTGGGCGAGCCATCGGGATTGGTGTGCGTCATGGTGATGATCAGTCGTTTAGCTCCTTTTGCCAGATCCATCGCACCACCTACGCCGAGCAGCGGCTTGCCGGGAACGGCCCAGTTGGCCAGATTGGCCGCTTCGTCGGCTTCGAGACCGCCCATGATCGCCACGTCGATGTGACCACCCCGAATCATGGCAAATGAATCGGCGCTGTCGAAATAGCTGCTTCCTTTCAGGGCCGTTACCGGAATTTTACCGGCATTAACGGGGTAATCCATCGCTCCACCACCATCGGCCGGAACCGGGCCAACGCCCAACATGCCGTTTTCGGTATGCAGAATAATACCCTGCTCGTCGGTGATCAGATCGGCGACGAGCGTGGGGATACCGATGCCCAAATTCACAACATCGCCTTTTTTGAGTTCGGCCAATGCCCGGCGGGCCATGTTCATGCGGGACTCATCCACTTTCTTAGAGGACGAAACCGAGGCCGAACTGCCAAGGTCTTCCAGCGTGAGCGTGGCCTGCACCAGATAATCGACAAAGCAACCGGGCGTGTGCACAAATTCAGGGGCAATCTCGCCCACCGGCACAATTTGCTCCACTTCGGCAATGACCAGATCAGCGGCTGTCGCCATCGCTTTGTTGAAGTTATTTTCTGTCATCCGGTATTGCAGATTCCCGGCCGTATCGGCCCGCCACGCCCGGATGAACGCTACATTGCCCCGAATACTCTTGACGAATACCTGCTCGACCCCGTCGATGACTTTGGTCTCGCGACCGATAGCCAGCGGTGTTCCGGCGGAAGTTGGCGTATAAAAGCCACCAATGCCCGCGCCACCCGCCCGGATGGCTTCGGCCAGGGTTCCCTGCGGCAGTAATTCGTAATCGACGGTGCCGTTCTGCGCGGCTTTGACGGCATCGGGGTTGGACGTAAAAAAGGAGCCGATCAATTTTTTAAGTTGACCATTGCGTAATAGACGCCCACCGCCCAATCCCGTTTCGCCGGTGTTGTTGCCGACGAAGGTCAGGTTTTTGGTGCCGATCTCGGCCAGCGCGTGCATCAGGTGAACAGGGTTGCCGGTCATGCCGAATCCGCCCTGCAAGAGCGTGTCGCCGTCTTTTACCAGACGAGCTGCTGAATGAACGTCTAAAATGGGTACAGTTTTCATGCGTGAGTGGGTACAGATTGGGGGGTCTCGCTCGCTTTTTTAGCGGCCAGACCTACGTAATTTTCAGCCACAACGGTTGAGGCCGTTGGACTGGTAATGAGTTGATTAAATCGGGAAGCCTGTAAATGAGCGTCGAACAACGATTTGTCCGGGTCGTGATGCAGAAGTTCGGTCATGAAATTAGAAAATTCCTGCACCCGCCACACCCGACGCATGCAACAGGCGGTATAATCGGCTAGTTCGGCCGTGCTGCCGTTCTGGTACCAGGCCATCAACGCATCGAACAACTGGCCGGTATCGGCTACGGCCATGTTCAGTCCTTTGGCACCCGTTGGGGGAACGATATGCGCCGAGTCTCCGGCCAGAAACAGGCGTCCATATTGCATGGGCTCACTCACGAAGCTACGCATGGGCGTAATGGTTTTCTCCAGAATCGGGCCTTCGTGCAGGGTCCAGCCCGCTGTACCGAGCCGGATTTGCAGTTCTGCCCAGATGCGTTCGTCGGGCCAGTCTTCCAGCGTATCGGTTACGTCGCACTGCACATACAGCCGGGAAATTTCGGGTGAGCGCATGCTGTGTAGCGCAAAGCCACGGTCGTGGTAGGCATAGATCAGCTCGTGTGTCGAAGGCGGCACTTTGGCTAGAATACCGAGCCAGCAATACGGGTAAATTTTATCGTAAACGGTGGTCAGAGACTCTGGTATGGTCTTTCTGGAGATGCCGTGAAAGCCATCGCAACCCGCCACGAAATCGCAGGCGAGGGTGTGTGTCTCGCCATTGTGGACATACTGAATCATCGGCGTACTAGTATCCAGCCCGTCGATGGAGGTGGCTTCAGCTTCAAACAAAATAGGTTCACCCATATCCAACCGCAGTTGAATCAAGTCTTTTACGACTTCGGTTTGGGCGTAAATGGTTACCCGTGAACCGCCGGTCAACTCGGCCAGATCAATGCGGTGCCGTTGGCCGTTGTAGCTGAGGATAACCCCATCATGTACGAGCCCCTGCTCATCCAGTCGGGTGGTGGCTCCGGCCTGCCGAAGCCGGTCGACGGTGTTTTGCTCGAGCAAACCCGCCCGCTGCCGACTTTCGACGCGTTCCCGGGGTCGATTTTCGAGTACTACAGAGCGAATGCCCTGCTGATGCAATAGTTGCGCCAGCAAGAGTCCGGCGGGTCCGGCTCCAATAATGCCGACTTGTGTGTGATGGGTCATGGCTGTTGGTTTAGAATTTCGCTGGCTGCGTGAAAGGCTTCATTGGCGGCTGGCAAGCCACAATACAGGGCTGATTGCATGATAACTTCCTTGATTTCGGCTGCACTGACGCCGTTGTTTAAAGCCGCCCGAACGTGCATCTGAAATTCGGCTTTGCGGTTGAGGGCTATGAGCATGGCCAGTGTAATCAGGCTTCGGTTGTGTTTGGAAAGGCCCGGCCGCGTCCAGATTTCACCCCAGGCGTAGTTGGTGATGAACTGCTGAAAGTCAGCGTTGAACTCGGTAATCTGGTTATTGGCTTTATCGACGTGGGCGTCGCCCAGCACCGTCCGCCGAACGTGCATGCCCTTATCAAAGGTCGATTCGCCGACCAGAAAATTGATGAGCACTTGTGCGTACCGTTCTGGTAGTTCGGTACTGGACAAGTGCCGGGCGGGCAAAACAGCCAGTTGAGCATTGGGAATGTTATTTCGGAGAAATTCAGCCTGTTCCAGGTTCGTCACCGGGTCTTCGTCGCCTGTAATGACCAGCGTTTCTACCGAAAGCTGGTCTAATGATCCCCGGAAGTCGGCATCCCGGATAGCCGCGCAACAGGCGGAATACCCATCAATCGGCGAGCGTAGAAACATGTCTTTGGTCGCGGCCACTCGTTCAGGTTTATTCGTTCGGAAGCCTTCCGTGAACCAGCGCTCCATAGTATCGTCGACAATGGACTGCATACCCTGTTCGGCAATGGTGGCAATGCGCCCGTTCCAGCGTTCGTCGTTGCCGATTTTAGCCCCTGTATTGCTCAGAACGATCTTCTTAAATCGATCACGATGATTGATGCCCAGCCACTGGCCTATTAATCCACCCATCGACAGGCCACAGAAATAGGCCTGTTCGATGTTCAGGCTGTCCATCAGGTCAATAACGTCCTGCCCCAACAGATCAATAGTGTAGGGACCGGGTGTGATATCACTCCCCCCATGCCCGCGCGTATCATACCGAAGCACTCGGAAGTAGGGTAAGAGAAAGGGAATCAGTTCGTCCCACATCATCATCTCGGCTCCGAGGGAGTTGGAGAAGATTAGGACCGGGCTGTTGGGCGTACCTTGTAGTTTATAGTTGATGGGCATAAGGAAAAGCGAAAGAGTGAATGAGCGAAAGAGCGCAAGAGTGTTTTTCGTTATCTGAGGCTCTTTAGATGGTGAAGCCGTTGTAAACTTTTTAGTTTACTAAAAAAGGGGGCTTCGCGGCTGTAGTACCGACCGTCCCGGTCGGGTGAGAAGCGATTAGATAAACACCCGACCGGGACGGTCGGTACTACAGCCGCGAAGCCCCCTTTCCTTTCAACTTATTTTGGGAAAGTTTAAACAGGTCCTGTAGCCTGCTTTTGTAAAATCATATCAATAATCTCCATTGCCTGCCCCAGTGAGTTTTCCGGTTTGAAAAGCGCATCCAGATCGGGTAAGTCAATCGCTTGTTCACGAAGTACCTCTTTAAGGTGTTTGTTTTGTGTAACCGCCAACGCACACGCTTTTTCAATCAGTTCATGCGCGTTGGCTTTGCCCAGTCTGGGGGCTAATGCCAATGAAACGGTTTCGGCGTAGATCAGTCCGTTGGTCAGTTCGAGGTTCTGGCGCATTCGCTGGGTATCTACTTCCAGATTGTCGAGCAACTCAAGACTGCGTTCAACGGTCCCGGCTGTCAACTGCATAATGTCGGTCAGTACGTCCCATTCCGAATGCCAGCGCCCGGCGGAGCGTTCGTGTTCCTGCGGCATGGCCGATAGTATCGTCGCTACCAGATTTGGTACCCGATTGGCGTTAGCCAGAATGGCCGTGGTCGTGACCGGGTTGCGTTTGTGTGGCATCGTACTGGAGCCGCCCTTGCCTGCTGCTTTTCCTTCCAGCACTTCGGCGACTTCGGTCTGCATAAGCAACATGACATCGTTCGCCATCTTGGCCAGGCTGCCTGTGAGAATACCCAGCACGGCGGCAAACTCGGCCAGGTTATCCCGTTGTGTATGCCAGGAAACCGAAGGTTGTAATCCCAATTGGTCCGCTACATCCTGATGCACCGAAGCCGAAATCGACGCATTACGACTACCGACCGCCCCCGCCAATTGTAGAACCAATACTCGTTTTCGGCATTCGGCCAGGCGTTGTTGACTGCGGCTAAGTCCATCCAGCCACAAAGCCGTTTTCAGCCCGAAGGTGATCGGTTTCGCCTGTTGCAACAACGTCCGACCAATCATGACGGTTTCGCGGTGCTTTTGGGTCAGGACAATCAGTCTGTCTGTCAGCGCCGGGAGTTTATCGTCCAGCCAGGCGAGCACGCTTTTGATCGTCAAAACGGTAGCCGTATCGACCACATCCTGACTCGTAGCGCCCAGATGCACAGATCCGGCCGCTTCCTCACTCTGCTTCCGAACGATGCCGGTGAGCTGTTTGACTAGCGGAATCGCGGCATTGCCACTCAGGGAAATGTCTTTTTTGAGCCGTTCGAAATCCAGCAGATCAACAGTACAATAAGCCGCAATCAACTCAGCCGAATTGGTTGGAATAAGACCATTTTTTGCCTGAGCCGTTGCCAATGCCGCTTCAAACCGAAGCATGTGCGCAACGGTCGTTTCTTCAGATAATAACGATTGCACATCAGAACTATAAAACAGGCTGGAATACAGGCTCATGGTCGGGTTAACGGATTAGACCTCGAAAAATACGGTTTCCTGCTCACCCTGCATATAAATATCGAACAGATAGCCGGCCGAAGTCTTTCGGGCAATGAGCGTTTGGCGTCGTTCGGTGGGCACCAGCGTCAACACCGGGTCCGTTGCATTGGCGGCTGCTTCGTCAGCAAAGTAGAGCCGAGTATAGGAGTGAATCGGTTGTCCGCGCATGAACACAATGACCGAAAGATGAGGAGCCTGCCCCTCCACCGAGCCTGGCTTTACAGCATGAAAAACAAATCGATTTTGGGAGTCCGTCCCCGTCCCGAATCGGCCAAAAAGCTTGTTATGGGCGTCCCAGACTTCAATCATGGCATCGGGAATAATGACGCCCTCCCCGTCATAGACGTTTCCAGTGATCGTAATAGCATTCGGCTCATCGAGTGGATTGACCAACTGATTTTCCACCAGACTTTTGAAATCGTACCCGTATTGCTCGGGTGTCAGGCCGTAGGCGAAGTAAGGTCCAACGGTTTGTGAAGGGGTTTGTCGTGGCATGGAATTGATGGTTAAGCCGTCTCAAAGGGCGTTGACTTATTTCCTCTCAACACAAAATCGAACCGATAGCCCAGGGCAAAATGGGGCTCGGTAACGCTTAAATCAAACTGCGAAATCAACAGCTCCCGCCCTTTGGGGGGCACGCCCAGAAAAATGGGGTCGTATTGCAACAGTGGGTCGCCGGGGAAGTACATTTGGGTTACCAGTCGCGTCGTGATATTCGGCCCGAACAACGAAAAGTGAATATGGTTGGGCCTCCAGGCGTTGTAATGGTTGCCCCACGGATAGGCCCCCGGCTTTATGGTATAGAATCGGTAGTTGCCGTCGGCATCGGTCAGTACGCGGCCGGTTCCCAGAAAATTAGGGTCGATTGGGGCATCGTGCTGATCTACTTTATGCACATACCGTCCCGCCGAATTGGCCTGCCAGATCTCGATTAATGTGTGTGGAATTGGCCTACCGTTTTCGTCCATGACTTTGCCATGCACCACAATCCGTTCGCCCAGCGGCTCGCCGTTCCGAACGGAATTTTTTGTCAGATCATGGTCGAGCGGACCCAGGTGTGTTTCGCCAAAAACGGGGCCGGTCAGCTCCGAAAGCGACTGTTTGATAACGACCAGCGGCTTTGTCGGCCCCCGCAGTACCGTCGATTTATACTCGGGAGAAATGTAGGGCGGGTGCACCTCCCGGTCGAAGTGATTGTAGATAAGTTCGCTCATGCCGAACGTATAGCTGGTTAAGGAATTCGTTCAGCAAAGCTATGGGCATGGTCATAAATTATCTTGGATTAATAAAAATATGACTTGCACAAATCAAACATTGACGTCAACTTTAGACGTTTATTTAGCTATTTTAAACATAGATGTCGATTCGTCTTCAAAATTTTGGGGGCCTGTATGGCGATAACAACCAGCCGTTTACCAACGGGTTCATCCATCATGAATTACTGGAAGTCCGTAGTCAACTTTACGATTGGGACATCGACGAGCACCTGCATACCGATTTGATACAGGTATTCTTTTTTACCTCGGGCAATGGTGTACTTGTGTCGGAACTACGGCGAATTACGCTAACGCCCCCCTGCGTGTTGCTGATTCCGGCCAATACCTTGCATGGCTTTGCTTTTCAGTCGAATATGGTTGGGGAGGTTTTTACCATTGCCGAGCAGTCGCTGGATGTTTTTTCAAAAGCGATGCCTCAGCTTTTTCTGGATATCAATCAACTAAGTCAGTATCCGTTTGAGGGCCTTGTCGAGGAGTTTGACAAGCTGCGATGGATTAAGGATCAACTGGTCCAAGAGTTGAACGAAGACAAGGTCGAGAAAAAAGCCCAGCTTCATGCGTTACTTCAATTGTTGCTGGTCAGCCTGTACCGGATGCGGCAGGAGTCGGCTATTGCGGGGGCGGTGTCAACGAATCGTACTTTACAGTATTTCAATGCGTTCCAGAAACTCATCCGGCAGTCGATTCACGAGTTAAAAACTATTCAGGAGTATGCCGCTGCGCTGAACATTACCGCCGTTCACCTCAACCGGATTTGCCAGTCGGTGGTAAAAAAGTCGGCCCTGCAAATCGTCCACGATAACCTGACCAACGAAGCGAAGAAGTACCTGTTGAACACAACCTATTCCTTATCCGAGATATCGTATGTACTGAGTTTCAAAGACCCGGCTTATTTTTCGAGGCTTTTCAAAAAACAAACCGGGCTCTCACCCGGTCAGTTTCGTAGGTTGGGAAAGATGTAAGCAAGGAGCTTATGAAGGACTTGATTCCAGCTTAATCGCTCGTTTCACGGCCACAAAAGAGGAGAGAAAGCCAGTTAAAGCACCAATAAAGGCTGATAGCAGAATTATCGGCACTTTCGGAAGTGGTTCATGGGTAGCAACGATCTCCACCCCCTTGATGAGCAGAAGTGCGGGCAGGGCAAAGAGCAGTCCGATAGCCACGCCATTCAGTAGGGCTATCTACTTAAAAAAGCACCCGCATCAACAAATACAGCACCGACGGGCACATCAGGCAACCCAGGCCCGTGTGAAAGGTAGCCGTTAAGGCCCCATAGGGCACTAATTTAGGGTCGGTAGCGGCCAGGCCTGCCGACACCCCGCTGGTAGTGCCCATAATGCCGCCATAAATCATGGCTGTATGCGGATTGTCCAGGCCAATGTAACGGGCTGCGAACGGAGTAATAATAGTAACAAAAACCGCTTTGACTACGCCAGTTGCAATGCTTAACGCCATTACGTCGGAGCTGGCCCCAATAGCCGCGCCGGTTACTGGACCAACGATATATGTGACCGCGCCAGCACCTATGGTCGTCAGGCTGACAACATCCGTATAACCCCATGCCATCGCAATGGTTACGCCCACAAAAAAGGGTATTATAGTTCCTAAAAAGAGCGATAAGGCACCAATCCAGCCGGTTTGGCGCATCACCACAAAACTGGCCCCCATCGCTGTCGAGATTATGGCGAAGTCGCGGAACATTGTCCCGCCCATCAGCCCAAAACCGGAGAAGATCTTCACATCGGCAATACCTTTGCCGCCCCCCGAGTAGATGCCTCCTACGTAGGCCAGCACCAACCCCATAACGATAGCAATGGCCGATGCCGGGATTTTCTTATTGGTTAACCGGTTGGACATGATGGCTGATGCGTAAATCATGAGTCCGACAGTCAGAAAGGCGACGACCAACCCATTTTTTTCAAGAAACTGGCTTATAATGTCCATGCTGGTCGTTGGGTTGAGATTTGGAGAATTTGGCAAGAGCGGGAATCAAAGACAGACAAATCAGCGCCGGAATAATGCCAGCAAAAAGGGCCATAAAGCCGCTCGAAACGGCCACTTTAACGTTTTGAATGGCCGACATAGCCACCACAATCGGGATGTACATCTGGCTCCAGAACTCAATGCCCCGGTCGGTAAGCTTGTGCGTATATCCCTTTCGGGTAAACCAGTCATTCAGGAAGATCAGCAGCAGCATGGCAAAACCAACCCCGCCCACATTGGCATCAATGCCAATCAGTCGACCGAGGAGTTCACCGATCAACTGTCCGGTTACGTAACAAAAAGCCAGAATGGCCACACCATAAATTATCATATAGGTACAAGTTAAGCGGTTACGAATAAAGGCTTTAGATCATTTTTGGTGACTTTCCCCATCGCGTTACGGGGCAGATCGTCGGTCACCCGGTATTGGCGGGGCACTTTGTAGGCGGGCATCCGTTCGCGCAGCCAGCTACTGATCTGCTCCGGCGACACGGTTTTATCGGTCAGGATAAGCACAGCCGCCACCAATTCTCCCCATTCTTCATTAGGAATACCGACCACGCTGCAATCGCTGATGGCGGAGTGGGTCCGCAGTACTTCCTCGATTTCGAGTGCTGAAATCTTGTAGCCGCCTGATTTAATGATATCGATGGAGTCGCGGCCCAACATGCGGTAATACCCATCTTCGACCACGGCAATATCGCCGGTTTGAAACCAGCCATCGTCAGTGAAGGCTTTTTGAGTCGCTTCGGAGCGGTTCCAGTATTCCAGAAAAACGGTAGCTCCTTTTATCTGAATCTCGCCCGGCAGCCCGTCGGCCACTTCGACATTGTTCTCATCCACCAGCCGGACACTTACACCCGGCAGGGGTTTGCCGATGTAACCCACTCGTCGTTCATCGTCGTAGGGGTTGCTGATGCCCATACCGATTTCGGTCATGCCGTAGCGTTCGAGCAGGGTGTGGCCGCTCACGGTCTTCCACTTTTCCATCACCGACACCGGTAAAGCCGCCGATCCCGACACCATGAGCCGGAACTTCGACAGGGTTTCGGTGATTTGCTGTCGCTGCTCGTCCGGTAGACTTTCCCAATAGGCAATCAGCTTGAAATAAATGGTCGGCACGGCCATGAAAACGTTGATCTGCCCGCGCTGAAAGTTATTGAAAATGCCTTCGGCGGAGAAGTGGGGCATGAACTCAACGGTGGCACCGGACCAGAGCGCACAGCAGATTACATTGATAATTCCATGAACGTGATGCAGCGGCAATACACACAAAATATGATCGCTGGACGACCATTGCCAGACGTTTACCAGCGTCGAAATCTGGGCTTCGAGGTTGGCGTGCGTCGTAACAACGCCTTTGGGGAGGTTGGTGGTACCACTTGTATACAGAATCATCGCCCGGCGACTGGGAGTCAGTTCGGGTAGTGATTTGGTAATGACCGTGCCCTCTTCGCCCAGAACAATCAACCGGCAACCTTTCTCTTCCGCTAAGGGAGCCAGCAGCGGGGCGAAGGTTTGGTCGGCCACAATAAGTTGGGCACCGGTATCCTCGATAACGTACCGAAGGGACGGCAACGGGTAAGACAACGCCAATGGCACAGCAACGCCCCCGGCTCGCCAGATACCCCACTGCACCCGTACATAGTCAAAGCCCGGCGCTACCATAAAGGCTACACGTGCTTCGTTAAGGTCGGTTGTGTCGTTGAGCAAAAGTGAGGCAAACGTGCTGGACGCGTCAAGTAATTGTTGATAGGTATAGGATTTCCCTTCAGATACGATGGCCGTTAAGTCAACGTTCTGTGTGGCATTATGGACAAGTTGCATGAAAAGCTCAGAATCAAATTTGTCTTAAGTTCGTTATATTTGTTAAAACCCGCTACCTATGGTTATTCGAATTCCAAAAGACGCACCAGCCTCGGCTGTCGATGATGCCCTGAAAGCCATTGCTAACCAACCAAAATCGGCTCGAAAAGGCTTTGATGCTGCGAAATATGCAGGGAAACTGAAACGAGGTTTCGACGGCATGGAATACCAGAAGAAGGTGCGCAATGAATGGAACTAACATTTTAGCTGACACTAACATTTTTATTAACCTTTCAGAAGGAAAAGGTGATATTGAGCCCTATCTGATCGGGAAAGATGTGTTTGTATCCGTTATATCTGAAATCGAGCTTTTAGGCTGGCATAGAATTTCTGAGAACGAAAAAATTTTTTTCGAGACTCTTCTTAATGATTGCTCTCTTATCGAATTAATTCCTGCTATCAAAGATCAGGCAATTCGTCTCAAACAGATTCACAAAATCAAACTACCCGATGCCATTATTGCTGCTACAGCCCTATTTCTAGGAATCCCATTATTGACATTCGACTCCGGTTTTGCGAAGATCGACGGCCTGGACCTCGTTCTGTTAGACTTGTAGCCTGTTGCGTATCCGTTTGTTTAATGATTGTCAACTAATCTTCTTCGAGGAAATATACATCGTCATGATGCCCGCGAAGATGGTTGGGACGGCGTAGATCAGGAAGTTCGTCACCATCGACAAGCCCATCCCGATCAGTATACCTCCCACGGCGGGTCCGATGATGCCGCCCAATCGGCCAATACCGATCGACCAGCCGACACCCGTGGTTCTGAACTCAGTTGGATACATACGAGCCGCCACGGCATAAAGACCCACAAAGCCTCCCTGAATACCGAAGCCCAGCAGTGCAAACACTAGCAGCAGGGTCGACGACCCCATAAATAGCTGAAAAGCCGCCATGACAACGCCCGTCATGATCAGGAATAGGCCAATCGTCTTTTTAAGACCGAAACGACTGGAGAAATAGCCCTGTGTTGTAATGCCGAAGAAAGCCCCGACATTGAAGATCGTACCGGCGTAAATAGCCAGTTCGATGGGAAGCCCGGCATTGGTAGCTAGTTTCGGAATCCAACTGGTGAGGAAATAGAGCGTTGCGAAGGAAAGGAATAAAGCCGTCCACAATTGAATGGTAGGAATCTTGTACTCGTTATCGAGCAGCGATTTAATGGGTATACCGTTTCCTTTGGCTGGTTTGTGCGGTAGCGCGTCAATGAGTGAATGTCCCATTTTACCCAGAATACTATTCGCTTTCCCAAGGGCCTGATCTGGTTGCGATTTAAGGTAGAAATCCAGCGACTCCGCCAGAAAAAACTGGATCAATGGTATGGCTACGATGGTCGTCACACCCGCGATCTGAAACATCGTTTGCCAGCCCGACACCGGAATGACTTTAGCCGCTACCAGTCCCGACAGTACAGCCCCGACCGGGTAGCCCGAGATTACAAAACTCACCCAGAAGTCGCGGGTTTTGTTGGGCGTGTATTCAGCGGCCAGCGCGGCCGTACTCGCCAGCATACTCCCGATACCCAGCCCGCTGATAAATCGAAACACAATTAACGGCAGGATTCCGGTAGAAAAGGACGTCAGGTATATACTGATGCCCATGATAGCCGCACTTATGAGAATCAGCGTTTTTCGGCCAATCAGGTCGGCGTATGGAGCCAGAAAAAGTGCCCCGAACGTCATACCGAACAGGCCGGCACTAAACACGACGCCCATGGCTTCGGGGCCTATGCTCCAGCTTTTTGCAATGGCTGGGGCTGCATAGGAGATAACCAGGACATCCATGCCATCGAGCATGTTCATCAGGAAGCAGATGATGATGGTTGCGTATTGCAGCTGCGAAAGCGGCCGCTGATCAATCAGGGTTTTGGCACTTACTTCCATGTACTTTTAGTCAAGTTAAGGGGTGTTACTCGTAGAGACGAAGCAAAAGCCAGTTACTTTTTACTTTCTCAACCCCAGCATCTTAATGGCATTTTCTTTTAAAATAAGCGGTTTCACTTCTTCCTTAAAGCCAGCGTCCTCAAAATCCTTCAGCCAGCGGTCAGGCGTGATGAGTGGGAAGTCGGTGCCGAACAATACCCGATCTTTGAGCATGGTGTTGGCGTACTGCACCAGTTGCTTCGGAAAATACTTCGGCGACCAGCCGCTGAGATCAATATACATGTTGGGTTTGTGCATCGCTACCGACAATGCTTCATCCTGCCATGGCCAGCTTGGATGCGCAATAATGATGGGGTTGTCCGGAAAATCAATCGCCACATCATCCAGGTGAATGGGGTTGGAGTATTCCAGTCGCATACCACCGCCCCCTCGCACACCGGAGCCGAAACCCGAATGGCCCGAATGGAACAGCATGGGCAGTTTATACTCTGCAATGACTTCGTAGAGGTGATAGGCCATGCGGTCGTTGGGGTAGAAACCCTGCACAGTCGGGTGAAACTTAAAGCCTTTCACGCCGAAGTTCTCGATCAGGTTTCGGGCTTCGCGGGCACCCATCCGGCCTTTGTGTGGGTCGATGCTGGCAAAGGCAATCATTACATCCGAATTTTTCTGCGCCCCTTCGGCCACCTCCTCGTTTGGAATCCGGCGCTTGCCCACGTTGAACTCTGAATCGACGGTAAACATGACGAATGCCATGTTCCGCTCGCGGTAGTAATCGGCTGTTTCCTGGATGGTTGGCCGGTGGTCCGATTTGAAGTACCTGGTAAAGGCCTCGTCCAGCTCCGGCCGAAAATCATCATGCGGATGCCAGCAGGAGGCTTCCGCATGCGTGTGCATATCAATAGCAATAATTTTATCGAGGTCGATCATACGTAGTGCCGACCGTCCCGGTCGGTTGTAAAGCAAGTCAGTTCGTTACCGACCGGGACGGTTCGACGGTCGGCACTACACATTTAATTAATGAATCCAGCCGTTGGTTTAGTACCTGTTTTGACCCAGTTTCGCAACGAGTCGAACGCTTGTGCCGTTTGCTGCGGGGTAAAGTTGCAATGCCCCTGCCCGTTGGTGTACTTGACCGTAAAATACTGATCTTTTGCCTGTTGATGCACCATGTTCTCGAAGTTTATAACGCCGTAGATAGGTGGAATCAACTGGTCGTACAGGGTATGCATCAGAACGACCGGCTTGTTGATTTTGCCGGTTCGGTCATATTTCCCAAAAACTACATTAGGATCGACGGTTGCGGGCAGGCGCTCGGCTTTCTGGTTGACGGCCAGATTGTTCGGGAAGCCGCTATATACGGTATTGGTATTGTCGAAGGGGTTGCCTTTGGCCTTTTGAGCCAGATCGCGCAGGACGTTCTCGTTGAAGAATAAAGAAAAAGGAAGGTCGTCCAGCTTTAAATCGAATCGTTTGGCAAAGGCAACTGCTAATACCGAATCTTTGGCTAGAATAGCCTTTTTTATCGCCATTGCCTGGGCAACCATTGCCTGCTGGGGTTGCGCCTGATAGGGCTTTGAGAGGTCGAAAATGGTGGTTAGCGACGGTACAACGCCCGGAAACAGCCCATTGAAGGTAGCGTACATATCGAACTCTTTCCGGCATTGCAGGTAGGGCCGACTGGACAGCGGGCAAAGGGGAAGACCTCCGTAATAATTCGCCCCGAAGTTTTCGATCGTTGCCAGCGTGACACCACCTCCCAGCGAATGCCCGACCATGTACGTGGTATCCGGTTTGCCGTACGTTTTCACAAAAAACTGACGCAATGACTCCGTATCGTCAACGCCCTGCGGCAATGAATACCCCTGATACTGGTAGTCCGATGCGGCCACGGCAAACCCTCTTTCCAGAAACGGCTTCATGTTATTTTTAAAGCCGGGATTCTGACTCTGCCGTGGTTTGGCCCCCATAAACTCGTAACCGTGGGCGTACATGACCAGCTTTCCTTTCCAGTTTGGCGGGAACAGAATGACATATCTGGCTCCGCCGATGCTGCCCGAGTCGATTTTGGCGACGGGGTTCTGGGCAATCGATTGGGTGACAAGGCTTAACGCCAGCAACAGGCTGAAGGAATAGTTCATGTTCTTTATTAGGTATAAGTAGCGTTTAGTCTGGCGTATGGTGAAGTGTGTTGTTAACAGAAACAGAGAAAGTTTTTTGACAGGCTTAACAGGATAAAACATGATTTGTTGACCTAAGAAATCATGTTTTATCCTGTTAAGCCTGTCAAAAAAACTATGCCGTTCCCCACACCTTTACCGCCGTATTCACAACCAGTTCAATCTTCCGCCACTGGTCATCATGGGTCAGGTCATTGCCGTGGTGGGTTGACGAAAAACCGCATTGAGGGCTCACGCACAGGTTGTCGAGAGGCATGTATTGAGCCGCTTCGTCAATGCGTTTGCATAAATCGTCCATGTCTTCCAGTTCCCGAACCTTAGACGATACGATGCCTAACACCACCATTTTATCCTTCGGCACAAAGCGCAATGGGGCGAAATCGCCGGAACGTTCGTCGTCGTATTCCAGAAAATAGGCGTCCACGTTGATCTCGTTGAAAAGCACTTCGGCTACCGGCTCATACCCACCTTCGGCAAACCAGGTGCTGCGGTAGTTGCCCCGGCAGAGGTGAATACCCACCGTCAGGTCGTCGGGGCGGTTGTCGATGACCGAGTTGATCAGCGCGGCATAGGTTCTCGGCAACTCGTTCGGATCTTCGCCCCGCTCAACGGCGGCAGCCCGCATTTTAGGGTCACAGAGGTAGGCCAGATTCGTGTCGTCCAGTTGTAGGTACCGAAGACCTGCGTTATATAAATGGTCGATTTCTTCCCGGTACGCCATTGACAGATCGTGGAAAAACTCGTCCATATCCGGGTACGAATTGATGTCGATGGATTTGCGCCCACCCCGAAAGTGAATCATCGTCGGCGACGGAATCGATACTTTGGGCGTTTGTGTGGTAACCGATTTGAGAAAGTTGAAATCGGCCACCTGAATGTCTTTCACATGCTTGAGCTTACCCGTTACGCTCAGAACAGGCGGGGTAAATCCGTCGGAAGCGGCTTTGGCATTCGGGTTCGCGTCGATGCCGCCCGTAACCGTTACGCCCGACAGTTCTTTCAGGAAATCGAGGTGGAAATAATCCCGCCGAAACTCACCATCCGTAATGGACCGCATACCGGTGGCTTCGAGCTTTTTGACGGTTTCGGCGATAGCGTTGTCTTCGATGGCGCGAAGTTCATCGGCCGAAATCTCACCTTTTTTCCATTTCAGGCGGTTTTCTTTTACTTCGGGGGTTCTCAGCAGGCTGCCAACGTGGTCGGCGCGAAAAGGAGGGGTTTTCATGTGATAGGAGTTGGGAGTTGGGAGTGAGGAGTGAAGAATAAACGAGTGTTAAGATTCTAATAATAAGTAAACTTTATTTCCGCTTTATTCATCACTCTTTACTCATTGTTCTTCACTTACAATTGTATAGTTGGTTTACTAATTCTGCTCTGTGTTTAAGGATCGCCCGCTGATTCAGGGAGCCTTTATCTGTAATTTCACCCAGGTCAATGGAGGGCGGATCAAGGGCGACAAGGGCACGTTCAACTCGTTCTGAACTACCTTTTGCGGTTTTGTTAAGGACAATCAACAGGGCATCGACAAAATCATTAATTGACGGATGTACCAACACCTCTTTATCGGGTAATTCGGTAGGCAAGTTGGCTAAACGTCGGCAGGCGTCGGCGTTCAGGAACAAGAGAACACCCACATAAGCCCGGTCGAGTCCGGCAATGACCACATCCTGCACGATGGGTGCCCCCGCCGAAATGATTTTCGCTTTCAGAATGCCCACATTGACCCAGGTGCCAGTCGAAAGCTTGAAATCTTCGGCAATACGACCATCGAATACCAGGCCCTTATCGGGGTCGTCTTCGACGTGAAAGCGTACAGCGTCACCGGTTTTATAATAGCCTTCTTCGTCGAATGCGTTTTGCGTAGCATCTGCATTGCGCCAGTAACCGGGGGTTACGTTGGGTGCTTTATACCGCGCTTCGAGCTTATCGCCGTCGGGCACCAGTTTTATATCCATACCCGCTACCGGCACCCCGAGCAGGCCCGAAAAGCTACCGCCCCAGTTAGCAAACATGGCCGACGGCCCCGATTCGGTACAGCCCAGGCCGGTTATTATTGGGATTCGGGTACCGATGGTTTCCATGGCCAGTTCCTCCAGCCGATTCCAGATGGGTTGTGCCAAACTTGCCCCGGCATAGAACAGCATGTTCAGCCGGGCAAAAAACGTTTTGCATAGCTCAGGATCACGCTCGAAATAGGAAATCAGCATTTCGAAGCCTTTAGGAACATTGAAATAGACCGTCGGCGAAATTTCCCGGAGGTTCTGCACGGTGGTTTCGATACCCGGCGGGGTTGGTTTACCATCGTCGATGTAGAGTGTACCGCCGTTGTAGAGCGCCAACCCTACATTGTGATTACCCCCGAAGGTATGATTCCACGGAAGCCAGTCGATCAATACGGGCGGCTCAGTGGTCATAAACGGAAAGACCTGTGTGATCTGCTGCAAATTGGCGCACCACATGCGGTGTGTGTTTATGACGCCCTTGGGCAAACCCGTTGAGCCGGACGTGAACAACACTTTAGCCACCAAATCGGACGTGACGCTGGCAAATGCCTGCTCTACGGCGTCTGTTGGTACAGTAGTAAGTACATCAGCAAAGTTGATGCTGTTACTACCCTCACTGGCGGTCATGATGACGGCATCGGGGAACAGCGACTTCGCCAGCGAAAGGGCGCGACTGTACACCTGACTATCCTGCGCAAAAATGACTTTGGGCGACATACATTCCAGACAATGCTGCAACCGTCCCAAATCCTTCGAAATCAGGGAGTAGGGGGGAGATATCGGCGAGTAGGGAATGCCCACATGCATTGCGGCCAAGGCTAAAAGCGCGTGTTCGAGGCTATTCTCGGATAAAATGACCAGCGTATCATCCGGCCCCAATTGCTGATTGAGCAGGTATTGAGCGATGGATTTGACCGAAGCCAGCGTTTTTTCGTACGAGTATTCGACCCATACACCGGCCGCATTTCGCCTGGCCAGAAATGTCTGGTTGGGCTTGGTCTGTGCCCAGTAGACGAGCTTTTCGGTCAACTTTTCGGGGTAGTTCGCCAATGGTTGTTCAAGCCGCAGCCGGATGGACCCGTCGGCATGAACCGTCTTATGGGTTTTCGTTGGGCCGAAGTCGATTTGCTTGAACGACATAGTAACTAGTGGGATGAGAAAACCGATAAATCGGTTTGTGACCTAAAATGCATTTTGTACGCTGATTTCCCACAGCTAAAGCTATGGGCCGTTGTTACTCGCCGACCTTCTTAGCTCGTCCTTCCAGAAAATCACGGAGTCTTTCTTTTGCTTCAGCTGATGACTGGGCGATGGTCGCCATCAGGCTTTCCATCAATAGCCCCTCCGATTGGGCTGAATCCGCAATGCGGGGCAGCACGTGCATGAGCGCATAGTTGGTCATGGGTGCATTTTGAGCAATGCGTTTGGCTAGTTCGATACCTTTTGCCAGGCCGTCATTGTCCATGACCACATACTGCGAAAGTCCCATCCAGACGCCTTCGTCGGCCGAAATTACCCGACCCGTAAACATCATGTCGGCCATGCGCGCCATGCCGATCAGTTTGGGAAGCCTGACCGATGCCCCACCACCCACAAAAATGCCCCGCTGGCCTTCGGGCAAGGCGTAAAAGGTGCTTTGCTCGGCAACGCGGATATGACAGGCCGAGGCAATTTCGAGTCCACCACCCACGCAGGCCCCTTTTAGTACAGCCACCACGGGCACCGTACCAAACTGAATTCGATCCAGTACCCGATGCCACATGCGCGAATGGTGTAGCCCGGCAACTATATCTCGTTCCTGCAACTCCGAAAGATCGAGACCCGCGCTGAAATGTGGCCCTTCGGCGTGTAAAACGGCAGCTTTCACGCCTTCCGGGATGGCTGAGAAAACGGTTTCAAGACGTAGTAATAAAGCGTCATTGATCGCATTCCGTTTTTCGGGACGATTGATGGTCACGATCAGTAATTCGTCTTGTTGTTCGACGTTCAGCCATGCCGATGGGTCGGGCATAAAAGAGGAGTTTATGGTGTTTGGTTAAAGGACTTTCCAGACCTGAATCACTACGTTTTCGGGGTTGCGGAAGGCTGTACAGATAAAAATGGCATTGTTCATCCAGTCGTATTTCCCGGCGGGAGCTTCGAATTTGGGTATGGCGCGGAAGTAATACTCGTTTGGACTTACTTGCTCACCCCGACCAATGCGGGCGGCAATATCTGGCGTAGCAACGCGTAGACCCACATTTTTTATATAAATGATAACCCCATCGTCGGTTTTGAACTGGTAGTGGGCTTCCAGTTCGGCAACGCCATCTTTTCGAACAACCTGCCAGTCGGAGCCACCGGGTAGAATTTCACCCTTCAGACCGGGCCCTTCTACCGTACCCCCAAGAATAGGTATAATTCGGCGAAGGCCATGTGGGGTTTCACCGACAACATAGGCCGGTCCAATTTTTACGTTCAACTGCCCGACAAACGACAGACCAGGAGCGGCTGGGGTCTGAACCTTTTGGGCAAAAGCCTGCTGGCTGCAAATTGCCAGCAGAATAAAGATATAGCCAGATTTTATCAGACGACTCATGATGGAAAATCAAATCAGCAGAAGCAAGGTCAATAGTAAAGCTTACAATAATCTAAAAATATATGATTAAAGTCTAATCACTTTTTGTGATTCGTCAATAAGAAATACTTATCAGAAGGTCAACACAGTAGTGTGAAACAAAAGAAAGCTGACAGGTGACTGTCAGCTTTCCGAGTGAAGTACTAAAATAAGTAAGGGATGATCTATTGCTTCGGAGCGGAAATAGCTATGTCCGGTACCGTAACTTTCTCTAACTGCACCTGTCGGCATTGGTTATTGAATCGGGCAATATCGTTCTGAATCAGCAGGTTCATATCCGTTTTTAGTGGTTGCCAGATGGCGTTCAGCTCCGACAAACGCTCTTTCTGTCCGGCCGTTACGTAGGGTGTATTGACATCCAGTTCGCCTTTCAGAAAGATGTAATCGGCGCTCAGTTTATTCTCGAAATTGATCACGTCGTCGTTCGACTGCGACTTTGGTTGAATGACTTTTTCTTCCCATAGCTTGATCTTCTTCGCCAGTGCCCGACCTGAATCGGCCACGGCTTTCAGGTTGGGTTTGTCGTCGATGAGGTCGACCAGATCGTTGATTTGCTTCTGGGCTTTACGCATCCGGTTCACGCCAAGGTGAATCTCTTTTACACCGTCTTCAATGCCGATCAGTGTTTTCTGCTGTTGTTCAAAATCGGCCGGAGTCGTGTTCAGGCGTGGATCGGACAGGATTTTGAACGGCACTGTTTTCTCCTGCTTGCCAAATCTGATCGTGGCTTTATACCCGCCGGGGGGCAGTTTTCGCCCTTTGTAATTGCCCTCGATAAATACCTTCTCGATGGCGGGTAGTGTTTCGGCGCGCATATCCCAGACAAACCGATTCAGGCCCGGCTTCACGGTCAGCGTTGGCTCCGGCGAGGGACCACCGGGAAAGGCCACAAACTTCTTGTCTTTCTTGCTGCTCAACTTCCGAACGGACGTACCCTGATCGGATAGGATTTCCATCGTCAGCGTAGCGCTGGTATCGACTTTGGCGGGAAGCTGGTAGTAGATCACGACACCGGTTGATGGGTTGGTACCCGCAAATCCGTTCCGGCCGGGGCTGCTACCCGCGTCTTCATCATCGTCGTCCTCAATCACTTTGTCCAGTGAGCTTCCACCCGACACGCGGTAGGCATCTTCGGGTTTGTAGACGAGCAAACTGTCTTTGCTGGCTTTCTCGTCAAACTGCCGAATAGGGCCGAGATCGTCCAGAATCCAAAAAGACCGACCCGCAGTTGCCGCAATCAAATCGCCCTGGTGGACTTTCAGGTCGGTAACCGGACTGACGGGGAGGTTCAGCTGCATGGGCCGCCAGCTGGTGCCGCCATTGTAGGAAACGTAAACACCGGTTTCCGTTCCAGCATACAGCAGCCCTTTCCGTTCGGGATCTTCGCGAACGGTGCGGGTGAAAGCGCCGTAGGGGATACCTGTCACGATTTTTGTCCAGGTTTTGCCGTAATCAGTGGTTTTGTAAATAGCCGGGGCGAAATCATTGAATTTGTAGCGGGTGGTGGCAATGTAGGCAGTTGACTTATCGTGGGGCGATACCTCGATGGAGTTGATGAGCGTTTCGGGCAAACCCGTTGGCGTGACGTTGGTCCAGGTGGTGCCGCCGTCGCGGGTGAGGTAAACCAGCCCATCGTCGCTGCCCGTCCAGATAACTCCTTTTTCGGAAGGCGATTCGAGTACGTAGGTGATGGTCGCGTAGTTTTCGCCCCCGGCTCCTTCGTTGGTGTACGGTGCACCGCCCCAGCCCAGTTTGGTAGAATCGCGCCGGGTCAGATCGGGCGAAACGGTCATCCAGCTTTTACCCAGATCGGTCGTTTTGAAGAGCCGGTTCCCGGCGTGGTAAAACGCCTTCGGTTCGTGCTTCGACCAGATAATGGGCGCATTCCAGTTGAACCGGTATTTCATGGTCTTGGCCTGCAATGCCTGATACTGAATAGGCGATACCATGATGGGTTTCCCTTCTTTGGTTTGCTGGTCAAGCACCTCAATCGTGCCCTGATAACTGCCGCCCATCACATGACGTGGATCGTCGGGGTTGAAGGCGAGGAACGCACTTTCGCCCCCGGCGGATGCCTCCCAGTCTTTATCCGTAATGCCGCTGCCGTTTGTGGTTCGACTGGCGATCATGACCGAGGTGTTATCCTGCTGACCACCATATACATAATACGGAAAGCGGTTGTCGGCGTTCACGCGGTAGAATTGCGCGGTAGGCTGGTTGTTCTCCGACGACCACGATTTGCCGCCGTTAAACGAAACGGCACCGCCCCCGTCGTTACTCAAAAACAGGTTTTTGTTATTCTTTGGACTAATCCATAGGTGGTGATGGTCGCCGTGCGAACCGGAAATTGTCGAAAATGTCTTACCGCCATCAATGGATTTCAGGACGGATGTGTTGAGGATGTATACCGTATTTTCATCGATCGGGTCGGCGTAAATTTCAATATAATACCAGGCCCGCTGGATGGTGCGGTGATCTTTGCTCACCCGGTTCCAGCTTTTGCCGGCATCTTCGGACAGAAAAACGCCCCCTTTGTCGGCCTTAGAATCCGATTCGATGACCGCATACACCCGATTTGGGTTGGCTTTGGAGACCGAAATGCCCATTTTGCCCAACTCTTTCGGTAGACCTTTTTCGAGTTTGGTCCAGGTTTCGCCCGCGTCGGTCGATTTGTAGAGGCCACTGCCTTTGCCACCGCTTTGCACCTGCCAGGGCAGGCGTCGGTAATCCCACATGGATGCGTAGAGGATGCGCGGGTTGGTCATGTCCATGCTCAGGTCGTTGCAGCCGGTATTTTCATCCACGAACAGCACTTTCTTCCACGACTTGCCGCCGTCGGTGGTTTTGTAGATACCCCGCTCGGGCGAGGAACCGTGCAGCGCACCCTGGGCGGCCACGAACGCCACATCGGGATTTTGAGGGTGTACGCGAACGGCGGCAATGTGCCGGGTGAGATCGAGGCCGAGGTGCTGCCAGGTCTTACCCGCGTCGGTCGATTTATAGACGCCATCGCCGTAGGAGGTCATTACGCCACGGGGCGCGTGCTCGCCCATGCCCACATACACAACGGCCGGGTCGGATTCGCAAATGCCAATTGCCCCAACGGAGGATGTTTTGAGTTGCCCATCGGAGACGTTTTTCCAGGTCATACCGGCGTCTTCTGTCTTCCAGATGCCCCCGCCAACGGTGCCCATGTAGTACAGTTGCGGATCGCTGGTCACGCCCGACCCGGCCACGGAACGACCTCCCCGAAACGGGCCAATGTTCCGCCACTTGACGGGCTTAAAATAGGGGTCGATATTCTCCGCACCATCCACACTAGACGCGGAAACGGGTTTGGCAAGCTTCGGCTTTTGGGCCAGTAATGGGCTGATTAATAGGACAGCGTAAAGAACAAGTAGGGTGTTTCGCATAGGAAGCCGTTTGTTGAATTAACGCTGGCTAAGATAGCGGAAATCAAGGTTAGCCCCGTACTATCATCACCAAATCATAACCCGTCGCCCGGTTTCGGGATGCGTGGTAAAGTACGGTCGAATCTTGAACACTGTTTCGATGGCTTCTACGGTGAGTACCTGCTCCGGAATACCCATAGCAAAAATGCGCCCCTGATCCATCAGAATGACATTGTCGGCGTAGTGTAAGGCCAGATTGATATCGTGGACAATCACAAACACCACCCTATTTTTTGCGGCCAGATCACGCACCAGACCCAAAATCTGATGTTGATACTGGATATCCAGTGCCGAAATAGGCTCATCTAAAAATAGATATTTGACGGATTCGTCACCCGGTTGCCGGTATAACTGCGCCAGCACCCGCGCCAGATGGATCTTCTGCTTTTCTCCCCCGGAGAGTGACGCAAACGCGCGGGTTTTGAACGAAAGCATACCAACGGATTCCAGACAATGATCGGCAATCTGTGTATCCTGCGCCGTCGGGTTGAGGTCGAAATACGGGTAGCGCCCCATCATGACAACCTCGTTCACGCTCAGGTCGAAAGGGAGAGACAGGAGTTGAGACAGCACGGCTTTCTGGCGCGCCTGGGTTGAGAGCGGAATGGAAGGCAGCGGCTGATCGCCGTAATAGATTTGACCCGTTTTTGGGGTTTCGGTGCCAGTCAGGAGTTTGAGCAAGGTACTTTTCCCGGCTCCGTTTGGCCCCAGCACCATCGTGAACTCGCCGGGTAACAGCGTTAACGAAACGTCGTCGATCAATGTCTTTTGACCAATCTGAAACGACAGGTTTTCGGCTTTAAGCATAGAAACCTCCTTTCTGAAACGAGCGGGCGTTGCGAACGAGCAACCAGATAAATACCGGAGCCCCTACAAAAGCGGTGATTACGCCAATCGGAAATTCGGCCGGAGCCACCAGCCGCCGGGCAATGGTGTCGGCCAGCGTAAGCAGCGAGCCGCCCAGCAGGGCCGAGGAGATGACCAGAAACCGGTTGTCGGATGTTTTGAGCAGGCGAAGTAAATGCGGCACTACCAGTCCAACGAACGAAATAACGCCAACCATCGCCGTCCCAATAGCCACCAGCAGGGTGTTCAGTAGGAGCACCTGTATTTTGAGTCGGTCGATGTTATAACCCAGATGGCGGACTTCGTCTTCGCCCAGAATCAGGACATTCAACGCCTTCGTGAACCGCAACGAAAGTAGAATACCCACCGACGTTACGGGAAAAACGATGGCGAACTGTGTCCAGTCGGCACCCGAAAACGTACCCAGATTCCAGAAAGTGATGGAACGAGCCTGCGGGTCGCGGGCGATGTATGATAGAAAACCCGTGCCGCCGGTAGCCAGCGCGTTGATAGCGATACCCGCCAGAACCATCGTCGCCACATTCACTTTACCACTGATCGACGCAATCCGATAGACCAGCAACGTTGCTCCAAAGGCGAAGACAAAGGCAACGCAGGGCAGTAAAAATAGACCCAGCGCGTCGGTAAAGGCCCAGTTGATGTTCTTGCCCAGCACAAACACCAGGGCCGCGCCCAGAGCCGCCCCCGAACTAGTGCCTACCAGCCCCGGCTCCACAATCGGGTTTCGAAATAGCGCCTGCATCAACACCCCCGACACCGACAGACCCGCCCCAACCGTAGCGCAAAGCAGCACCCGAGGTAACCGAATCTGTAAAAAAAGCCCCTGCGAAATTGGGTCAACCGCTGTATCTGACAGGCCGCTACCATTGAGCAGAATCTGGTTGATGTCGGCGAAGGTTAAATCGACGGCACCGATTCGCAAGGCGGCAATAATGGAGATGACGAGCAGTCCCGCCAGTAATCTGTACCATTGGCCGGGGGAAAGAGAGGGTGGTTTCATGGGGATAGGAAAGAGATGAAGGAGTGTAGAGGCCTCTACTACCCCCAACCCCCTCCTGTTTTAGGAGGGGGTTGGGGGTAGTAAGACGATTACTGATGGATCAACTTCATTAACAACTGCACATTCTCGCCCGTGCGGGGGCCGAGGTAGATCAGGTCGTGCTCTTCAATCCGGTAAATCTTCTTGTTTTTCCCGGCTGGCGTAAGCGCTATGCCGGGGAGGGTGGCCAGTTTGTCGGCGTTGCCCATCCGGTCATAGCCGAAGTCGGTGACCAGAATAATATCAGGTTGTGCCAGACTGATGATTTCCGGGCTTAGGGGTTTCATCCCCTTTAGTGTGTCCATCACGTTCTTACCCCCCGCCAGATCGAGCATATACGAAGCTGTTCCGGCTTTGCCGATTACAAGGTAGTTGTTGATGACCCGGCCGAAGTGAATAATTGCCACTTTAGGCACCGTTTTGTACTGTTTCACATCGGTGGCGGCTTTCGCCAGATCAGCATCCAGCTTCGTTTTCAGACTGTCGGCCTGCTTTTGGGCACCAAACTGGGCAGCCAGGGTGTCGATCAGGGCTTTTGTCTCGGCGATGGTGTGCGCGTCTTTGAATACCTTCATTGGTACCCCTACTTTTTCGAGTTGTGTCATGACCGCTTCCGGGGCCACGTTGCCATCGTGGTACAAAGCGGTTGGCTTGAGGGCAATGATTCCTTCGGCATTAAGCAGCCGGTGATACCCCACTTTAGTCAGCTTCTGAGCCGCTGGCGGATAGGTGCTCGACAGGTCAACGCCCACCAGTTGATCGCCCGCGCCGAGGGCATAGATCAGTTCGGTTAACTGCTTGGCGACACAAACGATGCGCTGTTTGCCGGGGGCTTGCGTCTGATCTTTTTGGGTGGAGGTGCAGGCCAGAATGCCCGCACTAAACAGGGTAATTAGGATAAGGACTCGGGAAAATTTCATGGATTTTTCTGGTAATATAAGTTGGTGTTGTATGGGCTGATGACGTAATGGCGCAAGGCTCTGGCCTTGTGTTTACTATTCTCTGGCCTCTGGCCGGGTTTAAATAATAGTAGCAATAGACCCGGCCAGAGGCCGGAGAATAATAGACACAAGGCAGAGCCTTGCGCCATCGCATCGTCCTAAAACGTGTATTTCAACATAGCACCCGAATAGAACGTGATTTTTGGGGCGGGGTTGAAGAATAATGGGCGGTTGTTTGCCGGGTTGGGCAGGTTCAGGAAGATGAGCGACGAGTAGGTGCTGCTCAGCATATTATCCGAGCCCACATATACATCCAGACTGAAATGGCTCCCCAGCGCAGACCGGTATCCGACTTTGCCATTAACGAGC
Organism: Spirosoma fluviale; assembly: GCF_900230225.1. Classification (GTDB taxonomy): domain Bacteria; phylum Bacteroidota; class Bacteroidia; order Cytophagales; family Spirosomataceae; genus Spirosoma; species Spirosoma fluviale. The sequence continues at coordinate 1,494,956 of NZ_OCNH01000001.1, forward strand.
GTATACGCTTTGGCAAAATGATCGTTGGCCAGTGTAATGGGCATTTTGTCGACGTACATCAACGTTCCATTTAGGTAGAAGCCCGGACGTACTTCCAGATCGAAACCGGCGTTCAGCAGGTTGGGTGCAATGCCGGATTCTTTCTTGCCGGTATAGTTGATCGTTTTCGCGTTGCCGTTATTGTCGCTCTTGTAGTCTTTGTAATAGAAATCACTGTAAGTGTACGACACGAACGGACGGAACAGCGAGATGGCTCCGGTCGTTGGACGAAAAGCATACTGAACTGCCAGTTCCAGACCGTTATGCTGCACGTTGCCCGCGTTGGAGGTCAGGGTGTAGGCGGGTGAGGTGGGCGTAGCCGGGAAGTTCTGCGGGATAAGCTTGTCCGTTACGGCCATGCTGAAATACGCAATTTCATAGGTCAGGGCTTTCGTTAGCAGACTCCCTTTGCTGCCGATCTCGTAGCTGGTGCCTGTTTCCGGACGGAGGTTGTAATTGACCACGCCCGTCTGGGCGATGACGACCTGATTGGTGGCCGGTGCCGAATAGCCCTGGCTGACACTTGCGTAGAACGATACATTGTCCGTCGCCTGATAGGAAACTGCCGCACGCGGTGTCAATACCGGCTCAAACCGTTTGTAGCCCGACGCGTTGACATAGGCGGGCGTGGTTGTACTGGCGCGCATGTCGGTAATGCCGTACTCGACGTAGTTCAGGCCCGCCCCTGCCGATACCGTCAGTCGGGGAGCCAGTTGCAGGGCGGCCTGGGCGAACACGTTGTATTGCATGGCCTGTATTTCGAGGTCAGAGCGAAGTGCCCCCAGAATCCCGTTCGACAGGCCGTACCCTTTGGCGTAGTTGAAGTTCTTTAGGAATTCGGCACCGATGCTAAACGTTGGCTTCAGCGCGCTGGCATCGTTCATATACGTGAACATCGTGCGGCCCCCAAACTTGAATTTGTTGGTCTTATTAACCCCGGCAGCAAACGGCTGGTCGATAATCTGCCCACCCACAAACACGGTTGTCTTGTTCGAGAAGCGATCCGTAAACTGGTAGTTATGACTGATACCCGCCCGCGCACTTTCCGTTTTGATACTGGCATTGTTGGCCAGGTAGGCCACTTCGGCGGTATCGGGGTGGGCAATCAGGTTCAGGCTGTCGACTTGCCCCGACAGCAGATCATACGAATTCGTGTAGCCGACAAAGACCGACATCGACCGTTTCTGACTCAGGTAGGTATCACTGGTAATATTCAGGAAATCTTTCTTCGAGGTGCCGTGCAGCCGGAATCCGTCATACTTCTGATGGCCGTAGTTGATGTTCAGGCTGGTATTGTCGGAGCCGGTTTTGATGGACGTGTTCGTGCGAAAGAGACCATACGAACCCGCCAGTACCTGCTGACTAACGCTCGTTTTGCCGATGGGCGCGCGTTCGGTATAGAAATTCACAACCCCACCCAGCGAATTGCCGTACGAACTGGACGCCGGACCTTTGATGATTTCAACGCGGCTAAGGTTCGTGAAATCCACATCGTCCAGAAAAGTCGTGCCATCACCGTCTGTTAGCGGAATGTCGTTCAGGTACGCCTTGTAGCCGACACCATTGAAGTTCGTCTGGTTGCCGTATCCCCGAATCACAATCCGGTTGCCCGCTGCCACCGTGCGCATCTCTACTTTGACGCCCGGAATCAGGTTCACAAAGTTTTGCAGGTGGATGCCGCTGGTCCGCTGAATGTCGCGGCTGGTGACGAGCCCAACCGCACCGGCCGTTCGCTGAATCGTCTGGGGTGTTGAATAGCCGGATACGATGACTTCGTTGAGGTCGATGTTCGACGATTCCAGTTCGATGGTCAACGAACGGGTTGTGGCTTTGATTTTGACCGTTTGGGGCTGGTAGCCAATGGCCGACACTTGTAGTTGATCGCCTTCGCTGGCACTCAGTTCAAATTGCCCTTTGTCGTTGGCTGTCGTACCGCGCGATGTGCCGGTGATCAACAGTGAAGCGCCCGCGATGGGTTGCGAATTTGTGGGATCGACTACCCGGCCGGTTATGGTTGTTTGGGCGTAAAGGTGTGTCCCTGAGAGCGTAGAAAAGATGAGTAAAATACTAGAAACTATATATGTGAATTTCATGATGTTTTTGAGTTAAGGCATAAAAATCCTGTCAGTTAATGGTATCAGGAAGGTATTTCAAACGCTATATCTCCAAGATATGGCGTTTGAAATACCTTCCTGATACCATTAACTGGTCTACTGGTTGAAAAACCAGGTGGGAAAAGAAACAGGAGTTTATGAATTGGGTGGAGGGTAGGGAACCTCCAGCAGGGGAGCTGTAACGGGAGCGGCCAAGTATGAAAAGAATGACTGAATGCTGAAAAGCTTCAGAGCCGCCTGGGAATCAAAATAACTCCGAAGAATAGGATTGATCAGGCTTACCCATTTTACCCGTTTGGTACGGGTATTGGAGCGTCGGTAGGGGTGATGCGCGTCTTTGTACAGCCAGGCGGCTTCCTTGCGTAACTGCGTTTCGGCCTTATCCCGGAAACCATACACAAAGAGGGTATCTGAAAGGACTTCCCGATGCAGCACATCGACCATTTCGCCTTTCCACTCAAATTCGCCATCGTGAAGTAGGTGAGCCGTTTCGCTTGTCAGGGCGGATTTGGGTACGGATATCAGAATCAACTCGTCGGCGGCAAAATAGTCTCTGTGCGCAAAGGCCCATTTTGCCAGTAGTTCAAGCCCGTAAAAATAGCCGCACACGCCCAGCACAGCTACACTGGCAGCTGCGAAGAGGAAGCGGGCTATATTTTTACGGGTGATGTGCATGTGTTTTAATTAAGGTGAATTATGACTGGGTTTTAGTTTGTAGTGCCGACCGTCCCGGTCGGGTGCGAACTGCTGGAACATACGCCCGACCGGGACGGTCGGCACTACAAACTCTAATCTCAACCATTCGGTCTGATTTTACTCTGAATCGTTGGTTTGAGGTTTTCCAGCGTTTTGAGCTGCTCGTCCAGGCTCTTCGACAGACTGTTGTACTGGTCTTTTTGCTGCTGCGTTGGTTTCGAATCATCCGACTCGACGAAGCCGCCTAGTGCTGTAAATTTAGTGTTTAATCGAACGGGATGGTTCGTTAAATCCTGATTGGCTTTGGCCCGAAACTGGTACAGCGCGTCTTCAATCCGCAACAGTTTGTCCTTCAGTTCAATAACCGTTGGGTCATTGGGGGAGTGGCTAGCGCTGTCCAACTGCTGGCGAAGTTTACGAATTGTTAAGACACCATTCCGAAGCTCGTTGATTCGCTCCCGGATGTTGATGAGCATGTCGAACTGCTGTTTGAACTCTTCCGGCGTCGTTTCGATGCGCGGGTCTTTAATGATGTCAAATGTCTGGGTGTAGGTTTTGCCGTCTACCGTGAGCTGCACCTTGTAGTTGCCCGGCATGGCCAGCGGTCCCTTCGCCCGGCCGTGGGTAACGGAGTTGGGCAACGAGATGGGGTCGGGGTAACGCATGTCTTCCCAAACGAACGAGTTGCCGCCAATGTCGGCGGGCAGCATGGTTTCCCGGCGGACCGGTGGTGCCGGTTGGCGCATCTCAGATCGTGCAGATGAATCTTTCGACGTCGTTACCGAGGTAGAAACCGGGGTGGCACTTTTGTACGATTTGATCAACTGACCGCCGGCATCGAGGAAGGCCAGTGTGATTTGTCCTTTGGGCTTCTCTTTCAGGTAGTACACGACCTTCACGCCATTGGGCGGGTTCTTTCCCAGTTCATCGGATCCGCTGGGAACGGGTTTGATGGCCGGGTCCAGACCCGCTTTGAAGCGGACGGTTGGCCGGGGCTTGAATAGGTGAACCGCCGACTTCTGCACCTCATCCGTCAACTGATGAAGAACCGTTAGATCGTCCAGAATCCAGAACGAGCGTCCGTGCGTAGCCGCTACCAGATCGTTGTCCTGAATGGCCAGATCATGAATCGGTACCACGGGCAGATTCAACTGAAGGGGTTGCCAGCGGGCACCATCGGTAAACGACACATACATGCCTTTTTCGGTACCGGCGTACAATAAACCGCGACGTTTGGGGTCTTCGCGAATCACTCGGGTGAACTCATCGTCCGGAATTCCCTGGGTGATCTTCGTCCAGGTTTTGCCGTAATCGCTGGTCTTGTACAGGTAGGGGTGGAAGTCGTCCTGCTTGTATTTGAGAGCCGCTACATAAGCCGTTGCCGGGTCGTGGGGAGAGGGCTCTATGATGCTGATCCGGGCAAAGTCGGGCATGGCTTTCGGCGTTACGTTCTTCCACGTTTTGCCATTATCGACCGAAAGCTGAACGTAGCCATCATCCGAACCCGACCAGAGTACACCCGCTTTTACCGGCGATTCGGCCAGGGCGAAGATTGTCCCGTACCACTCGACACCCGTATTATCGCGCTTGATCGGTCCCCAGTCTTTGCCAATCGACTGGTCATCCATCGTTGGGGTTTTTTCCAGCGTGGCCGGGTCAGAGCGCGACAGGTTGGGGCTGATAACCTGCCAGCTAGCCCCCTGATCCATCGACCGGTGTACATACTGGGAGGTCGCGTACAGGACTTTCGGGTTATGGGGCGAAGTAACGACCGGATACGTCCACTGGAAGCGGTAGGCCAGATCTGCTGAGCCGTAGCCGTACATATCGTCCGGAATAACTGAAACGTCTTTGAGCTGATTCGTTTTCAGATTCAGCCGGGTGAGCCAGTGGTGGTTGGCCGCGAAGATGAGCGATGGGTCGTTTTTGTCGAAGGCGATATAACCCGATTCACCCCCGCCCACGTCGAAGTTCTGATCGGGGTAGATGGCCCCGTAATCTGAGCGGCTGGGGACAGAAATGGTCGAATTGTCCTGTTGGGCACCATACACCCGATACGGAAACTTGTTGTCCGTAATAACGTGGTACATCTGGGCGGTGGGCTGGTTATAAATGCTCGACCACGATTTGCCGCCGTCGAAGGTGACCGTACCGCCCCCGTCGTTGGCCTGTACCATCCGGTTGGTGTCGTTGGGGTCAATCCAGAGCTGGTGGTTATCGCCGTGGGGTGGGTCGACTTTTTTGTAGGTCTTGCCGCCATCTTTCGATTTCCACATGTCGATGTTCAGCACCCAGATGGTCTCGCTGTCTTTGGGGTCGGCCGCGAGGTGATGGTAATACCAGGGGCGTTGGAACAGATCGGCGAATTGGCTGACGAGCTGCCAGGACTTTCCGGCATCGTCCGTTCGATAAACGCCCGTCTGTTCATTTTCGGCTTCAATAATGGCCCAGATACGGTCGGGTCTGGATGGTGACAGCGCCAGTCCAATGCGGCCCCGATTGGTGCCCGTTGGCAGGCCGGTATTTCGGGTAATATCGGTCCAGGTATCACCGCCGTCTGTCGATTTGTGGATACCCGCCCCCGGCCCGGCACTGCGAACGCCCCACGGAAACCGCCGGAATTCGAAGGTGGAGGCATACATGGTTTTGGGATTGGCCGGGTCGATGGTCAGGTCAATCGCGCCGACGTTGGGGTTTTTGTAGAGGACTTTCTTCCAGGATTTACCGCCATCGGTGGTTCGGAAAATGCCCCGTTCTTCATTTGGGCCAAAGGCATGGCCCAAGGCCGCTACGTAAACGACATCCGGATTGGTGGGGTCGATGATTACCTGACCAATGTGGTAGGTGTCTGTCAGGCCAATGTGTTTCCACGTTTTGCCCGCATCGGTCGATTTATAGACCCCATCGCCGTGCGACAGGTTACCCCGCAGCGTATGTTCGCCCATCCCTACATACAGGACCTTGGGGTTTGATCTAGACACCGCCACGGCACCGACGGTTCCCGTCTTAAAAAAGCCGTCCGAAATGTTTTGCCAGGTAATGCCCCCATTCTCCGTTTTCCAGACACCCCCGCCGGTAGTGCCCATGTAAAACACGAGTCGCTCGGTAGGGTGCCCCGCCACGCAAACCGAACGCCCACCCCGAAAGGGGCCAATGTTTCGCCATTGCATGGCTTTCATAATGGAAGCCTGAGAAGCGTCCTGCGTCAGTAAGGTCGTTTGTGCCTGAGAGACCAGGCTGCTTAGCAGAATGAAGAAGCTAATAAAGGGATAGGTAAGTTGTTTTATCATAGTTTGGGAGATGAGGTTGTATGAGGGGTTGAGGGTTTTGGTGCGAGGTGGCGAGGGCTAAGGCTGGCGCGGGCATTTGCCCGTGCCTCTTAATAATGCAAGCATTCGCTTGCGTCAGTGAATACTGACTTTATAAAAAGGCACGGGCAAATGCCCGCGCCAGCTTTGCTACATCCCAATACGTTGAACCGTTTTCGTTTTCAGCAGCGTGTCCAGTTCGGCCAGTTGTTTGTTCAGGTCGCCGGTGAGTTCTTCGTAGACTTTGTAGGAGCCGTTGGTAGGTTTGGCATCGCCGGATTCGATGCTGCGCCAGAGAGCCGCCAGCCGGTTGTTGAGCTTGATCGGGAAGTTCAGCGGGTCTTGTCCGCTTTGGTTACGAATCTGATACAGGTTCTCTTCAATGATGCTCAACTGCTCTTTCAGCTTTTTATTGGCCGGACTGTCTGGCTGTTTGGCCAGTTTTTCCTTCACCGCCCGAATCTGAACGACCGCGTCATTGGCCTTGCTCGTTTCATCCCGAATCTTCATCGCCATCTTGAATTGCTCCTGTACATCGGCCGTGGTCACGCCTTTCAGCCGGGGATCGAGTTTGATCTCGAAAGGCTGCGTAAACGTTTGGTCACCCACGGTTAATCGTACCTGATACTGGCCGGGCAACGCCAACGGACCGGAGGTCGGACGAGCGCCCCACATGATCATGCCTTTGAAATACGTAGCACCGGGGTAGCGTAAATCCCATTCGTAGCGATTCAGACCGGCCGCTGTGGTTGGGAGCTTAACCTGCGGTTTGCCTGCTTCCTCGTCGTCCTCATCGACTTTCGGATAGGTTGGTTTATTTCCCGTAAACGACTGGATAAGTGTTCCGGCGGCATCAAGAATTTCGATTTTCACGCTATCCGCTTTCTTCGCCAGATAGTACTGAAAAACGGCTGGCTGTACCCGGCGAACGGCGTAGTAGGGCTTGAACAGGTGAACGGCTTTTTTGCCCAAATCGGACGTGAACTCACGAACGGGCGCTACATCGTCCAGCACATACATTGAGCGGCCGTGCGTACCGATCACCACATCTTTCTCCGTCACCTGAATGTCCGAAATCTGGGTGTCGGGTAGTTTGAGTTGCAGGGGCTGCCAGTTTTCGCCGTCGTTGAACGATACCCAAACGCCGTGCTCCATACCCGCGTAGAGCAGGCCAGGGCGGGTGATGTCTTCCCGGATGGCATGAGCGTAATCGTCGGTGCGTAGACCGCTGATGATCTTTTTCCAGGTCTTTCCGTAATCATCCGTTTTCCACAGATAGGGTGTGCGGTCGTCCATCTGGTAGCGTTTGGCGGCTACATAAGCCGTGCCCGGTTTGTGCCGCGACGCTTCGATAATGCTCACTCGGGTGTGTTTGGGCATATCTGGGGGAGTGATTTTCTGCCAGCTTTTGCCGTGGTCGCGGGTAATGTGAATCAGGCCATCGTCCGAGCCCGCCCAGATCGTGTTGACATTATGATAGGAGGGGGCCAGTGCGAAAACGGTCGCGTAAATCTCCGGGCCGTTCATGTCCATGGTAATAACGCCCCCGGTTTTGCCCAGCGTTGCCGTGTCGGCCAGGGTCAGGTCCGGGCTGATTTTATCCCAGCTCTGGCCTTCGTTGGTCGATACCCACACGTGCTGCGAACAAACATAAAGCCGGTTCGGGTCTTTGGGCGAGAAGACAATCGGGTAAGTCCACTGCCAGCGTTCGGGCAGGGCGCTGGCGGGTTCGCCGGAGAAGAAACGCGGATAAACCTGCACATCGCGGGTTTGGCCGGTCGTTCGGTCGTAGCGGGTGAGTAACGCGCCCTGACTGCCCGCGTAAAAGATGTTCGGGTTCTTCGGGTCCTGCGCAATGTAGCCCGACTCGCCACCGCCAACTTCGTAAGTCCATTCGCTCTTCTTAAGAGAATTACCTCGGGCTAACTGATTGGTCCAGCCTTCGCTGGCTACGGCTACCGTCGAGTTGTCCTGCTGGGCACCGGCAACGTGATAGGGAAAATCGTTGGTGGCGGTAATATGGTAGAGTTGAGCCGTGGGGAAGTTTTCATCCGTCCAGGATTTTCCGCCGTTGACCGACACGGCTGCACCGCCGTCGTTCGACGTAATCATGCGAGTCGAATCGGCCGGGTCAATCCATAAGTCGTGGTTATCGCCGTGGGGTACCTTCAACGACTTATTGAACTTCACGCCCCCATCCGACGATTTGAAGAAATCGACGTTGAGGCAGTAAACGCCGTTTTTGTCGAGGGGATCGGCATAGATTCGGGAATAGTAGAAGGCCCGCTGACGAAGCTTCCGTTCGTCGTTGACGTGTTTCCAGGTCATGCCGGCATCATCCGAGCGGTACACGCCCCCGTCTTCGGCCTCCACTATGGCCCACACCCGATTTGGATCGACGGGCGAAACGGTCACGCCAATTTTGCCGACCGTCCCTTTTGGCATCCCCGGTTTGCGGGTCAGTTCGGTCCAGGTTTCACCCCCGTCGGTCGATTTGAACAGGCCGGAGTCGCCCCCGCCACCCCACATCTTCCAGGGTTTGCGATACACTTGCCAGATCGAGGCATAGAGGACGTTCGGGTTGGTGCGGTCGATGATCAGGTCGACACCCCCGGCTTTGTCGCTTTTGTAGAGGACTTTCTTCCAGCTTTTGCCGCCATCGGTAGTTCGGAAAATACCTCGTTCTTCGTTGGGGCCGTAGGGATGTCCCAACGCGGCTACGTAAACTATATCGGGGTTGGTGGGGTGAATACGGACGCGGGCAATGGCCTGGGTATTTTTCAGCCCAATATTGGTCCAGGTCTTCCCGGCGTTGATGGATTTATAGACGCCATCGCCCTGCATGATATTGCCCCGGAGCTGGGTCTCGCCCGTTCCGATATACACAACATCAGGATTTGATTCGGCTACGGCCACAGCACCGACGGATGAACTGGTCAACTGACCATCCGTAACGGGCGACCAACTTTGGCCGCCATCCGTTGTTTTCCACAAGCCTCCGCCAACGGCTCCGAAATAATATTCCTGTTTACGGCTCGGCGACCCGGCCGACCCCAGTGACCGGCCGCCACGGGTTGGGCCAATATTACGCCAGGCCATACCTTTAAATACGGGGTTGATGACGGTGTCGGGCTGTGTGGTTTGCTGGGCCCAACTGCTTGTGTTCAGGAGGAGGCTGAAAGCAATTGCCATCCGATATACGATAAGATGTTTCATAGATGCAGGGTAAATAGGAAGATAAGGGGATTCATTGGTGTATTGAGAAGAGAGCGCTTGTCACTGAATAGACGAAGAATTTGTCAGTAGGTTTACCACGGACAAACTTAGGAAAGTCCAATCCTAATTCACATAATCAGTACTAAGAAATATATTTTGAATTATTGGAAGAGTGCGTTATTTTAATCAGGGTAAGTTTAATTCAACCAATTATTTTTCTTAGCTATTTCGTTGAGAGCCAAATAATCAATAATTGAATGAGTTGTTTTCTGATGAGATTAGGTATAGTCTCTTTAGCTTTACGGCATTAAAAAGTATTAATGTAGTAAAGCGTATGAAACGGCTTCTTTATTTACCCTTTTGTTTATTGCCTATTTTGACATTTGCTCAAACCTTGTTGGTTCGGGATAAAACGACTCTTCAAGCCATCGAAAATGTAGAAGTCAGCGGGGGGGCTACTGAGTCACCCCGGCCTGTTTTTACGAACCGTTCGGGCCAGGTCGATGCGTCGAGGTTAGGCAGTGGCGGCAACGTTAGCTTCCGTCGGGTGGGTTACCAGACCGTTCAGTATTCAATGGAGCAGCTTCGGGCAATTAATTACAACGTGCTGCTAGCCGAAAAGCAGCTGGATCTGAATGAAGTTGTCGTTGCGGCTAATCGTACTGCCGAGCCGATCTCGCGGGTGGCCCAGCCCATTCGCGTCTTTACCCGAAACGAACTGCGTTTCCTGAACCAGCCGACCATGGCCGAGGTGTTGCAGCAAAGTGGGCAGGTGATGGTTCAAAAGAGCCAGCTCGGGGGAGGAAGCCCCATTCTTCGTGGTTTTGAGGCCAATAAAGTGTTGATGGTAGTCGATGGGGTTCGGATGAACAACGCCATCTTTCGGGGCGGGCACCTGCAAAACATTCTGACCATCGACAATGCCGCTGTCGAACGGCTGGAAGTTGCCTTAGGGCCGGGTTCGGTGGTGTATGGCAGCGATGCGCTGGGGGGCGTTATCTACGTACAAACACTGTCGCCGAAGGTAGGTGCTTCGGGAAATACAGCTATCAATGCCAATGGCTTTGTTCGCTACGGCAGTGCCATGAATGAAAAAACAGCTCATGCCGACTGGAACATAGGGTTTCGCAAATGGGCGTTTACAACGAGTGTTACCGGTTCGGACTTTGGCGATCTTCGGCAGGGGAAGCAACGCAACGCCGATATGGGGCAGCTGGGTTTACGCCCATTCTACGCAGGTTTTGAGAACAATACCGATGTGAAGATCACCAATCCTGACCCGTTGGTTCAGGTTGCATCGGGCTATAAACAGGTCGATCTGTTGCAAAAAGTGCTGTTTCAGCCGACCGACCGTACGCAGCACTTGCTCAATGTTCAGTTCTCGACCAGCAGCGATATTCCACGATACGACCGACTTACCGAAGTCGATGCGAAGGGGAATCCAAGCCACGCTCAATGGTATTATGGCCCACAAAAGCGTCTTTTAACGGCTTATGGCCTGACCAAACAGTTTAGCTCAGGTGTGGCCGATGAACTCAAACTCATTGCAGCCTACCAGTCGATTGAAGAGAGCCGACATAACCGACGCTTCGGAAATTATGGCTTGCAGCATCGAACGGAAAATGTGAACGTCTGGACGCTGAATGCCGATTTGAAAAAGAAAGTGGCTGAATCGCATATGCTGCGCTACGGGTTCGAAGGGACCTACAATACCGTTCAGTCGACGGCGTACCGGCAACATGTACAAACCGGGAAAATTGACCCGCTGGACACCCGCTACCCCGATGGAGGAGCCAATACCCAGTCATTGGCGGGTTATGTGTCGGGAACGCTGGATGTAAGCAGTCGCTCCACGCTCACCTACGGAGCCCGTTATGCGTACAATCGACTATACGCCAAATTCAACGATAAGACATTCTTTCCCTTTCCGTTCAATGACATCACCCAGCAGTCGGGTGCCGTTACGGGTAGCCTGGGCTGGGTAACGCGCCTGCCGGGCGACTGGCAACTGGCCACGTCGATTGCATCGGGGTATCGGGTGCCGAATGTCGATGATCTCGCGAAAGTGTTTGAGTCGGTGGCTGGGAATCTCATCGTCCCGAATCCGAATCTGAAACCGGAACGCACGTACACCTTCGATGCGGGCGTTCGGAAGCAGATTGCCGAGCGGGTGTCGCTCGAACTCGAAGGCTTTTACACAATCTACAACAATGCCATCAACACCCAGCCGGGCACGTTGAACGGACAATCGCAGATTGACTACAACGGACGCACCAGCCGCATCGTTACACAGGTGAACTCGCAACGGGCGCGGTTATTTGGATTCAATGCGCAGGTTTCTGCCGATCTGACACAATCGCTTACTTTGTTTGGTACCGTTACCTACACCAAAGGCCGTATCCGGACCGATTCAACAGCCTACCCACTCGACCACATTCCACCGCTTTACGGCAAAGGCGGCCTCCGCCTGACGATCAAGCAGTTTCGGGCTGAGGCCAATGTGTTGTTCAATGGCTGGAAACGCCTGAGTGAATACAATCTGGTTGGAGAGGACAACATCGTTTATGCCACATCGCAGGGTATGCCTGCCTGGCAAACGATCAACCTGCGGACCAGCTATCAGCTTAATCGGTTCGTGCAGGTGCAGGCGTCTCTGGAAAATTTGCTGGATCGCAACTACCGGGTTTTTGCGTCGGGCATCAGTGCGCCGGGCCGAAATCTGGTTCTCACCCTGCGAGGGACCTTATAAATGAGAGTGTGCAACCGATTTAATGCCTTTTCTCCGTTTCCTTGTATTATTTTGCAACATCCCAAACTAACCAAATTTTTCATGGTAAATAGGAAATTTACTAACTGTATAATTGCCCTCGTAGTAATAGGCTTACAAAGCAATCTCACCTTTGCCCAGCGGAAAAGTAAACCAGTCCCTAAGTCAACGGCCGTCCAATCGACCGATAGCCTGATCAATGGCCTGCGCTGGCGCAATATTGGCCCCTTTCGGGGTGGGCGGTCGCTGGCCGCTGCCGGGCATTCGAGCCAGCCGCTAACCTATTATTTCGGGGCCACGGGTGGTGGCGTCTGGAAAACGATCGACGGCGGTGCCAACTGGTTCATGATCTCGGACAGCACCTTCAAATCCAGTTCAGTCGGCGCGGTTGCCGTGGCTCCTTCCGACCCGAACACGATTTATGTAGGGATGGGCGAAGCCGATATTCGAAGTAATATTGCCAATGGCGACGGGGTCTATAAATCGACAGACGCCGGAAAAACCTGGAAACACATTGGCCTAAAAATGGCCGATGCGGTCGCCAGCATTGAAATTCACCCGACCAATCCCGATGTGGCGTATGTGGCCGCTTTAGGAAACCCCTTTGCTCCCAACAAGGAGCGGGGCCTGTTTCGAACCACCGATGGCGGCAAAACCTGGAAACCCATTCTGACAAAAAATGATAGCACGGGAGCCATCGTCGTAAAACTCGACCCGAACAACCCGTCTATCGTCTACGCGTCGATGTGGCAGGCCTACCGGAACAGCTACACGATGAGCAGTGGCGGTCCCGGTTGTGGGTTGTTCAAATCGACCGACGGTGGCGATACCTGGACGAACCTGAGTACCAAACCCGGTATGCCAAAAGGCTTGCTGGGAAAAATCGGGATAACCGTTTCGCCTGCCAACTCGAACCGGCTCTATGCCATGGTCGAGAATGCAAAAGGTGGTTTATACCGCTCGGACGATGCCGGGGAGTCGTGGCAGTTGATCAATGAAGACAAAAACCTCTGGCAACGCCCGTGGTATTACATGATGCTGGCCGCCGATCCGCAGGATGAGAACGGCCTGATCGTGCTGAACGTGAACGCCCTGAAATCCTACGACGGCGGTAAATCATTTTCGACCATTGGCGTACACCATGGCGATACACACGACATCTGGTGGAACCCCAAAAATCCACAGAACTTTATCATTGCCGATGATGGCGGTGCCGAGATCACCTATAACGGGGGCGCAACCTTTTCTGATGTCGACATTCCAACCTCGCAGTTTTACCACGTAGCCGTCGACAACGATTTTCCGTATAACCTCTACGGCGCTCAGCAGGATAATTCCTCCATTCGAATCGCCAGCCGCACGACCGAGTATTCCATTGGCAAGTCGGCCTGGTATCCGGTATCGGGTGGCGAGTCGGGTTACATAACTCCCGACCCGAACAATCCGAACGTGACCTACGGCGGTAGCTACGATGGCCTGATTACCCGCTACGATAAAGCGACAGACCAGAATCAGGTCATCAACGTGTATCCCGAATATTTCATGGGCGCGCCATCGTCGGCGCGGAAATACCGTTTTCAGTGGACGTATCCCATCGTCTTCTCGCCCCACGACAGCAAAACGCTGTACATCACCTCGCAATACCTGCACCGCAGTACCGACAATGGCCACTCCTGGCAGGACATCAGCCCCGACCTGACCCGCAACGACCCCAAAACCCAGGGCGATACGGGCGGCCCGATCACCAAAGACAATACTGGTGCCGAAACTTTCCCCACGATCTTCACCTTCGCCGAATCGCCGGTTGAAAAGAATATCTTCTGGGCTGGTTCCGACGATGGACTGATGCACATCAGCCGCGATGGCGGCAAAAACTGGCAGAACATCACCCCGTCCCCATCCATGTTGCCCGAAATGGCCATTATGAGCATGGTTCACCCATCTGATCACACGGCGGGCAAAGCGTATCTGGCGGCCAAGCGGTACATGTCCGGCGACCGTAAGCCCTACCTGTTTAAAACGACGGATTACGGCAAAACCTGGACGAGCATATCGGCGGGTATCCCCTCGGATGAGCATTGCCACGTGGTACGCGAGGACCCAAATAAACCCGGACTGTTGTACGCCGGAACCGAGCGCGGAGTGTATGTTTCGTTTAACGATGGCGGTTCGTGGGAGAAGTTAAGTATGAATTTACCGGTTACTCCCGTTCGCGATTTGCAGATTCAGAAGCGCGAGAAAGATTTGGTCATTGCGACCCACGGTCTGGCATTCTGGATCATGGACGACATTAGCCCGCTGCATGAACTGATGGATGTGAAACAGGGCGGTAAATCGGTGGCGCAGATGCATTTGTTCAAGCCCCGTCATGCCTACCGCATGGAAGGCGGTGCCGGTAATTCTCGCCGTGGTCGGGCTGCTCCGTCGGACGAAGGCGAAAATGCCCAGAATGGTGTCATTACGCGTTATTATCTCAAAAGCAAGCCGACGAAAGAACTGCGGCTGATTTACATGACGACGAACGGCGATACCATCAGTTCGTACTCCAGCACGAAGGACAAAAAAGGACAGCCGCTCAAGATAGCGAAGGAGTTTTATCAGGACGAAACCGTCCAACGACCCGGCTCAATACCCGCCAGTCCGGGTATGAATGTGTTCGTTTGGGACATGCGTTATCCCGATGCCACCGCCGTTGACGGCATCAACGTAATGTGGACGGGGCGTGGAACGGGAGCGAAAGTCATTCCCGGCATGTACAAAGTTCGGATGTTGCTGGGCGATTCGCTGATCTCAGAGCAGCCCATTGAAATCCGGAAAAACCCCCGTTTAGCGATCACCGCTGCCGAATACCAGGAGCAGTTTGACCTTTTGCAGAAGATCAACGGAAAGCTGTCCGAAACGCATAAAGCCATCAACCAGCTTCGCCTGATCAGAACCCAGATCAACGGCTATACGAATGGTGTGAAAGACCCGAAAATTGCCGAGAAGTTCAAAAACGCGGCCAAGCCCATCGTTGAGGAGTTGGATAAAATTGAATCGACCCTGATGCAGCCGAAGTCGAAAGCACCGCAGGACGCTCTGGCGTATCCGATTCGTCTGAACGACAAAATTGCCGGTGTAGCTTCGGTTGTTTCCTCGGCCGATACCAAGCCAACCAAATCATCGTACACCGCGTATGATGACCTCTCGAAACAGATTGATACTGCGCTGACGAAGCTGAAAGAAGTTATCAACACGCAGGTGCCGAGCTTCAATAAAATGGTAACCGAGCAGCAGGTGCCCGCAATTATTTTGAATTAACTGTGTAGTACCGCATCGGCGTCCCGGCGACCTCCCGGTCGGTACTACTAATCAATACCTATGTTCTCCGATAAAAATATTTACCGATACCACCGAATTCTTGGTTTGGTTGGCGGTCTTTTCATTCTACTCCTGACCGTCACCGGCTCCATTCTGGTCGTTGAAAAGCAGGTTGATTCGTTACTGAATCCAACCCTGACTCAGGTTGAACCCGCTGGTCAACGCCAGCCCTACAGTAAACTGATTGCCGCCCTTAACCAGCAATATCCAGCGGCTACCCTACGAAACATACGGTTGTCGGATAGCCCCACCGAAGCCATCCGGGCCGATCTGATGGACAAGGGCGAACGGGTCTGGGTATCCATCAACCCCTATACCGGAGCCATTATCGGGGCTCGACAAGCCGAGGCAACGTTAATCCGGCGGGCACGTGAGCTGCACGAAAATTTGTTGCTGGAGCCTGTAGGCGGCTTTGTGATGGGACTGGCGGGTATTTGCCTGATGGGGTCTGTGCTGACTGGAACCTGGTATTACCGGCGGTCGCTGCTGAGCGTGTTCAAGATTGGCGTACGCTGGAACAAAGCCCCCCGGATTGTGTATGCCGACATTCATAAGTGGCTTGGCGTTGTGGCGTTGCTGTTCATGCTTATGATGAGTGCCACGGGTATTTTCTTCCACTGGGAACAGATCGAGCGGAAGTTTGGCGATGGGCGAAAATCAGAAAATACAACGGCTGCTCCAATATCGTTGTCAACGATTCCGGTTGATGCAGCAGTGACTTCTGCTAAGGCATCCATTGCTGATTTTCAGCCTCAGCTCATCGATTTTCCCAAACCGGGCGATACCACAATGGTCATTCGGGGCAATATGCCGGGTAGCCTTCGGATACTTGGGAAGTACAACGTGTCGGCCACGGTCGATGCCCGGACTGGAAAATACATCAGCGGATTCGACGCCCGCGATGCCGATCTGGAATACATCGCCGAACATATTTTCGAGGAACTGCACTTTGGTCGTTACGGCGGCATCATTACCCAAGTGCTTTACATTATTCTGGCAATGGCCACCGCTATCGTAACCGTTAGTGGGTTGTTCTTGTGGTATTTGAAGAAGTGACATAGAGCTACAAACTGATGGGTTCTGGTGGTGTGGGGTCTGAAGACTCAACATCACCAGGACCCATTAGTTTGTAGCTCTATGTCATCAGGATGTATGTTAACATGGATATTTTTCGACCCTGTTAATGAGCAATTTTACTTAACATAAGTAAACCATAGCCAGCGTTATTGGATTCGCTTGATAACCGATCTTGTACTTGGTTTATGTGGGTAAAGGCCGATATTCTTCATCAATGTCCGGAGCTTCGAAATAGATTTATTCATCAAATAAGTCAAAGCACTGAAAAAAAAGAAGAAGTTTTTTGAAAAATTTTTAAAGTTTTGTTTTTATATATTTAAAAAATAAAACTTTAAATTTACATTAATTAATTTATGAATATAAAAGATTATTCATAGAATGAGGCTTTAATTGTTAATTAATAAAAGAGAATAAATATTAACAATAAAGTGTGTATATATTAGACTTATTCATATTTATATTATCAGTAAAAGAATTTTTTTTAGCAATAATATATGAAAATGATGATCTAAGTTAATAGAGTATCGTTCAATTCTTTGTAGTCTAATTGTCAGATGAAAATGATTTCATTTTCTGGTCGTAGCTTTGTTTTCAACCTACAGAATGGTGTGAATTTTAAACAGCTTTACTACCATGAGTATGAAAGTAAAAGAATCTTCTCATTTGTCCTTTTTAGACGGACTAAGAGCAATTGCTGCTTTATACGTTGTTCTATATCATGCTAAAATGCAGGTTATAGACAAGCCCAAAATACAAATAGTAAACCTATTGGGACGTATGTTTGACTTCGGGCATTATGCCGTTGATGTATTCATTGTTATATCCGGGTTTTGCTTAATGCTTCCAGTGGTAAAAAATAAAGGAATTTTACCTAGAAGCACATTCGATTTTATTAAGAGACGGGCTAAACGCATATTACCGCCTTATTATTTATCAATAGTCTTTGCCTTAATACTTATCGCTACGCTAATTGGTGAGAAAACGAATACACATTGGGATACATCTATTCCAGTTTCAATTTTCGATATTTTAACTCACCTCGTTTTAATTCAAGATATATTTTTGGATTCAAGTACAAAGATTAGCCATTCTCTTTGGTCTGTTTCTGTTGAATGGAGAATATATTTACTCTTTCCAGCTATGCTTATTTTTTGGAGAAGTAAAGGGCCATTTATAGTAACATTTTTGGCAATTTTCATTTCATGTTTATTGTGGTTTTCTTTAGATGTAATGACTATACCTAATTTAAACATGACTGAATATGGTATGTGTATCCACTATATAGGCCTTTTTGCAATGGGTATGTTAGCGGCAGAAATATCGTTTTCTATGCAGCCTTTTTATGGTAAAATCAGACAGAATATATCGGGTATGCATCTACAGTACTTACCATTCTTAATCTTCATGGTAGCGATGGCTCTAAAAAATTATACACATTGGGTATTGATCGATATTCTCATAGGCTGTTCCGCATCTACTTTGTTAATAGGGCTTTCTACAAACAAACTTAACAAAGTTAAGAGGCTACTCTCCTGGAATCCGTTGGTGTTTATTGGAACTTTTGCTTATAGTATATATCTAGTTCATCCTCCTCTTCTTCAGGTTATTCATCAGTACTTCCTAAATCCATTGAACCTAAGTACAGATGCTCTACTTATAGTTTTTCTTTTTGTAAGTCCAATATTTGTCGTATTTCTAGCTTATATTTTCTTTCTAGTGGCCGAAAAGCCGTTTATTCCTGGAAAAAAACATAAAAGTTATGATATCGCGAAAGTGACCGTCAATAGCTAATCCTGTTTACCAGAGCTCGGTTTCAACTTCTCAGCCGAACGCCTTCGTCCAGTTCACTGCCGATTTTCAGACACAACTACCCCTCTTATTTGCCAGTGTATAGTACACGTCAGACCGCCAGCGAGAACCAGGCCATTTTGGCCTCCTCACTGGCGGAGCGCTAAATTCCAGACCCAGATGCGGGTCAAGCGAAGTTCACAGACCTTGGTAGGTGCTAGACTCACCAAGGAGAGTAGTTACTAGTTGAGCAACCACCGAGTAAGTCGCTACCAAAGCTTTAAGGTTTAACAATGATCCTGATACAAAGCTTAAGACACACATGGCTTGACTAATAAATCTCTCCGCGCGCAGCTTTCAGGGTATTCTGCATCAGTGAGCAGATGGTCATCAGACCAACTCCGCCCGGAACCGGGGTGATGAAGCTCGTTTTCGGCGCTACTTCGTCGAATTTGACGTCGCCTTTGAGAGAAAAGCCGCTTTTCTTGCTGGCATCCGGCACCCGCTCCAGACCCACGTCGATAACCACGGCTCCCTCTTTTACCATATCAGCCGTAACGAACTCTGGTTTGCCAAGGGCAGCTACCAGAATATCGGCAGAGCGGCATATCTCGGCGAGGTTTTGCGTCCGGCTGTGAGTGATGGTTACGGTGCAATTGCCGGGATACGTATTCCGCTGCATTAGAATCGACATTGGTAAGCCCACAATCTGACTCCGGCCGACAACCACACAGTGTTTCCCGGCGGTTTTAATGTCGTATCGTTTAATCATTTCCAGAACGCCCTGTGGCGTCGCCGAAATGTAGGCGGGTAATCCTTTCGCCATTCGGCCAATGTTTATCGGGTGAAAACCGTCCACATCTTTGGCGGGATTGATGGTTTCCATTACGCGGTCGGGATTGATATGGTCGGGGAGGGGGAGCTGGACGATCAGGCCGTCCATATCGGGATTTTCGTTCACCTCGCGAACCTTGTCGAGAAGTTCATCTTCCGTAACCGACGGGTCGAATCGGATGAGGGTAGAGTGCATGCCAACCTCTTCGCAGTTTTTCATTTTAGAGGCCACGTAGGTTTCCGAGGCTCCTTTATTGCCTACCAGAATAGCGACCAGATGCGGGATTTTGCCACCCTGCTCTTTGATCTGTGCGACTTCTGCCGCGATTTCCTGTTTTATTTGTGCTGAAAGAAACTTACCGTCAAGGAGTTGCATAAGGTAGTCGTCAATGATTGATCGAATCAGCCGCAAAGGTCGCAAAGATTAGGGAACTACCCGTATTTCTGCTGCCATTCCTTCTTTAGTTTCTTGTAGTCGGCATCTTCCCGTGCTTCGAGGTACTTCCCGTAAAATATCCGGGCCGACTCCGCTTTTACCGGGTCTTCTTCGCGGGGCAACTGATCGCGGCCGTGTGCGCCGGACTGCCCTTTTTTGTCGTCAGGGACGGGACCGTTGTATTTTTGACCGGTTTTGTGGTTCGCGTAACGCCTTGACCGGGTGTATCCCATTTGCAGAAACTTCCTGGCCATGTCCATGCCAATGAAGTCTCCTTTTTCCTTATAATCGAGAAAGAGCTGGTAGATCTTTTCGGACGATTCGCGGGCAATGTCGGGGGTTTTAAATCGCCAGTAGGGCAAGATTTCGTCTTTGTAGGGCCGTACCAGCAGTACGCCCATTTCGCCCTTGCCAACGCGGTAGAGTTCGGGTTGTTCGCGAAGGTTCAGCGTTCGGTAGTCAAGGTCGTAGTTAAATGCGCGATTGTTTTCTGGCATAGGCTGTCATTTTTTGTCGTGTAGGTATAACAAAAAAAGAGCAGCCAGGGGTTGTGACCGGCTGGTACAATCTTCCTGATTTGCTTAATTTTCCACTAAAATGAAAGGTCTATGATTTGGTACAACAAACCCGCCATCTGGTCGGAAGATAAGGACAGTGTATTTATGCGGGTGGATGGCGGCACGGATTTCTGGCGAGTGACGCATTACGACTTCATCCGCGATAACGGCCATTTTTACTACCGGGAGCAGAGTGGTGATTTTGTCGCCAGCGTTAAAGTGACGGGCCAGTATAAAGCGCTGTACGACCAGGCCGGACTAATGCTCCGGCTCGATGAGCAGAACTGGATAAAGACCGGTATCGAGTACGTCGATGAACTCCAGAATGTTAGTGCCGTTGTCACGCGTCAGTTTTCGGACTGGTCGGTGAGTCCCCAG
The DNA here is from genome assembly GCF_900230225.1 of Spirosoma fluviale. Taxonomy (GTDB): domain Bacteria; phylum Bacteroidota; class Bacteroidia; order Cytophagales; family Spirosomataceae; genus Spirosoma; species Spirosoma fluviale. The sequence goes on from NZ_OCNH01000001.1 coordinate 1,515,526, forward strand.
ACCCATCACCCGGAGTCGATCTACCTGCGTCTGACCCGTCAGGGCGATTCCGTTCGAATCGATTATTCCTTTGACGATTTTACGTACCAATTACTCCGGCTAGCTTACTTTTCACCCGATGTTACCGTACAAATTGGCCTGATGGCAGCCGCTCCAGATGGAAATGGGTTTGACGTAGTCTTCGAGCAGTTTACGGTGCTTGATATATCCTGAATGGCCGTTTAAGGGGCTAGCCACGTCATTTTTGACTCAGGCTCGTACTGGAATTTCGCCCGGACCTGTCCTTCGCGGCTTAGTCGTAAATAGTCCATCGCTAACACCCGGCACTCGATTACGGCAAAGTTTGGCCGACCCGCTTCACTTGCTTCGGGTGTTGGCAGGTTAGCACCCAGAGCGGGCGGAAAGCCGGGATAGGGGGCGGGTTGCTCACTGCCCGGCTCCTGCTCAGAAAGGTAGTTCTTGCGGCTGCCCACGCCAACCTCTTTCCAATGCTCATCGGCAATATAATCATCGGAATGTAAGTGAGTTTCGACAGTAAACCGAAGCTGCGTTCGGAGCGTTTCGTCCCAAAAGAGCAGTGTAGCGGCCGGGAATGCTTCGAATTGCATCACCTTAGCGGCCCGGACATCTGTATGGAACCAGATATACTTGCGGTCGGTATCAACTTTCCGAAGTACCACGGTGCGGGCATCGGCACTGGTTTCGGTTCGAGAGGCAACAATCATCGTTTTAAATCCGGGAGCAGGGGAGGCATCGGTGCGTTCGTCGAGAACGGATGCCAGTTGCTGCCAGCTAGCCTTTGCAATATCGGCAAGTGAATGGGTCGGTCCGGGGTAAACGGAGGGTTCAGGTGAAGTCATTCGAATGAAAGTAGGCATTTAGAGCCGTGTACAGGCTGGTAAACGTGTGGTAGACTTTATTTGTTTGTCTTCGAAAGGTATTGGTTAAATGCCGCAATCAGATAACTGGTTGGGGTATTTAACCGTTTAACAGATACATCAATCACCGTTCTAAACCGGCTTACTAATCGTATGTGTTTTCATAAATCGCTCAATGTCAAGGCCGAGGAGCTCGAAGCTCGTTATGAGGCCGTGCTGCCGCCAACGGCTGGGTTTCACCCTGTTTATCATGCTAATGCCTATAATTTTCCGGCCTGGCCCATCGTAACACGGCAGGAACCGGGAAAACTGCAACTTATTAACTGGGGACTTATTCCGCGCTGGGCACGAAGTAAAAAGGATGCGGCCGACATTCGGACGAAAACGATCAATGCCCGCTCCGAAACTATTTACGAAAAACCCTCATTTAAATCGGCTGCACAGGCTGGAAAACGCTGTCTGATTCCGGTGACCGGCTTTTTTGAGTGGTATACACAGGGCAGTAAAAAGTATCCATTCTACATCTATACCAGCGATCAGAAAATAAGCTCGATTGCCGGTTTGTGGGACGAGTGGCCCGACCCTGAAACGGGGGAGTTGATGCCAACCTACACGCTCCTCACCACAGAAGCTAACCCCTTGCTGGCCGCTATTCATAACACAAAAAAACGAATGCCCTGTGTGCTGACTCCCGATGCTGAACACGCCTGGCTACACGGAGACCTGTCCGAAAAAGAGGCTTTAGCGTTGTTGGCAGAGCCTTATCCGTCTGGTAAAATGCATAGCTACAGCATTAGTAAACGGATCACATCAAGAACCGAACCCAGCGATGTTCCTGACGTGCTGACACGGGCCGATTATCCGGAATTGAGTAGTAATCCTCAGTTGTTTAGCTAGGTAATGGATCCCGTTTGTCCATCTGTTAACCCGCTTATGTAGAATTAGATTTTATCAGGATTTTTGTAGCGAATTTTGACCACCTGGCTTATTCACGTGTGAATATCCCAAGTTGGCACGTTTAATGTGCCACGCAAAATATTGTCTACAACTTGATATGAAAAAAACAGTACTGTCTCTATGTATTTGCTCTGCTTTGTTAACGACCCCCAAGCTGATTTGGGCGCAGTTTCCGGGAATGCCCGGTGGTGCGCAACAGCCAGCAGCCGCCATTCCGGGTACGTCGACTGACAATACGCCCCGTGGTAATGCTAAACTAACAGGGATTGTAACGGATTCCACAACGGGTAAACCTGTTGAGTTTGCCAGCATTGCCCTGATCAATGCACAAACAAAAAAGCCGATTGATGGAACGGTGGCTGATGAGAAAGGTAAGTTTACCCTGAATAAATTGCCGCAGGGTGATTTTCAGCTCCTGATTTCGTTCGTTGGGTACCGCAACAAAACCATTTCCAGCGTAAAGCTCGACCGTAAGGGCGATATCAACCTGGGCGCGATCAAACTGGGGGCCGATGTCCGAACCCTGAAAGAGGTAGAAGTGGTTGGGCAGGCTTCGCTCGTTGAAGAGAAAGTTGACCGGCTGGTTTACAACGCCGATAAAGACCTTACGGCAAAAGGAGGTGATGCTACGGATGTGATGCGGAAAGTACCGCTGCTATCCGTTGACCTGGATGGTAACGTCAGCTTGCGGGGAAGTAGCAACGTACGGGTGTTGATCAACAACAAACCCTCAACGATTGTGGCCAGCAGCGTGGCCGATGCCCTGAAGCAGATTCCAGCCGACATGATCAAGACCGTTGAAGTAATTACCAGCCCATCGGCCAAGTACGATGCGGAGGGCTCGGCGGGTATTATCAATATCATCACCAAGAAAACAACCTTGCAGGGCTTCACGCTGAACGTCGATTCGGGCGTGGGTAACCGGGGTACGAACCTGGGCCTGAACGGGAATTTGCGGACGGGTAAAATGGGTTTCAGCCTGGGTGGTTTTGGTCGGGCTAATTACAATGTTGTCGGCAGATTTGCCAATACGCAGCAAACGTTCGGCAGTAAAGGAATCACAACGACTGAACAAACCGCCAATACCCGTAACCGTGGTCTGTTTGGGCAGTATACGCTGGGCTGGGATTACGACATCAGTAAGACGAGTTCCATTACCGCCAGCCTGCGCTACGGTGCCCGGAACAATTACCAGAATCAGGATAACTTCCTGACGCGTACGCTCTCGCCAGGCTCCCTTTTCCCCATTGTGTCGGATCGGAATGTATTGACCAAAGACTTGTCCGGGACGGTCGATGCTAACGTCGATTACACCCGCACATTTAAGCCACAGCAGGAGTTAAGCGTATCGGCGCAGTTTAGCCGCAACAACCGTAACAATGACTTTACGGCCGATATCATGAGTGCGCCAAATTTTACGGACGTGCTGTCCCGCCAGCAGAACCTGAATAACAGCTTTAACCAGGAGTCGACCATTCAGGGCGATTACCAGACTCCCATTGGGAAAAACCAACTGCTCGAATTTGGTGGTAAGGGTATATTCCGGCAGGTAGAGAGTGCTTTCAGTTATAATTACGCCGTTGGTTCGGGAGGTTTTGTTACAGACCCTTCCCGTGCTGCCAACACGCTGAACTACGACCAGAGTATTGGGGCTGGTTATGTTTCCTATACGCTGACGACAAAAAAGAAGTACACCTTCAAGGCTGGCACACGCTACGAACACACCACCATCAATGCGAATTTCAGCCAGAATCAGCCGGGCGAACAGGGTGGAGCGGCCGGTAAGGATCTGGGCATTCCGAGCTATAGCAATCTGGTACCGAGCATCAACATTTCGAAATCGCTTAAAGGGGGAAAAACGGTTAAACTGGCGTATAATCGTCGATTGCAGCGGCCGGGTATTCAATTCCTGAACCCGAACGTAAACACGTCCAATCCAACCAGCATTACACGAGGTAACCCGTTGCTGTCGCCCGAACTGACCGATAACCTGGAGTTGAGCACCAGTGCTTACATTAAAAGTGTTTACCTGAACGTGTCGCTGTTTGCGCGCCAAACCAACAACTCCATTACCAGTGTTCGGGACACCATTAGGGCAGATGCCAGTTTGGGAACCACGTCAACGCTGGCGCAGGCTATTCAAACAAGCTATTTCAACATTGGCCGTGAAGCAGCTTATGGAACAAACGTGTTCGGTAACGCGACGCTCTTCTCAAAATGGCAAATCGGGGGTGGCTTCGATCTATATTACGCCAATCTGACCAACAACAATGCCGGGTCGGTATACAACGCTACAAATTCGGGCTGGGTAACAACCGGGCGCTTTTTCACCAGCCTGACCCTTAAAAATGGCTGGGGTATGCAGGGCTTCGGATTTATTCGGGGACGGCAAGTGCAGTTGCAGGGGTATCAGGGAGGCTTTGCTTTCTATAGCATCGGATTCAAAAAAGACCTGAAAGACAAACGGGGCAGCTTCGGTGTTGCGGCAGAGAACTTCCTTAACCATCCGTTCACGGTTAACTCTGAATCGTCATCGCCCATTTTTGCCCAGACGAGTACCACCAGTTTGTACAATGCGGGTGTTCGGGTCAACTTCAGCTATAAAATTGGTAAACTCAGCTTCGATTCGCCACAACGTCAGAAAAAGTCAATCAACAACGACGACATAAAAAGTGGTGAAGGCGGAGGTGGCGAACAACAGCCACAAGCCGCTCCCGCCGGTGGTGGTGGTGCCCGTCGACCACGGTAGATAAAAGGTCAAAAAGGGTCAAGAAGTCAAGAAGGGTCAAGGGGTCAAAAGGTCAAGAAGTAGCTAACGCGTGTGTTGCTTTTGCGTCGGCTACTTCTTGACCTTTTGACCCCTTGACCCTTTGACCTTTTCACAATAACGCAGCGCCGAACACACCGGCGCTATCGCCCAGTTTGGGTTTCAGGAAACGCGTGTTGATTTCGCGGCTGTTGAAAACGTATTTTTTTGCCCGTTCCACGCCTTCGGTGTAGAGTAGGTCCACATTACCCACTCCTCCGCCAAGTACAATGGCATCGGGGTCAAGAATGTTAATGATAACCGAAACGGCCCGGCCAAAATACTCAAGCATTCGATTGACCGTCTGGCTCGCTACCAGATCATTTCCCTCCTGGTACCGCTCCATGATTTCTTTCATGGTCCGCTCTTCTCCGCTAATCTGTTGATAATACCGTTGCAGCGCCGGGCCTGATATGACCTGCTCGTTACAGCCGCGTTTTCCACAATAGCAGGCATACCCGTTTTCTTCCAGGATGTTGTGGCCCCATTCGCCCCCAATACCCTGCAAACCGTTTAGTACGAAGGGAACACCGTCGCGCCCGCGTACTACCACACCACCGCCAACGCCGGTACCCATAATCACCCCGAAAACGGATTGAAAGTTGGGAACCACATCGGGCACAATGCCCATTGTCGATTCGGCAAGGGCGAAGCAGTTAGCATCATTGGCTACGGCCACGGGTACATTGAGCAAGCGGGCCAGATCTTGTTTCATTGGTCGGCCGTTCAGTACGGTCGTGTTGCAGTTTTTCATCGTTTGCCGGGCGGGGTCAAACGTGCCGGGTGTTCCAAAGCCAATGCGATCTGGCTGAAGATCGGTTTCTGCTTTGAGCAAATCGATGAGTCGAACAATCTGACTCATAATATGGTCATACCCTAAATGAGCCTCTGTATCAATACGTTTACGAATAATGACAGCATCTGGAGAGGGTGCCGATAAAATTACACCCTCTATTTTGGTGCCGCCGAGGTCAATTCCCCAATAATTTTGCATCTAAAAAATCGGTCTATAAGTCTGAATCAGGAGCAGGACTGTATATGGGTTATAGTCGTCAGCCGGGCATATATACTCTTCTCTGACAGCTCTTTTACTGAAGTATACTGGGTGCAATTTATAAACCTTCGTTTGGATTGGCACAACTCCGCAAGTTTAGCGTGAAAAAGAACTGGTTTTGCCTGCCCTTTTTCGGAATTTCGCTGGTCGTCGGGAATTTTAAGACTAAGTGTCCGCCCAACTTTATACCTTGCGCCAAAAAATTAACCCGTTACTATGCTAACCCCCGGTCAGAAAGCCCCCGAGTTTACCCTTTTCAGCAGCGACAAAAAAGAAGTATCGCTGGCTGATTTTAAAGGAAAGAATGTTGTCATCCTGTTTTTTCCAATGGCATTTACCAGTGTTTGCACTGCAGAACTGTGTGAAATGCGGGACAACGTCAGTGTTTATTCAGGTTTGAATGCGGAAATACTAGGCATTTCGGTCGATTCTCCGTTTACACTGGCTAAGTTCAAGGAAGAGCAGAACCTGCCGTTCAACTTACTGTCAGATTTTAACAAAGACGTTTCTCAGGCGTATGATACCTATTACGAAACATTCGTGATGAACTTGAAAGGTGTCAGTAAACGCTCAGCGTTCGTAGTTGATCAGGAGGGCACTATCCAGTACGCTGAAGTTCTGGAAAGCGCCGGTGATGTGCCTGATTTTCAAGCCGTACAGGAAACGCTGGCAGCACTTTAATTGTGAATGAGTGAATAATAGAATGAGTGAATGAAAAAGGGTAATTTTTTATTAGCTGTATCTGTTCACTCATTCTGTTATTCATTCAATCAGTTAAACAATGGCTTGGTACCACAATTTTTTTCACGGATTGCCGCAAACGGCCTGGAAGGCTGCACAAACGGAAGAACAAACGCATCTTGATCTCGAACTACTCGTTGAGACCCTTGATTTTGGTCCGGGTGATCGGTTGCTGGACATTTTTTGCGGCTATGGGCGACACGCGTTACCCCTGGCCCGAATGGGTACGCACGTAACGGCAGTTGATATTTCGGCTGAGTACATCGCTGAATTACAAGCCAGTGCAAAAGCTGACAAGCTTTCTCTAGTCGCGCTTGAAGCCGATTTTATGGCGGTCTCTGAGACAGAAATCGGGGACCCTGGTGTGTTTGATGCGGCTTATTGTTTAGGAAATAGCTTTAGCTTTTTTGCGCACTCAGACATGCTGGCCTTTCTGACGCGCATTGCCCACTTTTTAAAACCGGGAGGACGCTTTCTGGCTCATTCAGAGATGTTGGCCGAATCGGTATTGCCCGATTATCAGGCCCGAAACTGGCAACCAATTGGCGATGATGAAGGTAATCCTATCCTGTTTCTGGCTGAGAATGAATATGATCCGCTCGAAAGCCGTATCGACTCTTACTTAACCTACGTGCAGGCCGGTAAAACCCAGACCCGAAAAGCAGAACATTTTGTGTACACACTAGCTGAACTTCGCCGGTTGTTTGACAAGGCAGGTTTGCAGGTAGTTGCCTGTTACGGCTCGGTTGATGGTGAGCCATTTAGCCTGGGAGATGAAGCGGTATGGATACATGCTTACAAGCAATAAGTACTACTCTTTTAATTTTCTGTAACTATTGTTTGTCGGCAGGTATAGTTAGTTGTCGGGTAAAAGGTTGATATTCAGTATATTATATAATATATCGTAGTGTTTGTTTAACTTTTCTTAGAAAAATTGTATTCTTTCCATGTAAATACGTAGTTTTCGGGTGATTTAACACCGTTAACTGACCACTTAATAACTAAATTTGTATGGAAACTATCGAGCGTAAGCCCCGGAGCCGAGAGCAGGCTCGTTCCGGTATTATCAAAACGGCGAAGGCAATCGCCCGGCAGGAAGGGTGGCAAGCCGTGTCAATTCGTAAAATAGCTGACGCAATAGAATACAGTGCCCCCATAGTTTATGAATATTTTGATAGCAAAGATATTCTTCTGGATGAAATTCGAAACGAGGGTTTTCGTCACTTATACCAGGAGTACGAACGCATTCTGAAACTGTACCGTGACCCAGAAAAGCGGTTGTACGAAATCTCACTGGTTCAGTGGGAGTTTGCCCGCCAGCAGCCCGAAATCTACCAGGTAATGTACAATATGGATGGCGCTTTCTGCACTATTCCGGTTTATCAGTCAGAGACTATGCAGGAAGTGAGCCGACTGGTTCGTGAAGCCATCTTCTCATTTATTCCCAAAGCAGACGAGAGTATTAGACGACTGCACTTTCAGTGGTTATCGGTATCTCATGGCACAATTATGCTGGCTATGTTGCTTAAAGATGAGCAGTCACTGGATCAGTCGGAGCAGATCTATCGGGAAACCATGCGTCGTTTTGTGCGCGAACTGAGGTAATTTTCCGATGTCTGAAATGTCATTTGTTTCTATCCGGTGGTTAACGTGGTAAAATAAGCTATCCATTTAGAAAGCTTGTTTTACCACTTATGAGCATGACCATAGCTATACTTGGTGCAACGGGAATGCTTGGGCAACCTATTGCAAGTGAACTGATTCGGGCAGGATTTCCAGTGCGCATTATTGTCCGTGATGTTGAAAAAGCACGCCAGCTTTTTCCTCAGGCTGATATTGTTTCCGGTGATTTGCGCAATGTTGATAGTCTGATCTATGCCTTGAAGGAAATCGACGTAGTCTATCTGAACCTATCCATTAAACAAACCGAAAAACAAACTGATTTTCATGCCGAGCAGGCAGGGTTGATAAATTTGATTCAGGCCGCTCAGGCTGCGGGTGTTCGCCGAATAGGTTATTTATCCTCAATTGCTATGCGGTATCAGGGGATGAATAGCTTTAACTGGTGGGTCTTTTCCATAAAAAACGAAGCGGTTCGGCTTATAAAAAACGCAGGCATACCTTATAGTATTTTTTACCCATCCTGTTTCATGGAATCCCTGAACGGTACCCAACGACTGGGGCCGTTTGTACTTTTAGTGGGCCGCTCACCGGTCAAACCCTGGTACATTGCGGCTCATGATTACGGGAAGCAGGTCGCTCAGGCTTTTCAGATTGCTGGAGAAGGTCTTAATGAGGAGTACATTATTCAGGGTCCGGAATCTGTAACCCAGCACGAAGCGGCCGAACGATTTGTTGGTGCTTACCAGAAAGAAAAGCTTTCTGTAGTGACAACCCCTTCCTTCCTGATGAAACTAGGGAGGCCCTTTTCCCCACAAGCCGATTACGGTTGGCATATTACCGAAGCACTCAATAACTACCCGGAAAAATTTGAAGCCGGACAAACGTGGGCTGAGCTCGGTAAGCCAGAAACCACCCTGGAGCAATTTGCTGCCAGTCTATAAAACACTTTTCTGCTACTTGAGCGCTATCGACGTGCCTCAGTGCATGGGCAGACTCTTAACTTTACCCCCCGATACGTCGTCAACGCTGTGTTGTATGATGAACGCTTTTGGGTCAATCTGGATGACTATTGTTCTTAACCGGCTGATTTCGAGACGGGTAATAACTGTATACAGCACTGTGTCTATTTCCTGGTGACTGCCGTGTTTGCCGTATCCTCCCTGACCTTTCAGGATGGTGATGCCCCATCCCCGTTCGATGATTTTTTCCCGAATCTCTTCATTCTGCTTGGAAATAATGATGATCGCCGTGTACTCTTCAATACCGTGAATAAGGAAGTCGACCGTTTTGGAAGCAGCGAAATACGTAATCATCGAGTAAAGAGCCGGATTCAGGCCCAGAAAGAAAGCGGCCGCCCCAAAAATAAGTACATTCAGGACTAGGATAACATCACTCACTTTCAGAATAGGGCTGCTTCGGCTGATAAGTAAAGCGGCTATTTCCGTGCCATCCAGTACGGCGCCCCCCCGCATGGCTAATCCAATACCGGCACCGATAAAAAAACCGCCAAAAACCGCAGTGAGCAGCAAATCGGGGGTAGCATCCGGGTAGGGGATAACAGCCAGACTGATGGATAGACCTGTAATGGCTAGTATACTTTTGAACGCGAACTGACGGCCAAACTGACGATATCCAAGGCCAACAAATGGCAAATTGATAACCAGTAGCCAGATAGGTAAGGGGATATCTATAAGCGATGCCAGCAACATGGATACACCCGTGACACCCCCATCAATAAAATGACTCGACAGCAAAAAACCTTTAATGCCCATACCGGCGCTTAGCACACCGGCAGTAATAAAAACAGTATCTTTTATTGTACGGAAAGAAGAGGTTTGGGTTATCATTAAGTTGAGTGGTGGTTTAGTTGAACGTGTACTGCAACCAGCTGGCTATTCGTAAAATGGAGAATCAGTAGAGTCGATTAATTACCAACTCTACTGATCCTTTAAGCACTCGCCTGTTACTTAATATAAGCCTTCAATGGATAAGTATCGTTCCCCGGTGTCGTAACAAAAGGTTAGAATTCGGCTGCCAGGAGCCAGATCGGGAAGTTTTTTTGCAATGGCGGCCAGGGATGCACCCGATGAAACGCCAACAAATGTACCCTCTTCCCGCGCCGACCGACGGGCCATTTCGTACGCTTCGTCTTTGCTGACCTGAATAGCACCATCCAACACATCGGTATGCAGATTCTGGGGGATGAAACCGGCGCCAATACCCTGAATCGGGTGCGGACCCGGTGCGCTCCCACTAATTACCGGTGAAAGTTCGGGCTCAACGGCATACACTTTTAGATTAGGAAACTTCTGCTTCAGGGCCTGACCAACGGCGGTGATATGGCCGCCAGTGCCAACGCCGGTGATCAGCACATCAAAACCCTCCGGAAAATCGTCAAGTATCTCCTGAGCTGTTGTTTTGACATGGATATCAATGTTTGCCTGATTCTCGAATTGCTGGGGCATCCAGGCGCCCGGCGTTTGGGCAATCAGTTCATGAGCGCGCTCAATAGCCCCTTTCATGCCTTTTTCGCGGGGCGTCAGGTCAAATTGGGCTCCGTAAGCCGCCATAATCTTACGCCGTTCGATGCTCATCGACTCCGGCATGACCAGAATGATCTTGTAGCCTTTCACCGCAGCAACCATGGCCAGGCCAATGCCGGTATTTCCTGAAGTTGGTTCAATGATGGTACTATCCGAAGTTAATATACCTTTTGCCTCGGCATCTTCTATCATGGCCAGCGCGATGCGGTCTTTGATGCTGGCACCGGGATTAGCCCGTTCCAGCTTGGTCCAGACTTCATAACCCGGAAATAACCGGTTGATCCGAACATGGGGCGTCCTGCCAATGGTGTCGAGGATAGTAGTCGCTTTCATAGTAAATGGTTAAATAACAAAATTGATGGGCTCAATGACTTCCAGCGACTTCAACCGGACGTCGGTCTGGTGCTGATGGAACACGAGCGAGTGAGGCTCAACGCTGCTGGTAAGCCAGACGTTACCGCCAATGACGGAGTCGTGGCCAACTACCGTATAGCCACCTAAAATGGTAGCATTAGCGTAGATGACAACGTTGTTTTCAATGGTTGGATGGCGTTTTTTCTGGGCCATTGATTTAGCCACGTGTGTAGCTCCCAATGTAACCCCCTGGTAGATCTTTACGTTGTCGCCAATGACTGTGGTTTCGCCAATAACGACGCCCGTGCCATGGTCGATGAAAAACGCTTTGCCAATCTGGGCACCCGGATGAATGTCAATGCCCGTCTGCCCATGCGCGTATTCGGTAAGCATACGGGGCAGAAGGGGCACGTTTTGTTTTAACAGTTCGTGCGCAATCCGATAAACGGCAATAGCATAGAAGCCCGGATAAACAGCAACGACTTCTTCAATACCAACCGCTGCCGGATCATTGTCGGCAATGGCGTGTGCATCGAATAATAGATTGTCGTAAATAGCCGGAAGGCGTTCAAAAAAACGTTCGGTGATGAGCGTCGGGTTTTCTGTTAAATTTTTCTCAAGCGGCTGGAGCAGGCAAACCAGTTGTTGATTGAGGTTCTGGTAGGTTTCTTCCACATGTTGAGAAATTGACCGGCAATCCTGCGTAACCGGAAACATGAGCCGCATCAACTGGTCAATGAATCGGCCGGCATCCGGACGGGAAGGAAGTTTATACCGGTATAGCGCCCGCTGGGTCTGGAGGTGTTCGAGGAAGGTACTTGTGTCACTAATCATAATAGTCGTCGTCTTGACCGGACCGGTAGAATTTATACCCCGTTTTGTGGAAACACTACACTGGTTAATGATCGTTAATCCAGTGAACGCATGGGTATACGAGGGCACATTCTTTGTTTTTGAAACAAAATGCGGGCCACAAAGTTCGGCGGCTTTTCTTGGAACTTGATTTGTAGGTAAAACAGGTAAACTAATGAATCTAATCATCATGCTTAGTAAAACAATCATCGCCCTTACGCTTTCGCTGGCGGCAACGTCGGGCGTGGCCTGGATGGTTGCTGCGGCTTGTCAGTCGTCTACACGGTCGAATTCAGTAACGCTCGACTCTACGGGCACCACCGTAGGCGGCACCGGCGCTCTTTCGGCGAAAGTTGTCAATGCTTATCCCAAACTTACGTTTTCCTCGCCTGTCGAGTATACGCACGCCAATGATGGTACCAACCGCGTGTTTGTCATCGAACAGGAAGGGCGCATCCGGGTCTTTGAGAATGACGCCAATACGGCATCCGCAGGCACCTATCTGGATATCCGGAACAAAGTGGCTTCAGGTGGCGAAATGGGATTACTGGGCCTGGCTTTCCACCCCGATTTCAAGAAGAATGGCTATTTCTACGTTAACTACACGAAAAATAACCCGCGCGAAACGATCGTAAGTCGCTATAAAGCACCATCAGCCGGAGCCTCGCAGGTCGATCCGGCCTCCGAAGTAATTCTTTTTCGGTTCGAGCAACCGTATTCAAACCACAATGGCGGAAAAGTTCTTTTCGGACCCGATGGCTATTTGTACGTGTCTACCGGCGATGGAGGAAGTGGGGGAGACCCTCAGAACAACGGACAGAACCGGAAGAGTTGGCTAGGGAAAATAATTCGGGTGGATGTAAACAGTACCGATAAGGGAAATTATGGCATTCCGGCTGATAACCCTTTCAAGGGTAATGCCAATGGATACCGCGAAGAAATTTTCGCGTACGGGCTGCGAAATCCGTGGCGAATGAGTTTTGATGCAGACGGTCGGCTGTGGGTTGGCGATGTAGGGCAGAATAAACTGGAAGAGGTCGATATCGTTAAAAAAGGCGGCAACTACGGCTGGCGGGTGAAAGAAGCCAACGCAGATTATGACGCAAAAGATAATAACGTCAACGCGGCCGATCTGTTGGGGCCAATCTGGCAATATAGTCACAGTAACGGCGACGTGTCAATCACAGGAGGAATCGTCTATAGAGGATCGGCTAACCCATCGTTGCGGGGTAAATACATTTATGCCGATTACGCTAGTGGGCGCATTTGGGCACTGACAACGACAGACGGCAAAACGGCCACCAACCAGGAGTTGATGGCTCAGGCTGGGGCTATTTCTGCCTTTGGCGAAGACCAGAAAAACGAGTTGTACATGTGCGATCTGGGCTCCGGGAAAATTTTGAAACTGGTCGCGAACTGAGTGGTCAACTAATTGAATATGGTTTAAGGCAGAAAAAGCCCGACTCTCATCAGTCGGGCTTTTTCTGCCTTGTGTTTTATCGAAACAGGCGTTAAGTTACACTGTCATACCTGATGTCTTTCGTAACTATGGAACCCCACACCCGCGACCTGTTGAATGCCGATGAACTGCTTGCCGAACCTTGCCTGCCCGCCAGTCAAGGTAAACGGTTTCTGAATCTGCTGATTGATTTTGTGTTTTTTTACATAATCATGGTAACGGTAGGTGTAATCATGTTTCTGATCAGCCCGGAGCTTCTTGATTCAAAGGTATTGACCAACCGTGTTACCAGCATGTTGTTGTATGTCGCTTATTACTTGGCCTTTGAAGCATGGCTGGGTAAAACACCCGGTAAGATTCTCACAAAAACGAAAGTTGTCGATAAAAACGGCCAAAAACCCGATCTTCTAACCTGTCTATGGCGCAACCTTGCCAGACTAATTCCGTTCGATACGTTTACGTTTCTTCGTGAGAAGCCAATTGGTATGCATGACCGGATGTCGGGTACCATGGTTGTAGATGACCGCCCGAGCCTGTCACTGGATCAGTCGATTCGAAATACACCTTATTAAATGACGACTACCGTTTTTGACTCCCCTCTGGGTTTAGTGGCTATTACCGGTAATGATACTGGCGTTTCGGTCATTACCTGTATGAATGTTTCTCCGTTTGAAAATGCTCCGGAAGGGCCGGTAGCTGAGCCTGTTCGATTAGCCGCCGAGCAACTCAAAGCCTACTTTGCCGGGCAGTTGATGTCATTCGATTTTCCAATCAATCCGGTCGGAACGGCTTTTCAGCAGTCGGTTTGGCGAGCCTTACTCGACGTGCCTTTTGGCACGACACTTTCTTACCTGACATTGGCCCGGCGGATGGGTGATGAGAAGGCAATTCGCGCCGTAGCCGCAGCAAACGGCCGAAATCCACTCTGGATTGTGATACCCTGCCACCGCATTATTGGTTCCGACGGCTCCCTGACGGGGTATGCCGGGGGGCTCTGGCGGAAACAATGGCTACTGGAACACGAAGGCGCGCTGGCCCGTTCGGGGCAGATGTCGCTGTTTTAAAAACAACATACCCATACACTCGCTTCACTATACTATGCTCACTTTATCGCCCCGGTTGCTGCTTATGGGTTTCCTGCTCACTTTCTCGGCCTGTGCACCGCGTTACAAAGGACCTGTTACGGATCATTTCGACGGGAAGAAGTTCTTTAATCCCGACATGCCCGAACGGACATCGGGCGGACTTTTAAAATGGCTTTTTAATCGGGACAAAGGCCCCTGGCCCGAACAACCCGATGCCTATGTGGGTGCCCGACCTGCCACGCGCATTGAAGGGGATAGTCTGGTCCTGACTTTTGTGAACCATTCGACCTTCCTGATTCAGACCGCCGGACTCAACATATTGACAGACCCCGTCTGGTCGAAGCGCGTTGGGCCAACGTCCTGGTTGGGTGTCAAACGGAAGCGTCCACCGGGGTTGCGGTTCGAGGAGTTACCGCCCATCGACGTTGTATTACTCAGCCACAACCACTATGACCACCTTGATTTGCCGACCATCGAGAAGCTCGTGAAGGTACATAACCCACTTTTTGTTACCCCACTGGGCGTATCCTACCTGCCAAAATCCGTCAACGGACGCATAACCCGCGAACTCGACTGGAACGATACCCTGCGGATCAATGAAAAGCTGGCGCTGACGTGTACACAGGCGCAGCACTTCAGCAACCGCGGACTGGGCGACCGGGAGGAAACCCTCTGGTGTGGCTACCTGCTTCACACGAGCTTTGGCACAACCTACTTTTGTGGCGATAGTGGCTATGGAGCCCATTTTAAGAAAATTGCTGAACAGGCCCGGAACTCGGCAACAGGTCCTGTTAAGCTGGCTCTGCTGCCCATTGGATCCTATCGGCCAGAGTGGTTTATGGCTCCGGTACACGTATCTCCGGCTGGAGCCGTAAAGGCGTTTGTCGACCTGAACCCGACGCAGGCAGTTGGTATTCACTTCGGCACATTTCAGCAGGGTGATGACGGCCTGGATGAACCCGCCGACGATTTACGTAAAGCATTACTGGCCGCTAAAATTCCTGAAAACAAGTTCATCGTTCCAAAAGAAGGCCGCCCAATGGTCTTCAGGTAATTGACCTGTAGCCAACAAAAGCCGGGGTTGCAACGTTAAGTAAAGACAAGAAGGCCAAGTTTAAGGTGTTGAAAAGGCGGATATACGGTATGAAGTTAGTACAGTTAAGTTGTTACCTGACTTTAGTGTTCAGTAGCTTCACAATAAGTATAAAAGCAGTTTACGGGCAGGATAAAGAAGGCTGGCGTCTGGCGAAAGATAAAGACCAGATTCTGGTGTACACCCGAGAGGTGCCGGGAAGCCGGTCAACTGAGTTGAAGGTCGAATGCACGATGCCGGGTACACAGAGTCATCTGGTGGCGTTGCTGTCGGATATCGCCAACTACAAGAACGTCATGTACAAAACCAAATCTGCACAGCTGGTAAAGCGTATTAGCGAAACGGAATTGGTGTACCACGTTGTAACGGCTTTGCCCTGGCCGGTGAGTGACCGCGACATGAGCGTTCAGCTTACGTTTGAACAGGACCCAAACACTAAAGTGGTGCAGGTAAAGGGTGTAGGTGTCCCTAATATGGTAGCTACCCGGCCCAATACGGTTCGTATTGCCGACTGGCTGGCTATCTGGAAAATTCGCCCGATTGCCAAACAGCGTATTCATGTTACCTACACCTGCCGGGTCGATCCGGGTGGGGATATTCCGGCCTGGCTTGATCACATGGCCGCAGCCAACAGTGCCTATCAGTCTTTTATGCTCATTCGAAATAGTGTTACACTGCCACGCTATCAGGGCAAATCCTTTGCCTTTCTGAACCAGTAGTCACGTTAATCTATACCTGCTTTTCGTAAGCCAAAAACCGCAATCCCGGCCGGAAACTGAGTGCTATATCACCGGCATACCGATAGCCGAGCTTCGGGAAAAGCGCTTGGGTAACCTGATTTTCTGAGTTCGTGTCGATACGCAGGAAGCGAATGCTCCGTTCAAGGGCAAGTTGTTCGGCCTGAGCCAGTAGCGCAACGGCCACACCCCGTCCGCGAAAAGCCGGATCAACCGCCAGCCGGTGCGTAACAATGGCTCGTTCGTTTACGTTAAAGCCAACCTGAGCGTACTCCGGCTCCTGATCTTCGGTAAGGGCGGCAACCCCTGCCAGAAGCCCATCTACATATGCTACCCAAAGCTGACCTTTGGCAATATCCTCCGAAAAAACGGCCTGATTAGGATAATGTTCGTCCCACTGGAAATTTCCGGCTTTGCGCATGAGGGGAACAACGTGCCGGATGAGGTTCATAAGAGCCGGAAGATCGGTCAGGGTGGCCGGGCGAATGGTCATACTATTGTCAATTATTAATTTTGATCTTGCCTTGCTGACATGATAAATTATTTCCCTTCTTTCAGCATCTCGACAACGAGGCTCAGTTCATTTACCGTTGATTCGGGATTGCCGGAGTACCCAATGGTGCGGTACCGTACACGCCCGTCAGGACCAATAACTACTTTGGTAGGAATACCCTGCACTTTATAGGCATTGGCAACTTTTTGCTGCCCGTCGAGGGGTACCACAAAGTTATAGGGGTGCTTGCTCATGAAATTATGAACGCGCTGTACCGGCCCGCCCTCGCGTGTATTGACGAATAGGAACTTAACATTGGGGTCGTTCTGAAACCTCGTTTGTGCCTGTTGCATGGCTGGAAAGGAAGCAATACAGGGGCCGCACCAGGTTGCCCAGAAGTCCAGTACAATCACTTTTCCCTTAAACGCAGAGGACGAAATAGTCCGCCCCAGTAAATCGGTGAGCGTAAACGCCGGTGCCGGTTCGTTAATGAGCAATTGTTGAAGTTCGTCCCGCTGGTCGGCGCGTAAATCGGCTTCCAACTGGGTCAAATAGGCATCGGCTTTAGCAGGCGTGTTGCCAGGTTGTCTGGCGTACCAGTCGCGCAGGGCTCGTTTTAAGCCGGAGGTTGCTTTCCCCGCCTGAACGGCAGCTTCGGCCATCGGGCGTGCTTCGGCAACGTGGTTCGTTTGGAGTGCACATAGAAAATAGCGTTCTGTAAGGCGAGGCTCGGTACTTTCGATCTCGTTAGGATCGATAACTGTCTGGTAAGCTGCGTAAGCACCGGCATAATCACCCTGCTGCTCCCGTACACGGGCGTAGGTGTTCATTAATTGACGCTGCCGGGTTTGCTTCTCAGCTTCCCAGTTGCTGGCTTTGTTGCCCGACCTGGGTTGTAATGTGAGCACATCGATCGCCCGCTTTATTATCTTTTCCGCTTCCGGTAACGAACGACGTTCATCGGCCAATTGAAAGGCGATCGTGTTCAACATCAGCACGTCGGTATGTGAAGTGGGCTGCTTTTCCACAAAAGTGACCAACCCCGGAATGTCATTGTTTTTGAAATACCCATCGGTCATCATAACCGTCAGCGCGGGGAGGTAGGAGGAGTTCGGAAACTCGGTCATGAATGCCTGATAAGCGGCCTTTTTGCGCTCCCAGTTTGGTTCCGTTCGGATTGCCATCGACCGGTCTTTCTGCGCCAGTGAGCCGGTTGGTTCCACCAACTTCTGCCGTTCCCGTAAGGCAGTTGCTTTAGGAAAGTCACCGAGGCTCTCGTAAAGCTGTGCTGCCGTGGTTAGTTCGGCTGCGGTTGGGGTGGGTCGAGAGGCCAGATACGATTCAATACCTGCTTTTACGACAGGCCCATAACCGGGCTTTTTTTGTTTCACCTGAGCCGCCAGCAAGTCCGACCAGTAGTAGGGGCGTAGTTCCGGATTCTGGGCCAGTTCATGCGCATAGAGCGTTACCACCCAGTTCGGATCAGGGCGTCCACCGGATTCGTACAGAAAATGACTGCGGCTAAATACTGATGCCTGCCCACCCGTAGCATGGGGGACAATGCGTCCATTGGCATCGCAAACCGGAATAACGTAAAGCTGACCGTTATTTAAATCGGTACGTTTTGGCTGAAGGCTATTTCGGAAGAGGAGCATCATACCCGCCACATCTTTACGCGGAATGAATAGCTCGCCCACAAAGTCGTTGCCCTGTCGCACCAGTTTAACGGTTGTAGGCTGGCTAAGCTGGATCACATTGGGAGCACCATACCGTACGTATCGGCCTTCGAGCGTACTATCAGCCGCTAAAGGCGTTGTTTGTGGGGTATAGGTAAAAGACACCACTTGCCCGACCTGCGGTCTCTCCGGCGAAAAACAGAACTGTGCCTGAACATAAGTTGCCGTAAAAAGCAGGATCAGGAAAACCGGAGCGATGCAACCTGCTGTGCCTCTTTTTATGCGGACGAACGATAGATCAATGAAGGATAAAAAATCTTTAGTTTTCATTGTGTTGAGGAGTTTCCGTCCGATCGGGTGAATTGGCCGGGGTCTATACTGCTATAACTTCTTCTTTTACAACCGGTTTCGAGACCGCCCACAAGCCAATAAAGGTAAATAAACCATTTAGCAACAGCCGCTCAAAACCAAACTGATAACCGCCAAACCAGGCAGCCGAATTCTCATTGACTACGTAGGTGAAAATGGGTGAAGCCAGGCAAATCCAGGGTACAAAGCGATCCATAACGGGGCGCTTATTGAAAATGCCGAACGCATACAGCCCTAACAGCGGCCCATAGGTATAGCCCGCAATATCGAAAACGGCGGTAATAACTTCTTTACTGTTGACCTGACGGAAGATAATAATCACGACGTAGAACAGCAGTGAAAAACCGATATGAACAATCTGTTTGATACGTGACCGTTCGGTTTCGGGACGTTTTTCGACATTCATGAAATCGACGCAAAACGAGGTAGTCAGAGCTGTCAAAGCGGAGTCGGCGCTGGCGTAAGTAGCGGCTGTTATGCCCAGCAGGAATGTAATACCAACAACCAGCCCCAGATGACTAAGCGCCAGTAACGGGTACAAATCGTCGGTACGGGTTGGAATGGCAATGCCTTCGCGTTGGGCGTATACGTATAACAGAACGCCCAGCGACAGGAACATGAAATTGACGAAGACAAGCGTAACGGTAAACCAGAACATGTTTTTCTGGGCTTCACCGATGTTTTTGCAGGTCAGGTTTTTCTGCATCAGATCCTGATCCAGTCCGGTCATAACAATGGCAATGAACGCGCCGGATATAAATTGTTTGAAGAAGTTCTTTGGGTCATTTGCATCCCAATAGAATACCTGCGACATACTACTGTCTCTCACCGTCCGAACCAGGTCGCCAAAGGAGTAACCCAATTCCTGCGAGATCAAGACGATTGTCAGGATAACGGCGGTAACCAGAAACACGGTTTGGAGCGTGTCGGTAACGATAATCGTTTTAACACCACCTTTAAACGTATACACCCAGATCAACGCGATGGTGATAAGTACCGCAACTTCAAAAGGGATACCCAGATCGTTAAACAACGCGATTTGTAACACGCCAGCGGCTACATACAGCCGAACGGCTGATCCAACTGTTCGGGCCAGCAGGAAGAAGCCCGCGCCTGTTTTGTACGACCAGAAGCCAAACCGTTTTTCCAGATAGCCATAAATTGAAATCAGGTTCAATCGATAATAAAGAGGCATTAATACGGAGCCAATGACAAAGTACCCAACAATGTAGCCTAGTACTACCTGAAAATAGGAGAACCCGATTTTACCCACCGCGCCCGGCACCGAAATAAACGTAACCCCCGACAGCGACGTACCAATCATGCCAAACGCCACTAACCACCAGGGCGACTGCCGGTTAGCTGTAAAAAAGGCATTGGTGTCGGCACCCCGGGCGGTATAAAAGGAAACAGCAATCAACATTCCGAAGTAAGCAATCAGAATGACTAAAGCAAGGGTGGTATTCATATAAAATCTGGCAACTTTTCAGGCCTGAATGGAGTTATTTTATGGGACGGCAGAGGTTTTTTTTAGTGCCCATTTTGCCGTAAATTTGCTAAGTAAACACCATTTTATCTTCTATGCAACCTTTTGAAGAAACCGTTGTGGACGTGCTCGACCAAGTCGTTGAAACCGACGTTCATAACCTTGTGGTCTTCAACGACGAAGTCAATACGTTCGATCATGTCATCGAAACGCTCATTGATGTTTGCGGACATACACCCGAGCAGGCCGAGCAGTGTACATTGCTTATTCACTATAAAGGGAAGTGCTCCGTAAAGAACGGATCATGGGAAGAACTCGTACCAATGCGCAACGAAATCTGCCGTCGCGGGATCAGCGCTGAAGTATTAAATTAAAGAGCAAGAGAGCGAA
Source organism: Spirosoma fluviale (assembly GCF_900230225.1). GTDB lineage: Bacteria > Bacteroidota > Bacteroidia > Cytophagales > Spirosomataceae > Spirosoma > Spirosoma fluviale. The sequence continues at coordinate 1,536,122 of NZ_OCNH01000001.1, forward strand.
AGAGTGAAGGAGCGAGAGTTAGCCCGCCAGCCATTCTTTCGCTCTCTCACTCTTTCACTCTTTAATTTGACCAAAATTGGAATACCCATCCAAACTGATAGAAGACGCGGTGAACGAGGTGTCGAAACTGCCGGGAATCGGGAAGAAAACCGCTCTCCGTCTGGTACTTCACCTACTCAAACGCGATGAAGAACAAACCGAAACGCTGGCCCAGAGTTTGACGGCCATGCGTACAAAAGTGAAGCACTGCCGTAAATGCCATAATTTGTCCGACCATGAATTGTGTACTATCTGCGCCAGTAACAAACGTGATCAGTCGATTATTTGCGTCGTAGAGGATACGCGCGATGTGCTGGCTATTGAAAACACAGCGCAGTATAGGGGCTTGTATCACGTATTGGGCGGCATTATCTCGCCCGTTGAAGGAATTGGTCCCAGCGATTTGCAGATTGATTCGCTTATGACCCGGCTACGTGGCGAAGAAAGCGAACAGGTACGCGAAATTATCCTGGCAATTAGCCCCACGATGGAAGGCGATACAACCGCATTCTATCTTCAGAAAAAACTCAAGCCATTTAACCTGAAGCTATCGACTATTGCACGCGGTATACCCATTGGGGGCGATCTTGAATACGCCGATGAGGTGACGCTGGGTCGGAGTATCCTGAGCCGGATTGCCTACGATTAACGAATCCAGCAGTCTCTGGCTGTTGGGGCTATTCGCGAAACATACTAACGGTAGGATGCTGTCAGATACAAAAAACTCGTTTCTTTGCGTCTGTGACGAATTAAGCTGTTGAACATTCGAGCAATTTGAATGTTGTCAATACAGCCTAACCCGTCACAGACGCTTTTTCGTTTTTAAACCAACATTCGCATGAATCGCTCCGAGTTTTTGAAATTGGCCTTCGGCGCATCGGCCGGTTTAGTTGCCTTCCGTTCATTCGGTCTTGCTCCTGCCCAGGCAGAGGGACCCTTTAAACTGGCTCCCTTACCGTATGATGCGGGTGCACTTGAACCCCACATCGACAAAATGACCATGGAAATTCACCATGGCAAACATCACAAAGCTTATGTCGACAATCTGAACAAGGCCGTTGCCGGAACCGACATGGCGAAAATGGACATTGATGCATTAGTAAAAAGCGTAAGCAGCAGCACCCCGGCCGCCGTTCGCAATAACGCGGGAGGCCATTGGAACCATACCTTTTTCTGGAACATCATGGGTCCCAGTGCGGGTGGTGTACCAAAAGGCGCCCTGGCCGATGCCATCAACAAAAAATACACTTCGTTCGATAATTTCAAAGCCGAGTGGGCCAAAGCAGCAACCGGACGGTTCGGTTCGGGCTGGGTTTGGCTGATTAAAAATGGCAACGATGTTGAAATCATTTCGACGCCTAACCAGGATAATCCATTGATGGGTCTGGCAGAGAAAAAAGGCACCCCCGTTCTCGGACTTGACGTGTGGGAGCACGCCTATTATCTGAAATACCAGAACCGTCGGCCAGAATACGTAACGGCCTTCTGGAACGTAGTTGACTGGAATAAAGTCGGTAAGAACTTTGGCGCGTAACTAAAACGGGTAAATATTGGGACGCAATACCTTGCGTCTTCTGTGGCTCAGTGGTTGTATCCGGCACAGAAGACGCAAGGTATTGCGTCTCTACATTTACCTGCCAGCAGATTAGGCAATCTTTCGTATTTTTGTGAAAATAGTTTAGTCAATGGCAGCAGAAGAATTATATAATGAAATACCGTCATTGGATTTGTCGGATTTCACCTCAGGGGACTTCGAACGTAAAGCCCGCTTTGTGGAGGATTTAGGTCGGGCCTTTAACCAGATTGGCTTTGTCGCAATTCGTAACCATGGATTAACGAACGAGTTGACCAAAAAACTCTACGATTCAGCCCAGTCGTTTTTCTCATCGCCCGATTCACTCAAGCAGAAGTACGAACGCCCCGATCTGAACGGCCAGCGGGGGTATATTGGCAAGGGAAAAGAAACCGCAAAAGGATTTAAAGTAGCTGATTTAAAAGAGTTTTATCATATCGGTCAGCCAGAACCCGTTGGTAATATGCCCGCCAACGTGCTGCCCGACGAGTTTCCCGAGTTTAGTGAAGCCACCCAAACGGCTTATCGAACGCTCGAAGATGCGGGTAAGCAGTTGCTTCGGGCTATTGCGCTCTATCTTGAACTTCCCGAAAACTATTTCGATGATAAAGTCCAGAATGGCGATAGTATTTTGCGGGCGTTGCACTACTTCCCGCTCGACCCCGATAAGACGCCCGATGGCGCGGTACGGGCCGCTCCCCACGGCGATATTAACCTGATTACATTGCTGATGGGAGCATCGGCCGATGGGCTGGAAGTGTTGCGTCGGGATGGTAAATGGATCAGTATCACCGCTCTGCCCGACCAGGTTGTTGTGAACGTGGGCGATATGCTGGACCGGTTAACGAATCATAAACTTAAGTCGACCATTCACCAGGTTGTCAACCCCCCGCGCGAGAAAATGAACCAGTCGCGCTATTCAATCCCGTTCTTTATGCATCCCCGCGCTGATATGGACCTGACTAGTCTGGAAAGCTGTATCGATGCGCAACATCCGAAGATTTATGTCGACATGACGGCGGGCGAATTTCTGGATGAACGCTTAATGGAACTTGGCCTGAAAAAATAGTCAGTTCCGGTCGGAGAAGGTCGGTAAGTAGTGCCCTGCGTTACGAGCCGATCTTTTCTGTTCATCCCCGATTTTCTTCTGACCCTCCCTATAGATGCTTCCATACCTGTCTACTGTTCAGCCTGTCCGCCGAATTCGGTACATCATCTTTTTAAAAGATGTGCTGATTCTGGCGCTGACGACCTTTGGCGGGCCGCAGGTACATCTGGCCATGTTTTACGAGCGTCTGGTACAGAAACGGCGCTATCTGACGGAGGATGAACTACTGGAGTTAAACGCGTTGGGGCAGGTACTACCGGGACCAACGTCTACTCAGACAATTACGGCAATCGGTTTCAAGATTGGCGGTCCGAATCTGGCTTACATCACGTTGCTGCTTTGGATTTTACCTGCGGTATGTATCATGACAGCCGCCGGCATGGGGATTTATTACCTGGAAAAGCATCATTTATCGTTGCAGTTTGCCCGCTTTATTCAGCCTATGGCTGTAGGATTCATGGTGGTAGCCGGGTATCGGATCGGGCAGAAAGTCATAAAAAATCAGGTCAGTCTGGCGTTGGCGCTGGTTGCTGTGGTTGTGGCCTATTTGTTTCGGTCACCGTTCATGACACCCATTGTTATTGCGGTGGGTGGGCTTACCACGGCGCTGACCTACGAAAAGCAAAAGCGAATGGAAAAACAGCCCCTGCGTGTGCAGTGGTCTAACTTTTTTCTGTGGCTGGGCGTATTTATCGGGGCAGCTACCCTGGGCGCTTTCACCCAGTCGTTACCGGTACGCCTGTTTGAGAACTTTTACCGGAATGGCAGTTTCGTTTTTGGTGGAGGGCAGGTGCTAACGCCGATGCTGTATAACGAGTTTGTAGCTTTTAAACATTATTTATCACGGGAGGAGTTCTTGTCGGGTTTGGGTTTGGTGCAGGCCGTTCCCGGACCGGTCTTCGCGCTTGCTTCGTACATCGGGGTATTGTCCATGCGTAGTTCAGGTATACATGGACAGCTTTGGGGAAGTGTCGTATCGACTACCGGAATTTTCCTGCCCGGTACGTTTCTGATCTTTTTCGTGTATCGATTCTGGGAACAGTTGAAGCGCTACCGGGTTGTACGGGCGTCTCTGGAAGGTATCAATGCCGCCAGCACGGGTTTAACAGCGGCAGCCGCTTTAGCGCTTTTCGAACCCATGGCGGCCCACTGGCCATCCGTCGTGGTGGTGGTGCTCACCATTGTCGTGCTGCTGTACACAAAAATTCCACCCTATGTGTTGATTCTGATTGGTTTATTGACTGGCGTGATTCTGTAAAGAAAGCGTTAAAACCTGTCAGGCGTACCATATACCTTCTGAGATTAGCTTGTTGCGTCCGCCAACATTTATCTCGTAACGCTCATTAGCTAAACGCCCATTTAGATACAGGTACGATTTGCGATTCATTTGAAATCCCTGCTCTACGGTCGCCGTAATCTTGCCATCTATGTGCGTTAAAAGGTACGCCAGAAAGCAGCCGTTCGCGCTCCCCGTGGCTGCATCTTCCGAAACTTTGTTGTTTTCAATCAGCAGCATTCGGGTAGTATAATCGTTGTCTGCTTCATAGGTCTCGCTGGTGAAGAAAAACAGCGACGTGGAGTGGCCTGTCGAACTATTCGTTCTGTACTTATTGCGGGCGGTTAAAAACGCTTTAAAGGACTCCAGGCGTAGTGACAGCGCATCAATTGCCGCACGGCTCCTCAGAGGAATAATAATGTAAGGTAGCCCAGTGCTGACCTCCTGTATTGGTAATGAGTCATCAATGTCGTGGCGGGGGATGCCCAGTTCATTGGCAATCTCATCGGCGGTGAAGAACGAGCCAAACGTTGGTTGTGCCTGGCGCATGAAAAAAATACTATCGTCCAGGTTCGCCGGATTTTCCAGTGTAATGGCTATATCGCTATGAGCCAGTTCAAGTGTCAGCGCACGACTGGCTTCGGGCAGGATGAATTTATTGATGATATAGCTCGTACCCAGCGATGGATGTCCCGCAAAGGGAACCTCATGTTCCGGGGTGAATATCCGGACAACGAAGCGAAGATCAGTCTTTATCGCTTTGATAAACGTTGTCTCCGCAAAGTTGATTTCTTTGGCAATCTGCTGCATTAGCTGGTCGGATAGCTGATTGTCCATGTCGAGGAACACGGCGAGCTGGTTGCCTTCGTAGCGATTTGCCGCAAATACATCAACGATATAAAATTTGATCTCGTGCATCGGTCGGGTCAACAAAAGATAAACTGTGTACGTAAAGTGAAGATATAAAAAACGCCCCTCGTTGCGATAAATAACGAGGAGCGTTTTAACATAGAGAGTAGCTTTTAAATCAAAGCTCGTCCGACAAAAATTTCCGGATCGTTTGATGAGGCCGCATGCCTTGTGGCTTGCCATTCGAACCGGATGGTCGATTATCCGCCATGCGGGGGCGATTCCCATTCTGGAGGTTTAACATTTCTTTCCGTAGCTGACGCTGTTCGTCGTCACTTAGCACCGTGCGCGTCGCTTCCCCCTGTCCGTAGCCATCATTGAAATTGCTGATCCGGCTATCCGTTTGGGCCAGTTTTAATTCGGCCAGCAGTTCGTTAAGTTCAGTCGTTACGGCCTGTCGTTGTTGTTTCAGATCGCCCAGACCGGGAATCAGATCAAGATTGTGCTGGAGTACGTTTTGCTGGGTGCTTTGCTCGGCTAGCTGTATCTCAAGGGGAGTCACTTCTTTATCTATGCGTTTCAACCGACGGCGTAGTTTCCAGAGTTTTATATCCGCCTGCAACCACCGGAACCAGAACGCTGATAGTACTGGCAGTGCAATGCCCAGGCACACAGCACCGGCCAGGGCGAACAGAATTCCGCTCAAAACAAATGACAGTAACGCCCATGGGCTGTTTACAAGCGCCAGATTCAACTCGCTCGATTCGCTAAGCTGTTTCTCGATTTTGCCCATCGTAGCGGCATCGAGCGTTTGTGTTGTCGCTGTAGGGTCGGTAGTTAACTGAAGTTGCCGAACCGATTTGTTAATGGCGGCCTTCAGTTGGTCGGTGCGGTAGGCTTCGTAACGGAACCACCCCAAAACCGCTAGTGTCAGGATGGCAAATACGGCCAGCGTGATCTTGAAACGCTCATATTTACGCCCGTTTGCTACAGGGTTTTCCTGATACGGCTTTTCAATGAGTCGGTCATAGGCCGGTTTCAGCAGGATGGAAACCATGGCCAGACCTACCGCAAAGGCCCAGGCTTCGTTCGTATTCCGGATATTGAGCGCGTACGCAACGATTTCGTGTGATATAATCAGGTCGCCCGCCAGAAACGAAATACCCGCCACCAGAAACAGCAAACCGGCAAACAGTGAATAATCAGGAGACGCTTTAGCGCGCCGTGCCCGTAGGTGGTCCCGATCAGCCTCAATGGCTTGCTTTGCGGTTTCCAGCTTTTCGACTTGTTTGACCAGCCGTTCTACCTGGAGCGTGTGTGTTTGCAAGGTGGTGAACGCAGCCCTATTCGCTTCGGTGGCTTCGGCTAGTTGTTGATTGATGGACGAAACTTCCGCCCGCTTTTCACTAATTCGTTCGGTTAGCCAGTCCGTATTTATCTGACTGGATAAGTACCCTTCGTATGTTTCCCGATTAACGCCTTCAACGCCACTCGTGTAGCCATGCTGAAAATCCGGATGATTGCTTGGTTCCATAGCTTAATGAATTAAGAATGACGAGTTATGAATCATTCATAATTCATCATTGATTTACGCTGTTGCTCCGTGAGTCGGTCGCGGAGGCTGCGGGCGAGCTCAAACTCGCTTAAAAACAAGTTAACAAACTCATCGCGCTGGGTGTTCAATCGAGACCTTTGCGCTTGTATATGGCCCAGAGTTGTTACAATTGGCCATTTTTGTGTCCGAATGGTGTCAACTTCACGGGTCAATCTGTCAATTTCTGTTTCCCAACGGGGTATGTTCCGGGTTTTGTTGAGTGCCAGTAACCGATTCGCCTTACTGATGGTAAGATCTGTTTGTAAGCTTGTCAGGTTCGTGAGAAACAAGCTACCCGCCAACAGAAATAAGAACAGAATAAAAACAAATAGGGCAATGGCCTGGCCAACTGGCTGCGTTTGATAAGCCTGGATAAGAACAAATACCGATGCAGCGAACGGGAGTCCAATTTCGGTCAGAATTCGCCGACCTGATATTTTCGCTCCTTCTTCATAAAAGAACGATGTACGACCGAACAAATTGAACATACCGGCCAGAAATATGCCTACTGCAATCCAGCGATTCGGAAAAACGGGGCGCAGGGTTTCGTCGATCAGGTAAAAATTACTGATGCAAATACCAACAGAAAGCAGCAGGCTTACCGATGTCCGAATCAAGTTGGTAGGTTTGGGCTGGCTTTCGCGCAGATCGGTTAGCTGGTCGCGGAGGCTCAGGATTCGGTTTTCGCGCTGTTCGATAAAGAGATTAAGCTCACCTATTTTTTCGGACTGTTCATCAATAGATTCATCCAGTGGAGCAATCTGCCGAGTAAAATAAGCCCGTATCTGGGCGATTTTTTCATCGGGTCGGGCATTCGATAGGCCAAACAAGACGCCTTCGTCCCGGAGGGCATCGGCATCGGCCAGCCAGCCGGGCAATGGTTCCTGTGTGTAGGCGGGTAATGGACTGGCATCGGTCGAGGTTAGAGACCGATGGGGGTTGTACTCAGGCACTACAGGAATAGAAACCGGAACGGATGACACCTCACCTTGGCTGGGATACGCTGACTTTCTGGTTAAAAGCTGGCGAATATGCTGGAATAATGTCATTGGCACACGGGTGAAAAATGGTTGTTAACGGATAAAGCGGCTATTGAGCCAAAATATACATGTTTAAAGCTGGAATACCCGTTTTAATGCGCTCCAAAGCTGTTTTTTTAAATTCTGATCAGCTTCAATGGTTGGCAGTGAATCGGCCATGAGAAACGTAATTCCCTCAAAGCGAACCGGCGAATAGCGGTCCATCATAATGTCGAGGTCGATTCGCTCGAAGGGCACACCAAACGTAATAAAATGGTTGATGTACTTCCCCCGCAGTAACTCTGCAAAATTCATACCTTCTACACCGTGCAGGTTGAGTAAGTCAACACCGTCGATATTCAGGTTAACGGCTTTTAGGATTCGTTCGAGAAACAGGATGTTACTGGGGTCCAGTGCTTCATCGGCCAGCAACAGAACTTTATGATTCAGTTGTGGCATTCTGGATTGCTGTTGAACGGGTGGAATTACAGAAGGCGTTGTTGGGCGCGGTACTTCTTTGGGCAATGGTTCGGGCGTTGGCGTTGCAACGACCAGGGGTGGTTCAGGGGCCAACGGCGCAGAAACGTCTGATACACGATCAGTCGGGAGTCTATCTGCGGCAACTTCAAATTTACCTATGGACAATGCATCCAGCTCTGCCAGTAAGTCCAGATTTTCGGTGTCTACCGCAATAAGTTCTTCAGCTGTGCCGTCTGATGGTGCTGATGGGAGGATTGCCGACCACGATTCGCCGGGCACCCGGAAAAGCGTGTCGGTCTGATAGACAGTTTGATAGAAATTCTTTAAGGACATAACAGCTAAATCGAACCCGATTCATTTTGTCAAAAATAGGCAAAAAGCCGCCCTCGCTATGAAAACGAGGGCGGCCGTTGGTTATTAAATACCAAATATGCCAGTTAAGCGATCAGGGCCTGACGGTGAATGATAGCTTCGCGGTCGGGACTGGTCGAAATAAAGTTGATCGGCAGACCCAGAGTATCTTCAAGGAAATAGACATACGTTGCCAATTCCGCAGGTACGTCGACAAACGAACGGATGTCGGTCAAATCCGTTTGCCAGCCCTTAAACGATTGATAAATAGGGGTCACGTCCGTGTCGCAAAGGTCATACGGCATCTGTTCGGTGATGGTACCATCTGACAACTTGTAATGCGTACATACCTGAATTTCATCGAAGATGTTGAGAACGTCGACTTTCATCATTACCAACTGCGTAACGCCGTTGATCATGATGGCGTACTTCAGAGCGGGTAAATCCAGCCAGCCACACCGGCGCGGACGGCCGGTTGTTGCGCCAAATTCACGGCCTTCCTTCCGAATTTGCTCGCCCGTTTCATCATTGAGTTCGGTAGGGAAGGGGCCACTGCCCACGCGGGTACAGTACGCTTTAAAAATGCCGAATACTTCACCAATTTTTCGCGGGGCAACGCCCAGACCGGTGCAGGCTCCGGCTGCCATGGTGCTGGATGATGTTACGAACGGATAGGAACCGAAATCAATATCGAGAAGCGAACCCTGAGCACCTTCGGCCAGTACTTTCTTACCACTGGCGATGGCTTCATTTACGGCGTACTCACTATCGTTCAGTTGGAACTGCTTCATGAACTCCACCGCACCAAAGAATTCGGCTTCGGCCTGGGGCAAAACAGACGCGTAATCGAAGTTGTTCTGCTCCAGAATGACCTTGTGAACGGCCACCAGCTTATCGTACTTGGCCCGGAAATTGGGCGATTCAACATCACCGACCCGGAGACCCAGACGTGCTACTTTGTCCTGATAAGTCGGCCCAATGCCCCGGAGTGTCGACCCAATTTTCGACTCACCCTTGGCCTGTTCGTAGGCGGCATCAAGCAGACGGTGAGTTGGCAGGATAATAGACGCCTTGCGGGAGATTTGCAGGTTTTCGGTAAGGGCAAGGTTGTATTTTGCCAGGCCATCGATTTCTTTTTTGAAGACAATGGGGTCAAGCACCACACCATTTCCAATAATATTAAGAATATCGTTTCGGAAAATACCCGATGGAATCTGGTGCAACACGTGCTTTAGTCCGTTAAATTCGAGGGTATGTCCGGCATTGGGACCACCCTGAAAACGGGCTACTACCTGATACTGTGGAGCCAGTACGTCCACAATTTTACCTTTTCCTTCGTCGCCCCACTGGAGGCCTAATAAAACATCGATCATTACAGAAAAAAATTAAAATATGCCCCGGTCAGGCAGTCTTATCTTGTCGTTGAACCGGAAAATATCGACGGTAACTTTTCCTATTACGGTTATTGGTTCAATGAATCCTTCCGATAGTCTAAAGTGCTCAGCCCAGATGTCGGTTCTTGGGTTGAAAAAGCGAACAATATCCCTGGTGTTCCAGTCAATGGATGCCAGATCAGTCCCTTTATTACGATTACAGTCTGGACAGGAGTAGGCTAGATTGCTATCTTCATTTGAACCGTTGTGTTTACGACTTATAATGTGATCCACCTCAAATCCTATAAACGATCCTTCGTCTTGGGCAAGGCAGTATTCACAAATGTACGAAGCGCGATGAGCAACTCGTTTTCGAACAATGGCCGAAACAGGTATATTATTGGTGGGCATACTGTTTGGCCTTTGCTTTAGCTAGCCGCATAATATGCTCAACATTCATAAAATCATTAATCAACTCTATTTCTTCCTGGGTAGCAATACCATTTTTCTCTTTGTCGACCAACATGTAAAAATAGTCATGTACTTCCTCTGATGCCCTGAACTGAAGCACTGCTTCGGGCTTTGCGTGAGTCAGAATAAAGTCAACCAGTGTTAAATAGGGATTCATTTTACCTTGTTAGTTATTGGGTTGACTCATTTCTCTTAGAATCAAGTATCCATTTACCCTACATCATACATAAAAAACTTATCCCTCTACCGGCACCTGAACCGTATCGACGGACCGCCCTTGCTGATCTTTCTCTGTAATCTGTCTGTTTTCGCAGATGTCGCGGGCGCAGGAGCCGTAGAAAATCAGGGAATGGTGCATGACGTTGAACTTCAACATGTCGCCCACCATGTTCTGGATGTTCTGAACGCGTGGGTCGCAGAATTCCATCACCTTGTGGCAATCCGTACAGATGAGGTGGTCGTGCTGCCGGTAGCCGTACGATTTTTCGTACTGGGCCAGGTTACGGCCAAACTGGTGTTTGGTCACCAGATCGCAGTCAACCAGTACGTCCAGCGTGTTATAAACCGTGGCCCGGCTAACCCGGTATTTTTTATTTTTCATCGAGATGTACAACTCGTCTACATCGAAGTGGTCCTGTCGATTGTAAATCTCTTCAAGAATGGCAAACCGCTCGGGGGTTTTCCGGAGACCCTTCCGCTCAAGGTAGGCCCGGAAAATCATTTGAGCAGCGTCTAAATTTGTTTGCGTCGGAGCAGGCATAAGACAAAAGTAATGATGAATGATGAATGGTGAACAGCTTTGGACAATAGCTTTCAGCATCCATCATTCAGGATTCATCAGTTTTAAGAATCAAACCGAACCACTTCAAAAACCCCCTGAACGCGTTCTAATTTCTGCATCAGGATTTCGAGGTGGCTGGTATCGTGAACGTAGAGCCGAATATTTCCCTCAAAGATACCGTCTTTCGAGTCAATCGCCACAGAGCGCATGTTAATATGCAGCTCATTGCTGATAACCCGTGTTACGTCATTGATCAATCCAACCCGGTCGGTGCCGGTAATCCGGAGGCCAGCCAGGAAAGCAAGCTCTTTCTGGGAGGTCCATTTCGCCTTTATGATCCGGTTGCCGTGATTCGACATCAGTTCCACGGCATTCGGGCAGGTAACCCGGTGGATTTTTATCCCATCGTTAATCGTCACAAAGCCAAAAACGTCGTCGCCGGAAATCGGGTTGCAGCATTTCGAGAGGGTATAGTCGATTTTGTCCATGTCCTCGCCAATGAGGAGCATGTCGGCATCGGCCCGCTCGCCGTGAATTTTCTTTAGTTCTTTGACAAACGCCTTGGCATCGGGTAGGGCGTCGGTGTTTAGTTTGTTCGCCCGATTTTCTTTGGCTTCTTTATCCGATTTGAATTTTTTCAGCTCACCAACATCGATATGCCCTTTTCCAATCCGGTAGAAGAAATCGTCGGTGGTTTTGGAGCCGAAATAAGCGCGTAGCTGGTTGATGACTTCGTTGGTCATTTCCATGCGCAGTACCCGAAGTTTCTTATTCACCAACTCGCGGCCGTCGGTCACGAACCGTTTGTTTTCTTCCTTGATCAAATCCTTGATCTTGGTCCGGGCTTTCGACGTAACCACAAACCGGAGCCAGTCTTCGCTGGGTTTCTGCCGGTTGGAGGTGATCACTTCCACCTGATCGCCGTTTTGCAGCACATAGCTCAGCGGCACAAGGGTGTTGTTGACCTTGGCGGCCATACAACGCGCCCCAATCTGGGTATGGATGTCGAAGGCAAAATCGAGGGCGGTGGCGCCCCGTTGCAGCACCTGTAGATCGCCTTTGGGGGTAAATACAAAGACCTCTTCGCTGTACAGATTGCTTCTGAAATCATCGACAAACTCAATAGCGGCCCGCTTGTCGCCACTTCCCGCCGACTCGATCATGTCGCGAACCTGACTAATCCAGGCTTCGATGCCTGCGCCGGTCTGGGTGTCGTTGCCTTTGTATTTCCAGTGGGCCGCGTAGCCTTTCTCGGCAATCTCATTCATCCGCTCAGTCCGAATCTGAACCTCAACCCACTGGCCTAACCGACTCATTACGGTGGTATGCAGCGATTCGTAGCCGTTGGTTCGCGGGGTGCTGATCCAGTCTTTCAGCCGGTCGGGGTTGGGTTTATAATGATCCGTTACGATGGAATAGGCCCGCCAGCAGGCAGCTTTTTCCTCTTCCTGAGGCACGTCCAGAATAATTCGGACGGCAAACAGGTCATAAATTTCCTCGAACGGTTTTTTCGACTTATTCAGCTTGGTCCAGATGGAATAAATCGACTTCGGGCGACCTTTGATGATGTATTTGATGCCCGTTTCGGCCAGATCTTTTTCGATAGGTTCGATAAATCGACCGATAAACCGATCCCGTGCCAGCCGCGTTTCACGCAGCTTTTTCGCGATGTCCTTGTACGCTTCCGGCTCGACGTGCTTCAGATACAGGTCTTCCAGCTCCGATTTAATGGTATATAATCCAAGCCGGTGCGCCAGGGGAGCGTAGATATAAATCGTCTCGGAGGCAATCTTCAACTGCTTATCGCGGGGCATAGAGTCCAGCGTTCGCATATTATGCAGCCGGTCGGCGAGTTTGATCAGGATCACCCGCACATCGTCTGACAGCGTCAGGAGCATTTTGCGGAAATTCTCGGCCTGCTGCGAGGTTCCGTATTCAAAGTAGCCGGAAATTTTGGTTAGTCCGTCAATGATTTTGGCTACTTTCGGTCCAAACGCCCGATCAATATCGGCGATGGTCGTTTCTGTATCTTCAACGACATCATGCAGGAGAGCGGCTACAATACTTGTCGTACCAAGGCCAATTTCTTCAACGGCAATCTGGGCAACGGCCAGCGGATGATAGATATAAGGCTCTCCCGAACGCCGTCGCATATTCTTGTGCGCTTCGGCAGAGGTATTGAACGCTTTCTTGATCAGTTTGGCGTCATCCCCTTTTAGCATAGGTTTGGCGGCCCGTAATAACCGGCGATAGCGCTTCAGTATTTCCTGCCGCTCCAGTTCCAGATCAATAACGGGTTCACTTGTATTATTGGCTTGATGCTCGATGGCATTCATCATAGTGGGCTTTGTTGCGTAATAGCCTTTAGGTTGTACTCGTACTACAAGTTAACAAATTATTAATCGAAAAAGGGCGGGAAACTTGCTAAAAATAAAACCTTGCAAAAAAAAGCTTGACATAGTCAATTCTTTTCGTACTTTTGCACCCTGAAATGTCGGTAATGACCCACGGTCATCAGGCATTCAGCGAACAGATTCTCCCTGTTCAGGCCATCAATATGCGGGCGTGGCGAAATTGGTAGACGTGCCAGACTTAGGATCTGGTGCCGCAAGGCATGGGGGTTCGAGTCCCTCCGCCCGTACAGAAGTTTAGAATGAGTGAATGAGTGAATGAGTGAATTGAATTTTGTCGTATTGACTAACATTCGCTCAATCTCTCATTCGCTCATTCACCATTTTAAACCGATACAAACGTGGATATTACCTTAGAAAAAGCCAGCGATACCAATGCCTCGCTGAAAATAACGCTGACACCGGCCGATTATAAGCCTGAAGTAGATAAGAAGCTGAAAGATTACGGCCGTAAGGTTCAACTGAAAGGGTTCCGCCCTGGTCATGTACCAGCTTCACTCGTGCAGAAAATGTACGGTAAAAGCATTCTGGTTGACGAAATCAACTCGATGCTCAGCAAAACGGTTAGTCAGTATATCCGCGAAAATAAACTCCAGGTTGTTGGTGACCCCGTCCCTGATCGGGAGAAAGCCGATGCGATCGACTGGGATAACCAATCTGATTTTGCCTTCAGCTATACCTTAGGTCTGGCGTCTGAATTCGATATTGATTTCAGCGACCTGCCAAGTGTTACCCAGTACGAAATTCAGGCTGGCGAAACCGAAATCAACTCAACCATTGCTGATCTGCAACAGCGCTTTCACAACCACGCCCACGGCGAAGAAGTGAACGACGGCGATACCATATACGGCGAACTGAAGCAGGTTGATGGCCCATTTTCGGCAAAAACTGCTTTCCCAACCAACCAGATGGCCGAAGACGCCAAAGGTCAGTTTGTTGGTAAGAAAAAAGGTGATGTTGTAACGTTCGTACTGGAGCAGGCTTTCCCCGACGAGAAAGCACGGGCCAACGCAACGGGCGTGAAGAAAGAAGAAGCCGCCGACCTGACGGGTGAGTTTACCTTTGAGGTTGACGACATTACCCGCCATGAGCCCGCTGAACTGAATCAGGAGTTCTTCGATAAAGTTTTGGGTGTTGGCACTGTTTCTGACGAAGAGCAGTTCCGGACCAAAGTAGCCGAAATCATTAAAGGGAATTACGGCCGGGAGTCGGCTCAGTTGCTTCGGTTGGACATCGAGAAAACGCTGATCGACAACACGCCGATCCTGCTGCCTGATGAGTTCCTGAAGAACTGGCTGCTGGAGGTAAACGAAGGTAAGTTTACCCCCGAGCAGATTGATGAGCAGTACGATGAGTTTACAAAGTCGGTTAAGCTACAGCTTATCAAAAATAAAATTGCCGAGAAAGCCGACATTAACGTTGAGTTCGACGAAGTACTCGCCGTAACGCGTCTGATGGTTCAGGAGCAGTTTGGTTTCATGGGTGGCGAAGATGAGGAGATGAACAAAACCATCGACCGCATTGCCCGCAATTACCTGATGGATGAGAAAAACAATGGTCAGAACTACACCAATACGTTCAACCGGGTGTATGACGACAAAGTAATCGAATATACAAAAACACAAATAACGGTCGTCTCACAGGAGATCACCGTCGACGAATTCAAAGCCCTGGTTGAGAATCGTTAAGTAAGTGTATGTTTAGTTTTTTAGACGGCCCGGTCATTGATCGGGCCGTCTTGTTTTAACGTGAATAATGGCCGCGTAGCGGCTTGATGTTTGTAGTAAAAGTGGCCCTCTGCTTCAATGGGCGTGCCGTAGGTACGCGACTCCTACCGATTGTTGCGTACCTACGGTACGCCCGGTGAAGCAGAGGACCACTTTTACTACAAACATTCCGTACCTAAGGCACTTAAATTGCTGATAGTCAAAGGATATGGTCCGTTATTCACGTTAAACAGAGAAGGAGGCCCGCTGGGCCTCCTTCTACTGTGCTCTTATAAGACAATGCGCTACTGATACTGAATGTACATAGGCTTGGGCGTTAACGCGAGTACTTCGGCGGGCGTCATGATGCGGGAGCCGGGTTTGCGGAAGTCATTATCGTAAAATAGCTTGAAACCGGTGTATTGCACGGGTTCTTTCTGAATGTAGGCCAGATAAGAGTCCTTCTTGAGTACCGGTGGACCCCAGCCATCCATGTCCATCACAATCTGGACATTTGGATCAAGCTTGATATTTTTATAGTTTTTAATCATCCCCTGCGTGAAGCGGTGTACCACCAGAATTTTAGGGGGAAGGTTATTTTCCTTTACGATCTTGCTCAAAAATTTGACCGCCTGGTTAACGTCTGCCGCATCGTACGACCCAATTTTCGTTCCTGGTTTTGCGCCTGTCACCATCGAAAACTCGGGGTCGATGCCCAAATGGACAAATGGAAGTTTCAGGTATTTGGTCATGTATTCCATTTCGGGGCCGAGGGGTGCGTGACCCCGCTGAATGTCCAGGAAAACGACCGCTTTATGATCATTACCCCATTTAAGTACTTTCTTGATCGTTTTATCGGACATGCGCATTCGGTAGCCACCATCTTTACCAGGTGCGCCCTGGGCCGATGTAGCGACTAAATGAAGAGCAGGTAAAATCGGCGTTTCGGGGTCAGCTTTCTGCCAGTTTTTGATTTCCTCATCCAGCCGTTTCAGCATTTCATCTTTCGGGTATTTTCCCAAGACACCCATTTTTTTGGAGTGCGGATTACCATAGTACGCGAAGATGCGGTATTTGGGAAGCAACGCACCGGCAGGAGGGGCGAAGGTAAGCGAATCGAGGGTAGAGTCGCCGGTAGAAACGGCCCCGGACGGACGCGATGCCGCAACTGGCCGGGCCGCCGGTGCTTCAGAGGAATCGGTTGGTGTAGTTTTGGCCGGACTCTTGGCGGATGCTTCCTGGGCAATGTTACCTGTCTTTGACGATTCGTCCTTTGATTGTGTTGAGCAGCTGGTAAGTTGACATAAAGTCAATACTGAAAGCGCAGCTAAAGAAAAGCGCATACTTTATACGATAAATAAGATGTGATTCACAAAAAAAGGGTTACATCCCTAAGAGGAGGAATGCTAACCCTACGGTGCAAGTATAGAGTCTTATTGTAACTTTTCAAAGCATTAATTCACCTAGTCCCTGCCGAATGATGGAAAAGTTATCGTCTGTCGCATCTACAATTGTTGAGGCAACGTTGCCGCCATAGCCACCGTCAATGACCATATCGACCTGATTTTGAAATTTCTCGAAAATTAATTCCGGGTCGGTCGAGTATTCGATAATTTCGTCTTCGTCCCGAATAGAGGTGGTAATAATCGGGTTACCCAACTCATGGACAATCTGGCGGGGAATATCATTATCCGGCACCCGGATACCAACCGTTTTCTTATTGGAGTTCAGGATTTTGGGGACGCTGCCGGTTGCTTCGAGAATAAACGTAAAAGGGCCGGGCAGTACTTTCTTCATCAGTTTGAAGGCCTGATTACTCAAACGGGCATAATCGGCAATGTGGCTCAGGTCGTAGCAGATAAAGGAAAAGTCGTTCTTGGCGGGCTTAATTCCTTTAATGCGTGCCACCCGCTCAACGGCCCGCGTATTATGAATATCACAGCCCATCCCGTAGATGGTATCAGTGGGGTAAATGATAACAGCTCCATCGCGCAGAGCCTTTACAATATGCTCTATACGGCGTGGATCAGGATTTTTTGGGTAAAGCTTAATGAATTCGGCAGACATGGTAAGGCGTAATTTATCGTTGACTGTATTTCTCCGCAGTCAGGAAAACCATACTACCTTAACTATAAACGGGTTAATCCAGTTTCGCCGAATGAAGTACCGGACTCCATTTAAGGTAATGCCGGTATAATTTATTGACAGGCAAGTGAAGTTTGCTCAATGCTAAAATTAGGTTACTTTGCCAGTCGGGTTGTTCAATGTGTTGTAACAGGTCGCCAAACTGAAGCGCTAAATCGAATTGTTCCACATAAAAAGCCTTTCGGATAAATCGCCTGATGCGGCTGGCCAGTGCCTGAAATTCGTCGGGGGTAACGCACCGCTCGAACGCTTTATGGCAAACGGCCAGTGTTGAGCGCAGCAGGGACGTATCCGTACTGATGATCTGGGCTGAGAAGGAACTGGGTAAAAGGCGCTTCTGGGTCAGTACTTCGTCCAGGTAGGCGTAATGATACAACCGGGCCGAACGTACCCAGAAATCGAAATCTTCGTAAGCCAGGGTTTCATCGTAGCCACCCAGTTCATTCAGCACATCCCGACGCATCATCATGGTTGGCGTACAGATAAAATAGGATTCCAGAATCGGCCTGAACACATTGCCGGTTGGTACCGGAGAACAGGCATGACCCTGAGCATCTACGGCATAATGTAGCGCCAGTTCATGGCCACTGCGGTCAATGTAAGTAGCATTGGAGAACACGACGGCATAAGGACCAGCCAGGTTTTCGAACTGGGCAACCTGTTTCGACAGGCGACCGGGAAGCAATACATCATCGGCCGATAGGTCGATTACATATCGGCCTTCGGCTAATGCCAATCCCTGATTAAACGCCCGGTTGAGGCCAAGGTTGACCGGGTTCTGAATGAATTGAATGGCTGGATACTGTTGGGTAAACTCCGCAATACGCTCGGCCGACCGATCAAAACTACCATTGTCGATGACAATCAGTTCGACGTTCGGGTAGTCCTGATCAACAACCGATTGCAGCGCCTGATTTACGAAGGAGTGGTGATTATAGCAGGTACAAATAACACTCACCCAGGGCTTGATCTGGTTGAGAAATGGGCTCATTGGTAGGGGAGTGGATTGCCCGGTAACGGAAACCATAAAACGGAAAGCTGGTGCTTTGTGACGTACTGACTAGCCTTGTTTTTAAGGCCGGTTGTTTACCAGTGCAAAGTAAAGTCTACTTGTGACCGACTTCGTAAATGTTTTTAGTTAACGGGTAAAAAGAAACGGCACGAAGTATAGAGCTTAAATATTGGCACGTTTTTGGCCTGTTGTCAACTAAGCAAGTTTGGTATTAGTTGACTGGAGCGCTAGTCCAATATTGTACAATAACATTTATGGGTTAGGTTTCACAAACGTCATCTCAAATTTCAGGGGTGGCGTTTGTCGTTTTAGCGGCTACATCGGGGCTTTGGTCGCCTTCAAGATCATAGAGGGCTACATTCATTTCAAAGCCCAGAATCAGTAACAGCGAAATTAAGTTTATCCAGATCATTAAGGCTATCAGGGTGCCGATGGAGCCGTACACTTTGTTATAGGAGCCAAAATTGGAGACATAATAAGAGAAGCCCAGGGTGGTAAGCACAATCAAAAGTGAAGACGTAACGGCACCGGGCGTAATAAAAACCCACTTCATCCGCACATCCGGACCATATCTATAAATAACGGAAACCGTCCCGACGAACACGGCGAACACAACAAGATACCGCGTAATGGCCAGTAAATTGATGAAAAGTGCATTGTTGAGCAACCCAAAATGGAGTAAATAGTCGCTGATAATGCCGCCAATGATTAGTACTACGACGGCTAAAATTAAAGCAAACGCTAGGGTAAACGTCAGGCCAATAGCCACCAGTCTGACTTTGAAAAAGCCTCGCCTTTCGTCTGAATGATACGAAGAGTTAAATGCCTGCATGAGCGCTACCAGCCCACTCGTGGCCGAGTACAGGGCCAGTAGAAAGCCGAAGGAAAGCACCCCACTACGCGGGCGGCTTACAATGTCGCGGATGGTTGTATCAACGCTATTGAACGTGTTGCCGGGCAATACTTCCCGGAAAAAACCCATAATCTGCTCCTCCAGATCTGGGATGAACGTAATGAACGGGATAAGCGTAAAGAAAAAGATAACCGTTGGAAAAACTGCCAGAATCAGACTATAGGATACAGAAGCTGCCCGCTCACTGGTGTTGTTATCCGTAATCTGAGCCCACATTTTGGTCAGGAAAAAGTACCAGGTAATTCTGGAGTTGAAAGGGTAATGTTCATTCAGCCAGGTGCGGATGTTTCTCGACGGCTTACTATTCACTAACTTATCGAACATAGGCTCTAGTGTGCAGTCATTACTTACAGGTTGAACCTACTGCTCAAAAAAAGGTTTGGCTGCTTCTACTAATTCTGCCGGGGCCGAACACGGTCGGCCGGTTTCGGTACGAACAAAAACGAGGGTGGTCTGGCCCGTATTCAACAACTGGCCATCCTGGTTAAAAATTTCGTATGCAAACATCAACCGGGTTTTAGGCATCTGCGGAATCGTAACCCGGATGGTAAGCAGGTCGTCGTATTTAGCTGGCCTGATAAATCGGGAGTTCAGGTCATAGACGGGCATCGAAATGCCACTCGCTTCAATCTCTTTGTAGCTTAATCCCAGATTACGCAGGGCTTCGACCCGGCCTATTTCATAAAAACGGGCATAGTTACCGTAGTAAACAATGCCCATTTGGTCTGTATCATAGTAACGAACCCGGATGTCTGTAACGTCGTAAGTAATCATTGTACTATTTCATGATCTGCATTCGTGTAAGGGCCTGCTGGTACAGGCGGGCGTTGGCCAGGTGTTCGGCCAGTGTCTTGGAGAAGGTGTGATACCCGTTGAAACTGGCGTTCACGACAAAATATAGGTAATCATGCTGCTCGGCATTCAGCACGGCATCGATTGTCCCAGGAGCCGGTAGGTTGATCGGCCCTGGAGGCAAACCGGCATACCGATACGTGTTGTAAGGCGAATCGACAGTTAGTTGCTTGTTTAACAACCGTCGAATGGTAAAATCACGCAGGGCAAAAATAACCGTTGGGTCCGCTTCGAGCTTGATGCCGCGCTTCAGTCGGTTGAGGTACACACCCGCTACCCGGGGCTGCTCGTCGCGTTTGTTGGTTTCGGCGGCTACGATGGAGGCCAGGATCTGAGTTTGGGTTTGGCTAAGTCCCAACTCTTTCGCTTTGGCCTGCCGCTCGGGGTTCCAAAATTTTTTGTATTCGGTACCCATCCGTTCCAGAAGGGCTTCGGGCTTGATTGTCCAGAAAAATTCGTAGGTGTTTGGTAAAAACAGGCAAACGATGGTGGTGGTGTCGAAGCCAAATTTCTGGCAGGTGGCCGGGTCGTTGAGCAGTTTGCCCAGTGCGTCGGGGCCAAACTCGAACTTGCTGCCCAGCCGCTGAATCAGGTCGCTTTTCTGACGCATGCTGTTGAACGTTACCGGCATTGCATCCTGGCTACCGCTACGCAGTTTGACGAGGGCCTCGCGGTTACCCATGCGCGGTTTGATCTCGTAGCGACCCTCTTTGACGCGCTCGGGGTAGCTCATCATTTTGGCCAGGAACCGGAACGACGTTTCGTCGTTGATGACTTTATGCGTCTTGAGCGTGTCCATGACCGACTCAAATGTAGCGCCCTTTGGAATAAGCAGCGCAAAGGTTTTATCATTATCCTGAACCAGCAGGTTCGGGCTTCTGAATACCTGCCAGAAGTAAAACGTAAAAGTTGTTAAAAGGATGGATACGGTGAGGAATAGACCGATTTGCAAATTACGAGACATAACGAAAATATAATTGATGAATAAAAACACTGGAATGCCGGTGATTAACCTAACTATCGGTTGTCACCTATTGCCTGTAGTTATTTATTCATTTTGCTTTATTCAGTTTAGATTGCGCAAATTTACGCCAAATCTGAATTAAGCTACTACCCATGACTCGTGCATTCCTTCTTTTCCTTTCTATTGTTCTGGTTGCTTCCTGTCAGACCCGCGTCGATAGTCCCCGCAGCATGAATCCGGCGGCTGCCACCCGGCAAAAAGCCATTGACGAAATCCGGGAAGCCGACTATAATTTTAGTGTGCTTTCCGAAAAGCAGGGACTTGCCAAAGCCTTTACAACCTATGCGGCCGACGACGCCATTAAATTAAATGATGGAGCCGCTCCTACCGTCGGGTTCGATTCCATACGGGTGCAGATGAGCCGAATGCCCGCTAATGGTTCTGTACTGACCTGGCAGGTGCTTAAAGCCGATGCGGCACAGTCGGGAGAACTGGGCTATACATTTGGCCAGTGGATGCTGACCAGTAAAGACAATGCCGGTAAGCGAAAAACACAGTTCGGGGTTTACGTAACCGTCTGGAAACGCCAGCGAAACGGGCAGTGGCGGTTTGTACTGGACGGGGGAAACTCTACGCCGGAACCTAAATAATGCCCAACAGACCCGTAAGGTTTGACAAAACCTTACGGGTCTCTCAAAAATGAATTGTAAATTTGGGCGAACAAAATCAGGTTATTTTGGTCGTTTCCTCTCTTTTCAGGCGTCGTGCTGCACACGGGCCTTCCCTCTACACATTTTCGTTCTGGTTACTCTGCGTAAGTAACTTTCTGTTCTCTGCCAGTTTTCAGATGATGATTCCCGAACTGCCCGGTTATCTCACAAAGCTGGGCGGACAGGAATACATCGGCTGGATTATCGCCTTATTCACTCTTACGGCTGGGGTCTCCCGACCGTTCAGCGGCAAAATAACGGACACCGTTGGCCGGGTGCCGGTGATGGCGTTCGGGTCGCTGGTTTGTTTTCTGTGTGGCTTCCTGTACCCCTATCTGCTCACAGTGGGTGGTTTTCTAACACTCCGGCTCATTCACGGCTTCTCAACGGGCACTAAACCCACGGCCACTTCGGCTTATGTAGCGGATATTGTACCGGCTACGCGTCGGGGCGAGGCTATGGGAACACTGGGGTTGTTTACGGCGATGGGCATGTCATTAGGACCCGCCATTGGTAGCTGGCTGGCCAATGATTACTCCATGAACGTCATGTTCTGGACTTCTTCAGCCTTTGCCCTGCTATCGATTGGTATTTTGCTGCAAATGACGGAAACGCTGCCCACGCCACAGCCGTTTCGATTTCGGCTGTTACGGTTGAAAAAAGATGAAATCTTCGATAAAAATGCCCTGCCGCCTTTCCTCGTTTTGTTGCTTCAGTCGTTCTCGTCGGGCGTTATCCTGACGGTTATTTCCGGCCTGAGCACATCGCTGGGCATTGCCAATAAGGGGTTGTTCTTTACGGTTTATACGGTGGCTTCGCTGGTTGTCCGACTGGTATTCAGCAAATCGTCGGATCGGTATGGCCGGTTGCCGGTTCTGTTTATTTCGACGGTTGTACTGGCCGTCTCAATGGTGTTGTTGATCATCACCCAATCGCCGTTTATGTTTTGGGTGTCGGCCGTTTTCTACGGTATGTCGTGGGGGATGAACTCCCCGACGGTAACGGCCTGGACGGCCGATCTGAGTGATGAAAAAACGCGGGGCCGAGCAATGGCGACCATGTACATCGCCCTAGAAGCCGGAATTGGACTCGGGGCCGTGGCTGCGGGCTGGTTATTGAACCACATGAGCGGAGAAGCCGGTATCGATGCGTCGTTTGCGGTATCGGGTGTGCTCGCGCTGGTGGCTGTTACGTATTTGGGCTGGCTTTGGCATCAGCACCGGAAAACCCGCCACCGTCGAATGAATGATGCCGATGAAGTCGCTTTATTGGACGGTGAGCCCTGATGGAAGACATTGAACCCCGCATCCGTCCGCTGGTCGAAGCCCTGAACGAAACGGGTCTTGTTCGCACCTTTTCAAGCTGCGAAGGGCATTTTGGCCCCAAAGAACAGACGCTGGTGGACCGAAATCATGCCGAAGTTCGGTTTGTGCCCGCCGAAGGTGTTACTCAAGCGGCTGTTGTAAAATTAGTGGGGTCGATCCTGACCCGGTTCAAGTCCCGGCATGGTCTTATTCCCGTAAATGTAACGGCGTTCAAACTTTTCACCCCAATTGATGAAGAAACCGTTGAGCAAACGTTTGTCCTCGTGTTGCGCCCATTCAACCGGTTCGATTCGCCTGATCGAAAGCGGGCTGATGTGGACCGGGCTATTGAACAGGTTATTCAACTTATACTTTAATGCTGAGCGTCGAACCGTCGATGCGTCGAACCGTCGATGCGTCGAACCGTCCCGGTCGACTATGAAGTGACGATATCATTTCAGCCGACCGGGACGGTCGCCGGGCTGACGCTCGGTATTACAAAATGAACTGGCTCAAATCGCGGTTTTTGACCAGGCCGTTCAGCTTTTCTTCAACCAGCTCTTTGGTCACCACGACATGGGCGTTGGCACCAATTACGTCGGGAATATCGAACATGAAGTCGTTCATCAGGTGGCTCAGAACGGTTTGCAACCGGCGGGCACCAATATTTTCGACTTCCCCGTTTACTTCGAAGGCGATCCGGGCAATTTCGCGCAGGGCATCATCCTGGAAAGTCAGGCTAACCTCCTCGGCTTGTAGCATGGCTACATATTGCTTGGTCAGGGCGTTTTTAGGCTCTTTCAGAATCTGGTAAAAATCATCTTCCGACAGGCTCTGCAACTCCACCCGAATCGGGAAACGGCCCTGCAACTCCGGAATCAGATCGCTGGGTTTGGCTACGTGGAAAGCCCCGGCGGCTACGAACAGGATGTGGTCGGTATGAATAACGCCGTACTTGGTATTGACGGCGCTGCCTTCTACAATGGGCAGCAGATCGCGCTGAACGCCTTCCCGACTAACATCCGGGCCGCCACCGCCATTACCCGAACGGGCCGAGGCCACCTTGTCGATTTCGTCGATGAAAATAATCCCCGCATCTTCGGCTTTTCGGATGGCTTCTTCCTTTACTTCGTCCATGTCGATGAGCTTCGCGGCTTCTTCTTCCAGCAGGATTTTGCGGGCTTCGGCAATGCTTACTTTTCGTTTTTTGCCTTTTTTAGGCATCATACCGCCAATCATTTCCTGAATGTTCATCATCGACATATCGTCAATAGCGCCACCCATAATACCGATATTGGGCGTTTGGTTTTGCTGCACGTCGATGTCGATTTTGCGATCGTCCATCTCGCCGGAGCGGATTTTCTCGCGGAACCGTTCGCGGGTGCGTTCGTTCAGTTCGGCGTCGGCATCCTTCTTCTCGTTTTCGAAGCCCATCTGGCCGTTAGTGGGCTTGACGGGTGGAATCAGAATATCCAGAATGGCATCTTCAACCATCTGCTGGGCTTTCACCTGAACAGCTTCTTTTTTCGCGGCCCGCACCATGTTGACGGCCTGCTCGACCAGGTCACGCACCATGCTTTCCACATCGCGGCCTACGTAGCCCACTTCGGTAAACTTGGAAGCTTCGACTTTTATAAAGGGTGCATCGGCGATTTTGGCCAGTCGACGGGCAATTTCGGTTTTCCCGACGCCCGTGGCACCAATCATCAGAATATTGTTAGGCGTTATTTCGCGCTGCATATCGGCAGCGCTGTTCATACGACGCCAGCGGTTTCGAAGGGCAATGGCTACGTTGCGTTTTGCATCGTGCTGGCCGATAATGTACTGGTCCAGTTCGGCAACAATTTGCCGGGGGGTTAGGTCTTTAAGTAATTGGGTCATTGAAAAAAAAGAGCAAGTTGAGGGCTCCTCAGGTAAGAAACGCAGGAAATCAGAAAATGGCTCAATGGGCAGGGTATTTTTGGTACTGGTAACTACTAATGCCTGCGGCTGAACTGACATTCATTCTGAAAATTAGGCTAATTTAAGGTATTATACCAGAAGGCTAATTTGTGAATTGGAGCGTATACAGGCTTACTGATGCGACAATACCGGGTAGCAAATCGATCATTCTTAGAAATAACTTAGAAATACCTGCCTCACCAATCAGTATAACCGACAGCGAGTTGTAAAAAGAGGAGCAGAATGATTCATCGTGAAAAACGACCCGGAATTATATAGGAAACACACAACGTATTTATCCGGTTACTATTTGGTCTGCCTTTAGTCCACTCGATCCGTAACACCATTACCGGTATTAACCTCAACAATGCAATTTCCAGCCGTTTTGGGTGGAAAAAACCGATCTCCTGCTTACCAATGAATATATTTGACACGGCTACATTACTGATTACTCTGACGGCTACCTTCGCATATCTGAACGTGCGCTTCCTGCGACTACCCGACACAATTGGTCTAATGATTGTGTCGATGCTGTTTTCATTGGGTATCATTATTGGGCACATCGTCAGCCCGCAGCGTTTCGATGGCATCTGGGAACTGGTCAGTCAGCTCGATTATAAAACGCTGGTGCTCGACGTGATGCTGAGTTTTCTACTCTTTGCCGGGGCGCTCCACACCGACACTCAGAAACTCAAATCGGCCTGGGCAAGCATTACTCTGTTTGCCCTGCTGGGCGTAGCTATTTCAACGGTACTGGTGGCGGGGTTGCTCTATGGCTCCCTCCACCTGATTGGCTTGCCCATTGGTTTCCTTTACTGCCTGCTGTTCGGGGCACTTATTTCGCCCACCGACCCCATTGCCGTGCTGGGTATTTTAGCCAAAGCAAACGTGCCGAAGGCCACTGAAATTAAAATTGTTGGTGAGTCGCTGTTCAACGACGGCGTGGGCGTAGTCATCTTCCTGACGCTGCTGGAGGTGGTTCGGCTGGGTACGGATTCCATCACCGTGGGGTCGGTGAGCTGGCTCTTTGTCAAAGAAGCGGGGGGCGGGCTGCTGTTGGGCTTACTGGCAGGGTATGGGTTGTACTGGGTGCTGCGCAGCATCGATCACTACCAGACAGAAATCATCATTACGCTCACGGCTGTCATGGGCGGCTACTGGCTGGCCAGTTGGCTACACATGTCGGGGCCACTGGCCGTCGTGGTGGCGGGGTTGTTCATCAGCGACCA
This sequence comes from Spirosoma fluviale, assembly GCF_900230225.1. GTDB lineage: Bacteria > Bacteroidota > Bacteroidia > Cytophagales > Spirosomataceae > Spirosoma > Spirosoma fluviale. The sequence continues at coordinate 1,562,223 of NZ_OCNH01000001.1, forward strand.
AACGCGCAGCACCGCCATGAGCGCGGTCACGCAGGAATACGTCGAAAAATTCTGGGAAACCATCGACATCCTGCTCAATGCCCTGCTGTTTGTGCTGATTGGCTCCCGCCTGGTATCACTTTCGTTCGAGTGGGCCTATGTCCCGGCCGGGCTGATAGGCATTGTGATTATGCTGGTGTCCCGCTACGTAGCCATCCGTCTGCCGCTGATGCTGGCCCGGCGCTGGATACCATCAGATAAAGAGGACCCCCTGATCCTGACCTGGGGTGGATTACGGGGCGGAATTTCCATTGCCCTGGCCCTGTCGATTCCCGAAACAGTGGCCGAAAAGGATTTATTGGTGTTTATCACGTACACCTGCGTCTTTTTCTCCATTGTCGTGCAGGGATTGACGCTGGAACGATTTGCCCGGAGGCTCTACGGGACTAAAACAGACGGCGTCGAAAATGTCTAACTTTGCCCACGAGCCACCACAAACAAGCGTCCTTCCCACTCATGGACTGGACTGATGACCGTGTAGCCGTCGAGTCAATAAATTAAATTAATTACGTATAAACTGTCTTTTCTCCGACTATGAACACCGATTCTCCCGCTGATCAATTCACATTTGGCATGATCGGCCTTGGCACAATGGGTCGCAACCTCTTACTCAATATGGCCGACCACGGATTTGCCGTGGCTGGTTACGATCAAAATCCGGCCCAGTCGGTGTTGCTGGAAAAAGAAGGGGTTGGCAATAAGGTCAAAGGCTTCACCCAGATTGAGCCATTTGTGGCCAGCCTCAAAAGTCCCCGGGTTATTATGATGCTGGTACCGGCTGGCAGGATTGTGGATAGCGTAATCGCCGAACTCGTACCCCTGCTCGACAAAGGCGATATTATCATTGACGGCGGTAACTCCCATTTCACCGATACGACCCGCCGGGATGCAGAACTGGAGGCAATGGGTCTTCACTTCTTCGGGATGGGTATTTCCGGTGGAGAGGAAGGCGCACGCCGTGGGCCGAGTATGATGCCAGGGGGCGACAAAACAGCCTATCAGTATGTGAAGCCGGTTCTGGATGCGGTAGCGGCCAGAGTGAACGGTGATCCCTGCGTTACCTACATCGGGCCCGGTGCGGCCGGGCATTTTGTTAAAATGGTTCATAATGGAATCGAGTACGCTGTTATGCAGCTCATCGCCGAGACCTACGAAGTGCTGCGTAAGGGGTTGAAGATGGATAATGAGGCCATCGGTGCTGTTTTTGCCGACTGGAACGCGGGCCGACTTCAATCGTTCCTGCTGGAAGTAACGAGGGATATTTTCGCATTCCGTGAGCCGGGTACCGATCACCTCCTGCTGGACATGATCAAGGACGAAGCCCGCTCTAAAGGCACCGGGAAATGGACCTCACAGATTGCCATGGACATGGTTACGCCCATTCCGGCCATTGACAGTTCGGTGGCCATGCGCGACCTCTCCAAATACAAGTCACTACGGGTTGAAGCCGCCAGTATTTACGGGGATGACATCCAGCCGTTAGCCGTCGATCGGGATGCATTCCTGAAGAGTCTGGAACAGGCTTTCTTCTTTTCCATGATTACGACCTACGCTCAGGGTATGCACCTGCTCTCGTCGGCTTCGGTCCAGAATACGTACGATCTGAATCTGGGTGAGATTACCAAAATCTGGCGCGGGGGCTGTATCATCCGGGCCGCGTTCCTCGAAACGATGTTGCAGGCATACACGGCCAATCCTTCACTGGAACACCTGCTGGTGGCACCTAACGTCACTGATCTTATCAGGGAAACGCAACCGGGAATTCGTACGGTCGTCTCGTCGGCCATATCGGCGGGTATCGCCTTACCAACCTATGCCGCCACGCTAAGTTATTTCGACGCGTTCCGATCGGCGCGTATGCCCTCGAATCTGATTCAGGCTCAGCGCGATTACTTCGGTGCGCATACCTACGAACGGATTGACAAAGAAGGAGTTTTCCATACCGAATGGCAGGGCGAGGCATCGGTCAAGCCATTAGGATAAACGAATAGTTGCGTTACAAAGTCCCTGATACACTTACTGTCGTATCAGGGGCTTTTCTTTTTGAGTCGTCGTGTCCGGCTGATTGGTGATTCTTTCGTGTTCGGACAAGGCTTGTGTGTTTTAAACTAAAGGAAAACTTTTTTTGATGGACAAAATAGAAAAACATAGCTCCGGCGAAATAAGCTACTCCATCATACGCATCGCCAGTGGCATAATCTGAATAACCGGGTACGATCACTTCAAATAAAATGGTTACATAAATAGCTACGAACAGGACAAACGAGAAGGGATAACAATAAGCTTCATCGTGTACAATGGCAAAGCGTGTAACTGTTAAGGCTATATGACAAATAACGGGCACAAAACAGAAGTCAGTCAGCCAGTCATTAAGAAAAGGCAATGGATAATTCCACAGCCTGAATAAATGAATAGTAACCCAGGCCAACGCATAGCTGACAAAATACGCATCGAATAAGCGTCTGGCTACAACATTAACAGGATGGCCCCCACCGACAGAATTGTGGTACATGTGAATAAAACAGCAAAAGAGACTTTTTTAAACTGGCGTACCGATGGAGAGTCGGTAGACTTAATAGACATTACCGCGTCTCTGACGACCTTATATGTGCTCTGCTTTTCTTGTGCTTCGGGTTGCTTTTCCATGGCCTTTTGTAAAGTTCGACTTCTCTACATTACCTTCTTATAACAACCTGAACGCTGGAATGGGGGGCCACCCCCGATTAGAAGAATATTAGAATCGTAGCTATACGCTTACCGCATCAACCGGTCTAAATCAATTCGTATGGACAACTGACTCGTACCGGCCGTGGGAATAGACGTAAACCGGGCGTAAGTCAGCTGAAACGCCCGTGCCTGCACCGAGGCTCCGAACGAAATACCTGTTCCGGTAAACGCAGAGCCGCCAATACCGGTTGTTGTTACGTTGCCTTCTGCCCGTTTCTGATGATTGTAGCCAACCAGCAGATGCACGTTTCGGCTGAGGAACAATTCGGCCCCCACGCTCAGATGCCGGGCTATTTTTTCGGTAACGCTGGTCGTTTCCGAAATGGGATTACCGCTCAGATCGTAGCGGACGTTAAGGTTCGGGTCGTTATAACTAATATCGAAGCGTTGCAGATGATGGGCCGTAATAGTCAGCCGAATGGGCGCGTGGCGGGGCTTTAGTGTAACCCCCGCTTGTAAATCGAAAGGCAGATCGGCGTCGGTCGAACCGTAGTTTTTGATCAGATACCCGACATTTTTTGCCACCAGCCCAAACGTCAAATCCTGCTTTGGGTGCCGCCACACCCCACCAAGGTCGGCCAGTACGCCAAATGCGGAGTACATCTCGATGGATGAACCGACGGCTTTGATGGTAGCGCCGAGGGTAAAATTGCCTTCTGTTCGGGAGTGGGTCACGCTCAGCGCAAAGTCATTGGCCGAAAAGGTGCCGAGTGCGTTTCCTATGGGGTCGGTCATGTTAAACTGCCCGTAGCTGAGGTATTGCAGCCCAACCGCCCAGTTCGCGTGCCGGTCTGGGCTGGATTGTTTTATGGGCAAGCCGTACTGAATGGTGTAATATTTGGCCGCAGCCAAGTAAGGCATCAGGCTAATGGAGGCAAGGTTTGGTTTGACCGAATCGGCCAGGGCGGGGTTGTTGAGGTGATAAGCTCCGTCTGGACTAACGGCGGTAGCGACCTGACCGCCCAGGGCCGCCACGCGGGCATGCGTTGGCAGATCCAGAAACGAAAAGATACGCTGCCCACCGAGCGACTGGGCGAAAACGGCCGGTTGAGCCGCAATCAGAAAAAAGGTGATGTAAATGAAAAAACGCAAAGGAGCCAGCGTGATTGTACATGGCAAAGGTCAGAAAAAAAGGAGAATTCCGTGCTCATAAGCCAAACCCAATTTTCACGCCAGCCGTCAGGCTGGGTAAGATAGAATTCCCGGCCTGGAATCGGCTGGGAATTGGCCCACAGCCACAAATTGACGTGGACGAGTTCGTCTCGGTACTGCCATACCGAAAGCCAACGCCAACATAAAGATCGAGCAGGACGCGGCTTAAATGTTGGGGGGCATCAGAGGGTATAGCAATCTGGCGACCCCACTTGACGTGACTGCCCCAGACAAACCGGTTGATGATTTCCTGATTGTTAGGGAAGTTTGGGTCCGGGTCGTAGAGAACCACATTTTTTGTTGCGTTGATCTGCTTGGCAAATCCCTCGATTGCCAGATAATTACCCAGTGGAAATGAGCTTTTAATGCGGATGTTTTTTCGGTTGCTGGTGCGGTACCGACCCGTATAATGCCGCCACTCCGACCGAACCCGCCAGATGGACCAGTCGGTAAAGTTTTTCTTGTCATCGGATGTAATGGCCAGTCCTTTGTGACCAAAGCCAATTTCGCCCTGCACGGCATTCCGTTGACTGATGCGCACTTCCAGACCTACCTGTACGGTAGCATCGGGATCGAGGAGAAGCGAAAGAGGAGCCAGTTTCAGGATCATCCTCGGAGAGTAGTCATACCGAACAGTCGAGTCCTGAGCCGATGCGGATAACGCCAGCAGGAACAGGGGAATAAGGAGTAAACGTTGGCGCACCGAAAAAAGAAGTTATCGTTGAGATTTACCAAAGCTGTACGCAACCTTTACGCCCAGGGTTACGCTCGGAGAAAGACTATTTGTCGGCCGATATACGTCAAAAAACTGACCGCCAACCGGGTGTAGATAACGTATTCCTGAAACGGTTTCGGCAAAGACATGCTCGTGGCGAAGACCCAGACCGGCATAAACATCGTACAGGAATCGTGACGGGCTACGCGAATTGTTCTTTCGGCCGAATGCCTGTTGAATCCCCATTTTTAAATGCCCGCCAACGACACACTTATGAATCGGGAAGGCAACGGGTTCATCACGCCCGCCCTCGAACGTAGATATAAAGACCGATTTTAGCCCATTTACGGTCATAAAAAAACCTTCCAATGCCCAATATCTGCCCATTTTTGTTCCCGGCCGCCGGTAAAACCGGAATTCTGATCTCACCCGCCAGGCTTGCCGTTCATCGAGTTTTCCCTGTTTAAATAACGATAGCCTGTCGAGAGATAGCGGCCCATAACCTGCCTCCACCTGAACCGCCGTTCTGGAAGACAGGAAATACTCGAGTCCCGGTTGAATCATACTTTCCGTATCGAATAAGGTCAGCGGATTCCACTTGAGTAGCAAACGCCGGGGACGAAACGCCCTTTCCGTGTCCTGAGCGATCGAATTGACGGAGAATGTCAGCAGGAGAAACAGGAGACGTAACGTCATAAATGATTTAGCTTTCATTCGTGAATTGAGGATACAATTCGACTTGGAACGGTTGGAATCCGTAAGAAAAATTAACTTTGTCCGTCCTTGTTTTTCTACCACCAACAGTATGCCTACTGAAAACCATCTGGAGACTAATCAGCTAGCTACACCAACGCTTACTAAAGCCGACGTGCTTAATCAAAAAAATGCCGAAGCCGAACTCGGTGGCGGTCAGAAACGGATTGATAACCAGCACAAAAAAGGAAAACTAACCGCTCGCGAACGAATTGCCCTTTTGGTTGACGAAGGCTCGTTCGAAGAAATTGGCAAATTCGTAATGCACCGCACCCGCGACTTCGGGCTGGACAAGGAGCATTACTTAGGCGATGGCGTCGTTACCGGCTACGGTACTGTGAACGGGCGTCTGACCTACGTTTTTGCGCAGGACTTTACCGTTTTTGGGGGCGCACTTTCCGAAACCCACGCCGAAAAAATTTGTAAGCTCATGGATCTGGCCCTGCAAAACGGTGCGCCGATCATTGGGTTGAACGATTCGGGTGGTGCCCGGATTCAGGAAGGGGTACTTTCCCTGGCAGGTTATGCCGATATATTTTACCGAAACACACGCGCTTCGGGCGTTATTCCACAGCTCTCGGCCGTTATGGGTCCCTGTGCCGGCGGTGCCGTCTACAGCCCGGCGATCACCGATTTTATTTTCATGGTCGAGAATACGAGCTACATGTTCGTGACCGGCCCTAACGTGGTGAAAACCGTAACGCACGAAACCGTTACCGCCGAAGAACTGGGGGGAGCCAGTACGCACAGCACCAAATCGGGCGTAACGCATTTCGCGTGCGAGAACGAACTGGCCTGTATTCAAAGCCTTAAACAACTGCTCAGTTATATTCCGCAGAACTGCGAGGATGAGCCGCCCATGCTGGCTTACGAGTCGGGCGATGAGTCGCGGCCGGGGCTCAACGCGATCATTCCGGCAAATCCGAACCAGCCGTACGATATGCGGGAGGTGATTGATGAACTGGTCGATGCGGGAAGCTTCATGGAAGTTCACAAGAATTTTGCCGAGAATATCGTGGTTGGTTTTGCCCGGATTGGCGGACGTAGTATTGGTGTGGTTGGCAATCAACCGGCGGTGCTGGCGGGCGTTCTGGATATCAATGCCAGTACGAAAGCGGCCCGGTTCGTTCGTTTCTGCGACTGTTTCAACGTACCGCTTCTGGTGCTCGAAGACGTTCCCGGTTTCCTGCCCGGCACCGATCAGGAATGGAACGGAATCATCACGAACGGGGCTAAACTACTGTTTGCGTTCTGCGAGGCTACCGTACCGCGCGTTACGGTGATCACGCGAAAAGCGTATGGCGGGGCATATGACGTAATGAACTCAAAGCACATCGGTGCCGATATGAATTACGCCTGGCCATCGGCCGAGATTGCGGTCATGGGCGCCAGTGGTGCCGCCGAGATTATCTTCAAGCGGGAAATTGCCGAAGCCGAGGACCCACAGGCCAAGTTGCAGGAGAAAGTGCTGGAATACACCGAAAAGTTTGCGAATCCGTATCGGGCTGCTAACCGGGGCTACATCGATGAGGTCATCATGCCCGACCAGACCCGTCAGAAACTCATCCGGGCGTTTACGATGCTGGAAAACAAAGTAGCCACGCTGCCGAAGAAAAAACACGGAAATATTCCGTTGTAAAAATGGGTTCCGCATCTATTGACTGATCAGTTGGTCAATGGATGCGGAACCAATTCAAAATCATTTTTTACAGTAATAAGAGTTTTAATCTATGGCCATTCCTTCGCCTAAAAAGCCCGGCAGTTTAGTAAGAACCGTGGTTGTAGGTCTTTTAATCCTGTTTTTGATCGCGTTGGCGGTAGGTACGCTTACCGTACTGTTTCCCTAAAGAACGGGCATCGTTACGTACTCAATCGCTTCTAGAATTACCGAGCAGGCTTTCCGGATTTCATCATCCGTAATCACAAGTGGAGGGGCTAACCGCATCGAGTTGTTGCAGAACAGGAACCAGTCGGTGATGACACCGCCCATAATAGCTCGGTCAATAATGGGCTTTAGTACGTCGAACGAGTCAAATTCAACGGCCAGCATAAGGCCCTTTCCGCGAACCTCCCGGATAGCCGGATGGGTCAGCAACTGCCGGAATAATTGCCCTTTAGCTTCGGCCTGTTCGTGAAGTTTTTCGGTCTGAATGACCTGCAACGTCGCCAGCGAGGCCGCGCATGAAACCGGGTGGCCACCAAACGTGGTGATGTGGCCCAGAATGGGGTTATTTCTGAACACGCTCATAATCTCGGCCGAGCTGATGAACGCGCCAATGGGCATTCCGCCCCCCATCCCTTTGGCACATAGCAAAATATCGGGTACGACGGGTCCAAAGTCCTCAAACGCCCAGAAGGTACCCGTCCGCCCAAATCCCGTTTGAATTTCGTCGAAGATTAACAACGTACCCGTATCGGTACAGCGCTGCCGAATGGCTTGCAGATAAGCCGCATCAGGCACTCGAACACCCGCTTCACCGCAAACGACTTCCATCACAACGGCCGCGGTACGGTCGCTGATCTGGTTAATATCCGGCCAGTTGCCGTGCCGGATGTGCCGGATGTCGGGTAGGAGCGGTCGGTAGTTGCGTTTAAAATTTTCGTCGCCCGAGAGCGACAAAGCTCCTTGAGTAGAACCGTGATAGGCGTTGAAGCAACTGATAATCTCTGTCCGCCCAGTGTATCGTTTCGCCAGTTTCATGGCTCCTTCAACGGCTTCGGTGCCCGAGTTGGTGAAGTAAACGGTATTCAGACTGGGCGGCAGCGTTTGGGCCAGGGCCTGAGCCAGCTCCGTCTGGGGTGTTTGGACGTATTCGCCATACACCATCAGGTGCAGGTACTTGTCCAACTGGTTCTGAATGGCCTGCAGTACGTGCGGGTGCCGATGCCCGACATTACTGACGCCAATTCCCGAAATAAGGTCCATATAGACATCGTCCGGCTGCTTCCCAAAAAGATATACGCCTTCTGCCCGCTCAATTTCCAACCCTAAGGGGAAATCGGAGGTCTGGGCTATATGCTGAAAAAATAGTTGCCGGTTCGTCACCGTATACATGATAAATTATCAATATTGCTTCCTGATTTTTAACAACCACGACCATGAAAACAGTTCTTCTTTTCCTGTTGCTCAGCCCAACTATTTTGCTGGCCCAACTGATAAACGTAACACCACAAGATGTTGAGCGGAAACAATCGTACCTGCTTTTTCGGGATGGAACCGTGCTTCGGGGGCGCATTATCCGGCAGGATAGTACGGTCATAACCGTTCAGAAACGAAACGGAGATCGGTCGTTCGTTGAAGCCGATCAGGTCGTCAGTATCTCGCCCAACCGCCCCGATAGGCCGCCGGGTTCGGGCCTGACCCCCACAACGGTATTTGTACTGAAGGATGGAACCCGATTTTCCGGGAAGTTTATCCGACGGGATAGCACGATGATCACCGTACGAAAGAGCAACGGCCAACTGACCTATTTCGAGCCGGAATTACTCGCCCGGGTCGACTCGTCCGGGTCTGATACGGAGGCCGTACTGCTCGCTAACCAGCCGGGTCGTACTTTTTCGAACCGCTTTTCGCCCTGGCTGCTAACGGGCAATACGGCGTTCAATGCCGAAAAAGGCCGGTTTTATTATCGCAACACCTTTCTGTTACTCAACGAATTTCAGTACGGCCTGACGCGTAACCTGAGCCTTGGTGTTAGTATCAATCCGTTTTTCGGGAGTTATTCGCCAAACGATTTTAGCCCAAGAGAAACAGTGCTGGGTGCCACGGTCCGGTTCTCCGGCAAACTCACATTTCCCATTGGCGAACAGTTTCGGTTTGGCATCAACACGATCTACCAGCCCCGTCAAAAAGGCTATTACTTTCAACTCGCTCAGCAGCTGACGATTCAGGGACTTATGTCGTTTGGCGATAGCCAGCGAAATGCCACGCTGGGGTACGGACTGCGCATTTTTCCAGATTATATTTCATCAAATAAAATTCCGGTTATTACGGTGGGCGTCATGCACAAAATTTCCCATAACCTGACCTTCCTGAGTGATAACACCTTCTATTTGAATGCTTATTACGGTAATTCCAGTGCCGAACTCTCAGCGGCTTTGCGTCTCAACCGCAAACGCCACGCCTTCGACCTGGGCGCGTTGGCAACGGTTAGGGCTAATTACATCTACTATGCAAGCTATCCGGCTCAAAATCGGACCAGCGTCTATTTTTCGCCCTATATTGGGTATAATTTAATTATCGGCCGTAACTGATTGCACTTAATGAAACACCTATCTCTGCTTTTCCTGCTGCTGTTACCCTATTTGGGTTCCGCACAGGATGACTATTACCAACCCAAAAAACAACCGCAGCCTCCTAAACGTACCTATTCGATTGTTCTGAAAGACGGTACGCAACTGCGGGGTGAGTTAGTCCGTCAGGATAGTACCGAAGCCATTATTCGAACAACTAATCTGGGTGAAATCCGACTAAAGTCCGAGCAGATCGTCCGGATCGAGCAAATTGGCACACAGGCCGAAGGTGAAAGTTATCCCAACCTGTTTTCGCAAACTATGCGGTTAGCACCGACGGCTTTTTCGGCCGAGAAGAACCGGCTTTATTTTCGAAACTATTTTCTGTATTTCAGTCAGTTTGAGTACGGAATTACGGAGAACTGGAGCGTAGGGACGACCTTCTTTACGTTTTTGCCAACGGCGCTCTTCAGCCTGTCAACAAAAGTATCGATCCCCGTCAGCAAACGGGTGCGACTGGGTATTAATGCGCAATATGCTGGTTTAAGCGACGGAGGACTGTTTAATGGAAACAGTAGCTCACTGCTGGGGATTGGCTACGTTCAGGGAATCGTGACCACCGGCGACCGGCAGAATAATACGACTTTTGGGTTGGGCTGGGGCGTGTCGAATGGCGAACTATCTCGCAATGTAGTGGGCACGTTTGGGCTGGTCCGGAAGGTTAGTCCAAAGCTCTCGTTTATCAGTGAAAATTTTGTGCTGATTGGGCAGGGTAGTCTGGATTTTGCCGGTGTTCTGTCGGCCGGGATTCGCTTTGATCGCCGTCGTCATGCGTTCGATCTGGCGGCTTATGTTCCCCTTGCCATAGGCTCGGGCGTATCGACGTCGGTACTGTTTATTCCCTATGTTAGCTATCATGTAAGAATTGGCAAATAATTTGTTCTACGGGTATTATCTGACGGGTTATGCTGATTTACGCTATTTTCGCCGTTATTGTCAGATAAGACATTCCTGTATGCCCGAAAATCCTACCGACTTACCACCGTTTGCCCGCTCGTGGGCGCAACTATACGCTATTGTAGTCGGCAGTTTAACTGCCGAGATTATTGTGTTTTACCTGCTAATGCGCTGGCTGTCATGAGTGTTCTTGACTGGAGTGTATTGGTTCTAGCGTTAACCGGCATTATTGTCTATGGCCTGGTCAGGAGCCGGGGCAGCCAGAGCATGGACGACTACCTGCTGGCCGGGCAGTCGCTTCCGTGGTACCATGTAGGGTTGTCGGTGATGGCAACCCAGGCGAGCGCCGTCACGTTTTTATCGGCTCCCGGGCAGGGGTTTACGGACGGGATGCGCTTTGTGCAATTTTACTTTGGCTTACCCCTGGCCATGGTTGTGCTGTCGATTACGTTTGTTCCCATTTTTCATAAGCTCAAAATTTATACGGCTTACGAATACCTCGAATCTCGCTTCGACTCCAGGGTACGAACGCTCACTGCCGGGTTATTTTTGCTCCAGCGCGGGCTATCTACTGGCCTGTCGATTTATGCGCCCGCTATTATCCTGTCCACTATTCTGGGCTGGAACATCTACTGGACCAATCTGCTCATGGGCGGCATTGTGCTCGTATATACCGTAACGGGTGGTACGAAAGCCATCTCGTATACGCACCTGCAACAAATGGCCGTTGTGACGTTTGCGATGGCACTGGCCGGGTTCCTGACTGTTAAGATGCTGCCCGAAGGCGTTGGCTTTGTCGATGCGCTGCACGTAGCGGGCGAAGCGGGGCGTATGAACCTGATCGACCTTAAGTTTGATCCCAACAGCCGTTATAACCTTTGGTCGGGTTTGATCGGTGGCTTTTTTCTTCAGCTTTCGTACTTCGGCACCGACCAATCGCAGGTGGGACGTTACCTGACGGGCGAGTCGATTGGCCAAAGCCGGTTGGGTTTGTTAATGAACGGACTGCTGAAAGTGCCCATGCAGTTTCTGATTCTGCTGGTGGGTGTGCTGGTGTTTGTTTTTTACCAGTACAATCCCTCACCCACGTTTTTTAACAAGCAGGAAACCGACCGCCTGAAACAAAGCCAGTATGCATCGGCCTACCAACTCGCCGAGATCAAGCACCAGAACCTGACAACCCAGCGGCAGAAGGCAGTATTGGATATGCAGGTGGCGCTTAAAACCGATAACGAAGCCGGACAGGATGCGGCTGGGAGTGTTCTGCGTGAAACGGATGAAGCCCTGAAAAAAGTGAAAACCGATGTCACCGATCTAATTAAAAAGAACAACCCGTCGGCAGATACCAATGATGTTAACTACGTTTTTCTACGCTTTGTACTCGATTACCTGCCCCACGGACTGATTGGGTTGCTTATTGCGGTAATCTTCAGTGCGTCGATGGGGAGCATCGCTTCGGCCTATAATTCGCTGGCGTCGACTACGGTAGTCGATATTTATAAACGACTCATCAAGGCCGATTCAGACGATGCGCATTACCTGAGTGTATCCCGCTGGGCAACGGTAGGCTGGGGCATATTCTGTATTGTGGTCGCCCAGTTTGCCAATCGGCTGGGCAGCATGATTGAAGCCGTCAATATTCTGGGTTCGCTGTTTTATGGCGTCATTCTGGGCGTTTTTGTGGTCGCCTTTTACGTGAAATCCATTGGTGGCCGGGCTACTTTCTGGTCGGCGATCGTCTCCGAAATCCTCGTTGTGATCAGCTGGTATCTGGATTTGACCGCTTTTTTGTGGCTCAATGTGATCGGCTGTTTGCTGGTGGTGGGCATCGCCTGGATACTACAGAAGTTTAGTCCGCGTCCGGTAGAAACAGACCGTTTGCCCTAGGCTCGTTTGAGCAAGATTTAAAACAGTGTTCGGAGAAGTCTGGTTGTAGAAAAGGCACTCAACTATATTTTCAATGAACATTTTTAGCCTAACAGTTTTTAGTGGGGTTTTACTAACACTATCGTCGGCCATGGGGCAAACGAAAAGCACCTCGTCGACCGAATCAGCAAAATCTGTAACCGTCGGACAGGGCGAAGTGGCCCGCTGGGCTGGAAACTGTCTTCGGTGTAGTTTCGAGAAACGGGCCTGGGATGCGGTGAATGGCACGTGCTATTATCCGGTAGACATGGATATGGAGCCCGGTCGATATACTATTTCCCGTCGGACAACGGGTGGCAAACTGGAATCGGCAACGCTTACCGTAACCGAAACCTCCTGCAAGGAGGAAGACATTAAAAACTTCCCTAAAAAGGAGTACGTGAATGTATCGTCCCAGAACCAGGCCAGAGCCGCTAAAGAAGCGGCTGTTGTCAATCCGATCATCAGTTACAAAGCAGAGGCTCGTCCGGCGGTTTTTGATTTGCCCGTGGGCAAACCGGCCAATCCGTTACCGAAAGGAGAGGGGAACTTCGGGGCCTGCCGAACATTTGACGGTCAACCCCGCGATCGGCATACCGGACAGGATTACCCAATTGCGGTGGGTAAACCCGTGTTAAGCGTTGGAAATGGTCGGGTAGTGCTGGCCGCTAATCAGTTTTTCAGTGGTAATGCCGTCTATATCGATCACGGCAATGGATTGATCAGCGAATATTTTCACCTGAAAAGCTACTCGGTAAAGCCTAACCAGACTGTAACTAAAGGCCAAACCATTGGGTTGACCGGCGAAACAGGCCGGGTAACGGGACCGCATCTGCATCTGGGCGTTCGCTGGCATGGTGCTTGTATCAACCCTGGTTTCCTGCTGATTGATCCGTCAGATATGCCGGAAGTGCAATAGCCGTCACGGGTCAAAATGCTATAACTGCCTGTATGGATACCTACAGGCAGTTTTTTTATGTACAACTGTGGGGTAGCCTAGCTTTTTTTTTGGACATGGAAGCGATTTTAGCTTCGACCCTCAGGTTGTCTGTTTTGTGCCTATTTTGTTTATAATCAGCTATATAAGCCGTAATCTCACTATTTCTCGAATAACTATTAGTTTGGTAGACTATTTAGCTTTGCTATGTTCTACGGCCATTTTTATTGATCTCGTCTGTGTGCGTCAATGAATCCGGGCGGTAGATAAAGCTATCATTTCCACAAATCCAAACAAACGTTATGCAATCAGTTTTACGCTCAACGAGCCGCATCTGGCTCTGGTGTACGGCCGTCCTCCTGATGTACGGAGCTACCGCGAAACCCGTTCAACAGAATGGCCCCGCACCGACAATCACTGTTACGCCCTCCTCGCTGACTATTCTTAATTACAGTGAGTATGAGGGTCAGTTCCCGGCCACCTATACCGTGTCGGCCAGGGGGTTAACGAATGATCTGGTCATTACCGCTCCGCCTTATTTCCTGCTCAGCGCACAGGGAAAGACAGGGCCGAGCGTTGCTTTGCAGCTTGTCGATGGGGAGGTACCGCCAACACAGGTTTCGGTCATACTGCTCGCATCGTCGCCCGGCACGTTTACGGGCGTTGTTACCAATGTCAGTGGCTCCGCTACGGCGACAGTGGCGGTGAGTGGAACGGCCATAACGCAGTCGGTGAGTGTTAGCCCCAATGCTCTGAATCCTTTCACAACCACAGTCGGGCAACCCTCCGCCAGCCAATCCTACACGGTTACAAGCCGGGGAGGTTTGGCGGTGATTGTAAATGCCCCGGCGGGATTTGAGATTCGGACGGGTGGTAATCCGTTTGGCCCATCGCTGGTAATTGGCTCCAGTTTGTCGTATAAGGATACGCAGGTCGATGTCCGGCTGATCGGTTCAACCGCCGGACCCGTTTCGGGGGTGGTGTCCAACGATACTTATTATCACTCAGCCCACCTTACCTATCCCGTGGCCGTGAGTGGTGTTGTCACACCGGTTTCGGCATCCCCATCGCTCAGTGTTCTGCACCGGGACGCTGACTACGGCAACCGAACGGATCAACTTATCCGGCCTTACCTTGCGCTTAGTAACGAAGGAAATACGGCTATACCGTACAGCCAAATCACCCTGCGGTATTGGTTTACGGCGGAAGGAGCCTCGCCACCAACCGATTTGCAGGTATACTACGCTCAGTTGGGCACGCAAAATGTCAGGATGAAGTATGTGCCTCTTTCAGAGCCACGTCGGGGAGCATTCGGTTATGTTGAGTACAGTTTCGACGCATCGGCGGGAAGTTTAGCGGCCAAAAGCCAGTCGGGTCCGATTGAAAATGGTATTCTGAAGCGGGATCGGTCAAACTTCAACGAGTCGGATGATTATTCGTACGCACCAGCGACTACTTTCACCCGAAATTCGCACGTGACGGCCTATTTGAATGGGCAACTCATCTGGGGGGAAGAGCCCGCCCTTGTACCGTCGGTGCAGCAGGTTAAGGTCTTTTCTGCCGCAAAAAATAGCGACTTAACCAGCAGTATCAGTACCGTTCTTGAGATACGAAACGAGGGTAATGTGGCTATTCCCCTGGCGGATTTGACCGTCCGCTATTGGTTTACGTCCGAAACGAGCCAGCTTCTCAATAGCTATGTTGACTATGCACAACTGGGGACTCAGACGATTCGGCACAACGTTGTTCGGCTGGCTCAACTGGTGGCGGGCGCTGATAGCTACGTTGAACTGGGATTTTCACCGGGATCTGCTTACCTGCAGCCATTAAGCAGTACGGGCCAGATTCTGTTTCGGCTGGTAAAGCCCGACTTCTCGTTGCTCAATCAGGCAAATGATTATTCTCACGGTTCTGTCAGTCTGGCCGAAAATCCCCGCATCACGGTCTATCGGCAAGGCACGTTGATTTATGGTACCGAACCCTCGGGGGGAATGGGTCGTGTGGGTATTCCGGAAAAAACCACGTCATTGCAGGTCAAGCTGCTGGGAAATCCGGTAGAAAACGAACAATTGCTACTGGAAGCGCGGGGTGCCGAAGGTCTTCCTCTGGTCATGCAGCTAGTTGACCGGCAGGGAGTTTCCTTATTCGAGAAGGAGGTAAAAGAAGCGGCTGAGATAGAGCGGCAGCAGGTAGAAATGAGTCGGCAACCATCGGGTACATACCTGTTGCGAATACGTACACCGACTCAGGAACAGGTGCTTAAGGTTATCAAACCATAATCTGATTCGTGACAATGAGAAACGCCTGCCGGTCTGGTACTTCACCAGACCGGCAGGCGTTTCGATTATAATTGCTTAAGCGTTGACGGCTTTCAGCACTTTCGCTGACTCATTTTTAGTCGATGCAACCGCTGCGCCATACACCACTAAGCCAAAGCCAATTTTGTTGACGGCGTCGCCAATGTTGTAAATAAGGTCCAGATTCAGGCCCATGTTGCCTAAGAGACCGCCGGGCATTGCCATGTAGCCAATTGGGTAGATACCCCAGCCAATCAGGACAAAGTTACGCAGTAACCGGACTGCCTTCGCTACCTCAGGATTGGGTGACTGGTCGGCCACTTGCTTCACACTACCCATGGTTGCTTCATACACGATACCGATGTAGCCAAGGGTTGAGATAGCTCCCCAGATAATGGTCCGGGCAGGGTCGATTGACTCACCGATGTAGCCAGTTACGAGCATGAATACAGAGTAACCAACTAACCGCCATAAGGTAGAGGTTTTGCCTCCGTAGGGCTTGATGAGTAAGTAAAATTCCACACACATGAGTGGTACGGTGAGCGTCCAGTCGATGTAGCGAAATTCAGTTGGCGATGTCTTGGTTTCGAGCCATACGCCCCGCATGTAGAAGTAGTGCACCGCAGCAATCATGGTGATTAGCCCGGAGATAAGCAGCGAAGTTCTCCACTTACCATCAACCTCGCTTCGTTCCATAAAAAAGAAAACCGAAGCAGCAAACATGGACATATAGCCCGTGAAAAATGTAAACCCAATTACGTCGCCTGGCTGGAGAATTTCCAGTAAAATAGAAGAGATTTGGTTAAGCATAATTGTAGTTAAATGAATGATGAAAGGGAAATGTATAATTAATGCTATAAATTATACAACGGCTCAAATGTATTTTGTTTAACGTTTATAAAAAAGGATTAAACAAAATATATTTTTATTGAAATTAAAAAAGCCTTCTACGAGCGTGTAGAAGGCCTTTTTAGTTTAGGGAAGGGAAAATTTCTCTTTGTAAATTATTGTAAATAAACTATTTACGGAGCAAGTCCAGTTGATGCATGACCTGAATATGGGGTAATGTTATAGTTGAAAGAAGAATGAACAGGTAGGGGAGTGGGTCAAACAGGGGTATGTAACTCTGCCAGATGCCTGCGCCAGCCATCAAAAACCCAAAAGCAAGCAACGTGAGGGGTATCGACTGCCGCCAAAGTTTCCAGATTGTTTGGGTAGGTTTACCCGGCCGCTGTAGATAAGACTGGATTATTCCGAACGAACTGAGCGAATGCCACCCGCCAAAGTATAGCATAAAGGCAGGAAGTAAAGGAAGCATGTAGGTAAGAAGAAGTACCATGCCTAACCGCGCCAGTCGCCAGCCATTGAGCCGCATAGGCTGGTGGCCTAGCGCTAGCATAGCCAGTACAACCGCCAGAGTAGCCCACCCACGGAGCAACGAACCGGCCCCAGCGGCTGCCTCACCCCATAAATTCAGTGCCTGGGGGTTGTTTTGAATTATTCTGCCAAGAATAGGCGTGACTTCGGGGGCATGGGTAAGTAAAATAAACGCAACCACAAAACCACCGGCCACCAGCCTGATCAAAGACCAGTACCGATCGTCCGGGGCGTTTTCCAGATCCGTTTCACCAAAATGCCAGGCCGAAATCAATAAAAAGATAGTTAGGCTAAACACGGGGAAGAACACCCAGGCCAGTCCATAGATAGCGATCATGAGCACATATTTCGTTAAAAAACGAGCCAGTGAAAACGGTTGCGCCTGCCGTATTGTGCGTTCCTGTTCAATAAGGTGATCGAGTGCCCCGTGTGGTATGCCAACCAATAAAAGTAGGCTAATACAAAAGACAAGTTGAAGCCATATTGGTAAAGGACCCACCCAGTACTGATAACACGCCAGTAGGGTGCCAGCCAGAATAGTTAGCCCGGTAGGCGTACGCTGGATATAACTGCTTAGTTTAGTTAACAGGCTAGTAATCATCATGTAACGGTGGTAAAAGGGTTGCTTTGTTAACCGACCAGTCGGTCGGCTGGTTCATATAGTGATAAAAAACGATGAATTTGTTCAATCAAAAGCCCCGAAAGGCGAAGACAATTCAATGTCACTCCGCCTTTCGGGGCTCTTTATACGCAAGGTGAGTGCTATCTTTCACTCACCAGACAGTTCATCCGCTTACGCTTTCTTTTTGCCTTTGCCAGTTTTCATAGCAGGTAGAGCGGGAATCTTGGATTTATACTCCATTACGCTCTTTTCGATGCCCTCCTTAAAAAATGGAAATACCTGATCGTTTGATGACTGGCCCAGCGCAAGTGCCTTTTCGGCAATTGGCAGCGCGTCTGTATACTTACCCTGTTTAGCCAGAACCTGCGCCTTGATATACAGGTTGCGGAAGTTTTCCTGTTTGGCAATCGACTTATCGATCCAGCTTAAAGCCTGATCCAGATTACGACCTTTAGACACGTTGTAACTGGCGGCCGCCTGTAGCACAGCGGCATCGTCGGGCTTCTCGGCCACCGCTTTGTCTACGTTTGCCGCTGCATTGGCGTTGACGTCAACACGCAGATCTGCCGATGCTTTGGAATTTGCCCACATAAAATTCAATCTGGCTGTACTGTCAGTCAAGTCACCAAAGGCTATTGTAAACGTTTCGATTTTCTCGCTGTTTTCCATTGGTTTCAAATCGACCCGGAGAACGTCCTGATCCTGCTTATAGGTCGCTTCCGTCACGGATTTATCTTTATTGAAGATCAATGTGAACGCTTCTGCCGTAGGAATTGACATAATGGCGTAGCTACCGGCGGGTAATGTTTTGCCGTTCACCATTAGGTCTGTTGAGGTTGTAAACAGGGTTGCACTATTGGCACCAGTACGCCATACCTGACCGGCCGGAACAAACGAGCCCACAAACGGCTCACGGCCTCTAAGGCTGGGACGTGAGTAAGAAACAGTCAGATCGGTCGTGCCGACGGTTTGCATGATAGTGGCACCGGGGCTGGGTGAAGGCAGTTTAATTTGAGCGGTGGTCAATTGAGCCGCTAAACACAGTGTAGCGGCTGTTAACGAAAGTTTGCGCATGATTTTCTATAGACTATTTAAAAAACAGGTCGAAATTGCCACTTTTTTACACAAGAAACCAGCGTATGTACCGAAAACCCCTGCTTTCGTTGCTTCATCAACATACTCCAGCCGATAAACAGGAACAGGCTATGACAGAGGAGACCATTACCTTCGTTCGGGCAAATCCTGATTGCTTCGATCGGTCATTACTTGTTGGGCACATTACAGGCTCCGCCTGGATCTGCAGCCCCGATCGGCAACAGGTACTCCTTATCCACCACAGAAAACTTGACCGTTGGCTGCAACCCGGTGGTCATGCCGACGGTGATCCCAATGTGGCGGCAGTTGCCTTGCGGGAAGCACAGGAAGAAACCGGGCTTGCCTCGCTACGGCTGCTCTCGGATTCCATCTTCGACGTAGATATTCACGAAATTCCTACCCGGAAAGAAGCCCCTGCACACCTGCATTACGACATTCGATTTTGCTTCGAAGCGGACCCTCTCGAACCGTTTGGTAATTCTGGAGAAATTAAAAATATTCAATGGTTTTCTCTAAAAGATGCCAAAGAACTAGCAAATGAACGCTCCATTTCGCGTATGTTGGAGAAAAAAGTGCAATAACTATAAATATAGTAGGCTTTTTTATTGTTTATAGTTTATACGAATTATTAGATTTGTTGCACAACAAAACCATAGATATAGCCATGAAAACCATACTTTCACTGCTTGTTTGCATCAGCCTGTTGGCGATGTCAGGTCAGGCCTATTCGCAGAATGGGGGAGACAAAAAACCACTGAATAACCCGATGTACTCCACCCACAATTACAAGCATCCGAACATGGCGGCAAAAGCCCGCAGTTGGGAGAACAAAACGGGCGTTGCTGTACAGCAGCCGACGCCTACCGATGCCCGGTATGCGAACTACAAAAATCAAATGCCAAATGCACAGCCGGTGGGTGGCATAACCGTTGACCATACGCCTGCTGCAAGTCTGGCCGACCGAAACTACAAAATCCAGAGGGTGAGTGAGCCGAACGCACCCATGCCCTCGAATGAGTACTATGTTAAGAAACGGAAAAATGCAGATACAACGGATACCAACGTTGGTAACTAAAGATCTCATTCGACAATAAAACGGGCCAGCTGCATACCAGCTGGCCCGTTTTATTTTAGGGGGATATACCTGCTAAATAGTTGATCAGCTGAGGCCCATGAGTGGAAGTTACTGTGGTCCGTCAAATGCAATCGTTGGTTTGTGCTATGGATGGCTTGGTTTGTCTTTCCATGTCCAATGCAGGTGATATATTTTTGCAGTGGATTTATACTTGATGTTAGGACTTAACCAACCAGGTATGTACAGTAAACAAAAGCAACCTCGCCATGTCAGCCAATAGCCGTTTACACAGCATTTTATATAACAAATGCCCCCGTTGTGGGGAGGGAGATTTCTTTGTTAAGAACAGTGCCTTCACCCGGGACTTTGACGAAATGCATGAGCATTGCCCGCATTGTGGGGAAAATTTCATGCCTGAACCCGGCTTTTACTGGGCGTCGATGTTTGTGAGTTATGCGTTTTATACCATTTATACGCTCCTGACATTCTTTATCGTCGTTCAGGGACTGGGCGTTGACCTCGATTATTATTTGATCGGACTGGTGCCAACGCTGATTGCCCTGACGCCTTACTTCTTTCGGCTCGCCCGCCGAACCTGGTTATCCATCTTCATCGCGCCTAAACAAGTATCCCGTTTGTAATGGGTTGTGAACAGAAGCGGTTTCTCGCAGAATTGCCTGAAACCGCTTGTACATTTGCGTGATAAACCATGATCCACCGCGAACGATGAAGGTTAAAGTAGGGGTAATTCAGGCAGCACCCGTGTTTTTCGACATTGCCAGAACGATTGACAAACTCGAAGCGCTCGTTGTTAACGGTGCCCGGCAAGGGTGCCAGTTCCTGCTTTTTCCGGAGTCGTTTATTCCCGGCTATCCCCGAAAATTTACATTTGGGGCGGCTATCGGTTTACGAACCGACGCCGGACGTGAACTTTATAAGACATACTGGAAAAACAGCCTGCAACTACCCAGTCCTGAGCTAAAACGCCTGGAGCAAATTGCCCGCGACAATAGTGTTTATCTGGCCATCGGGGTAACTGAACGGGACACCTTAAACGGGAGTTTGTACTGCACACTCGTCTACATATCCCCGACGGAAGGCTATCTGGGAAAACATCAGAAGATCAAACCGACGGGCGTTGAGCGGTTGGTCTGGGCCGAAGGAACCGGCGAAAATTCGATGGGCGTGTTTAGTACAGAGATCGGGCGAATGGGCGGGTTGATCTGCTGGGAAAACTACATGCCCCTGGCCCGGATGCGCATTTATCAGCAGGCTCCCCAACTCTATCTGGCCCCCACCGCCGATGCGCGGCCTACCTGGCCTGCTACGCTTCAGCACATCGCCTGCGAGGGGCGCTGCTTTGTGCTGGGCTGCAATCAGTTTTTCACCCGATCTGATTATCCAGATGAGTACCAGCCGTTTTTGACGGAGGAAGATGCTACACTGAGCCGGGGCGGGAGTGCCATTGTTTCACCACAGGGCGAGTTTATCGCCGGTCCGCTCTGGGATGAAGAGGGTGTTTTAACCGCTGAGCTTGATCTGGATGAGGTGCTGAAAAGTAAGCTCGATTTCGATGTGATCGGTCATTACAACCGGCCTGATCTCTTGCCTTTCCCACCAAAAGCCAGCTAAGTCAATAATCACAACAAGCACCCGCTATTGTTTCACCAACTTCACGGTCCGTTTTTTATCACCCGAAACCAGGGTCATGATGTATAGGCCAGCGGATAAGTTCAGGTACGGTAAGGTAAAGGCAGTTAGTCCGGCCGATGTATACCGGTTCTGCCAGATGACGCGTCCTGCCGTATTCGTCAACGTCGCGTCGAGTGGGGTATTAGGAGTAATTTCGCCCCATTGAACACCCAGCGGTTGCGCATCGCTGAATGGATTTGGGTAAACCAGCAACTGCCCGTATGATTCGGCGAGTACGGATGCGCGCTCAAAGTTCGGGATGCCATAACCCAGCTGGTCATCGGGACTACCAAACTGACTGCCCGACTGACGAAGCGCATCGGTTACCTGAGCGGCTGTGAGCGCAGGGTGCGCCTGCCAGAAACCCGCTGCCAGACCCGCTACAAGTGGGGTGGCAAACGAGGTGCCGTTTCCGGAAACGATCTGCCCGCCTGGACTACCCACAATGGTGCCCTGGCCACGGGCAGCCAGATCGGGCTTGACGCGCCCATCGGCCGAGGGGCCGAACGAACTGAATGAGGCCCGCACACCGGTTTGATTGACGGCACCAATCGCCAGTACGGATGCCGCATCGGATGGAGCGGACAGGTATCGCCAGGCGCTGCTCCCTTCGTTACCAGCAGCCACCACGACAACCATGCCTGTTTCTGTCGCAATCTGAGCACCACGGGTCGAGAGAGCGGTTTTACCATCCATATTCTGGTAGGTGTAACTGGTTGTTGCATCATCGAACTGGGTGTAGCCCAGCGACGAGCTGATAACATCCACGCCAATACTATCGGCATATTCGGCCCCTAAAACCCAGTTCGCTTCTTCGATCTGCTTTTCAGTGGCGGCATCTTCGGTCCGAATCAGAACAAAGGACGCTTTGTAGGCGGTACCGTACAGTTGCTTGTCGGCGGTGGCGGCAATGGCCGATAAGCAGGAAAGACCGTGCGAATCATCCTCATAGACACTCGTTTCCTTTTTGACGAAGTCATAGGTTGCCAGAACGCGCTTTTCGTCGAAAAGTGGTTTCAGAAAGCCCACTTTGTTGCCGTTCAGAAAGCCCGCATCCAGAACACCAATCAACATTCCCTCGCCATGATATCCCTGCTGGTGCATTTTGTCGGCTCCTAACTGGGTTATCTGCATTTGTGAATTGCCATAATCTAGTGGACTGTCGTTTGTATTACTGACCGAGCTCACTGTTTTGGAGCTATACGTTTGCTTGTCTGCACTGGCGCGGGCGTTGGCCAGTGACCGGCCAAATTCCAGCCCTTTCACGATGGGGAGTCGCTGAACAGTGGCGATCGTGGCGTCGGTCGCTTCAACCAGTACGGCGTTGAGCCAGCGGGAGGTAAACCAAATTTTGGCCCCGGCCTGCTGAAGTTGCGACACATAAGCCGGATTTACGGGCAGGTCGCGCTCCAGAATGCTGATGTTCTGCTTCTGCCGACGCAGGATAGACCGTGGTGACAGAAACTGCTCCGGACGGCTTATACTGTAGGGTGAGTTTGTTTTGTCGCGCAGTAAAACAAGAAACTTCCGGGTCGACTGCCCGAAACCCGTTATCTGACAAAGTAAGAGAACTACTAAAAGATAACTTACCCTATTCCTTTCCATACGTCTGAATGCGATAGATTTGCCGAATACCATAGTCAATCTGGTTTTTGCCTAAACAGGTCGGTAGGTCAGTGCAGAACTGAAGATACGTACGTTCTTTATAGATCATTCCGATTTGATGAGCGTAGACATCAACACGTTTAGTCTGTCCAATCAGTGTTGAATCATCCTGAGCAACCACCGTTATAGTGCTCCTGAATTCTTTACCTGATACGCTGAACGGCTGCCCAACGTTGCGTGCCTCGTACCTGTTGGGTTTAAACACGTTATACCGGTTCCCGTTCCAGATCAACCCATCACTTGCCGGGTACAAGAGTTTAACAAAATCCTGACCGTTCTCTGTTCGGATTACTTCATTATTAACCAATCGGACCGACCAGATCGAATCGGGTTGCCAGGGTTGATCATCGCTGATTCGTCGGTAGCGCAGGAGACGGTAAGCCGGTTGACCGGTAACATCGTTGTAAGCCGGACCAATTGTTTCCTTGAGTCGATACGTTCGCTGAACAGGAGGGGTATTTCGGGTGTACTGTGTTTCCTGCACGTCGTAGATGGTATACCGCCCAGTCTCTACTGGTATAAAATCATATTCGGGCAAAATAGACGCGTCCCTTCCCGACCGACAGCCGCCGAAGGCAGTCCAGAGGAGAATGAGCAGAATGCATATCCGGATTGACATACTAGGGAAAGAATTAGTCAAGATAGGTATCTAGAGACTTTATGCCAAGCACCTGCCTGATTAGGCATCGGTGGGATAGTTTTTCACGGTTAGAAAATTCGGTTCCAGGCAAAACGGACGATGAGCAGCAATGCGACAAAACCAACAAGAATGTACGTGAAAGGGACGTAGGAAATGGCGTAAATGCGGGTGCGATCGATGAGCCAGAGAAGCCCCATAACCGCCGTAACCATCGTCAGGAAGTTGGATAACTTACCGAAGGCCGGAATGTAGTTGAACGGCAGCTTCCGCTTAATGAGCACAAGGGTGGCTACCATCGTTAAAATGGGCAGCACCTGCAACGCCAGGTTCATATCCCAGATGCTCTGGCGCTCGAACAGAAAAAGATAGATATTCAGAGTGAGGGCAAACATGCCCGGTATACAGGCGATGTAGGCCAGGACGGCGTAGACATACCGCCATTTCCAGATTTCTTCGGCCGTTTCGCCCGACCAGAGATTAATTAAAAATGCTCCTGTAGGAATAGCCATCAGGAGCAAAAACAGAAGTATCGGCTGGCCGGATAAGGTCTCAAATACATCTCGAAGTGTCATGGCGATAGTTGGTCTAAGCAGGCAATAGAAAGGTGTACGTGATCAAGTGTAGCACACACATACCTCAAAGTTAGGCATAATGCACACTACTTTTTGACTTGATTACGTACACCTTTCTGTTATCTTAGTCAACCGCCCAGGTCAGTAACGCTACTTAAGCGTCAACAGATAGCCGATTGTGAAGTTGGCGTCCCAGTCGAAAATGAACTGATTACAGCCGGTTGCCTCCGCAATGGATCGGTAAATATTGAGCCCTGCTTTAGACTTTGCGTTCTCCAGTTTATAGGCCGAGGGAGCATCCAGAACCGTATAACGCTCTTTATCTTTCCGAACGGCTTTGGCCAGTTCGAAAGGAACACCGCCAATGATGAAGCAGGTTTTACGATGGTCGGAAGGGACTTGCTTGGCTTTGGCTTTTACCTCTGTGGTAACAGTTTCATCGCTGGTGTTATTCTGGAAATATTTCGCTCCATACGTTTCTACTGCCTTGGTAGAGCCCCCTTCTTTCCAGGATATTTTCGTATTGCCAGACCCAATGTCGACCACGAATGAATTCTCGTCAAATTCGGCGGGGAGCACAGCCTTTAAGGCCAGCGAACCTTCCTGCTCGGGGGTAACAATGTTCACTACGTAATTCAGCGACTTCAGTACTTTAATGATTTTGGGTGTTCCCTCGGCCTTCACGGCCCCCGAACTCACTACAAATTGAATATCGCGCCCGCCAACCCCGAAATCCAGCATTTTGCCGATATAACTTTTCAGGCCCGTTCGGATGTCTTCGTCCGTTGCCATATTTTCCATGACAAGGCTGTTGTTGAACTCGGCTTTTTCGAGTTTCCAGCGCTTCTGGTCGTCAATCCGGACAACGAAGGAGTTAAATCCACTTGCCCCTAATTCAACAACGCCCTTAAGCTTCCCATTTTGCGGCTCAGGAGCCGTGTAGCTAAACGACTGGCGGGGTTGATCGCTGGCTTCACTCTCCGACGAAGTCGAAGAGGATGCACTCGACTCTTCAACTACGCCTTCGGCTGTTTTGTCGTCGGCACGGGGCAGCGTTCCCGATTCAGCGTATTCTTTATCCTTCGGCGAGAGTTTTCGCAGGGCTTCATTGCCGCCAAAATAACGGAAAGCGAAGAAAGCAGCGGCCAGGATCAGGGCCGTAATAAGCAGCCGACCGGCTACGGTTAAGCGTTGCATAGGAAATTAATTTTGAATGAGTGATTGAGCGAATGCTTGAATTAAAGCGGATGAGTGGCTATTCGCTCAATCACTCATTCGCTCATTGAAAATTTACGATTAGTCAAGCAAATTTTTATACCCGGCGTCTTTCTGTGGAGCAGGGCCAAGGTTGATGGGCTGGGCCGGAGCATCCAACTGTACCATCCTGAACTCGCCTTTGTTGTAAGCCTCCAGCAAGGCCTCGCCTTTGTCGGAGAGGATGCCGTTCTGGATGTCCACGCCGTTGATAAAGTCCATTGAAAGGTCCATGGCCCGTTTCATCTCGCCGAGTTTCATGCTCATGTCGTCCTGAATGTATTCCATCGACTGGTCGAAATAGAATTTCTTGTCCGGATCGCCTTTAAAGATGCTCACGGCTGTTTTTAGCGCATTCGAACTGTCTTTAACAATTTGGTATTCGGTTTCTTTGAGCCGGACCTTGATTTCGGTTTCCTTGATAATGTAGTCGGCACTCTGGTTAACCTTTTCCATGAACGCCAGCACGTTTTTCATGTTCCGCTGGAGAGGCAGTAGCTTTTCGTTCATTTCCTGTAGACCAGCCCCTTCAATTGTTGCCAGTTGAGCCGTTTCGCGCATACCGGGCTTGTCGCTCAGCGAGTTGGCCTTGTTGGCTTCGGCAAACTTCTGCTTGATGGCTTCGTTATTCTCGTTAATCTTTTTGTTCAGTTTCACCAGCTGCCCGGCCAGGATATTGATCTGGCCCTGCATTTTCTCCCGCTTTTCTTTCAAATCCTGAATGTAGATTTTCATGATCGCGATGGGGTTTAGCTGGATAACTGTACCCGTAATACTCCGCATCAGCGACTTGAACAGGAAGAACACCGCCGTCCGAACATCTTTGCTCGTGAACAGGAAAATAAGCACCCCTAGCGCACCCAGCAGAAGCGACAGTTCGAGGATATTTGACGTAACACGAATCAGGAATTCAATGATTCGATTGAAGTAGACCAGGCCAAAACCGGCCATACCGGCCAGCACAATCATGCCCAGAACACCTTCGGGGCGGCTCCAGAATGAACGCTTTTCTGCGTCTGCACTGCCGCCAAGTTGGGAAAAATCAGGAGTTGCCATGTAAGGATTTACGATTTTGGAAATATAAGTTGGACTTACAAAATGGGTAATTATGGGTTAACGGTGGCTCTGAACAAAGCAGTGTACAGTGTCCTCGTCCTTCGTATTTTGTAAATCATTTCAGGTATTGCGCCATTTTGGCAATGTCGTCTTTAATTTGGTTCACAAAGTGTGCAAACGTATTCTCGTAATTCTGCCGGTTTTGGGTGATTTTGGTACTTTGTTCCAAGATTTCACCGGTAATGGCCGTCAGGCGGTTTGTGTTGGCATCAATCTGTTTCTGAATCTCAACCAACTGCTTTGCCAGCGCATTGTTTTCCGTTTGCAGTCGTTTTTCTTCGTTTTGCAGACCGCCCACTCGTTCAGCCAACGCGTTTTCTACGCTCTTGCTGAACCCCTCCCGGTCTTTGTTCAGCGCCGAAATATACCCATTCGCGGTGTTATTCAGTATGTTTGGGTCGCTGCCCCCCCCGAGGGCTTTGAAACTCGCCCAGGCCGCCTGAAACTGTTTGTCTTCGGGTAATCCCAGATTGCTCAGACTCCGGAGGGTTTCGCGAAATTCAAAATAGTCGGGACCGGGTGGATTATTCTGCGCCAGCACATCGGCAAAATGCTCGGCAAATTTCGAGTCTATCGCTCCGGTCGTACCAACATTGGCACTAGCCACTGTTGGTGCCGATGGAGTAATTGGCGAACCCGTAACGGGTGGCGAAGGGCGGGGAGCGGCCGGTGCCGGTGGTGTTCCTGTAGCAATAGCGGGCTCTTCTTCTTTAACGAAGAATCCCAGAATTTTACGACCAAGTGATTTATCAGGTTCTGCCATAGTTGTCTGTTGTTTCGGGGTCACCCGATGGTGGGATGCCCGTTCGTTGAAAGACTGAGCAATGTTACGAGGTTCCCCCCATTCCTACAATAGCGGATTTGGCCGAACGGTTACGGGACTTGACAAAATGCTACAGGGAATGACGGTTTATTAGCCACACTTGTAGGTTACGTGTTGTTGAAGGCACTTTTCCCGGTTTGTCATGCCGTCATCGAACAGAAAGCCGGAAGTCGGTGCCTGGTATGGATTATTCCACCACCCATTTTTCCATCCGTTCCTTAAATGTAGCCACTTTAGGTTCCGAAACGAGGTGAATGTACATGTTATACGGGTTATGGCGGTAATAATCCTGATGGTACACTTCGGCAGGGTAGAAGACCGTGAAAGGCACAACTTGTGTAACAACCCGGCCCTGGTGGTGCCCTGACGCGTTTTCCAGCTGAATGGCCGCGCTGATACGGGCTTTTTCGCCCAGGGTTCGGTAGAAAATGGCCGATCGATAGTGTTTGCCAATATCAGGCCCCTGCCGATTGAGCTGCGTTGCATCATGACCGGCAAAGAACGCATCCAGCAGAACGTCGTACGAAATAACCGCCGGGTTATAGTAAACCTGTACGGCTTCGGCATGACCGGTTTGGTCGGTGCCCACCTGCTCGTAGGTTGGGAAGGCAAGGTCACCACCGGCGTAGCCCGAAACAACGGCCCGAATGCCCTTCAATAATTGCATTTCCTCCTGAACGGCCCAAAAACAGCCGCCCGCAAATGTGGCCACGGCTTCACCCGGTTGCAAAGCCGGAAGCTTTGCGGGATTAATGTCGATAACCGTGCTGGCTTTCGATTCATCCGTCTTCTGTCGACAGGCCGGCAAGACAATTGTACCGATAATCAGCCATCCGGCCAGCAGCAGAAACGTTTTTCGAGTCATCGTAGTGAGCGTGTGTTTATCTTTGTGTGTATTGACCGTATCCATCCATTATTGACTAATCATTACGCCTTATGTCGCTTACGACCTTAGGTCTCGAACTTCCTACCGACCCGCGCTGGGTCGACATTGCCAGCATGAATATCGGAGAAATTCTGGTCGATCATGCCTGGTGTGAGCAAAAAGCCGCGTCGTCCTGCATATCGCTCATTGTTATGTACACCCATAAAGTGGAGTTGGTGGAGGTGCTTACCCCCATTGTTGCCGAAGAATGGGGACACTTTCAGCGGGTATTGAAAGAACTGCGCAAGCGAAACATTCCGCTGGGACGGCAGCGCAAAGACGACTACGTAAATGAACTACGGTCGCGGGTGCGCCGGTCCATTGGTGACCAGCACGAGCAGATGATGGATAACCTGCTCATCAACGCCCTGATCGAAGCCCGGAGCTGTGAGCGTTTCAAACTCCTTTCGGAACACATCGCCGACGAGAGCTTACGAACGTTTTATCGGGAACTGATGATTTCGGAAGCCGGACATTACCGCACCTTTATCGAACTGGCGGAAACCTACTTGCCCGCCAGCCGCGTTCGGGAGCGCTGGAAAGAATTTCTGGCCGTAGAAGCCGATATTATGGCCACTATGGCTGTTCGGGGAGATCGCATGCATTGAAGAGTTGGCCAATGAAAGGGCTGGTCAGTGAATGACAAGTTGTATCTTTACTGTTCGGCTAAACAAGAATCCGACTCGCCGACCAATAATGACTTTTCTTCAACAAACTGCCCAACGCATTTTTGACGCCCACGGTCCCAGCTTAAACGACGTTTGGGTGATCCTGCCTACCCGCCGGGCTGTATCGACGTTTCTGGATGAGTTGGCAACTCTTTCTGACAGGCCCTTTCTGGCTCCCCACGCGCTTGCTGTCGATGATTTTATCACCCAGGCGGCTGGTGTTCAGTTGATCGATTCGGTTAGTTTACTCTTTGAATTATACGACGTTTTTAAGGAAATTGACCCGCTGGTCGAGTTTGAGCAATTTATCGGCTGGGCGTCGATCCTGCTTTCTGACTTTGACCGTATCGATCAATACCTCGTCAATCCCCACGAGTTATTCAGTTACCTGACAGCCGCCAAAGCCCTTGAACGCTGGCAGGTCGACATGCCTTCATCCGCAAAGCCAATTGTCGAAACGGCCGGTACGACCCGGTACTTCAAACTGTTCGAGAATATACATACGGCTTATCATGCCCTGCACCAACGACTGAATGAGCAGCGACTGGCGTATCGGGGAATGGCCTACCGATTACTGGCGGAGCAGGTTGAGCCGTTGATTCGGGACAATTTGGCCTATGAGCGGGTTTATTTCGTGGGGTTCAATGCTCTCAGTAAAGCAGAAGAGCACATTATCCGGGTGCTGGTCGATGCCAGAAAAGCTGAACTGATCTGGGATGCCGACCAATATTACATGAACGACAGGCGGCAGGAAGCGGGCGAGTTTTTGCGACGATACAAAGACAATGGCTGGCTTTTTTCAAAGCAAAACCACGCTGATCTGGCTCAGGTATCCAACAACCTACTTGGTTCCGAAAAAAATATTCGCGTCGTTGGGGTGCCTAATGCCAGCATGCAAACCAAAGTAGCCGGTAAGATTTATAGTGAATGGCAGCGGGCCGATAGCCTTGGGCAACGGGATGCCGCAACGCCCCAGCCAAAGACCGCCATCGTTCTGGCCGACGAAACGCTTCTGGTACCTGTCTTATATGCGCTGGATGAAAACGTGACCGATCTGAACGTTACCATGGGTCTGTCCCTGCGTTCGTCGCTGTTGTTTACGCTGGTCGATACATTGTTTGAGATGCAGCGGACCGTCCACGAGTTTCGGACCAAAGACGGGCGTGACCTCAAAATTCCCAAATTTCACCATCGCCACGTGGTGAAGCTACTCAACCACCCGTTTCTGAAGCAGTACGAGCGTATTCGGGCCCTGATGTGGCCGGGCGATGTCCTGCCAACCGGCGAAGTTTTACCGCCCGAGCCGCTCTTCCAGTGGATTGCCAAAGAGATTGTGAAAAATCAGCGGGTGTACCTGACCGAGCGGGAGATGCTGGAGTTAGGGCAGGATGACCCCCTTGTGCGCGTGCTGTTCAGACGGTGGCCCAATGAGGAGCCGATGAAAGCCATTCGCACGTTTTACGACCTGATCGAATTGCTGCGCGACGTGTACCGCACCAGTCAGGATGCCATCGAGATCGAGTACCTCTATCTTTTCTTCACCCTGCTGAAACAACTCGAAGCAACGTTAGACCGGCAGGGAGAAGGAGCGCAGGGTGCTGGTCGCGGAAAGCCGGTACTCAGGGCACGAAACAGCCGACAGGGGAGTGCTGTTACCACAGAAGCGGCTTTCCCGCAACCCATGCTCGATACGCCCGACCCGTCGGCAGCCGTTACCGTGCGCAGCCTGAAACAGTTTTTATATGAGCTGATTCGGCAAACGAGCATTCCATTTACCAGCGAAGGAAAGAGCCAGTTGCAGATCATGGGGATGCTCGAAACGCGGGCTCTGGATTTCGAACGGGTCATTATCCTGTCGGTGAACGAAGGAATTCTGCCGCAGTCCCGAAAACTAAACTCGCTTATTCCGTTCGATATAGCCGCTGACGAGAACATAAAACTGCCAACCTACAGCGAACAGGAAGCTGTTATGGCGTACCACTTTTACCGGCTGCTACAACGGGCCAGCGAAGTTGTGCTACTTTACACGACCTCGACAGATGCCTATGGGAACAGCAAAGGGGAGCCAAGTCGCTTTATTCGCCAACTGGAACATGAGTTGGTGCCCCGCTCCAATGGGCTGGTCAGGATGAGTTACCCAAGCGTACGCTTTGGCCGGACAAGCGAGACAAAGGAAACAAATCTAGCGGAGCTGAGCGTACCAAAAACCGAATCGGTACAGAATGATTTAATTACCCTGCTCACGACAAAAGGGTTATATCCTTCATACCTGAATCAGTTTGTAAGCTGTTCCATGCGGTTCTATTTCAGCCGGATTGTGAACATCAGTGAGGAAGAAGACATCGAAGAGAAAATGGGAGCTGCTGAGTTCGGGAGCTGGCTGCACAAAGTGATGGAGCGGCTGGACCTGGAGTACCGTTTGAAAGCCCTGCCTATTGACGAGTCGATCATTAAATCGCTGCTCGAAGAAGAGTTTGCCAGCTCCAACAAAGGCCGGGTAATTGAGTCGGGGATGAACCTGCTGCTGTACGATCTGGCACAGAAACTCATGCTCGATTTTCAGAAGCAGCAGAATGCGCTTCCCGGACTAACCGTTATCGGGACGGAGCAAACTCTCGAAACCTATCTGACCGTAACCATTGATGGCCGTGGTCCCATTAAAGTGCGGATAGCGGGTAAAGTGGACCGTATTGAACGATTCGGCGATCAAATCCGAATTGTCGATTATAAAACCGGCAAAGTTGATTTGCCTGAAAAAACGCCCAAAGACCTGGTTGAAAAACTGCTGAACGACGGGAAGGAAGATAAGATGCGACAACTGTGGCTATATCGGTATCTCGCCCTAAAAAATATAAGTGAACACGGAGGCTTACCCCGCGACCGGGCTAAAAAGGATATTTTTAATGCCGATGGTATGCCCGTTGAAGCGGGTTTTTACTCGTTTCGGGATGTAAACGGTGGTTTTAAAACGAACCCTGTTCGCTTTGGTGAGAACGACAGCCCGAATCAATACATCGAAGACTCGGAGGATTTACTGCGCCAACTGATTCAACAACTGCTCGATCCCAGTCAACCGTTCAAAAAGACCGATCAGATTGAAACCTGCCAGTTTTGTGATTATAAGGGTATCTGTGGACGGTAAATAGGCGGTTTCTTGTCCACAAAGCTACTTTTTCTGGTATTCTTCAAAAGAGATAAAGCTACTGGTTCGTGTTTTAGGTAAAAAGAAAAAACGCCCTCAATCCTCAGGGAGAAGGCGTTTTTTGCTGTATTTTGAATACAACCTGAACTCCGTTTAATGGCTTCATTGTCGCTTCCAGTCTCAGTAAATCTCGGTTCTGACGCAACCAGCGCACTTTTTGTTTAACTTTGTCAACCCGCCAATCGACTCCAAACGACGGATTTGGGGGGGGTGTTGTACCAAATGTTGTACGAAAATTAATTCGCTAATTTCCCTGATGGGTACTGTTTCTATCGTTCTTCACGGTGCGGCTCGCGGTGACGGCAAGTATCCGCTTCGCATTCGGGTCGGTCAAAACCGGAAATATTCTTACGAGACACAATGTTATGTGAAAAAGGGTCACTTCAACGAGGGGGCCAGTCAACTCTATTCCTACGAGCCGGACTATCTGCGCTTAAATAAGCTTATCCGTAAGCGTTATGCCGAAGTGGTCGAGTTGGTGGAGTTCTATGATGAAAAGGGATGGCCCTATACTTCTCAGGACATACTGGCCATTGATTACCCGATCTGGAAATCAAGTCAGGAGAAAAGTAAACAGATTGCTCAAGACTCGGTACCGGGGGGCTTTATCGCCTTCATTCGAGAAGTGGTCATTCCGTACTGGCAAACCAAGAAGAACCTCAGCAACGCGGAGAAATACCAACTGGAAGCGGACGTATTCGAGGAATACTTGGCTACGCTCAAACCCATGCGCGTGGATGTACCGATGGCCGACTTCAACAATGCTTTGATCGAGGGTTATTTCAGCTATCTGCGGACTAAAAAGAAACCCTGCAAGAAAGATTCTACCCTAAAGCGCCGACTGGCTCAGATTGACGCGGTGCTGCGTTTTGCTCACGAGAAGAAAGGGGTAATCTCCAGTATTCCCAATCTGGAAATTGACCTGAACATTCTCAAGGCCAACAAACCCAAGCTGACCAAAGATCAGATTGAGTTACTGGAGAACTACGAGTGGGATTTGGTTAACATACCGCCCAAACATCAGCAAAAGGGTATAGCCAGTCTGCGGAGGTCGGTACAGACCTTTCTACTGCAGTACTATTTATTCGGGGCGCGAATTGGGGATGTGTTGCTGTTGACCAACAGTTCGGTTATCACCCAGAAGGGAAGGCCGGTGCGGGTGGAATACTACCAGCAGAAAGGCCGTAAGAAGGCAGGAAAGAAGCTGATGAGTATTAATGTCAATCCCAGGTTAATGGCGATCCTGACCGAGTACTGGAATCCTGAGAAGCCCAATGATTTCCTGTTGCCGTGGATGGCTGGCAGGTATGAGCATGACTTCACCATTTCGGAGGAAGAACGGGCCTACAATCTGAAGAAGGCGGTTCACGATGCGACCAGTCTAGTGAACATTCGACTGAAGGCGGCCTGTGACTGGATAGGGCTGGATGTACCAACGCTGGCCAGCCATTCAGCTCGTCACAGCTTCGCCCAACGGGCCAAGAAAAAAGGCAAGTCGATTGAGTGGATAAAGGAAACGTTGGGACACAGCACCTACGACATTACTGCACATTATCTGGCTGATCTGGACTCGGAGGAACTGAACCAGAATATGGCCGATGTGTACGATTAGGTAAGGGGGTTACGTAACCCCCTTACCTAATCTTCATGGGGGGGCTTTTTGCCATTCTGATTCCATAATCTTATAGCCACACTTCGGATAGTCGTGAATGTAGGTGTGCCAGGGGGCGGTATGTTTTACTTTTGCTGCTGGCAACATGAGCAGATGATCTGCTCAGTGTGTAACTTAGGTTCTGGCTCGTTTGACATACATACGGTTGGTTAGCATGAGTAGCAAAAGGTTCTTCCATTCCTGATCGGAGTCCGGAAAGTTTTTGATAACGTCAATACCCTCCTGCGTTTCCCATGTATCGCAGACCGACACCCGCAACCCATCATCGGCTAGGCTATGATGGGCTAAACGGCCTTCTGTGGGCTTCAATCCCAAGGAATGAAGCTCGCAGAGTCCTTGCCTGTTCTGGAAGGTACATCCCAATTTTTGGTCGAATTTTGGGGTGATGGCCGAGTGAAGACGTTCGGTTTTCTGGTCGGTGTATATCGTCAGTTGCAATTGGTCCTGATACCCTCTCTGAATGAGGCTAATGGCCTCCTTTGGCGTGGGAAAGCAGGGCGAGGTTCTGCACATCATCTTGCAGGTCGCGCAGGAACAGTTTGATTCATTACGATTCATAAAATGCGCGTTTAAAACCAGTTTAGAGAAAGGAATTTCGACCAGACATCTTCCTTCGGCTTTGGCGGCTCTGGCTTGCCCAGAATGGCGTTGGCGATGGTCTGGGGCTTGTAGCCGAAGGCGTAAGCGATTTCGTGGTCAACTTCATCCACATCCAGTTCAAGGTCGGTGCGGTTGTGCTCGCGCAGAATCTGGTTGACTTCTTCGACCCATGCCAGAAAGGCGATGCGGTGGGGCGTGAGAGGGCGGGGTGGGACTTTTGCGAACATAAAAAAGCCCCAGATTGGGGCCGAGTTGGATTGATCTATGGGTTTGACAATAACAGGTATTGAATCGGGTGGGGCGGGTGTGCCTTCATGCATGGCCAGTACGGTTCTGGCCATAGCCATATCCGTGTTCAGCAGGTCAATGGCTCCGGCAGTGCCGGGGCGGTTAAGTGCCGCATGGGCGTGGTGTACGGTCAACTCCCGCTCGATGATCTCAATAATCTGATAGAGTTCCCGGAACTGGCCCTGAAAGGTGATTCGTGAGAACTGGACAAAAATGGATGGCATGACTAGGTATGATTTGGTGTCTTGGGGGTAAGGCTCCAGTAGAGAGCATAGGTCTTGTTCTCCAGAACGATGATTCGCTGTTTGACGAACAGCGGCTGGGGCGATCCTGCCGGAATGGTGGTGAACAGCTTCCCGGAAGGAGAAAACAGGTCGGTTCGTGTTCCGTGGGCATCACAGACACGCACAGCAGTCAGGCTGTTAAAGAGGTTATACAGCGATTTTATGGCGTTCTTAGGTTATTGGGTGGCCTTTATCAATTTTTCGTGCAAGTCATTCCAGTAGCGTTCGCGCTCGGCATAGTATTCAGCGGTAGGGACATCCACACCCTGTTTGGGGAATTGGGCGAAGTCAGGAATAAGCATGGATGCGTGGTCAGGCTTGTCGATACCGATGGGCTGGCCGTTGAGGTCGATCAGCAGGATAGGGTTCTGGGTGCGTCCGTACTGAAGCCGTCGGCGCTTGAGTGTTTCGACTTCATCGGGCGGTAGAATCATGTCGGCCCCGGTGTAGTAGTAGCCAATGTCGCGAAATTTGCCTTTGGGGAAAATCGAATCGGGATAACAGACCTGGGCGTAGGAACCATCTGTCGTCAGGCACCACTGCGTACCATAAGTTGATCGGGGCGTGACCACGTACAAGCGTCTGCCGTTTACTTTGGGGTCGAATCGGTACTCGATTTCTGACCCAATAGGTAATTGTTTCATATTAGTTATATATGAAAGATTAGATATGGTGGGGCACACGTATGGGCCCTATTGGATGTTTAGTCAGGCGAACAGAAGCGGATTGTTTTCTTCTTCTTTTTTGGTGTTAGTCGTCGGGCCAGTTCGGCTTCGATGGCTTCCAGATAGAGTTTAGCGAACTTGCGATCCCAATCACCAGTCGGTTTTCGGATTCGACTCTTCTTGTCCTCCCGGTCGATCTTGAAGTATTTGGTTTCTAAACGGCGGTAGTTTTCGCTGATGTTGTGAAAGTCTGCCAACGTTCTGGTAAGTAGGATAGCCATTTTGAATCGTGTTTACAGGTTAAAATAAAGACTGAATGAGGGTCGCTTTTTTAAAGGATTCAATGCCTTTGCGCATGGCTTTGTACTCGGCTCGATGGCCAAATCGGTTGCATACGCGCAACAGGCAATCAAGGCCATATTCCAACGCGTGTTCCCGGTTTTTATGAGGTGCGTGGTTCAGGGAGGCTCCGCACATTTGGGAGCAGCCTTCTACCTGATAATCGTGTCCAACGGCCCATCGTCCGGTGGGGGTTCGGGCCAGTCGAATCACAGCATAAATGCGCCGGGACTGGTGATAGACAACAACGACTTCGGGGTTCTGACAAACGCCGTTGTGATTGAAGGTAAAGGGGGTATTCATAGCAAATTGAATTGAGTCCCTGCGGGAATGGTTACCGGCTTTTCCAGATAGGTAATGGCAGTCTGAACGCAGTCATGGCAGATACGGAACCATTTGACGACTACTGGCTTGGTATTGGCTGGTTTGTCGGGTGGCAGGATGATCCTGGGTTTTCCGCCAAACAGGTCTAACTGTATCATGCTAGTCGATTCACATTATGTTGTCCGAAGTGTATAGAAAAGTAAAGATTAGCTACTGTGGGGCATAGTTAAGCCATCGCGCGTTGGATGGCCTTAAGGTCGTGTTTGTGAGGCTCCTGTCCTTCAAGGGCTTTCGCGACGATTTCCAGCGCAAATTCCAGTGCTTGCGTGTTGCTGGCGAAACCTTTGGCTTTACGAATGGTGCTGATCTGCTTTTTGGTAATCAGGGAAAGCCGGAAGGGCGTTAATTTCTTGGCTACTTTGGGTTCTGCTTTGGTTTCCATTAGACTTTAATTGGGTTGGCTCGGAAGTCCGAGAGGTTGAGAAAAAATCCCCGATTATGGGTTCTGCCTTCACGGAACAGAGTCCATAACAGTTTGCATCCCATCTGGGCAATGGTCGAATTTATGAACAAGTCCTGTTTTCGTAATGCTTCCGCAACCGAACAGCTTGGCGTGTCGTCGTCAGCTTCACTACTGGCCAGTACTCCGCCGAACTCGTCGGTGATGAAGGGCAGTTCGGTAACGGTGGCAAACTGCTCGGAGGTTGGCTGTTTAAGGGGGCCAACTGTTGCCAGTATAAGCTGTCCTGAGTTCTTGGCGTTGCCGAAGTCCATCCAGTAGCTGGCCTGAGAACGGCTAAAATTGCGCTCTCTGGCTTTCAGACACACCTTCAAAATATCAGCGATCTCAAAACGGGCGGCTACCGAATCTACACAGCTAATCATCAGGCTGGCTTCCCGGTTGTCTTTGGTCACGGTCTGTTTGGTGTAGCGCATGGGTTTGGCTTTCCAGTTGGTGCCAAAGAATCGATTCACGCGGTTGATCAGGACGGTGGCCTTGTTGTGGCCTAGTTCTGCCTCCGCAAATAGCTGGCGGCCTAAATTGGCTTCGGACACAACATCATCATCCCAAAGGGTTACGTGCAATCCTGGATGGCCCAACTCGATCAGGGCGTGGTTCATTCGGGCAAGGCCCGTAATAACCTGTGAACCCGTTCCACCGGCACCGATGAGGTAAACCGTCAGGGGATTTTGGGGATTCAAAAACGATTTGTCGGTATAGTGGATGCGCTGGTTCATCGGATGAGGTCTTTTACTTTGTAGGAAGTGGCTTTGAGTACAGATGCAGGAAACGGCTCCTGGCTGGCGATCTGGTTTTGCCAGAACAAAACGATGTTGCCGTTGATGGGTGATTCGCGGATGGTATGGGAGAAATAGCTATTAAAGAAATAGCTTTCCCATGCGCTCATGAAGTTCTCCAGTGATGCGCTTCGCTTGATGCGAACGTTGACGCTACCCATACAAACGGGGCCGTGTCCGTACACGTTGAAAAACGGTGCCTGGAACATGGGCGTGTCGGCGGTGGGCTTCTCGTCGGTGGGCAGGGCGAACAGGGTTAGTCCGGTTTTGCTGGCCTTCCAGATAAGGGCGGGAACATGTGCCTCTCCTGATGGAATGGTCAAACTTTCAACGAACAGCAGCTTTCGTGTGGTGGCTGGCGTGTACCAGATGGCTTTCCCGGCATCGGGCGTAGGGTCGATGTAGAGAACGTTGGCGGGAAGCAATCCCGTTGGTTTGAGAAAGGCGGTCTTTTCCGAGTGGGCGTTATAGAGTGTTTTGGATAGGACGATGGCTTCGCGGTTGCTTAAGGGGTGTGCGTTGATCAGCTTGCGGCTTTTTTGGTCGATGTCGAAAGATTCCACATACAGGGCTTGGCTCCAGGCATCGTTGCGGGTCTGAGTTGCCCGCATATGACGGTAGGTGACGAGCGCATTAGTTGGTACATACACATCGTTCAGTTCGTCGGTAATTTTATTGATCGTCTTCTTGGTTGTCGTCGTCATTGGTCAGAAAGTAAAGAAAGTCGTTGAGGATAGAAAGCAGGGTACAGTCGAAATTAATGTCTTTGGTCGTCGGTGGAGTCGGGCTGTCAAACAGGGCCGTACTTCGGGGTTCGTCAATGGCCGATGCGTTTGCGAACTCGCATTGGTTGAACGTCTGGATGGTCTGCTGAATAAATTCGTTGTCCTCCCAGATAAAGGTTAGATACTGGTCGATGGTGATAAGTCCCTCGAAATACTCGTCCTCGTCTATCTCGTCGCTAAACTGGTGTCCGAGTGCCTGATTAATTTTGCGGTCGGGATAGCGAAGGTAAAGGGCATGAATTTTTCTGATCTCAGCCTTTAGCTTTTCTTCTCTGGGGGTCGCGGGTTGAAAGCGGTCAAGTCGGCGCGTCCATGCGTTCAGTTGTTTATTCCAGTCAAGCTGCCTTTTTATCCGGTTGCCCTGCTCTATGGCTGTTTTTAGTTCATCGGCCATTTCCTGCGGGGCATTCGGTTCCATTTCTTCCTCGTCCATTTCGTACAGATAGTGTTCCATCGACCAGTCGTATTGATGGGCCATCCAGCCGCTTTCGGTGAAGTAGTCGATACCGAC
Organism: Spirosoma fluviale; assembly: GCF_900230225.1. Classification (GTDB taxonomy): domain Bacteria; phylum Bacteroidota; class Bacteroidia; order Cytophagales; family Spirosomataceae; genus Spirosoma; species Spirosoma fluviale. Next base: position 1,601,431 of record NZ_OCNH01000001.1, read on the forward strand.
GATTCGATACAGATAGGCATACGTTGAGGTCAGCAAATCAGCCAGTGCATACTTTCCAGCCTGTCGGAAGTCTTGGATCGGCTTTACCGGAATGTACCACAAGTGTAGGGCGGTGTCGTAGGTATGGGTCAGATAGAGTGATGCGCTGGTGTCGTCGGTTTCCACTACATCAACCTGATAGTTACCGAGTGAGATTTTATCCAACTCGTCGGCAATGCGTTCCATTTGCCAATGAATGTTAAGCGGGTAGGGGAGGTCGGTGTCAACGTGCGGAAAGTCGTAGTAATCGCACAAATAGGAAAGGGACTTAAAAAAGTCCCTTTCCCGATTCTCCCGGTTCCGCATAGCCTCTGGGCCTACCAACGGTTCGAACTGATGATTTAGAAAATCATCGGCAACTCCTGTAGCGGTACGCTTCGCTTGCGGTTTGCCTTGACGTTGGCCGCGTCGGGCAGTCGGTTCAACTGCTCGTGAAACCCGGCGATCTGATACGATAGCTTCCATTGTTTGTCAGAATAATTGGGGTCTATTTGGCGGAGGGTGCGGGTCGCTGGCTTCATGTTATCCTTTGGTGCCCAATGTCGTGGTAAATTTGTATTCCAGCTTGTCATTGTTCCAGTCCGGTCCCTGAATTTTGGCCGTTGTCAGGGCGGGGTAGGTGTTGGCGTAAAAATTAAGAACAGCTTCGGGGCTGAAGGATGGGTTGGGGTCGGTAAGTACAACATCCTGGCCGTTTTCTTTGAGCGTAAATGTGCGGGTGGCTTCGGTGGCGACTAACATAGGTATTGTGCGTTTTACAGGTTTACAGATTGATTAAATGAAGATTAGGCGAACAGGGAAATAGTGCCTCCGTTCAGTTGTTCTACGAGTTCATCCCGGCGATTGCGGATGGTTTCGGCTTGCTCCGGGTGCTTCTCTGCGTCAGGCAGGGCGGCAATGGCTTCGCGGTACTTTTTCTTCCCGGCAAGGTCTTCTACTTTGGTCATGGCGGCTTCGTATGCCTTCTGTTCGGCTGACTTGCCTTTTTCGGCCTCCTCTCTTTCCTTCTTGACTTTCTCAGCTTTGGCCTTCTCTGCCGCAGAATTGGCATTGGCTTTCTCAACTGATTTCAGGTGAGCTTCCATGTTGACCTGTAGCCCCGAAACCTTCTGCATGGGGGCAGTAATGTGGTCAAAGAAACCTTCGTCCAAATCGGTGGGCGTTCCCCGAAGTAGGAGCGGAGCAATAGCACTAGCGGCTTTGTCTCCATTGGCCGCATTATCCAGTAACAGACTTACGCTAAGTTCTCCTTTGACGTTGGTGATGACCATTTTCAGGTTTCCGACTAAGTTGAGGTCTGCGAGTTGAGTGAAAAAATCCATTGGTATATTTGATTTGAGGGTAAATCAATTAGTTTGTACTGCCAAAAGCCCATACCAACGAATCGGTACGGGCTGGCTTAGTTAGATAAATCGGAATCCTCCGGTGGGTAGCTTTTGCAGGGGGCTGTAGCTGTCGCCGTTGAGGATGAGTACATCGGCGAATAGCTTGTTTCGGGGTTCGTTCTGGTCGGTGTGCTGGCGAATCAGTCCACCGAGATAGTCAAGTCTGAATACTTCCCATGTCTGTACGTAAAAGCCGTACATATTCAGGGCATCAACAATCAGGCTTTCGCGTTTGGGCTTGTTCTCGTCCAATACGCGCAGGGGGCCTCCATAGATAGGGTTGTAGTCGGTCGTGTTGCGTAGCATTAGCAGAACAGGCTTAATTGGTTGATGGATGCGCTGTAGTTTCGAATAGCCAGATTCAGCGTCCGGTATTCGGCTGAATTTTCATCGTTGGGCCGTTGGCCTTCGCTTGCCGTTCGCTTCTCGATGTGAGCTAATGCCTGACGGATGGCTTCGTCTTTGGAGGGGTATAGGCTTCTGCCGTTAGGGTTGGCAGAGCAGCCACTACCGGAATGATGGGTGGTCAGGTCGTACCCATACGCCCAATATCCGGAAGTAGCGTTTTGCGCTAACCGAATCTCGGCATGGGTATCTAATGGAGTGCGGTCTTTATGGAATACCACAATTATTTCTTTCTTATACTGGTTCATGTTAGCGAGTTGGATTTTGATAAAAAATGGCGGTGCCGATAGCGTCACTATAATTGCTTTTTATACGTACTGATATCTTGTCTCCCCCTAAATGATTGGGGGAATACTCCATTATATGAAACTCCAGTGTGGAGGATAGCGAAGTATCGTGTTTGCGTTGGGCTTTTGCCTGACGTACAATTTTTTCGAGTTGCTGAATCGTGATGTCCATGTTAGATGTTGCGATAGCGGCTAACCTGAGAAACCAAATGCTGAACAGTGCCAAATGCGGCAATACGGGGTGCGTTGACGGTAGCGATACCGTTCTTGTAGGCCCAGACCGCCAAACAGGCATCTGAACGGTTTGCGCTGGCGATGCGCTGAATTGTCACCACTAGATTAGGGTAACGCGTAACTACCTCGGTAATAGACGATTTCATTCTGTTCTGTTTTTATATGGTTTGTACTGCCAAAAGCCCGTACCAACGAATCAGTACGGGCTAACGGGCATGGGTATAGGTAAGGTCTTAGGCTTCCTCTGGAATGGCCCATTGGGCGAGTTGGGCTTCGAGTTGTGCTTTTTGGGTGGCTTCCCGTTCGGCTACGGCTTGGGGTGCGTAACTGCCAATCTTGAACAGCCAGTCTGCCACGTGTTTGGCGTTGTCGGTAAGTTGGCGTTGCCATAAGCCTACTGAGGGTGCCCATTTGAAGCCGTTTTCCTTTAGTAGCCGAATCATCTTTGGCTCTGGCTTCTGGTTAAAATCAACTTGTAATCGTTCGTCGGTGTAGTTGTAGATAACCTTCCCTCCATCGAAGTCGATTTCCTTATCTTCTCCGTCTGCAGCTTGGGCTTCGGCCACCCGTTTGGTGAGTTCTTCGATTCGCTTTTTGGTGTTGCGAATCGTGGCTCCGTTGTTAGTGATTTCCCAACTAGGATGAGGTTGTTTGTTGTAGTCCTCCTTATAGGTTTCAATCTTTCGGATTTGGTCGCTGTCAAGTCCGGCTTGGATTAAAGCCCTGCTGTCCTTCCCTGCCTTAATCCATTTTTTATAGGTCGTATTTGTTGCCTTCATTCGTGCCTGTAAGGCTTCTAGGTTCTGTAACTTGGCTTCCTGTGACTTGATTTCTAAAGTTGACATAATCTGTTTGGTTATGAGGGGAGAAAAGGATAAACTCATTATAGTAGGACGCATCAGGCATTTGTAAATGCCGTAATCAGCAAGGGAATGGCTACAAACAGGATGCGCCAAACAAAAATCTTCTGTGCTGGCTTTGTGGGTTTATTTGATCTTGTTGATTATGATCGGAAAGAATTGATGTGGGAAAACTTGGTTCTGCGTCCGTTTCGGATGGCTCTCCGTTGATGGCGTTCGGCCAGTAGCCGTTCTGCGATGTAGTCAAGAACAATAATCAGGCAAAGCAGGAGCAGACCGCCTACGAAGATGTAGTTACCCGCACTGCGGTGCTGGTCGTGAATTTGATTGGAGCCGTAAATGGCGGTGGCAAAAGATGCCAGAAAGCAAAACGCGTGAGTCATACGAGTTGAGGCTATTGGAAAGATTCTAAGAATCGAATCCGGTACATGAGGTTGCAGACAGCGTATAGGTCAATCTTCCGTGTGTCGCATACATCAAAAGCCTGTTCCATCAGGCTATCGCGCAAACTGGCTTCCTCTGGGGTGTAGGTAGCATTCTTTTCTTTGTCGATGTAGTCCTCGAATGGGTCGTCGGGGTGAAAACATACCCGCTCTACATCATATAAATGGCCGATGAACTGTAGAACATCGGCCATTGTCAATATCTGCTCTGGCATGGCTTCTAGTGGATATATCCGAGTAGGGTACCGTCACAGCTACATTCTCCGATGTATTCCAGCTTACCGACATTGTAGTGGAAGTCGGTGGTGAGGGTGTCAATTACGTTGTTGTTATAGCGAACGATAACCTGCCGTTTGGGGCGTTTCTGGCTTACTTTATGGGTCTGACAGGAAACCATGAGCAATACGAGCGTGAGTAGATTCTTCATGTTTTATATGGTAAGAAAAAGCCCCGGACGATGCCGGGGCTATGGGTGGTTAGTCAATGATCGCGTTGCAAAACTGTTCCCGGAACTCCTTATAGGCAGTCAGCCAAGCAGTGAGTTCATACCCTACCGCAAAGCCGCGTCCACTGTCTAATATATCTTCGTGCTGGCGGTCGAACTTAACGTGTGGGGCTAATTCCTGCATGGCTCCTGTGATTTGCTCTATGGTATCAAAAAACAGCACTTCGGTATGGCTTACCCAAGGTTTGGGGAACATATGGGTTGGCGTAAACAGAAAGGGGATGTCTCTTTTGTCCATGTATTTTTCCAGGATCGGGAAGATTACCTTCCGGTTTATCGGCTCGGTAATGTCTTCGTAGAGTTGATTGGAGCGTTTTACCATCTCCTTACTGTAGGAGCGCAAATGCTGCGTTTGTTTGGCTAATTCCTGAAGCTTCGGGTGTTGGTCTTTGAACTCTGAAATACCCAACATTTGCTGAATGTAGTCGGTGGTGTTGGCCGCGCAAATGTCCTCGTTCATGCGGATGTAGCCGGGCCGTGTCTTACCAATCTCAATGACTGCTGAGGTCAATTCTGTGCGATTCATATTGTGCTATGTTTCTATATGGTTTGTACTGCCAAAAGCCCGTACCAACGAATCGGTACGGGCTGGCTGTCTATTCATCAATGGCGTTGTTAAACAGAATAGCGGAAACTTGGGGCTTATCCAGCTTGATAGCTCGTTCCACTACCTTCCGACCTTCTTTGTAGTCGCGGTCGTCGTACTGTGTTTCTGCGTAGTAATCAAGAACAACCGCTGTTGTTCCTGATAGAATATACCTTGCATCACCTGACCAAATGGTATCGTCATACCTTACTTCGTATGCATCGGTGCTGAGTACAGTTGTTGCTCCCCCTCCGCCCAAAATGGCTAGTATGGTTGTTGGTTCGTCGGTCTGTGCTTCCTGCTGTTGGGTTACCCAGTTCTCAAACTTTGAGAACCATTCGTAGATATTATATTCCCCGACTATCATCCCGTTTGATACGGCTATGTCAAAGGGGCCGTAAACACCATTGAATTGCATAGTGATACAATGACGGGTGTTCTCTGTCGTCTTGTAATGCGTGTAAACTGAACCTGCCAATGTGGTTAGGTTCGTGGCTACTAGCTTTGCATATGTATAGAAGTGTTCGCTATCGTTAAGGTAACTTTCTATTATCTCTCCTGCCAATTCGTTGAGGCTAACGGGTTGTTCTGTCGGCTCGTCTACCCAATAGGCGATATGGAAGTCTGCAAATGCCTTTTCGCTGTCGAATAGCTTACTGTTGTTAGGGATATGAACGGAAAACTGTTTTATGTCCTTGTTGCCTGTTCCATCGAAGAAAATTTTAAGCTCGTTTGTCTTTGGAATGTATTTCCAGCTATCAAACATGATGGTGTTCTCGTTATCGCCTATAGATATGTTGTGAAATGCATCAGCCAGTGCATAAGCGAACTTATCAAATGCGGTATACTGTGCGGTCGCTGATTCGATAATGTCTTCGTTGGCCATAAATAAGGCGGGTGCTATGTCGATACCCCTCACATATTTATGGAAGTCGGCGTATACCTGCCGATAATTGAACGGCTTATCTTCATCATCAATCAGGAAGGTAAACGCACATTTGTAGTCAGATGAATTGACAAATGTTAGGGCTACTGTGTTTGTGCCGCCAAGATTGGTTGTCCAATTACCCAAGAACATAGCTGAATGGTCTTGGTTGAGGAGTTGGGTCAGGTGCGCTTTCATCTGGTCAATGAAGGGCTGAGTAACTGCGTTTAATTCTTCGTTGAACGACTTAACTAATTGGTGATTCGTGAAAAAATACGCTGTTGGATTCATTGTCTTGTCTGTTTTTATATGGTTTGTACTGCCAAAAGCCCGTACCGATTCATTGGTACGGGCTGGCTTCATTAATAGTCGTCGCCGGTTTCTTCTAAATGAATCTCCGTTATCTCTACGTCCTGTTCATTACCGATGAATCCAAAGGTTTCGCGGATAACTAGGATAGCTTTTTCTTCGATGTCTGATTCATCAATGCAGCCGTACATAATGAACAGGGTTGCAAACGTTCCCCTGCCTGTGATACCGTTCTCGTCGTCGTTGACGGTGTATTCGATGTTGTCAATCCTCCCTTCTTCGTGGCTGATCCCGTCCGTTTTCAGAATACCTTCTACAAATGGTAAATCTTTGATATTGCCGATGAGGAAGTTGATTTCGGCTCTGGTTTCTTCGTTGCTGGTTCGCATGACTTTGTTTTTATATGGTATAAAAAATGCCTGACTCGCTATCGAATCAGGCTTGTTGAGGTTTGTATTTCTTGAGCTTCTCGGTTAGTCGGAAATACCGTATCCTGACCGTCTTAGGCGTTGGCTTTGCGGTGTCGTCTAACTTTCGCATATAAGCCTGTAATTCTTCGATGCCATATTGACAATCGGTCGCATCTGTGCAATTCTTGGCGATTGTGTAGCAGGATAAGGACTTCATTTCTCATTGCGGTTTACAATCAGAGAGAAAATGAACGGTAGGCTCATGCTGGCGGTAAACCCAACATTGAACGGTGTGTCGTGACCGCTATCGACCAGACAAAGAATCATGATGAGGACTAGAGCGATACTGACAAGACAAACAAACTGTAGTGGTTTCATATAATAGTAAAGATTATATATTGGTACTGCCAACAAATTCATAGCTTACAGACCGTAAGCTATTTCGTTCATTCTGGAACTCGTCAGATATGCTGATTGCATATTATAGCTTCACAAATAGCCTTCCCGGTAGGATTGTCACAGTGGTTTCTATAGGGTTCTCGTGCCGTTCGTGAACTAACTCGTAGTTCGGTGTTCGCTATAGTCCCGTTCTGGGTCGTACCTTCCAGCTATTTGCTTGATGAGGTTTGTCTATGTCCCGAATTGTGTTTCCGTCTTAGGGATTCACTCGTAGAGGGTTTTATGCTAACCTAACTCATCCGCTTCCGTGCGTCGCCGATAAAAGGAGTCTTTCATGTACTTGCTCCTATGGGAATCTTACCCTCGATTAATAGCCCCTGTTTGTTTTACCCTTCTCACTCTCCGATGAGGTTTGGTAGTCGTGCGGTTATGAGCGCGTATCCGCAATCTGGTGTATGTGGCAAACTCTAAAAGGATTCGAGAAATGGGGTTAAAGTGTTACTCATGCGCGGGAAGGGTAACTTTTGTTACCGCCTTATCTCTCCCGCTTTGTTGATACAAATATATATAATATTGTATACACATTATATATACAATTTAAAAGTTCTTTGAAAGTTTATATTAAAGATTATATATTGATGGATAGGCGCGATTAATATTTGAAAAATACAATTTCAATCTATTTCGTTGAGGTTCGTATGATCGCGCTAAATAAGGCTCGTAAATGCGTTGTAAGGCGTTATTTGCCTGTCTGCCTGTGAATGTATTCGCGTGTGTATTTCGTGGCTTCTGGGCCTATAGAATTGCACCACAAAACAGCCTGTTGGATGGGTCTTAAACAGCCTGTTGGATTCGCATAGATTTCGGGGAGAATATCGGTCAACACTGCCTCCACTGGCTGATAACAGAACATTTTGGGTCGATCAACTGATTTTTCGCGTTTTTTGCTGGCTGTCAATCACTAATCTCATTCCGTACACCTGCAATAGATATTCTGCCGATGGACTATAACCGTGTAAATCCTTACAAAACGTCTGTAAGCTGCTTACAAGCTACGATGTACCGACCAGACGAATACAAGCTCAATCAACTCCTGACGACCGTTACACCAATGGCTTTGCGGGTGTTGTTCTTCGCGCTGGCTACTGTCAGTCCTGACGGCTCGGTAGAGTTGCGGCCAGTGGCGATGACCAGACAATTCCAGACTGACGCATCGTTCATCGGTCGCGCTGTTCGTGAGCTGGTAAAATACAAAATGCTGGCGCGTAAAAATCGCTTCGAGTTCTGGCTCTCTCCGGCTATCGCATCACCGATTACCTTCCAAGTTCCTCAGCGATAATTCTCAACCCGCTCAGAATCGTTTGTACGGTCAGATGTACGGGAAATTTTGTACAGACAATTCTCAGGCGTTATAGGATTGTCAAACAGCACCCCATCAGCCTGTTCCCGACTCACAACCCATACTAATACCAGAATCATCGGTGCCAGACCAGTTTCCTAAAAGCAAATTGTCAAAACCGGATAGCCAAACCCATCAGGCAATTCCCGTCACCCGATTCCAGACCATTCCCGAAAACAGCCGGGGGGTGGAAAAAAATGGCCGCGACCCCCGCCCCGCGCGCGCCGGTAGTCCCACATATCGCTTGTAACCGTATTTTTTTCCAAAACCTGGGGGGTATTTTTTTGCCGGGGGCGTTTTCATCTGTCGGTAAAGGTGGAAAAATCCTATATATCTTTTGACGTTTATGGATAAGTGCTTGTTGATAAATATATAATTGTTCATATTTGAGTGTATATTAACAATTATTCATTTGTCAGGCAATTACGATGTACGGATCGGGTGGCGATGCCTCAGCGCAGTACGCGCATAACTGGGAGTTAGCCAAACAGGAAGCGTTCAGTTTGAATCGCAGCCAGGCTAGGACTAAGGAAGTTTCAGTACCGGTAATTCTTTGGGACGATAAATATTACAAACAGCCGAAAAAGCTAATTGACCTGTTTCGCCGGGTCAGTGATTTTCAGCTGTTCAATCCTCATCTGCTCTGGGCGTTTGACAATCCCAATCAGGAATATCTGTTTGATATCGTCGACGGAAAGCTGAGGATGGATGATTACTACCTGGCCGATAATCTCTTCGGGGATGTTGGACCGGTACCGACGAAGGATAACAATTTCTTCCATGGTGCCAAGTCGGCGCTGATGGGCCAGGTGCTGTCTCACGCGTTTCAGTTTGCGGTCAAGAACCTCAACACAAAATTCGCTCAGGAAGCGATTGCCGAACAGTCAAGGGCAGGGGCAAAGGTGCTAACGCAGGGATTAATTGAAGCGGCTGGCGACCGTGGAATGAATCTGGACTTTGCCCGCAACAAGAAGATACCTCTGCCCAAGAATGCCAATGACCTCTTGCAGTACATGAACTTGCAGGAACAGGTCGAATCCACGATGCACAAGCTGTTGATGCATACGGATTATCAGCACTCGTTTCAGGATGTGGGGGCAGCAGCTTTCGGCCATAAGTTCGCGGTTAACGCACAGTTCGGATTCCTCGACGTAGTAAACGGGGAGTTGATACCAAAGGCCTATCACCCTGACCAGGTACGCTACATGGCTACAAAGCGGGTCGAAACCTTTGAAGATCCTAACGTACTGGCGGCATCGGTCATGGACTATATGCAGCCTACCGAACTGATGAACCATTTCGGAGTGGGTCTACAGACCGGAACGGGTATACAGGGGATTATCAACTACATTGATTCGGTTACCAAAGTGGGCCGTAACATTGGGTATAACCTCGACGGAAACTACTGGAATGATCAGGGTGTCGGCGGCTGGGGTCTGGGCAGTGAGTTGGATAACCTGAAGATACAGGGCTATACCCAAAAGCAAATTAACTGGATGAACCGCTGTTTTTATCCGGTGATCCGGAGTGCGGGGGGATTGTTGATGAACATCCTTGTTCAGCGCAATTTCGTTAAGGTCATCCATCAGGACCGCTTCAAGGTCGAAAAAGCGGAGGGCGAAAGCTGGCGGCCCGCTACTGATCGGGAACTTAAGTACTGGCAGGAAACCAATTTCGACCGGAGCGTACATCTTCGGTTTGTGCCGGTCGATGAGGAAAAGAAAGAAAACCTAAGCCGGGCAAACGTCAAAGTCTACAACCGGGTAAAGCTGTGGCAGTTCGACCGTATCGGTCACGATACATTTATCAACGTTGGGCCCTATCAGTACCAGCCTGACCCCAACGGGGAAAACAAAGGCTACGTTGGTATGCCCATCAAGGCGCAAATCAGCTACGATAAGAGCATGGCCAAGCTGGGGGAAAATGACGCGATCCGCGTGAACGTCCTCTACAAAGCCATTGACGAATACCTGATCAATATGGGTATTTCGGAAGCCATCATTGTCGATGATGCCCAGGAAGGCGAACCGCTGGAATACCTCTACAACGTTAAGAAGTCCGGGATAGTCCGCTATGACTCTACGCTGATGCAGCCCAATAATCAGGCTCAGCAGCAGCATTTACGGACCATCAAGCTATCCAATCACACAGAAGAACTTCGGGTCGCCTTTGAGTTGGTTCGGCTTATCACGACGGGTTATGAATCCCGGATGGGTCTTTCTCCTCAGGTACAGGGCGTATCAGAACGCTATGAAGGGCTTAAGGAAACCCAGCTTAACATTGCCAATCAGGCACTGTTGCTGACTAAGTGCCTGCGCGAACATACCCTGTTCATAAATCAGCTCTTGCAGGGCTCGGCTGATATTCTCAAACAGCTTCACGCGCGGGATGGGCAAATGAACGTGGTGCTGACCGATGGGGAACGGCATTTACTCTACCTGACCCGCAAACTGGCACTGGCAGATTTTGATATCAAACTTGAATCCGGTCAGATTATCGAAAACCGGCTCAAACTCATTCAGGGTATTCTATCCAGTATGGCCGCTTCCGGCGGTGCCAAAGAGGGCGGGGCACTTCTGGAAGCAAGTCTGACCAACTCCCCGGCGGAAGCAATGGCAATCTACCGCCGATTGAACGAGCAGATTGAGAAAGCCCAGAAGGAATCTCAGGAAATGCAGCAGGCTATCGCTCAGCAGAACGCACAGATTCAGCTACAGAAGATTCAGCTTGAACTTGAAAAAGAGAAGGAGATCACCAAACGCACGATCATCGTCCAGGACATGAAAAACAAGGCAGCCGCCGATAAGACCGACGCTGACGGCATGAAGGACGATATCGAACGTACAAACCAGCGTGAACAAATGGTGCTCGATGCCGCGCTGGAAGCCCAGCTAGCCAGTAGCCAGCCTCAACAACAGGGGCAACCTCAACTCGCATAATCAAAACCAATGTATATGAATACCATACTTGTAAAAGCCGTAGGCTACCGTGATGGTAACGCAGAAGTAAAAATCATTCGACCCGGGTTCGATCGGGAAATCATGAGCCCGTTTCGTGGGAAACGTCTTGACCGGATTGAGTTAACGGTTAGTGCCGATACGCTCGCTGATATGGCAACGCTGGGCGACGTGTTAAGCCCTGAGAATGTAGATAAATTCAGCCACCACGTTCGCGACTGCCTGACAAAAGATAATTCAGTTGGTCAGGTCAGAACGCGAAATTTCGAATACTCGGGCATTGACGAGGTAGCGACAAAGCCGCGCGCTTTGTTTGATACGCGCCGAATACCGATGGAAGTATTCAAAACCGAAAAGCCCCAGTTCTCCGAACTCGAACTGGAAGTGATTCGCATGGCATTATCGGAGTTGGCTTTTCACAATAAAGGTTTCCTAACTCCCATTAAGCCCTTTGATGGACACCGGGGACCCGTACCTGCGGCAGTAGCGATGATTCAGGCGGTGATCGGAGAATTACAGAATAAGTTGGGAAAGGGTTGCGCTGCTCCGAAAGAATACGAACCGGCACCCAGCCCGGTGAACCCGGCTGATTTGTACCGGGGCGATGAGTCCATGACCGAGTAATTACCCTGCCCCAAAAAACGCCGATACTGCCTTGGCGTTTTTTGGGCGTCACTTCACGAATACATGCACATTTTCTATACGCCTGAGCATGGCTTCTCCTGGCTTCAAACCTTGCTGGGCCGCGACAAAATAAAGGCTGTTCACGATCAGCGCGGGGATGCCGGGGTTTATTACGTGCTGGCTTTTGGGCTGGCTATTTCCCCTCACAGTTACGAGTTCGAAGAGGATAAACGGGATCAGCTGGTTATTGACGAACTAAAAGTCCGTAAGCTGGGAGAGGGAAAAAGCAAAGGTAAATTCGCTCCTGGCTTCTATAAGGATTCCATCTGCCAGCAAGCCATCGAACAGGCCAACGAAATGATTTGTACGCCAAGCATGGTCTACAAACTTGAATTAAAACGTCGGCAGCGGGGCTACGAAAAACAACTCTCGTCGGATGCCTTTTCCAAAGACCCCGATAAACGTGCCAAAGACCTCACGGCCGATACAGCCGCCTTTAAACTCATTACGGCTTACAGAGCCGAAGAAAGGCTGGAAGAAGTGCATATCAACAAAATGATCAGTCAAACCGGATTGCTGAGCTTGGAAGAACTATTTGATTAATTATCTCCCAAAGATGAACCCCCTATTTGATTCACCCGGTACGCTGGGTCGATGGAAACGGCAGCATGGCGTAGGTAAAGCCACGCCAAACGTGGAGAAAGTGCCCTCGTATATTCTCCGTAGTCAACTCAAACGTCGCTTAATCGACCAGAAGGATACCATTATGCCCCTGCTCAAAGAAGCGGCACCACATAAATACAGCAAAATGAATCGGTATGGATTTGATCCTGTAGTTATGAATTTGGGCGAAGATCCATTTAGGCGATTCGTCGAGCTGGTTGAACAAATCGGTTTAGTCGATGCCTACATCAAAATCCTGACACCCGGCTTTAATTACAAAAAATGATCATTCACCCGCAATCATTCCGGGCATTGGCCTATGAGGTGTTGAATCACCTCAACAATAACTCCGCCAATGATGACAGCCGGATAACGCTGCCCATCATCGAACAGGAACTGCGGCATCAGTTCGGTATCTACCTCAAGGAGACTGACCGGCAGACCGAACGGCAGGGGATGGACCCCGAAGCCTACCGCGTTGAAACGATGAGTCTCAGCATTGCCGGGGATGATCTGATGCGGGTGGTAGAGGTCGTAGGTTTGCTAACCTTCAACGGAAAGCCCTATACCTCGTTTGTGGGCATCCAGACCGATACCTACCAGCTTGGATTCGTTCCAGTCGATTACCGATGGCAACTGCTGGGCATGAGCCAACTGACCCGCCAACCCTGTTTCACCTTGGAAGGCGATAAGATGTATGTACTGCTGACAGCCCAAACGATCGCTGTAGAGGCTATCACCCTGACGGGAATACCGGCTGACCCGTTCCCCAAAGCAGGACGCGCCGATGAATGGTACTGGAAACGCGCCTGGTTTTTGGGAGAAGAAGCAAAAGGGAAAATCAAAATGCAAACCCTGCGCGTGTTCATGGGTACCCATATCCAGTTGCAGCAACGCGTCGACCAAAAAAATAACGCGACCGAAGGATGATCTATACCATTGATATGCTCCTGAGCGAACTCGGGCAACTGCTTCCCCTGGGTAATGGGGAACGCTACCGGCAACCGGTAAACCGCTACGTCAAGTACGTGCTGGGGAAGGTTGGTCATAAAAAAACGGCTGACGTATATACGGAGCCGTTCGAGCTACAGGCCGGGCGTGTCGATCCCCTTCCGGAACACATTCTGGACGTACTGGACGCGGGCTTTACGAAAGATAAAATGAGTGGCGAGAAGTTCAACAACGGCTACTGTTCGGATAATCCACTGGCGTTTATGCTCACTCCGTTTGGCATCATGTTTGCCAATCTGGAAAATGAAACGGTATTCCTCAACTACCATAGCCTGCCCCTTGGTCCGGATGGTAAAGTAGCGATCGTGGAGGAGGTCTACCAGGCCTGTCTGGATTACTGTTATGCTAAGCTGATTACGGGCTTTCCGGCGCATCCGCGTTTCTCGATGCAGTTAACGCTGGAAAACGCTGCGCTGGGAAAGATCGACGAAGCGCGTAGTTCACTCAACAAAAAAGCGCGGCTTGCTCAAAACCGTGTTAACCGTAAGTATCTGTAATGGCCCAACCCACATTTGAACAAACCTTTCAGGCGGGTATGGTGCAGGATGTAGATGCCCACCTGCAACCGACCAACACGTTTCGGGATGCCGAAAACGGGCAATTGATGTACAATGGTGACGATGCCGAACCCTCAATGGGGCATGGTTTGGCCTTCATGAACGCACCGGGAAACCGCTATGTCATGGAGGTGCCCGCCGGTTACTGGATTATCGGCCAGGAGGAATGCAGCAAAGGAACGCTGTTGTGCTCGACCAATAATCAGAACTCGGAAATCGGGCTTTGGTACTGGGATTCCAATAACCTCGGCGGCCGGTATATTACCCTCTACAATGACGCCAACGACCCCAACCTGCTGAATCAGCCCTACCGGATACGGCGGTTCGGTGAAGCTAAACAGGATCGGTTAAACTGGCTGGCAACCGATAGTATGGACCTCAAGGTTACGGTTGAATCCGAACTCATTGAGCGTATCTACTGGACGGATCGGCGTCATGCCATGCATACGTTCAATTTGAATCAGGCTTGGAACGCATCGGGTGTCACCTACCATTCGCTGTTAAGTGGTGCCAATCTGTTTTATCCCAAACATCTATCGGTGCATGCCTTCCGGGAACGGTCTGATCTGGTGTTTCCCCGGCTCAATGTGCTGGGGCGGGGTAAAGGTCGTCTGCTGAGTGGGGTGTATCAGTTTGCGATTCAGTACCGGCATACCAACGGCCATGAATCGGTCTGGTCAACGCTTACCCGCCGGGTATTTGTTACGACCAATCCCCTCGATGATCAGCTGCCCGTTCGCCAAACGGGCCTGCGCTCCAACCACCACAACCGGGTTATGCAGCCTTCGGGGCTTATGTCGGGTGAATCGATTCGGCTAGAGCTTCAGAATCTGGATTTACGCTGGGACTCCCTGCGCGTGGCCGTGGTGTATTTCGAGTCACCAGATAAACCCTACAAACGGGTAGCCATGAAACCCATTACGATGGGCAGCAGTGGGTCGATGGTGGTTGAAATCACCCAGCTTGACGGTGAAGAGTTAACGGATTCAGCCCTTAACCAGCGGTATTCAAACGTGGTCAAAGTCGGTACGCTGGAAGTATCGGAAAACATGCTCATCGAAGGACAGATAAGTTTTCTTGCGCCGGTTTCCATGGATAAGTCGGCGGTCAAGTTTACGCCCAAACTGCGGAACATGAGTGCCGACCGTACCGCTTCGCCAACTTTTGCCAATCTCGCCAATCCCATATCGGGGAAGGATGATAACGACCCGTTGACCAACAGCCCTGTCGAAAATCAGTTTATTGATATCTCGGCTTTTGCCGGTCAGGCCGTCCGCCATTCGGTCGATCAGGATTTTGCCAACTACAAAGGTCAGCTATACGACCACCTGCTGAAAGGTCATTTTCGGGGCGAAACCTACGAATACGGTGTGGCGGTGCTCGATCGGTCGGGGCAAGTGTTGTTTGTGGAGGATCTGCCCGCCTTTACCTTTCCCGAACAGTATGCGCCTGGGCCCAATGGGGAGAAGGATTATTACAGCCTCACCAAACTAAACCCGCAAACCGGCCTTTGGGATTTACAGATAATGGGGGTGACTATATCGGGGCTGGCTCTGCCTGTCGACAAGCTCTACGATCAGGATGGCCGGTTGAATGTTTCGGGCTTTATGATCGTGCGCCGAAAGCGAAATGCGCGCATCAAACATCAGGGCGTCGTTTTTCCCGTTTGCCGTACGCAAGGCTGTTACATCAAGGAAAACCGGGATTTCCTGCTGTTTCCGCTGCCAACGGCTGACAATGGATTCTACCAGCAATCACTGGGGGATGATAACTACGGCAGTACCTACGGGACGATGTGTAAACCCGGCAACTTCGGTCAAACCTCAACCCAGGCCTATTTCCTCAACTATCACTCGCCGGATGTGCTGATTGAAGAAAGCTTCGAAGCGCCCAAACAAACCGACGAGCTGAAACACATCGGCATGGTTGGACCAACCGGCGGCAAAGGGTATACCCAACTGGTGGGAAATAATGAGCACATTTACACCAAATCCTACAATACCCGAACGGATTTTCCGCGCGTAGCCAATCTGGTCAAGAATGGCCGACCGAATCTGGGCGATACAACGCGAATTGCGCTGGCGCTTCAACATAATCAGGGCTTCGATCAAACCTACAAGGAGTTCGATAAGGACTATTTAAAGCTGACGTTTGAAACCCAGACGCACGTAAACATTGCCAAAAGCAATCGTTCGCTTCAACTCGACGGACTGCTGCAGCGCAACGCCGTACTGTTTAAAAGCAGAGACTGGAAATCGGTCGACCTGGCACCACTTGAACCCGGATCAGTCGGCAACGGACCGGGGGACTACCAGCGCGGGGCACAGAGTAATTACCGGCTGGTCAACTATACGCAGGCAACACCGGCCAAAAGCCCGGAAAAAGAACCGTATTTCTCAACCGGACACTTTCAGCCCCTGACAGCGGATATTCTTACACTGGCCAAAGAACGCTATGATGCATCGGGTAAGCTGACTCACTTCGTATTCGATGAGGTAGAGGTTTGGGGCGGGGATTGCTACGTAAGTCTGTTTGATTTTACGCGTATCTATCCCTTCTGGTCGGATGGCTGTGAGAAAACCAGTGGCGTACTCCCTGATTATGCCGTTTCGCATATTCTGCCCATTGAGTCAAAATACAACCTGGCTCTGCGGTGGGGGCGTAGCTTTGCGGCCAACGCAACCAAACCCGAAGCGACAAGCTGTGAGGGTACCCAAAAGCAGTTTAACAACGGCATCACCTCCCAGCAGCCCGAAGATTGGAAGTACAACATAGTGCTGAACCTGGAAGAGGCCATTCAGTTTTACAACGTAAAAGATCCCGAACAGGATATTATCACCAACGGGGATAGTGCCTTTCACTGGACACCGGAGAAAGCACCTGGTCAACGGCTGGATTCGTGGCGTACGCGCTACGTAGGTGACTATGGACTGGCCGATGCCAGTCTGGGCCCAATTACCAAGCTCAGCTCCGGTAGCTTCTCCCATATGTACGTCTGGCAGACAAAAGGATTCGGGGCGGCTCCGCTGAATGCTTCCCAGTTTGCCAGCAATGAGGTCGGCGTAATCGTGATCAACTCTGGCAAAGTCTTTAACGGCATGGTGTATCTTTCGCGGGAAGCGGGTACACAGCACCCGTCGTCGGTCTGGGTATCCAAAGGGCAAATCGGGGCATGGGACGCCCGTAACGGCGTGTTACTGCGGCATTCGCAGGCGGGTCTGGATGAGTTGTCGAATCAGGAAAGTCTTCACGATACGGTTCAGAAACTAACGGCCAATCTGGGGGCTTCCGACCTCAACACCCTGCGCCAATGGAATGCTGTTTCCGGGGTGAACAGTAACGGCGATGTGCTGACAACGTTCTGGCAAAATAAACAACCCAAAAAGACGCTCGTATATAGTCCAACGGTAGGTGCTTTTGTGGGCAGTAATACGGGCTATCCCCGCTTGTACGGTAAGCGGGGGCGGTATATGTTTGCAACGAATCCGGCTTATCCCAACAAAATCTATCTGTATCATAACGCCCGGCGGGGTGAGTTCTTCGACGTAACCGCCAATACGGTGTTGCGCTTCATTGTCAACCCCAATCCGACGAAGACCAAACGCTTTGACAATGGCTATCTGAACCTGAACGTGGCGGGTATTGAACAGATAGTCTCTATTCGTCAGTATACGCCCAATGGCGGACCAAAACAGGATCATACGATTCTGGGCACCGATGAGCGCATTGACTGGCGGGATAATATGCTGATCTATCCCATGCATGAAGAAGACTGGGACGATACAAAAGACCCGCTGCGCGATCATTACGCGATCGTTGAGATTACGATCAGCAACAAAAACAACATACCAGTCGAACTACTGAGTTTCGGCTGTTCCTTTCTGACCGTTTAGTCGTATGGCTGTTTTCACAACAGAGAATCAAACCTCGGCCTATGCCAAAGACCCGTCCTATTATACCGGCTCGGGCTTTGTGCTGGGGATGCTGGGCTACAAAAAGAACGGGCAAAAGAGCCTGTTCGGCAAAATCAAGGATGTGGCCCTGCCCGTTATCGGCGGTATTGCCGGTACGCTGGTGGGTGGTCCCGCCGGTGCAGCCATCGGGGCAACCTTGGGGCAAGGCCTGAATGCAGCTTCTAATAAAGTGGCTGCGGGCATCGTCGGCGGGGCGGAGGATTCAACCACCAACGTCGATGAGGACATGAGCAATACGCTTGCCCGTGGTAATCTGGGGATGAGTCTGGGCAATCTGGCCGGGGGGGTAGCAAATGGTGTTCAGGCCGGGAACGGTGTGGGGAAAATCCTCAAAGACCTGGCACCAACGGCGCAGAAGGATCTGCCCGGTATCGTATCGGGCATGGCCGGGGCCATCGGAGCGAATTCAACAACGACTTATCCAGTCCGAAGAAACGTGAAGTATTTTAACGCAGGGGGGGAAGTAAAGCCCCTGACCTACCGATATGCCGGTATGACCTTTTCGATTGATCAACCCAAAGATTATAAAATCTATGACAAGGACGATAAATCGGAAGACCTGAGTATTATCGATGAGACTACGGGTATGCACTACGGCCGTATGCGTATTGGAGAACGGGTCATGGACCAACACAGCAACATGGCCATGAAAGCTATCATGTGTTCGTCGGCTCCCCTCGAAAAGAAAAAAGAAGCGCTTGGCGAACATCTGTACGAAGAATTGTCAACCCATCGAGACGACTCGGGTTCGCACGAATTTCGGGAAGGTGGTGAAGCCGGTCCCGGCCCAAATCGAAAGTATGATGCCAAAAAGGTACTGGACGACTTTAGGGCGCATAACCAACGCCTGATTGACAGCTGGTCATCCATTGCCGCCAAGCCCAAAGCCAACCAGCTTGCCGAAGATCAGAAATACATCGACGATGCGGCTGCTCAGGTACGCATGGCGAAACAGGCTATTTCGGCTCTGGATAGCGGTCAGTTGACCTTTGACGCCAATTCCAATAAGATTGTCCACAAGGGTACGGGCGTGGGCTATGCGCTGCCCAAATCACGAACCGGGTATAATTACCATGGCGATGGATTCAATACCCAGACCGGGGGGCTTTCGCTATTGCCCGATAGCGGGGGCGTGGGGGCAATGGATTTCACCAAAGCCACCTCGGCCGTCAATACCCAAAAGATGACAGCCCAGCCCGCTCCGGCAAGCTCGGCTCCGGCGGTTCAGCCTTCGGCCGGATCTTCCCCAAATTCCCAAACGGGAAGATCGGGAACTTCGTCGACGACCCCTGCGCGCGTTCCCTCGATGGTGCAACGCGGAGCCAGTGCCGGTAAAAAGCCAGCGTCAACGGCTCCACCTGTAGTAACAGCCCAAAGCCGCATTCAGAAAATGACGCATGGGCAGCTTGTCAGTACGCTTGGGGGCATTGCCACACCTGATCCGGGTGTTATCGGTACACCGCCACCGGCTCCCGAAGCAGAAAAGCCGGTCGTCAAACCCAACACCGACCGCATAGCGGGAGCCCTGGGTCTGGATACTCCGGCAGCAGCCACCAACTACGACCCTAAAGCCAGCGCACCGACCGCCAAAGCACCGGCGGCTAAAGGGGATGCTGTGGGGAATTTGCTCGATCTGGGGCGTGTGGTTACGGGGGCGGTGATGGCATCCAAAAAAACACCGACCTGGACACCACCGGCCCGCTTTACCAACTGGCAGTCTCAGGTTGAAGCGAAAGCCAATCAGGGCTATACCCCTCAGGAGTGGAACACCGTCAACGGACAGATCGCCGATAGCTATGCGGCTGGCCAGACGGCTATGACAAATTCGCTAGGGTCGGGCGCTACGCCTGGCGTTGTGCTGGCGGGACTTACCCGACTCAATCAGCAACGGGGTCAGCAGACGCAGGCGGCCGTCATGGGGGACGTATCGCGGAGGGCACAGAATTTCGCGCAGTACGGGGCGATGGTCAATCAGGATCTGCAACTTGACCAGCAGCAGTTCGACCAGAAACTGAATCAGGTTGTATCCGGTCAGCAGGCAGGCGTACAACTGGCACAGGCCGGTTTACAGAATATCGAACAGCGCAAACTGTATACCGATAACTACGGCGCTGGCTCGCTCTTTCAGCGATTGATGGGCGCACAGGCCGATGAGGAACAGGAGGCTACCAGTCTGCTAAGAAAGATGCGTGAAAACGCGATGAAAGCCGGAACAGGCAGTAATTGAAGAAAGAATTATTTTCATAAATAGGTGTCACTTGGTTGCAAAAGTGCCAAATGGCACCTATCTTTGCTTAAGTTAATTGATACGATTATGGGCGTAAGAAGACATAACCACACATTATCTTGGATTGAGCAAATCGTTGAGGCAAATACTCAATTTGTTCACCTGGAGAAAAAGGTTTGGACGGCTCAGACCAAGGTAATCTCATACTTCCTACAGCAGGGGGTGCAGGTGTCTGCAAGTCATCACAGTTCTCTTAATTTTTTAACTTCTGATTATTGTACGAAGAGAAAGAAAGAGAGAGCGGAACCTGAGGAGGATCTTTGTCTGACTTTTCCTAAAATGTATGATTCCTCGCTGCATAATAAAGTCAGTGAGGAAAATGCTACTAGAAACTGGCTTTCAGAGGAAAGCCCTACGGCTGAATATTTTTCTGTCTTGACAGAAGCTCTACGAAAGTTCAAATGGTTGGAGCACTACTCTATTGATAAGCCGACTCTATCAGAAGATGAGCAGATTCGTATACTAATAGAGCTGAATAAACAGATAGCACTTTTAGACAGATATTTGTCTGATGTGCATACGATACTGGCTGGCATTGCTGAGAAAGAAGCAGATACCCCAGTTGGTCATTTTAATCCATTTGTAAAAAACAATAAGCTACCTGCTCCCTCCGACGAAGAAAATAAGCGGCAGCGATTGTCCATAAGGTTTGCTGAAGAATTAGCCGAAATGCTCGATTTAACAGATCGGGAAATGGCTCATATTCTCACGATTTCCATTCGGACGTATCACCGCTTAAAGCCCGACGGTTTATTGAATCCTGTGGCATCTGAACGCCTTACACTGCTCAACGAGCTGGCAGCGTATGGATTGGATGTTTTTGAGAATCAAGATACCTTCAATAAGTGGTTGCGTCTTCCATTGCAAGAATTAAGTAATCTTTCACCGCTTAACTCGCTGGATACCGCCACTGGTTTTAATCTTGTCAAAGCCGTTTTGGGACGGATTGACTACGGAGTATACAGTTAGTTTTGCCTACCCCCTTTGCGGATGGCTATTTGTTATCGCATTCAAAAGAGTAAACATAATTCAGGAACGCTTTCAGGCATCGGCGCTTCGATAACGGGCGGACGCTGGAACCCGGTCGGTACCCCAATGGTCTACACCTCAACAACGGTTTCGCTGTGTGTACTGGAAATTCTGGTACATACTGACAAAAGCTTATTGCCTAATTTTCCCCCTCACAGTTTGATCAAACTCGAAATTCCGGATGAGTGTATCCGAGAATTCCATCCCGACGAACTACTGCCGGGTTGGACTAGCATACCACCTACCGATGTTAGTCGATTCTTTTTGATGCCTTATCTGACCACTAATAGTAGTTTGGCCTTTAAGGTACCCTCGGCTGTTAATCCTTATGAATACAACATCCTGCTTAATCCGGAGCATCCGGATATTGGCAAGGTTATAGAATACCCACCCATAGCGTTCAAATTCGATCAGCGGTTCATGTAATACCAGCATTCCGAAAGCCAGCTAAGAGAGCTGGCTTTCGGCTTTTAAAGCCACGCTCGATTAACCGTATAGACCTTAATCGCTCGCTTATATATAAAAGATTTACTATTTTTAGCATATCATTTCATATGTAAGTGTATATGCCCCGTCCATACGCTATCGGTTCCGATGCGCTTATCGCTGGTTTAATGGCTCCTACGACCAATTGGGGTCAGTTAATGGCGGCAAAAGATCAGCAGTTACAACAGCAAACCTACGCCACTCAGCTGAGTGAACAGGAGTTGTTGGAGGAACAACAGGCTGCGGCACAGATCGCGGCTTTCAAACAAAAGATTCGCTCGCTTCCGCTTGAGCGGCCCGATAAAGTACGCGTTTCCAAATGGCTCAAAGGTCAGGAGTCGGCCAATGCCGAACGGCTGGCGAAAGAGTATCAGGGCAATCTATCCCAGTTTATGGCCGCTGAGGGGCCAGCGTGGATGGAACAAACGTTAGGTGCCCTGGAGCAAAGCGACGAGTACACCACCGGCGTTCATAACCTGGAGCAAATCACGCTGGCTAAAGAAGCGATGCGGAAGGGTGAAAACCTGATCGGTCAGGTCGTCACCGAAAACGGCAAACAGCGGTATATCCCGGCAACGAATCAATTGCAGGAGTACTATAAGGGTCGCTTGCCCAAATTTGATTTCAACGGCTCCTACAAAGATGATGATTCACTTCTGAAACACTTTGGCGAAAAATACCCGACTGGTGTACTGCCTTATGAGAAAGTGGCTGTAACGGAAGACGATAAGCTGAACTATCTGATGTCGACCGACAAACCGGAGGTTGCCATGGATAAGTACCTGCGGAAGTACCAGAATACGAAGGTCTACTACAAAACCAAGTCCCTCGACGAATACCAGGACTATATAAACAAGCAACAGGACCAGCGTATGCAGGTGGAGGATCACCGCACCAAACGCACACTGGACGGTTTGCGGATTCAGGGGGCACAGCTGGGCAATGAACTGAAACGCGCGAAAATTTCCAAGTTATCCGAATCGGGG
The DNA here is from genome assembly GCF_900230225.1 of Spirosoma fluviale. Classification (GTDB taxonomy): domain Bacteria; phylum Bacteroidota; class Bacteroidia; order Cytophagales; family Spirosomataceae; genus Spirosoma; species Spirosoma fluviale. Next base: position 1,624,191 of record NZ_OCNH01000001.1, read on the forward strand.
GATGGTGCCGATGGTTCAGGCGCGTATCTGCGCCGGATGATTCCCCAGTCCCAGACTCAGCCTGGTACGACCTATGACCCATCGGGCAATAAGGTACTGCGTCATGCGGGTTATGATCTGAATGCCTTTGGCGGTAAAGCCACGGGCAAGGTCAGTTTCAATGCGCTGGATATCCTTGATAAGCAATCAGCCGATGCGCTGGGCAATTTGCTCGGGGCGGAAAAAGTACCGGTATCGAAAACCAATCCAACCGGCTGGCGGGGTGGTAAAGTACTGGAAGGTATCGTTGCCAAAAACGGCTTCAATGCGGTTGATCTGGCCGGCACTAAACATGAGATTGTTCATGTCGATCCGCGCATCTACACCAACCCGCGTGAGTTCAACCAGAACGGCGCTCCCATTTCTTCCAACGGGCCAATGGGCTTTGTCAAGGTGAAGGTCAAGTTTGCCGATAACTCGGAAGCCAAAAAAGCGGGTTTGGTGGAAGGTATGTTCAGTTCGGCTACCCGGATGGGGGCGGGGGCGTATGATAAGGATTCGCGCGAAGTGGAGATCTACACCCCTATTGGCAACATCTACAAGAATGCAGCCCTGAACCGCTATCTGTCGAATCAGGACGCCGGTACCAAAGTGACAAATGACTTCATGAATCCCTATGCGCTGGGGATTGATGACGATGAATGACAATCTACAGGAGTACTATTTGCCTTTTCAACAATGATTTCTTTCCCCAAAAAGTCCGCTAACGAGCCAAAGGGATAAACCATGCTGCTTAATTACACCAATCGCGCCCTGTTGTTTGTCCATCAGGATAACCTGGTTGCGCGCGGCAACGGCCGTTTTGAGGTCGATAGCCCCACTAATTTGGTCCACCGGGATTTTATCCCCGTAGCCGGTCACGCCCTGCGCGTTCACGTGCGGATCGAAATTACCTGCCTGAACCACGGCATTCCCGTTGTTCAGGAAATTGTCACGGAGGTTGATCCCATCCCGGAGGGTGACGAACTGCTAATCGTCAGTAAACAGTATGCCGACGCGTGCCGTCGACTGTGCCGACCTACGCACCGATTGCGGGTTGTCTGCGGTGGCGTATATACACAAGGGTTATCATACCCGATTGCGTCAACGGGGTTAGCAATGGTAGAAGCCTGTTTGCCTTATACCATGCCCGAACTCTTCGTGGTTGGGGTTTCCGGTGTGGAGGAAGCAACCAAATATATCCGTACCCAACGAATCGAATCCCAGCAGCAGATTGAACAGATGGTGGATGAGCCTAAAGAGGTAGCGGCTAAAGAAGTATTGTATTCCGTCTCAGACGCGTTAGAGTCCGTTGTTGAGGGATTCAACCCGGGTATTTCGCTGCCTGGCTCGAAGAAGGCTGACGACGATCATCTACCTAATTACTCCTACTAATTTTCTTTTATTCTGACGGTATGTCAAAGCAACCTTCGCCGACTACAGTACCTGACCTATACCCTGAAATTATGTCTCACAAACTTGACGATAAGTTGGTGTCGGTTCTTCGGCAGCAGGGAAAAAACCCAACGGCTCTGCAAAAAGAACTCGATACCGTTATTGCGTCGGGTGATATGCGCAAGAAAGCGGGCTTGCTGGAGCATTATGCAGCCCTGACCGATCGCGTACGGGGCAATAGCGCGGCTACCAGTTTCCTTACCTCCCGTCGTCGGTTGCTCGACGTCGAAGATGAAAATTCAAAAGGTTCCGTCAGTGGCACCCAGGCGCTGGTGGGTCTGACGGGAAACGGATTTGTTGACCTGGCTGAATCACTGCCCAAGCTGGCCGTCGCGGCTTATCAGGGTGTGAAGGGTGACAACAAGTCATGGGAGAAGGCCAATAAGAGTGTTGAGAATTTTTTTCAACCCCTGCGTACCTACGTTTCCGACGACTACCAGAAAGGCCTGGCTTGGTATGATTCCGAACGGGGACTCGATCTGAACCTCGATGCCAAAAGCCTGATCGGTACGGTGGGCAATCTGGCTGGCTTTATCCTGCCCGGCTTTCTGACCGCAGGCATGGGTTCGCTGGCTACGATTGGAACGCGAAGTGCGTTGAGGGCGGCTCAGCTGGCGGGGGATACCATGAAGGTAGCGCAGGCCTCGGCCAAACTGGGCAAGGCCGGTAGCATCGTGGAGAAAGTAACGGGTATTTCCTCGTTTCTACAGATGTTTCCCGGCTACCAGAAAGAAGCCATTGAAGCGGGTCTGTCCATGAAAGATGCTACCCTGCTGGCTATACCGATGGCCGGTATCAACGGTTGGATTGAAACGGCCAACATGGGGGCATTGACCAAAGCCCTGGGGATGTCGGATGATATTGCCAAACAGGCCATCCGGGAAGTAACAACGCAGGAGCTTCGCAGTGCCTTGCAGGGTATGGCCGGAAAGGCACTCAACCCAACGGCCTTTATGGATGTGGCCGAAGGGGCGGCTAAAGCGGCTCTGGGCAGAATCAGTCGGCCCAAGGAAATGAGTATGGTCGGGCGTATGCTCGGGGCGGCATCGCGCCGGGTGGGTACGGGTTTCCGTGAGCAGGGTATTACCGAAGGCGGTGAGGAATTCTTTCAATCATTAGTCGAAAATGCATCCAGACAGCTCTATAATAATTTTGGCGCGGCAACCAGCGCTACCGAAGGAAACGGAAAATTTAAAGACCCAACCCTGGGTAAGTACCTCTTTGATGGCATCTATGGTACCTTGCTCGGTACGATCGTCGGTACCGGAATGGGTACAATCGTGCAGTCTAAAAAGCTGGACCCAACGGTTTTTGGCTACATAAACGCCGATGTTCGGATGCAGCTTGCCAAAGGGGTTGCCTTCGACGATGTGGTAAATAACCTCAAGATCAATAAAGCCCTCGATGCGGAGGTTGCCGGTGGACGTCTGAAACCGGAAGAACATCAGGAGCTAAAGCAAACCATCGTGCGGATGGCCGATACGGCCCGTGAGTTTGCGGACGTGGACGGCTTCACCGATTCGGACCGCTATCTGATGTTTAAGCTCTCGGAGTCCCGTAATACATCTATAGCGGATTCGGCCAATATCGAAGCGCTGAAAGAAGAATACGGGCAGATAACCTTCCAGTTGCAGTCGGGTCAACTCTCAACGGCTGATCAGCTGAAAGCTGAACTGCGTAAAAGCGCGGTCGCCAAAGAACTCGGTGGTTTTGTTGCTGACCCCAACGGCAACCCAACCCAGATATTTGAAGCCGAAAAGTTTGTCTCTGACCGGGCATCGGACTTTGAAACCATTGCGTCCCAGACGCTGGCGGAGTATGGCAAGGGTACGGACCGGGCAGGTGTTAAGAATTTCTTTAACAATAATTATTCGACTTGGCAGAAGAAATACGGCAAGCTCAGCCAGTATGAAGACCCCTTTACGCCCCAACAGGTCGTCGTTGATCCGGCAACGCAGGAATCAATCGGCTTCGATGCGGACAAAAAGTTTTTCCGTATTGTCTCGCCGGTGGGAGGTCAGGTAAAAACCCCGGCTCACGTAAACGAGCAAGGTAAGTTTGTGCCTTCGGTTCGTGGCCCCCTGGGCTACGATTATGGGCGGCCGATTGATGACATCAACCGGCATATAGCCCTGAGCCAAACGCTGGCCGATCCTGCTGACCCGCTGAGCCAATCCGCTACGCCCTTTGAGCCTGCTGATAACAGTCCGGAAGCAAACTGGCTGCGGGACGGTGAAGAACTGATCAACACCATTACCGTGGGTTCGGCGGCTGGCAAATCGGCCAAAGCGGCCGTTGGTAAGGCAAAACAACTGGCAACGGCTTTTCTGACTGATAGTGCCTTTCTGGCTAATGATGCAAAATACGGGCAAGCCTATACGCAGATGGCGGCTACCCTACAGGGATTGGTTAGTAGTGCCTCAGCGCAAACGACGGTTCCCGGAACGCAAACAGGTAGTGCAACCAGTACGGCATCAGCTCCTGTGGCTACGGTACATCAGGCCCAGCTTCCTAAAGACCTGGCTGGGGCCAAACCACGTTACGGCTATCAGGGTACTAACTTCCTTGTTCGGTTTGCGTCCGATGTGGACCGGGCTTTATACGTAACCTCTCAAACGGTTCCCTCCAAACGGGATGCCGAATACCGTCGTTTCCTGACCCGGCTGGGGTATACCAACTCGGAAATTAACCGGGAAGGTGTTGCTGTGCGTAATGCCATTAAGGCCAAAGCCCAAAGTCAGGTCTTGAACGGGGCTCAATCGGGGGATACCCTGAAAATAAGTCAACCGATCGCGGCTGAACCGGCATCGACCAGACAGACCGCTGATTCAAGCCAATTATCCGTCGTTCCAACGACACCCCCGGACGCAAATCAGTCGGCTCCGGTCCAACCTGATACCGTAACTCAACCTACTACAGATGGCCAAACAACCCAGCCTGGTAACGCCCCAAGTGTTCAACAGTCTACCCCGGAACCACAAACAATCGACGCTCAGTACGAGGCAGCATTCGAACTCGATGGGTCTATCAAATCTGCTGCTGACGCAGAAGCAGAATTTGAACAGGCTCTCGACGCAAGCGAACAATCTGTCGCAGATGATGGAATCCCAGTTGTCGGAACCATTGAACAGCTTATCGACGCGCTTGAACGAACTATTGCAGCAACGGCAGAAGCAACTGGCGCAACAGGAACGGATATTAATGAAGAATCCGTTGACCAGGCAGACACTCCGGATGCAGGCATCAGCCCAGCCGCGTCCACGGCTGAGGTAGTTCTACCGGAAGGCCCATTAACGCTACAGGACGCCTTAACGGCCCTGCGTGATGCCAGAGGTCAGGCGGCAGCGGATCAGTTCGAGAATGCGCTAATGAAGCTGTTGCGGTTCCCTAAATTCTTGCAGGATTCGATGTTGTTCTATGCCCTGCCCCCCGAACCGACTACGGCAACGGGTAAGGTGTCAACCAAACGTCGTCCGAAAAAAGATATTCGGATGCGCTTGCCGCTGGATTACTTCTATTCGGCAGCTGAGATACTGGCGGGTCAGCGTAAAGAACAAACCTCACCGGCGGCTAACGAAGTACTGCGTAAATTTCTAGCCGTATTTCTGGAAGGGGGCGTTGAGATTGACGACCGCACCACTGGCCAGCGTGCCTATCTGAGTCTGGATGAGCTAGCCGATACGGCGGCTGTCATGGAAGATATGATTCCCGATGGTGTGGAAGATATTCATCCACTGGCGTATCTGGCGGCCGATGAAATTCTATCGACGCTCAGCGAAGAGGATATTGATGCCATTCTGTCGGTCATCGACGAAATGGAAGGCATTAACCCCGATAGCTGGTTAGTCGCCCTCAATGATGCCCTTGAAAATGCGTTCCCACCCGTGGCCGATTCGGTACTCAATAGTATCGATGCAATCGTTCAGGAGTACCGGGACGCCAATGAATCCATTATATTTGATAATGCAGACGATGCAGACCCCGAGTACCAACGAGTCCTCAGCGAGTACACCACCACCCAGCGCGGCATTCAGTCAGCTATCGCCAACCGACAAACAGAAAACGCGGTTAGCCCTGGCCTCGATGATTTCGAGTCAGATGGCGCCCTCGAATCAGGGGTCGAAAGCCCTTCAATTCAAAGCGGACTCGCTGCCGCTGGCGAAGAGTTCCAGCCCGAAACCAGCGAGTTCCGGCCCGAACAGTTCGAATCAGCTGTCAAGGCTGCTGAAGATGCAGGACGAGCTGCTATCGAAAAAGCAGGAACTGTTGGCGACGCCACCGACCAAACCAGCCCCCAATCAGCCGACCCGGTTACAGAAACTTTTGAGTCAGCGATCGCGGCTCTTGAAGATGAAGAAGTAGCCAAACCCCTCGATACCACCTATCCGGACCGGCTCACCAAACTACGGGAGACAGCGGCAAAAATGCTGCATGATCTGGAAAATGGGATATACAAGGTTCCCAACACATCAACGGCCCTGCGTATTGTAAACGGGGAGGTTGTTGAGTCGGGTAACTCCTCGATGGGCCAATTTCAGGCTGACTCTCGTTCGATCAAGGATATTCCACGTGACGAACTGGCAGGCTTTACCAAAAAACGGGATGCTCTGCGCGCTCAGGTTGCCAAATTAAACGAACCCTGGCTGGAACGTTTGGTTTGGTTTATTGCGGGTAAAAATCCGGAAGAGGCTAAAGCGTTGCTTCGCGGTGCGCCCGAAGACTTCCAGTTGATTGCCCGCCTCGTTGACCGGGCCTTGCTCGATATTGGCAATTACACCCACGTTCCCCAATTAATGGCCTGGCTGGATGCCAAAGAAGCGGAAACCGCTAATCCAGCTCCTACTACAGCTGAAAAGGTAGAGCAGCTCCTTGATGCCGTTGAGGAAGCCATTAGTCAGGAAGCCTCCCAGGACCCGATTACGTCTGCGGCCGTCGCGCCATTGGATATTGAACTGGCTGACCTGAACTTACAGGAAAAACAGCTATCCGACCAGCTAGGCGATGATGATACCCGGAAGGAAATCGAAGCGGTTCAGGAAAAGAAAAAGACCGTTCGTCGTAAAAAAGCCGATGTGGCTCAGGAGGTCGCTTCTCAGCCCGCTCCGGTCGATACCCTACAACAAAAACTTGACGACCTCGACGAAGAAGAAATCGCCCTGGCCAAACGCTTAAGTGCCAAACTCAAAGCGATGCGGTCGGGTCTGAACGCGAACCCGTTTGCCGATCCCGAATTAATGGGCATCGTCGGGGAGTATTTCGCCGTAAAAATCAAGAAAGGTATTTACGGGTTTGCCAAAATTGCGCGTGACTTCGTTCGGGCCAATCAGGAAGCCTTGCACCCGGACGACTTCAAAGTACTGCGGGGTGTGTATGGCTACTACCGGGACTCGGCCGATGATGCCGTTTCTGACCAGATGGACGATACCAAAGCGGTACGTGCTATTACGCTGGAATCCATCAATGAGGTTTTGAGTCCTGCTGCTGAAGTAGTGGAACCGGTTCAAACCAGTTCGGAACCAGTTGAGCAAACCCCTGATAATGCCGTTAAGGGTGAGCGTGACCGGTTAGTTAGTCAGGTTAACGAAGCCCTTGATTTGTTGAATCAGGACGCTACCCTACGTGAGTACAACTTTCTGAATAAGCAACGAAATGAATTATTCCGCATGGAAACTGCATTTGCTACCAACAGCAATGATATCATGCGGGATCGGGTTGCCCGGGCTGAGGCCAAACTCAAAGTTGCTCTGGAAGACGTTGAGCCTGTCTTACGTAGTGTAAGGGCGAATGTTGCCGCTACACCCGTTGCTACGAGTACCGCTATCGCGGAGCAGCCGGACGTTGAACCTCTCGAAGCAGAACCGGCGGTTGAGCAAACCCCAGTAGGAGAAAGCAACCAGACACAGGAAACCCCAACTCAAAAGACGGTATCGGAAGATGTGGCCGAAATCCGTATGCAGGCGCTGACGGAGGCAAAAGCCAAAGTCGATGCGTTGCAGGCAATGTTGGCGAAAGACCCCACCAGTATGCGGATCGAATGGGAACTGGGTGCGGCAAAGATGGACCTGGATATGGCCCTGGCGAATGCTACCGGCAATGCTAAAAGTTTACCGCCTGCGTTTCGCGAGCAGCTTAACCAGATTCAGGCGGAGCTAAACAACATCAACCGGCTGATTGATAAAATTTACGATACGACCGGCGAGACCGAAAAAGACCAGCATGAACTGGGTTCCCTGGCTCCCGGTCGTAAGTTCAAGGAAGCGCTTAAAAAACTCTCCCGTCAGATGGCGGCCCGGCTGGGCTGGAAGCATGAATACGACGCCAACGGACGTGTGGAGTACTCCTGGGTCAATCTGCCACCGGCTGGCGGCTATGGCGGCTTTAAACTTTGGCATCCGTCGTGGAAAATAGGTATCGAAGTTCAGTTTGTGGCCAATAAACTCGGCGGCCGTGGTGGTGACTATGGCGATACACTAACTATCGACGATCGGGTACGCTGGCGACTGATTGAACCAGTCGAAAAAAATAGTGTCGGTGAAAACCGAATCTATGAACTCAGCGGATCGCCCGCCGTGTTCGGCGATAAGGTTGCCACTGCGGCCAATAACTACCTTTCTTCCTTACCTGACGATGGAACAAGAGAATCTACCAATACCCTGGATAGCGCGTCTACGGCATCTACGGGATTACAATTCGGATTATTTGAGGGAAATAACGCTGCATCCGCAGGAACTGTTACAGGATCTGCTGGACGTGGAGGAAAGGTTTCACCGAATCGAACAGGGTCTACTGGGAAAGGGAAGAAGTCTGGCGGAAGCAACGGAAATAGCGCTGGAAACCTCGGCGGCACCCTCGATGCTGGATCAGGAAGCCCAGCCGATGGAGGAAGCGGAATTTCGGAAGATTCTGGAACTGGTCAAACAGCTCCAGTCGAACTACCTGCAACCGAATCCAGCAACACCCCAGCCGTAGTTGAAACGGCTCCGGTATTCGTGCCGGCACCCGAAATCAACCTCAACCCAAATCACTTTGTCATCACCGATGATACAGTCTTGATTCCTCAGGGGCGGGTTGGCAAGATTCGGGCAAACCTGGCGGCTATCAAGCTCATGAAGGAGCTGGTAGAAGCGGGACGCCCGGCTACGGCTGAAGAAAAAGCGGTGCTCGTTCAGTATACGGGCTGGGGCGGCTTGAAAGCCGTTCTCGATCAGGAAAAGCTGAACCGCTATAAAATGGCGGTTGAGAACCTTAGCAATATCTCCTACAGTTCCAGCACTTACTGGCTTAAAGTGAAAGGTGAACTGCAAAGCTGGTACGATACCAACGGGAAGTTTGCCGAAGAAATTTCCGATCTGCTGACCAAAGAGGAGTTTCAGGATGCGGTCAATTCGGTTATCAACGCCCACTATACCGACCGGCCGGTTATCAAGGCCATCTGGAAGTACGTACAGGCGATGGGCTTCAAAGGCGGCCATACGCTTGAACCGGCAACGGGGGCGGGTCACTTCCTGGGACTCATGCCGGTCGATCTGGTTAAAAAATCACAGTGGTGGGGTACCGAACTGGATACGGTTACAGGGAACATTGCCAAGCTGCTGTATCCCGATGCCGATATTCAGGTAAAAGGCTTTGAAGCAGTACCGCAAAAATCGCACTTCTACGACCTGGTAATCTCCAACGTGCCGTTTGGTCAGACGGCTCCGTTTGATTCGGCCCATCAGGATTTATCGAAGTTCAACCTCCACAACTACTTTATCGCTAAATCCATCCGGCTGGCCAAGCCCGGCGGTCTGGTAGCGGTCGTTACCTCGGCCTATACCATGGACTCGACCGATACGAGCTTCCGGGAGTGGGTGAGCAATAACGGTAACGCGGATCTGGTTGGGGCCATTCGTCTGCCCTCAAATGCATTCCTGGAAAATGCCGGTACTGAAGTGGTTACCGATATTCTGTTTTTCCGTAAACGCGACGGCAGCGAAACCGAACCCGGCGAAAGCATGCGTTCGCTTAAACCGCTGTTTGATCAGGAATGGGATACCGGTCAGCTTGTCAAAGTTAAAATAGATGGGGTCGAACAAAGCGTACCGGACGTTCGGCAGTTAAGCTACCGGGTAAATGAATACTTCGCGCGTAACCCGGAAAAGATGCTGGGTGAACCCAAGTTCGCATTTGACGCTAAATCAGGAGGACTTTACCGGCCCGATGAAAATACGCTGGAAGCGCCCGAAGGTCAGGATACGATGAAGTTGCTCGATGAGCAACTGGACAGCTTACCCAAAAACATCACCGAAACCAAAGGCCTCGACAGCCGGGACGCATCCGGCGGCTATTCGACCAAACGCGCTGGTGCGCTGTATCGGAATGCGGCCGGGAAGATTGTCAAATCAGCCGATGGTGTTGAACAGGCGCTGGATCTGAGCTCGACGGTAAAGATTGCCGGTAAGAAATACACGCTAAAAACCGTTTACGGGGATTACCTCGATCTGAAAGAAGGTGTGCAGCAGCTGCGGGCACTGGAAGCCAAAGCGACCACCGAAGCCGAAGGAAAAGCGATGACGGAAATGCGTCGTAAACTGCGGCTGGCCTATACGACGTTTGTGGCTAAATACGGAACGCTCAACCGGAATGCCCAACGCATCGGGTTTCTGGAAGATGCCGACGTGGAATACGCGCAGGTTGCCGGTCTGGAACTGGTGAGCCGTGACCCGGTGACCAATAAATACTCGTTTGCTCCCTCTCAGATTCTTAACCAGCGGGTACAGTCTCCGCCCAAACTGCCAACCACGGCTGAAAACGTACAGGATGCCTTAACGCTAAGCTTGGCCTATAAAACCAAGATTGATCTGCCCTGGATGGCGGAGCTGCTAAACCAGCCGGAAAACTCCATACAGGAATCGTTGCTGGTTGATGGGCTGGCGTTTGTCGATCCGGAAACGGGACTGCTCGATGATAAGGAAAACTATCTGTCGGGTAATGTGCGGCACAAGCTGGCTCAGGCGAAAGCAGTGGCCCAGACCGACCAAAGCTACGAACCCAACGTGGTGGCTTTGGAAGCGGTCATTCCCAAGACAATTCCGATTTCGCTTATCGACTTCCGGATTGGTTCATCGTGGATACCCAGCCAGATATATGAGGACTTCATGGCCGCAATCGGCATCAATCAGCCGAAAGTGGCTTACCTGCCCGCTACGCAGTCGTTTTCTATCTCGGGCTGGCCAACGCCACGGGCTGAAACGCTGGGAACGCCCCGTATCAATGTGGTTGAACTGATTGATAAGGCACTCAACCTAAAGCAGCCGGTGATCATGGACCGCTACAAGGATGAGAACGGCAATAAGAAGGAGGTCAAGAATATTGCTGATACAGCAGCGGCTCAGGACAAAATGATGGAAGTCATGAACCGGTTTGTCGATTACGTCAAAGATATGCCCTCGCTGGCGCGTCTGGCAGAATCGGTCTACAACGAGAAGTATAACAGCCTGGTTGCCAAAAAATACATGCAACCGCCGTTTACCTCCTTCCCCGGTGCCAACCCGGCCATTCAACTGCGGCAGCACCAAATCAAGGCGGCACAACGGGCATTGGTCGATAGTGTGTTGTTTGCCCACGGGGTCGGTACGGGTAAGACGTTTACGATGATCACGGCGGCAATGGAAATGAAGCGGCTCGGTCTGGCCCAAAAGCCAATGATCGTTGTGCAAAACTCCACGTTGGAGAACTTTGCCAATGCCTGGCGCTTCCTGTATCCGGGTGCCAATATCCTGGTACCAACGGGCAATGATACCGATGCGGAGAACCGCCAACGGTTTCTGCAACGCATGGCCTATAACAACTGGGATGGTGTCATTATCCCTCAATCGTTTCTGGCCCTGATCCCCGACAATCAGGACCGGGTTGATGCGCTGGTACAAGAACAGATCGATGTGATTCAGAACGCGCTGAATGATACCGACGAGAAAGAGGAGAGGGCAACGGCTCAAAACCTCAAGGCCCGTCTGAAAGCGCTGGAAAAACAGCGGGATTCGGCGGCTGAGAAAGAAGCCAAAAAGAAACAGAAGACCGTTGCCGATAAAGCCCGTGAAGCGCTGAAAGTAACCAAGAAGGTAAGCAAGCAGGCTGCCCGACGTACCGATGCGACGATGACGTTTGAAGAACTGGGCGTCGATGCGCTGTTCATCGACGAAGCGCACGAATACAAGAAGTTTGGTTTTTACACCAAAATGGGCAACGTCAAAGGTATTGATACGGCATCCTCCCAAAAAGCTCTTTCGGCCATGCTGAAAGTGAAGTGGGTTCAGGAGCGTAACAAAGGCCGTAACGTCGTACTGGCAACGGGTACGCCCATTTCCAATACGATGGCCGAACTCTGGACCATGCTCAAATACGTGGCCCCTCAACTGGTGAAGGACTTCGGCATTGACAACTTCGATGAGTTTGCCGCCAACTTCGGTTCGGTTGATCCTTCGCTGGAGTTTACGGCAGCGGGTAAGTTCAAGATTGTCGATCGGTTTAAGCGCTATATCAATATGCCGGAACTGAATGCGCTCTTTAAACAGAACGTCGATGTGGTGCTGGGCGATGAGGTATTTAAAAAGGGTGACAATACCCTGCCTGAATTGAAAGACGGCAAATTCACCTTCATTGAGTTGGATATGTCGCCGGAGCTGAAGAACTACATGGATTATGTGAAGCGGACACTGACGGCCTGGGAAAAACTCGAAGGGGCCGAAAAACGCAAGCTCAAACATATTCCGCTGGTTATGTTCACGCGTGCCAAACAGGCCGCTATTGATGTACGGCTGGTCGATCCGGCGATGAAAACGGAAAATTCCAAAGTGCATGCCGTCGCCAAAGAAGTGCTGCAGCGTTACAAACAAACGGCATCCTACAAAGGAACACAGTTGATCTTCTCCAACTCGATCGCTTCGGCTGAGGCAAAGGATAAGTACCTGGATGAAGAAATGACGATGATCAATCCGTTGTACGGAAAAGATCAGTTCAACCTCTACGATGCCATTGTCGATGAGCTGGTAAGTGGCGGTATTCCCAGAGCGGAAATTGCGATTGTTCCGGAAGATGCCAAGAAACGGGAAGCTGTTTTCCTTAAAGTGCGCTCGGGTGAAATTCGGGTGGTACTGGGCTCGACCGAACGACTCGGCGTAGGGGTCAATATTCAGGACCGGATTCAGGCGGTTCACCACGTCGATGCGCCGGTACGACCGATGGACTTTGAACAGCGGAACGGCCGGATTCTGCGGCAGGGCAATCTTCATGCGGAATGGGGCTTGCCGGTAGAGATCGTTACCTACGGGGTAAAGAAAACCCTCGATGCAACGGCTTATCAGCGATTAGCCTTTAAACAGGAATTCATCAACCAGATTCTAAAAGGAGATTCGACCGAACGGAGTCAGAATGATGAAGCTGACGAAGATGATGCGTCCTCGATGGGCTTTCAGGAAATGATGGCTTCGCTGTCGGGTTCGCAGTACGTACAACTCCAGCAGCAGCGTAAGTTCGAACTCAACAAGGTCAAAATGGCGCTCTCCAACTGGGAGCGTGGTCAGATTGAAGCGCGGCAGATGATTGAGAGTGCGGAACGTTCGGTAGCCAAGTATACGGCCCTGATACCTCAACTCGAACTCCAGATCGGTGCGGTGCAAAAAGCGTTTCCCGACGGGAAGGTTGAGGTCAATACGATACAGGTTGAAAACGGGGATATCATCGAAGGCGAAAAGGCGAAAGATGCCCTGGCCGAAGTGATGAGCGGCTTACTGGCTGATGCGGTGCAAAAACTGCCTTCCAGCCGGTTTGTCAAAATCAACGGGTTCGGCGTAAAGATGGGTTGGACGATTGCCTTTGACCATGATCGGGGCAGGGATGGCGTGTCGATCTATTATGAGAAGGGGGAAAACTTCAAAGGCCTGGCCACTAAAGTTGACGGCTTGCTAACGTCGATGCGGGCAGCACTCAAACGCGTTGAGTCGGCTCCCTCCATCGCCCGCTCGAACATGGAAAAGAGTCAGGAAACCATTGAAGCCTTTACCCAGGAGTTAAAACGTCCGTTTAAGGATACGGCGAAACTGGCGGCTCTGGAAGCCGAAGTAGCGGATCTGGAAGAAAAGATGCAGGCGGAGTTCGAAGCGGAAAGTGCTGAACTCGAAAACGGTATCGAAGAGGGTGAATTCGATCTGGACAATGATTTGGGCTTCCAGTTGCAGCAACCTTCGCAACCGGCCAACCCGGCCACGGATGCGCTGGTAAACCGGATTGCACAAGCCTTCCCCAGTACGCAGGTAGTAAGCAATCCGGCGGCTTACGAAAGTGCGCTGATTGAGTCAGGGGCGTCGGATTTGCTGGGTAATCAACGGCCGCTGGGTTTTGTGTGGAATAACCGGGTATTCTTATCGCCCGATGCAACGGAAAATACGGTGCTGCATGAATTCGGTCACATCTGGACCAACATCGTTAAAACGCAAAATCCCGCCTTCTATCAACAGGGTATCGCCCTGGTCGCCAATTCGCCGTATATGGCGCGGGTGAAAGCTGACTCGTATTATTCGACCCTGAGCGAAGAACAGCAGTTAGATGAAGCGCTGGCCATGGCAATTGGGGATGAGGGCGTAGGCTTTCTGCAACCGGCGGGACGGATGAGCTTTGGCGAATGGCTGATGAACCTATGGAATCAGTTGAAGCAGGCTTTTGGGCTGGGGACTGACCCGGCGAAGATGACACTGCGTGATTTTGTGGGTCAGGTCGTGGGACAAATGACGCCGGGAACGCCTGTGGCTGGGACTAGTTTGGATGGGGCTGCGGCTGATGCGTCACAATCGAGCGTAAATTCGGTACCGCAATTCCAGCTGCCTACCGGTGTGGTACCGCAAACGATCGCGGAAATGAAGACCGATGCCGAAAGCCGGTTCCAATCCATTCCGGTACTGGCCATTGGGGCGGGTGTGAATCCTGATCTGTGGGATACGCCTGTTAGAGAGTGGACCAAAGAGGACAAAGCCTACGTTAAAAATATCAAACAGCTAACGGGCTGGGAATTGAGTGGGCCGGAAACGCTGAAATACACGCGGCCGGGTGATCTGTTCTACCTGGCCGATGGCTCGGCAGTTCGGATGGAAGGTTATCAGCTGACGCAAATCCTGCGGGATGGCTTTCAGGCGGCTTACGAAAGTGATACAGGCCGTGGCCGTTTGTTCCGTACCGTTGTCGACCGGATGAAGTCATGGACCAACCTGGAAACGTTTCTGGATATGATCGACGACGCGGCCGGTAGTATCGCTGGTCTGATGAAAGACCTTAAACGGACGTCGGCCCGGCGGGCTTCGTATGCGCAGGTTATTCTGGAACCACTGCGGCAGGATGCCGAAAAGAAACTGGCCGATTTCTCGCTGCGGACGGGTAACAGTCTGGAAACGGTAAAGACCATGACCGTGACGACCTATGACTACGACGAAACGGGCGCGGTTGTCGACCGGGATGTTGAAATACCGGTAGCGGTGGGAATGGAGCTGGCCTTGCTGGCCGAAACCCAAATCGAAACCTACGGGCAGGCCTCGCATATCGTTGACGGAATGCCCACGCTTGCCCAGTTGTACCGTACCAATCCGGACGGGTCGCGTACCCGCTGGAAAAAAGGCGCTGTGTATTATGATCAGGACAACGATACGACGCATTATCTGTTGATGCCGACCCAACAGCTTAACGCCCTGCGTGAACGCTTTGAAACGGGCAACGGAGCCTACGAAGGGGAAGCCGACGCGTATACGGCCTTGAAAACCTACTACAACCAGGCCGAAGTGGTGAAGCTGCTCAAGGAAGAAAACGGGTATCTAAATCCGGATCGTGAGTTTGAAGAGGTTCAGGATTACTACCCGATTCGTACCTACAACAACCAGCAGGATGCCCGGACACAAAGCCGGGGCTTCTCCCGGACGCTGGATGAATCGCGCCAACTCATTGCCCGTCAAAATGCGGCTGATGCGGTGCTCGTGCGTGACCCCATTACCACGATGAACGATTACGAAGGTTCGGTTGTGGATATTCTGGAACATGGCCGGTTGGTGGAAAACCTCAACGCGCTTAAAAACGGAATCGAATCGGATTATACGGGCCCAAAGAAACAGTACCTCATCACCACGATTGAGAAACAGCGGGACGTTCTGCAGAATCACCGCAAGAAACGGGCTGAGGCTTATGAGCAACGGGGCTTCGTCCACTGGCTTGAATCGTCGATGCGTCGGTATACGCAGTCGGTCTTCTCGCTCAACGTGGGTTTGCCGCTGAAACAAACGGGTACCTACGCTGCGGCTCTTGGTCAGGGTATCATTGCAGACGAATTTTTGCACTCGGGTGAAGCGTGTGGCGTACTGACGCAACTGACGGCCGGTGCCTATCGGGACTGGGAAGCTCCCTCTACCGTTATCAACGGAATGGAGCATGGCTACCGGGGCAGTCTTTCTGGGATGGATACGCAGGAGCGGCCGTTGATGGAAGAAATATTTGGGGTAGGCATGACCGATGAGCTGACCAAATCCCGGCAGATACAGCGTTTCGCTACCATCCTCGACCGGATGACGCACTCCCAGACATTGTTTACCGGCGATGTGGAGTGGAGTGATTTGGGACTCAACAGCCGGACGCTGACCAACGGCCAAAAGGCCTTGCGGCAATTCGACGAGTGGAATACCGAATACGGGCTGGCGGCCATGAAGCGGGCTGACCGGGCTGTAATTCTGGCCTACTATACGGCGGCTAAATTACAGGCGAATAGCGAAGGCCTGGCCGAAGGGAGTGACCAGTACTGGGACCGGGTTGCTGATCTGACCGAACGGACGCTGTATGCCACCAACCAGATGTCGAATCTGGCCGAACAAACGCCGATGCAAACCTCAACGGATTTCGTGGCCAAGATTCTGGGGCTGTATTCGGGCCAGCAGCAGAAGTTGTTAAACACCGTATTGCAGTCGCTGAACCGCTACGTCAAAACGGGTGAGGGGTCGTCGGAGGCTAAAGCCGCGCTGGTGCAGATGGCAAAAACCTTCGGCTGGGCGGTGGTCTTCAACGCGGCCTGGGTAGCGGGTATCTCGGCGGGTTCGGCGGCACTGATGGCGATTTTGTCGGGCGATGAACCCAAATCATGGGAGGAAACCAAACGCCGGATTGGGTTTGACTTCGTGCGTAACATTGCCGGAACGGTTCCGGGCCTTGGTCAACAAGCGGTTGAATATTACCTGAGCCAGATGGATGACAGACCAGGTACGGACCCTCTACTTCAAATTACGGCCGCTGAAAATCTACAGACGGGTTTAGATATACTAAGCGGGATGGGTAAATATTTAATGGAAGAAGATGAGCAAAGACGCGATAAGGCACTGGACTCTGTTATTTATGATACAACTGACTTTATGACCAAAGCGAGTGGCACACCTGCTAGTGTAACCAAACTTGTTAGGGAGTGGATCACGACTGATGCCGATGATTTAGAAGATAATGAATGATTAAACGGCCCTGATTTCAGGGCCGTTTTTTGTATTTTTGTTATTGGATGAGACGATTAACCCGCGCAGAATTTATTGATAAATCAAGGCTTGTTCATGGCAATAAGTATGATTACTCTCAGGTAGAATACGTTGATTGGGTAACAAAGATTAAGATAGGCTGTTCAACTCATGGCCTGTTTGAGCAGACGCCCAACAATCATCAGCGTAAACATGGATGCCCAATCTGTGCATTTGAGAAAAATAGCGCTGAAAAGAAAGTAAGGACGGCAGTAGTTATTAAAGAGCGTTGTCGGAAAATGCATCCGGATTTAGATTTTTCGGAAAGCATATTTACTGACTATGATTCCAGTGTTCTCGTTCGTTGCTCTAAACATGGACAATCCAGTAAAACAATTTATCATTTGCTCAAAGGCAGTGGTTGCACTGCATGCCTGTATGATAAAAATTCGATAACGGATAGTGGCTGGATGAGAAGACTTACCGCTAAGTTTGGCTCCTAATATAAATATTTAATAGACCTTTCAGCTATTTATAAATCCAAAGATGCTATTGAGGTTGTTTGCCCAAATCACGGGAAATTTAGTATTCGGCTGTCCCGTCATTTAAATGAGGGTAGGGGATGTCAGAGGTGTGCTAAAGAAGCTGCTCAGTTAAAAATAAAGTATATAGCCGTTCTGAATGGGTAGGCATTCAAAATGAGAGAATGGCTAGACTTTATCTAATCCATTGTGTTGCAAATGGGGAATATTTTTATAAAATTGGGATTACTTACCTTGCGATAAAACGTCGATTCCGGTTAAAGAAAATAGGCTATGAGTTTGAGCTTATGCATTTTATCGAATCATATAATGCCGAATATATTTATGATCTGGAAAAAGCATTAGCTCGTCGATTAAAGGACTTTGCTTACTTGACGACAAAAGATTTTACTGGTAGAACGGAATGCTATAAATTTGACAGTATTAGTGTATTTATGGAGGCATTAATAGTGGTTACTAACAAATAAGGGATTTCTATTTCTGTATCGTTTTGGGTATCGTGTTTTAATTGCACTTACAAACGTATTCTTTGAGTTCAAGACATGAACGAAGTTCGCGCTTGTCATATTTGGCTTCCTGTGCCTTTACACACTCATCAGGATGTGCTGTAAGTTTTTAATGGAATGATAACGAGTAAAAACATACAGCTTGTCGGGGGTTTGTTCGCCAGAACACGGTGGTGGTTGGGCTGCAAAGCCTCCTGCAGGACGTGCTTCCTGTCGCACGGGAGGTGGAGTTCGGAGAGTTCTTTTTACCTCCCATTAAAAACAAACTACCACCTCCCAAAGCACCCGTCATTACTCCCGATTTGGGGGAGGTGGTGGTGGAAGTTTGTCCTTAACAGGGGGAACAGATGCTTTCTCTTTGTTCGTGCCCGGATCAGGTCGAGTTTCTGGTCTTTGCATGGGTCTTGGTCTATCTTGGTCTGGCATAGCATTAATTGGTTTATTGTTGGAGATAACGTTGCATATAAGCACTGGTTTCTTTGTCAGCTTTTCGGTTTACCGAGAAGATAATCCAGATTTTGATTCTGGAGTCGCTCTTTTCAATTTCCTTTTTCCTTTCTTTAATCTGCTTGAATCGCTCAGATGCTTCTTTTTGGGTGATACTTATCCGATAATCAATCCAAAGCGATTCAAGTAAATCAAGGTAATCACACCATTTATCTCGTAGCTCTGCTACGTCTTCCATGTACTCGTCGTTGGCAATGAATTTGTCCTGAAGCAATTCTAACAATTTGACAAAAGTGGCTAATCCTGCACTGACGCCTGTCCAAACAGCCCCTTTGTCTGACAACCAGACGATAAAACCAGAGGAGGTCAAAAGGATAGTAGTAATTTCAAAGTACTTCTTGATTGACTTGAGGAATGCGAGGTATTTGATTAGATAAACAGTGTGTTTTTTAACATCATACAATTCATCCCACAAGATGCTATTCATAAATTTTATCAAATACGGTTTGTCAGACGCGACCGCCCTTTTTTACTTAGCTTAACTTACTCAGGCGTACCATCTGTCGCCCACAACCCGACAACCGACCAGATTTGAAATACGCTCAAGTGCCCTTTGTCACACGGAAGCTGGCCACGGAAAGGCATAGACTGCACCCAACGACTGCAGGGGTTAATGGCGACGTAGGAGCCTTTATACACCTGCAGTCGTTGGGCTGAAACGCTAACCTCGTGGCCTGCTGCCTGTCGTCCGACAAACTGCCCGCACGGAGCTTAACGACGCACTTTGCACTTTTTTGCACCCTCAACGGTTTGTGTATTGGCGAAAGCAGAGTATTAGAACTCCGTCAGCCGAAATTAAGCACGAATGTTGATAGAAGTACAAATGTTCAAATACTTCCGTCTGCCGTGCTTTTGCCAATACCTTGTTACCTGCCGTACTTCCTTTTGTCGCAGCGTTTCTCTATTTAATTATTTCATTAAATAAATCAACTGTTTCTTTGTCAACCAATGTTGAAATAATCTCAGGTTTGTAGCGAAATACAGCGTATAGCGTTCCTGCGTTTCTACCTTTACCTGCAACTGTCATATTAAGTCCTGCTGATGAGCCGTCTGCGGCAACTGTCGTCCCTTTATCTGTCCCTTCAACTCTAATCCAATCAGTTCGTGTATACATATTACCGTTTGGTGCGTATACGTATTTATAACCGCACTTTTTTACTCCACCACTACTGCCGCTTGTACAGCTATTTTCAACGGATAATTCAACAGTTTTAGATTGATATTCTGCTTTTCGTCCTGACCTAAACTCTTCTTTCAACTTACTCATTTCACTTTCATAAAGGACTAATTTTTGAGAAATTGTCAAGTCAGTCCTATCTTCTATTGCTTTTAAAATTATTCTATGTTTGTCCTTGTAAGGCTGTAAAAAGTCCGATAAAGGTTTTACAGAGTAGTCTTGTGCTGAAACATAAATCGTGCTTGTCAAGATGAAAGCAAGTACCGCAAACGTTTTTTTGATGATTGTTTTTGTTCTCATTTTATTTTATTTAATTGTTAATTGTTGTAGTCTGTTGGTATGGCAGGTAACTCGCCGATTGACGCATTTTCAATATAAAATATGCACTTCGTATTTTGTATTGCTGTATTTTTCAAGCCTGCCTATCGGGGCATTCGCTTTGTCGTAAGGACGCTGCCCGGCAAACGTAAACCTGCCTAACCGAGGCGTTCGACTTGTCGACAGGAACCCGAAAATGTAAGATAAGACCTGACTTCTGCGGCCTGCAACCTGTCGCCGGAGCGATGCCTTGGAAGCACATTTTAGACGAACACTCAACGCCCGCGAGGGCTGATGGTGGGCAAGCAAATATACTGAACTAAAGCCACTTATACCTTTACACCCTCGTTTGGTTAGGCTGCCCCGCTTTCCCTCGGGACGTGCATCCTATCGGCGGAAAGCTGCCCTATGCAAAGCGACTAATCGTAGCTTTTCCCTTTGACATCTTCTAATCGTAAAGCTTCGCCCTCTACTTCATACAGCCCATTGATGTCAAATTCAAATAGGGTTTCATCACTCGTGCAAGTGGACGTATAAACGTTTCCATGCACATCATAATATTTTGCTCTCCATTGATAAACACTAATTCGCCAATCAATTTCAAATGGCTCACCTGACATAAGGGAATACACTTTAACCGGGTTTTCCCAATTAACAGAAGTGCCTCCTTTATAGGCAATCATTGCATTTATTGCAGTTCCTTCTCCAACGTTTTTGCAAATCCATTTACCTCCTATATCTTTGAATATCAGTATTGGACGTGTTTTAGCGGACTCTAAAATATCTTTTTCGGTATCTCTATGGCGTTCTGATTTATGAATGACAAAAGTTAATACGCCAAAAATTACAAGATTAGCTATCGAAATAAATACATTCAAGAAATCACCAAATTGTCCCCAAACCTCAGTTTTTTCGGATTTGTGAGTACCAAACTGAAACCTATAGATTATTACTGCAATTATTGGTATCAGTATAGCTATTACAGCTGCACCAACTAGCCAATAAGAGTAATTATACTGTTTTGAATTCTTATTCATTATTTCTATGTAGCAAACTTATTGACATCATTAGGTATCACAAGTACATAAATCAATGCCTTATCATACAAGCGTGTTAATCTATTATCCTCCTTTAATTTTACAATAAATCTATACTAGTAGATTTATGCATTTTCTTATGTGTTTGCAAGTTCAACGAACCATTTTTCGTGTGAAAATCCCCGTCTATCTAATTTTAATAACAAATTTTTGATAAAGTTCTCATCTAATATTTGTTTTATAAATGGCCTTAATAGTGATGATTTCTTTACACTCACGAACTCGTCAATATTTTTGAGTGTATACTCAGATGAAAGACGAAAATTATCTGGAAATGATACTCTTGTTTCATATTTTGACAATAACTCTTTAGGGAGTCTGATAGGAGGGCATATAAAAGGTACTATATCATCTTCACGATCTAAGCCGTACTGTGTTTTCAACTCTGCATTGGCCAAATCATAAATCTTCTTGCGTTCAAGATCAAAATCACTATAACTTGCATTTGAATCATAAATCCTAAAACAAATAGCCTTTTTTAATTTCAAGTATTCATGTATTTCATCCGTTATACTGAAGTTACGGTTATGATATAAGTCACTGTAAAAATTACGAATATCTGTGTAAAACTCACCATCTCTTCCTCTAGAGCCACTTTGCCGATAATTAAATAAACATAACTCTTCAAGTTTATCTTCAAAACTTATTAAATCTTCCAAACTTATTGATTTGCAAGACGTTACAGGAAGTGAGTGGCAGGCATAATAAGAATCAAAATATGCTTCTCTATTACTGCTCAATTCCTCAAACATATGCCGTAAGCTATCGTATAGGCCTCTGAAGTGGTTTCTTAATGGATATTGAGTTCCTATTGGTTTCTTATAGGGTTCGGGGCCACCATAAGGCCCCTTAAATATATGATCAAATTCTCCAGAATAATCATTTACCGAATGTGGCATAATATGATCAACTAAGTATAGTAAATTTTGATTATCCCAATATACAAATCTCTCTAAATCTGGGTAAATAATCTGAAAAGCAGAAAATTGCGATAATGAAGTCCATTCACAAAGGCAAGTAATTTTATCACTATGATAAGAAATTAAATCAAGTACCTGTTTAGCGATTTCTAAATTTTTGACATCGAAGTAGTCTACATATTTCCCATCCTTATATCTGCATAGTTCTTTTTCTTGGGCTATATCCTCATTGTGATAACGTATAGTTTTTCCATTGTATCCTTGCTTCAATTGTTTGTAAATGGAGATGATTGAATCGTCATCATTTATTAAGAATACTAATCTTATTGGGCAGTTTTTCCTTATAATTGACAGCAGAGGTACGTAATAGTCAGGATGAGCTAAAATAAAATCCCGTATTAGGATTTCTTGATAAATTACTTCTTGCTCTAACATAAAAAACTAACTTTTTATACCTGCCTAACCGGGGCGTTTACTCTATCAGCCGGAACCCGCCCAACGAGCAATAAACCTGACCGCTGCGACCTGTCGACCGAAACGCTGAAATGGAAACCCAAACCTGACCACGTGGGGCGGTCAAATTGTCGCACGAAACCCACCCTGCAAGCACTTGATGGACGGGCCACCCAACAAGTTATTGTATGCAATTACGCTAAATATCAAACTACTGTATAAAAGCTGGTTAACATTTAGCGTTGTTTTAAATAGTACTGTTTAATCTGTCATTAATCTATAAGAGAATGCATGCAACGCTAACCATTTTTGTCCAAACTTACATGCACTTGATCGTTAAAGTCATTCTAAGTAAATTCTAATTTATTTATCGGTAGAAAAGGCTTTAATATTCTATAAGATTACTTGGATGGTCAAAATATAGTATAAATTTCAATAGTCAATGACACAAGATTGTAGTTATAAGCGGTTGATTATGAGTAAATTTTCAATCAGAAGGGATCTAGTTGATGAAGGGTAAATACCTTACGGCTGAAGATGATGCCAAACGGGACAAAGCGTTGGACTCGGTTATTTACGACGTAACAGACTTTACCAGTAAAGCAACGGGAACTCCGGCGAGCGTGGTTAAACTTGTACGAGAGTGGATTACAACCGATAAAGATGACCTGGAAGACTAAGATTAGTGATTCGTCTAAAAAGTTTGTGCTTTGATGAAGCTTTGTCCTATTAAGTTAGCCAGCAATGTACCTTTTATATTATAGGCTAACTTAATAGGACCCCTTACACACCTGTTTGGATGTGTTGTGTGTTTTTAATGGACTGATAATCAATAGAAAAAAACATACAGCTTTCGGGGGTTGGTTCGCCAGAACGCGGTGGTGGTTGGGCTGCAACCTTCTTGCGGGACGGGCTTCTTGTCAGCGGAAACCTTCCCACGCGGAGCGCACAACTATGTACCTTCCATATTTATGACAAGCCTGCCAACTTCTGACTTGTCGAATTAGGCGGCTTTTCACTGGAAGTTCTTTCGCAAGTATTGAACTTGACTGAATGAGAAGCATCAGCCTCCTTGCTAGGACATGTAGCGGTGGGTTTTTCTCACACAAAAATTTACTTCTTGCTAAGCTTTTCATTTCCAGTACTAAATCCCCAATTTACTCCTAACAGTGATACTAAGTTATTTGTACTTCCAAAGTTTTTACCAAATGCTCCTGTTATATACAAGTTGTCTTGTACTTTATACTTAATGAGTCCTGTTGAGCGATGAGTTTTTATTTCTTTATTTGCTCTCGAAATATACTCATAGCCAAATGATAATTTTTTAAACTCAAATTCGAACTTGCCGCCAATATCAAAGAAATTTTGAATTTCATACTTATCCTGATTGTTCTTTTTGGTCCCATCTGAGAGATAACGACCAACCACATACAAGTTCAAATAATTATTTTTTTCATTATCTTCTTTATCTAAACTCTGGGAGTAGTTTAAAGTCAACCAAGTGCCGAAACGACCAAAACGATTTGTAGAAAAATCATTGTTAAAAAAAACTGTATTATAGGCTATAGCAAAATCTAAAGCTATTAGTGGCCTAAGATTAACAGCTTTTTTTATTGATGAAACGGAATCTTTCTTAGCTATTAGATTTAAAACCCGTGTTTCTATTGCTTTGTATTCATCAGGCTTAATTACTTTAAGTGCAACTGTAGCGCCTTCCGCATTTAAAGTAGAGTCTACATATTTCAGGTGATTGACAGTTCTAAAATAAGCGTCGTATATGTCTTTACGTTGCTTTGAAGTATATAATTTCAATAAATTAGTTCTAGCGCCAAACGCAATATTATTAATAGGTTTATTTGTAAGGGTATCATCCTTGTTCACGTAGGCTACCGATAATGATACCGTTTTTAGAGCGGTTGTCAATTTTCCATTTTGAATACCTATATATTTTAATGCGCTCATATTTTTACCGTGCTTAAAAAACCAAAATGGTGTAATTTCAATGGCATAATTCTTGGGAAAACCGTTGCTTTCACCAAAAGAGTTAAACGCACCAACTGTAAATGCTTTGACAGAGTTAGGTCGCTCTATACTTGTTGGAGCTTGGTCGAGTAAAATAAAGCCAGGAGAATTTGGAATTTCTAAATCTTTAAGGGTCAAACTGTCCTTATCTTGTGCAAAACATAGATTAACACAAAAGAAGATAATCAGAGTTATGAAGCTTTTCATATCATTTCTACTGGTTTAGTAATAGAAACCATTTTATAATCTGGAGAAACAGTTATATCATCATTATCAAAATTATAAACCTGATTATCCGAAAAACCACCAGAGAAACTATAATCTATACGAATTAATTCGACCTCTCTTTTTCGAAGGTCATCGTCTAAATGAGACATATTAATCAATGTTCTAACAACAATATAGCTTTTTCGCACTTTGGAAGCCAACCCAATAGGAAGAGTGAGAATATCACCATTAGCAGGTTTTTCTGGATTAGGGTTATTACGTTGGCTAGTAGATTCGTCAATTAAGTTGAATTGGCCACCGCTTCTAAGCAGATAAACTGCGGAATAGGCCGCCCCAGCAGTAATCACGTTTACAGCCGTCGATAACTGGTTGTTGTCGACTAAACCTGTGTCGTATACTCTTTTCATAATTATGTTTTTTTATTGAAAAAACAGAGATTTTTAATATGAAGTTTTTCTGATACTCGCAATTAGTAATGCTTTGGGAGTAGTTTTTAAAATCATACAAAGTTATTGATACATACGAATCGTGAATAGGGTGTTTTCCCCGTATTCTATGGGGCGTTTACCCTGTCGCATGGAGCTGCCCCGCAAATGAAAACCTGCCCAACTAGGGCGGTTTAACTTGTCAGCCACAACCCGCCGAACGGGCAAAGACTTAGCCTATGCGGCCTGCAACCTGTCGCCATAATCCGCCCCGCAAGCACTGCTTGTTGCTATGCACCCAACGCCTTGAAGTGTTGATGCTACGGGGCATAAACCAACTGAACATACACAAGCTGTTCCGTAGTTTTCACACTTCAAGGCGTTGGGTGCAATTACTCCGCATACTCGCCCCGCTGGCTATCGGATTTACTCTAAAAAAGACAAAGACTATGACTAATACACAAAACCCTTCCGCCCGCACCAAGCTGGCATGTGAGCTTGAACAGCTACCCCCTTATCTATTTACCCCTATGACGAAAGAAGGGTACGAACGTAACATGGATATTTATGAGAAGGTATTGGGGATGTGTTTAGGGAATAAAAAAAGCCCCTCCGAGCGAAGGGGCTTTAATGATTGTAAAGACTGAATTTGTTATCTATCCAAAGGATATGGAACACAATACCCTTTTTATAGCCCAGAAAGGGTTTTTTTCCTAAAAATCGCCAAGCCAAAAAAAATTTCACATCATCTGTTACTACTTGGTGTATTTTCCCTTTTACCGATCCCCTGTTAATTTTTTCGGTGCCCATTGCATGTCTGCCGGACCCTCTAATATCATCCCAAGTTAATTGACTCAACTTGTGAAGCTGCTTAGTAAATGCAACTATTTCATCTTTGTCACATTCGTCTAAATCATACCCCTTCGTTAAATAGCGAAAACAGAAAATAGGGTGTTTTATCTCAGAGCTTAACGAATCTATGGTAATCTTTACATTTGGACCCTCAGTAACAGGAGGTCGTTTGATTCCCATCAGCTTTACTAGTTGATGTGTTGTTTAAAGAATATCCTCATTGACTCTTGGCTTATATCTGCTTTTCCATTTTCATTCGCATCTCGCCAAGGTGACTCTTGGTGGGTCATATCCCGAAGCTTCCAAGCAGAAAATTGACCATAAACATTAAAGACTTCTTTAATTAAACTCTCTTGCTCCTCAGTAAAAGCAACAGAAAATTCATAATCAGGTGTTGGCGATATAGGTAAGCCAGCATTTTCTTTGTAGGTGTGGTAAAGTTCAGGCACTACTGGTCCATATGTCCAAGGTGCTATTCCATCCGGGAAAATAGCATCGTCGTGTAATGCTAAGTGGAATCCCTGAACATAATAGACTAACTTTTGAAGTTTAAGATTGGTGACATCGTTATCGCCAACCTCTGTATCTGCCAGCCTTAAAATATACTCAGCTACATCTCTTGCAGTTGCCATATTGAATGTCGATTAATTATTAGGGACGCAAAGGTAAGGTTAATATACGAAATATTCTACTATATATAACACAAGTAGAGTATAATATATTTAAACAATATTAGTGCCAATTATGTCTTAATGATTATTTCTGTTTGATTTTGTTCAAAAATGTGCAATACTACTAGGATAGTAGCTTGGATATAGTAAAGCCTATACCAATGCCGCCAATTAGGGCACTGAATAACCAAAAAATAAATTGAGCCGTGGACATCTTCACTTCGTGCGTAGCAATTGGTTTCTCGTTTTGGCTGGGACTAGTTTCGGGTTGGATTTGGGGTAAGACCTCAAAGTCTTGACCTATGTTGTTTCCAGAATTATGGTTGCCAAAAATAGAGTTATCAATCTTCACCATTGGGATTTTTGATTCAGACTCTCGCTTGGCTATTAAATCTTTCCATTTTTCGAAACTACCAGATTCGATAGCTTCATAGCCCTTATCTGTTAAATCATATGTATTGCCGCGTGGGACTATAAGACCAATGGCCTTCATCTTGCTGACTGCCCTTCTGTACAAATCGGGCGTATCATTACTTATGCCTATATAGTTTCCCTGGGAAACATATAATAAGATTTCATCAATCTGCTCTGATAGGGTCATGCAAGTATAATTTTGGCGGAAATACTCATTTGTTGTAACACAGCTCTACTCGCCCGTGCCAATCCTGATAAGTAACTCTATTCCCTAAGAGACATAGAGCAACCGGACACGTAGCACATAGAGTGACTCAACACCGCTTAACGCCAACGTGGCAGATGGAGTAGTGCCCTGCAAAACGTAGCTGGGTCATAGACTTGCATCGCGTAGCATGTTGGGACTTCACCCAACAAGATATTGTATGCAATTACGCAAAATGTCCAACTACTGTATAAAAGCTGATTTATATTTAGCGTTGTTTTAAATAGTACTGTTTAATCTGTCATTAATCTATAAGAGAATGCATGCAACGCTAGCCATTTTTGTCCAAACTTACATGCACTTGATCGTTAAAGTCATTCTAAGTAAATTCTAATTTATTTATCGGTAGAAAAGGCTTTAATATTCTATAAGATTACTTGGGTGGTCAAAATATAGTATAAATTTCAATAGTCAATGACACAAGATTGTAGTTATAAGCGGTTGATTATGAGTAAATTTTTAATCAGAAGGGATCTACTTGAAGAAGGGTAAATACCTTACGGCTGAAGATGATGCCAAACGGGACAAAGCGCTGGACTCGGTTATTTACGACGTGACGGATATTGCCAGTAAAGCAACGGGAACCCCGGTGAGCGTGGTTAAATTAATGCGTGAATGGATTACTGGCGATAAAAAAGATTTGGAGGACAATGGTTAATTATAGGTGAGTATGTCCATTAAAGGTCGTACTTGGCTTGCAGCCCAAACTCATAAAGTGAGATAGTAAACAGTAGAGTAAAACTTTATTTTCACTAGGTTTCCAAAGAAGGACATAGGCTCTTCTATTGTCTCTGAGATACTGAATAGTTGACAACAATGTATTTTATGCGCATGTTAGCAGACAATTTGCAAATTCTACTTAACGTACGTGTTGACTGACTAATAATGAGAAATTTAATTTACCGAACATGCCTTTGTGATCTCACCCTCGTTTGACTACAAATCTGCATTCATGGACGAACAACTATTCCTCGATAACTCGCCCAAGTGGAGAGAATATAACTAGTCAGTAAGTGTTATCGAATTAATTTAAGCGTATATGAATCAATTGGAACTGTTGTATTGCATTCCCAAATTGAACTGAATGAGTGCATATATTTTTTAATGACTTCACTGTTGCTGTTCTTGATTTTAAAAGCTGGTAGGTCAGAACTGTTATGCTTGTAAAGGAAATGAACAAAATAACTATATTTTTTAACATCATTAGGGTCGATAATATAGGCCCTGACTCTAGGTATATAATTGTATAGCCTTATTTCTAAGCTTCCACTTGTAATCGCGTTTTTTGACGATTTAATCATGTTCCATTCCTCTTTTAATTCTTTTAACGCCTTTATTGTTGTTTCGCAATCAATCAGAAATTCTCTGGTTGTATCATTGAAATCTTCTAAAACAATATCTCGTCTGAAACTGTCCGGATTAAAAATTAAGTACTTTATGTTAGCGCCGTTCCTGAGCTTATCTAAAAGGATATTTTTGTGCTCTTTGACCGAAATGTAAAAATTGCCAGCCCAAAAAATAGCCTCTCTGTCTATACTTGAATAGATGTTCTTGAATTCTTGTTGAATTAGTCTACTTTCAGAAAAAACTTGAATAAGCGTTTCTTCAGTTTTTTCTTTAAAAAAAGGGAAAGCTAGAAGAGATAAAACTATACCTAATAATGATAAGATCCAGCTATTTTCGAAATTTCCACCCAATTTTACGGATGCAATTTCTATGTTTGGAACTATTGAAATAACTATAAGTGCAAACCCTGCTCCTGCAACAGTGTTAATTAGAGTTTCTGAATAATTAAGTTTAGCTAACAGGCTTATTCGCTTAGTATTCATTTTTATAGAGTTTATATTCAATTGCCTTGATTAAATCTAAGTTTTAAATTACTAGTTGGATCACACCAGACATACTCACGGGCAAAGGCCTGTCTGTCAAGAAGCACAACTTATTCGTATGAACCAGAAATTAAGCCAATTCATACACTCTCGCCCAACAAACCTGAATGTTGTTGGAGGGAAAAGCTAGATGCTTGGATATTAAACCAATTACAAACTCAATACAGTCCTATTGTTGTGCTGAAAATTCACCTTTGAAACGTCCATCTTGCCTTTGGTATCGTACCCAAGCGAAGTGAAAAAATTCAATTAGTTTAAGACTACTATCTAATGATATGGTCTACATTCTTAGATAATACGCTTGAAATAAACTTATTAACGGTAGTCTGTCCACCTCCCAAATTATTGTAAAATCCTACAATTCTAGGATTTAGTTGGGTACTATCATCGTAAATTTTAGCTTTGATTGTTGCAATAGCCATTATTGCATTTTGAATTGTGGTTGTGTTTAGCTGGCTTGGTATTGGAATCAGACTTGAGATATCTTTCCCACTAATTCCAAGTGTTTGAACTATTAATGTCCCTGTAATTTGTTTAGCTTCTGCTGCAATACCTAATGCAAATAGGTTACCCAAATCAACACTGCCTTCGTTCACTTTTATAGTAGCCGAGAATCTTAGACCAACACCTACATAAACAGGTATCACTCCATCGGGATTAAAGCCATTTGAACTTCCATCAGGATTATTTATCAAAGTGTAAGGGATAAAATCTTTGATGTTATTTAAAGAATCTACCTTTATCATTACCGGAAAAGACTTGGTGTCAAACTTGATGTAGTCTATTACAACCACATAACTATTTCCAGCATACCCAATTTTTGCTGGTCCGAAGCTAGCATTTCCTTTTCCATCTGCTTGCCCAATCGCTAATCTCATAGTTTCGTCGGGTAGTGACCCCATCAAACGATTATTTGGGATCTGAATAACACCACCATAATAATATGCTGAGTCTAACTTTCGGTCGAAAAAACGTGGATTAACAGGTAATGGATCTAAAGGCTGATACCCAAATGTTTGGGCGTTTTGCGGGTCCCCCAGTGAAGTTGTTTTTGAGAGCAGTTTGGAAGGAGAACAACCCAATGCTATTATTAATAAAGCCAAGATATATAAGAGAAATTTATCCATTAGTAAAGATTTATTTGGGAAAATATTGAATTAATGAAGTTTAACTGCCAAAATGTTCTCTTTATCTAAAGTGTACTGATTTGTATAATCTAGTGTTAGATTAAAGGAGAGTTTCATTATGATTAAAGTCTCAAAATAACCCCCAAAAAATTAGTATATTATGTTATAGAGATATCGTTCTGAAATCTGGATTGGAAAACCTGAACTTAGTTCAGGAACATGAATCTTCTCGCTAAGACACTCACTTTTCAACTTGTAAATTTAATACGGCCAGAAAAGGATTGGTAGGGTATTTTTCCCGTATTCTGGGTGGATGGCATAGCTTAAATATAGGTTAAAGGATAATTGTCTTTTTAGCTATTGTCCAATTAATGCCAAATTGATCCGGATAATTGATTCAGATATATGTATAATAGGTTACCCTTATGCTTCCTGCTAGAGTTTGCCAAACTGGGAGCGGCTCGTATAGACCGGGCGAATGCAGTTTGGAGAAAGCAATTTAAATCGAATCAGCTTTCTTTTTTAAGCAGGAGGTATTCTGTGAGGCCAACCAGTACTAAATAGACAATCCAATGTTCACACACCCTCAACGGGTTGTCCCCGTTTAGCGACCTGGCAGAGAGGGCGGGATTTTAACTCGCGAGACAATTAAGCCTGACACCTCAGTAGGGTGTTGGTTTCAGCCACTTACCAACCACTCTATATAGTTTATTTAAGTCAAACTATCGCTGAGTATCTCTTTTGGGGCCTGGGTAGTAGAGCCCCTGCATTTGACTTTTTAAGCTGACCGGATAGCATTTGGCACACCAGTTAGTTTGGCGATTTCATTTCTCTTACGTAGGGGCCACACTAACAGCGCCACCAACGCAAACTCTCCCACAATCAACTTAGAGCGGAGGGATGGACTCGAACCACCGACCTACGAACCTTTCAATCCGTCACTCTGCCACCTGAGCTACCTCCGCTTTTTTAGTAGTTTACGGGCACTTTTATACGTCATCCGTTGAGCCTTGTATTGAGTTCGTTGAATACATCACTGGAAACGGAGTTATCGGCTGCTGGTCGGAGGTGAAGGGTAAGCCAGTCTACTGCCAGCATAGTCACAAGGAAAAGTAAGTCGAGCATACGCGTACTAAATTCAGGCCTGAGCCCGGGATGAAACTTTCTCAAACGTTACCCTGTACTCGTCGCCGGGTTCAAACAGGCCAAACGCGTCGGGGTTGGTAATGGTCAGGGCGATCTGTCCCTGGGGCGTGAAATTGGAAAACACCCTGTTTTCAGGTTTGGTCGCACTGGGGGTAACGGCAGAGAACTGTAAAATTTCTGAACCGCTTTTGGTCGACAGCACGCTATCGACTTCAAAACGGGTTACAATACCTACTGGCGAGGTGGACATAAAAGTTACGGTTAAATACGGAATCGTTAGTCTCTTGTCAAGAGAGACCGCTAAGATAATGAAAAAGAATAAATAGTAAATAGTATATATGTATAGTTTGCTATTTCTTGAGGAGCCCTGTAAGGTGCGGCTCAGGCGTCGAAACTATCGGGTAGGTCTGGAAGCGCCGGGATAGGCCGGATAACCCATTCATATCGGTCAGAATTGAACAGATATCGTTTTTTGCCGCGCCGGTCCTTTACCGTGACAATCTTGTTTTTAAGTTCAAGGAACTCGGCAAAGAGAATCTTTTCGGTACCGGTTTCTTTGTCTCCCTGATTACAGACAACCTTCTGACCCACGTTGAGGGAGGTTTTAGGCGGGGTGGCTGGCAAATTCAGGTTCGAGCCGTCGTTGGGGTAGGGCACCTTTGGGGCGACTTTATAGCCCTGAATCCGATCGGGGCGTATGCCGGTATCGAAGTGATTGAGCGAATCCCGGAACCCGCTCAGATTGGCAGCCAGTTGAAGCTGCTCGTTGAACTCGGCGGATTCGCCCTGCTCGTCGGCCAAATCCAGCATTTTCATGACGGCTTTCAGCCGGTTATTCTCCTGTACGTTCATTTATATACGTTAATTTAATTGAATCGGGTAACCCATCATGTAGACCGTGTGGGGTCTATCGGGGCTGGGGTTTAACTCGCTGGGCGCATGCAGTATCGGATCGTAGAGTTCGTCATCCTCCTCGACGGTAATGGAGTAGTCGCCCCAGCCGGTATAGTTAGCCAGCGCACGGGCATCCTCTACGTGTTTCACATAGCCCCATTTTCAGAGAAAATAACCTGTCCATCGGGATACTGTCGAATAATGAAGTTGATAATTCTCATGCGGCAAGGTCAAGTTCCTCAGAAACGATGTCGAAATTCACATTCATCCGCGCGGCTTGCTGAATGACAGTTTTCAGTAAATGACGCCATTGCGCAGCACAGGCGTGGTTTTGGTTGTCGTAAATCTCTTCAATGAAGTTTCCCGCTTCCCGGAAGTGACGGGTTTGGACCCAAGTGTAGGAGGTGTTCATCTGGGCGTAGGTAATCAGGGGCGTTAGCTGGCGCACAAGGGCAACAAACCAGATGCGGGCATCGTCGATGAGGTGTTCCCGTTTGATCTGTTCCAGCGGCCTTCGGCCTGCCCGGCGCTTATCGCCCCGGCCGATCAACTGGTTTTGGGTAATGCCGTATTCGCTGACGATGGCGTTGGCGATGGCTTCGAACAAGGTGTGCTCACCGATTCGGGCAAAGTGCTGACGTAAATGATACTGCTCAACAGCATCCTGTAGCTGCTGATGACTGTGTTCAAGTCGGGCAAAATTGGCTTCGATTAGGCGTAGTTGTCCTTGTAGCTGCTCGATTGCAAGCTCAGTAGGAGTCATTCAGAAATTGATTTTGATTCTGGCAATTCAAATATATAATCTTCCATATGTAATTGCTATTATTTCATATGAATAATTAAGCATGCGTCCTTCACTTTTGGGGAAAAATGAACCTCTCCCAAAATGATTCCAGGTTTTGACGAAGCTCAATTGAATGAGGATGCAGGATTAAGCCAGTCCTCGATCAAATTAGACGTGACGTCTGACGGCTCGTTTGCCATGAATCCCGATGATAAGTCGGCTATGGAAAAGATTGCGGCCCAGACACCGACCGGCATTTCGACACCCGCGCCCCCGGCGCTGCCTGCCGTTCCGGAATACCTCTCTACCCACATGCCCGCTCCTGATGCGGCTCCTGCGTCGCGGGAATCCATCGACTGGGGCCAACGCTGGCAGGAAACCTTCGGGGCGGCTCCCGAAGCGGAAACGGAAATTAACCGGGACAGTTTTGAAGCGGCCGTTGTCAAGCGTGACAGCTACGAGGAATTTCTGGCGGCAAAGCCCGAAGTACCCGTTTTGCGGGAAATTGTCAGCGGTAGCCTATCGGAAGTAGAACTGGTTCAGCAGGCCGTCAAAGGCGAACTGCAACGCAATGGCATTCGGTCCACGGCGGTCTACGATCAGGAGATGCAACTGTATCTCGATGAGAATGGCCAGCTGACTCAGGCGGGCAAGGAACGGGCCAGTCAGGAAAAACAACAGGCGACTCGTCAGCTGACCCAGATTGAAACCGCTGCCAGTCAGCACGCCGATGATGCCGTAAGCGGGCTGAGCAACTTTTACCAGGTGCTCGATACGACGGCGACCAATTTTAAGCCCTTCGGTATTGAACTGCCTGAAACGACGGTAGCCGATATGAAGGAAGACATTCGATCAGGCCGCGTTGATGCCTGGCTCGATAGCAGTAAAACATCGCAAGAAGCTGCCCATAAGATGTTCCTGCTCTCACTGATTTCTGATCAAACCCGACTGGCTGAATTTATTCGGCTGGCGGATCTGCGTGGTCAGGAGTACGGGGCGAATCGTCGGCTGGCTTCCCAACTCTCCTAACGTTTAAAACTAGTTTAGCACATGCCACCAGTACATCCGCTGAAAGTGACTGAGGTTACCCGTAAGCAACGTCGCTTAGTCGGTGATATGGAAGCGCGTAACGATCTCTTTTACGACAAAGAGATTTATACGCAGATTGTCCATGCCGAAAACCCGATGAGTCCCTACTTCTTCTTCTCGAAGGTGTTAGGGGGTCAGGGTGGGGCTCTCGACGAAATGTTCGAGCCTGTTACCCACGGTATCGGAGCCGAGTTTATTAAAATTCTGGAAGAAAGCGATTTCCAGGAACACGCCCGTATTCTAGACATCAGCCGGGTTCCCGATCGTCTGTATGCCGGTGTGAACTTTGATGTATCGCTCGACCGCGCTATCGCTGACGGTGACGAAACGCTGATGGGCCGCGATGAAGAAACGCTGTTCCGCGTGGAAGCGCGTCGTCCGGGTACCAACGGTACGGACTTCACCTTGCAGTACATCGGCATTCCCGGTACCTACGTATCAGGTGCGTTTCTGCGGGTGAATGATATTCTGCACGTTGGCTACGGTAACTCGAAAGGGCAGGGGTCGATGAACTCCAACACCCTTGTCGATGATCTGACCAAACGGACGACGTTCTACAATATGTCGAACATCATCCGCTACGGGTATACCGAAACGGGAGGGTACCTCTCCGACGAGGTGTATCAGTTCGCCGTAACCAAAGCGATGGACGGTTCGTCGACCGATCCGGTCCGTACCGACCTGCCGGTTAAAGTAATGCGTCGTATCCTCAAGTCAGTGGATAATGCCCTGATGTACAACACGCCTAACTTTGACCCACGGACGCGTAAGATTGCCAACCAATCGGCCAACGGTCGCTGGCACGAACGCCCTTACTTCGCGGGTATGTACTGGATGCTCGATCAGTGTCCATGGAAGTGGCGGCATTCGAAATACGCGTCGTTGGACGAAGGCGTTCAGAAACTCGATTACATCCTCCAATTCCTTTACAACAAGCTGGGCAAGAAAAACACCGTTTACGCCATGGCGGAAGGTGCGGGTCTGGAATGGTTGCGTAAAGTGATTCTGCAAGGGGGTCTCAAAAAATACGGCGTCAACATCTGGCAGCAGGTGACGGGCGGTGACGTGCTGAAGATCGGCTTCGAAGCTGACCAGTACATTACCTCACACGGCCGTATCATCATCTACGACATTGGCCGGGCAATGGACCGTTGGGGTTCGTTCGACAAAACCAGCTTCGGCGGGGTATCGTACCGTAAACGCTCGAACCACATCTACCTGATTCCTGGTGCGGTGAAGGGGGCGAACGGGGTGATGAAGAAACCCGCGCACATCTACTTCAAGGAAGGTAACGGGTTCTCACGGGCCTTCACCTTCGGCTATATGAACGGCATCACCGGCGACAAAGGCTTTACGGCCGATCAGTTGCTGAACATGCAGGATCAGTTCATCAAAAACAGCGTATCCAATGATCGCTACCGGCTCGATTCGCCGGTCGATGGCCGGGAGATGCACGTATTGATGCAACTGGTACCCTACATGGATGTGCGCAACGTAGCACGTCTGGAATTATTCTAACCAAAAAAAGGGTCAGGGCTCAAGCCATGCCTGACCCTTTTTTTATCCCTCCCTTTTTTGGCTGACTCTGATACTGAATTTTCTCTGTTACCAAAATGCAATCAACCGAAGTAATCGCTACCCTGCTTTCTGATAATCCCCTTAAGATTGGCTACGACACAACCGGCAGTCCGGTGTTGGGTCTGGATGGCTGGAAAGAAGTCATTGCGGGGGAACCCGTCTTTTTTAAATACCTCAACGACGCCGGGGTTCCCGAGTCGTTCATGATTGAGGGTCAACGCACGTTTGATCTGAGCAACCCGATTCACAAGCGCAACTGGAATACGCTCAAAGCGGATATCAAGATGCACCCTGATCTGGCTAGCCAAATCAAGCTGATTGATCCCCAGGAGGACGCTGAAAACGAAATGAAAGCGGCCCGTCGCCTGAAAAAGCTGTTGGACATCCTGATGGACCACGAAGCAGACGGCAACTGGCTGGCTAAAGTATATCGTCTGGTGATCGGGACGGCAAGCGGCCTGACGACTCAGGTACTTTTCCGGGCACTCTGGGAGAAGGCCAAAACCGAACCCGATAAATTCGGGACAACCAAATGGGTTTTTGAGGGGGAATACTTCGAAACCGAAGCCCTTATCGCCCTGGCCTGCGAACGGGGTGTGATCATCAAGGATGGGGAGTTTTACAAGCGCGCCGACGGATCGGTATTTGCCGAATCGCTGGCCAAAGCGCGCTACTTCATCGACAATGATGCGGCCTACAAAAACTTTATTCAGAATGCCGTATCGGTCAAGGTTGAGGATAAAGCCCCGGAATTGAGCTGGACCGTAGAGGCCTCCGACGAATTGCTTGAACTGGTTAATCAGGTGGGCGAAAAATCCGAACTGATTCCGGTCAATGCGGACGGTTCGGTCGATCAGTCGGGGGATGCCGACAAACGGCAGGTTGAACTGGAAACCCTGATAGAAACCCTGCTCAACGGCGGTCTTTTGGATGAGCACGCCGATGGTCATATCACGGGTCATGATTTCAACGTCGACGTAGCCAGCCGCGCCGAACTGATCGGGCTACTGAAAGGACAACCCGAACTGGAAAAGCAATTTAAAGAGTACGCTTCCCTGAATTAAATCGCGTGAGAGCTCAGGAACTATACCGGACGTACCAGACGCTGGCCGATACGGCGGCTCAGGCGCACTTGAAGCCCGCGAGGTTTGCTCGGTTGTATTGGGTCTGTGCCATCGACTGGCTGCTTCAGCTCACACGTGAACCCAAAAGCGAGCGCGTTAACCGGGCTATGCAGCCTTTCAAGCGAAGCTATACCGGGGCGGGAAAGCTCATTCTCTATAAAAATATCAGTCCGCCCTGTCTGGCTATCCGGGCGGTACGGGCTGATTTCCCCCATGAACGGACGGATATGCCGGTGAGTCCGATTGATTCGGATGAACTGGGAACGGCTCAACAGGACCCCTTTCGGCGGGCTACCGACGATGAGCCCAAATACACCGAAGAAAACGATGTGTATCTGGAAATTCTGGCTGA
Organism: Spirosoma fluviale; assembly: GCF_900230225.1. Classification (GTDB taxonomy): domain Bacteria; phylum Bacteroidota; class Bacteroidia; order Cytophagales; family Spirosomataceae; genus Spirosoma; species Spirosoma fluviale. Next base: position 1,661,547 of record NZ_OCNH01000001.1, read on the forward strand.
CTCGGTTCCCCTCTCCGTGCGGGTGGTATATCTGACCTTTCCGCGCGAACTGGATATGACGGCCAATAACGAGCCGATGGAAACGGAGGTTGATCAACTGGCCATCCTTCGGCGCGTGATTGCGGAAAAAGACCTGATTGACGAGCGATACAACCGCTATCAGCTACTGGCGAGCCGGGTTATTCCGACCGCCGAACAACCAACTTAATTTTTTCTCAGGATGTCCAAACAGAGTTCTTCCTTTATCGGCTATCGTCAACCCGGCGATTGCCGCCCCAACGCTGATATCGTCGTGTATTTCCCCGGTACGACGGCTGACCTACCCCTGATTGAGGCCAGCAACCTGGTCTTCAAAGGCGGGATTGCCAATGTGCCCAATCAGGGTATTGCCTTCAACGGTTTCGGAGCAGGCGACTACAAAATTGATTTTGACAGCATCAAGCCCGGTGGCGCTGGTGTCAAGTTGCGGTGTGCCACGACTGAGCTCAAACAGCGTATCCGCTTCAACGTGGCCCGTAGCTCGTCATGTGGGGAGTACATGACCAACGTGATCGCCCTGGAGCTAAAGCCGGTCGAAACCTGCGCCCAGGCGTATGAGTTCGATGAGGAATTACCGCTGAATCTCTTCAAGCGCTGTTCGACGCTGGAAACCGACTGTCAGGTTACCGAATCGCTGGCGCGTCAGTTCAACGCCAACTACGCCCATCTGGGTACGGCTTATCAGGTTATCGAAAGCGTAGAGGGTGCCAACCGCTATGCCGTTGATATCGAAATCAAAAATCCGGGCGATTACTTCCAGGTTGAACAGCACGAAGGACTTTCCCGGCCGCGCGTGATTATTCCGTCCAACAAACGGACTTATACCCGTTCGTTGGTTCAGGACTGGTTCAACACGGCACCGAATGCGCCGTTGATCTTCTCGGGTGTGGATGCTACGCTGAACGTGATCGAGTTGTTTATCACTATCGACGTCAATACAACGATGTCCGGTATTGCGACCTCGGATCTGGCCAGCGATACGAACACGACGACGAAGGTACCGGTAACGGTGACGGTGCTCTTTGAGCAGAACAGCAACGGGGATGCGGCTTTTGCCAAGCTCAAAGCCCTTCTGAAAGGACCCGGATCGGGCAACGGGGCGGCTCCTTACATCTCCAGGATGATCGACGATACCTGCGCTGATAACGTATTGTTTCCCTACACGCTGGTTCGGGCAGATTCGGGGGATGGTGCGGCCTTTGCTGCCATTAAAGCCGACTACCCCGATATCAAGACCGCGTTCATGGTGGGCTACATCGGCGGTAAATCCTACTACGAAATCTATACCGGCTCAGACGGCCTGCCAGTGCCTAGCTCGGCCAAACCAAACGATGTGCTGACCAAAGGCGGTAATCAGGTGCCCGCACCCTATACCGTGTCGGCTTGTCCGGCGGGTACGGCCTGTGGTGACTGTCCGCCCTCGCCGGGGGCTCCGATTTAACGTTTAGTCATGACCGTTAGACAGGCTATTGCCCATCTTTACGCCCAGCCGGAAGATGCCTTCTATTACTGGCAAGGCATCTTCCGGTATTGGATTTACAGACGGTCGGCTTTACGCTGGCTCCTGCGCTGGCACATCCGTCGCCAGTACGAGTTCAGAAAAGTGGCGGCTCAGGACTGCTATTACGCCGGTGAATGCCGGTGCTGCGGGTGTCGAACGCCCGAACTGTTTATGGCCGATAAAGCCTGCGGGGCGGGCAGGAAGCAATACCCCCGCTGTGTGGGACAATCGCCCTGTTATCCCAACATGATGAACCGGACCCAGTGGTACCGGTATAAACTCAACCAACGCTGATTATGGAATTCAGCCCTACAACCTACCCCCTGGGTGACGTTGCCGTCACCGAAACGGCCGAAGCCGTCTTCAAACGTGCCGAAGGTGGCAAAGCCATTTCGCGGGTCGATTCATCCTGCGGCTGCGCGGTCATTGACGGCCGGGTAAAGCCCGATCAAACGGACATCAAAATAACATTCTCGGCGGGGTATCTGCCCGAAGGGGTCAAGGCTTCGGGTAAAACGGAATACCTGGCCAATAAGTACGTCACGGTGGTCTACGCCGATGATACGTTTGATACCCTCTTTATCACGGCCCGCGTCTACGAACCCCAGCCTGCACAACCCGCCGAAGTCGTGCCCGATTCTGAGGCCTAATTTATGATCGATATTCCATTAGAGACACAAGCCAGCGTGTCGGTACAGGATTTGTACCGGCCTGTTGCGCTTATGTCGCGACTGCCCGATATGCCGCTGCAGCGGGGCGATAAGGCGTGGATCTGGTGGAAGGAACAAATTAAGCGTTGCCGCTACGGCTGGTGGGCTCCCGATGGTCATTACCTCAACGGCTATCAGTACTTCTACCTCAACTTCATGCAGATTCCGGTTCAGGATGAAAAGCTGAACATTGCGGAATGGCGGCAGCCGTGGTACCGGGATAATGACGAAACGATTTTCGGCTATCTGTGGCGAAATACATCCCGCTCGCTGGCTAACGGGAAGGCAATACCGGCCAAAAATCACATTGAAGCGAAATGCCGTTCGATTGGCTGGACGCAGATTACTCTGCTGGGCGTTGCCATGTGGACGTTCATCTTCCGGCCTGACCGCGCCATCGGCATGGGCTATTCGGACGATGAGGTAATTGGCATCGAGCGGTTGTGGTTTCAGGAAAGCTGGGCCAAACTGCATCCGATGTTCCGGACCTGGAAAGGTCAGCTGCTGGAGCCGTTGTATAACAACAAAGACACCTTCACGGTCGGCTACAAGGACAAGAAGAACCCCAAGATTATCAAAGAACACAACAACGTTCAGTTCAAGATCATCGCCGATAAGGCCGGGGTATTCAAAGGGCAGCGGTTAAACCTGATTATTGCCATTGAAGCGGGTAAGTGGAAGGGTGACAGTCTGAAGAACTTTTACAACGAAAACCTTGACTGTCTGGAAATGGGTAGCTACAAATGGGGAATGTTCCTCATTGGCGGTACCTCCAACGTCATCATAAACAAATCCACCAACTACAAAGACATCTATTTCAATTACCAGGCTTACAACGCGACGCGGCACTTTACGTCCAAGTCGATGGTGTTGTCTGGTTTCTATGATCTGAAAACGGGTATCTCCGACCAGGCAGCGGCCATGCAGCATATTCTGGCCACGCGTAAATCCAGGGAAGGAGACCCCCAGTCGTACCAGCAATACCTGATTGAAAATCCGCTGACTGATCAGGAATGCTTTACGCCGAACGAATCCTTTGCCTATGATGCGGCCCGCATTAACCAGCAGGTCGCCTTTCTGAAAGCCAACGGCTTTGATACGCTCTGGCGTCGGGGGCGGCTCGATTACGAAAAGGATTATACCAATAACCGCCGGACGGGACGCATCAAGTTTTACGAAGACCCCAACGGCAAATGGCTCATTAACCTCGAAGGCCTGCCCAATGCCCGGTATAAGAACCTGCATATCGCGGCCGTCGATGATACCTATAAAGGGGCTGACGAAGAGAAACTGCGGGCGCGGGATTCGCGCAACTGTATGGTGATCTACCGGCAGCCGACCTCCCATAACATCAAAAGTGATATGCCGGTGGCGGTGTTTCTGCATCAGACGCCGGAAATGGATGATATCTACGAAGAGTTTTTAAAAGGCCTCAAATACTACGATGTCAACCAGTGTCTGTACGAATACAACCATGACGGTTTCGTAAAATATCTGCGGCAGGCGGGTGAACTGCGGAGACTCTATTACGTGGGCGGCAATCCGGGTTTGTCGGTGAAGGGCAAGGTAAAAACCGAATTGACCTACCTGGGCAATATGTTCTTCCGGGATGGGCGGTTCCAGAACATTACCAGTCTGGAAATCCTGCACGCGCTTTCGGTCTGGGGTACGAAGGAAAACACGGATATCGGTTCGGCCTTCCACCTGATTCTATATCTTCTCGATGCGACAAAAGAGAGGGAGGTAACGCTGAAAAACGGTGAGACTGACATGGCCGATAAGGGGATGCCTTCTCAGCGCGTGGTGCTGGGTGTGCGGCCTGTGGAGACCCCGAAACCGGCTCTGGTAGCCAGTGGGGGCGATAACCGGCCGGGGGCTGATCTGCGCGGGGCTGAACGGAAAATTATCAAACTGGGACCTCAACCGTCGACAAGTACGCGGCTGAACTACCCACGAACTCAATACGCCTGATGGCAACTGTCGACTTACAAATTGCGCTTGAATTACTCACGCCGGGAACCCTGCGGATCTGGGACAAAACCCCGGCTTCGGCCTGGGGCGGTAGCAATCCGGCGCGTTCGTCGGTGAGCAAATACCGGGTGTATCTGGGCTATCCCGAACAGGCGGGCTACAGCTGGGAAGTCGATGCGAGTTTGACCGGACCGATCGCTACGGGCATCTACCGCAAAACGGCGGGTGAGCTGATGGCGGCTCTGGGTGCGGCTGATTTTATCAATAACAAGCTGGCGTTCCGGTCTGGCTTGCTGGAAGTGCGGATTCAGGCAGTGTCCACTCAGACCGTACTGCGGCTGCGGAGTAACTACCTGGTTCGGCTTCCCGCTGATCTACCCGCCGGTGCGCTGGTGTGGGTCAAAAAGGAAGGTGTCTGGGAAGATATTACGGCCTACGGCTCAGTGGTAAATGGTGCCTGGCAGTGGTCCTGTCTGGATTCGGTCGACCTGTTTACGCACTGGAAATTATTGATAAGCGGCAAAGAGATTACTTGCGGAACGGCACTGGTCGAGAAGCTGACGGATGAAGCCACTCAGCGAACCATTATGGTGGTGCTGGGGGAATATATCCAGCAACTCTTTTTGGTAGGTGCTGAACGGCAGCAGTGGTCTGATCTGGTGCTGCAATGGCTGAATGAACAGGTCGATGGCTGTCAGCCGCATCAATATCCCAAAGAATGGAAGTGGGGCAGCTACAACGAATGCAAACTATCTCTGCTGGGTCAGTTGCTCGACCGGCTGGAAGATGCGGGTAAACCGATTCTGGCGGGCGGTGTGCCCTTGGACGTACCCACGGCTACGATTATTCTCAAACGCGTGCAAGCTGAACTCAAGACATGGAAACGACTGCCTTAAATGCGTATGGTGATTTCCAGGAGGTGATCGGTCGGATTGAAGGCGATCAACTGACGGCTTACGGCCAGGCCATGCGTCAGGGCAAAACAACGGATGCCATTGAGCTTCGGCTTCAACGGCTGAATCTGATCCGGAAGGCGGCTGCCTACTGGTCGCCGGAAGGCATTCAGAAAGCAACTATCTACTTGAAACTATTCGCCAATGTGTAACTGTTCCTGTCCGCCCCCGATCGCTACAGAACCTGCACCCGTCCCGGCGTGCCCTGCGCCCGTGGTTCAGCCTTGCGGCCCTTGCTGTGTGCACACGACCCACCCGGCCGGTATTGGTGGTACTAACCAATTTGCCAACGACCCGCTAAATCCGCTGGGTTTGTCGACCGGCAACGTGCTGGATATGATCAAAGACATTGTTGAGCAGTCCGGTAATAATCCCTTTTGCGGAAGCGGGACTACGGGCCATTCGACGGCAACGCAGAGCGAGAATCCGACGGGCGGCTGTTCGCTGTCGGGCTATCTGATCAGTCAGGTTGTTGTTAGTGCTGAATCCCGGCAAGTGACTGTCGGGGTACTGGGAGCTACGCAGGCCGTTGAATACAGCCTGGATAATAAGCTGTGGCAACCCAGTCCGGTCCTAACGGTTCCCCGCGCGGTCTCCTCGATAATCTACGTGCGAACGCCGGGTTGTCTGACGTTTGTGAGTGTGCCGGGTAGTGGAACCCAGCTTAGTGGCGTCACCGTCATTGCGATTCGCTATCAGGGTCAGATTTCGATTATTAAACTCTCCAGCGGGGCGTGCTATCTGGCTCCCACCGGATGGTCAGGCCGTGTTGATTCAGTTGTTGAGACAAATGCTCTGCTTGCCCAGGGTTTTGTTCTTGATGCGGGCTGCGTGCTGTTCAATTCCGGTTCCCTCGAACCCAACGGCGGAACGGCTACGGCTACAGCGACAGCTACCGGAACCGGGACTGGAACTGGAACTGGAACGGGTAGTGATAGCGGTACGGGATGCCATATGTATGGGCTGAGTGCCGGGTTTATGAAGCCTATCGCGGAGGGTGTGGGGCTGCTGTGGGAGTTTGCTTCTTCGGCCGTTGGTCCGGTAATCTTTGAGCTGGTGCGTACCGATACCAATGCCGTTGTCTTTTCGGAAGAGCGCACCCTTTCCTTTACGGGCGGGCAGGCGGGTCAATTGTTCTGGACAAATGCGGATATGTCTTTGCCGGTGCGGCTAGATGTGCGGTCGCTGTTCCGAACCAATTGCGTGATTAGTTACGATTTCGGTTCAGCAACACCCACGGCTACGCCGACCAGTGAGAAGAAACCCGCGCTGGTCTGCGGCTTTGGTGATATTACCATCTTCGGCGGACCCAATCAGTTCCGCAACTTCGTCATCCCGGCCAATACCTTCTCGGGTGGCGGGCTGCGCTATGCGCTCTATAACGAAACGACAGGGGAGGATTATACGGGTTATCTGGGGCTGCATAAACCGGGCTTGCAGAACTATAATACCGTCGCGACTGATCCCGCATCGGAACTCTATGCGACCCTGTTTCTCAATGAAATTACGGTGGGTACGCTCAATCTCAAGCTGAGGGCCTACAACTCACTGGGAGAAGCGTTCTATTCCTTTAAACTGTTTGCGCTGGCTGATCCGGTTTTAGCGAAAATTCAGCTTGCCATCAGCCAGCATAAACCTGGTATATCCGGGGTTGCCGCCTTTATGCTAAAGCTGAAATCGGATGAACCAACCACGGCAACGCTGACTCCTCAGGGGGATTGTGCGACGGCGGGTGCCAGGCGGGGCGATACGAGCGGTCCAGAAAATGAATTGCTCTTCGAGGATGTGCCACCGGGCATTTATGACCTGACGGTTCAGACGGCGAAAGGCTCAGGCCGTGTAGCGGTTTCGGTGCCTTCGCTCAGTGAAATGCAAATCGTTGTTCCCAAGCCGGGAACCGCTAACCTAACGTGTCCCTGTCCGGAGCCAACGCCAACCCAAACCACGACGCCGACACCGACTGAAACATCAACCTCAACGCCAACGACGACGGGAACACCGACTGATACCACAACACCGACACCAACGGGCTACAAACCGGTTGGCGAGCCGATTGATGTTGATTTGACGCCGGGTTCGTCGGGCTACTTTCCGGTTGGTGAACCCGTTGACCTGGAAGCCTTCCCCGTTCCCACGCCAACCACAACGCCTACGAGTAGTCCGACACCTACCTTTGAGCGGTATCTGGAAGTGATCGGGGCTTCATCGGTAACTGATCCTTCGCAGACCCAATATCAGGCCATTCTGCATCAATTAGACGGTACGACCGTGGATGCGACGGCGCAGTCAAGCTGGGGCGTTACCAATTCCCGCTTGCCGGGGGGGGGATCTACGCCTGGCTGGGTGATTGATACGGCCGGGGGTAAGCTGAGCGTGTCTGCCGGTTCGCTGAATGCCATTCCGGTAACGCTGATTGATTTTGTGGCAGAATTCGACGGACTGCGGGGTACCAAGACCGTAACGATGACCGATAACACGCTCTACGTGGAGCCCACGCCAACCACTAGCCCAACAACGAGTCCAACCAGTTCGGTCATCCCGGCAGATCAGGTGGGGTCGGCTGCGCTTAACATCGTGACCCTGAACGGTACGGTGGGGGGCACCTCGCAGGGGGCAGCTGAATGTTCGGTAGTACTGACCACGCCGGGGCTGTCGATTACGGGCGTTGAGTGGGCTGCCGTTGCCGATACGGCCCGTTGTTTTCTGGGCGGTAGCAGCGTTGAGACGGCGTATGCGGTGGCGACCTTCGGACATGTCGCGCCGGTCGCTCCGGCGGTCATCGGCAACTACAGCTTCGGCTTCAACGTCAAGAAACTCCGTACGGATTTCTCTTCGGTGAGTCGTCTGAGCTTCGATGTTCAGGTCGATCCGCTTCAAACCAGTACGTATACGGTCAACCGGGTCAACTACAGTCACCACGCGTCGGCGGGTCTGTCCTCGACATGTCCGGATTCCTCGAATCCCTGTCGTCCGTCCTATTATGGCTACGCCAGTATGGGTCAATCGGTGGGGGGCTACTGGCACTATTCATCGGATCAGTCGGGTTCGCGCAACGGCTCGGTATCGCTGGCCAGTCAGTTTACCATCACGGCGGGAGCCAAGAAAAAGATCGGAGTGATGACGCTCGATCTGACAACGGGTATCGCTGAGTTTGTTCCAATCAATTATCCATAGGGAATACCCCGTAAGGCGTAGGCGAGTACGATTTCTGAAAAAACATAGTATCATAATTTCAATCATAGATGGCGCCTAGACGTTATTTTACACTCAATACGGTAAGTGGGGTATCTGAAACGGACCCCTCGAATGTGATCATTGACGGGCCGGTTTCCGAAACCAAAGAACAGGCCGCTTCCCGGCTGATGGCCAACCCCTCAACCACGAAGCTGTCCGGTATTCCCGGACCGGCAAACATGAGTCTGGAAGTAGACTGTAATGTAAGTGCCCGAACGATTCTCTTCAAGGGGTATGTACCCGATGGTACCACCTTACGGATTGAAACCGTATCGGGTAATACCTACCAACTGGCCAACGCCCAGAACCCAACTTTGAATATGGGTGTGGATTATCCCTTTGGCCCGTATAGTGTGGCCGGTTCGGAACTGAATGCCAACTGGGCTTTCGGGCCAAAGGAGGGTGTATCGAACTCTGGTGTTCCCAGTGAACGGTTGTTCATTACCCTTAAAGACAGCAGCGGCAACAAGCTCGTTACGGTAGCCTTTACGCCCTCGACGGTAACGGGGAAAAAGTTGTTCACAAAATCGGCTTCGTCAACACCAACGCAAACGACAGCCTTGTTTACCAGTACCAACGGTTTCAATTCGATTTATTCCTACAAATCCGGACAAAACGGCGGTCAATTACAGATTCTGGGTTCGGGTTCCGGTGCCTACGAACTGAGTTTTGAAGGGGTGGACCAAAGCCTGGTATTATCGAATAACGATAGCCCCACGCCCGGTTCAATTCCGACCAACACGTTTTTGGCCAATGGCCCTTCGGGCAATCCGACTTATTCCTATGACTGGTCACTGTATGGGGTTACGCCGGGGGTTCCGCTGCGGGTTAAGGTTCGCAAGGATGGCGGTTCGCCGGATACGTTTATGTTCACGCCCAGTAATGCCAGCAACCAGGCGTTTACCAGTGCTGGTTTGTCGAACCCAACGCCAACCCAGACGGCTAGCCCAACAGCAACCACTACGGGGATTCCTACCGTTACGCTGAAAGATGCAGAAGGCTTTCTGATCTATTCCGATCAGGGCTGGTCGGGAGCTGACGAGAAGCAGATTGAGAATGGCCAGATGCTGATGAAGTTCAAGCGATCGGTCGGAGCCTGCCCAACGTGGGTGTCGCTCAAATCCGATGGCCTCAACCTCTGTAATGATGAACAGACCGGACCCAGCGGAGCGCGCTTTTCGGATAAAGGGTGCCAGTGGCAATTTAGTGCCTATAGCTCGCCGGTTGCCTTTGCCGCGCCGTATGTCATTGGTGGCCGGGGCGAAATGGGAACCGGTGCCAACCCGGTACAGGGCGGCTCGACGGCTCCCTACTATGGCGTTTCGCCGGTCGAAAAGTCGGCCATCGTCAACGATCCGGAACGCGGAGTGGTCTTCTGCGCCCGGGTTCGCGGTCTGATCTGGAATTTCCCCTACGAACCCGGTCATATTCCGGTCGATTTCGAATACTGGTTCATGCCCGATCAAACCATTGGTTTCCGCTGCCGAAGCAACGTGGAGGATCGCGGCAGCCGGGTTCCTGAACAGCGTACCTGGCAGGCGATCTCCCAGGAGCTTCCCTGCCTGTATAACATCGGTGATCTGAACTTGCACCGGTCCAAACTCAACGGGCAGGAACTCGATCTTCGGGCGGGTACGCCGATGGGCCAACAAGGCCGGGATTACTTTACCGATGGGTGCTGGTCGGGTTCGTATACACAGGACCGTTCGAAGGGTGTCACCCTCTATACACCTCAGAATGCGATTCATCGTTCGTGGCAGAAACACGCTGAACAAGGTCAGTGGATGGATACGGCCTCTGGCTACATTAACGCTGGGCCCAAGAGAAACTTTGATATTCCGGGTAGGTATATCGATTACGGGTATATCATTCTGGGGGGCTATAATTTCGCGCAAAACCGACTGGCAACCCTGCCTGCCATCAGTCAGGAGTTCGATTTTGATTTCTCCCAGTCGAATAACAGCTGGTGGAATGAAGATTCGCGGTTGCAGCGTGATCCGGGTACGGGTTTGATGAAGTGGTTTTTGGGCGATGAGAAAGTTGACGGCGGTACCTACAACTACGGTCGCTTCCTTTCTCCCGTACGCGCCTGGAAAGCCAGCGAGTTCCGCTGTATCGAAATTACCATGGCCGTACACGGAACCAACCGGCTGAACCTTAAATACGCGCGGCCCGGTGAGTTCGATAGTGTCAACTCGCTCAGTCAGATTAGTGTCAACGGGGATGGTGTCGAGCGGGCCTATACCTTCGATGTGCCCTGGGGGGCTGACAACAGCCTGATTTCCTACGTGGGTATGACGGCTATTACGCCAACACCTTCCAACGCCTACGCGATCGTGCGCCGGATTCGGAAAGTGTAGTACGAAAGAGGGAAGTAGTTGACAGTTGCGGGAAAACCTAAAGATTTTCGACTACTTCCCTTATATATGTATAAATCATCATACATAATTTTCTTACTTTTATCGGGTAGTTAGGCTTAGCAGGTTTGGCTTTGAGCCATCCTTGCCCAATTGGTAAGCTACCTGACCCAACCCCTCAGGCTGGGTTTAATTCGCACAGAAAATGCCCTCTTTACTATCTGGTTTATTGCCGCGCGTGCTGCTGCTGGTTGCCATCGTCGGGGGGCTGGTGTGGCTTGTGGTTGATTACCTGGGCCGGGGTACGACCATCACGGAACTAACGGCTACGCTTTTTGATACGCGGGACAGCCTGCGGGTTGAACGCAGACATCGCAGGCAGCTTCAGGTTGACTCAACGATACTGGAGAACCAGTTCCTTAAGGCTGACAACGAACGGTTGAGTCTGCGGACGCAAATGGCCGAGGCTCAAACCAGCGTCGAGCAGATGCAGGCGGGGCTACAGAAAGCCAATGACCGGTCTGACCGGGCGGTTGATCAAATGAGTGCCCTGGAGAAAAAGCACGCGGCCGATATAGGCGTACTGGCGACCAAAGTAGCGCTGGGACTTCCGACCACCGAGCGCGATACGGCCGTCAATGCGATCATCGCCAAACAGTCGCGGAAGATCAAACGCTATGAAGATACGGTGATTGCCGATTTGAACCGGGCGAATGCATATCTGAAGGTGGACAACGACCGGCTGAAAGGGGAGGTGTCGGATTTGGAAACCGAACTCAACGGGGCCGTTCGTTCCAGTCTGCAAGCCGAAGATAGCTGGCTGAAAGAAAGTCAAACCCACCGGTTCGGGGATTTGCGGGGTAAGGCCCGCCGGAAGAATGCAATGGAGAAGGCCGATGCTGTACGCCTGATCCGGGAGGGTAAATCCGTAACGCCCTAATCTATTAACTCAATTCTCCTCTAGGATGTCTCTGCATATTCAAGTATTCAAGATGCTCTTTGTTGGCCTTTTCTTTATGGCCGGGAGCATAAGCGCCGATGCGGTGGGCGAATGGCTGGCCGACCGGGTAATTAACGGGGTCGTCATTCTGTGCATTCTGGTGGGGTCGATCTATGCTTCGGTCAACAGCGATTCCAATAAAACGCTGAGTCTGACCAAACGCTACGTATCTCAGTTTACGTCCGTCTTTCTGATGGGACTCATTTCGGGCTATCTCATTGATACCCTTCAATGGAACCCCTACGTCTTCTGTATTCTGGGTCTGGCCCTGGGGATCGGTTCGGATTTCTGTTTGCGCTGGATACTGGCCTGGTTCCAGAACTCAGATGGTTTTGTTACCCTGTTTACCCGTATCTCCGAGGTTGCCAGGGCCGCTTACTCGGCCTGGAACTCGGTCAACAATAAACCCTAATTCTAACCTTCTACCCGGATGGACACGCAAGCACGAATCAAGGTTATCACCTTCGCTGTGTTGATACTGGCCTCAATCGTACTTTGGGGCACAATGATGATCGCTACGCACCGCAAGGCATCGTGGCACAATGGTTTACTGGTCTGTATGCTCACAACGGGCATAGCCGCCTTCGGCATTTTCAGTGAGCAAATGCAACGCTACAGTTTACTGGTTACCGGAATCGGTATGCTGGTTATGTTTCTGGTTGTGTTTTTTACCTATCAGAAAGACCAGCCCTTATCGGGTGAAGCCATCCGGTATTCGCGGACTGTCCTGCGCTGGATGGGGATGCTGACTGGGGGCGGGGCTCTGCTGACGATGGGGGCTACCTGGTTTGTGATGCATCAGGCCGACCAGAAAGAATTAATCGAATCGAATCAGGATGTGGCTTTGGCCGTCAGGGGGCTTTCCCGGCAGGTCTATGGTCTGGATTACCGGGTAGCCAATCTGGAATCCAGCCAGGCCGAAGATCGGGCCTTTAAGGTGCAGATTCTAACGGAACTGGGCTACTCCCGCCAAAACCAGACGGCCCTGCTGAAAGGCCGGAATAAAAATGCATTGGTTCCCCAGCGGGTTACGCTTCCCCACATACAACCGCTCTCCCCCAGACAACCCGCCAAGCTACAGCAATCTCAACCCGCGCAGACCCTGCCGGATACCATCCGGCAGGGAAAACCAAAAAAGGGGGTATTCAACTGGCTCAAAGGCTTGATCTCCGTCCGGGACACGTCGGCTTATCCCGACTCGACTTACATGGTTCAGGTTCAAAATTTCTCCCATTCCTATGAGCAAAAGTAATGCACCGGCCAGCGTTGCCGAACAAATCCGGCGACTGCGGCAGTTAGGCTGGGCCGTATGCGATACGCCCGGCTATACCCTAACCGACACACTACTTCGGTTTCAGCATGCTTCAGTCACTCCGGAGGGTAAACGACTGACGGTAGATGGCGAGTACGGTCCGCAAACACAGTCTGCTCTATTCGACGTATACGCGCCTTCGTTAGCTGAGAAGCTCCCTCAGCGAGTGCTGGTTGTGGCGGCTTCGCAAGTGGGTGTATCGGAGGTTCCGGTCGGGTCCAACGCCGGACCACAGATTGATATGGTGCTCTCGTCGGTGGGGCTGGGTCGTGGCTATCCCTGGTGCGCGGCTTTTGTGTACTGGTGTTTTGGGCAGGCATCGCGTCAGCTGGGGGTAAAGAATCCTTGTCCGAAAACAGCGGGGGTTTTGAATTTATGGGATTTGGCGGGCTACCGGTCAACGGGCCTGAGACGGATCACGGCTGCCCAGGCGCAGGCGAATCCCGCGCTGGTCAAGCCCGGTATGCAGTTTCTGCTGAAGCTGGGCTCCACATCAGGGCATACCGGTTTGGTGGAGCGGGTGGGGGCGGGTGGCCAGCTAATCACCCTGGAAGGAAACACCAATCAGGCGCTGTCGCGGGAAGGGACGGGGGTATTTCGACTGAGCCGGCGAACGGTCAAGTCGGTCAACCTGGGATTTATTGAGTACGCTTAACTTTCCTTTTCCTATCGTGAGACAGATTCTTTTCCTCTTTATCGGGCTGAACATCAGCCTAACGGGCTTTGCTCAGATCAATACAAAGTCTGATGTTACTTTCAAGTATATAGATGGTGTTCTCAAGTTTCAGCTGGGAACAAAGACCTACGTGCCGGTCTCTCCGGTGAAAGCCGTGGGGGCTGGTCTGCGACTGGACCCCGACGGAAACTTGTCGGCCGATCCGTTGTCGTCAGGTGTCGATGCGGCTACCTTAAACGCCCAGCTTGTCGAGAAAAAGTCTTGGAGGGCCGTCGCTACCTACCAGGAGCTTAAGAACCTGGTCCCGGTGGCCAATACGCTGCTTGAAATATTTGTGCGGGCGGATGAAAAACGCGGGGGTGGGCCAACGACCTACAACCTGATGCCCAATGGTGACTGTTACCTGACTTCCTTTTTAGTAATCAAAGACAATTAATACGCGTGAAAAAAATACTCTTTCTTGTTTTTTCCCTGATTACCGCTTTCGTACAGGGTCAGTCATTGCCAGCGACAACCATTGGGGAAGTTGCTGATCAGGTTTTCCGTCAGCAACCCAACTCGCCAGGTTTGTCTCCCAGACATTACCGGAATGAGGACAGTACGAAATTGGCGGTGATTGCTCAGGTTGGAGGCCGCAATCTACTTGACAAAAGCCTGATTGTGCCAGGCCAGTACTCGAATGTGAATGGCTTTTTTGCAACCCCTTCGTTCAATGGCAGGCGGTCAGGTTTTATCCGGGTGAAACCCGGCACGACCTATACGGTTTCGGGTATCAATGTAAATTTTGTCGGAAACCAGTATGATTCCCTGTTGACGGTTTCTTCTCCGTTAAGTACAGCGGGTGGCGTCTTCACCAGTTACACATTCACGACATTGCCCACTACGGCCTATGTCGGGCTGAACATCAATGCCAACGCGGTTTTTGGGACTGACAATACAGCTATGCTCAACGAAGGAGCTACAGCAGTGGGATATGAGTCGTTTTTGCCCACAGCCGTAAAAGGTGAGTTTGTGACGGGTCGGATTGCGGGGGTGATGTATGAGAAGGATTACGCCACGGTAGGTACCAACCTGATCGACCCGGCCGGTCTGGTTTCTGGGAGCTATTACGGTTTCTCATCCAATACCATAACAACCGCTTCGGGCTGGGTGCGAACCGGGTTGATTCCGGTTCGTCCCCATACCATTTATACCCTGTCGGGCGTAAACACTACGTTTGTCGGCTCCGAATTTACCAGTGCCGGTCAGTCCAGCCGGATTCGGGTGCTCTCCCAAAGCGGTACGCTGGTGAACGTTATTTCCTTTCGGACCAGCTCAACGGCGGCCTATGTCGGGCTTAACATCCAATCGGTGGGGCAGACAGCCTCCGCAGCCACGGCTCAGTTAGAGTTAGGCGGCCGAACCGCTTATGCGGCCTATACCGCTACCGGCGTAGCAGGTGCAACCGGATCAAGTAGCTCCCTGCCGAATCTGTTTGTGTCCTATAGCCCGCCGGGCGGTGCCCAGGCAACGTTCACAGTGTATTGCCGGTATGCACCCGGCTCGACCTATTATGTCGGCTACATACTCAAACGCTACGTGAATACAACGGAGCGGGCAGATATGTACCGCATTATGGGTGCTGACCTATACCAATACTTGGGGGGAAGTATGATTGCCTCAGGAGTGAATCTGCTGACAAATGGAGAGAGTGAGAATGTCTGGAAGGCGGTCGGTAAAAGCGATTTTACGGGTGGGGTTCATGGGGACGAATCGCTGACGAGTGTGAGTTTCTACCTCAACTCGGTGGCTCTGTCCGCTTCCGATTTGACGGTTGGCTTTAGCTTAAAACCGGCTTCGGACTTCTGGTATATACAAACCTCAACGATGATCGAAACGGATAACGCTACCCTTACACCGATGGCAACTCATCAGAAGCGAACTGATTTTGTTGTGGGGGGCTATAAGACGTTTAATCGGCTGACCTGGCTGGCGAGTCCCAATGTGGATGTCTGGTACTCCGGCATTGCGTGCGTAGCGATTTCGCAAGCTGATGTGGCCTACGATGAGGATTTTACCAATTACGTGTTGGACCGCTCGAAAACGTCGGGTACCCGCATTATCAACAAGCAGGGAGGCAGACGGCAGATTGACTACTACTCGGCGGCCAATAATATGGGGGTATCGGTCAGTAGCCAAATTCTCAAACCATCGGCTCAGGACGTAAATGCCAAACTCGAATTGTGGGATGTTCCCGACTATGCGAAATATTATCGGGGGTTATATGCTCAGACACCGGCCATTGGCGATGTGTGGGAAAGTCTGCAGACGGTTCGTCACTATAAAAATTAAGACGTCTTATTTCTGATTTACCCATGTTGAATCAATCCAATGTATGGGGATTACTCTATACCCATCATCTGGTACCGGATCGTGTGCTGGCCCAGTCGCTGGCCACGATTCGGGCGATGGGTCTGCCCGATGAGCAGCTGGTAATTTCCTGCCATCGGCCGGATGCCCGGCTACCGGACCGGGCACGGAAGGTTTTTCATAAGTCTGACAATGCCAACTGGATTCCGGCGATCTACTCCCAGATGATAGCCGGGTTATCGTTGATACCTGGGGGTGATCGGGTGCTGACGCTGGAACACGACGTGTTCTATCCGGTAACGTACCTCGATCAGATGAGCGCAGCGATGACCGAAGCGGGGAGCGTTTATTACTATACCTTACTGCGTCATCTGGATTTGCGGGATGGGCAACGAACAGAATTCTGGGCCAGTGATTCGAATGGTACCCGTACCCTGCAATCATGTGCCGGTGGTTACGTCGATACCCTGATGGGCTTTGCGCGGGCTGACCTGGAGGCCTATAATGCGGGGAAGCTCGATAAGGCCTTTGAACTGGGGATGGGCGGGGGCGGCTCCTGGCGACGGGTGGATGGTGATCAGCCCGTACTGGACGTTCGGCATGGGGCCAATACGACCAGTACGGGTTACGAAAAAGAAGCTTATTTTATTGAATATAAGAACGCATACTGGGGCTACGCCCATCAGCTGCGGAAACGGCTAATGTGAAGTTTCGGAGAAGTGAATATTTGGAGTTTTTATTTTTATTGAATAGCTACCTACCGCAACTGTTTGAGCCTATGTCTTTCAGCGGTCTAGTAATTGGGAGTACCTTGTTTTATTTTCTCTATTTATGGCTAACTAATAGAAATAATTAGGCCTTCTGAACAATACCTCGCAGTTAGGAAGTTCCCTCCTTAGTTGCATAATTTCACGATCATCGACATCTTTACAATATCTTAGATCAATAACTTTTAAATTATAGAGACCGTATAATGGAGTTAAATTGCTTAAAAAATAATTTGAAGATAAATTTAAATATTCAAGTTTTTGAAGTGACGAAAGGCAACTCAAATCTGTGATACCCATGTCTATAACCTCATCGCCAAATTCATTTGTCTCACCGCTACACCAATTACCCATTGAAATGTCTAGATATTTGAGTTCGATTAATTCTTCTAAATCGGAAGCATCTGGGGCATATTGATGAATAACTAGCCCAATTAGTGTCTTTGAATGAGCTTTAAGTTCTTCCGGTTCAAATCTACTAAATTTTAAGATTAGCCATCTAAGTGATTTGAAAATTAATAAGGAACCACCTGTATTCGTTATAATAAATGGTAATGTATGGGCCCATTGGAAACTATGGTTCGACTTCGGGTATGATTCTTGGCTTTGCTTATCATTGGCATAGGTCGAGCTAATTAAATCTCCACCGTTAAAATGGGCGGGTGCGGTATAAAAATAGGTATCAAATAAAAGCTTTCTCCTACTGACAAGATCATTGTCATATTTTCGGGTTTGTTCAAAACGAATACTAAAGTAATATTCCAGAAAAAAATTATCTATAAAGTCTATATAATCATCTTCATAATTACGTTCTCCTTCAAATCTCTCATGTATCAAACTATTTAATTGGTCTGATAATGCTAAATCAGACTTGTATTCATTACTTATGGTATTCCATATCTTTAATTTATCAAGATAACTATCGTATTCCATATGGTTTTTAAATTCTTTCTTGAGAAAATCTCGTTTTTGACTGTTGGTTATTTTACATGGAAAACTAAAAGGGTATAATATAAAACAGTTCATGAAAATTCAAAAACTTAAATAATGCCCAAAACTTGCGTCTCCTAATTCACATTATGGCAGTAAGTTTAATAGAATTCCGCATAATAATAAGAAGAAGCCAATAATAAATAGTAATAACCTGAAGAAATAACTATTTATTTCAAATGTGTTTCATGAAATTAAATAGTTCTCTGATAGTCAACCCAATAGGGATGAAGTATTAAATTTTGCAAATAGGTATACTTGTTTATTGTTTTGGTAACTTTTCTAAGACTATATTTGACAATCAAGGTAAGACTTGACTTGGTAAAAAGGTCATACCGCCAACGTAATAGCTTCTGAAGTGAACTAATAGGTTAGATAATATCATGAGTCCTTCTCCCAATTCAAGGGCAATACTGATGAAGGCCCTGATCTTTAATTTGTAAAATTGTCGGTTAAGTACTGGTAAGCCTTTAAAAAGTTTATTTTTGGTCGCGATATCCGCCCATTATTCATTTACTTAGGAAGGTTTTATTTAAAGTACCTAATGTCAGCCGAACAAAAGAAACAGTTAGAACAACAGCTCTGGAATATTGCCAATACCCTGCGGGGTAAAATGGACGCCGACGATTTCCGGGATTATATACTAGGATTCATTTTTTACAAATACCTGTCCGAGAAAATGGAACTCTATGCCAATCAGTTACTGGCAGAAGATGGTATTACGTACGTCAAACTGGATGAGGAGAGCGAGGAAGGCCGGGAGTTTATGGCCGTCATTAAAGAAGAAGCCATTCAAACGCTAGGCTTCTTTCTCAAGCCCTCTGAACTCTTCAAGGAGATTGTCAGACGTGGGCAGGGGAAGGAGGATGAAGAGGGTCAATCCAATTTTATTTTGGGCGACCTGGCCAATATCCTTAACAACATCGAACAAAGTACGATGGGTACGGATAGTGAGGAGGATTTTAACCGACTCTTTGAAGACCTGGACCTGACCTCAAGTAAGCTGGGACGTACCGAATCAGCTAAAAATGCGTTGATTATTAAGGTGTTGGAACACCTCAATGTTATTGACTTTCAGCTGGACGATATTGAAGCGGATGTACTGGGCGATGCCTACGAATACCTGATAGGACAGTTTGCCAGTGGTGCCGGGAAAAAAGCAGGTGAATTCTATACCCCTCAGCAGGTATCTAAAATTCTGGCCAAGATTGTAACCAGTGGCAAAACCAAGCTAAAATCTGTCTATGACCCAACCTGTGGTTCCGGTTCCTTACTGCTACGGGTAGCCAAAGAAGTAAAGGAGGTATCTAACTTCTACGGGCAGGAGCTAAACCGGACAACCTACAACCTTGCCCGGATGAACATGATTTTGCACGACGTGCATTACCGTAAGTTTGACATCCGGCAGGATGATACCCTGGAACACCCCGGCCATATTGACAAACGGTTTGAAGCCATCGTAGCCAATCCGCCCTTCTCGGCTCAATGGAGTGCGAACCCGCTATTTATTTCTGACGACCGCTTTAGCCAGTACGGTAAATTAGCTCCCGCCAGCAAAGCCGACTTTGCCTTTGTGCAGCACATGGTACACCACCTGGCCGAAAACGGCACAATGGCCGTTGTGGTTGCCCACGGCGTATTATTTAGGGGAGGAGCCGAAGGACACATACGCGAACACCTGATTGCTGATAAAAACTATCTCGATGCGGTGATTGGCTTACCGGCCAACATTTTCTACGGCACCAGTATACCAACGGCTATATTGGTATTTAAAAAGTGCCGTGAGCATCCCGATGACGTTCTGTTTATTGATGCCAGCGCCTACTATGAAAAAGGCAAGAACCAGAATAGTCTACGCGAAAGCGATATTGACAAAATTGTTGAGACTTACCGCAATTGGGCAATAGAAGAAAAGTATAGTTACCGGGCTTCGTTGGATGAGATAAGGACGAACGAGTACAACTTAAATATCCCGCGCTATGTGGATACGTTTGCCGATGAAGAAGCTATAGATCTCCAAAGCATAGCAGAACAGTTGAAAATGTTGGAAACTGACATTTCTTCAACAGACGCAACGATAGCCGAATTCTGCCAACAACTTAATATTGCTACACCTTTTTAATTATGTCTTATAATAAAAGTAAAGTTCCCGAATTTCGCTTTTTAGAATTTCAAGGAGACTGGAAGGAGTTTAAAATAGGAAATATACTAACTATAGGGAGCGGTAGAGACTATAAACATTTGGAAGAAGGTAGTATTCCTGTTTTTGGATCTGGAGGTCTAATGACTAAAGTTAATGATTATCTATATGACGGAGAAACTGTTTGTATTGGTCGGAAAGGTACAATAGATAAACCGATGTATTTTAACGGTAAAATATGGACTGTTGATACGTTATTTTACACTCATTCATTCCACAATTCACTTCCAAAATTTATATATTATTTATTTCTAAAAATTAATTGGAAACAGCATAATGAGGCAGGAGGTGTGCCAAGTTTATCTAAAAGTATAATTGAGAAAATTCAATTAGTTCTCCCCTCTCTCCCCGAACAACAAAAGATAGCTTCGTTCCTTACTGCCATTGATACTAAAATTGTACTACTGAACAAAAAGAAATCTCTCTTGGAGCAGTATAAGAAAGGTGTTATGCAGCAGATTTTTAGCCAGAAAATACGCTTTAAAGATGATAATGAGGAAGATTTTCCAAAGTGGGAAGTGAAGAAATTGAAGCAAATTTTAACTATTGGTAATGGCAGAGATTATAGACATTTAGGAGAAGGAGACATTCCTGTTTTCGGCACTGGCGGCTTAATGACTAAAGTTGATGATTATTTATATGATGGAGAAACTGTTTGTATAGGTAGGAAGGGAACTATAGATAGACCTATGTATTTTAACGGTAAAATATGGACTGTTGATACATTATTTTATACTCATTCATTTGTTGATGTTCTTCCAAAGTTTGTGTATATTTTATTTCTAAAAATCAATTGGAAACAGCATAACGAAGCAGGAGGTGTACCTAGCTTATCAAAAAGCACAATTGAACAGATTTATTTAAGTATTCCTACACTACCGGAACAAACTAAAATTTCAGATTTCCTTTTTGTAATTGATAATAAAATTAATATGATAGATAAACAACTCGAATTTACTAAAACCTACAAAAAAGGACTTCTTCAACAGCTTTTTGTTTAACTACACATCATCAGCTAAACAAAACTTGCTGGCCAAATCATCCACACCAATGCGCGAAGACCCTACCAAACTAACCGGCCTCGACCTGTTGGAAAAATTACTCGATCTGGAAGCTCAAGCTCCTGACAAGGAACAATGGGTGCTTGATCATCCCAAGCATTACCCTCCAATGCAAGTCAGGCTCAAACAACTAGCCGTTTTGGTAAAGGTATTCATACCTGAACTGGCAGAATTGAGCTTAAAGGACAGTCTGGAAGCCCTACTGGCCGGGGATTTTATCAGCGATAGGAACCTGCAAGCCTATACGCCCATATTGGCCTATATGAGCAGCCAGCAGATGAAAGGCGGCTACCAAAAAGGCCCAAGACCAAAAGATCCCGGCGACGAAAACGTACTGAGTCGGCTTGAGAGCTGTTACAGGAGATTAGTCCGGTTTAAGAGGCAGGCAGCAGCCATAAAAGCCTTTAATCAGGGTGTTTTGGAAGCTGACTGGTACATGATGTATTCGGTTATGCTATCGGACTCCGTTGGGAAAGCGATTGACCTGGGCGAAATCGACTATTTCCTGGGTACTATCATTGATCCTGAACGGCGGCATTTATCAGAGGTCGATCTGATCAATACCTATGGCTATCCTTCAGAAGACCTTTTCGACCTGGACCTGGATTTCCTCTAAAAATCGACCGTACCCCCTTCCATACACCGTATACTACTACCCACACCATGGCAACCCAATCAGAACAGGCTTTAGAGGAAAACCTGATCCGGCAATTAGTCGGCTTAGCATATAAGCCCGTAGTCATAAAGGACGAAAAAGACTTACTATCCAACCTTAAACGTCAACTTGAGAAGCACAACAACGTACTGCTGACCGAAGCTGAATTTACGCAAGTCCTCAACCACCTCAACAAAGGCAATGTCTTTGAACGGGCTAAAATCCTGCGGGATAAGATGCAGCTGACCCGGACGGATGGGAGTAGTTTGTATCTGGAATTTATCAATCAGGAATTTTGGTGCCAGAATCAGTATCAGGTCACCAACCAGATTACCATTGAAGGCACCTACAAAAACCGCTACGACGTAACTATTTTAATCAACGGCCTGCCGCTGGTGCAGATCGAATTGAAACGGCGCGGCCTGGAACTCAAGGAAGCCTTTAACCAGACAAACCGTTATCAGCGGCATTCGTATTCGGCCGGTTTGGGGCTGTTCCAGTACGTACAACTGTTTGTTATCAGCAATGGCGTCAATACCAAGTATTATGCCAACAACCGAAAACAGTCGTTTAAGCAAACGTTCTATTGGGCGGATGTCGAGAACAAGCCCATCAAGCAATTAGACGCCTTTACCCAGGCGTTTCTGGAGCCCTGCCACATCTCCAAAATGATAACCCGTTACATCGTCCTGCCCACCACAAATGTGCCGATGGTGTTACGGTCGTACCAGTATTACGCCGTGGAAGCCATTATTGAGCGGGTAAAAACGGGTAATAAGAACGGCTACATCTGGCACACGACCGGCAGCGGTAAAACCCTTACCTCCTTTAAAGCCAGTCAACTACTGACCGCCTTGCCGCAAGTGCATAAGGTCGTCTTTGTCGTTGACCGCAAAGACCTGGATTACCAGACCCAACGCGAATTTGACACGTTCGCCAAAGGCAGCGTCGATACAACCGACAATACCAGCAAGCTCGTTACACAGTTTGGCGACGAAAGTAAAATCATCGTCACCACCATTCAAAAGCTCAACACCGCCATCAGTAAAGGCAGGCACCTGAGCAAGATGGATGTTCTGAAGGATAAGCGGATTGTCTTTATTTTCGATGAATGCCACCGCTCGCAGTTCGGCGAAACCCACAACCGGATAAAAGCGTATTTCAGCAATAGCCAGCTTTTCGGGTTTACAGGCACCCCCATTTTTGTCAACAATGCCGTAAAGAATGAACTGGGAAAACGCACGACCAAAGAGCTGTTTGGCGAGTGTTTGCACAAGTACGTGATTACGGATGCTATTCGGGACGAGAACGTATTGAAGTTTTCGGTCGAGTACATTGGTCGTTATCGCCATAAAGACGACAGCCGTACCGAACTGGACATCAACGTTGAAGCCATTGACACCAAAGAGTTAATGGAGTCGGAGGATCGGATGGACAAGATCGTCGATTACCTGATCGCCAATCACCCCCGGAAAACCCATGGCAAGGAGTTTTCGGCCATGTTCTGCGTGAGCAGCGTAGACATGCTGACGCGCTATTATGATACCTTCAAGCGAAAAAAGGAGGCCGGGAAGCATAATCTTCGGATCGCCACTATTTTTTCCTACACGGCTAACGAAGAAGATAAAGACGCGAACGGCTACATTCCTGACGACGAGGTAGAGGTACCTTCGGATGCCAGGATCAACCAGCACAGCCGTGATAAGCTGGAAGAATACATTGGCGACTATAATGAGTTGTATGGCACTAAATACACCACAAAGGACAGTCAGTCATTCTACAACTACTACAAGGATATTGCCAAGCGGGTAAAGGAGCGGGAAAAGGAAGGGTTTCTGGATAAAGACCGGGTGGATATTCTCTTGGTGGTGAATATGTTTTTGACGGGCTTCGATGCCAAGAAGCTCAATACGCTTTACGTCGATAAAAATTTACGTTATCATGGGTTACTGCAAGCCTACTCCCGAACCAACCGAATCTTAAACGAGCAGAAATCACAAGGCAACATTGTTTGCTTTCGTAATCTGAAAGCCGCTACGGATGAGTCGATTACCCTCTTTTCCAATAAAGATGCCATCGAAGAGATCATCATGCA
Organism: Spirosoma fluviale; assembly: GCF_900230225.1. Taxonomy (GTDB): domain Bacteria; phylum Bacteroidota; class Bacteroidia; order Cytophagales; family Spirosomataceae; genus Spirosoma; species Spirosoma fluviale. Next base: position 1,685,417 of record NZ_OCNH01000001.1, read on the forward strand.
GCCGTATGAAGATTACGTAGATAAATTTGACAAAGCTTACCAACTACTGATTGCTCTGACGCCCACTGTTGATAGCGTCGATGAGCTACCCAGCGAGGATGAAGAACTGGAGTTTGTCAAAGCCTTTCGGGACCTGATCCGGCTGAAAAACATATTATCCTGCTTTAGTGATTTCGACTTTGACGGTCTGGCCATGGATGAGCAGACCTTTGAGGACTACAAAAGCAAGTATCTGGACTTACACGATAAGGTTAAGGGGAGTACTCAAAAAGGCAAGGAATCCATCCTGAATGATGTAGATTTTGAACTAGAGCTTATTCAGCGGGATGACATCAACGTTGCTTATATACTTCGGTTACTGGCTGCTTTAGTTGCCGCTAAACCCGCTGATAAGGAACGGCAGAAGAAAGAGATCCAGAAAATGCTGGACAGTGAGGTACAACTACGAAGCAAGCGGGAGCTTATTGAGAAATTTATAGCCGAAAATTTACCCGGTATCGCTTCCGCAGATGATGTGCCCCAATCTTTTGACGAATTTATTGAGGTGGAAAAAGATAAAGCACTCAATAAACTATCGGACGAAGAAAAACTCAGCAAAGAAGGGTTGCAAAAGTTGATCAGCGATTATCTGTTTACAGAACGGGCACCCTTAAATGATGAAATCGTAAGCATCCTCGCCGAAAAACCGAAACTACTGGCCCGTAAATCCATTACAGAACGGATCAAAGAAAAGATACTGGATTTTGTCGAGACGTATTTTAATGATATTCCGGTGGTGGAGTAGATTGACTAACTAAACGCAAGTTAAATTGTAAATCTTTATAGATATGGACTATGAAATAGAAGAAGTCGAGAATAAACATTTACTGGTTTTAGTTCATGGATTAAACGGTTCCGATGCTTCATGGAAAGGTGAGGAAAAAAGATTAGTAGAAAATCTAGTTCAAGAAGATTTAATAAAAAATAATTTTAATGTTGCTATATTTAGTTATAGAACAAAAATATTTGAAATTAATTGGTTTAAGAGAATAATAAGTCTTTTTTTAGGCTTCATTAAAGTAAAGCCTAAAGAAGACGCCATAGGATTCAATGTAGGTATAAATCCTATTTCGCAAGACTTTGAGTCTGAAATTAGAAATATTTATAATAATTATGAAACCATATCGATTATTGCCCATAGTATGGGTGGTCTTGTAGTTAAAAGCTCATTCACTTGGATGAGGGAAGAAATTCTAAAAAAGATACAATTGTTTATTTCTCTTTCTGTACCTCATATTGGATCTTCGCTTGCTCAATTAGGAGATTCGTTGTTAGGTGATAACCCTCAATTGAAAGATCTTCGGTTAATCGCCGATTTTACCACACAAATAAATCAACGCTATGCTGATCTAAGATATAAACCAAAAATAGTTTATCAAAGTGGAAATCAAGATACTGTGGTTCCAAGGCAGTCGGCTATCCCACCGAACGTGCCTACAGATTCAACTATCAGTACTAGCGATAACCATTTCTCAGTACTACTTTTTAAAGATAGAAGAAATAATCTCATTTTTGAGACAATTCTCAAGGAATTAAAGATAGTTTTGCAACCATTTGGCTCAGTTGAAGTAGGCATAGATGATCAAACGCCTTTTGGTTTTTTTGTTGACGCAGTAGCTTCTTCATTAAATATTAAAGTGGATAAGAGTTGCTTCTCGTTAGAAGAGCTCAAAACACCACTTAGAGAAGGTAATATTAGCGGAAATTCTGTTGAAGAGTTTTTTACTAAAGTTGGAGATTTTTCAATAAATAAATTACCTGAATATACGGTTAAGAAAGACGGGAGGACGTTAAATTATATATTCATTAAAACCTAATGTTAGATGAGCAGTATAAAATGTAAGTGTACACATCCAGACGGCGGTGGAACAACATGCCCTCCACGGCATGTTGCCATATGTATTAGGGGGAAAGATAAGCAATGCTATGGCGAGTGTAAACCAATACCTATTGAGTACAATAGTGTTACATTTCAATTTCAGAAATGGTTGTCTGATGACATTCGTAAAGCAGTTATTGAATACATTGAAGACAACTATCCAATAAATAAAGATCTTATGAGTTTTAAGAGAGGCCCAGATTTGCTTCTTCCAGATTCCGACAATTTAGTGTATGAAGTTGAAGGTATTGGAAAAATTTTTGTTAAAATTAATTATGAATTTAGATAACATTGGGTAAGTGGCTTTTTCATGGCTTTACAAAGACTTGTACGGTCTGGCATTCGTACTTCTGGGGAAAACATTCGGTCGTTGTGGAACGGAGCGTGTAGCCCAGTTCAGCCATCCGGATTCGGTTTTGCTCCAGCAGGGGATTGTCGGCCGTAGGCCTGCCCCGCAGGTAGGTGGTAATCCGCCGGGTATTCGGTTCCTGACAGCCCCACAACAGGAGGATTACAAGGAGGTACTTGCTCATGTGCCTTGGGTTTATGAGTTAAAAACGTATTTGGCCGAATCCCGGATTTCCTCATTAAAGCCATAATTCAGGCCGGTATACAACATAAACTGTTCGGCATCCCATTTCTCGGTCTGGGGTCGCATCAGCACCACCGTATAGCTCAATTCAAGCAATCCTTCGAGCAGTTTCTTACCCACTTCATGGTTGGCTCCCACGTCGGCCGCAATCTTTTCGCGCCTTCGTTCCCCCCTATCCTTGTGGAAGTTCTTCTTCCTGTTGAGCCAGCCCGCTTCCAGATAGATCACCGTTGTATCGGGCGAATAAGCCCCTTCTACGTAACGCAGAAGGGGAAAGAAGGTCATCGTTTTCAGACATAGGTAGTAGCCTTTGGTATTGCCTTCTGCGCGCTTCCAGACGGCAATGCCGGACTTTTCCCGGTCAGGGTCGATGCCGATGTTAATTTTACTTTTATTCAGCTCACAGCGGCCCTGAAAGAAGGTTTGGACAACTTTGGGAATAGCTTTCTTCTTACTGGCGGGTTTGCCCTTTTTAGCTCGTCGGCTAGTCAGAAAGTCCGCTAAGCTGATGGTTTCTACTTGCTGGCTCGGTAGCAGCTTCTCGCGCTGGGCAGGTGTCAGGTAGGTCATTGATCAGGTTGGCTACAGAAGCCAGTTTGGATTCGTAATTGCTTTTTAGGCCGTTTATGATCTCATTGACCATATTGGTTTCTTCGGTCGTATTGCTCAGCCTGGAATCGTGCAACAACGAGCTTACCGCTTCCAGCCGAAGCGAACAGAAGGGGTTGCTATCGGACTGGATATGGATGCTGATGCCGCCTGTTTTGGTTAATTCCGTCCCCATTTCATTGAGCACGGATAAGCACTGTGTCAGTTTGTTCTGTAGGTACTGCAAGGACAGCCGGTAATGTTCAGTATGTTTTTCCATTGAGCAGTGGGCGCAACTTGTTGTAGCGCATGGTAAGGTTGGTAATTTTTTGAATGTCGATGTTGAGGTGCCTTGACAGGCTCAGCGTCCGTAGCAGAATCCCGGCAAACTCGGCTTCCATCGTGTTTATGGAGGTATTGTTCGTAGCGTTGCTCAAACTCGGCATCCGACATAAGGGACTCGAAGTTGATCTGGCTGTAGTTGGCCCGCATCCCGTTCCGGTGGGCATCCCGTGCCTCTCCAATCTCGGTATTGACTTCCATCAGGTAAGCGGCCAGTTCGCGCGGTTTCTGATAAAACCCTTTCGAATAGGCGGTCTGAAAAGCATGTTCGGCCATTTCGCCTAAATTAAAAGGGGGTAGCTCGGCTTTGTACTGGCTCATCACGGCCCGGACAACTTCTCTAATAGTGGAAGTAGGCAGGGCGGGGCTGGCCGGGCTAAGTACAACGGGTTCGGTGCTAATGGCAGGTACGGGTTGGGCGTCAAGCTGGGTCTTGGTGGTCAGTGGACCGGCTACCGAATTGTAGTCAGTCTCCAGATACAGTAGAGCCACGTCGTCGCTGAACAGCTTCTGGGCACCCATATAATGCCGGTATCTGGCCGAGCTTCGTTTCTCGATCAGATAGCCCTGCCTGACCAGATTCGTCAGCAAGTCCTGAGCGATCCGGTGATCGATGCAGAATTGCGTACCTTCAATGTGATTGATGGAACGTACCATCCTGAAGGGTTAGTTGAAGGTCACTGAAGGCTTTCGGGTAGCGTTCCAGGATGGCTGATTTTTTGTTGCTGGGGCGTTGGGATTTCACCACCTCGATAGGGGCAGAGTCCTCAAATAATTGTTCCATACAAGTAGACAATTAGGGTTTACACTTGATCGGTTGGGTTATCGAAATCCAGTGAGAGCTGGGCGGCTTGCCTGATATAGTCGCCTTCCAGGTAGGCTAGTGCCTGTTCAGTGGCCATGCTGACGGCCATCTGGAAACCATGCGCAAAGGCATAGCCGTCGGCTTCGTCGGGCGTATCCCAGGGATAGAACGGGGTTGTCAAATTCAATACCTTTTTGCCCTTCAGAATGCGTCGACCGATGATGGTAACGCCCGACTCCTTCACCAAAAGGCCGGTCACTTTGAAGTTCTCGGCTATAGAATAGTCTAAAATCTCGTTGGGATTCTCGATAGTCGACTCATTGACGAACTCGCACATCATCAGCAGGTGCGGCACCAGCATATCAAATGCGGCCAACAGTTCATCTTTGGGTTGAAACGGAAATTTCTTGGACACATCGGTTCTCAGGGAAGTTCCCTCGAACATTTCGTACTCCTCATAATCGGCTTCGACACCGAGTTTTGTTAGTTTGAATTTGGCCAGGACAACGGAAGTTTGGGTCGCTACTGCCATTTTAGTTTTTTGTGATTGGTTTTTTTGAAATGTGATACCATAGCCATTGGTGGTTCTCGGCCGACTCGTAGAGCGTTTCGAATATCGTTACCTGCTCCTCTCCGGTAGCGGGGTTTATACATACCAGCGGGCTACGTTTGATGCGAATCAGGCCGTTGTCAAAGCGAATCAGTTGGTGGTAGTGTCCCTGAATGGGATGATACCCTTCAATGATCTCGACTGGCCAGCGGTCGATGCGGCATATCTCGCCATCGGGCTTCTGCTCTTTTTCCTTTTTGGGTGCCGCTGTTCGCAGGGCCTTTGGAATGGCGTAGAGTGAGGTGCTTTTTTGCTTGCCTTTTGACTGGATTTTGGCTTTGTCATTTGCCATTAGAATCCTTCCTCCCCTTCTTTAATTGGTTCGGAAAACGATTTAGCCGCATCTTTCGGAAACTGTTCTAATCGGGGAAACCCTGCCTTTAGCTTGAGCGTATTGAAGGGCGCCAGCCGGTTGCAGGCTCCGTCATAATCCAGCAGCCAGGGGTCATCACGGTCGGTCGGTTCGGCTCCCCTGAATTTGGCTCCGGCCAGCTCCATGGTGTATTTATCGCAGGTCAAATCGGCGTACTGAAGACCGAAGCGGTCGGGCCGGAACAAAAACAGAATAGCGTTGGCATCCTGCTCGATGCTGGACGATTCTTTCAGATCGGACATCATGGGCCGTTTATCCCACTCCTTGCGTTTTTCCCAATCCCGGTTGAACTGAGCCAAAAGCAGAATCACAATGCCGAGTTCAGCAGCCAGATCTTTCAAATCGCCCGAATGCCGGGTTACCCGTTCAAGCGCCTTGATAAACCGCGAATCCTTGATCTTCTGTAGGTAGTCGATAACGACCACTTTTACCTTGTGCTGGCGTACCCACTCCCGGATGATGAGTACCAGTTGAGGAAACTCGTCGGGCTTATCATGAATGTACAGGGGCAAATCTACCAGCCTCCGGGTGCGGTTGAAAAGCACCATCTCATCGACGCCAATCCCTTTATTAATCTCGCTGTTGGAATAGCTGGTTTCAGCGGCAATAAAGCGGTCCATGTACTCCTTGCCCGTCATTTCGAGCGTAACTACGCCCGTTGGACTTTGGAGGTCGATACAGCGGTGGCGGATAACATGGGTGGCAACGCCCGTTTTACCTTGTCCGGTACCAGCGGCCAACACGACCAGATTACCTTCCGAAAAGCCGCCGGTACGCTCATCAAGCTGTTTAATGCCGAAGGTGATGCCGGTTTTTCGGCCTGCCTTTTTATCTTCAATGTCCTGAAATGACTCACGCAGGTAGTCATTCGCGGTTTTGCGCTGCATGGCCGTGACGTTGGTCATGATGGCATCAATGTCGGTACTGAGCCGGGAAATGAGCGCAAAGGCATCAATGGCGGGGTCTATTGCGTATCGGCTCAAATCGCGCCCATACTGGCCCAGATACCGCTTAACCGCCAACTGGAATAGTATCAGGCAATGTGGCTCGATGGTCGTCAGGTAACTCTGCCCCATCAAATCCAGCAAATAGGATGTGCTGATGTCCTGATCGGCTTTATGCGCACGCATCCACCGATTGACAATCACCAGATCAATTGGCTTATCCTGGGCGTAGAGTTCAGCAATGGCATCGTAAACCAGCTGATGCCGGGTCGAATAAAAGATGCTTCGCTTCCGGATGATGTTGAGCATGGTCCCCGCTTGCCGGGGTTCACTCAAGATTGTTCCCAGAATGGCTGCTTCCAGATGTTCATCGACATTGACCAGGTGATTTGTGGTTAACTCGTAATTCATCGTACATTGGTTGGGGCCTGGGGCCGTTTAGCGATGATGACCGGCCTGCCCGTAGAAGACACGGTAGCGGTAGGCGTAGTCAATTTGAGGGTACGTTTGCCAATCAGAAAATCGTCCGAAAACATCCGAAAACGGTTTTTAAGGTAGGACGTTTGATCAAACTTCTGTTGGTCGATGTCCTCAAGGAATGCATCCAGAATGGCCTCAAAGTCCAGACCGGGGTGTTTGCATCGCCAGTCTTCCCCTCTCGATCCATTATGGTAATCCCGAAGGTGTTTCTCAATGGCCTGACGGCTGTAGTCCTTTCCGGCAATCCGGACGTAATCCAGAACGGGCAGTTCATCTCCCATCGGCCGGGGGGGCTGGGGGGGTGTTGGTGGACTCGCCTTTTTTTGCTCGTAGGAAGCAACGAAGTCGTTAATCTGTTGCTCGACGGATTTTTCGGAGGTTGAGGGGTTGTCGTCGTCGTTTTTTTCCTCCTCGCCTATAACAACAACAGTATCCATATCTTTATAAATACCTTCATTATTAATACCTATACAATTGACGGATTTGTCAACTGGACTTGACGAATTTGGTATCTGCAATTCCTGGCATTTGACGGTATTGTCCTGCCCGGATTTGACAAAACTGTCTTCGCGGGATTTGACAGTTTTGTCCTGCGCGGATTTGTCATAATTGTCAATTGGCAGGGTCGGAATTGTCAAGACACCAAGTGAGCTGGTTGCTGTACTGGCCATAGGTACCCGATTAAGCAGGCTGGCCGTTGGCGTGTCTTCCTGTTGGGTAGCATCCCAATCATCATCCCCGCTTCCTTGCCCATCATCGTAAACGGGTACGGTAATTTCGTCGGAGAGAGAATAAAACTTAGTCTGGTTTGTGCGGTATTTGTTGAACTTCTTGCTGGCCAGAACGGCTCCCTGCTTCTCCAGTGATTCCAGAACTCTGGCCAGTTTGCGGGGATATTTGAAATACCGGAAAAACTTAATCATCCGAGCTACCGGCATCCGAACCCAGGTACGCCCTTCGTAGTAATGAGTACTGTTGACCGCATTCAGCGACTGCCAGTATTTAAGAGCGTGAATAACTACCGCTTCCTCGACACCGAATCGTTCGGCGTCGAGGACATCAAAACTATGCGTCATGGAGTTAACCGTTTAAGGCTATACGTTTGTTAGTCGTGATGGTTGGCTGGGCGATTGAGGTGATACAGCATTCCGGAATCTCGATGGTTTTTCCTTCTTCGGTTTCCAGCATCAGGTAGCGGTAATACGTTCGTTCGCCACCAACGGGCCGGTGTTCGATGCCCTGAACAATTCCGATATGGGTGCGGGGAAGTCCTTTTATGCCACCTTGTTTGCCCTCAAGGGGTTCGGTAGCGATAATCATTTTTAGACCCTTATGGGAGCCGACAATGGATGTGATCTGGGGTTTACTTAACATGATTGTTTGCGGTAAAGCCGGGGTCAGTGAACCCCGGCTGAGGTATGATAAATACGATTTAAGCGGCTTGCGTTTCGCAGTAGGTGACCAGTTTTGTGTCGGGGTCGGTAACGGGAATCAGGCCAAGCTGAGTAATGGCTTTCTCGTGGATGGCATCCATCCAGGCCTTGACGTTATAGCCATCCCTCTGTTTCATGCGTAGCCAGCGAACGGTACCCATCACTTTGGGGGCATCGTTGGCTTCGGTTATATACTTGCCCACATTGACGAATCCCCCTTTGCCATCGGGAATATTGGGGCCTAACGAACCGGGTTTTATCGGCTCAGCGAGGAGTGGGGCGGGGGCCTGCTCTACCTCCGCAGAAGCAAGGGTTTCTTCGCTCTGAGGCAGGTTTTCGGCCTTACCCTCCGGTAGCATCTTTGGCTTGACTGGTGTGCTCTGGGCGGCTTCTTCGAGGGCTATCAGCTGTGCGTAGCGTTCTCTGGCCGCCGTGATAAACTCCTTGTTCTCAAGAACGACTGAATAGAGCTGATCTTTCAGGACGGCTAAGTCCTGGGTTGACTCACAATCCAGAAGGTCATTAATGGCCTGTTGGACGTTGGGCCTGATGAGCTTTAGCCATTGCTGGTTGGCCTTATCCTGTTCGCCTTTATAGACAGCCATGCCGATACCGAGCCACGAGCAGATTTTGGATAAGCCATCGGAGATACCCCCTTTGGCCGCGTCGCCCATGTCGTCATTGGTCGATCCGGCAATGCATTCGTAATAGATGCCGTACTCAGGAATGGTCAGAATGGTTTTGACGATACAGCTATACTCGGTTCGTTCCTTGTTGGTCGAGGTGATCTTATTGATGGTTAGAATTGTGTCGCCGTTGCCGTTAACGGGCAACAAGTCAGTTTTTAGCGACCATTGTCCCACGCCAAAGACCTCATTGAGCCGTTCGACCACGTAAATGGGTCGGATGGAGGACATATTCTTTTTGGTGGGGTGGGGCGAGATGGCCGCGTCAGGCAGGGGCTTCTGGAGCAAAAGTATTTGCTCTTCGGTGAGGGTATTAGCCATGATGGAGGTTAGAAAACGTGAAAAAACAACAGCAGGAACAATAGAGTGACCAGCGCCAGCAGGGTGGGTAGCCATCGGCGCGGGTGGAGGAACCCATAACGGGCGGCTCGTCCACTGGCCGGATTGTCATAATTTAATTCGATGAGCATGGGTCTTTTATATGGTTTGTGAATGTTGCGCTTACAGGGCTTTCCTTTTGCAGTTTGGAAAGGGGACGTTACCTTTACGGCAGAAAAAACACAGGCTGGATATGGGTCCACGCACTTATGTTTTTATATGGTAAAATGCCGAATCCCGCTTACGCTCGTTGGCGGGATTTTTGTTTGTAGACTACCTGCCCGTCCACTTTCATCTCTAAATCGGGCAGAGCTATAATCGTATCCGAAAGGGCCATCTGATGAGGGTGCCCCTTTGCCCGGAACTGGTGATAAATATCCTCAACGGCTTCCCGACGCCAGTGAAACGGCTCGTTAAATTCCGGCCTGTCAGACCAGACCACTGCTACTACTTCTTCATACCATGCCAGGGTCATGGTGTACTCACTGTTGCGGATCGTCGCAGGCATTTTCTTTAGGATGTACGTTTACGTTTACGGGGGAGGGCTTCGCTGATCGACTCAATGGTTTCCTGCTTGCGGAAAGCCTGGGCAAACTCGATCAGCGAAAGAGCAGAATAGATCACTTTCTTGCCTAAACGGACTGGCCGCAGATAGCCTTCCTTCTCGAAGCGTTCGACCTGCTTGGTCGAACAGCAGAAAAATTCAGCAACATCCTCTTTTGTATAGTGGCGCAGTCCGGCTTTGATGACGAACAGTTCATCGTTGGCATTACTAACGTCCGATAAGGCCTGCGCTTCCCGGCGCAGAATCATATTTCGGTCCTCCAGTAATCCCTTGAATTGGTCGTCCGTCAGTACAGTAATAGGATTCATATGAAGAGTAGTATATAAAAGTAAATATTTACTATTGGCTGGCAAAAAAAATGATTACTTTTTGTTGATTAGACGTTCTTTAGTCCGTTCGACTTTCATCAGGCCTTTCTTTATTTTGTGATACGTTATCGGCTTTACTTCCTTTTGAGGATTTAACAGGTTATAGATGGAATTTACTGAGATTTTGATCTCTTTGGCTATAAAGGTTTTACCGCCCATGTCTTCCAGTAATTTTAACCGTTGGCTCAACTCTTCCCGCTCTTTCTCAGTTATCTTCATATAAAAGTTTAATTTTGCAGACTCAATAGAGACTACGTGTAGATATGTTAATCGAAAGCAAAAATAGTAAAGATTTACTTTTCTATTAAAGTTGTAGAGTAAATATTTTGCACGGATATATATTCCATTCTATGACTTTACTAACTGACAAAGACTTAAAGAAAGGGCAACGGTTACTGCAACTCCGTCTGCAACTGGGGCTTACGCAAACCGAATTTGGCGAAAAGCTTACACGCAACGGTAAAGTTGTATCCCAAAATTATTTGTCCGCTATCGAGCAGGGGCGAAAAAAACTTGGGGATGATGTGCAGTCTCGAATCGAAGCCCGCTTTAATGTTCGGCGTCAGTGGCTCGATGAGGGTGTAGGGGCGATGTTCACCGACGAAAGCAACGAACCCACCACTGAACAGCAATTACGCATCAAAGCGGCTATTGGGTCAATGACCTTACCGCCGATTAAAACAACACGGCAGTCAGGGAATCTAACCTGGGTCGCGGTGCGTGAGCGCGGAGCGTTTCTGCGAAGCCCAATCGGGTCGGGTACGATGCGCCGGACACCGTTTCCGTTGCTTAATGAAGATGCCTGGGCCTTTGAAGTGGCCGAGTCGTCGATGGCTCCCCTATTTCCGCATGGAGCATGGTTAATCTGTAGTCTGCTGCCTTCCTATCAGGATATGGTGACGGGTATGAGCTACGTAATCCAGCTTGCGGATCAATTACTGTTTGCTGAGTATAATGGTATGGCAGAGGGGGTATACCGCTTTCGCTTTGTCAATTCGCTCGAATTGCTGGAGGTAGCCGCTTCTCAGTTCGTCTGCGTCTTTCACGTTGAATTAAAGCTGACAAAACCCTAATTCATCGATCTAAATAAAAAACGGCACGCTGGTCTATCTGGCGTGCCGTTTTTTATTTAGATCGATGAATACGCTAATTGTCCGCAATCAGCGTATCCACATAGTAGGGAATCCCTTCGTCATCAAAATGCAGGGTAATTCCTGCTGAATAACTGAGGGCAAGCGACAAGTCATGGTTCACGCCATTCAGGCGTGACTGGTAATACAGGCTCATCTGGCATAAGGCCATGCGCATTCCGGCGCAAACTTCTTGTTGATTGTTGATAATTTGTTGAAGAATGTCGTTGTGTTCGTCACGGGTAAACGTTGATAACTCATTGGCATCATAACTGGACATTACGGATAGCTACAGGATTGGTTAAGTTTAAAGTTCCTTGATTGGGAAAACAAATATGATAATAATATTCTTTCATATGTATTATATATAGTATATAATTTTAGTATAGAATCATTTCCGATAGCTGATGGAAAGTCGGCTATTCTGTGGTTGTGAAAGGCCCTAGCATAGCCACGAATTCACCCCGTCGTTCGATTTCTTCTCCGTTAAATAAATTGTAAATGTTTAGAGGTGTTGTACGAATGTTGTACTATAAAAGAAAAAACGCCCTCAATCCTCAGGGAGAAGGCGTTTTTTGCTGTATTTTGAATACAACCTGAATTGAAAAAAGCAATTTTGGGTGCTGCGTGAGCAGCAAGTGAGACAAAATTGGTAAATAAAAAGATAAAATACAACTATTCTGATAAAATAAAAGACGGCCCTAGCCTAAAGATCGGAGATCAATTCATTTCGAATACGACTTTCACGGAAGTTGTAAGCCGAAATTGTTGAGCAATTGTCGAAACGGGGCGGTTAACGTCCATAGTATAAGAATTCATATAGATGTTATTCTGATTAGCCCGTACATACCCAATGGCCTCTGTCTCTTCTATATCGCCGATTCGGACAACCCGTTTTATTGTTCGGGAGATCGCTTTTGCCATTCGCTCGGCTTTTTCTTTAGCCTTTGCTATTGCCAGGTCGGATAACCGAAGTTCAATCTCGCGCTGGTTGCTGACCGAGAAAACAGACGATAAGTCGATAAAACCATCCGAAGCCAACCGCTGCTGCACCTGAGCATACCGCTTCAAGTCGTCGAATTTAATCGCTATCCGCTGATACCCCTTAAATTTTTCGACAGGTTGCCCCATGCCACCACCGCCCATCGAAAAATCGCGCTCTTTACGAACCATCAGCTGTAGAAGCTGAATGTCTTTCGCTGGTACCCTAAGTTCGGTTAGCAAGGCCATTAAGCGCTCCCTGCCAGTTTTATGCTGTTCATAAACAAGGGTAATATCTTTTTCATCGCTGTACGAAAGATTCACGTTCAGGGTGGCCTGATCTGCCGGTACTTCCTCAGACGCATCGCCCAGTACCGTTAAATGATTGTCAGTTGATTGGGCACTGGATCCCAATGAACCTAGAAAAAGGCAAAAAAAGAGGGATAGGGCTTTCATAAGATGAAGTTGATTATACATTGAAAATTTGTTGAGATAGTGATGCCTGACCGTATCGATTGCTAAATGGCTATAAAATGAGCCGCGTTATGCGTTTGGAAAGTTCAAAAACTTTTGTCTACCTGACTGGTAGTTTTTACTGGGCGGTTAGGTCAGACCAGAGTAACAAAATGCTTCTGATTGAGGGGGAGATTATCGGCATTCCAGTCGATGTCATTGAGGAAGGCATAGGACCGAACGGGGCAATCGGCAACGCGGCAGTAATGGCAACACTCTTTCTCGCAGGGATCGGTATGCACAAAAATCTCAACTTCGCCCCGAAAGCCGTCTTTAAGGGTATCTTCAAAATGGTGGACCTCTTCGTGTACCTGCGAAAGTGTCCAGTAATAAGGCAGGGTGAGGTGACAATCGATATGTAGATCGGCCCCGTATTTCTGAACCCGTAAGTTGTGAACGTCGATCCAGTTACGGTCTTTGTGGACGTTCAGGAGGTTAACAACCCGGTGTAGGGTCGGCACGTCGGCCTCGTCCATGAGCCGCGCCACCGACTGCCGGGTAATCTGAAACCCGTTATAAATAATGACAAACGATAGCAGGACGGAAAGAACACTATCAATCCAGTGTTTCCCGGTGTAGCCTACCAGCGCAACGCCCGCCATAACGACAAGACTGCTGAACGTGTCTGTAAGCAGGTGTTTTCCATCGGCAGTAAGGGCCGCCGAATCCGTCTGGGCACCCGACCGGATAAGCATCCAGCCGACAAAGGCGTTCGCTACCGCTGTGATGCCAATCAGGGCAAACCCCCAATCCAGATTGGTTAATTCTTTGGGTTCGAAAAAGCTAAGGATAGCCTGCCAGACGATTACCAGACCGGCCGAGAGGATCATGGCACCTTCAAAACCCGACGATAAGAACTCTATTTTCCCATGCCCGTAAGGGTGATTCAGGTCACGGGGTTGTCCGGCCAGATAAATACTATAAAAGGCAAACCCACTGGCGATCACATTAACGATTGACTCAACGGCGTCGCTCAGAATAGCCGTTGAATAGGTCAGAAAATAAGCCGTGAATTTGAGTGCCAGCAGCGTAATACTCAGTCCCAGCGAGATGCCCATCCAGCGGTATTTAGTTTGTTGGCTGGCGCTCATGAAGCCTTGTTGAATAGATGATAGATACTGCAAAGCTAACAATTCGTATGGGTATTGTTCGTACTTTCGCCAATATGAAATCGACTGAAAACCCCTGGCAGACGCTCAATTCATCCGTACCGTACGAAAACCCCTGGCTCTCAATTCGTCACGAAGAAGTGATAACGCCCGCCGGAACACCCGGTATTTATGGCGTTGTCAGCTTTAAAAACAAAGCCGTTGGCGTAGTACCGATTGATGCCGATGGCAACACCTATCTGGTGGGGCAGTATCGCTATGCGTTAAATGAGTATTCGTGGGAAATCCCCGAGGGCGGCTCTCCGCTGGGTACCGTTCCACTTGACTCAGCCAAGCGGGAGCTTAAAGAAGAAACGGGCCTGGAAGCGAAAACCTGGACAGAAATTGCCCGCATTCATACATCAAATTCCGCTACTGACGAGGAAGGGTTCCTCTACATAGCGGAAGACCTGACCGAAGGCGAGCACGAGCCTGAAGATACCGAAGACCTACGCCTTTGGAAACTCCCGCTGACCGAAGCCATCGAAATGGCCATGACCAGCCGGATTACCGACGCCTTGAGTGTAAGCGCGCTGTTAATCGTTGCCCGGCTACGGGGAATCTAAACTTAGTCTGGCGTTTGTGGTTTGTAAGTTGATGTTCTGTATTGAGTTATCCAGCGCATTAACTTAAAAACCACAAACGATAAACTTCAAACAATAAACTATCTGTGTTCTTACCAATTTTTTTCGGTTTCCTGGTTGGCGTTGCCCTTTGCCTGACGTTTGGAACAGTTTTCTTCGCTTTGATTCAGAACAGCGTCGACAATGGGTTTCGCTCGGGCATGAAGATCGTTCTGGGCGTTATTACCGGCGACACGCTCTTCGTTCTGGCTGCTTTGTTGGGTACCGCCTTTATCCCGAAAGTACAGGGCTTTGAAAACATAATGGCTGCCGTTGGCGTGATCTTCCTGGTGGCCATGGGCCTGGTCAACATTCTGAAAGGAACGCCCCGACTGGCCTACCCAAAAACCAGTTTTGGGAATTTTGTTTATTATTTCACGACGGGCTTCTTCCTCAACGCGCTCAATCCCGTCAATTTTGTTTCGTGGGTGGCTATCGTTGCCTATATCCGCTCACACCTGCATTATTCGGAAATACAGCAGTATGGCTTCATGATTTCCGCGCTCGTGGGCGTATTCGTTACCGAATCGGCGCTGGCGTATTATGCCAACCGGCTCAAGCGACTCTTTACACCACGCGTCGTTCTTATCTTTAACCGCACTACCGGCGTGGTCTTTCTGATCGGGGCCGCCAACATCGCCTACACCCGCCTGCTCGAACCCCTATCCAGAGCACTGAACTGGTAGGGAGAGTAGTAGGAGTCAGGAGCAAGTAGTGGGAGGGCTGACCGCACCGCAGCCGGTCGGCGAACCGGCGTCAGCGATAACACATGCGTCAGCCCCCCCACTACTCGCTTCTAACTCCTCACTTCTTAGATAAAAATGCTTCCCATTCCCCGATCATGCCTTTTTTCAAGACGCGGGGGAATTTGTTCTGGCCGCCCATCTTGCCTCGGGAGGCCATCCAGTCGTAGAATGTTTGCGTGGGCAGAACCGTCACGCTGATGTCTTTCAGGGCGTGTCGACGCTCAACGGCATAGTCGTCATTGAGTTCTTTTAATCGGGCATCAAGCCGATCGCGGAGGGCGTTGGTATCTACCGCGTCGTTCGTACCGATGTACCATTGGTGGGCAAAGAGCGTATCGTGGGTAACGCCCGCTACGGTGAATTCCCGGATAGAGATGCCCAGCTCTTCAGAAACCATCTCAATGGCTTTATTCATGTTGTCGACGGACAGGTGTTCGCCACATAAGCTCAAAAAGTGCTTTGTGCGACCTGTAATGACAATCTCCGCCTGTTTCTTATCGACAAACCGGATGGTGTCGCCAATTAAGTAACGCCAGGCACCCGAGCAGGTTGAAATGAGAAGGGCGTACTCTTTGCCTTCTTCAACCTCGTCGATCATCAGGGTTTCGGGTGTGTCAGTGATTTCGCCGTCTGACGAGAAATTTTGCTCATTAAACGGGATGAACTCAAAGAAAAGTCCATTATTCAACACCAATTGCATACCTTCTGCATTAGGATGGGTCTGGTACGCAATGAAGCCTTCTGAGGCCAGATAGGTTTCGATGTAAGTGATGGGGTGGGCGAGGAGCTTCTCAAAACCCTGCCGATACGGTTCGAACGAAACGCCACCATGACAAAATACCATCAGGTTGGGCCAGATGTCGTGAATGGTCTTTACCTTATACCGGGCAATGATCTTCTCCATCAGCAACTGAATCCAGGCGGGTACACCTACTACGTAACCGATGTCCCAACTGGCTGCCTGTTCTGTAATTTCATCCAGCTTGAGTGCCCAGTCGCGTTCCTGGGCAATATCCCGGCCCGGTTTATAGAACCGCTCGAACCATAACGGAATTTTGCTGGCGGTTATCCCACTTAAATCACCTTCGTAATGGCCTTCCCGAACGCTCAAATCGGTGCTGCCGCCCAGCATAAGACAGCCTTTTTCGTACAGCGTTGAGGGTAGATTCTGGTATTTGCCCAGCGTCAGAATCTGGCGGATGCTGGTACGCTGGATGGCCTTTGACATGGCCTTCGTAACAGGAATGTACTTGGTTGCCGCTTCTGAAGTGCCCGAACTGAGAGCGAAATACTTAACCCGGCCCGGCCAGGCCACGTTTTTCTCACCGGCGAGGGTCTGCTTCCACCACCCATCGAACATTTTGTTGTAGTCGTGGATGGGTACGTACTGCTTGTATTTTTGGTAAAATTCACGGTCGTTACCAAACTCGGCCGCCCGGAGCAGGCTGTCGAATTGGTAGGCTTCACCGAATTTTGTGAACTGCGCTTTTCGGATTAGCTTCCGGAAGACTTTGCGCTGCAGACGAACAGGACTGAACGTTCGTAGTCGGACGACATTCGTTAGCCGAATCCCGTTTTTGAGCATACTACCTAATAAAGCCATGATTTATGTATGATATAGGATATAGATAGGATGTATGATATAGGATATATGAGGCAGGATGTAGCTGGCGGGCAATCAATACATCATACATCCTATATCATACATCATATTGCCTGCATCGTTAAAGTTTCCACTCGTTCAACGTATCGAGCATACCGTAAGCGGTGAGGTCGTATTTGCAGGGCACTACCGAGGTGTAATTCTGTGCCAGAGCGTACTCGTCGGTATCTTCGGCATGGGTGTCGAAGTTAACAAAATCGCCCGCCAGCCAAAAGTACCGTCGGCCATGTGGGTCACGTCGTTCGTCGAATACTTCCTGCCATTTGGCATTCGCCTGCCGACAGATCCGAATGCCTTTCAACGGTTCGGCGGTGCGGGCCGGAAAGTTAACGTTCAGGGCCGTGCCCCGGTCCACGCCCCGTTCGAGCACGTTGCGGGCAATGGTGAGTATGTGCTCGTGGGTGTGCGAAAAATCGGGGTTGTGGGTGAAGTCACCCAGGGAGAAACCAATAGCCGGAATGCCCTCAATGGCGGCTTCGATTGCCGCCGACATGGTACCCGAATAAAGAATGCTGATGGACGAATTGCTGCCGTGGTTGATACCGCTCACAACCAGATCGGGAGCACGGTCTTTCAAAATATGGTTTTTAGCCAGCTTAACGCAGTCGGCCGGGGTGCCGGAACATTCGTAAGCGGGAACATCGCCAAAAATGTCGGAAGGGTAGAGTCGGATCGGGTTCGCAATCGTAATCGCGTGGCCCATTCCCGATTGCGGACTGTTGGGCGCTACGACCACTACCGAGCCGAGTTGTTTCATTAAATCAACGAGGGTACGAATGCCGTGGGCAGTAATTCCGTCGTCGTTTGTTATTAAAATCAGCGGTTTTTTCTCAGACATATAATCAGGATATCAAGGGTCAATTGCGAATAACAGTGGTGGTCAATCGCTTACGCACCGGCAGGACTACCGTGCCATTCGGCACCTGCTTTTTACACCGCTAAGCTACACAAATACGCCGGAACGCTGGTCGAAACTTAGGGTTAGGGTGGAACGTTGGTCCAATGTTTTGTTGACAGAATGCCGGGCTTACCAAGGTGTATAGCTCACGATTCTATTTAGAGAACAGGATTTTTTACGAAAGGTGCCGCTTTTTAAACTGAAGCGGGTTCTCGCCCGTTACGCGCCGAAAAATTTTGTTGAAATAAGATAAGCTTTCGAAACCACACGCAAAACAGGCCTCGGTTACAGTACTGTCGACCAGTAACAGTTTTTGTGCCTGATTGACGCGGTACTGATTCAGGAATTGGGTGAAGGTTAGTCGGGTCATTCGCTTAAAATACCGGCAGAAAGCGGCTTCGGTCAGGCTGGCGATGGCGGCAACTTCGGCGATTGGCAGACGCCGACTGTAGTGCTCGGCAATGAACTGGTTTACGCGTTTGAGTCGCTGTTGCTCCGTCAGATTGTACGTAGTACTGACCGCTTCGCCCTGAAGGGAGACGTATTCTGTGCTGGTTGCCAGACGTTGAAAAATGGCCAGCAGTTGCATAAGCCGTTCAAAAGGAGGGAGGTGAGCCAGTTGATGAAGTTGCTCGCCTACGGCTAGCTTAGTCTGTCCGTAAAAGGAAATGCCCGATCGGGCACGCTCAAAAAGTGTAGTGATAGCCGCAAATTCGGGGGCTTGCCACAGTACCTCGCCCAGAAAATTCTCTTTCAATTGGACTACTACCTTTTTGTGATCTGTTTTTACGCCGTAATCGAAATTAAGGTGCGGAATATTAGGCCCGATAAAGACCAGATCGCTGCCTTCGTAGCGGGAAATATGACCACCAACATGACGGGTCCCATTGGCCCCTTCAATGTACACGATTTCATATTCCGGGTGGTAATGCCACAGGAAAACGTCGCTCAAGTGTGGCGTTAACAACAAATGAAATGAACTGTTGGCGTCAGGGCTAATTTGCTCAAAGGCAACTTTCATACATTCGTCTATTTTGCTGTTAAATGACACATAAATGATAACACTTTTAATTAGAGAGCAATATAGTGCAAAAACCTGCCAGATTCGTTGTAACACATCGGTCCGGTCAGGTACTAACTTTGAGTCAACAAAAAGCCCTAAACACCCCAATAATTCATGGAAACGATGCAGCCCACAATGACACCTACAGGTACGCCTGCTACAATGATTCCCGACAATGCCCACAAAGACATTCCCGGAAACCCATCTACCGCAACCAGCAGTAAACTGAAATTAAGTGATCGCTCGGAGGGTGGAAAACCGTTGCGGGTGTTGTCCGAAGCAGACTGGCAATTCTGGAAAGAGAACGGCTATATTGTCGTTAAACAGGCAGTACCCAAAGAAAACGCCGAGCGGCTGGCTCAGTTGATCTGGGAGTTTGAAGAGAAAGTCCCCAACGACCCGGCCACCTGGTATGCGCCACCCCGTGCCGAAATGAAGATGAAAGAGCTGACTAACAGCGGTATGGTTGAACTGTATAATCATCAGTTTGAATGGGACAACCGGCAGTACCCACGGGTCTATGATGCCTTTGTGGACATCTGGGGAACCGAGAAACTATGGGTGACCATCGACCGCGCCAACCTGAATTTCCCCGTTCGGCCGGGGCATGAATTTAAAGGGTTCATCCATTGGGATTACGACCCCGAAACCCGTCCCCAAAACGTGCAGGGTGTACTGGCACTGGCCGATCAGACCGATGAGAACATGGGTGGCTTTCAGTGCATTCCTGAACTCTACCGGACGTACGATACCTGGAAGCTAACCCAGCCCGACGACCGGGATCATTTCAAGCCCGACACCACGGGTTTCAACTTCGTAAAAGTGAAAATGGAAGCAGGTGACCTCCTGATTTTTAACAGCACCCAGCCACACGGCATTCGCCCCAACCTGTCGACCGACAAAGTGCGCATTGCGCAGTACATTTCCATGATGCCCGCCGAAGAAGACAATGAGGCTTTACGGCAATGGCGCATTATGTCGTGGCGTGACCGGCAGGCTCCCGAAGGGTACGCTTTTCCGGGCGACCCCCGCAACTGGGAGAAGGAGCGTTACCAAACCGCCGAACTATCCCCTCTTGGCCGTAAACTGCTCGGCCTGGATAGCTGGGAGTAAGTTTTATGGATAGGATTTACGGGATGAACAGGATTTGTAGCTAAACGGAATCCTGTTCATCCCGTAAATCCTGTCAGAAATAATGAGCAGTTCCGGCGTTAGTACGGTTGACGGTTACTTGTGCCGAAACCAGCAATCCGTTCGATCTGTCTGGTACGCCTTAAACACCGTGTTTACGGGTTCTCCGTGAATGAGTTGTTCGTTAAATCGAGTTCGTGCCAGGTAGTTAAAGGCACCCATATCGCCCGTGTAAGCAGTTTGATTATCATGATTATACTGCTCATGAATTTGGCATAGGACCTCGATAAATGGCTGCATAAGGGTCATATTCCCGCCAATAATGCCGCAGTTAAGCAGGGTTTCAGTCGCGAAAGTTTTCTCATAATCAGCATAATCGGCAATCCGGCCTCGCAACAGCGTGGCATGCGCCTTCATCCAGTCGTTATCAAGGTACTTAAGCTCATCGCCACAAAACAACGCTGTTGGATTATCGACAAAAAGTGGTTGATGAAAAGGATTGTTGAGAACGACCACATCCGAACTATCCGTAACGAAAAAACTGACTATCTCGTGGCTCCGATCCCGTATATAATCCCTGTAAACGAAATACCGATATACGTTCGGGTTGAACAGGGGGTTGTGTACGATCCGGACGAAGGTGACGTACTCGTTTTGAAACAACTCACAGGTTGCTTCGGTAAAATTATTGTGGAATAGTACGCCCTGTATTTTTAAGGCAGTAACGGAGTCAACCCACTCCTGAACGAGCTCATACGAATCGTGGGGTAACGTATTGTTGCGATTCACATCGAAGACACCCGTAATATGACAGGCTAAAATGACCTGTTTTTGCCCGGAAGAAAAAAGCATGTTGGCGTTATAGTAAGGCAGGTACGAGCGTATGCTTCTTTTTAAGGGTCGAACAAATGCTGTTCGGCATGTTCCGGTAATAAATATACGTTCTCAGATCGGCTTTTCTGACCCGGTAGGTTTGCGCTGCCCGTTCGAAAAAACGAGCGTCAGCCCCGTACCCATCCAGAAAATTTATCGTCCTGAAAACCTCTTTCCGGCCAAAAAGCGTAGCGAACAAAATGCACTTATCCACATGAATGAATTTGGTATGGTCCTGTTTGTCAGAAACATAGTAGTCGTTTTCTGTATCGACGACGGTCTCTGTAGTGGAGGCAATCAGGTCCGTGTGGTCCATTTCCTGTAAACAGGCTTGCAGATGATGGGGTTTGTACTCATCGTCGGCATCCAGAATCGTAATGAATTCTCCGGTGCTGTTTAATATTCCCCGGCTAATTGACTTTGACTGACCACAATTCGTATGGCGGAGATACACAATTTTATCCTCGTGTTGTTTTGCGTAGGTAAGAATCCGATTTTGAGGATCGTTTAAACTGCCGTCGTCAATGATGATTAGTTCGAAATTTTGGAAGTTCTGGTTCAATACCGAATCTATAGCCCGCTTCACTAAAACAAAGTCGGTGTTATAGACGGCCATTAACACCGACACGTTTATTCTATTTTCCATTTGGTGGGTAGCTTTTTAAAGCTTCCACAAATATACGTGTCGGCAAGTATAACAACTGGCATAGGAAGTAAATTTCAGTTATTACCAATAAAGCTGGATTGACCACATGATTTAGTCAATCCAGCTTTATTGGTAATAACTGATCTAATCAACTTACGTAAAATGACGAGAACAGCTATAATTTGCCAGGTAATAAGTTGACCTCTACGCGCTGGCCCACTTGGCTTTTGAAGCCTTGGATTGGGGAATAGCTCTGCGTTTGTTTGCCATAATAGCCCGTTCCATCGTACGGGCGGAGGTTTGGGTCTTCTTTGCAGGTATCGGTACAGGTGCCGCCGTGGGCGTCGCCACAGGATTCGCACAGGGTAACGTGGTTATTGCAAACGGGGCTGGCGCAGTTGATCATCCGGCTTGTGGGTGTGCCACAACGGTAGCATACCGATACTGTAACCGGATTTATATGATTGACGGGCACCGTAACGCGGTTATCGAATACGTAACACTCGCCGTCAAAATCTTTGCCCCCCGTTTCCAGACCGTAGCGGATAATACCGCCGTGAAGCTGGTAAACATTTTCGAAGCCTTGTGATAAAAGGTAGGCAGATGCTTTTTCGCATTTAATGCCGCCTGTGCAATAGGTAATTATTTTTTTATCCCGAAGGTGATCGAGTTCATGAACATGGTCGGGTAGTTCGCGCAGGTTTTCCATGTCGAACGTGATGGCCCCTTTAAATTTACCGACTTCGTGCTCATAATTGGACCTCATATCGACCAGCACCACATCCGGGTCGTTTTTCAACCGGCGGAAATCCTCTGGTTCCAGGTGAATACCGGTTTGCCGCAACGGATCGACCGGTAAATCAGAGTGGACAATTTCGGGTTTTACCCGCACGTGCAGTTTCTGAAACGTGTGGCCATCGCTTTCATCAACTTTAAAGGAAATACCGGCAAAGCGCGGATCGGCTTTGAGGGTTTCCATATAGGCTTCACAATCGGCCGTGAGTCCGGATACGGTTCCGTTCAATCCTTCGGGAGCCACAATAATTCGCCCCAGAAGATTCAGGCGGAGGCACAGCAAATGATGCTCTTCCCGATAGTGCTCAGGGTTTTCGATGGGCGAATAGATATAGTACAGGAGAACGCGGTACGGTTTCATAGCTACAGCAAAGAGTCTGACAACGGGGTAAAAAACTTACCTTAATCCGACAGGTTCGTCGGGAAATTCAGTCAGTGAAAAACGTCTGATTTTTATTTATATGTACAAAATTAAACCCAATTTGCTAAAGTTGGTTCCTTAAGGTGGAGCTCCTTCCACGGTTCACGCTTTACTAGCTTCGTATGCATATTGCCATTACAGGAAACATTGGGGCGGGTAAAACGACCCTTGCCGAACAACTAGCTGCTTATTATGGGTGGGAAGTATTGTACGAAGCGGTAGAAGGAAATCCCTATCTGGCTGATTTCTACAGCAATATGCCGCGCTGGTCGTTCAATCTTCAGATTTATTTCCTGAATAGTCGGTTTCTTCAGGTGAAACGGATTATTGACATTCAGGCTGCCAATCAACACCAAACCTTCCAAAGCGGGTCTGGAGGGTTTAGCCTAACCCAGTCTGGTTCGGGCAGTCGGCATACTGTAGTGCAGGATCGAACCATTTACGAGGATGCCGCTATTTTTGCGCGGAACCTGTACGTAAGTGGCGACATGAGTGAGCGGGATTACAATACCTACAGCCAACTCTTTGCCAACATGATGAGTCTCGTTCGTCCCCCCGATCTGATGATCTATTTACGCGCCAGTTTGCCTAAACTCCGCGAACAGATTAAAAAACGAGGGCGGTTGTTCGAGCAGTCTATCAGTAACGAATACCTGGGCAACCTGAATCAACTCTACGAGGAGTTTATTACATCGTATAAGTTAGGGCCCTTATTGATTCTTGACGTAGATACGCTGGATTATGCAAAGCACCCGACTGATTTTGAGTACGTTGTTGAGCAGATAAACAGCCGGTTCGAAGGGAAGCCTGCTTAAGTACATGACTAAAAGCAGCCAGAATTTCACTCATAACGACTATTGATGCTGAGATAGGCGGCTTATTCATAAAGACAGGCCGCTTCTCGGTAAGAACGCGGCCTGTCGGGTGTGGAAAGCGGAAAGAATAGTATATACGAATAGTAGAGTAATTTTGGATTGCTCCAGACAAACTTTCAGGGATACCCATTTGCTGAGTTGGGGTTATTGATCGAGCAATGAATTTTTGTTGGCAGGATTGTAGGTGAGTGGTCAGGCAACCCTTATTGAGCGTAAAGACGCATGGCCCGCATTCCCAGCAAGGGCCCGGGAATCAGTATGTAAAAAATCCAGCCGGATAGCCCTATCGTACCGATCAGCCACGCCATGAGTTGAATGGATAGCACTGTCAGTAAGAAGCCAAAGCAGGTAACAAGGGTTAGAACACTGCCTCGATTATCGACAAAGGCATTACTGGCTACCAGCGTTGAAAATTGGGGAGAGTCACCGGCGGCAGCGGCTCCCCAGAGTAGAAGGAAGAACCCGAAAAGATAGGGCGGCAGTGCCAGCAGTAAGGGCATAAGTAGAATACAAAGCCCCGAGGTAAGTAATAAGTACCGGGCTACCCGGCCACTACCGATCCGTAAAGCCAGGTACCCTCCGCCTACACATCCGGCGGCTCCGGCAGCAATGGCAGCAAAGGCCCAAAGTGAAATCGACGTGATGATTGTCGGGTGTTGTTGAGCGTAGTACATCAATAATGTTGGCAGAAAAGCCCAAAAGGTATAGAGTTCCCACATATGGCCAAAGTACCCCAGCATGGCTGGACGAAAGGCTGAGGGCTTCCACACCGCCAGAAGTGCCTGAATACGAAAGAGACTGCCCGTATTTTTTGTAGCTGTCGACGGTACCGCCAGAGCGAGCAGCACACCACCGCTTATAGCCAGTAAACAGACCGCTATCATCAACGTACGATAGGGTAGGTTGCCGCCCAGCCACCGGATCAGGTGCGGAAAAGCAGTACCCAATACCAGCGCCCCAACCAGAAACCCCATTGCCTTCCCTAATTCGGCTTTAAACCGATCGGCGGCAATCTTCATGCCTACCGGATAAACGCCTGCCAGAAAGAAACCCGTTATGAACCGACTCCCTAAAACGGTTTCCGCTTTCAGGGGTAGCAGGAGCCAGATCAGGTTAACCATAGCTGCCGCCGTTACCGATACCAGAAACACATGAGTTGACCGGAAACGGTCAGGTATGGCTAAAACGGCATACGTGAGCGTACCGATGATGAAGCCAATCTGTACCGACGAGGTGATCCAGCCCGTCAGACTGGTCGTTTTGAGCAGTGTTTGTAATTCGGGCAGGATTGCATTTCCCGCAAACCAGAGTGAAGTACCCGCGAATTGAGCAATGACAATAACCAGCAGTTGACCTCTGGTACCGGAAGAAGCAAGCATTGCCAAAGATAGACATTGGTCGATAACAAGCGGCTACATAGGAGTAAGGCGCTGGTTGGTAAAGTTTTCAGCTCAATGTATATCGTACGCGGCTTGGGTGACATTTTTGACTCAACTTCATCTAATGTACAACTGCCCACCTAAAGTCAAATCATGAAAAGTTTAGTGGCTAACATGACCGTTGTTAACACCCTCAGTCAAATAGGCATTATTTACAAGATTATATATAACATATGAGACGAGTTTTATGTGTGCAGCGTGCCTACTTGGTAGGATTACTGCTAACCTTGATTTTCCCTCCTGCGCAAGCGCAGTCTATTCCGTTTGAAGGAGCTAACGTTATTTTGATTACAACCGATCTGGCCGATAAGGAGGCTTATCTGGTTGCTGGACGCGTGTTAACGGAGCAGGGTATACTATTTTCAGCAGGTGATGATTGTTTGCTGATTACACTACCGGTCAATACTGGGGAGTCAGGTAAGAAGACCGAGTTTGTGGGTCAGTTAGTGGTCAATGCCGGTCTTGTCAAGTTAACCGGTACTATGCAATCACCCAATGAGTCGGTTTCTAACCAGCCGATCAAAGTGACACCTTTATCAATTGGTTACGCCAAAGACAAACGTAAGCCATTGCTTGCACAAGAGGGGTTCTTATACCTTAACGAAATTGCCAAGAAACTTCGTCGACCTTTACACGGCATCATCAGTTACAAAATGCAAGTGCTGTCCACGGAGGAGACAACAGGTAATTAGCCACTCGTAAAGATTATATGAGGGCTACAATCTTAAAAGAGCAAACTCAAAGGAGTAGCTGTCTCAGAAGACCAACGCAACTGAGGCAATTATCGAACCCGGGAAAGAGAGTACCAACTCAACTTTCCGGGTTCGTTGCGTTAGAAGCCTACGATGACATTTCTGATATTTAGCGAGCCTTACCACTTCGGTGCCCCGCGTTTTAATGGCGTGGTCAACTAAAAACATAGCCATTTTGATTAGTTAATTTATTTAACGGACCAAAATCATCCAATTTAGATAGATTATAAATGAAAATTTAGACTATAGGTAGAGAACAAAAAACAGATTTTCAATGAATTAACTGTTGATTGACACATAGAATCAATTGTTCACTATTTGCGATTTGTTTCTTCAGATATTCTTTTTTATGTGTTACTATAACTTAACAAGTTTTCTACATAAAGCACTTGAGTGTTAATTAATATTTCTAATAAAGTATATCGTAAACATGTAATTGACTTTTATTGTAATAAACACATGATCAAAATTTGTATAATAATATGTACCTAAATAATGTGATCTAGTTTTGTTATATATTTCGACCGCTTTTAAGAAGCAAAGGTCACTATGCAATGAATCGAGCAGGAATTGGTAACTAATTAATAAGCCGATTTGTGATCATTATTTTCATAATAGTATAGTTGTATCCTCCTTTACCCCGTTTTTCAAGTCAGGGAAGGATATGGTAACTGTTTCTTTTTAAGACACATCATATACTACCAAACCAAGTACGAAATGTCATTGAATGTGACTGACCGGGCGAAGCTGTAGACAATAGGTGCTGTTCTTTTAGACTGTTTTCTATGAGTCCCGTTAAATTTACCAATTTGGTAGTAACCAAAAGTGCATTATTAAGTCACAAGGGCGCTTAAGCTATCAAAATGTACAAAACTCTACGTGTATTCGGGCGCCTGACTGTCGTGCTGGTCTTTAGTGCTCAACTCCTATCCTGTGTAAGTACCAAGCCGCCTAAATTAGAATACTTCCAAAGCGATAACCCGCAGTTTCCGGCCCTGATCGAAACGGTTGTGCCTCAGGTATCTTATATCAAGAAAGGGGATATTCTGGGTATCATTGTCAGCACGCTCAATAAAGAGTCGAACGAAATCCTGAACTTCTCGAACGTGAATACCTTACCTGTCTCGGCATTTTCAGGAGCAGGTGTGGGCGGAGGGAGCCAGCCATTGGGCTTTCCGGTAGACTCGTCCGGTAGTGTGTTCATGCCCATTATTGGTAAGCAGCGTGTGGCGGGCCTCACGCTGGAGATGGCTGAGTCTAAAATCAAGACCGTCCTGGAGCAGACACTGAAAGAGCCTTCCGTCAACATCCGGTTCATGAACCACAAGTTTTCGATGCTGGGCGAAGTAAATCAGGTTGGCACTTTTAATCTGCTCGACGATCAGACAACCATTCTGGATGCGCTGGCTGCCTGCGGAGACCTTACCCTCTATGGTAAACGGGATAGCGTTACCGTCATACGCATTAACAATGGCATGCGTGAGATCGGGCGGGTCAACCTGCGGAGCCGGGAGGTCTTTAAATCGCCTTATTTCTACCTCCAGAACGGAGACATCGTCTACGTAGAGCCTACGAAAGATAAAGAGATTCCTTTCCGGCAGTTAAACCCAAATCTGCAGCGAATCCCTGTTTACCTGGGCTTATTTACATCAGTAATTTCGTTGATTGCCTTATTCTCAAGGCTTTAAGAGTTCAGCATCCGAATGACCACAAGTGACAGTTTTTTTGCAGACGATCAGGAAGATGACTTCGATCTGCTCGCCTATATTTTCAAGTATTTACGGTACTGGTATTGGTTTGTGCTTACCATTGGTATTAGCCTCGCCGGCGCTTATGTGTATTTAAAACGCTACACCCCCATTTATCAGGTCTACGCAACCCTACTCATCCGGGATGAAAAAGCCGTAAAAAAAGGGGATGACATCGTCGAAGAGTTTTCGGTAGGAGCCAGTAAGCAACTGGAGAATGAAATCGCCGTACTGAAATCGAGGGCGTTATTGGGTAAGGTGATCGACGCCTTGAACCTATCGGTAACGTACTGGACCGAGGCTCGCAGCCGGGATGTTGAAATCTATACCGCCAGCCCCGTAAAAATCAATGCCACCAACATCACCGGCCTGGGCTATAGCCAGCCGCTTTTCATTCAGCCGGGAACCGGAGATCGGTTCCAGGTACTGGACCAGGAAAAAGTGGTGTTAGGCACATTCAGATATAGTGAGCCGGTGCAATGCAAGTATGGCAAGTTCCGGGTATTTCGACGCGATTCGATAGCTATGACCGACGCAGCACCCATCAAAATTCGGTTTCATGATCGCGATGCGCTAATTGGGGAGTTGATTAGTAGTCTGGCTATCTCCCCGGTAAATCCAAAAAGCTCGTTACTATCGATCAGTCTGGAAAACGCGCTGACCAACAAAGGGAAAGATATTCTCTCCAAACTGCTGGATGAGTACGCCTTCACGTCCCTGGATGACAAAAACCGCGAGGCAACCAGCACACTCAGGTTCATTGAAGAACGCCTGAAGTTAATAACTGCTGAGCTGGGCAACGTGGAGCTGGACGTGGAGCAGTACCGGCGGGATAAGGGCGTTATGGATATCAGTTCAGAAGCCAATCTCTTTCTGCAGAAAGTAGAGCAGAACGACGCCAAAATCAATGAAGTCGACCTTCAGCTAAAGATTCTGGAAGGGGTTGAACGGTACATCGACGGGGCGCAGATCAGTGTGGTGGCCCCCTCAACATTAATGGTAAATGATCCTGTATTGAACTCGTACATCGCTCAGCTGTCCGAGCTGGAAGTAGAGCGCAGTAAACTGGCCCAGAGTGTGCAGCCGGGTAATACGTATCTGGAAACCGTTAATTCTCAGATGCGTAATGTGAAGCAGGCGATCAAAGAAAACCTGACGAACCAGAAGAATAACCTGCTCCTCACTAAAAACAGCATTCAGTCCCTCAATAATCGCCTGGATGGGTCCATCTCGGCCGTACCTAAAAAAGAGCGGGAATACATCGAAATAAAGCGGCAGGCAGGTATTAAAGAGAATCTTTACCTGATGCTGTTGAAAAAGCGCGAGGAAACGGCGCTTTCCTATGCCTCCACCATTACGGATAGTCGGGTGGTGGATGTGCCCTTTGCCAGTGGAGGAGCTATTCGGCCAGACCGGCAGAATATTTACATGACCTCTCTATTGCTGGGTCTGATCATCCCCTTTTCCATAATCTTTCTCAAAGAGCTACTGACCTTAACCGTTCAATCGAAGAAGGAAATTGAAAGCAAAACGGGTTTAAAAGTATTTGGCGAAGTGGGTGTAAAACCCAAAAAGGATAAAAGTGAACTGATCGATGTAGACAGCAAAAGCTTTGTGGGTGAGCAGATTAAAATGATCCGCTCTAACATGCAATATTTGTTTCTGGAGGAGCAGGAAGCAAAAGCCCGCGTCATTTTGCTGACCTCCTCGACCAGTGGGGAAGGTAAAACGTTTGTTACCCTAAACATTGCGGCATCGCTGGCTTTACTTGATAAACGGGTGCTGATTCTGGGGTTGGACATGCGAAAGCCCAAGATCAATCAGACCATGAATGTGAGTAATAAGGTCGGTCTTTCCAATTACCTCATTGGTCGGGTAAGAGCCGACGAGGTCATTCAGGAAACAGAAATTCCGCATGTTTTTCTGGCTCCGAGTGGTCCCATTCCACCCAACCCCTCCGAATTACTGGCCAATGGACGGATGAAGTTCTTTTTGAAAGAGGTAGAGAATTCATTTGACTTTATTCTGATCGATACCCCACCGCTTGGCCTGGTAACCGATGCTACCCTGCTGGCTCCCTATGCCGATGTATGTTTCTACCTGATCCGGCACGAAAAAACGCCCCGGCTCTATTTGAAAAATATTGCCGAGTTGAACAAACGGAAAGTGTTTGCCTCGTTGAATCTGATTTTCAACGGCGTCAATTATAAACACTCTGCCGACTATGGGTATGGCTACGGCTATGGGTACGGCTACGGACAAAAAGAGGGGTATGGCCAACCACCCGCAAAGAAAAGCTTTCGCGATCGGTTTCGTAAAGCCAGCTGATCCTACCGGTATAACTGATCTCACTGTATACCATCTTCACCATGCCTCCTCTGAAAGATATTCAAATTGGTGTAATAGGCCTCGGGTATGTTGGCCTTCCCTTAGCGGTCGAATTTGGGAAAAAATACGTGACCGTTGGCTTCGACGTCAACAAACAACGTATCCAGGAACTCGCCGAAGGGATCGATGGAACCCTTGAAATGTCGCCGGAAGATCTACGCTCGGCGACGTTTCTCTCCCTGACGAGTTCTATTGACAGCCTGAGCGCCTGTACGGTATACATCATTACCGTGCCTACCCCCATCGATCTATTTAAAAAACCAGACCTGAGTTTTCTGATAAAGGCCTCCACGGCCGTTGGGAAACTATTAAAACAGGGGGACACGGTTATTTATGAATCGACGGTGTATCCGGGCTGTACCGAAGAGGATTGCGTGCCGGTTCTGGAACGGTTCAGTAATCTGACCTATAATGAAGGGTTCTTCTGCGGCTACTCCCCCGAACGAATCAATCCGGGTGATAAAGAACGAACCCTGACAACCATAGTCAAGATCACTTCTGGCTCAACGCTGGAAACAGCGGCTTTCGTCGATCAGTTATACCGCTCCATCATTACGGCGGGTACGCACCCCGCGCCTTCCATTAAGGTAGCCGAAGCGGCCAAAGCGATCGAGAATGCACAACGGGATATTAACATCTCGTTCGTCAATGAGCTGGCCCTGATGTTTGACCGCATGGGTATCGATACCAATGAGGTACTCGATGCCGCCGGGACAAAATGGAATTTCCTCAAGTTCAAACCCGGACTGGTTGGCGGACACTGCATCGGTGTCGATCCTTATTATCTCGTACATAAGGCGCAGAGCTTGGGGTATTATCCCCAGGTGATCTCATCCGGTAGACTGGTGAACGATGGCATGGGCGTATTTGTTGCCAAAAAAGTGCTCAAGCGGCTCATTGCCAATGGCTTGCAGATTCAGTCCAGCAAAATCCTGATTTTAGGGTTTACCTTTAAAGAGAATTGCCCCGACAGCCGAAATACGAAAGTGATTGATATCTACCACGAGCTGAACGATTTTGGTCTGGCCGTGGAGGTATACGATCCCTGGGCATCTGCTGACGATGTGCTCCATAATCACGGGCTTCACCTCAGCACTACCCTAACGGCGCATACGTACGATGCTATTATCATCGCGGTGGCTCACCATCAGTTCCTGACAATGGATATCAATTCACTAAAGAAAGAAAAGACCTCCATTGTGTTCGATATTAAGTCAATCTTTAAGAAGGACCTTGTTGATTTACGGCTGTAACGGTTTGTTGGTCTGCGCTACGTCTATTCTTTTTGACCGTATTCACACCCCGTTCGCATGAGACACAGCCACCTGTCGCTACGCGGGGAAACGGTTGACAAAGCGAGTTCGGCTCCGGGACCATCAGCAATAATTGCTACGGATCAGGTTTCGGCTGAACTGCCTGCCTGCCTTGAGGGGTATGGGCATCCGGCATCCTGGACAACCTTCTTAAGGACTAATGCCAGCCAGTCACTAACCCGGCTGCCGGTACAAAATATATTCATTCAGGATCGATGCCATAAACAGGAGAATCTCAATGCCCTGTTTACGGGGGTACATCAACTGCTGAATAATGACGGGTATTTTGCCTTCAACCTCGTTACCGCAGAGAACTGCAAACATAAACTTCAGGAGAACTATTCTTCGGCTTTTCTGTGGCTGTATTACCCCCTATACTTCCTGTTTAGACGCGTCCTGCCCAAACTCAACGGGTTCCGGAAATTGTGCCGCCTGCTTCGAATGCCGGTCGATGTGTCGAAAGCTGAACTTATTGGCCGACTGATGTTTACCGGTTTCGATCTGGTCGACCTCATCGAAATGGATAGTGAAACTTTCTTTATTGCCAGGCGGAATCCCAGGACTATCCCAAGTTTGATCAAGTCTCCGCCGAGCGAAGGTTTTTTCTTTCGCATGCAGCGTATGGGACAGTATGGGTTGCCCATTTCGGTCGTCAAACTGCGGTCCATGCACCCCTACGCTGAGTATGTGCAGGCATATATTCACGACACCCAGGGCCTGGATAAAGGCGGTAAGTTTAAAAATGATTTCAGGGTAAGTACCGGCGGACGAATTCTTCGTAAATACTGGCTCGACGAGATTCCAATGTTCTATAATGTCTTGACTGGTGATTTGAAGCTGGTAGGCGTACGGCCCATTAGTAACCACTATTTCAGCTTGTATCCGTCCCACGCGCAGGAAATCCGGAGAAAACACAAACCTGGCTTATTGCCTCCGTTCTATGCCGATCTGCCGGAGACGTTCGAGGAGATTGTCGAGTCGGAACTGAAGTACATGAAGGCTTTTGACGAAAGCCCCTTTCTGACCGACATCCGCTATTTCAGGAAAATAATCATCAATATTCTGGTAAATAAGGTCCGGAGTAAGTGAACCGAGGGGAGCGTCCGTAAACGACAACAGGCATGGCTAGTCAGCATACGATAGGGCAAATACAGATGGTTGATCTCAAAAATCAATACCTGAAAAATAAGTCGGCTGTTGACCAGGCTATTCAGGTATGTCTTGATGAAACGAGTTTTATCAAAGGCCCACAGGTAGCCCTGTTTGAACGCCAACTGGCCACTTACCTGAACGTGCCGCATGTAATATCCTGCGCCAACGGAACAGATGCCCTGCAACTGGCCATGATGGCGCTCGATCTGAAACCGAATGATGAAGTGATCGTACCGGCCTTTACGTATGTGGCCACGGCCGAGGTCATTGCCTTACTTGGTCTCAAGCCCATCATCATCGACGTCGATCCCAAAACCTTCACCATCAATAAGGAGCTGGTAGCTGAAGCAATTACCCCCCAAACCCGGCTGGTGGTACCCGTTCATTTGTTTGGCCAGTGTGCCGATATGGGCGGCATTTTGGACCTGTGCCAGGCCAACGAGATTGCCATTGTTGAAGATGCTGCCCAGGCCATTGGTGCCAGCTACACCTTTCCCAATGGGTATGTGCTTGCTGCCGGGTGTCTGGGTGATCTGGGAACAACCTCTTTTTTTCCGTCGAAAAATCTGGGGTGCTTTGGCGATGGAGGAGCCGTTTTTACCCGAACGGAGGAGTTAGCCTGTAAAGTTCGCATGATTGCCAATCATGGGCAGGCCCGAAAGTACGAACACGAGGTGGTAGGTATCAACTCCCGGCTCGACTCACTCCAGGCCGCCATCTTACTGATAAAGCTAAAATCACTCGCTACGTATACAGCTAACCGTCAGAGAGCTGCCGCCTGGTACGATAATTTATTGAATGGCATCTCAGAAGTAGAAATTCCCTACCGGGCTCCCAATTCAACCCACGTTTTTCACCAATATACTATTAAGGTACCGGCCAAAAAACGGGATGGCCTCATCGAATTTCTTAAACAAAATGGCATTCCGAGCATGGTGTATTACC
Source organism: Spirosoma fluviale (assembly GCF_900230225.1). Lineage (GTDB taxonomy): Bacteria > Bacteroidota > Bacteroidia > Cytophagales > Spirosomataceae > Spirosoma > Spirosoma fluviale. The sequence continues at coordinate 1,718,742 of NZ_OCNH01000001.1, forward strand.
CGAAATCCCTCACCCGGCAAAAAGCGTATCAGGATGTAGGCCGGGTCGTTGGCGACTTGTCGGTTACGCACGAGCTTTGTCAGCGGGTGTTGTCGCTACCCATGCATACGGAGCTTACTGAGCCGCAGATAGCCTACATTGCCGAAACGATAACCACTTACTTCGCCTAAACTTTGGAGTCCGTTTTTATACACCCAACCGCTATTGTCGACGAAGGCTGCACGATAGGTGAAGGCACCAAAATCTGGCACTTCTCGCACATCATGCCCAACTGTACGCTGGGGGAGAAGTGCAACATCGGTCAGAATGTAGTCATCTCGCCGGACGTTGTGCTGGGCAATAATGTGAAAGTCCAGAATAATGTATCCATCTACACGGGTGTTACCTGCGACGATGATGTGTTTCTGGGCCCGTCCATGGTTTTTACCAATGTCAATAACCCCCGAAGTGCCATCAACCGGCGGGGGCAATACCTGAGAACCCACGTGGGCAAAGGAGCCAGCATCGGGGCCAATGCCACCATTGTGTGTGGCCACGACATTGGCGAATATGCCTTTATCGGGGCCGGGGCCGTAGTTACCAAAACGGTGCCCCCCTACGCGCTCGTCGTTGGTAACCCGGCCCGCCAACTGGGCTGGATCAGCGAATATGGCCACCGCCTGCGCTTCGAGCCGGACGGTTTAGCCACCTGCCCCGAAAGCGGTACCCGCTATATCCTCACGAACGGTAAACTAGCTCCTCTTTTATGAAACGATTTGCCCTGGTTGGTGCCGCCGGCTTTATTGCGCCCCGCCACTTAAAAGCCATTAAAGAAACGGGTAACCAGCTCGTCACCGCTTTCGATAAGTTCGATTCGGTAGGCGTCATGGATAGCTATTTTCCCGAAGCCGATTTCTTTACTGAATTTGAGCGCTTCGACCGGCAGGTGGATAAGCTGCGCCGGAAGGGGAATCCCATCGACTATGTGAGTATCTGTAGCCCGAACTACCTGCACGACGCCCACATTCGGTTTGGGCTGCGAAATGGGGCCGATGTGATCTGCGAAAAGCCGCTGGTGCTGAACCCCTGGAACATCGACGCCCTGGCCGAAATGGAGAAAGAAACAGGTAAACGGGTGAATAACATTCTCCAGCTTCGGCTGCACCCCAGTATTGTTGCGCTGAAGAAACGCATTGCCGAAGGCCCCACCAACAAGATCTATGACCTTGATCTGGCGTACATCACCTCCCGGGGTAAATGGTACAACATCAGCTGGAAGGGCGATGCCAGTAAATCGGGGGGTATCGCCACCAACATTGGCGTTCACTTTTTCGATATGCTCAGCTGGATATTCGGTAAGGTAAAGCTGAATCAGGTACATATTCACGAAGAGAACAACGCGGCCGGTTACCTGGAGCTGGAAAACGCCCGTGTGCGCTGGTTCCTGAGCACCGACTATACGGCATTGCCCGAAGCGGTTCAACTGGCCGGTAAACGAACCTACCGCTCGCTGCAAATTGAAGGGGAAGAAATTGAGTTCAGCGATGGCTTCACGGATTTACACACCCACAGTTACGAACACATCCTTTCCGGTGAAGGATTCGGTCTGCTCGAAGCCTGCCCTTCCATCGAGATCGTTCACCATATCCGGAACGCCAGCCTAACACCGCTCAACGGCGACTATCACCCCATGGCCAACAGCCGCCAGCGGACGGTGGTATCTCAGTAAATCCCCTGACAGGTTTAACGTGTTTTTCTGACAGGACTCACATGATTAACAGGATGAATATGATTGACGGAGCCCTCTCATCCTTACGAAAGAGAAGTAAATCCTGTCAATCCTGTAAATCCTGTCGATAAAAAACAATGACTGATAAAGAAACCTATTCCAGTTCCATTACCCCCAAGGACAAGCTATTCGACCTGCGCCTGGGGGAAATCTGGCAGTACCGCGACCTTCTGGTCCTGTTTGTTCGCCGGGACTTCGTTTCCAAGTTCAAGCAGACGATTCTGGGGCCGCTCTGGTTCTTTATCCAGCCAATCTTTCAGACGGCAGTCATGGCCATTGTGTTTGGTGGTATGGCTAAACTCTCTACCGATGGTGCGCCCCCCATTCTGTTTTACCTGGCCGGTGTAACGGCCTGGAATTATTTTGCCAACTGCCTGCGGTCAACGTCGAACACCTTTACCACGAACGCGGGCTTATTTGGCAAGGTGTACTTTCCAAGGGCCGTGATGCCGCTGTCAGTGGTGATCAGCAACCTGATTCAGTTTGGCATCGGGCTCCTGCTCTTTCTGGTATTGTATGCGTACTTCGCCCTGCGGGGCTATCCGCTGCATCCAAACAGCACATTGTTGCTCATGCCGCTGCTCATTATCATCATGGGTTTTATGGGCCTGGGTTTGGGTATGCTCGTCTCGGCCATGACCACGCGCTACCGCGATTTACAGTACCTCGTTGAGTTTGGTGTTCAATTGCTCATGTATGCTACACCGGTTATTTTGCCCCTATCTGCTGTACCGGCTAAATACCAGCCTATCATGCTGGCTAACCCTATGACCGGCGTTATCGAAACATTTAAATATGGCTTTTTTAAGACAGGTATATTTTCGTGGGAATTGGTGGGCTATTCAGCTGGATTTACCCTAATCGCTTTTCTGGTAGGTTTGGTGGTTTTTAATTATACGGAAAAGAATTTTATAGACGTAGTTTAATAATTGAATAAGGGATGATAGCCCAATTAACCTCAATTTTATTTGTAACTTTTTGCTCTTCCACAGTAGGAGCATTATTAAAACGATATGCAAGGTGGAAGGCATCCTACTTTCTTGATTTTCTAATTGGCTTTGCCATATGCAATGGAGTCTTGACGTTAATTTCTATATTTTTTGCTATTGATACTAAGGTTGTTATTTCATTCAGTTGCTCAATAATGTTAGTGGCAGTTTTTAATGCCAGATGGTTAAATAACTATATTCGAGAGGCAGTGTGTAATATTATAGCACAAATTAATACCAATAAAACTACAGCATTTTTTGCGACTATTATTTGTATAATCTGCTTTTTTAAATCATTATACGCCCCGTCTCTTCACGCCGATGCTGGCCTATATCATATTCAATCTATAAAATGGATTATAGAGTACCCAACAATAAATGGACTGGCTAACTTAAATCCTTTTTTTGGATATAACTTCAATATATTTAGCTGGTTTGCTGCTACTTCCTTTAAAGATTTTTATGGGCAAAATATTTATTCAATAAATATTACGTTGACGCTATACTTTATAGTTTGGCTCCTACAGAAGATTACTACTTCTCAAGAGAACAAAAAATATTTATTAGCTAGTTGCTATGTATTAATATTTGAACGATTTGTTTTTCATTATTTCCCACATCTTTCAACTACTACAGTTAATATATCAATATTTATAATACTGATTGTAGCCTTTGAATCTATATTATGTCTAAAAAAGTATAAAGATAATATATACTTTGCATTAATTTTGCTGGTATTTTCGGTAACAATAAGAGTATCAGCAGCACCTGCTCTTTTGCTCGTTGTAGGAATACTGGCAATAAACTATAAAGATTTATTCGAAAGAAAATATGTAATAAGTTTATTGAGTTGTGGAGTAATTATGACTGGATGGATAATTAAAAATGTGCTAATGACGGGTTGGCTACTATATCCTTTTCCATATATTGATATTTTTCCTTTCAACTGGAAAGTTCCAAAAATTAATGTAGTTGGTTTAAAAGAGGGTCTTAAAATATATGCGCAGGGAAACTGGAAAAATAGTCAATCAGATTGGATAAGTTCATGGTTAAATCATCAAAATATTATAGATTTATTACTTTTAGCAAGCCTCCCCGTATTACTGTTACTATTTTTACTTAAAATTCGAGCTCAAAAACAATTTAAAGGTTATTATGAATTAGTAGCTATTATAGCTTGTTTAGGCGGGGTATTATTTATGATGTTCAACGTACCAACTTTAGTATATAGTGTTGGGTTCATTTTAGCTTTAGTCCTGATAGTTACTGATTATATAGGTAATACTAAAATTTTATACAAGTATTTATTTTATGGGTTCAGCTTAGTTGTCATTGCAAATTTTTTGACTAAAGAATGGTTTCATCCGTGGCACTTCATGAAACATGCTGATGAAAGGGTTATTCTTCCATATTCTATAGCAAACGAAAAACCTATTCGGTTTAATTCCTTCATGATAGATAATAGGGTAAAGTGTTATTATCCGAAAGGAACTCAACAATGCCTTGATTGCGAATTACCGTGTAGTATGGAAGAGATAAACAATAGGTTACATCTTCGCGGTAAAACCATTGGACAAGGGTTTTATTTATCTGCAAATTAAAAATAGCAATTTTACTAAGAATGAAGCCCATTATAAAGGTAGAGAGTCTTTCCAAACAATATCGACTCGGCAGCGTCGGCACAGGGACATTATCCAATGACCTCAAAAGATGGTGGCACCAAGTTCGAGGTAAAGATGACCCTTTCCTGAAAATTGGCGAAAGTAATGATCGAAGCACTAAGGGTAAAAGTGAATACGTGTGGGCCTTAAAAGACATCAATTTTGAAGTAATGCCCGGAGAAATATTAGGAATTATTGGAAAAAATGGGGCCGGAAAATCTACATTGCTCAAAATACTTTCAAAAGTTACTGGTCCCACCACTGGGCGCATAGACTACAACGGACGCATCGGAAGTTTGTTGGAAGTGGGGACAGGTTTCCATCCCGAACTCACTGGCCGCGAAAATATCTTTCTCAATGGAGCCATCTTAGGAATGACCAAGCGCGAAATTCGCGCGAAATTAGATGAAATTATTGACTTCTCAGGCTGTGAGCGATACATTGATACCCCTGTAAAACGCTACTCCTCAGGCATGACCGTACGCCTAGGCTTTGCTGTTGCCGCCCACCTCGACCCCGAAATCCTTATCGTGGACGAAGTACTGGCCGTAGGCGATGCTGAGTTTCAGAAAAAGGCCATTGGCAAGATGCAAGACATCAGTAAAGGAGGGGGGAGGACTGTGTTGTTTGTGAGTCATAATATGGGCAGTCTTCGCCAGTTATGTACACGTGGATTACTCATCGGTAAAGGACAAGTTACATGCGAGGGTAGTATTGACACAGTTATAGACGAATATTTGCAGAATGTTTCAAAGAGAACGGAGTACAACGCTCCATTAGGGGAAACTGAAGTATTTATTAGGAAGGCTTATTTTGAAAGGGAAAAACAAGGTTACTTATTTTCAGAGGAAGTTAAAATTATTGTAGAGGTTGCATCCAAAATACAGGCTTCAAATACATCTTTTAGTTTTGCAGTAGTAAATAAGTTTGATCAGCGTGTTTTCAGTAATGTATACCCTTTTAGTTGTAAAATAGGCAATTATCGTTTTTCTATAAAATTGCCTAGTAAATTATTAGCACCTAATCATTATTCTATTTTACTGGCAGTTGATATTCCTAATCAAATTTTATTTGATTATGTAGTAAGTGCCCTTTCTTTTGAAATAATTGATGAGGGCAGCCTGCTGTCTAAATATACTGGACACCATGGAGATATTATAATTGAGAATAATATTGATCTGGTAAAAGAACCAAAACCATTGAAATGACTTAGTAAAGATGGGCATTTTATCAAAACTTATTCCTCAGACTTTCAAGCACCAATACCGCCTTCGAAAATACCCTGAATACAGCGCTATTTTTGAGATAGAGCAGGAGTTTAATAGGTTAAATAAGCTCCCTCGCTATCAAGGAGGAATAAGTACTATTTTGAGTAATCCTTTTAAATTTACAGATGCTACATCATTTGCTTTTATCTATGATGAGGTGTTCAATAAAAAAATCTATCAATTCGAAACAAATAACAAACGGCCCTACATCATAGATGCAGGTGCAAACATTGGATTAAGTGTATTGTATTTCAAACAACTCTACCCTGATGCCGAAATTCTTGCTTTTGAGCCTGATGAAAAAGTATTTGATGCGCTAAGTTATAATGTGCAGTCTTTTGGGCTTGAAAATGTAACATACCTCAAAAAAGCCCTCTGGAATGAAGAAACAGAATTAGAATTTATGTCAGAGGGAGCTGACGCTGGCAGGGTAGCTGTTAAAAATGATGCCACACAGCTTATCCAAGTGCCTACAGAAAGTCTGAGAAAGTACCTCAATAGAAAAGTTGATTTCTTGAAAATAGACATAGAAGGTGCTGAAACTACCGTGTTAGAAGATTGTGCCAATTTGTTACATAATGTAGAAAGGCTGTTTGTAGAGTATCATTCTTTTGTGGATAAGCCACAGGAATTACATCAACTTTTACTCTTCCTCGCAAATGCTGGGTTTAGGTACAACGTACAACATATTGGGGTATTTTCTTCTCATCCCTTTTGTCAAATTCATCAATATTTAGGTATGGATAATCAATTAAATATTTTTGCCGTTAGAAATCAATAACTTGTCAGCCCTATGAAAACCTACCTAAATCTTGGCTGCGGCTATCGCTACCAAACAGGGTGGACAAATGTAGATTATGTGAGTACAGGAGATGGGGTATTGGCACACAATCTACTGCAAGGAATACCCTTTTCTGAGAATAGTTTTGAAGTAGTCTATCATTCTCATATATTGGAGCATTTCAGCAAAGCTGATGGCAAGCAATTTATTCAAGAGTGCTACAGAGTACTCAAGCCAAATGGTACTATCAGAATTGCTGTACCTGATTTGGAGCAAATAGTCAGAGAATATACCAAAAACTTAGAAAAGGCTCTAGAAGGCGATGCAAAAGCCCCGCAAGATTATGAGTGGATTATGCTTGAGCTGTATGACCAAGTAGTGAGAAGCAAAAGTGGAGGTGAAATGGCTGATTATATTTTTCAGCCCGAAATCCCTAATGAGGACTATGTATTTGCTAGGCTAGGAGAAGAAGCAAGAAACCTAAGAAAAGGCAATTTAGCCTCTCTCAATCAACCTAAAAAAGAGCCAAGCACCCCAAAAGACAAACGGAGTATGTTTAGAAAGGTATTGAGCAAACTAAAAAATAATTTGCGACAGGTACTCTTTCAATCTGAAATAAAGTTCTACCAAGAGAACTTACACTACATAACACTAGGTAAGTTTCGTCTGGGTGGTGAGATTCATCAATGGATGTATGATAGCTATTCACTCAGCAAGTTACTCACAGAAATAGGCTTCAAAGAGGTAAAAATCCAAACGGCCTTTGAAAGTCAAATTCCTAACTGGAATAGTTATGAACTAGAAACAAAAGAAGGTATTATCTTCAAACCTGACTCTCTGTTCATAGAAGCCAAAAAATAACATGAACATCACCCTCATCAACACCTTTGACGTTGGCGGAGCTGCAAAATCTTGTATTCGTTTGCATCAAGGGCTATTGGCTGAGGAGATTACCTCTGTGTTATTGCTAAAGCAGAAAACACAAAACATTGCAAACAGTGTTCGTTTTCAGCCTTTAGAACCAGTTCTAAGCACGCAGAAAAAAATCAGGGCTAAGTTGAAGCGAATAGCATTAGAACTCAAGATAGTCGCACCTCCCAAAGACCCCATAATTCCACAAATTACTTTTCTTAAACAAAGGCCCAAAGGCCTAGAAGCCTTTAGTTTTCACTACACCGATATCGACCTTACACAAAGCCCTGAGTACCTAGCTGCAGATATTATCAATCTGCATTGGGTGGCAGATTTTCTGGATTGGCAGAGTTTTTTTATCAAAAATACCAAGCCTGTAGTCTGGACACTACACGACCAAAACCCTTTTTTGGGAGGTGAGCATTATGCGGAGCGTTATTTGGGCCTAGATGCACAGGGTTATCCTATCTCAAGAAAATACACCGAGCAAGAACAAGAAGAGGAAAAAAAAATACTGGACATTAAAAGAAGTGCTTTAGAGCAAGTAAAAAATTTACACATTGTAGCTCCTTCTAAATGGTTGGTAGAGAGTTCTCAAAATAGTGAGTTACTCGGAAGGTTTTCGCATCATCATATTCCCTATGGCTATCCTACAGATATTTTCAAACCTTATGATAGGCTGTTTTGCAGAGAAGTTTTAGGCATTCCCCAGGACAAAACGGTATTGCTTTTTGTAGCAGACTCTGTAGATAATTCACGCAAGGGTTATGTCTATCTGCAAAAAGCCCTCGAATGTCTATCGGAGACGCATCAGCAAGAGGTTTTTTTATGCGCTATAGGCAGCAAAGCTCATCTATCCAGCAATCATCAAGTGATAGAACTAGGGCACGTGCATGATGAGCGGCTCATGGCGATGGCCTACAGTGCCGCCAATGCCTTTGTAATTCCTTCCTTAGAAGATAATCTCCCCAATACCATGATCGAGTCGGCACTTTGCGGTACACCCGTTATAGGCTTCAACACTGGCGGAATCCCTAGTATAGTCATTAATGCACAAACAGGCTACCTCTGCCCCGAAATATCCGTACAATCTCTTAGAGAAACTATAGAGAAGTTTTTAGATAATCCTACTGTATTTGATAGAGAAAAAATAGCGCACGAAGCAAAAGAGAAATACGCATTAGAGGTGCAGGCGCAAAGATATATTCAGCTCTATGAATCTATTCTGAGCCAGTGAAAAACTCTATTTAGCCCAAAGTTTTTCATGAATAATTTTGGGCCAATTGATTTCAAGCGATTAATGATGATAAAGAACTCATGATATACATTTCAACAATGCAAATTTTATCCAGCTTAAGGAATGCTTACAGAATACTATTTCATGAGCGCATCTAATTTTAGGCCATAGAAAAAGAATATTCTTTTATTTGAGACTAAATCTTTTATTTATGCAACAACTCCCATCAAGAAAATTCTTTTAGAAGACCTCAATAGTATAAAAATCGTTTAGTGTCCAATTCCAAGCTCTGGTTAATAATAAAGTAAATTTTGAGACCTTTCTTTAGTATAATAATCCCAACCTATAATAGCGCTAGAACTATTGACTGCTGCTTGGAAAGCATACTAAATCAAAATTTTGGTAATTTTGAAATTTTGATTATTGATGGTATTTCCTCTGATAATACTTTAACAATTGCCCGAGATTATGATGACAATCGAATTAAAATATTTTCAGAGCCAGATAAAGGCATCTACGATGCTATGAACAAGGGTATTTTGCGTTCAAAAGGAGAATGGTTGTATTTTATAGGAAGTGATGATACCCTCTTCGATAATGATGTATTGAATGATGTTTTTATTCAATTATCTAATCAGGAAGTTAATGTAATCTACGGGAATGTACTGATGATGCAGTCGGGATTAATAAATGACGGTGAATTTAATTTTGAAAAGATTCAAACTAACTTAATTTGTCATCAAGCTATTTTTTATCAGAAGAAAGTATTTGAAATTTTGGGGGGTTACAGTATACGGTATAAAGTATATGCAGATGCTGACTTCAATCTAAAATGGTTTTTTAGCGAAAGAATTAGTAATAGGTTTTTTAATAGAATAATTGCAAAGTATTCTGAAACAGGATATAGTTCAGTACAGAAAGATGATTTTTTTTTCGACGAGTTGCCTGAGAAGTTAGTTAAATTAGGAACAAATAAGCTTAATCTTTCAAAATTAAAAGAACAGGCAACCTATGCTGCCATTAACAATAAGCGAAATAAAAAATATTTACAATTTGTTTACTTTAAGGCAATTTATATTTATTGTAGAGTTGCTGATGCTGCAAAAAGGAAATATTATTTACTTTTAAAATTATTATGATTCTTGAAGAGCCATTAGTGAGCATTTGTTCAACTACATTTAATAGAGAGAAGTACATTGGACAAGCAATTGAAAGTTGGCTGTCACAAAAAGTGAATTTCAGTTTTGAGATTGTTATTTCAGATGATTGTAGCACTGACAATACAATTCAAATCATTGAAGAATATATTGAGTTGAATCCGAATGTTAAAATAAAATTACTTAAATCTGCCAAAAATCAGGGCTTCGTTAAAAACTCAATAAAAGTATATGAGTCTGCAAAGGGTAAATATATTGCACATTGCGATGGAGATGATTATTGGATTGATGATTACAAACTACAAAAGCAATTTGATTTTTTAGAAAACAATGCAGATTATGTAATGTGTTTTACAAATTCTTATATAATCAATGATTATACTAATGAGAAAAGAAAGGCTAAAGTCAATATTTGGGATACTTGTACAACAAGAGATATATTAGAAGAACATAATAGTTTAAAAGCCGCAAAATATGGCGAAATACAGACCTTGGCACACATGTCATCTATTTTATTTCGTAACTATCTAATTAAAAGTTTCCCTAAATGGTACTATACTACATATATGAATGATGATACTCTTTTTGTAATGCTTTCTAAATTTGGTAAGGCAAAGTTAATAAATGAAATCTGTGCCGTATATAGGTTTAATGAAGAAGGTGTTTCAAAAAAAAATTTCTCATTTGAAAAAGACCTGAAGGGAAGGATTAAGTTCTATAAAGATTTAAATAAATATCTAAATTTTGAATTTCACAATTCCATAGCAAAACTATTGTTCGAATATAATTATAAGTTATCTAAGCTTTATTTCAGAAATAATAATATTATTTATTTAACAATAACATTATTTGAGACATTTTATATAAAACTGTATATACAATTTTATAGATTTAAAAGTATGTTTAAATACTAAGAGTAGTTAAACTGAAAAAAAATGTTGATCAGTTTAAAAATATAGTTTTCCAAATAACTCTTTTGTAACCAACCATTAAAACCAAAAGTTTTTTCTAGTGTTGTTAAATTTGTTAATAAAAACAATATGGCATCTATATTTAGGAAATTAAAAAACAAAATTAAAAATTTCATTAGAAATGCTGTTTCTCTACCTCCGTATGAGCAAAATACTCAAGTAGATCAAGTCATGATTGCTAATCAATATGTTTTAATGAAAAAAATGATGACATACAGTGAAATGCCATCATTTAAGGATGTGGGTTTTAAAGTGCATTCTGAGTTTGAAGAAGACGGGATTTTATTATATATATTTTCACTGATAGGTACAACAAACAAACGCGTTGTTGAGATATGTGCTGGTGACGGTATGCAGTGTATGGCAGCAAATCTTATCATTAATCATGGTTGGGATGGTCTGCTATTTGATGGTGAAAAAAATAATGTAGACAAAGGAATCGTTTTTTTTGCTTCGAATAAGTCAACTTTCCTTTTTCCACCTATTTTTAAACAAGCTTGGTTAACTGTTGAAAACATAAATCATCTTATTTCTGAAAACGGGTTTCAAGGTGGAATAGATTTGTTAAGTTTAGATATTGATGGGAACGACTATTACATTATGGATGCTATTAATGTCGTAAGACCACGCGTGATTATTTGTGAAACGCATAATGTAATTCCAAGTGATATCGCAATAACAATTCCATATAGAGAAGATTTTTATTACAGGGACGGGAAACAACATGAGGAGTTTAGATCAGTCTCGCTATTGGCGATGAAAAATTTATTAGCTAAAAAAGGCTACCGCTTAGTTGGTTCTCATAGATATGGGTTTAATGTAATATTTATGCTAAATGAAGTCGGGAAAGAGTATTTTCCTGAGGTAAGTATTGAAAGTGTTCATGACAACTCCTATACAAAGTTTCGAACAGAGACAGCCTGGAAAGAAGTTGAAAATTTACCGTGGGTAAAAATTTAATGACAACAAAATTAAGCATAGCATAATATTCTAATTTATCAGACTAACCCAATGCTAATTCGTAGCATCGCTACATAATACACTATACGTTATTGAACTGTGAATACACTTGTAATACTTGCAGCTTGCGTTCACTATGTTAGGCTACAAATAAACTGAGTATGAATGTTGATCCGAAGTTGCCTCGCCTTAGCCTTATAAGGATGGAAACAAGCTGCTATCCTTAAGCATTGGGTTTGAAACAAGCCTGGGTCAGTCGGACTTCCCAAGACACATCTAGACTCGTATCCTTGTCAATGAGCGAGTAAAACGACTATACAGAGTCAGTTATAACGCTTAAATAGTAGGATGTTTATTTAAGAAAGTGGAATGGAGAAGACAAAGACAGTAACAAAAAGCCCACCAGTAAGACCCCAAATGGGTCGATCAGTGGCGAGACAAACGTTTAGTCGAGCTCAATAAAAGTCCAAACTGAAGGGCGTGTTATTCTTCACGTTGAAAAATCAGCCGGTTATCTAATACCAATGCTTAGGCTAACTTGGGCTCCAGGATGCCAAATCCTAGTTTTGCCAGAGCAGGCGGGTCGAACTCTTCTTAAACTAATTGTAGCCATTGCTCTTAAAATTCGGATTTATTCAGAAAGGCAGGATCGCTCGTTTAAAGACAAAAATAGCATCTGGTTTCTAAATAGGCTTTATGGCGTTACAGTTAACGTAATTTACTCATTATCTGGGACGGTGGTACTATTCACCAAAGTGAGGCAATCAAGGCAATCTTGAGTCAGCGGCCCAGTCGAGTTCATCTAGCGCCTTTACCTCCTTACTGCCCTGAGCTAAACCTGGTTGAATTTGTCTAGAATCAGCAAGCAACAAAACGAGTGTTCCTTTCATTATTGAACAGATGCAAGCACCTCAGGAACCACTCAATATCTTCTAAAAAGAGCGGAAACTTGGAAAAGCCTTCCTCCACAAAAAAGGGATTGTTTTATTTACAAATCCATTCACGCAGCAATAAGTAAAAACTATGAATTTATATAGCACAAAAACATACAGTCATATCACTACAAGTCTGTTAATTATTTGTAGTATAATCTTCGGTTACTTTATAATCAAAAATGCCAACTGGACATGGGGTGATGATTATGAGTTCCTGATTTCAACTGCAGTGGGTAAAATAGAATGGGATTTACATATTGCTAATCATGGAAGGCTATATCCTTTAGGTCATTTTGATTTTAATATTTTGACATTTATACATGGCGCAGACGGACCTTCGGCACATTACATTCTTGTTTTGATATCTTTTTTTATCTTTGTGTTTTTAAGCTTTAGGTTGTATCAAGACATTCTACAAAATACTAATGCTAATCAAAAAACAATAAGTTGGATTATCTTAATTTCCATTATTTTTTTATTTTATTACTTTTACAAAATATTTTTCTTTTTAGTATATTCAGAGAGAATCATAATTATACTATTGAGTCTCTTTTTTATACTATACTCAAAATTTTTATCTACAAAAAAACTTCCATATGCAATAATAACTCTCATAGTGTCTATTTATTTGTGCTTTACAAAAGAGACATCTTTCATTATATTTGGCACTGTTGCAGGACTAAACTTACTCCTTAATGTAAAGAATATTTCAAAAAGAGAAATTATTTTTTATTGTATCTTACTTGTAATTATAATAATATTTTTAAGCGTTTACTACTTTGTAGCATATCGAAGTACAGATACTTATTATAGTAGGCATAGTACATTTGAAGAAGTAATAAAATTTAGCTTTAGAAATTTAAAAATACTCTATATAGCAACTGCTCTTTCAATTTGGAGAATATACTGTATACTGCTACAACATGATAGAAAAAATTTTTATATTGATAGTTTACTCTTTAGTGGAATCTTACATGCCATCGCCAACATAATATTAAAAATGCCAATGGACTACTATTATTTTCCAGCTGTTATGCTTTCACTTCCTGCGCTATTACATTGGGGAGTTCGTTTGTATAATCCTAACTGGATACTTACCGCATTAATATTAATAAGTGGTTATTACGTACGAAAATTCCCTGAAACAATTGAAAGTATACAAAACCTAAGAATCACATCCAACCATCAATTTCAAGAATTAACTAAGTTGCTAAACAATGTCGATTCTGCTTATTGGCTACAAGAAGCTAATGTTACATCAGTAAATGTTGGTTTAATGAGCTATCAAAGAGAACTTCTTGGTGTTTATTATAACTATTATAATAAATCAAATAAAATAACAGAAATAAATAATATAAGTAAGATACCTGATTTTGCAGGAAAAAAAACTGTTATTTTTTATTCGAATTACAATAATATAAATAATAACCAAGACTCAACATTGGAAAAAATTTATCAATTAGGATATAAAAAAACTAACTTTAGTGCAATTAATGAAATTAACATATTCGTAAATTAAAATTCGTTTATCTATTATCTTCTTTTAAAAAATTCAAGTTAACAAATGAAATTATTTATAATAGGCGGAGGAGCCGTGTCAGAATCAACTCACATTCCGGCTGCAATTAATATTATCGGGGCAGAAAACGTATTAATAGCTGAACCTGATAATATACAGTCACAAAAAATAGCAACGAAGTTCGGACTACAGAACTTCGTCGTTGATTACAAAGAAGTACTGGATAAGGTGGATGCAGTCATTATAGCTACTCCACCTCACTTACACAATGCTATTCTCGCAGATTGTATTAAGGCAAATCTACCTGTACTTTGCGAAAAACCATTATCACCAGACTCCAAAGAGTCAAAAGCTGTATTATCGAAAAATAATAATGGTTTAATACTAGGTGTTTGTCACACATACCGTTTATTTTCAAACCGACTTAAAGTTCGTGAATTAATCAAAAGTGGTTTTTTTGGTAATCAAATAAACATTGACATTCAGGAAGGCTTTCCTGCGGGATGGCCTACTGTTTCAGGATATTGCTTTCGCAAAGAGTTGGTTCCTGGAGGTGTATTATTCGATGCGGGAGTACACTCCTTAGACTTTATTCTTTGGTGTTTGGGTGAACCGATCAACATTAACTACGAAGATGATAAAATGGGTGGATTGGAAAGCAATGCCAAAATAAATCTTCAGTTTCAAAGTGGCAGTGCAGATTTGAGAATTAGTCGAACTTGCGAACTGTCTAATAAAATAATAGTCTCAGGAAATGGTAATATTATAGAGTTGGAAATCTATGAAATGAATAAATTACTTATAAATGGCGTTAATATTATCGCTGACACAAATAGATTGCTTGACTGGACAAATATAGGAGAGTGTCAAATAAAGGATTTTATTGATGCCACACAAAATAAAAGCAAAATAAGTTGTACAATTGAAGAGGGTTTACGTGTTGTTGAAGTCATTGAGAAATGTTACAGTTTGAAACAAGCCAAACAGGTTGTACCTGAACCTATTGGTAATTATAAAGCAAAGAAAGTATTAGTAACTGGTGGAACGGGATTTATCGGAAGTTTATTGGCTGAACGTTTATACATACACGAAGGCGCAGATGTTCGTGTTATGGTTCATAATTGGCCAAAGGCTGCTTACATTAGTCGTTTTGATATAGAATTGGTAAAAGCAGATATTACAAATTACGAAAATGTAGATAAAGCTGTTGAAGGCTGCGATTACGTGTTTCATTGTATTGGTTTAGGTGGGGATCAAGCTATGAAGATTAATGCCGATGGAACAGAAAACATAGTGAGAGCATGTGTAAAATACAATGTGAAACGTATTGTTTATTTGAGCAGCGTGGTGGTACATGGCGATAAGATATCCGATGGAATGACTGCTGAAGCTCCATTTGTAAGCTACGGTGATGGTTATGCCGATTCGAAAATTGAAGCAGAGAACCGCTATTGGAAATTGACTAAAGAAGGTAAACTTGAGGCATCAGTAATCCGCCCAACTTTTGTTTGGGGGCCCATGTCAGAATGGTTTACAGTGGAAATTATTAAACAAATGAAAAATAATCGCTTTTATTGGGTAGACAATGGAAGTGGGAGTTGTAATGCGGTATATGTTGAAAATGTAGTTGATTTGGCACTTATCTGCGGACAACATCCAAAAGCAATTGGCGAATCATTTTTAATTACGGATGATGAAAAAACAAATTGGAAAAGTTTTTACAGACAATATGCCGAAATGTTGAATATAGATAGTGATGCTTTTCTTTCTATCCCGCTAAAAGACGGATATTATCGAAAATTGCTAAAATATTGCCAAAAGGCATTGACAAATATCATTTCAGATTTATGGAGTAAAGTATTAGCTACAGAACAATCAAATCCTTTTTATTCAAAATGGCTACTGCGCGCACCTCGTAAAGTGTTCAAAATAATCTTAAAGAATATTCAGGAACGCTTACCTGAAAAAAGTGAGTCAGAAATGGCAATTTACAATTTTCAAGGCTTTATTGATATTACTAAAACTAAACAACAATTGGATTACACTCCCCATTATAGCATTTCCAAAGGCATGGAAAGAACAAAGAATTGGTTAGCTGATCAGAGTTTTCTTATTAAATAATGCACCAGCAATTTCATTTGTCAATTATAATACCTGTCTACAATGTAGAAAACTACATTTTGAAATGTCTTGAGTCTGTTTTAAATCAAGCTGATGAAACAATTGAGGTTATTTGCATAAATGACGGCTCACCTGACTCTTCACGGCAAATAATATCGGAGTACATAATAAAATATAAGAATGTTAAATGTATTGATCGTATAAATGGCGGATTAAGTGCCGCCCGGAATACAGGCATATTTGCTGCACAAGGTGAGTACATTGTATTTCTTGATAGCGATGATTGGTTGGAAGGAAATGTATTGTCTGAATTATACAGACAAGCAAAATGTAATGATTTAGATGTTCTGATTGGTAATACTCAGTGGATTTATCTTGATTTTATAAAAAAAAGTAAGAAGTTAAGTGCTGAAATTGTTCCTGAAACTATCAACGGAGAAGATGCGCTTACGAAACTGATGGATAGTGGCGTTTATGAGCCAATGGCTTATAATTATATTGTAAGAAGGAGTTTTTTGTTAAAAAATAGTTTATTATTTAAAGAGGGTCTATTATTTGAAGATGAACTATGGGCTCCTCAATTATTATTGCAAGCTAAACATGTCAAAGGCTCTCACTTAATTCACTACAATTATTATCAACGACAAAATACGATAATGAACTCTTTGGCTAGTGTCAAAAAGATTGATTCGTTTGCATATGTAGCTGCAGAATTGATAAAAATTAGTGAAGATAAACATGAATTATTAAAGCAGAATTTATGGTTTAGAGCATGTGTTCTGTACAATTGCAAGTTTACAATGCAACAAATAATTGGTGATTATAACAATAAGTTTCGCATTTCGTGGCTGTCTTTATTGGATGTATCATCAAGTTATTCCAGTTTCAACAGAAGCTTAGACTTTTTAAATTACACTAGAAGTGATAGGCGAATAATCCGTATTATTGCAAAAGTGTTCTTATCATGAAAAAGGTACAACATCATAGCTTTTTTAAGCCAAACCCATTTGGACATGGAGGAGAAAGACGAACAACTCAAATTATTGAACATTATAAAGAAAATGGATTTGAAATTGAAAGTGTATTACTAAAGCCGTCATACCATTTTAAGTTACAGTATTTTTTAAAGTCATTCTTGCTTATCAAAAACGCCTATGGCTTATTTAGGTGGAGTTCTGCGAGGAATTTCTTTACATGGTGGAAATATTTATATCTGATTTACCCCTCTCTTGAAAAGTCTTTTAGTACAGGCACAGAGCTATTTATTTGGGAAAGCACAAGTGATTTTTTTTATTTTTTACCCTACTTTGCAAAAAAAATGGGCAAAAAAGTACATGCATATCCTCATAACATTGAAAGTCTGGTAAAAGGACATAAGTCAACTATTACAGCTAAGAACGCTCCAAATGGTTATCTTTTCGAAATTAATACTTACAAAATATGTGATAAATTATTTAGTATTTCTATATTCGATCATCAACTCTTTTTATTGTTTAATATAAACTCAGAGTTTTTCCCTTATCACCCGCCAAAAGAACTGAAACTTTATTTGAACTCTATTAAAAAACTACGTAAAAACCTTCCAGAGAAGAACAGTAAAATTAAACATTATTTAATAGCGGGTACTGTGCATAACCATCCTACAAAATTGGGTATGGAAATGCTAATAAACTGGCTCATAAATAATCCACAACATAATTGTAAATTTACAGTTGCAGGATATGGAACAGAAATGTTTAAAAATGTCATTAAAAATGACAATATCGAAGTACTTGGAACATTGAGTCATGAAGAGATGGAAAATACAATGATCCACTGCGATGCTTTGCTTGTAAATCACATACCAACGACTGGGATATTGACACGCGTAATAGAATTTAATACAGCTGGAATTCCTGTCGTTATTAATAATGAAGCTGCATATAGTTTTTTGGGGATGAGTGGAATCCATGTTTTTACGGCCTTTGAGTCAATTACAGACTTGCAAATTAGTCACTTTAACAAACTACAAGAAAATAAAGTATTATGACCTCCTACTCTGCAATGAAATACTGTGCTTTTACGTGATATAATGGTAAAAATGGGTTCTGTAGTTCATCATACATATTTATGGCTTTAATCATTGTCTTTTACATCCTGTCCAAACTTTGATCCATCAGAAACCACCATAGTTTTTTATGTATAATTCAAAAATTAAGATCATTTAATAGAAATGTAGATCATTTCAGGATTATTATTGCCAACAAGTAGAATCTTTTTCCATGTAAAGTTTTCTAAACTACTTACAATTCCTGATTATGCAACTGATAATTTCCACATATTTGACTTGGTTTATCGTTTGTTGTACGAATGAACTTATATTACTGACAAATAAAAATGCAAGTATGTACTACCTGTTTTCACTACTAAAGTTTACACCAATGTAAAATATTATTGTAGCAAGCATTATGAAAGCCATCTTCTTTTTTACAGATTAGTTTTGCGATTGCTATGTATCATTTCGCTTTACTATGAACTGAGTTTTCTGTAAGTAGATTCAATGGTAGAGTTAGTTAATAAATTCTACATGTCTTAAATATGCCTAAACTCTCCATCATAACAATTAACCTAAATAATGCATTAGGGCTACAAAAAACAATAAGGAGTGTGCTTAGTCAGACCTTCCAAGATTTTGAATACATTATAATAGATGGTGGCTCAAGGGATGGCAGTGTAGAAATAATAAAGCAATTTGAAGATAAAATTACCTATTGGATAAGCGAGCCAGACGCAGGTATTTATGCCGCTATGAACAAAGGAATAAAAGCTTCAAACGGAGAATACTGTCAATTTTTAAACTCTGGAGACTGTCTTGTCCAAGCAGATGTAACTGAAAAGATGCTTTACGAGATGCCAGAAACAAGCATATTGATAGGAAATATGTTAAAAGTATTGCCAACTGGAAAAATAATAACTGATAAAGGTATTAGAAATGAACAACCAACATTTTTGACTTTTTATAAAGGTACATTAAACCATTCTCCTGCCTATATCCGTAGAAACTTGTTTAAGCAATACGGGTATTATGATGAATCATTAAGAATTGTTTCTGATTGGAAATGGTATTTGTATGTGATAGGATTATATAATGAAACAATAGTTTATAAAAATATTAATGTAAGTCTTTTTGATATGATGGGTTTAAGTAATATACATATTGATTTGCTACACGAAGAACGTCGAAGAGTATTAAATGAAATCATACCCATGAATATCCTTTCTGATTATGATAAATATAGTTTTGATATCGAGCAGATGCAACGCCTTAAAAGCTTTAAATTTTCAAGGATAATTATCTGGTATTTAGAGAGATTGCTTTTCAAGTTAAATAAGACTTAAAATTTAAGGATGATGAATATAAACTCCTACATAACGGATGAACTGCCAATTAAAAAGATTTTACATGAGCTTTATAAGGAAAGTGGTCCCAATATAATTTTTGACATAGGGGCCTGTGAAGCGGAAGACTCTATTCGCTATTCACTTCTATTTCCTAAATCGAAAATCTATTCTTTTGAACCTTTAACGAGTAACTATGAAACAGGTTTGAAAAACATAGAATCATACTGCCGAAATAATATAGAGCTAATTCAACTAGCCTTGTATTCTTCGAAGGGTAGCGCTCAATTTCATGTATCTTCTGGTAACCCAGAAGATAATAAGAATACCACTTGGGACTATGGCAATAAATCTAGCTCTATTCTGAAGCCAAATGTAGACTTGAATCCTCATGGTTGGTTAAAATTTTCACATGATATTGTAGTAGAGACTGATACGTTAAGAAATTTTTGTAGTGAAAGAAATATCATTGATATTGACTTTATTCATATGGATGTTCAAGGTGCGGAGATTGAGGTTTTGTTAGGTGCAGGTCATTTTATCAAAAGGGTCAAGGCTGTTTGGTTGGAAGCTGAGAAGATTCCACTCTATATAGATCAACCACTTGTCGGCGAAGTAGAAGAGTTTATGTATAAGAATAATTTTTTCAAGTTGCTAGATACTGTCGGCAAAGTTTCGGGTGATCAGTTCTATATCAACAAAGATTATTTTAGTGTATTTAATTTTCAGCTACTTAAATTTATTATCATTGACCGTGCAAAAAACTTATATCATAATATACTTGGTTTAAAATAAGATGAAAATTCATTTTATATCAATTGTGGGTGGTTTGGGAAATCAAATGTTCCAATATGCGTATTATTTGAACTATAAAAAAGGCAATTTACTTACATACTATCTAGTTGTAAAGTATGGAAAGCACAATGGGTTTGAATTAGATAAGGCTTTCAGCTTACCTAATAACTCTGTAAAAAGTTTTTCTATAAAAATCATAAAAAAGATTTTCTCTAGATACATTGAACGTGTAGAAGATAATGATTGGGGCCAATTTGTTTCATGTAATCCTACTTCTAAATTTATTTTTTATCATACTGGATACTGGCAATCAGAAAAGTATTTTAATAATATACCGAATCAGATTAGAAATGTTTTTAAGTTTAATGATGAGAAATTAAATTTAAAAACACGAAGCATTTTACATTATATAGACAAACACAATACAGTAAGTTTGCACATTAGACGAGGTGATTACTATGATGAAAGCTACAAAGGCATATTTATCGACTTATGTGAAGACGGATATTATGATAAAGCAATTAACAAAATCAAGCAACTTTTAAATACTTCGTTAATTTTTATCATATTTTCGGACGATATATCATGGGTAAAAGCTAATTTTCACCATGATGGCTTCGTTTATGTTGATTGGAACAAAGGCAGAGATAGCTGGCAAGACATGTATTTGATGACTAGATGTAAGCATAGTATAATATCAAATAGTACGTTTAGTTGGTGGGGTGCTTGGCTAAATCAAAACAAAGGAAAAACTGTTATTGCACCAAATAAATGGTTTAAATTTCACATTGCCGAAGATATTGTTCCGTCAAATTGGATAAAAATTTAAATAACATGAGATTAGTAAATAGACTTCTTAATGGCTTTGGCCAAAATAATTCTTCTTTGCGGGAGGAGATGGTTATCAAATGTCTGTCAAGTATACCTGCTCTTTCTTTAATACTCGATGCTGGTGCAGGCGAACAAATCTATAAAAGATATTGTCAGCATCTAAGTTATATAAGTCAAGATTTTTGTCAATATAATGGTATAGGTAACTCAATTGGTTTGCAAACTGTGGCATTTGATACTGATGCAATAGATATAGTATCAGATTTAGTAAGTATTCCCTTTAAGGATGAACACTTCGATGCAATAATGTGTACAGAAGTATTCGAACATATTCCTGATCCTATTAAAGCATTCAATGAATTAGACAGATTATTAAAACCCGGGGGTTACATATTAATAACAGCACCCTTCAATAGCTTAACTCACTTCGCGCCGTATCATTTTTGTAGCGGATTTAATAAATATTTTTTTCAAAACTTATTTAAAAATAGTTTTGAAATAATTGAAATTACGCCATACGGAAACTATTTTGAAGTTTTAGCGCAAGAATTATTAAGAATATCATCAGTTACTAAGCAATATTTAAATAAGGACATTAATTTTTTCTTAAAAATATACATAATAGTATTGACATTTATTTTAAAAGAAAATTAGTAAAAAAACAGTCACGAATTATTATGTTATGGGTACTTAGCTTTCGCTAGAAAAAAATCTTAATATGTTCAGTACTATATCGGTTTCAGTATTAGTTACTAGTTTTAACAGACAAGAAACAATAGCGCAGACTATAGAGTCAATATTACGTCAAAAATTTAATGGCAAATACGAAATAATTATTGGCGATGATGGAAGTACTGATAATACTAGAAATATTTGCCTTAATTATCAAAAATCATATCCTGATATTATAAAATTAGTCTTCCACAATAATAATTGTGGACTAGGCAAAAACTGGGCGATATTGGTTAGCAAATCAAAAGGCAAGTATATTGCCTCTTGTGATGATGATGATTACTGGCATAACCCTAATAAACTACAGATGCAGGTTGATGTTTTGGAGAGTGATTTGTGTATTGGTATGGTTCACACAGAAAAAGATATATTAATAGAACCGAATAGAAAAATTATTAAAAATTTCAATAAAACTAGTGGTATAGAAGTAAAACAGGGATTTATTATAAATGAAATATTTCGAGGACAGGTACCCATATGTGTATCTACTACCCTCGTTCGTAAAGAGGTTATTGATAAGTATGTCCCACTTTCTTTGTATATAGAAAATGAATATAATATTCAAGATTGGCCTACTTGGATGTATATATCTAAGTATACAAAAATTATGTATTTAGATGTTTCAACAACTACTTACAGGGTTGGACATCCTGCTATTTCAAATTATGCTTCTTTCGATAAAGTAGAAAAGAAAATTGAGAAGGACAGGATAATGTATAAATTAATTTGCGATAACTTTCCTACTGATTTAGTATACGACGATAGAATGTATGATCAGTATATATTGAACATTCTATTAACACTGTCTTATAAAAAATTTAACTACAAAAAGGCTAGTAAATACATAAAACTATACAGTCAAAGTAGGAACGAGAATTTTAAGATAAGAATGGCAAAAAATTTTATTTTCTTTTATTTATTTTGTATTTTCAAATATTTATTTAGAGTATTCAGTCATACACGTCTCAATTAAATAATAGTTTAATGAATTATATCCTATGTGTAAAAATTTAAGTTGTGTATTTAAAGATAAATATATTACACCTAAATGACCATCGTTTCAAGGTTTTAGACAAGTAAACTCACATTTAGAAGGCGTGGTTTCGATAATTATTCCATTATATAATAAGGCAGATTATATACACAAATGTGTTACTTCTGTTCTTTGCCAGACTTTTTCGGAATTCGAATTAATTATTGTTAACGATGGCTCAACTGATAACAGTTTTGCGATAGTTCAACAATTTGCAGATAAAAGGATACGCTATATTCAGCAAAAAAATGCTGGTGTTTCGATATCAAGAAATAATGGAGTAGCTACTGCTAAATATAATTATATATCATTTTTAGATGCTGATGATTGGTGGGATACGCATTTTCTTGAAAAAATGTTCATGCTGATTGAGGATTTTCCCGAAGCTGCTATTTTCGGTTGCCAGTACTTTTGGATTAAAAATAATGTTACGACTTTATCAGTTAATTATGAAGAATCAGGCTTTAGAGGGTATATTGATTATTTTAAAGCATATACCTATAAGTGGTGGATGCCACTGACGTCGATTTCAGTTATCATTAAAAAGCAGTTTTTTTCTAAACTAGGAGGTTTTAATCCAAATTTACGTTTTGGTGAAGATTTTGATTTATGGATTCGTTTTTCTCTTAACTACAAAGTAGCTTATATAAATGAACCGCTTGCTTATTATAATCAGGACGTTGATACATCTAATAGGGCCATTGGAGGTCATAAATTATATCCACCTCCGGACCATTTCATTTTCAATCTAAGTTATCTGCGTCCATTCGAACGAAAGTCAATTGACTTAAAAAAACTGTTGGACGGGTTACGGGTACGTGCGCTGATGCCCTACTATTCAACAGGGCACTATGCGCTTGAAGTCAAGGCTATTTTAAGTATAATAGATTTTACTCGTCAATCCCTGTTTTTTCGGCTTTTTTACTCGGCTCCGGTTCCATTTGTTCGATTTTACACTTGGGGAATGCAAGTTGGTTCGCGATTAAAACGGATAATTCGACAACGTATACAAGTATGAAGGTGGCTTATATGCTTGGTGCACTTGATCAGGGGGGCACTGAAACACTGCTACTAGATACGCTAAGACAGATTAAGACGAAAGCGTTCCCTTGTATTCTTGTACATCGTAAACCAGGAACTTTGTTTACTGCTTTTGAGCAAACAGGCGTACCTGTTAAACATCAACCGATCAGGCATTTGTTTGACGTTGGTTATCTGGTTCGTCTTCGACGGCTTTACCAGATTGAAGACATCCAGCTTGTCCATGCCCACTTACCCCTTGATGCATTTCTTGCTTATTGGGCTTGTCTGGGAACGGGCATAAAAATCGTGTTAACCATTCATGGGTATGATTTTGGGTATAGTTTATTCGCTCTCTCATTAGTACGATTTATTATAACTCGAACAGACCTTAATCTGTACGTTAGTAAGCATTTGAAGAACTATTACGTTCAGGCTTATTCGTTGGTTACGCGTCAGGAAAAACAGCAGATAGCCTACAATGGGATCGACTTTAGCAAGTTGGACAAACCTGATAACATGGTAATTCGGCAGGAGTTAGGTATTCCGCTAAAGGGGTTGCTGTTGGGTAGTGTGGGGAACTTTGTGCGTGGAAGAGATCAGTTAACCATTTGTCGGCTACTTGCTGAACTACAAAAAAGGCAGCTTGACGTTCACTTAATTTTTGTTGGTGCCCGTAGTAAGTCGGCACCGTCGTACTACGACCAATGTGTCTCGTTTTGCCGTACCCATAATCTCCAGGAACGGGTTCATTTCCTTGGTTCGCGAACCGATGTTCCAGCCATACTACCCCAACTGGATGCTTTTGTATATGCCAGCGACCACGATACATTTGGTATTGCTGTTGTTGAAGCTATGGCTGTTGGCTTACCGGTTTTTGTCAATGACTGGGCCGTCATGCAGGAAATTACAGAGAACGGAAAGCGAGCAATTCTTTACAAGACCAAAGATATTGAGAGCCTGGTCGTTGAATTCCTCCACTTTGTGCAGGAGCAAACTGTATATAAAGAGCAAGCGGCTCATAACGCAGTCTGGGCACGCTCTACCTTTTCCATCCAGCAGCATGTTCAGGTACTGCAAGAACAATATCGAAAGCTACTAAAACTTTATGTCTGATTCGCAATTCACCTACATTCCCAGGTATTTCACGCAAAAAGGAATAGCTGTTTTTTTAGGCGTCACTATCCTGATGCTACTGCTATTCATCCAGCGAATCGTTCCGGTACAATGGGTTTTCTTCAATGTGGTAGAAGTGCTGCTCTTTTTCGGCCTGTCATCTAAGTTATCCATGCGCTGGTCAAAAACATCAACTACTTCTTTTGAGAAAAATTTGTTCAAGACCTCTTTTTTTATCCGCTTAGTGTGGGTGATATTTAGCTACTTTTATTACAGTTGGATGACAGGTAAACCTTTTGAATTTGAAGCAGCTGACTCAACGGGTTATCATGTCGAAGCTATTTGGCTGTCAGGCTTGTTAAAAGCTAATGAATGGTATGTTTATAAAGCTTATATTGGAAAGAACTATTCTGATATGGGATATCCGTTTTATTTAGGGATACTATATTACGTTATTGGTGAAAATGTATTGATTCCGCGTTTGATTAAAGCTTTTTTAGGAGCTTATACATGTATATTTATTTACAAAATTGCTCGCAATAATTTTAGTGAATCAGTAGGGCGTATTGCAGGTATCATGGCCATGCTCGTTCCTAATCTAATCTACTATACCGGACTGCATGTTAAAGAAACTGAAATGGTTTTTCTGGTTGTCTGCTTTATATATTTGGCCGACAAACTAAACCGGGGACGTAAGATTTCATTTTCGTCTATGTTCTGGGTGTTGCTTATTGGTGCTTCATTGTTCTTTTTTCGGACAGTTCTGGCGGCATGTCTGGTTGGTTCGGTTGGGCTGGCCGTTTTTTTTACCTCCCACAAAGTTTCGTCCTTTGGTAAACGTATAGGTGTGATCGTAGTATTGGTAATTGGTATTATTTTGATTGCCTCAACGCCATTAGTTAATAGTATCAATGAGTACCTGAAAGCAAGTGATCAGAACCTCAACTCGCAGATGGATAACTTTGCCACACGGGATGGTGCAAATAAGCTGGCCCGCTATGGTTCACGCGGGATTTTCCTGCCCTTTATGCTAATGGCTCCATTCCCAACGCTGGTTTATGTCGCTGATCAGTCCAACGCCATGATGCTGGCGGGGGCCTATTTTACAAGAAATATTTATGCATTCTTTGTGTTTATCGGTTTGTTCGCACTTTACAAAAGAAGGCAATTAAGAGAGCATGTACTTTTGTTGGCGTTTATGTTATCCTACATTTTCGTTCTGGCTTCCAGTGGGTTCGCTTTGTCAGAGCGATTTCACTTACCCCTCGTTCCTTTTTTGCTTGTTTTTGCTGCTTACGGTGTATCGCAGTTGAACAATCGTAACAAGAAATACTACATTCCTTACCTGGCGCTGGTAACTCTTATTATCGTTGGATGGAACTGGTTTAAAGTCGCTGGGCGGTCGTAAAAAAAGTACTTGTTGTAAGGTCTAACCTCGAATAGTCAATTATGGTATTAAATCAGAAGGTCAATTTTTTTCGCATGGGCAGTGTAAAAATTCCGCATTACCTGGAAGGCCTGTGTATGGTTCTACTCTTTGGCTATTTCAGTATAGGTGTATTTCCCTTTGCACTGTACGAAACGGATGCACTCGGTGTTATTGCAGGTTGTAAGAAAATTCTTGAAACTGGTCGATTTGAGGAGAACTACTATACATATAATTTTCAGACGCAACCCGGTATCTATTTCTGGGTAATTACTATACATAAAGTAGTACAGATTTCGCTCGTTACGGCTTATTCCGCCATATCTGCTTTATTCGGTATTGGATTCGTATTGCTTTCAGCCTATTTCCTGTCAAGATGCATTCGAGTATCTTTTTTCGTCTCTACGGTAAGTTTATTTATATTCCAAGAGGTTTATAGTGCTTGGTATTACATGAATTCGGCCACAGGGGCCGCTTTTTTTATGATGGCTGCTTTCGTGTTGATACTCAGTGGAAATAGACCTATCCGGTTCATAGTATCCGGTATACTTCTAGCTTTATCAGCTTGGACACGGTTCGATGTAATTATTCTATTTCCAGTAATTATAATATTAGTTCCGCATAAGTCGATTTGGGTGAAGTTTATTCGGGCCGCGATTACTTTTTTTACCTTTCTAGTAGCAATTTTTATACTGTGTTATTTGAGTAATGCCACAAATGTGTTACTTGAAGCAATGAACGGTGGTGGTTCTTTGTCGTTCGTTGATAACCAAAAAACAGCTAGTAGCTTTTTTACGTCGCAATTCATTCGTGCCTTTGCAGGATGCTTTTCTATTCTTTCATTAGTACTTATAGCGTGGGGTTTGTGGCTACTTAAAATTAATAAAGATATTCGCGTTTTTTTTATTTTTTTAGTACCTGTTTTTCTGTTTTTACTTTTTATCGCAAAGCATGTTGTAGCTGGCAAACATCTTTTGTATTATATTCCGTTTTTTGCTATTCCAGTTACTTACACATTTAAATGGTTTATTACCGCTAACTTTAGTAAAAGGTTGACATTTATTGGAATAGTACTTCCGTTCTTTTTGCTTCAATATGTGCTGGGTATTCGTGTCTCGTTACCGTCACATCCTTATGTAAATGAACCTTATGTGTCGGTGAAGCCTGAACCAACGATTTTTTCATTAGGTACAATTAACGTGCCGTTGAACGTTGCTGATAGTATAACGTTTGTGATAGGTTGCGGTACGAAACTTTCAACATCTGATGAAATGCTACTTTCTTCTGGGATTTTGTTTTCTCCTTTGATGTGGTATAAGCTAAAACAAGAATCACAGGTAGAATATAATAGCATCAGTGAATTGATAAATTCTACCAATGAAGATACGCTACACATGACGACAAGTCAGGGTGGAGTATATCCAGTTAAAAATTTATTGTACTTAAATGGCTTCACCCTGACCAATCCAGAAAATAAATTGTACGTATGGGGTTTAGATTACACGTATAAATGGCGTAAACCAGGGAAAGTAATTATTGTCGACCAGGCAACGTACCCAAAGGATAGCTATGCCAAATATGTTACAAAGATTCGAGAGAATAAGGCTGACGTTTTTACTCATATTGCTTTTTTTGACTGGGAACGATGGTATGTAAATCAGTACAGCCAGCCACATAAAAAGATAAGTAATGTAGCTTATCAATTCGCGAAGCGCTAATCGCGGGATTTTTCAGGAAATATATGACTGAAAGATATATACCCATCATAGTAGTTTAGATAATTGCCTTTTCCAGAAGGAATCTATTTGTGCGTATCCTGATTGTTTGTAGTGGTAATGCGCCCAACTTCGATGTTCGGAAGCACCAGGCGTTTATCCATGATCAGGTCGAAGCCGTAAAGCAACTGGATCACGGTCTTCAGATTGATTATTTCTTCATTAAGGGAAAAGGGTGGCGGGGCTATCTGGCCTGTTTGACGGCCCTGAAGCAACTGATAGCCAGTCAATCGTATCAGGTTGTTCATGCCCACGTGGCTATGTCGGGTTTGCTGGCCAACTTGCAGCGCCAGGTGCCGGTTGTGACCACCTTTCATGGGTCGGACATTAATGTCCCCATGCTCCGTTTCGTTTCCCTGTTTGTTGACTTTTTTAGCCGTAAAACGGTCTACATCAGTCAGGCGCTTGCGAACAAGGCGATCTACGCCGGTAAGGCTAAACGGGCTATTATTCCCTGTGGCGTCGACTTTGATTTGTTCGTTCCCCGTTTAAAAATACAGAGCCGCCAGGCATTGGGCCTTTCGTTGCAGAAACGGTATGTTCTGTTTTCGTCGGCGTTTGATGTTGCCGTTAAGAATTACCAGCTGGCCCGTGCCGCCGTCGATCTATTGGAGGATGATACCGTTGAACTACTCGAATTGAAAAACTACACCAGGGCCGAAGTAGCCCTGCTTTTTTCGGCGGTGGATGTGGCCCTGCTGACCTCCTTCTCGGAAGGATCTCCGCAGTTTGTGAAAGAAGCGCTGGCCTGTAACTGTCCGGTTGTGTCGACGGATGTGGGAAATGTTCGGGCGGTGATAAGCACTCTGAGTAGTTGCTACCTAACCACCTATGACCCACATGATGTAGCGGGTAAACTACGTCAGGTATTGACGGATAAACGTCGTGTAGCTACCAGAGAGCACATAGTACACTTCGACAATCGACTGATTGCCCGACGAATTCTGGATGTTTATACGCTAATGGGACGCTGATTGATGCAGACAGAAGAAGACAATATCGTCATTATCGACTACGGAATGGGGAATCTGCGGTCGGTACAAAAGACCTTCGATCGGTTATGTCCTAACGCAAGCATCTCATCGGATTGCCGAAAAATTGCACACGCAACAAAACTGGTTTTGCCGGGTGTGGGTCATTTTGCCAATGGGGTCAAACGGTTAAAGGAGTCAGGTATTTGGGAGGTGCTCAATCACAAAGTGCTGATCGACAAAACGCCCGTTTTGGGTATCTGTCTGGGAATGCAGTTGATGGCCCGATCCAGTGAAGAAGGAGATACCGAAGGCCTTGGCTGGTTCGATGCGGACGTTGTTCGGTTTCAGGTACGTGATACGTTGACGTATAAAGTACCGCATATGGGCTGGAATACGGCTGAGCCAACCAGAGCCTCGCCATTCCTGGCGGGCGTCCCGGATACGGCCATGTTCTACTTTGTCCATTCCTACCATGTCGTGTGCCGGGAACCCCGGGATGTACTGGCTATGACGACCTACGACTATCCCTTTGCTTCGGTCATAGAAAAGAGTAATATCGTTGGGGCGCAGTTTCACCCCGAAAAAAGCCATGACTGGGGGCAGAAACTCATCGAGAATTTTATAAGATTCACCCCACCCCAACCCCTCCCCTTGAAATAAGGAGAGGGGCTTACTATGGTCACTTTTAGCCCCTCTCCTGCTTTTCAGGAGAGGGGTTGGGGTGAGGTTAATGCCATAAAATAATTGCACAATCATAAAAACCAGCCGGTCCGCCGGTGCGATTCCATGTTCAGACCGCGCGTCATTCCGGTTCTTCTGCTGAAGAACAAAGGGCTGGTTAAATCCGTAAAATTTGACAATTACCGCTACATCGGCGACCCGATCAATGCGGTCAGGATCTTCAACGACCTGAAAGCCGATGAACTGGTTTTTCTGGATATTCTGGCTACCCGAGAAAAGCGCTGCATTGACCTGGGCTTTGTGCGGGCGGTGGGCGACGAAGCCAATATGCCGTTTGCCGTGGGTGGGGGCATTCAGACGATCCAACAGATCAAAGAAATCATTAACGCCGGGGCCGAGAAAGTGGTCATCAACTCATTTGCCGTCCGGGAGCCCGGTTTTATTCGGGAAGCCGCTGATGAGTTTGGCAGCTCGACCGTGGTGGTGTCCATCGATATCAAAAAGAAGTTTTTAGGCAAACAGCAGGTGTACACCGAAGCCGGTAGTCGATCGACCGGGCTCGACCCCATTGGCTGGGCTCAGCAAATGGAAGCCAACGGTGCCGGAGAGTTGATGGTAACCGCGATCGACCATGACGGGATGATGCAGGGCTACGATTTGCCGTTGATTCAGGCTATGGCAGCCGCGGTTACCATACCCGTAGTGGCCGCTGGCGGAGCTGGGCAGTTGACCGACTTTACCGCAGCCATAAAAACAGGTCGGGCATCGGCGGTAGCGGCTGGCTCCCTGTTTGTTTACCATGGTGCCCGTAAGGCCGTACTGGTGAATTACCCTAAAAATGACGAGTTACTAAACCTATTTAGTCCGGTATGAGCGTGTGTATAAAAGGCGTCTGGGACGATACCATTCCGGGTATTTCGTTCGATGAGGAAGGGGTCTCAAACTTCTGCCGGTTGCAGGAGAAGCTCATGGCCGATCATCCGAGGGGTGAAAAAGGGCAGGTCGACTGGAATGCATTGGTCGCTGCCATGAAAAAAGCCGGTCGTGCCAACCAGTACGACTGTATTATAGGCGTTAGTGGCGGTGTTGATAGTTCCTACCTGCTGCACATGGCCAAACAATATGGTTTACGGCCACTGGCGGTCAACCTCGACAATGGCTTTAACAGTGAAATTGCCGTTCAGAACATTTATAAAGTAACGACCCGGCTGGGCATCGATCTGGAAACCTACGTTATCGACTACGAAGAGATAAAAGACCTATTGCGGGCGTACATGAAAGCAGGTATGCCCTGGATCGATACGCCAACGGATCTGGCCATTAAAGCGACCATGTACAAAATCGCGCGGGCCGAAGGTATCCGGTACATCCTGCGTGGCAACGATTTTCGGTCGGAGGGGAAGCAGCCCAAGGAGTGGACCTATTCCGATTCGAAACAGTTGCTCTTTATCCATAATCGGTTTGGCTCCGGTATCGCGCTAAACACGTATCCATTGCTGACGTTGCCCCTACAAATCTATTCGGGTCTGGTGAAGGGTATCAAAGACATCCGCCCTTTTTATTACCTTGATTACAACAAGCAGCAGGCCAAACGGCTGATGATGGACGAATATGACTGGAAAGATTACGGAGGCCATCACCACGAAAACCTGTTTACCAAATTCGCGATGGCTTACTGGCTTCCCCGAAAATTTGGTATCGACAAACGAAAGATAAACCTGTCGGCGCAGGTGCTGAGCCAGGCCATTACGCGGGAGGAGGCATTGGCGCAGTTGGCACAGCCCTTTGCATCGGCCACCGAACTGGAGCAAACCCGCCAGTACGTGGTTAAAAAGTTAGATTTAACAGAGGAGGAGTTTAACCAAATCTGGTTAGCTCCGGCAAAGCACACCTTTGATTATCCATCCAATTACGCGCTCATATTCGGCTTAGTCAGTCGGTTTCGCCCGATCCTGAAGCGACTATACGCTTTTACGCCCATGTCGGTTTCGGCCAACGACCTACTGGAAGCCAAACAGCAATAAAGAGTGAAGTACCTTTTTTATTTCGGCCACCCGGCCCAGTACCTGTTTCTGCGGGAAACCATTCGTCGGCTCTCACTGTCAGCGGATAATCAGATTATTATCCTGATCAAGACAAAGGATGTCTTAGAAGAGCTGGTCAAAGCAGACGGGTTCCCCTACACCAACATTTTAACAAAACAGCGCGGAATTTCGAAGCTCTCGGTTGTTTTGAGCTTTCTCAATCGGATTCGAATACTCATCCCGATTATTTTTCGTAAGAAACCGGATTTGCTCATTGGTACCGATGCCACCATTGCTCAACTCGGTAAGCTGTTCGGCATCAACCGAATTACCATTGTTGAGGATGATTATGACGTGATCCGAAATCTGGCGAATCTGACCTATCCCGTTACCCAAACCATACTGTGCCCGGACGTTTGTCAGGTTGGTCCCTGGACCGCAAAAAAAATAGGGTATAAGGGGTACATGAAGCTTGGCTATTTGCACCCGGCAGTCTTTACTCCGGACCCCGGAATTAGTCAAAAGTACGACTTACCGAAGCAGTATGTATTAATCCGTCTGGCCCGGCTGACGGCACATCATGATTTCGGTATTCATGGTATAGATGTTGATTTATTACAGGAGGTCATTGAGTTGATTGAGGCAGCTGGGGTTGGTGTGAAAATAACCGCTGAAGCAACGATCGACCCACGCTTTACGCATTTTTTATTGAAGATCGACCCGAGTGATCTGCATCATGTGCTGGCTCAGGCTACGCTATTGCTTTCGGACAGCCAGAGTATGAGCGTTGAAGCGGCTATGCTGGGAGTTCCCTCTATTCGATACAGCGATCTGGTGGGCCGGATTTCTGTCCTGGAAGAGCTGGAGCATGTCTATTCGTTAACCTTCGGCATTCATACCGGCCATAAGCGGCAGCTTTTAGACTGTCTCACTGATTTGCTCCAAACGCCTGATCGGAAAGCGACCTTTAAAACCAGAAGGGAGCGAATGCTGGCTGATAAACTGGATGTAACGGCCTTTTTGGTCTGGTTTTTAGAGCAATACCCCATTAGCCTCGACAAAATGAAGGGAAATCCTGCCTATCAGGACCGGTTTCTCTAGCGAAGTTGTTTAGCTATGAGTACGCATCCTAGTAAACCTCACCTTTTACCTAAGAAATTGCTATGAAATACACTTGGGATATTACGAATAAAGCAACTTACAATAATCGATATGGTCGTTACAAGTTCAAAAAAGAGTATCAGTTTATTTTAAGTCAGTTCAAGAATGTTGTTAATATGTTGGATGTTGCTGGTGGATCTGGAAGATTTGCAATACCTCTATCGACCCATTGCAATAATATAACTGTGATAGATATAAATAGTGAAGCTCTTGAATTACTTATGAGCAGAAATGCATCTATTAAGGTAATTAAAGGTGATTTTATGACAGTGCATATTGATAATAAGTTCTCTTTTTTACTTTGTATAGAAGCCTTAAATTATTTTAGTGACTATGATTCATTTTTTGAAAAGATTAACTCATTACTTGATGAAAATGGCTCATTCGTTTTCTTAGCAGTTAACCCTAGTAGCTGGAGGTTTTTGGCTCGAAAATTAAATAAGAACAGAGAGGATTACGGTGAACTTGGGATTGAAGAAATTAAGTGTAGTTTACAAAGAAACAAGTTAGAAATAAAAAAAATAAAAGGCTTTAATTGGATTCCATTACCTTTGACAATGTCGAATAGCTTTTTGATTTCTGTATTCGCTATTTTAGAAAAAATATTTTTTTTGGAAAATTGGCTTACACAAAGCCCTTGGTTACTTATTTCTGTTGTTAAAAATAATTCAGATGTTTTTAATAAATGAATAATGTGTTTACGTATTCGATATTTGATAGATTAACATTTGAGGTGGAGCAGGAAATCTTAGAAAAAACAATCTTATATTCTGACTTCCATTATTTTCAATCTCCTCAGTTTTTCGGGGTTTGCCAAAACTCAAAGAAGCTGACCCCCTATTATATCCTAGCCAAAGCAGACAAAGAGCTTGTGGGTGTTTTATTGTTTTTTCGGCAGGTTCAGGTCACTGTCCCCATGGTATCATTCCTATCGAGTCGAAATATCATCTGGGGTGGTCCTATTGTTCTTGGGAAATCGATGGATGTTATGGAAGGCCTGCTGCGATTTTATACGAAAAATGCCCCGTCTTCCATCTATACACAAGTCCGAAATCTGGTCGATACCGATAAATATAAAGCGTTATTCAACAAATACGGGTTTGAGTACGAAGATCATTTGACTATTCTGGTTGACCTGACCCGTTCGGAGGCAGACCTTTGGAAAGGCGTACATACCAAACGGCGTAATCAGATCAGGCGGGCCGAAAAAGAAGGATGCTTCGTTGAACAGCCTCATTCAATAGAAGCCTTGCAGGCCTGTTATTCAATTCTACAGGAAGTGTATCAGCGGGCTAAGCTTCCGCTACCGGACTTTAGCCATTTTGAGTCACTACTCCATCAGTCAGATGAACGCTCAGGATTGCGGCTGTTTACGGTAATCTGGGAGGGCAAGATTATTGGCTGTATGCTGTGTCTGGCTCATGGCGACTGGCTATTTGATTATTATGCCGGTGCCTACAGCCACTTCTATAAAAAGTATCCCAATGACCTGTTGCCCTGGGCGGTATTTTGCTGGGCGCGAAAAAATGGCTTTAGGTACTTCGACTTTGGTGGAGCCGGTAAGCCAGATGTTCCCTATGGTGTTCGTGAGTACAAGAAACAGTTTGGTGGAGAACTGGTATGCTACGGCCGGTATGAACGGCACTCGTATCCTAAACTCTTTGTATTAGCGAAATTTTCGCTTTTGTTATGGAGAAAATTAAAATTTAATCTTAACCTATCAAAGGTTTTTACTGGCAAATAATAGTTTAATGAAAAAAATATTAGTAGACATAAATCATCCTGCTCATGTTCATTTATTTAAGTATTCTATTGAAGAGTTTAAGCAGAAAGGATACCAGGTTATTGTAACGGCAAAAAACGTAAAGTCGATCACAGACTTACTGAACGTATATGGTATATCTTTTATACTGGTTGGTGCAAAGAAAGATGCATTAGTACTAAAATACGTGTATGAGTTGCTACATATACTTAAATTAATGTGGATAGTTACCCGAGAAAAAATTGATATTGGGATTGGCGTTTCAATGGTTTTGCCAGTAGTGTCAAAACTTACTAGAATGAAATCTTTCTCGCTAGATGATGATGATCTGGTTGTTACGCCCATCGCTGGAAAATTTATTTCTATTGCAGACGTGATTGTAACACCCAGTTCACTATCAGCCGAAGACCGTGGCCCGAACCGGGTTTGCCATGCGAGCTTTCATGAGTTGGCGTACTTACACCCCGATCGGTTTGTGCCCGATCCGGGTATTTTGGCGGAGGTGGGTGTTGCACCGGGAGAGCCCTTTTTCATCCTGCGATTCAACGCTTTTAAAGCCCACCATGATGGTGGAGCGCTTGGCCTCTCTCTGGAACAAAAGTTGCTGTTAGTCAATTTGCTGAAACCATATGGCAGATTGTTTATCACGACTGAACGGGACATAGAGCCAGAACTGAAACCGTTTCAGATGCCTGTCTCTCCGGAGAAGATCCATTCGCTCATGTATTACGCCACAATGTTTATTGGCGACAGTCAGACCATGATTTCAGAGGCTGCCTTACTCGGTACACCAGCCATCAAGCTGAACTCCTTTGCCGGTCGTCTGTCAATTCCCAACGAGATCGAAAATCGTTACGGCCTGTGCTATTCGTTTCTGCCCACCGACTTTGACCGCATGTTGGCCGAGATCAGGCAACTGCTCAAACTGCCCGATTTAAAAGCGGAATGGGGTCGCAGGCGGCAACGAATGCTTACCGATAAAGTTGACTTAACCTCTTTTCTGGTGCGGCTCGTTTCGTGTTTTCCTGCTAGTGTAGATCAGCAGAAAAAGCCAACGGTCCACTCAACTAAATCCTACCGTGAATAAACCACCCAATCCCCACCACGCTTATCGAATCATCCATGGATTTTTCCTTAAAAAAGTACCAGGAGCTCTTGTTCAGCTTGTTAAACGCCGGATATAGGTTTCAGTGCTTTCAAGAGTTCCTACAGGAGGCAAGTGGTAAAACGGTTATTCTCCGCCACGACGTTGACTTACGGCCCGGACATTCCCTTCAGTTCGCGAAGCTGCAACACGAAATGGGCCTTACCGGTGTGTATTACTTTAGAGCCGTACCCGAAAGCTGGGATGAGCCGATCATTCAGGAGATTGCCAGCCTGGGCCACGAAATAGGCTATCATTATGAATGCCTGACAACCTGTAAGGGAAGTCTGGAACGGGCCATTGAGGATTTTGAGAAGAACCTGACCGCCCTGCGCCAACTGGCACCCGTTTCGACCATCTGCATGCACGGGAGCCCGATGTCGAGATACGATTCCAAAGACCTGTGGAAAACCTACTCGTACCGGGATTTTGGCATTGTGGGGGAGCCCTACTTCGACGTCGACTTCAACCAGGTTGCCTACCTGACCGACACGGGTCGCCGGTGGGATGGGGAGAAAGTCAGCGTTCGTGATAAAGTCGATTCAACCTTTGTGCATGCCTTCAAAACGACCGACGATATCATAGCTGCGGCAAAGCAGGGTACGCTGCCGGATCAGATCATGTTCACCTTCCATCCGCAACGCTGGACGGAATCGCCTTATTTATGGGCCAGAGAGCTGGTAAGTCAAAACGTCAAGAATGTTGTGAAGCGCTATTTCTTCATCAGGTAAACGCCCAATCTATGAACTCCCTGCTCCGTACTGACACCGTTAAAAAACTCGCCTGGGTCTATACAGTTCTGATCCTTCTGCTGGTTGCCCTCCCAATAAACGGAAAAGACCAGCCCTTTGGTAAGCTAAACGACAATTACGTTTTGCAAATCCGGCTCGACTACCTGTCACATGCTTTCCTGTTTGTACCCTGGGTTCTTTTGGTAAGCTATGGCTGGGAATTTCATGGAAGGAGTCAAAAGTGGTGGACAGGATCGTTTCTGCTGGCCCTTCTGTTTGCCGCTTTCTGCGAATACCTGCAACTACTCTTGCCTTACCGTACCTTCAATATCAATGATCTGGTCTCCAACTGCCTTAGTATCGTACTTGGGTATCTGTTGGCCTACGGCTTGAAACGGTTGATCAGCTACACTAACCATGCGTAAGATTCTTACGATCATTGGAGCCCGGCCGCAGATTATTAAATCGGCGGCTATTAGTCGGGCCATACGGACTACCTATGCCGATCGGGTGCGTGAGGTTATTGTGCATACGGGGCAGCACTATGACCGGCAGATGTCGGCGGTTTTCTTTGAGGAACTACAAATTCCCCTGCCTGACTATAACCTGCAGGTGGGCTCCGGAAAGCACGGCGAGCAGACGGCCAAAATGATCAGTGGCATTGAGGCCATTATTGAGACCGAACAGCCCGATTTCTTGATCCTGTACGGAGACACCAACTCTACGTTGGCCGGGGCCATTGCTGCGGCCAAACTGCATACGCCCATTGTGCACATTGAAGCGGGCCTGCGCTCGTTTAACAAGCGGATGCCGGAAGAGGTAAACCGGATTCTCAGCGATCATGTCTCCACTTACCTGTTCCCTCCTACCCGGACCAGCCTCACTAACTTGTTGAATGAGGGGTTCCGGACCGATAACCAGGCCCCTTACACCATCGATAATCCGGGCGTGTTTCTGGTGGGAGATGTCATGTACGACAATAGCCTGTACTTCTCGTCCGTTGCCGCTGAGCGAACGGCTATTGTGGCCCAGCGGCAACTAAGTCCGGATAACTATATCCTGGCTACGTTGCACCGGAATAACAATACGGATGAAGCGGAGCGGCTGAATGCCATTTTCGACGCCATGCAGACCATTACCCGTACGTATTCGATGCCGTTGGTAATGCCTCTGCACCCGCGTACGCGCAAGCAGATGGATGCCCTGCTGACGCCTGAGTTGTATGACGCCGTTCGGACAAATCCCTATATTCAGCTTATTGAGCCGGTCTCGTTTCTGGAGATGACCCAACTGGAGCAGCAGGCCCGGCTGGTGATCACCGATTCGGGCGGTGTTCAGAAAGAAGCGTTCTTTTTCAAGAAGCCCTGTATTATTCTGCGGGCCGAAACAGAATGGGTGGAGATTGTGGAAGGTGGCGCGGCTATTCTGTGCGATGCTGACCCTACCCGTATTCAGAATGCCTATATCCATTTGCTGAATAATGACCGGGTCGATTTCCCAGCTCTATATGGTGATGGTACGGCAGCTGAACAGATGCTTAATAAGCTATTGGCGGCCTTGTAGTAAGGTCAACTTAAGAAACCAGAAAGATGCTTTTTACCAGTTTTGAGTTTTTTGTGCTGTTGGTCGTAACCTGGCTACTCTTCTATTCGTTGAAAAGCGGAATTTACCAATCTGCCGTACTGATACTGGCAAGCTTTGTCTTCTATGGCTGGCATTACCCATTATTGGTTACGCTGCTACTGGTATCGATTCTGGTTAATACAGGTACCAGTTTTTGGGTGATACGACTTGCAGGTACTGCTAGAAAAAGAGTCGCAATTCTGGGTGTTGTTGCCAACTTAATGATTCTCTTCTTCTTTAAGTATGGCCCATTAGTTGGGAAGACATTGTTCCCCGAAGGCTCGTCTATCAGTCTGTATTTGATTGCTATTCCATTGCCTATTGGAATTTCCTTCTTTACATTCCAGGGCATAAGCCTGGTAATCGATACATTCAGAGAAAACGATCGGCAACTCCTGCAATCTTCGGCTGTGCCGTGGTGGCGTCATTTGCTAAATGTCTTTCTTTTCAAATCATTCTTCCCACAGTTGATCGCAGGCCCTATTGTAAAAGCGCATGAATTCATGCCGCAAATCAGGCTGAAGCGCATTCGTGATATTGATGTCGACTTCACTGCCAGGAAGCTGATCCTGGGATACTTTCTGAAAATGGTGGTGGCTGACAATTTAAAAGACCAGACCTTCTGGATGGCTTATCCCTATTTCGAATCATATGCCGGGATGGATTTGCTTGGTCTGCTGTTCGGTTATTCTATGCAGATTTTTGCAGATTTTGCGGGCTATTCACTCATTGCCATTGGCTTGGCGTCGTTGTTTGGTTATCAGTTTGCCGAAAACTT
This sequence comes from Spirosoma fluviale, assembly GCF_900230225.1. GTDB lineage: Bacteria > Bacteroidota > Bacteroidia > Cytophagales > Spirosomataceae > Spirosoma > Spirosoma fluviale. The sequence continues at coordinate 1,758,005 of NZ_OCNH01000001.1, forward strand.
TCTGTTTCCCTATAGCTCAACCTCTTTTGCTGAGTTCTGGCAACGGTGGCATATTTCACTTTCCAGCTTTTTAAAAGAGTACTTGTATATTCCTTTGGGTGGAAACCGGCGTGGTGAAGTGAAGACGTACCGGAATTTATTTATCACCATGGTTCTGGGTGGATTGTGGCATGGGGCTGCCTGGAGCTATGCGGTGTGGGGAGCCTATCACGGGCTAGCCTTAGCTGTTGAACGATACCTGGGAAAATATATACAGTTTCGGAAGACACCACTAGTCACCTTTTTACAGGGCTGTCTGGTATTCAGTTTAGTTAGCCTGGGATGGTTGTTTTTTAAGTTACCCGATTTTTCTCAGGCCTTGCTATATATACAGCGGATAATAGTAGCGCCATTTTACTCAACGGACAAGGAAAGGTTGCTTATGATTGCCCTGTATTCGGCACCAGTCATAACGTATCACATTGCTTATGTTAGCAAAAAAGCCTTTTTAGACCACCTTCGCCCTATACTATCACCAGTAGTGTACGCTACGCTGTTGTTTATGATTATGCTGAACAGTGGCTCGTCGGGCGATTTCATCTACTTTCAATTCTGATGCTAAAAAAGATACTTGTCGGTTTCGTTATCCTCCTTCTGGGATGGTCACTGCTACTGAAATTTTTACCTGCTGATATTGATACAACTCAGAATCAGTGGAACGGCAATTTGATTAAAGCCGAAGCCTATTTGTTTGAACGCCCTCTACTGTCAAATTCCGCTGTTATACTTGGGTCGTCTATGTCGGCTAGAATACCTATAGCAAAAACCAATGACAGCTTGATCAATTTAGCGTTTGGAGGTTTCAGTGCTTATGATGGCCTTGAACTGGTCATGACTAAGGCGCAGAAGCCGACTATAGTCTACATAGAAACAAACACGATCTTAAACGAGCCTAGTGAGGAATTCCATCAGGCGGTGTTTTCTCCAGTTCGGTATCGATTAAAGTCAGTCTTTGCTGCTTTGCTTACGAAGAATCAGCCTGTTGCTGTGTTGAAAGGATTGATTCGCTATAAAAAAGGGGGGAGAACAAAAGTGAGCGCTCTACCACTAAGAGACCCCCCCCCCGGTGTAAACCAGACGATTTTGGGTAACTCTATCAAACAGTACGCTACTTGTCCGTCTGACACGTTCATTACGGCCCGTTTGACTGAGCTAGCAACGTTTATCCATGCACTGGAAGAGAATAGTTGTAAAGTTGTTTTTTTTGAAATGCCCGTTCATCCTGCCTTATGTCAGTCAGCCCTCTCGATTAGGGTAAGGGAAGCGTTATACAAACGGTTTCCCCGAGAACGGTACACCTATATACCTCAGCCGGGTTGTGCTCAATTTCATACAACAGATGGTATTCATCTGACAGGCGCGAGCGCAGCCTTGTACGCGGACTACTTTCAGAAAGTGCCTGTATTTCATAAATAGCTCTTAATAAAACTAATAGTAAACCTGTTTAGGCTTACTGAAACAACGGCTTACTGTAACCTGGACGGCCACGTCCGGGCGCAAATACATCTCGTTTACACCCGGACGTGGCCGTCCAGGTTACAGTAAGCCACTTGATAGGAGGGAATTTGGTATAAAGCAAAATCCTAAACAGGTTCAGTATTAGTAGTTAGAGTCTCCTCGTTCTGCGGGCCGAAACAGAATGGGTGGAGATTGTGGAAAGTGGCGCGGCTGTTCTGTGTGATGCGGACAAAAATCGCATCCTGGATGCCTTTGCTTTTTTTTATGAAGCAGACACCATACCCTTTACTTCTTTCTACGGCGACGGACATGCGGCCGAACGAATACTGAATTTTATTCTCAATAATGCACCCGTTAAGGGATAAATAAGCCGGTCGAATCTGGAGCCTGGATTGATTTAGTCACCTTCTCGGATGAAGAACTGAATCCGCTTCCTGTTGGAGCGGAATTTGTTGGCATTCGCTGTATTACTCCCACCTATACACTGACTTTACCTAACGACTATGCCTTGGTTTGTCATTTACACAAAACCTCGATCGGAGAAAGTTGTTGCGGAAAATCTGCGCAACAAAGGAATTGAGGTGTACTGCCCACTTAGAAAAGTAAAACGAAAGTGGTCGGATCGATACAAGATTGTTGAAGAGCCTCTTTTTCGCTCGTATTGCTTTGTTAATCTGGAAGAAAATCAACGAAGCCTGGTGTTTGACGTACCTGGTTTTGTAAACTACCTGTTCTGGTTAAAAAAACCCGCCATTGTCAGACCGGAAGAGATCGAGGTTATTAAAAACCTGCTGAATGATTTCGATCATGAGGCCATTCAGATCCAATCGTTCAGTATCGCTGATAAGATCCGGGTCAACTCCGGCATACTCATGGATCAGGAAGGCGAAGTCATAGCGAAGCAGGGCAAAAAGATTATGCTGTTTATCGAATCGCTCGGTATGAGCATCCTGGTCGATACCACAAAAACGATCGTAGAAAAAGTAACGCCGTTTTGACGGGGTGTTACAGTACATAAATCCGCTTATTTCATGAAGGTTATTGTTCGCAGCACACTTTGGGGTCTCTTAAGTGTAGGGTTCTGCTGTCCTGTTGCGCGTGCACAGGCGGTTGTTAAAGGAGTTGCCTACACGGTTGAGGCTGGCACGTTCCTGGCTACGGATGCCAGTAATCCGTTTTGGGTTCGCTCGAACCAGTACGGCGAAATTCCATTGGGGGCTCAGGGTTTTACCATTCGGGGACAGGCTAAGAAAGAATACAGTACGCTGGCACGAAAGAAGTTTTCGTACGGCTATGGCTTGCGGGCGGTTATGAATGTGGGCACAACGAACCAGTTTTTAGTCTCGGAAGCCTACGCAAAAGTGCGCTATGGTGCGTTTGAACTCTATGCCGGTCGGCGACGGGAAACGCAGGGGCTGGTCGATTCGGTGCTGAGTGCAGGGTCTTACATCTGGTCGGGGAATGCCTTGCCAATGCCTAAACTTCAGATTTCGATTCCTGCGTATACCCCGATCCTGAAAAATGGATTGCTGGCCATTAAGGGCAATTTTGCCCACGGCTGGTTTGGCACCGGCGACTCGGTAAAGAATTATTTTCTTCACCAAAAAAGCCTGTATGTCCGGATCGGCAAGCCCAACTGGCGATTCAAGATTCATGGGGGCTTTAATCACCAGGTTCAGTGGGGAGGAGCGGTGTTGTACCCCCGATACGAGGGCAGTCAACGAATTACAAACTTTGGGTCCGATTTGCAGACCTATGGGTATGTCGTGCTTGGCCGATCGTTGTACGCCGATGATAGTCTGGTAGTTCAAAACGGACAAGCTTCTGCTGAGGGAGGAAACCGGGTTGGTAACCACCTGGGAACAGTTGATCTTGGACTCGAATATGAAGATGATCAAAACAAATGGTTCCTGTATCGACAATCGATCTACGAAGCCGGTGCTTTGTTTCGTTTGAACAACATTGCGGATGGACTGACCGGCTTGTCGTTCAGCCGGAAACAGGCTTCTCAGGGAGTTTTGAGGGTAGTTCTTGAATACCTGCACACATCCAGTCAGGGCGGTCCCTATTTGTCCAATCGCTCAACGATCGAGCAGTTACGCGGGGCTGAAGATTACTTCAACAATGGCCGGTACATTGATGGATGGGTTTACAGAGGGCAAACCATTGGCACGCCGTTTATCATGCCCTTGCGCTACACAACCGGACTTTCGCAAAACCTGGACAAGAACACCAACCTGATCGTAAATAATCGGGTAAATGCGGTTACGCTGTCGGTGATGAGCCGTATACGGCTGGTCGACTTGCTGACGCGTATCTCGGTGAGTGAAAACTTCGGCAAGTACAGTACCCCCTTGCCCTCCGGTGTTGGGCAAACGTCTGTTCAGCAGCAGGTGAGTGTTCCCTTTAAAAAATACACGTTTATCACTACGCTGGCCTACGACAACGCCGGTGTCCTGAAGCAGAATCTGGGTCTTAGCTTCCTTGTTCGACAGACCTTTTAACTAATCGCGATGAGATACGCAATGAAACGACTTCTACTCCCCATTCTTCTGTTCATCACCCTGCCAACCCTGGCCCAGGACGTACGCTCAGAGGAGGTGCCAGAGACTCGGTTGTTGAAAAGCAATAGCCCCGAGGGTATGGCTATTACACTTAACTCCCTGACCAAACCCGCTCTTGTTGACCTGTCTGATACGTTGTTTGTGAAACGATATTTTTTTCGAACGGATGTGTACCAGAAGGGGGAGAAGCTCGAACCGGCAACTGTGAAGAAATTGTTGGTGGACACCCGGCAAGCTCAGGTGTATTATCAAACCGGGAACCAATTAAAGACGCTGACGGTACTAATGGCCTTATCGGGTGTATACGTTGGTTATAAAGGTATCAGGGGCGAACAAAAAACGGCTATGATTCGGGGGGTACGCACAGCCACTAATCCCAACGTCCCCAACATTGAGGTCGAGTACACAAAGCGAAGTTTACCACAGGTTTTAGGTGGGGTGGGCTTATTTTTGGGAGCCGTTTGTGTACTGGAGTTGTCCAACGAGTTGGTGCGTAAGGCCGTTGTTCTGTACAACACAAAATCGGTCTCTCAATCGTCGGTGGTTCACCTTAGCCGCATAAAAATGGGATTGACCACCAGCGGACGTCTGGGTGTAGAAGCGCAGTTTTAGGGTGTATAAAGACAACGCTTTGAGATTGCACCGAAAAGATTTCGGTAACTTATAAAATAGAAAAGCCGCTGTAACATATTCGTTTACAGCGGCTTTTCTATTTTTTTGTGTGACCACGGGGAGACTCGAACTCCCATGCCTTGCAGCACCACCCCCTCAAGATGGCGTGTCTACCAGTTTCACCACGTGGCCGTTTTTTTGTTCTGGGTGCAAAGGTAGTATTCTTTTCATGTTTTGTCAACCTCCGATCGGAAAGTTTTGCTTTTTTCGCTCAGGATGGCCCAAAAATGGGCAAAATTTCGTACTTTTATCTTTATAAACCACGTTTAAAAGTCCAAGTAACATGGCACTGGAATTAGTCGGAAAACTCATAAAAGTTCTGCCTGAAGTATCGGGGCAAAGCCAAAAAGGTCCCTGGAGTAAGCAGGAATTCGTTATTGAAACACTAGATGCATCCTATCCAAAGAAAGTATGCCTTACGGCCTGGGGCGATAAAGTTGCAGATCTGAAACAGTACGCTAACGGCGATACGCTGAAAGCCACCTTCAGTGCTGAATCCCGCGAATACAACGAGCGCTGGTACACCGAGTTGCGGGCGTTTCGGATCGAGTTAGCCGAAGGTGATGGCGGGGCTGCCCCGGCACCCCGGTCGGCTCCGGCTCAGCAACCGCGTTCGGCTCAGCCGAATCAACCTGCTGCTGTGTCGTTTAACTCGGCCTTTGATGAAGAAAGTAACGATCTGCCATTCTAAGCAGGTTGAAAATGAAAAAAGCCGCTAACAGCGGCTTTTTTCATTTCGTGATCCGGCTGGGATTCGAACCCAGGACCCATACATTAAAAGTGTATTGCTCTACCAGCTGAGCTACCAAATCGGTTGAACGTCCTTCCGTTTAGTGGGTGGTTGTTCTTAATTGTGGTGCAAAACTATGGCCTTATTTCATTCGTTGCAAGCTATTCCTCTTAAAATAAGTCTATTTTTTTGTTTTTTTTCGGGACTCGCTGAGGCACAGATAGTTTCGGTAGACTCTCTCAAACGCGCCGATTCGCTGTTTATTGCCGGTGATCAGGTAAATGCTGCCCGAATCTATGAAATGGCACTGGCCGAAGGGCACACCGCTACCGATCCTATGCTGTTGAAACTGGCGAGCGCCTACGAACAGCAGAATGACGTACCCCGGCTCCTCTACTACCTCGACGTGTATTTCGAACGCCATCCCGACGATGTCGTGCTGCGTCGGATGAACGATATTGCAAGGGCCAACAACCTGACCGGGTACGAAACGGATGACCTGAACTATTTCTATCTCTTTTATCGGAAATATGGCCTTTATTTTCTGCTGTTTCTGCTCATACCGGCGGGATATGTTTTCACGGTACTCATGCTCAAACTGGTACGAAAACAGTCGGTCTTCAGGAGGCAGAAATGGATTTTCTTTGCCTACCTAATCTTGCTGTTGATCTTTACAAACCTGCCGGAAGGTATTCAGTCCGGGATAACCAGCCACGACCGGGTCCTGCTCCGAACAGACCCCTCCGCAGCCGCCCCAATTGTTGAGGTTATCGGGCGGGGGCACAAGCTCAGTATTCTGGGTACAAAAGATATTTACCTGCGTGTGTTATGGCACAATAAGCTTTACTTCATCCGCCGGGATAATGTGTGGATAATCTAAGGAGTTAGGAGTTAGTAGCGAGGAGTGAGAAGTTGCTGTCGCAAGCAAGCGTTGGACTCAACGACCTTATGCGTCAGCTTATTTGCGATAGCAACTCCTCGCTCCTAACTCCTAACTCCTAACTCCTTCCTTAACGGCGAGTCTTTCTCTTTAGCCAGGGTATTATACACCAGCGTATCCATTAGTTTGGGTAGCCACTTGTTCAGGAACACTGTGAACTTGCCCTGCGAGGTTAGGATGAGTTCGCGTTTGCGGGTTTTTACAGCTCGTAGAATGTGATCGGCGCACTCTTCCGCACTCATCATATTACCTTCATCCCGCATGCTTTCGCCTTTAGCCTGCCCGTGGGCATCGAGCGCCGAAAAACGAATGTTGGAAGCCGTGAAACCCGGACAGGCGGTCAACACGTGAACGCCCGTATGCAGTAACTCGGTCCGTACGGCTTCAAGAAAGCCATTCATCGCAAACTTGGAGGCCGAGTAACCGCTTCGAACGGGTAAGCCCCGATACCCGGCAATCGACGAGATACCCACGATCGATCCTTTGGCTTCCTGAATGTACGGCAACGCATAGCGGGTAGCGTATACCGTACCCATGAAATTAATATCCATGACCTTCTGAATAACGGCCGGGTCCGTATCGATCAGCATGGAGCGCATACTGATACCCGCATTGTTGATCAGGATGTCCAGCCGCCCGAACCGCGCAATCGTTTGGTCGATGAGTTGTTTGACATCGGACTCAACACTAACATCGGCGGTTAGTGAAAAGGTGTTGATGCCGGCCTGACGAAGTTCGTCACTTACCAGCTGAAGTGCGTCCGCCTTGCGGGCACAAATAACAATAGTGGCTCCTTCACGCCCGAAGGCAAAGGCAAGCGCCCGACCGATGCCTGAAGAAGCACCGGTAATGAGAACTAATTTATCTTTCATAATTGCAGTTGCGAAGATACTACTTTAGCGTGGCTGATAATTGCCATCTGGATCATCGCATCAGGGTAAGGGGGCCTTTGAGAGTTCGCTTTGATGTCAGGAGAAGGTAATAATAGGTGCCAACGGGTGAGCCGGTGCCGTACCAGCGAAATTTAGGATCGGAGGATTTAAAGACCGTCTGGCCCCATCGATTCGTTACCTCGACAGATTTAAACTGCTCATCGCAGGAGTTTTCCGGTAAGTCTTTTATCGCAAAAAAATCATTAATGCCGTCGCCATTGGGTGTAAACACATTCGGGACTTTTATTTCGGCAGTAAAGGATGGGTTCTTGACCATAAAGGTGACCGTCGATACAGCGGTATGATTGGGCTGACAGGAACGGTCATCCACCACAAAATCGACTACAAACGTAGCTTCGGCTTTGCCGGCCATCAGGGCACAGCTTGGCTTCCAGTCGAAAGGTGATTGCAAGGTAGGCAGGCCAAATTTGTTGGTGAAGACCATCCCGGCGGCTTTAACATCGAAGCCCCGCCCAACGGCGGTTAACCGCAACGTGTCCCGGTCTGCGTCGTTGCCCAGCACATCGAAAGTGGTGCGTCCGTCGGTTTCGCTGGTGCTAACGCTCAACTCAACAACCTGAGACGCCAGCGTTGTTTGTATAGTAGGAGGGGTGCTGGGCAGGCCAGTGGCCGCTAAGTTTACCGTAACGGTATCCCGCAGGTTCCGATTACAGCGGGTGTCGGTCACAATAAAATCGACGATATAACCGGCCTGGGTAGCCTGGGTGCAGGTTGGTTTCCACAAAAAAGGCTGTGACACTTTCCCGACCCCCGAAGCCGACCCAAAACTCATCCCGGCCTGCGACAGTGTGAAGCCGCGCCCAATGGCCTGGATCGTTACGTTGTCGTTATCGATGTCTGTGCCGAAGGCGTTGAATGTTAGGGACGAGCCTACCGTAATACTGGCTTTGTTATTCGGCAGGTCGGTAGCAGCAACGGGCTTGTTATTAGGCGATGGAATGATATTCAGGCGGACACTGATCGTATCGCTTAGGCCCTGCGGACAGCCATCGTCCGTAGCCCGAATCAACAACGTAATCGGGGTTCCATTGCCCCCAACGCATCGTCCGAAACAGAGTTTGGCCTGAAGGGTGTCCCGGCTCGTTCGGGTGGTTAATTCACCGGGCGTCAGGGTAAGGCCGGGTAACGAGCCACTCATGTTGATGATCGAAATGCGCTGGTTTGGGTCAAGGTCGGTGATGTACAGACTCAGGCAGTTGGTATCTTTCTCGGCTAGGGTGATTACGGTACCTTCCGTATAAAACTGTTTCTGGTCGTTGGGCCGAAACAGTAATTGGGGCGGGTTGTTTTTGGGGCAGTCAACGACCAGCACCTGAAAGTCGCGCCGGACGCGCCCAATCTGTTTGCCCGCCCGAAATTCACCAACCTCAACGGAAAACACAAATAAGCCTGCTCGGTCCGGGGTTACGCTGAGCAGCCCCGTTCGGGCATTCACCCGCAGCGGAACCGTTCCCGGTATTTGGTTGGCAATGGAGATGCCGTTAATCCACCGGATTGGCGGATAGGGGCCAGCCGAAAAGGAAGGGTTTGATACCGTAGAACCTGCACCGGGATTTGGTGAGTTGGATGTACTAAAGCCATTATACGGCGTAGCCAGCGCGTAGGTCAGGCTGTCGCCATCGGCATCCCGGGCGCTGAAGTCGAGGGTAAACGGCTGGCCAATGCAGGCGTAATCACCTTTGGGAACGGTAAACACGGGCGATGAATTGGCGAAGCGGGTTTGTCCCGACATAATGGCCGGAAACTCCAGGTAAAATGTTGAACCGGCTGCCCCCGGGCTTTCGATATTGACAATGGCTCCGTTGCGGCAGCACCGTTCCCACGACAGGTAATACCCCCCCGCATCATTGAACACATTTGGGTCGAGGGTTAGGTCGGTGCTGTGACGGATTAACCGCGTACGTACGGCACCCGTTGCACAGGCTGGCCGGGTGTAAGCTACGTATTCGCTGCTGATACGGACGAGAGGGACATAGCCGATAAGCTGATTGGAGCGCTTCGAGAAAACACCTACGGATACCTGGCCGTCATCGGCTCCCGGATTTCCGTTAATGTCGTCGAAGTATAAATTAAGGTTAATCCGATGCGTGTATTGAGTCTGGGTGCCCAGATAACGCAGTTCGAGTTCGCCCCCGACAATATGCGTTGCCTGCGCAAACGGGCTCAAAACCAGGAAAAAGCAAACAAGAAAAAGAGGTAATTTAGAGGAAGGGTATAGGTTCGGCATAAGCAGAATCAGGTCAATATAGAGTTCGTCCGAAAACGACTGCTTAAATTAGCGGTTTTTTAGGACTTATGCGTAGGAAGATTCATAAAACACCCGAACGGTTGGCAAGTGTTCGTATCGATGCCGTAGCCGCCGAAGGGAAATGTATTGTACGTACTGATGAAGGCGTAATTTTTGTTGAAAATCCCACCGGCGGACCGGGCGTAGCTCCCGGCGATGTGGTTGATCTGCGCATTACCAATACCAAAAAGCAGTACCGCGAAGCCGTTGCCGAACGCGTTCACGAATGGTCTTCGGTGCGTACTGAGCCTTTCTGCGAGCACTTTGGAACCTGTGGCGGCTGTAAATGGCAGCATATTCAATACAGCGAGCAGCTTGGCTTTAAACACCAGCAGGTGGTCGATCATCTGACGCGTATTGGTAAAGTGGAACTGCCCGAGTTTCGGCCCATTATGCCCGCTCATCCAACGCAGTACTACCGGAACAAGCTTGAGTTCACTTGCGCCGAAGGCCGCTGGCTGACAACAAAAGAAGTAGGGACCAATCAACCGATGGACCAGCGGGCGGTGGGCTTCCACGTGCCCGGCCGCTTCGATAAAGTGTTGCCCATCCGGCATTGCTACCTCCAGCCCGACCCGTCCAACGCCATTCGGGAAGCTATTGATGCCTATGTACTTCAGCATGATATGACGTTGTATAACCTGAAAATGCATACGGGTTTTCTGCGGACGCTCATTATCCGCACTGCCGATACTACGCAGCAGGTGATGGTAACGTTGCAGGTAGCGCAGGATAACCCCGAACTGCTCAATGGATTAATGGCGTATTTGCAGACCCTATTCCCGCAAATTACATCCCTGAACTACATCCTGAACACTAAAAAGAACGATAGCTATCAGGATCAGGAGGTTGTTAACTGGGCGGGTAAAGCCTACATTGAGGAGCAAATGGAAGACGGTGGCGACCGACCGCTCACCTTTCGGATAGGCCCCAAGTCGTTTTACCAGACCAATGCCCAGCAGGCATACAACCTCTATAAAGTGGCCCGTGAATTTGCCGGGCTGACCGGTCAGGAACACGTGTATGACTTATACACCGGCACGGGCACGATTGCGCTCTTTGTAGCTCGTTTGGCCAAACATGTGGTGGGAGTGGAGTATGTCGAAGCTTCGGTAGCCGATGCCCGGGTCAATGCGCAAGTGAACGGCATTACGAATACGACCTTTGTCGCGGGGGATATGAAGGCAATTCTGACCGACGAATTTTTTGCCGAACACGGTCGTCCGGATGTGGTCATCACCGATCCGCCCCGCGCCGGGATGGACGAAGCCGTTACCCGTCAACTCCTCAAAGCGGCTCCCGAACGGATTGTCTACGTCAGTTGCAACACCGCCACACAAGCCCGTGATCTGGCTATTCTGGACGAAGGGTACATTGTTACGGGTGTACAACCAGTCGATATGTTCCCGCACACGCACCATGTCGAGAATGTAGTCGTCCTGACGAAGCGGTAGGATCTAAACAACAAGTCAAGGGCTGCAGGGTGGTGTCAATTTCTCAAAACTGACACCACCCTGCAGCCCTTGACTTATTGCAAAACTTACTCAGAAAAGAATCGCTAAAACTCCAGATAAGGGGCAATCTTATCAATGGTTTTAGCATCCAGAATCCGAATTGGTTTCAAGGATTCTGCTGAGGTATACGCCCCATGCTGTTCCCGGTAGCTAACGATCAACTGGGCTTGTCGGCGGGATAGGAACGGGTGCCGGTCCAGTTCATCGGCCGTAGCGGTATTAACGGGAATCCGACGCACCCCCGACCGGATCTTTCCAAACTTCAGAAGTTCCTCAACCGTGAGTGAGTCCAGTCCGTAGACATCCCGAAACTGATCGGTGGAGATAAACCCGCCCAGTGCATCCCGGTATTTAACAATGCGAGTGGCCAATGTGGCCCCGATGCCCTTCAAAGCGATCAACTGAGCTGTGTCGGCGGTGTTGATATCAAACGGCTGAAGCACCGGCTTTGCCGGACGTTCGGGGAAAGCCGGTCGATTGACAGTAGGGTAGGGTTCGCTGCTGAATGGTTTGCCGGTGCCCGATCTGTCGTTAGGGAAGCGGTCTGACCGGGTTGTTTCCTTGAGTGTTATATACGGTTCAAGTTGATCGTAGAGGTCGGGGGGGAAGTCGTAAATTTTGAGAAGGTCTTCTTTTTTGCGGAACTGTCCGCCTTTGCTCCGGTATTTTTCAATGCGTTCCGCCATCCACTTCGGCAACCCTAACTGCTGCCAGCCCGCTACGCTAACGGTGTTGGGGTCGAACGCAAATAGCTTAGGTTCACTGAATCGTTCGGCGGTGGTTTTCTCTTTTCCTGAGCGGTCGCCGTACTGGGGCTGTTTGGCGGCTTCAGTCTGCATGAGTGCCACCAGGCTATCGAGTTTCCGCTGGTCGGCAGCCGATGTGTCGACGGGCGTTCGGGTAACAACGAATCGGTAAACGAACGGAATCAGCAGACAAAGCAGCGTTAGGAACAGCAGAACCATAAAGCCCCTGGTTTCCTTATGGGAGAAGCCAAAATAATCGCGGATGAAGGAGACGAATCGGGGAAGCATTATTTTTCAAGTAATTTTTATTGTTAAAATTGGTTACTTGTTTTGATGATTTCAAACAGTGGACGAATTAATTCGTCCACTGTTGTATTTTTGCGCTCACGTATGAATACTTCACAAACGCCAGCCACCGGCTCACCAGCCACTTCGCTGCAAGACATTATCGCCCACGCCAAAGAATATGGCTTCGTGTTCCCATCTTCCGAAATCTACGATGGCCTGCAAGCCGTGTACGACTACGGTCAGAATGGCGTTGAACTGAAAAATAACCTCAAAACGCTCTGGTGGAAGGCAATGACCCAACTCCACGACAATGTTGTCGGGATTGACGCGTCGATTTTCATGCATCCGCAGACGTGGAAAGCGTCGGGGCACGTGGACTCGTTCAATGACCCCATGATCGATAACCGCGACTCCAAGAAACGGTACCGCGCCGACCAACTCCTCGAACTGAAGGCCGAAGCCTATGCCAATGCCGGGGACGAAGCGAAAAGTACCGCGCTGTTGCAGGAAATGGGCCGCTTGCTGGGCGATAACGACCTGGAAGGCGTTCGTAACCTCATCATTGCCGAAGGCATAAAAGATCCCGTTTCGGGCACCGATAACTGGACCGAAGTGCGGCAGTTCAACCTGATGTTCTCCACGCAGGTAGGCTCACTGGCTGAAGACGCCAGCCTGATCTATCTCCGTCCGGAAACCGCCCAGGGTATTTTTGTCAACTTCCTGAACGTACAGAAAACCGGCCGGATGAAGATTCCCTTTGGCATTGCCCAGATTGGAAAGGCGTTCCGGAATGAGATCGTAGCCCGGCAGTTCACCTTCCGGATGCGGGAGTTCGAACAGATGGAAATGCAGTTTTTTGTGCGTCCCGGTACCGAAATGCAGTGGTATGAAACCTGGCGCGATGCCCGGATGAAATTCCACCAGGCAGTTGGTCTACCCGCCGACAAGCTCAAATTTCACATTCACGAGAAGCTGGCTCACTATGCCAATGCTGCCGTGGATATCGAGTATAAATTTCCGTTTGGTTTCCGCGAAATGGAAGGGATTCACTCCCGAACCGATTTCGACCTGAAAGCCCACCAGGAACTGAGCCGGAAGAAGCAGCAGTATTTCGACAATGAGGTTGACCCTGCTACGGAGAAGCCGTACGGTAACTATATCCCGTACGTCGTTGAAACCTCAGTAGGGGCAGACCGTTTGTTTCTGGCTGTGTTCTGCAATGCTTTCACAAAAGAAACTGTTGGCGAAGGTGATCAGCAGAAAGAACGGACGTATTTGAAATTGCACCCGGCGCTGGCACCTATCAAAGCTGCTGTGTTTCCGCTTGTTCGGAAAGATGGTCTGCCCGAGAAAGCCGAAGAAATCGTAAAGAGTCTTCGGTCTGAATTCCGGGTGGTGTATGAGGAGCGGGATGCCATTGGCAAGCGCTACACCCGACAGGATTTGATCGGTACGCCGTTTTGTATCGCGGTGGATTACCAAACCATTGAAGACAACACCGTTACGGTTCGCTTCCGCGATACTACCGAACAGATTCGTATTCCAATTAGCGAATTGAAAGCCATGATTGGTCAGGAAGTGTCGATGGAGCGGGTTTTGGAAAAGATGTAAAATTCGTTTTTGGGTATAAAAAGAAGGCGTGCCACGGTTCAGAACCGTGGCACGCCTTCTTTTTATATATTGGTTACCGATTGGCGAGCAACACAGTGCGAAGAGCTGCTACATTCGCTGTTGCATCAAAGATGGCTTTAACGGGAATCGTAAAACCCGCTAACTGCTGACTGGAAACCGTCTGCCCGACTCGTAATAGATCGACCAGCGCGTAAGCTTCGGTATCGGCATCCAGCGTGAATACTTCAACGGTCTGACGGGTAGGGTCAACGAGCCAATATTCGGCTACCTGATGCGTAGCATAATCCTAAAATTTGATTTCCCAGTCGTTCTTCTGCGTACTTTTCGATAACACTTCCACTACCAGGTCCGGGGCTGGAAAATACAGTAGATCAGGCTTGATATCAGCCGCTTTTGCTGGTCCAAAATAGCATATATCCGGCTCGTAGCTGTTTCGGGTTAGTTCGACCAGTGCTTTTTTAACAAGTACCATGCCCAAATTGTGCTCATTGACAAAAGCATTTATTATGTTCCAAGGAACATGACTGCGGCATTGTGTTTGTGTAACGCCGGAGAGTGAACGACAATTTCACCGTTGATGAATTCGACTTTCATGTCGTCGTCCATCCACTTGTAGAACGCCTGTCGACGCTTTTTTTCGTCGTTCAACACCGCCTGAACCTGCTGAATAATTTGCGGGGCCTTAGGCGATTCCAGAAGTTGGGCGGCTAACTCAGTCATGATCTTACCGGGTCTTTACTCAAATATACGAAAAAGTAGGCCGTCTTACGCTTCCCCCACCAGCATCAACGCGCCAACGGTTACGTTTGAGGTTTCGTCAATCAGGATCGCGAGTGCTGACCTGCTTAGGTAACAACCAACTGTATTTGTGGCGTATATAAACGAAATCGTTCGTCAGCAGAAATAATCACTAAATTTTCAGCCAGTGCAGATGCTAAAATCAAGCGATCGAAAGGGTCGCGATGTTCCGGGAAAAGTGGAATGGAATGGTAAGCGATAATATGTTCGTTTTTGACCGGTAATAGTTGAAACCCATCTTTGTAAAGTTGATCAATTAAATCAGCAGCAGAAATTAGAAACTCAGGGAGTTTACCAATTTTTTGCTTAATACTGATTTCAAATAAGCTAATTTGGCTGATCCAAATGGGGTTTTCTTCTAGAGTTGCTCTAACGGATGGCTTTAGTCTAGCCGGGCTAATTATACTCCAGATGAGTACCTGTGTGTCAGCTAAAAAATCCATTACATATATTCAGTAAGATCATCAAGCGGTTCGTTAAAGTCTTCAGGAATTTGATACTTCCCCTCTAAGCTGCCTAACTTGACACCACTACGTTTTTTTATCGATTGATCAATTCCCTGCTCTTCCAGAAACAAAATCACCACCTTCGATTTTTTGACGGCAGGGGGTGTTTCAGTTAAGGTAAATTGGCCGTTTTCGTAAATTCCATTAATTGCAGTGTACATAAGGTTCGACAAGTTAGTGCAAACTCCTTACCCAATTTAACGGTTTTAGCCGATCATCCGTTCTTAAATGACTTAATTCAGTTAAAAACAGATGATCGGCTAGCTTTTCAGAGCCGTCTTACGCTTCCCCCACCAGCATCAACGCGCCAACGGTTACGTTTGAGGTTTCGTCAATGAGGATCGCACCACCCGACGCACGATTAGTGCCGTATGGGTCAAAACTAATTGGCTGTGCAGTCCGGAGAATTACTTTGGCTAAGTCATTCAATCGGAGCTGCTGGACGCCCTCAATCTGTTCGTAGGTGTTCACGTTTACCTGATACGTAATCTCCCGCACCGAGCAGCGCGTACGGAAGGTGCCTACCTGTAATACGTATTTGTTCCCTACTTTGAACTCCTTGCTGTCCATCCAGCACAACATGGCCTCAACCGTTTGACTGCTCAGCGGCTGGCTGTCTGACCGAACAATGAGGTCGCCCCGGCTGATGTCGACATCCGTTGCCAGATGCATTACTACCGACATGGGCGTGGCGGCTTCCTCCAGCTCAGTTTCGGCGATTTCAATGGCGTCGATGGTCGACGTTTCGCCAGATGGGAACACCGTTATAGCGTCGCCTTTGCGGAACTGCCCACTCGTAATTTTACCCGCGTACCCCCGGTAATCGTGAAGCTCCGGCGTTTGCGGACGAATGACGTACTGAACCGGAAAACGAGCCTGGGTAAGGTTCAGGTCATCGGCAATTTCTACCGTTTCCAAGTGTTCCAGCAACGTTTGACCCTCGTACCACGGCATGGATTCCGACCGGTCGACGACGTTATCGCCGTTGAGCGCACTCATCGGAATATACGTTACGTGCTTGACATTCAGTTTCTGAGCCAGCTCGGCATAGTGAATGCATATGTCAGAAAATACATCCTGCGAGTAATCAACCAAATCCATTTTGTTGATCGCAACAACTATGTGCGGAATGCCGAGCAGGGACGCAATGAGCGAATGCCGCCGGGTTTGTTCAGCTACACCATGCCGGGCATCGACCAATACAATAGCAAGTTGGCAGTTGGACGCACCCGTCACCATGTTTCGGGTGTACTGGATATGGCCCGGTGCATCAACGATGATAAACTTCCGAACCGGAGTCTGGAAATAGCGGTAAGCTACATCAATTGTGATACCCTGTTCCCGTTCGGAACGCAGGCCATCGGTCAACAGGGCCAGATCGATCTCCCCATCATCACGGCTTTTGCTTGCTCGCTCGATGGCTTCCAACTGATCGGCCAGGATAGATTTGGAATCGTAAAGTAGTCGCCCGATGAGCGTACTTTTGCCGTCGTCAACCGAACCGGCGGTTATAAATCGTAAAAGATCCATTGATTTTATTCTAACTCGATTAATTCTCCACCGATAGCAACTAATTGTTTTACACGTGTGTCAATTTTTTTAATCATTGCAGGAACAATGTTAAAAGAATCGGAATCGCTCAATTTGTGCTCCAGGTGTTCTACTGCTGACGTACGTCGTTTACGATTTTCCAGACGTTTTTTTTGAGGCCGTATAGCTTCTTCGTATGAGACGGAAGTGCCAATTAGCTTGCTATCAGCATACAATTTACGTCGATCAAAATCTATAGGCTGCCCACTTGTGATGCCAGGTATATAAACTTTGCTACCACTAAAAGCCAAAGTGCCATCTTTTACAAACGCAGTCTTAAAAGTTCTTGGGCTAGCCAATTTTTTCAATTCCTTACTAGGGCTGTTTTGCCATTCTTTGACTTCTTCAGTAAAATCATTGATTCTTGTCTCACCATTTGACCAAAGACCAATGATTCTATAGGGCTCTATCAGTAGAAGCTTCGTTAGCCGAGCTACTTTTGATTGTATTTTTCCCATATATCTAATAGTTTGGTTCGGTTATTCTGAACGTACTCAACAGCTATACGCAACTGCTTACGGGGAAGACTTCCTTCATAAATTGACCCGTCTTCTATTACAATCAACACTTCATGTTCGGCAGAGGTTGCGTGAATATGTGGTGGAACATGATCGCGAAAGAATATTTCAATTTTAATCCCGTCGAGCAGCGCTACAGTTGGCATTTGCTTTATCACACTTAAAAATACCCGCCTTTCTTGCGGTCTTCCATGGCGG
Organism: Spirosoma fluviale; assembly: GCF_900230225.1. Classification (GTDB taxonomy): domain Bacteria; phylum Bacteroidota; class Bacteroidia; order Cytophagales; family Spirosomataceae; genus Spirosoma; species Spirosoma fluviale. The sequence continues at coordinate 1,775,438 of NZ_OCNH01000001.1, forward strand.
CTTCGGAGAGCTGGTCGTCCATGCGGGTTTCGCCCCGTTCGGAGATGCGCGTGGCCTGAATTTCGTCGATGACCGCGTCGAGGGTTTCGGCAGTGGATTCAGAGGCAGCTGTGCAGGAAATATCGCCAACGGTGCGGAAACGCACCCGGCGGGTTACCCGCTGGTCGTCGGCTTCGGGTTTGATAACGCCCCCGGCGGTAGCCATCAGTTTACCATCGCGAATGAGCAACTCGCGGTCATGCGCGAAGTAGATGCTGGGAAGCTGGATTTTCTCGCGACGGATATAATTCCAGACGTCCAGTTCGGTCCAGTTCGAAATGGGAAACACCCGAACGTTTTCGCCTTTGTGAATCCGGCCGTTGTAGAGGTTCCACAGTTCGGGCCGCTGGCGTTTTGGGTCCCACGAGCCAAACTCATCGCGTACGGAAAAGACGCGTTCCTTAGCCCGCGCTTTCTCTTCATCCCGACGGGCACCACCAATGCAGGCGTCGAACTCGAACTCCTCGATGGTGTCCAGCAGCGTGAACGTTTGCAGACCGTTGCGGGTAGCGTTGCGCCCGGTTGGTTCCTTTAATTTTTTCTCCCGGATGGTGTCTTCGACATACCGGACGATGAGTTTTTCGCCGATACGCTCTGCCATGGCATCGCGGTAGTCGAGGGCTTCCTGGAAATTGTGGCCCGTATCGATGTGCACGAGTGGGAACGGAAACTTACCCGGCCGAAATGCTTTGAGGGCCAGATGAACCAGGGTAATGGAGTCCTTGCCACCCGAAAAAAGCAGCGCAGGGCGCTCAAACTGACCGGCTACCTCCCGCATGATGTGGATGGCTTCGGATTCGAGCTGGTCTAAATAATCTAACTTCATTGTCTAATGAGTGAATTAGTGAATGAGCGACTGAGTGAATAGGAATCGGCACCCGAAACAATACCAACTCAGGCATTCATTCATTTAACGGGCAACAACTTACGGTTTAAACACCTCTTCGTGAACGTGTAATCCGCACTCTTTTTTGGAATTATCCTCCCACCACCAGCGCCCTGCCCGGAAATCTTCGCCGGGTTGGATAGCCCGCGTGCAGGGCTGGCAGCCGATGCTGACAAAACCCCGGTCGTGCAGGGGATTGTAGGGTACATTGTTATCGTTTACGTATTGCTTTACTTCGTCAAAGGTCCAGTCCATCAGGGGGTGGAACTTGAAGAGGTTGTGCGATGCATCCCATTCGAGCTGGGGCATGCTCTGGCGGTTGGCCGACTGCTCAGCGCGAATGCCCGTGACCCATATTTTCTGGCCTTTCAGCGCCCGGTTGAGGGGTTCCACTTTCCGGATGCCGCAGCATTCTTTCCGATTCTCTACCGAATCGTAGAAACTGTAAGGCCCTTTGGTCGTCATCAGCGCTTCTTCGGCAACCCGCTCGGGGAAGAACGCTTCGATTTTGGTAGCGTAGCGATCATTTGTTTTTTTCCAGACCGAATAGGTTTCCGAAAACATCCGGCCCGTATCGAGCGTGAAAATCCGGATGGGGATATCGTTCGCCAAAATCAGGTCGGTAATTACCTGATCTTCGTAGCCGAGGCTGGTCGAGAAAACGACTTCGCCGGGGAATAACTCAGCCAGTTTCCGCAGCGCGTCAACGTTGCTCAGACCGTGGAGTTGTCCGGTCAGGCTTTCAAGTGTGTGAGTCGGTTCAGCAATCATACAAATAGGCAGGCTTGTGCCCGCATTTATAGTCAATTAACGGACCAATGCCCGTTGTGGCAGGTTTACCGCCTTGCCCGTTTTGGCCGATTGTCGGGCAGCATCCAATATTTCCATGACGATCATATTGTTCTCTAAAGACGTTAATTCGTCGGCTTTAGTTTCGCCATGAATCAGTCGGGCGAAGTACGCAAATGGGTCAGTAGCAGGGGCATCGGCGGCTGTTGCCTCGGCCGGATGTTCGGTTTTGTCGCCCTTGAGCCGGATTCGCATCCGGGTACCATCTACTGTAAACACATAACCCGTTTGTCCGTACACTTCCATGTCTTTACGGCCGAAAGGCCAGTTCCATGACCCCTGAATGATGGTCTGCGTTTTGGGATAAGTCAAAACAATTGTCCCTTCATCATCTACCTTCGGGTAAATATCCGGCTTGATCTGCTGGGTCACCGCCATAACGGATAACGGACGCTGGTTGTGCATAAGCCAGGTGGAGAGATTAGCCCCGTAACAGCCAAAGTCAAACAAGGCACCAGCACCGTTGGCAACCGGGTCTGTAAGCCAGTTCAGGAACTCTTTACTCACCCCAATTTCTTTGGGCCCCTCGTGACCATCGTGAACGACAATCTTGCGCAAATCGCCGATCGATTTGTCGGTATTGGCGATAGCATAGGCTTTGTGGTTGCTGCCGTACCAGGTTGTTTCGTAGTTCGTCAGGAGCTGGATGGTATGTTTTTTGGCCAGTACTTCCATCTGTTTGGCATCGGCAAAGGTGGTTGCCAGTGGCTTTTCAACCATTACATGAATGCCACGGGGAGCACAAACGGCAACCGTTTTTTTATGATCGACAATCGGGCCGAAATCCGTTACGGCTTCCGGTTTCGTTTTGTCGAGCATTTCGGCCAGCGTAGGATAAACCAGACTCATACTGAACCCATGCCGTTTCGCCAGTTTTTCGGCCAGTTCCCGGTTCGGTTCGGCAATTCCTACGATGTCAATGTCAGTCTGAGCTGTTTTGCCAAAGGCTTTGTTCAGAATTCCATGCACGTGGTCATGGGCCATACCCGCAATTCCCACACGAAGCGGTTTTTTAGGTGATTGGGCGTTCACTAGCTGGGCAGCAATAAGTAATACGGTGAGGGAAAACGCAATAAATTTCATACTGGCATTTCTGATTTACCGGATTCTATCCGAATGACTTGATTAGGATGCTTCTTCGGGTTTTGTAACGTGGAATGGTATTCCGCTCCACGTTACAAAACTAAACCTAAGCCGCTTCTACTCTCATCAATCAGGTTGTTATGCCAATACAGAATCATTAGTCCACGTTTACCTTGATGACCTCGGCCGATTTTTCTACGGCCTGCGTAAAGTCGGCGATCAGGTCAGAAATAGCTTCCAGGCCAACCGAAATGCGGATCAAACCGGGTGTGATACCCAACGCGGCTTTTTCCTCGGGCTTCAGTTTCGCATGGGTTGTGGTGTTAGGGTTCGTGACAATGGTCCGCGAATCGCCCAGGTTGGACGAAAGCGTTGGAATCGTCAGTGCATCGAAGAAGGCTTTTACGCGTTCGAAACCACCTTCCAACTCAATAGTAACAATGGCACCGCCCGCGCTCATCTGCTTCTTCGCCAGCTCGAATTGAGGGTGGGAGGGAAGAAACGGATACAATACCCGCTCCACATCGGCATGACCGTCGAGCGCTTCGGCGAGTTGCAGGGCATTGCGGCAGTGGCGTTCCATGCGAAGGTCCAGCGTTTCCAGGCTCTTCGACAAAACCCAGGCATTGAACGGCGACAATGACGGGCCGGTATGCCGGGCGAAAAACCGAATTGGCTGTATGAGATCAGCACGACCGACTACGATACCGCCCAGTACGCGCCCCTGACCATCCATGTATTTAGTGGCTGAGTGTATGGATAAATCGGCTCCGAGGTCGAGAGGTGTTTGCAGAATGGGCGTGGCAAAGCAGTTATCGACGTTCAGGATAAAGCCGTATTTCGCTTTCAGGCGGGCCAGCATTTCCAGGTCAACCAGCTCCAGGCCGGGGTTGGAGGGCGTCTCCAGATACACCATACGGGCGACCTGCCTTCCGTTGTTGGGCTGTATGGCCGCTTCCCACTCGGCTTCGGTGGCCGTGGCGTCGACGTACGTATGGGTAATCCCCCATTTGCTTAAAATCTGGGTAATGATCTGGTGAGCAGAGCCAAATAAAGCCCGGCAGGCAACCAGGTGATCACCGGATTTAAGCAGAGCAGCCATGCTGGCAAAAACTGCGGCCATACCGGTGCCGGTAGCAATACCGTCTTCGGCATTTTCGAGCATACAGACCTTCTCGACAAACTCCGTAACGTTGGGGTTCGAGAAGCGGGAATAGATGTTTCCCTCTTCCGTTTCTTCAAACAGTGCTTTTCCCTGCTCGGCGCTCTCGAAGGTGAAGCTGGATGTTAAATATAAAGGAACGGAGTGCTCCCGATTGCCGGATTTATCCGTCTGTATCCGAATCGCTTTGGTTTGTTTTTCCATATTGTCTGGGCCAAGCTCTGGCTTGGCCACTAGAAATTAATGAGCCAAGCCAGAGCTTGGCCCAGACGTTAAAAGAACTTAATAATTTTTCGCAAACTTACGAGGATCACCACAATTCCGACGAGGATCATCATGGTTTTTATGGGTAATTTCTGGGATAAACGGGCCGCTATCGGAGCCGCAATCATACCACCCAAAATCAGGCCCAGAATAACCATTCCGTAGTTGTCCAGCCCGGCATACAGAGCGAATACGACCGATGACGCAAACGAGACAAAGAACTCCGCCAGATTGACCGACCCAATCGTATAACGAGGGTGCCGACCCGAGGCAATGAGGGTTGAGTTAACAATGGGCCCCCAACCGCCACCTCCAATGGCATCGACAAACCCGCCAAACCAGGCCAGCAGACCAATTTGACGAACGGGCTTTTTCTTGGTTTGTTTGGCCAGAGCTTTCTTTAAAATCAGGATGCCCAAAATGGCCGTGTAAACCGAAATGGCGGGACTTAGGTATTGAGCTACAATCTCCATGTCGGCCAGCTTGGTGATTAAAAAAGCACCGAGCGCAGCACCAATAACCCCCGGAATCAGGATAATCTTAAACAATCGGCTGTTTACGTTGCCAAATTTCAGGTGCATATACCCCGACACGCCACTGGTGAAAATCTCGGAACTGTGTACGCTGGCCGTGGCAAACAGGGGGCTAATGCCAACGCTGGTCAGGAAGGTTGTGGCCGTAACGCCATAGGCCATGCCCAGGGCACCATCAATCATCTGGGCCACAAAACCAGCCATGATGAAGTAAAAAATATCGGGCGTGAGGTCGATGGTACTGGCCAGAAGCGTTAGCCGATCCAGCGTAAAGTAACTGAACAGCAAATGCCCGACCAGCATCAAGGCCAGCGCCGAAAAAACGTAAATCGCAATTTCGGTCCGGTTCCGTCGACGAAGTAATGGACTGGGTGCGTCGGTCTGTACGCTGGCAGTGGGGAAAGCGGTCCGTATGATAGCTGCCTGTGATGAGGCATTCTCTCCCTGAATCGTGATCGTTAGCCCATTCAGGTCAAGCTCTGGATTGGGAGTGGTGAGCGAATCAGAGCTTGAATCGGTTGCAGAGACAATCCGCTGGGACATAAGGTATAAACTCTATAGAGTTAATGGATTAATTCTCTTATGAAAAACGGCACAGATACGTGCCGCGGAGTTTACTAATGATTTGTTGGCTTAAATAACTGCCAACCTTGTTGAGAAGTGCCCCAAAGGTACGAAAAGGAACTCAATAGATGCAAGCCAACGCCATTAAACCGCTTAGCCTGCCCGCAAAACTTCAGCAACCAAAATGCCCAGATAGGTACCAATCGCATTCCCCAGAGTACCAATCAGCACAGCAGGCAATTGCAAGTCGGGCCGATTGAGGCTCTTGGCTAAAGCCAGCGCGGAGGTTGCGCCACCAATATTGGCCTGAGAGGCAATACTTAGCACATCCCAATCCTGTTTGAAAAAAGCACCCACGCCGAATACGATAAGGGCATGAATAAGCACCAGGGTTACGATAATTCCGAAGAGAATGATGGCCAGTTGACCATCATGCAGCAGGGTGGCGATATCGCAATAGGCACCGATAACTGCCAGAAAAATATAAATACCGAACAGTCCGAGCAACCGACTTCCCCGCAGTCTGTTAACTAAGCGAAATTGTGCCAGTGCCAGAGCAAGGGTGGTCAGGATCAAAACGAAGGGAATGGTTGGGAATAGGGTAGTGAGTTGTTTCGATAGAAAAATTGCGCCAAAGCCTAATGCCAGCAACAGAGACAGATCGAAAGGACTCATAGTTTCGGCATCGGCAAAGGGATCGGCCGCTGGGGTGGTATTGATAACCTGAGCAGCTGAATCCGTTGCCTGCTGTCTTGGAAACCGACTTTGCAGAAAGCGCGGCAAGGCCAGGGTTGCGGCCATCCAAAGGGCTGTCAGAATATTGTCGGCCGCTGTAGAGGCAACAAATAGGTTACCTGCTTTAGACACACCGTAATGCAGGGCAACCGCATGAAAGTTGACGCTGCCGCCAATGTACGTTCCGGTAAACATACCCGCCAGGGCATAGTATAACTTTCCCACGGTTTGCGGGGCCGAAAAAATCCAGAAACTCGTGAAGACACCAACAATTGTTCCCAAAGAACCAACCAGAAACATCGTTACCATCGGCAGCCCAGCCCGGCGTAAGTCTTTCAAATTGACACTGAGCAGCAGAAGGAACAATGAAAAAGGTGCTATGTACCCAAAAATGCCCTCATAAACAGGTGTTTCTGTAGTGGGTATAAGGTGTAGATTAGCCTCAATGGCGGTTAGAATAATGACCAGTAGGGCTGTTCCAATATGACGAAATCCGGGTTTTCGAGTGAGCCATTCGCAGACAACAATATTCAAACAAAGGATAAACAGGATAAATAGTGAATTGGCCACAATAACTGTTTGTATAAAATACTTAATGAGTGTTCGAATGTAACTGGTATTCTTAGTAAGTACGTCCCGAAGCTACGAAATAACATAGTGCTCTGCTCAACATATGTAAAATATTGATGGCTTTAAAGTGATATATGCGAAACAAATACTTACTTTGCACTAAATTTTATTATAGATTTTTATCTTAACTTACAAAAAATGAACAGAAAATTACTATTATTCGTATGGTTGTTTTTTAGTATTACCAGTTTGGTATTTGCTCAGGAACAAGCCGTTACGGGAAAGGTGACCGATGGTGAGGGTACGCCGATTCCAGGTGCCAGTGTTGTACTGAAGGGGCGGGCGGTAGGTACAAATACGGATGCTACCGGGAGCTTTAAGCTAAACGCACCAGCCAATGGAACGCTCATCTTCAGTTTTATCGGATTCACCACGCAGGAAGTAGCAATTGGTAACCGATCTGTTGTAAATGTGCAGCTAGCCGATGGTAATCAACAACTCGATGAGGTGATTGTAACCGGACTTGCAACCAGCGTGAAACGCTCCAATTCAGCCAATGCGGTTGCCAGTCTATCCGCTAAACAACTTACTGGAGTGACCACACCCGTAACCACCGATGGCGCCATGCAGGGTAAACTGGCGGGAGCCAATATTCAGGCCAATGGTTCGGTACCAGGTGGCGGTTTTAACGTACAATTGAGAGGTGTTTCCACGCTGGGTTCGTCGGCCTCACAACCGCTATATATTGTTGATGGTGTTTACATTGACAATGGTCAGTATTCAAGCGGTCGTTCGGAGGCTAATAAAGCCGGCGCCGGTTCATCGACCGCTTCGCAGGATAACAACGGTAACCGCCTGGCCGACCTGAATCCTGACGATATTGAAAGCATGGAAGTGCTGAAAGGATCGTCAGCAGCCGCTATTTATGGAACCCGCGCCAACGCTGGGGTTATCATCATTACCACCAAGCGGGGTAAAGGCGGACGGACGAATGTATCGTTTGGTCAGGATTTGGGTGTTTCCAATGCATACAGTTACTATGGTGGAGCCGACTGGACCGCCGACAAACTGACCAATCATTTTTCGGCAGCTGACGTTTCGAAGCTACAGGCCGCCAAGCAGAATGGTACCTATACGGATTGGGAACGGGTAATTTATGGCGAAACCGGTTCGATCAAAAACACCCACCTGAGCGTAACGGGTGGTAACGAGAAAACTAAATTCTACGTAAACGGCAGCGCTTCGAACGAAACAGGTATCATCAAAAATACGGGTTTTACCCGCTATTCGATCCGGGCCAACATTGATCATAAACTTAATAACTGGATTGACTTTGGTATCTCGACAAACTACGTCAATTCGAACAATGACCGGGGCTGGACAGGTAACGATAACTCAAACATCAACTACGGTTATTCGCTGCCGTATACCAAGCCCTACACCAATCTGTACCCGGACGCAACCGGCGTTTATCCGGACAATGACGCCAGTGTAGGCGAAAACCCACTGGCCATTCGTGACCGGGCCATTAACAACCAGAAAGTGAATCGCTTCATTCAGGGATTCAACGCCAATTTCCGGCTCATCAACAACGCAACGACTTCGCTGACCATTAAAGTAAATGGCGGCCTTGACTACCAGAGCGGCTTTGCTACCATCTGGCTGCCCACCGATTTACAGTCGCAGCGGCAGGAGGCTAATCCCGGTTTCGCTCAGGATACGCGCACTGAAGTGTACAATTCGAACATTCAGGTGGCTGGGGTATTGACCCATGCCGCAATGGGTGGCAAACTTAACCTGACATCGTCGGCGGGGGTTGTCCGTCTGCATCGGGACTTTAACTACAACTATGTGCGTGGACAAAAATTACCCGTGGGTGTGTCTAACCCGGCTCGGGGCGGTGTACAGTCGATTGCTGCTGAATACCAGCGCAATACGGACGTTGGTATCTTTGCCCAGCAGGAAGCTAACTACGATGACAAAGTCATTGGAACCGTCGGGATTCGTTTCGATAAATCGGACCTGAACGGCAACAACTTCGATAAGTATTACGCATTCCCCAAAGCATCGCTGGCCGTTAACCTGACCCGTTTTGGGAACTGGGCGGCTGCTTCCTCAGGTGCTATTAGTGCCCTCAAACCACGGATTGCCTATGGGGCAACGGCTGGTTTGCCAAGCTGGGGAACGCCGTATTCGCAATTAGGTTCGACCGGTATTGGCGGGTTGAGCGGCTTACAGCCTTCAACGGTATTAGGAAATAATCAGATTAAGCCGGAACGCGCTACCGAACTGGAATATGGTCTGGACTTTGGCTTGTTCAATAACCGGATCACCGGCGAATTTACCTTGTATAACAAGAAAGTGTTCGACCTGATTCAGCCATTAACCACAGCTCCAACCACGGGAGTTACGTCTACCAACATCAACGCAGCCGATTTAGTGAACCGGGGTCTTGAGTTAACCATCGGCGCTGAGGTTATCCGCAGCAAAGCCGTTACCTGGTTCGTTCAGCCGATCTTTTGGTTTAACCGTTCCGAAATCACTCGTCTGGATATTCCGGAGCGCCTGACCGGTGGCTTTGGGGCTACGTTTGGCCAGTGGCGCGTAAAACAGGGGTATTCACCAACCCAGATCGTGGGCCAGCCTCGCACATTACCAACAACCGACCCCGGCTACGCATCATCCTGGACGAGCTATGGCGATCAGCAGCCTAAATACGAATTCTCGCTCAATCAGCGGGTTACCTTCCTGAAAAACTTCGAGTTTTCAGCTTTGCTGCACTATCGGCACAAGTTCACCGTTGTTTCGCTGCAACGCGTTTTGTGGGATGAAGGCGGTAACACGTCCGACTGGAACAGCACGAGCTTAGGCTTGACGGATGGGGGGAAAGCACCTGGTACGGGTGAGCAGGTGGCACCAAATGGTATTGCCCGTCAGAATGTGAATGGGCTGGATGCCAATGGTGTCCCTCGCGAAGGCTATAACCCGTCGATTGCCAGTTTCCTGAAAATGCGTGAAGTTTCGTTGTACTACCGTGTACCAAAAGCGGTGCTTGGCTCGGCTTTCCGTAACGTCATTCAGGGTGTTCGCATCGGTGTATCGGGTACAAACCTGCTGCGCTGGACGGATTACAAAGCGGGTTACGATCCGGAGAACTCTAACTTTGGTTCGCTGGCGCTGGGTAGTGGTGTCGACATCGGTAGCGCGCCCCTGGCCCGTCGGATGATGGTTCACATTGCCATCGACTTATAACCAGCTTGCGGGGTAACCCGGCAGGGTTCGAAAAATCCAGACATCTCTGACAATTCAAATTTCGTTTTCTATATGAAATTCATTCGATATTCACTTTTAACGGCTGTAGCTCTTGTGGGGCTGAATGCCTGTAATCCGCTCAAAACCGACTTAGTCATTGACCCTAACTTCCCATCGGTGGGGTCAGTTACCAACAATGCCACCAAAGGACAGTTGGATGCCTTAGCCGTTGGGCAGTTTTCATTGGCCCGAAACGGGTTGTCCTCTTATTTGCAGGTTGTTGGTACGATTGGTAAAGAACTGTTCAACTTCAATACCACCGAATCCCGCTGGATGACGGAGTTAAATGGTCTTCGTCCGATTGATAACTCGGCTTTCTACAATAGAGCAACAACCGACTTTGGCTTACCTGTTCGGCAGGCCAACATTGTTATTGCCTCGCTAAACGCAACCACTTCCGTTACTGATCAGCAGAAAAACGGCTATCGGGGCATGGCAAATACCTTCAAAGGCCTGGCTTACCTGTATATGCTGAATGCACAGGGTAGCAACGGCGTTCGCTTGAGCGTTGAAGATCCCTTTAAGCCAAGTAAAGCGGCAACGTATGCCGAGTCGCTGACGGGTATTGCCAAGATTCTGGACGACGGCGCCAGCCAGCTCGATCAGGCGGGTGCGTCATTTGCCTTTCCGGTGCCTGCGGGCTTTAATGGATTTAATACCCCCGCTACGTTCAAGCAGTTCAACCGGGCTCTTGCCCTACGGGTAGCGATCTATCAGGCCGACTGGGCCAAGGCAGCTACCTTACTTTCCCAAACGTTTTACAGCGCGAGTGGAAGTTTGACTGCCGGGCCACAGTATACCTTCAGCCCAACTCCGCCCGATTTCGCCAACCCGCTCATCAATACGGCAACGATCCGGATTGTGGGAATTCAGAAAATGTGGGATGAAATCGAGGCTGGCGACAAGCGTATCGCCAAAGTGCGGGTACTGGCCGATCCGGCGACCTACAGCTCCGGTGTGACGTACACGACCAAATATATTCAGAACATATACAACTCCGGCACCGACCCCGTCCCCATTATTCGCAACGAAGAACTGGTCCTGATTGCCGCCGAAATAGCTGCTCAGCAGAACAATGCGGCCGAAGCCACCAAGAACATCAACATTGTTCGGACGGCGGCCGGGCTTCCGGCATACGCTGGCGCGACGACGAAAGATGCGCTCATCAATGCCATTCTGAAAGAGCGGATGTATTCGCTGTTTTACGAAGGTCACCGCTGGGTAGATATGCGCCGGTACAACAAATTGGGTGAGATTGCTTTGCCGGTCTCGACCATGAAGGTGCTGGAGCGTCTGGAGAAACCCGTTGCCGAAGTGAACTGGGATTTACAGAATCCGTAAACGGTTTTTTGTAGCCAGTAGTCAATAAAGCAGCAAGGGCGTTGGGATTATCCCGACGCCCTTGCTGCTTTATTGACTTACTCGCCTGCCATAGGATCCGGTTTTCCGTCCGGATCGCCGGTAACGGTGCCGTGGGTGGGCAGGTTGTTACCCCGGATCAGCAATAAACCCGCTACGTGAGGAGCGGCCATGGATGTGCCACTCAGGGTCGCGTACTTTCCATCCTTGTAGGTAGACGTAATGCGAACGCCATATGCACACACGTCGACGCTGCTGCCAAAATTGGAAAACGACGCAAACTGATTCTTACTGTCCATGGCCGAGACGGTAAACACATTCGTGTGGTTGACCCGGGCGGGGGAGTAATTATTGCTGTTCTTGCCATCGTTGCCCGACGCAACAGCGAACAAAATGCCCAGATTCGCGGCCTGGGTAATGGCCCGGTCGAGTGCTGCCGACGTACCCTCGCCACCCAGACTCAGGTTAACCACATCACCGGACTTGCCGTTCTGCGCCACGTAATTTACGGCCTGAATAATACCCGATAAGCGGCCTTCTCCTTCATCGTCCAGAACCCGGAGAGATACTAAAGTAGCCCCAGACGCAACCCCCGTTATGCCGACGCTATTATTTTTTGCCCCAATGACACCCGCTACGTGGGTGCCGTGTCCATTGTCATCGTCGGCGGAGGTTTGCCCGCTTACAAAAGACCGGCTGCGGTTGGTATCCACATTCAGGTCGGGGTGGTCGAGGTCGATGCCCGTATCAATAATCCAGGCTGTTTTGGTTGGTTGCAGATCACCGCGACCGTAGCCCGTTTGTTTTACATTCCAGGTTAGGGTAGAGGTCGTGGTTACATCGACACAGTTACACATAGCCATGATCCGGTCGGGTTCAACGGCGGCTACCGACGGATCTTGCCGTAGTTTTTGGGATTCGCTTTCGGTGAGATGGGCAAGGAAGGTTGTCTGCTCACCCGCTGCCAGAACAGTTGCCTGTCGATTCGCCACGCTATACGTATTGAGCAGCGATTCGGCCAGCGCTTCCGTGGCGGCAAGGCGGGCATTGAGCGCCACCGGCAGCGATTGCGTTGGCTGATAGGTAACGATGTACTCACCGGCAATGGCAACCCCATTATTGGAGGATGCTTTCACCAGACAGTCGGGCGAGATGGTAGGGGCTACATTACTATCGTTTTGGCAGGCAAACAGGCCAATGCCAAGCAGGGCGACGTTGGTAAGCGTCGCGAGGGATAAAAAACGTCGCATGAGGTACGTACGAAACAGATAGATTGGAGAATGATCAATCGTAAAAAGTTACGCCATGCGTTGATATAGGAGTAGGTTTAATTAGGGATACGCCAAAAGCAGTGAAGTCGTTGCGGCACCAGATTAATAACGATTGTTCGGACGTTTAAGTGCAATAAAAACGACGCGCCCTGCCGCCGGAAAGTTGGTTTCTGCTATGGGAAAGCCGTAATGCCGGTAGAATTGCGCGGTCTGGGCAGGGGTTAGCAGATCGGGGTAGAGATTTATACCGGCGAAGTCGTTTTTCTGTAAAAAAGCATCCAGAAATTGCCAGTCCCGTTGGGTGAATACATAGCCGGGGGCGAGGAGCCGGGGCCAGCCATCGCGAAGAAACGGCTGAATCTGGTCCGGGTGAAGCCGACCGAAATACTGTCCTACACCACTCTTGTCGTAAAACCGGCGAAAGGTAAACACAGCGTTTTGCTGTCTGTAATACGGACAAAGCCCTTCTTTGTCGCCAACACCATTGGCCCCGATGGTGCAGAACGGCCAGTCGAGCACCGCCACGCCGGGTTGGCTACGAATAACGGCGCAGTAGCGAAGGGTTTGCTCCGAAACAACATTGATCGACTGCAATATCCTTCTTGAATAACCGGTGTGCCATTCCATGCCCATCAGCAGCAATAAAAGGGCAACGCTAACCTGGGCAGGTATTCGGCGGGGCCAGTTAACGGGTAAGGCCAGCAGCATGAACAGCACCGGGTAAACGAGTGAGGCCCGGCCACCATGCCGGTTGAAACTGAACCACGGGAACAATTTAAGCGTCGGAAAAAGTACCGGATGGTAGAGCAGGCAAAGGGCCAGCATCAGGGTTATTGGCAACCAGCGAAGCACGTTATGTCTGATTTGCCACCAGCCGACACCTGCCAAAATAACCAGATATAAGCCAGGACTACCTTGTCCGTAACTCTCGAACGTATCGCGTAACCAGTGTTGATAGGGAACGGAATAACTGTCGATACCTGGTAGGTGGGGCAGCAGCAGCCGAACCGGGTGCGACCAGGCGCGGAGTTCGGGGACAACCTCAAAATTGAACGACCAGGCCGTAAACGCAATCTGAAGCGTGAGGGGCAGATACAGCCAGAGACTTAGGGTCAATAACAGCACCAACCCAAAAACGGCACGAGGAGATCGACGAACTTCATCGCGAACATACGCCCCCAAAAGCGTAGGCCAGCGACGGATTACCGGAAACTGGCGATATAAGCTCAGGCCGATAACCGGCAACGTTACTGTCGTAAACGTAAGCGCAAAACCGGCTACATACGCTAATTCTTGGCTAAGTACCAGTACATGAAAGCATATCCAAAGAAGCAGATACGAAAGGGTAATGGGTTTACGGTCGAGCACATCGGTCAGGAGCCGGTAGGTGGCTACCATGCACAGAACCGTCCAGTGCGCTACGCACACGTTCATGTGGACGGGGAATTTCCAGAGGGCGTAAAAGTTATAAACGGAGACGATCAGCCCGGCCAGCCCTGCTCTTACAAGCCCAGCCCGGACGCGTAACAGGACAAACGTCCCAACGGCTGTAACGACCAGACTGTATACATAATAGTATTGTAAATAGGGGCCGGGGCCATTGAGAAGTCGGTACAGAAACGTGTACCAGTAGTCACGCTCGAATCCCCAGTCCAGAAAAACCTGGTTGGTGCCATACGGGTAAAAGGTCTGGGTGTTGATGAGGTTGAGGTGGGGGAAGGGCCAGAGGCTGAAGTTCTTGCTGAAAAAATACCCCACATACTCAAATTGATCGGTGTCGTTCCCATCCGAAAGCGGATGCTGGAAATCGCCCACCACCAAAAAGCCAAGCAGGCCGGTTAGCAGGCCCAGGAGAAGGGTCCAAAGCCAGGTGTTCTGGCCGAAATGATGAGTAAGCTGGTTTTTATCAGGCAGGTTAACGGGCGGTTGTACTTGATGCATTCGGGAGTTTATACATTCATAGACGGGGGCAATGAGCAAAAGTCTGGCTAAACGGCTATTTTTGCAAGAAAATGAATAGTGCGGCTCCAGACCGCATCTAAATTGAGCGAATCTAGCGGCTTTCCGGCCGCATACCTATTATGGCTGACTATAACCACCGCGAAACCGAACAGAAATGGCAACGGTTTTGGGACGAAAACCACACGTATAAACCCGCTGATACGACTGACCGCCCCAAGTATTACGTACTCGATATGTTCCCGTATCCATCGGGGGCGGGTCTGCACGTTGGTCACCCGCTGGGTTACATTGCGTCGGACATTGTGTCGCGCTACAAGCGGTTAAAAGGCTATAATGTTTTGCACCCGATGGGCTTCGACTCGTTCGGGCTCCCGGCCGAACAGTACGCCATTCAAACCGGCCAGCACCCGGCCGTTACAACCGAGCAGAACCTGACCCGGTACATCGAGCAATTGAAGAACATCGGGTTCAGCTACGACTGGACACGCGAAGTCCGCACTTCCGACCCATCGTACTACAAGTGGACGCAGTGGATTTTCATGGAATTGTTCCGGTCGTGGTACAATAAAGAAACGGATAAGGCCGAACCCATCGAAACGCTGCTGGCGAAGTTTGCTGCCAATGGAACGATGGGCGTACAAGCCGTTTGCGATGAAAACGCACTCGCCTTTACCGCCGACGAATGGAACGCCATGACCGAAACGGAGCAGTACGAGATGTCGCTCAAATACCGGTTAACGTTCCTGGCCGATGCCGTCGTTAACTGGTGTCCGGCTTTAGGAACGGTACTGGCCAATGACGAGGTGAAAGACGGCGTTTCGGAGCGGGGCGGGTACCCGGTCGAACAGAAACTTATGCGGCAGTGGATGATGCGCATCACCGCCTATGCCGACCGTCTGCTAATCGGCCTGGATACCATCGACTGGACCGAATCGCTGAAAGAACAGCAGCGAAACTGGATCGGGAAGTCGGTAGGTGCCAGCGTGAAATTTCCCATTGCAGAGGTAGGGAAGAAGGCCGAGGGAGATACGTCTGCTTCGTTCATCGAAGTGTTCACCACCCGCGTCGACACCATTTACGGGGTTACGTTTATGGTACTGGCTCCCGAGCATGAACTGGTCTCGAAACTGACAACGCCTGAACAGAAAGACGCTGTTGATGCCTACGTCAATGCCGCTAAACTCCGCTCGGAGCGCGACCGGATGGCCGATGCAAAAGCAATATCGGGCGTTTTTACGGGCAGTTACTGCGTAAATCCGTTTAATGAGGAGAAAGTCCCCATTTACCTGGCCGATTACGTACTGGCAGGCTATGGCACCGGGGCGGTGATGGCCGTTCCCTCGGGCGATCAGCGCGACTGGAACTTCGCCAAACATTTCAACCTGCCCATCGTCCCCATTCTGGATAGCCAGAAAGACGTAGAGGAGCAGGCCGATAATACCAAGGAGGGTCATTATATCAACTCGGGTATGATCGACGGCATGACGTACAAAGACGCCACGGCAACGCTGATCGCGTGGCTGGAAGAGCGTGGATTAGGCAAAGGTAAAGTCAACTACCGGATGCGCGATGCCGTCTTCAGCCGCCAGCGTTATTGGGGCGAACCCGTCCCGGTTTACTTCAAGGAAGGTGGTTCGACGGGGAAACTTCCCTATCTGATCGACGAGAGCGACCTGCCGCTGGAGTTGCCCGCCGTTGACAAATACCTGCCTACCGAAACCGGCGAACCACCGCTGGGCCGCGCCGAGGACTGGAAATATAAGGGTAAGTACGAATACGAATTAAGCACCATGCCGGGTTGGGCGGGCTCGTCCTGGTACTGGTACCGGTACATGGACCCACAGAACAACGCTGAATTTGCCAGCAAGGAAGCGATTGATTATTGGCAGAATGTGGATTTGTACATCGGTGGTACCGAACACGCCACCGGTCACCTGCTCTACAGCCGTTTCTGGAACAAATTCCTGAAAGACCGGGGCTACGTACCTCAGGAAGAGCCGTTCAAAAAGCTCATCAATCAGGGCATGATTCAGGGAGTGTCGAATTTTGTTTATAGAGTAAAAGGAACTGGTGTAGATGGGGTCATTCCTGAATTTGTTTCTTTCAAGAAATTACTTGATCTAAATGAAGCTGATGGTAAAAGTGTAAGTGCTTTGCATGTCGATGTTAATATTGTAGATAATAGAATTCTTGACATTGAAGCATTTAAAGCTTCAAGACCTGATTTGGCAGAAGGAGCCAAATTTATTCTTGAAGATGATGGAACTTACATTGTCGGTGCCGAGGTCGAGAAGATGTCGAAGTCGAAGTTCAACGTTGTGAATCCCGATATGATCGTGGAGAAATACGGCGCTGACGTGCTTCGGCTTTACGAAATGTTTTTGGGGCCGCTGGAGCAGGCGAAACCCTGGAACACCAACGGCATCGACGGCGTGTATCGCTTTATCCGTAAGTTCTGGCGGTTGTTCTACAAAGACAGTGCGGCCGGGTCATCGGATGCGAGCCAGTGGATCGTCACCGACGAACAGCCCACTCCCGCCGAGTTGAAAGTGCTGCACAAGACGATCAAAAAGACGGAAGAGGACATCGAACTGTATTCATTCAACACATCGGTAAGTTCGTTCATGATCTGCGTCAACGAACTGGCTACGCTGAATTGCCATAAACGGGCGGTTCTTCAGGATTTAGTGTTGCTCTTGTCGCCCTATGCGCCCCACATCACAGAAGAACTGTGGGCCGCATTGGGTAATGTGCCGGGCAGTATTTCATCGGCCGAATTTCCGAAGTTCAATCCGAATTACCTGGTTGAGGACTCGTTCGAATATCCGATTCAGATCAACGGTAAAGTACGCACAACGATCAGTTTCGCCATCGACCGCGCCCCTACGGAAATCGAGCGGGAAGTGCTGGCCGACGAAATTGTGCAGAAATGGATGGAAGGCAAAACCCCCAAGAAAGTGGTGGTGGTGCCAAAACGGATTGTAAACGTGGTGTTGTAACTGGCGTAAATCCGGCTTCCTATACAGAAAAAGCCTCTTCGCACGAAGAGGCTTTTTCTGTATAGGAAGCTAGACAATTGACTTATGAGCTTAGGCAGCAATCGGTTCCAATTCCTGAGCGGCCAGCGCATCGCGTACCTGCGCCGTCAGCGTCAGCGAATGCTTCCGGGCTTCATGGTCGTAGATGGGGGCGGTGATAATCAACTCATCTGCTTTCGTTTGCTCGATAAAACTCGCCAGTCCGCGTTGTATGGTCTCCGGTGACCCAACCGCTGAGCAGTGTAGCACGGAGTCGATACCCGCTAATTCGTATGGGTCCCAGCGCTCTTCCAGATTATCGACGGGGGGCTGCATCTGACGCGCTTTACCCCGACGAATGTACAGAAACTGTTGCTGAACCGATGTAAACAGGCGCTGTGCTTCTGCATCCGTATCGGCCGCAATGACGTTGACCGCCACCATGGCGTACGGTGCTTTCAGATGTTCCGATGGCTGAAACTGCGTCCGGTAAACCTGCAACGCCCGCAGCAGTTCGGCGGGGGCGAAGTGCGAGGCAAAGGCATAGGGTAGCCCCAGCATAGCCGCCAATTGAGCGCCGAACAAACTCGAACCCAGAATCCAGATGGGGATGTTCAGGCCCGTACCCGGTATTGCCTGTACGAACTGGTTGGTATCGTCGGGCTGAAAGTAATGCTGTAGTTCAACAACATCCTGCGGGAAGGTATCCGGTCCGTTGGCTGCCCGGCGTAAAGCCCGGTACGTAGCCTGATCCGAACCGGGGGCGCGGCCCAAACCCAGATCAATGCGGCCGGGATAGAGTGATTCCAGCGTACCAAATTGTTCGGCAATGACCAGTGGGGAATGATTGGGCAGCATGATCCCACCGGAACCCACCCGAATGGTGTTGGTACCACCCGCCACGTAGCCAATCACGACCGAGGTGGCCGCACTCGCAATGCCCGGCATGTTGTGATGCTCGGCCAGCCAATAGCGGTTATAACCCAACTGCTCAGCGTGTTGCGCCAGATTTAATGTATTTCGCAGAGCCTGTGTGGCGGTGTTACCTTCCACGATGGGCGATAAATCAAGAATTGAAAAGGGAATCATAGCTCGTTGCAAAAGATTGTTGCCTTATTTTTACGGCTGATTTGGCATGAACGGCAAGCTGAGCTTGCTGTTCGGCCTGTTGCTTTATCAACAAACGGGTTTGGCGGAACGGTTCCAACTGGCTCACGTATCGATAGCCCCTCATTAATGTCTTAATTTCAGAATGACTATTAAACAACTGATTGTCCTTGGCTTAAGCGCTGGCCTGATTACCTGCTCACCGAAAACATACACAAAAATCCCGACCGGGAAAGCCTACGACTTCTTCAGCTATAAGTCGAATCAGGTAGCGAAGATCTCCGCGCACCGGGGTGGGGGCGACCTGAAAGGCTATCCCGAAAACTGCATCGAGTCGTTCGAGTATCTGGCGAAGAAGATGCCGGTAATCATTGAGTGCGATATTGACCTGACCAAAGATAGTGTCATGGTCATGATGCACGACGCCAACCTCGACCGAACCACGACGGGTACCGGCAAACTCATCGACCGAAACTACGCCGAACTGAGCCAGTACCGGCTTGAGGATAATCAGGGCAACGTGACCCCGTATAAAATTCCGACCCTGGAAGACGTATTGCGCTGGGGCAAAAATAAAGTGACGTTCACCCTTGACGTCAAACGCAATGTGTCGTTCGCCAAAGTAGTCGACATGATTCACAAAACGGGTGCAGAGGATTATGTAGCGGTTATTACCTACAACGCGCAGGATGCGGCTAAGCTCAATAAGCTCGACCCCAACCTGATGATTTCCGTGACCATCCGTAACCGCGCTGAATATGACCGTCTGCGCGAACTGGGTGTTCCCGATAACCGGATGGTGGCTTTTGTAGGCGTCAAAGAACCAGATGCCGATTTATACAAATTCCTGCACGAAAAGGGCATTGCCTGCATATTGGGCACCCTGGGTAACCTGGATAAACAGGCTGCTGCCAAGGGCGATCAGGTCTATAAAAAGTTTGTCGAAAATGGCGCAGATATTATGTCGACCGACCGGCCTCTGGAAATAGCGAAGGTATTGTATTAGGCGAGTAGACCTGGGTGAAAAAGTTACGGGTTGGCTTCTAGATAGAAGCCAACCCATAACTTTAACTAGTGATCAATGACAGACAGTCAAAGCCATATTGACAAGGTTTGTCAGCCAATCATTTAGCTACTCGGTCGTACTTGAACAGCTTGCTGGCCCAGGGGATAACGTATTGAAAATTGGGGGCATCGGTATGGCCGCCATTGTGCTGTCGCCACGCCAGTTCGCCGTTTGTAAGGCCGGTCAGTACGTCCGGCATTTTTTCGGTGTTGTAATCGTTGCTCACGCCCAAATCGCGGGCACCTAACAGCTTGAACACCGGTCCGGCGGCTATCGTAGCCTTGTAACTCCCCATTTGATCGAGCCACTTGGCGTCGCCTTTTTCGGGAATGCCGTAGCTGACGAAGGTAGGTCGTGGGGCGCAAAGGGCCAGTAGTTCGTGCGAATCGATTGGAAGGTCACAGCCGGTTTTAGGGCCGGAAGATGCCTCGGCAGCGGCATACTTCAAATAATTTCCCGCCATCCAGTGGTATTCTCCGCTACCGGCGAGGCTTTCCACAGCTTCCCCGAAAATACGCCGTTGTAAGGTAGTGCCGCCCTTGCCCGATGACCCGATCAAGCCCATCGCAAACCGCTGGTCGAAGGCCATGGCCACCAGAGCGGCTTTGCCATAGCGCGAAACCCCTTCCACACCCACCTGTTTGGCGTTAACCTGCGGCTCTGTTTCCAGATAGTCCAGCGCCCGCGATGCCCCCCAGGCCCAGGCCCGTAAGGCACCCCAATCGTCGGGTTTGCGGGGCTGGCCTTTGTTGACCAGCCCAATGATGCCACGGGTCAACCCCGCGCCGTTATCGGCCTGTATGCTGCCGGGTTCGATGGTACAATACCCCCAGCCAGCCGCCAGCAGTTGCTCGGTCGGCGGGGAATCGCCATTCGGTGGGGGAGCGAAGAAGTTGGCTCCGGGCAGGCGCGTTATGGGCGCATAAGCCGGATAGCGGTCAAAAATAACCTTCATCTCCGGGTTACTTTTTATCATCATTTCCTTAAACGCGATGTTAATCTTTTCCAGATCGGCGGGTGAAGGCTGGGCGGGGGCGGGCAAGGTGGGGAAGCCGAGCATCATCATCACCGGTACCGGACCTTTCACGTTCTGAGGTACCACCAGCACCATGTTGATATTCACGTTGATCAGCGGGTATGCGCTGTTGTCTACCCGGCCAATCAGTTGCTTGGCAATGACGGGGATTCGGCCAACGAATTCGTTGTCGGTGACTTTAACGATCCAGTTGACTTTAGGAAGGTTGGCGGGTAGCTTGCCATACATCTCCCGTTCGAAATCCTCGATGAGTTCCGGTCGGCGCTGTTTCCACCACTGATCGGGCATGGTTACTTTTTTGCCGTTTCGGGTGGTGAGCACGTCGGGCAGTTGCGGGCAGGGCTCGGCTTTCGACTCGTCATAATTGGCGTGGTTGGGATCGGCCTCATTACCACTTGGACCGGGCCTTAGTTTCTTGATGCCCAGTTGCTGCATCATCTCGGCCTGATCCTGAATGGCCGTAAACGTTTTAAGTCGGGGATACTTGCTGCTGTCGATGGCCGTTTGCTGGGCCACGGCCCCGCCAGAAAGGCCCATGAGCAGCCCGAAGGCCAGGTGTTTGTACATGTGGTTGAGGGTTTAGGAATTGAATTGTAGTACCGACCGGGACGGCGGTACTACAGTTTGTTACTTATCCGTTCGGAACGGCGAGGCCGGTAAGCCTTCTTTGTTATACAGGTTTGGGTTGACGGGGTTGTCGGCCCAGGCATAGCGTACGTAGAGCGGGGCGGGGACTTCATCGCTCCACACCACTACCTTGCCATTCTCGATCGTCGCTTTAGCCCACACGAATTTTTTGTCGCTGCCCGCAATGGCAAATTCGCCGAGGTCTTCGCCGTCATTGGTGATCAATCCACCGCCGGTATTGGTAAAGCTGACCACAATCTTATTCCCGTCAACGGTTGCCGATTGGTAGATGGGTCCCGACGATACGATGTTTTCCTTGTACGCCGTTTTCAGGGCCGTCAAGGCCAGCCGCTCGCCCACATCTTTTTTATTGTCGGGGTGGATGTCGTTCCATTCGCCCAGATCAATCGCGACCACCATGCCCGTATTGGGGATTTTCAGGGCATTGAACTGCGCTTCCCGCAGCACCGCCCAACCACTTTCGGCAGGCTGGTAGCTGTAGTCCATAAAGCCGGGAAGCTGGATGTATAGAAACGGCAGCGGGCCTTGCTTCCATTTGTTTCGCCAGTCATTGATCAGTGCAGGCAGCAGGGTTTCGTATTCCTGCGGCTTACCGGCATTGCTTTCGCCCTGGTACCAGCAAAATCCTTTGATGGCATAGTCGATTTCCGGGGCAACCATCGCATTATATAGCGCCGTTGGCTGGTTCTGGGCGCTGATGCCTCCGCCACCAAAGCCCCCGGACATGGGCCGGTAGGCGGTGCCTACTTTATACTGCCAGATGCCTTTCAGATCAAGCGTATCGGTGCCCGCAAACAGGCAATAGGGTTTGTCGGGGATAAAGCCACCTTTACCTGCCATGTTGGTCACCCGAACGACAAACACATTTTTGCCCGCTTTCAGCAGGTCAGCGGGGACCGCGTACCGGCGTTGCGGATACTGGTAGGTCGTTCGACCCACCTGTTTGCCATTGATGTAGAGTTCGTCGGCATCCACAATCCGGCCCAGAAAGACTTTGGCGGGTTTGCCAGTCATGGAGGCCGGTACGTCGATTTCCCGCCGGTACCAGACTACGCCGTTCAGATCTTTTATTCCCTGATCTTCCCAATACCCCGGAATGTTGATCGGCCGCCAGCCTTTGGGAACGTACGAAACGTCGAACCACTTTGTCGAACCCGCTGTCCCCAAATCGACCGGTGGGGCGGGTCTGTTGGCCGTGTTAGTGGATGGTCGGCGGTTGAGGCTGTTGATATAGGTCGTGTCTTTGTTTTTCTCGATGGTGGTTTTCAGTGCCGGAAACTCAGCCAGTCCTGCTTCGCTCGTCCAGGCTTCGATGGGCGTACCGCCAACACTGGCGTTGATGATGCCCACCGGTATGTTATATTTTTGATGGATTTTCTTCGCAAAAAAGTAAGCCACCGCCGAAAACGGCCTGACGTCTTCGCCCACGGCTGATTTCCATTGCCCATTCGGAATATCGGCTTGTGGCCCTTGCAGGTTTGTCAGCGTAGGTACCCAGAATTGCCGAATCTGGGGGAAGTTGGCCGTCTTGATTTCGTCGGCGTAGGTTACGTCATGAATGTTGAGCTGGTGGACCATGTTGCTCTGCCCACTGCAAAACCACACGTCACCAATCAGAATATCCTTGAGCGTGATGGTAGAACTCCCGGCAATATCCATCGTATAGGGACCACCGGCGGGCATTGGCGGCAACGTTATCTGCCACTTCCCACTGGCATCGGTCGCGGCTTTATAGGTTTTGTTTTTAAAGCGAACGGCAATTTTTTCGCCTGGTTTGGCCCACCCCCACACCTTCAGGCTGGCGTCGCGCTGGAGCACCATGCCGTCGTTGATCAATTTGGGTAAACGGATCTGGGCTTGTGCAATGATGTTGGTAGACAGAAGCAGACATAGTAGGAGTAAGCGTTTCATTGGAGATTTAATAATTTGTTAAGCTACGATTAACGTGAATACTTTAAGGTCAAATAGTTAATCGGTTGTGGTTTTTGTCATCCCGAGGCACGACCGGGCCGCCGGAGCGGGGATCTTCGGGTGAGGGCGATTACACTCAAGCTACCGAAGATCCCCGCTCCGGCGGCCCGGTCGTGCCTCGGGATGACAAAAACCGAGTTTTGTTTAATTTTAAAAAAGCACTATACACGTTAGTCAGTAATAGTGCAATCCAGGTTATTTGCCGGGCATTGGTCCGGGCGTTTCATCAGGCCCGAGGTAACGGGGGGCCAGATCGCCGAAATCCAGCACCAGTTTTTGCAGCACCACAGCGGGACTCACCATCCAGAATTTCACAGTATGTTTTCCGGCCGTGGCGATTTTATGTTTGGTGGATTTGATAATGATGTTCTCTGCTGCCCATTTATTCCAGATGCCTTTGTCGCTTGTTTTATCCTCTTTGTTAAGGCTGATAATCTGCGGGGCTTCATCGTCTACCGAGATAGCGTATTGCAGCCCATTCTCCGACGCGAAGAAGTTTAACGTGGGTGAAAAGTAAGCATTGATCGAAAACTCCCCATCGCTATACGTCTGAATATCATATTCCAGATGGGGTGAATTCCCTCCCTGTTTCTGCTCATTGGCCGTCACCGGAAATGGCGTGATCGCCGAGCCCGTCCTACCATGATCGGGGAGTACTTTCCAGGTGATGCCGTTGGTGTTGATGGCCCTCGTAAAATGGTCGGCTTCCATGGAAATCCCCTTTTTCG
Source organism: Spirosoma fluviale (assembly GCF_900230225.1). GTDB lineage: Bacteria > Bacteroidota > Bacteroidia > Cytophagales > Spirosomataceae > Spirosoma > Spirosoma fluviale. Next base: position 1,799,600 of record NZ_OCNH01000001.1, read on the forward strand.
CCACCTGATGAAAGCTGGAGCCTACTGCTTTTGGGCCGTTTACCCGGTTCACCTGCAGCGCATCAACATCTTTGGGAGCAACCGCCGAATCGGCGGACAGGTAGTTGACGGACGGCATTTTCTGACGTTCTGGCTGTTGCCAGTAGGTATACCCAATGTGGGTCTGGCTCATCAGGTGATTCCACTTGCCGTTGTTGAGCTGGTGGTATTGCTGTGTGATCAACGAGTCGTTGGCATACCGCGCTTTAACGTTATCGGCGTACCCATTGGTCGTGCTCCATTTGTTTCGATAGGCGTGCTTGTTCAGGGCGACGTTGTAGTACATGTCGTTCAGGTTGGCGCAGGCCTTTATGGGGTGTAACACCAACTGAAAGTACGCGTCTTTGTAAGCGGCAGGTAATTCGTTGTTGATCTGCTCGGCTTTTTTCAGGAGTTCGGTATACTCGCCAACGACGGTTTGCCACTCGTCCAGGCTGGGGTAGGTGTTGGCGTCGAGCAGTTCGGGCTTCCGGCGGGCGTTGTATTTGGCGTACCGGGCCAGCAAATAGGCGATGTCTTTGGCGTGTTGATTCCCAAACTGAGCAGCCGCCCAGTTTTCCGTGTAAGCTGTGAGGTCACCGGCATCTATTTTGTCGGGATTCCAGGCAAAGTCCAGAAAGAACGAGATCGGGAACTCCATGGGCTTGAGGTCGCCCACGTTCACAATCCAGATGTCGCGCACCTTGTGCTGCCACGCCAGATTCATTTGCTCCCAGATGCGGGGCAGCGGATTGGTATTGAGCCACTTGTAGTTGCGCGGGCCACCCACATAGTCGAAATGATAATAGATGCCGTAGCCGCCTTTACGCGGTTTTTCGTCGGGCTTAGGCAATTTCCGCAGGTTGCCCCAGTTGTCGTCGCAGAGCAGGAGGGTCACGTCGTCGGGCACCCGCATGCCTTTGTCATAATACTCCTGTACCTCTTTGTACAACGCCCAGAGCTGCGGGGTTTCGGAAGCCGGTTTGCCCGTGACTTCGCTGATGATGGTTCGCTGGTCGGTTACGATGCGTTCGAGCAGGGCGGTGGCGGTTTCGCGTGACATGGGCGCATCGCCATCGCCCCGCATGCCCACGCTTACAATTTTTTCGTTGGTGGCTCGCTTCATTCCGTCGCGCCAGAATTGCCGGAGTTTGTCGGGGTTGGTTTCGTAATTCCACGGACCGCCCCCCGCCCGTCGCCATTCGTCGTGTGCCCGCATTAGGGGCTCATGGTGCGAGGTGCCAATGACAATGCCGTATTTATCGGCCATGCGGATGTTCAGCGAATCATCGGCATAAAAGGCGTTGCCCCACATGGCGGGCCAGATGTAGTTGCCCTTCAGGCGAAGAATCAGTTCAAAAACTTTCTCATAAAACCTGTGATTGAACCCCCCGAATTTTTCTTTGGTCCAGCCCGAAAGCGCCGGGGCTTCGTCGTTCAGGAAAATGCCCCGATATTTTACGCCGGGGGCATCGGTCAGCGTTACATTGCTCTTAAGGTAGATTTCCTTCCGCTTTTCGACCGGCACGTCGGCCCACCAGTACCAGGGCGACACGCCCAGTTGTTTAGATAGCTCGAAAACACCATAGGCCGTGCCCCGCCGGTCGTTTCCGGCAATGATGAGAGCATTCGTGATGCCTTTAGTCGGGTTCGTCAGGGTTTGCACCAGCGAGGCTTCCCATTTTCCGCTGATACCCGCCGGGTTGATTTTTTGCTGGGCAATCAGTTGTTTCAAAAAGGACGACTGCTGAAGAGTACCAATGGCTATGACGTTTTTGGGAATCTGGCTGATAGTCGTAATAATGGGCAGTTTTGCTCCGGTTACCAGCTCAATATCCTTCTGGAGCAGCGCAGCGGACGTTTTAACGAGTTCTGTTTCATTGTTATCGACGTAGATCACTGCTGTTGTGACAGCAAACGCTGATTTGTTGGTCAGAAGGCTCTGGGCATGGCTGGTGGTAGAAAAAAGAAGTAAAACTGCCAGAATCAGGTTAAGTTTCATGTCTCTGTTGAGTACAAGTAAGCATTTGAGGAGCGTATTAAACGATTGTCATCACTTATTTGCCGTGTTGGTTCGGTCGGTTTGCCAGCTTATGCAATCGGTTGCATAATTAACACAAAAAACAACTCTAACCTGCTCTTTATAAAAATAAACCTATTTTTTACTGTTTTATCGGGATTTTCGAAGCTGCTTAATTTCTGAATGGCTTTCCCTTCTGCAGCGTATCGGTTAGGTTAAGGAATAAAGAACTTCTTCAGCCGACTACCCGCGCCACCAACCACCAGCAACCGTTTCGCAGCAGACTGTCCGCTTCCTCTTTCAATCACTTCGCTTCCGTTAGGGCTTTTTCCAGGAACGCTGAGCTAACAAAGCCTAAAGCAAGTTTTATGGTGCTGATTGGTTAGTTAACGTGTATAGCGTGATTTCAAATGTTCCGTTTTAAGGGCAAGTTGTTTAGATTCGGTACTTATTTGCCCGCATGAAGCCAGTTAACATGTCCACTCTACCGCCTGCCAATCGAAATCGACTCGTTTATGGATTGCTTGTGCTTTCTACCCTGCTTATGGGACTGGCATCCAGACACTTCTTCGGCGATGTACCGTTCGTTAAACGCTACGCTGGTGATGCGTTATGGGCGCTCATGGTCTATTTTGGATTTGCTTTGCTGTTCAATACCTGGTCCATAAATGCGCTGGCGCTGGCAACGATTGTATTTTCGTTTGGCATTGAAATCAGCCAATTGTACCACGCTCCCTGGATTGATAGCATCCGGGCTACCCGCCTGGGCGGGTTAGTGCTGGGGTATGCCTTTGTATGGAGCGACTTGCTTTGTTACAGCGTAGGGGTGCTGGCCGGGGTGGTGCTGGAGACTTATGCACTCCCAAAGCGCTTTAGGGTTGGCAAAAAAACTGGTTATTAGTTATTAAGTTATTGGTTAATAGATAACTAATGACCAATAACTTAATAACTAATAACCAGTCAATATCAGACCATAATCTAGTCCGACACAACAATGATCGGCGCAACCTGTTCCGGATCGTTATCGGGCGATGCTTTTTTCTGTTTCATGGCTTTCTTGGCCGCTTTTTTCAAGGTCACATCGTACAAATCGGTCCGGCGGTCTTTTAAAACCTGTACAGACCCATGTTCGTGCAACTCTTTCAATAAACTCAAATCCACGTCGGCGATCAGTACCATTTCCGTATTAGTAGTGGCTTCTGCTTTGACGGCATTGGTTGGAAATTGGAAGTCAGAAGGAGTGAACACCGCCGACTGTGCGTAGTTGATGTCCATATTCTGAACGCGCGGCAGGTTGCCCACACAGCCCGAAATAGCCACGTAGCACTCGTTTTCGATGGCCCTCGCCTGAGCGCAATGCCGAACGCGCGAGTAGCCGTTCTGGGTATCGGTCAGGAAGGGTACGAACAGGATTTGCATGCCTTGCTGGGCCAGAATACGCCCCAGTTCCGGGAATTCGACGTCGTAACAGATCAACATACCAATTTTTCCGCAGTCCGTATCGAAGGCCCGGATTTCATAGCCACCCACCATACCATAGTGTTTGACTTCGTTCGGTGTGATGTGAATCTTGCGGTATTCTTCGAACGAGCCGTCGCGTCGGCAGAGGTAAGCCACATTATAAAGTTTGCCATCCGTATCGACGAGGGGCATGCTGCCACCCACAATGTTGACATTATATGAAATGGCAAATTCGCAGAGTTTTTCGCGAACGGCTTCCGTAAAGTCGGCTAATTTCCGAATGGCAACGGGCTCCGGCAGATCATTGAAGTCGGCCATTAGGGGCGTGTTGAAAAACTCGGGCAGCACCATAAAATCGGCCCGGTAGTCACTGACGGCATTGGCAAAGAATTCAACCTGTTCCAGAAAGGCATTCAGGTTTTTGAATAAACGCATCTGCCATTGAATAACTCCCAGCCGGATGATCGAATCCGTATGCGGCTTTTTGTCTTTCTCGGCAACGTAATAAATGTTGATCCACTCCAGCAGTGTCGCGTATTCCTTGGATTCGGAGTCGCCGGGCAGGTAGCCGCGTAACACCTTCCGAACGTGGAAATCGTTCGACAGCTGAAACGTGAGGGTTGGGTCATAAATCTCCTTCTGTTTCACCTTGGCGATGTACTCACGCGGGCTCAGTTCATCGGCGTATTTATTATAATTCGGAATACGTCCTCCGGCCAGAATCCCTTTCAGGTTCAATTGCTCGCAAAGCTCTTTTCGGGCGTCGTACAGGCGTCGGCCAAGGCGAAGGTCGCGGTAATCGGGGTGAACGAATACCTCAATGCCATACATATAATCCCCATCGTCGGAGTGGGTTTTAAAAGTATAGCCTCCCGTAATTTCATAGTAGGTGTGATTATCACCAAACTTGGCATAATTCACCCGGATGGCCAGGGCGATTGCCACTACTTTCCCATCGACCTCTACACAAAACTGCCCCTCCGGAAATATGTTGAGGAGTTTGGTAATCGAGCTTTTGGGCCAATAATCGCCACCAATACCGCTGTAGACTTCAATCATAACCTCTTTCAGGTCATGGTAGTCTTCTTTCTGTAATGTTCTGGTTTGAATATGCATAGTTTGTCATAACCGGGATTGATGTGATTTTCCTGACTGACTATGATCTTGCTTTCGGAGAAAGCTAAACAGTGAAAAATCATAGTCAGTCAGGAAAATCACATCAATTCCGGTTCAGGATTGTTTCCATCTCTATCAGCATCTCGTCGGTAAAGTCGAGGTGGGTTACGAACCGCACCAGATGTTTTCCGAAAGCGACACTGCGGATGCCTTTTGTTTCCAATGTTTTAACATAATCGGCCGCCAGTATGGTTTCGGGTAATTTGAAAATGACAATATTCGTATCAATCGGGAGAATATCCTCCACTTCGGGCAGGCGTTCGAGTATGGCCCCAATTTTACGAGCGCGGGAATGGTCCAGTTTCAACCGGTCGATGTGGTGATCGAGGGCGTAGATGCCCGCTGCGGCCAGAAACCCGGCCTGCCGCCAGCCGCCACCCATCAACTTACGGAAGCGTCGTGCCTGCTGGATAAAATCGGCTTTGCCAAGCAGCAATGACCCTACCGGGCAACCCAATCCCTTTGACAAACAAATACTGATCGAATCGAATAGCTGGCCGTAAGCCCCCGTTGGTTCGCCGGTTTCAACCAGGGCGTTGTACAGCCGGGCACCGTCTAAGTGTAGAATAAGCCCATGTTCATCGCACACTTTTCGAATAGCGGCAATTTGGGGAACGGTATAATAGCAGCCCCCGCCCTTGTTGATCGTATTTTCAAGCACAACCAGTCTCGACAACGGTTTGTGCGAGTCGGCCGGATTGTAGATGTAATCACGAATAAGTGCCGGGGTGAGTTTACCCCGTTCGCCGTGTGCCAGGCTCACCGAAGCCAGTGCATTCACCGAGATCCCCCCGCCTTCATACTGGTAGACGTGGGATAAATAATCGCAGATGACATCATCGCCGGGGCGGGTATGGGTACGGATGGCAAGCTGGTTGGTCATGGTACCCGACGCACAAAACAGCGCTGCTTCCATGCCAAACAAAGAAGCGGCCTGTGTTTCGAGGGCAATTACTGTTGGGTCGTCGCCAAGGACATCGTCACCAAGTTGGGCTGAAAACATGGCCTCGCGCATGGCGGGCGTGGGTTGTGTAACGGTATCGCTACGCAGATCAATAATCATTTATCGACAATCAGGCTGTTTAAAACAGCAAGTTAACGCCATCCGACAGTAGTTTGGGAGCATCGGTGATTTTTTAGGTACTGGCTGCCGGTTAGTAAGTCATTCGTCATTGGTTGCTGGTTATTAAGTCATTCGTTATTAAGTTATTAGTGAATGGGTCATTAGATGTTGGTCATTGAGTTTATGAAGCAGTTAGTATCCAGTTATGCAATAATCAATAACTGTTAATCAATCTTAGGTCATCCGGAGGATTTCTGGAAAGGATTCAGGACATAAATGTGCCCAATAGGGGTGATAATCTTGCTTTTGCATCACTTACAATTATTTTTGGGTAACCTTTCTCACCCAAAGCTGTCTCAGTCTGTACGATAACTACTGTATAAGTACTAACCTACAGCCCTTATTATGCTGACAAACAAAACTCCCTGGATCGTCCTGCTTCTGCTCTGGATGATCGGCTCTACCTGGTGGCATGTATGTAAAATCAAGCAGCTATGCGGTAACGTCCCGCAATCGGTTGCTGCACCAACTAATCTCTCTCCCGATAGTCTATCGGCCAGTGCTGAAGGGTACTCGATAGCGGATGGTGATCTTTTTCGACTGGATTTGCCGGGAAACTTCAGTTTTGCCAAATCGGGAGCTAATGCGAACATGAACACCCTGGGAGGGTCGCTGGAAACAATGATTGCGTATTTAAAAGCCAATCCCGGTCGAAGCCTCGAAATTATTGGTTATTACTCGCCGAGTGAATCGAACTCTACCACCTTTCCTAATCTGGGTCTGGCTCGGGCAGAGGGCATCCGGCAGTACCTTGTTCAGCAGGGCATACCGGCGGCTTCACTCACCACAAAAAGTGTAGAACAGGACTTACTGTTTCAGGCGGCCAAAGGCGATTCACTCTATGGAGGTCTTGATTTTGCTTTCAGCGGGGCTGAGCCAGCTGTGTCAACAGACACCACCACGGCACCGGCTGTTGTTAAGCTAACGGAGCCAACCACGGAAAAGGCACTGGCCGAAGCGGAGAAATTCACGTCAGTATTCAAGCCAATCGACCTTTACTTCCCATTGGCTCAGGCAAACTACCTCCAGACGGACGAAACAAAAAAATTCTTTGCCGAAGCCGCTGCCTACCTGGCTGGCCATAAAGACAAAAAACTCGTTCTAACCGGACATACCGATAATTCAGGTCCCGATGCAGTAAACATGCAGTTATCCCGGGATCGCGCTAATGACGTTAAGGCCAAATTGCGTAAAACCGGTATTGAGGCTAGCCAGATAGATGTTCGGGCTAAAGGAGAAACGGAACCGAAAGCGGATAACAACACCATTTCCGGTCGTAAGGCCAATCGACGCGTTACCGTAGTCGTTGAATGATACTCACCAAACGTTTTCGTTAATGGCGTTTCGGGTAGAACTCCAGCGCCGTAAACGTCCCAACTTTTTAACGCATACAATTATGTTTGACATGAATCCCCTTAACCTACCGGATGCGCAGTTGCAGCAGTTGATTATGCTGGTCGTAGCTGCTGTGTTGGGCTTTATTATAGGGTATGTTTCCCAGCGGAGTACCATTAGCGAACTCGAAGGGAGTCTTACCACAACAGAACGCGATCTTGACGATTGCTACCGAAAAACGCCCATAATCAGCGATACCAATGATGAGGAAACCATTGTCCTGAACCGTATCCGGACCCGTTCGAGCGAAATAAACTTCGGTCGGATAGGCATGGCATCCGCTGTTGATGCAGATGATCTTAAAATTATCATTGGAATAGGTCCCTTTCTGGAGAAAAAACTCAATGCAATCGGAATTTATACATTCCGGCAGATTGCCAATTTTGCGCATGACGACATCGAGCAGGTTAACGACATCATCGAGTTTTTCCCAGGTCGTATAGAGCGGGATAACTGGGTTGGGCAAGCTGCGGAATTGGCAAATAAAAAATAAATTTCTCAGCTCTGGCAGTTGGTAAAAGGGACACCGAGCTTTCTGCCGATGAGCTAATAAACCTACTTAAACAAAAATCCTGTTATGTTTGGATTAGACCCCTTTAGCCAACCGGTGGCTATCATAGAAATCGTACTGCTGCTTATGTTTGCCGCCTTTATTGGCTGGCTAGTAGGCCGGATCGTACTTTCTGGCCGGGTAAACGCATTACGTTCCTCCATTGCCGAAAGCGAGGCAGAACTCGAAAGATGTCGGCAGGCGAAGCTGATGGACAATGTGAGTACGCCAGGTATACCGGAACCAAAACTAGCTGTACCGCCGGTATTTGTTCATGCTGATCCACTGTTACCTGCGTTTACCAACGACGATACGCCAGAATTTATCGATGCCGATTCGGCCGTGTCAACGGTTAGTTCATCGCCCGTTGTACTGATTCCCGAAACCCCGCCCGTTGTTCCGAATGTGATCACCAAACCTGATAATTCGGAAGCCGCCGTCCTGAATCGTATCGCTGCCCGCGCCAGTGAAGTTAACTTCGACCGGATTGGTCGGGCCACGGCTACCGAATCGGATGACCTGAAGGATATTGTAGGCATAGGGCCGTTTCTTGAGCGTAAACTCCACAGTCTGGGCATCTACACCTTCAAACAGATCGCTAATTTCACGAAAGAAGACATCGATAAAGTAAATGAACTGATTGAGTTTTTCCCCGGCCGCATTGAGCGGGATGAGTGGGTTAAGCAGGCAAAGGCGTTTTACGAACGTAAGAGCGGAGCTGCCAACTAAGTTTTTAATCATACGAAAGCCCTGCCAGATTGTACGCTGGCAGGGCTTTCGTGTTTTTTGTCTACGCCATTACCCACCAGGCGGTTTCTTTCGGGTTGGTGTACTACTCAATGCCATCGTACCACCCGACTGGTAAAAGTCGCACATGGTCTGCAAAACGCACTCCCTGCATTTTGGAAAGTACCAGGTGCAAATACGCTGGCCATGCCAGTAAAAATGTTTGTGGAAGTTGAACAGCACCAGCGCATCGGGTGGTAAGTAGGAGGGTAGCAGGGTGTGGGCTTTTTCGGCACTCACCTTTGGGCCTATCAGGCCAAGCCGTTGGGTAACGCGGTGAACGTGGGTATCAACGGGCAGAACGGGTTTCTGAAATTTAAAAAGTAACAGAAGCGTAGCGGTTTTCATACCGATGCCTGGTAGTTTGGTAAGCCAGGCCATCGCTTCTTCGGTAGATAGTTTATCCAGAAAATCAATATTAGCCTGCCCTGTTTCCCGGAAAAGGTGGGTAAGCAGATTCTGTATGTAAGGGGCTTTGACTTCAGGGTAGTTTGCCGACCGGATGGCATCGATCAACTCTGGCAAGGGTGCATCCCGCACCTGCTCCCAGTTCGGGAATCGCTCGCGCATGGTTCGGTAAGCGGTAACTTCATTGGCGTGAGTCGTTCGATGCGAGAGAATAGTGCCAATTAGCTCATGCATCGGGTCGCTGTAGCCCTGAATAGGTTGAATGCCATAGTGCTCATTTAACCGCTGGTGGGCATCGAGCGTTTTGTGAGCCAGATCGGGACTGGATTGCATAAAAGGGCAGGAGGCAGGTGTTATCGTGCCATTGACTATAACCCCGCCAATCCTGAAATGTTCCAGCCGACGTGAACTGTCATCTCACACTCCCGGAAGGGGGTAGGTAGTGAGGCCTATGCCCAAGGAGTAATAGCCGACCCCACAAAGTGAGTCGGCTACTGGTTCTCATGACTACGTTCGTAATTGTAACTGAATAGGCAGATAAAATTAGGACGTTACCATTAATTCAATGGTCTGTTGTTGGCTAACTGCCGACGAACCAAACTCCAGCGACGACGTGAAACTGGCAGGACTTCACCCGTAGTCAGATGAACAAGGCCACCTGTGTCTGTGCGTTCCAGCCGTTCCACGAAGTGCCGGTTAACAACACAGTTACGGTGGAGACGAATAAATAATTCAGTTGGTAGTTGGGGTGAATAGTATTTAAGTGTACGGGGCATGAGCATTCGTTTGCCGTCTGCCCAGTTCAACCAGCTATAATTAGCAACAGCCTGGAGATATACGAGGTCAGAAACTGAAAAGAGCTGACGTCCTGTTTCACGTAGATAAAGTTTGAGGGGAGGCCACTCGGTTGGGGCCACTCGGTTTGAAAAAGAAAAAGTGGATATTGACATACGTGAGGGTATTACTTGATCAGAGACTTTGAATTAATAAGTAACTGATGCAATACTAAAACCAATCCACGCTGAAGGCTTGCTGTTTCGTAACACAGCCTATAAAATTTGTAACATCAATTAATAAAGTTTCTTTTTACGTGAGTTAATGCCTCATTTAAACAATATAGCCCATAGTTTTTACCGATTTCAAGGCATACAAGGGCATAATTTACTTAGCTCCACTCCTGCTCAGAAATTTATTTCGGCATCTCCTGCCGATGTTGCTCAACGTATTCCGAAGGGGTCAACTGGTAGTGTTCCTTAAAAACCTTAGAGAAATAGGCAGGGGTATCGAAGCCAACCCGATCGGCAACTTCGGATACTGAAGCACCGGTTATCAGCAATTCAGCCGCTCGTTTTAATCGTACAGCCCGAATCAGTTCAATCGGGCTTAAACCGGTCATCGCTTTGATTTTCCGGTTGAGGTGCATCCGGCTCATGCCAATGGCAGAGGCAAGTGGTTCTACGCCAAACGTAGAGTCGTCGAGGTGAGATTCCAGAAGGGCATACACGCGGTTCATAAAGTCGTCTTCCGGTGCCTGACTGGCAAGTGGCAGGTACCCTTCCCGCAATAACTGGCTTCGGAAGTAATGGCGGGCCTGCTGCTGCTGAGCCAGCCGGTTTCGGATGCGGGCGCGTAACTCATCGACCTGGAAGGGTTTGGCCAGGTAGTCGTCAGCACCGGCATTTAATCCTTCAAGTCGACTTTCGGCAGATACTTTCGCGGTTAGCAGCAGTATCGGGATGTGACTGGTTATCGGGTTATTTTTTAATTGATAGCAAAGTTCATACCCATTGAGCTCGGGCATCAGAACATCGCTGATGATTAAGTCCGGGCCGTTCATGATGGCGGCTTCCAAACCCGCCTTTCCGTTATTTACCCGCAGTACCCGCCACTCCGTACTAAGTGTGGTCAGGATAAAGCTGGCAATGTCATCATCATCTTCCGCCAGTAAAATGTATGGCATCTTATCGTCCTGACCATTTTGATGAACCGTAGCTCGCTGCTTGCCGGAGCTTAGTCCGGATTCATTGTCCTGGCCGTTATTGACCAGATCGGCGCGCGCCTGGCGGCAGGGTAACTCGACCGTAAAGGTAGTTCCCGCGTGCAGATCACTCTCTACCGAAATGGTACCTTTCATCAGTTCGACCAGTTCCTTTACGAGTGCCAAACCAATTCCTGAACCACCCACAGATTGCTCAGTCATGGGATCGGCCTGGTAAAATCGGTTAAAAATATGCGGTAGCTGGTGTCTTGGAATGCCCGTACCGGTATTCTGAACCACCACTTTAATTAGATCGACCGGGGAGGATAAGGCCGTTTGGTTAGTTGGTGATACGTCTGTGAACACGTTTATTGAGCCGTTCTCATTGGTAAATTTCAACGCATTCGATAACAGGTTCGTCAAGATTTTTTCGACTTTATCCGAATCGAACCAATAGTACGGTTGGTTAAAATGGTGCGTTTGTAACAATTGAATGTGCTTGCGTTGTACCTCATCCGTAAACACCAGAACGGTACGGGTAATGAACTCCTGCAAATCGGCGGGCGCCGGGGTAAGGGTGAGGTTTCCGGCATCGAGTTTAGCCAGATCGAGTAATTCATTAATCAGGCGCAGAAGCCGATTGGCGTTTCGATAGATGAGCGAAAGGCGATTGTGAAATGGAGAATCGGCCGAGTCGTGCAACACCTGCTCAAGTGGGGTTAGAATCAACGTCAGTGGCGTACGAAATTCGTGGGTTATATTGGCGAAAAAACGCGTTTTGACTTCGTCAAGGTGTTTTAAATGAATTGACTCCCGTTCCCGCAATTCAATAAGGCTCTTCATCCGGATACGATTAATGCGTACTCGCACGAAAAGAATAATAGCGCCCACGAGCAACAGTGCATAGCCAGTATATGCCCACCAGGTTGCCCAGATCGGGGGCTTGATCACAATGCGTAATGAATGCATATGCGGGCTCCAGATACTCGACGTATTCGACGCATTGACAATCAATGTGTACGTATTAGGGGGGAGATTCGTGTAGGTAGCCGTCGCCTTATTACCGCTGTAGACCCAGTCGTTATCTAACCCGATTAATTTGTACCGGTATTGATTTTTGTGGGTTCGGTTAAACTCAAGGGCAGAAAAGTCAATAGACAGGAAGTTTTGCCAGTGGTCTAACGTTAGTTCGGTCAGTTCGTTTATATCCCGCTGAATTGGGGAGCCTGGTGTTGTGGCGTTTACCCATTGGTTATTGATGCGCAGGGCGGTAAGCGCAACCACGGGTTTTACGGGGTCTTCACTAACCCGGCGCGGATCGAAAGTTGTATACCCGCCGGTACCCCCAAAAATTAGTCGTCCGTCGGGCAGGGCAACATCATGAAACTGCTTAAATTCCTCACCGGGCAGCCCATCGTCGGCCATATAGTTGCGAGCTTCCAGCGTTCGGGTGTCGAATCGACATAATCCCCGGTTGGTACTGAGCCATAAATGACCGTTGCGGTCGGCCCGTATCGCATAAATGACATTGTTCGACAAGGCCTGACCAACCGGGAATCGCTGAATTTTACCCGTTAATTTATCGAGTCGACACAAGCCTTCCCCAAAGGTACCAATCCATAGATGATTGTACTGAAGCGGGTCCTGAGCGAGACACAGGAGCGCATCGCCGGGTAAGTTTCGTTCAGTAGTGCCGCCACTGTGCCATTGGATAAGCCGCTTTACGGATAAATCGGCCCGCAGTAAGCCGTGGTTTTTCGTAGCCATGTAAACCCGGCCACCATCCACGACCATTGCCGTAATAACATAAGGATGGTTTTTGGGCAGGGGTAGTGGAAAAGCCGTGAATGTTTCCTTATCGGGATTATGTCGAACCACGGCCCGGTTATGAGGACCCAGCAGGCCCCATAGTTCACCCTGGGCACCCGCCGAAAGAGCCGTAAACTGAAACTGCCCGTTTGGTAGCCAGTGCGGTTCTATCCCTGTTGGTTCAACCGGCGAAAATGTTTGTCGGTTAGGGTTGTAGCGGTAAGGTGCCATCTCCGGGCTGGTGATCCACAGGTTTTTCTGACGGTCAAACTGGTACCGCATACCGGCAGATGATTGTTGACGTATCACTGCCGGAACCGCGCTGAGGGGTACATTAAACTGTTGGGTGAGCCAGTCGGTCTGGAAGTTTTGCGTGTAGGGCCACGTCTGAAACGGACGTTTATTAAGATCATATTTGATCACACCATCGCCATTCAGGCCGATCCAGAGCACATTCGTTCGATCAACCAGTAACGAAACAGCGGAAGACCGGCTGAGAGTGGCTGGCTGATTAATGAGCAGATTGAGCCCATTTTGGCCGCCTGTGTCGCCCATTAGTGAAACTAGCCCAGTCTGGTCTGTAAATCGGTTTTGGTTAATATAATCAGTGCCTCGGTAATCTTTGGCAAAAAGGGGTACGGCCGTTGGCAGACCGGGTACTGATACCACCTGCCGCACCTGCCCGCTGGTGGGGTTAAAAATGGCAAAGCGGCCCGGAAATCCAAGTAACAGTTCACCAGTTGAGCGCTCATGTAGCGCAAAGACTTTATCCTGGGGTAGCCCCTGTGCCGAACGATAGACAGCAAATTGCCTTTGAGCCGGATTGAAACGAAATAAACCGTCGGATGCAGCCAGCCACAGTTGATTATGTGGGTCAAGAAGCAGGGCATGAAGTGTCCGTTGACTGCTATCGTTCTGGATCATCCAGTGCCGGTTCGAAACACTACCGTTTGCATTGAGCCGAAAAAAGCCGTTTGTTTGCGTGGCTACCCACACATTACCGGCATGGTCTGGCTGAATGCCAACGAGTTGGTCCCGCCCTAATGCCTGTTGAAAGGCAAGTGAGTTGGAAACCCGTTTGGTTTGTTCAGTTACCGGGTCAAAGCAATCGACGTTATTGTTTTCAGTGCGGACCCAGAGTTTCCCCTGCCGGTCGTCTTTGATCTCATAAATACTGCTGAACGACAGTGACCTGGCTTGTTGAGGGTCGTGGGTATATATTCGAAAATGGAGGCCATCGTATCGGCATAGGCCATCGCGAGTGGCCAGCCAGATGAATCCTCTCTTATCCTGAATCAATGATTTGACGAATCCCTGTGGTAAACCGTTGCGGACAGTTAGGTATTCCGGTTCTGGAGATGCCCATAACGGCACGGATAAACCAGGCAACAGTATCCAGAAAAATGCCCAATGGGTAAGCCAGCGCATAAGTAAAATTGAAAGTTGCTCAACGCAAGCGGTATTAATCACGGAATAAATCAGCTGATTAACCCATTGAGCAGATATTTTTAACTTTAAAGTAATGAATTTTTATTGAAAGTAAATAAATGACGCCTAATTTCATTTATTTTTCTCCCTATATCTTCCATGCGTATTCTGTTAAGTACTCCGGTTGAACAACCACTCCCTGCTGTTTGGGCTGGGTTCGACCGTTCACTTTTTAACCAGCTCAGCCCCCCGTTTCCCCCCGTTGATGTTATTCGATTTGATGGATGTTTACCGGGTGACGTTGTTCATTTACGATTAAATTTCCTCCTCTTTCGTCAGGACTGGATCAGTGATATTACGGACCAACAGACGAGTGACGAAGAGATTTTTTTCATCGATCAGGGTGTTAAGCTGCCTTTTTTCCTGTCCTACTGGCAACATCGTCATCGACTGCAACGGTTACCCCAACCCGGAAACAACCAAACGCTCGTGATTGATGATATAACGTTCAAAACAGGTTTTTTACTTACCGACTATTTGTTTTATCCATTACTCTGGCTTCAGTTCGTGTACCGAAAACCCATTTACAAACGCGTTTTCCGTACGCGCAAGCCACATAATTAAATTAAAATCAATCTATAGATTTAGGTGATTAGTATATAGTGGGTGTCAAATTTGCAAAAAAAGAGTCAGGCAACCCAAAATCTACGTTTTTAAGTCTTTCTATCCCTCAGGCAAGACGCGATGGACTTTTTGAACTGCCCGGATTCTTTTACATTTGTCTACGAGGGGTCTTTTAATCTCACTTCATGAAACTACCTAACCTAACAACGCGTATTTTTCTGGGCATGGTGCTCGGTATAGCCATCGGCTACTTTTTCCCGGACACGGGTTCTGGTTTTTCGGGGACCGATCTGAACATCCTGTCAAAAATTTTCCTTCGGCTCATAAAAATGATTATCGGGCCGCTTGTCTTTGCTACGCTTGTAGTGGGAATTGCCAAATTAGGTGATTTTGGTACGGTGGGTCGTATTGGGCTTAAAACACTGGCCTATTTTTACTTTGCTACTATTTTATCCCTCGTTGTTGGCTTATTGGTGGTCAATATCATGCGCCCCGGCGAAGTAATGAACATTACCCAGTTGCCCGCTAAAGGAACAGATGTGGGCGTTGAAGCGCAGAAAATGTCGATGGAGAATTTCATTACGCACATTGTTCCAACCAGTTTTATTGATGCACTGGCAAACAACGAAATTCTTCAGATTGTGGTGTTCAGTATCTTTTTCGGGATTGCCGTGGGTGCCGTTGGTGCGCAGGGTAAGATCATGATCAAGGCGCTGGATGCGCTGTCGCATATTATGTTCAAAGTAACGGGTTACGTCATGGCGTTTGCTCCGTTTGGGGTATTGGGGGCCATTGCCGCCATTGTTGCGCAGCAGGGGCTGGGTATTCTGGGCGGCTATGTATATCTGATTCTCTGTTTCTTTGGTGGACTGTTATTCTTCATCTTCGTCGTTCTGGCGGCTATCTGTTTAGTGGTCGGTATTCCTTACATTGCGCTGCTGAAGGAGATTCGTTCGGCAGTTATCCTGTCGTTCAGTACGGCCAGCTCGGAGGCTTCGTTTCCACAGACAATCGAAGCCCTGCGCCGGTTTGGCTGTTCGGAGCGGATTATATCCTTTGTATTGCCGCTGGGCTATTCGTTTAACCTGGATGGGTCGATGCTGTACATGACCTTCGCCACTGCCTTTATTGCTCAGGCCTACCATGTACCCCTCAGTATTGAGCAGCAGATAACCATGATGCTCACGCTGATGATCACCTCCAAAGGCATTGCGGGCGTACCCCGTGCGTCGCTGGTGGTCATTGCCGGAACCATGTCCCTGTTCAACCTCCCCATCGAAGGACTGGCTTTGTTGCTGGGTATCGACCAGGTGCTCGACATGGGTCGTTCGGCAACGAGCGTTGCCGGGAATGCCGTGGCTACCTGTGTGATCTCGAAATGGGAAGGGGAGTTTCGGGTGCAGCCCGTTGAAAATGATGAAGTAACCGTTTAATAAAACATGGGTGATTTGCGTAGAACAGGCGAAGGAAACGGTACATTTAAGCACTAAAATCCTTATTTCCCTATCTTTTACGTCAGATACTTATGAATCAACCTGCTCTGCTGGAGACCGAACTGGCTCCTTATTTCACGACGAAAGCACCGTTTCAGTTTCCAATTGAATTTCGTGTCGGGTTTGTCAAGTACTGGCCTATCGTTTCGCTCGTTCTGCTCATTCTGACATTACCCGGTATTCTGATCTTTCTGGGCATAGGAACGGCTTTCCTGCCTTTATCCTACCTGGGTGGGGTTGGCGCCGGGTTTGGGTACACCATCGCCATGGTGCTTACAATTGGGCAGGTGGTGTTGTGGGCTCTGGCTCTCCCCGGTTTGTTTAACCGCAAACGGCAGGGGTGGGTGTTAAGCTACTATGCTCAATTGATCAACATTTTAGCCAGTATTTTTTCCTTTAGTTTCTTCGGCATTTTGTTTGGTCTGTTATTTTTAATGCTGCTTTTTCAGATTCGGGACTATTATAACTGAGTCGTTCGTTCAGTATAGAGCAAAAAAGGCCGTACTTGTGTAGACTACGGCCTTTTTTATTGCCGCCCATATAGCCGGTCAACAGTTCATCCGTATATTGATTGCCAATGCATACCAGATACCCGTAGATTGGTGCATTGTATGTTGTAATTCCCTAAACTAACTGAACGTCGTTGATGAACAACATCCTCGAAACTCACCACATTATCAAACAGTACGCGGAACATCGGGCGCTTGACGATGTCAGTTTATCCGTTCCCAAAGGGTGTATTTTTGGACTTTTGGGTCCAAACGGTGCTGGGAAAACATCCCTTATTCGTATTATCAACCAGATTACGGCGCCCGATTCGGGAGAGGTCATTCTGGATGGCGAACGCCTTAATCCCAACCACATCAGGCGAATCGGGTATTTGCCTGAAGAAAGGGGACTGTATAAGAAAATGAAAGTTGGCGAACAGCTGCTCTATCTGGCTCAGCTAAAAGGGCTTACGGAAAAGCAGGCGATGGAAAAACTGAAAATCTGGTTCGTCAAGTTCGATATAAAAACCTGGTGGACCAAAAATGTTGAAGACTTGTCCAAGGGTATGCAGCAGAAGGTTCAGTTTGTGGCTACGGTTATGCACGAGCCGGATTTGATTATCCTGGATGAACCTTTTTCCGGCTTCGATCCCATCAACGCCAACCTCATTAAGGATGAAATTCTGGAGCTGAGGGACAAAGGCAAGACCATTATTTTCTCCACCCACCGCATGGAGTCGGTAGAGGAGCTCTGCGATAACATTGCCCTCATCAACCGGTCGCATAAAGTGCTTGACGGCCCCAAACAGGCCATCAAGGAGCAGTTCAAAACTCATACGTATCACGTTGAATACCAGGGCACGCTCGATACGCTGTCGCCAGCGTTTGCCGTGCTGAAAACCCGGCCAACAGATGATGGGTTTATGCGGGCCGATATTAAGATTCCGCCCGATGCCGCCGTGAATGAACTCATCCGGCATTTGCTCGACCGGGTGGCGGTGCGCTCATTCGGCGAAAATATTCCGAGTATGAACGACATCTTCATTCAGGCCGTTGGCGAGGTGCCAACAACCTAAGGCCGACTCGCTTATACAGTTACGTGTGTCTATGATTCATTTTACAGCTTTCTCCGCCGACCGGGCCGGTCGGTATAACTGATGAATACAATTTTTCTCATTATCAAACGCGAGTACATGGTTCGGGTTCGTAAAAAGTCGTTCATCATCATGACGATTTTAGGGCCGGTACTGATTTTTGGCTTTTATGCCATTATTGGCTGGGCCGCCGTTAGCTCGATCAATCAGAAAAAGATTGCCGTTGTCGACGAAAGCGGGCGGTTCGTAAACCAATTCAAGAACGACGACGAAACGCTGTATTCCTACCCGAAACAATCATTGGCCGAAGCGAAAAAATCGTTCGTCAAAGAAGGCTATAACGCCCTGGTGTTCATTCCGAAAGACGTGATCGAACAGCCAAAAACGGTAAAGATCTTCGCCGAGAAAAGCGTTAGTCTGGCACTTCAGAGCAACATTGAGCGGGCTATCGGCAAAGAGATCGAAACCATTAAGCTTGAAGAAGCGGGCATTACCCAGAAAGTTATTCAGGATGCCAAAGTCAACGTCGACGCCCAAACCATCAGTCTGAGCGACGAGGGCGAGAAGAATAATAACGGGATTGCCACAACCATCATCAGCGGATTTTGCGCGTTGCTGATTTATATCTCGGTGCTGATCTATGGTACTCAGGTGATGCGGGGTGTTATGGAAGAAAAAACTAACCGGATTGTTGAGGTAATTATCTCATCGGTAAAACCCTTCCAACTGATGCTGGGCAAGATTATCGGGGTAGCCCTGGTTGGTCTGACGCAGTTCATGCTCTGGATTGTGCTCACGATTGGGCTTATGACGATCGGTTCCAAAATTATCAGCCAGCCTAAAGAAACGGCTCAAACACAGATGGCGGCCCGCATGAATGGTATGCCCGGCGGACAGGAGGTACAGAGCAAGATGTCTACGGCTAAGAATCCTGTTGCCGACGTGATGGCAGCTATTGAAACGCTTCCGTTAACGCTCATCGTTTCCTGTTTTCTGTTCTATTTCCTGGGCGGTTATTTGCTCTACAGTGCTTTATTCGGAGCGGTTGGGGCGGCTGTCGATAACGAGACTGAAACGCAACAGTTCATGTTCCCCATTATGATGCCCATTATTGCGGCCATTGCCTTTGCGCAGATTGCTGTTCGGGACCCGGATGGACCGCTGGCTTTCTGGACCTCCATGATTCCGTTTACTTCGCCCGTGGTCATGATGGTCCGCATTCCTTTTGGTGTTCCCGCCTGGGAACTGGCCCTGTCCATGGCGCTGCTGGTGCTCGGCTTTGTGGGAACCACCTGGCTGGCCGCCCGTATATACCGGGTTGGTATCCTGATGTATGGCAAGAAAGTCACCTTCCGCGAACTCTCGAAATGGGTATTTTATAAAGGGTAAATAGTGGAGTGGTGGAGTAAGTGAAGTAGGTGGAGTCGACTACACACTACACTTATTCCACCACTTCACTCACTCCACCAAATCAAAATCCAATATCAATGACTAGCGGCTGGAGGATGAATTCGCTGGTGGTCAGGTTGTAGATGGTGCGGAATCCCGCTTCCAGAGGGGTACGAAACCGCAGGACGTTGAATACGAACGATATATCGAAGCCGGTTGTCTGGTACGCACGCTGCTTTGTTTCGTAACCCCGCAACCGATTGAATCCGTCGCGTACTTCGAGCACGGATTGCCCATCGGCCCGGTCATAAAACACCCCTCCCTTAATTCGCTGAATGTACAACCATCGGCCAAGCGACCAGTGGGTATCGGCAATGGGTAACCGGTATTCGGCACTGGTGGCTGTTATCTGGTCATCGCTGACATATAATTGCCCCCGTGGGAAAAACACGATCGGACTGAACCGGTAACTTCCCCGAGCCTGCTCCTGGTAACCCGCCCGCAAACGAATGGAATGGTGATTTGCCAGTCCGGGGAAAAACAGGTTTCCCTGAACACCCCACTGCTCCCCGGTGAGTTGGCCACCAAAAGGCGTTGTGCGGTAGTTTGCCGAAAGCGTTTGGCCCCAACGGGGAGCTACATCCCGTTTACTCTGCCGCAGTAAATGCGAATAACTAAACCCGTAGGTCAGCGCGTTGAGCGCCCCGGCTGTGCCAACTTCCGTCACATATCGAAAAGGTAAGTCATAGCCCGTGACTTGCAGGTAATTATAATAGGCAGAGAGATTAATGGTGTGGCTGTATTTAGAATTAGTCAGTTGAAGAGGTAACCGGAAACCGGCGGTAAGCTGGTTGTATTGCCAGTTATCGGTGCGTAAACTATCGACGGGTAATGTTCTGTCGATGTAAAGCGATGTGCTGCGCGTACCCCGCTGGAAACCCAGGTCGATAATGGGGTAGAGGCCCTGATAACTCAATAGGGCATAGGCATTCCCGGCGCGTTCCGCCTGATTATAGGTGTAGCCCACACCTATCTGAGTCGTACTCAGCAAATCCTGCGAATTGATACCAACTGTCAGCGCCTGTCCCGTACTCGCAACGGTTGGCCCCCAACTGTACACATTGACCGCATTAGCCAGCCGCCGAAACCGGGAAGGGGTGTAGGTTGTGGTAGTCGGTAGTGAGTCGGCCAGCGCCTGACGACCGGCAGCTGCCCCCGGTTCGGTGTTGACCAGCGGACCGAAATAACGAACGAGCTGTTCCGGTCCCGGTTCCGAAACCGGTTTCCAGTCGGCCGGGCTTACGGGCATGTCGGCGATTCGGTAACCGGTGGCCGTAAAATCCTCGAACGCCAGCCGTGTTCCCGATGGGGAGAGCGTAGCGTGATAGGCCGCCAACGGCCGGGAGGTCACCTGAAACACCTGTTTTGACCGGGTATCCAGGGCGTAAATATTGTCGATGCCCGACAGGGGCGAGTTATACAGTACGTAGTCTTTCCAGGGCTGTGGGTTGCTGATGTTTTCGCTTACTTCTGGCAACAGATCCGTCACCAAGTTCGATTCCGTATCAATGGCCTGAATCGTTTTCTTCCCGTTTTTTAGCGACACAGCAATCAGAGTTCGATTATCGTCTTTCCAGCGGGGATGCTGGTAAAAGGCGTTTTCAGGATTAGAAATCGTTATCTGAACGGCTCCCGTTTGGGCATTTAGTATCACCAGTTGCGTTTTAAACTGGTCCGTATTATCAACAGCAACCAGTTTGGTATTGTCGGGCGACAGCGCCACCGCCGTATACCGGGCGCGGTGCGTAAGTCGGGCTACCTTGCCCGTTTGCAGATCGAGCAACCGAATATTGGAATAAATCCGCTGACCCCAGCGCGGGTCGTACCCAAATTCAATCCAGCAGGCTTTGGTTGCCGTAGCCGACAAGAGGTTTGGGTCGTTGGTAAAACCCTGAACAAATGCCGTTTTCTCGCGCCCGTGCTTATCCAGGATAACCAGCCGTGGCGTATCTCCCAGCCCATTTTTAAGGCATAGAACCGTTGAATCGGTCAGAAATTGTGGATGCAGATAATTGGTGAATACGGGTCGGCGTGATTGCTCTTTCTCGGGATCAACCGGAAATTCTGCCGATGGGGTGAGTACCAGCCCTTGTTGCTGTTTCTGCCAGACATCGGTAATGTCGTCCATCGTTTTACGATACAGGTCTTCCGTTTTCAACCCCGTTTCGTCTTTGATACTGGCTGAAAACGCAAATGGCCACGGAAACCGGCGATAGTTTCGGTTTAGCACCCGGCTCCAGACATCGGGGCCATACGTTCGTTTGAGGTAGGTTGTCATAAAATACCCCATCACATAATGATTTGGCACATTGTCGCGGTAGGAGCCACCAACGGATTTCGGGTAGTCAAACCGTTTACCCGCCAGTAAATTAGCCCGCATACCCAGATCGAAGTTTGGTATTCGCCCGCGCCCGGCGGTACTCAGCAGCGTTTCGTTGCTAACGGCGTCGCCTTCGGCAAACCAGTCGGGTACGGTTAGCGAGGGTAAAATCAGACCTGTATTACCCAGAAACGTATACAGAAACCGGCCATAGCCCTGCAACGCTTTTTCATACTGCACCACATGCCGGTATTCATGGACCGCCAGCAGATCGAACCAGTTCAGTGTACCCGCCAATCCGGGGTCCTGGGGTGGTACGGCAAAAAATTCCGACCGCCGGGGAAACAGACTTACGAAACCGTTGCTGTTTGTCGTCTGATTTTGCAGTAAGACCGAAATAGGTCGGGGACGTTTCCCAAGCGAGGCACTGGCAGGTTCGTATAGACTTTCGAGTCGTTGGGCCGTTCGTTGGGCTGTAGAGTCGAAGCCTTTGGGATAAAGTACCCGAAAATGGGGTGTTTTAAGTCGGTACCAGTGTAGACTGGTGGGATTCTGGTCGAGAACGGGCAGGGTTTGTGCCAGCGTCTTAACACCAGCCAGTAGGAGAATAGCGGTACAGAAATGTCGTCGGATCATGCGGGAACAAGATACGGGTTTTTAGGAAAAACGCCCTGCATGATGACGCAGGGCGTATGAGTAGCACAGCCAGGAAGCTGCGAGTTGATAAAGTAAACGAACGGAGTTCGCTGCAGTATCGGCTAAATGGCCGCGTTATAAATACTTGATCACGAGATTGATCATCTTTTTCACCTTCTCCGTATAAGGCGGGTAAATGAACTTCATGGTGCCGAACTCCCGTTGCATGACGCCCCGTTGATTGGAGAACTCCTGAAAGCTGAAGAACCCGTTCGACTTACCCAGTCCGCTGTTATTTACCCCACCAAAGGGAAGCTCAACATTTCCGAATTGAAGCAGCGTATCATTTACGACGGTGTCACCGGCTGAACTTCGGTCGAGAATATACTGAATGTTTTTCCGGTTGCGGCTGTGAATATACAGAGCCAGTGGTTTCTCCCGTTTGTTGACAACCTGCAAGGCATCGTCGACGTTTATATAGGTGAGAACCGGCAAGACCGGACCAAAAATTTCCTCCTGCATCACGAGCATATCGTCTGTAATACCTTCGAGCAGGGTCGGTTCGATAAAGTTTGTATCGGGGTTTACGCTGCCCCCGTGTGCAACCGTCGCTCCTTTGTGCAGGGCATCTGTCAGCAACCCCTGAATCCGGTCGAAATGATGCTTGTTCACGATTCGGGCGTAACTCGCTGATGTTTCGACAGGCTGCCCGTCGGGGCTGTACATAGTCGTCAGTGAAGCTTTAAGTGCCTGCATAAACGGTTCTTTAACGGACTCCTGAACCAGCAGATAATCGGGTGCGATACAGGTTTGGCCGTTGTTGATGCACTTGCCCCAGGCCAGTTGCCCCGCTGCCTGATTCACATCGGCCGATTCGTCGATGATGGCGGGCGATTTACCCCCCAGTTCCAGCGTAACGGAGGCCAGGTGTTTAGCAGCTGCCGCCATAACAATACGCCCAACGGCGGGGCTTCCGGTGAAAAAGATATGATTGAACGGCAATTCCAGCAACGCTTTCGATACCTCGGCATCGCCTTCAAAAACAACGACCTCTTCGGGTAGAAATAGTTCGCTGATCATTTTTTTGATCAGTCGGGCCGTATGGGGTGTCAGTTCAGATGGCTTGAGGATGGCTACGTTACCGGCAGCAAGGGCGGACACCAGCGGCCGGATACACAGCACAAACGGGTAATTCCAGGGAGCAATGATGAGCACGTTGCCTTTCGGTTCATGAATCAGGTGGCTCCGGGTGCCAATCAGGGCCATGGGCGTGGGCAATCGCTGGGGCTTCATCCAGGTTTTCAGGTGCCGGATGGTGTGTTTAATCTCGGCATGGAGCGCCATCAATTCACCCAGAGAAACCTCGGCCGATGGTTTTCGAAAATCATCGTACATCGCCTGCTGAATCTCGGCTTCGTGGGCGTTAACCCACTGCTGAATTTGCCGGATGCGGTCAATCCGCTGTTCGGCCGTTGTAAGCGCCATTTGACTGGCGTGCCCACGCTGGGCATTAAAAGCCGACTGTAGATCGGTACGTAGGTTGGTATCGCTAGGCTGGGTTGTCATGAGAGTGGGTGATGGTTCGTCTGAAAACGAGTCAACTGGATGTGTTAAAAGTACAAAAAAACGGCCTGTTTAGTCGATATTGGCATTTAAAAGGTGAATCGTTTATCTTAGCTGAAACTTTAGTAACCCCTAAACCGGATGACGCTCGTTAGTGATAACATCCGCTACCTGCGCAAACTGAACGGTTTGACACAGGAGCAATTTTCTCGAAAAATTAATATAAAGCGTTCGTTGTTAGGAGCTTATGAAGAAGGCCGCGCCAATCCGAACGGACAAAATATACAAGCCATTGCCAAAGCATTCAACACGACCGTTGAACTGTTGACCCGCCAGGACCTGCGCAAACTTCGCGAAACACCCAGCCTAAGTATACCTTTAGGTCAGCCGGGTAAAGTAATTGAGTCCCGGTCAACGCCAATTCGGACAGATGGCCGACTGGATGCCGACGAGGACGACCCGTTTCAACACCCCGATTTTCCGGATATTTTTGCCCAGCCAACCTCGCCCGCGCCGGAACCACAGCCGCTGTCGTCGGTGCTGAATAAATACTACCGGGCGCAGGACGAAGGACGATCGACTCCCGTTCCGCCGGTAATCACGCCCCCTGTGCGGCCAACGCAGAACGCCCCCGAACGGCATCAGCCAACGGCCTTTAAGCCGGAACCACCGGTTACTAGTGCGCCCGAACGGGGCCGGTCGTCGCTCGATGAGCTGTTCAATTCACAGCCGGAGCCCCGTTCGGCACCTCAACCGCCGGTTAGCTCTTCGCCCGATGTCCTTACGTTCAACAATGTCTACGAAGGGCCGTCTTCCTCAACAAGGGCATCGGTATCGGCGCAGCCAATGGCCCCCACGATTCCGGTGGTCATGCAGCGTCAGTTTGCCGATTATTGCCAGCGCTATCAGCAGTCCGATTTTCTGCACCGTCTCCCGGCCATGCATCTGCCAACGTTACCCGATGGTCATTACCGGGCGTTTGAAGCGGGCGATGATTTTGTTTTCCCTAAAGCGTTACTGGTCGGTAAGTTCATCCGGAACTGGTTCGACATTGCCGATGGCAAGCTGTACATGCTGCTGATTCAGGCGCATCGGTCAGAAACCACGGGTGGGTCGGGCATTTGCTGCCGCCGTGTATATAACCAGGTAAAGGTAAAAGGAACCCTTCTGCTCACCGCCGACCGGGCCGACGTGCCCAACCGGGAGGTAGTCCTGAAAGACGTGCAGGAAGTGTGGGAAGTGACCGCCTTCGTCAGCCAGCAGTTGCCGCCACCGGCACCCAATACCGACCGTTTGAAACAACTGGTCGACGAACTTCGGTTTGAAGTCGAACGACTGTAAGTAGATTGTTTTTACGGGGTAGCGGGCCGTTCACTCATCGTTCGAATAAATGAAAAAATAATAAAACTATACGCTCTGTAACAGGTTAAAGAAGCGTAACTCAATTGACCAATCCGCGTATTTGTCCGAATGTGAAGACTGATCTGTACGGCTGGCCACCATTGATGTTTCGTTCCTTCCTCTAATTAATTTGGGCTTTGGTGCCGGGATTTTCCGGAAACCAAAGCCCTTTTCGTAACTGACGTACCGATAAGGCGTATTTTTGCCCACCTATGCGTTACTTTCTTCACCTGGCATACAAGGGCACCAACTATCACGGCTGGCAACGGCAACCGAACGGGCTGAGCGTTCAGGAAGTTCTCGAAACGGCTTTATCAACGGTTTTGCGACAGCCTACCGCTATCGTCGGTAGTGGCCGGACCGATGCGGGGGTTCATGCCGGGCAGCAATTCGCCCATTTCGATACCGAAGTTGCTATCCCGGTACAGCTGCTTCGTTCGCTCAACAGCATGATCCCTGCTGATATTGCTGTGTACGATTGCTTTCCGGTTCGCCCCGACGACCATGCCCGTTTTACGGCGCTGTCCCGCTACTACCAGTATCAGATCAGTCGAAGGAAAGACCCTTTTCGGGACGGACTCGTGTACGTATTTACCCTCCCGCTGAACGTCGAGCGGATGAACGAAGCGGCCAGCCGATTACTTCATCACATTGACTTTGAGAGTTTCAGTAAAGTCAGGACCGATGTTAAAACGTTTAACTGCCAAATTGAGCGGGCTTACTGGGCGCAGCAACCCAACGGCGATCTGGTCTTTCATATCAAAGCCAATCGGTTTCTGCATGGCATGGTGCGGGCTATTGTGGGAACGCTGCTGGCAGTAGGGCAGGAGCGCCTGAGTGTGGCCGATTTCGAGCAGATTATTTTGGCCCGCGACCGCAAACGCGCAGGTCGGGCCGCTCCTGCCGAAGGCTTATCACTCGTTGAAGTCGGGTATCCCGAAGAGGTAATGTGTGGCAGGCAATAGCCACTGTCCCGGATGGGAAAGATGGCAACGTAAATCCGGGCCGATCAGAACGGTAGGTGCGGCAAAATGTGGTATCTTTAATTAAAAAAAATTTCTCTTGAAAATAGGCATCATCATATTGGCCGCCGGCGATTCTTCCCGAATGGGGGGCGATCCCAAGCAGCTAATTACATATAAAGGGCAGTCGCTGATGCGACGGGTAACGGAAAGTGCCTTAGCCCTGCAACGTGGTCCGGTTATCGTTGTGCTGGGTGCCAATCGGGCTCAGATCGTTCCCGAACTGGACGGATTACCCGTTACCATCGTCGACAACCCAAGCTGGCCGACCGGTCAGGCATCTTCCCTCAAAACGGGACTTGCCGCCTTTTACCTGACTCATAAAGACATCGACGCGGTACTGATTCTGCATATCGACCAGCCGCTGGTTTCGCTGGGGTTACTCCTGCATATGTTTGACGTCTATCACGAAGAGGACAAAGGCATTGTGGCCTGCCGCTACGGTACTCAACTGAGTGTGCCCG
Organism: Spirosoma fluviale; assembly: GCF_900230225.1. GTDB lineage: Bacteria > Bacteroidota > Bacteroidia > Cytophagales > Spirosomataceae > Spirosoma > Spirosoma fluviale. The sequence continues at coordinate 1,826,306 of NZ_OCNH01000001.1, forward strand.
CTATTTTTCACCGTAATTACATTGATGAACTCCTGCAACTGAAAGACGATAAAGGCGTAAAATGGGTAATTGGCCGTCATCGCAGCGATTGTGTAGAAGTGCCTTTTGAAGCCGGTGCCATTGACCTCGACTCGAAACGCGACCTCGACCTGTTTCAGCAGGCCGTAACGCAGACCTAACAACCATGCAAAAACTGGCTACTGCCCACGACCTTCAACAGCGTCTCAAGACGGTCCTTGACACCGTTGAACGGGAATTCTCAACCCTCACCGACGAGCAACTCCGTTGGAAACCCGCCCCCAACAAATGGAGTATTGTCGAATGTTTACAGCACCTGAATCTGGCTGAGCGGTTCTACATTCGCAACATCCAGCACAAAGTTGACAAACTGGGGTTGATTCAAACTGTACCCATCGACCAGACGCTCGAAAGTGATCTGGTTGGCAAGGCCCTGCTGTACATTGTCGATCCGCAGGGTAAATTAAAGTTTCCCGCGCCGGGCATGATTCGGCCCCGTTCGGCTGCCGATTTGCAGCCCGCCGATGTGATCGGGCAGTTTCTGGATTTACAGACATTACTGCACAGTATGCTCGATAAGGCCGTTTATATCGACTGGAACCGGGAAAAGCTAATGACGATTTTTGGCAATTGGTTAAAGATCAACCTTGGCGATGCGCTCCGGATGCTGGTTGCTCATACCGAACGGCACCTGAACCAGGCTATGCGTGTAAAGGCTGAAATAAATAACTTTGCAAAATAGGCTACGAAGACAATCATCTATTGAATGAAAAATTATATAACTCAGGACCCCTGGAATATTGTTGAAGACGGGTTTCACCCCGATTTTAATGAAATTACGGAAAGCGTGATGTCGCTCGGCAACGGTCGGCTTGGTCAGCGGGGGAACTTTGAAGAGAAATTTACCGGTAAATCCTTACCGGGTAATTATGTTGCGGGCGTGTATTACCCCGATAAAACACGGGTTGGCTGGTGGAAAAACGGCTACCCCGAATACTTTGCCAAAGTACTGAATGCCGCCAACTGGATTGGCATCGACATCGATATAGAGTACGAAACTCTGGACCTGAACCAGTGTGAGGTGCGTTCGTTTCGGCGGGTGCTGAACATGCAGGAAGGCTACCTCGAACGCTCGTTTGTTGCCGTGCTCAAAAGCGGCAAAGAGCTGGAGGTCAACGCCAAACGCTTTTGCTCCATCGTCGACGACGAAGCCGGCGCCATTCGCTACGCCATCAAACCCCTGAACTTTGAGGCCAAGATTACCATTACGCCCTACATCAACGGCGATATCCGTAACCGCGATGCCAATTACGACGAAACGTTCTGGGATGAAGTTCGGAAAGAGACGGGGTATGGCGAAGCGTATATCGAACTCCGCACCCGTAAAACGGGCTTCCATGTGGCTACCGGCATGTGCGTTGAAATTGAGCAGGATGGCGTAAAGGTCGACTATCAGTCGCAGCCTCTCAAGTACGAAAAATACGTAGCAAACCGGATGACCCTCGACTGTCGGAAGGGTCAGGAAACGGTCATTTATAAGTACGCCGTAAACCTGTCGTCGCTCAATTATGACCCAGACACGATCATGAAGGATGCCCGTCAGTACATCCAGCGGATCACCCGGAAAGGGTTTGAGAAGATGCTGTTCGAGCAAAAGCAGGCCTGGGCCGATAAATGGAAAACCAACGACATCATTATTGAGGGCGATATTGCCGCTCAGCAGGGTATCCGGTTCAATATATTCCAGCTGAACCAGACCTATACCGGCGAAGATGAGCGGTTGAACATCGGCCCAAAAGGGTTTACGGGCGAAAAATACGGCGGGTCGACCTATTGGGATACCGAAGCGTACTGCCTGCCATTTTACCTGTCTACCGCCGACCAGAAAGTAGCCAAAAACCTGCTCGTTTACCGCTACAAGCAACTCGGTAAAGCCATCGAGAATGCGCAGAAGCTAGGTTTCCGGGCCGGAGCGGCCTTGTATCCCATGGTGACCATGAATGGCGAAGAGTGCCATAATGAATGGGAAATCACGTTTGAGGAAATCCACCGAAACGGCGCAATTGCCTATGCTATCTTCGATTACGTTCGTTACACCAGCGATGTGCAGTATCTGGTCGAGTATGGGCTGGAAGTCCTCATTGCCATCAGCCGGTTCTGGAGCCAGCGGGTCAACTGGTCGAAGGAGAAGGAAAAGTACGTGATGCTGGGCGTTACGGGCCCCAACGAGTACGAAAACAACGTTAATAACAACTGGTACACCAACTACATAGCCGCCTGGACGCTTCGGTACACCACCGAAGCCGTGGCGAAAGTGAAAGCGCTCGATGCCGATAAATACGCCGACCTGATCGACCGGATTCACTTCCGCGAAGAAAAGGAACTGGCCACGGCTCGGCAGATTATTGATAAGATGTACCTGCCCGCAGATGACGAAAAAGGTGTTTTTCTGCAACAGGAAGGCTTTTTAGATAAAGACCTGATGCCCGTATCGGACATTCCGAAGGGGCAGCGCCCCATCAACCAGAACTGGTCGTGGGACCGGATTTTGCGGTCGTGCTTCATCAAGCAGGCCGATGTGTTGCAGGGGCTTTATTTCTTCGAAGACGAGTTCGATACGGAGACCCTGCGCCGAAATTTCGATTTCTACGAGCCGATGACCGTTCACGAATCGTCGCTCTCGCCCTGCGTTCACTCCATTCAGGCGTCGAAGCTGGGCATGAAAGAGAAAGCGTACGAGATGTACCTGCGCACCGCCCGGCTCGACCTCGACGATTACAACAACGACACCGAAGATGGCTGCCACATTACGAGTATGGCCGGTACATGGCTGGCCGTTGTGAAAGGATTCGGCGGGTTGCGGATTGAACAGGTAAACGGGGCCGATCCTCGGGTAGTCCTCAATCCGTATTGTCCGGACAACTGGCAGTCGCTGGCGTTTAAAATCCGGTACCGGGGCGCACTTTTGCAGGTAACAACTACCCAGCAGGATGTGACGGTGGCCAACTTCTCGGCGCAACCCATTACAATACACCTACTCGGCGAAGAGGTGGTTATTGGGGCGGAGAGCCAGCAGACCGTGTCAGTGAAAATAGAAGCCTAAGGCGTAGTGCGTGGTTAACAGGTTAACCCGTTCTCGGTTAATACCAGCGAATGACCCGTTAACCACGCATGACCGCTAAATGGACGTTAAACAAAATCCCGGAGGTAATTTTAACTGGATCGCGCCCGTTTACGACGCACTGGCATTTTTAGTCTTTGGCCGTAAACTACAGCGGGCGCAGGGGATTTTTCTGGATCGAATACCGCCCAAAGCCTCCGTACTGCTTGTGGGTGGAGGAACGGGCTGGCTGCTGGAACAACTGCTGGTCCGGTGTAAGCCAGAACGGGTGCTCTACCTCGAAACATCGAGCCAGATGGTAGCCCGCGCCACCCGCCGAATGGCGCGGAAATCTCTGCCGGGCACGGTGATCTTTTGGGTAGGCGACGAAACAACGCTCGATCCCAGCAACCAATTCGACGTTATCCTTACGCCATTTCTACTGGACCTCTTCAACGAACAAACCTTACAGAATCGCTTGATCCCCTCTCTGTTGCGCGTACTTAAGCCCGGCGGAATGTGGCTGGTTACGGATTTCGTATTGCCTCCCGCCTGGTGGCAGAAAGTGCTTTTATGGACAATGATCCGGTTTTTCAGGCTTATCGCGGGTATCGAAACCAGAACATTAGCTAACTGGCAGCAATGTCTTACCGACGCAGGGTTATCCCATCAGGCGCGTAAACCGCAGGTGGACGGCATGGTGTCGGCAGAGGTTTGGACGCGATAAGGCAGGTTATTGGTTAGTAGTTATTGGTTATTAAGTTAACGTAGATAATGGCCGCGTAGCGGCTTGATGTTTGTAGTAAAAGTAGCTCTCTGATCCACCGAGCGTGCCGTAGGTACGCGATTATCGGTGTATGTCGCGTACCCACGGCACGCTGGTGAATCAGAAAGCTACTTTACTACAAACATTTCGTGCCTATGGTGCTTAAACTGCTGATATTCAAGCACTAAATCTCATTGTTCACGTTAAGTTACTAGCTATTTACCACCAACCAATCGTTACAAATCGCGAAACAGCTTGGTTAGGGCTTTATAGTCGCTGATGTCATACCATTCTTCGGTGCCCAGATTGAGCCATTGGCCATCCCGTCGGGGGCGTTTCAATTGCGCATCGTCGGGATCATAATCGTAATTATACACCTGGCTCATCACGTGAAGTAAGGTAGACCAGGGTACAGTTTTTGTTTGCTCCTGCCGGTTTTCGACGGACGTAACGGTAACTGAACGCTCGGCAAACGACGCTTTGAGCCGCAATTCATGCTCTCCGGACGGGTTGCTTAGGTTTACATAAATCAACTCGAACGGGCGTTCGCGACCCATGGCTTCGTACGTTGCCTGAATCAATTCCTGCATCAGATACTGCCAGTCATCTGCTTTCTCGGGCCTACCGCTAAGGGTGCCTGCCTTGTCGCTGGTCACGGTAATATCCCAGAAGTCATCATCTTCATCTAAATCCTCTTCGTTGGCGGGCTGGAGTTTTGTTTTGCGAACCAGGTTGGCGAGTGCCTCCCACCACGCTCTCGGCAAACGACCCGACCAGGCATAATCATCATCCCGGGTATAGCCTTCGGCAATGAGCTCATCGTCGTCAATATCGTCGCGGTCCGGATACGTAATCGCCAGATCTACCTGGATGGCATTGGCAGCAACGGTGTTTATCGAGAGGGTGAAAAAGTATGAATAAGGCGCGGGCAGCGACCGGGCCGTCTGGTAACGAATCTGAAGACTTTGGAAGGACATAAGAAGTCGTGTTGACTAGTCTGGCAAAGTTAACGTATTTGGGCTATAGTCGCTTTCTGATCAATCTTACCGGTGGGTGTTTCCAGAAATCGGGCTACAGATATCACGTCTTTGGGAACAGCGTAGGCTCCAAGTTTCTCCCGAATAACCTCCTGAATCTTCGCCCATAGCTGACTGTCGATGGCTACCTGCTCGCAGATCACCACAACCCGCTGGCCCAATCGTTCGTCGGGCAAACCGGCTACAAAAAGCCGGGAGGGTAACACACCTTTGTCGGTAGATTCGTTGATCAATGCGCTGTTAATCAGCTGTTCCACCTGCTCAGGCTGTATTTTAACCCCACCGCTGTTAATAACCCGGTCGGCTCGCCCCAACAGCCTGAACTGTGTATTGCCAGTCCCTGCGTCAGGCAACAGTTCAACGACATCGTTGGTCTGAATTTGCTCAAAATTAGTGGCGGCCGATGTGATGTGCAGACAACCCCGCGCATCGGTACCCAGTTGAACACCATTGAGAGCCGTAAATAATTCGCTGGCATCAAGGCCATTGAGTCGGCGGAGGGCAATGTGCGAAACGGTCTCTGTCATGCCGTACGTAGCATAAACGGGTGCTTTGATAGCGCTTAGCTGCTTTTCAAGTGCCGAACTGGTAGCGGCTCCTCCAACCAGAATCGCTTTCATGCCGTTGAGAAGCTGGATTTTTTCGGGCGTCTTCTCCAATATGGTTTGGAGTTGAAGCGGCACGAGGGCCGTAAAGGCAAAGGTGTCGGCTCCGGGTGTAAAATCGAGCAGGGGATTGGCCGATGGCTCAATGATGGTCATGGGCAGCCCCAGTTCCAATCCCCGAACAAGCATCATAATCCCGGCCACGTAGCGGATGTTAAGACAAACAAGGGCTGAGTCATCCGGCTGTAAGCCAAGTGTTTGACCAGTCAGTCGAGCACTCGCCTGCATCTGCGAGCGGGTAAGGGCAATGGGTTTAGGCGTGCCGGTTGAGCCGGATGTGTATAAGGTAAACTGTTGCTGCCCCCCCAGCCAGGATCGGCAAAACGCCAGCGCTTCTTCTTCATAGGGCGTTTGGGGCGTTGGCCAGGAGTTGGGGTGAGCCGGGTCAAGATTCATCATCAATTGTGCACCCGAATTGTTTGGGCAGCTGTATTTACCTCCACAATATATTGAGTAAGGGGCTGGGTGGCCGGGCCAACAACGACTTGCCCTGTGGTGTTGAAACGGGACTGATGCAACGGACAATAAAACTGGTTTTCGACGGACTTAAACGTCAACTCAGTACCCTGATGTGTACATTTTGCGGACACCGCTACGTATAGACCATCTTTTGTTTGCGCCACAATGACGTCGTTTTTAATCACATAGCCGCCTTTAACGAGTAGGTTTTCATTGATTTTCTCGTCCAGACGAAGTGTAAAATCTATTTTCAGGGTAGGGTCTGGCGTCGGGTCCGGATTTGCCTGCGCTGAACAGCCCGCCATGCAGCGGGTCAACAGGATAGCGCCAATACTGGTACCCACAAGTCGGAAAAACTCGTGGCGTGGCATTATCGTATTCTCTGCGGGGGTAACGGTGGTTTCCATATTCGTTTTAACGTACTTTTGTGGCACCAGGCCTGTTAGGGGTGTAAATATGCTTTATTTTTTGTCATTCAACGACAGCAAACAAAGACGTTTGCCGGGCTGTTACCCAAACATTACGTATGGAAGAAGCAAAAATTTTCGTCAACCCGATTTCTCCGGACAAAGTGGCCGAATCGCCAGGTCTGCTGACGTATGCACATACCGCAGGCGGAGCCGTAATACGTCCTGAAGATAAGGGTAAAATTACGGGCCGGGCGGTATCGGCCATGCGCGAGCAGACAGATATGCAATTGAGCCAGTTGTATAAGCAAATGCAACTGCTTGCCGAACAGGCTACGGCTATTCGAAACCGGGTCGAAATATCGGAGCGGATTTATTCGGCTCAAATGAGTTTTGAACCCGTAGTCGGTCATACCTATTATTTTTATCAGCGTAAAAATGGAACCGATCTGCTGTCAATGATCGCGCCCAACGAATGGGGGCGTAAATTTCCGTTTGAACGCTGTCTCGCTACCGTCCGTATGATGGCTGACCATACCTGGGACGTGTACTATCACGAAACCGAATTTTCAATGGGTGAATGAGTAAATGAACTGAATCAAATCCGTAAAGTGATTTTTCGTTTATTCACTCATTCGCTAATCGCACCGGCGACCCGGTTATTCATTAACTATGCAAAGCAACTACCCCTGGGAAACGATCAAAGAGTACCAGGAAATCATCTTCAGCTACTACGACGGAATCGCTAAAATCAGCATCAACCGGCCGCACAAGCGGAATGCCTTTACGCCATTGACCGTTACCGAAATGTCGGAAGCCATGGAACTGGCCCGGCAGGACGAACGCGTAGGGGTAATCATCCTGACCGGCGAAGGTGGAGAAGCCTTTTGTTCGGGGGGCGATCAATCCGTTCGGGGACATGGTGGTTACGTGGGCACCGATAAAGTACCCCGTTTGAATGTGCTGGATCTGCAAATGCAGATTCGTCGTATACCCAAGCCGGTAATCGCGATGGTGGCCGGTTACGCCATTGGCGGTGGGCACGTGCTACATGTGGTTTGTGACATAAGCATTGCGGCCGAAAACGCCCGTTTCGGTCAAACGGGTCCCAAAGTGGGCTCGTTCGATGGCGGGTTTGGGGCATCTTATCTGGCACGGGTTGTGGGGCAGAAAAAAGCCCGTGAAATCTGGTTCTTGTGCGATCAGTACAACGCCCAGGAAGCGCTGGATATGGGACTGGTCAATAAAGTGGTTCCCCTCGACGAACTGGAAGAAGTAACAATTTCCTGGTGTCGTAAGATGCTGGAGAAGAGCCCATTGGCGCTCCGGATGCTCAAGGCATCCTTCAACGCCGAACTAGACGGTCAGGCCGGTATTCAGCAACTGGCGGGCGATGCTACACTGCTCTACTATTTATCGGAAGAAGCGAAGGAGGGTAAAGACGCCTTTCTGGAGAAGCGAAAGCCGGATTTTAGCAAATTTCCGAAATTTCCCTGATGAGTTGGCGGGCCGAAATTTGATATATAAATTGTTGACTATCCAAAAAATAAGAGGAACCATGGGGGTTCCTCTTATTTTTTTGGGTAAATACCAAACTGGTCAATCGACTGATGTTGAGCTAGTAACCAAATCCTTTGTATGTAAATATTATGTTACTTATCGTAAAAAAAATACATTAGATACTCTTATATTTACATACTAATATGCCGTAGCTTAAAATTTAAAGATGTTTTTCCGTTTTTTTTTAATTCTTTGCGGGTTAATTGCTCTGCGATTAGCTCAGGCGCAGTCGTATACTGTACGATTTACGCATCTAACAACTGATGAAGGTCTTTCTCAAAACAATGTAACCTGCATTTTACAGGACAGGCGTGGTTTTATGTGGTTTGGTACCCGCGATGGCCTGAATAAATACGATGGGTATACGTTTACCCTCTACCAAAACGATCCGCAAAAGTCGTCGAGTCTGAGTAACAGTTATATACATACAGTTTTTGAAGATGCCCAGGGGCGCTTGTGGGTGGGTACCGACGAGGGAGGGTTAAGCTTATTTGATACCGATACCGAAGTCTTTACTAATTTTCAACACATCCCCGGTGTAAAAAATAGCCTTAGTCACAACAAAGTGATGGCCATTACCCAGGATGCGCAGGGCTATCTGTGGGTGGGCACTGCGGGTGGCGGACTGGATCGGTTTGATCCCCGGCAAAAAACGTTTACACATTATACGCATCAACCCGAAAAGCCGGGTAGTCTTAGCGATAATCGTGTCGGCGCTCTCTTTATCGATCGTGCCGGAATACTCTGGGCGGGTACAGACGGGGGTGGTTTAGACCGTTTCGATAAAGCTTCCGGTCTTTTTACGCACTATCGACATAACCCAGCCGACCCGCGCTCCTTAAGTCATGATCAGGTAACTACCTGTTTTGAAGATACGCAGAGACGCTTTTGGGTAGGAACTGAGGGGGGCGGATTGAATCGGCTCGACCGCGCTACCGGCCAGTTTACGCGGTATCAGCATCCGTCAGATCATCCGGCTCAACTACCCCAGAACAACGTAATGGTTCTGGCTGAAGACAGTCACCAAACCATCTGGATTGGAACGCAAAATGGTGGTATTGATCTGCTCCACAAAGACGGTTCATTTACGCATTACAGATACAACAAGGATGACGCCGACGGATTGAATAATGGATCTATTTACGCCATGTGCCGGGATCGTGTGGGGGCTATGTGGATTGGAACCTACTCCGGAGGGGTAAATAAGATAGATGCCCTTCCGCTCAAGTTCAAACTTTTTCAACACACCACTGTCAGCACCTATAACCTGACCAACAACAACATACTTGCCATTCGGGAGGATCAGCGGGGCGATTTGTGGCTGGGGACCGATGGCGGAGGAATTTGTGTTTTGAAGAAAGGGAAGTCCGTCTTTACTGCTTACCAGGATAAGGGCCGAAGTGAATCTTTATATGGCCGTAATTACGTACTGGCCATTTATGAAGATTCACATAAGCAAATCTGGACGGGTAATTACAAAGGCGGACTCTGCCTGTTTAATCGCGCCAGCAATACATTTGAACAGAAGGGTGAGTTTAATCAGCTGAGTATCAGTGTTATAATGGAGGCAAGGAATGGCATCCTATGGCTTGGTACTTTCGAAGATGGTCTTATCCGCTACAATAAACAGACGGGGGCCACTACCCGGTATCGGGCTAATCCAGCACAGCCCGGGCAACTTAATTACCACACCATTACGGCACTTTGGGAAGATCATGCCGGTAATATCTGGGTGGGAACGGAAGGTGGGGGCATAAATGTGTTCCATCCGGGCCAAAATAAATTTACCCAGTACCAATATGAACGGCAAAATCCCAAAAGCCTGAGCAATAATATGGTGACTGCCCTGTTCGAAAGTGCAACGGGTCAGCTTTGGGTAGGTACCAACGGGGGACTCAACAAGTTCGATGCCCAGTCGCAGACGTTTACGGCCTACGGTCGGTCGAAAGGAATAGCTAACGACGTGATTCAGGGAATTTTGGAGGACAGGCGCGGTACGTTGTGGCTTAGTACGAATAAAGGGTTGACGGCCTTTAATCCAAAAACATTTGCAGCACGCAACTTCGACTCCAGTGATGGGCTGCAGGAGAGCTCGTTCAATCGGGCAGCAACGTTTAAGAGCCCCGGCGGTCAATTCTTTATTGGCGGGTTGAGCGGGTTCAATAGTTTTTGTCCGGACAGTTTAGCATACAATCCGTTTATTCCGCCAGTTTATATAACCGACTTTCAAATTTTTAATAAACCGGTTCGTGTTCAGGATACGGGGTCACCACTGGCAAAGTTAATCAGTGTAACCCGCAACATTACGCTCAATTATGATCAGTCGGTGCTGTCGTTTGGGTTTGCTGCCCTCAATTACTCTTTCCCCGACAAGAACCAATACGCCTACAAACTCGAAGGTTTCGACAAGGACTGGACACTAGCGGGTACCAAACGAACGGCAACCTACACTAACCTTGATCCGGGAGACTACGTTTTTCGGGTGAAAGCGTCGAATAACGATGGTGTCTGGAACAATACCGGAACGTTTGTCAATTTACACATTATCCCTCCCTTTTGGCAAACCTGGTGGTTTAGAGGCTTGCTTCTGATTACCCTGCTGGGTGTATTGTACACGGCCTATCGACTGCGGGTTCATAATATCCGGGAGCAAAAAATAATCTTGCAGAGTCAGGTGCAGAAGCGAACCCGCGAGGTAACCCTGCAAAAAATGGAGCTCGAAAAACAAGCCATTCATTTGCAGATATTGAATGAAAAGCTAGAGCAACAATACGAAAAACTAGCCCAGCAATCGGCGCAGGAGCAGCAGGCACGGCTCGAAGCTGAAACGGCCAATAAAGCTAAAAGTGTGTTTCTGGCCACAATGAGCCACGAAATTCGTACCCCGCTGAATGGCGTTATCGGGATGACATCGCTTTTGGAAGATACGCCTTTGTCTGAGGAACAGCGGGAGTATACCCAGACCATTCGTAGCTGTGGCGAAAGTTTGTTAGGGGTTATCAACGATATTCTTGATTTCTCAAAGATTGAATCCGGCAAGATGGAGCTGGAACAACAGCCCATCGAACTGCGCTCCTGCCTCGAAGAAGTACTGGATATGTTTGCGGGCAAAGCCGGACAAACCGGCCTCGATCTAATTTATCAGATTGACCAACAGGTGCCCCCTCAAATTCTGGGGGATAGCCTGCGTCTGCGGCAGATCTTAATTAATCTGGTGGGTAATGCCGTTAAGTTTACGCATGAGGGCGAAGTTATGGTTTGGGTCCAACTCGTTTCGGTCCGGCCCGATCAAACAGTTGAGTTAGCCATAACGGTACGTGATACGGGTATTGGCGTTCCGGCTAATAAACTCGGTCAGCTCTTCAAGGCCTTCTCTCAGGTCGATTCGTCCCATACCCGCCAATATGGCGGCACCGGTCTGGGCCTTATTATCAGCCAGCGGCTGATTGAGCTAATGGGGGGCGAAATCCAGGTTGAGAGTGAAGAGGGGAAAGGCACAACTTTCCGGTTTACCCTGGTGTGCCAGACGGCAGTGCAACAAAAGCCGGTTCCTGCGTACGGATCGGGAAGCGCAATTGCCGGGAAGTCGGTCCTTATTGTGGATGACAACCAAACCAGTCAGCAAGCCCTTCGTACTCAACTTGAGCACTGGTATCTACGGCCTACCCTGGCCGGATCGGGCCGGGAAGCGCTGGCCTTAATGGCTCAACAGGGACCATTCGATCTGGTTATTACCGACCAGCAAATGCCGGAGATGGATGGTATTGAATTAGCCGGAAAACTAAAAACAAGCTACCCAAATGTGCCGGTTATCCTGCTGAGCTGGGTAGGCGATCAACGGCGAAAAACCCATGCCGACTTGTTCTCCGGAATGATCACCAAGCCCATCCATTACAACCACTTGGGGCAGTCAATCCAACAGGCCCTTACACCACATACAGGCGCTTCTCCGCACGTTACCGACCGTTCGCAGTCAGCTTATAAAGCGGATTTCGCCCGTCAGTACCCCTTGAAGATTCTGATTGCTGAAGATAACCCGATCAATGTAAAGCTCCTGGTTCGGGTACTCAACAAGCTGGGCTATTCACCAACCGTTGCCAGCAATGGCCAGGAAGTGCTTTTGCGGTTGCACGAAGGATTCGATCTGATCTTGATGGATATACAGATGCCGGAAATGGATGGGCTGGAAGCAACACGGCTCATCCGTCAGCAACCCATCCTGCAACCCTGGATTATCGCACTAACGGCAGACGCCATGCTGGAAGATCGGGAGTTGTGTCTGGCTGTGGGAATGAATGAGTACATGTCGAAACCCCCGGTTCTGACCCAACTGACAAAGTCACTTCAACAGGTGAGCCTGATGAGCCGGGAGCGTAATATACCCGCCTAGCTTAGTTGGTTGTTCGTTAATGTGGTTATTGTTAGATAGCTACCCACTTGTCGAATAATGAATCACTAAATCGTTTTCCTGTTTCGTCGGGAATCCTGCCAGATAAGTGCCTCATCCGTTCGGGCAGAAAAGAAGTCGATACATTTTCCATCGCCGGAGCCAGCAAATCCTCCCGATGGAGAACATAGAACCTGTCCATTTTCAGCGAATAGTGTACTTGGTATATCACAGCACCGGGCCGACAGGTAGTACACCGTTTTTCCCTTGTATGTATACTGGTAGATACTGGCCGGGGGAGTCCAGACGGGCTGATTCTTTGTTTGGTTGATCAGGATCTGAACAAAAGCAGGTAGGACCTGCCGTGAGGGTTTATCCTGCGTAAAGCCCAAGGCCGTCAGGGAAAACAGAGCAAGAAGTTTAAGCTGGTCGTGCATCCGGAAGTTCGTTAGCCGTTTTAATCGGACAGGCTACTTTCTCCCGGATTCTGTTTGGTCATAAAGGGTTGTACTGGCATGCCATTAATGCTCCACGAATAAAATCGCTTTTTTGTGCCCTTTCAGCGTATAAATCAGCACAGCCAGCCCCACTATCAATGCAACGCCAAGCATCAGCAGGAGTGATGTGAACGACTGAATGGCCAGCTTGGCCAGTATAGAAAGACCAGCATAGAAAAGCCCCAGATAAGCCCAGCCGGGCTTTCGCATAAGTGGATACACTTCATCGACATACCCCGACAGAGTGGGTAATACAACCACCTTTAGCCGGTTCCAATCCCATACAAGCAGGTAGACGTTAGCCAGTAACATCAGAAACGTGATAACGGGTGTTCCGGCGAAATAATAGGAAATAGTTATCACAAAGATGTTTACTATAATAGGGAAGAACATCATTGCTCCCAATGTACTGAAGACTTGAGTCATCAGTAAAAAACCGGCAATCAATTGTCCCCAGCCCAGAAATTGCCAATAAAGGCCCGACTGGTACAAGGTCTCAAAAAAATGCCAGGCATCATGGATCGGGGCATTCGCTCCCGAATCGGTAGTAAAGCGCTGTCCCTGGATTTTAACAATACTGGCAAAGACAAACGCCCCGCCAAGAAGATACCGTAGGTAGATCGTGAAAAGCTGAATGACGGCTAGCTGTTTCAGTTTTAATAAATTCATGTGTTGAGGTAGCCAGGTGAGTTTGCATAGATAAGGAGAAAATAGACAAGTGTGAATAAATATGGGAGAGACTAATTTCCAACCAGATTAACATGAGCAGTTTTTAGCGAAGCAGGAGGCTAACCAGTCGGAAAGCTACATACTTTCTCTTGGTACAAATCAGATTTTTTAGTAAATTACGAGTTACTAGATATAAGTAATTGAGTTTACTTTGTTGTCTATTAATGTTAAAAGGTATCTTATATTCCACCTAACAAACCATGCCTTTCTTTTTATTCTGTTTACTCCTCATCGGGATTTGGCCGGGTCGAACTCTTCAGGCTCAGTCGAAAACCGGTCAGTTTAGTTATTTGACCACCCGGGAGGGCCTATCTCAGGATAACGTGACCTGTATTCTCCAGGACCGAAAAGGGTTTATGTGGTTTGGTACGCAGGATGGGCTGAACAAATTTGATGGCTATACTTATACTGTTTACCGGAATGATCCCCGCAAAGTCAATAGCCTTAGTCATAACTTTATTCACATCCTTTTTGAGGACAAACAAGGCCACTTATGGGTGGGTACCGATGATGGCGGTCTCAGTTTGTTTGATGCCAATACCGAAACCTTTACGAACTACAAACACCTTACAGGAAAGACAAACAGCCTGGCTCACAACAAGGTGATGGCCATCACCCAGGATACACAGGGTTATCTCTGGGTAGGTACGGCCGGTGGTGGACTGGATCGGTTTGATCCGCAACAAAAAACCTTCACTCATTTTACCCATCAGGCGTCCAATCCCACCAGCTTAATTGATAATCAAGTCAGTTCTGTCTTCATTGATCAAAGCGGAATTATCTGGATTGGTACCGACGGCAGCGGTCTGGATCGGCTGGATCCGCGAAGTAATTCCTTTACCCATTTTCAGCATGATCCGGCCCGGCCTTATTCCTTAAGTCATAATCGGGTAACTACGTGTCTGGAGGATTCCAGAGGGCGCTTTTGGGTTGGTACCGAAGGGGGTGGCTTAAATCTGCTTGACCGAACCAGTGGGATCTTTACACACATCCGACATTCAACGCAGCAACCGGGACAACTCTCCAATAACGATGTGATGGTGCTGGCCGAGGGCAACGACCATACGTTGTGGATTGGTACCCAAAATGGGGGAATCACACTCCTGCACCCAAGTGGCTCGTTCTCCTATTATACCTATCAGGCCGATACGAACGACGGCCTCAATAATGGCTCCATCTACTCCATGTATCGAGACCCCGTTGGTACAATGTGGGTGGGGACCTATTCGGGGGGCGTTAATAAACTGGATGCACTCCCGTCAAAATTCAACCTATATCAGCGAAGACCTCAAAACACCAATAAACTGTCTCATAATAACATCCTGACGGTTCGGGTCGACCAGGAAGGCGATTTGTGGCTGGGTACGGATGGCGGAGGTATCAATGTTCTCCGAAAAGGGCAGTCTGTTTTTAAAACCTACCAATACACTGGCCGGGATGCTTCGTCAAATCCCCGAAATTTTATCCTCGCCATTTATGAAGATCGCCGGAAGCGTATCTGGACGGGTAGTTTCAAAGGTGGATTAACCCTATTCAACCGGGAAAAGGGCAGCTTTGAACCAAAGGGTAATTTTAGTCTATTGAGTATCAGTGCAATCCTGGAGGCCAGCAATGGCATACTGTGGCTGGGGACTTTCGAAGGGGGGGTTATTCGCTACGACCCGAAAACGGATACAAGTACCCAGTTTGATGCGCATCCCGATCAGGCCGGTCAGCTCAGCTATCACACCATTACAGCCTTGTGGGAGGATCGAAGCGGTAACATCTGGTTGGGCACAGATGGAGGGGGTATTAATATCTTTCATCCCACAACGAAGCGATTTACCCAGTACATACGGGATACCAAAAATGCCGGAAGTTTGCCCAACAATCAGGTTAATGCCCTTTTTGGAAGTAAGTCGGGCCAGCTTTGGATTGGTACCAATAGCGGCTTGAGTCGATTTGATGCGAGTACTCAAACGTTTACTACTTTCCGTAAGGTGAACGGGCTGGCCAACGAAGTGATAAGAGGAATCCTTGAGGATAAGCAGGGTACCCTGTGGTTAAGTACCAACAAAGGGATGAGCTCCTTTAAGCCTGCTACCCATACCGTCCGGAACTATACCGCCAGTGATGGACTCCAGGAAAATTCCTTCAACCGGATGGCCTGTTTTGTAGGAAAGGGCGGGCAGTTGTTTTTTGGGGGGGTAAGCGGCCTCAATAGTTTTAATCCCGACAGCCTGCGCGACAACCGCTTCATTCCACCCGTTTACATTACCGACTTTCAGTTGTTCAACCGGTCGGTCCGGGTAGAGGACCCACAATCCGTTCTTCAGAAGGTTATCAGCGAAACCCGTGATATTACGCTCAACTACGATCAATCGGTACTGTCGTTTGAATTTGCCGCGCTTAATTACACGCTTTCGGGTAAAAATCAGTACGCTTATAAACTCGAAGGCTTCGATGCCGACTGGATTCCGGCGGGTACCAAGCGTACGGTGAGCTATACGAATTTGAATCCGGGAGATTACGTGTTCCGGGTCAGAGCCTCCAATAACGATGGGGGATGGAATAAAAGGGGCACGTTTGTTCGTCTTCATATTATTCCTCCGGTTTGGCAAACGGGTTGGTTTAAAGGTCTGAGTGTCTTGTTGATGCTGTGCGCCCTGTACTGCGTATACCGCCTACGGGTCCAGCACATAAAAGCCCAGCAGGTGTACCTGGAGGGCCAGGTTCGGGAGCGGACCAGCGAGGTTGTGCAACAACGGCAGGAGCTTCAGGATCAGGCCCTTTATGTCGAGTTGTTACAGGCCAAAGTAGACCAGCAGGCGGCTCGCCAGGAGCTTCAGGATAGTGAACAGCGGTTTCGGGAAATGGCGGATAATGTCGATGAAATTTTCTGGATACGGGATTTGCATGAACCCCGGTTTCTTTACATGAACCCGGCTTATGAAACGTTTAGTGGCCAGAGCCCACAAACTTTACAGGAAGATCCACTTTCGTTTTTGACCTGTATTGTGGAAGATGACCAGGTTGCGGTGCGGGAGTCGTTACTGAATCCGGAGCACCAGAGTAGCTTCCGTTTCCGGATCCGTCATTGGGACGGGCGCGTTTTCTGGATGCACGCCCGGGTGTTTCTGGCCAAGAATCAGGACGGTCTGCCCATCCGCTGGGTCGGGATAGCCACCGATATTACGATGGCCATTGAAAAGGAGCGAATTCTTGAAGAGTCTCTGGTAAAAGAGCGCAATCTGAACCAATTGAAGTCGCAGTTCATTGAAACGGCTTCTCATGAGTTCCGGACCCCCCTCACAGTCATTAGTTCGAGCGCGGAACTCGTAAGGTTCTATGTCAATCGGTTTATACCAAGTTCTTCTTTAGCACCAATTACCCGCCATCTCGATGTGCTGTTTACGAAAGTAGGCTCGCTCAATATGTTGATCGATGATACGCTTACCCTGAGTAAAATCGATGAGGGGAAAGTTCGGATACATCTGGAATGGGTCGATCTGGTAGCCCTGAGCCGGGAGGTAATCCAGTCCAGCTTTAACCAGAGTGAGGCTAATGAACAATTGGTTCAGATGGAGGTACGTGGTTGTCCTGTCGATATACAACTGGATCGAAACTTGCTGACCCATGTGCTGACCAACCTGCTGAGCAATGCGTTAAAATTTTCCACCACTTCTCCCCGCCTGATTCTTGAGTTTAAACCTCAGGAAGTAAGGCTGTTGGTGTGCGATGAAGGGATGGGAATACCGGCTAGCGAATTACGGTATTTGTTCAATAAATTCTTCCGGGCTACCAATGTGAACGCCATTCAGGGAACGGGCCTTGGTCTGGCAATTTGCCGGGAATATGTCACGCTACAGGGGGGGCGGATTGAGGTAGAGAGTACAGAAGGTAAAGGGACTACGTTTACCGTTACGCTCCCCCTCATATGAGTTCTCGTAGACCCTTGAGCCGTTACTGGCGAGGGTCATCTTGTTGTTCATCGGGCTAACCGGACAGGCAACCTGCTCAGCTTCTTCAGTCAAGAGACTGCGTGTTCGGTATTCTGTAAAAATTTTGTAGTTTTAGCGTGAACACGTTCATCCTCATGTACATACTCTAGCAACTATGGCAACCCGCAGGACTTTCTTCCGCCAAACCGCAGCCGCAGCGACCGGTGCGCTCACGCTCCCACAGTTTTTACCCGAAACGTTTGCGAATCCAGTCGCCACGGCCGATGTCAGGCTAAAGTCGGCCGCTGAGTGGGCGCAGGATGAAGATTTCTGGTCCTGGATAAAATCAGAGTATACCGTATCCCCTAATCTGCTCAACCTGAACAATGGGGGCGTTTGTCCACAACCCAAAGTAGTGCAGGATGCGCACATTCGATTTTACCAGTATTGCAACGAAGCGCCGTCCTACTACATGTGGCGGATTCTGGATCAGGGTCGGGAAGCCCTGCGGAGTAAACTGGCCGATCTGGGCGGCTGTTCGGCGGAAGAAATTGCCATCAACCGGAACGCTACCGAGGGACTGAATACCGTGATCTTCGGCCTGAATTTAAAAGCGGGTGATGAAGTCGTGCTCACAAAACAGGATTACCCAAACATGCTCAATGCCTGGAAACAGCGTGAAAAGCGGGATGGCATTAAACTGGTTTACCTCGATCTGAACCTGCCCAGCGAAGACGACGACGCCCTGGCCGAGCAGTATATACGGGCGTTTACACCCCGTACCAAAGTGGTGCATGTTACGCATATGATTAACTGGATCGGGCAGGTGATGCCTGTTCGGAAAATTGCCGATGCCGCCCACAAGCGCGGTATCGAAGTTATTGCCGATGGTGCCCACTCATTCGCGCTGTTCGATTTCAAGATTCCCGACCTCGGCTGCGACTATTTTGCGAGTAGCCTCCACAAGTGGCTTTGTGCGCCCTTTGGCAGCGGGATGCTGTATATCAGGCAGAACAAGATCAAAAATGTCTGGGCACTGCTATCGAACAACGAGCCCGATGGACCGGATATCCGTAAATTTGAAAGCCTGGGAACGCGCTCTTTTGCCTCCGAAATGGCCATTGGAACGGCGGTCGATTTTCATAACAGCATTGGCTCGGCCCGCAAGTTCGCCCGTGCTCACTTTCTGAAAAACTACTGGATGGAGCGGGTGAAAGATATTCCCGGCGTTAAGATACATACCTCCTTCAAACCGGAATTTGCGGGGGCTGTGGCAATGTTTTCCATCGACGGCATGAAACCGTCCGAAATAGACGGCCAATTACTGAATCAGTATAAAATACATACGGTAGGTATTGAGTGGGAAAACATTAAAGGGATACGGGTAACGCCCCATATCTACCATTCACCCAAAGACCTGGATCGACTGGTGGCCGCTATCACAACCATCGCCAACAAACAGATTACTGCCGGGAATCAAAAGAAAAGCTAGAAAATCACTGCCTTCGCGTGACAAAAAACGCTGGCTCCAGAAGGGTCAGCGTTTTTATTATCTATCCACACCAACATAAGCCAAACTTGCATTGGCCTATAGTATACAGTCAATACGCAGGATAGCAAAGTAGTGTGGCAATACAGATCCGGTAGACTAGCTGGCCCAAAGGCTTTGAATAACAAATGTCGCTTCCGGAGACTGCCGAATAGTATTTAGCCTACGTCTGCTTTGCAACGTGTGAGTATTTTGAGAAAGAAAAATCTATGGATCAAGTGAAATGGGGTATAATCGGTTGCGGTGATGTAACCGAAGTGAAAAGTGGGCCTGCTTTTAACAAGGTGCCCAATTCTGAATTAGTAGCGGTGATGCGTAGGGATGCCCAAAAAGCGGCCGATTATGCCCTTCGACACAAAGTGCCCGTTTGGTACAGCGATGCCGATGCGCTCATTAATGACCCCAACGTTAACGCCATTTACGTAGCCACGCCACCCGATACCCATGCCGAGTACGCCATCCGGGCCATGCGTGCGGGCAAACCGGTGTACGTTGAAAAACCGATGGCCCTCAATGCGGCTGAATGCGAGGCAATGAATCGGGTGAGTACGGAGACGGGTGTGCCACTCTTTGTCGCTTTTTACCGGCGGGCGCTGCCGTATTTTCTAAAAGTAAAGGAGCTGATCGACCAAAACGTTATCGGCGACATTCGGTGCGTGACAATCCAGCTGCATCAACAGCCAGCCACCGCCGAAAAACAAGATCAGCCTAACTGGCGGGTATCGCCCGAGGTATCCGGTGGGGGACTTTTCCATGATTTAGCCTCCCATCAGTTCGATTTTCTGGAATACGCGCTCGGCCCGATTAAAAGGGCCACCGGTATTGCCCGAAATCAGGCCGGGCTGTATGCCGCCGATGACATCGTTATGGCAAATTTTGCGTTTGAATCGGGTGTGTTGGGTACCGGGAGCTGGTGTTTTACGGTAAACAAAGAGCAGCGGATTGACCAGACACAACTGATTGGCTCCAAAGGCAAAATCACGTTCTGTTTTTTTGAGAAGTTCACCATTCGGGTCGAAACCGACACGGGTCTGGACGAATACTCAATTCCTTTTCCCGAACATGTTCAACAGCCACTTATTGACTTGGTCGTTAAAGACCTGCGTGGTGTGGGCAAAAGCACCAGTACCGGTGAGACAGCCGCAAGAATCAATTACATTCTGGATCAGATAACCGGGCGTTAACTCGTGGTCACTACCGAAAAGGTCAGGCCGGAGTGACTTTGCAAACGGTCAATCAGTTGATCGCCAAACCCGGTGGCTGGTGTATAAAAACCGCCGGGTTTGTCTGTTTTAGCGATATCCTGCGCTAAACAAAGTCCCGCCTGAGCGATCATTTTCGCCGTTGAGCCGTACCCTGGGTCACGGTCGCCGGAAACGCGTACCTGTATTGTTTGACCGGTCTCTGTTTTGCCGTATACATCATGCACAAAAAAACCGGTACGCTGGGCTTCGGGACTGGGACCTTCTCCCGGTTTGGGCAGCAAGCGGCCGATCAACCCCCGTAGAGGGCGGGCAGCTACCGCCAGCATAAACCCACCGATGCCTGCCGTTACCGCTGAAGATGCCAGAAAACCGACGACACCTTTTCCAGTCAGCATAGCTTCGTTGTAGATGAACTGCTGATGATACTGCAAAAACGCATTGGACCGCTGAACCACTCGTTCGTTAACGGCTGCCATCACAAAAGGGGCCATCCAGGCGTTGGCATCGGCGTCGTATTTCACAGATAGGATAGGGGACTGTCTAGGGCGAGTATAGGCAACTGGTGGACAGATGCTATACGGGTTTGCCAGTTCTTTACGCAGGGTCGCATCCGTAGAGGCTTCTTTTACCAGGTTGAGTACACTGGCTATCGTACCACCCGATGCACCGCCTTTGGCGGCTTTCACCCGCATAGTCACCGTTGAGCAGGTCGTGCCAAAATGGGCTTTCGCCTGTTCTTGCAGGTAGTAAACACCCATATCGGACGGGATGGAATCGTAGCCACAACAATGTACAATGCGAGCACCCGTTTGTCGGGCAAGGGTTTCATAGCGGTCGATCATCCGTTTTACCCAGTGAACTTCGCCAGTCAGGTCGCAGTAGTCTGTACCGGTTTCAGCGCAGGCTTTTACCAGTGGCTCGCCATATAAGGCATAAGGGCCAACCGTCGAAACAACCACCTTCGTTTGTTTACACAACCTGGTAAGTGCTTCGGCCGACTGCGCGTCCGCTACGACAAATGGCAATGTAGATGCCGTTTCGCCTAAGGCGTTCCGTACCGCCAGAAGCTTTTTTTCTGACCGTCCCGCGATTGCCCATTTTACGGAGCCATCGCTACCGTACTGGTCGAACAGGTATCGGGTTATAATCTGGCCCACAAAACTGGTAGCGCCATAAACGATAACATCGAAAGTAGGCATAGTAAGGGATATATTTTAGGCGGCAGGTTCAGCTGATGTGAGAATGAGACGCAAGGTATTGCGTCTCTACGTTAAAAAGAAAGACCTTTTGCCAATCTGTATGAATATCCTAATGCCCCTAACCAGCCTACAATCAGCCAGATATACACCGGAAGACCGAACATAATGAGCAACAATCCGCCAATGAAACCGGCTAATATACCCGACAACCAACGCTCGGGATCAATGGTCTGCGGATAAGCAAGTGCGTGTAAAAGCAAAATCCAGCCCCAGCCCGCCAGCCAAAGCCAGAGAATATAATCCAGCCTGATGTCGGTAGGGCAGTTTCGCAGGAGAACCAGTAACTCGGGTAACCAGATAAGCCCATACATGAGCGTATACCGGCCGAATCGCTGAAGCTGGGTAAAGGGTAGGTTCTGTAATAGAAGCAGGTATTTGTGTTCAAACGCACTTACCTGACCGCCCACCTGCGTATGACCCAGCACGGCCAGTAACAGCCCAATCAGGAGAAGGCGCTGGTCGTAGTCGTCCGTGGGGTAAAGCCGACAAACACCCACCAGCAACAGACACGAAAATGCTTTGGTCAGCACGAGCGACAGAGGTTCATGACGGAGCCAATAGGTTGGGAAAAACAGTTCGTACCGTAGCGGAATGGATACATACGGGAGCTGGAGGCTGCCAGGGTTTGGATGCCTTAGTCGATAATCGGCTAGAGCCACGCCCGTGATCGTTAATCCGACTAACACGAGAACAATAGCCGTCAGAGAATCCCACCGCCGGTAGACTGTGGCAATCTGGACCATCCACCCACCATAAGTGATAATAGGAAAAAGAAGTGCCAGTTGCACCCCGAACCACATGGTCAATCGGGCAGGCGTAGGAATGAGCCAGAAGGTTTGTAGAAAAAGGTGCTCGGGAGCGCCTAACTCCTGACGGACGAATGACACCGTTTTGAGCAGATAAAGCCCCCATAGCCCAAAAACAAGAGCCAGCAGCAAAGGCGAACCAAGGGCTGCCGTAATCAGGGCTTTGTGCTCTACGGCGCTCAGAAAGCCAAAGGCTACCAGCAGAATGACCAGAAACGTACCCGCGTTTCGGGCGTAGAAGGCACTTACAAAGACCCGGTTCAGTACGGTCAGCATAGCCGGGATTAAGATGTAGATAAAATAACGCCGTTGCCAACTTGCCAGGTACTCGTTAGCGGTAGGCCCGTCAGGCTGATGTCCTGATGCGACGTAAGCAGAAATGAGACGTCTTGTTCGGACCTAAGCTGCCGAATGTAGTCGAACAGTTTTTCTGCCGTAGCCACGTCCAGAGTCGTTAAGGGTTCGTCGAGGAGCACGAGGCTAGGAGTGCCCAGGAACGCTAGAAGTAAGGATAATTTCTTGAGCATCCCACTCGAAAACTGGCCGGTTGACTGCGTCCAGAAGGTATCGACACCCAGCAGCTTGGCCAGCGATTCGATTTGTCCGGCGGGCGCTTTTTTGGCTTTACCAACAAATCCGGACAGGTCGCGGGCGGTCAGGAAAGTAGGGTAAACGGGCTCGGCTTCGGCATAGTTGACCCGCATCCGGTAGGCTACCGGGTCACGGGTTATGTCAAATTTGCCTTCCAGTTCAATTTGTCCGGAGAAAGGTAACAACCCGGCCACCGTCCGGAAAAACGTGGTTTTCCCCGACCCATTCCCACCCCGGAAGTAATGAAAACCCGGCGGCAACTGTAGGACGGGCACCGTCAAAATGGGTTGCCCGCTGTACGCTTTGGTAAAGTTTGTGACGGTTAACATATCTCTCTACTACCCTTACAATTTCACCCGTAATCGAACGCCACCGACTCCGTTTCTGGCGGGGGCTGCGTTGAAATACCGGTTACCAACGGCGTTGAGGTCGTAGCCTAACGAATAGGTTCGATCCAGCAGATTGTCGCCACTGGCGTACACATCGATTGTCCAGTTTTTACCAAGCGAATGCCGGAATCCAAGGGTTGCCTGAAGTAACTGTGTCGGGTCGGCAAGTACGGTATTGGCATCGTTGAGGTAGAAAGGCGACAGAAACTGGTACGTAACGTGGGCGTACACACCGGCTTTTGTCTCTACATCAATGCCCGTAACGTTGGTCGTTGGCGCTACACCCGGAACTTTGTTATTGGACAGATCTGCGGTGCCCTGCTTGTAATCCCGGAATCGGTATTCAGTGAGGGTCAGGCTATTCCAGAGCCGGAGCATGGAGAATAAACCCGTTGGCGAGGTGTAGTAGGCGGGTGGCAGGAAATCATAACTCAGCTGCGCTTCCAGCCCCCGCTGATCGGTGCGACCCGCGTTGACGAAAAACTCGGCACCAGCTGCATCCGACCGCCGAACAATCGTTTCGGTTAGCCGGAACTGATAAGCCGCGACATCGAACCGTAACCGGCTTCGGAAAGCCGACCCGCGTAATCCTACCTCAAAACTCGTTCCCCGTTCGGCATTCAGGGTGGTGTTGAAACCACCCGCAGACGGACGTACTTCCTGCGTCGATGGAGCTGAATAGCCGGTGCTGATACTGGCAAAAGCCGACACGTTCTGGCCGAAGGTGCGGAGAAGCGCAACGCGTGGCAGCCAGACCGGCGTGAAATTACGGATCAGGGGAATGGCCGGGGCTCCACCTGCCGCCCGCGTTGAAAAACGGGTAAAGCCATACCGAATGTCATTGCGGCTCAGGCCCGCCGTTAGCCGGAAACGAGCGGGCAGTTCGGTTTCGGTTTGCAGGAAAACCGTCGACTGCCGGGCGACTAGTTCCTCATCGGTCTGGATCGTATCGGCAATGCCGCCCCGGTTGCCGAAGTTTCGGACGATGGTGAAGTTGCGCAGATACTCTGCCCCAACCGTAACGACTGTTGGCAGTGGCCCGTTCGGGAAACGAATCTGGGTGATGGTTCGACCGCCGAGTCCTTGGTCGGTGCGTTTTTCGTAGTTGGTGATGAACGGATTGGCAAAGTCGGTGGTGGAGCCGTAGATGACCGTAGTATTCTGAATCCGATCGTTCCAGCGGTACTCGTGCGAAAAGCCCAGGTAGCCCACTTTCTGGTAGATACCCGCCTGTTGGGCGGCACTACTGGGTAAGGTGGCGGTGGCAAAACGAGAGGCTCGTGGATTAGCCTTGAACTGCGCTTCATTTAGCCCCCCCGGCGTCTGGTAATGCAGATCGGAATAGAGCGCCAGTATCGAAATGGTTCGTTTGGGACTCACGTTGAACGAACCCACCAGACTTAGGTTATCCCGCACCACGGCACTTTGGTCACGGTATCCGTCGGATTGTAAGTGGTTATAATTAAGTGAAATTGCCGAGTTGTTTTTGCCGGTCTGCACTGAAATGCCGTTGCCGTACAAACCATAACTGCCACCCAGTGCCGATACTTCCACACTGGTTTGACCGGCCGGTACGCCCAATCCGCTGAACAGAATTGTACCGCCCGTTCCGGCTCCATACAAGCTACCGGATGGACCTTTTATGACTTCAATGCGCCCTAGCGCCCGCACATCGAGGGCATTGAGGGGCGTGTTGCCGCCCGCATCGGTCAGCGGCAGTTCGTTCCAGTACGCTTTGATGTTCCGAACCCCGAACGGCGACCGAATGGCACTCCCCCGAATGGCCAGCCGGTAACTCCCCGGCGACCGTTCATCGGCCCGAACGCCCGGTAAGGTGTTCAGCGCCGGTACCAGCGTGGGCGTACCGAAACGCTGGTTCAAATCCCGACGGGACAGTAGCCCGACCGAGGCCGGGGTTTCCAGCAATCGCCGGTTGGAGGCATACCCCCGCACAACCACTTCGTTGAGTTGAAGGGTATCTTCCAGAGAAGGCGATGACGTTTGGGCGAGAACGGATTGTATACAAACTTGGAAACAAAACGGGAGCAGTAGTAGTCGTTTTTTCATTACCGGGCAAAGGTTGCAGGACAGATAACAGTCCGGAACAGGAGCGATCTTCGCTGCCTGAACCCGTCAGTGTTTCAGAATGCGGAAAATCACACTGGACTTATCTGTTTCAATAGTCAGCAAATATACGCCGGTTGACAGTACGGACAGGTCTTGTTCGTCAATCTCTTTCGCCGTACTTTTTTGTTGCAGCACATTCCCCTGAAGGTCAGTTAACCGTGTTCGATAGGGAGTTGCTGCCCCTTCCTGGCGAATAGTTACCAGACCATTCGTCGGGTTCGGGTACACCAGGAACTGCTTTGCCAGGGCCGGGTCGGTAGCCGTCAGCACGCTTATCTGAACTGTGGATGGCTCGACTAGTCTGCCAAACCCGCATCCGTTGGCTACCTGATATAGTTTGTAAATGCTTGAGGCCGCTGTTGGCGACAAATCAATGGTGTAAGGCGTACTGCTTGCGTATAACAAAGAAACCGGATTAAATTCATTTCCGATCCGGATTGACCAGGGGGCTTCGCCCGTCAGATTTATTTTCAGCTTCACCGGTTTTCCCGGTGTGAAGCCAATTGTGGCTGATTCGAAAGCGGCAGTTGCACTAAACCGCAGTACGAGTGGCACAGGGTTGGTGGAACTGCTTACACCAGCATCCGACGCCACAACCCGTACCCGGTAAAATGAGCCACGGGGCATAGTGGCGGGGATGAGCGCTTTAAGGGGACTTTTCGTGCCAAAAGTAGTCAGGTCGCTGAATTGAGTGCCGGTTGAATCAGATAGTTGAACCGTAAATCGATTCGTCGCGGAGAACGTCCCCCTGGTGTCAAAAATTACCTGTATGGTATCATTTGAACAGATCGTTCCGGCTCCACTAACGTCCGCAGTCATTACCTGCCGGTCGGAGGGAGGGTTAACGGTTACCGTCGCTGAGCCCGAGAATTGACCTGCCCCGCAAGCATTCGATACGGATGCCAGTTGGTACGTAGTGGTTTGGGTTGGTCTGACGTTTAGGTCGAAGGAGGGTGGCCAGGGAAAAAATTCACCCGACTCACCCGTAGATAATGTATATTGGATGGGGTAGCCGTACCCGTTGAACGGCTGATTTGACTTTAGTCGTATGTTGGCGGTTTGCTGTGGATTGATAACGGAATTGCCACCCAGTGTAACGATGGGCGTCGATAAAAGCTGGAAACTCATTTGGGTTTCCTGTACCGGATTAGTCGAAACCAGTTTTAACGAATAGCTATTGCCGACCGTCAAACTGCCTGGCATACTAAGTTGAAAGGTGCCCTGGGTAGCTGCGGTAGAATCGAGCCAGCGTACCGTGGTTCCGTCTACCAAACCAATCTTGATCCGGTTGCCCGGTTCAAAATCGCCCTGAGCATTGTAGGTAACGGGTATTTTAGATCCGGCGCAGAAAATATTGTTGTTCATGCTGATCGACAAGGTGGGTTTGATCCGTACGGATACTTCACCCGAAGCGGTTCCGTAGCCGCAGGAATTCGTAACTGCCTGGATGGTGTAGACCGTCTTCGATTTCGGGTTTATGTACATCGTGCCCGGACTGGATGAAAATACTTGTCGCAGTCCATTCGTAAATAATACGGTCCAGTCGGGCGAGCCTGTAAAATTTACCCGTAAAACGGCCGAACTGCCGGGGAATAAATCGAATGTGGAAACGCCATTATCTGTTGACAAAAGTGCCGTTGCTTTCCGGCGTACCCGAATGGTTTGGTTTGGCGATGCAATTGCGAGGTTCGATACCAGCCGAATCACGTAATCGCCGGTCTGGAGGGTGTCGGGGAGCGTAACAACCACCGGATTGGTCCTGATCGACGAGGCCAGCGTACGAAATTCGGTGGCGTTGGCTCGCCGGTACTCGACCGACAGGCTAATGGCGGGGTCGGGTTGTCCAACCATGACATACGGCAGGGTGAGCGTACTACCGGCGCAATAGGCAACGGGCTCGTAAGTTTGGCCGGTAATGGCCGGTGTTTTCAGGCTATAGGGAAGAATCCGGTGGGTAGTCGATTGATTGACCGGAACCGGACCACAGGCATTGGAAATAGAGTTTACCGTAAAGTTTGTCGTTCCGTTAACCGGGTAACTGAGGTCTGTACTGTACCAACCCGATGAGACGAGGCTGTAGTTGGTTCCACCGAGAGTATAGTTGATGGTTACCGGCGTTCCGCCCAGGTAATTAATGGTTCGGGTAACGGTACCAGGTTGCAGCAGTTCTTCCGAAAGCGCATTGATGCTCACATTGTAAACCGGCCTATGGATAGTCAAATACCGGTCTTCACTAAACACAACCGGATTTGTGGAAGCAATGCGAAATGCCGTTTCACTGCCGCCGGTGCTATACCAGCCAAAATCGGTTGGTAGTTTGAATTTGATGGTTCCAGATTTGGTAGTTGTAGCCCAGGTATTCGGGAAGCTGCAGCACGTACTGCCGTCTCGGGATTGAATACGAAACTGATTGCCGGGAGCAAACTCGCCGGTTGTTTCAAAGCTAAGTTCGATGCTGTCGCCCTGACAGGCAACGCCTTTGTAGGGTTTGACATAGATGAAATAGCCGTCCGTATTCCTGACCGTCAACGATCCCTGCGCTGGGTTATTCGTAACGAAACAGGCGTTCCTGACCGACTTCACCCGAAAGGTTCGGGAAGTATTGCCCGGCACCGAAACCGCCGATACATTGTCCCAAATGCTTGTACTGGCCGTTTCGCCGGTTTCCATCTCCAGCTGGTAGGGGCCACCTCCGTCGCCAGTCCAGAACCAGTTTACCTGTTGTTGCGGCTTATCAATCGTATAAACATTATTGTCCGACCAGCGCATAGTGGGGTAGGTCAGGATGTTCAGATTCCCCTTCGCTTCAGAAGTGTAAGCCGGTTGAGTACTGCTTACTTCAATGGTAAACGACCGATTACGGAACGTCTGGTTTTGAGGTAATGTGAACAAGGGGACTTTCACGGTCAGGTAGTTGCCCTGTTGCTGAGCAGGAATAGCATTGGACACCACACCCGAACTGTGCCGGAAACGGACCAGAAATTGGTTATTGGCACCCAGCGACAGGTTGTGCAAAAACTTGATCCGCAGGGTCTGCCCTTCGCAAATAGCCCCCTCACTAACCGAGTCGATGGCGATTCCCGGATTGACGGTCATAATAACACTGCTGGCTATGGGCATGGGAGCAGACCCGCAACCCGTTTGAAGGGACTTAACCGTATACGTTGTTGTCTGACTGGGACGAACAGAGGTCTGAACCGGGTAATCGGAGTAGTAGTCGGAACGTAAGACTGTACCGTCGCTTAAAAGGGCGCTAAAGGGCTGCTGCCCCTGAAATTTAAGCCCCAGATCAACCGTCTGACCAATGGCAATGGTGCGGCTCTCGGAGGTGAAAATGGCAGAGGACGCTGGCCGGATGGCAACATAATACCCTGCATGGTCGCTTAGGGTAGCCGGTGCGGTAGACCGTACCCGAACGGAGTAGTACGAGCCCGTGTAGTTAGCCTGGGCAGACACCGTAGGCGGGATTGTCGCTTTCAAAAGACCATTGTCCAGAACAGCGTCGAACTCGTAAGTGATTGAGGGGTCTTCCTGGCCCGAATAGGCATTATACCCGGTAAGCCGGATTTTAAATTGGTTGTTGGCGGTAAATGCACCGTCCTGCGTCGAATACCCAACGCGTAACTCACTGCCGATACACAGTTGATTGGCGTTGACGGATGCAGTCCGGACACTTATGGGGTTGACCTGCACCGTAGCCGACCCGCTGCTCACGCCCACACCACACACATTACTGATCCGGGCAATGCTGTAGGTAGTCGTGGTCTTCGGATTTACCAGCTGGGTTGCTACGAAAGTGCCCGACTGATAATAGCCGCTCGAAAGTGTAAACTGACTACTATCCGTTAGGACAACATTTACCGGTCCGGAGCCGTCGACCGTAAACTGCAACCCCGTTGGCTCCAGTGGATTGATTACCGGTATGGTGGGGGCCGTCAGGGTGACCGATGCCCGCCGATTCAGGTAGAAGTAGCTGAACCACTCACTCTTGAGCGCAGGTTTGGTAGAGGCTAAGCGGACTTGCAGGCCGCTCTGAAGAACATAGTCCGGGAAGTTCAGATCCTTGATGGTAAAAGCTACTTTCCCATTTTTGACGGTGGCTGGAAACGTCTTGACATACGCGTCATTGTAATAACCGCGTACATCGATAGTGAAGACGTTTTCTGTGGCAAGTGCAACCGTAGAACTATAAGTAAGCAGGCTTTCCTGATCATAACAGACGTTTGATACAGATTGAATAGTTAACGTTTGGGCAAAAAGAAGTGAGCTGGAAAGAAACCAGACTGCTAGTAAGTAAACAAAATGCATGTGGAAGGATAGCTCTATTAAAACAACCTTCAATAATAAGTAAATATGAGCTTCCTACCAACTGTCTGATGGATCAGCTTTTTTGTGAAAAATTGACTATTTCATGAAATTAGAGTTAACGGTTTGCTTGCCTTGTTTCTGTTGACGTATACGTTTGGGGCCATAGTATAAGTAGAAGCCGGTAATTGAAAAAAGTAATAGAGCGACCGCTGTTATTGTGGTATACAGTAGTTTGGCCGGTTCATCGCCCAATTGAAGCAGTGAGTCCCAATAAGACCCATCATGCAGGTGCTCCACAAAATCAGATCGCCGACGCTCAATATGCAACACCTGTCCGGTTTTACAATCTAACTGAATTCCCCAGTAATGATCCGCAAAAACAAATTTGACCATGCCTTTTTTTGGGCGTATATCAATTCGATCCAGGCTGGTTGACAGATCCCCGGAAACGGAGTCGCGTAGTGTTTGAAAGGCTATTTGTTTCAATGAGTCGATTGGCAACCAGGATTTTGAGTCGGTCGAGACACCTTGGTATGACTTCGCCAGCAAATAACCGCCCGAATGTTTTTTCCAGCCTAACAGCAAGCCTGTAACTGAAATAAGGATGAAGAAGATAAATAATGACCCGCCTAAAATACTGTGCACTTTTCGGTACAGACGCAGTCGGCGAACACTGGCTTTATTGTCGTTCATATACTAATTTTTAGAAGGGATGGCAATTGGTACAATAAGATAGGTAGCGGCTCAGTAACTGCCAATTTATTGTTTTCTTCGTAGACTCGATCTATCGGTTCTAAAGGAATGAATTTAGGTCCGGAAAGCTGGTGCCCGAATAAACGGATCGGCAGCGAGACCCAACGACCTTTGATCGCACAGTTAATCGCCGATGATGAATTTGCCAACTGCGTTTCCTGGTCGAAAAGGAGTGCATCTTTAGATAAGGTTTTTTCGGCTTTTTCGTTATATTTGTTTCAAATCAAGCGGTTTGCTGGCCAGGAAGTTAAGGTCAGCGGTTTTTCACCATCATTCAGCTGTTACCTTGATATTTCAGGAATTTAATCTTCACGACGACCTGCTGGCCGGCGTGGACGCCATGAATTACTTAAAAGCCACTCCTATTCAGGAGATGGCTATTCCCAAAATACTTGCCGGAAAAGACCTGATCGCCAGTGCGCAGACGGGCACCGGTAAAACGGCGGCTTACCTTATTCCGCTTCTCGACAAAATCTCCCACACCGACCACGACCATACCAGCACGCTCATTCTGGTACCCACGCGTGAGTTGGCCAAACAGATCGACGAGCAGGTCGAAGGCTTTGGTTATTTCGTCCAGGCCAACAGCATTGCCATCTATGGCGGGGGCAAAGGCGATGATTGGGATAAGCAACGGAAAGCCCTCGAAACCGGTGCCGACATTATTATTGCCACACCCGGACGCCTGATTGCGCACATGCAGCTTGGCTATGTCAAGTTCGACAAGATTGACTATCTGGTGCTCGATGAGGCCGATAAGATGCTCGATATGGGTTTCTCGGACGATATTATGAATATCGTTGAGAAGATTCCCGCCAAGCGCCAAACGCTGCTGTTCTCGGCAACGATGCCCAATAAAATCCGGGAGTTTTCGAAAAAGCTTTTAACCGATCCCGAAGAAATCCGGCTGGCCGTTTCAAAACCGGCTGCGGGTATCGACCAGCAGTTCTACATGGCATTCGACAACCAGAAACTGCCGTTGCTGGCTCATTTAATTAAAAACAGCACGAAACCGGTGCAGAGCATGGTGCTGTTTACATCTCGCAAGTCGGAAGTCAACAGCATCGTTCGTGCCTTGAGTAAGCTTAATTACGAAGCCCGTGGCATCAGCTCTGATCTGGAGCAGGACGACCGCGAGGTGGTTTTGCGGGACTTCAAAAATAAAGCATTCCCGATCCTGGTTGCCACCGATGTGCTCTCGCGGGGCATCGACATCGACAACCTCACGCACGTAGTGAACTACGACATTCCCCGCGATGCTGAGGATTACGTTCACCGGATTGGCCGGACCGCACGGGCGGCTACGACCGGAACGGCCATTACATTCGTGAGCGATCAGGACCAGAATCGGATCGTCAGTATCGAAAAACTCATTGAGCGTGAAGTCGACAAACAAGCCATTACCGAAGAGCTGGGCATGGGCAAATCGCCGGTGTTCGATCCGAAACGGTTCAGTGGCCGACGGGGCGATAGCTCGCGGAGTGGAAACGCTCGCGGTGCCAGTGTCGCCGGGAAAGGTGGCCGCGATGGTGGTCGACGGCGCGACGACCGTAGCGGTAGCGACCGTAGTGGTAACGACCGTAGCGGCAGCGACCGTAGCGGCAGCGACCGTAGCGGCAGCGAACGAGGTCAGGGTGAGCGACGGAACGACACCCGAAACGGGCAACCGCGTTCCGTCGATGCGTCTGTAACCGCTGAGCCAAAGGCCGTTGTGGCTACCGATGCAGCTTTGCCCGTTGGTGGCGTTACTGCTGCTGGCGAAGCGACCGACAAACCAAAGCGTCGTAAAAAGCGTCGGCGGGGACCGAAACCGGAAGGGCAGGAAACGGGCCAACAAACCCAGTCCCGGAAACCAACGGAATTAACTCCCGTAGCCGACAATTAAAGAATCCAGCAACGACTTATTTATGCTGTGCCGACTGGCTTTGCATTCGTAACGGATATAAAAGAAATCCCCCTCAGGATTCATTCTGAGGGGGATTTCTCATGGTTGGCGTTGCGGGGCCAGAACTAGTAATTTGGATTTTGAGTCGCCACCGTCGAAGTCGTTGGATTTAAAACAGCTTCATCGGCGGGTACATCCCAGTAATCCATGAAGTTGTAGTTGATCGTAACATTCTTATTGACTACCCCCTCCGTGGTTACCAGCGTATTGCCGTAGCTGCCCCCGCCCACTGAAATGTCGTACGTCCAGCCCCAACGCCGGTTATCGTAGAATCCCAGGCCACGCCCAAACAAAGCAACTCGTCGTTCTTTTGTCAGTTCGGTAAGTGCTCCGGCCAGGCTTAAACCGCTTCCTTTTACGGTTGCTACCCCCGCGCCCTGATACGTTCTGACTGCATCGATATATCCCAGGCCGGTTTCGATGTTGCCGAGCCGGATGTTGGCTTCGGCCAGCATCAGTTGGTTCTCTTCGTAACTGCCCGCAATATAAAGCTCATAAGCCCCAACATCTTTAGTGCCGTACACGTATACGCCGGGCATGCCATTCCCATTGGCGGTCAAACTATACCGGGTAGTGAAGGTATAGTTGTTCTTGTAAGTCGTGTTGGTATTGAAGTTGTTGGTCAGCCGTTTGTCGCCCGCATTGAAGGATTGAATAAAGCGCTCGCTGATCTTGAAGGTAGTCGACGTATTTACCCCCGTCGTCAGCGCAGCCGTCGTTCCGCCGGAAGCCGAAAAGAAAAAGTTAGAGGGCGTACTTCGGCCGGTAAAAACGACATCGCCCCGCTGAATTCCGGCAGTGGACAGTGTAAGAACGCTGTTCCAGTCGGCCGGGGTCATGGCTGTTGTCGATGATTTGGTAATGGTAGCCGCCGGATTGCCGTTCACAAACGGAGCCAGTTTGTTGACCATAATATTGCGGGCCAGCATGGTGTTGATGTTACGTTTCCACATATCGATGGTAGGAACGCCCCCGTTTCCCACCTGCGTGAACGCCGGGATCAACCGCGAAATTACCTCCTGATAATCGCTGTTGCTGGTAATTGCAGTCAGCGTAGTAGTGGCCAGATTGTAATACGTATTCGACTGGTTGATAATGGCATCGTGCAGGACATAGTCACTATTGGTCACGCCTGCCTTATCCTCAATCAGCCCCGCGTAATACATCGAACCGATGGAGGCATACGCATAGCCTTTCCACCAGTAGGCCCACGCTTTTATGGTATTGGAGCGGCTGGCCGCATCCCCCGCGAAGGGAATAGTACCTACTAAATCCAGCGTTTGATTGCAGGCATTGTTGAGGGCGTACATATTCAGCCACTGGTAGTACAGCGGGTTATTGCCCGCCCCCGTTGCCGCCCGTGTATTGTACGACCGGATGATGCTTACCTGCGGAGACGGATTTGCCACTTTGGTGCCATCGTCCAGAATGATGTAATCGGGTACGCCGATGGTCGTGATCTGGTTGTTGGAAGCATCGGCTCCGAGGTTATCGGCCATCAGTTCGCTATAGCCCCAGGGTAGCGAGAAATAGCTGTTCCCCAGCCAGTCGTCCCCGTTATAAAACCCATTGACATATACACCACCCTGGGCAAACGAGATGATACCCGCTTCGGTATTGACGTTGGCCGTCGTGGTTGGCGCGTTCGGGTTGCCAACGTCCAGTTGCTCCTTGCAGGAAACTCCGCTTAGGAGTGCCACCGTTAAACAGACCGTGGTAACGAATTTATGTTTATGGAATCGTTTCATCTTGAGCGAAATTGAGTTGGGAGTGTTAAGTGTCTGATCAGTAGTCGGTTATTTTCAATATAATCGGCGCTTCTGTTCATGACGTAAAGAATTAAAAACCAATGTTCAGTCCCACCTGGTACGATTTGATGTTAGGCAGGGTGCTGTGATCGACGCCCCGGTCGAACGAGGAGTTCGACGTACCCGAGCTGATCTCCGGGTCATAGCCCGTGTATTTTGTGAACGTCAGCAGGTTGCGGCCCGTGAACACGATCTGCGCTCTGTTGAAGTAGGGTAGTTGAACCACTTTCGCCAGATCGAAGGCCAGTGAAATGTTGCGTAGGCGAACAAACGAGGCATCTTCTACGAAAAAGTCTTTCGTGGCGTTGTTACCCGCACCCCGGGTGCTGCCCCATAAGCCATAATACGCCCCGGCGTAATAGGCCGTGAACGCCCCCGTTTTGCCGTCGATGGTAATCGGGTTGCTGAAATCACCATGAATGCCATCTCTATACATCCACTCTTTCGTCTGGTTGTACAGGTGGCTGCCATACACCCAGTCGAACTGGACGTTCAGGGTCAGGTAGTTTTTGAAACTCAGACCATTGATGAACGACGCGTTGAATTTCGGGTTTGGGTTCATCAGCGGGTAAGTTTCGTTGGTGAACTGGGGCTGATAGGTCGTCTTGTCCACCACGTATTTACCCACCATCGTGAAGTTGGCCCGGTTGGCATCGGTTATGTACTTGACCCCTTCCTGATTGGTGAAGTCCAGACTGGTCAGGGTTTTGTACCCGTAAACCTGACCAATGGGCTGGCCCGCTGTCAACACCAGCGCCGTGCTCCCGGCATTCGAAAGCAGGATAATATCGGCCCCGCCCGAAATGGCATCTATCATAGAAATCTGGTGGCCAAAATTGGTCGTGAAGTCCCACTTCAGCCCCCTCGAATTGTAAACGGGCAGGGTTAAGGAAAACTGAACTCCGTTGGACGACATATTGATGGCGTTCGTCAACTGCCCTGTTGAGCCCAGCGAAGGCGGTACGCTAACTGTGTAGATCACGTTTTCGCTGGAGCGTTTCCAGTAGGTGAACGAACCCGAAAGCGAGTTCAGCCACGACCGACCGGCATTCCCACCCAGTGTGAAGTCGGTGCCCACCTCGAATTCCTTCGATACTTCTACTTTTAAGTTCGGGTTCTGGGTGGTGGTTGGAACGGTGTACACCAGACCCGTGCCCAGGTTGCGCTGGCTCAGTACGGGGTAGCGGTCAAACGCACCCGGCTGAATACCCGCTTCGCCATACGCGGCCCGTAATTTGAAATAGGGCAGTGTGTTGTTCAGCCCGCTGTTCTTGAAGAACGTTAGCGGGGCTACGTGCGCATCAAAGTGCGGGAACGTGAACGGGGTAGACCCACCCCCGAACGACGACGACCAGTCACTACGAAAACCGGCCGTTATACCGCCGTAGTCGCCGAAATCTATTTTCTGATTCACCAGATAGCCATAGGTGATAAACGGCGTGACAATATCATAGGCTACCGCCTGCGACGACGTAGCCGCCACATTGTAAGGCGGGGCCGTACTCAGGCTTAAGCCATAGGTATCATACCGATTCGACTTATTCTTGCGGTAATCGAATGAAATCTGGGTGCTG
Organism: Spirosoma fluviale; assembly: GCF_900230225.1. GTDB lineage: Bacteria > Bacteroidota > Bacteroidia > Cytophagales > Spirosomataceae > Spirosoma > Spirosoma fluviale. The sequence continues at coordinate 1,862,165 of NZ_OCNH01000001.1, forward strand.
GTCTGAATGGGTAACTTTGAGTGGAAATCGTCCTGAAAATCCGTTCGGATAAAAGCCGTACCCAGGAAGTTCTGAAAGGTGTTGTTGTACTGGAAATTATCAATTTCACCTTTGTTGTCCGGGGCGTAATTGCTCGACCACGACTGATAGTACTCGGAGCTTGCATTCTGCGACTGGTTAAAGTACGTCCAGCGGGCGGTTTCGTTGCGGTAGTTAATGCCGTACTTGGCATCGAGTTCCAGAAATTTATTGACCTTATAATTGGCGTTGAAATTCTGAAGAACGTCGATCTTATTATTGATCGCATCCGTATAAGTTGCCTGGTAATACGGGTTCCCGGCATTGACGCTCAGAAAGTCCGCCGTTGGGTAAACCGGGTAGGTGCCATCGGCCAGTTTGCGGGTCAGGTCAAAGAAGGGGGATGTATTCAGAAACGAATAGACCGAACCAACCTGGCCGTTGCCACCATTTAGCGGACCATAACTGGCCCCCAGCCCTGGCTTAAGCGTATTTTTGGTGTACACCAGCTGAGTCGTTGAACGAAGCGTGAAGCCTTTGAAAAGCTCCGTGCCGACGTTGGCCGACAGGTTACTTCGGTCAATCGAGCCGTTCTCTTTCGTCAGAATTGGCGATGTGGTATGGTTGTTCGCGGCTGCGATATTGAAATCACTTTTTTCCGATGCCCCCGAAATGTTGATCGTATTGTTTGTGGTGCTACCGGTTTGGAATACCTGTTTGAAGTGATCGTAGTATTTCAGGTTGGCATTGTACGGTTTGTCGGCTACGTTCCGGATATCCTGGATGGCATAGCGAGTCGCACCACCGTACTGATAGGAAATGCCCTCAATTGCGCCGTACTGCGTATAATCCAGTATATTTCCCTGCGTATCGACGATATTATTACTGGCATCGGTCAGGTAGGGGTGTAGTTGGGCTTTATGTACGTTGCCGGTATTCAGGAATTCATTGGCCGAATAACTGGTCGAGAAGTTGATCGCCGTACGGCCCTTTTTGCCTTTTTTGGTAAAGACCTGAATAACGCCATTGGCTCCCTGAGCGCCGTAAATGGAAGCCGAAGCGGCCCCCTGCACGACTTCTACCCGGTCGATGTTGCTCAGGTCGAGCGAGTTGATGTCGGTGGAGGCTATCTGAACGCCATCGACCATGATGAGGGGTTTGGTGCCGCCCTGCACACTGTTGATACCGCGTAACAGAATATTGACAGGGTCGCCGGGGTTTCCGCTGGTGGAAGATATCTGAGCACCGGGTATTTTACCGACCAATGCCTGATCGATGGATGCGGTGGGCGTCTGGGGCAGATCTTTAGCCGAAACGCTTTCTACGGCAATACCGAGTTTCGCTTTACTGGTAGCTACCCCACTACCCGTTACCACCACTTCGGTGAGTAGCCGGGAGTCGGATGCCATACTGACGTTTAATTCGGACTGGTTGCCAACGGGGATTTCCTGCGTAGCTACGCCAACGAAGCTGAATACGAGCGTCGTGCCCCTGGCAGATGGTACGGAGATGTCGAAGATGCCACCTGCATCGGTCGACGTTCCTTTTGTGGTGCCTTTCAGTACGACCGAAACGCCGGGTAGAGGGGAGCCATCTTCGGCGGAGGTGACTTTGCCAATAACTCGCCGATCCTGCGCCCAGGCAGTCATGCTGAATGCACCGATCAAGAGCAGACTCAGGCATATAAATTTTCTCATAAACGTTTAGTGTTAGGTTAAAAAAGAACGTCTCTTTCACCTAAAACTAATTAGCTCACGAGTCATAAAAAATAGTTTGAAATATGTGACTTACTTGAACTCTTATTCTGATATATCTAATAATTGCGGAATAATATTTTGAATTAATAAAATTATATTATCTCTTTAAGTCGTTAATTAACGAACATTTTATAGTTAAAAAGCGGATAAATACAGGAGAGTAGTTATCCGCTTTTCATTGACTAAGTTTGGGTAATAGAGGCTAGGTATTATCTGAACTACTCAGCGAATTACTATACATAATCGGATCCTTTAATTACATGCCTGCCCGTTGGATAATTATTCAGGTTTCGTTCCAAAAAAACTGCATATGGTCATCAGATCAATTATTGGAAATAGGCCAAATGTGAATGTCTGTCTATTGACGTACCTAAGTCTGCTTACAGTGTGTTGTAATATGCGAACGTGGTAAAAAGCCCATCTCTGCTTTTCAAATCAGGCTTCTTGTTTTTAAGAAAAGCGTCGATCTGGTCTTTCTTATCGGCCATAAGTTCAAGGACCGCCTTCTTGCCGGGCGAAAATTTCATTACCTGTTTGCCACGGGCCACGTACCAATCCATCTTTTTAAGCAGTTGATCATCTTTGCTGCCTACATTCATCGCGACGTTGTAATTGCCTTTCTGAATATAAACGGCTGGGTGCATCAGCAGACCTAATTTCCCCGCTACAATCTGCTCAAAAAAGCCGGTAAGTGACTGGCCTTCCGATTGAAATTCCTGCACGTTGATAAACCGACTAACTGAGCCATAGGCATTGTTCATGTCAACGTAACGAACGGCACTTGCCTTGACGGCTTTAATGCTGGTTGCGCCTGCCTTTACATCGACTTCATTGGCCATTAGGTCGAGTCGGACTGGTACACCGGCGAGGGAGTCGGTGGTGAGGGACATGCCCACCTTATTGTAAAATTTCACATTGCCCGCCTGCCAGGTCGTATCCAGATAAGGGGTACCCAGGAGAGTACCTGCGGGGCCTTTAATCGAAAAAAGCGTTGCGTTATTGTTAATATTCAGATTGGCAAAATTGATCCGGTCTCGGGTGGTCTGGTTCATGTACTCGGCTTGCTCCTGTGAAAAGGCTGGCAGGTTGTAAAGCAGTAGGCTCAGAATGATAAAAATAAAGCGCATGGTGAGTGAATGTCTGTTTTGGCTAAAGTACAGTTTTTTCGCTTAAAAATACTGTCCCTATTCCGTATCAGGCAAAATATTCTTTGGGTAAAGTGGCAAAAGGCACGATTAGTTTTCGTATTTTTGAGAGTTAACCCTAATCATCAGCTAATCAAACAAGTTCATGACAAAACATTTTCTGGCAGCAATTTTTGCGGCTGGTCTGACGTACTCTGCTGTGGCTCAGACGACCTTCCCGCGAAATGGTGTCTATGATGAACGACCGGGCATGTATGCCTTTACCAATGCAACCATTATTGTCGATCCGCAAACTACCCTCCAAAATGCGACGCTGCTCATTCGGAATGGGCGCGTTGAGGCCGTGGGTGCGTCGGTAAACATACCCGCCGGAACTGTAACGACCGATTTAAAAGGAAAACGTATTTACCCCGCCCTGATCGACATTGATTCCGATTACGGGATGCCGGAAATTACCCGTGGCGCCGGTGGTGGCCGTGGTGGTGTACCGCAGTACGAGTCGAATAAGAAAGGAGCCTACTACTGGAATCAGGCCATCCAGCCCGAAAATGAAGCCAGTGTGCTCTTCAAAGCCAATCCCGCCAAAGCCGATGAGTTGCGGAAATTGGGCTTTGGTGCCGTGCTCACCCATCCGCACGATGGCATTGCCCGTGGCACCGGCTCGCTGGTAGCGCTGGCCGATGATCGGGAAAATACGCTCGTGCTGAAACCCAATGCAACCGCGCATTACTCGTTCAGCAAAGGCACGTCCGGTCAGCAATACCCGAATTCCATGATGGGGGTTGTGGCCCTGCTGCGTCAGGCGATGTATGATGCCGATTGGTACAAGCGTTCGGGCAGTAAAGAGCAGGCCAACATGTCGCTCGATGCGCTGACCCGGAATCTACCGTTGCCCGCTATTTTTGAGGCCAATGACAAACTGGGTATCGTTCGCGCCGATAAAATCGGGGACGAATTTGGCATCCAGTACATCATCCGCAGCACGGGCGATGAATACCAGCGGCTCGATGAGGTGAAAGCAACAGGGGCTTCACTCATTGTTCCCCTGAACTACCCGCAGCCCTACGATGTGGAAGATGCATGGGATGCCGATAACGTTTCGCTCGCCGAACTTAAACACTGGGAAATGGCTCCCATGAACGCCGGACGACTGGCCGCTGCCAACATTCCATTTGCCCTGACAACGGCAGGTTTACGGAATAAAGCCGATTTCTGGGCAAACCTGCGGAAAGCCATCGAAAACGGCCTGCCCGAACAAAAAGCCCTCGAAGCCCTGACCACCGTACCCGCCAAACTGATCCGTGTTGACGATCTGGTTGGTACGTTGCAGAAAGGACGGCTGGCCAATTTTATCATCACCTCGGGTAACCTGTTCAGTGCGGACAATATCATCTACGAAAACTGGATGCAGGGCAAACAGTACATCGTGAACAACAAGGATCTGGTCGATCTGCGCGGAACCTGGAACCTGACGGTGGGCTCCCAATCGAACCTTAAGCTGAACATCACCGGAAAATCGGCCGATAAGCCCGAGTACCAGATTCAGGCCGATACCCTTAAAATAACCCCGAAGGTGTCGGCAAGTGGCGACCTCATTTCGATGCAGATTCAGCTCGATAAGCGGAAACCCGGTACCATTCGCCTAACTGGCTACCGAACCTCACCCACAAATCTGAAAGGGGATGGTGAATCGCCGGATGGGAAAACGATTGCATGGTCGGCGGTTAAAGCGGTGGATACCCCACGGTCGACCACGGCTACATCGACCTCCGCCACCAGCACTACGGCCACGTCTGCTACGGCGGTCAGCACCATGCTTTATCCGTTTGTGGGTATGGGCAACACGCAGAAACCCAAAGCCGAAGCGGTATTGATTCGCAATGCAACGGTCTGGACCAACGAAAAGGAAGGGGTTTTAGCTAATGCCGATGTGCTGATTACCGATGGAAAAATCGCTAAAGTCGGGAAAGGCCTGACGGCTCCGGCCAATGTTAAGGTGGTTGACGGAACCGGTAAACACCTGACCAACGGAATCATTGACGAACACTCGCATATTGCGCTGCTGTCCATAAACGAAGGTGGTCAGTCAAGTTCGGCGGAGGTTCGTATGTCGGATGTCATCAATCCGGAAGACATTAATATCTATCGGCAGCTGGCGGGTGGCGTTACCACCTCGCAACTGCTGCATGGCTCGGCCAACGCCATTGGCGGGCAGTCGGCCATTGTGAAACTGAAGTGGGGCGAATCGCCGGAGAATATGCTCGTAAAAGGGGCAGACGGGTTCATCAAGTTTGCGCTTGGTGAGAACGTAAAGCAGGCCAACTACCCGAACCCCGGCGTACTGACTCGTTTCCCGCAATCGCGGATGGGTGTGGAGCAGGTCTTTATGGACCATTTCACCCGCGCCAAAGAATACGCAGCGGGCTGGGCGGCTTACAACAAGCTGAATGCAAAGGAGAAGACAACGGCACTGATGCCCCGTCGGGATATTGAACTCGATGCCCTTGCCGAGATTTTGGCCAACAGACGCTTCATTACCTGCCACTCCTACGTGCAGTCGGAAATCAACATGCTGCTCAAAGTAGCCGATTCGCTGCATTTTAAGGTGAACACGTTCACGCACATTCTGGAAGGCTACAAACTGGCCGACAAAATGGCGAAGCACGGTGCAGGCGGGTCGTCTTTTGCCGACTGGTGGGCCTACAAAATGGAAGTACACGACGCTATTCCCTATAATGCCGCCCTCATGCACCGGCAGGGCGTTACCGTATCGATCAATTCGGATGATGCCGAAATGGCCCGTCGCCTGAACCAGGAAGCCGCCAAAACGGTCGAATACGGCGGACTGAGCGAAGAGGATGCCTGGAAAATGGTGACCCTCAATCCCGCTAAGCTGCTTCACCTGGATGCTAAACTGGGTAGCGTTAAAGCCGGTAAAGATGCCGATCTGGTACTCTGGAACGCCAACCCGCTGGCTATTTACGCCCGTCCGGAAATTACGATGATTGACGGGGCTGTTTATTTCAGCCTCAAGGACGAAGATCAGAAACGCGAGCAGATGCAGGGCGAACGGGCCCGGATTATTCAGAAGATGCTGACGGCTAAAGCGACTGGTGCATCGACCACTCGCCCTACGCCCCGCCGGGCCCGGATGTGGCATTGCGAAGACGTTGAAGGCGTAATTGCTGAAGGAGAAGAGGGGAAATAAGCTGACGGTTAGAGCAAACAATCATGAAAAAAATCTTAGTTTCTATATGCATGCTGGCCTCGCTCATGAGCTATGGCCAGAATCCCGCCCCGGCAAAACCGCAGACCAAAACCATTGCCCTGATGGGTGGTACGGTTCACGTAGGTACCGGACAGGTGATTCCGAATGGCATTGTGCTGTTCAGCAACGGAGTTATCACGAATGTGGTCGATGGCACCCTTGTTAAACTGAATCTGACCGATGTGGAGGTTATCGACGTATCGGGTAAGCACGTGTATCCGGGCATTATCTCACCGGCGTCGACGGTGGGCTTGCAGGAAACCGGCTCTGTCCGGGCTACCGTCGATAAGCAGGAAATCGGTATCCTTAACCCCAACATCCGGGCGCTGATTGCCTATAATACGGATTCGGAAATCATCCCTACCATCCGGAACAACGGCGTCCTGGTAACGCAGGCTATGCCCCAGGGGGGAACCGTTTCGGGGAGTTCGAGTGTCATGATGGCTGACGGCTGGAACTGGGAAGATGCGGCTTTGAAGAAAGATGATGGCATCTGGCTCAACTGGCCAACCTACTTCGCCCGTGATTTCAATTTCGAGGACTTCACTACTGTCGTCAAGAAAAACGATAAACGCGCACCTGCCATTGATGCCTTACAGGCCACATTCGCGGATGCAAAGGCCTATGCGGCCTCGCCGACTCCCGCCATCATGAACCTGAAACTGGAGGCCATGCGCGGCTTGTTTTCGGGAAAACAGAATCTCTACATCCGGGCCGATTATGGCAAAGACATCATCGAAGCGGTAACCTTTGCCAAATCGGCGGGTGTTCAGAAGGTCGTTATTGTGGGGGGCGAAGAAGCCAACCGGGTTGTCTCGTTTCTGAAAGACAACAATGTACCCGTTATCCTGAGTGGACTGCACCGGCTACCGAATCGTGAAGATGAAGATGTGGATTTACCTTACCGCATGCCGGGTATTTTACACAAAGCCGGTATTCTGGTTAGTTTAAGTTATGCCGACGAGTGGTGGCGGACACGCAATCTGCCGTTTCTGGCCGGTACGGCCGCCGGTTTTGGCGTTACGGACCGCGAAGAAGCGCTAAAGATGGTAACGTCAAATACGGCGAAGATTCTGGGCGTCGATGCGCTGGTTGGTACACTCGAAAAAGGAAAGCAGGCTACCCTTTTCGTTTCGGCTGGTGATGCACTCGATATGCGCACCAACGTGATCGAACACGTATTCATTCAGGGCCGGAAAGTAAACCTCGACGACCGGCATAAGCGGCTTTACAAGACGTACAAAGACAAATACGAACAGAAGTAAAATTTTATTTAAAAACCCCGTTAACAAAAAAAGGATGACTCGAACGAGTCATCCTTTTTTTGTTGTTGAACTCACTTCACCTTTAACCAGAAGGGCACCTCAACGACAGTCCCGTCAAAGAGGGTTACGTATATGGTTGTCGCTATTACCTGACCGGCCGCCCATTTGCTGCCTGTCTTCGTAACCGACCAGGTGGTGCGGTAAACTTGTCCCTGCCCGTGAAGAAGGTTGCCCAGGGTACCAAACGTTGAGATCAATTGACCGGCATCTTTAGCGTAAAAGAATGCGCCACTGGTTTCGTTCGCCATTTGAGCCAGTACATTAACATTTACGTCGGTGCTCAGGCCAACGGTAAAAAGGGGAATTTTTTGTTGTATAGCTCTCGTCGTCGCATCCTCCAGTGTATTGGTTGTCACATTGTTCTCTCCATCGGTGAACACAATAACGGCTTTATTGGATGTAGGGCCTTTTTGAGCCGTATAGGTAACAGACTGAATCGATGAGGTATAAAGAGGAGTCCCGCCACTCACGTTCAGCGCCAGTGTATCCAGGGTTTTCTTCATACCATCTGTCTGTTTACTAAAATCACTGTGCAACTTAACAAACCCGGTATAGCTGGAGGTAAAGCTCATCATGGCCGTATAATCGTCGGGACCAAGATTGCTTAAAAAGATCTTACTGGCTTCAATTCGCAGATTATTGGGATCTGTTGTGCTAATACTCCCTGTCTGGTCGAGAAGTAGCATGGCCGAATATCCCGCCGATTTAACGATTAAGTTAGACGTCGTCACATCAATGAGTTCGTACGTATTAACGACGTTGTTGATGATTTTAAAATTGTCCGGTTTCAGACCCGTAATGAGTCGTCCGTTTTTATCGACAACGAATACATCTACTGAGAATGTGATCTTGTCGAGACCTGTGGGGCTGGTTGAAAGACTGGCCGTGGCAGCCGCCGAAGGCTTGGCATTCAGACTTGCTACGGGAAGGTCAATGATGCGTCGACAACTGCTCATGGCAGCGCCAAATACGCAAACGAGCAGGATTGAGTAGGTAAAGAATCGGCTCACAGACACTCTTGATGACTGTTGTGATGAAAAATACAGTAAGCAAGTACGGAGGAGGGAACTATATTTCATATGCAGTTGATACTGGAGCTTTATAAATGAGCTATTTATTTTCCGGGCGGTAGCCGATCCCTAAACGAAGTCCAAAAAAGTGTAACGGTTGTGCAACACCAACAAACGCCTTGTTGGGAATTAAATAGTACTGAGCAGCGACGTCAAACAATAAACTTTGCCGTCTGATCTTATACCCGACAGCCGCCCCGGCAGCTCCTAAAAACGATTTAAACTCTTGCTTATTCACTCCGAATGGATGAGTTGCTGAATTCTCGCTTGTTAGCGTTAGTTGCTGGACACCTGCCATCGGTTGGATGTAGACAGAAGGCGTGGCATAGAAACGGACACCTACCTGGGCCGAAAGTCGGCCTAACACCTGATCGTTCGTGAACATGACGGTTTCTTGTTCATTAAGATACCGCCTGCGGACAGCCCATAAGGAGTAGCCAATTTGCGCCGTTAAGCCAACACGTGGTTTCAGGTAATAGGTGTAAAACAAGCCCCCACCAAACCCCTGAAGATTACCCGGCCCGGTGTTTGGATCAACCCAATCGGCGGAGAGTGGCTCGAACGTATACAGGCCTTCAAAATAAGCCGTGACACTATACCGCTTTTGTGATCTTGGTGGTAGTCGTACCGACTCACGAGGCTTGTATGTCTGTGAAACTTGTGCCGAAGGGGCAACCGGAACTGCAACAGGGGACTGGACCTGAACGGGGCCAGGACGTGGAACTTCCGGTTGCGGAGAAGGTGTATAAGGAGCCGCGTAGAGAATGGATATGCCTTTTACAGCACTACATCTGAATTCGATACTCTGTGCAAGGGAAGCCTTGCTGCCAGCAAGATCCGCTTTTCTGCGTGCAGTAACGGTTAGATTAGCAGGATGTACACCTCTGGAAAGTAAAAAACTGCGAAGCGCGCTGGCCCGATTTTCGGCTATTTGCTGATTGTGAGTTGCCGAGCCAGCCAAGTCCCAATAAAGCGTGATCGTAAAGGAAAGTTCGGGGTGTGCTTTGAAGGAAGAGGCCCAGACAGCTAGTCTGGTTTTCGAATCGGTTGTTAGTCGGGCGGTTTTACCCGTTGCGGCTGGAGCAAACGACAGATCGTACCGAACGGTTTTCGTTTGCAGCAACAGGGGATAATCGGTGAAGTAAATAGCCTCCATAAATTCGGCCGGGGAGAGGCTTGAGAACTGATTTTGGCTTACTTCCGGGATCACCAGAACCCGCAGCGAATCATCATTGTACCGCAGCTCCTGGACAAGCCCGGTGGCTATAGAATCAGGCTGGTTGGTAAACCGGTTGAAGAAACGAATAAGATGGCTGGATGTCGTGGTGATTTTTCCGGGGATTTTATCGTTTTCTTTCGTTATGATCCTGTCCTGAGCAAAAGCCAGTCTACTGCTAACAAGACAAAAGAATAGGTAAATGTACAGACGCATAGAGTTACGGATATAAATGGTATTACTTGCTGAGCAGACCTATCCATGTACGCTTAGGCATTGCAAAGTTCAGCAGCTGGTCTTATTGATTGAAGGTTGTGTTATAGTTTTCTCGTAAATATCTCTCGGTTATTTCACTTATCAGACGTTCCACTTGTTGGGCGTCTACTTTATACTGTCTCGATAGCGCTTTTTCCAGGGAGTTACGCAATATCCCGATTGAGCGCATATTTTTAATTGAAAACGTGTTGATATACGCTGTCACGAGGTCATCGTAATTCATGTATTGATTCGCATGCTCAGGTGTGGGCTTGAGATAGTTTGGGTCCCGGAAGTTGAACCGATCATTCCACAGTTTGGCTAAACTCAAAAACTCGCTTCGATAGCTGGGGTCTGAATAAATTGTTTCGACTAAGTTTTGGTGTGTTTTTAATATGTTCTGTACGATCTCTGGATTGGATAAATCCTGGTAGCGCCAGTTTTCAGGGTCTTGCTTTTTTAGCTGATAGTGTCGCTGATAGGTCGTCTTAAATAGATATAACAGAAATATATAGTTGTTTTCCTCTTCTGGCTGCGTTAAGCTTGTCATCTTCAGCCAGCGTGATGTAAAGTTAAAACCAGACGTGTAACTATCGTCTAACGGGCTCTCGGTAAGGGCAACCTCAATGTCGGCGGCCAATGGGTTTAGTTGCCTGATCAGGCGATGTAATTCATAAAAGGAGATTTTTTTTTGATCATTAGTTAGTTGCATAAAATGAGCCACCAGCTCTTTGTGTGAGGAGATGCCTTGCCCAAACTGGTAGATCGCTATTTCTTCGTCTAAGCTCATCCGTAAGTTGCAAAATAACCCATTGACGAATTGCTGTGAAAAGTTAACGAAAATTGAGAACTATATACAAGATTTTGTGCGCTGACTGCTATGTTCTACAGAAAAAAACGTCACTTGCAACCTATCTCTGAATGATTGTTACTTTTCTGCCCTGTTATTAACTGTCTGGCGAACGATCAGCCGAACTTAGCGTTGTTCATTAAAATGACTTTACCTGCTTATGGCGTTTACCTTCCTGACTGCCGAATGGCGGAATTTGATTTTTGCTAATTATGCCATTGATCGTCGGGTGCTTGAGCCGCTTGTTCCTTATGGAACCGAGCTGGATGAGTTTAATGGTGTCTGCTATGGCAGTCTGGTTGGGTTTTATTTCCAGCGGGTCAAACTGTTTGGTGCGCTTGCTGTGCCATTTCACCGGGAGTTCGAAGAATTTAACCTGCGTTTTTACGTACGTCGGAAGTCACAGGATGGCTGGAAACGAGGTGTCGTCTTTGTAAAAGAGATTGTGCCCAAACCAGCTATTTCACTGGTGGCGAACACTCTATACGGCGAGCCTTACGCTACCCATGCCATGCGTCATACCTGGGAGCGTACTACCGATTCCCAATTTATTCGCTACGACTGGAAAGTAGGGTCGGACTGGAATTTTATTCAGGTCAACGCCGATGCCACGGGCCATCCGTTGGTGCCGGAAAGTGAAGAAGCCTTTATCACCGAGCATTATTGGGGATATACCAAGCGATCATCGTTGAAGAAGGGCGAAAGCCGAACCTCGGAGTATGAAGTAGTCCACGTTCCCTGGTCCATTTATCCGGTACGGGATTATGAGGTTCGGTGCGAGGTGGCCAAATTATACGGTGCTGAATTTGCTCCCTTCTTCGAACAGCCTCCGCATTCTGTTTTTCTGGCCGATGGCTCGCCGGTAGCGATCAAGTCCGGGGCTACGCTACGGGGGTGATTTTCTCAGACAAGAAGCATTCCCTGTTCCCGGAGTTTTGCCCAGGTAGCCGATTGCATGAAAGCCGCAAAGCTGCCCGACTGGCTGGCTTCATACTGCGCCTTCAACCGACCAAACGAATAAGGATCGTTCTGCCTGATCGAGAGCAAAGGAAGCGTATCGACAAGCCACTGACCGGTTTCGATGGTTGTTTCGAGCAGCCAGTGTCCCTGTTTACTGTAAAACTCCAGTTCGGCCATTTGAACCACTTCCCGGCCCTGCTGTAACTCGAAAATCTCCATTGTGGGTACGTTTCCCGGCCAGATCACCAGCGCGTTTGGGCGGGGCTCTTTATCCAACTGTTGGCTAATGGCCTTTTCAATGTAGCGGGGTGGTATGGACGTAACCGGAACTTTAAACGAAAACCACTTTTGCAGGGGCAAATCGAACCCCACGTCGTGCATGTAGTTGAACAGCGATTTTCGTAATCCTTCGGCAAACAGGTCGTGGTCAGCCCCCGTAGGATCAGCGTGTTCCAGGTCGTTATCCGCGAAAACATCCAGCCGGTTCCCCGGTTCGGCGGGGCCGAGCCGCATTACGTCGAACCCGGCGGGGTCAACGCCAACCGGGCTGTGGGCAGTCATGGCGAAGCGGTGCCAGAAACCCGACTGAACAATGCCGTTCATGAACAACTGCCTCACCATTTCCAGCGAGTCAATGGTTTCCTGCATCGTTTGTGTCGGGAAACCATACATAAGGTAGGCATGAACCATGATACCGGCCTGGGTAAAGGCATCCGCAACACGGGCGACCTGGGCCACGGTTACACCTTTTTTCATCCGTTCCAGCAGTCGGTCGGAGGCAACTTCCAGCCCGCCCGATACGGCAATGCAGCCCGATGCTTTCAGTAAAGCACACAAATCGGGCGTAAAACTTACTTCAAATCGGATGTTCGTCCACCAGGTCACCGTAAGTTTCCGGCGGATAATTTCCAGCGCCAGGTCGCGCATCAGTGCGGGTGGGGCTGCTTCATCCACAAAGTGAAATCCGGTTTGTCCGGTTTGTTCGATGATTTCCTCGATTCGATCGCACAGCAGCGAAGCCGTTACAGGTTCGTACCGCTTGATGTAGTCGAGTGTTATGTCGCAGAAGGAACACTTGCCCCAGTAGCAGCCGTGGGCCAGCGTCAGTTTGTTCCAGCGACCGTCGCTCCAGAGCCGGTGCATCGGGTTGACAACTTCAATGACCGACAGGTAATCGTGCAGTGGTAAATCGCGGTAGTTGGGCGTTCCTGTTTCCCGCTGGGGTACGTCCTTTTCGCGGGCACCGTTATGGTAGGTCACAATGCCATTTGTCCGGGCAAACACGCGCTTCAGCTGCGGTAACTCCCGCTGACCGGACAGGTGTTCAAGCAATGTCAGGAGCGGGGCTTCACCATCGTCGAGGCAGATGAAGTCGACAAAGTCAAAAACACGCGGCTCCGTCAGCGAGCGCAATTCGGTATTGGCATAACCCCCGCCCATCACAATTTTTATGTCCGGGTGATGCTTTTTAAGGTACTTTCCGCAGGTCAGGGCACCATACAGATTACCCGGAAAGGGCACTGTCAGGCAAACGACAGTCGGCCGAAATTGCTGAATTTTCTGTTCCAGCAGGTCGACCAGTCGGGATGATACCCAGGTGTAAGGCGCTTGCAGGGCCTCGTGAAGTTCGTCGAAATGGGTGGCAGACCGCCCCAGCCGTTCGGCATACCGGCTAAAGCCAAAATGGGGGTCGACGGCTTCCTGAATCAGGTCGCTCAGGTCTTCGAGGTAGAGCGTGGCTAAATGGCGGGCTTTGTCATGCAGGCCCATCGTCCCGAAAGCCCAGTCGAGCTCTTCCAGTTGAGCGAAGCGCGAAGCTTCGGGGAGGTACGTCCGGTCACAGATGCTATGGGCCAGAGTCGGGTTCTTGTTTTGCAAAAACCGAATGACCGGGTCAATGGTACTGATGTAGTCATGTTGCAGCTGACAAATGCGGTAGCTGTTATCCGATAACTCGGCGTCGGCAGCGTCGAGTTGGGCAAATAGAGCCGACAGGCCTTTTGCCGAAAATAGCGCAAGAATCACCTCAATACCCAAATCGGCCTGAAAGGCGGTAATGCCCTTCGTCTGTAAGAATCCCTTTAAATAAGCCGTTGCCGGATAGGGCGTATTTAGCTGAGTAAAGGGCGGGGTAATGAGTAAGATGGTCTGGTCCACTGGCGTATCAAGTCAAGGATAAGGCCTTAACTTCCTCTGAGAAAGCATAACCTCCCGGTATCGGCAATGGTTCGGGTGGGCCGAATCGACTCAGTGATTCCAGGTCAGATTGGCGGTACTAAAGTCAATCGTTCGGCGTCCCTGGGCGTAAAACTCAACGTTGATGGTCATTTTCTGCGCGTTCTTCATCTGCGAAATCAACTTCGTAGCATCGTCGAAAAAAATGATGTTTGCCCGGCCGTTTTCGGCGGCTGAAAAAGAATAATTTCGGGCTGGTTTATTATCGAACGCAATCCGTGCATTGCCACCCTGAAAGGTTCGGTTGAATTGACCCCGGGATATTTCCAGATAAAGAAGGCTCTCGTCATTCTTACGCCGGATTGTGAGCGTAGCCACTGACCCACCAGCGTAGGGAAAGGAAAAGGTCAACGGTGTCGGCGAGGTAATTGACGCTTTATGCACGGTGTTCCCTGCCTTATCGACTACTTTCTTCTCGTATGTCCATTTACCGGCCGGAAGTGCGGGTTGAGAGCTGGGGCCCGCTTGATTAGTAAAGTTTAGAAACACCAGCAGGCTGCCCAGACAAACTAAGAATTTCATGATAACTACTAGCTGGTGGGTTTGCCCGAATAATGAGACTGTTTAAGCTTTCTTATCAAAAATGGTGGCATCTAGGCTGTAGTACCGACCGTCCTGGTCGGGAGAGAACTGATTAGATACACGCCCGACCGAGACGGTCGGCACTACAGCCTAGATGCCACCCTTCAACAAAAACCTTTTCTTAATGAACCCGTAATTTCTGGCCGGGACGGATGCGCGAACGGGACGACATGTGGTTTTTACGCGACAACGACGCGACCGACATACCATACCGGTCAGCAATGGAACTTAGGGTTTCGCCGGAACGTACGCGGTGCAATACTGTTCGCTTGAACTTGGGCTTGTAACTATTATCCGACGACCGGCCCCCGCGCAGGTAATCCCAGACGGAGCCCGTCAGCAGAAAGTGATCGGAGTTGATTTTATTTTCCGGGAATGAATAGATGTTCAGTGGGCTAAACGGGTTCCCTTCGTAGCGGGTCTCAAAATGAAGGTGAGGGCCGGAACTGCGTCCTGTACTGCCACCCAGACCAAGCTGATCACCCGCTTTGACCAGTTGCCCTTGCTCAACGGTTTGTTTGGACATGTGCCCATACAGCGTTTCGAGCCCGTTATAATGTCGAACCAGCACGTAGCGGCCATAGCCGTTTCCGTCCCAGCCAACAATGCGGACAATACCGTCAAACGCCGAGTAGACCGGATTGCCGGTTTCCAGATCAAGGTCGGCACCGGTATGCCAGCGACCCCATCGATAGCCAAACGTTGAGGTCATTTTTCCTTCGTTCAGCGGGGGCGACCAGAAGCGGTTGGCGGGGGGGTCGTACAGCTTAATATCAATGGCTTCGTCAAATTCGAGAGGATTGATATTGTAAGGGTCGATGGTGCGCGAATCCCAGACGGCGTAATAATCTGCTATTTTGACCCATTCCGTACCAACCAGTACGGAATCAATGACTTCAACAACACTGGTTTCACCCTGGTCAATTTGACTGGTATCTTCACTGACAACCGGGTTTAATTCTTTTTTGGGCTCAAACTGGCTATTGAAGCGCAGTTGCGTTGCTTCCTGTTCGAACTGGTCGTCCGCTTTTTGCGGCTGTTCGACGACCGGAAAATTGGGATTCGAACCCGTTTTTGGGGTGATGCGCAGGTTATTTTTAAATCGCCCGCGCTCCTGGGCCTGTGTCGTTACGGTCAAACACAAGCACCCGATGGCCAAAAGCCACCGTGTAGCGGTTTCTCTCATCGTACGTAGATAAGTTCGTTGGTGATTGGTTATTAGCTAATAGTTATTGGTCATCCATCGGTCAATAACCAATAACTATTAGCTAATAACCAATCACTAACGACTGGTTTTGTTAATGAACAATTTCTTCTCCCTGCATTTCCAGGGTGACCAGGTAACGTTCGGCGTCGAGGGCGGCCATACAGCCTGTTCCGGCTGCGGTTACTGCCTGACGGTAAATGTTGTCCTGCGCGTCGCCACAGGCAAACACACCGGGTATGTTGGTTCGGGTACTGCCTTTTTCGGTGATAATGTAGCCATTTTCATCCAGCTCAAGGTAGTCTTTGAAAATATCAGTATTGGGTTTGTGACCGATGGCTACAAAGAAGCCGGTTACGTCCAGGATTCGTTCTTCGCCCGTTTCGCTGTTCTTCACCCGCACACCTGTTACATCTTCATCGCCCAGCACTTCTTCGGTAGAGGTGTTGTACAGAATCTCGATGTTGTGTGCTGTTTTAACGCGCTTCTGCATGAATTGCGATGCCCGCATTTCATCCCGCCGAACCAGCATATAAACTTTCCGACAAATGTTGGCTAAGTAACTCGCTTCTTCGGCAGCCGTATCACCGGCACCCACGATGGCCACGTCTTGCCCACGGAAAAAGAAGCCGTCACAAACGGCGCAAGCCGATACGCCACGGCCGTTCAGCCGCATCTCGGAGGGAAGCCCAAGCCACTTGGCCGATGCACCGGTCGAGATAATAATGGAATCGGCAGTAACCTCGTGTTTGTCGTCAACGATGGCTCGGTGGGGTGTATCGAGGGTCGGGTTTTCCGAGAAGATAACCTTCGTAACCATACCATAGCGGATGTCGGTCCCAAATCGACGGGCCTGAGCCTCAAGGTCCTGCATCATCTGCGGGCCCTGTACGCCGTTGGGGTAGCCGGGAAAATTATCTACTTCGGTGGTGATGGTGAGCTGGCCACCGGGTTGCCCACCCTGGTATAAAACGGGTTGGACATTGGCACGTGCTGCATAAATTGCTGCTGTGTAACCGGCCGGGCCAGAACCTATAATGAGGCACTTTACATGTTCGGAAGTCATTGCAATGGGAGCGAAGTCGTCTGGTAACTAAAAATAATTTCCCTCAAAAAGCGGGAGTATTTTGACAACATACACAAAATTGAAAAAAATCCCTCGAAAAGCAAAGAAGAATGATGTAGGGCATGGGGGTAAGGGCATGGGGCAGCTCTGATTTGGCTTCTTCTCCCAAACCCTCTGCCCTTACCCCCATGCCCTCCTCCCTAAAGCACCCTCCAATCGATCCGGCGGTTGAGTCTTCTGTTTTCGTCGGTGGTGTTGGGTGCCAGTGGGCGGGTTTTACCGTAACCAACTGCTTTGATCCGGTTTGGCGGGATACCTGCTTTTGTTAAGTAAGTAACAACCGCCTGCGCCCGTTTCTGGGATAAAGCCAGGTTGGCTGCTGCATCGCCCTTGTCATCGGTATGCCCCGATATTTCAACGCTCAATGTCGGATTAGCCTGCATAAATACCGAAAGACGGTCCAGTTCGGTGCGCGACTTTTCGGCCAGATCGTACCGGCCGGATTCGAAAAATAGATTATTCAGGGTCTCATTCGCCGATGCTCCCGTGGCTACCGGTTCCAGTGGTACGCTCAGGGTCAGACCTTCGCCTTTAGTCTTCTGCGTAAAGTCGAAGGACAGGCTTTTAAATAAATAGCCCGGCACACTTACGTAAAGCGCATACTCGCCACCACTGGGCAGGACCGCCGTATACTGACCCGTTTGAGCGTCGGCCTTTACCTGCGAAACGATTTGGTTGGTTTTAAGGTCAACCAGTTCGACGGTAGCGGCCAGTGGTTTCTTCGTTTTGGCGTCGGCAACCGTTCCCTTTAAAAAACTCACCGGCCGCACGCGCTCCCGCAACGACTCGGGCAAATCGAAGGTATACAGGCGTGACTTCTGCGAAATGCCGTCCTTCTGTTCTTCAAACGAATAATAAGCCCGCGTGCCATTGGCGGTTACAAAGAGGGATGCCTGATCTTCCGATGTGTTGATCGGGTAGCCTAAGTTCGTGGGTGTCGACCAACCCGAGGGACTATTGTCGGCCACAAACAGATCGTAACCTCCCAGGCCAATATGGCCTTCTGACGCGAAAAATAAACTCTGTCCATTGGCATGAAGGAAGGGCGATGCCTCGTTGGCACTGGTATTGACCGGCTCACCCAGATTGATCGGCTCAGTCCAGTTGCCATCGGTACTCAAGGTGCTGCGCCATATATCCCGCCGACCCTTGCCCCCCGGCCGGTCCGACACGAAATACAGTTGTCGGCCATCGGCCGATAAAGCGGGCTGCGACTCATAATAGCGGCTATTGATGGCGGGTCCCAGATTGTCCGGACTCGACCAGTCGCTGCCCGTTTTGTGGCTTACGTACAAATCGCAGCTGCCAAACCCTTTCCGGCCCTGGCAGGCCGTGAAGACCAGTGTTCGCCCATCGGCCGAGAGGCTGGCTGTGCCTTCGTTCTCGGGGGTGTTGATGCTCGCTGCCAGCGACACCGGAGGGGACCAGGTTTCGCCGTTGAACGTAGCCGTCATCAGATCTTCATCGCCCTCGGGTTTGAGCGCGGTAAAAACAAGAGTTTGTTCATCGGCGGTAAGCACCGGAAAATATTGGGAGGGCGTCGTTTGCAGGACAGACGACAGCGGCTTCGGATCAACGGCCTGTGGATGTTGCAGGGCCTCTAGGCCAAAGCGGGCCGTTTCCAGCTGGTGGGCAATACGTTTTCCCTGTGCCGACTGAGGGGCAAAGAGCGTCTGGTATTTTTCCAGAAACGGAAGTGCCTCACTGTAGCGACCCAATCGGAGGAGCGTATTGCTCAGCGATTGGTAAGCCGCGCCGGAGACTGGGCTGTCGGGCTGGAGTTTGATGGCGTTGCGATAGGCCGAAAGTGCGGGCTCATACTGCCGGGTGAACTCATAGAGCTGCCCAAGCTTGATGTAGGCATCCGTAAAATCAGGGTCCTGCTTGATGGCCTGTTCCATAAATGGAATGGCTTCACGGGCTTTGCGTTCACCAAAAAGTTTAATCGACTGGGCATACAGTTCCTTTGCCTTGGTCGATTGGGCGAGGAGGGGAGGGCAGAGGGCAACCAGTAACGCAAAAACAGGCAATCGTTTAACCCAGTGCCCAATGTCCAATGCCCAAAAGCCCTTTAGGGAATATCCAGAAACTTGTGTGTCTGCAACGAAATTTGCCATTGCGGATGATCTTTTACGTAATCAACGATGCGAGGTAGCATTTCATTGGAGCGACCCCATTCGGATTGCAAAAAGAGTTTACAGTCGGGTCGTAAATAGGGGACGAACGACTCGGCAAATGCAAAATCAGATTGATTATAGATGATGACTTTCAGTTCGTCGGCGCGCTCGTAAATGGCCGGGTTTGGCTTCTTGAACTTCTTGGGTGAGAAGCAGATCCAGTCCCACGAGCCCGTTACGGTCTGGCAAACGCCCGATGTTTCGATGTTCGTCTGGAAGCCAGCCGTTTGCAGGGCTTCCGTAAGTTCCGTAAGGTCGTGCATGAGGGGTTCGCCACCGGTGATGACTGCCATCCGGCCGGGGTATTGCAGGGCACCCTGCACCAGCGCATCGATCGTCTGTTTTGGATGGGCGTCGGCATCCCATGATTCTTTCACATCGCACCAGTGACAGCCTACATCGCAGCCCCCGAGCCGGATGAAGTAAGCCGCCCGACCGGTATGGGCTCCTTCTCCCTGAAGCGTATAAAACGCTTCCATAACGGGCAGGGCAGTTGTGGACTGGTTATCTGTTTGTTTAGTTTGTTGTTCCTGTGTCAAAAGCATAGTACAAAGATAGGGAGTTCGTGGGTAGCGCTAAACGATTTTGAAAAGTTATCCCATCTCCTCTATCTTTGCGGCATGATTTCCCAACGGGCTACCCATTCTCCTTTTCGACATCGTCGCCATCATCGTGGCTTCTGAGCCAATGTGTTGGCCGATCAACCGGTCCTTCCCCGTTTTTCACGTATTTTTGTTCCCCTAATCAATTCCTATTCCTGATGCCTCTCTCGGCAACGAATGGCGTCATGAGCTGTGTATGACACACATCATACAACATCCATTATCCATCAAGTAATGACCTCTGTATTACGTATTGCCCTGCAAAAATCCGGTCGGCTGAGCGAAGATTCGTACCAGCTGTTCAAAGAATGTGGTATTCGATTCGACTACGGCACCGGTAAGCTTAAATCTGTTTCATCAAACTTCCCGGCTGAGTTTCTGTTTCTGCGCGACGACGATATCCCCGGCTACGTGGAAGATGGCGTGGCCGATCTGGGTATCGTTGGTGAGAATGTAGCCGTTGAAACGGGTCGGCCGGTAACGACGGTTCATAAATTAGGTTTCTCCAAATGCCGTTTATCCATTGCCATACCCCGCGGTACGGAATGGTCGGGTATTCAGGATCTGGACGGGAAGAACATTGCTACGTCTTACCCCAATCTGTTGGGTCACTACCTGGCCGGGGAAGGGGTAAAGGCTGAAATTCACGAAATCAGCGGTTCGGTGGAGATTGCACCTAGTATCGGTCTGGCCGAAGCCGTTTGCGATATTGTCAGCTCCGGCAGTACCCTGCTGAGTAACGGGTTGAAGGAAGTTGAGACGATCTTTCGTTCCGAAGCCATCCTTATTGCCCGTCCGGAACTGGAAGCCGACAAACAGGCGTTGGTCGACAAACTGCTGTTTCGGATCAAGTCTGTACAGGCGGCAAAAAATAACAAATACATTGTCCTGAACGCACCCAACAACGCCCTCGACCAGATTACGGCTTTACTCCCCGGCATGAAAAGCCCAACGGTAACGCCCCTGGCTACTGAAGGCTGGAGCTCGGTGCATTCGGTGCTGAACGAGAATGAATTCTGGGAAAACATTGAAGCCATCCGGGCCGCCGGTGCCGAGGGTATTCTGGTGATCCCAATCGAGAAAATGATTTATTGATTAAGAAGGAGTTAGGAGTGAGGAGCGAGGAGTGAGGAGGGCTGACGGATGTTTTTTGCTGACGCTTCCTTTTTTGCTAATGCCGCCCGTGCGGTGCGTCAGCAACTCTTAACTCCTAACTCCTATCTCCTAACTCCTAAAAAACATGAACATCATCCCTTTTCCCGACCGTGCTGAGTGGCCTGCGTTGCTGGCTCGCCCGGTGCAGTCGACACAACAGATTGAAGCGGTAGTTGCGCCCATTCTGGCCCAGGTTCGTGCCAGGGGAGATGCCGCCCTGATTGAACTGGCTCTGAAGTTTGATAAAGTCGACCTGTCGACGGATGGAATGGAGGTGCCTGTTTCCGAACTCGATGCCGCCGAAAGTCAACTGAGCGATGCGCTGAAGACGGCCATCAAGCAAGCGTACCAGAACATCCGGACCTTTCACGAGCGGCAAAAACAGCCTATCGAGAAAGTTGAAACCATGCCGGGAGTCGTCTGCTGGCGTAAAAGTGTTGGCATCGAAAAAGTCGGGCTGTATATACCGGGCGGCACGGCGCCCCTGTTCAGTACGGTGCTTATGCTGGGCATTCCGGCCCAACTGGCGGGTTGCCGCGAGGTGGTCCTCTGTACGCCCGGTAACCACCCAGCCATTTACTTTGCTGCCAAACTCGTTGGCATCACGAAGGTCTTCCGGATCGGGGGCGCACAGGCCATTGCGGCCATGGCCTACGGAACGGAATCGGTGCCGCAGGTCTACAAGATTTTTGGCCCCGGCAACCAATACGTGACGGCAGCCAAGATGTTGGTTGCCAAAGAAGGGATGGCTATCGACATGCCCGCCGGACCCAGCGAAGTGGCCGTTTATGCTGATGATTCAGCGGTGCCGTCGTTCGTTGCCGCCGACTTGCTCTCGCAGGCCGAACACGGAGCCGATAGCCAGGTATTGCTGGTATCGACCAGTAAAAAACTCGTGTCGATGGTCAATCTGGTGCTGCCCACGCAATTGAGCAAGCTGCCGCGTCGGGAACTGGCCGCCAAAGCGTTGGAGAACAGCAAAGCGATTCTGGTCGATAACGAATCGGATGCCATTGATTTGCTGAATGCTTATGCCGCCGAACACCTGATTCTGAGCGTTGCCAATGCCGAAGCCGTTGCGGAGAAAATCATCAATGCGGGCTCTATTTTCCTGGGTAACTACACACCCGAATCGGCCGGTGATTATGCGTCGGGTACCAACCACACGCTGCCGACAAACGGGTTCGCGAGAGCCTACAGCGGGGTATCGCTGGATAGTTTCGTGAAGAAGATCACCATTCAGCACATCACGCCGGAAGGTATTCAGAACCTCGGCCCGGTTGTGGAAGCCATGGCCGAAGCCGAATCGCTCGACGCCCACAAACGCGCCGTCAGCCTGCGAATGGCAAGCCTGGCCGAAGTAAATCTGGTCTGATTTTGTTATCTTGCTACTTAAACGAGTAAAAAAAGATGAGCCAGCTAGTCATTGAAGTAGATACCCCAGAAGATGAAGCCTTGCTGATGCAGTTGCTGCCCAAGCTGTCTGGACGCTTGATTGAGAAAAAGCCAAGCCCAGTTAAGCCAACATTAGCTGAGGTTCTGGAGGAAGTTATCCAGTCGGGCGGGGCTGGAGAATCTTACGGCGATCCGGCAGAGTGGCAACGGGAGATTCGTAGTTGGGACCGGGTGCTTGACGGTCGGGAAGAATGATTTTAGACAGCAATATTGTCATTTATTCAACCCAACCTAACTACATAGGCCTTGCCAGGTATCTACAGGCAAATCAGAACATCGTTCGGGTTTCATTGATTTCTACGCTTGAAGTACTTGGCTACAGTCGTATGAGCGCAAAAGATAAGCTGACGTTTGATGCCTTCTTTGGGAGTATTGATATTTTGCCAATTAGTAGAGAGATCATAAACGAAGCTATTCGCCTTCGTCAACAAAGAAAACGCTCATTGGGTGATTCAATAATTGCTGCCACCGGGTTGTTCTACAATGAGCCGGTGTTAACCCATAATATCGCTGACTTTGCCGATATTTCTGGTCTAGACATCATTCCTCTGGATTCGATTTTATAAATCCTGCTTTTCCTTCTTCATGCTTGACCTTACTTCATTGCGGGCGGATACTCCCGGCGTTCAACACGTTAGTCATTTTAACAATGCCGGTGCTTCACTCATGCCGCAGCCGGTTATCGACGCCATTACCCGTCATATAAATCTGGAAGCGGAGATTGGTGGTTATGAAGCTGCCGAAGCCCAAAAGGAAGCGATTCAGGGGTTTTATACCGCCACTGCCGACTTGCTGAACACAACGGCCGACCATATTGCTGCCACGGCCAACGCCACCGACTCCTATGCTCGTGCCCTGTCGTCGATCCCATTTCGTGAGAGGGATGTGATTCTGACGACCACAAACGATTACGTATCCAACCAGATCGCCTTTCTATCGCTGCAAAAACGATTCGGTATAAAAATCGTCCGGGCGGCTGATGAGGGAAACCGGGGCGTGTCGGTGGACGATATGGCTGATAAAATCAAGTCGCTTCATCCCCGGCTGGTGGCCGTAACCCATGTGCCGACAAACTCCGGGCTGGTGCAGCCTGTGGAAGCCATCGGGCAGCTTTGCCAGGAGCATGACGTACTTTATCTGGTGGATGCCTGCCAGTCGGTGGGGCAGTTGCCCGTGGATGTAAGCCGGATTCACTGCGATTTTCTGACGGCTACCTGCCGGAAATTTTTGCGGGGACCTCGGGGCATGGGGTTTCTCTACGTCTCGGAAAAGACGCTGGCTGCGAACATGTCCCCCTTGTTCATTGACCTGCACGGGGCGGAATGGGCATCGGTAGACGCGTACCGGCTGGAGCCGACAGCAAAGCGCTTCGAGGATTGGGAGTTTCCCTATGCACTGGTGCTGGGCGCTGCTGAAGCTCATCGCTACGCCCTCAAAGTCGGTCTGGACGCGATTGCCGAGCGTAATGCTGCTTTGTGTGCCACATTACGCACAGAACTGGCTCAGTTGCCGGGTGTCCGGCTGCTGGACGAAGGCGCGCAACTTTCCAGCATCATCATTCTATACAGTGAACAGAAATCGGCTGCTGACTTGAAATCGGCTTTGTCTGCCCGAAAAATCAATACGTCGATCAGTACCCACGGCGCTGCCATTCTGGATTATGATCGTAAGGGAATGAAAACAGCCGCCCTGCGCATTTCTCCTCATTATTTTAATACCGACGACGAAGTAGCCCTTCTGATCGACACCCTGCACCACGCGTTCAAATGAAACACCTCGCCGACTTACTGCTACTGGGCGACCCGCGCCTGTACGAAACCTGTGAACCGGTGCTCGAATCGGAGTTGCCGCTCGTGACGGGCTGGGTTGCTGATCTGCACAATGTCATGGAAGAGATTCGGGCCAAATACCAGTTTGGCCGGGGCATTGCAGCGCCCCAGCTGGGCATAATGAAGCGGTTAATTTACCTGAATGTCGACCGTCCGCAGGTCATCATCAACCCGGAGCTGGTTGCGGTGAGTGACGAAACCGACGAACTCTGGGACGATTGCATGAGCTTCCCGAACCTGTTGGTACGGGTACGGCGGCATACAAAGCTCACGATGATCTACCGCGACGAACACTGGCAAACCCATACCTGGGAGGTGACCGACTGGCGCATCGCCGAACTGATCCAACACGAATACGATCATCTGAACGGGGTCCTCTGCACCATGCGGGCCATCGACGAACGGGCGTATCAGTGGCGACCCACCCCCGGCACCAATCCGAAAACACCATGATTTCCCAACAAGTACTTCGGTACGAAGCTCTTTCCGTAGCCGACGCATCGCGTTTATCCGAAGTCGCCATCCGGGCCTACTGCGATCATTATCTGCATTTGTGGCACGATAGCGGGGCCTGGTACCTCGCCCGGTCATTCACCCCCGAGGCTCTGGCGCTTGAACTACTTGACGAGAATGCCCGCTTCTACCTGATCTATCTGCATGAAGAACCCGTTGGTTTTCTGAAGCTGAATCTGCTGAAGCCATCGCCCTGTTCGCCCTCGCTGAACGGACTTGAACTTGAGCGGATTTACCTTCAACAAGCGGCAACCGGTAAAGGCATCGGTGCAAAAATCGTACAATTCGTGCTGGAGCACGCCCGGCAGATGGGCAGGCAGGTTGTCTGGCTTAAAGCCATGGAAAGCAGTCACGATGCCATTGCGTTTTACGAGCGGATGGGCTTCGTGTTGTGCGGCACATCCAAATTGTCGTTCGAGGTTATGCGGGAGGAATACCGGCCTATGGTAACCATGCAGCAGGTACTTTGAGTAAGGGTACCCGGCACCAGTCGATGAGGTTCAGGTAAATTCCTTCAGTGAGACGGGCTGAGTGGCGAAGAGTAGCGGCAGTTTCACCTGAAACCAGCCTTCATGTTCCTGAATAACAGGTTGTTGCTGGTTGAGCAACTTATATTTTACGGCAATATTGGAAAGCCCCACTCCATTCGATTCAACCCGCAGCGTTTTGCGTTGCAGGCTGTTTTCAACCACCAACATGTTATCCGGGATGGTACGAATCCGGATTTTGAGCGGCTTCTGAGCAATAACTACGTTGTGTTTCACCGCATTTTCCACCAGTAACTGTAGCGTTAAGGGAGGCAAAAGAGCTTCCTGATACGCTTCATCGACGTCAATATCCAAACTTACGGAGCAGCCAAAGCGGGTCTTGAGCAGATGGAAATAGGATGAAATAAATCGAAGCTCAATGCTCAGCGTTGTTAGTTCATGTTCATTGCTGCGGAGCAGGTACCGGTATACTTTAGACAACTCATTCACAAACTCACCCGCCTGATGCGGGTCTTCGTCGATCAGGGACGAAAGCGTATTCAAGCCATTGAAGAGAAAATGGGGGTTTATCTGACTTTGTAAAGCCCGCATCTGCATCTCTGTTTTTTCCTGCTGCATCCGTTGTAGAGCCAGGTCGGCTTCCAGATATTCCCGACGGCGTTGCTCGCGTTCACGCTCCAGATCTTTCTCAACGACAGCCTTGTTGACGGCTTCCCGACGGTGCCGGTAGGAGATACCCAACGCAAAAAAGATCAGGTCCAGCACCACCCCCGTCTGAACGTACAGATCAGGGTGCTGCCAGAACAGCGACTGCTGGTTGAGTTCAGGGGAGCGTAGCAGCAGCAACGTCGTTACGGAATGGTTGAGGAGTAATGAGGCTGTACCGGCCACGAAAAAACGGGCCACCATATCCGTCGACCTGAAAAACGAATAGACGATATAACTACCAACGGCTAGCAGGGCAAAGCGCACCGGCTGAAGCAGAATCTGGTGAACCGGCGATTGCCAGAAATCGGTGAATAGATAGATGTACGTTTTTATGACGCAGTAGCCCACCAGCAAGCCCTGTACAACGGTAACCCAGCGAAGAAATCTGGGACGTTCGCGAAGATTGAGAAAGATTTTGGCTAATTCGAGGTAAAGAATGTAGCCCGAATAGGAGAGGAGAAGCTTCTCGAAATTGGCAATGTTCAGGGGTTGGTTGAAATGATTGATCGTAAAGTAAATCGCCCAGGTTACAGTGTATAACGAGTAAATGCCGTAGATGCGCTCCCGGTACATGAACCACTGCACTGTGTTTGTCAGCAGCATTGCCAGGACCATACCCAGAAAGAGCGGAGACAAAGCTTCGTAGGTCATTGATCGGATAAAAGGGTCTTAAGAGGATAGGCAAATATAGAGTAATCAACCAGTTTTGATTTAATCTCTCTATTTAGTGGAGATTACACTTTATGAGCGGCATTTTTTAAGGGTAAACACAGTCTGGTGCCACAGGACCACTTCACAAGGTTCTCAACGCAATTCACACGGCTCTTTCTACGGTTCACACACGCAGCACTGGTTCTGCCCCCGGCCCGCATTGTACGTTTGCATCGTTCCTCACAAAAAACAGAAACAACAAATCGATCATGCAAACGATTACCAGGTTATCACTTCTGGCCCTCGCCTTTACTCTCTCTTTGGACCCTGCTTCGGCACAACAACCGGTTCGGCGGACAGCCGCTAAACCAGCTACCAGGCCAGCCACAACTAGCGCCCGGACGTCGGTAGGTCAGACCCAAAAAACAACGCCTGCGGCAGCACCAGCCGCCAAATCCGAAGCACAGCCACAGACACCCGTAGAAAAACCGGCTCCCGCGCCTGTGGCAGTCCGCCAAACAGAGTCGCATCCACATTCGGTGGCATCGTCGTCAGCTAGCCAAAGCGGCCCGGCTGCACCGGTAAAAGCGAACGGCGACAAGCACGTATACGTAAATGCCGGTGTTGGCCTGGCGGCTTACTATGGTGGTGGTTTGCCATTGGGCGTATCTGCCGAAGTTGACGTAAAGAACAACGTATCTGTAGGTGGTTCGGTCGATTATTTCCGCTATAACTATGGGTACTATTCCGGTGGCTATACGTTCATCTACGCCGGTGGCCGTGTTTCGTACCACCTGGGCGACGCGCTAAGGGTAGAAAATTCAAATTTCGATCCCTACATCGGGGCCTCGCTGGGTTTCCGCCATGCCAGTTATCGTGATTCGTACGGCAACAGTTATAGCGATTACGGCAGCGGCTACAACAGCGGTTTATGGCTGGGAATTCATGCCGGTGCCCGGTACCTGTTCAGCCCGAAGGTCGGTGCATTTGCCGAAGTAGGGTATGGCGTTTCGGCGCTGAAGCTGGGTCTTACTGCGAAATTTTAAGTACTAATGAACCCGTCCCTTGGCTGGGTATACAGTCCTGGTCGCATAATATCCTGGACCGGGGCAAGTCTCCGGCTTGAACTCTTCCTCTTTTTAATTGATCACAACAACTACTCATGAACAGTCAATTCAACTTTCGCTTTTCGGCCCTGCTGATCCTGCTGGTGGCCACATTAGTAACGGCCTGTAAGAAGGGCGACAATGTCGTTCCATCGCCCGATTTGGGGGCACAGGTAGCCGGGACGTATACCTACTCCGAACTCAAAACAGGGGGTAAAACCTACCCGGCCAGCGATACCAACCTGAAGGGAACCATCAAACTAACCCGGCAAACAGCTACCACAGTGGCTATTCAGCTGGCTATCGTTCACAAAGCCACAAATGAAACCTTTGCTGATGATGCCGCCGAAGATGTGGAGGTTGTTGAGTCTGGCATTGGGAATATTGAACTGCACTACAACGGAGACACGATCGCAAAGATTAAAGGGACTAAAATTAGTATCGAGGGGGAAGACGATGCCGGTACGCTATTTACCCTCTTCGCAACGAAGTAATCCCAAACCCAACTCCTCCCTCCAAAAAGGGAGGAGCTTTTATTTTGAGGGTAATGAGTGATTGTAAATGGTAATGTAGTTAGAATTACTTACGCAAAGACGCGTCTACAAGATAAGTTTAAACGATTGATCAGTACATTTAAGGCCTGGAAATCATGTAACGTAACACTCGACAATCGTGAACCTGTACCACCTGGCCTTCCTGACCTTTTTGAGCCTTTCCACCGTTTTGGCACAGCCTGCCAAACGCATTTATCTCGCCAACGACGATCATACCGATTACATGTGGACGGGCAACGAAGCCCAATATGATTCGGCCTTCGTGCGGATGCTGGACTATTACATGAATCAGATCGACTCAACAAAAAACGAGCCCGACGAGTATCAGACGCGCTGGAATTGCGATGGCAGTTACTGGCTTCGGACGTACCAGAAATACCGGAGTCCGGCGCAGTTTGACCGATTGATCGGGTATATAAAATCAGGTCATATCAGCAGTCCGCTGAATTCGCTGGTAAGCACCTTCGGGGCGCAGCCTACCGAAGCCGTTTTGCGGGGTATGTTCTATGCGGGTCGTCTCGAACGCCGGTATAACTTACGCTTTCCCATGGCGGTCTGTATGGAAAATCAGACGCTGCCGCTGGGACTGAGTTCGCTCTGGGCGGGTTCGGGGGCGCGGTACAGCTGGCGGGGCGTTTGCGCCTGTGCATCCAGAATCCAGACCCGACTCGGCAGCCGAAAGCACCAGCTGTACCGGTACATGGGTTTCGATAACCGAAGCGTACTGATGAAGTGGTATAATCGTCACCCGAAATCGGTCGATATTGGCGGGTATGCCGAAGCCCGGACGGAGCCCAAAGTGAAAAACCCGCTCTCCGACATCAGTAGTCGTGTTCCTCTGCTCGAAGCCATGTGCGACACGATCACGCCCAATTCGGCCTATCCGTACAATGTGGCGGGCGCTTTTGGCTATGGCTGGGACGATCTGGAAACGTATAACGCCCCCATTTTCAGTGCTGCGGTTCGCCAAACAGCTACGCCAACGCGTAAGGTGCGGGTATCCAACGAAGAAGATTTTTTTCGGGATGTTGAACAGACGTACCCAACGATTCCAGCGCAATCGGTTTCGTTTGGCAACGAATGGGACCTGTACAGTACGTCCATGAATGAAACGACAGCCCAGGTTCGACGTGCTACCGAAAAACTCCGTTCGGCCGAAGCCCTGGCCTCTTTGGTCGCTTTGCAGGATAAATCAGTTGCTGCCGATCTCGAAACGGCCCGTCATTCGGCCTGGGATGCATTCGGACTTTATTGGGAACACGACTGGACGGCCGATGGGCCGGTATCGCGGAAGGAGCGGGCCGACTGGCAAATCAGGCTTCAGCGGCAGATCACCAGCTACGTCGACACGCTCTATGACCGGTCGGTGGCCGCGCTTGGTAAACGGTTGCCCAGGGGCAGTTCGGCCGCCATTCGATTTTATGTGTTTAATCCACTCAATTGGGAACGTAGTGATGTTGCCGATTTTCAGATCAATTTGCCCGATCCGGTTCGCGTAATCGATGTGTCGACGAATAAAGAAGTTGCCAGTCAGCTTATTCAAAAAGGCGGCAAGCGGTACATACGCATCTGGGCCGAAAAAATACCGTCGGTTGGCTATACGGTTTTTGAGGTTCGTCGCCGGTCGGGAAAAGCAGTTCAACAGCCGCTGGCGGCTCAGGTTCGGGGAGAGTATATTCAGAATCGGCACTACCGGCTTCGTCTCCGAAAGTCCGGGATAATCAGTGAACTGGTTGATCTTCGGGCGGGTAACCGGTCGGTTGTCAAGGCAATTGATGGCCGTTCGTTCAATGATCTCGGTACGGCAAACCCGGACGCAGGCGATGCCTTAGTGGTTGAAAATGCCGGACCCTTGTCGGTCACGCTCAAAGCCGTTTCGCGAGATCCCATTGCGCACACCGTTCGGGTGACGTTATTTCGTACTAGCGGCACCGGAATGCCGGACCACGGAATGCCGTCCCGCATTGACATTGAGGATAGCATTCAGGCGAATTTCGGCGATGTGAAAACGTGGGCTTTCTCGCTGAACATGACCAACCCAACGACCCGCCACGAAGAGCTGGGAGCTGTTCTGACGGTTAAAAAAGAGCACCGGGGAGGCCATTACGCCAGCCAGAATGCCCGCTACGACTGGCTGACGTTCAATCATTTCGCGACGCTGAGTGACTCGAACTATGGCGTTACCCTGTCAAATCAGGATTGTAGTTTTTTTAAGTTGGGGCAAAGTACGCCCGATTCACTCCAGGAAACGTCGGCACAGCTTCAGGCGCTGGCGGGTGGGCAGGTCGACGGCGAAAAGCTCGGTATTATAAAGCAGAACGGCGCGGAGGCATTTCGGTACAGCTTTGCCGTGACTACCCACCGGGCTACGTTCAACGCATCGGAAGCCATGCGTTTTTCCCTCGAACACCAGAATCCGCTGGTAACGGGCGGCATAACGGGTACCAGCACCGTGAATACGCCCCCCGTTTTCTCGTTGCTGACAGGTAGCAATCCGAACGTTTTTCTGTGGAGTCTGAAACCTTCCGAAGACGGCATAGATCAGGGGCTGATCGCCCGCTTCTGGAATATGCAGCCAACCCCCACGACAACGACAATCGGGTTGTCTCGCCCTATCCGACAGGCCTGGCAAACATCGCATATCGAAACGAACGAGCAGGTACTGCAACCGGCGAAGGGGCGGCTAAGCGTTCAATTTATGCCGAACCAGCTAAATACCTACCGGTTGGTCGGCAATAAATAAAACCCATAGCAGGCAGGGCCCACCGCCTAAAAGGTAGGTACAAGCATTGGAACCCGCTGTTGGTACTGTAAGTACTGCCGCCCAAAGGTTGCGATCAACTTCCGCTCTTCATAAAAAATGCCGATCCGAATATAGCCGAAGGCCGCCAGGCTAAACAGAATGTGCTTCCAGTACGGCTGAAGGGCAATAAGTCCGGCCAGGCCAACGAGTGCACCCAGGTACAAGGGGTGCCGGACATACCCGAACAATCCACTTTGCTGTAACTGGTTGTGGGCGGCTGTTTGATGGTCAACAGGCCAGCCGATAAATTCAGCCAGGTCATATTTTCGTAAAGCAATAAAACTAATGAACGCACCCACCGCCAGTAGATAGCCGCCAATCCAGACCGAGCCGATCCAGTCGCCAATTGGCTCGGCCGGGGCCAGGCGCAGGGTTTGTACGACCGGGATAAAGGTGAACAGAGCCAGGCCGTTGTACAGCAGCCGATAATAGCAATGGGGTACATACCGGAAACACAGGTTTTTAAACCAGTTGGTGGCGGTAATGCTATGAAAAGCGCCGAACAGTGTCCAGCTTAAACAGATCAGGAAGTAAGCAGTCATACGTAAACGAATTAAAGATTCAGGACGGGATAAGTTCCTGAGCATGGTGTGGTATAAACTAGTACGTACCTGCTAAAGGCAGAACAAAACAATTCATACGCTATTTTTTGCAGTTCAGTCAGAAATTTTCGCAGTTCGTTCGATCTTGTGCCGTTCGTGACCAACGCGTGTGCCAAATTCGGTATTCATTTTATGATGGCCTACCGTACCAACTGGATAACCCGTCCTGCCAGGGTGATTCGCCGACCTCGGTTTTTCTCGAAATACGAGTGGCGGTATCATCTGTTTATGATGCCCCTGCTGTTTCCGGTTGGTAATTACTATCTCATCGGTCCCCGCTACTTTACCGACCCGCTGGTTTTTGCTGTCGGAACGGGTCTGGTATTTATTCTCTACTGGCTGTCTATTGTTGCCTTAACGCTCACCATCCGGGCGGTTATTCAACGCTACCCGACGGCCAGCCAGACGTTGGTCAGGATGCTAATTATGCTGGCAACCGTGAGTGCATTGACGAGCTTGCTGGCCTGTCTGGATGTCTGGGTCTATAGCCTTGTGCCGTTAACTGGAACTCAGTTTACCTGGTCTGCCACGCGGCCAATTCTGGTGCTGGGGTTACTGTTCGGGGTATTTCTGTGCATGGTGTTAGGACTGGTCTATATGTACAGCCAGTGGAACAAAGATCTCCGCGAGGATGAAGAACTGCAGCGGGAGAGCATTCAGGGACAGTACGATTCGCTGAAAGGGCAACTGAATCCGCATTTTCTGTTCAATGCCCTTAACTCACTCTCAGTACTGATTAGCGAGGAGCCCCGTCTGGCAGAGGAATTTGTCGATAAGCTGGCCTCCGTATATCGATACATGCTCCAACCCGGTAGGCAAGTGGATGCGGGAGCAACCAGCCCACCGGGTGAGCTGGTGACCCTGCTGGCAGAGCTGGAATTCATTGACTCCTATGCCGACCTCCTCGAAATACGCTACGGGAAGAGCCTTCAGATCAAACGCCCCGATCGGCAAAAAATACCTTTTGCTGATTATCGCCTGCCACCCCTAACCATCCAGACATTGATCGACAATGCCATTAAACACAATGGGATGTCGGCCGAAAAACCGTTGATTATCCGAATCGATATAACAACTGAGGGCTGGCTGCGGGTGACCAATAACCGCCAGCAGAAAGTGATTCGGATGGAGATGGGCGGCCCCGGTCTGAGTGGACTAACGGCGAAGTACCGGCGGTTAAGTGAGAAATCGCCTGCGATCGAGTCGACGGACACTTACTATCGGGTAGCGTTGCCCCTGCTTTTTTCGGGTACCGGCTGATGGGCTTTCCGGCACAGTTCATCCCTTAATTATAGCAATTGAGGTAATATGTGCTCGCCTTTTTTGGTCCGTGAAGTTATATTTATCTGTTGTCCGAATCCCGGCCCGTTACCGCCTTCCACCTGACCCGGTAAGCAAATCAGATCAGTCATGAACAAGACCCACGTTGACCCTATTCGTCGCTGGCTTCGCCTGACGACCCGTGGTATGTGGTCATACGTGCTGCTGATGCCCTGGTTTGTGCCGCTGATCAGTTATTTGCTCGTCGGGCAACCGTATGTAGGCCACTGGCGGCCGTTTGTTGGCGCTACCCTGCTCATCTGGCTACTGTCGACAATTGCCTTTGTTACCCACGACTGGGCGGCCAACGCCATAACCCATCGGTATCCCGGCCTGCGGCAAACGGTACTTCGGGCGGGGTTGACCGTCGCTGCGTTTTGCGGCTTGTCGGGTTCGTTCCTGCTGGTATACACCTGGTATTTCATCAACTACCGGCCTTTTGGTTCGCAGCTTTCCTACGAAAGCGTATCGAACGTGTATGTGTTCGATTTCATCGCTATCCTTTTGCTGGTTGGTATTTACGAAACAGCCTATTCACTTTATCGGTGGCAGCAGCACCAGATGAACAAGGAGAAGCTCAAAAAGGAAAACCTTCAGGGCCAGTTACAGGGGCTGAAAAGTCAGGTCAATCCGCACTTCCTGTTCAACAGCCTCAACTCGCTGTCGTCGCTGATTGCCGACGAACCCCAGCGGGCGGAACAATTCGTTAATGAAATGGCCAGTGTGTACCGGTACATGCTCCAGACCAATCGACAGCCAGCCAAACGGTCGTCGGTCAATCAATGGAACGGCGAAAACGGGGGAGTGGCCGCAGAAGAACCCGACGACGAAGATGCCGATCAACTGACATCGCTGGACAATGAACTGACGTTTATTGAATCGTACTATCACCTGCTCAAAACACGCCACGGGGCCGGACTGGACCTGACGATCGACGTAGGTGAACGATACCGGCAGCACCGAATCCCTCCGCTTACCCTCCAGTTGCTGGTCGAAAATGCGGTGAAACATAACGTCATTTTGGCGAGCCGACCATTGAAGATCGAGATTTTGACGACCGATACCGGGTTTCTGATCGTCCGGAACAACCTCCAGCGAAAGAACATCCGGTCGGGTCTGAACCGGTTCGAGTCAACCCAATTCGGGCTGATCAACATCCAGGCAAAATACCAGTTGCTGGGCTGTCCTCAACTGGCTATTGCAGCCGGGCCGGATTACTTTACGGTTACCTTACCTCTACTGACAAAAACGCAAACGAACCTATGAATGCCCTCATTGTTGAAGATGAAGAATTAGCGGTACGTAAACTCAGGAAGTTACTGACCGAAGTAGCGCCCGACCTTCTCGTGGCGGGCGTAACTGCCAGCATCGATGATACCGTCGACTGGCTGGAAAATCTACGGTCGGCCGGTAAGCCGGAGCCCGACTTGATTTTCCTGGATATCGAACTGGCTGATGGGCAGAGCTTCGAGATTTTTGAACGCACAACCGTACGCAGCACCGTTATTTTTACCACTTCGTACGATGAGTACGCCTTACAGGCTTTTAAGGTCAATAGCATCGACTACCTGCTGAAACCCGTGCAGCGAGAGGATTTGCAGCGCAGTCTCAGAAAATATGAAGACCTCCGCAGCCGGTCGGTCGAAACGCCAAGCGTGAATATTGAAAAGCTTCTGCAACAGCTTCAGAGTCACGTATCCCGCGATTTCCGCCAGCGGTTTCTGGTGCGTCAGGGCCAGCGAATGCTTTCGGTAGAGGTGGGCGAGATCGCGTATTTTTATACCGAAGACCGCTATAGTTTTTTTGCCATGCACAGCGGGCAGAAGTTTTTGGTCGACTATACCCTCGATGAACTTTCCGATGCCCTCGATCCGGCCCGTTTCTTCCGGATCAATCGGGGGGTTATCGTAACGCACCAGGCCGTGGAGCAGATACAGCCTTACTTTGGCAATCGGCTGGCCCTGCAATTGAAGCCCATCTTCGATAAAGAGGCCCTGGTGAGCCGCGAAAAAGTAAGTGATTTCAAACAGTGGATGGGGAAATGAGGACAAAACTTGTCCGGAATGAATGAGCTTGTTTGAGAGCAAAACTGGTTAGGTCGGCGGGAAGGCGGTATATTTGCCCCATTCTTTTACGTGATCGTACGCCCATGTTTAGTCTCAACAACCTCCTCCGCCCGCACATTCTTACCCTGATGCCTTACTCCTCCGCGCGTGATGAGTATACCGGTAAAGAGGGGGTATTTCTGGATGCCAACGAAAATCCGCTGGGTTCCACCACCACTGGAAACTACAACCGATACCCCGACCCGCACCAGTGGGCCATCAAACAACGGCTGGCTCCCATTAAGGGCGTTCGGCCGGAACAGATTTTCCTGGGTAACGGCTCCGATGAGCCCATCGACCTCCTCGTTCGGGCTACCTGTACGCCGGGGACCGATTCGATTTTAATTATGCCGCCAACCTACGGTATGTACGAAGTGTCGGCGTCGATTAACGACGTTAAGATTACGAAAGTCCCCCTGACACCCGATTTTCTGGTGGATACCGATGCCGTGCTGGCCGCCATTACCGATACCACGAAACTGATCTGGCTGTGTTCGCCTAATAATCCGTCGGGCAATTTGCTCCAGGCTGAGGCTATCCGGACAATTCTCGACGCGGCCAAACAGTCGCTGGTAATTGTCGATGAGGCTTACATCGACTTTGCCGATACGCCGTCCTGGACCCGCGAACTGGATAACTATCCTAATCTGGTTGTGCTCCAAACCTTCTCGAAAGCCTGGGGGCTGGCCGCTTTGCGACTCGGAATGTGCTTTGCTTCCGAAGAGCTGATTCGGGTAATGAATAAAATCAAGCCGCCGTATAACATCTCGGCACCCACGCAGGCACTGGCTCTCGAAGCCCTGGGCAACGAGTCCGAAAAGAACGCGATGGTGGCGCAAATCCTCACCGAACGGCAGTTACTGGCCGATGAATTACGGGCGTTGCCAACGGTGCAGGTCGTACACCCGTCCGATGCCAACTTCCTGCTTGTTCAGTTTGTGGATGCCAAAGGGACCTTCGAATACCTCATCGGGCAGCAGGTTATTGTCCGCGACCGCTCCAATGTGAAACTTTGCGACGGCTGTCTGCGTATTTCGGTGGGTACATCGACCGAAAACGAGCGGTTGCTGGCCGTACTCCGGCAAATGCCCGACGTACTGCCAACCACAAAGTTGCCCCTCGGCACGGGCGATGAAGCCACTAAACCTGAACTTGTATCCAACGCGTAGCCTGTTCCGGTCAGCGGCCATACCCTGTTACGTCGGGCAGGAAGGATGGTCTAAGCAGAACAAACGTTTAATAGCTTTATGAGAAAACTAGTATTGGTTACCGCACTGGCTTTACTAAGCTGGCTGACAACATCGAATACCGTTCAGGCTCAATACAATAACTGGTCGGTAGGCGTTCGGCTGGGTGAGCCATCGGGCGTAAACATCCGCAAGTATTTCGGTAATAACCACGCCTTCGACCTGAACATCGGCACGTATGGCGGGCTTTACGGCACCAAACGCAGTTACGGCCCCGGAGATTATAGAACGGTAGGGCTAACCATTCAGGGGCATTATCTCTGGCATACGGCCCTTACTAAAAGTGAAAGCCTTCGGGCTTATTACGGCTTCGGCGGTCAGATCAACAACCGACGAACGTACCCGCTTCGGCTCAATGGGGAGTACCAGAATACGTTGTCGCTGGGTGGTTCGGGTATTGGCGGCCTCGAATTTTTTCCGGTCAACAAACCCTATTCATTCTTTTTAGAAACGGGGGCGTATGTGGAGTTGCTCCAGTCGCCGTTCTTCCTGAGCCTGAACACCGGAATCGGGTTGCGGTATAATTTTTAGAAGGAGTGAGGAGTTAGGAGCGAGGAGTTAGGAGGGCTGACCGCACCGGCGGACCGGCATGTTTTTTGCTGACGCGTCAGCCCTCCTAACTCCTCGCTCCTAACTCCTAATACTCCCAAAAACACCCATGTTCAAAATATACAGTTCTTCGGCTGGGTCGGGGAAAACTTATACGCTGACGAAAGAGTACCTGAAGCTGGCGTTGAGGCCGGGTGAGAAGGACGACTATTTTCGCCGGATTCTTGCCGTGACGTTCACCAACGCGGCTGCCAACGAGATGAAGAACCGGATTCTGAAAAACCTGTCCGAGATGGCCGGTGAAAAAGAATCCCCTTTACTTGATGTTCTGGTCACTGAACTCTATGGTATCGAGCCGGGCGCTGAATCGTTTGACGAAACGAAAACAGAACTGCGCAAAAAAGCATCTACCGTTTTCAGAACGATTTTACATCGGTATGCCGATTTCAGCGTAACCACCATTGACTCCTTCACGCAGCGGGTCGTCATGGCGTTTACGGATGAGCTTGGGTTGCCGTATTCGTTCGATGTCGAAATGGACACCGACGAAGTGCTGGAACTGGCCATCGATAACCTCATTGAAAAGGCTGGTACCGACGAGATGGAAGAAATTACGACCATCCTGAGCGAATATTACACCCATACGGCCGCCGAGGGTAAAAGCTGGAACCAGCTTCCCGAATTGCTGAAAGAGTTCGGCCGAAACCTCACCTCCGATCAGTTTTACGAAGCCGTTAATGCGGCCCAGCAA
The DNA here is from genome assembly GCF_900230225.1 of Spirosoma fluviale. GTDB lineage: Bacteria > Bacteroidota > Bacteroidia > Cytophagales > Spirosomataceae > Spirosoma > Spirosoma fluviale. The sequence goes on from NZ_OCNH01000001.1 coordinate 1,899,791, forward strand.
TTATCGCCGGGGGCGTTGCGGGCCATTCGGTTGCAGTTGCTGAACCACAACCAGCAGATCGAGACGGACATCATCGGGAACGGGCAACGCGCCTGGAAACTGATTACCGATGCAGGTCTGGACGAAAAAGATTTCAGTTACGGTGCGAGTGGCGTAGGTGGTTTTCTGAAAGGCGTTGCCGAAGGAAATGCGCACAAGGATGCGGGTACCCGCGTTAATAACGCGCTGACTAACAGCGAGTGGTACACCAAAAAGACACCCCTGCCCGTACAGGCCATGATTGATAATATGGCTGGAGAACTGGGCGCCTGTATCACGGAAGTACTTCGTATCCGGGAGGAGAGCAACCATCAGGTAACGCTGTTCGACTGTCTGCTGCCTCATTTGCAGAAACTGGCCCTGCTGAAGCAGATGCGGCTGGAATTCGATGATCTGTTGCGGAAAGACGGTCGGGTACACATCTCCGAATTCAATAAAAAGATTCTGAGTATCGTCGCGTCGGAACCGGTACCGTTCCTCTACGAGCGGCTGGGTACGAAGTACAACCACATCCTGATCGACGAATTTCAGGATACGTCGCGGCTGCAATTCGCCAACCTTCTGCCGCTCATTGAAAACTCGCTGGGTGCGGGCCATTTCAACCTGGCCGTGGGCGATGGAAAGCAAGCCATTTACCGTTTCCGGGGGGGCGATATGGACCAGATCGTTGCCCTGCACCGCAAAGACCTCGATAGTTTGAGGCAGGCGCACAACCCCGGTTCCTGGACCGCCGACCGCATCGACATGCTCGACGGGCATCTGAAAGACGAACTCCTCGATACCAACTGGCGAAGTGCCGAACCCATTGTTCGCTTCAACAACGACTTCTTTGAGTTCACCGCCCGTAAGTTTGAAAGCCAGCACCCGAAACTGACCGATGTCTTCGACGGGCAGAAACTGTTTCACCAGAAAGCGCAACCTAAGGCCAACATCGCCGGGCATGTGCAAATCGACTTCGTGGCAAAGGACGAAGCGACGGATAAAGACCTGACCGCTCAGATGCTCGCAAAAGCGATGGAGCACCTGCAAAAAGCCCTGGACGACGGGTACAAATATGGCGATATTGCGATCCTGTGCCGGAAGAAATCCCATGCCAAAGCACTGGCCAATGAGTTGAATGCCAAACGAATTCCGCTCGTATCGGCCGATTCGCTGTCGCTGGAGTTTTCGGACCCCGTCAAGTGGCTGGTTACACTCATGCAGTTGCTTCAACGGCCCGACCAGAAGCTGCTGCGCTACGAGTTACTGTACCTGTTTCATCGGGTTGTGCAGGATATTTTTCCGGATAATGCCCTGACGACCAAATTACGAGCCGTTGCCGAGAGTGATATCGACGCTCTGTACGCGTACCTGGCCGAAGAAGGCTATCCCCTCGATCCCTACGCGCTGGGGCAACTCAATCCCTACGAACTGGCCGAACGACTGACCGCCCAGTTCGGTCTGTTCAACCAGGCGGAGCATAACCCGTTCCTGTTCCGGTTTCTTGATGAAGTGCTGTCGTTTAACCAGAAACGGAGCGGCCATCTGAGCGATTTTCTGTTGTATTGGGAGGGGGTTCGGCAGAAGATTTCGGTAGAGGGGAATGCGCGTAATGCGGTGAGTATCCAAACCGTTCACAAATCGAAAGGCCTTGAGTTTCCGGTGGTTATCATTCCCTTTGCCAACTGGCGGGTAGAGCCCATCAACGACAGTACCATCTGGCTCGATCTGAGCGGTATTCGAAGCGATATGCTGACGCACGAAGATAGCGTTGGGGAGTTAACCCGTCTGTTATCGGCACCCGCTCACACGACCAGTAAACTGCGGGGTGCCCCGGCTGTCGTAGCGGCTCAGTACGAAGAGGAACTGACCCGTACCTTTCTGGAAAATATGAATATGCTCTACGTGGCCTTTACCCGCCCAACGGATCGGCTGTACGTCATCAGCGAAGCAAAGGATTTCACCAAAGGCCAGCAGAATACCATCAGCCACTGGCTGCACGCGTTTCTGCGCGACAGTGAAGTGGCCCGCAACTGCGGCTGTGCCTGGGAGGAAGGTAATTACAGCTATAAGATCAGCCTCTGCGCTGACTATTATCCGCATCATAAAACAGATGAGTCTCTCGATGAAATCGTGCTGGACGAAATCGTGAGCGGGAACCGCGGGCAGGACTTACAACTCCGCCGACAGGCCGACCGGATGTTCGATGTCGCAACGTTTGAGCGAACCCGCGAACGCGACCGTAAACTTTGCGCGGCCCTCAGTTTGATCAGGGGCACCGAAAGCATCGATAAAGTACTCCGACAACTCGTGAGCGAGGGGCTCGTTCGTCAGGTGGAATGTGGCGAACTAAAGCAGAGTCTGCTGGCAATTGTGTCGCATCCGGCTTTAGCAACGCTGTTCGATTCTAATCTGCGGATCGACACAGACCGCAGTATTTTGAGTAATAAACGCGTGCATGGAGCCCCCCACCGCGTGGTGCATTTTCCAGATGGTCACATTGTGCTGGTGCAGTATGAGTCGAGAGTGGGTTCGCCGGAGGCAGAGGCTGGGTCTTCATCGGAAACGGAATCCGCAAAGACGTACTCCCCAACGGACACTTTAAAGTATTTCACCCGTCTGTACCGGGACATGGGATTCTTGGAAGTGGAAGGACGGTTAGTGTACTTAGCTGATGTTCCCGAAGTGGTGAACGTGCTGTAAGCCTATACGATAGTTAAAACTAAAATGGATATTTCAAAAGTTGGTTGTCGAAAAAAGGGGGTAAGCGTGCTCTTCATTCTTCAGTTGGTATGCTTCCTGAATGCTTCGCTGGCTCAGTCGCCTTATGCGTTAAAAACGGGCCGGGAATTAACTCTGTTAGGCGCGGGTGTGGCCTCGTTTGGCACATCCGTCCTGCTCGGCTCTACCGTCGACCCGCTGACCAGCGCTCAGGTAGCGGGACTCGACCGCCTGGAGGTCAACGCTTTTGACCGGAAAGCTACGTACCACTGGTCTCCAACCGCCGATAAGCTGAGCGATGTGACGCTGGCTGGGAATGTAGCGATGCTGGGTCTGCTGTCGGTGGGGACAAAGCCAATGCGGCAGGATTTTAAAACGGTGGCGGTAATGTACATCGAAACCGTTGCGCTGTCTAGTGGCATCGAACGGACAATAAAGGCCATTACGCAGCGCAGTCGGCCGTTTGTGTACAACCCCGCTGCGCCATTGGAGGAAAAACTAACGCGGGATGCCAGCCAGTCGTTCTTCTCCGGCCACGCAACGGTTGCCTTCTCAACGGCAGTCTTTACCGGTGAAGTATTCCGGCATTATTTCCCGCATTCCCGGCTAAAACCCGTAGTCTGGGTTGGGGCATTGGGGCTGGCGTCGGCATCGGCGATCCTTCGTTACGAAGCGGGCTTGCACTACCCAACCGATTTGCTGGCCGGAGCAGCATTTGGGTCGCTGGTCGGCTGGGGAATTCCAAAGCTACATGAGGTTAAGAACCAGAGTGAACTGGGCCATCGACTGGATATACAACCCTGGAGCAACGGCGCGGCCAATGGAATTTACCTGCGTTTAGCGGTGTTTTCGCGTTGATAGATACAATCTTCTATGAATATACTGATGTTGTGTACGGGCATTGGGCTCGCGCTGTTGGGAGCTGGCATCTGGCGCTATAAGGCAACGCACCTCTTGTCGAATGTGGATAGTAGTCAGGTTGATCCGTCAAGAAAAGGCGATCTGGCTCGGTATGCAGGTCTGTATTGTATGGGAATTGGAGGTATCTTTCTGGGACTGGCCTTTGTAATTGAACGGTTCACGACAGAAAAAGAGTTACTATTTATAATTGGCGGTACGGTAGTCGTCATCATGATTGCCACTGCTATCTATTTGTCGGGGCTGGGGCGTTTTATGAAGAAGTAAAGAGTGTCTGCCGTTCATCTGTGAGTTTAATGAAATGACCAAAATTACTGAACACATCAAAGCCGCCAACGGCAAGCCTATTTTCTCAATTGAAGTCATTCCGCCCATCAAGGGGGATAATCTGAAAAGTCTGCTCGATAATATCGAGCCGCTCATGGAGTTCAAGCCACCTTTCATTGACGTCACCTACCACCGCGAAGAATACATTGAACGCCCCCTGCCCGATGGGACCATTCAAAAGATAGTTACCCGCAAACGGCCTGGTACTGTAGGCATCTGTTCGGCCATTATGCACCGCTTTGGCGTAGACCCCGTGCCGCACGTGCTTTGTGGAGGGTTCAGCCGGGAAGAAACGGAAGATTTTTTGATCGACCTGCATTACCTGGGCATCGATAACGCGCTGGTGCTTCGTGGCGATCCGGCCAAGCCGTTTTCGACCTTCAAAGCCAAAGAGAACGGGTATTCGTACGCAAGTGAACTGGTGGAGCAGGTGGCCAATATGAACAAGGGTATCTACCTGCACGAAGAAGATACGGCCCTGGCTCCCAGTAACTTCTGCATTGGTGTAGCGGCTTATCCTGAAAAGCATTTCGAAGCCGTCGACCATGACATTGACTTTCAGTACCTCAAGCAGAAAATCGATAAAGGAGCGGATTACATCGTAACCCAGATGTTCTTCGACAATGCCAAGTACCTGAGTTTTGTGGAACGCTGTCGGCAGGAGGGCATCACGGTGCCTATTATACCCGGCTTGAAACCACTCAGCACCCGCAAACATCTCCAGATTCTGCCAAAGCTCTTTCACCTGCACATGCCGGAGGATCTGGTTCGTGCTGTAGAAGCCTGTGAAAATGATCAGCAAGCCCGTCAGGTGGGGGTGGAGTGGTGCATTCAGCAGTGCCGGGAATTAATAGAAGCGGGTGCCCCGGTCATGCACTTTTACACCATGGGTAAGTCCGATAATATCATGAAAATTGCGCGGGAGGTCTTTTAAACGGTAAACCCTAAACTAGCTGTGGCGGTCATGTGTCAGATGCTTAACGCTGACACATGACCGCCACAGCCAGTTTATCTACACACGGTTCTACTCCGCCAGGTAGTTGCCTATCCCGACAATAACTGTAGAGAGAACAACCATGGTGATGCCCAGTGAGATTGTCCGCATGGTTGGCTTGTTGGCACCCCGCCATTCGTGGAGGTAAAGTCCCCAGAAACTGCTGAACGCAATGATAAAGGCCATGTGGAGTGTCCAGCCCGAAAATCGGTATTCCCCCATTTTACTGTCGCCCATGCCGTAAAAAAAGAACTGGAAATACCACGTAAAACCAGCCATAGCGCAGAAAATAACATTTGTCAGAATAGGGGTAGAGATATTCCTATAGTCTGTATACGTCTTATTGCGGATGTTCAGATAGATAGTCCAGATGGCGTTGGTGGTTAGTCCGCCGAGGAGAATAATGACCAGCGCGGCATTGTTCATGTACAACGGATCGGTTCCATTCTGAACGGCCAGGTCGGCAATGGGCTGCCCGGCGGTAAGGCCAAAGGAGAAACAGGCACTCATGATCCCCGAAAATACCGCCACCATCAGCCCTTTACGGATGTCGAATTCAGTGATGACGGCCTTTTTCTGTTCGTCGGTCAGCGACCGTTCTTTCATCATCCCGGCTATCCCGCAAATGGAAATGCCCAGTACACAAACGGCCAGCCCAAGCATAATAACCTGCCCGGATGTGGTGCCAACCAGCGTACCAAACTGACCCTGCCAGATGGGCGGTACGAGCGTACCAAAAACGGCGCAAAGCCCCAGCGTGACGGCCATGCCTAATGATAAGCCCAGATAGCGCATGGCCAGACCGAATGTCAAGCCACCAAAACCCCACAGAACGCCCCAGAAATACGTCCAGAAAATGGTATCGCTGGGTGATTTTGCCAGTACATCAAAGAGGTTTGGCACGGTAAGTGAGCCGAGAAGCAAGGGGGCCGCCAGCCAGGAAAACAGGCCACCAATGAGCCAGTAACTTTCCCATGCCCAACCACGGACTTTTTTGTACGGTAGATAAAAACTGCCGGAGGCAAAGCCCCCCAGCGCATGAAAGATAACACCCAGGAATACGGCCACTTTTCTTGAATTTTTTTCGAATGTATAGGTATACTTTTCCTAAACTTACCTGTTCTCTCCTGCCTGTTTCAGGAAGACGAATCTTTAAAAATATTTAATAAAGCCAACAGGAGAGTACATGAAGCAGGAGAAAAAAGTTTGCACTTACTTTGTCTAAAACAAGATTGCTGACGGATACTACTTACTTATTTTCTATGAATACCACGCAAGCGTTCAATTATGTTAGCTACCTCTGGGATGATAAAAAGGCGGCAGAACTGGCTGGCGATGAAGTCGCCCTGTTTATCTACCGCTCCAATCTGCTCGGAGCTGACTTGCGCCTAACGAACTATGCCGGCGGAAATACATCGGTCAAATTAATGGAAACCAACCCACTGACGGGCGAGCCTGTCGAAGTGATGTGGGTAAAAGGGTCTGGTGGAGACATTGGTACATTGACCAAAAAAGGATGCGCTAACCTCTACGTGGATCGGCTTCATGCGTTGAAAAAGCGGTACCGGGGCCTTGAATTCGAAGATGAGATGGTGGGCCTGTTCGACCACTGCCTGTTCGACCCCAAATGTGCTGCTCCCTCCATTGATACACCTTTGCATGGCCTATTGCCATTCAAGCATATTGACCACCTCCATCCCGATGCCCTGATTGCCATTGCCGCCAGCCGCGATGGAGAAACCATCATGCACGAAATCTGGGGCGACCAGCTGGCCTGGCTTCCCTGGCAGCGACCCGGCTTCGACCTGGGCCTGAAACTGGAAGAAACCGTTAAGAATAACCCAAATCTGCGGGGGGTAATTCTCGGTGGACATGGTCTGTTCACCTGGGGCGACACCTCTTACGAATCGTACATGAACACGCTGGAGGTCATCGAGCAGGCTTCCGAATACCTCAATGCCAACTATGGCAAGAAACGCCCGGTATTTGGTGGCCCCGCCCGCGAAAATACCGATGCTGACACCCGCAAGACCCAGGCCGCTTCATTGATGCCGGTTTTACGCGGTCTGGCATCGGGCCACCGCCGGATGATCGGCCATTTCACAGACGATGCCCGGGTTCTTGAATTTGTCAACTCGAACGATTTGCCCCGGCTTGCCCGCCTGGGAACGAGCTGCCCGGACCACTTCCTGCGGACCAAAATTCGGCCGCTGGTACTGGACCCCGAACAGCTGTCGGGTGAAGAAAGCAGCGCGTATCTGGACAAAGCCTTCGCCGATTACCGGGCCGACTACGAAGCCTATTACGAGCGCAACAAACACGACAATAGCCCCGCCATCCGCGACCCGAATCCGGTGGTGATTCTGTGGCCGGGCGTGGGTATGTTTACGTTCGCCAAAGACAAACAGACAGCGCGGGTAGCGGCTGAGTTTTATACCAACGCCATTAACGTGATGAAAGGAGCCGAAGCAGTTTCTGATTACGTGGGCTTGCCCGAACAGGAAGCGTTCGATATTGAATACTGGCTGCTGGAAGAAGCAAAGCTTCAGCGGATGGCAAAACCCAAACCACTGTCGGGGAAAATTGCCCTGATTACGGGCAGCGCCGGGGGGATTGGGAAAGCCATTGCCAAAGCGTTTCTGGCCGAAGGAGCCGTGGTCGTGATCAACGACAACGACGCCGACCGGCTGGCTGGTGCCAACGACGAATTTCAGAAGCAGTACGGTAAAGATGCGTACACAGCCGCCCTGCTGGACGTAACCGATACCGGCACCATAGCCAATGCCTACAGTGCAGCCGCACTGGCCTTTGGTGGGGTCGATATCGTAGTGAACTGCGCTGGTCTGAGCATCTCGAAGCCCATTGAAGAGCATACCGAAAAAGACTGGGATTTGCTTTATGACGTGTTGGTGAAAGGTCAGTTCCTGGTTACGCAACAAGCCGTTGAGGTGATGCGGAAGCAGAAACTGGGTGGTGACGTGCTGAATATCGTCAGCAAGAACGCGCTGGTTTCGGGTCCGAACAACGCCGGTTATGGCTCAGCCAAAGCCGCTCAACTGCACCTGAGCCGCCTGAATGCCGCCGAACTGGGCAAAGACCACATCCGGGTCAACGTTGTGAACCCCGACGCCGTTATCTCTGATTCCAAAATATGGGCGGGTGCCTGGGCCGAGGGTCGTGCCAAAGCGTACGGCGTTACAGTCGAAGAACTGCCCGGCTATTACGCCAAGCGCACCCTGCTGAACGAAGTTATTTTACCCGACGATATCGCCAATGCCTGCCTGGCCTTCGTAAACGGCTTATTATCCAAATCAACGGGCAACGTGCTGAACGTCGACGGCGGTGTAGCCATGGCCTTCGTCCGGTAAAAATAAGTGTCCGGTTTACGGCTTTTAAAACAAAAAGCCGTAAACCGGACATCACAAACGGCCTTTATCAGCCCACAAATTTATTTGTGGGAAAACGCCCATAATGCACATGACAAATAACCGTTTCAACGGTTATTCTACATCACCCGTTATCATCGGTTGGTAACCCATAATGGGCCATAAACCGGTTAAATTCATCCATGAACGTGACGGTACGGTGGTGTTCTTTCTGATTCAGGATGTACGCCCTTACCCGTGGCACGTGTGATTCGCTAACCGAAAAAGCACCGTAACCCGTTTGCCAGGCAAAAGGAACAGTGGTCAGCTTCACCTGATTAAACGCATGTGAACTCCCGCCTTTAATCTGTTTCATAACATCGGCAATGGATTTGCCGGGGGTAAGCAAAAACAATAAATGGACGTGATCCGCCACACCACCGATATAATCCACGAAGCACCCTATATCAATGAGCTGCTTGCGTAGTGCATCGTGCACGGTTGCGATAATTTGTGCATTGATAAGTGGTTTTCGGTCTTTTGTAGCGAAAACAGCGTGAACCCAGATTTTGCATTTCGAATGACTCACGGGGGTAGTTGGTGAAAACCGTTTCAACGGTTAGTTGGAACGAATTAATGGTATATCAAAACCCACACATTCATGTATGGGCTGATAGAAGCCGCCAAAAGGCTCTTGGTGACAAAAATATTAATTTCCATTATTCTTCTTAATGGATAGATAAAACATCTAAACCCTTATGAATCTCCAACCCGAACACATCGCTGAGTATAACCAGACGCTATTGGAAGGGCACCAACGTAAACTATCCTACTGGACGCAGGAGGTGGCTAAGGCTGAACCCATTATCCAAAAACTCATTGATTTTCAGATTGCTATCCCGAGCTGGGCTCTGGGAACGGGCGGCACGCGTTTCGGCCGGTTTCCGGGTGGGGGAGAGCCGCGCAGTCTGGAAGAGAAAATAGCCGATGTGGGCCTGCTCCACGCGCTGAACCGCGCCAGCGGGGCCATATCCCTGCACATACCTTGGGATATTCCAACCGATCCGGAAGCCATCAAACAATTGGCCGCTCAGCATGGCCTGCGGTTCGATGCCGTGAACTCCAATACCTTTCAGGATCAGCCCGACGCCGAATTGAGCTATAAATTCGGGTCACTCCAGCATACCGACCCCGCCGTTCGTCGGCAGGCGATCGAGCATAACATCGAGGTGATCCGGCATGGCGTGGCGCTGGGCTCTACGGCCCTTACCGTCTGGCTGTCGGATGGGTCCTGTTTCCCCGGTCAGCTTAATTTCCGGAAAGCCTTCGACCGCACACTGTCGAGCCTGGAAGAAATCTACGCGGCCTTACCCGACGACTGGAAAGTCTTTGTCGAGTACAAAGCCTTCGAACCCAACTTTTATTCGATGACCGTTGGCGACTGGGGCAGCAGTTTCCTCTACGCCAACAAACTCGGACCAAAAGCCTACACGCTGGTCGATCTGGGCCACCACCTGCCCAATGCCAACATCGAGCAGATCGTAGCGATTTTGCTCCATCAGGAGAAACTGGGTGGTTTCCATTTCAACGATTCTAAATATGGTGACGACGACCTCACGGCGGGCAGCATCAAGCCCTATCAGCTTTTCCTGATCTTCACCGAACTGGTGGATGGCCTTGATGCCAAAGGCATGAACCACGCCACCGACCTCGGTTGGATGATCGACGCCAGCCACAACGTAAAAGATCCGCTTGAAGACCTGCTTCAGTCGGTCGAAGCCATCCAACTGGCGTATGCTCAGGCCCTGTTAGTTGACCGCGAAGCGCTCGAAGAAGCCCGCGAAGCCAACGACGCCGTTCGGGCGCAGGAAATTTTGCAGGATGCTTTCCGCACGGATGTTCGACCCTTGGTGGCCGAAGCTCGTCGGCGGGCCGGTGCGTCGCTGAATCCGCTTGGCTTATACCGGCAGCTGGACGTCCGCCAGCACCTGATCGGTGAACGCGGTGCCAAAACAGTAGCTACGGGACTATAATGTAAAGAGCGAAAGAGTGAAAGAGTGAATAAGCTCGAGTCAGCTATTCGCTCTTTCACTCTTTCGCTCTTTCGCTCTTTAACTATATGAAAAGAATTCCTGCTATTGCAGTCTTCGACATTGGGAAGACGAATAAAAAGCTGTTTCTCTTCGACGAAAACTACCGGATTGTGCTCGAAAAATCAGAGCAGTTTACGGAAATTCCGGACGAGGACGGTGATTTGTGCGAAGATGTTCATCGGCTCACAAACTGGGTGAAAACGTCGCTGGATGAGGTATTGGCTTTGCCCGACTTTGATATTCGGGCAGTGAACTTCTCGACCTACGGAGCCAGTATGGTGCATGTCGACCAGGATGGGAAACCGATTTGCCCCCTCTATAATTACCTGAAAATGTATCCGCCCGCACTCCTTCAGCAGTTTTTCGATGCTTATGGGCCGGAAGCCAGTATAACCCGCAGAACAGCGTCGCCTTCGCTGGGTAGCCTTAACTCCGGCCTTCAGCTGTATCGTCTCAAGCACGAGCAGCCCGACGTGCTGGCGAAGCTGGCCTATACGCTCCATTTGCCGCAGTACGTGAGCAGCCTGATCAACAACTGGCCGGTTTCTGAACTGACCAGCATCGGATGCCATACCATGCTGTGGGATTTTGACCGTCAAGGCTATCATGACTGGGTAGATCGGGAAAATGTTGCCGGGTATTTGGCACCCATCGTTCCGTCAGATTCCGCCAAACCGGTTACGTTCGGCGGTAAATCCGTGCCGGTAGGCGTGGGACTGCACGACAGTTCGGCGGCCTTGATCCCGTATCTGGCCTCCACGCAAACCGATGGAGCCGTAAATCCCTTCGTACTGATCTCGACCGGAACCTGGTGCGTGAGTATGAACCCGTTCAACAGTAGCCCGCTTACGGCCGAAGAGTTGCAGTACGATTGCCTGAACTACATGCATTACAAAGGGCAGTCCGTCAAATCGTCCCGGTTGTTTGCCGGGTACGAGCACGAACAGCAGATCAAGCGCCTTGCCGACCACTTTGGTGTTCCCGTCGATCAATACATTAAGGTAGGGTACAACCCCGAAACCATTGAGAAGCTGCGCCAACATGTAAGTCAGGTAACGACCGAAGCCGACGCCAAAGGCAAGCAGCTGCTGTCTATGCAGGGTTCTTTGTTCGGACAGCGCGACCTCGCTGACTTTGCTGATTACGAGGAGGCCTACCATCAGCTTATCCTCGATATTGTGGCCCAGCAACTGGTATCGACCAACCTGGTGCTGAACGATACGTCCAGCAATCGCACGGTGGTGAAACGGATTTTCGTTGATGGTGGCTTCGGCAAAAATCCGATTTATATGAATCTCCTCGCCCGCGCTTTCCCCGACCTCGATGTGTATGCGGCTTCTGTAGCGCAGGCATCGGCTTTGGGTGCCGCGCTCGCCATCCATCACCACTGGAATGCGCTGCCCATGCCTGCCGATTGCGTAGAACTCAAAAAATACACGGCTCCCGTGATCGCTTAAACGTATAGTTTCAATTACCTGATTGATGATGCATAGTAAACCGCGAGCTGGTCATTTGGTCTTGCTTCTGCTGGCCGTAACACTAACTGCACAGGCGCAAAAACTCCCTGCCAAAAAAGAAATTCTGGCAAAAATGACGCTGGCTAATGCGTACTTCATGGCATCCTGGCCAGACCCCGGCAAAGAAATTGTAACCAACAAAACTCGTCCCAGCAACATCTGGACGCGGGCCGTTTACTATGAGGGGCTGATGGCTCTGTACGGAATTGATAAGAAAAAAGTTTATTATGATTACGCCGTCGAATGGGGCCAAAAACACAATTGGGGCTTGCGGAGTGGCATCAACACCCGCAACGCCGATGACCAGTGTTGCGGCCAGACCTACATCGACCTTTATTTGATTGATAGAAAGCCTGAACGGCTGCACGACATTAAAGCGTCCATAGATGCAATGGTGAAGAGCGATAAGGTTGACGACTGGAACTGGGTCGATGCGTTGCAAATGGCCATGCCCGTATTCGCTCAGTTAGGTGTGCTGGAGAATGACCGGAGCTATTTCGAGAAGATGTACCAGATTTACATGTACTCGAAAACCCAACACGGCGGCAATGGGCTCTACAACCCGAAGGACGGTTTGTGGTGGCGTGACAAGGATTTCGTGCCGCCTTACAGAGAGCCAAACGGTAAAGACTGCTACTGGTCAAGAGGGAACGGCTGGGTAGTAACGGCCCTGGTTCGGGTACTCGACATCATGCCTAAAGACGCGCCCCACCGCGACGAATACGAGAAAACGTACCTCGACATGATGCGGGCTCTTCCACCCTTGCAACGGGCGGATGGCTACTGGAATGTGAGCCTGCATGACCCCACCCACTTTGGCGGTAAAGAACTCACCGGAACGGCCCTCTTCGTCTATGGAATGGCCTGGGGTATCAACCACGGCTTACTGGATGGGAACGTCTACAAACCCATCATCAGCAAAGCCTGGAATGCTATGGCTACCGACTCTGTTCACCCGAATGGTTTCCTGGGGTATGTGCAGGGAACGGGGAAAGAGCCTAAAGATGGTCAGCCGGTAACCTACAACAGCAAGCCCGATTTTGAGGATTATGGTCTGGGCTGTTTCCTGCTGGCCGGTACGGAATTGTATAAACTGAAACTATAGGAACACGGATGGAACGGATTGCACGGATTTTAACGGATAAGTCGGCTTTGTTGCGCGGCTCTTTGAGAGGCCTTCTGGTCGCGTAGCGATCCAATGTTTGTAGAAACGAAAGGCGCACATATAATCAGCGTGCCGTAGGTACGCGACAAAAAACCATCGATGGTTGCGTACCTACGGCACGCCAGGCACTTACGTACGCTTTGCAAGCTAAAAACATTAGGTTGCTATGTGATCAGAATGTCCCTCAAGTCGACATGCAACAAAGCCGGATAAATCTGAAAATCAGTACGAATCCGTTAAATCCGTGTTCCTGTCAATTAAACCAGATGATGGAAGAAGTAGCTTTTACCATGAAATTGAAGCCGGGCGTGGAGGCTGAATACCAGCGCCGTCACGATGAAATATGGCCCGAACTAACCGAAGCCCTCGTTGAGGCCGGTATACGGGATTATTCCATTTACCTTGATCGCGCCACGGGAACGTTGTTCGCCATCCAGAAACGAGTGCCCAACCACACCACCGCCGACCTTCCGGGATTGCCTATTATGAAGCGCTGGTGGGCATATATGGCTGACTTGATGGAAACGAATCCGGATAATTCCCCCGTGGCAACTCCGCTGGAACGGGTATTCCATCAGGATTGAATAAGCAGGGTAAACCAGCCATTTTTAACGAATAAGTACATTCCTGTGAGTAGGTAGCGTTGCGTCGTGCATTTTTGAGATATGAAAAAATACTTGATCCCGCTCATTGCCTTTCTTGCCTATACACTTCAGAACCTAAAGGCGCAACCGGCTAGCCCGGCCGTTCTGAAAAGTGAATTTATTTACGAACAGGCTCCTTTCCCGGAATGTCATGCATCGACCATCGTCGAAACATCGCAGGGATTGGTGGCTGCCTGGTTTGGCGGAACGCGGGAGCGGCATCCGGATGTAGGCATCTGGGTGAGCCATGGGACGAAATCCGGCTGGACAACGCCTGTAGAAGTGGCAACGGGTGTCCAACCCGACGGCAAACGCTTGCCCTGCTGGAATCCCGTACTGTTTCAGGTGCCTAAGGGCGAATTACTTCTATTCTATAAAGTCGGTCCCAGCCCGTCAACCTGGTGGGGTATGCTGAAACGGTCAAACGATGGCGGGAAAACCTGGTCGGCTGCCGAACGACTGCCCGATGGGATTGCCGGACCGATCAAGAATAAACCTGTTTTGCTGGCTTCGGGCATTTTGCTTTGTCCCAGCAGTTCTGAAGATCACAACTGGCGGGTGCATTTTGAGCAGACCAGCGATTGGGGAAAAACCTGGCAACGGACAGAAGCGATCAACAACGGGGTGAATGACGGCGCTATTCAGCCTAGTGTGCTGTTTCATCCGGGCGGGCAGTTGCAGGCCCTTTGCCGGAGTCAGAAAACGGGATTCATTGCGGAAACCTGGTCGAAAGACGGCGGTAAGACATGGTCTGCTTTGCAAAAAACGACCCTGCCCAACCCGAACTCAGGCACGGATGCCGTTACGCTCGCCGATGGTCGGCAGGTGTTAGTGTATAATCCGGTTTCGCCAACTCCCGGTAAGTCCGGTGGCCCGCGCACCCCGTTGGAAGTCGCTATTTCAAGTGATGGTAAAAGCTGGAAGACACTGGCTGTCCTCGAAAACACCCCCGGCGAGTATTCGTATCCAGCAGTTATCCAAACCGCTGATGGACTCATTCAGGTAACCTACACCTGGAAACGCCAGCGGATCAGACACGTGGTTATCGACCCGAAGAAGGTATCGTAGCCACTAAAGCCGAGCGAGTTATCAATAAAAAAATACATTGATTATCAATTTTTTGTACAAGTCTGACGCCAGGCGTCAGACTTTTTTTATGAAAAATATCGGATCAGAATAGGGGTATGTTTCAACCTGGTTGTCATGGATGGCAAACACGCAGTCTGTCGAACAAACGAATGTTCGCAGCGGTGTCGTCATCCAGTAAAAACAAATACAAGCAGTTGTTATGAAACCAATGTCCAGCCAATTACTCAATCTTAGTCTACTTGCCATTTTCTTATTCAGCTTAACCGGCTGTTCGCTAACCCGCGAGGATGTCGGGCCGTATCAGGGCGATACCCAAACCTATGCCTTTACCGGGTTTGATCGGGTTGACATGGGCAGTGCCTTCAAAATTACCGTGCAGCAGGGAAACACATTTGCGGTAACGGCAGAAGGCGATCGTCGCAATCTGAATGACCTTGATGTGTATACGCGTAATGGTACGCTGTATGCTCAATACCGAAACTCCCGTCGGCGGGAGTATCAAACTGCGTTTACGATTACCATGCCAACGCTCCGGGGTGTTGATTTCTCGGGGGCCAGTCGCTCAACCGTTAGTGGTTTTTCGAATCTGGAGAGTTTAGACATCACTTTGTCTGGTGCTTCCGAAAGTCAGATCACGGCTCCGGCCAGCCTGGTAACCCTTATTCTTTCCGGCGCTTCTGTATTGCGCCTGACCGGACAGGGAAGTACGCTAACGAGCGATTTATCGGGTTCGTCATTACTACAGGCTTTTGGTTATCCGGTCGATCAGGCGGAAGTTGAAGCTTCGGGTGCCAGTAAAGCAAATGTTAATGTCGGGACCTCGCTGGTTGTCAATGCCAGCGGTGCCAGTACCGTACGTTACCAGGGTTCACCTGCGGTCCGGCAACAACTGAGTGGAGCCAGTTCGGTGCAGAAAGAATAAGGCGCTGGCCGGTAGCCATGTATGAAAACTATTGACTAGCAAATAAGCTTAAAAAAAGGTGGTCTTTAACTCCATTTCGAGTTAAAGACCACCTTTTTCATTTAGTCGTTGTTATCTGCTCAATCAGGGTTGAACAGCAGACGTACTGTCTGCTTTCTTCTTCTCTTCTGCTTTGGCTTTCTTCTTAAAGAAACCGCGCAGCAGGAAATTACTTTGAGCCGCTTTCAAATCCTCATTAAGTAGAACTGATCCCTGATTTAAGTTTTTCAGAGTAGTCCGGAGGTTAGCGGCCGTTTCCTGGTCGGTGAGCAGCACGCCTAATGGACTGTTCGTGTTGTTGAGCTTTTCCGAAGCCCGATTCAGGTTTTGGGACGTTTGCCCCAAAGTAGCCACCGTCGAGTTCGCCGATTTAGCCGCGCCCTCAAGCGACGCTGCCGAGCGGCTCAGGCGTCGGAATACCGTTGTGTCGGTCACCAATTCGTGCGCCAGCGTCCCTTTGGTGTTCAGACGGGCGGCAAACTGCGAAACAGAGCCCGTCATTTTAACGGTGTTGTTAGAGGCTAGTTCCAGATTGCGCATGGCCTTCTTGAAGTTCTCGGCGACCATCGAATCGGTCAGGACGGCGCCTACCGTGCCTTTGCCGCGTTTGAGGTTGCCCACCAGTTCTTTAAAATCGTTGGTCACCCTAAGCAGGTTGTTGTTATTTTCCTGCAAGGTGGCCATGATCTGATCGGAACTCAACGCATCCGATGTTTTGATGCGGTCGCCGTCTTCTACTTGCGGATGGCTGGTGGTGCCCCCCGCAATGACAACGATCTTGTTGCCAATCAGTCCGTCGGAGCTGATCGTGGCGTCGGCATCTTTCCGGATATACTGTTTTGAACTTTCCTCGATGTTCATGTCGACTTCCACCTGCGCATTGCCGAAAAAGCTGATTCGCTTAACGGTTCCGATTTTGACGCCCGAAAACCAGACGTTGTTACCTACTTTAAGGCCACCCACGTCTTTGAAAACAGCCATGAGTTTAAAGCTTTTCGTAAAGCGTTTTTGTTGACCGCCCAGTACAAACACCCCGGCAACGAAAATGATGATGCCCAGCAGGACAAAGATGCCAACGACAACGGAGCGTTTGTTCGATTCTGTACTCATTGAATGGTTTGGATTTTAATGTACGGTATATTGTTTGAGATGGTGAGAATTATGAACCGTATACAGAAAACTGGAAACGTGCCAGACTGTTTAATTCACAAACTTGTAATTATAAAACTGTTGTATCCGCTCATCCGGGTCGGCGAAGACCTCGTCAAATGGCCCCACCCGTTCAAACTTTCCATCGAGTAGCATGGCAACCCGGTCGCCGGTTGTTTTGGCACAGGTCAGGTCGTGGGTAATGATGATCGACGTAGCCCCAAATCGCTCCCGAACTTCATTGATCAGGTTGTTGATTTCGATACTCGTAATAGGGTCCAGACCAGCCGTTGGCTCATCGTAGAGCATGATTTCGGGCTTCAGGATCAACGTCCGGGCAATGCCGATCCGTTTCCGCTGCCCACCCGATAGCTCAGACGGCATTTGGTTAATGGTTTGCGAGAGGCCCACATCATCGAGCGCTTCTTCGACGGCCTTATCAATTTCTCCCCGGCTCAGGTTCCGGATATTGCGCACGAGCGGAAATTCAAGGTTTTCGCGGATACTCATGCTGTCGTACAGGGCACTGCTCTGGAACGAGAAGCCTACCTTCTGCCGGAATAAATCCAGCTCTTTACCCCGTAATGTTTCAACATCCTGCCCGAGTACAAGGATACTGCCTGCATCGGGTTTGAGCAGGCCAACCATGAGTTTGATCAACACCGATTTGCCCGTACCGGACCGCCCTAATACGGCTACATTTTCGCCCCGGCTTACCTCCAGATCGACTCCCCGCAGGACGTGCAGATCGCCGAAAGATTTCCGGAGCCCTTTAATTGCAATTACTGTTTCAGTAGATGGTGTCATAGTGTAATGTCATTCACACAGTCTATCATTCAATATTGAATTAACTGCCCCGAATGGCTCCTACGATTTGCAGCGAGAGGAGTTCTTCGATGAATACTAAGAACATGGAGGTAACAACGGCGGAGTTAGCCGCTTTGCCGACGCCTTCGGTGCCTTTCGATGAGTGATAGCCTTTGTAGCAACCCACCATACCGATGGTAAAGCCGAACACGATCGATTTCAGGACGGAGGCAAAAATATCCAGATAAGTGATCGCGCCGAATACCTCCTGCATGAACGACGTGAAGCTGGTCTGTTCATTCTGATTGACGTTAATATAGGCCCCGAGCAGGCCCACGAAAATGGTGTACATCGTTAGTAACGGAATGGTAAACGATGTGGCCAGTACGCGGGTAACAACCAGGAACTTGAAGGGATCGGTGCCGGAAACTTCCATGGCGTCGATCTGCTCGGTCACATTCATCGATCCCAGCTCCGCGCCAATGCTCGACCCTACTTTACCCGCAGCAATAAGGGCCGTTACGAGCGGTCCCAGTGCCCGTACAATGGCAATGGCAATCAGCGAGGGCAGCCACGACGTAGCGCCAAATTCGGACAAAGACGGGCGGGACTGGTTCGTGAAGACGATACCCGTAATAAATCCCGTTGTCGATATTAACAACAACGAACGAAAGCCAACTTCGTAACACTGCCGGATTATCTCTTTAAATTCGTAGGGAGGCAGGAGTGCTTCCCGAAAGAAACGGCCGATAAAAGACGAAACATCCGCCAATCCTAGTAAAAATCTATCAAGCCGCCGGGTAACAACGGGCCGATCTGAAGCACGACCAGTAGGTTTTGTAGTATCAGACTGCATTCAAAAAATGGAGGGAAAGCCGACGGGATACGCCCTGCCGGATGTAGAGGTATAACTGATTTAGACGATTAGGGTTTCGGTTGAGCCTGAGTTAATCGGTTTGTCGTGACTTTTCCGATTGAAAATTGCCACAAGCGTTAAATAAATTGAGTAAATGTGCCAATTTCTTCTCAGAAATAGTTTCATCCAGCATCTATCGGTCGAAATGGATGGGAAAGGAGCATAAAAAAACGACCTTTGTAGCCACATAACCCGTCTGCCGATGGGTTTGCCAGTTGCTTATGATTACCATTGGACGAATAAATACCCTGACAGCCCTGCGCGAAACCAGCGTTGGCTTTTTCCTGGGCGACCTGTTGGATCGACGGACGCAGGACTTTAGTAACGATATATTACTACCCAACAAATATGTGCCCGACACACTTTCGGTCGACGATGATATCGATGTGTTTGTGTACACCGATTCGGAAGATCGGCCCATTGCCACGACACTGACCCCCGCCATTCAGCGGGATGAGTTTGCCAGTTTACAGGTCGTTGCCGTGACCAGTGCGGGGGCATTCCTGGACTGGGGTCTGGAAAAAGACTTGCTGGTGCCCCACCGCGAACAGGCCCGACCTATGGAAGTGGGCGAGTGGTACGTGGTATTTATGTACCTCGATGAGAGTACAAACCGGCTGGTTGGATCGACCAAGATAAACCGGTTCCTGGATGAGGACGTGCGCGACCTGCAGGTTGGCGATGAGGTGCAGCTGCTGGCCTACGAACTAACCGACCTTGGTGTTAATGTAATCATCAACAATCGGTATAAGGGGCTGGTATACAGCAATGAGATATTCCGGACGGTCCGCCCCGGCGATCCGCTGATCGGGTATATCAAGAACATCCGGGACGATAGCCGGGTGGATGTAAGCCTGCAACGGACAGGCTATGAGAACGTGGAACCGAATGCCCGGCGAATTCTGGCCACGCTGAGAGCCGAGAACGGGTTTCTACCCCTCACGGATAATACCTCGCCGGAAGTAATCTACGAAACGCTCGAAATGAGCAAGAAAACGTTCAAGAAAGCCATCGGAACACTATACCGCGAGCGTAAAATCGTTCTGGAAGAGAAAGGCATCCGGCTGGTATAACAATTGAATAGAGAAAGAATGGTTAACCACAGAGCGGTGCGCCGTTGCGACACAAAGGCCACAGAGGACTATTTCTCTGTGGCCTTTGTGTCGCAACGGCGCACCGCTCTGTGGTTAACCATTCTTTCTATCAAAAAGATAATATATAGGCACTAACTAACTAGCACGTTCCAGAACCAACCGGTTAAACGGATGGTAGGCCGTTTGCGTTTCGGGGGTTAAAAAAGATGAGTAGTCATCCGGGCGCGACAGGACTTCCTTATAGAGCAGTACCCGATACAGGTAATACCGGGTTTCGCGGGGCAGACTCATCCGGTAATAATCGCGGTGATCGTTCCGTTTAAGTTGATTCTTCATATAGCCCGGACCGGCGTTATAGGCCGCAGCGACCAGCGACCACGAGCCTAACTGATCGTATAATTTTCGTAGATACCGGCAGGCAGCAACGGTGGCTTTCTGAACATTGAACCGCTCGTCGGTTTTGCCGCTTACTTTAAGCCCTAACGCACGGGCAGTAGCCGGCATCAATTGCCAGTAGCCAGCCGCGCCGGCCCGCGAAACAGCTTTGGGACGTAAGGCACTCTCTGCTAGCGGGATATACCGGAAATCGTCCGGAATCTCGTATTCTTCAAGGATGGGGTCAATTATTGGAAAAAAAGCCTCGGCCCGCTGGCGAAGGTTGCCCAGATCGCTGCTGTGACTCCGGAAAAGCGTGAACACATGTTTCCAGCGGTCAACAACATCCGTTTGGTCGAGCGGTAAACATTCGCCACAAAAATTAACGTCGAGGAGCGGTAATTCAGGCGCGTTCATTGCGGCAGGGGCAAGCATAGCCGACAGGTCAGATCGGCAGGTAAGGAGGGAGGTCGCATCGGACCGGGTTACTGCACTGATTTTGGAGGGGTGAAGAGTGGGGAGGGCTGTAGAGCCTACACCCGGTGCAATAAGTTTAGCCGCAACAGTGACAGCCGGGCGAATAATGGCCATCAATAAGGGAAATCCTACTTTTTTCAACAAAACTCAATCAGGTTGGTAATTAGTCTATAACGAAAGTAAATAATGTTTAGTGTATTGATAATCAATATTATATATAGTATTTGTTAATATGAAGCAGCGTTTTTTGGTTAAAAGAAGCCCGAATAAGCTGAGCCCCACTAATTTAGAAGAGCAAACGGGAAGATAAGTTTTAGGCGTTCTTGCCAGTAAAAAAGTAGGCGGAATGGCATCGCCATCACCATCCGTCACGTGTAGTTGAGCCGTCTCTGAAGGTAGTTAGTTTGAGATATGCTCCTGCTTCTGGCATGAGAGCACACTATAAACGGGGTTTTCAAACACCGTACGAAATTCTCTTTTTAATTCCTCCAGATTCGGGTGGACTCCAGCCTTCGCTGAAATGACGATATAATCAATGGCATACGTTTGTAATAAACTCACCCGATGCTGGCGAAACGCAGTTGACTCAACATCTTTGAGCGACTTAACGGCAGGTGAGGAGTCATTCTTCCAACGCCCAAATAATACGAAGCCGGTTGTAAAATAGGGTATCAGCACATTTAGGTTTGTGTGCGGCAATACGGCAAATCGTTTCTTGTGTGCGTTCTGATCAATCCAGTCTAAAACAGATCTTATGTGTTGCTCCCGCTGTTCCGATTCCTTATTCTTAATCAGGTAAACAAAAATAACACCATTGATTAGGTAAAGACTGATTGAATAAATCAGGAGTAAAGTAACGGCACGGGACGTCATCACAGGCATCATCAGCCCGATGAATAGGCAGCAGAAAGGACTTACATGCTCAATATATCGCTCAGCCTCTCCCAGGAATGACAGCATTTTGGTTGAAACAGCGATGAAAATAAGTAACCCGGCGATAAATAAGGTATCTAGAGCATGAGTAAGCGGTAGTGTGGGAAACGCACGGGCATCAACTAATCGATAATAAATATAAAGGGACATAACTGGTATCTGAAAGAGCAGAATCAGAAACGTATTTCGGACATAAAACAGGAAGAATAATTGTTTCAGGTCGGTGAATAAATACCGGGGGAGGTTAAGTAATTCATCAAGTCTATTTCGTTGCTGGATATTTTGATCCGAAAATCTACCTCGCCAAAATGCCCTGGCCATAACGACAAGATGC
This sequence comes from Spirosoma fluviale, assembly GCF_900230225.1. Lineage (GTDB taxonomy): Bacteria > Bacteroidota > Bacteroidia > Cytophagales > Spirosomataceae > Spirosoma > Spirosoma fluviale. Next base: position 1,921,688 of record NZ_OCNH01000001.1, read on the forward strand.
TGAATATGCCCTTTGGTGATATGCCAGACGTAGCCTCTGGAAAGCAAAAGCGCGAGTAGGTAACTGCTAACTAAAACAACCAGCGGACACAGCGAGGGCAACAAAATCGACCATAGTAGCAAGATAAAAACGTAAGCCTGACTTGAAAACATACTAGCTGAAAAGAGTAGACTTCCTGCCCAGATCGCAGCAACGATAGAATAAAAACTCCCTGTCAATACGTACTGTATCGTTAGTAATACAGCCAGAAAGAACAGAAGTTGGCCAAATACTCTGGGGGTTCCGAGAGTAGCTCGCGGACCAAAATTCAGGCCCAGCGTATAAGGAGAGAATATAAATAAACAAACTATAAAGAAAGATGTCTGTAAGTCAAGAGTCAAAAAGAAGCGGGCAGCTAAAAACAGACACACACTTACTATCCCGTCGAAGAGTCCACCCAAATAGGGTTCGATAGCGGTCCGTTGGGTCTTATTTACGTAAGAAAGTAAAATATGAAATAAGGCCGGATAGGTTAAACTTTCTGATAGTAGAAATCTGGAGATTTTTCCGGGAATCGAATGATTGTTCTGCCGTATTTCCTCCGCGAGCATTAAATGAAACCATGTGTCGTTGGTAAACAAAAAAAGTTTCCCCTTATTAAGAAAAAGCCTTGGTAGAGCTCTTAAAAGAACGGTGCATGAAAAAAGGGCAATAGAAATCAACAGGGTAGCCATACTAACCTAATTACTCCATTGGGAGGTTTCTTTGTATTTACTTGATGATCGCTACTCGACACCGTTTTTGGGGCAGGCAAGCAGCCAGCACCTTATCACTTTCTTCTAACGGATTATGTATGCATGCGTCGAGATTTTTTTGATTAAACTTATCGTATGCAAAAGTCTTTAAATATTAACCAATGTACGTTTTAAGTTTATTTTAAGTGATTATTACTCATTAGAAGCATTTTTAGCTTGTCTATTTAACATCGGTATGCTGTTCTGTGGGACATGCCGGCATACTCAATAAGTCTTCCTGTCTGAAATCGTTCCGGGGAGCCCGACCAGTTAACCTACTATAATCCAGTATCCTTATAAAATTATTGGTGTCCAGGCCATCTCTGAGAATAGTAGGTGGCCCATCAAAGGGTACAGCCGCATAAACATTGCCGAAAATGTTGTTTATTGGGTGTTTTACACAAGACAACCTCATTTGAAAATGTCCTCGAAATTAAGTCTCCTGTTTTTTCTGGTAAGCACCATCGTCGTTGCCCAAAAGAAAGTTACCCCTAAAGCCGGTCCGTATTTTCCAGCCGCGCATCAATGGGAACACAAAACCCCGACCGAGATGGGATTATCGGCAGCCAAAATTCAGGAAGCCATTGTGTTTCATCGGGATAATGAAATAAAAAATCCCCGCAGCATGGAGCAGTCGCATTATCAGTCGTTCGGTAAAGAGCCGTTTGGCTACGCCATTGGGCCTTTCGCCGACCGGGGTGAGCCAACGGGGGTAATTGTTTACAAAGGCTACATTGTGGCCGAATGGGGCGAACCTCAACGCTGCGACATTACGCACAGTGTGACCAAAAGTTTTCTGTCGACGGTAGTTGGTCTGGCGGTCGATAAAGGACTAATCCGAAGCGTAAACGATACCGTTGCGGGCTATGTGCCGCCCATCGAGTTGTATGATCAGCCCGTTACGCGCCCCGCCGATGAGTTTGGTAAACCCGAACTCATTACCCCGTTTCAAACCCCTCATAACCGGACCCTCACCTGGGATCACATGCTTCGGCAAACCAGCGATTGGGAAGGTACACTCTGGGGCAAACCCGACTGGGCCGACCGCCCCGACCCGGATGCCGCCAAATGGCTGAACCGCAAACGCAATCTGCCCGGTGCGGTCTATGAATATAACGACGTTCGGGTGAATGCATTGGCTTTAGCCGCCACCAGCGTCTGGCGAAAGCCGCTTCCACAGGTACTTAAAGAGAATGTGATGGACCCGATTGGCGCATCGAACACCTGGCGCTGGACGGGCTACCGGAATTCCTGGATCGTGCTGGATGGGCAAGCCGTGCAATCGGTCAGCGGGGGTGGACATTGGGGCGGGGGTATGTTCATCAACGCGCTGGATATGGCCCGGTTCGGCTTGCTGACGCTGAACAAAGGAAACTGGAACGGGCGGCAGTTAATTTCTGAACAATGGATCAACCAGTCGAGAACACCCACACCAGCCCAACCAACGTACGGCTACATGAACTACTTTCTGAATACCGACAAAAAGCTATTACCATCAGCATCGGCCAGTAGCTATTACCATTTGGGCAATGGTACCAACATGATCTATGTCGATACGGAGCACGATCTGGTTATGGTGGTTCGCTGGATTGACACAAAAGCCATGGACGGTATCGTCAAACGGGTGCTGGATGCCTTCCAGAAGTAGTGCCGACCGTCGAAGCGTCGAACCGTTCCGGTCCGGTCGGGTCGGAAAGCATTAAATAACGCCCATACCCTGCTTATGGAAGCGGTGCCCGCCACGAAAAAGTAAACGGGTACGAAGCCGATGAATGTAGCCGAACGTGATCTGTTTGATGTCAACAATATTATCAACCTGTTTGATGTAGAAAAGCTGGCTACGGAGCGCATGACGCCGATGGCCTACGAATATGTGGCCAGTGGAGCCGCCGATGAGTTCACCCTTCGCTGGAATCGGCAGGCACTGGATACCCTCAGGCTCAACACGCGGGTGCTGGTGGATGTGAGCCAGATCGACACACGCGTTTCGCTGCTCGGACTCGATCTGGCTTATCCCATTCTCATTGCGCCAACGGCCTATCACAAAACCATGCACCCCGAGGGTGAGCTGGCTACCGCCCGGGGCGCCGGAGCCGCCGAAGCTCTCTATGTGGTCAGCTCATTTACAAACACACCCCTGCGCGACATTGCCTCGGTAGCGACGCAGCCGCTCTGGTTTCAACTTTACGTAAGCGACGATCGGGAACGGACAAAGGCGCTGGTGCAGGAAGCCGAAGCGCAAGGGTGCCGGGCGCTCTGCGTCACGGTCGATACGCCTGTTGCCGGTGTTCGAAACCGGCAGCAGCGGGTCAACTTCGCCATGCCCGAGGGAATCACCACGCCCCACATGGCTGATGCCTTCGCGCTAACGAAGTCGCTAACCTGGACCGATGTCGACTGGCTGCAATCGTTCGCGAAAATCCCGGTTCTGCTCAAGGGAATACTGAATCCCGACGATGCCGAAATCGCCGTTAAGGCAGGTGTATGCGGTATTGTTGTGTCGAACCACGGCGGCCGAAATCTGGATACTGTACCGGCCACCATTGAGGCCCTTCCGCGCATTGCCGAACGGGTAAATAAACGCGTCCCCATTTTGATGGATGGCGGCATTCGCCGGGGCACCGACGTTGTAAAAGCCATTGCCCTGGGTGCCAATGCGGTGCTGGTCGGCAAACCCATTTGTTTCGGCCTGGCCTGTGGTGGGGCCGATGGCGTCGCAAAAGTGCTAACCATTCTCCGAACCGAGCTGGAACTAGCCATGGCCCTAACCGGTAAAGCAACCCTAGCTGATATTGACGAATCTGTGATTTGGCGGTAGGGGAAGGGAGAATTTTACTCAAATTACTTTAACACAAATACTGTTTTTTTTTGTACTCTTTCTGCTGTTTTTTGGTTATAATTGAAAGTTCAATTGTAAGCGCACACTAAATGCTTTCTAGCTGATTTTCAGATTGTTGTCGTTTAGTGGGTTTACGTACAATGATATGTTGGGTGGCGGGTCCAAAATGGGAGTTAAAGCCGGGTCTCGGCCGACAGGCCGCACGTTCCGAAAGGCAGCGTTTGGGCTTCCATTTCGGCGTTCCGTGCGACAGTTTGACCGCCCCGGCTGGACAAGTTTTTGTTTGCATTTAAAGCCTTGGCTGACAAGTCAAACGCCTGATAAATTAAGGTTTAGCTTTGAAATTTGGGCTTCTTTAGAATAATACGAACGTCCCTAGCAGGCAGGCGGGGCGGGTTGCGGTCGATAAGCCAATCGCCGGAATTAGGTACCTTTTCCATCAACCACAAATGGTATTTAAATGAAAACTTACAGTGCAACAAATATTGAAGAGGCTGTTGAGTTAGCTTATAAGTTAAGAGAAGAAGGGAAGTATAATTGGTTCCGTGGGCAAACAAAGCAATGGCCCATCTATTCGTCACTTGGCCGTGTGCAACTTAATGGCAATCAAGAAGAGATAGCTAAGGTTCTTCACCGTGTAGAATTATTTCAAAATTGGCTTAACAAAATTCCTGAATTAATATATTTAAATGAACCAGAATATGTAAATGATTTTTGCGCTATTATACAGCATTATGGTATTTCAACTCACTATATTGACTTTACAACGGATCCAGGCGTTGCAGGTTTTTTTGCTGCTGACTCAAAAAGTTTAACTGTGGGTGAGCAGTCTTCCATATATTGCTTAAACACAGACGATTTAGTATCCCACTGGGATATAGTTAAAACAATACGTAACACTCATGGAATTGATTTAGAATTAATAAATATAGATGTGAAGAATCTTTGGAGATTGCAAGCACAACGTGGTGTATTTATATATTGCAATTCGATATTAGAAAATATTTATCCCCTAGATCGAATTATATTTCCTGCTTCTAAGTATCCGTCTTTTCCTACAAGCGAACAAATATATCCAATTAATAAAAGTCCATTAGAGCAACTTTTAGATCAATACTTTGCCTTAGAAAACTACAGTTACACTAATGATTTATTAGAAAAATGGATTAAAGACTCGAATTCTAAGGGTATAAATGCGGTATCTGTTCATTTAGATTCTTTCCCTGAAGGTTATTCCAAAGAAGCTTTCATAAATAGTGTTACCTTAACTTTAGATTCGTGGAACTCTACAAACTTAAAAGCATGGATAGGCTACTCTGAAGAAAATTTTCATCAAGTTAGTGGGCCAGTTTTTCAAATAAATCTGAAAATTAATGCTAGCCCAGAAGAGATACAATCTTCATTTAGCTATGCAATGAAGCAGATACTACGCCGTGATTCTACTATTCGACAAAAAGTTGTAGATTGGGATTTTATTGAGTTTCCTACATCATTTTCTCAAGAGATTTTAAAGAGTAAGCTACGCTTGATTTGGAATGGCATGCGTCGTTTACCTTACGATGATTCTGAGTTAGCGAATAGTTTAGGAGCACTAACTGCTTTGTTTATATCGGGCTTCAAAAGCGAACTTTCCTACGACATGCAAATGAAATTATTTGCAGATCATTTTGGAGAATGTATGCGAGTTGAATTTGGGCACCAAGATGGTAGTAGCGCAAGAGGATTGGCATCATTTGAAAGCCTGCGAAAAGCTCTAAGGAAAGATATGACTGACCTTCTATTGCCTGAATATAAAGAAATTACTAATGAATTTAGTGAATTGTTTGGCATCATTTATAATCCAAAATTCATGTTTGACTTCTCTGAGTTTACGAAATTATTTGCCCGAGAAATAATCCCTGTTCAAGCTTTACTATGGGATAAATTAATTCTGTATAATCCTGCCCAGCTTGCAACATTTGGTAAACCTTGAAGTATCATTATGATAATTTACAGCCAGTAAAACATAATTTGCTCAACATGGGTAGCTTCCCGGTGACAGGAAGCACGTCCCGTAGGAAAGTGGGCAGCCCAACCGAACAGGTGTGTAAAGGTGCAAGTGGCTCGTGTTCAGGCAAGTGGCTCAATCACCATCAACACCTGTGGGCGTTGGTAGGCCCGTCTAAGCAGTGCTTCCATTTTTGGCGTTTCGTGTGACAGGCCGCACGTCCTAGAGGTTTGGTTTTACTCGTTCAGCGGGTTTCGGCTGACACAGGAAACGCCCCTGTTTGGCAGGTTTTCGATTCAATACCAGCTTATTAGCAACAAGCTAAACTCTCTATTGGGTCAGCTTGAATTTGTCAGCTAGCCCTATACTGACAAGACAATCACTCCGATTATTCGGTTTGGGAAAATAAGAACCAAACCTTTAGATTTGACAAAACATTGAGTTTACTATGCCCAACATCTTGTTCTTCGATACAGAAACTACTGGCTTGTTACCTTATGAAAATCATTTTAAAAATATAGAAGCATATCCGCGACTGGTTCAATTATCTGCATTATTGTATTCACATGAGGGTGATGAGTTAGAGTCACTAAATATGATCGTTAAGCCGTTAGAATTTGTTATTCCTAACGCTCATATTCATGGCATCAGTAACGAGATCGCGGATAAAGAGGGCAAAGATGTTTTATTAGTATTAGAATGTTTTAAAAAAATATGTTCCAAAGCTGACTTAATCGTATGTCATAATTATATATTTGATTCAACTATAATTAAAGTAGAATTACTTAGATTACAAGAAATAGATTTTTTGCTTGAAAAGAGATCGTTTTGTACAATGACTGAGTGCGATCCATTGGCTAAATCTATTTCTTTAAAAGATTTGCATTACAAATTATTTAAAAAGGATTTTTCAGGGCATCATGATGCATACATAGACGTATCTATTACCGCTAAATGTTTCTTCCATATGCTAAAACAAGGAACTTTAGTTGAAAAAAATAACAACTATTATTATCAGTCAATTTTAGATAAAGAGTTTAATATATCCTTAGACCATGATAATGTAAAGTTTTACAATGCATTTAATCTAATTTCAGAAACACGTAAAAATATATTCTTGACTGGTAAAGCTGGTACTGGAAAGACTACTTTTTTGAAATATTTGAGAACGCACACCAATAAAAACATAGTGACATTAGCTTTTACTGGGGTAGCCGCAATTAATGCTGGTGGCCAGACTATAAATAGCTTTTTTCAGTTACCACCAAGACCATTCCTTCCTGATGATAGGTCTTTGAGCAGGGAAAATATTTTTACGTTTCTGAAGTACACATCTAACAAACGAGAAATTATTAATAATGTTGATATTTTGGTCATTGATGAAGTTTCGATGGTCAGGTCAGATATTATTGACGCTATTGATAAAATACTTAGAATATTTAGAAAAAAAGAGCAATTACCCTTTGGCGGTGTACAACTAATTTTTATTGGTGATTTATTTCAGCTTCCTCCTATAGAGGCTGATGATTGGTCAGTTATTAAAGCCTTTTACAAATCTCCATATTTTTTTGATTCTAATGTTGTTAGTTCATTAGTTAATAATAATGGTTTAGTTTGCATCGAATTAGATAAGGTATATAGACAAACTGAAATAGAGTTCATAGATATATTAAATCGAATTAGGGTAGGAAAACATTCAAATTCTGATTTGACAAAACTCAACAGTCCAAATAATAGAATAACAGACGTAAACTTTTTACTGTCAGATAATTATATCATGTTAGCAACGACTAACAAAAGAGTTGATTCTATAAATTACACAAAGTTAAATGAAATAAAATCACCATCTTTCATTTTTGAAGGAGTGACAGAAGAGAATTTTCTTGATTCTATGAAAGTCGCCCCACAACGTCTAGAACTAAAGCTAGGAGCACAAGTAATGTTGCTTAAAAATATAGGTAATAATTATAATGGAAAAATTGGAAAAGTAACGGAAATTGGAGATCATTCAGTTTTAGTAGCCTTCGACGGGAATACATACGGTGATAGAATAGAGAAAGTGATTTGGGCTAATATCGAGTATAAATATAATAAGGAAGAGCATAGAATTGAGGAGACTATTAAAGGTTCTTACAAACAACTACCTTTAAAACTCGCCTGGTCAATAACTGTACACAAGAGTCAAGGTTTGACCTTCTCAAAAGTGATTGCAGATGTTTCTAGCGCTTTCGCGTCAGGTCAAGTATATGTAGCATTAAGTAGATGTACTTCGCTAAACAGTTTAAAGTTTATAACCCCATTACCATCGCACGCAATAAAAATTGACACAAGAGTTGTTGAATTTTCAGAGATTCAAACTCCAGAAACTACTATCGTTAACTTTATTAATGAAGGTAAGGCTGATGGTTATTATCAAAAATTTAAAAAATTATTACTTAACAATAAAGTAGAAGATGCTTTTGATAGTCTTGATACTGCAATAAAATATAGAAATGATATTTTCACAGTCCCTTTTAAGAAATACATTTCGGCTTATATAGATAAGTATAATAATTATAAAAAAATAATTAATTATTGCAATTCAACGATTGGTATTCTAAAACAGAGTATTGGAGATATTAATAATGAATTATTTCAGCTAAAAGAGCGCCTTCTTAGTGTTACCAATAATTTTGAAAGGCTCTTGAAAACTGAAAAAAATAATAATCAGCAATTGACGAATAAAATTATTGACTTAACAAATTCTTCAAATATACTCTCTGGCCAAATAGCTACTTTAAAGAAAGAACTTTCTAGTAGTGAATCTGAGAAGCAAAAGGTGATAAATGAAAATAAAGCTTTATTAAATAAATTACGAACTACTGAGGTAGAATTACAACAGAAGAACAGAGACTTGAATGATTTATCAGGACGATACAGTGATATGAAAAACAAATTGAATACCATTAAAGATAAATGGTATGTCAAAATTTTTGATTGATTACTTGCTACTCGTTGTTACGCTCCGCATGGGCAGGTTCACGGCGACAGGCAGCACGCCCCTAAGCCAACTTTGGCAGCCCAACCGGGCAGGTGTGTAAAGGCTCCTACGTCGCCATCGGCTCTCATTGGCGTTGGGTGTTCGCTCAAAATGTGTTCGTTTGGTGGGTTCCGGTCGACAGGAAGCACGTCCCAGAGGTCAAGTTTTTGGCTGGTTCAGCGGGTTTCGGTTGCCAATTTGAACGCCCTGGTTGGGCAGGTTTGGGTTTGTAGTTCAACGTCCCTGCGACAGGGTGAACGCCCCAACAGTTGGGCTTGACAAGACGTAGCAAAAAGCTTGTTGGTGCAGGAGCCAGAAAACGGTTAACTTTGTTAGGATAGTAACAACGATAAAGCGATGCCTACTCACAAAGCCAAGAAGTCCGCTCTCCCTTTGGTAGTACGGGGACGTAATGCGACAGGTAAAATCATTGAGGGCTCTATTCCGGCCGGTGAGTTACCGACAGAAGACCCAGGCTTGGCTATTCAGAGAATATTAGCTAAACACAAAGACATCACTCCCACGCCTATTCTACCTGAATGACCGTTTCCTCACCCACTTCGTTCGTGCTGGTAGATACGGGCGTAATGAGTCGTTTTTTTCTGAAGAAGCCACAAATTGTCAAAGCCTATACTGAACTGGTGGTCACGGCTGTCCCCGTAATTTCAGCCAGCGTATATATTGAGTTGATGCGGTGGCTGGTCAATATTCGTGGCCGTGCGATAGACCCGATTACAAAAAGTGAGTTTGACGCTATCCGAAAGCAGTTGGATAAGTATGTGCAGTTAAATCACGGCGACTGCATTGAGCTCGCGGTAGAAACATGTCGACTTTATCCAGACACTGGCCTTGGCGACTGCTTTACAATTGGAGTCGGGCTGTTTTTGACATACCTATTTTTACGCTCAATCCGAAGCACTTTGAACGCGTGCCAGGAGTCCGACTTTATCGGCCTGACAACTCTGACCTTTTGGAAACCAATTAATAGGTAGGCTTCCGGCGACAGGCAGCGCGTCCCGTAGGACAGTCGGCAGCCCAACAACAAGGGGTGTAAAGGTTTCCAGTTGCTCGTGTTCAGTCATCTTGCATCCTCATCCATCAGCCCCCTGCAGTCGTTGGGTGGCGGGAACAAGTTGGGAGTCAAAGGCGGGTTACCTGCAACAAGGCGCACGTCTCGACAGGTTAGCTTTGGGTTTCCAATTCCGGCTTTCGTGCGACAGAGGAAACGCCTTGTAAATTGAGACTAAATATTTTTTAAATGAATGAGCAGGACAACAAGAAAGCTCTTAAACGCCAGTACAAACAGCAGCAGTTAGACGAGTTTCGCCAGTCATTACCTATGTCAGTTGTCCTGTTCGAGCAACTGTTCGACTTCTTGGATAAGAACCTTGACGAAGAGTCAGTAGCAGACTTTAACTTAACTCAACAGTTCTGCATTGAAAACGAAGTTGATTTTGAACCACTAAAAAATTGGCTTGTCGGGAACGGTACAGGAGACGACTCGGAGGTATTGTGGAACCTTGAGGAGCAATTTGAAAAGCTGTAATTCAAGGTAGCGGACGACAGATAGCACGCTTTGAAAGATGGTTTTCAGCCCAACTACCCCCGTGTTCTGGCAAACAAACTTCCGAAAGTGTAAAGTTTTAACATTATGATCGCCAGTGTATTAAGGCATTGTATATCTCCCAATATACCTTTTCGCCGACAGGACAAACGGGCTCGAAAGCCAACAAAGATTGATGTTTCAAGTATGAAAAAACTGATAGCTTTTTCCTTCGTATTGTTACTGGTAAGTTGTCTGCCTTCCCGACAAGCTAGCCAAACGTCGTACCGTAAAAGCAACTTGCTAGGTGGTCGAGGTGGTGAGGGCGGCAAAGGAATGGCCGGTGCTGGGTCAAAAGGACAGGATGGCAAAGGAGGTATAACCGGTATCAAACCGTAAACTTTGTTACCAGACGCTATTGGTCAGCTTTTGGCGGTCTACTTGTCTCTAACGGGAAAACAGCCGGGGTACAACTGACTCGCTGCGGTCAAAATTTCAGCCCGGAAATAAGGAGAGAGTGGCCGCCTTGCAAGGCAAGGCTACCGGCTGGCGACGGAGTCACAGATATTCATTTCTCCGAAAAACTGGTAAAGGATTTGCCGTCGTAAGGCTACAGGCCGATGTTTCTGGTACCCAGCCAAATATTCCCGGCTCTATCATCTACCAGGCACCAAACGCCATCGTCTGTCTGCCGCTAGTGCATTATAAATGAAGTTCAGGACCAATGAGCCGTAAATAGTTTATCGGGTTTTCAAAGTAAAACAGGCACCGGATAGACTTTACCCTGTACTGATCATTGCTTACTCAAAATGCCATTACGTTCTAGAGATTGGTTTGGCCGCACCGGAAAAGACGGCTTTATATATCGTGCCTGGATGAAAAATCAGGGGTTTCCGCATCATGAATTTGAAGGAAAGCCCGTTATCGGCATTTGTAATACCTGGTCGGAGCTGACACCCTGCAACGCCCATTTTCGTGAACTGGCCGAAGCCATCAAACGCGGAGTATGGGAAGCGGGCGGTTTTCCGCTGGAGTTTCCGGTGATGTCGCTGGGCGAATGTCAGATCAAACCCACGGCGATGCTGTTCCGTAACCTGGCCAGTATGGACGTTGAAGAAAGCATTCGGGGTAATTCCATCGACGGGGTTATCCTGATGTGCGGCTGCGACAAAACCACGCCATCGCTGGTGATGGGTGCGTGTAGTGTCGATATTCCGACGATGGTGGTGTCGGGTGGGCCGATGCTGGCCGGCCGTTTTCAGGGCCGGAAGATCGGGACGAGCGACCTCTGGCGCTTTGCCGAATCGTTCAAAATGGGAGAGATGAGCCAGGCCGAGTTCGTGGCCGCCGAAGCCAGCATGGCCCGTAGTCAGGGTCACTGCGCCGTGATGGGGACCGCCAGTACCATGGCCGCTATGGTCGAGTCGCTTGGGTTGTCGTTGCCGGATAACGCCACCATCCCTGCCGCCGACTCACGCCGGAAAGTGCTGGCCCATATGACCGGTGTCCGAATGGTTGAGTTGGTGAAGGAAGGCACCAAGCCATCGCAGATATTGACCCGTCAGGCGTTCGAAAATGCCATCATGGTCAATGCGGCTCTGGGTGGATCTACGAACTTTATCCTGCACCTGACGGCCATTGCCGGACGGGTGGGTGTCGATTTATCGCTGAATGATTTCGATACCTTATCGGCAAAGATTCCCCTGCTGGCAAATCTGCAACCCTCCGGTGAACACTTCGTCGAAGATTTATTTTACGCCGGTGGTCTGCCCGCCATTATTCGCGAACTGCGGAATGTGCTTAATAATGACGCTCTAACGGTAAACGGGAAGTCGATCGGTGAAAACTGCGCCGACGCCAAATGTTACGATCCGGCCGTTATTGCCTCGGTCGATCAGCCGTTCAAGCCGGAGTCGGGCGTGGCTGTACTGCGGGGTAATCTCTGCCTCAACGGCGCCGTTATTAAGCCTTCGGCGGCAACACCTGCCCTGATGCAGCATACCGGCCGGGCCGTTGTGTTTGAGGATATCGACGATTACAAAGCCCGCATCGACGATCCGAATCTGGATGTCGACCCTGGCTGTGTACTTGTCCTGAAAAACGTGGGTCCCAGAGGGTATCCCGGCATGCCCGAAGTAGGCAATATGCAACTGCCTGCGAAGATTCTGGCGCAGGGCGTCCATGACATGGTGCGTATTTCGGACGGGCGCATGAGTGGTACCGGTTTTGGTACCGTGGTGCTGCACGTTTCACCGGAATCGGCCGTGGGAGGTAATCTGGCGCTGGTGCAAAACGGTGACCTGATCACCCTCGATGTAGAGAACCGGAGTTTACACCTGCACGTGTCGGATCAGGAACTGGCGGGCCGTCTGGTGCATTTCAAGCCACTCGATTTGGGGTACGACCGCGGATATGTAAATCTATACATCCGGCATGTGACCCAAGCCCACGAAGGTGCCGATTTTGACTTTCTGCGGGGTGGCTCCGGCAGCGAAGTGAAGCGGGATTCGCACTAGATTAGCCTCCCGGCTTAAAAAGACCAGTTATCATAAAAAAGACCTATAGCTACGCATGAAAAATGTAGCTGTAGGTCTTCTTTATGATAACTAACTAATTTTATGAATCAATTATTTGTATATACTTCTTGTTTAAATATTAGGTTAAAACTGGTCTTTCAGCACTAATTTTGTGGAAGTTACATGTTCGCCACACACTTTGACCGTATGATCCGTAATTTATTCCTTCTCCTGTTTGTCTGTTCGAAACTAATGGCGCAGGCACCCCGACTCACATTAGAGTTGGCTGCTTCCGGTTTTTATCGCCCCTGTGATGTAGCCGTACTGAGTGACACAAAATTTCTGGTTGCGCAAACTGATGGCAAAGTTAAGCTGGTAAAAAACGGGCAGATGTCAACCTTTCTGGACATTGGCAGTAAGATAGATGATCCGGACTGGGGAGGCATATTTGGTATTACCCTGCATCCTCAATACGATACAAACGGGTATATCTACGTCCATTATTCCCGGAAAGGCGATATGGCTTCCCTGATTGCCCGATTCACGAGGAACAGCACCAATCCCGACGTAGCCGATCTGAGTTCAGAAGCCATTATTTTTACGGTTGCTTACCCAAACGGAGGGCACCGGTCAGGACGGATTGGATTCGGTCCGGATGGTTACCTCTACATCACAACGGGCGACTCATCGCCTGGTTCCCGCAACTCAATTGGTGATCCCAACAAACTGGCTCAAAATCTCACGGACCTACACGGGAAATTACTGCGGATAGATGTTAATGGTGGCTTCCCCTACACCATACCTCCAACAAACCCATTTGCCAATCCTGGCGATGGTGTGCCGGACGAACTGTATGCCTTGGGGCTCCGTAATCCGTGGCGCTGGAGCTTTGACCGGCAAACGGGCGATTTCTGGCTGGGCGATGTTGGGCAGGATGACTGGGAGGAGTTGAATTTTACCAGTGCCAACGCACCCGCCCCGCAAAATTATGGCTGGCCCTGTTTTGAAGGAAGCCATGCCTATAACGCAACCTGCGCTCCGGGTAGCAGCTACCATATGCCCCTGCTGGATTATGCCGGCTACAGCTCCGGCCGGGATGCCAGCATAACGGGAGGCTTCGTGTATCGGGGAAGTAAATATCCTTCTTTAAAAGGCTGGTACGTGTATGCCGATTATTCACGAGGCATCTACTGGACGTTGAAACGGGAAACCACGGGTACGTTTCAGACGATTCAGCAGTCGATTTCCATTGCATCGAATCCTGTGTCATTCGGCGAGGGCCCGGATGGTGAATTGTACGTAATCTCGTTCTTTGATGGCAAGTTGTATCGGATCAACGTGTATACCATTCAGAGTGTCCAAAATGGTAACTGGAATAGCCCATCAACCTGGAATTGCAACTGTGTTCCCACGTCTGCCGATGAGGTAACCGTCTCAACCGGGCATACGGTTACAGTTAGCCAACCTTCAATGGCTAAGTTATTGGTTATGAAGGGAAAGATTCAGGTCGCTACCGGTGGCAAGTTAACTTTTTGACCAAAAAAGGACTAACCCAAAGTTCTTCCAAAGAGTAAAAGCCGCAAAAACGGGCTTCTACCAAAAAGCAGGTAACTTTCAGGCTAATCAGGCTGGTCGAAGACTAACCCATTTTATGATTGATTTTAGTAAACAAACGGTGCTCATCACCGGGGCCGGCCAGGGCATTGGGTTCGCCATTGCGCGGGCGCTGGTTCAGCAGGGGGCCAACGTAGTGCTCAATGATTTTGATGAAACACTGGCACAAAGCGCGGTAGCAGCTATTCAGAAGGAGCAGAAAGTCGGCCAAACAGGTCAATGTATTGCCTGCCCCGGCGATGCGTCAGACGTCGTTTTCATCCAGCATATGGTCGATACCACCGTGAGTACGTTCGGGTCGCTGGACATTGCCATTGCCAACGCGGGCATCACTATTTTTGGTGATATTTTCACGACAACACCCGAAGCGTTTCAGAAAATAGTGGATCTTAATTTGCGGGGTAGCTTTTTTCTGGCGCAGCTTTCCGCCAAACAAATGCGGGAGCAGGGGCGGGGAGGAAGTGTATTATTTATGTCGTCGGTGGTGGGGCATCAGGCGCATCCGGGCCTGCCAGTCTACAGCATGACCAAAGCGGGTCTGGAGATGCTGGCCAAGCAACTGGTCATTGATTTCTCGCCCCTGGGTATCACCGTCAACGCCATTGCGCCGGGCGCTACCCTTACCGAACGAACCCTGGACGACCCAACATACGTCCCAATCTGGTCACGCATCACCCCGATGGGGCGCCCCGCCACAGTGGATGACATTACCAATGCGGCCTTATTTCTGGTATCGCCTGAATCCCGGCACATCACCGGCCAGAGTCTGGTCGTCGATGGCGGCTGGACAAGCATAAGCCCCCCGCCGGTTTAGTCAATTTTGAATGCGTGAATGATAGAATGAGTGAATAGCTGCTGCCCGTTTTATTCACTCAGTCTATCATTCACGCATTCAAAATTATTTCCTCCCCAGCGTAATCAGCACCACGCCCACCAGAGCGATGGTAGCACCGAGGAACGACTGGCTGGAGAAAATTTCTCCGGCGAAGGTTGTACCGAGTAACATGGCCACAACCGGGTTGACAAAGGCGTAGGTCGACAGCAGTTGCGGGCTGGCGTTGCGGGCCAGCCACGAGTACGAAGAAAAGCCGATGATACTCCCAAAAATAACCAGGTAGATCATGGAATAGATGGCTTTGGGCGGTGCGTGGAAAATGCTGAACAGGGTGACCGGCTCCAGAGCTAAACTGACGGGTAACAGGATAAGACCACCCAATATCATTTGAATACCGCTCGAAATGGTAGCGGATGGCAGCGACAGGCGGGGCGTTAACAGCGTACCGACTGCCCACGAAAAGTTACCAAGAGCTACCAAAGCGAAGCCAATCAATTTGGCGTCGATGCCGCTCGTGCTTTCCATTTTATCCGGTTTCACCAACAGGAAAATACCGATCAGGCCAATGGCTAGTCCGGTGAGGGCCAGGTTGCTGGGGCGTTTACGACCAAACGATACCCAGTTGAGGGAAAGCAGAAAAACCGGTAATAAACCACCCAGCAAAGCCGCCATACTACTCGGGATATACTGGATACCCATCGATAAACAGCCATTGGCAATACTTAGCAGCAGGACGCCAATGATGGCGGATGATTTCCATTCGGCAAGGGTGGGGCGGGGTGTGCCGGTCAGGCGTGCATAGCCGTAAAGAATCGATCCTGATACCAGATAACGCGCCGAAATCATGTATAAGGGGGGCATCCGTTCAGTCATGAAGTGAATGAACATGTAGGTTGACCCCCATAAAATATAGACAGAGATTAGGTTCGCCCAGAGAGTGACGGGGTTTGGGTTGGTAGATACGGGAGAGGTAACGGCTTGCATGCGAACAGAGACTGATAATGCTGACGTAACACCAACAGGCTCAGTTTCTATCCGTTAGATGATCTATTTTTAATGCTTTCTGGAATTGATTATAAAAATTCATGTCAAAATTTAACCAGCCTCAGTAAGTAACCTGCGTATTATTTGCTTCCAATTGCCTGATTTGATTGGCGTACGGGCTGTTCATAGCTTCGCTTCCAAAGAGCGGATTGCTGCCCAAATACACTTTTTTCAGGTTCCTTAGCAGGATAAGTGCCGTTGGAAATTCCCGCAAGTTGTTGTTGTTGAAGTCCACTTCTTCCAGCGCCGACAGCGAACCAATGGTTGATGGTACGACATTGAACCAGTTGTAACCCAGATTGAGTACACGCAGTTGGTTTAACTTTTTGAAATCGTCGGGAAGCTGGCTAATTCGGTTATGATGGGCAAATAGAACCTGTAACCGGCGCAGTCGAGCCAGTGATGCGGGCAACTCATGTAAATCATTATGGGCAATGGCCAACTGTTCCAGTCGTTTCATCCGGCCGATTTGATCCGGTAATCTGGTAAGTTTATTGTAATATAAGTCCAGTACCTTAACCCGTTTCAGGCGATTCACAGTCTTAGGCAATTCTGTCAGCCCTGCGTTGTAGAGGTTCAGATCAGTCAACCGGCGCATCCGACGGAGCGTTTTAGTATCAACTCCGGTTAAACTGTTGTTTCCCATCCATAAACTCTCTAGTCGGCGGTTTTGCCGGACGGATTCCGGAATTCGCGTCAGTTTGTTGCCTTGCAGATTCAGCGAAACCAGGTGTTTGTTACGGGTAATGAATACGCTATCGTTCGGTATCGAATTGTAGAGAACACTTAGTCGCTTCAGGGTCGGGATGTCGGCGGTTAGGCGGGCCGGTAATTCATGCAGATTGTTCTTCGACAAGTCCAGCTCTTCAAGTTTCGGGAAGCGATAGACAATTTCGGGTACACTTGTTAGGTCCAACTGATTAAATGCCAACATGGTTACCGTATCGGGACGGGTCGTCTTTTCGGCGGCTTCGAGTGTGCTGATCGTACCGGGACCGCTTCGGCCGATACGTTTGGGAGGAACGGAACCCATCACGGTCATATACTGCCAGCGAAACCCGCTGGTCGTTTTGAATGGAAATGGGTTCTGCCCGTACCATTGGGCCACAAAGTTCAGCAATTGGCCTTCCTGTTGATCCGTTAAATCCATGCCGGAGAAATCAAAAAATACGCGATCAAAGGTGCCGTCTGGCCGGACGAACTCCTGCGTTTGTAACATAATGCCCAGCATGGGCAACTGCTTTTTGTTCGTTTCGATGTACCTGTAAAACCGTTGAGTGCGAGCGTTCATGGTGTCCATGAACATCTTGCCGTGTCGCTCGAAAACGCCTTTTTCGCCGGCAACCCGCGCAAAAGCAGGCGGATACTTCTTTCCCAGCTCGGCCGGGGAGAGTTGCAAACGGGTGGTGTCGCGAAGTAAAACGATGCGGTCCTGCGCTAAAACCGGCAACGCCAGCAACCCGAAAAGAACGAACAAAAGATAGGCTTTCATGATGAACGTGTTTTTTAGGTAAATAACGAAAAATGTAGTTAGATAACCCAAAAGAGAACCGGGATTTATGTGATTTTTCTGACTGACCATGATTTCTGTCATTAGCTTTCTCTGAAAGCAAAATCAAAGTCGGTCAATAAAATCATTTAAATCCCGGTTCAGGTTATTTTTTCGCTCCGCCACTCACCGACGATGCCGGTTGTTGTTCCGTAGCGGCTTTCGCGGCTTTTGCAAAATCGCCCGCTTTAACAAGAACGAGCTTGCTGGGGTCGATGTATTTTTTCATCACGGCATTAACCTGTTCAGGCGTAAGCGCTTCGAGCTTTTTGTCGAGATCAGCATCGAAGGCCATGGTCCGGTTCATAAACAGATAGTTGTTCAGCATGGAGGCTAAGGCCGGGTCCTGCGCACGTGATACCATCTCATCCTGTAAGTAACCGGATTTAGCCGCTTTGATTTCCTCCGCTGTGAAGCCCTCGGTTCGCATCTTTTCCAACTCCTCACGGAATGCTTTTTCTAGTTTGTCGGCATTCTGGGGGTTGTACATGGCG
Organism: Spirosoma fluviale; assembly: GCF_900230225.1. Classification (GTDB taxonomy): domain Bacteria; phylum Bacteroidota; class Bacteroidia; order Cytophagales; family Spirosomataceae; genus Spirosoma; species Spirosoma fluviale. The sequence goes on from NZ_OCNH01000001.1 coordinate 1,939,901, forward strand.
TAGGTTGTGAAGGTGGCGTATTTGTCTAACGGACTAGCGCTCACGCCCGATCCCACACCATAACTAAGTCCGTCTTTTTGGCGAATCCGATTCATCAACCGCGAACTCAAGGCTCCTCCGCCCAGCATGTAGTTGCCCAATAACAGAGCCGGGTAATCCGGGTCGTCGTCACGGACGGGAAAGGCAAAACCGGCCAGCATCATGGCATTGGCTTTGTCGGGCGTTTCCAGCGAAATCACTTCGGATTTCACCGGTTTTACCTCGTTCGGAATGCGCACGTAAGGATTCACGGCCTTCCAGGTACCCAGTTCATCCATGATCACCTTCCGGGCAAGTGTTTCGTCAAAATCGCCTACTACGGCCATCGTTGCATTCTGGGCACCGTAGAAATTCCGGTGAAACAGCCGCAGGTCTTCTACCTTTACTGCCTTGAGGTCTGCAATCTGCTCATCGAACGTTGGCGTATAGCGGACATCTTCTTTAGAGAATGGGCTGATTGCCCGGCTGAATGTCACACTCGCCTGGGCCATTGGCTCCGATCGTTGCGATTCGATGCCGGCCAGTCGTTCCTGTCGTAGTTTCTCGAACTCGGCAGCGTCGAAGGTGGCATTCTTTAACACGTCGCTTACCAAACGGATTACCGCTGGCAGGTTCGCTTTATCGGTCTTGATGCTGACATTTACGGCCGAGCCCTGCCCGGAAAACTGTACCTGCGCTTTAAGTTTGTCTAACTCATCTTTAATCTGCTGACGGGTATGGTTGCTGGTGCCTTTGTCGAGCATCGACGCTGTCAGGCCACTGATGGTACGCATATTCCGGAGCGTCTTCTGGTCGCCGAGCCGTAATGTCAACCGGGCGTTTACGTCGTTGCCTTTCGTAGTTTTAGGCAATAGGGCCAGTTCGATGGTGTTTTTTAGTTCAATCCGCTTGGTCCGTCCGTCGATGTTGGCTGGCGACGGGTCAAACGCTTCGCCCTGCGCCATAACGGCCCTTCCTTTGTAATCTTTGACCATGGCCGCAATGTCCAGGACTTCGGGAACTTCGGTACGGTCGGGGGCTGCTTCGGGTTCAAACTCGCCTACGGTTCGGTTAGAGGATTTGAAGTAATATTTGGCCACCCGCGCTACATCGGCTGGTTCGACCTTATCGAGCCGGTCGCGGGAAACGTACGCTAGCCGCCAGTCGCCGAGGGAGATATACTCACTCATGACCAATCCCACCCGATCCGTATTCCGAAACGCCAGTTCTACATCTTTTTGCAGTTTGGCTTTGGCCCGGTCAACTTCGGCTTTCGTCGGTACGTCGATGGCTACCGAATCCAGCGTATTCAACAATACTTTTTTGGCTTCGCCCAGCGATTGTTCCTTGAGCAGTTCGAGACCGAAATACACAATGCCCGGTTCGCGTAATGCCCGTGAATAGCCATATTCGGCCGATGCTTTTTTTGTGTCGACTAATTTTTTGTAGAGCCGACCGGCGGGTTGGTTGGTCATTAACTCGACCAATACGGCCATGGCCGGGTAGTCGGGATGCGAACCGGCCATAATATGGTAGGCTGTCAGGAGCGACTTGGTATCGCCCACACGCCGGAGGGTTACATTCCGTTGACCATCCTGCACGGGTTCAATGGTGTGCGAATCTTCCAGCACTCGGGTGGGGCGTGGAATTTTGCCAAAGTATTCGTTCACCAGCGCAAGCGTTTTAGCCTCGTCAATCTTTCCGGCAACGACTAGTACCGCGTTGTCGGGCTGGTAGAATTTCTTGTAAAATGCCTGTAAATTTCCGATCGGAACCCGCTCAATATCAGACCGGTTGCCAATAGTCGATTTGCCGTAATTGTGCCAAAGGTAAGCCGCCGAGGTTACCCGCTGGAACAGCACGCGCTGGGGGGAGTTTTCGCCAATCTCAAATTCATTCCGTACTACGGAGAATTCTGACTCCAGATCACTTTTCTTGATAAACGAGTTCACCATCCGGTCGGCTTCCATATCGAGCGCCCATTTCAGGTTTTCGTCGGTGGCCGAAACTGTTTCGAAGTAGTTGGTCCGGTCGAGCGAGGTGGTGCCGTTGAAATCAGCGCCATGTGCCGATAATTCTTTCGGAATATCGGTATGTTTGGTTGAGCCCTTAAACACCATGTGTTCGAGCAAGTGGGCCATCCCGGCTTCGCCCAAGCCCTCGTGCCGCGAACCAACCAGGTACGTGACATTAACGGTAACGGTAGGTTTGGACGGGTCCGGGAAGAGCAGGACTTTCAACCCGTTTTTGAGATTGTACTCCGTAATGCCTTCTACCGAGGCACCTTTTGTGATGCCTTCGGGCAGGGCTGCGGGTTTTTCCTGAGCCGATGAGAACGTCAGGCTGCTCAGGCACCAGGCAGCGGTCAACAAACCTCGCTTGGTAAGGTTGTTTTTCATAGATGTGCAGTTAGTTGGGAATCTTGATACTGATCGTATAGGTACAAATAAACAAGCAGGTAACCAAATACTTTCATTTGGTTTCAAAAAAAATCAGGATAATCGGCCAGAACATTGAACCGCTTATCCTGATTGTTGCTGTAAATGGTAATTAATTTTTCGCTCCGCCACCCACCGATGAAGCTGGCTGTTTATCGGCGACTTTTTTCGCGGCCTTCTCAAAGTCCCCCGCTTTTACCATCGTAAGCTTCGTATAGTCGAGGTATTTTTTCAGCGCGGCATTGATCTGTTCGGGCGTCAGGGCTTCGAGTTTCTTGTCGAAATTGGCATCGTAGGCAAACGTACGGACTTCATTGCGGGTCAGGTACTGCGCCCATTTTCTGGCAAGTGACCCATCCTGCGAACGATCCAGCTGTCTCTCCTGTAGCATGGCCGATTTGGCAGCTCTAACTTCATCGGCGGTGACGCCATCCTTCACGAGCTTTTGCACCTCTTCCCGAAAGGCGTTATCAAATTTTTCGCCGTTTTCGGGGTTGTAAATAGCGTATGAGCCAAAGTTGCCGATGCGGTCGTTGTCATCGGCATAAACATAGGAACCGACGCCGTAGCTGAGGCCATCTTTTACCCGTATACGCGAAGCCAGCCGCGAGTTGAGCATGCCTTCGCCCAGAATATAATTGGCCATAGCCATAGCCGGATACTCGGGGTCATCGTCGCGGAGGGCAAACTGCAGACCGCCCGCAAAAACGGCACTCGTTTTATCGTTCGTCTGTATGGTTTGCGTTTGCGGCTTTAGGTCGGCAAAGAGCGTTTGTGGTATGCGCGTGAAGGGTTTAGCCGCTTTCCAGCTACCCAGGTCGTCTTTGATGAGTTTGCGCACGGCGGCTTCGTCAAACGCCCCAACAACGGCTACTGTCGCATTATTTGCTCCGTAAAAGTTTTTATAAAAAGCGTTAATATCGGCCAGCGTTAGCTTATTGATGGCGTCGATTTCCTCGTCGAACGTCATGGTGTAGAACGGATGCCCTTTGGGGTACGGCTCGGTCAGCCGACTCAGGGTTTTCCAGGCAATAGCTTGTGGTTCCTGTTTCTGTGACTCGATCTGCGCCAGCGCTTCCTGTTTCACCTTGTCCAGCTCTGCCTGGGGGAAGGACGGGTTTTTCAGAAAATCCGTGACAATCTTCATCACGGCTGATAATTTATCTTTTTCGGCTTCGATCTGTACCGTGGCCGACTGGCCGGAGCCATACACATAAGCGCGGGCGTTTAGTTTATCCAGCTCATCTTTAATTTGTTGATAGGAGCGGGTTTTGGTGCCTCGTTCCAGCATCTGAGCGGTAAACCGGGCCGCAGTCGACTGGTTCATCAGGCTTTTTTCGTCGCCATAACGCAGTCGTATCTGCATGTTTACCGAATTGCCGCGCGTGCTTTTGGGTAGTAACGCATACTTCAGCCCGTTGGCTTCCGCTCCGCGTTTGGTGCGGGCGTCGATATTGGCGGGGGTTATGTCGAACGCTTCGCCCGATGCCACGGCGGCTTCTCCCTTATAGTCTTTTACCAGAGCCGCAACATTAGGTGCCTCCGGCACGTCGGCGCGGTCGGGTTTCTGTTCGGGGATGAACACGCCCACCGTCCGGTTTGAGGGTTTGAAGTAGGCGGCTGCTACCCGTTGTACGTCGGCAGGTTGGACTTTGCGGAGGGCATCGCGGTACAGGAAAACCAGCCGCCAGTCGCCCGTAGCAATCCATTCGCTCAGTTGCAGACCCAGGCGGTCGGTGTTTTTGAAGAGTAGGTCGATGTCCTTCAATAGTTTGGTTTTCGCCCGATCAACTTCTTCGGTCGTTGGTGCTTTTTTGCTAACCTCATCGAGCGTTGCCAGCATAACTGTCCGTGCCGAGTCGAGCGATTGATCTTTCCGAAGTTCGGCGTAAAAATACGCGAAGCCGGGGTCGTGCAGGGCGGGTGTCCAGCCGTATTGAAAGGCCGCTTTTTTGTTTTCAATAAGCGACTTGTACAGTCGTCCGGACGGCTCGTTGGTGAGAACATCCATCAGTACGTCCATCACGGCATAGTCGGGGTGTGAGCCGGAAGGGGTATGGTAAGCGGCTGCTACACCTTGGGTATCGCCCACTCGCCGGAGCGTCGTCTGGCGTTCGCCGTCCTGAGTGGGTTCGACGGAGTAGGGTTTGATTAACTGGCGGGTAGGGCGGGGAATCGGACCAAAATACTGACTCACCAGTTCGAGAGTTTTGGCTTCGTCGAACTTACCCGCTACCAGCAACACGGCATTGTCGGGCTGGTAATACTTCTGGTAAAAGGCTTTCAGGCTTTCGATGGGCACCCGCTCGATATCTTCTTTGGAGCCGATGGTCGATTTGCCGTAGTTGTGCCAGAGGTAAGAAGCTGACAGCACCCGCTTTTCGAGCGTCCATTGGGGGGAATTTTCGCCAATCTCAAACTCATTGCGGACAACGGTGAATTCGGTTTCAAGGTCTTTTTTGTCGATAAAGCTATTCACCATCCGGTCCGATTCCAGGTCGAGCGCCCACTTCAGATTCTCGTCGGTGGCCGAAAAGGTTTCGAAGTAATTCGTCCTGTCGTACCAGGTTGTGCCGTTGGGCCAGGTGCCGTGTTCGGTTAGCTCCTGCATGATGTTTTTGTGCTTGGGCGATCCTTTGAACACCATGTGTTCGAGCAGGTGTGCCATGCCCGTTTCGCCCAGACCTTCATGCCGGGAGCCGACCAGATAGGTGACGTTTACGGTAACTGTGGGCTTGGAGGGGTCCGGGAAAAGCAGCACACGCAGCCCATTCTTTAGCTGATACTCGGTAATGCCTTCGACCGAAGCCGTTTTGGTGATGCCTTCGGGAAGTTTCGCCGATGATGAGGCCGTCTGCGCATTCGTGAGGGATGCGCTGCCCAGGAGCAGCGTAGCCGTGAGCAGTTTCAGGCGGCACCGTAACGACGGAAAGCTACCTGTTTGAGTAAGATTGTAGTTCATACGGATAGAATAAATAGGGGGAGGAATACTGTCCGTATAATTACAAATAAGGTCTTGATAAACAAACGTTTTTTGGTTTTTTAACAATCAATCAGTCTGTTAGACTCTGGCTGTGGAATAGTTAACTTTCGAGCCAGTGTTTAAACGCTCCCGCTTTCTCTTTACTGACCAGCAATTCCAGTGATTCATTGGGTGACTTCAGTACGACCAAAAGTTTGCTGTTATCCTGAGGTCGGTACCCCTCAATAGCGTTCATGTGAACGAGACACTGGCGGTTGGCGCGAAAAAAGTGGGCGGGGTCAACGACTTCTTCCAGTTCATCGAGCGTTTTGTAGTCAGTTATAAGCTTTTTTCCTTCGGTGGTGAACAGATAGATCAGTTCGTTGCGGAGAAAATACGCGATCTGTTCCTGGGGAACCGTAACGATTTGCCGGAGGTAATGCCCCGAGAATCGACGTTTGTAGGGCGGTGCGGTAGTCGGAGAAGCCATGTGGGCCAGAAACTGCCGAAATTGCTCACTAAAGTCAGAAACCCCGTTTGACGCCCATCGGTGGTATTTAGCCAATGCCTGTCGAAGCTCATCGGGGTCGATGGGTTTGAGGAGGTAGTCGATGCTGTTTAGTTTAAAGGCCCGGATCGCGTATTCGTCATAGGCCGTTGTGAAGATCACGGGGGCGCTTAGACCTACCTGCTGGAAAGCGTCAAAGCTAACCCCGTCTGAGAGCTGAATATCGGCAATAACAAGATCCGGGGTTCGCCCGTTGGTGAAGTACTCACAAATACCATTTACGCTGGCGATTGGCCCATCAATAACGGCCTCCGGCTCTAATTGACTCACTAGTTTGTGGAGTTGTCGGGCAATCAGCGGCTCGTCTTCAATCAGCAGAATAGTCATGTGGGGGCAGGCTTTGATTCTTTTTTGACAGGATTTACAGTAGCGTGTAAAATCCTGTAATCCTGTCAAAAAACTAATTAGCAATATCAATCAATGGCAGTCGAACCTGGAAAAGGGCATCTGTTTCAATGACCTCAACTGATTTCTGGCTCAAAAAACTGTACAGCAATTTTAGATTTTCAAGGCCCTGACGGTTCGACGTTTCAACTTGCCGCTTACGCTGGAGTGGATTCGTTACGGACAGGTAGCCGTCTTTCGAGCTCATGGTAATGGTTAAGGGTCTCGCTTCGCTGATGACGTTGTGCTTGATGGCGTTCTCGATCAAAATCTGGAGGGTAACGGGCACAATAAGCTGTTCCATAGCACCGGCATTAACCTCGCATTTGACAACGAACGCACCATCGAACCGGGTGTGTAACAGCGAGATGTAGTTTTTAATAAACGCCAGTTCCGTTTCGAGGGGTACCAGCGCCTTTTCCTTATGCTGTAATACGTACCGAAATACTTTGGAAAGCTGCTGAAGAAACTGACGGGCCAGCACCGGATTGTCGTCAATCAGGCTGTCGAGCGAGGAAAGGCTGTTGAACAGAAAGTGCGGACTTACCTGATTTTTCAGGCTGTCGAGCTGTACCTGAACTTTTTCTTTCTCAAGCTGGGCCGTGCGGAGGGCGTTTTCCTGCCAGCGTCGGAGTAAATGACTCGCAATGAACCCCAGGCAAATGATGGTATTTACCAGGAAAATCATCATCCCAATAATGATGAAACCAAATTTGTTCAGCAACGTTAAGGCAGGCGGGAAGAACCGGAGCGCAATAAAGTAACCGGCAACCACGGCAACGGTTTTCACAATGGTCCAGCCGCCTAATAGCTGGACAACGATGCGCCAGCGGACATTTTTCTCAAACGGCATGCGCTGGTTCAACCATTCATTGAACTGATAATGGAAAATCCAGACCAGATTCAACATGATGAACGACATGATGAAAAGGAGTGTCTGTACCTGCCAGCTAATATCCGGCATTATCCACTGACGAGCCACCAGGCCACCCAGAGCGATCCAGAGCAGGAGCAACTCAACGTATTTATTGAATTTTATTTTCATGGTTGCCAATAATTAGCCCGTCCGACATTTCGATGGTTCGGTTCGTACCGGCCGCAAAATCCGGGTCGTGCGTGACGGCAATGATGGTCTGCCCTTTACTGGCAAGATCACGGAAAATGTCGAATACATTCTCGGTATTGGCTCTGTCCAGATTACCCGTGGGTTCGTCGCCCATAATGATGGTCGGGTCGTTGATGAGCGCCCGGGCAATGGCCACCCGTTGTTGCTGCCCGCCCGATAGTTTGCTGGCTGGTTTGCGGGCGTAGGTGTCCATACCAATTAGCCGTAGCTTTTCCATCGCCCGTTCTTCAATTTCTTTCTCCGGGTATTTACCCAGCTTCAGGCCGGGCAGCATTACATTTTGAAGGGCGGAGAATTCGGGCAGCAGAAAGTGAAACTGAAATACGAAGCCCAGATGCTCATTGCGGAAGTGCGCCAGAAAATCCTGTCCCCGGCCCGTCAGTTTAGTACCCGCCATTTCGATTTGCCCTTCATACTCGGTATCCATGGTAGAGAGCAGGTAAAGCAACGTAGATTTGCCGCAACCCGATTTCCCGACAATTGACAGAAATTCACCTTTTTGCACGTTGAAAGAAACATCTGTCAACACCTGAAACTTATCCGGGTCGTAGAAGTATTTGTTGAGATGCTGGGCGGAAAGAACGATGCTCATATAAGATGTATGATGTAGGATATAGGATGTAGGATATTGGGGGATAGGTGAGATGACTTGGCATACATCCTACATCCTATATCCTACATTTTAAAACTATCCTCTTAGAATGGAAACGGGGTCGACCTGGGAGGCTTTTTTTGAGGGAAAATACCCGGCCAGGACGGTTGTAACGACACCGAAGAGTAACCCCATGATGTAATATTTCGGCTCAAAGATGACCGGGAACGTTTTGATACTGATGAAACCACCGGCATCGAAAGGGGTGATCGACAGTAAATAACTGAGCCCAAAACCAATGCCCAACCCTAAAAGCCCACCGGTGAAACCGATAAAAATTGCCTGCAATAGAAAAATGGCAATTATGTCGCGTCCTTCAAAACCCGTTGCTTTCAGAATGGCAATGTCTTTGATTTTGTTGATGACGGTCATGTTCATGATGTTATAAATACCGAATCCCGCCACTACCAGCAACGTGATCGACACCACGTAAGTCAACATGTTCCGAATTTTCTCACCCGCCAGAATGGCCGTGTTCGCCTTGGCCCAGTCTTCTGTATAGTACCCATACATGGCCCGTAATTGTTTCCCGAACGGTATTGCCTGCAAGGGATCGAACATCTTAATGTGGATGTCGGTAATGTAGCTCGGGTCTCGTTGCAGCATTTCCTGCACGGTCGAGAGGTTGCCGAAGCTCTTGGTATTGTCGACGGTGCCAATGCCAAACCCAAAGGTGCCCACTACCCGCAGGGTTCTGATGCCTCCTTTGGGGGTGGTTACCGTCACTTTATCGCCAACCCGGACGTTTAGTTTTTCGGCTAGAACAGACCCCATGATCAGGCCATCGGGGTTGGTTTTTAACGTATTCAGGTTGCCGGATTTTAGCCGGGTGGTTAATTTATACAAGCGGTTTTCGCGGTCGATATCCACGCCCGAAATTGTCCCCGAAATCTGAATGGGTCCGTTGTTGTAAAAGGCCTGGGTGGCCACCTGGGGCGAAACACCCAATACACCCGGTGCCCGTTCGATGCGCTCGGCAATGGTCATCCCGTTTTTAATGCGCGACTGCTCATCTTTGGGCTTTTGGTGGTAAATGACATTAAACTTACCCGGATTGAGTTGCTCAATCAGACCCGGCCGCTGCGTATTCACTTCGTTATACATGCGGATGTGCGGGCTGGCATCCAGCGCCGAATCTTCCAGAAACTGGTTGACACCCTGCATGAACGAGATCATCGTAATGAACATCGCAATGCCGAAGGTAACGCCCAGCATGGCAACGAGCGTCTGGCGTTTCTTGGCCAGCAAGTGCGTCCGGGCGATTTGAGAAGCGATTCGTATATCCATTTGTACAATGATAGAATTGGTGAATGATAGAATGAGTGAATTATTGGGGTTTATAGTCACTCATTCTATCATTCACTCAATCAATATTAATTTCGATGTTTGAGTCAAGCCGCCTTTTACTTCTACCAAATCAAAATTCTCGGCGCCTTTCTGAAACCGTACTTTTTGCTTTTTGCCGTCCTGTTCAACCCAAACGCTATCCGCACCAATTACGTAGGTTTTCGGGATGGTGAGTACGTTCTTGTTCTGGCTGATAATGATGTTGGCTTCAATGGTCAGGCCATAATACGATGCGGGCCGTTCGCCAACGAAGTCGGCATCTACCCGGAACGATTGGTCGGTGCGGTTCAGCTTTGGATATATTTTGCTGACTCGGGCTTTGAAAATCTTGTCCGGATAGACATCCGCTTTCAGGATAACTTCCTGCCCCGTTCGAATCCGGCCGAAGTCGCTCTCATCGACAGCAAGTTGCGCAAATAATTGATTGCCACTGCCCACCAGTGCCAGTTGATCGCCAACGCGTACAACCTCGCCGGGGTCTTTATAGACCTCGTATACTTTGCCGTTCACAAAGCTGCGGATGCGCGTGTTGCGTCCGGCTACTTCGGTTGTGACCAGCTGGCTGCGGTTATTTTCCACATCGAGCTGGATCTGGTTCCGGTTGCGTTGCAGGGTGTTGATCTGGGCACGAAGGTTATTTCGGGAGATGGTATAGTTCAGCTCGGCCCGTTCCAGTTCGGCCCGCGAGGTGGCATTCTGGCCGTACAGCTCCTTAAAGCGGTTGAAATTGATGGAGTCGTTGGACACGCGGGTCCGGGCGTTGCGGACCTGAGCTTCCAACTCGGCCAGAACCGGCGAGTTGGTGCTTAAATTGGCCCGCGCCTGCCGGTACGCGTTGGCTGCGGCCTGCTGGCGGGCATCTTCCGACGCACTTTCCAGAACAAAAAGCAATTGATCCTGGCGGATGGAGTCCCCTTCGTTAATCATCCGTTGTTGCAGCACACCGGTAGCATCGGCCGTAACGGTGTATTCATTGCGGGGGTAAACATTCCCGGAGGCATAAACCGCTTCGGTCAATTCCCGGTGGGTGGGCGTTGTGCCTCCAGTGTCGCGCTTGCAGGCAGCGCCAAGTAAGGTGATGAAAAGGAGTATGGAGAGGTTTTTTTTCATTGTCTTGCTAAACCTAATAGGCTTTAAATAAAATCGTCTGCCTGGGTACGGGTAGGTTGGTACGGTTATTTTCCGTTTCGGATCTGTAAGATTGTCTGATTGATAAAGGTGTTCGACAAGTTCGTGAGAAACCGGTTCTGGGCGGTCAGGGCTTCGTTGAACACATTCAGGTACTGGTCGTAGGCAAACAGGCCCGACCGGTATTTTATCAGCGCGATTTGCACGTTCTGGGTGCTGAGTTCGTAATTCTGCCGATTCAAGTCCAGCGACCGAACGGCTTGATTATACGTATTCCGAATATCTTCGGTATCGACCTGCTGCCTGTTTTGCTCGTAGGTGAGCTGCGACTCGGCCAGTTTCAGCTGAAGGCGGGCGCGGGTCAGGTTGCTGGTTCGGAGTCCGCCGGTGTAAAATTGCCAGTTTAACTGCAGGCCCGCCACCCCAATCTGAAACCAGGGCTGGCTGGTACTCAAAAAATTAATGGCACTTCGCTGGGCCTGTTGGGTATACCGCCCATAAGCCGACAGTGTTGGCCAGCGTTGCAGTCGTTCGCGGTCAAGTTGCAGCCGTGCCAGCTCAACCCGCGCCTGTTGCAGGGTCACTTGCGGCCGTTCGACCTGTGGAACCACCGAAGCGGGAACGACCGATGCCGCCGGACGCGCTGACAACTCTTCAGCCAGTACCAGACTATCGGCCAGCGTCAGGCCAAGTAACAGTTTAAGCTGGTTGCGGTTACGGACAAATGCCAGTTCGTTCTGGTATAATACATCGGCCGTCGTCAATTGTACGGAGCGAATGCGGTTGTATTCCAGTGGTTCGATCAGGCCTTTTTCCAGCCGGTCGCGGGCAATTTGCGTGAGTGTATCGGCCGCCGACAGGTTTCGCTGCGTAATGGCAATAGCCGACCGGGTGAGCAGTGCCGCGTGGTACACACGGGCCGTTTGGGTTGAAATCTCATCCTGAAGCACCAGATTCTGGTTATCGACAATCTGAAGGTTTTGGGACGCGATGCCCACATCGGCCCGTGCCGGTCGGTTAATAACGGGAAGGTTTACTTCTGCACCGGCTGCCAGTACATAGGGCAGGCCAAATTGCAGGGTACGAAATTCGCCCGCTTTACCCCCCAGAAATTCGGCGGGGACCAGCTGCACCGGCAGGGCGTAGTTATAATCGAAGTTGGTGAACAGCCGCGCCTGCGGTAAGAGTGCCGCCCGGCTCGCAGACTGCTGCTGGGCCTGTACCAGACTATTCTGGCGTGCGTTTGTGAGGTCGGGGTTGTTGCGCCGTACCAACGCCAGGGCCTCCTGTACGGACGATACAACCGTTTGGGCGGAAGCGGTAACTGAGTAAAGGAACAAGCCGATAAGGGCAAACCGATTCATGTTTTTGTCGGATGGATGATCAAAGGAATAAACTTTCAAACTAAGATGCCCGCTCGTTTACGCGAAACGGAGAAAATCAGTTGCCAAGCTGATTTTTTACGTGTTAACGTAGTGCCGCCCGCCGTTCGATCGGGCGTGAACGCCGTCTTTTCTCTCCCGTTCGTGCCGGTTTCTATTTGTGGTGTTTTTCGTAGGGCCGCTTTCGTTTCTGTCAGTAGAAAAGGGCGGAAATTGATTTTTAAGAGCTGTACCATTTTTACTTAATCGGGATGACCACAAGACGATCATTTCTTAAACGCACCGGGGGGAGTCTGGCGCTGGCCAGTGTAAGCCCGGCTCTATCGTTGGCCAATTCGCCCGAATCGCGCGGACCTTCCGGCGATGATTTATTTAAGCTCGGTATGGCGGGCTTCACATTCGTCAATTTTAAGCTTGACCCGGCGCTTGAGATGATGAAGAAAACCGACGTACACTACCTGTGTATCAAAGATTTTCATCTGCCATACGCCAGTACCGCCGACGAAATTGCCGCTTTCCACGAAAAGCTGAAGCAGTCTGGCGTAACGGGCTATGCCGTGGGGCCAATCTACATGAAAACGAAGCAGGAGATCGACAACGGCTTCGATTATGCCAAGCGGGTAGGGGTGAACCTGATGGTGGGTATTCCGAATCCGGAAGACCTGCCGTATATCGACAAAAAAGTAAAGGAGTATAATATCCGCTACGCCATCCATAACCACGGGCCGGACATTCCCTTGTTCCCAAGCGCCACATCGGTCTATACGGCTGTGAAGGACCTTGACCCGCGTATTGGGCTTTGTTTCGACATGGGCCACGATAAGCGCTTCGGTGACGACCCTATTGCCGACCTGGAGAAGTACGCCAAACGCATATTCGATATTCACCTGAAAAACGTCACAGCAGCATCCAAAGAAGGGAAAACCTGCGAACTGGGGCGGGGTGTGATCGATATACCGGCGTTTGTTGGTATGCTTCGCAAAATAAAATACGATGGCTGTTGCAGTCTCGAATATGAGAAAGACATGAAAGACCCGCTAGCCGGAATAGCCGAATCTGTCGGGTATTTTAAAGGGGTATGCGACACATCAAAACCGGGAAAACGGAAGGTATAAGCTGTTTCACCAGTAACGTTTAAGGCTGTCAGGAAATCATAGGTTTATTCAGCCTGACAATTAATTTTTAAGCAACCTGTTCCAATGGAAAATTCACGTAGAGAGTTTATTAAAAAAGCAGCTTTAGGTACCGCTGGCGTTACGTTTGGCGGACTGGCCAATGGAATGTCGGCCAAAAGCTACAATAAAATAATTGGGGCTAACGAACGGCTGAATGTTGCCATTGCCGGGCTGGGTCGGCGGTTGAGCGCGTATTATGAGCCGATCTCCAAAAAAGAAAGCAACGTCGAACTGGTGTATTTGTGCGACGTGATGAAAAAACAGCGGGAAGCCGCCGTTCAGAAATTCTCCAAGCACATCACTTACACGCCGAAACTGGAAAACGACATTCGGAAAGTCATTGCCGATAAGAACGTCGATGTCCTGATCAACGCAACCCCCGACCACTGGCACGCGCCGGGTACCTGGCTGGCGGTACAGGGAGGCAAGCACGTGTATGTAGAAAAGCCGTGCAGCCACAACCCCCGTGAAGGCGAGATTCTGATGGAAATTCAGAAGAAGTACGGCAAGGTTATTCAGATGGGTAACCAGCAACGGTCGGCACCGGAATCGATCGACATCGTTACCCAGATTCATAACGGGGTGATCGGAAAAGCGTTTAAAGCGGTTGCTTTTTACGCCAATTCGCGCGGGGAGGTACCCATTCCGAAGAAGGCACCCGTACCGGATGGACTGGACTGGGAGTTATTTCAGGGACCGGCCCCCCGTACGGCCTACACCCACGACACCTGGGATTATAACTGGCACTGGTACGGCTGGCAATACGGAACCGCCGAAGCCGGTAACAATGCTACGCACGAACTGGACATGGCCCGCTGGGCGTTGCAGGTCGAGTATCCTGAATTCGTAACGGTAGAAGCGGCTAAACGCTATTTTGCCGGTGATGGCTGGGCGGTTTATGATACAATGGACGCTACCTTCCGTTTCCCCGGCGACAAAGTCATCAAGTGGGACGGCAACAGCCGCAATGGCTATAAAACGTTCGGTTCGGATCGCGGTACGGTTATTTACGGTACCAACGGCAGCGTATACGTTGACCGGGACGGCTATACCCTCTTCAGCCGGGATGGTAAGCCCATTAAGGAAAGCAAGTCGAAAGGGTCAGAGTCGGGAACGGCTTTGGGTGGTGGTGGCGATATGACAACGCTTCACATGATGAACTTCTTCGAAGCCATCCGGGGCAAAGCCAAGCAGAATTCAACCATCGACGATGGTGCCAAGAGTACACTGCTTTGCCATCTGGCCAACATCTCCTATCGGACCAATAAATCCTTCTCGGTCGATCCGAAGAACGGTCACATCAAAGACGCCGAAGCCATGAAATTCTGGAGTCGGCAGTACGAAAAAGGCTGGGAACCACAGGTTTGATTTGGTGATTGGTTACTGGTTACTTTAGTCAGCCAATAACCAGTAACCAATCACCACTAACTAATCATGAACAACCCTTTGCCTATCCAGTCGTTTCATAACGGGGGTAGACAACATGCCGTGCAGGAATACTGAGAGTAAGATTGTCCAGCCTGTGAGGGCCCAGATACGGGCTGGATCGGCAAAAGTCGCATGTTCCAAACCATAGGCTACGTAAAACAATGAGCCGATCCCGCGAATACCGAAGCCCGCAATAATCCAGCGTTTCAGGCCCCTGGCCCCCGTGCCCCCCAAAGTTAACCAGCCTCCTAATGGCCGGATAATCAGTACCAGTAGTACTCCTAATAGTGCGTCCTGCCAGGTTAGAGCCGCCAGCATCCCTTTGGCTATGGCCCCGCCAAACAGTAATAGTAGTAAAGCAATCAATAGTCGTTCGATCTGGTCCGAAAACGCGTGCATGTAGGTGTGGTACTCGTGCGTACGCTCGCGACTCCGAATGGTGATGGCCGCGATGAACACCGCCAGGAATCCGTACCCATGGGCCAGTTCCGTGAGTCCGTAACTGATCAGGGTGACCGCCAGCGCCACAAACCCGTAGGCGGTGGTTTTTATACTAATGCGCTGGGGAAGACCAAAAATCAGGTAGGAGAGTAACTGACCTGATAGCCACCCGCCAAGGACGCCGATGCCGACCCGAAAGGCCAGATCGTACAGCGCCCAGTGGGTAAAATCGGCGGTAGATGCGGTAACCGTCTGGGCTAGCATGATGGCCATGTACACAAACGGAAACGCCAGACCATCATTCAGGCCAGCCTCGGCCGTTAGTGCGAACCGAACAGAATCCTCCTGCCCTTCGTTGGGGTCACCCACCTGCACATCGCCCGCCAGAACGGGATCAGTGGGAGCCAGACTGGCAGCCAGCAGCAAGGCCGAAGCCAGTGGCCAGCCAGCCCATCCCCAGGCTATTACAGAAAAAACGGCAATGGTAACGACCATCGTGAGCCAGACCAGCCGGATCGGGAGTCGCCAGCCACGTAAGCTGAACCGGCGGTCTATCTTCAGGCCTGTCCCGGTCAGGGCTACTATCACACAAAGCTCCGTCAGGTGCGTGGTGAGTCTCGGGTTTGCCAGGGGGGAAGGGTCGGGAAGGGATACCGGTAGCTGATACAACACCCACCCACCAATGACAAACAGGATCGGGTACGAAAGCGGATACTCTTTAAGTAAAGACGGTAGCCAGGCGACGGCTAAAATGGCGACCGCTACAATGACTAAAACCAAATTATAAGACTCCATAGGGATGTGCTGTCATAGCAAACAGATGGGTATAACCTGTCCCTTTGCAGACAAATTATACCCATGAAAATAGAATTAACTACTTGATTAGTAGTCTTTTGTGATACTAATCCTGAATTGTTGTCCTGTTAGTCAATCGATGAATTGCCGACGTAGTTTATCTCCGGCATCCCGGAGTCCAGCTGCCCACGAGGGGCCGGTACCTTCGGCAAACAGGTCGTTGCCGGGAATCCCCAGTCGCCAGCGGACAAGCTTATTATCCGTTGGGTTACGGCCTTCCTCACGCAGGTAAATATCAGCCGCGACGATATCGCTTCGAAAGCGCATAATCCGGCGAAGTTCGTTCTCTACCTGTTCCACTAATTCGGCTGTTTCATTGAAACCAACCGTTTGTAAATCTATTTTGATACTTTCTACGGAGTATTGCATACGAGTTTGTTGCTTTATATCAAAACCGATAAAGGGCTGTAATGTTAACAGAATCCTGTTTGGCCGGGAAGTTAGCCTCGTCCAGTACATACACTTCCCCACCATGACGAAGTGTGAGTAAGGCTACTTTTTCAATCAACGATTCGTCGCCGTCCTGTTTCTCATCGTGGATTGTTGTCGCGAGGGTAACCTCGTCGAACTGTCCCCATAATTCGGCGTCTTCCTGTAGGAAAAGAACCTCGATGCGACCGGTTACGGCCGCTTCCAGCAATTGCCGGAGACCACTTGAAACCAGATCGCTGCCAAGGCTATTCTGGTACTGGTTAATGCGTTGCTGTTGCGTCTCTTCGAACTTGTGGCTGAGCACCTCATTGGCCATCTGGTGCATTTCTTCGGGCTTTACATGGTCGAAATTGCCTGTAATACCGCCCTCGTGGAGGTATGGGTAGGTGTTTACCTGCCGGAAAATGGGCTGGTAGTAGGCTACGGATGCCAGCAGTAAGGGAGCGTTTTGTGTGCCAATTAATTTAATGATGGCCTCATTCACCAGCCGGAAGTAATCGGCCAGCAAGTGATCCTTTGCTTTCTGGTCCTCGTTCGAGTCATCGCTGGTGTACATCGTCACCGCGCCACCCCGGCCTGTAGTACGCCCCTGTAATTCTTCTACGAAGTCGTAGTACTGGGTAACGTCTTCAAGTCCGGAAGGCATCACTTCTGCCGTGTCGATCAATGAGATCGAGAAGGGGTCGGCCTGGTAGAGACATACGCCTTTCTTGCCGATTTGCAGAAGATAATAGGTCGTGAAGGCTTGTACGAAGGGCAGCAGAGGCCGTAGGTGGAAACGCGAATCGAGCCGCGAGCTGTCTGCAAAGGGGATTGGACTGTGGAAAATTGAAAAATGATCGGGGTTCCTGAAAACTGCCAGCCCTTCGCGCTGATGCCGCCAGAATTGCGGATTGTCGAGCAGTGCTTCCATGGGTTCCACCAGATCATTGATGTCGTTACTGCGTAAACTCCGAGCTTCAAGAGCCAGTCGGACGGTCTGGACGTGGTTTTTAAAGGCAATCCGGTCCTGCCTTTCGTTCACTTGCTTTCCCCGGCGATGAGTTGGTATGAAGATGGAGATAGATTGATCGTGGGCCTTTTCGGCCAGATCAAGCAATGTTTCTTTACCTGAATTTACTAGAATCATAACCTTGAGCTGTTTATGGTCAATCCACCTGACTGGTGGTAGTTTGACCAGTTACTGTCTTAATGAAACGGACGGTTAACAGCAAAAGATTTTGATATGACTGATTCTAAGGTTTTTCTAAGCCAGCCTGTTGGCGTTCGTCCTGCATTAATGGGTAAGTGCGTAAATGGCCAGATACGTAGCTGCGCCCGCCACGTAGCCCATCAGTGCCAGCCCGCTGATTCGGCGCAGGTACCAGCCGAATTCAATCCGCTCCATACCCATAACCGCTACCCCGGCCGCTGATCCAATAACCAGCAGGCTACCGCCCGTACCAGCGCAATAGGCCAGAAACTCCCACAGTTTATCATCGGGTGGATGGGTGCCCAGATCATACATGCCCATGGCCGCAGCAACAATGGGTACATTGTCGACAATGGCCGAAGCTATTCCGATGATCATGACAATGATGTCCAGATTACTGATGGCTTCACTTAAGCTAAGGGCTAGATTTTTCAGGATGTTGGTCGACTCAAGCGCACCGACAGCCAGTAGAATGCCAAAAAAGAACAAGATGCTGGGAACATCGACTTTGCTCAAAGCATAAGCCGCTGTGTACCGTTTACGATCCTCTTCATCCTTGTCGGCGTGAATGATTTCTGATACCCCCCAAACAATCCCCAGCGAGAGCATCATGGGCATGTAGGGTGGCAGGTGAGTGATCGACTTTACAACGGGTACCAGAATGATGGCCAGTAAACCAGTGCCAAACATGATGCCCCGATCCCGTCGCTGAACGGGCGTAACATAGGGGCGGCTAACGCCTTTTTTATCTGTTACCAAAGCATCGGCAGGGGTTTTCATTGAGAATGTCAGCCAGAGCAGCGGAACGAGAAAGCAGACCAGACTGGGTAAAATCAGCTGACTGATGATATTGACCGTTGTCACTTGCCCGCCAATCCAGAGCATGGTTGTTGTGACATCCCCAATGGGCGACCAGGCCCCGCCCGCGTTTGCCGAAATAATGATCATACCGGCCATTAACCGGCGCTGCTCGGCGTCCCGAACCAGATTGCGGGTAACGGAAACCATCACAATGGCCGAGGCTAAGTTATCGAGCAGGGCAGATAGTAAGAACGTCAACCCACTGATAAGCCACAAAAGCGTTCTTGGATTTCGCGTGGCGATACGATCGGTAATAATGGTGAACCCACCATGAATGTCAATGAGCTCAACGATGGTCATGGCACCCAGCAGGAAAAAAAGAATTTGGGCAATCTCGGCCAGATGATGGGCTAACTGCTCCAGAACGGGTTCTGTATCCGGTACGGACAGAATGTACAACACCCAGCAGACAACGCCCGTGAGGAGTGCGGTTGCTGTTTTATTGAAGCGAATAGGATGCTCAAGTGTGATAAGGATATAACCAGCAACAAAGACCAGAACGAGTATAGACATGAAAGTAGGAAGCTTGCTTTCAGTAGGTTAAGTATGAAATAATTCATACGATGGAAGGCAAATGACCTGCAAAAGACGGACAATTGCCGATCATAATCGAAAAAAATACCTTAGAAAATGCTTAGAAATGCTGGACCTGTAAACAGGTTTACCAAACGACTGGTTGTTTTGTAATAAACTAGTACCGGACAATTAAGCGGATAATGCACACGCGAAACTTCCCTGATCAGGTACGTTGATTGGGATACGGGCTACCTAGAACAGCAGCGACCATGCGCAGTATTTTGATTATTGAAGATGACCGGCGCATTGCTCAGAACATCAGCCGCAGCCTGAGGGTACTGGGCTATAGTACCGAGGTGGCCTATGACGGGTTTACCGGTCGGGGGTTGGGGCTGACCGGTCAGTATGAACTGATTATTCTGGACATCAATCTGCCGGATATAAACGGGTACGAAATATGCCGTAACCTGCGTGCTGAACACACTACGCTGCCTATTATCATGCTGACGGCGATGGGTGAGATTGAGGATAAAGTAGAGGGTCTGGAATGCGGGGCCGACGATTATATTGTAAAACCGTTCGATTTACGGGAACTCAGTGCGCGCGTGGCCACCTGCTTTCGCCGGTCCGATCTACTGGTCAGTTCAACGGGTGAAGAAGTACTCCAGCTTGCCGATCTAACCCTGAACACAACGTCAAAGATCGTACAGCGGCAGAATACGCTTATTGAGTTAACCGCCAAAGAGTTTGCCTTGCTGGAATACCTGATGCGGAATCAGGGACGGGTGGTTTCCAAGATCGATCTGGCCGAAAAGGTTTGGAACTTCAATTTCGATCCGGGTACCAACGTGGTGGAAGTATACATCAATTACCTCCGCAAGAAAATTGATAGAGAGTTTACCGTCAAGCTTATTCATACACGTCCCGGATTGGGATACACCTTAAAAGCCAACTAATCGTCCATGACGATCCGTAACCGTATATCGCTGCAATTTTCACTCATTGTAGCCTCCATTCTTCTTTTGTTTTCAGTGGTTGTTTACGCTACGTCGGCGCATTATCGGCAGGAAGAATTCTATGAACGGTTGAAACGAAAAGCCCGGACAACGGTGAAGTTCCTGGTGGAAGTGAAGGAGATTGACCAAAACCTACTCAAGATCATCGATCGGAATTCACTGTCCGCGCTCATCGACGAAAAAATATTGGTGTTTAATGCGCGTAACAAACTCGTTTATGCCAGCATCGACGATAAAGTTATTCATTACCGACCGCTCCTGCTCAACCGGGTACGTGAGGAGGGGCAGGTTGAACTAACCGACGGAGAGAATGAGGTCATCGGACTGCTGTATCGGGAAAATGGCCAGTCGCTGGTGGTATTGGCCTCGGCGTTCGATCAATTTGGGAAAGCCAAACTCAGCAACCTGCGGCACACGCTCATCTGGAGTTTTCTGGGTGGTATCGGGCTTACGCTGGCATTCGGCTTCTTTTTTGCCGGTCAGTCGCTGCAACCCATCTCAAAAATCAATCAGCAAGTTCAGACCATTACGGCCAACAACCTGCAGCAGCGGTTGAATGAGGGGAAACGACAGGACGAGATCGACCAGTTAGCTATAAATTTTAATCATGTGCTGGTTCGCCTGGAACAGGCTTTTGATCAGCAGCGTAGCTTCGTCTCACATGCCTCGCACGAATTGAGAACACCTCTGACGGCTTTAAAATCAGAGATTCAGCTTGGTCTCCTTCAGCGACTTAGCCCCGAAGGGTATGAACTTATCCTGCAAAATCTGTTGACCGATACAGACCAGCTCATTGCCTTATCGAACAGTTTGCTGTCACTAGCCCGTACGATGGAAAACTTACAGCGTGTTCAGTTAACTACCGTCCGGCTCGACGAGATAATCTTTTCCGCTCAGGATGAGTTGCTTACTACCCAGCCTGCTTACCGGATTCAGGTTGATTATGACACTATGCCTGATACGGAGTTACTAGTTCGGGGTAACGAAGATTTACTTCGGCACGTGGTCATGAATTTACTCGATAACGCCTGTAAATACTCCGCTCATCACGAGGCTAACGTTTTTATAGGGGCAGATAGCAGCAGTTGCTGGTTTAAGGTTCAGGATGCGGGTATTGGCATGACCGGAGCCGAAATGTCCAGAATTTTTGAGCCGTTCTTTCGTGCCAGCAATGCGCTGAACTACGAGGGGTTTGGAGTTGGGCTTTCTATCTGCCAGCGCATCGTTGCGCTTCATCAGGGAAGCATAACTGTCGTTAGTGAACTGGGATGTGGCAGCACATTTACCGTGAAATTTCCACATATATACACTCACGCAGCCTGAGTAAAAACAAGTTTTTTTCAAGTTATTAGTTCAACCGAGTTATGAAAAAAAATACTTTTTCACGTCAAACGGATGTTTATAAATCCGAAAAACAGGTAGATACGCACCGGGTTATTCAAGCCCTTGTTTATTCGAGCGATGGCCTACAGGAATGTTATATAAGTATTAACACGTACGACTACACGGATATTGGGCCGTTTCCAGTCGAATCAAGCCTGATCACCTTATCCAGGCAAAAAGCGATCAAGTTTGCAGAGGAAATTCTAAAGCTTTACCAGCAATAAGCAAGGGCGTAATTCTAATGTTTTTCTAATCGCTTTTATACGAATGTTTACTCATAAAGAATGACCTTTGACAAGTCAGTGCAAGCATTGTTCAATGGGTTTTTACACAACGAGCTGGCAAGATTCATTGTGTCTTTTAGTTGGAAAAAGCGCCTTTTCTGGTGTGAGAGTAAATAGCCAGCTGCGGTTAACAGCTGGCTATTTTGTTGCCAATTTGTTGGGAAAGCCTTAAAAAGAAAGAAGCCGACACCATAAAGGTGCCGACTTCCGTTCTCGAACTAACTAATTATATTATAAATCAGCAATTGCTTTGTTAATCTCATCTTTGGTTTTGCCGGTTTTCTGTTGGATTTTACCCCACATTTCGTCTTCCTGGCCATCCTGGTAAGTTAGATCGTCGTCGGTTAAATCGCCATAGGCTTGTTTGATTTTACCTTTCAATTCGTTCCAGCCTCCTTTTAGGGTTGTCTCGTTCATGATCGTAGTGTTTATAACGTTGAATGATATTAAGTAATCACCGTGATTACATAAATAGAACTAAGTGGAGACGAAATTGTTTTCGGCGATGTGTTTGGCAAGTTTTTCTGAGTCCAGGTTCAGGTGATAAAGTACCCCGGTTATAGGAATTGTAAAACCCAGAAAATATAGTCCCCGTAAATCCGGTTCGCTGAACCAAAGTTTTTTTGGATAACCACGTTCATTCAGCACTTTTTCTGATACGGTATCCCCAAGAACAGTCGATAGGCCTGGTCGATAGCCAGTGGCAAGGATGATGGCATCGAATGGTAATTCACGTCCGTCTGTAAAGGTTACGGTTTTCCGGTTGATGCGCTCAATACCCGGCAGAACCGTAATGTTGCCCGCTTTAATTTGATCGAGTGTCCCCACGTCAATAACGGGAATCTTACCCCGTCGGGTATCGAAAGAGGACGAGTGCTTCGGTTTCCCTAAACCATATGCAGACAGATCGCCCACGGTAAGTCGTTGGGACAAACCCGCCATGAAGTCAAAAAACCAGTTTGGGAATTTGCTCAGAAAAATGGCGGTGGGTTGGGTTGGTTTGCCAAATGTATCCCGCCTAACGATGTTAACCGGCCCCCGAACGGATATAAACGGCTTTGCCTGGTGTTCAAGCAAATCCAGAGCCAACTCAGCCCCGGTATTACCCATCCCTACAATAAGGACATTTTCATTCCGAAAAGGTGCCCCATTCCGGTAGTCAACGCTGTGCCACACAATCCCCCGGAAGTCTCGCTGACCAGGTAATTGCGGTTGGTTAGGAACCCGGTTGTAGCCCGTTGCGACCACAACCCGATCGGCGGTGAAGCGGTCGGTTTCGGTCTGGACTTCCCAGGTTTTAATAGCCGGGTTTTGCCGTATACCGATTACTTTCTGATTGAAAAAGGGTTTGATGTCGAAGTGCTCTGCGTAGCGTTCGAGGTAGTCCACAAACTGAAGCCGGGATACGTACGTGGGGTAGTCGGCGGGAAAAGGGAAGTGGGGTAAAGCCGAGTGCTCCTTAACAGTATGAAGGTGTAGCCGGTCGTAATGATTACGCCAGGCTACACCACTGTGTTCACTGGCTTCCAGCACCGTAAAGGGTAATTTCCGGTGTGCCAGTTGACCGGCAATCGCCAGTCCTGCCGGACCCGCGCCAATGATGAGGGTATGCATACCGACAAACGTTATAGAAACGACTTCTTATTTTATTCTTGTCCAGGTTTGTGTCTTGCCCAGAAGCGAAATACCTACATAGCCGCGAACATCCAGCGTATTGGGGTCTTTGAGGGTCATTTTGCAATTATATTCTTTGCCATCTTCCGGGTTGTAGATTTTTCCATCACTCCAGACATTGCCGCCATCGTACTTAAAATTATATAGCAGAAGCATGTTCATCAGTGGACGTGAGCGTTTGGAAACATCGGCGTTTTTGGCGTCTGTTCTCGGCTTGCCCGTTGCGGGGTCTGTTGGCTGGCCCAACCAGACAAGTTTACCAAAATAAGTGCCTCCTTGTTTATAGATTTGAATATGGCCCTTTTTAGTGCCGTTCAGCCAGGTGCCCACAACCGCTTCGGAGTCGTCGACCGGTGGTACAAAGGAAGTGAGCGCAAACAGGAGTGTAAAGAGTGGTAGTAAAAAACGAATTGATTTCATGTGTGTTAATGAATTGATATAAAACGACGAATTTGTTGTACTAACGCAAATATTGCACAAAATTGTCTGAACCCGGATTTTTGGGATTTAAATGATTTTTATGATTTTGTCAGGAAAACAAACCGGCATGGTAATTTAGTTTGTAATTGTTTATTGAGTGAAGTCGACATACTCTTGCTCAGATTGAATGATTCATCTGATTTGTGTGTATAATGAATCAAAGAATACGGGTTAAGAGTCGTCGGGTGATAGTTTAAAATCAAAAAATCATTTAAATCAGAAAAATCCTGGTCTATGTTCAAACGTGACCCTCAACGCAGCTATCCAACCGAAACCGAATCGCGCGTTATTATCCGCTTTCAGGACTGCGATCCCCTGCAACACCTGAATAATGCCAAGTACTTCGACTATTACTTCAATGCCCGCGAAGATCAGGTTGCCAAGCTGTACGATTTCAATCCCGGCCAGTTATTTCAGGAGTTAAAAACCAGTTGGGTCGTTTATCAGCATCAAATCGCCTACGTTCGGCCGGCACGGGTGAGTGAGTGGGTCCGCATTATGTCCAGATTGATCTACGTCAATGAAGACACGACGGTGACAGAGTACATCATGACCGATGATGGCAAGACCCACCTCAAAAACGTGCTGTGGGTCACCTCAAAATATGTTAGTGTAGCCACCGGCAAACGCATTCCGCACGATGCGCCGGTGAAAGAGTTACTGGAAACCATCCTGGTGCCGAACCTGGACTTTCTGAGTATGAACTTCAACGAACGCATTCACGAAATCAAGCAGCAAGTGGTGAAAACGTATGCTGTGTAGGGGAAAAATCCGGGATGTATGGTGGAAAATGGCTAATTCGCCTATTTAGGGGCCGCAGGCCGCCATACATTCTTCATTTTGAAGTATCTTTCCCCCAATGAAACTTCTCAATAACCTCACCGTCCGCGTACTGATTGCCATTACGCTGGGTATATTAACCGGCTATTTCTTTCCTGAAACAGCCGCTAAGCTCAAACCCCTCGGCGACCTCTTTATCAACCTGATCAAGATGGTCATTGCCCCCATCATATTCCTGACCATTGTGCTGGGAATTAGTAATATGGGCGACCTGAAAAAGGTAGGTCGGGTAGGCGGTAAAGCACTCCTTTATTTTGAGGTTGTTACCACCGGAGCACTAGCTATTGGGTTAGTATTGGCCAACCTTGTTCGGCCGGGCGACGGCGTTCAAACGGCGGCTGTGAAAGGGGGCGACATCAGCAAATACACCGAGCAGGGGGCCGGTATGGACTGGACCGAGTTCTTTATTCACATCGTTCCCAGTAATGCTATCAAGGCGTTTGCCGAAGGTGAGATTTTACAGGTACTGGTTTTCTCCGTCCTTTTTGGCGTTGGCCTGACCCGTATGGGCGAAACCGGCAGACCACTGATTCTGACATTTGAGCGTCTGTCAAAAGTATTTTTCAATATCCTGGCGGTGGTAATGGTACTGGCTCCGCTGGGCGCTTTTGGCGGAATGGCGTTTACGATAGGCAAGTATGGCCTGAGTACACTGCTGCCCCTGGCCAAACTCATGGGAACAGTCTATGCCACCATGATTCTGTTCATCTTCGTTGTGCTGAACCTAATCCTTCGCTACTATAAAATCAGCCTGTGGGCGGTTCTTAAGTTTATTAAAGAGGAACTGCTGATCGTGCTGGGGACATCATCGTCGGAGTCGGCGCTGCCGCAGATCATGGATAAGCTGGAAAGTCTGGGTTGTTCCCGCTCGGTGGTAGGGCTGGTAGTGCCCGCCGGGTATTCGTTCAATCTGGACGGCACGACGATTTACCTGGTCATGGCCACCATCTTTCTGGCGCAGGTCTTTGGTGTTGATTTGACGATCGGTCAGGAGTTAACCATAATTGGCATTCTGATGGTCACGTCAAAAGGGGCGGCTGGCGTTACAGGCAGCGGTTTCATTGTATTGGCCAGTACACTCACGGCTATAAAAGTAATACCCGTCGAAGGCTTAGCCTTGTTGCTGGGTGTCGACCGGTTCATGTCCGAAGCCCGTTCCATCACCAACATCATCGGCAATACAGTAGCCACAATCTTTATCGCCAATAACGAAGGCGAGTTCGACCGGAGTAAGTATGAGCGCGTCCTCAGCCAGGAGGGTTAATAATTGGTTACTGGTTAATGGTTATTAGTTAATCGTCATAAGTCATTCCCATCAACTAATAACCAATAACCGATCACTAGTTAACCTTGTGGTATTCACCTTCTAGCTGGGTTAGTTGTGCTACGGGAATCTCTCCCGTTAGTATTTCGTGCATGTTCCGGCGGATCGTCTGGGAGATTTGATTCAGAGGTAGGTCATTGCAGTCAAGCCCGAACGGCTCTTCTATTTCATCACCAATCATCTCAACGCCGAGCAGGGCGTAGGCGGCAAACGTAGTCGCCAGTATGGTGAAATAAGCATAGGTTTCGACCAGTACAAGCGGCATAATCAGCAGGTACAAGGTGATAAACAGCTTGATGAAAAAGCTGTAAGAGAAGGGTATAGGCGTATTTTTTATCCGTTCGCAGGAGCCGGTAATGTCCAGAAAAGCCTGATGATAGGTACGGATGGTAATTAAGTCGCCATCGGTCAGGATACGCTGCTGTTTAAGCTTCTGCAAACGACGCATCAACTGGGCGGCAATGCGGCTCGGAATGTGCTTAGACTGAGCCAGCATTTTTCGATCGTTGCCGCCGGTTTCTTCCAACTCCGTTATGTTCACACCAGTTCGTAGATGCCCCTTGAGTGCCACGGCAAAGTTAGATAGCGCCTTGGCAAAGAACTGCCGGTTCTCGCGGTCAGTCTCGGGAAGAAGGGCATCCATCAGTACCGCAAAATTTCGGCTGTAATTGACCAGCATACCCCACTGCCGACGACCCTCCCAGAAACGGTCATATGCGGTGTTGGTTCGAAACACCAGTAGTAAACTCAGCAGAATTCCCAGTAATGAAAAGAAGGTTCCGTCAATCGGTAAATCGATGTTGATCCTGTGCTGGTCAATAAAGGTGATGAGCGTACCATAAGCACCAACCAGAAGAACCCGGCGCAGAAGTACCCGAATAACATAGCTGGTATGAAAATGCCGAAGCGCACCTAGCCAGTCTTTAGCGTTGTAAATAACCACAATTTAATGAGTAGATGAGTAAAGATTGGTAACCAAATAGATGGATAACTAAGATACAAATCAGCCACTTACCAGAGCTTGAATATCTGGTTTATCGCTTAAGCGGACATTTTTTAGATTTATTTTTAGAATTAGTTAAACCATTCATGGGCGAATTGTTCAAAAGGGCAAATACAACCTGAAACATTTCACTACCATGAAAAAAGTACTGATCACAGCTGCCACATTCGTTGTCTTACTTTCGACCGGCGCTTGGGCACAGCGCTATGGCTACCCTTCACCCAATTCCAGATACCCATCACAGCCGGGTTACAACCAGCAACCAGACTATAACCAGAACCGGAATTATCCGGATTATGGCCAGCCGAATTACAATTACGACTATGATGATTACCGGTTTGATCGTCATCTGGAGTGGTGGGATCGTGAGTTGAACCTGACTCGTCGGCAGGAGCGCGAAATTCGCAGAATCCGCGAGCGGTTTAGTCAGCAAACGCAAAACATTGATGCCCGCGACCCACGCCAGCGTGATTTCTTCCGCCAGGCCAGACAGCGCGAATTTATCGACATGATGGCCGTTCTCGGACCGGAGCAGCGTGACCGGGTTATTGAGCGGATGCGGCCTTACGAGCGAATGGCCGACCGGGGACGAGGATACGGCAATGGCGGCTACGGAAATAACCGTGGATCAGGAAACAGGCCTTTTGGCTATTAATTTAAAGAAGGGAGAGGAGTAAACGGTCGGCCATTTTGGCTGGCCGTTTTTTGTTTATCTACTTAGTATTACTCAAAGGTTAGAAGTTCTGGGAAACTCTATCTGCTAAACAACTGAATTTAAGCAAAAAAAAGCCCGGTATCTTCAGACGCCGGGCTTGTGATTCAACGTAAGTTTTATACTACTCCACGGCAATCATCGAAACGGCTTTCGCTTCGAGCATGGTTTCACCCATGAGGTAGCAGTCGGCAGCACGGGCGGCTTCGCGGCCTTCCGAGATTGCCCACACCACCAGCGATTGACCCCGGCGCATGTCGCCAGCGGCAAATACCTTCGGGTTCACCGTCGATTGGTAGTTGGTCGCTTTTACGTTGCCGCGCTCGTCGTATTCGACGCCCAGGTCGTCGAGCAGACCGTTGTGTTGAGGGTGCAGGAAACCCGCAGCCAGCAGAGCCAGTTCGCAGGGGATGTCGCGCTCGGAGCCGGGCAACTCAACCATCTGCATGCGGCCGTTCTCGTTTTTCCAGGTCAGATCAACGATGCGCATGGCTTTCAGGTTGCCGTTTTCGTCGCCGATGAATTCTTTGGTGTTGATGGACCAGTGCCGGTCGCAGCCTTCCTCGTGCGAGGTGCTGGTGCGGAGCATCATGGGCCAGTTTGGCCAGGGTGTATTTTCGGCCCGGTCTTTAGGCGGCATCGGCATCAGCTCAATTTGCGTGACGCTGGCCGCGCCGTGCCGGTTAGAGGTACCTACGCAGTCGGAACCGGTATCGCCACCACCAATCACCACCACGTTCTTGTTCGTCGCCAGTAATTCACCATCGCCGTATTTGGCCCCCTGATGATCGACTTCAACGGGTAAGCTCGCATTGCGTTTATTCTGCTGGCTTAGGAACTCCATCGCCGGGTAGATACCCTTCAGGTTACGGCCCGGAATTGGCAGATCGCGCGGAACGGTCGAGCCGCCAGTGAGCATGACCAGATCGAACTGATCCAGCAGCGCGTTGGCTTTGATGTCGACGCCCACGTTGACTCCCGTTTTGAAGGTAATGCCTTCCGCTTCCATCACCGCCAGACGACGGTCGATGGTCCATTTTTCGAGTTTAAAATCAGGGATACCGTAACGCAGCAGTCCACCAATCTGGTCGGCCCGTTCAAAAACAGTGACCGTATGACCAGCTTTGTTCAGTTGGGCAGCGGCTGCCAGACCGGCAGGTCCCGAACCAATGACCGCAATTTGCTTGCCTGTCCGCTCTTTTGGGGGCTTTGGCGTAACATACCCTTGTGCAAAGGCCACTTCGGCAATTGATTTCTCAATGAACTCGATGGCAACGGGGGGCTTGTTAATGCCTAACACGCAGGACGCTTCGCAGGGAGCCGGGCAAATGCGACCCGTAAACTCCGGAAAGTTGTTCGTCGACGAAAGGATTTCGTAGGCATAAGCCCAGTTCTGTTCGTAGACGGCGTCATTGAATTCCGGGATGATGTTTCCGAGCGGACAACCGCTGTGGCAGAACGGCGTACCGCAGTCCATACAACGGGCAGCCTGACGCTGCGAGTCCTGTTCAGAAAACGGAACTTCAATTTCTTTGTAGTCGTGTATCCGCTCCTGCGGGTCGCGCTTTTTAGGTAATTCGCGCGTAAATTCTAAAAATCCGGTAGGTTTTCCCATATCACTACTTGGCACTTACCCGTGCGTCACATCTACGGTTATGTCCTGATAAACAATGTTCTTGTCACGAATCTGATCGGCCAGTGAGATACCCCGTCCGGCGAGTGCCTTTTTGAAATCGGTTGGCATCACTTTCACAAACCGGCCAATTTGGTCATCCCAGTTCTCAATAAGGGCCAGTGCCAGGTTACTCGTCGTGTACTGGAAGTGCTTCTCGACGTATTCCCGGATAATGCCCTGATCTTCGTCGGTGAGCGACTCCAGGTTCACCATTTCGGGGTTCACTTTCGAGGCAAAAGTTTCGTCTTTATCGTAGACATAAGCCACCCCGCCCGACATACCAGCCGCGAAGTTGCGGCCCGTTTGCCCGAGTATGATAACCAGACCACCCGTCATGTATTCGAGACCGTGGTCGCCCACGCCTTCTACCACGACTTTGGCACCCGAGTTGCGCACGCAGAAACGCTCGCCTGCCATACCGCGAATAAACGCTTCGCCTGAAGTTGCGCCGTAGAACGACACGTTACCAACGATGCTGTTTTCTTCCGGTTTAAACTGGGCGGTGCGGTCCGGGTAGACGATCAACTGAGCACCGCAAAGGCCTTTACCGAAGTAGTCGTTCGCGTCTCCTTCCAGTTCCAGTTTGATACCCGCCGTAGCGAAGGCTCCGAAACTCTGGCCCGCCGTACCCCGCAGTTTGACATGGATGGTGCTGTCGGGCAGGCCCGGCCCACCGTACACTTTGGAGATTTCGTTGGACAACATCGTACCAATGCTCCGGTCGATGTTCTGAACCGGGAATTCACCATACACGGCTTCTGCCGAGGCCAATGCCGGTTGAGCCAGTTCGATCAGTTTGCGGTCGAGGACGTCATCCAGGTAATGATTTTGCTCTTCCTGCTTGTAAAGGGCCACATCGAGATTGGTGGGCTCTTTGTACAGCAGGGCATTCAGGTTAACTTTCTTATATTTCCAGTGCGGCAGGTTGTCGCGGAGTTCGAGCATCTGGGCCTGTCCCACCATTTCGTTGATGGTCCGGAAACCCAGTTCAGCCATGATCTCGCGCAGTTCCATGGCCAGGAAGGTGAACATGTTCACGACATGCTCGGGCTTACCCGTAAACAGGGCGCGAAGCTCTTTATTCTGCGTCGCCACGCCCACCGGACAGGTGTTCAGGTGACATTTCCGCATCATGATACAACCCGTTGCGACCAGGGCCGCCGTAGCTACACCGAATTCTTCGGCACCCAGCAGGGCAGCAATTGCCAGATCCCGACCGGTACGCATTTGCCCATCGGCCTGTACCGTTACGCGACCGCGCAGTTTATTACGAACGAGCGTCTGGTGTGCTTCGGCCAGACCAAGCTCCCACGGCAGACCCGCGTGACGGATCGACGACAGGGGAGATGCTCCCGTACCGCCATCGTGTCCCGAAATCAGGATATGGTCGGCGTGGGCTTTCGCAACACCGGCAGCAATTGTACCGACACCCGCTTCCGACACGAGCTTCACACTGATGCGGGCGGCTCGGTTGGCGTTCTTGAGGTCGGAAATAAGCTGGGCCAGATCCTCAATCGAGTAAATGTCGTGGTGAGGAGGGGGCGAAATCAGGCCCACACCGGGCGTAGAGTGACGCGTCCGGCCAATCCAGTCGTCTACCTTAAAGCCGGGCAACTGACCACCTTCGCCGGGTTTGGCACCCTGCGCCATTTTAATCTGAAGTTCACGGGCGTTGGTCAGGTAATAGCTCGTGACACCGAAACGGCCCGAGGCCACCTGCTTGATGCCAGAATTCATGCTGTCGCCGTTTTCGAGCGGGGTGTAGCGTAGTTCATCTTCGCCACCTTCGCCCGAGTTGCTTTTACCGCCGATGCGGTTCATCGCAATGGCGAGGGTCGTGTGGGCTTCCCACGAGATCGACCCGAACGACATAGCACCTGTTGCAAAGCGTTTGAAGATGCTTTCGATAGGTTCCACTTCCTCGATGGGGACAGCCGCCCCTTTCTTGAATTTCAGCAGACCCCGCAACGTGATGGCTTTTTGAGTCTGGTCGTCGATCAGCTTCGAGTATTTCTTGAAGATCGAATAATCGTTCTTCTTAGTCGACTGTTGTAGCAGGTGAATGGTATCCGGATTGAAGATGTGCTTTTCGCCCCGTTGCTTCCATTGGTAAATACCCCCCACTTCCAGACGTGGTGCCGATACCGGCATGTCCGGGAAGGCCACACAGTGCCGCACCAGAATTTCGCGGGCAATTTCGTCCAGCCCCATCCCGCCAATGCGCGAAACGGTACCGGTGAAATAACGGCTCACTACTTCTTCGTTCAGACCCAGACATTCGAAGATCATGGCACCCTGATACGACTGAAGCGTGGAGATACCCATCTTCGAGAAGATTTTGAGCAACTCGCCGTTAACCGCTTTAATATAGTTTTTGAAGAGCTTGTCGAGGTCGTAATCCACGGCCAGCAAGCCTTTCTCTTTCATGTTGGCAATCGTCTCGAATGCCATGTAGGGGTTTACACCCGATGCGCCGTAGCCAATCAGGGTAGCCACGTGGTGCGTTTCCCACACATCGCCCGCTTCGACCACGATACCAACTTTACCCCGCAAGCCCTGACGAATGAGGTAGTGGTGAATAGCTGAGGTCGACAGCAGCGAGGGAATAGGCGCGTGGCTGGAGTCGATGGCACGGTCGGATAGTACCAGAATCGAGTACCCATCCTGAATGGCGTCTTCGGCATAGCGGCAGATCCGGTCGAGTGCCCGTTCCAGGGATTTCCCTTCACCGTCGGCGGTGAACAGACAGTTGATGGTTTTAGCCTGGAAGTTGGGCTTATCGATAAACCGGAGTTTGTCGAACTCTTTGGTGGTCAGCACCGGCTGGTCTAGCTCAACCTGACGGCAATGCTTGGGCGATTCGCTCAGCAGGTTATAGGTAGCACCAACAAACGAAATGAGCGACATGATCGACCGCTCCCGAATCGAGTCGATGGGCGGGTTAGTGACCTGAGCAAACAACTGCTTGAAGTAGTGGCTCATGTGCTGGCTCTGTTCCGACAGGATGGCCAGCGGCACATCGGTACCCATGGAACCGAGCGCTTCTTTGCCCGTTTCGACCATTGGGGCCAGAATCATGCGCAAATCTTCGGACGTAAAGCCGAAGGCCTGCTGCATCCGAAGCAACTTGGCCGGATCGTAATTGCTGTACTGCCGGATGGGCGCTTCGAGGTCCTGAATCCGAACCTTGTTTTCATCCAGCCATTGCTGATAGGGCTGACGGCCAGCCATTTCAGCTTTAATTTCTTCATCGGCCACAATCCGTCCCTGTTCCATATCGACCAGGAACATTTTGCCGGGTTGCAGACGGCCTTTCGATACGACCGTAGCCGGATCAATATCGAGAACCCCCACTTCTGACGCCATAATAACGACATCTTCATTGGTCACCCAGAACCGCGATGGGCGAAGGCCATTCCGGTCGAGAGTAGCGCCAACGATACGGCCATCCGTAAAGGAAATCGACGCCGGGCCATCCCAGGGCTCAATCAGGGCCGCGTGGAATTCGTAGAACGCCTTCCGGTACGGGTCCATGTGTTCGTTGCCATCCCAGGCTTCCGGAACGAGCATCATCATCACGTGCGGCAATGACCGCCCGCTCATGACCAGCAATTCAATGGCATTGTCGAGGTTAGCTGAGTCGGACTGGCGCTGGTCGCAGATGGGCAGCAACATGTCCATTTCGTCTTTCGTAAACTTCGACGATTCCAGCAACCCTTCGGCGGCTTTCATCCAGTTTACGTTCCCGCGTACCGTGTTGATTTCGCCGTTGTGGGCGATATACCGGAACGGCTGGGCCAATTTCCAGGACGGAAAGGTGTTGGTCGAGAAGCGGGAGTGAACCACGCCCAGCGCCGATACCACCTCCTCATTCTGAAGATCGGGGAAATAGGGTTCCAATTGTAAAGTCGTCAGCTGCCCCTTGTACGTAATGGTCCGGCAGGAGAGTGACGAGAAATAGAACGTATCGACACCGGCTATCGTCTCGTTGATGATGCGGGTGCTGTAGTTCCGGAGAATGTAAAGTTTACGCTCAAAATCGTCTGCGTTGGTGATGTCGGCCGGGCGTTTGATAAACACCTGCTCCATTTGCGGCTCGGCGGACTTCGATCCGTTACCGAGGTCGCTGTTGTTTACCGGTACAACCCGGTAGCAAAGAAGCTCAAGGTTGAGCATCTTCATTTTCCGGTTGAGCACGGCCCGGCATTCTTCGCGAAGCCAGACATCTTTTGGAAAATAGACCATGCCTACACCGTATTCGAGTGCAGGAGGGAGGTGAACGCCCAGCTTACGGGTTTCATCCACAAAGAATTCGTGCGGAATCTGGATGAGCAGACCGGCACCATCGCCGGAATTCGGCTCGGAACCAACTGCACCCCGGTGCTCCATACGCCGAAGCATCTGAAGGGCATCCGAAACAATCTTGTGGGACTTGCGGCCTTTGATATGGGCCACGAAGCCGATACCGCAGTTGTCGTGTTCAAACTCAGGGCGGTAGAGCCCCGCCAATTGGTCAACCTGATCAGACATGGTCGTAACAGTGTTGGGTAAGGCCGTTGTGCTTTTTGACTTTGATTGCCAAAATCGCAAAGAACTAGGGCGAAAATTAAGAAAATCTAAATTAACAAGGTAGCCTGGCGTTAAACTAAAGCAGAAGATACAGCCAGGCTGACGGGCGTTTGTGACAAAGTCACGCAATATACTACTAAAAAAATTTGGCAAAAACAGCCTTTGCCAGAATTTTATAGTTAGCGGTATTTATTGTGATTTTGATTATAATTCTTCTTGGGAAATGACAATTTGTAAACCAGGTGGGTAATGATTCGTATCAAAATAGTGGGGTTGTCAGCCATTTTTTTGTCCTTCTCAAGTATACGTTTAGTGCGTTGACAAACAGCAGGCAGTTCCTTTAAGATTGAGACGAAAACTTCAATTAAGTGGAGGTCTAAAAGCGGGTTTCCCGTGCCTGAAACTTTGGTGCTATTATGGTGTCAGGCCTTTTATGGGTATAGTATTCTACGTTAGAGAAACCAAAAACACAGGGTACAACAGGTAGTAAGGGTACAAAAAAAGCCGCTCAATGAGCGGCTTTTGAGGTTTTGTGATCCGGCTGGGATTCGAACCCAGGACCCATACATTAAAAGTGTATTGCTCTACCAGCTGAGCTACCAGATCGTTTCCCGTTTGACTAACAGGGGGTGTTCGTCGTTTGGGAATGCAAAAGTAGGTATTTGTCTTGGTAAATGCAATACCTATTCAAAGAAAATTAATTTTTGAGAAAGTTTTATGGCTTCAACAGCCTCCCGAACGTCGTGTACGCGTAGAATAGAGGCCCCTTTCAACAAGGCTGCGGTGTTGAGTACTGTAGTCCCATTTAGAGCCTGTTCGGGTTTGATAGTCAATGTTTTCCAGATGGTCGTTTTGCGGGATAACCCGACCAGAAGAGGTTCATCAAACACATGGAAACTGTCCAGTTGACTAAGCAACTCAAAATTTTGTGATGGCGTCTTGGCAAAGCCAAATCCGGGGTCTAAAATTATATCTACTGCTCCCAATCTCCGGAGCCTGGCCAACTGGCGGGCCAGTTCATCGATCACATCAACCGTAAGCTGTTGATAGGTGGTCATGGTTTGCATAGTTTGCGGAGTTCCCCGCATGTGCATTAACACATATGGAACGGTCAGTCCCGATCGGGCCAGATCGCCGACCGTTTCGAACATGGCCGGGTCAAGCGTTCCCCCCGATACATCGTTTATAAGACAGGCCCCAGCCTGAACAGCCTGCCGGGCTACCGAAGCGCGAAAAGTGTCGATAGATACCAGGGCATCCGGAAAGTTGCGTAAAATCGATTCAATGACCGGAAGGACCCGGTCCGCTTCCTGAGATGGGCTTACCTCTGCAGCACCAGGCCGGGTAGAGTACCCGCCTATATCCAAAAAAGTTGCCCCATCCGTAAGCATCTGGCTGGCTCGGGAAAGGGTCTCATCCGGAGATACACGGCTACCGGCGAAGAATGAATCGGGGGTTATGTTAAGGATGCCCATGACGGCAGGTTGGGCTAAATCGAGGAGCCGCCCCCGGCAGTTCAGCGTTTTTTTTGTAACTTTCGGCATGAAATTAGTTTTTGGTTTCCGGGTTGAGGGTTACGGTAAACGAGCCTTAAGTCGATGGTGAACCGAAGACCGTAAACTGTAAACCGTGCACAATACCGAATCCGAATATCGGCAGGTTATCCAACGCTGCAAAGATTTGTTCCTTAAAAAAAACAAGGATTATGGAACCGCCTGGCGGATTCTACGACTGCCAAGCATCACCGACCAGATTTATATCAAAGCCCAGCGCATTCGAACGTTACAGGAAACGGGCATTAGTCGCGTAGGGGAGGGTATCGAGCCGGAGTTTGTGGGCATTATCAATTATTGTGTTATGGCTCTGATTCAGATACAGTTATCGGAGGATAAACGTACTGATATTCCCGCAAATGAACTCGAAACGCTGTATGATCACGAAATTGGCCGGGTTATTGATCTGCTTTTTGCCAAAAACCACGATTACGGTGAAGCCTGGCGTGACATGCGGGTGAGTTCAATGACCGACATTATCCTGATGAAACTGCTGCGTACTAAGCAGATTGAAGACAATCAAGGCAACACCCTGGTTTCGGAAGGCGTTGATGCCAACTATATGGATATGATCAACTACGCCGTTTTTTGTTTAATAAAACTTACTATTGAATGAAGAATGACGAATAAGGTAGACTGATCTTTTCTTATTCTTCATTGTTAACTCTTCATTCTTAACTGTAATATGAGTACATCGACAGCGCAACCTAAAGTTAAGACTGGCACACCTCCCATGCTGATTGCCGCCCGTATCGCCCGTATTCTGGTCGGTATCGTTTTTATTTTTTCCGGGCTGATCAAACTGAATGACCCGGTAGGTACGCAAATTAAGTTTGAGGAATATTTTGAAGTTTTCGCGCAGGATTTGCCCTTTTTGCACGATTTTTTCATGGCGTTAGTGCCCTTCACCCTGGCCATGTCGGTGCTGTTTTGCGCTGCCGAAGTGATTCTTGGCGTTGCCTTACTGGCTTCGTACAAGCCTAAAGTTACCGTTTGGCTGTTGTTTTTCCTGATTACCTTTTTTACGTTCCTGACATTTTATTCCGCCTACTTTGATCGGGTAACCGACTGCGGGTGTTTTGGCGATGCCATTAAGTTAAAACCCTGGACATCGTTTACGAAAGACATCGTCCTGATGGTGCTCATCTTATTCATCATAGGTCACCGAAATCGGCTTCGTTCCCGGAACACGGGCTGGCTGGTGGGTATCACGATCGTGCTGACGTTAGCACTGGGTATCTACGCGGTACAATTTCTTCCGCCAATCGACATGCTGCCGTATGCCGTGGGTAAAAGCATTCCAGTCGGCATGAAGCCTTCCGAGCCGATGCGGTATAAGTATATCATGGAGAAAGATGGTAAGACCACAGAGTTTGAGCAATACCCAACCGATCAGAGCTATAAATTTAAAGAGATGGTGTTAGTGAACCCGAACGCCAAACCTAAAATCACCGATTACCGCATCTGGAATGACGAAGGTGACTTCACTCAGCAGACCTTTGAAGGCAAAAAGCTGTTTATCATCGTAAAGAACACGACGGATATTGATGCGGGCAGTTTACCCGCCATTCGTGCGCTGGTAGAAGGTCTAAAAGGATCGGCTGTGACTACCTATATCCTGACCTCCACCAGCGACGATGAAATAAAGGCATTCCGCAAGGAATTTCAGCTTGAAAATGTTCCGTATTACAAGGCAGATGCCACCGTTCTGAAGACTATC
The DNA here is from genome assembly GCF_900230225.1 of Spirosoma fluviale. Classification (GTDB taxonomy): domain Bacteria; phylum Bacteroidota; class Bacteroidia; order Cytophagales; family Spirosomataceae; genus Spirosoma; species Spirosoma fluviale. The sequence continues at coordinate 1,977,039 of NZ_OCNH01000001.1, forward strand.
ATGCGGTCAAATCCTGGCACCTGGCTATTAGACAATGGCGTCGTGAAAGGGAAGTGGCACTTCAATTCGACACCCGATGCGGCTTCTTTAAGTAAATAGGAGTGAGGAGCGAGGAGTTGCTGACACCTGGAGTATTCTCGCGTCAGCAACTCCTCGCTTCTCGCTCCTCGCTCCTAATACCCCCTCACTCCTAACCTTGAAAAATATATTCTTAATTGGCATGCCATCCTCTGGCAAGAGTACACTGGGTAAACGAGTTGCAGATACCCTTCATTACCGGTTTGTTGATACAGATAAACTAATTGTTCGGGAGGAAGGCCGGTCTATTGCCGAAATTTTTGCCGAATCCGGCGAAGCGTACTTTCGAGAGGCCGAACGGCGGGTGCTTCGAACAATTCGGCCTGGTGGTAACCTGGTTGTGTCAACGGGAGGGGGGATGCCCTGCTTTCATGACAACATGGCTTACATTAACTCAACGGGCGTGTCGGTGTTTCTGGATGTGCCGGTCGATGTATTGGTACAGCGAATAACCGCACACGGGCAGGAAGACAGGCCCCTGAATAACGCGGCTGACCCAAAGCTGGCGGAGGTCTTAAGAACCCGGCATGAAAGTCGATTACCTATTTATACGCAGGCCCATATTATTATTTCGGGAGAGACGACGGAAGAAGAAATTCTACAACGCGTTGGTAAGTATCTGTAACGGCAAAAAGCGACCCGAGAGTCGCTTTTTGCCGTTACAGATACTTTTTTTTAGAAAAACACCCCTACCGTAAGCATCACGTTTGTGCTTCGGTTATTCGAAGATAGTGAGGGGGTATCGACAGCATTGGGAAGCTCGAAAGCCGTAAAGCCCGATTTGTAAGTCAGGTAAGAGCCGGCGAGGTCGGCAAAAAAGCGTTCGTTGCGGACGCCCAGTCCCGCCGACAGTAAAATCTTATCGCGATCCGTTTTTGCTACCCGGTCGAGGTCTATTTTATACGCGCTGGGCAAATAGGCTACCCCGCCCCGTATCCGTAACAGACCCGCCCGTATTTCGGCACCGGCCCGAACGTTGACGACGTTCTGATAAGTATCCTGAACAAACCGTTTTACATCGTTTTTGAAATCGGTATTATCCTGCTGATTTGAGAATGCCGATGTGCGTACCCGCATACCCTGATAGCCCACGTACTCAGCTGAAGCGGTAATAAAACCGATCTTATTGTTGCCCAGAAAGTACGTTGCCCCACCAGATGCCCGCAATGGGGTTTGCAGAGAGTACTCGAAGTTATTGGCTGGGTCAATTACATCGACGCTGTTTGTTCTCAGCGTAAAGTTTGCCGGATTGGGGTTTTTTGCATCCGCCGTTAGCGTTTGGGCAAAAACTTCATTGGCACTGCTGAAGGTGGGGGTTATCAGATTGGCACCAACCTGTAACTGAGGACTAAGTTTATAGATCAAGCCGAGGGTGGCATTGATGCCGTTACCCTTTACGCTGAAATTATTTATTTGTCCGTAATTGTTGAAGTAGGCTCCGTTAACCGGTGTTTCCAGAAAAACGTACTCAGAAGCATACCGCAGGTGCGTTAAGGCAACAGAACCACCGATGTAAAGCTTATCATCTAAGTTGCCAGCATAGGCAATCGACCACTGCGAATGAGTACCCGAACGACTAAGGGTTGCCCGCTGGTCTTTTTGACGGGTAGCATCGAAGCGGGTATAAGGAGGTCCGGCGCTGGTAGGGCTGTATTCTGTAGGATTGATCAAAAACAGACCATAAGCAGCGGCTTCCCTGAAATCAGCACTGCGACTTTCCGGAAGGAACGAATCGCTTAGCTCGGCTTCGCTGTACTGTGCGCTATTAGCAGCATTGACATACGTTTGGGCAATGGATGAATTTGGATTATTATTTAACCCACTGGCATCCGTATAATTAAAGAAATTAGCCGATTGAGAGTACGAAATACCGAAGGCAGTCCGTCGCCAGCGGCTGCTCCCAGTAGATCTTCCCGCCAGTACCAGACCAAATTGGCCTACATTTGCCTTGCTGCCCGTACTTGTTGTTTGCTGGCCCAGAAAGGTGTTTTGATTGCTGACCGACGTAAAGTTGGGACTGATGCTCAGTTCAGAACGATTGTAGAATGCCAGCCCGGCAACATTGCCGAAGAGGTTACTGGCATCGCCACCCAGGGCAGCATGGTTCCCACCGAGCGCCCGGAATCGGGCAGTACCACTCTGAGTAAAATCAGAGAAACGAAAGGCATCATCTGCGTAATCGAAGGCGGCCCCCTGGCCAAATGCCAACGAAGATGATAGCGCCAGGGCTATCGAAAAATAGAACGGCTTGTTCATGTGTATAAAGCGATTGGTGGCGTGTACTACGTTATAGGGCTTAGACTGATTAATCTGACAAATGTTTAACCAGGCTTAATAAAATGCGTAGTCATCGCAACAGATACAAAACGAAAATCCCCGCCAATTGTCCTGATCAGCGGGGATTTTTTTATAATAAATTCTAAACCTATCGTGGACCGCGTCCGCCACCACTCGAAACCCCACCTCCACCGGAGGAAGCTCCACCTCCGCCACCACTGTAGCTCGGGGCACTTGGAGCGCTGTAGGTACGGCTTGGTGCGCTGTAGCTTGGCTGTTGGTAACTTGGTTGCTGATAGCTCCGGCTTTGGCTTTGGTAAGAGGGCTGCTGATAGCTTGGCTGCGACTGGGAGAAGCCACTGCCACTACGGCCGCTGCCGTTAGAGGGCGTATAGCTGCCCCGGCTGCTTTCCCGTGGGCGGGCGTAATACTCGCCACCCGAGTTGCTGTTATACGAAGGCGCGTTCGTTACTGTATTGCCAGAGCGGCCATTGCTGCTGGAACCGGCGTTGTTGTCATAGTAGTAAGAACCTCGGCTGCTACCGTTGTTTGGACGGGCATAATATCCATCACTATTGCCCCGATTGGTTGTCGTAGCTGACCCGGTGTTGGCACTCCGGCCACCATTTGGGTTATACGTACGAGCGGAGTTGTCAAAAGCGGCATTGTACCGGCCTGACGTCCGATCGGCGGTTCGGTTGTAAGTTCTGTTTCGATAAGGATCAGCACCGGATACATAAACGTTGTTTACGTAAACCGGATTGCCATAATACCCGCCGTAGCTACCATATCCATAGGGTGAATAGTACGGGCTGTACATGCCGCCGAATCCACCATAGGCATACGAGCTATAAAATGGATCGAAGCCGTATCCAAAGGGCGAGTAGCCGAACGAGCTACCATAAAATGGAGAATAGAAGGGACTACCGAATCCAAAGCCAAACCGGTTGTACCCGCCAAATCCGCCAAAGGCACCCATGCCGAGGCCAAGACCCAGCCCATTATAAAAGCCGGTGTTGTTGAAGCCCCAGCGGTTCCAGCTGTAAGCCGAAGTTGAAGCGGCATTATAGCCGTTTACAAAACCGGAGTTGTAGGCATCCGTGTCATTCCAGCCTGGATCGGGTGAGAGACCACGGTTTAACTTACGGGCGCTTAACTCAGTATAGTACTCATCCGTGTTTGTACCACCGTTTGTACCATATTGCTGCTCATCATTGTAATCGGGATTAGCGTTACGGGATGACCGCTGCCGTTGCTGACGCGCACTTTGCGGGGCAACAGAAGCGTAGTCTGACGAGTTGCTGGCGTATACGGCCGCATTGCCGGAGTTGCCATACAAATCATCCATTTCACCAGCGTTTTGCGCTGTTTGGCGACTGGAGGTACAACTCCAGATACCCAACAAAGCCGCCAGTGACAGGAAGCGATATAAGGGTTGCGTTTTCATTTGGCCAGGGAATTAAAGTAATAAAGACTCATGTAGAGAACTTCTTCAATATATAACACAGGAATGACCTGTTTGATTACAAAAATAGAGTAAAAACCTATCTTTGCAAGTTATCTCCATATTAGATTCCAATTTGTTACAAAAGGTTTAAACCAATTTAAAAAAAGTTAATTGTTGGTTCGGAGTCATCCGCTGGTATAAGGTAGTTTCAACTGGTTTCAGACATGCTGAACTGGAAGAGGATATAGATAACCGGCTGGCAGCTTCGGACCGCAACTGACCAAAATTACGCATGGCTAAAGCGATTCCGTCCCGTAGTGAAAACTACTCCGAGTGGTATAATGAGTTAATTAAACGAGCCGATCTGGCCGAAAATTCGGCGGTTCGGGGCTGTATGGTTATCAAACCCTACGGGTTTGCAATCTGGGAGAAAATGCAGCGTGCGCTGGATGACATGTTCAAGGAAACGGGTCACCAGAACGCTTATTTCCCACTTTTTATTCCCAAATCCTTCCTGAGCAAAGAGGCTTCGCATGTTGAAGGGTTTGCCAAAGAGTGCGCCGTAGTGACGCACTACCGCCTGAAAAACGCGGAGGATGGTTCGGGCGTTATTGTTGACCCGGAGGCTAAGCTGGAGGAAGAGCTTATTGTTCGCCCAACGTCCGAAACGGTCATCTGGAGTACGTATAAAAACTGGATTCAGTCGTACCGCGACTTACCGTTGCTCATCAACCAGTGGGCCAACGTAGTGCGGTGGGAAATGCGCACCCGGATTTTTCTGCGCACCACTGAATTCCTATGGCAGGAAGGCCATACGGCCCATGCTACTGCCGAGGAAGCCAAGTTTGAAACGCGGCAGATGCTGGATATATACGCCCAGTTTGCGGAAGAGTGGATGGCGTTGCCGGTTGTAAGAGGTACCAAAACCGCTAACGAACGGTTTGCCGGTGCAGATGATACGTTGTGTATTGAAGCCCTGATGCAGGATGGGAAAGCCCTGCAGGCCGGAACCTCACACTTCTTAGGGCAAAATTTTGCCAAAGCCTTCGATGTGCAGTTTCTGAACAAACAGAATCAGCTCGATTACGTGTGGGGCACTTCCTGGGGAGTCTCTACGCGCCTGATGGGTGCGCTGATTATGGCCCACTCGGATGATGATGGTTTGGTGCTGCCCCCCAAGCTGGCTCCCATTCAGGTAGTTATCGTGCCGATTTACCGGTCCGAAGAACAGCTGGAATTACTGTCGGCTAAAATTAAGCCTTTGGTGCAGGAACTGAAGAAAGCAGGTATTTCGGTTAAATACGACGATTCCGATGCCAACAAGCCCGGCTGGAAATTTGCTGAGTACGAACTTCGGGGGGTACCGGTCCGACTGGCCATGGGTGGACGTGACCTGGAAAATGGAACGGTTGAGATTGCCCGTCGGGATCTGAAAACAAAGGAAACCGTGCCATTCGACGGATTGACCGAACATATCAAAAACCTGCTGGACGATATTCAGCAGACGATCTATACCAAAGCGAAAACCTTCCGTCAGGAGAACACCTTTAAGGTCGATACATTTGCCGATTTTGAGGCACAGCTTGATAAAGGTGGGTTCATCCTTGCCCACTGGGATGGTACCAGCGAAACCGAAGAGGCCATTAAGGAAGCCACCAAGGCCACAATTCGCTGTATACCATTTGATCAGGAGGCCGAAGAAGGTGTTGATATTCTCTCCGGAAAACCATCGACAGGACGCGTCGTATTTGCCAGAGCTTATTAGCTTATTGATTGATAGTTATTGGTTATTGGTTATTGGAAAACAATCCTTAGGTTGACTGTTTTTCAATAACCAATAACCAATAACCCAATTTTACCGCATGTAAAGTTGCTGTTGACGAATGTGCTGCAGGTACCAGCTAACAACCGCAAAGGTGACACCACACAGGCCAAGTATCCAGACCGCACCTCCCAGGCTCACATACGACCATGTTTCCCGGCCAAGTCTATCCATCATAGCCATGCCCATCATAAACAGGCTAAGAGTCATAATAAAGGCATTTCGCAGGTTGATCGGATAGGCCCGTCGTAAGTCATAGGCCCCGTAGGCCTTGTTCCGAAATTCAAAGACAATATCATCCAAACTAGCCTGTTCCAGTTGCTCATCAGTCATAGCCAATTCGATCTGGTACGTTTCGCGCAGGTGCCGGACTGCCTTAATATTAGCTTGCTCAAGGACATTGTTGAGCGACGATTCGAAAGTGAGACCAAGCCACATGTAATGTTCGACTTCGCAGGCGAGGTGGTCAAGTAGTTCCTCAATCAGCGCATCTGTTGAGCCGGTTTGAATCAAATGGTTGTGTAACGTCGCCAATTGTTGGGGGCTGAGTTTTTCCATGACGATAGTTCAGTTTAAACCGTGAAGAAAATGTCTGGTTAATGACTTGGTGCTAACTGGATGGGTAATTGCAGGAGTTGACGCATCGTTTCCATAAATCGCTCAAAATCAGAGACTTTCTGGATAGCCACTTCATTGCCACGAGGAGTTAATGAGTAATACTTTCTGAGTCGACCTTCTACTTCTTCAGTTTCCGTCAATAAGAGCCCCTCCTGTTCCAGCTTATGCAGAACGGGATACAATGCTCCAAAGGACAGCGCAATTTGGCCCTGGGTGCGCTCCTTTACTGCCTGCGTAATTTCGTAGCCATACATCCTGCCCGGCCCTGGTTCTGCTAAAAGTTTCAGTACGATCGTTTTGAGCGTACCTCTCAAAAACTCGCTTCCTGATGGTTCCATAGGCTTAAATTTAATTAGTTTGACTTACTATTAGTAAAGATATATATAAGAATCCGATATGTAAAAATCAGAAAGATAAAATTTTCAAGTATTTATTTTATTTTGCTTATAATCCGCCGTATTTAGTGCTTTCAACTGGAAACGTAATGGCACCGCTTTGCTGAACCGTGAACTTTTGGACCTGGTAGGTAGTTGGTCAAAAGTTAGCGTACAGCCCATTCTTTTGCCGGAAGTTCCGGTACTTTTACGTTAACTTTTTACAAAAACAACATAGCAAAATGGCACAAGCAAAATCTGGCGATACCGTTCAGGTACATTATACCGGAACACTAAGTGATGGAACGATCTTCGATTCATCAGAAGGTCGTACACCACTAGAGTTCACTGTAGGCAGTGGGCAGGTTATTAAAGGGTTCGATGATGGTGTAACGGGTATGAACCAGGGCGAGAAGAAAACGATCAATATTCCCGTTCAGGATGCCTACGGACCAGCCAATGAAGAAATGATTTTTACTCTGGAACGTTCAGATATTCCAGCGGATATACCCCTTGAAGTAGGCATGACACTGAATATGCATGAAGATGGAAATCCACGGCCCATCCCCGTTATTGTTCGTACGTTGACCGATACGAATGTTACCCTGGATGCCAATCATCCCTTGGCCGGTCAGGACTTAACCTTTGATATTGAACTGGTTGGTGTTAAGTCGCCCTCTGGCTTAATTTTATAAAGCAAACGATAGCTCAAAAAAGGGTTCGGGTTGTAATCTTTCAAAGATTACGACCCGAACCCTTTTTTGGTAAGGTGTTTCCCGAAGATGTACTGATCGTCCAACTATTTACGATTAATTGCCATTATGGTAATTTTCCAGATCATCCAGTTCGCGTAGTAAAACGTCGATACCTTGCGAGTTAGCCCTGGCGGTATACGAGGCAATGGCCACGGTAATAGCGCCAACATTCAAGGCAATCGGTAGATTATTTATACGTTGAAGGCTCTTCTGCGCCTTCTCGGTAGCCAGCCTGATGCGGGTTGCTATCTGAGACGGATCTGAAAAGGCGGGCCGAGTTGTTCGATTCTGTATATCATGCGCCCTGGTGAGCAGGCTATTTTGATAAGCGTTTAAATCCAGTTGTTGTTCATGCGTAAGCTCTGGCCAGTGTAAAACCTGGAATTCATTTAACGAACGAGCCATATCGCAATAAGCAATCGCGATATCATTTATCTGGTCGTGTGTAAAGTCTTGCATCTCGGGAAATTTCAGACAGAAAATGTTTTGAACCGGTGTGTGACTTCTTTTCGGAAGATAAGTCACTTGTCGATCATAATCGCCTTTCTTGTCCGACTTTTGAACGAACGGTCAATATCCTAAAACTGGAAGATGGACATTTTAGTTATGCCCAGTATGGAATCAGCACTGCTTAATGTTGGCTATGCCTGTATAAACCTGAGTTTACAGGCCGAAAAAATCACGACAAATCGGGGAATGATTAAAAAAACATTTTCCGAAAAAGGAATTGCCTATGCATCCGAACTAGCTCTGAAAAACGTACAGGACCTGCTGAAAATTGTCGACTGGAATCTTGAGCATGGTTTTAAACTATTCCGTATTTCATCCGACTTATTCCCCTGGGCCTCTGAATATAAAATCAGTTCGTTACCCGACTACCCGGATATTCGGGAAACCCTCGAAGAAATCGGGAGTCGCCCCATTCGGCTAACCACCCACCCAGGGCCATTTAATCACCTCGCCGGGCAGGGTAAAGTGCTGGACAACACCATTACCGACCTGGAATATCAGTCTGAACTGTTTGATTTAATGGGCCTTGAGCCCTCGCATTGGAACAAAATAAATATTCATGCGGGTGGAACATATGGCGACAAAGCCGCTACCCTGGCTCGATTTGCTAAAAACTTTGGTTTACTCTCCGAAAACCTTCGCGCTCGCCTGACGGTGGAAAACGACGACCGGCCGAGTTTGTATACCGTAGAGGATTTACTGTATTTATACGAAATCATCGGTACGCCAATTGTTTTCGATTATTTCCATCATTCGTTAAATCCGGGTCAACAGTCTGAAGAAGAAGCTTTCCTGACGGCTTATGCTACCTGGGATGTACGGCCTGTGTTTCATTTTTCCGACTCGCGCCAGGAGCATGAAGATCCTAAAGCCCGTAAGGAAGCTCATGCCGACTGGCTTTACTCCGCCGTAAATATTTATGGGAAAGAGGTCGATATTGTTTTCGAGTCGAAAATGAAAGAACTGGCTATCCTGAAATTACGGGGCGAACTGGCGTAAAAAAAGCCCGCTGCGTTCGTGAGAACGCAGCGGGCGGGAACTGAGTGGCGGCCTGCCCTGTCCGAAAAGACAGGCCGCTCGTAAGATGAGGTGTAGTATGAATGGCCCGAAGGCTTCGGGAGCAACTCGTTCAGCTTAGTGCTGAATGTCTACCCGTGTCGTGAACTTCTTCTCGTTAGGACCTACAACAAAGGTGTAAGCGCCATCGGGGAGAGCGGATAAATCAAAGCGACGCACCGACCCTTTGAACGAATCAAGCTGAACCAACACGTTCTGCGCATCGTAAATAGCCACGCTGGCTTCGTTGATGTTCTTGGCGGGTAATGTCAGTTCGATTTTGTTTTTTTCGTAAGCCGTTACCGTTGGCTCCGTTAGTTGTTGTAAACCACGCTCGTCAACGTTAAGCGCGTTCCCTTTGATCGTCAACCCCTGCGACATCCACCAGGCGTTGCTGCTGGCGGTCAAAAAATACTGACCATCGGGCAGATTGTTCAGGTTCAACGAGGTCGTTTGTTTTGCGTTTTTCGAGATGGTGCCCCGGTAGAGAACGTTGCCGTCGGCATCGATGAGTGCCACGTCAACGGGTGTCCCCGGTTGTGTATAAATGCGTACTTTCTTTTGTTCGGACTTCTCTACTTTCACACCACTCATTCCTGATCCTGTGTCAGCTTTGGCACCCTGGAAACTGGCTACACTCATGACTGACAGTACTACAGCGATTGTTACACGGAATTTTTTCATTGGCTTGAAATTTTTTTTGTTTTACCGTGACAAAGGTGGGTGATGAAGGTGGTTCGGTGCAAGAGGCTGGTTGCTGAGAACCAGCCATTTAGGAAAAGTTCATATTTTAATTATATTCCTTCTGAGCAAAGTGGGGCGTTTATTGGAAAAATACAACAAGTCCCTATTTTATACTTATGAATTGTATTTTTCTAATAATTCTAATTTTTTGTACTCTATACGTTTGCGTACCTAATTTTCAATCTAATAATCCTATTTATGGAAAATGGTAAATTTAGAGTTAGTGCAACTCGCTAAATTATAGCGTTCCTTTTTCGAATTAACTGATCTAAAATAGCCGGATTTTAACGTACGCTGTGCGGAGCATCTACCCTGATTTGTCTACCATCCAGGCCGGAAATAATGGGCACTGCTCGTACCCGCAACCTCACATAACTGATGCATCGGGTATGAACAAGCATTAAATTCAGCCTAAACAATACGTTTCCGGAAAACCAAAGTCAATTGATTCGTCTTTCTATATAAAAAAGTAAGAGAACATATGGAAAAAGTACTTCAGGGACAGATTGCGTTAATCACCGGCTCAAGCAGTGGCATTGGTGCGGGTGTTGCTAAATCACTAGCAGAAGCAGGCGCAACGGTAGTTATCAACCACTCCTCGGATAAAAGTAAATCATCTGCCGATGCGGTACTCAAGGAAATCACCGATGCTGGGGGCTCTGGTATAGTCATTCAGTGCGACGTGAGCGAGGAAGATGAGGTAACTAAGCTTTTTGCTGATGTAGTGGCCAGGTACGGTACAATCGATATTTTAATCAATAATGCCGGGTTACAGCGCGATGCAAAGTTTCATGAGATGACGCTTGAGGATTGGAACACCGTAATCAAGGTAAATCTGACGGGTCAGTTCTTATGCGCCCGGGAAGCCATTCGTGAATTCTTACGCCGGGGACCACGGCCAGAGGTGTCATCTGCAACCGGTAAAATCATCTGTATGAGTTCAGTGCATGAGGTGATTCCCTGGGCCGGGCACGTCAATTACGCAGCGTCTAAAGGGGGTATTAAATTGATGATGCAGTCGCTGGCTCAGGAATATGGGGCCCAGGGCATTCGGGTGAATAGTATTTGTCCTGGTGCCATTCAAACCCCAATCAATCGGGGTGCCTGGGAAACGCCCCAGGCGCTGAACAGCCTGATGACGCTGATTCCCTACAACCGCATCGGTCAGCCCTCAGATATTGGTAATTTGGCTGTATTTCTTGCTTCCGATCAATCTGATTATATTACGGGAGCCAGCATTTTCATTGATGGCGGTATGACCGTTTTTGAAAGCTTTGCCGATAATGGATAAGCTTGGTGTGTAGGATGTAAGATGTATTTCAGCCAGCCTACACATACATCCTACATCCTTCCTATATCATATATCATACATCCCATACAGTTGACCACTGAACACAATCGTCTGAATGATCCGGCCTGGCGGCAATGGGGGCCGTATGTCTCCGACCGGCAATGGGGTACCGTACGCGAAGATTATAGCGCCAACGGAGATGCCTGGAACTATGTAACCCACGACAAGGCTCGCAGCTATACCTATCGCTGGGGAGAAGATGGCATTGCGGGCTTTAGTGATGATAAACAGCAGCTGTGCCTGGCCCTCGCACTGTGGAATGGGCAGGACCCTATTCTCAAAGAGCGATATTTTGGCCTCAGTAATGCCGAGGGAAATCATGGCGAAGATGTAAAAGAACTCTATTATTATCTCGATAATACGCCCTCCCATTCGTACCAGCGGATGCTCTATAAATACCCGCAGGCAGCTTATCCGTACGAACGGCTGGTAACCGAAAACGGTCGTCGGGGACGGCTGGACCCGGAATTTGAATTGCTGGATACCGGTCTGTTCGATCAGGATCGGTATTTCGATGTGTTTGTTGAGTATGCTAAAGCGGGTCCGCAGGATATTCTGATGGCGGTTACCATTCATAACCGAGGGCCGGAAACGGCCTCCCTACATGTATTGCCAACGCTTTGGTTTCGGAATACGTGGATCTTCGGCGATGATACCGATGGCGTACCCAACTACCATCCGTCGCTGATACTACAACCCGATAGAACGGTGTCGGTGGAGGATTCGGCCCTCGGTCGGTACATTCTTCATGCCGAAGGACAGCCCGACTGGCTGTTCTGCGAGAATGAATCGAATAGGGTGCGGCTGTACAATACCCATTTGGGCTCCTGCTATCCTAAAGATGGCATCAATGACTATCTGGTACATGGCACAGATACCGTCAATCCGGCAAAAAAAGGGACAAAAACCGCAGCGCATTATACAGTGACGATTCTGGCGGGTGGCTCGACCGTTGTTCGCCTTCGGCTCGAAGCGACCGGGCCGGTGGGAGTTGGTCTGGAAAAACCTTTCGCCACGTTCGATGACGTATTGGCTAATCGAAAACTAGAAGCGGATGAGTTCTACGCGCACATCCAGCCCGCCAACGCTACCGACGATGAAAAGCTCGTACAGCGACAAGCGTATGCCGGTATGCTCTGGAGTAAGCAGTACTATTATTATGATGTATCGCGGTGGCTGGCCGGCGATGCCAACAGTCCACCTCCGCCCCCCGAACGCCTGCATGGACGTAATCATACCTGGCTACAACTCATTAACGCGGGAGTTATCTCCATGCCCGATAAGTGGGAGTATCCGTGGTATGCTGCCTGGGACTGGGCTTTTCACTGCATATCCCTGTCAATCATCGACCCTGATTTAGCAAAGCAGCAATTAATGCTGCTTACTAACGAGTGGTTCATGCATCCGAATGGGCAGCTACCTGCCTACGAATGGAATTTCTCGGACGTGAATCCACCCGTTCAAGCCTGGGCTGCGTGGCGGATTTACCATCTCGAACTGGAGCGTAAGCCACCGGGCGAGCAGGACCTGACGTTTCTACGTGCCATTTTCCACAAGCTCATGCTTAACTTCACCTGGTGGGTGAATCGAAAAGATCAGTCGGGGAACAACATTTTTGAGGGAGGCTTTCTAGGACTCGATAACATCGGGGTGTTTGACCGAAACACAGCATTTCCGGACGGGAGTCATCTGGAACAGGCTGATGGCACGAGCTGGATGGCTATGTATGCCCTGAATATGATGCGAATTGCCCTCGAACTGGCCCGCCATGACCCGGTTTATGATGAAATGGCTACTAAGTTCTTCGACCACTTCCTGTACATCGCCGGGGCTATTACGCACATCGGAAATACAAACGTTGGTTTATGGGATGAAGAAGACGCGTTTTTCTACGACCAGCTACGTATGGAAGACGGCACAATCTATAGGATGAAGGTTCGTACGCTGGTCGGGCTTATTCCCATGTTTGCCGTGGAAGTGCTGGATGCTGAACTCTTGCAGGCAAATCCGGACTTTGTCGATCGAATGGTCTGGTTTCAGGGGCACCGTCCCGATTTATACCACCAAGTGTCGCGGTACGCCGAAAAAGGGGTCGATGAAAAAAGATTGCTGAGTCTGTTGCGGGGATTCCGTTTGAAAGCCCTGCTAGCCAGAATGCTGGACGAAACGGAGTTTTTAAGTCCGCACGGTGTCCGGGCTGTATCGAAAATATATCAGGAAAACCCCTACGAGTTTACGCTGGATCATACCACCTTTCGATTAGCCTATACCCCCGCTGAGAGCGATAGTGGCATGTTTGGGGGTAACAGTAACTGGCGTGGCCCGGTATGGATGCCAACAAATTACCTGATGGTCGAAAGTCTCGAACGGTTCTACCACTATTTCGGGGATAGCTTCACGGTCGAATTTCCAGTTGGCTCCGGACAGCAGATCACCCTCAAAGAGGTGGCCAGAGAGCTTAATAACCGACTCATCAGTCTATTTACATTAGATGCCAACGGAGAACGCCCGTCTTTCGGGAAACATCCAAAATACAAAGACCCCGATTTTCGGGACTATGTACTCTTTTACGAATACTTCGACGGAGATAATGGTCGGGGTGTGGGTGCCAGTCACCAGACAGGCTGGACCGGCCTGGTTGCCGAACTGATCAACCGGAAATACGGCAGTCTGCGGTAGGGGAGTGGTTGAGTAAAAAGAGAAAACGACTGGGGAGGTTCTTCGGCAGGAGGGGTCTAAACGCAACGATTCCCACCGATGGTCAGAGTTGATCTGAATCGGTGGGAATCGAATGGAAAGCGTGGAGATAACTAGCTTCTGGCTGGTTTCAGTACGGAATACCGCTGCTGTAGCATGTAATACGCTCCAAATAAAACAGCACTAAAGAACAAGTCGCCCAGCAGGCCGTTCAGAAAGAACGACGTGCCATTATAAAATGCCAGTCCGGCGGTGTAGCAGGTTAATAAACCAGCCGCCGTTTGTGGGTAAAACGTGCTGCCATACCAAACCGAAAAGTTTGTTACCAGAAAAAACAGTAGTGACGAAGTTACCGAAGCGGCAGCAATACGCCCGGCTGTTGGCTGTTTCAACGCCCACAAGCCTAGTAGCCAGGTAAGGCCGAAGCTGACATAAACAGAGCCCATATTGCCATGAAACCCGATCAGGCTATCGCTCAGCAGCATGGCCGCCATTGGCACGGCCAGTCCCAGCCACTTGCGCTCAAATCGGGAAGCCCCAAATAAGGCAAGGGCCGCAATGGGGGTAAAATTATACCAGTGAGGCACTAATCTGAACAAAGCTGTTGCCAGAACAAAAATGGTAAGCGTGGTTAAGCGAATCTGAAGCGGCTTCATAATAAAATCAACAGTTAAAAAAGGCCTGTGTACTAATAACTCGGCTTAGAACAGGCCAAAGTATCAACACCAGGGGCCAATACTCTGACTATATACCTGCAAAGGTAACTCCATTCACAGACATGGCAAAGCGCGATCCGACTGGTTTAATCAAGACCCTTAGCCAGCAGGTCACCGTCTGTATATTGGCGCGTAATTAATTAGACACCCTCCAATTATCCTTAACATCTGCCGCCCATCAATAGTTAGATAGTTGTCTAAATGATTAATTAGATATTTGTCTAAATGATTAAGTTATCGCTCATGAATAATTTGTTTAAGGCCTTGAATGACTCAACCCGTCGGCAGATACTCGACCTGCTGCGCGGGGGCGACATGAACGCCGGCGAAATTGCCGAGCGATTTGATATGTCCAAGCCCAGTATTTCGCATCACCTCGATTTATTACGGCAGTCGGGCTTGGTCGAAGCCACGAAACAGGGACAGTTTGTCAACTACAGCCTGAACACCACCGTCCTCGACGAATTGCTGGCCTGGCTGATTAGTTTTCAAAAAGCCGACCTGTCCACGACCGAAACAAGCACTCCCAAAAAAGTATCCTGAATCGTTAACAACTTTATCAATCATGAAAACGAATATTACTTCCATCGAAGTCCTGATCATTGTACTTCTGGTGGCACCGCTCGTCTATCTTGGTATTAGCTGGAATCAACTTCCCGCTGAGATTGCAACGCATTACGATCTGGCTGGTAACGAGAACGGTTGGATGACCAAAGAACAAGTTGCCCTGTTTACAGCGGTCATTTCGTTACTGCTTTATTTGGTCCTGCGCTTTTTGCCAAGGATTGATTCAAGAAATCAGTTGCAAACGGCAAATTATCAGAAGCTGCGTCTCGTGGTAACACTCCTTTTTTCGGCCATAATGGGTTGGGTCTTTTACATGGCCGGTCATAACGTTTCCAATGATGGCTTTGTGACGATTCTGATGGTGATTGTCAGTCTTACGTTTGTCGGTATTGGTAATTACATCATAACCATTAAGCCCAACTGGTTCGTAGGTATTCGTACCCCCTGGACACTCGATAATGAGATTGTCTGGCGAAAAACCCACCGGATGGGCGGTCGGCTCATGGTAGCTGGTGGCATTGTAAGTATGGTACTTGCCCTCTTCCTGCCAATGCCCTATAAAGTCGTCGTTATCGTCACCATTATTCTGCTGGTTACGTTGGTGCCGGTCGTCTACTCCTACATCTATTTCCAGCAGGAAAAAGCACACAAACTAAATTAACCACTGTTATCAACCCATAAAGTCAACTCACCATGAACCGTTTCAGTATTCCTGTTTTCTTACTTTTATTATCCTTTTGCCAGAACGCACTGGCACAAACTGAAGAGCCTATTCACTATAAAATAACCATGCCGACTGGTGCTGACCTAACGCTGGAAGGGACGCTGACAATCCCCGCAAATGCGAAAAAAGCCATACCAGTGGTGCTGATTATTGCAGGTTCGGGTCCAACGGATAGAAATTGCAATAACCCTTACGGAATGAAGCCAAATACATACAAAATGTTGGCTGACAGTTTAGTCAATAAAGGTATTGCTGTGGCCAGGTATGATAAACGTGGATCTGGTACGAACCTTCAGGCTGCCATGAAAACGATTAAGCCGGCAGAACATCGCTTTGAGTTTTTCGTGAGCGATGCCATCGGATTTATTAATCAATTGAAGGACGATAAACGCTTTTCAACGATTATCATTGCTGGCCATTCAGAAGGGTCGCTGGTGGGTATGCTGGCCGCAGAGAAGACAAAAGCAGATAAGTTTATTTCAATAGCAGGGCCTGGTCGAAATATTGCCGATGTATTAAAGGATCAGCTGAAGGCTGGACTATCAGACACGCTCAGTTCGGTAGCCAATACAATACTGGATTCACTAAAAGCTGGTCATACGGTTAAGCGAATAAATCCGTTTTTAATGGGGCTCTTTAATCCGGGTAATCAGCCCGGATTAATTTCATGGATGGTTTATAATCCAACTACCGTCATTAAGCAATTTTCGGGGCCGGTCTTACTTATCAACGGGAAGCACGATCTTCAGGTATCCACGAAAGAAGCTGAATTATTGAAAGTGGCTAGGCCCGATGCTACCTTAATTTTGGTTGACCAAATGAGCCATATACTCAAAAACGCTCCTCTTGACCGCACTGAAAATATTAAAACATATTCTGATCCTTCGTCGCCCCTTACACCAGGACTCGTAGATACTATTGCGAAATTCGTGAAGAGGTAATTGAAAACCAGTTGTCGATCAGTGCTCCCTTGCCGCTCGCAGAGAAAGTGCTATATAGTCTATCGTATTAATTTGGATAATAGTGGTGCAAATAGGCAATCAGTCGTTCAAATTGAATTTGTTCATAAGGATTTTGAGTTTGTTTACCCAGTAAGTTTCTATAACGCTCAATTAAATTATTGAACTGCGCATTGCGCGTGAGGTGAGCGGCTATTAATCCCTTGTAATAGCGGTGTAGCTGGTTATAAACATATCGACAGGGATGAGCCGGGTTTTCATTTAGCAGACGGTCCAACACAGGCAAAGTACATGAGGACGTGAGAAAAGCAAAGCCACTTGTTTGGAAAAACTGCTCGATTTTCCAACAGGCATCTACCAGTTCTTCGCCATTATGAATTCTGAATCGGACGAATTGGAAGTCACTGAATTGATTGATTGACACAGTAAGTGTAATCGCATCCTGATGACTCATTACCTGGTTGCGTAAAAATTGTTGGGCAATCTGCTCGATCTGTTCACTACGGCATCCGAGGGTAACGTCTAATATTGTTTCATCATTATAGAGGCCAAACAAGAGCATTACAGTCTGAAAACCCGTTGAAGTTGTCCGGCGATATTGTTTTTTATCAGGGAGTAAAACGAATCCTTGCCGCTCAAAAAAAGGCGTCAGATGTTGATAAAGTATTGTTTCAAAAGACGTAAACGTCATAAGTGTATCGACAAAACGGCTATCAGGAACGATTATAACCCGTTCAGTATAAATTAGTTTTAATTGTTTCGATAAAGTCAGGCTATTTTACCATGAACAATCTGAACCAAAGTGCCAGGTTTCAGGTTTTCAAAAAAGCAGACTTATGTATGCATGACAATTTGGGGACGACCGGAATTGACAGCTTGCTGAGGTCGCGTGTAAGCATGCCGGGAGTTGACGGTATTTCCCGCCCAAACAAATCGTCAAAACAATAACTGGCGAATATAACTACGCCATGGCTGCCTAATCCGGAGGATTAAGCAATAGCCATTGTCTCCCCGGCCTACGTGCTGCTGGCTGGATCAGGAGGCATCGACTCGCAGCGCTGGCTCGGTTTATGGTGTTAACGGCCGAGTAAGACACAAGCACCTACGGATGAAGCTTGGTTTGGTACACACCGGGCCGATTCCCGACAATTCTAAGAGTACCTAAGCATGTAGAAGGCACGACGGGTTCCTTGACTGGACGAGAGTTCGAATCTCTCCGTCTCCACTGGTTAAAAAAAACTCAATACATTAGTTGTATTGAGTTTTTTTTTAACCAGTGGAGACCGTGTTGATGCTATTAGCGAGCGAAAATTATTAAACCACTGAAAATTAACCCTTCGTAAATATGCTTTTGCTGAGCTTAATTATAAGCTATTAATTTAAATAGTTGTTACAATCCGGCTACAATCTCCCTTTTGTAGAAAAATTTGCCAAGCAAAAAAGATTCTATTGATTAGATTTTCTTTTTTAAAAACAAGACTACCTATATTTGCAAAACCTGTTAGTCAATATTAATAAATATACTGTCGAATGAAAGCGAAGCAAATAAGGTTCTTCTCACCTGATGAGAATAGCGAAGCCAAGAAAAAGGAAGAAAAGCCTGTTGTTAAGACCTCACCTGTTACTGGCTATATTTCATCAACGGGTAAATTAGTTTTCCCGTCTAAAGCGATCTCGCAATTAGGACTTGACCCTAGTAATAATCGGTTTAAGGTAGGTACGCAGGATGGGAAACGGAAGATAAAATCATTATATCTGATCCCGGGTAGCGAAGGTGAAGAGCAAACGTTCGAACTAGTTCAAGGGGCGAAAAGTTATGCTATTTCGCTTCCAATTATACTGCAGAAGGGAGGTATAGATTTCGCGGAAACGAAATATAACTTCGTGGTAAAACCATTTGATTATGAAGAGGACGTAACTGGATATGAGTTGAAATTTACGAATGAAAACCCAAAGCCTGAGTATACAGGCAAGCCTCGTGGGCGTAAGAAACTGAATGCGTCAGTAGAATAATATCTTTCTATTGCTGATAAAGATTCTATACCCTTACAAATCAAGCCGACAAACAGCCAGACTATAAATTTTCTAGTCTGGCTGTTTGTCGGCTTGATTTGTAAGGGTATAGATTGTAATTTAAATGATGATCTAAGACGCTAGCTTATAGCTATTTCCGCGAATAGTAAGTTATCTATGAAAGTATTGTTCGATGAGAACAGGCATATAGTCAAAAATTTGCTAATAATATGTCAATGGATTTGACTAGTACTGCGAGGAAGTAAACCCTAGTATTAATGAAGTGATCGGTAGGGAAGTTGAAAACACTTTACGCCTATTAATAGGAATCATAAACTCTGGCAATTTGTTCTGTATTATATGCATAAATATGTGTTTATATGTTTGTGTAAAACTCTTCAGCTCTCTATTAACACTTATGGGTAAGTTGATAACAAAATTGAATATAGATGTAGTTAATTGATTTATTTCGTATATATATGTTAAGTATTTATCTGTATGTGGTCAAGATGATATAAGAAGTATTGAAATTTTAACGGCTGATTTAGGATTGAGTATTTTGTTTGTTGTTAAGGTAGTTGTATCGTTCTTTCGAGTGCATACGCATATAAAAATTAGAAAATTTCCTCTATCCCTGCTATAGTTTTGGCTATTGTAACCACTTCTTACAGGCAAAAACAGTTGCGGTAATAATTTTGCACGTATGACCCGGAACCAACTTAATGATCTGATTGAACAGGGTGAACATTCCCGACTGGAATTTAAACGTACGCTTTCGTCTGCCTATCGGATAGCTCGAACATTGGCCGCTTTGGCTAACACATCGGGGGGGATATTATTGATTGGTATTTCTGATAGTGGAAAAATAATGGGTGTGGCTTCCGAGTTTCGGGAAATGCAGAAAATTGAAGAAGCAACTGATCGTTTGGTTGAACCAGCTTTGTCAATAACCTACGAAACCATGGCTCCCGATGGTCGGCTCGTTTTAATTATCTCCATACCTGAAAGCGATGATAAGCCACACTATGTAATGGATGAGTCGGGTAAACGTACCATTTATGTTCGGGCAAAAGATAAATCAGTACCTACCAGCAAATTAATCATTACACCCCAGATGGCGGATCGTGAACTGCTGAAGTCACCCATGGCACGCACGCTGATTCAGTACCTTCGTAAAAATGAATTCATCACAGCTGACAAGTTTGGCAAACTTATCAATATATCTGACTACAGGGCGGGTAAACTACTTCGGCAACTGGCCGAACGAGGTTTGCTTATTCTAATTGATAAACCACGCCCAGTACGGTACGCTCTTAAACTGGCAGAGTAATCCATGTAGTATCTTTGCAGGTATGGTAACGGAGACAGAAGCAATCACAAAAGAACAGATTACAGCATTTTTTAAGGATCTTCAGGATCAGATCTGTCAATCGCTGGAGCAGGCCGATGGTGGTGGAAAATTTCGGGAGGATTCCTGGCAGCGGCCGGGTGGCGGGGGAGGACGTTCGCGAATTATGACCAACGGAACTGTCATTGAAAAAGGAGGAGTCGGTTTCTCGGCCGTACATGGCGAAGCGACCGAGGCAACACTTCGTACGCTGAACCTCACGGAGCCCGCAGAATTTTACGCAACTGGTGTATCCATAGTTTTACACCCGCACAGCCCACTAGTGCCAATAATACATATGAATGTTCGGTATTTTGAAATGAGTACAGGGCATAATTGGTTTGGCGGTGGTATTGATTTAACCCCCCATTATGTGGTAGAGGAGGATGCCAGCTGGTTTCATCAGTCGCTTAAACGGGTTTGCGACCGTCATGATCCAACCTATTATACGAAATTTAAACCTTGGGCAGACGATTATTTTTACATTCCACATCGGCAGGAAACACGTGGAATTGGGGGCATTTTCTTTGATTACCTAAAGCCGACTGAGAGTTGCAGTAAAAAAGATTTGTTTGATTTTGTGCAGGATGTTGGAAAGGCATTTGCTCCCATCTATACGCATTTTATGCATCAAAATCGGGAATTAGCATACGGTGAGCAGGAAAAAGTCTGGCAGTTATTACGTCGTGGCCGTTATGTAGAATTTAATCTTGTCTGGGATAGAGGGACAAAGTTTGGCCTTGAAACCAATGGTCGTACAGAATCCATACTAATGAGTATGCCCCCACAGGCAAATTGGGTTTATGATTTCAGGGTTGAACCCGGAAGTCTTGAAGAGAAAACCCAGGCTCTGCTTTGTAAAGGGAAAAACTGGGTGTAAGAGTAATAATATGAGAAAACGTTATGAAGTATATAGTCAGCTATTTATGGGCAAACTTCATAACGTTAGTATACATGTGATAAACTTCATTGCAGAACGTATTTTCAGTAGGGTTAAACTTCGCTTCTTTGTAGTAAAATAAATCAAAATTACAATAAGGGAATAATAGTCATTGATACTAGCTTTTCAACTTATTACCGTGTCAAAAAGTAATGATCAGGCGTTTTAGAACAGTTTGATCAAGCACACGGCATTTTTTGGATTAATACCGTGTGAGCCCATAAAATTAGTGTATGTACATCAATTGGCGGGTTTAAAGAAAAACGGAAAAGTGCGGTTTTAAGAAAAATGTAACTTTAATCATTGCATTGGGATTGTACCAGTTTGGAATTATAAAACACTACCCTTTTTCAACAAAAAAAAGCCTGACTGAGTACATCCATTGATCAACGGATGTACTCAGTCAGGCTTTTTTTTGTTGAAAAAGGATTTTAAGATTTACTATATGTAGTTAATAGGCAGACAATGATACAAGCTAACCTCCTGATCGTACAAACAATCAATTAAATCAGGTTAAAGAGCCTCATCTGCTCATATCAGGCAGGTATCAACGCATATTTATTGACTCATTTAATAGCTCAATCCACTCATTTTCAAGTGATTTTATGTGGCTGGAAATGGTATGGCCGTCAAATGCATCCGCAGGAAGCTGTATGCTTTGTCCGTCATCATGTAGTTCAATCGTAATGATCTGGCAACCTTTTAGCGTGAGAAGACTTACTGCGTCGAAAGCAAATTCCAGGTTATTAAACCACCACGAAAAATTTCGAATCTGTGTATGTTTGTTTATTGTAGAGAATGTAAACAGCATAAAAGGAAAGCTTGAGGTTACGGACAGACAATAATAACTTTTTTATTAACGCAAATGATGCTATGAGTAACATTATTTTTAAAAATAATGAAATCGTAAAAATTAATCTTAGTTATTTTTAATAAACTTTCTTTTTTAGAGTTTATTATCTTGTTTGTTATAAATATATAGTTTAAGTAGATTAGTATTGGCTACCGACCAGAGTCGACTACTTATATGACAGGTTAGCCACTCTGTCTGCTCTGAGATAACCATTAATATTTAAATCTACGGCTTACAGGCAATTGGCTTGTAACTATTCAACGAACAAAGAATATTGATTTAAAAGACAAATAGTATTTAATGAAACTAATTATATAGACTAAAATGGTTAGTGCTTTCTCTCAACAGATTGTAAATATTTTGGCATTTCTCAGATGAGAAAAATAAAAACCGTAGTATGTATAGGTTTGCTTAGTTTTACGAGAGTAATAGAAATGAGCAATTTGAAGAGCCTGTTAGCTCAGTCTATTAAAAACTGAGTAACGGTAGAGTTTGTGTTTTTAGAGAAGGTATTCATAATGAAAAAAAAATGGTTAATACTAGTGGTCTGCTCACTGCTTGCCGGTGGGTGCCAGCAGGCGGATCGAGTACCGTGTACGGAAACCGCCGTGACTACTAAAGCGCCTGATGAAGAGATTAAGGCAGTTAAGCAGTTTATTGAAACCGGCCGAATTAAAGCCAAGGCAGACAGCCGGGGTTTTTACTATGCCATACAGTCGGCGGGAGTAGGTGCTAAGCCAACCGTATGCTCTAATGTGACCGTCAATTACTCGGGCAGGCTGACCAATGGGAAGGTATTTGACAGTGCTGAAGATATACGGTTTGATTTGAACCAGCTTATTGTTGGCTGGCAGGAGGGGATTCCACTAATAGCACCCGGTGGTAAAATTGTACTTTATTTGCCGCCCAGTCTGGCTTACGGTGCGCAGGAGCAGAATGATATCCCGGCAAATTCTATCCTCGTCTTTGAGATAGATCTTATCGACATTAACTGAGGTCAACACCAGGTTTAACCAGACTATGGTGAACCTTACCAAGTCAATAAAATAGGCCTAGTTGATCGTTATTGGTACATCCGCTGGTATAGAGGCTGGTTTATTCAGTGCGATCAGCGTTATAACAGCGGAGAGCAGAAGAGAGCCCGCCATAAATAGATAGGAGGATCCAAAACCACCGGTGGAGCCGTTTAAATAGCCTACTATATAGGAACCGATAAATGAACCCAATGCGCCAAAACTATTGATGAGGGCCATAGCTCCTCCCGCTACGTTTTTGGGTAGTAATTCCGGGATGATCGCGAAAAAAGGGCCGTAGGGAGCATACATAGCCCCTCCGGCAATAATGAGCAGGATGAACGAAATCCAGAAATGATCGGCCCCGATTAAGTAAGAACCATAAAAGGCGATAGCTCCTACCAGTAAAAAAGGCCAGACGAATGATTTGCGGTTTTGTGTTTTATCTGAAAGGTAAGATGCGCTTAACATGCCAATAATGGCAAGTACGTAAGGTATTGAGGATAGCCAGCCCGTTTTAACGATCGTCATGTTGGGTGCTGCATTTAAAATAGATGGCAGCCACATGACAAAGCCATATACGCCGATACTCCATAAAGCATATTGCAGGCTAAGCAATATGACAATCCTGGACTTGAAGGCCTCTGCATAATTTTTTACCGGTTTGATCGCCTGCTGTTCCCGTTGTAACTGATTTACCAGGGCTTCTTTCTCGGAGGAGGTTAGCCACTTCGCATCTTCGGGGGTATTGTCAACCAGTCGCCACCAAAAAAACGCCCAGATAATAGCCGGTAGCCCTTCAAGTATAAACATCCATCGCCACCCAACTGCCTGAACCAGGTAACCCGATAGCACGGACATCCAGAGAATGGTAGCCGGATTACCCAGAATGAGAAAGGTGTTGGCCTGAGAACGTTCTGCTTTGGTAAACCACCGACTTAAGAAGAGCAGCATCGACGGCATTACTGCACTTTCGACTACGCCCAGCATAAAGCGAATGATAATCAATAGGTTGACATTACTGATAATACCCGTTGCCATGGCCAGCCCACCCCACAGGATCAAGGACCAGAAAATCAGGAATTTTGCGCTTTTCTTCTCCGCATAAACAGCGCCCGGTACCTGAAAGAAAAAATAGCCTAAAAAGAATAGCGAACCCAGCAGCGACGACATGCCCGGGGTAATATCCAGATCTTTCGCCATGCCACTGGCTGCACCAAATCCGAAATTTGCCCGATCTAAATAAGCCAGACTATAAGTGATAAAAGCAATTGGGAGAAGCCGATACCAACGAGATTTTGCAATGACTTTTTCCATATTCGTTTATTACCCCTTATAAATCGTGCCTGCCACCTAACAAGCCAATGGGTAACAACTACTAAAGGTAGGCGGGTAGGCGCTCTACTGAGATACCAGGCACTTACTCGCAAAGCAGCAAGCGATACTAAAATCACACCAGCAAGCAACTTCTGGTCTTCTATAGGAAGAGCCAAAAGACCTCATAGTGCTATGTAAACTTACATCGAGCAGGCAGAACCCATCTACAATGTACGTCAACCAGTACCCAATCGTGTCTGTAATTTGTACGGTGTTGTAAGATAAACGACAGCAGATTCGGCTATAGTGAGTAAAACCACTTAGCACGAAATAATCATTTTTTCAATGTAAAAGAAGTAAGCAGCAGCGACTCGAACGCAAACGTGTACCCATCTGTAGACGAACACCATTAAGTCTAATGTAAGATCTTAATGAATACGGAGAGTCTAAAAGGTTAATTTAGAACAGCCGACAGTAAAAGATAGATCACATAAATTGAGATAACAGCTATCAATGTCCAGGGGCCGGGCAATAGCATGAGTGATTTTTTCTTAATATCCATAAGGCTAATTAGTTATAACGGTAGTACAAAGTAAATGAAAAGTTACGAAATTGGAATAACCAATTAGTAAATATAAACGATAGACTACACTTTATATCTAAATGTTAAAAGTAAACAGCATCTTTTGTTTACCAATTGTGCAATAATTATATAAATAAACAATCGATAATGGATTTGTAAAAGTATTAATTAGCAGAGGGTTAAGCCACTTATACAAAGATTGTGAGAAACTATGCATCATGCCAGAATCCAAAAAAGAAAAGTGGATACTGAACTCTCTGGGAATCAGTAAGTGTATTAGATAGTCTAAGATTTTCTTAAGTAGTTTCGCTTATTATCCGGTGTAACTAATTTCGACGTCAACAATTCTGGTAAGTTGGCTTGCCGCGTAAGCTGATCGTGGAGTCAATATTCGGGGTGACTTTTCTAGCATATCGCAACAGAAATAAACCAGAAGTACCCATAATAGGCAAATGTTTGCCTATTATGGGTACTTCTGGTTTATTTCTGTTGCGATAAAAAGGTGATCAGCGAAGCAAACTCGTCGTAAGACAGGGCATTGGCCAAGCCCGTTGGCATCATAGACGAGTCGAGTTCTTTACGGCTCAGTACATCGGCCTTTTTGATGGTGTACACCTGGCCTGTAATGTCGCGCATGACCAGTCGGGTAGCGGATTCTTCCGTAATAAAGCCGGTATAGCTCTTGTTGCCTTTCGCGGTGACCGATACCGAAGCAAAACCCTGCGAAATGGATGCGTTGGGTTTGAGGATGGATTCGGCAATCTGCTCCCGATTCATGATCGATCCAATTTGTCCCATAAACGGCCCTTTCATGGTCTCGCTCTTGGAAAGGCTATGGCAGGCTACACAGCCTTGCTGGGTAAACAGGGTTTTGCCCAGGGCTGCATCGCCCGGTAGTTTGGCCATCGCCAGCATAACATCTTCGATGGACGCTTCACCAACCTGACCCTTTTTACTCCGGATTTTTTCCAGGTCTACTTTATTCTCCTGCTGAACGGCCACCGGCTCTTCTACACCAAACTCGGCAATATCCAGCCGAAGCCGACTGTTCAAATCGGTGAAGAACTGCTTATCCGTGGCTTGCTTCCATTCGGTTAGTAACAGGTCTTTGACGGCCGCAGAGGACTCCCAAACAATCGATTTATAGTAGGGGCCGTGCGTATCCGGGCGGGTGCTCCACCACCAGGAGGCATCGTAAGGAGCTTCCTGCTTATACAAGCGCCCGAGCGTAGTCAGGAGCTGGGTTTTGAGAGTAGCGTCTTTAGTCTGACGATAGGCACTGATCAGCCCATTGACTGCTTCCGGCGTAGGCATGTACCGCAGGGCCCACAGCGCCAGGGTAGCGTTGGGGGAGTTGATCGCCTGCACACAGGCCGCTACGGCGTTTAACTTCACCAGCGATCGAACCGCCAGATGGGCCGGTACCAGCGAGGAGTTGGGGGCAGCGTGCGGGCCTTCGACATCTTTGCCCGGCGCAATAAATGAACTGGGTACGCCGACCTGTAACAAGGTAGTGGCTGCTTCGTTACGCTCCAGACGACCCAGACCGATCAGAGCGGCAACCTGCACCCGATCCGAAGGGTCTTTCACGCCCTGCACAAAAGGCTCCAGGGGTACTTTTTTGACAAAGGGTTTCCGATCGGCCAATGCGCGGAGGGCAAACTCCCGGACGGCCGCATCCTGCGTAAGCTGTACCAGCTTGTCAATTCCCTGCTCGCCGGTAGCCTGGGCGTAGGTGAAGATACCGGCCACCCGGTTTGCCAGGGGCATGTTCTGATCCGATGCCACCTTCCAGGCGGTTTTGGTCGCTTGTTTCCCGGAACGGGTCAGCAACTCCTGCGAGGCATACAAACGCGCCACCGCGCTATTCGACGCCAGCAAAGTTCCAAGTTTTTTGACCGACGCTTTTTTGAGATTCGGGAAAGCCTGATAGGTCCAGTTTTGGGGTACCGCCCGCACAACGTAGCCTTTGTCGGGATTACCCGAGTAGCCCGCCCCATTCCAGGCCGCCAGATACATCCGCCCCGATCCGTCCACATCTACGTCGGTAATCTGCGGGAGTTTAATAAAGGCTTCTTCCTGCTGGGTGAACGTACCTTTATCGGGCGTTACCCGGTGAATGTATAGCTGATTCCGGCCCCAGTCGGCCATCATGGGTACCTGGTTATATTTCTGCGGCCAGGTGGGTTCATCCATAAACAAAGCCCCTGTCCCCGAACCACCCCCAACATCGACCAGTGCTGGTAAGATCTCGTCGGTAAAATGCTTGAACAGCACCGGGTAGCCGTACTCGGCCGACTGGAGCTGATGGCTGAAGCGGATGTTCCAGCCCCCGCCGTCGTTGGTGTTGTCGCGGGTGAAAATGTTCATGTAAGGGTCAATGGCCACATCGTAGATGTTCCGGGTACCATGCGAGAATATCTCCATTTCGGTACCATCGGGTCGTACCCGTACAATCCCGCCCCCCAGCATGGTTAGCTTGTTCCCGGAACGGTCTACCGCATTGTGGAACCCGAAGTCGCCCACGGCAATGTAGATCCAGCCGTCGATACCCATCCGGATACCGTTTGTGGCGTGGTCGACCCCGCGCTCCTGAATGAATTTGACGTTGCTGATGTGTTCGACCAGCGGTTTGGAAGGACCATCGGCCACGCCATCTGCGTTTTTATCGTCAAAGACCACCAGATCCATCCCCGTTGCTTTGCCGGTTTCAGCCGAGAATACGGCGTGCAGCACGAATACCTGATCGCCCAGGGCTATAATTCCCCGTGGGTTATTCACCTTGGCAAAGGTTGTGTGCCGATCTACTTTTCCGTCATTATCCGCATCGACCAGGCGCACAATGGCTCCCATGTCCGGCTTCTTACCAAGCGACCCCTGTTTATCAACACCAACAAATACCTCGCCGGTGGGTGCGACCGCCAAACAAGCCGGGCTGGGTGTCAGATCAGGACCGGTGAAGTTCGTTACCTGCAAATCGGGTGGGTAATCCGGCGCATGGGCCACGGTCTGGGTAACGTCTGTTTTTTTGAGTTGCCCCAGGTTTCCGTCTAATCCAAAACTAAACAGAAACGCGGAGAGGAAGCTTAGCGAAATCTTGAACATGGGTTGACTGTAATTTGTAATTCCTCAATTCGTGGTTGACACTCCACTAAAGCAAAAGATGTGGCTAAATTTAACCAGTTCAAACGGGATTATGTCAGGCAATGCCTCCAGGCAGGTTTGTCTATTCATCCGACGTAACCTGAACTTCGGGACGTAATTTGTTGGCTAACGGCTAGCTTATTTCCGTTTTTCAGGGTGGCTATCGGGGATTGTACTCACTCTGTTTAGCGGTATTCTCCAACTATAAATTCCAATTCATATCATGAACGGGAATTTATACAGAGAGAAATGGTATAAGTCAACGATGTACGGAAGTCTAGTTGTATGAGAAAGGTAGGTAGGGAAATCGGCTGGTTAACGCCGAGTGTTTTCAGTTTTTGCACGTTGAGATGGTGAAAGTAAACCTGCAAGTCCTCCTGCGGTTGCTGAGCTTATTGCCACAAGACCTTCTGGAATTTTTACATTGGGTAGCTGTGCTGTTCTGCCTTTCTTTAGTAGAACTTATTTTACAAAAAAAGTCCCATTCACATCGTGAACGGGACTTTTTGCAGAGAGAGAGGGATTCGAACCCCCGGACCTGTTACAGTCAGTGGTTTTCAAGACCACCGCAATCGACCACTCTGCCATCTCTCTTTCTTGGGTGCAAATATACGAACGTTTTGAGATTTGTCAACCTTTAAAGCCCCATTTCGCCCAAAAACCGTAATTTTGAGGAATGATTTAAAGGGCGAACAAGCAAATTAGTGAACGAGCGAATCCAAACGCCTTCACTACCAGCTCGTTTACTCTTTCACTCTTTCGCTCTGTATAATGGATACCCTCGAATCGCTACCCTCGCTTGAAACCGCCCGCAAACTGGGCCTGCTGCCCGAAGAATTTGACCGTATTGCCGAAATTCTGGGGCGTCGGCCAAATTTTACCGAACTGAGTATCTTTTCGGTGATGTGGTCGGAACACTGTTCGTATAAAAACTCCATCGTCTGGCTTAAAACGCTGCCCCGCGACTCCGACCGGATGCTGGCTAAAGCCGGGGAAGAAAACGCGGGTCTGGTCGATATTGGGGATGGACTGGCCTGTTCGTTCAAGATTGAGTCGCACAACCACCCGTCGGCACTGGAACCTTACCAGGGCGCGGCAACGGGCGTTGGGGGCATCAACCGCGATATTTTTACAATGGGCGCCCGGCCCATTGCCCAACTGAACTCCCTGCGCTTTGGCGATCTGACGCTGCCTAAAACCCGGCGGCTGCTGCGCGGTGTTGTTAAAGGCATTGGCGACTATGGTAATGCTTTCGGTATACCAACCGTTGGCGGAGAGCTGTATTTCGATGAGTGCTACAATACCAATCCGCTGGTCAACGCGTTCTCGGCGGGTATCGTTGAGATAGGGAAATCGGCGAAAGCAACCAGTTTTGGCGTAGGTAACCCCGTATTTATCGTTGGCTCGGCAACGGGTAAAGACGGTATTCACGGCGCTACGTTTGCCTCGGAAGATATTTCGGCCGCATCGACCGATAAGCTCCCGGCTGTACAGGTGGGTGATCCGTTCATGGAGAAACTCCTGCTCGAAGCCAGTCTCGAAATCATCGAAACGGGTTATGTGATCGGTATTCAGGATATGGGTGCCGCCGGGATCATCTGCTCAACGTCTGAAATGAGCGCCAAAGGTGAGCACGGTATGATCATCGACCTCGATAAAGTGCCAACCCGTCAGCCCAACATGGCCCCCTTTGAAATTCTGCTGTCGGAGTCGCAGGAGCGGATGCTGGTGGTCATCGAGAAAGGTAAAGAACATATTATCCAGGGTATTTTCGACAAGTGGGACCTTAACTGCGCCCAGATTGGCGAAGTGACGGCCAAAGGAGAGAACGACCTCGGCCGTCTGCATTTCTACCGCAACGGCGAACTCGTGGCCGATGTGCCTGCTTACGACCTCGTGCTGGGTGGCGGTGCGCCGGTATACCACCGGGAATACAAAGAACCCGCTTATATAAAGGAGTTCGCCAAGTTCGACATTTCCGATGTGGACGACATCGAACTGGACGACATCCGGGAAATTGCCGAGCATCTGCTGTCGCACCCAAACATTTGTTCGCGCAAATGGGTGTATGAGCAGTACGATTCCATGGTGGGTACCGGCAACCGCAGCACTAACGCGCCGTCTGATGCGGCTGTGGTGCGGGTGAAAGGCCCCGGCATTCCGGCAACGGAGAAATCCATCGTGATCACGGTCGACTGCAACAGCCGGTACGTGAACGCCAACCCGCGTCAGGGTGCCATGATTGCCGTTGCCGAAGCCTGCCGCAACATCGTTTGCAGCGGGGGCGAGCCGCTCGCCGTGACTAACAACCTAAACTTCGGGAATCCGTACGTGCCGGAAGTCTACTGGCACTTTGTAGAGGCTGTGCAGGGAATGGGCGAAGCCTGCCGCCGGTTCAGCACCCCCGTAACGGGCGGTAACGTGAGTTTTTACAACCAGAGCTCCGACGATGGCCCGGTCTTCCCGACGCCAACCATTGGCATGCTTGGTCTGATGGAAAATCCGGCTCACCAAATGACTCTCGACTTTAAAAATGAAGGGGATCTGATCTACCTCATCGGCCAGTCGGCCAACGATATTGCTTCCTCAGAATACCTGTATTCGTACCTCGACATCAAAGCATCGCCCGCTCCTTATTTTGAGTTTGATGACGAATGGCACGTTCAGGAAGGCATCAAAACCATGAACCGGAAAGGCTGGATTCTGTCGGCGCACGATATATCGGACGGTGGTTTATTCGTTACGCTGGCTGAGTCGGCAATGGCGGGTAACAAAGGTTTCGAGATCGTGTCGGACGACCGGCATCGGCTGGATTCGTTCCTGTTCGGCGAAAGCCAGAGCCGCGTTGTGGTAACGGTCTCGCCCGAACATCAGAAGACCGTTGAAGGTTACCTGCACGATACCATCATGCCGTTTATGCTGCTGGGAACGGTAACAGCTGCATCGCCCGCGTTTGTCGTTGATAATACAACGGTGATGACTCTGACCGAAGCAAAAGATTTATACGACAACGCATTAGGCAAGATAATGGCATAAAAGTGGGATGGTGAGCCAATCGCCGACACAGACGGATTAATGTCTGCGCCAGCGATTAGCTCACCATTTTTTTATACTACAATACAACTTGATATGGCAATTGATTTAGCTGCGGTTACCCGCGAGATTTGTACCATCGCTACGGATGCAGGGGCTTTCTTGTTACAGGAGCGAAGCCGTTTCCAGCGTGATGCCATCGAATATAAAGGACTGAACAACCTGGTTTCCTACGTCGATAAAGAAACCGAAAAGCAGCTGGTTGAGAAACTGAGCAAGCTGCTTCCCGAAGCCGGGTTCATCACCGAAGAAGGAACCACCGGACAGGAAGCCGATCAGTCGGCCCTGAACTGGATCATCGACCCACTCGACGGAACCGCCAACTTCATCCATGATCTGCCGGTTTTTTCGGTGAGTATTGGCCTGGCTCAGGGAAACACACCCATAGCCGGTGTGATTTATGACCCTAACCGTAACGAGTGTTTTTCGGCCTGGCAGGGTGGAGGAGCGTTTTGCAATGAGAAGCCCATTTTCGTATCGCCTGCTACCCAACTGGGTGAGAGCCTGATTGCTACCGGATTTCCGTATTACACCTTCGATAAAATGCAGCCCTACCTCCGTATCCTGGAGTCGCTGATGCAGCAAACCCACGGCCTGCGCCGGATGGGGTCGGCCGCTATCGATCTGGCGTATGTAGCCTGCGGTCGTTTCGACGCCTTTTACGAATACAACCTCAACTCCTGGGACATGGCCGCCGGGGTACTGCTCGTTCGCGAAGCGGGTGGGCTGGTCACTGATTTTGAGGGGGGCGACGCCTTCCTGTTCCGGGGTGATGTAATTGCCGGTAGTGGCGTCCACCCGGAGCTGATCAAAGTGATTCAGGAGTACTGGGCCTGAAGTACCAGTACTCCTATTATTTGGTTTCTGGCAAGGATTTACCTCTTTCGACACAGTTATTTTGTGAAGCATGATCAGTCCTATGAGCGATTTACAAAACTTAAAATATCCGATTGGCGATTTTACCTATGGTCGGTCGTTTACAGCCGAAGAAACAAAACAACACATCCGGGAAATCGATCAGATGCCCTTCAAACTGACGGAACTCGTTGGTAAATGGGGGGATGACCGGCTCGATACACCGTACCGACCGGAGGGCTGGACGATCCGTCAACTGGTGCATCATATTGCCGATAGCCACATCAACGCGTATGTCCGTACTAAACTTGCCCTTACGGAGTCGAACCCGACCATTTCGCCTTACGAAGAAGGGGAGTGGGCCAGGTTACCCGATTCAACACTTGATATTGCGCCGTCGCTGGTCATACTCCGGAATCTGCACCACCGCTGGGTAACGGTACTGGAATCACTCACCGATACGGACCTGGCCCGTACCTATTTTCACCCCGGTAGCCAACGGACATTCATCCTCTCGGAGGTGATTGCCATGTATGCGTGGCATGGTGAACATCACTACCAGCACACTTACCGACTGGCCGAACGGAACGGATGGGTGTAAAAAGATGTATGATATATGATGTACTACCAGACGCCCTATATCCTACATCATATATCATACATCCTACATCTTTTACTCCCATGCAGGAACTTATCATTTTTTTGATTTTTGCCGTTGCTGTTGGTTATCTGGGCAACCGGGCTTACCGGAGTTTCTCGGCGAAAAAAGCGGGCTGCGGCAAAGGATGCGGCTGTGCGACCGACGCCAGTACATCGGTTAGGACTGCCGAAAAATGAATATTGGATTTTGCGGATAACATTTTTAAAATACGGTTGTTTGTTGAGCAAATGAATACTCAGCGAATAACCGTATTTCTCACTATACTCCTTTTTGTTTTTAGTCTGGAAGCGTGCAAACACGTTCGTCCGGACGCGCCGGTTCAGGAAGAATTTGAACCACCAATCACGGAGCCCGTCTCCTACATGGCGGGTAATCTCACCTTCAACATCCGGGATTTAGAAGCCAAGATCAATAAGTCACTAAAGAAGACCCTTGTTCCGGAAGAGACCTTCGAAGGACGTAAAGGCGAAGCCTGGCGGTTTCGGGTAGAACGTACCGGCCCCGTTCGCATTCGGTACGCCAATCGAAAAGTCTATTTCTCGGCTCCGCTGGAGGTATGGTATACGAACCCAATTGGCCTGCGAAAAAGTGCCAAACGAAAGAGTCGAACGCTCTGTGCACTTTCTGTAACGTTTAACAGTCCCGTTGGCGTTGGCACACAGTGGCGGCTGGCCACAAGATCCAGGTTCGAAAACTACCAATGGATTAAAGAACCCAAAGTTCAATTGCTCGGAATAAAGCTCAATGTAAAAGGTATCGCCGAAAAAATACTCGATAAACGCAAAGCCGACATCGAAAAGGCCATCGACAAAGCCGTGTTCGACGGTCTGCGTCTCGACCGGGAGGTGAGTAAAGTCTGGCGTGACATGCAGAACCCACTGCGCATTGCCAAAGTGCCCGAAAATTTCTGGCTGCTTCCCAAACCGTTCAGCATTGCGGTGGCACCCGTTTATGGCAATAAGGAGCAAATTACGGTACCCATTCAGATTGCCTTCCGGGTCAAAACGCATCTGGGGCCAAAGCCGATGGTTGACAGTTTAATTATGCTACCCCGACTATTACGCCGAAACAGTCTGCCCGATTCGGCCCGTATCGAGGTGCTGGCGTTTATTCCTTATTCGGATGTCAATGCGGTACTAGCCCGCACGCTGGCGAAGCAGAAGCTGGCACTGGCCGGTGGAAATATAACCATCAAAAGCGTATCCGTGTACGGAAACGGGCGTAAGCTTATTCTGAAGGCGGATGTGGGCGGCAAAGTGAAAGGGTCGCTGTTCTTTCATGGAGATCCGGAGTACGATACCCTCACCAACACCCTGCGGATGAACGAGGTCGATTTTGATGTCGACACCAAAGAGCGGTTGTTCGCTACCGCCGACTGGCTATTGCACGACCACCTCCGCGACACCATTCAGGCAGCTATGGTTATTCCACTTCGTCAGCAGATTTCGTCCATTCCCGACAAAATTGAAACCGCTTTCGCGAATGCCAAAGTGGGGCAGAAAACAGCGTTGAACATCGACACGTTTCGGCTGATACCCCAGCGAATCGTGGTCCGGTCGGATGGTATTCAGGTGTTGATCAAGGTGAAATCGAAGGTGGCCGTTAAAGTCAAACGGTTTTGATTTGCCAGCGTCTTCCTCTTTATTTTGACTGCCATCGCCAGAGGTAGCGGCTCGCGGTGGTGCGGTAAGGTCGCCAGGGTTCGGCTATTTCAAGCAGCGTTTTATACAACGTTTTTCCGGTAAGTCCGTCCGTCTGTTCAGGATAAGCCCTAATCATCCGCTGCCGGATAACCAGATCGTCGATCGGGAAAATGTCGGGTCTGTCCAGAACAAACATGAGCAACATCTCGACTGTCCACCGCCCAACTCCTTTGATGGGGAGCAGGTACTGCACAATTTCTTCGTCCGTCAGGGCATCAAGGTGAGCCCGGTCGATGGGTTTTTCCAGTGAAAACTCCGCTACACTTTGCAGGTACTTGATTTTCTGAAACGATAAGCCCGCGCTGCGCAGCTCGTCGGTGGTTTTCAGCAGCAGCGCATCCGCCTGAGGGTAATTGTCCGGAAACAGCGCCCGAAACCGGCCGAAGATCGCATCGGCGGCTTTCACCGAAATTTGCTGCGACACAATGCTTTCGAGCAACGCCAGATACACATCGCTGGCGTAGTCGTTGAAGATCTTGGGCGCAGGTGTTTCCGCCATGATCCGGGCCATGACCGGGTCCTGAGCCAGATGCATCAGGGCGGGGGAATTGATTTCCGTCATCTCAAAAAAAGTAAACTACTTCTGTATGTAGATTTATTGAACACAGAGATGCAGAGAGCACAGGGTTTAAATCAGTAGTATAATTTCTGTGCCCTCTGCGTTTAACCAGCTGAAGATTACTACAATCGTAGTAGGCCTAGACCGGGGCCACCGGTGGGGCGCATGTAGCCATCTTCGACGGTGAAGCCGCCCGAAACGACGTCTTCTGCCAGGTCGAAACTCCCGTCGAGGTCGAGGTATCGGGTGTTTGGACAGGCGAAGGCCGCATGCAGGGCGGCCGTTATACTGATGCGGCTTTCGTCGTTACATCCCCAGAACAGGGCAATATCGACCGGTCGGGCAATGTTTGCGATTTGAATAGCCGATCGGATACCGCCACACTTCATCAATTTGATGTTGAAGATACCAAAAGGCTGGGGCTGCTGGGAGAGTTTAATGGCTGCTTCCGGATCTTTTAAGGATTCATCGGCCGCCAGCAGGCAACGGGCATCATCCGGCAAGCCAAGAAGTTCATGTTCCTGACCAACCGGCAGTGGCTGCTCAATCAGTTCGATATTCAGGGATTTCGTATGTATCAGAAATCGCGTTAATTCCGCTAAGGAATAGCCCTGATTGGCATCGACGCGAATGATTAGTGATTGGCCAAAGGTTTCGCGGAGTTTTACAATTCGCTCGATGTCTTCGTCAACCTGCACGCCCGTCTTCACCTTAAGCACCCGGAAGCCCTGCTGTACATAAGCAGCCGCTTCGGTCAGGGTGTCGGCGGTGTTCATGATGCCGATGGTCACGGACGTGGGCAGGGTGCGGATGGTTCGGCCGTAAAACTGCACAACAGGAATCCCTAAGTATTGAGCAAAAGCGTCATGAATGGCAATGTCCAGCGCAGCCAGGGTGCCGGGTGCCTGCGGAAACTGAGCCCGGGCATCGTCGATCAGTTCGTGCAGAGAGCGGATATCCCGGCCAATCAGACTCGTCATCCAGTCACTTTGCAAATTAAGATGCGTTTGTTCCGGCGTTTCGCCAACCACGTCCGGGTCGGGGTTGGCCGCGCCCAGGCCAACCAGCCCATTTTCCAGTTCCAGTTCAACAAAAACGTTTTCTACCGCCGACGTTGTCTGATAGGCAATGGTATACGGTTTGGTCAGGGCCAGGTCCCGGCGATAAGTGCGGATGGCGTTAATGCGCATGGGCCATGGACGTTAGGGCATGAATGATGGGTAAAATGGGTTCTACGCCTTCTTCCAGCGGCAACAGTACCGGAATACCCAGCCGCCCGGCATATTCCTCCTGAAAGGCGAAGGCATCCTCCCTGGAGCATCCTTCCGTGTTCAGGGCGAGGGCAATGACCGTCGACCCGTAACACCCGATCAGGGCAATTTCTGACTCGACCGACGGTATTTCTCCCCAGGCCGGTAGATGGTCGTAATACGTACGTTTGGGCGCGTGAACCAGAACTACATGCCGCGCATTGCCCGAAACCAGAAATTCCGAGCCGCAGGGGCCGCTGGGATTACGCAGTGAAGCCTGCCCCTCAATAAGTAGTACATCGGCCCCCGTTTCCCGCCAGCATGACACCAGCGCGTGTTCCAGCTCGCCCGACACGAAATCGTTGAGGGTCGAGTCGAAGATGAACCCGTACCGGACGCCCTGTAGCCAGCCGGTTTGCCCGGTATAAATCATCTGGGCATTGATCTGTTGTCGCTCGCAGGCTTCCCGGATCAGGCGGGTGGTGGTGCGTTTCCCCAGGGCACAGTCCGTGCCCATAATGGCTATAATAGGGGCCGTTACCTGATTGATCTCGCCTGTCCAGAAATGCAGCTCGTGCCGGGGCTTTGGTCGCCGGACATCGATTAATTGAGCTCCCGACTGCTGGGCCAGCGCCACCAGTTCAGGCTTATCGTTTAGAAATTCGTGGAGTCCGTTAACGATGGAAAGGCCCTGTTGAAGGCAAAGTTTGATGTCGGCCAGCATGTTTTCCGGCAAAACACCCCCGTTGGTCGCCACCGCAACGATGGCGTAGGAAACGGCAGGCAGATGGGTAAGTGCTTCGGTAACCGAAGAAAAAATGGGTATGTTGCGGTTGGTGCCGTCGAGTATAGCTCCCGCATCCTGTCCGGCTGTTGGGGCGTCGACTACACCGGCAACGGTGTACCGCTCGGTGCCCCGGATAAGGCCGTGAGCCGTTTTGGCATCGGTCGTCGTGAAAAGGCCATCAGTAAGCAGTATAGCTTTATTAGTCATGTAAGGGTAGGATCATTTGCCGGTTAAAAGTAGATTTTTATTCTTGAAATTGATTTGATTGCCAAACGATAGGGGACAATTTCCTGAAAATTGAAATAATATTCTTATCCTGTGCCCACATTCTGCTTAAACTTCACCTGATATGCCGCTCATTGCCCGCTGCCTTACACCACTTGGTTTCCTTTTGTACTTAGCTGCTTTATCCCTTCAGGCGCAACCTACCGACCGGCTGTTGCCCGGTCGCCTGAAAACGCTCGATTCCACCCTGACGTACCTTCACGAACGGGCGTTGTTCAATGGGGTCGTTCTGGTTGCCGAAAAAGGGACGGTCCGCTACCGGAAAGCATTTGGCACGGCCAGCATCGCCACCCATGAACCCTTGTCAACGAGTTCAGCTTTCAATCTGGCGTCGATCTCGAAGCAATTCGTTGCCCTGATGATCATGCAGTTGCAGGAACGGGGAAAGCTCCGCTATGACGAAACCGTTCGGACCTATCTACCCGATTTTCCCTACGACACCATTACCGTTCGGCATCTGCTGACCCATACATCCGGCCTTTCGGAGTACGATGGCCTGATGCAACGGTATTCCGGGCCGCTCGATACGCTCACAAACGGGGGGATGATGCAGTTGCTGCGTCAGCATAAACCACCGCTGTTGTTCAGGCCCGGTACGCAGTGGGCATACTCCAATACCGGTTATGTGTTGCTGGGATCAATCATTAGCACCCTGGCGGGTATGCCCGTGGAGCAGTTCCTGGATCAGCAGATTGTAAAACCCCTTAAGCTGAAAAATACGTACGCCTATTATCTTAACAGCCAGACCAGACCCCACAACCGGGTGTATGGATTTGGGCGGGAGAATGGCAAAAACGTCATGAATGACCTTATTCGGCTGGATGGTGTCATTGGCGATGGGAATATCTATTCGTCTGCAGACGATTTGCTGACATGGGAACAGGCGCTGGCAACGGAAAAGCTGGTTAGGAAACAGACGATGCAGGAGGCATTCAAGCCAGTGGAATTGACCGGTAACCGCACCTATCCGTATGGCTTCGGCTGGTTTATTGAAGACGGCGGGAGCATACTGGCGCATACCGGTAGCTGGGTTGGCTTTCTGAACGTAATCGTCCGGTACGTCGATAAAAAACAAACGCTGATTGTGCTTAGCAACAGTAGCGAGGGAACAGCCCGGCGGGTGGCCCGCGACATTCTGGAAGGTAAACCCCTGACGTTGCCCCAAACGAAACTCATCACGAACGTTCGGCTTGTGGATGGCACAGGCACTCCAGCCCGGAAATCGGCTGTTCGGCTTCGGAACGACCGAATCTGGGAAATGGGTAACCTGACGCCTTTCCCGAACGAGCCCGTTACCGACGGACAGGGCCTGGTGCTGGCACCAGGATTTATCGATAGCCACAGCCACCATGTGTCGGGTCTGAGTCGCCAGCCCGATGCACCCGCCCTGGTGAGTCAGGGGATAACAACTCTGGTGTCGGGGCAGGATGGTGGAAGCTGGGCGATGGATACTCTACAGGCTCAGTTGACGCGGCAACCCGTAGCGGTCAATATAGCGAGCTATACGGGACAGGCTACGCTACGGCAGCAGGTAATGGGGGTCAATGGGCTGTACCGAACGGCAAAACCCGACGAAGTTACCCGGATGAAAGCTATTTTGCGAACTGAACTGGCCAAAGGGTCGCTGGGGTTATCGACCGGACTGGAGTACGAATCCGCCTTTTTTTCCAGCCGCGACGAGGTGATCCAACTGGCACAGGTTGCGGCCGATTCGGGTGGACGGTACATGAGCCACATCCGAAGTGAGGATATTTCACTGGACGATGCCGTGGATGAAATCATTCAGATCGGGCGATTGACGAAAATGCCTGTACAGATTTCTCACCTTAAAATCGCGCTTCGGGACAAATGGGGGCAGTCGGCCCGCATTCTGGCCCAACTCGAACGCGCCCGCGCCGAGGGGATAAACATCACTGCCGACTGTTATCCGTACGATTACTGGAACTCGACGCTGCGGGTGCTCTTCCCGAAGCGGGATTACACCAACGCGACCAGCGCTGAATTTGCCGTTACCCAGCTCTTCGATCCAATGCAGTCGGTATTGGTTCGCTTTGCGCCAAATCCGGTTTATGCCGAAAAAACGGTTGGCGAAGTAGCGGCTCTGCGTCGTGAAAAACCGGCTCAAACGCTGATGGCCCTGATTGGCGAAGCGTCGAACTACGCAAAAAACAACCCCGACGCCGACGGTATAGAAGCCATTATGGGAAAGTCGATGGATGAACCCGATGTCGCTAATTTTCTGGCCTGGCCGCACACAAACATCTGTTCCGATGGGGCAAATGACGGGCACCCGCGCGGGTATGGTGCGTTTACCCGCGTATTGGGGCGTTATGTGCGCGACCAGAAAATCATACCCCTCGAAACGGCCATCCAGAAAATGACCAGCCTCACAGCCGAACACCTCGGCCTGGTCGATAGAGGATTGATTGCCCCCGGCTATTTTGCCGACCTGGTACTATTGAATCCGGATAGCGTGCAGGACAATGCCCGTATCGGCAGCAACAAAGCGCTGTCGAGCGGCATCGAATCTGTTTGGGTGGCCGGGCAGCTTGTGTATCAGGGACAAAAAACGACCGGTGCACATCCGGGCGTTTTAATTCGGCGGAAGTGACCGGAGATCGTTAATTTTGTCCGTAATACCGATTACCAAGTCCCGTAAACCGAATACGCATTTTGATCCCTGCTGTTGACGCCCTGTTAAAAGACATCCGAAATAAGCGGATTGCCCCTGTTTACCTGATTCATGGGGACGAGCCCTATTACCTCGATCGTATTGCCGAAGAACTGGAAAAAGTGGCCGTGCCCGTTGCCGAGCGTGGGTTCAATCAATTTGTTCTCTTCGGAAAAGAGACCGATGCCGGCGCTGTACTGAACTACGCCCGGCGGTATCCGTTCATGGCGGAACGCCAGTTGGTGCTCGTTAAAGAAGCCCAGCAACTGAACGGCATCAACGACAAGTCGACCCAGACCCTGTTTGAAGATTACGCCCTGAACCCCCTTCCAAGCACGATCCTGATGCTGTGCTACGTAAAGGAAGACGGGAAGCCGGGCCTCGACGAGCGGAAAGCCTGGGTAAAAGCCTTCGGCGCGAAGGGTAAACTGCTGGGCGTCAAAAAACTGTACGACAACAAAATCCCGGATTGGGTAGGGGAGTACTGCCGGGAGCAGGGTGCCAAAGTTAGCCCGAAAGCCTGCCAGCTTCTGGCCGACCACATCGGAAATGACCTTAAACGGCTGGCGGGTGAAATCGATAAAATCCTGATAAACCTCCATGTCGGGGAAGAAATATCCGCAGCCACCGTGGAGCGGCTGGTGGGTATCAGTAAAGAGTACAACGTCTTTGAACTCCAGAAAGCCCTCGTCCAACGCGACGTGCTAAAGGCCAATCAAATCGTCGATTATTTCGGCCGTAATCCCAAAGACAATCCATTAGTGGTTATTCTGGCGCAGTTATTCGGGTATTTCAGCAAAGTGATTCTGGTACAGGCGTCAAAAGATCAGACCGATAAAGGCCTGGCTCCGCTGTTGGGTGTCAACCCGTTTTTCGTTAAAGATTACCTCTCGGCCGCCCGCACATTCCCCCTTCCCAAAGTGGCCGCCATTATCAGTGCCATCCGCCGGGCCGACGCCCGCAGTAAAGGCATCGACTCACCAACCATGAATGAAAGCGATATTCTTCGGGAGTTGGTGTTCGACGTGCTGCATTGACGTTGAAGTGGTACGGGATAGCAGGATGCTGTCCCGTACCACTTCAACGTCAATTTTCATCGTGTAAAAACAAGCTCATTAGGTACTGTCATCTGTTTTTTCTAATATTGCAACGTTGTTGCATAAATGAAGCTGTGTATTCTACATGATGCGCACAAGCGGACAGATGGGTGGTATAACGAGAATTGGTTTAGTGGTAGTCTTATCGGTAGCGGTATATTCGTGGAGTTGGGCGCAGACTATTACCTGCACGAGCGTGCTAAAAGGACAAATTCTGGGGCAGGACAACCGCCAGCCGCTCGTTGGGGCAACCCTTTACGTTCGGGAGTTAAAAACGGGTGCCGTTTCTGATTCAGCGGGTTATTTTCAACTCGGTCAGCTTTGTTCGGGTACGTACACGATCGACTACCAGTTTATTGGTTATAAAACCATCACACAGTCAATCGTTATAAAGCAGGAACCACTGGTTATCCTGAATACGGTTTCACTGGTCCCTGACAATAAAACCTTACAGGAGGTTGTCGTGACCGAACACCGGTCCGAAGCTCAGCAACTGCTACAAACGCAGGTGAGTTTGTCGGGGGCGGCTCTCGACCAGACGAGGGGGCAATCACTGGGCGAGAGCTTGAAGGCACTTACCGGATTGTACTCCATTCAAACCGGCCCCAGTATCTCGAAACCGGTCATTCACGGACTGTATAGCAATCGAATCATTATTCTGAATAACGGCATCCGGCAGGAAGACCAGCAATGGGGGACTGAACACGCCCCACAGGTCGATCAGTTTCTGGCGTCCCGGCTAACGGTGATCAAAGGAGCAGCCAGCATTCGCTACGGGTCCGACGCTATTGGGGGCGTTATATTGGTAGAACCCAGCGCCATGCCCACGCAGCCGGGTATTCGGGCCGAGGTGAATCTGGTTGGCGCGACGAACGGGCGAATGGGCGTCGTTTCGGGTATGGTAGAAGGGGCCTTCGATCGGAAAC
This sequence comes from Spirosoma fluviale, assembly GCF_900230225.1. Taxonomy (GTDB): domain Bacteria; phylum Bacteroidota; class Bacteroidia; order Cytophagales; family Spirosomataceae; genus Spirosoma; species Spirosoma fluviale. Next base: position 2,018,871 of record NZ_OCNH01000001.1, read on the forward strand.
TTACCGGATTGAGCTGGCGATTGCAGGGAACCCTGAAACGGTCAGGCTACGTCAAAACGCCGAACTATTACCTGGAAAATACCAGCTACCACGAAAACAACTTTTCCGGCGATCTGCATTACGATCACAAAAACTTCGGTATCGAGTTGTTTTACAGTCAGTTCGATACGAAAGTAGGGCTGTTTACGGGTGCTCAGGTGGGTAGTCTGGCCGATCTGTACACGGCCATCAGTCGGCCGGAGCCGCTGGTGAAGCCGGACTTTTCCTATTCGCTGGACCGACCGTATCAGGCGGTTCAGCATGATTTGTTCAAAGGGCGTGCGCATCTGCATTTGCCAAAAGGAGGCACCCTAACCGCAACGGTTGCCCGGCAGCAAAATACCCGCCGGGAGTATGATTACGTGTCGTTTAGCGGGATAACGACGCCCGAACTGTACCTGAAATTAGTTACCCATACCGCCGATCTGGTCTGGGAGCATGCACCGATCAGGACCCAATCGGGTGGTCAGGTGGGTCAATGGTCGGGAAGTGTGGGGTTTAACGGAATCACGCAGGGCAACGTGCGGCAGTACCTGTTCCTGATCCCTAATTTCCGAAATTACGGAGCCGGGTTATTTGCCATAGAGCGCTACGCGGTGGGTCGCCTGACGCTGGAGGGCGGGTTACGCTATGACTACCGATGGTTACGGGCCTACTTCCTCGATGAAGTTACCAGGAAGACCTATTACACAACCCACAACTGGCAAAACGCCAACGGGTCGCTGGGCATAGCGTACCAGCTTCGGCCCGAGCTAACCCTGACCGGAAACCTGAGCACTGCCTGGCGGGCTCCCAATGTCGCTGATTTATATTCCAACGGACTGCATCAGAGTGCCGTTGCCTACGAGCGGGGGAACCCCAACTTACGGCCTGAACAGGCGTTGAACAGTAATCTGGTGCTAGCCTATGTCGGCAAACGGCTAAGTGGCGAGATTGGTGTATATTCTAATCGGATCGATAATTACATCTACCTCAAGCCCGATTCGGTACCCGTTGTCCGGCAGCGGGGCGCTTTCCCCTCCTACACGTACGATCAGGTGCGGGCTACGTTTCGGGGTGTCGATGCTTCCCTGACGTACAAGTTTACGGAACAGTTGGCCTTTACGACGAAAAATTCGCTCTTATTCGCCTACAACAAAACGGATCGCGATTACCTGGTTTTTATTCCGCCCAACCGCTCCGACAATAGTTTACGATATGACTGGTCCCGGTGGGGAAAACTGGCCAAGCCCTATGTGTCGGTAACCGGATTGTACGTGGCCCGGCAAAACAGAGCCCCATCCGTTACCACCCGGCAGGAAAACGGGGCGGTCATCTTTACCGGCGATTTCGCCCCGCCACCCCCTGCCTATTTTCTGTTGGGGGCTGAGGTTGGTTTTCAGACTCAACTGGGAAAGCAGCCACTCAGTGTTATCCTGAGTGGTACCAACCTTGCCAATGTGGCCTACCGCGATTACCTGAACCGCTTCCGGTATTTCGCCGACGAGCCCGGTCGTAATATCCTGCTCAAAGTAAAACTGCCGCTGGCGTTTCCCAAAAGGACGTAACCCAATTCAATTGCTTATCAACAACCTGTATTCCAATAAATCTCAACTACCATGATGTACACCCGGAAGCCATTCATGTTTATCGCTTTCCTTACTCTCCTTGCCGGAGCCTGCAAAAATGACGAAGCGAACGTAGCCCCAACAGACGATAACGAGGCTATTACGACCGTCACACTCACGCTCACCAACAAAGCGGTGCCCACCGAAATCGTCACCGCAACGATTGACAACCTCAACACCACCGCCGACTTCAGCAAGGCAACCCTGAATTTGAAAGCCAACACCACCTACACGGGTGTCGTGACACTGCTGGATAAAACGAAAACCCCCGCGCTCGATGCGACGGCGGAGATCCGGGAGAAAGCAAATGAGCACCTGTTTGTCTATACCCCCAGCACAGGGCTAAGCCTGACCGTTACCCTGACTGATCGAGACACCAATCCGGCACCGGGGCCGTACCCCATTGGCCTTGCCACTGAAATGAAGACCGGTGCAGCCAGTTCCGGCAAACTGAAACTAGTCTTACGCCATCAGCCCGACACCAAGAACGGAACCGCCACACCCGGCACGTCTGATTTGGATACGGACTTTACGATTGCGATTCAATAACCTGAAGCGGAATGCAAAAAAAAGACCTGATTCGTATAGAATCAGGTCTTTTTTCGTGGTAGCGGGGAGCAGGATCGAACTGCCGACCTTAGGGTTATGAATCCTACGCTCTAACCATCTGAGCTACCCCGCCGTTTCGTTTCACAAAAGTAAGGAAAATTCGGCTCCGCGCAAATAAAGCCGTTGACTTTCGCAAAAAAAATCGTTTACCTTTGCCAAGTACCCTTTTTTCCTAAGCATATACATTATGGAGAAATTTAAGTTTATTACTGAATACGAACTTCGGGCATCTCCCAAAATGCTGTTCCCCTATATCAGCACGGCTTCCGGTCTATCGCAATGGTTTGCCAGCAAGGTAAATACCATGCCGGAGCAGCGGTTTGATTTTCAGTGGGACAACGAAAGCCACATAGCGCGGCAGGTTTCCATGCGGCAGAACAAAGGGGTGCGATTTGAGTTCCTCGATACCGATGAAGATGGCAGTGATAATAACTACGTAGATTTTCGGGTCGACCAGAGCGAATTGACGCAATCCACCTTTCTGCGGGTAACCGACTATTCAAATACGACCGATCCGGAAGAGCTTCAGGACCTCTGGGACGGGCTAATGGATAAGCTCAAAGAGATCGTTGGCAGTTAAAAAAAGTTAAGGAAGGCTGATGATGGAACCGCAAAGGTGTTCCCGTACGTATACATAGGTAGCCAGTATCCTGAATCGTCGGGGCCGTTCGTTCGGTACAGCAGCATGAAGAAAATAGATAAACTAGTACTAGGCTCTTTTTGGGGGCCGTTTTTTTTAACCCTGGGCGTCGTCATCTTTATCTTCCTGATGCGACTCCTGATGTTTTATATCGACGAGTTCGTTTCCAAAGACCTCGACCTGGCTACGTTTGGCCGTCTGCTCTTCTATTTTTCCCTGTTGACAATCCCAACGGCTCTGCCGCTGGCCGTACTGTTGTCTTCATTAATGACGTTTGGTAATCTGGGCGAATTCTTTGAACTCACCGCCCTCAAAAGCGCCGGTATTTCTCTTACCCGCGCCATGCGTCCGCTGCTGATCGTGGCCGTTGGCATCAGCGCGTTTTCGTTCTGGTTCAACAACTCGGTCGCCCCCTGGGCCAACCTTAAGGGATACAGCCTACTCTACGATATTAAAACTGCCAAAGCTACCTTAAACCTGAAGGAAGGCATTTTTTACAATGACCTGCCAGGCTACAGCATTAAAGTTGACCGTAAACTAAAAGCCGAAAAAGGAAGTACGACCGGCGATCTTCTCAAAGGGCTGGTTATTTATAAGCACCCCACCAGTGGACTGGAGTCGGGTAACCGCGAAATAATCCTGGCCGACTCCGGTCGTATGTATACGGACAAAGACCGAACTTACCTTGTTTTTCAGCTTTTTAACGGCAACGATTACCAGGAATATTCCGATAACAGCATCAGTTACGCCAGTAGCGGGCCAACACCACAGGGTGCCCAGTTTATGCGGAATGGGTTTAAGGATTATAAACTCGTAATTAGTCTGGAGTCATTCGGGATTAAACGAACCGATGAAAATCAGTTCGAATACCACGAATACATGAAAGACCTGAAGCAACTCTCGGCCCTGACTGATTCGTTGCGGAAAGATTACACCAATACCAGCCTGAGCGTGGCCGGAAACTCCCGGCAATATTATAACTATCAGTTTAAATCCGACGTTATCCTGAAGCAGAAAGTGCTAAAGGATGGGAAGTGGGTCGACTCACTGCTGGCTGCTTACAAAATACCCCAGCATGAACTGGCGCAAATCGCCCTGAATCAGGCTCAGAATATTTTGTCGTACTCTACCTCGAACGTTACCTACCTCACCGAAAAAGAAAAAAACGTCTGGCGCTACCAGTTAGAAAGTCACCATAAATTTACGCAGGCCATTTCTGTCTTCGTTATGTTTTTGATTGGCGCGTCGATGGGGGCCATTATCAAGAAAGGTGGTTTTGGTTTACCAGTGCTCATTGCCATCGTCTTCTTCATTTTCCTGTATATATTGACCATCGCGGGCGATAAGTATGCTAAAGACGGTCTGCTCTGGGTGCCCATTGGTGCCTGGCTGGCGAACATCGTCCTGTTTCCGTTTGGCCTGTTGTTAATGCAGCGTGCCCGGCACGATTCCCGCCTATTCGATAAAGATGTGTACATCATTGCCTGGGAGCGGCTCAAAAAGCGATTCGACAAACGGAATACGTTAGTGAGGAGTGAGGAGTGAGGAGTGGTGCTCCGGCACCTATCAGTCGAAACTTGCCATTTACTATATTTATCGACACTTTTTGCTATCTTTGCACCCGAATTCATTTTATTAATCAAATTAGCTGTCTGAAGATGTATCTAACGACCGAAAAAAAGCAGGAGATCTTCTCCACCTCGGGCCATGCCAAAAGTGCAACGGACACCGGGTCGGCCGAATCCCAGATCGCGCTGTTCACTTACCGGATCAGTCATTTAACTGAGCACCTGAAAGTTCACAAGCACGATTACGGCACACAACTGGGTCTGTTGAAATTAGTTGGTAAGCGTCGTCGCCTGCTGAACTACTTACTTAAAAAGGATATCACGCGGTACCGGGCCATCCTGGCTGCGCTGGGACTCCGGAAGTAATTGGGTCACCCCAAAAAAGGGAATCTACCACACAGTAGATTCCCTCATTTTTGTTGTTTCTACTTGGACTAGACGTGGTGCAAACCCTTGCTGGACACAACGAGTAAACCGGTTTTCGAACCGGCGCGGTTTAAAGCTGTAAGAAGACGTATTCAAAATCTGTTGTATGTTTGAAATCACCACGCAATCCGTTGCGCTGCCCGACGGGCGGGAAATTACCATCGAAACCGGCAAACTGGCCCGACAGGCCGACGGCGCGGTGGTTGTACGGTTAGGCGACACCATGCTGTTGGCCACCGTCGTATCAAGTAAAGACGCCAAAGAGGGCGTTGACTTTCTTCCTCTATCCGTTGATTACCAGGAGAAATTCGCATCGGCTGGCCGGATTCCGGGTAGCTTCCAACGGCGCGAAGGTCGGTTGGGTGATCACGAAATCCTGATTAGCCGTTTAGTAGACCGTGCTCTGCGGCCTATCTTCCCCGATAACTACCACGCTGACACGCAGGTAATGATCACGTTGATCTCTGCGGACCCTGAAGTGCAGCCCGATGCGCTGGCTGCTTTGGCTGCTTCGTCGGCGCTGGCGGTATCCAATATTCCGTTTAACGGGCCTATCTCTGAAGTACGCGTTGCTAAAATCGACGGCCAGTACAAGATTAACCCGAAGACCTCTGAGCTGGAGCGCGCAACCATCGACCTCATCGTAGCAGCTACCGAAAAAGATATTTGCATGGTGGAAGGCGAAATGGACGAATGTTCAGAAGCCGAAGTTGTGGAAGCTATTAAAGTAGCTCACGACGCCATCAAAGTACAATGCCAGGCGCAGAAAGAACTCGAAGCTAAAGTGGGTAAGACCGTCAAGCGGGAATATAACCACGAAACGCACGACGAAGACCTCCGGGCCGCTGTACGCGTGGCTACCTACGACAAAATCTATGCGGTAGCCCAGTTGCAGAACCCAAGTAAGAAAGGCCGTTCGGAAGGCTTCAAAGCCGTTCGTGACGAGTATTTAGCTTCATTCCCGGAAGGAGCAGAGGTTAACGTTGGTCTGATAAAAACCTACTTCCACGACCTCGAATGGGAAGCCTCCCGTCGGTTAGTACTCGACGAGCGGACCCGTTTGGATGGCCGGAAGCTGGATCAGATTCGTCAAATCTCGGCTGAAGTTGGGTATCTGCCCGGTCCACACGGATCGGCGTTGTTCACCCGCGGTGAAACCCAGTCGCTGACAACCGTAACGCTCGGTACCAAAACGGATGAGCAGATCGTGGATCAGACGATGTACCAGGGGTACAGTAAATTCCTGTTACATTATAATTTTCCCGGTTTCTCGACCGGCGAAGTGAAGCCTAACCGGGGAGCTGGCCGTCGTGAAATTGGTCACGGAAACCTGGCGCACCGTTCGTTGAAGAAAGTGCTGCCGCCTGCCGAAGAGAATCCATACACCATCCGGATCGTATCCGACATCCTCGAATCGAACGGCTCGTCGTCTATGGCAACCGTTTGCGCTGGTACACTGGCTCTGATGGATGCCGGGATCAAGATCAAGGCTCCCGTTGCCGGTATTGCCATGGGCCTTATTTCGGATGGTGACAAATACGCCGTTCTATCCGACATCCTGGGCGATGAAGATCACCTGGGCGATATGGACTTCAAAGTTACGGGAACCGAAAAAGGGATCGTGGCTTGCCAGATGGACCTGAAAGTGGATGGTCTGTCGTATGAAGTGCTGGCTCAGGCCCTGGAGCAGGCGCGTTTAGGCCGTCTGCATATCCTCGGAGAGATGAAGAAAGGCCTGTCTGATGTTCGCTCTGACCTGAAACCACATGCACCCCGTGCTATGGTTATCAAAATCGATACCAACCAGATTGGTGCCGTTATCGGACCCGGCGGTAAAGTTGTTCAGGATATCCAGAAAGATTCCGGTGCCGTTGTGAACATCGACGAGCATGACAATGCGGGTTGGGTCAGCATTTTTGCTACCAGCAAAGAAAGCATGGATAAAGCCGTTTCCCGCGTGAAAGGTATCGTTGCGGTTCCCGAAGTAGGTGAAACGTATGTCGGCAAAGTGAAGACGATCCAGCCTTTTGGTGCTTTCGTCGAATTCATGCCGGGTAAAGATGGTCTTTTGCACATTTCCGAGATTAAGTGGGAGCGTCTGGAAACCATGGACGGTGTCCTGCAGGTCGGTGAAGAGGTGACGGTAAAGTTGATTGACGTGGATAAAAAGACCGGAAAGTACCGTTTGTCGCGTAAAGTTTTGCTGCCGAAGCCAGAGAACAAAAATGCGTAAGTCATTGTTACTTTTTCGTGTAATGCATCGTCATACGTTTGCGTTATATAGTCACTCCACCGGGGACAACGGATTATGAGACAGCTAAAAATTTCAAAACAGATAACCAATCGCGAGAGCCAGTCGTTAGACAAGTACTTGCAGGAGATTGGTAAGGTGGACCTGCTTACGCCTGATGAGGAAGTAACGCTGGCCCAGAAAATTCGGGAAGGTGACCAATTGTCGCTGGAGCGATTAACGAAAGCAAACCTGCGTTTCGTTGTGTCGGTTGCCAAACAGTATCAAAATCAGGGTTTATCGTTAGGTGACCTGATTAACGAAGGGAACCTTGGGTTGATTAAGGCTGCTCAGCGCTTCGACGAAACGCGCGGATTTAAATTTATCTCGTACGCCGTCTGGTGGATTCGTCAGTCTATTCTTCAGGCACTGGCCGAACAGTCCCGTATTGTGCGTCTGCCCCTTAACCGGGTTGGCTCACTGAACAAAATCTCGAAGACCTTCTCCGATCTGGAGCAAAAATTTGAGCGGGAGCCGTCGCCGGAAGAACTGGCAGCCGTACTTGAGATCTCAGCCGCTGAAGTGGTTGATACACTCAAGATTTCGGGGCGTCACGTATCCATGGATGCGCCCTTCGTTCAGGGTGAAGAAAACAGCCTGCTCGATGTACTTGAAAACGATGGCGAAGACAAACCCGATTCGGGCCTGATCAACGATTCGTTGCGAAAAGAAGTACAGCGCGCTCTCTCGACGCTTACCCAGCGCGAGGCCGATGTGATTACACTTTACTTCGGTTTGAATGGCGAACACGCTATGACACTCGAAGAGATTGGCGAAAAGTTCAATCTAACCCGTGAACGGGTTCGGCAGATAAAAGAAAAAGCCATTCGTCGTCTGCGCCATACCTCACGGTCGAAAGCGTTGAAGACGTATCTGGGCTAAGATTCCTGTTTGCTTGTGAAAACGGCTCCTGCGAAAGTGGGCGCCGTTTTTTATTTTAACAACTTATTAACCGTTTACAAAAAACTACATTCGGTACTCAATTAGCCATTTTACCTTTAGTGGTCTACTTACCACACAGCCGCTAAAAAGCCACTGATGTTAGGGAAAATTGCCACCGTGCTGGGTCGCCTATACACGTTCTTGCTATCACTTGTTGTTGCTTTAATTCTGAGCGTGGCAACCTGGGGTATGTGGCAATACTACCAGGATGTACGCCTATTGGATGATTTTTCCAGAAAGGCAAGGCCAGTAACCGTAGCGATTACCAACGCTGAGCAAAAACAGCGTTCCTGGCAGGATGTGTTTAGTAATAGTACGTACTTAACCGTCGAGTATCAGGGAAAAGCCTACCCCTGTCGCTTTGTCATGGATAGTGGTTATGTAGGGAGTGGAGATCGGGTGAAATTACTCTACCATCCAGACTACGATAGTTTTCGGCAACCGCGAGCCGTCCTGAAATTTGATGAATCGAATCGAAAGTCCCGATTGATCGAGTGGTCTTCCATTCGGGATTTCAGCCCTTCGAATCGGTTGCTGCTGCTGTGTATGCTTTTGTCTACAGCATCGTTCTTTTTTAGTTCAGGCCTGATCGGTAGCCTAATTCCTATTCCTTTCTTACAAACCATCGCCCGCTTCTTGTTTGTTCTGGCGCTTGGGTGTGCTGCTATCTTTTTTACGTATGATACCATTGCTTATTTTAACTATTACCAGCTTCTGAATAAAGAAGGTCAGTCTGTTTCCGTACCGGTCCTGGCTACCAACAGGAAGGCTCATGGGCGTAAGTACAATTGGTACACCTACGAGGCAACTGTCCGGCATCAGGGTCAGGAGCGGATAGTGCCCATTAGTGAGGATGACTTTGATGCTCTATCGTCATCGCTCCCCGGCTCAGTGACGGTTCGCTACGTTGCCGCTGTTGATGATCTGATGGCTGACGATTTTACACCTGATTATTGGGTTATTGTCGTGCCCCTGTTTTTTTATCTGCTTGTTTTCCTGTTTGTTCGCCCGGCTTATACGGTGACCAGGCAGCGTTGATCGTGTAAAGTTGGTTAGTGCCGGTGTCGTTTTGCAATTGTAGAAGTAACCAGTAGAATACCATCTTCAAACCGATTGGCGGTTATCTGGTGCCACTCGGGCTGTGTGGCCAGTTCGTTTGGTAGTTCAATCTGCAAAGGGTCACCGGTTTCAACAACCTGGACGTATTGGGTGAATAAGGAAATTTGTTCAGTGTCGCTATACCGAGCTTTGAAACTGGTTCTATATAGTTCTTCAACCGATGGGTTAGCTCGTTGTCCTAAATCATTGACGAGGGGAACCAATTGAAAATCGACGATCGTATTCCGTTCGTTGCGGACAGATTTGAACAACTGAATGTTTACGGGTGCATGCGTCAATATACTCTGGAGAAATACCAGCAGTCGCTGTACCTGCGAATGATCGGTAATGTCTTCAATGGCTAGGAGAATAGCAGCCTGGCCCTGTAACCGAACGACCTTGCGGGCATTTAGTCGCAGGACCTTTTCGCCCAAATCCTGAAAATGGTGAGTCATTTCATAGGCTTGAATCGACGTATTGTCGTTGATTACCTTATCGAGTAATGACCGCAAGGCGGGAATGTCCCACTGTTGATTACCTAATTCGTATAAAAGACGACCAATCGTATCATCTGACTCAAGCCGAAAGGTTTTAAAAAAGGCTCGGTTAGCACTGCGCACCCGTAGGTCTTTGTCGAGTATGATTACCGTTTCCCGAATTGTTCCAAAAATAGCATCCGAATAATCATAGGCTTCGGACAACTGATCATTACTCAGCTGAAGTTCCTGATTGATCGTTTGTAACTCTTCGTTGTTTGACTGTATCTCTTCTTTGCTGGTTTCCAGTTCTTCGTTGATACTTTGTAATTCTTCGTTGCTGCTTATAATTTCTTCATTGGCGGATTGCAACTCTTCGCGACCGGCATCCTGTTCTTCCAGTATCGACCGCATATCGTCGCGCAGGGCTGCCAGTTCATCTTCCAACTGTTTAATCCGTCGATTCCGGAGTTGACTTGGGGCAGAGGGTGTCAGAATAGCCGGAGTTACTTCGTTAAAAATAACCAGTACCAGCGGTTCCTGACTTTGCGATAAAAAAGGAACTGCGTTGATCGTTATGTGGTAAGTCTCCTCCCGAACCCGAATCAGCAAGCCTGTTTTAGAAGCAGGCTGTCCGGATTTGTGGGCCTTATTGATAGCTGTCCGTAAATCGAACAGGAGTTCGGGCCGGGCCATTTTCAAAAGGTTAAAATTAGCCCGGCCTGATGCTGGTTCCAGGAAAAGGCTGGTAGATCCCTGAAAACGGATGATCTCCATGTCTTTATTGATAACAACGGAGGCTGGTGTATACTGGCTAAGCAACCCGTTGACGCGTTGGTCTAAATCGTCGGGCTGGCCAGGTTTATAGTGCATAGACATGGGTTGAAAAGCTTTTTTGCCCCACATTTCTGTTGGATATCCGGGTGGCAGAGGAGCAGACAAGTTGAGAGAAGGGGAGGTATTGGTTCGCTCCTGTTGCCCATTATCACCAGGGTGGGGTTTAATGATTGATCGTTGATGTAACAAGTCTACCAATGGGAATACCGAGCGGGTTACACTGGTTTTTCGGGCATATACTTTAAACGTCTTAGCCACCTGCGTAAAGAGGGTGGTGTACGACCCAACTGTTTCAGCCTTACCAAGTATCAGATAGCCCGTTGGGTTCAGAGCGTAGTGAAACGTGGCAATCGCTTTTCGCTGGAGGGTGGTATCTGTGTAGATCAGTAAGTTACGGCAGCTAATCAGATCGAGCCGGGAAAAGGGCGGGTCAACAAAAACATTATGGGTTGCAAAAACGCAAACATCCCGGATGATCTTACTAATGCAGTAGTACCCGTCCTGATCCCTGGTAAAAAAACGACTCAGGCGCTTCGGGGATACGTTTGCCAGTTGACTGACTGAAAAACGCCCCATCCGGGCCTGGGTAATGACCCGTCCGCTAAGATCAGTAGCGAAAATTTGAGTGGGAATCGACTTATCGAGGTTGTCCTGGGCTTCCAGCAACAGGATTGCCAGCGAGTAGACTTCTTCGCCCGTTGAGCAGGCTGGAATCCAAAGCCGGAAGGGTTCATTCTCGGTCTTACCAGCGAGGAGCTGTGGGAAAAGCACCTTTCCCAGGTACTCCATGGTGTCGGTATCTCTGAAAAAGCTGGTTACGTTAATGAGTAAATCATTATAAAGTAAACCGGCTTCTGTGGGGTGCTGACGCAAATAGTCCATGTAGTCCGTCAACAGTCGCAGTTTGTAAAGGGCCATTCGGCGGAGAACCCGTCGCCGGATGGTTGCCGTTTTGTAATGCGAGAAATCAACCCCAACGAATTTGCGCACCAACTGAAGAAGTGCCATTAACTCTCCGTTATCGGGCTCTGGTGGCTGGGGCTGGCCGTTTTCTGCAGACGATTCAATCACCGCTCTATCCTGAAAAAAATCCTGCTGATGGCTTAGCCAATCGAGCTCACGGGCAATATCCCGGATGGGTAACACCTTATCGACGACTCCTTCTGCCTGAGCTGATACGGACATACCCTGGAACTTCGCCGTACCATCCTGGGCAAAGGTGATCCCGTTGGCGGCTTTGAGGGCTTTCAATCCCAGTGTACCATCCGTCGATAGACCCGACAGCAGCACACCAATGGAAGCGGCTCCCTGTTGTTCGGCAAGGGAGATAAAGAACCGATCGATGGGCAGATGGGCAGGTCTCCGGGGGCGCTCCCGGAATACCAATTGTCCATTCATTACGTGTACATCTGCATGAACCGGTATTATATAAACATGGTTAGCATTAATGGGCGTTCGGTCCTGGGCGTCCAGAACCGGCATTTGGGTTAGAGGGGCCAAACGATTTGACAGCAGATCCGGCTGATCGGTATCGGTAGGCTGAATGTACATAAAAGCCCACCCGCTGGTGGGCGATAAGTGCGTCAATAATTCAGAGATCCCTTCCGGCCCACCCGCCGACGCCCCAATAGCCACAATGGGAATGGGCTGAATGGGTGTTAGTGAATCTGGACCAGTGTGATCAGACAAATCCATTTCGGGTGGGTGTTGGCTGGTAGGAATGTAACGTTATAGGTGCGGATTCGTGAACAGATACATTGTTCGATACTGTACCGTTTGCCTAAAAAGCATCATTACGATCGCCGGTGGCCTGCCAGTCGGTATCCATGTCCAGAAATCGCTGTTCAACCCGGTTCAGAAACGGTTCGTCGAGCAGGGTGGGTACTGCTTCGGGATCGGTGAGGTCCATTTCACTGATTTTATATGTCTGTTCGTACGGACCCGCTTCGATTTTGACGATATATTTGCCATTCCAGGCGTAAAGGCCGATGCGAAAACGGGCGTGAGGAATATCCTGAACAAAACGCATAATGCTATATATGATTGATTTTCTAATGAATTCGTACCGTTTCGCAAAGGTAACCAACGTAATGTCCCGGTTAATCATCCAGGTATGTGTCCTCCGTCATTTAATCAACCTACTTTTGGTTGTTTTGCTTTTTTCCAGTTGTTCCAACAGTACTACCGATGAGGCCGCTCAGTTTTTCTTAAAGGGCAATGTTCAACTACAGAAACGGGAGTTTAAAGAAGCAATCCGGTTCTATTCGGAAGCCATTTCTAAAAAATCTGATTTTGCCGATGCATACAATAATCGGGGGTTAGCAAAATTCAGGGACGACGACCGGGAAGGCGCACTGGCCGATTATACACGAGCCATCGAACTGGACCCTGATTTTAGTACCGCTTACTTCAATCGGGCTGAAGTCCTTCTGGAAACGGGCGATGCCGCAGGCAGCGTGGCCGACCTGCAGCGGATTGAGAAACAGTACCGGGATTCTACATTTTACCAGACTCGACTGGGCGATGCGTACGTACGATTGGCCAACGTATCCCAGGCGCAGGTAGCCTACGACCGGGCTTTGCAACTCAACCCTAATAATGTAGAGGCTTTGACCAATCGGGCGGCTTTGTTCTATACGCAAAAAGCGTACGAACAGGCTGGTGAGGATATTCAGCGTGCCCTTCGGCTCAATCCGAAGCAGGATGCCGCGCTTAATAACCAGAGCCTGCTGCTCGCTCGTGCCGGGAACTTTGCCGAAGCCCTAACCTTCGTGGAGCGTGCTCTGACCGTACAGCCCCGCCAGCCTTTTTACCTGAATAACAAAGCGTATTTGCTCCTGAAACTGAACCGACCCGCAGAGGCTCTCCCATTGGTGAACGAGTCGCTTCAACGCGACAGTCAGAATGCCTGGGCTCATCAGACACTTGGTCTGTATTACCTGAGTCAGCAGCAAATCCCTCCGGCACTCGCAGCGTTTCGGCAGGCCGAAAAACTGGATGCGTCCGTTGATCAACTGTACTATTATATTGGCAAAGCCGAACAAACGCTGAATCATCAACAGGCAGCCTGCGAGGCCTGGCGTCTGGGCGAAGCTGCGGGCGATGAACAGTCACGGCAAATGCATGCTCAGGCATGTAAGTAACGGGTTCGTATCAGGGAGGTGGTTAACTGGCTGGCAGGATAATACGAAACTCTGTAAATTCATTCAGAACGGTATTTACCTCCAGAGAACCGCCATGCCCTTTGGTGATGATATCATAACTTAATGACAGGCCTAACCCCGTGCCTTCGCCTGTCGGTTTGGTCGTAAAGAAAGGCTGGAAAATTTTACCCTTCACTAATTCGGGAATACCGGTGCCGTTATCCTTTATCCTGATCTCAACCGTGTGTGTTAACCGATGACTACTTAGCCAAACGGTTGGTGTATAATCAGGCTGGACTGTCTTCTGCTTTTGTTGAACCGTATAAAAGGCATTATTGAGCAGATTTAGTAACACGCGTCCCATATCCTGAGCCACAACAGGAAGGGGCGCTAGATCAGGTGCCAGGTCAGTGACCAACGCACAGGTGAACGCTTTATCCTTGGCGCGAAAACCCTGATACGCCATCTGCAAATAGGTATCGGCTAGTGCATTCAGGTTCGTAAGCTCCTTGTGGCCCGTGCTTGGCCGGGCGTGTTCGAGCATGCCCTTAATAATAGCCGAAGCGCGGCTGCCATGATGGGTAATCTTTTGCAGGCTTTGGGTTAGCTCCCCCGTGAGGACAAGTACCTCCTGGGTGTTACCGTTGGTGGCAGCCTGCCTGAGTTCATCTGTCAGCTCGGTGCCGAGTTCGGAGAAGTTGTTAACGAAGTTGAGCGGATTCTGAATCTCGTGCGCAATACCCGCCGTCAGTTCGGCCATCGAGGCCATTTTTTCCTGATGGATTCGTCGCTGTTCTTTAAGCTTTTGCCTAAACAGAAATAAGATAAAGACGTAGACAATGACAACGGCGAAGAGAAGAAGATACAGGAAAAGCATAGGCACAAACCACCATTTATGGAACAGATTGCCTTCTATCGTAAAGCTGAATTGAGCCGGAACGTCGCCAGCTTGCGTCGTCTTTACTAGAAAGGTGTAATCGCCACCATCGAGATGAGCATACTGTACTTGCGAACAATCGGTGCAGGTTACCCAGGTATAATCCAAACCGGTCAGTTTGTAGGAGAAAGAATTTTGGGAGGGATTGTACAGATTGATAAAGCTGAAATGCAGGTAATTACGATTGTAGGCCAGGGCAACTGGTTGTTTCTGATGCAGATCGACTGTAGAAAAGGCCGAGTCTATCTGATTATTTCCGGTTTTTACACTGATAATTTGAACGAGAGGACGGCTCGCCTGGGCCAGTGCAACTTGGCTGATGAGAAGTAGTAGTAACGCGGAATAGTTCATAAAATGAAGGTATTACCTGTCGTATTGGCTAAGCCAGAAAGCATAGGAAAAGGCTCCAAACATGAGTATGGTTACAAAGGACCAGAACATAAAGAACTGTAAATAGGCTGTCTGTGAGTAATTAATGACAGTCCTGCTAAAAATGTCAAATGAACCCACTAAGTTGGCTATTATAATCCCGGTACTTACCCAAAACAGCGATTGTCGACGTATATCCTCGTCGATCCTCTCCTGAAATAACTGAGTCAGGTAATATAGAGCGATGCTCATGATGTAGAATTTCTCCACCGCATTGCTAAAGCCATTGTTTGTCAGGCCTGAGATGAAAAAGGCATCCAGACCAATCAGCGGGATAACGAATAAGCCACTCCACCGAATGACGTTACTGAGCGTTTTATGCGTAATGATGGACGAATAGAGCCATGTCATCATGAGCACATCGACACCCGAAAAAGCATACAGAAAGGTATTGGTAATCTTATAGTTTACAGCCAGCAGCCCCAGGTCAAGCACCAGAGATAAGCACAGACCCGCTAATAGTATTTTGAGCGGTTTGTTCAGATACTGTAGTAGATAAAAGCCAAACCCAACCGGAACGATAACACCATAGGTGGCCAGGTAGACCAGATACATCGCTACGTCAACCAGTTTCATAAGGGGTGCGTTAAGTTACGTAATACCATTATTCATCCAGGAAGCTACCGAAAGGTGGACAACTTGGTTTTGGCGCAACATATCCTGGTTCGCCATCGAATGTTGAGAAGGTGCTTGATGATACCGTACCATCCGGTCTTATACCCGTAAAAATCAAATGGAAGCAGTTTCGGTCGAGTGTACTTATCCTTACGGCAAGTGTTTTTTGGAACCCGAACGTAATTTTTACCCGATCACAACCTTCATCACTAAATTCGGTTAAAGCCTTTTTTAAAGCCTTAAGCTTCATGTAGGCACCCCACACAAAATTCCCCTTTCCATAGATGTGTATAAACAGTCCTCTGAATTGCCTGACAAGGGTGAAATCCCGTGGTTGGGGTGTTAAATCCGTCGTTGTCATTTGGTTTTTGGATACTTGATTTTCAGATAACCTCTCCGAAAGTCGACTACCATCGCCACCGCCATCTAATCTTATTCCCTGCATAACCAGTACCATCTTCTTACTACTCAGATCAAAACCATAATAAATACCTAAATGGGTTAATGAAGGGTCCAAAGAGTCAATAAATGCCTGAAGAGATCGAAGACCGCGAATGGGAATCGGCTTAATCGTAAAGGTATCTTCGGCTGATATACTCCTTATTTGTTGTAAACGGGTAGGTGTAAGAATAGAAGAAGTATCTTTGTTACGGTCAACTGAGAACTGACTTAGGCGATTAACTTCCTCATCGAATGCGTTGGTTAAAGGCCTGAGGTCAATAGAGTCTGTTTTACGAAACAGGCCATCTTTATCGGTAAAGATTTTAAGCATCAAGGCAATTTCAGCGGGAGTAGGAGTAGTAGCCATCTTTTTTACGTTTAGGACATAGTGAATGAAATGTCAAGATGAAGAAATGAGTATAAATAAATAATAAACTTGGGATAACGTTCTGGAAACCAACCTATTATCTTTTAAATAAAAGTAGCTAAACGTTTGATGATCTACAAGTATTTTATTACCTGTCTGGAGGGGCTGCGCTATAAATCTGAACTTTCCAAGACAATACTTTTGGCTTGACCAAAGGGTAACTTTGTATCACAACGCTACGCTCAATCAACAAGAAGAATGATGTGATTGGGATGCTAAAGACGGGCGTAAACAACGCAGTTGACCAGCTGTCTTTTAATAAAGCAGACCCGACAAAAGATACCAACTGGGATTAGGAGATGAACGGTTGCCAACTCACCTAAGGAAGAGTAGCACAAAAGGCAAGACTATTTTTCAGATCAGTTTCCTGATTGAAATTAATAGAATTTTCCTTTATGTATTGTCTAACAATCTGGTGGGATCGTTTTGCAGCGCCAGTGTATCGCCCGTAGAGTTGATAAAATGCATCTCACCCAAAAAAAGATTATAGTTAAATCTAGCTGCTGACGACGTTCAGTAGTAGAACTATAACTACAGTCATAGTTTACTGGTGTTTCAGGCGAAACGAGGAAGACTTTACGTAAATTGATTAACGGGATTGATAGGCCTTTACCGACGCTTTATATGCCAGGAACTGATCCTGATTGGCTTGTTTGTTGGTTTTTAGTTCGAGGAGTTTAGCCGCGTCGGCTGGCTTAAAAAAGTCGCCTAGTGCTTCCTCAAGCGCATCGAGGGATTCGCAGGGAAGGTACGTAAGACCAGCATCCTGTGCAGTGTTGCGGGCGGTATAGCCGTGTGGTGTTTCGAAATAAGTTTCCAGTTCGGGTTGACGACTTGGGCCGTCGATAATTCGGAAAATGTGACCGCTATCATTGTTGAGTAAAATGATTCGCAGGTTAGACGGCACCGGAGCCGACCAGAGGGCATTCCGGTCATAGAAAAACGCTACATCGCCAATCAATAGAGTTACTAGTTTATCCGTCATCAGGGCGGCTCCCACAGCTGTACTCAAACAACCATCGATGCCACTAACCCCCCGATTTGAGGAGACACTAATTTGCCGTCGTTCGTCTACACCACATAGGTTAGCGTAGCGGACGGGCATACTATTGGCCAGGTGAAGGATGGACAAAGCCGGTAGTTGGTCGAGAATACGTCGTACTGCCGACCAGTCGGTTAGGGTATCGGTGGGAGCGGCAAGGGTTTTTTCGACCAGACGCGTTGCCTCTCGATCCATCTGTAGCCATTGGTTCTGGAATGCATGCCTGTCGTCCTCATCATCGTCATCGCCCTGCAGGAACCGCTGGTAGTCGAGATCGGCAAAGAGTTTTTCCAGAAAAGCGAGTGGCGTTGCCGGGATCAGGGTTGTCAGACTCTGGAAGGAGTCGTTGATGCGGTCAACGGTTGGTTGTATATGCCAGTGACGACGGGCGGGGTACTGGCGGAGAAACGTTTTAAGGTTTCGTGTCAGGAATGAATTGCCAATCGTCAGGAGCAGCTCCGGTTGAAGCGAATGGGCTTCAGGTTCCGTGATCCCGGCCAGGAAAGTATCCGTACGGGTAATGAACAGGTCATTTCGGGGAATGTTTCCAACAATTTCGCCAAGGACAACGACGCCAGTTTCCTCACTGAGTTTTCGTAAAACAGCCAGCAACGCCGGATCATACGGTAACTGGCCTACAGCAATGACCGTCCGTTCACTTTGGTCCCATTCGGTTAGCAGCCTGTGCCAGGTATCGGCTGTCAGGGTAGGCTGTGCAGCGCATACCTCAATGGTTCTGACCGATTCGTACGTGAATGTTTCTTCATTCGTTGGGTAGAACGGTTCACGAAGTGGCACATTCACATGAACGGGTCCGGCCGGGGAGAGTTGAGTGAGTGTTATTGCTTCATTTAGAGTTCGTTCGATAAACCATCGGGCATCGGGGTGTGTATAGTCGGCTGGAAGATCATAACTTCGTTTAACGTGCTCTCCAAAAATACCCACCTGATGAATGGTTTGCCCATCTTGTTGATGAAGCCACTCGTGCGGCCGGTCGGCGGTTAACAGCAGGAGGGGAGCTTGTCCAAAAAATGCTTCGGAAACGGCGGGGGCCAGATTGTAAACGGCACTGCCCGAAGTGCAGATGACCCCGACTGTCCGGCGGGTTTGCAGGGCCATTCCCAGGGCCACAAAGCAGGCGGATCGTTCATCGGCCATAACCCGAACGTGCAGGTGAGGGTGCCGGGCAACGGCCAGCGTGAGGGGCGCCGAGCGGGAACCCGGCGAGACAACAATATCCGTTATACCCTTTTGATGAAGAAGTTCGGCAATATTAACAATGGGTTGAAGAACGGGCATAAGGTAATCTAACAGTGTTAGGAGAAATAAGTAGCGACCAATTCGTTGATCATGGCCAGCGTCAGGGGTTTGGTTCGATACGAATTTATTTCGGGTAGTGAACTAGCTCGCTGTTTATCGATGGTACTAATCGAGGTGGTTAGCATTACAACGACAACATGGCCTTTTAACTGAGAATTAAGTCGCTGGTATTCGGTCAGGAACTCAAATCCATTCATACCGGGCATATTGATGTCAACGAAAACGACATCGGGCCGGATGTAATCCGGATGACTGATTTGTGTTAAGTACGTAAGTGCCTCTACACCGCTGTTCACTACGCGAACAGCATCGCACTGGTTAGATTCGTCAATAATGAGCTGGTGTAGGAAATTATCGTCGGGATCGTCGTCAATTAACAGAATACAGTGAATGGGTCTGGGCATAATGCTGACTTGTCTTAATAACTTTGGGAATTACTACATAAAACGTGGAGCCAACGCCAACGGTACTGTTGAGGCCGATCTGACCCCCATAAATGTCGATTACTTTTTTACAGGTGGCTAATCCAATGCCGGTTCCCGGATATTCATTGCGGCCGTGTAATCGCTGGAAAATTTGAAATACCCGGTCAAAATAGTTGGCGTCGATACCAATACCGTTATCACTTACCGTAAACCGATACTGATTTCCTTCGTCCACTGCCCGTACTTGAATACTGGGTACAACATCCGGGCGACGGTATTTCAAGCCATTGGTTACCAGATTCTGAAACACCTGCTTTAAATCGGTTCGGTGGGCTCTGATCGTTGGGAGCGGGCCTACCTCAATGGTAGCCCCGGTCGATAGAATGTCAGTTTGTTGTTCCTCCAGAATTTCGGCCATCACCTCATTGAGGTCTACATTCTCAAAATCGATATCTGTGCCCACGCGGGAGAAGTCGAGCAGGTCATTGATCAAAACGCGCATCCGTTCGGCGGCAGCGGTCGATACATTAATTAATTTGAGGGCATCGGGATCCAATTTCTCACCGTGTTTACTTTCCAGTAAGGTAAGGTAGTTGACGATCGTTTTGAGTGGTGATTGTAAATCATGGGATGCGATATAGGCAAACTGTTGTAGTTCTTCGTTTGAGCGGGAAAGTTCCTGCATCGCCTGCTGGCGAAACGACAGTTCGCGGTCATACTCTTTTGAGGTACGCAGGCCAACGGCTTCGTCAAAATACCGGATCAATGCCAGAACGGTAGCAACGGATACCCCGGCGGTAAAAAACCGGATCAAGGCATTGATCCGGTAGGCTGGCCACCAGAACATGACCGCATCGAACAGGTGAGTAAGGCCGCAGAGAAGAATAAAAGCACCAAATAATACAAAAACGCCGGATAGAGGCACGCCCTTCTTAACCAGTATAAACCGGATTAAGATGAGCGGGATAGCCATATAGGCTAGCCAGATTGTTAAGTCGGACAGTATATAGAGCCACCCATGAAAGTCTGTCCATCGACCACAGTACCAGCGAGGGGGCCAATCACTAACATTTGCGAGTTGCTGAAAAAACTCGATTACTTCGTTCATAAACTATTGATGGTGAGTATTCTATGTGGAGAATTCTAGCGGGAATTAAATTGGTAGTCAGCCTTATTAGTAGTCAAAGATACGGGTGTATGTTATGCTGTCCTATTACATATGTGCGTATAAAATGTATACGTTGTTGGCAAGATCGTTAAACAAGTTAGTCAAACTAACGCTTTTTCCGATTTAATTACAACCGGATGAACAGGTAGCTGGTCAATTTTTCTGTTACTTTGTTCTGTGAGTCGGGGTTCAAATGTACCTCGTCATAAACGAAGAAGACACTGACAGCGTTATTAACAGGAAAACGATCACCTGCATGAACCGTATCACCTTTGAGAATGAGGACGAAATCCGGGTAAAGTCCCTGGCCGGTGCTATTATTATCAATGTAATTTTAGTAGCCTTACTGTTGCTGGTTAACCTATCCCAAACCGTTCCTAATCCGCCACCCATTGAGTTTGTCGAAGTTAACTTTGGCACCGATGCGCGCGGTAGTGGGCGTATTCAAACGTATAACAAAGCGTCTGATTCCCCTAATCCGGTGGATGTGAAAGCGGCAGATAAACGTCCCAATCCAAAGGTAAATACCACGCCCCGATTAGAAAAGACCCGCGTTACCCCATCGCCGAAGGTAGAGGACGCCAAACCAGCTAAAACTGCGACGGAGAAACCAATCATTGCCAGTAAATCGGAAAGTCCTGTTACTACGCCCGAGCGGCCCGAACCCAAGCGTGTTGAATCGCCTAAGGCAACGGCACCCGTAGAGCGTCCTGCCCCGCCTGCGCCCCAGAAAAAGGTGGAAACGGTAAATAACGATGCTGTATTTAAAAAATCGTCGGGTGGGGGCGGCTCTAATGGGACGGTTGGAAAAGCATCCGGAACGGGTGGTAATAACAATGGTGACGACGCCAGTGGGGTAGGTGACAAAGGAAATCCCAACGGAAAAATAGACGCTAAAGAGTTTTATGGTACTCCCGGTGGTTCTGCTTCCGGAGTTGCTTTTGATGTTTCCGGCTGGTCTTTGGTGAGTCGCCCCAGTATAAACGATGATTCTGATGAAACCGGTAAGATCGTTTTCAAGATAACCGTCGATGGAGAAGGGGAAATAATTCGGGTTCAAACCCAACAGACAACGGTTAGCCCGTCAGTGGTGGAGGTTTATCGGAAAGCGGTTCAGCGCCTGCGTCTCCGGCCTAAAGGAGGGGCAACACCACCCACGGCAAGCGGCACGATTACATTTATTATTAAGTCCAAAGATTAATGCAGTACACGGAAGCAATCGACTATCTATACAGTCGGCTCCCAGTTTTCCACCGGATTGGCCCCAAAGCTCTGAAGCTTGGGTTACGTAACACCTTATTACTTTGCGAAGGGCTTGGAAATCCCCAGCAGCGGTTCACCAGTATCCATGTTGGCGGAACGAATGGGAAAGGAAGCACCTCCCATATGCTCGCGTCTATTTACCAGTCGGCGGGCTACCGCGTGGGTTTGTACACGTCCCCCCATCTTAAATCGTTTACAGAGCGGATCCGACTCAACGGCCAGCCTATTCCCGAAGAAGAAGTTGTCCGTTTTGTGCGGGAACAGCAGGCATTGATTGAATCGGTAGAGCCTTCTTTCTTTGAAGTGACCGTTGCGATGGCCTTCGATTTTTTCGCCCGTCAAGCCGTTGATGTGGCCATCATTGAAGTTGGGTTGGGGGGGCGTCTCGATTCTACCAATGTAATTACCCCTGTTGCATCTGTCATTACCAACATCGGTTACGATCATACCGATATACTGGGAGATACACTCCCGTTGATTGCCGCTGAAAAAGCAGGGATCATCAAACCAGGTGTTCCGGTTATAATCGGTGAGTCTCATCCCGAAACAAAGGAGGTATTTACATCCGTAGCGGCAACCCTACAGGCACCCATTACCTTTGCGGATCAGCAATATCAACTGCAGAGCCTGGGTCTGGTGAATGGACTTCGACAGCTACAAGTGACCGGAGGTGATATGGCTGGCCAGTTGATTCAACTTGATTTGCTGGGAAATTACCAACTAAAGAACCTACCCGCTGTATTGGCAACTGTTCGACAGTTACAGACTCTGTTTCCCGTAACATGGGCTGAACAGGAGGAGGGACTGGCTGCTGTCACAGCCCAAACAGGATTAAAGGGGCGTTTTCAAACCCTGCGTTTACAGCCCAAGGTAATTGCTGATACAGCCCACAACAAACCTGGTCTGGAAGCACTTTTCGAAACGGTACAGTCTATATCGTACAAAACACTTCGTATTATTCTTGGCCTTGTGGCCGATAAAGACCGTTCACAGGTACTGTCTATACTCCCGTCGACGGCCGTTTATTATTTTTGCCAGGCACAAACTCCGCGATCGTTGCCCGCTCATTTACTTCAGGAAGAAGCGGTTAGTCTTGGACTCGCCGGGTATGCATTTACTGATGTAAATTCTGCTTTAGCAGCTGCGCTTGAACAAGCTGATCAGGATGATCTACTTCTAATAACCGGCAGTAACTATACGATTGCCGAACTAATCAATTTATAACCGTGACGCGTAGAAAAACACATCGCTTCCTGCAAAATGCAGAAAGCACAAATGTTATTGAATCTGGTAAACCGATTTACAAAACCATTCGTGGCCATTGGCGGACCGATTATTTTGGTAACGAAAATCCAATTATTCTTGAGTTGGCCTGTGGTAAAGGAGAGTATACGGTAGGGTTGGCACAGGCTTTTCCTAATGTAAATTTTATCGGTGTCGATATAAAAGGTGACAGAATTGCCCGGGGCTCCAAAGCAGCCCAAACGTTGGGTCTGACGAATGTCGCGTTTCTTCGGACGGATATTAACTTTTTGACCGAATTTTTCAGGACTGGTGAAGTCAATGAAATCTGGATCACGTTTCCCGATCCCCAGCCTAGACCAAAGCAGGAGAAACACCGCTTAACTCATCCCCGTTTCTTAGCAACCTATCAAAAATTACTTGTTTCCGGGGGGACACTTCATTTAAAGACAGATAATCCGGAACTGTTTGCTTATAGCCTGGAGCAGGTTCAAGCGGCCAAAGGAACCAATTTACAATACACAACAGACCTCTATAATTCTCCCCTGAATGAAATTCACTTGGGAATTAAAACCAAGTACGAACAGATCTTCTTCGATAAGGGATTTACAATTAACTATTTACAATGTAAAATGGGTGCGATTTAAGTAAATCGCACCCATTTGTAAATTATTGGTTTAATGCAACAATGTAAACTTAATCATGTAAATCAATTGTAATTAACATAGTTTACATAATTAAGTTTACAATTTACTTTATTAAAACAACTTAGCGATTAGATCAGCAACCCGGCTTGAATAACCATATTCATTATCGTACCAGCCTACAACCTTAACCAATGTACCATTAGCGGCCGTTAATTTCGAATCGAAAATGCAGGAGTGGGGGTTGCCAACAATGTCAATTGACACGATTTCGTCCGTGCAGTACTCAAGAATACCACTTAACGTCGTTTCAGATGCCTGTTTAATGGCATCGTTAATCTCCTGGATTGTTGCTTCCCGCTTCAGGACGACTGTTAAGTCGGTTAAGGAACCGTCTGGAGTTGGAACCCGCATGGCGTTACCATCCAGTTTCCCTTTCAACTGGGGAAGAACAAGTCCTACCGCTTTAGCAGCGCCCGTTGAGGTTGGCACAATCGATAAAGCCGCTGCCCGTGCCCGCCGAAGGTCGGAGTGAGGAGCATCCTGTAAGTTCTGATCGGCGGTGTAGGCGTGAATGGTTGTCATGTAGCCTTTTTCGATGCCAAAAACGTCATCAAGTACTTTTGCCATTGGTGCCAGACAGTTGGTCGTGCACGAAGCATTCGAAATGATTGTTTCTTCGCCTGTTAAGGTATCATCATTTACACCTAATACTACGGTTGGGATATTTCCTTTAGCGGGAGCGGAGATAACCACCTTTTTAGCACCAGCCTGGAGGTGCATACCTGCACCAGCCTCATCAACGAAACGACCGGTTGATTCCAGAACAACATCAACTTTTAGATCACCCCAGGGGAGATTTTTCGGATCACGTTCAGCATAGGCATTAATTCTGATTCCATTTACGGTCAGACTATCGGCATCAGAGGCAACTGTCCCGGAAAATTTGCCGTGAACAGAATCGTATTTAAGCAAATGCGCTAATGTCGCATTATCGGTTAGGTCATTGATCGCAACTATTTCAATGTTTTCTTTTGTCAGTAGTTGTCTGAACGATAACCGCCCAATACGGCCAAAGCCGTTAATAGCAACGCGTATTTTTTCCATGTACAGAGAAAATTGGTTTGTTTTCGGGGTCAAATATACGGATTAATAAGCCTAATCAGGCAATTAAAGTATATACTAAAAAGGAGGGAGTCAAATCAGTAATGATAGTTTTTAGTAATAAAGGACATATATTTAGTAAAAATATAGCAAAATACTACTAAAATGTAGCAAATTTAGTAACTAATGCTAAAAAGTTAGTATTATAATTAGTATTTACTAATAATTATGCTAAATGCTAATGTAATGGCTTATTTTACTAAAATAATTGTTTTGTTAGTATTAACCGCTGATTAATTTATACCCCTTTATAACGCATTCTACTAGAGAGAAAAACAGGAGTAGGGTTTATACTCAACACTACTATGGATTATCTTCTACATAATCATTTTAGACGATTTGTTTTTTTACTTCTCTTATAAACTATTCAATAATAGTTCATCTAACTAATACGGTTAGTCTCTAGTGTATTGATTAAAGTCAAAAATAATCCGTTATCCCTTAGTTTGGTTTATGCATAGCTTAGCAATCAATAAGGGTCTTAGTTATTTATTTACATGCAAGTGGATCATCTAAAATAGACTAGGTTATTTCCATTACCTTCAACCTCTAAGTCCTTCAACTGCGGCCCGCCCTAAGCAAGTTTAACCTGGAGTAATTTCACTTTAGTTCTTAACTTCTATTCAGCCTTATCAATGGCTTCATCTTTGCTTGTTAAACGCTACCAGACAGTCATTAGAATCTTATGTATCATAACGTTCTGCGTTATGATTTGATATCTGCGTGTGAAAAGTAAGGCTATCAATTAGCAACTAGCGTAAGAGCCACATAAAACAATCATTCATGAACGATGAGCGATCTTACGCATGAGAGCCCTTTAACATTATGAAAACAGTAATAGAAATAGGGATTTCAGGCAACGCTCTACTACATCCGTTTGCAAACTGCTAGAGCGAGGTAGGCTCTGCTTTGGTGGAGGAAAGAGATACTGACTCGTTCAGATAATACTATACTCATACATAAATCATTTATACACCTTTATCGTCATCGGTGTCAAAACTTACCCGCTTGTCAGTGCAAGGCATCAGCAGACGTTAAATAATTTGAGTCTTATATTTCAACTATACAGGTGTTCGTATTACCTTTGAAAAAACAAAAATCGAGATCAATATAATATTGTTATAGAACAATAGAAAATTCTGTGATTAAAAAATATCTATTGATATTCAGATAATTATGAATCTATATATAAACTTTTACTTTAATTAAATGATTAACAAAATCGAGGAAATCTGGGCTAACCGTGAATTACTTACTAAGTCAGAATCTATCAACCTGATCAAAGACGTAATAAATCAATTAGATAGGGGGGAACTTCGCGTTGCAACGCCACCTACTAATGAGGAGGGAAGCTGGACGGTCAATGAATGGGTTAAAAAAGCGATCCTTCTGTATTTCGTGAGCCAGCAGATGAAGGTTGAAGAAGTAGGCATCTTTACTTTTAACGACAAAATTCCGTTAAAGACGAACTTTGCCGATGCTAAAGTCAGAGCAGTACCACCAGCCGTTGCACGTTTTGGTTCGTACCAGGCTCCCGGCGTTATTCTAATGCCGTCTTATGTTAACATCGGGGCTTATGTCGATGAGCGGACAATGGTAGACACCTGGGCAACGGTTGGCAGTTGTGCGCAGATTGGCAAAGATGTTCATCTTAGTGGCGGAGTTGGGATAGGCGGGGTGCTGGAGCCACCACAGGCGGCTCCTGTTATTATTGAAGATGGTGCATTCGTTGGTTCACGCTGCATTGTGGTAGAAGGTGCCCATATTGGGAAACGGGCTGTACTCGGTGCAGGCGTTACCATTACAGGATCATCAAAAATTATTGATGTTACAGGTAACAGTCCCGTTGAGTATAAAGGCTTTGTTCCAGCTAACTCTGTTGTTATACCTGGAAGTTATGCTAAACAGTTTCCGGCCGGAGAGTACCACATCCCATGTGCGATAATAATTGGCCAGCGTAAACCATCAACTGATTTAAAAACTTCCCTGAACGACGCGCTACGGGAAAATAACGTATCTGTTTAATAATGTAAATATTCACCAATGTACAGTTTATTGACTGTCTATACTTAATAAATAACATTATTATATTGATTTACATAGCCACATTTCACAGATGTGGCTATTTTATTTTGTAAATTACAGAAGTATGTATTTATGTTTACAAGAGTAATGTTTATGTTTGTAACATATAGGCACTTAATTAACAAAAGCCCACGATTATGCTGACGATTAATGACAAGATTAAACAGATATTAATCGATAAGAATCTTACTCCTTCTTATTTCGCCGACGAAATAGGCGTACAACGATCCAGTATATCTCACATTTTATCTGGTCGTAACAGACCGAGTTTCGACATTATTCAGAAAATAATCCGTCGTTTTCCAGAACTTGGCTATGAATGGATTATGGAAGAAGAGGGGCAAAATAGTAATCAGACTATTCCAGCAGGAGTAGGGTATGGTACAAATCGTTCTGTGGGCAGACCTCCGTCCATTGAACGGGCTGATCGATTTACTAACTCCGGCACACTTTCCTATCAACCTCAATCGCCAGGTGTTCGTAGCCAGCGTACAGAAATACCTCCGGTAAGTTTACCGGTGCAACCGGAAACAACCAGTTCTGTGGACGCTCAGCCGAGTGGAAATTCAAGC
This sequence comes from Spirosoma fluviale, assembly GCF_900230225.1. Classification (GTDB taxonomy): domain Bacteria; phylum Bacteroidota; class Bacteroidia; order Cytophagales; family Spirosomataceae; genus Spirosoma; species Spirosoma fluviale. Next base: position 2,046,320 of record NZ_OCNH01000001.1, read on the forward strand.
GCGGATAAGCCAGAAAAGAAGGTAGAACGCATCCTGATCTTTTATACAGACGGATCATTTCGGGAGTACACACCGACTGCTTAAGTCGCTCTCATTTACGCTTTAGATTGGGGAGCCTGGAAACCATCTACACAGGCGATGAATTCGCTATTTTTCGTTTGATCCGACCCTATAGAGAATTAACAGGGAGCTCCAGCCAATTACAACAATAATAGTATAAAGGCTGTTGGCACTTGAAACGGCGTTCCAAACCGATTTCATTTTTCAGAGAATTTCTCCAATCAAGATTGGACGAAGGTAGACACGAACCTTTTTACAACTTTGGATCAGAAGCATACTATTTTAACTCACATTTTTCGAATATCAACTGTTCTTAACTCTCTTTATATACCTGAAAATGGCCCTAAAAGGCTTTAAAATGGCCTTTTTCATCTATTTTTTACCTAACTCCCTGTAAAGCAATACTTTAGTGTTCCACGTGGATAATGTGTTAATAAGTCTGTGGATTACTCCATTTCATTTGTTGTATAATTTATATTATGTTAAGTAAAGTTTTTATTAAATAGGGTCGGTACCTTCCGATACCGACCCTATCCTGTTATTCTTACTGAGGTTTTTATTTACCAGGCTCGATGCAGACGATCTTCTTCTCTTCGTACTGCTTCAGAATATTCTGAAGATTAGTCAGGTTTTCATTCACATCTGCCTCATCTTTAATCGATTTAGCTTTCGTGAAGTACGGTAACGATTGTTTGAACTTACCACAAACTTTACCATCCAATTCCTTACCATTTTTGTTGTACTCGGCCATATCCATTCGGTCAACGCCACGCTTCATTTCAACAGCTTCGTTGAACAGGAAAACCGCCATGTTAAAGTTAGCATCGTAGTTGTTCGGATCAATTGCCAACGCTTTTTCCAAATAAAGCTTCTCCTGACTCTTATTCTCCTGTTGCGACTGCTTTAACTCGGCTAACCGCTTCGCTCCGTCTGCTGCTGCACCAGCTTTAGCAGCCGCTTCTTTAGCCTCGGCTTCCAGCTTGGCTAATTCGGTCTTTTGGTCTGACAAACGCTTTTGTACTTCCGTTAGCTGCCGCTTTAACTCTGGCTTGGGTGACTTTTTAATCGACGCCTGTAAGCGGGCTATCTCGCCATTATAGGCATCGATAATGCTTTTCGCATCGGCTACTTGCTTTGCCGTATTTCCACCCTTTTTGCTGTCTCCTTCCAGTTTCCGAATCTCCTCAGATGACTTATTGGCAATGTTATTATAAACGATCGACAGGTTTACCAGATTCTGCACATTGTTAGGATCTTTCTCAACCATCTGTTTCATCCCGCTAATGGCTTCGTCCATCCGGTTCGTCGATAACATAATATTGATCTTCTCATTGGCAAGATCTTTATTAGTCGGTGCCAGTGCGATTCCTTTATCCAAGGCAACCAATGCTTTGTCAATCTCATTATCGGCCCGGTAGAGCATCGCTAACGAACCATAAATCGTTGCATCTTTGCCCCCACTGGTGATGTATTTCTCCAGTTGGGTTTTAGCCGTTGCATTATCCTTGATCTGCTGAGCAGCAATAGCCGTATACAACGGTGCCAGTGTATCTTTAGGATTGATATCACCGGCGATTGACATCGACTTCATCGCATCCGCATAGTTCTTGGCCTGGAACTTGGCAACACCCTGCTGCATAAAAGCCGTAGCCATGAGAGGAGCCTTCAAGGCTTCCTCTGCCTCTTTTGCCAATTTGCCCGGACCACCTTTTTTGTCCTTGTCTAATTCAACCACCTTCTTGAAGGCATCAAAGGCAACCGTAGCAGCTGCAGAATCAATTTTCATCTGCCCCTGAGAAGCGATGTTCTGATACGTTTTAGCCCGATCCATCCAGGTGCTGGCTTTAGCAGCCGCTTTGGCATCGGTAATATCCTTATCACTTTTTTCCTTCTCTTTTTTAAATGCTTCCATAGCAAGCGCGTCTCCGGCTGCCTGCTGGGCGCGTACACCTAGTGAGAGGAGACACGCGACGGCGATTACAAAAACTTGTTTCATGTGTAAACTGGGGTTGTGTTTTCTTTTAAAGAACGAAATTACGGATTCTGTCTGTATAAGCATGACCTATCTGAAATTGTTTGAGCCGCCTGACTGATTATCTAATCAGTACAGGCGGCTCAAAACAACTCATCGATCCAGACTATTCCTCAACGGCAGCTTCGGGTTCAACAGAGGCTATCTCCTCGCCCTCCTCCCGCTTTATTTTTGTTACCGATGATATTTCATCGCCTTCATTAAGCTTGATTAAGCGCACACCCTGTGTGTTTCGGCCAATCACATTGATCGCATCAACAGGTGTACGGATGGCAATACCCGATTTATTAATAATCATTAAATCGTCGTTATCGGCTACGTCAAGTACCGCGACGAGCCGACCAACTTTCTCTGTCACTTTCAGCGTCCCAACGCCTTTGGCACCCCGGTTTGTGATCCGGTAGCCGTCAATATCCGAGCGTTTGCCGTATCCATTCCGGGAAACAACCAGCAATTGAGCATCCTGAGTCGAAATACACACCATGCCGATCACATGGTCGGTTGGGTCCTCGTCGTCCAGAGAAATACCCCGTACACCGGCCGCCGTACGCCCCATGGGCCGCACCCGGCTTTCATGGAATCGAACCGCTTTGCCCGCACTCGATGCAATGACAATGTCGTTGTCGCCGTTGGTCATGCACACGCCCAGCAGTTGGTCGTCCTCATCAATCGTGATGGCAATGATTCCGTTCTGGCGGGGGCGGGAGTAGGCTTCCAGCATCGTTTTCTTGATGGTGCCTTTCCGCGTACACATCACAATGTAGTTATTGTTGATATAGTCCTCGTTTTTGAGATCTGTCACGTTGATGACGGCCCTAACTTTATCATCCGACTCGATGTTAATAAAATTAGCCAATGGCCGCCCCTTCGATATGCGTGACCCTTCGGGAAGCTCATAAACCGGCAGCCAGTACATCCGTCCTTTCTGGGTGAAAGCCAGCAGGGTGTTGTGCATGGTAGCGGTAAACAGGTGTTCGGTGAAGTCTTCTTCTTTGGTCGAAGCGGCCTTCGCCCCTACTCCTCCCCGCCCCTGCGACCGGTACTCTGTCGTTGGTGTCCGTTTTATATAACCTTCGTGCGAGATGGTAATCACCATGTCCTCATCAGCAATCAGAGAAAGATCACTGATGTTTCCATCACCCAGAGGATTGATTTCCGTTCGGCGCTCATCCCCGTAACGGGTACGAATATCCGTCAGCTCTTCTTTGATAACCTGACGTTTCCGCTCTTCGCTGGCCAGAATCTCTTTCAGGTCGGCAATCACGGTCATGAGTTCATCGTACTCTCCCTGCAGTTTATCCCGTTCCAGACCCGTCAGGCGTTGCAGACGCATTTCAAGAATCGCTTTCGCCTGAAGATCGCTCAGACTAAACCGCTCCATCAGGCCCGTACGTGCCACTTCCGGGTCGCGAGACGACCGAATCAGTTCGATAACGGCGTCGATATTATCCAGCGCAATTAGCAGCCCTTCCAGAATGTGTGCCCTTCTCTCTGCTTCGCGAAGTTCGTACTGCGTCCGACGGGTAATTACTTCGAACCGGTGTTCGACGTAATACTTCATCATGTCTTTCAGATTCAGCATCATCGGGCGTCCCTTTACCAGGGCGACGTTGTTGATGCTGAACGACGATTGCAACGCAGTATGCTTATACAGGTTATTGAGAACAACGTTGGGAATGGCATCTTTCCGAAGATCGTAAACCACCCGCAGGCCATCCCGGTCGGATTCGTCCCGGAACGCCATGATACCTTCTATCTTCTTATCGTTGATCAGTTCGGCCGTTTTTTCGAGCATTACCGCTTTGTTGACCATGTACGGGACATCCGTCACGATGATCTGGGTTTTGCCCCGGTTCTCTTCAATCGTGGCGTGAGCCCGCATCACAACGCGTCCACGGCCGGTCTTGAAAGCCGACTTCACCCCTTCCATACCATAGATGGTCGCGCCGGTTGGGAAATCCGGCGCTTTGACAAACTGCATCAGTTCCTCAACGGTAATCTCACTGTTTTCCAGATAAGCCAGAATACCATCTACGACTTCCGTCAGGTTATGGGGAGCCATATTTGTGGCCATACCAACGGCAATACCCGACGACCCATTCAGCAACAGGTTCGGCAGTTTGGCCGGCATGACGGTCGGTTCCTGCAGGGAATCATCGAAATTACCCTGAAAATCAACCGTTTCTTTATAAATGTCGGTCAGCAGTTCGTCGGCTATCCGCTTCAGACGCGCTTCGGTGTAACGCATGGCAGCGGGTGAGTCGCCGTCGATTGAGCCGAAGTTTCCCTGTCCATCGACAAGTGGGTAGCGCAATGACCAGTCCTGGGCCATTCGAACCATAGTATCATAGACCGATGAATCGCCGTGTGGGTGATACTTACCCAGGACTTCACCAACTATACGGGCCGATTTCTTATGTGGTTTGTTGTAATTAACCCCCAGTTCAGCCATTCCGAACAGTACCCGGCGGTGAACAGGCTTTAGACCATCACGCACATCGGGCAAGGCACGAGAGATGATAACCGACATTGAATAATCAATGTAAGCACCACGCATCTCGTCTTCAATGTTGATAGGAATGATATTACTGGGAGATTCGAGGTCGGGAGTTTCGTCCGCCATGTGCCAAAGGAGTTTCGCAGAAAATTACTATTCCGGCTCACACACTGCGCGTGAACCGCTCTATAGACAAATATACAAAATTTTCAGGAGAAAAGAGAAGTAAACCCGTAAAAACGCGCCTGAACGGCCTGAAATACCCGATATAATCCTAGTATAAAAAGCGTAAAATGATCCCCCAAGCCGGGGTAATCATCTAAATCAAATACAATTCTATTTCAAGTAAAACACAAGCTATAACCAGACCCGTGCTTACTACTCTAGTACAGGACTATAGCTATCAGGATTTTAGCCGTGGGTCGAAGGAAAATGGCTCGGTATTCACTAAGGTGATATGGAGAAAATCGGGATGGGCTGGATTTAGAAGGTAGTTCCATTCATCGGGAATAATAGCGGATGGGACACGCAGTACGGCAGATCGTCTTTTTTCGAGCCACTCCCCTCCTATCTGCTGACAAACACCGTATTGCCAGTAATCGGACCAGTTGTCAGGCAACAGTTCCCTATCCACGGTATCAATAGAAAGATTGTCCGGTACGTTGATAACCATTACCCGGAAGTTATCCATGAGCCCTTCGCTGGAGCGGTGAACGACGTTTTCCAGGCAGGCGAGCGCCCGTGTACCAGCCGTATAGATAACAAACTGGCCACGGCTATTCCAGCGTGCGGCTCCGCCCGATGCAACCAGCCGATCAGCATAAATAGCTTTTGTAATTCGATAAACAAGCATTAAGCAGGAAATCCGTTAGTAGCGTCAGGCCAGGTCGCCGTATTCAATCCGTGTGACCTCATCCATCACCAGATCGATCCCCCCCGAAGTATGCAGCAAATCGAATGGAACCTGGTTACCTAAGCCATAGGCAGGTTTGTCCATCCAGCGTCGGAAGGAATCGGCGGTGCCAAATACGGATTCGCCGGTTTGGAACAACGCCATAATTTTAAGCACTTTCTCACTATCCTGTGGATTAAGGCTTTTTTTCTCGCGTTCGTACCGCTGAAACGTTTTGAGGGAGGTATCGAAGACTTCGGCCAATTGCTCGCGCTTGTAACCCGTTAGCTCAGCGATCTCAAAGAAACGCGTGGCTGGAACCCCTTTCAGGGCTGAAAAAACAAGCGCTATACGATCTGGAATAACCATATGACAAACATAAGAACTTTGTCCGGAAAACTAAGAATTTTGTCTAAAAATTCCTCATTTAACACCACTCTTAAAACCTAATGCATCCAAAAACGTTTGTAGTACTAGTTCATTACTTAACAATAACGTTATGAAAAAGATAAGCCTGGTTGTATTGCTCGCGATCAGCACCCTGAGTTTTCAGGCATGCAGCGAAAAGAAAAAAGAAAGTGAAGACAGCGTAGAGAACGCAGAAAATGCCAACGAAGCCAAAGAAGATGCGGGAACCGGTCAGACCGAAGAAAGCAGCGAGTTCGCCGTAAAAGCCGCGAATGGTGGCATGATGGAGGTTGAACTGGGACGCCTGGCGCAGGAAAAAGCCCAAAGCCAGGATGTAAAAGATTTTGGTGCCATGATGGTAGCCGACCACTCGAAAGCAAATGACGAGCTGAAAACCATCGCGACTACGCACAACATCACACTGCCCACGACTTTGGGTGAAGACGAACAGAAACATGTGAACGACCTGGCAAAACTGACCGGAGCAGAGTTTGACAAGAAGTACGTGAGCATGATGGTCGATGACCACAAAGAGGACATTGACCTATTTAAAGAAGCCGCTGACGACGAAAAGGCAAACCCAGCGATTAAGGAGTTCGCAACAAAGACGCTGCCTACGCTACAAAAGCACATGGACCGCATTAACGCCATCGACAAGAAGATTGATTAAACAAGAATAAGCTTTCGCACCGATCCAATAGTTGAATCGGTGCGAAATAAAACTATACAGCCTCAACCTATGAAAACCATACCCTTAGCTATTACCCTGGTTGTCGTTCTGGGTGGGGCAGTAAGCTCTCGGGCGCAAACGAAGAACCGCTCGACATCACCCGATGGCTCAGGTGTACGCACTAAAACACCAGCTGATACCGAAAAAAAGGCACCAGCGCGGAAGGTGAATCAACTCTGATTCCTCATGTGCTTTTAAAGGCACTTTTCGGATTGGTAGTAGGCAAGGCAACTATTTTCCTTACTTTTGAACACCCGGATCAAAAGCTTAGGGTAGTCGTGTTGCAATGAAAAAATACCTTGCCTTTGGCTTGACCCTTGAAACCGGGCTTGATTTCACGAGCGTCCTACAGGAGTCAACGGCAAAAACCGATGTTCGATTAACCGAAGCTATCATACCGGATAAAGCTAATCGACCGACTCGGGTACACCGCCGTGGTGTACAGGCTAGAATCGGAATAACGGCAACAAGTCTTCTTCTGAACTGGCCCGGCATTGCTAAATTCAAAGTTTCCGGCGGAAACGAAATCATCTATCAGAATCTGGGTACCGATGAAGGCACGCTGCGGCTCTTTCTATTGAGCGAAGCTATAGGTTTGCTGCTCTACCAGCGGGGGCTGTTTCTGCTTCACGGAAGTGCCGTAAAATTAGGATCAGCGGCATCGGTATTCGTAGGCGTACCCGGCGCGGGCAAATCCACCACAGCGGCCGCTTTTGGTAAAGCCGGTCATACTGTACTGACGGATGATCTGGTCGCCATTCAATTAATCAATAAGAAGCCGTTCGTGATCCCGGCGTTTGCTCAGTACAAAATCTGGAGAAATACGGTCGATGGGCTGAACGTCGATGAGTCGACACTGGAGCCGTCCTTTGAAGGCGCTACCAAGTTTCTGGTAACACAACCTCTGGCTGATTTCCCCCGCTCCCCTGTTCCCTTACACCAGATTACGCTCCTGTATCCGCCCAATGCCCGCCGGACGAATGAGCCGATCAAACCTCTGCGGGCACCGGTCGAACTGCTTAAACATTTTCCACTCCCGGTTCAACTCCTGACGGGCGATTTTTTACAGACGCATTTCAGGGATTCGCTGGCAATTGCGCAGCACGCTGGCATCTACCAACAAAAAAGGCCCAACGGGTTTGACGCGTTAGACCTCTTCGTTCAATCGTATTCGGCTTGATATTTACCGTAATCGGTCCATTAATTCCTCTGTAGTTACCTTAAACTGTTCGCCCGTTACCATATTTTTGAGTGAGAGGATACCTGTCTGCACCTCTTCCGAACCGATCAGCACCACAAAAGGAATGTTCTTTGCATTGGCGTAGTCGAGCATCTTCTTCACTTTTGACAGATCAGGATACATCTCGGCAGCAACGGCGGCCGTCCGAAGTTGATTCAACAAAGGCAACGCTACCGACCGGGCCTCTTTGTCGAAGGGAACGATCAGCACATGCGTTCCCTGGCCAGTATCGGCCGGGAAGAGGTTCAACTCCTCCATTACATCGTAGATCCGGTCTACACCGAACGAGATTCCCACGCCCGACAGACCCGGCATACCAAAGGCCCCGGTTAAGTTGTCGTAACGTCCGCCCCCGCTCACACTACCAATAGAAACGCCATTAGCTTTTACTTCAAAAATGGCCCCGGTGTAATACGACAGTCCCCTCGCTAATGTCGGATCAATTTCTACCCTGGAATCAGATAATCCATATTGGTCGACTAACAGAAGCATTTCTTCCAATTCAGTAATACCCTGACGGGCGGTATCCGATGCCGAAAGCCAGTTTTTTAGCTGATCGAGCGTCTGGTAAGGGGTAGCCGAGCCGAATAGAAACAAGGGTTCCAGGCTAACCAGGGTCTCTTCCGAAAAGCCCCGCTCCCGGAGTTCGTCGAGCACTTTCTCTTTCCCGATCTTATCCAGTTTATCAATCGCCACGCTTAAGGTACCTTCCTGACCCGGTGCGCCAATGACCTCCGCAATACCAGCCAGAATCTTGCGATTATTAACTTTAAGAGTAAAATTCTGAATGGCCAGATTTCGGAATGCCTCATGAATCATCAGCACGATTTCGGCCTCACAAAGAAGCGAATCGGTCCCGACCACATCGGCATCGCACTGGTAGAACTCACGGTAACGTCCTTTTTGTGGGCGGTCGGCCCGCCAAACGGGCTGCATCTGATAACGTTTAAACGGCAGCGTCAGCGAATTGCGGTTCATGACCACATACCGGGCAAAAGGAACGGTAAGGTCATAACGCAGGCCTTTCTCAGCTATTTTCGGAGTTAACTTTTTCGACCCGGAGGCCAGATCGAGCTCCGTTATACCTGCCGCGAAATCGCCGGAATTAAGAATTTTAAACAGGAGTTGATCGCCTTCGTCTCCGTACTTACCGGTCAGAGTCGACAGGTTTTCCATGGAGGGCGTTTCTATGGGCTGAAAACCAAATTGTTGAAATATCTGGCGAATCGTATCAAAAATAAAAAGCCGTTTACGCATTTGCTCCGGCCCAAAGTCACGGGTGCCTTTCGGCAAGGTTGGTTTTTGCATTAGAATAAAGCCGGATTTTAGTCCGTTTTGACAACTTGATGAACACAAGCTGCATTTTAGGACGCAAAAATACTGACTTTAGTCGGTGGTACTTTCAAAAATCAAGGAAAAAGCGTACTTTTGCGGTCTGATTTTGAACTGACACGTAAAAAGATACAATCATGGGAGTAACAGAACTGAAGCGTAAGGCTCGCCGGAACCGCGCTATCGCCAATAACAAAGTAAATGCAATCAAACAACTGCTGCGCAAGCCGACCATCAAAAACGTAGACGTAGAAGCCATCAAAGCTTCGTTTGCGGAGAAGAAAGAAGCCTAAACGAATACTCTGTCTGTTAAAGCAGGCAATCCTTATTTAGTGGCCTCACCCTTACCCGGTGAGGCTTTTCTTTTGGGGCGAAAGCGCTCCCAGTCGCGGTCACGCTTTTTGAGTTCACGACGCACAAACCGACGATAATCCAACTGCGCCCGGTAGCGAATAGCCTGCCCGAAAAGCAACAACCCGCCATTGATCAACACCAGGCTATAGGCTCCCCATAGAAACCATTGCCGAAACGGAGCTCCCCCGTGCTTTGCCTCCGCAGCTTCACTTAACACACACAGGCCCACACTAAACAAGAGTAGACCCAACGGAGCCACAATCAGGCCTTTGGTTCGGGTACTCATGCGTTTTACCAATCGTTGACCAGGTGGTTTAGCGAGTTTTGCCATAGGATGTAAGGTATCGAAGGGGTTTATGTAACTAACGTTCCGGCGGTTAATATCGTTAACTCCGGCTATGTATTATGTGCTAAAGACGATGCTTACGAAGGGTATTCGAGAGTGGCACCCGTTTCTCGGAATCCTTTGGGCTCTTTCAATCGTTTCCAGCCTTCGCTCAAAAAACCGGTTCCGTAGCCAATCAGCTGAACGAAAGCGGCTACTACACTCAACAGACCAACAGCAAGGCTTTTCTCCTTTCGGCTGGCATCCACAAAAATCAATACCGAAAAGAGGACCAATATACCCATTGCCAGCGAAAACAGGAATGAACTGATAAACGCCCAGATTGGTAGGGAGTAGACAAAGAGCGTAAACAGCGCCGGAAAGGCATGAACAAGTTTCAATTCGGACGGATAATACCGGGATATGTTAATGCGAGCGCGACCAAAGAACCGTAACTGGCGAAAAAACTGCCCGAAGTTGGTTCGGCGCTTGTGATAAATGAACGCATCCGGAATCAGGCCGGTGCAATAGCCATTTTCGATAATTCGAATTGCGAATTCAATGTCCTCTCCCATCCGGCTTAATTTGTACCCGCCAATCGTTTCCCAAACGGTTCGGGAAAGCCCCATGTTGAAACTGCGGGGATGGTAAGTTCCGCCCAGGTTTTTTTTGCTGCCCCGAATCCCACCCGTCGTAAACGGTGAGGTCATGGAGTAACTGATGGCTTTCTGAATGGGGGTAAAATCGGGATGAGCAGCATCCGGGCCACCGTAGGCGTCGAGCCAGGACGATGTCAACTGCTGATTGACCACCGAAAAATAATGCGGGGGAACAAGGGCATCCGAATCGAAGATAACGAAGTAATCTCCTTTGGCCCGTTCAAAGCCATAATTCCGGGTAAACCCCTGTCCAGAGTTTTCTTTAAAAAAATAGCGGATAGCCAACCGGTCGGCGAAGTCAGCTACGACCCCATCCGACCGGTTGGTCGACCCGTCTTCAATAACCAGCACCTCAAAATTTTTATACGTCTGTTTGGTCAAGCTCACGAGCAGTTCGCGCAGTTCGCCCGGACGGTTAAAAATGGGGATGATAATGGAATAGTACATTTGCCTTACGCGTTCAGCATTTCCACCAAGCTTTCTTCATTGGCCTGGATAACCTGATCGACCAGTTCGTCGGTGAGGGCAACGGATAGAAACAGGCTCTCGAACTGGGAGGGGGCCAGATATACCCCCCGCTTCAGCATCGAATGAAAATAGCGGCCGAAAAGAGACACATCGCACGTTTTGGCTTCCGTGAAGTTGCTTACCGACCGCTCTGTCATAAACAGGGTAAACATCGAACCAATGTGATTGATGGTATACGACAGGCCCGCCTTCTGCAACCCGGCCCGGAAACCATCGGTCAATTTTTTGCCAATTTCATCCAAACGGGTATACACTTCAGGATGCTCATTCAGGTGATGAAGCATGGCCAGGCCAGCCGACATGGCAATCGGATTACCGGAGAGAGTTCCGGCCTGATAAACCGGACCCGCCGGGGCAACCATGTCCATAATATCCGCCCGTCCGCCATAGGCACCAACGGGCATGCCGCCACCAATAATTTTTCCCATCGTAGTGAGGTCGGGCGTGATGCCGAAGCGTTCCTGAGCGCCCCCTTTAGCAAGCCGGAAGCCCGTCATCACTTCGTCGAAGATCAGGATAACGCCATGTTTATCGCATAGCGAACGAATTCCTTCCAGAAAACCCGGTTCGGGTAGTACGCAGCCCATATTCCCAACCACCGGCTCCAGAATGATAGCGGCTACCTGGTTTTGGTTATTGTCCAGCAACACCTCAACAGCCGCCAGATCATTGTACGGCGCGGTCAGGGTATCGGCAGCCGTTGCCTTAGTAACGCCCGGGCTATCAGGAATTCCCATGGTCATGGCACCACTTCCGGCCGCGATCAAAAACGAATCGCCGTGCCCGTGGTAGCATCCTTCAAACTTAATCAGTTTGTCTCGGCCGGTAAATCCACGCGCCACGCGGATAGCCGACATAGTGGCCTCAGTACCGGAGTTCACCATCCTGACTTTTTCGACCGAGGGAACCATCGACGTGATTAACTCCGCCATTTCGACTTCTTTCCGAGTGGGGGCTCCGAATGAAAATGAATTCTGAATCGCGTCGCGGACAGCTTTCTCCACGGGCTCGAAGGCGTGTCCCAGAATCATGGGACCCCAGGAATTAATCAGTTCAATATACTGTCGGCCATCCTCATCCACGATGTAAGGGCCCTTGGCCGACTTAATAAAAATGGGTGATCCACCCACCGACCGAAACGCCCGCACGGGTGAATTAACTCCACCGGGAATCAGCGTCTTCGCTTTCTCAAACAGTTGTTCGCTCGTTGTCATTTTGTTGCAAGACCGAATAAGCGCCGGTATGGACGGACGAGTTAGCTAAGGCTATTTACCCGTTCATACGTCTGCTCACTCATTAATTTTTACAAACCGCCCGTCTTCGTACTTTACGATCGGTACAAGTTGATTGTCGTTACTTTGTGTATAATCAAACCCGGAAAGCAGGTAGTCGTCGGTATCGGAGATCAACGCAGTCCGATCGCGAAGCTGAAGCCCGTTTTTCGCCAGCTGGCGGCCGAAGAACAGCATCATATCGTACCCTTCACTCGCATAAACCGATGGAATCGTATTCCGTTTTGCTAAGTACTCTTCCTGAAAAGCCGTAACGGACTCCCGGCTTTTGTCCATAAAATCGGGGTATAACAAATACAGTTCCCGACGGGTAAAGGTCGATACAGGAACTTTATACAAATCGAAAGCGGAAGCCGTTGAAATCAATGGCGCACTTACCCGTCGGCGGCTCAGTGCGTCAAGCATGCGAACGCCATCGTCTTCATTAGTACTGGAAAAAAACACATGCCCGACGGATGCACCGCCAGACGGTGAAGAAATCGCAGTACCCGATCGGGTGGCAGTCGCATTGCCGGAAAATTGCATGGCGTCGGACATCTGCTGGGCAGATCCTTTTAATTTACGAAAATCAACGACCTGATAGTTCTGCCGCTTGAGTTCAGCCTGGTACGCAGCCGCCAGCAGAGAATCTTTACGCGTAGCGCCAAAATAAATGGCGGCCCGGCGAGCCGTATTTAAACTACGAACCAGATCAGCTACCTTACGCGCCTGCTGATTCATGGAAGGCTGCGCCAGAAAAGACATTGGCTGGTCAGTGATCAACTCGCTACTGGTGGCTATAGGGTTCAGCAGTAAAATATTGTGCTGGTTAGCATACGCCAGCGCAATGCGATTGGGTTCCAGATAGAGCGGCCCAATGATCAGATCTGTTTGCGCAAAGGCTGGACTGTTAACTAACTCAAGGGCTTTATTAGCATCATTATCCAGGTCATAGGCAAATAGGTTAATGCTAATTCCCTCTTCCTGCAACTTCGCCTTTGCCAGTTTAATTCCATTGTAGAGGTCATAAACGTACTGATTGGCTCTCGACCGTTTATCGGAATTGAACTCATCGACCCGAAACGGGAACATCACCGCAACATTGTAATATCCCTTCGGCCGGGTGTTTCGTCCATTCGGCGAAATAGGTGTAACCGGACGCGAGCTGGAGCCCTGACTTGTCGTTGCCGTTGGCTGGGTAGTGGTTACGGCTGGAACCCCAAACCGGTTTGTCAACCGATCGGACAATTCAAGATCATCCTTATCCGTAGCCGTTCGCTGGATCAGGTCAATTAACGCCAGTCCAATAATCCGGTCAGCGGGAAAGGACTGATTCAACGCCTTTAGCCGAGTCAGATCGGTAATACGGGGGATAAAATTCTGCTCAAGTTTTGTAACGTCAGAACGGAGTTCAGCATCATTGATGGACTGCAAGGCTGTCAGTGCCTCTTCATACTGGCCAAGTTCCATGCCACTGGCCGCAAAAAGGTAGTTGGCATCATCCATCTTCTGCCAATCCGGGTATTGCTCCATCAATTGCTTGAGCATGTCACGGGATTGCAGAAACTTTCGCTGCCGGAAAGCGGCAATCGCATAATGATAGGTGGCATAGGGAGCCAGCGGCCCGCGTTGCTGAATGAGTACATTCAGATCTGATTTGGCGCGTTCATAGTCGCCTGTCCGCACCAGTTCCAGTGCCGCTTTGTACCGCTTCTGTGCATCGGCTGGCAGTTGCGCCTGGGCAACCTGCGAGCAGATTACCCCGGAGAACACAACAAGCAGCTTTATCAGGAAAAGAAACCTGCCATTCATAGTTAATTGGGTTAATGCACAAAAGCAACGCCTTCGCGTTGCTTTTGTCAATGAAGGATGATATATAGACCCAGCAATCACCGTTTATTCATCACTTACTTCTTAGACTTTGCTCGGCGCTGGGCTTCATCGGCCTGCTTACGGGCCTCTTCAGCAGCGGCAAGCTGTTTCTGGAGCAACGCCTGAAAGCCACCGGGCTTTTTACCCTCTCCGGCTGCGTTTTTGCGACGGTTCTCATCCAGAACAGCTTTAATCTTGTCTTCATCAACAAACCGACGGATCAGTAGTTGCTGCGCAATCGTGACGACGTTCGATACAAAGTAATAAAACGTTAGACCGGCCGGGTAGGAATTCAATACAAACATGAACATGAGCGGGAACACATAACTCATTGCTTTCATGTTCACCGGTCCCGGCTGCGTTGGGGTCGTCTGGTTATTGTAATACGCATAGGCAATCGACGAAATTGTCATCAGTACCGTAAACAGACTGAGGTGACTGCCAATAAATGGTATTGTTGGGAAGGTAATGAACGCATCGTAGGTCGAGAGATCATTGGCCCATAAAAACGATTTCTGACGCAGCTCAATCAAATTCGGGAAGAGCATGAACAGCGAAAAAAGAATCGGCATGGTTGCCAACACCGGAACACAACCACTCAGCGGACTAACACCTACTTCCTGATACAATTTCATTTGCTCAGACTGCTGTTTCGCCATGTCGTCACCAACGCGTTCCTTCATTTCGTTCAATTCTGGCTGAAGGACCCGCATTTTCGCCATACTGATGTACGACTTATAGGTTAACGGTGTTAGAATTAGTTTCACAAAGACTACCAGCGCAATGATCAGCAAGCCGTAGTTGGCGATAAACTTCTCCAGGAAGTTGAATACCGGCACAAAAAAGTACTTGTTAATTGGCTTCAGGACAGAATACCCCAGGTACACATTCTGATCGAACTCCGGTGCAACACTTCCCAACAGTTGGAAATCATTAGGTCCATAAAAGAATTTGTACTGCCCTTTTCCAGCTTTTACATCGGCAATGGGCATCGTTACGTCCGCAATGGCCGTTTTAACCACACTGCTGTCGGCCGGATCGACCAGCGCTTTAAAGCTCGCTTTTGTCAGCGGGCTATTCTTGGCAACGAAACCCGACAGAAAATATTTATGCTTGATGGTAAACCACTGCACCGGTTTTTCGGCGGTGGCCTCCTGGCTGCTTTCGCCTTCAGTTAACTTCTCAAAATCTTCATCGGCCGTGAGGTAATTGATGGTCGCAGCCCGGCGGTTGTTGGCCAGATCGTTTTCGTACTGCCGCATTTTATCTTCCCACAAGAACCGAATGTCCCCATTACCAACTGTATTTGACAGGCCGTTCAGCTTAAGGTCATAGTCAAGTACATAACCCTCGGCCGGAATGGTATACACCTGCTCAACGGATTGCCCCGGTGCCACTTCGGCCCGAAAGACAACCTGTTGGGGCTGACCGCTAACCGTGCCATTTTGAGTCGTTGTCTGGTAATACAACTTGTGCAGATCAACTTTGCCCTGGTTTGTTGGAAGCTCCAGAAGTGTTGTGCTGCTTTGCTCATCGATCAGAACGAGGGGCTTTTGATCGAAGGCCTTGTACTTTTTCAGTACAACCTCTTTTACCCGCCCGCCCTGCGTTGTGAAGGTTACTTTGATGTCGTTATTTTCAATGATAATATCCCGGGCCTGACCGGTGGCAACCGATGCGAAATTACCAAACTGAGCCGTTAACGCAGCAGAATCAGGAGCCTGTTGACCAGTGCTGTCCACGCCTTTATCAATGGCAGCCACTCCGGAAGCCGTTGTGGGTTTTGTTGTTTGTGTTTGTTGAGCAGCCTGTTTTTCGGGCGCAGGTTTCGGTACCAGCAGCTGGTAGCCGACCAGCATCGCCAGAATCAGGACAATGCCAATAAGTTGATTACGATCCATTTTATAAGTTAGTAAGTCAGTCAGTCACCAAGTCAATAAGCCAGTAAGTGGCTGACGCCTGCATTATTCTAGCATCAGCCACTTACTGACCGCACGGGGCGGCCTCGTTATCGACTTGCTGACTGACTGACTATTTTGCGCAAAAATACGTCAATCCAGCCGCTTAATCAACCACCACGGCGGTTTCTACACGGGCGGTCAATACATCGGATGTAGATTCGGCCGTACGTTTTTTCTGGGCAAATGCCAGGGCAGCCTTTACGAACTGAACAAACAGCGGATGGGGGTTCATGACGGTACTTTTCAGCTCCGGGTGAAACTGAACGCCTACAAACCAGGGGTGTCCTTTTAATTCAACGATTTCGACCAGGCCGGTATCCGGATTGATACCCGTTGGGCGAAGTCCCGCTTTTTCGAAGGCTTCCTGAAAGTCGCTGTTGAACTCGTAGCGGTGGCGGTGGCGTTCGCTGATCTGCATCTTTCCGTAAATCTGATGGGCCAATGAATCCCGCTTGAGTTTACAGGCGTAGGCCCCCAACCGCATGGTGCCTCCTTTATCGGTAATGGTTTTCTGCTCCTCCATCATGCTGATGACTGGATTAGGTGTATGCGGCTCCATTTCCGTGGAATGAGCATCAGGAATACCCATTACGTTGCGGGCATACTCGATCACGGCCATCTGCATACCGAGGCAGATTCCGAGGAAGGGAATACCCCGCTCCCGCACAAACCGAACGGCGTTGATTTTTCCATCAATGCCCCGCTCCCCAAAACCGGGCGCGACCAATACGCCGTCCAATTCACTCAGTACCTGGGCGCAGTGATGCTCATCGACCAGCGTTTCGGATTGAATCCATTCCAGCTGCACTTTGCACTCATTGGCAGCCCCCGCATGAATGAACGCTTCGGCAATGGACTTGTAAGCATCGTGCAGTTCAACGTATTTACCGACAAGGCCGATTCGAACGGTGTCGCCCGGATTCTTAAGCCGACCCAAAAAGCCCTTCCAGGCATCCAGATCAGCATCTTTGTCGTTGTAGAGATCGAGCATGTAGAGCGCCCGCTGATCGAGCCGTTCCTTTTGCATCAGCAGGGGAACATCGTAGATCGTTTCCGCATCGATGGCTTCGATAACGGAGCTCACCTGAACATTACAGAACTGAGCGATTTTCCGACGAATATCCTGGGGCAACGGATGTTCGGTACGACAAGCGATGATATCCGGTTGAACTCCGTTTTCGAGCAACATCCGAACCGAGTGCTGGGTTGGTTTAGTCTTAAGCTCCCCGGCTGATTGCAGATATGGAACCAGCGTGAGGTGAATGACCAGGGTATCTTTTTCGCCGAGTTCAAACTTCAGCTGGCGAACGGCTTCCACAAAAGGCAACGACTCGATGTCGCCCACGCAGCCGCCAATTTCGGTGATTACGATGTCGTAATCGCCCGTTTCGCCCAGGAGTTTGATGTTTCGCTTGATCTCGTCGGTGATGTGGGGCACGACCTGAACGGTTTTCCCCAGAAAATCGCCCCGGCGTTCGCGGGTGATGACGTTATTGTAGATGCGTCCCGTGGTAATGTTATTCGCCTGTGAAGTGGGGCGGTTCAGAAACCGCTCGTAGTGCCCAAGGTCGAGGTCTGTTTCAGCCCCATCGTCTGTTACATAGCATTCGCCATGTTCATAAGGATTGAGTGTGCCGGGGTCGATATTGATATACGGATCGAATTTTTGAATCGTAACCGTGAGCCCCCGTGATTGAAGCAGTTTGGCAAGTGAAGAGGCAATAATGCCTTTGCCCAGTGATGAAGTTACTCCGCCAGTAACAAAAATATATTTCGCGGATTTTGGTCCCGTAGCCGCCATGATTGAAACCTGTTTAGGTCGTTACGGGATGTAAAGGTACACGAAAAAAGGCGGAATGGACGAACTGAATTTGCAAAAAGTTAAATAACTTAGGTTAATACATTGGCTCTCAGTCTGCTTTCTGGCAAACTTTTATTTTGTAACCTAAATTGACTTATCAATGAACATTTCAGACAGATTATTGCTTTATAAATTAATAGCAAAAGCCGCTATTTTCTGAAATTAGTAAGGTTGGCTTCCAACGAATACCGCTGTAAGGGGGTCAACCAATCCCCTAAGCTCAACCAGGATGAAAACGGCGTTTATAAATTTGACTTTTCTATCACTTTTTATCTGGAGTTGCCAACGTAACACCCCAGACCCCACTACAGGTATTGTAACAGAATGTGTGGGGATCAGTGATTACCTGGTTAATAACCAGAGCAGTTATGATTTAAGCATTGAGTTAGTTTTTACACCAGGTCTGGGTAGTAAGACAGACACTACTCAGACGGTTAGGCGTGACGAGATAAAACGGATTGGTACAGACTCCAAGTGGGGTTCAATTCCTAAGCCTGTAGATACCTACTCCCAACTTACGCTCTACCGGTTTATAGATGGCAAGAAGGTATCGGCTTACATTCAGAATCCCGTACTAAACGTACATTGGATCAAAACAAAGTCACGGGCAGATGATCCGGATTTTGGTTGCCAGAGTGTGACGCACACGCTGTTGATTTCGGACGCTGACCTTTATTAATGAGCAAAAAAACGCCCTCATAATTAACCATGAGGGCGTCTGAGCTTACATCTACACGTTACTTACCCTGCGTTAACTCGCGCTCTTCATAGGCAAGTCCGTACTGTTTCAGGACATCGGCGGGTACGCCATCCCACTGGTTGGGTACGTTACCAACGTAGCCAATGTCTTTAATGCCCATCTGGCTGGTATAAAAACCAGTAGCCGTCAGGTTACGCATGAAGCTGAAAAAAGAGGCTCCCTGGGTCATATCAGGCTTCGCTTTCGAGGGGTAAGCGATCTGCTCAACCATATCGATCTGCTGCGCCTTTGTGCATAAAACGAATGACTTGCCGTATCGTTTGGTACAGGTGTTATCCAGCCACTTGATACCACCCCGCATGGGTGTCTGGTTTTTGGGCTGGTCTTTCATCATGAATTCGATGAAGGCCGGAACCCCCGCCTGCGACGCACTCCCCGACCGCTCATCGGCCGGTATGATGATGTCGGACAGCACGGTTACCGTTTGCAGTTCGTGAGGAGTGAAGAATTTCTCAGCGTTCAGCCGCGCATCCCGCTCGGCTTCGAACTTCTGACGGCCACCGGGAATTTTTAGCGGCTTAACGTCTGGTGGAGCGGGAACGGCCGCTTCAACGGGGTTGACCGCCAGGCCAAAACCCGTGAGCGACAGGGCTTTTAATGAATCTCTGCGTTTCATTCGTGTTCGGGTTTAAGGTTATATATTCTTCTGTTTTACCTGGTCGATTAAATACTCACTGGTACGCATAGAACTAGCCAGAATGGTCCAGGTAACGTTCTTGTCACCCTGCGATGGGAAGGGAGCAGCATCCACCACAAACAGGTTTTTCACATCGTGGGCCTGCTGGTATTTATTCAGCACCGAGTTTTTCGGGTCATTACCCATCCGGGCGGTACCCACTTCGTGGATGATCTGACCAGGCGAAGCTAATCCGTAATTATTGGCGGCATTCGGTTTGTCGCCCAGGGCAATCCCACCCATCGAGTGAATAATCTCCTCGAAGGTTTCCTGCATGTGCTTGGCCTGCTTCACTTCATAATCCGACCATTTGTAGTTGAAGCGCAGCACCGGAATACCGTATTTATCGACCACATTGGGGTCAATTTCGCAGTAGTTGCTCTCCAGAGGTACCGGTTCTCCCCGACCGGCCATTCCGACGTACGCCCCGTAGAACCGGCGGTAATCGTCTTTCAGGCTGGCTCCGTACCCACCGCCGGGGTGCATCTTCCCGTCGCGACCCGGAATCATGCCGTTCATGGCTTCGATACCCCAGCCAAATCCGTAGGCTGGCATACCCATGCCACCCCAGTATTCGATGTGGTACCCACGCGGGAAGTCCAGCTTTTTGTTGTCGAGCCACCAGGGCGTAAAGACGTGCATGCCGCCAACGCCATCTTCGTTGTACCGTTTGCGGTCCATCAGGGCCGGTACAAACGCCGACCGGCTGGCACCTGTGGAGTCATTGATGTATTTACCGACGACATTGCTCGAGTTGGCCAGACCGGTCGGGAAACGGCTCGACTTGGAGTTGAGTAACAACCGGGCGGTTTCGCCCGCACTGGCCGCCAGAACAACCGATTTAGCTTTCACCGTAACCTCCTGTAAGGTCTGCGTGTCGACGTAGCTAACGCCGGTACAAAGGCCGGTAGCCGGGTCGGTGATGACTTCACGAACCATGGCACCGTTAATAAGGGTAACGTTGCCGGTTTTCATGGCGGGCTTCACCAATACCGACGACGACGAGAAATCGGCGTACGCCTGACAGCCACGGCCACACTGGCTACAGTAAAAACAGGCACCGCGCTCATTGTTAACCGGTTTCGTCAAAATAGACAACCGGGATGGAATAACCGGAATACCGATACTGCGGGCTCCTTTCCGAATCATCAGTTCGTGCAGCCGGGGCTTGGGGGCGGGCAGAAAAATACCGTCCGGCTCGGAAGGCATGTTTTCGACGGAGCCAAAAACGCCGATCATCCGGTCGATTCGGTCGTAGAATGGCTTGATGTCGTCGTAGCCGATCGGCCAGTCTTCACCCACGCCTGTCATGCTTTTCCGCCGAAAATCGTCCGGTGCGAACCGCAGCGAAATACGGCCCCAGTGGTTGGTACGGCCACCCAGCATCCTTGACCGGAACCACTGGAAATCGGATCCTTTGGCGTTCGTATACGGTTCGCCTTCGATGTCCCATCCACCCCAGGCTGCATCAAAATCGCCAAAGGCCCGCGTTGTGCCAGCACCACGCCGGGGCGACTCCCAGGGCCATTTCAGTTGGGTAATGTATTTTGGATCGGCTGGGTCGAAGTAGCCACCTGCTTCCAGCAGGACGACTTTAGCACCGGCTTTCGCCAGCATATAAGCCGCCATGCCTCCTCCGGCTCCTGAGCCGACAATCGCTACGTCGTATTGAACGGGAGCTTTTTGAATCTGAAATGGATCCATGCAAAAAATGTAGGTTAATTAATTAATCGAAATAAACCCCAACACTATTTTAAAAAAATTTAAAAAGCAAAAAACAGCGTTATATACTTTCCAATCAGGCGAACAAAAGGCAACAATCATCAATGAATATCTGACTATCAATATGTTGACAGATACCAAATAACCTGCCGGCCTTGTAATCGTTATTGAAACAGAATAAGCAGGAAATGGTCATCTCTTACCTGTTATCGACAAAAATCAATCGAACAGATACCAATCGACTCCAAAGGCGAAACCACGGCGCATCGGCAGAAAGTCGGGGGCTACGTAATATCCCGGTGTAAGTAAGCCCTGGTTGGCATGGGTTAACTTAATGAACAGCCGGGTACGATTGATACGCAGGTTCGCATAAAGGTCAGCTAACACGTACCCTTCCACCTTCTGCCGGTTTTGGATGTGGTACTGCTGCGTGAGTGGCATATACGCATCCCCGTAATAAGGGGATTTATAGTGCAGATCGATTCCGGTTTGAATATAGAGCACCTTGGCGTACAGAAACTCATATTGAATGCGGGTGTTCATGAAAAACGGTGGCATACGAATAACGTCTGGTCCCTCTTTGGCGGTATAATACGCCTGACCGGCAATGAGAAACTTGCCCAGTTGCAAATGATACCCCAACCCTGGCCGTATGATGCTAATGGGCGATTTCTCCTGCTGAACGACCCCGGCTGTATCAAAATACACGTAATTCTTAACCAGGTAATAGTCCAAACTCGGCTGAATACGCAGCTTTTTGTACCCCACGTTCAACTTTCCATAAGCATGGAGATAGTTCCGCTTCGACAATGGCGCAAGTCCTCTCGATGCATCGGGCCAGAGGTACACTTTACTTTGAAACCGCTCCTGAAGCAGGGTCGGCTCGACGTTCACGTAAGACCCACCCGCCGTTAGAAACTTGCTCTCCACCTGCCCCTGAATCCGGTAACTACCGCCCGCACCGAGTTCAGCTTCGGCCGTCAAACGCGACAGGCTATCCGGGAAATAATACCCCAGCCAGCCCCCCACGAAGGTTTCGGTTCGGTTGGTTCCGTATTCATTGTAATTGGTTCGGGAGGTATTGTAGAGGCTGGTTTGCCGGTAGTTCCGGATGCGCAAATAAGCCCGGTAGTTGAACGAAGCGCCTTTGTACTGCGAAATTCCCTTGATGCCAAACTGATTTTCAAACAGTCGGAAACGGGCATGCTGCTCCAGCCGGGAGGTATCGCCTA
The DNA here is from genome assembly GCF_900230225.1 of Spirosoma fluviale. GTDB lineage: Bacteria > Bacteroidota > Bacteroidia > Cytophagales > Spirosomataceae > Spirosoma > Spirosoma fluviale. The sequence continues at coordinate 2,068,732 of NZ_OCNH01000001.1, forward strand.
AAATGGTAGGGTAAAATTGCCGGACATCCGTGGTTAGGGTAGCATCATTCAGATTCAGCCGCAGGGTATCGTCCTGATAGAAGTTCTTCTGAATCTGATAGTCCAGTTTATGGTAAAGCTGAAACCCTTTTTCGAGGATATACTGGTGGTAAATGTGTGAGTTGTTCCGAATCTCCCAGCCGTGGGGTCCCTGCACCGATGAACTGCCGCTTCGCAAACGGGCATCACCGGTATAATTGTAAAGAATAGGGACACCACTGGCCGTTTCGCCCGGCAACACGCCCCCCTGCTCATCGAGGCTGTGGTTCATGTTGATAAAGTGAGCCAGCAGGGTGTATTTATCATTTTTTGAGCGGTAGTTTGTGTGTAGCTGTACGCCCCAGTTCTGCGCCAGCAGCTTGTAGGGGTCCGTATTTCCGCTGGTACCGAACTGCTTTTGCGACGTAAACCGCTGCACATCGAAGCCGACATTCCAGCGGGGGTTGATGTTCTGCGCCATATCGAAGCGCAGGATATTCTGATTGTTGCCACCCAGCGCGATGTACATATCCGTAAAAGGCGACTTGGTATCATAATACCGAACGTCCATTGTCTGATAGGCATAGGGCGAAAAAACGTAATAGCCCGACTGCGCCCCCAGTTGTTGGGGAACCTGAAGGAAAACCGGTCGCATGGGCGTACCCAATGCGCCTAAATCCTGATACGTGTTCTGGCTCCGCTGCACGTAGGTAAACCGGTGAACCTCGTCCATGGTTGTATCGAGGGTATAGAGTTTCCGTCGATTGTTGAAGACATCGTCTTCCAGTACGTACCGGGTGGATTTGGGGCCGTAGATTACTTTCGTTGAATCATCAATACCATTCGTACCCGTGGTTGATGTTGGCATGCTCTGGCGTCCGCCAAAGCCACCGGGCACCTGCGTACTTCCCGGAAACTGCTGCGCCCAGGCCGGTAAGGCTACGCTTAAACTAATCAGTAAGGCAATAAAACTACGCTTCATCAGATCAAAAGTACGCCAAAACGCCGGACACCCGTTCGTTAGCGCCACTCAGTTAAGGATTTTTAAGCCGGGCCGAGGCCAAAAACCGGATAAATTCCGCTTCCTGGCGATCCAGGAACTGCATAGCTACGGGCAAATAAGCTAAAGGCAGCGTATTGCGCTCGTCATCGGTCAATAACGCATCCAGTTTCACCCAGTCCTTCTCCGTTGTGAGCGCCACCGCTCCGGGCGGTAATTTCGCCAGGATTGCCGTCAGGTCGGCCCGCTGGTAGGCGTAATGATCGGCAAAGCGGGCATGATGAATCAGGTTGCAGGTGTCACGCACGTACTGCTCCAGCGGCCCCGGATTGGCCAGGCCCGACACCAGCACAACATCCCGTACCTCAGTAACGATCTGTTTGGTGGCAAAAGAGACGGGCTGACCATACTGTAACCCGGCAAAATAAACCGGGGTTTCAGCACCCGTGTAGGGACGAATTTTGGCTTCGATCCGTTGTTGTTCGACGGTGCCTAACTCATTCGGGCACTTGGTAACGACAATGGCATCGGCCCGGCGGGCTCCATTGCGTCGCTCACGCAGCCGACCGGCGGGAAATGGGTAGTCCTGATAAAATGGCCGATTGTAATCCATTAACAGGATAGACAGATGGGGCTCAACTGCCCGGTGCTGAAACGCATCGTCCAGCAGCACCTGCTTTGTTTCGGGGTAAAGTTGCATCAACGACTGCAAAGCGGGAGCCCGACGCTCGCCCACGCTTACCCGAATAAGCGGACTGAACTTGCGATACAGTTGAAGGGGTTCATCGCCTACGGTCGACGCGGTATCAACATCCGACACCACCCGAAAGCCGGTCGTCTGCCGACCATAGCCCCGACTCAGGGTTGCGGTTTCACCCGCAGTATAGCCCCCCCCAGATACTGACCGTTTAATCAAAAATTCGACCATTGGTGTTTTTCCCGTTCCACCGACAGTCAAATTACCAACACCAATCGTGTAAACGGAAGGATGGTATACCGCCAATAAGTGACTGTCAAATAGCCAATTACGAATACTAATTATTACCCCATAAAGTCCACTGAATGGCAAGAGTAGACATTTAATCAGAAACCGTTTCATTAATAATTTCGTAATATTGCCAGCTTGAGCAGTCAAAATTAGTACTTTTAGGACTGGGAACTCCCGTCCTCACCGTTTAGTACAATGAGTTTAAAAGCCGACTACCTGAAATACACGTTGCATTTTCGCTTCGAAGCGGGTACGTCACGCGGCACCCTCACCGAAAAAACGTCTTATATAATCCGGCTTTTTGACGACGAAAACCCAGGCGTTATCGGGTATGGCGAATGCGGTCCGCTAAAAGGGCTCAGCTACGACGACCGCCCCGATTTCGAGGAATGTCTCCGTCAGTATTGCGTTGAATTTACGGCGATGGATCTTCAGTTGTTCAGCTGGAATGTTCCAATTGTCCTCAATCAGGTCATCAGCCCGCAGTTTCCCAGCATCTTGTTTGGTTTCGAAACGGCCATGCTCGATTTTCTGACGGGCGGCAAACGCATCATTCGCCCGTCGGACTTTATCAGTGGGCAACGCAGCCTGCCCATCAACGGGCTTATCTGGATAGGCAGCCAGTCGTTTATGCGGCAGCAGATCGACGAGAAACTACTGGCGGGCTATACAACCCTGAAGTTAAAGATTGGGGCCATCGATTTTGACCAGGAATGCGACCTGCTGGCAATGATCCGGGAGCGTTTCCCCGCCGATCAGATCACCCTTCGGGTTGATGCCAACGGGGCTTTTAGCCCGGACGAAGCGATGAAAAAACTCGAACGGCTCGCGGCTTTTGACCTTCATTCCATTGAGCAGCCCATTCGAAAAGGCCAGCCGGATCTGCTGGCCGATCTGTGTACGCATTCACCCCTGCCCATCGCCCTGGATGAAGAGCTGATCGGGCAAATGGAGTATGTGCATAAATTTCGGTTACTGAAAAAAATTCAGCCTCAATACATTGTTCTGAAGCCTACCCTCCTGGGCGGTCTTCGGCACTGCGATGAATGGATTGAACTGGCTAACCGACTCAATATTGGCTGGTGGCTCACCTCAGCACTGGAATCGAATATTGGACTGAACGCAGTGGCTCAATATACGGCTCAGTTTAAAAACCTGTTGCCCCAGGGGTTGGGCACGGGTCAACTTTACCATAACAATGTCGACAGCCCACTCGTTGTCGAACATGGACAGCTTCGCTACGACCTTAGCCGGACCTGGAATCTAGGGCCTCTTTTTACGGATGCCACTCACTAAGTAACTACTTTCTCCTTGAACCTCCCCGCCGATCATATTCGCCTGCTGTTTGGCTTGAAACTGCGCCAGCTTAGACTCGACAAAGGTCTATCGGTCAGTGAACTGGCCCAACGGGCAAGCTTGTCCGTTTCGTACGTTACGGAAATTGAAAAGGGGCGCAAATACCCGAAAGCCGATAAGATATCAGCACTGGCCAACGCTATGCAGGTGGATTATGATACGCTTGTTTCCTTAAAATTAAGTAAAAAACTAGAGCCTATCTCAGACCTGCTCCGGTCTAAGTTCCTAACCGAAATACCGCTCGAACTCTTTGGCATCGATCCCTCGGATCTGCTCGAACTCCTGGCCGAGGCTCCCGCTAAAGTTAGTGCCATGATTCGAACGTTCATGGATATTGCCCTCAGCTACAACATGAGTGTTGAGCGGCTGTACCTCACCATGCTGCGGTCGTATCAGGAGATGCACGATAATTATTTTCCGGATATTGAAGCCGATGCGGATCGATTTTTAGCTGAATTTGCCCCGGCTCCCAATCAGCCGGTTACTGAACTTCTCCTGAAAAATCTTCTAAAAACGCGCTACAACATTCGGCTGGAACAGTTCGACCCGTTAACGCAGCCTGAATTAACAGCACTGCGGTCGGTGTACCGGCCGGAGCAACATACGCTGCACCTGAATGCCGGATTAACGCCCGAACAACGGTTGTTTATTCTGGCCCGGGAGGTTGGATTTCAATTTATAGGCTTAAAAAATAGGCCCTATAGTTATTCCTGGGTCGAAGCAGAATCGTTCGAACAAATTCTGAACAACTACAAGGCATCTTACTTTGCCGGTGCCATTCTTATCCGACGTGCGGTCCTGGTCGAAAAGCTAACTGCCCTGTTTGCCCGAGATACCTGGAACAACGACGATTTTCTGCAACTCATTAATGAGTTTGCGGCCACACCCGAACAATTTTTTTACCGGTTAAGTACTGTCCTTCCAAGTCAGTTCGGTATCGATCAGCTTTTCTTCTATCGGTTCAACCATACACCAGGTCAAACCACGTTTCAGCTGACCAAAGAAATGCACCTTTCCCGTCAGCAAGGCCCACGTGGAATTGTTGATGAACATTTTTGTCGGCGCTGGATTGCCTGGACTATCCTTCAGGAACTTCAGTTCCTGCAACAGAATAAAGGATTCGACGGGGCACTTTGCCGAGCTCAGATTTCGGAATATTTTGACTCGAAGCAACAGTACCTGATCATCTCGGTAGCGCATCCGCTTCAGCCCATCGGACATCAGAACAGTAGCCTGTCCATGTGTTTTGCGGTCAATGATGCACTGCGAAGCAAATTTAAATTTCTTTCGGGTTCATCGCAGGCAAATCCGACCAGCGAAGTGTCAATACGCGTCGTCAACGAAGCCTGCGAACGCTGCGGTATATTCGATTGCCGCGAGCGGGTAGCCGCCCCGGCCGTTCTCCAGAAAAAACGGCAATTTGCCGCCATGAAAAAAGCTATGGAATCGTTGAAATGACGGTTGCTCCCAATTTGTTATGCTTTTCCAGAGAATCACGGAGCCACACCCTTATCTGCCTTCAATCCAGGTCTGGTATGAAAGCTCCTTTCCGGCCGATGAGCGACGTCAATTTGACGAACTGCTTCAACTGCTTCCCTGCCCTGACATGCACCTGTGCGCCTTGACGGATGAAGAACGGCTTGTTGGCTTCCTGATTTACTGGCAATGGCCGGGCGTGGTCTTCCTTGAACATTTTGCCATCGACCCAAACCTGCGGGGTAATCAGTTAGGACAACGTGCACTCGCTCACTTACAGGAACTCGATAGCCCGCGTTATCTTCTGGAAGTGGAATTACCAACGGACGAGCTGAGCCGTAGGCGGATTCAGTTTTATGAACGACAAGGGTTTTCGGTAAATCCGTTTCCCTATGCCCAGCCACCTTACCAGCGTGGTAATCCGCCCATACCCATGCACCTTATGTCGAGTCCGTTCATGTTAAGCCGGGAGGATTTTGACAGCCATAGTCAGTCAATAAACGAGCGGGTTTATAAGCGCTTTTATAGTAAAGACTAAATATTACCACAAGAAACAGCCAGTCGACTAACCTGACAAAACAGTTTATTTGCCTACAGCTTAGGTAGCACCACGTCTATTCTAATATATATACTAGATAAGTAAACTAAAAGTATTTTTTGATATAATTACTCTTCCTTTTACCTTTGATTTTGTATCCAGGGGGCTACACTGTGTGTACTCTGTAACGTTTAATTTTACGAACTGTATCGAATGAAAAGGATCAATGTTAGTTTGTTTTTAGCCTTAATCGGCTTTTCTATCCAGCAAGTAAACGCCCAGGCATGGGAGCAAGTCGGCAAAAAAGGAGATTGGGCTACTACGGTTGAAGTGGTTGCCCTGAATGGTCACCTGTACAGCATCGAAAAAGATGGGTCGTTGTTCGAAACGGATGAAGACGGTACGTATGAACAGATCGGCAAAAAAGGATCTTTCGACAATGCCGAAATTTTAGTGGCTATGGATGGCGCAATTTGGACGGTAGAAGATGGCTCCCTATATAGTACAAACCCAGCATCGGCAACCTGGCGTCAGGTTGGCCAAACCGGCGAATGGAAAAATACCGAAGCCATGGTCAGTTTGAACGGTAAATTGTACAGTATCGAAACCAATGGAACACTGTATGAAACAGCTAAAGACGGGAGCTGGAAACAGATCGGTGGCAAAGGTGAGTTTACCGATGCAACCATGCTTGAATCGATGGGTGGTTTCCTCTGGACAGTTGAGAACGGTACTCTTTACAAAACCAGTATCCGTTCCATGAGTTGGGAGCAGGTTGGTAAAAAGGGCGAATGGGAAAACACCGTGGCCATGGTTGCCGATCAGTCTACGCTGTGGAGTGTTGAGAAAAACGGTACCCTGTTCAGAACAGATGTGAATGGAGACTCAGAGCAGGTCGGTAAAAAAGGCCTTTTAAGCGATGTAACCCTTATCGTTGCCATGAACGGGATGCTCTACGTGGTTGAAAACGGAACCTTATATCGGACTAAAGGCTAAACCCGAGTCTGGCAACAACTAACAAAGAAGCCGATTGTCGCAAGACAATCGGCTTCTTTTACTTATAAGAAACGTATAAACTAAGCGTTCTGCTTCATCCGGATGATGTTCAGGGCAGCACCCGCCTTGAACCACTCGATCTGACCTTCGTTGTAGGTATGATTGACCGGGAAGGTTTCCGTAGAACCGTCGGCATGATGCAGTACGATCTCAAGCGGGCGACCCGGAGCAAATTCCGTTAAACCATTGATTTCGATCGAATCGTCCTCCTGAATTTTGTCGTAGTCGGCAGGATTGGCAAATGTCAAAGCCAGCATTCCCTGCTTTTTCAGGTTGGTTTCGTGGATACGGGCAAACGACCGTACCAGAATGGCCCGAACGCCCAGGAAACGCGGCTCCATGGCGGCATGCTCACGGGAAGAACCTTCCCCGTAGTTTTCATCACCCACCACGATCGACCCGATACCAGCCGCTTTGTATGCCCGCTGAACAGCCGGTACTTCGCCGTACTCGCCCGTCAGCTGGTTTTTTACGGTGTTCGTCTTCTCGTTGTAGAAGTTCACCGCGCCGATCAGCATATTGTTGGAAATGTTATCCAGGTGCCCACGGTATTTCAACCAGGGACCCGCCATCGAAATATGGTCGGTGGTACACTTGCCTTTTGCTTTGATCAGCAGTTTCAACCCTTTCAGGTCGGTACCTTCCCAGGCTGCAAACGGTGCGAGCAACTGCAGACGGTCCGACGTTGGACTAACGAGCACCTGAACGCCAGAGCCATCTTCGGCCGGAGCCTGATAACCGGCATCATCCACGGCATAGCCATTGATCGGCTGTTCGATGCCCTGTGGTTCATCCAGTTTAACCTGCTCACCGTCTTCGTTGGTCAGCGTGTCGGTCATGGGGTTGAACGTCAGATCACCAGCGATGGCAAATGCCGTCACGATTTCGGGTGAAGCCACGAAAGCGTGGGTACTGGCGTTCCCGTCGTTCCGCTTTGCGAAGTTCCGGTTGAAAGAGGTAATGATCGAGTTTTGACGGCTTGGGTCGTCCATATGACGTGCCCACTGCCCGATGCAGGGACCACAGGCATTGGCCAGTACAACCCCACCGATTTGTTCGAACGTATCCAGAAGCCCATCGCGCTCGGCGGTGAACCGAACCAGTTCAGAACCCGGCGTTACCGTAAATTCAGCTTTGGTCTTCAGCTTTTTAGCCGTTGCCTGAGCCGCTACCGAAGCCGAACGAGTCATGTCTTCGTAGCTGGAGTTGGTGCAGGAACCAATCAAACCCACTTCCAGTTTGGCAGGCCAGTTATTCTCTTTCACCGCTTTGGCGAAGTTCGACAGTGGCCAGGCCAGATCGGGTGTGAATGGACCATTGATGTGTGGCTCCAGTTCCGACAGGTTTATTTCAATCAGTTGATCGTAGTACGATGCGGGATCAGCATATACTTCGTCATCCGCACGTAAATCGGCCTTAACGGCCGAAGCCGCATCGGCGATATCGGCGCGGCTGGTTGCGCGGAGGTAGTCGCCCATCTTTTCATCGTACGCGAAGATCGAGGTAGTCGCCCCAATCTCAGCGCCCATGTTACAGATGGTTCCTTTACCGGCGGCCGACAGCGTTTCGGCACCTTCGCCGAAGTACTCAACGATGCAGCCCGTTCCACCTTTTACGGTCAGGATACCGGCCACACGCAGGATGACGTCTTTCGCCGACGACCAGCCACTCAGTTTGCCGGTCAGTTTAACCCCAATCAGTTTCGGCATTTTCAATTCCCAGGCCAGGCCCGCCATTACGTCGCAGGCATCGGCACCACCCACACCGATAGCGATCATACCCAATCCACCCGCCATTGGCGTGTGCGAATCAGTACCGATCATCATACCGCCGGGAAACGCGTAATTTTCCAGGACAACCTGGTGAATAATGCCACCACCGGGTTTCCAGAAGCCAATACCGTATTTGTCCGAAACCGAAGCCAGGAAGTCGTATACTTCTTTATTTTTATTTTTGGCAATGTCCAAATCCTTCACGGCCCCTACTTCGGCCTGAATGAGGTGGTCGCAGTGGACAGTTGACGGAACAGCCACTTTTGGACGACCGGCCTGCATAAATTGCAACAAGGCCATTTGGGCCGTTGCATCCTGCATAGCCACACGGTCGGGTGCGAAATCTACATAATCTTTCCCCCGCTCAAGGGCTTGTGTGGGAGTACCCGCAAAGAGGTGACTGTATAAAATCTTCTCCGACAGGGTCAGCGGTTTGCCCACTGCCTTCCGGGCGGCTTCGACGCGTTCGCCGAGGTTAGCGTAAACGCGCTGAATCATGTCTAAATCAAAAGCCATAGCAAAAAAGGGGATAATAAAACAGGTTACTAAAAGGGATGTTCTCTTTAGAAGAACCAACAAATCCAGAAAATGGATTCTGGTTAGCGGCTCAAAATTAGAAGATTCTGAATCGTTTTGGAAATATTAGCAGGAATGGATTGTAAACAACCGAAAAGAAGTGCTTTAAACGCCTATTTCAGGGTAATTTGTGCCCTAAATGCAGAACCAAATAGATAAACAACTTATCTTGGCAGTCAAATCAGATCAGTACGTTCCCTAATCCCAACAAACACCGCTACACGTATTGATCCATAGATGCTGAACTGCTATGAACAAAAAATCTGTACTCTTTTCGGTGGCCACGCTCCTGGCCCTGGCGTTCACTCTCTCCTCATGCATTGATGAAGAGAACCCGACGATTACCTCCACAATCACTCAACTTTCGGCAACATTGACTGGAGCCGGGGAAAAACCTAATCCTGTTCCATCCACCGCGACCGGAACCTTTACGGGAAAACTGAATACAGTAAGCCGGGTCCTCAGCTACACGGTAACCTACCAGGGACTGAATCCAACGGGTGGCCACCTGCACAAGATCGTTAATGCCGATGGCACCGGCCCGGTCGATATCCCATTCCCAAGCTTAACCTCGCCGATCATTGCCACGACTGCCGCCCTGCGGCAAACGCAGGTGGATAGTTTGCTGGCTGGTCTGTACTATGCCAACCTGCACACAGCCGCTTACCGAGGTGGGGAAATCCGGGGCGAAGTCCGAAAGAAATAATTGATTTTTTTTGAAAACCATAACCGAACAAAAAGCCCCTGCTGATTATGGCAGGGGCTTTTCTATTGTACTCACGAATTAATATTAGCCTATGCTGATCGTTTGTGCCGGTTTATTGGTAGCCGGGTTCTTCGGCAAAACCACCTTCAGAATCCCATCGGCGTAGCTGGCCGATATATTTTCTGTGATGACTTTGTCATTAAGCTGAAACGAGCGTTCGAATGAGCGGTTACCATACTCCTGGTAGGTGTAGTTGCCAGTCGTGGCTTGTTCATCCATTGCCCATGCATCAGTTCCTTCGTAGGAAATGGTGAGGACGTCCTTTTTAACGGAAAGCTTTACGTTTTCCTTGATCAGACCAGCCGCAAATAGCGAGATGATATACTCGGTATCGGTCTCCTGAATGTTTACGGGTGCCTGAAACATACTCCCCGCATGACGAGCCCAAAACCCGCCGAATTTACCCCGCCCCCATTTGCCACCAAATCCTCCGCGGCCCATTTGTCCGCAACCTCCTTTATACCCTGATTGAAATGCCTGTTTGTTATACATGGTTGTGTGTTTTTAGCCTTGTGTTTACTGATTTTGTTCCTAAATTATTGTCGTTTATGCACTTAGCTGATCGGAATTATCCGGTCGTAGCTTGCCTGATTTACCGGCGTCCGATAGGCTGGATTGTCGATGGAAATAATAGTCGACGACTGCCAGCCACCGTCTCTAACTCGCCCGAATGCCCGGCCACCCGCCAAACGACTCCCGACAACCCGCGCCAGAAGGGCAACACCCAGCGCTACTAAAAGTACTTTTAAGAGAAGTGATACCAGAAAGAGTACCAAACCGGCCGCCAGGGCTAAGCCAGCGATTCGCCAAATGATGTTCATGTTGCTTGTTCGTTAATTGTTTACCAAAGCCCTACGATACCAGGAAGTCAATGACTACGAAAAGTGACGGCCGATTTTTTCGTGTTGTTTTATTCCATTGTAAGCCTTTGGTAAGGATGACGGACAAGCCCGGCGTTTTACTTTAACCAATCGTAAAGTTTTTTAAAAAAAAGACGGAGAGCCGACGAGATTTCAGAGAAAACTCGGAAAACACTTAAGGTATACGACTGATAATCAGTAGAAAAACTCAATTCGCCGAAAAAATCTGACGAGTTGAGGAAGGGGAAAATTTTTTCCAAAAAATATAAAGTAGGTATAAACTATAACTCAGACCATCATGACCTGCCATGTAAATTCAGGTCATCCCGCAACCATTTAGTCAATCTTAAACTTCATACCCTCGTGGGTGGCAACAAAGCCTAGTGATTCATAAAATCGAATGGCATCGGGTCTTCGTTTATCAGTCGTTAATTGTACTAAATGACAACCTTTGTCTCGGGCTCGCTGAATAGGGTAGTCAATAATTTTTTTCCCAATGCCCCGTCCACGGTAAGCAGAATGGGTTCTTACGGCCTCAATTTGTGCTCTACGTCCACCCTGGTAGGTTAGGTACTGGATGAACGTTACCTGAAAGGTAGCTACGACCTCACCGTTTAGTTCAGCCACCGATAATTCCTGATTCGGGTCTGAACGAATAGCGTCGAACGCCCTCGCATAACTTTCAGATAGTATTGTCCCGGCGTTTTCCCGTAACGCACCGAGTGTATCGTCTAAAAGCAGTTGGACAATAGCCCAAAGATCATCTTCGGTGGCCAGTCTGAATGTAAGGTTTATATCCATGGGCAAAAGGGTTTATATCTATCCCGTTTCCTCACGAATACCCATTTTTCACAAGCAAGCAAGAATGGGTTGAGGTTAGGCTGCTAATTAATTAGCCTATATAATCTGTAAAATTTAATTAACCAATCGACGGTATGAGAAAAGCACTCATTGGGACAACGATCATTGCACTTGGCCTACTGGGGTAGGCCTGTAAAGACGACGACGAAAACCCCACTACCGCAACCAACAACCCGGTTCAGTTAACCGCAACGCTCAATGGCGCATCTGGTGGATCGACGACCTCAACGGGAGCCGGTACATTTGCGGGGAGCCTGAATCAGGGAACGTCATCCGGCTCAACGCAAACGTCCAGCGTACTGAGTTACACGGTAAACTACTCAGGCATTACGGCCACAGCCATTACACTTGATCCTGTCGGAACATCGACCTCAGCCACTACGGGTACATCAGCGTACGCTAACAGCATTCTGCTAGCTGGTGTCTTCCTGTCAACAACGACGAGCCCAGGCAGCGGTACCAGCACAATACCCGGTAGTGGCACCAGCACAATACCAGGCAGCGGTACATCCACGACACCCGGCAGTGGTACAACGACCGATCCGGGTAGTGGCACCATAACCACACCCGGTAGTGGTACAACGACCGATCCAGGCAGTGGTACGACAACAACACCCGGTAGCGGCACATCCACCACGCCCGGAAGCGGTACCAGCACTACGCCAGGCAGTGGTACCAGCACAACACCGGGCAGTGGAACAGCGGTAGCGTTAACATCGCCCATCAGCGGCACCGTTTCCGTCTCACAAAGTCGTGCCGATAGTATATCCAGAGGTTTGTACCGGCTAAACATTCGGTCGGCGAACTATCCGAATGGAGAAATAGGAGGTGCCGTTCGGGTTCGGTAAACGAATTTAGCCGTAAGCATAAACAAATTCGATGAACAATGGCTTCGTCAACACGGCGAAGTCATTGTTCATTTAAGGGGTTGCCAGAACGGCCCTCCTCAAGCCGTTGTAAGGTATTTAGACCCGTTGTTTAGTGTCGTCGACTTAATCCTTTCTGCCCTTAACCGAGTAAAAACACGAAATATGGGAAGCAGCAAGCGCCGAATGGAAACTAAGTAGCAAAAATATTTATTGGCAATTCGTCTTGCTTAACGTACGCCCGAATGACCATGACCTTCTCTGTAAGTACTAGTCAAAATAGGGCTTATCTGTTCATTTTAAGGGATTTTATGCGACAAATACGAACTGTGAATAACTATGTGTTGTTAAGCATGTATACCCCCTCCTCCGACACTAAAACCTCCTGCCTCGTTTCGGCGTATATATCCTGACTTGCATAAGTCAGGGCTTTTGCGTCTATATTTGACCTGATTCGAGGGAGAAAAGGAGCGGAGAGATTATCAACCTGACCATTAATTATGTCGAAAAACTTAGTCATTGTGGAGTCGCCGGCAAAGGCAAAAACCATAGAAGGCTATCTTGGGAAAGACTTTACAGTGAAGTCCAGCTTCGGTCACGTCCGCGATCTACCCAAAGATGGGTTAGCCGTTGACGTGACCAATGGCTTCCGGCCGTCTTACGAAATTTCGCCCGATAAGAAGAAGTTAGTCAGTGAACTTAAGTCACTGGCGAAAGCGGCAGAGGAAGTATGGCTGGCAACGGACGATGACCGCGAAGGGGAAGCTATTTCGTGGCACCTGAAAGAAGCCCTCGGTCTGCGTGATAACACAAAGCGCATCGTCTTCCGCGAAATCACCAAAAACGCGATTTTGAATGCGATCAAATCGCCCCGCACCATTGATGTTGACTTAGTGAACGCCCAGCAGGCCCGCCGGGTGCTCGACCGGCTGGTTGGCTATGAGCTTTCGCCGGTTTTGTGGCGCAAAATCAAAGGTGGCAGTACCGGCTTATCGGCCGGTCGGGTGCAGTCCGTTGCCTTGCGTCTCGTGGTTGAACGCGAACGGGAGATCGACAAGCACTCCGCTAAATCGTCGTTCAAAGTGACGGCGCAGTTTATCGTCGACGGCAACAAAGTGCTCAACGCCGAACTGCCCAAGAACTTTGCTACGGCGGCCGAAGCACGCGCTTTTCTGGAAGCCTGCGTTGGCGCAACGTTTACCATCAAAAATCTGGAGACTCGACCCGCCAAGAAATCACCCGCTCCGCCCTTTACAACCTCTACCCTGCAACAGGAATCGTCGCGTAAGCTGAGTTATTCGGTGGATCGCACCATGCGGATTGCGCAGAACCTGTACGAAGCCGGTAAAATTTCCTACATGCGTACCGACTCGACCAATCTCTCGCAGGAAGCCATTGACAAGGCTGTAGCGGAAATTGGCACTGAGTTTGGCGAAAAATACATCCAGACCCGGCAGTTCAAGACCAAGAACGAATCGGCACAGGAAGCACACGAAGCCATTCGTCCCACAAACTTCAACGACCGCAATGCCGGTGGCGACCGTGATCAAAAGCGGCTGTATGAACTGATCTGGAAACGGGCTATTGCCTCACAAATGGCTGATGCCCAACTGGAACGGACAACCGTAACCATTGGAATCCGCTTTGCCAATGGCGCTACGACCACGTTTCAAACGAATGTGGACGATAGCCCATTTGTCGAACCTACTGAGGTTATAGCGCCAAATCGGTCATTCCCCAGTGAACTGGTCGCTCAGGGTGAGGTCATCAAGTTCGATGGCTTCCTGCGCGTTTATCTGGAATCGAAAGACGATGAGGACGATGAAGATGCGAAAGGCATGTTGCCTCCGCTGAACATCGGACAAGGTCTGAATCTGGGGCAGATGAAAGCGACGGAGAAATTTACCCGTCCGCAGCCCCGTTACGCCGAAGCTTCGCTGGTTAAAAAACTGGAAGAAATGGGCATTGGTCGTCCTTCGACCTACGCGCCAACCATTTCGACCATCGTTAACCGGGGCTACGTTACGAAACAGGACAAGCCCGGCCAGGAACGAAAATATACGGAATACACCCTGCAACGGGACCAGATCACTGAAACCAGCGGTAAGGAAACTTACGGCTCCGAAAAAGCCAAGCTATTCCCAACCAATACCGGTATCGTGGTAAATGATTTTCTGGTCGAATACTTCCCTGATATCGTGGATTACAAATTCACGGCTACGGTTGAGAAGGAGTTCGATGAGATTGCCGATGGACGGATGAACTGGCAAACGATGCTCCAGGGCTTCTACGGCGATTTCCATAAAAACATTGAGGACATTCAGGGCTCTTCGGTGGTCGCGTTCAAAACCGGTGCCCGCGACCTGGGTATCGACCCCCGTTCGGGCAAGAAAATATCCGCCCGGCTGGGTAAATACGGAGCTTATGCGCAAATAGGCGAATCGACCGACGACGAAAAGCCCCAATACGCCAACCTGCGCGACGGGCAATTAATTGAAACGATTACCTTACAGGAAGCCCTTGACCTGTTCACCCTGCCGCGTGAAGTTGGTTTCTTCGAAGATAAACCAATGACCATCGGAATTGGGAAGTTCGGTCCGTATGTGAAACACGACGATAAATACGTGTCGCTGACGAAAGAAGACGACCCGTACACGATTGACGAAAGTCGGACCATTCAGCTCATCCAGCAGAAACGGGCCGAAGCCGTTAGCGAAGCCCTGGGCGAGTTTGAAGGAAAGATGGTTTCGACCGGCAAAGGGCGGTTTGGGCCGTATGTCAAGTTTGAAGATAAGTACATTTCGATTCCCCGCAACGAATCGCTCGCTGGGTTGACGCTGGAACGGGCTATTGAGCTGATTCAGGCCAAGCGCGTTGTCGAAGCGAACAAATACATCAAGGAATTTCCGGAGAATCCTGCCGTGAAGGTTATTAACGGACAGTACGGCCCGTATTTGGCCATTGGCAAACGGAACGTCAAAATTCCGAAGGATGTTGACCCTGCTTCGCTGACTTTAGAAGATTGCCTGAAGCTGGGCGGTGACGATCCTGCGGCCAAGGCCCCTGCAAAGAAGGCGGCTACCACGAAAGCAACGGCAACAAAAACAGCCACGAAGCCGAAAGCGACAGCGACTAAAAAACCAGCGGCCACAGCCAAAAAAGCGACAACCAAAAAATAGGTCGCCTAACGTTTATTACAAGCAACCAAAAACCTTCCTGCATGGAAGGTTTTTGGTTTTTAACTCCTTTACGCAAAATCATTGCTATTTTGCCAGCTAAACCATCGCCTAGCTGCGTTTACGTCCGCATGAAACATCTGCTTTTTCTGCCTCTTCTGCTTCTTCTATCCAGTAGTGTACTTGCTCAATCTGAAAACGAATACAATCTCATTCCTTTCCCGGCCCGCTTTTCGGGGCAAAACGGGCAATTTACCCTCGCGGCTACGACCAAAATCGTTGTATCGCCTGCAACGGATGCAACGCTCAAAACGGTAGCGCAAACATTTGCCAGTCAGGTCAAACTATCAGTTGGTCTTACCCTGCCTGTAGTACCCGCCAGTCCGGCACTGGCCAAAGGCGCGAATATTTTCTTAACCCTGAACAAAAAGCTGAATTTGGGCGATGAGGGCTATAAATTAACCGTTACCCCCACCCGCGTTTTGGCCGAAGCCTCAACTCAAAAGGGATTATTTTATGCGGCCCAGACGATGCGTCAGTTGCTGCCGGTGAGTGCTTCGACCACGGCCGCTATGCCCGCCTGCGCCATCACCGACAAACCTCGCTTTGGCTACCGGGGCTTAATGCTCGACGTAGGGCGTCATTTCATGCCGGTTTCCTTCGTCAAGAAGTTCATCGACCTGATGGCGATGCACAAACAAAATACCTTTCACTGGCATCTGACCGACGATCAGGGCTGGCGGATTGAGATTAAAAAGTACCCCAAACTAACACAGGTTGGCAGCAAACGGGCCGAATCCATCGTGGGCCAGTATTACCAGAACTATCCCCAGCAATTTGACGGCAAACCTGTTTCGGGCTTCTATACGCAGGAGGAAATCAAAGATGTGGTGCGATATGCCCAAAGTCGGTTTGTGACCGTTATCCCGGAAATAGAAATGCCCGGTCACGCTCAGGCAGCTCTGGCCGCTTACCCCGAACTCGGCTGCGACCCCGCCAAAGGGTATCAGGTCTTTACAAAATGGGGCGTTTCGGAAGACGTCTACTGCCCCTCGGAGAAAACGTTTACGTTCTTGCAGGACGTACTAACCGAGGTTATCGCCCTGTTTCCGGGGAAATACATTCATATTGGTGGGGACGAGTGCCCTAAAACGGCCTGGAAACAAAGTACCTTCTGCCAGGAGCTGATGAAGAAAAATAACTTGAAGGATGAGCATGAACTTCAGAGCTATTTTATCCGGCGCATTGAGAAATTCATCAATAGCAAAGGCCGTTCGATCATTGGCTGGGATGAAATTTTAGAAGGCGGTTTGGCTCCCAACGCCACAGTCATGAGTTGGCGCGGTACCGAAGGCGGGATTGCCGCTGCCAAACAGAAGCACAACGTGATCATGACGCCCGGCGGCACCTGTTATTTAGATAAGTATCAGGGCAATCCGGCCACCGAGCCGCTCGCGATTGGCGGCTACCTCCCCCTCGACAACGTGTACGCCTACGAACCTATGCCAACCGAATTGACGGCCGCTGAGCAGAAATACATACTGGGCGTACAGGGAAATATCTGGACCGAATACATGCCCACGTCGGAATCTGTCGAGTACATGGCCTTCCCCAGAGCCATCGCCTTAGCCGAAATTGCCTGGATGCAACCAGGTTCGCATAATTTTGAGGATTTTAGTCAGCGATTAAAAAACCACCTGCCCAGGCTTAAAAACGTCAACTACGCCAAACGTCTGTTCGACATTACGGCCAGTACACAAGCCAATGAGCAAGGGCAAATTCAGGTTGTTTTAAAGAAGCTGGACAGCGACAGCCGTATTTTCTACACCACCAATGGCAAAGAGCCGAACGAGCAAAGCACCGAATACATTGGCCCCATTACACTAACCAAAACTACGACCCTACGGGCCATAACAAGGACTGGAGGGGCTCTAACCGGCGGTCGGCTTAGCCAGACGTTTGTCCTGCACAAAGGCAAAAATAAGCCCTACACCTATACCACAGCCCTCGATAAATACAGCGACCCAGCTACTTCGAAGTTAACGGATGGTGTCCGGGGAGATACGCCCCGGAGTCGGCAGGAATGGGTGAACGTGTACGGCACCGACATGGATATTACCCTCGACCTTGGCAGCGTGACAAGTGTCACAAAAGTATCTCTGAACTTCCTCAAAGTAATTCTGGAGAAAGGCTTCCCGCCAAAGTCGGTTGAAATTGCCCTGTCGAAGGATGGCAGCGATTTTAAAGAAGCCATCGCCCAGCCCGTCACGTACGAGCTTAACGGACCCTGGGATATTCTTCCCGCCGTTGCTGACTTTAAGACAGCCAGAGCCCGTTACGTACGAATCCGGGCCAAAAATGCGGGTGTTTGTCCTCCTGGACACCCAAATGCTGGCGAAAAAACATGGTTTTCAATCGACGAAATTGTAGTTGAATAGCGGTATATTTATAAGAAGAACAAGACGATTTCTTCACCATACTGTATGCTTACACGTAAAAAAATAGTTGTTCTTTCCGGCGCGGGTATCAGTGCAGAAAGTGGTATCCCAACGTTTCGCGCATCGGACGGGCTTTGGGAAAACCACCGGATCGAGGACGTTGCCACCCCCGAAGCCTGGCAGCGAAATTCGGCGCTGGTTCAGAATTTTTATAACCAGCGCCGTAAACAGGCGCTGAGTGTTCAGCCTAATGCAGGCCATCTGGCACTGGTGAAGCTGGAGGAGAAATTTGACGTTACGGTGATTACCCAGAACGTGGATAACCTGCACGAAAAGGCTGGTTCGTCGAAGGTAGTACACTTGCACGGCGAGTTGTTCAAATCGCGCTCATCGGTCGATGAGTCGTTGATTTACGATATTGAGGGCTGGGAGATAAAGGAAGGAGAGGTATGCGCCAAAGGCTCCCAACTCCGGCCACACATTGTCTGGTTTGGGGAAGCCGTACCGATGATGGACATTGCCCTTGACATTACTGAACAGGCCGACATTTTCATTGTGGTGGGAACATCACTCAACGTGTATCCGGCGGCCGGACTAGTGTATGCCGTCCGGGACAGTGTGCCAGTGTATGTTGTTGACCCCAGCATTCCCGACATGCACAAAAAAAACAACGTGACGTTCATTGCCGAACCAGCCACGGTTGGCTTAACTCAGTTGGCGGAGCAACTCATCGCCGAAGTGGTTAACGCCTAAATAAATGTGCTGACCTATTACCAGGCCACCTCTAACGGGGTTACAGGGCCGTGTCTGACGTTTTTTCATAGAAAAGCCGCTTCTGAATCAGCAGAAGCGGCTTTTTATATAGCAAAATCCGGTCGTTTCGTCAAACAAACCGGCACACATTTATTCGTAGCAACCGGTTAATTTGACACAACCTTTGCCCGCATCGAATTTATTCGTCTGCTGGAATGGCTTAGCAATCCCGGCGAGAAATACGACTGCCGAAGCAATACCTGCTGAACACAGGTTTCCAACTCGGTTAGATCACAATCGCAGGATAACAACCCTTTCACACAATCCGGTAGAGAGTCCGCAACCGGAGCATTTTGGGTAAGCATCCAGATCTGGCGCCCGTAGGCGGGCATGAACGCCGGTCTCGGAAGCTTATCAGTCAATAAAATAGTAGACGGCCAATCTGCCGGACGAATTGTTTCGCGGGTTTCAACCCGAAGACCCCTGCTTTGTAGAAAGTGGGTTAAAAGGCTCTGCTGAAGCCGTTGGCTCATATCAAGTACCAGCATATCGGTGAATCGGTAGGTAAAACGGATGACTAACAGTTTTTTTACCTATAGACGCTGTCTGCTTGTTTTCGCCACAAGTTTTTAGAAAAAATAAAAACATACAAGAGCGCAAATCTGGCCATCAACTAACTTTTTGTTAATTGATGGCCAGATTTATAATGGGTTCGAAGCTAATTTGTAAGCCAGTCACTTACCGAACCAGCGGAAATTGAGAGATACGTAGCGTAGTGCAGCCGTAAGGTATCAAGGTAATTTCCTCCAGCTTTCCTGTTTCCAATCCATTTGTCAGGCTATAGGGAATTGGACCGGTCATGTCGTTGTAAAGTTGCCAGGAGGGTATTCGTCTGGCTTTTATCCGTATTTCTGCCGGGGCATTCGTCAGGTTCCAGGGAAAGGGAGACACCGTCTCTTTTTTTACCACGTTTACGGCCTGTTCTAATTTCCCTTCGGGAACATTCACTAAACCAAAATTCCAGGGCGACGACGAGCGGACTTCAACGTATTGATTTCCGTAATCTATAGGGTCTTTGTCATTCGTAACCGTTTTGGTTTCTTCCTCCATTTTCAGTGCGTAGGTCAGTGGGCCGCGCTCAATGGAGACCGAATTTTCGTACCAGGTGTTTTGCATGACGTGCATCGGGAGTTGAAGTTCGACTACATCCCCCGACTTCCAGTTGCGGTTCATGGTCACAATCTGATTTCCGGCGACTTCTTTCCAAACGGTACCATTTATGGTAATGGTCGCTTTTGTACACCAGGCCGGAATACGCATGTGGAACGGGAAAGCCAGCGATTTGCTGTTCTTATCCGTCTTCAGGGTAAATTTAATCGTCTCCTCAAACGGATAATTCGTTTCTTCGGTAAACGTAACCGGCGTACCACCCGCTACGTAAGCACTTACTTCGCTGGGCGAAAAAACTAGTGCGGCTAGTCCTTTGTCGGGGGTGGCATACCAGAGATTTTGCGTGAACTTAGGCCATCCCTGGTGCATATTGGACGTACAGCAGGGGAACCCCGTCAGGAGGCCCATGCACACATCCGTACCACCGTGATTCTGGTCAAAATTGCGGACATGTCGCGAAAGCATCACCTGATTGGCCTGCTGAAAATACTGGCGACCCATGAAATCGTCGGAGACCTGCGCCGGTAAGGCGTTGAAGGCGATTTTCTCCAGTTGATCCGCGTAGGCCACCCGACCGGTAATATTCAGCATACTTTCCAGACTGAACATCATCTCGACGGCACTGCACAATTCCGAGCCCTGCGTTGGGTTATTGCCGTGCAGCGCTTCATCGCCCCCGTACAGGCCATGCGCCATGCCGTTGAAATGACGTAGATCGGCAAGACCTTTATCGACCGCCTTTGCATACTTTGGGTCCGGGTGCTGCTGGTAATAAATCAGGGGCTCTTTAAAACCCTGCGCCAGATTGACACAGTGGATACTCCCCTGCTGACTCAACAGATTGGTATTTAAAAAGCCGTTGGTATAATCGAACGTTTGTTTGTGCAGCAGATCGGCAAGCTGGAGCAGGAAGGCATCGCCGGTATGATTATAAAGCCAGTAAACGACCATCAGGTTATCTCCACCCCGGTACCGCGCCCAGAACGTCCAGTGATCGAGTGGATGCTTCGGCAGTTCGCGTAACTGGTACCTGAAGTAGTTGGTCATCAGTTTAATCACCCGCTGATCCTGCGTTGCCGAGTAGTACTGCTTCAGGATTTTAAGCATCACCATTTTGGGCCACCAATCCTGGCAATTATCGCGCTGCACGCCCGCTTCCTGCGGATAATCGGTTAAGGGACCAAAATAGCCATTGGGTTGCTGGCTGTTAATGGCCCACTCTACCCAGGGTTTCACTTTGGCGATCAATTCCGGGTCATTCAGGATATACGCCAGCGGCAAAAGCCCGTCGATCCAGTAGGGCCCCCGCTCCCACTGGTCACCGTCGCCCCCGAGCCAGCCGTTCCGCTTGCCCATAACAAGGGGATAAAGCTCGTCCAGCCGACCTGATGCACCGGTTTTCTGGCGGAGCAACATCTCCTTGAGCCAACCCTGCGGCTTGATAGCCCCTAACGGCAATTCGATGTAAGGATTGGGCCGCAACGGGTATCTGTTCGTAACATAGGCTGCAAGCGAGACTGGCTTTTTCAGCACTTTGGACTGGGCAACGCCAGGATTTTGCAGCCCCAGACATAGCCCTATAACAAGAGAAAAACGCAGCATTGGGGTATAGAAATGGTAAATACTTGGGTGAAGTAGGTGTCGGGGTGAAGAAACCGACACCGCAGACTAGAGCTTTAATCGTACGCCTATCTTGTTCAACCGGCCCGTTATCCAGACGCAGAGCAGCGCAAACAGCACTGATTTTAGTAAGCCTATACCACCGGTCAGCAACACACCTGGCAGATGAAGATCCAGTAACGTGGTGAACGCATACGCGAAGTAAGGAATTAGGTAGCATAGCAGCGTATCCGTTCCAGCGGGTTTAATGAACCTGAGTTTCTGAACATTTCCTCCACGGTCTACCAACCAGTAAATCGCCGTAAATGCAAGCATGGAGAAGGCACTGCACAAAAACAGCCAGGCGGGTGTAGCTGCCAGTTTACTCAGCCCCCAGAATGTTCGGGTGTATACGGATAAGCCGATCAACGCGACAGCCGCGAGCAGAAAAACAAACGACATGCGCTTATAATCAGCCTGCTGTCGGAAATAAGTAAAGATTGTGGATACCACAACGCCCCCCATCGTGAGCCCCACCAGCGTGCCTCCGCGAATAGCACTGGGGATGAACGACAGAAATTCGGGCAGTAAATCAGCCGCAGACACCATACTCAGGATGCTAAAGCCAACCCAGGCTGCCAGTAAAATGCTGATTCGATTTTGAGCAAATACCGTGACAAGGGCTGCAGCCAGATATGACCAGCCAATCAGGCCCAGAATACCCCACCAATGTGTGGCAAATCGCTTCTCCTCCTCCCCTCGGTAGACGAAAGCCAGTCCGATGAGCGTGGCAACGCCTATACCTTTGGCGACCAACACAATCCAGCTAGCCGCTGTTTTGGGGTAAGCGTTCCAGATCAGAATGAACGAACAGCACGACAGTACATTCCACACGAGCCGGTGGATGCCCGTTTCCTTTTCGTCGATGGACTCACCATTGACCAGAAAGACGCCCATGACCAGCAAGGCGATCGAACGCAGGACAACGTGTAACACCAGTGCGCTATCGGTATCGCCTTTCTGTCGGCGGGCATTGACAGCAAAGGGCAGCGACATGCCTACGATGAACAGAAAAGCGGGAAAGACAACATCCGCTAACCCAATCCCATCAACGCCCCCCGGCACGTGTTCCAGCCAATCGGGAATAGCGGTGAGCGACCAGAGATCATTGACGAAAATCATCAGAATCATGGTGATGGCCCGGAGAATATCAATGGCATCAACCCGCATGGAAAGGGCTGATAATCGGGAAGCCTGGAGATTTGAGGTTTCTGGCTGGGTCATGGGTGTTTGAGGGCAATGCGGAGATTACACAAAAAACGAGTCAGGCCCGATAATCTACCGGGCCTGACTCGTTTTTTGTGTGGTGTTGCCTACGTTATTAGTTAATGAACAACCACTTGTTGTACAATGCCTTTTGGGAAGCCGTCTGATTGCTCAGTGGTTCGATACGATAACTGGCCAGTGGGTTCTGCGTCAGGGTAACGGGTATTTCGCGAAGCTGACCCGCCCGGTTAACCAGCACAACCAACTTATCGCCCACCCGGCGGCCACTAACAAACCGTAGCAGATCGTCGCCAACCCGGAATCCGTCTACCGATATAACTTCATCGCCTACATTCAGGCCATCGCGGTAAGCCGCCGACCCGCGCCGTACGGTTGAAATGGTCGACTTTCCGTTCGCAACTGTCGTGGCAGCGCCCAGAAAACCATCCTGCGTTCTGCCCGCTACATTGATCAGCTGCATACCGACCGGCTCGAAATAAGCATTGTAATTAATCGGTTCGGCCGTATTGACACCAATGTTAAAGAAGTCATCGAGCTTACGACCGGCCACCTGTTCTGCGGCCTTACGGAATTCATCGTCCGTAAACCCACGTTTCTGCTTTTTGTAGTATTCGTTGTACAGAAGCCGCATCAGGTCGTCCATGTTGCGCTCTCCGTTGCTTGCGCCCAGGATAGCCAGGTTCAGTAATGTGCCCAGTACACTACCTTTGCTGTAGTACGAAATGGTTGTATTGCTCGAATTTTCATTCGGCCGGTACCCTTTGATCCAGGCATCCCAACTTGACTCAGCCGCCGACTGCACCCGCGTACCGGGCTGGTTTTCAATATCCGTTATGCTGCTGGCCACCAGATTGAGGTAGGATTCGGGCGTATGAAAGCCCGCTCTCCGCAGAATATATTCCTGATAGAACGACGTGCAGCCCTCCGACAGCCAGAGCATGTGCGTGTAGTTCTCGTTCTCGTAATCGAAGGGTCCCAGCGCAACGGGACGAATTCGTTTTACATTCCAGAGGTGAAAATACTCGTGGGCAACCAGCGACAGAAACCGCTTGTAATTCGCTTCAGTCGAATAGGCGTTACGGGTCGTTTCGAGGGTAGTGGAGTTCAGGTGTTCGAGACCTCCCCCACCCGGCGGAATGTGATGAACGATAAAGGTATAGTGTTTACAGGGGTGCTCCCCTACTACGGTTGCAGCGGCTTCACAAACCCGTTTGTAGTCGTCAGCCAGCCGTTTTTCATTGTAACTCACATCGCCGTACATAGCAACCGAATGCGGAACGTTCGACGCTGTGAAGGTGAAGATGGTATGATTACCGATCTCGATGGGCGAATCGACCAGAATATCGAAATCGGCCGCTTCGTAGGTATAGGGCTGGCCAGCAACGGGTTCGAGGCCTGTGGCTACGTTTTTCCAGTCTTTATACGGTTGTACGACAACCCGCAACGGGATGTTTTTCAACGCATCATGGTACATGAACACACCGGCGGGCGTTACGTAACCGTGGTCGGCATCAACGAAGCTCGTCCGAACGGTCAATTCATTGGCATACACCCGGTATTTGATGGTCAGGTTATCGTCGGTGGTTTGGACCCGCCAGGCGTTTTTCCGGATTTTTTCGCTCGGAACCGTCTTGCCGCCGGCCGATGCCGTAAAGGCTTCCACATTTTTGGCGTATTCCCGAATCAGGTAGGAACCCGGTGTCCAGACCGGCATTTTGATGTCTATGTAGCCATTTTTCTTCGCATTGGTGGCAGCGGCCACATTCTTCAATTGCATTTCCACCTCGAAATAATGCGTTTGTGGCTCAGGCATCGAGAGCACATACGTTACGGTTGGTGTAGCGGCCGGTGGGTTTTCTTCGTCGGCACGTGTTGGGGTAGCAGTTGATGAAAATGGAGAGAAAAATGTCCAGACAGTAAGTAAATACAGAAGCCGGGCGTTTTTTTTCATACGGAAACAGGAATACCTTCGTTTTTTGTCCAGATTTGACGTGATATTTGTCAATTTGTCGGCGAAACTACGACTCAATTCAGACAAAAAGTAGTTTCAGGGCCATTGTTTCAGGTTTGATCGGGGCCACCCAACGGTTTGCTGTTTTCAGGCCGTACGTTAAACTTGCCACATCGACCCGGAAACATTGAACCAATTTTTGCTCTATGCCCTATTCAACCACCCAAACGGGTCACTACAAATTATTCAGCATGGTCTTTAATCGGTTGCTGTTCACGCTGACCCTTGGGTTGCTGGCTACCCTGTCGGCTTCGGCCCAGCGAACCCAGAGTAATGTCGAACCCGATTACCATTACCGCAATGGACTTGAACTCTTCGAGAAAGCCAATTATGCGGCTGCCCGCTATGAATTTCGGCAATACCTGGAACCCCGGCGGGGCGACGGCGCTAAATCGCTGCTGAATACCAGTGATCAGAACGCGGTAGAAGCAGAGTACTACATCGCCCTGACGAGCCTATACATCGACGAGCCGGGGGCCGAGCTTCTGGTTGACCGCTTCGTCAAAAACAACAGCCAGCACCCCAAAGCCGGGCAGCTCTACGGCGATCTGGGTACCTATTACTACAACCGCCAGGATTACGCAAAAGCCATCGACTTCCTGGAAAAAGCCGTTCGGCAGGGGGGCAGCTCAGCGCAGCAATCGGGTTACAAATACCAGCTGGCGCTCTCCTATTACAATACGCAGAACCTGCAAAAAGCCCTGCCCCTGCTGAATGAGATTAAAGTTGACCCCAACTCACCCGATGCACCAGCCGCATCGTACTATGCCGGGACGATCAACTTTCGGAACAAGAACTTCAACGAAGCCGTCGCCGATTTTCGCCGAATCGAAAACAACCCGACCTACCAGAATCAGGTGCCGAACTGGATTGCCCAGTCGCTTTACCGGCAGCGTCGGTACGACGATTTGCTGGCTTATACCGAGCCTCTGCTCAAGCGAAACAATGGGGCGGGCATGAGCGAAGTGGCGCTGTTTACGGCGGAAGTGTTTTATCAGCAGAACCAGTTTGCCCGAGCCATCCCCTATTATAAATCGTACATCAATACGGCAGGTGCCAAAGCACCCGGAGCCGTTAAGTTCCGGTACGGGCAGTCGCTGTTCCGCACGGGTGCTTACAACGACGCCATCACCCAGCTTAAAACACTGGCGGGCGGCAAAGACACAACGGCTCAATATGCAGCGTATACACTAGGCGTCAGCTACTTACAAATCCAGAATCCGACCTATGCCCTAAACGCCTTCGATCAGGCAGGACGGCTATCCTTTAACCGGGAAATTCAGGAAGAAGCGCGGTTTAACCACGCCAAACTCCAGCTTGACCAGAACAACGGGGCGGATGCGGTAAAAGAGTTGACCGCATTTCTGAAGCAATACCCTGACAGTAAATTTGAGAATGAAGCGAACGAACTGGTTGGCGAAGCTTATTTTGCCTCTAACAATTACCCGGCCGCCATTGCTTACATTGAAGGGTTGAAACGCCGGACCCCGAAAATTAATGCCACCTACCAGCGGCTCACCTACAATCAGGGTATCAACGATTTCAACGCTGAACGGTACCAGCAGGCCGTTGCCAACTTCGATAAATCGCTGAAGTTTCCGACCGATAACAGTTTGCAACAGGCAGCCCAGTTCTGGAAGGCGGAATCCTACTCGGCCGGTAAGCAGTACGACACAGCCATTCCCCTCTACGCCAGCATTTCCAAGTCGAGCGGGGCGGATGCGTACGCGACCAAGAGTCTGTATGGCCTCGGTTACGCCTATTTCAACAAAAAGGATTATGCCCGCGCCATGCCCTACTTCCGGGATTTTGTGAGCCGGGGTGCCAACGCCGATGACAGAGTCCAGCTTCAGGATGCGACCATCCGGCTGGCCGACACGTATTTCGCGACGAAACAGTACGAGAATGCGCTCCGTTCGTACGATCAGGCCATTTCGCAGAACGCACCGGATAAAGATTATGCGTCGTACCAAAAAGCGGTAATCCTGAGTTATGTTGGTCGTGACGCCGAAGCGAAAGCCCAATTCGATCAGGTGCAGCGACAATACCCAACCTCACGCTTCGTCGATGAATCACTGTTCCAGAAAGCCAATGTCGACTTTGAGAAGGGTTCGTATCAGGTGGCCATTCAGGGATTTACGAAGCTGATTCAGGATAAGCCAACCAGTGCGCTTATTCCGGCGGCTCTGCTGAAACGGGCCATTGCCTACGGGAACCTGCAACAGTACGATTCGGCGGTGGCCGATTACAAACGTATTCTGGACAACTACGGCGAGTCTGACCAGGCGCAGAGTGCCTTGCTCGGTATTCAGAATTCGCTCAATGATGCCGGTCGGCCGGAGGAGTTCTCGCAGGTGCTGGGTCAATATAAAAAAGGAAATCCGGGTAGTACAGATGTCGAGCGGGTGCAGTTCGACAATGCCCGGAATATTTACGCCAGCGGCAAATACGAGCAGGCCATCCAGTCGTTCCTGACCTTCATGCAGGAGTACCCCTCCAGTCCGAACACCAATCAGGCCCGGTATTACGTAGCGGAATCGTATCGCCA
Source organism: Spirosoma fluviale (assembly GCF_900230225.1). Classification (GTDB taxonomy): domain Bacteria; phylum Bacteroidota; class Bacteroidia; order Cytophagales; family Spirosomataceae; genus Spirosoma; species Spirosoma fluviale. The sequence goes on from NZ_OCNH01000001.1 coordinate 2,095,847, forward strand.
AACCAACGATGTCGCCAATGCCCTTCGGTATTATAATATAGTGATTGCCGATAACAAGTCGGATTACCTGGTTCGGGCCGCCACACGCGCTGCGGAGCTGGAAGTGAAACAGAAAAATTATGGCCGGGCGGTTCGCCATTACCAGCTGATCCAAAGCCGGGCTGGCAGCAAAGCCGAACAGGTTACGGCGCAACTGGGGTTGATGGATACGTATTTTGTGTATCCTAAACTGGATTCCGCAGCGGTTATTGCGCGGGAGATCGCGGCTGGCGGCAACGTGGTACCGGGTGCTCAGAACCGGGCCCAACTGATGCTCGGGAAAGTGGCCCTGAGCCGGAATGACTACAAAACCGCTCAGACCGACTTCGACAAAACGATTGCCCTCGCCAAAGATGTTTATGGTGCCGAAGCGCAGTATTACCTCGGCGAAATCCTTTACCGTCAGAAAAAATACAAGGAGTCAGTAGCGACGCTGTTGAAATTCAACGAGCAATTCAGCGATTTTGAGTACTGGAAAGGCAAAGCGTTTATTCTGGTTTCGGACAACAACGTCGCCCTGGACGAAATCGCCCAGGCCAAAGCCGTTTTGAACTCCATCATCGAAAATTCATCCGACGAAGCCATCGTTACCGAAGCTAAACAGAAACTGGCAACGCTGGAAAGCAAGAATTAATTAAGTATGATGTATGATATGAGGTGTATGATGTATGCGAGTGGCACACTTAACATCATACACCCTATATCATACATCATACATTCTACATCCTAAGTATGATTCTCACAATACGCCCCCTACTCACCCTTACCCTGCTTTCCTTATCGGCAACGGTTTTTGCCCAGCAACAGCCCAAACGCCCGGTTAAGGAAGGAGAGGTTGACAATCAGGAAATTACCGTTGAAAAGAGCCGGAAGATTGAGCTACCACCCGCCAATCGAATTTTCAATAAAATTCCGTCCAGTAAGCCCTCTGCTGAGCAACGGAAGCTGACTTATGAATTTGAAGATCGGAAACTCACCGTTGGCGATCCCCGCATTACGCCCGGTATTCTGGCGCCTACCCTAGGTCAGGCAGATGAAACAGCTTCCTACAACAATTACGTAAAGCTGGGCGCGGGGAATTACAGTTCGTTTCTGGGAGAAGGTTTTTTCGGGATCAACAACCAGTCGAATCTGGCGCTCGAAGGATCGGCCCGGCATTTATCGTCGGCCCTGGGGCCGGTAGATGGCAAGAACTCGGCACAGAGCGACACCCGTATACGCGTGACTGGTAAGTACCTGGCGGAAGCGTTCAAGCTACAGGCCGATCTCGGTTACGACCGCAACGCCTATAATTTTTATGGCTACAGCCGCGAGTATGCCGCCCAGCCTTCCTTTGATATCGACCAGATCAAACAACGGCTCAACACGGTCAACTTCAAACTCGGCATTGAAAACACGAATTCGGAAAATGCCATTGATTATTCCCTGCGCACGGGCATTACCTCGTTAAAGGATCGCTTTAATGCAACGGAAACGGACTGGGGTACAAACCTGAATGCTTCGGTGGGTATTTCCGATAACTTCTTCGCCCTACTGGCAGCCGATGCCTTTGTCACGCAACGGTCCGACGGCTCGATTGTCGATAACCGAAACCTGTTTCGGGTGAAGCCGACCTTTAAATACACTTCGTCGTTATTCACAGTTACCGCCGGTATCAATGCCGTCAACCAAACCGACCAGCGGCAGGGCATCAACGACACACGCGCCTTCCCGGTAATTGACCTGGACGTCGCCCCGATTGGCAATATCCACATTTTTGCGGGTGTCGATGGTGATATTAACCGGAACACCCTTCGGTCGTTACTCGGTGAAAACAAATGGCTTTCTCCACAAATCCTATTGGTTAACACTGTTAAGTCGTGGGATATATACGCGGGTTCGAAAGGAAATTTGGGGGGAGGTTTCTCGTACGAAGGAAAAGCGTCGTATGCCCGGTACCGGAACTTCTCGACTTTTAACAACACCATGCCGGACACGACAAAATTCTTTGTGTTATATGACGGTGGCGTTTCCAACGTATTAACTTTCTCGGGACAACTGGGATATGCCCAGAAAGACAAGTTCCGTTCAACACTTAAAGCAGATTACTTTAACTACAGTCTCGATCGATTAGAAGCCGCCTGGGGACGCCCTCAGGTAGCCGCCACCTGGAGCAATTCGTACATTTTGAACAAAAAATTATTTGTCACCGCTGATTTGTATTTTTATCAGGGCATCAAAAATAAGAACTTCACGTCTGGGGCCGTCTACACGTTAAAACCGATTTATGACGCCAACCTGAAAATTGACTATTTCTTAGGAAAACAGATCTCTGCATTCGTGGCGTTAAATAATATCTTTGGCCAGAACTACGAGCGGTATTTGTATTATCAGACCCAAGGGCTTAACTTTCTGGGAGGAATTAGTTATTCTTTTTGATTTCACTGACAAACACTATGGCTGCCGTTAATGAGTACCTCAAAAAGTTGCTGTATCAATACGACTGTGTTGTGGTTCCTGAGCTTGGGGCTTTCCTGACTCACTACCAGCCAGCAGCTTTTACGGAAGCCAGTGGTTTATACCTTCCTCCCCGCAAACGGGTTGCATTTAACGAAGCCCTTCGTTTCGACGATGGCATTCTTGCCAACTACATCATGCTGCATGAGCCATTAACCCGCGAGGGGGCTCAACGGCATATTAGCCAGTTCGTTACTAATTTGCGTAAACAGGTAGAAACAGCAGGTCGGTTTGAGATCGAAAGCATTGGCACGTTTACATACAACGAGGAAAACCGACTGCAATTCGATCCAAGCTTCCGACATAATTTCTTCGGTGAAGCTTTCGGGATGAGTGCGGTGTCTACGCAATTGGTAAATCGGAAGTCCCAGTTGGAACCAGCTCTCGAAGCGGTACCGGTTACAACACTCGGGCCAGTTCTGGTTCGAGAAGATGATACGACGCTAACGCCCTATCGCCCGGCGCGTACTTACTGGCGGGCAGCCTCGATTGCCTTACTGGTTGGCTCGTTAGGGGTGTTTAGTTATTTCTCGGTGCTAAATCCGGGGCAGCCTTTTCAAAGTAGTTTGAGCCCGGCCGACCTCATCCGAATCCCAACTTCGCTGCTTGACCGGTTCACCACGAGACCTACTCAAAAACCAACATCTGTAGCGGCTCCTGCACTGGCTGAAGAAGCAAAGCCTGAAACTCCTGTTCAGAATGAGCCAGCACCAGTGGCGACAGTTCCGGTTGTGTCAGAAACCCCAGCCCAATCCGCATCCGCTATCGTTACGCCATCTGAAACCGTTAACGTTTCTACAGAAGCTGCTCCGGTAGAAAAAGCAGTTACCAACGAGGTTGTTGCAGCGGCTAAACCCATTCGTACAGAACCCTACTATACCATTATTGCCGGAAGTTTCACCAGCAAACGTAACGCTCTGCGCCTGAAACGTCAGCTTCGCAAAGCGGGTTACGCCGATGCCTTTGTGATTGCACCAGCCCGAAAAGGCCAGCTCTATAAAGTAGCGGCTGCTGGTTCAGCCGACCGGAACGAAGCCATTTCAAACATGGCAGCCATTGATCAACTGGCGGGTATTGAATCCTGGATTTATAAGAACTAGATCTAAAGAACTTATTTCTTCAATAGCTCATCATCAATATAAAAAGACCATCTTATCCGGGTGGTCTTTTTTAGTATAAGAAAACAGGGAAGTTTCTATAACGAATGCTATACAGCGCTAGGAAAGCACATTCATCAGTATGATAGCGAGGTGAACGACTGTGCTTACAGCAAAGGCTGGAAATATATATTTTACGGACATAGCCGATAAGACAGGGACCAGTACGGCCAGAAAGCCAAACATGCTAACCAAAAATTGCCAGTCTCCTCCGCCAAAATACGCCATCGTTAACAGAAGCACCGGCGAAAGTATACAGCCCTGAATGGCCATGGCGGTAATGGCCCACCCAATACGGGTGAATTCGGCTTTTTGTACGTAGCTGTTGTAAAAAGTTACCCAGTTTGATTCGGTTGAACTGGTATACGAGGTTGTTGAATGCGAGAGCGTTGCCATGATTAATTGCGTCTGAATGATAGCACAAAATAAAGGCCTGAACGCCCGGCGCTGCATGAAGCCGGTCAGGCAGGAACGTGATTATCATCAGAAAATAGACTGACAAAAAACGGGAAAGTCGCTTAAACAGCGACTTTCCCAACTCACCTCTACCTATAGAAACAAACCAACTTTTCTACAGCCAACTACACCACACCTTCTTTAATTTCTTCTACTACAGCCGGATCGAGCAGGGTCGACGTATCGCCCAGATTACCCAGTTCACCCTCGGCTATTTTTCGCAGAATCCGGCGCATGATCTTGCCGGAACGCGTTTTAGGCAGACCAACTACGAACTGGATTTTATCCGGCTTGGCAATGGGACCAATGATTCGGCTCACGGTAGCCAGAATATCCCGCTTCATCAAATCGGTGTCATTGTCGACGGGGGGCTGGTCAATGATGACGTAGGCATAAATCCCCTGCCCTTTGATATCGTGCGGATAGCCCACAACGGCACTTTCAACCACGCCCGTGTGCATATTGATGGCGTTTTCTACTTCGGCGGTACCAATGCGGTGCCCGGATACGTTCAGCACATCATCAACCCGTCCGGTAATTCGATAATAGCCGTCTTCGTCACGCAGACAGCCATCTCCGGTAAAATACAATCCCGGATAAGTGGCAAAATACGTTTGTTTGCAGCGTTCGTGGTCGCCGTAGGTTGTCCGCAGCATACCGGGCCAGGGAAACTTGATGCACAAATTGCCGCTCACCCCATTGCCTTCAATTTCTTTTCCGTTTTCGTCCACCAAAATGGGCTGAACTCCGGGTAATGGCAGGGTTGCATAAGCGGGTTTTAACGGTGTGACGTTGGCAATGGGCGAAATCATTAGGCCACCGGTTTCCGTTTGCCACCAGGTATCGACAATCGGGCAACGATTTTTGCCAATATGATCATCGTACCAATGCCAGGCCTCCTCATTGATCGGCTCGCCCACCGAGCCAAGCACCTCCAGACTACTGAGATCATGGTTCTTAACCTTATCCAGCCCAAAGCTCATCAGCGACCGGATAGCGGTAGGTGCGGTATAGAGGATATTAACGGCGTGTTTATCGACAATGTCCCAGAAACGACCGGCATCGGGCCAGGTGGGTACGCCTTCAAACAGCAGCGACGTAGCTCCACACGCTAATGGTCCATACACGATGTAGCTGTGTCCGGTAATCCAGCCAATGTCGGCCGTACAAAAATGCACCTGCGGACCCGTCCGACCGTCGTGCTTGTACTGGAATACATTCTGGAACGTATAGGCGGCATAAACCATGTAGCCGCCAATTGTATGCACAACGCCTTTTGGTTTTCCCGTTGAGCCGGAGGTGTACAGGATAAAGAGAATGTCTTCGGCGTCCATCTCTTCGGCCGGGCAATGCGCTGTTACCTGCTTTAGCTCCTGTTCCATCCACACATCGCGGCCTTTGAACATGGCAATAGGCGTGCGGGTCCGGGTCATGACAATTACCCGCTGTACACTCGGGCAACCAATCAGGGCATCGTCTACCGTTCCTTTTAGGGTGATTTCCTTATTTCCCCGGTAGGCTCCATCGGCGGTAATCACCAGTTTGCACTGGGCGTCGTTGATCCGGTCGGCGATGGACTGGGCCGAGAATCCGCCAAAGACAACCGAATGGATCGCGCCGATCCGGGCACAGGCCAAAACGGATATGGCCAGTTCGGGAACCATGGGCAGGTAAATACAAACACGGTCACCCTTCTGGACGCCGTTGCGCTTGAGCACATTGGCCATCCGGCACACCTGATCGTGCAGCATGCGGTAAGTCAGGGTAATACTGGCTTCGTGCGGGTCGTTGGGTTCCCAGATGATGGCAGGCTGGTCGCCACGGGTAGCCAGATGACGATCCAGGCAATTTTCGGTGATGTTCAGTTTTCCCCCAACGAACCACTTTATGCTGGGTTCCGTAAAATTCCATTGCAGCGTTTTCTTCCACGGTTTACGCCACTGAAATTCCTGGGCAATTTCGGCCCAGAAGGATTCGGGATCGTCGACGCTGTGTTTGTAAGCCGTCTGATACTCGTCAAAAGTTTTAATGACCATGGGTAGTGAATGTATTGTAACTCAGTAATAAAATAAGGTAGGGTGCTTTCGTTTAGTCGGTCTCGAACGACTGACCAATTTTTCGACTGGTTAATGCTGCTTTTATTTCGTCCAGTATTAAGGGGTCATCAATCGTGGCCGGGGCTGTGTAGGATTCGCCATCGGCAATGTGTCGCATGATTTTCCGGAGAATTTTACCGGACCGGGTCTTTGGTAACCGTTTCACCAGCAGCGCATTCCGAAAATAGGCAACCGCGCCAATCTGATCGCGGATGAGGGTTACGAGTTCCGTTTCGAGAATAGCTTCACTGGTTTCAACTCCGTCTTTCAGGACGATAAATCCGACCGGGCGCTGGCCCCGCAGTGGGCAGGCAATACCAACCACGGCACACTCGGCAACGGCGGTGTGGCTGCTCACGATCTCTTCCATTTCGCCGGTCGACAATCGGTGGCCCGCTACGTTGATGACATCATCGACGCGACCCATGATGAAAACGTACCCCTCTTCATCGACATAACCACCATCGCCCGACAGGTAATAACCGGGAAACCGGCTCAGGTAAGAAGCCCGAAACCGCGCATCGTCCTGCCAGAGCGAAGGCAAACAACCGGGCGGCAGAGGAAGCTTGAGGCAAACCAGGCCCATCTCGTTCGGGCCGATCCGCTGCCCGTCTTCATCCAGAATCTGTAAATCATAACCACACACGGGCTTGGTGGCGGAGCCGGGTTTCACGGGCAGGGACTCTATTCCCAGTGAATCAGCCACCATGGGCCAGCCCGACTCGGTTTGCCACCAATGGTCAATAACCGGCACATGTACGATTGATTCCAGCCAGTTCAGGGTTGGCGGATCGCAACGCTCCCCGGCAACGAACACACTTTGTAGCGACGAAAGATCGTAATTACGGCTGAGCGCGGCTTCGGGATCTTCTTTTTTGATGGCTCGGAAAGCGGTCGGAGCGGTGAATAATACATGCACGCCGTAGGTCTGCACTACCCGCCAGAACGTACTGGCATCGGGTGTGCGAACGGGTTTCCCTTCCAGAATAACGGATGTACACCCCTGAAGCAGTGGACCATAGACAGAATAGCTATGCCCAACGGCCCAGCCAAAATCAGACGCGGTAAACATCACTTGTCCGGGTTGTAAATTATACACCGCCTGCATGCTGTATTTGATGGCAACGGCATGGCCGCCATTATCGCGCACGATCCCTTTCGGTTTACCCGTAGTGCCCGACGTATATAAAATATACAGGGGATCGGTCGCCATGACGTACACGCAATCGGCGGGGTCAGCCTGACTTACGAGCGAATACCAGTCGTGGTCCCGGTCCTGCTGAATCTCGGCAACACATTGGGGTCGCTGCAAAATCAGGCAGTGTTCGGGTTGATAGGCAGCCCGCCGGAGGGCATCATTCAATAGGGGCTTGTAGGGAATAACCGTCGTAAACTCGATACCGCAGGAGGCCGACAGAACGACTTTTGGCCGGGCATCGTCAATGCGAAGGGCGAGCTCATGGGGCGCAAATCCGCCAAAGACAACCGAGTGAATAGCTCCCAACCGGGCACAGGCCAGCATAGCAAAGGCCGTTTCAGGAATCATCGGCATGTAAATCACGACGGTATCGCCCTTCGTAACACCCAGCGCCTGCAAAGCACCCGCCAGGAGGGCAACTTCATCGCGCAGCTCCCGGTAGGTAAACTGCCGAATGGTATTCGTAACGGGCGAATCATGAATGAGGGCTAACTGATCGGCCCGGCCATTCTCAACGTGGTAATCAACGGCGGCATAACAGGTATTGAGCTGTCCATCCGCAAACCAGCGGGTCAGCCCGTTCTCATCGGTCGACAGGATTTGCTTGGGCGGAGTAAACCAGGGAATATTCCGGGCTTGCTCGGCCCAGAACTCTTCCGGATGAGTCAGGCTATACTGATGCCAGTCGGTATACGTAAGGGGAAGGGGCATAAATGCTGTCGTCCGTTTTTCGGGTTTAAGAATGTTCACGGTCGGTTGGTACCGGCGAATGGTTTAAACCTTCGGTTTTATGTTCAATTCGTTGACTTTAGCGATTAGCTCGCGGGTGGAGAACGGCTTGGGGATGTACAGGTCAGCACCCAGATCAAGTCCCTTCTGTATATCTTTATCCTTACTTTTGGCGCTTAGAAAAATCACTTTACAGTGTTGATAATCGGGCGATTGTTTTACAAACCGGCATACGTCATAGCCATCGACCAGCGGCATCATCACATCAAGAAGCAGTAAATCAGGCACTTCCTGACGAATAATATCGAAGGCTTCGGCCCCGTCACGGGCAATAAACACGCGATATCCTTCTTTTTTCATCAGAAATTCCAGCGAGAGCAGAATACTCGGCTCATCGTCAACAATCAGCACTTTCATAGTGAGTCGAAATGATTTTGGCTAAAGTAAAGTTTTTATTGCCTTTATCTTAACCTAAACGCCTGCTCCCATCAAAACCAGCTTTCAGGACTGGGCAGGCAGTGAGCAGGTAAACTGTGCACCTTGTCCGGGCACACTACTAACGGTAATCTGCCCATTGTGTAACTCAATGATCTTTTTCGATATAGCCAGTCCCAATCCGCTTCCTTTGGGTTTCCTCAGTGTTTGGTTATTCGCCTGATAAAATTTCTCAAAAATTAGCTGCTGCACATCCGGCTCAATACCAACCCCATTGTCGCGAACAGTCAGCTCGACCTGGTCATCACTCAGGACTAAACAAACCGAAACCTGACCGCTACCGGCGGGCGCAAATTTGATGGCATTGGACAGCAGATTGATCAGCACCTGCATCAGTCGATCCCGGTCGCCATCAACATACGGCTCCGTGGGTGTGGGGCAGATTTCGAGCGTCACCTCTTTATCGCGCGCTAGTTGCGCCACATTCTCGACAGCCTCCGAAACTAAATCGACCATCGAAACCCGTTCAGTACTCAGGTTGTATCGCCCGGAATCGTACCGTTCCAGATCAAGGACCTGATTAATGAGTCGGGAAAGCCGTTCCGTTTCCCGAATGACCCGGCTCAGAAACTCCTGCCGCATGGACTCATCCATATCCGACTGATCGTGCAGGATTTCCGACAGCGCCCGGATCGACGTTAAAGGCGTTCTTATTTCGTGCGTGACGGTCGAGACAAAATCATCTTTCTGCTCATCAGATTGCTTAAGCCGTTCGTTGGCCTCACTAAGCTGTAGGGTCATCTGCTGCAGCTCGGCCGATTTACGCGTCAGCTTCTTATTGACCGTCATTAATTCCTGCGAGGCCTTCAGAATATGGATTACCTCATCCACCGAAAGAGGTTCTTCGTTCGTAACCGATGACACCAGGATACGGGCCGATGCCGTTCCAATAGCGCCCGCCAGCCATCTCTCGGCATACGCCACCAAACGTGGATCGGCGTAGGCACTTGCAGCATCCAGCTGGTTGCGTTGACTATACCGATCAAGCGCCCGCTGGGTGGCTTCTTTTCCGAAGAAGGTGGTTAGCAACGACCGTAAATCGGTGGTTAGGGCCTGCCCGTTCCAGGGCGTCGTTTGTTCGGTCGTGCGTGAAAAATGAAATACGTCGACAAAGAGCGTGGCCTGCGACTGGTCGAGTACTCGTTGCGACCAGTTGAGCGATCCCCAGACGTACCCGCCAATATTGACAAACATTGACCAGAATAATGCGTGCGAAATTGGGTCAAGCCCCTTAAGGCCAAGTAATTCATATGGTTTCAGAAAAGTGAGTCCCAGGGGACCTTCGCTCACAAAGGAATCGGGCAGTAGACCGGCCGTCACCAGCGAAGGCAATATCAACGTGTATACCCAAATCAGCGCACCCGCCAGCAAGCCAATTTTTGCCCCGTAGCGCCCGCCCCGTTTCCAGAATAACCCACCAATTATGGCCGGGGTAAACTGGGCCACTGCCACGAAGGAAATAACCCCAACCGACACCAACGAAAAATGGTTGGAGACAAAATGGTAATAGACATAGGCCAACAACAATAAACTGACAATAGTTACCCGGCGGATGGTAATGACCAAACCACTCCGCGAAGGAGCGCCGGACGGTGGGTCGAACCGAGCAAGCCAGCCGGGCCGACTCACCAGAAGCGGCATTACCACGTTGTTGCTGATCATGACGCTAAGCGCAATCGTCTCCACGATAATCATACTCGTTGCCGCCGAAAAACCACCGATATAGGCCAGCAATGCCAGATTCGTTTGACCGAACTGTAGCGGTAACGCCAATACATAGTTGTCGGCATCGACTGCTGGGCTAAGCATCAGCTTACCGGCAAACATAAGCGGCAGAACAAATAGGTTTATCAGAAACAGATACAGTGGAAAGAGCCACATGGCTTTGTTCAGGTGCTTTTCATCCACATTTTCAACAACGCCGACCTGAAATTGCCGGGGCAAAAACAGAACAGCCATCATGGATAAACAGGAGTACCAGAACCAGTTGGTCGTTGAGGCCAATGAGTTGAAGGTAAACAACCGGGCCAGTGAGGGCACAGCAGCCGCTCGTTCGAACAGGTCGACTGGTCCGTTGAACAGAACGAACGTGACAAACACCCCGATGGACAAAAAGGCGACGAGCTTAATCACCGATTCAAACGCAATAGCCGTTACCAGCCCTTCGTGCCGCTCGGTAGCTTCCAGCTTCCGCGTACCAAACAAAATGGTGAACAACGCCAGCACCAGGCTAATCACCAGCGCCTGAGTACTTAAGAAAGAAGCCGATGTTTCCGTTACCGACTGCCCGGACATCACGGCAAAACTCGTTGTAACGGCCTTGAGTTGTATCGATATGTACGGAATGGCACCCAGCACACAGAGTACAGTAGCCATTACGCCCAGGAGTCGGCTTTTTCCGTATCGCGATGAAATAAAATCGGCAATACTGGTGATGCGCTGCGTTTTGCAGATTCGAATAATTTTACGCTGAATCGTCCACCAAAGGGGTGCACCAAGGGTTGGGCCGATGTAAGCCGTCAGGTACTCGATACCCTCGGAAGCGGCCCGCCCAACACTCCCGTAGAATGTCCAGGCGGTACAATAGACGGAGATCGACAGAGCATACAGGTACGGATTATTGACCAGACTTCTGCCCGTTTGGGGTCGATGTTCGGCCCAGTAGGCTACCCCAAACAACAAACACAGGTACAATAAAGAACAAACGACCAGCGTAACACTATTCATTGGAAGTAGTCGAATCGTCAGAATGAGTGCGGTGGATCAACCAGCCGATACCCCCGATTAAGCTGGCCCATACAGTAAACACGTATAAATACAGAACCGGGATACCCAGTACTCGCTCAGGTCGGTTCGCGATTGCGAGAATCGGACTGTTCAGCAGCAACATGAACAGCATACTGATTAACAAAAGTCGACTTTCTTTCATGGTGTAGTGGTGGGCGGTGGGCAGAGGGCATGAGGGTTGAGGGTTAGGGCATGGGACATGGGGTTAAGGAAGAGTTTGCTACCTGGCTTATACTACCCTACTGCCCTACTGCCCTATGCCCTATGCCCTATGCCATCTACTCTTCGTCGTAATCGCCGGCCAATGCGTATCGGCCAAAGGTGATTAACCCGCCGACTACAATGGGGACTAACACCAGTAAAACCACCCAGCCAAATACGTTATCTTCCAGTTTTTCGCTGGAGATTTTAACTAAACTGTCCATGATCCGGTCATAGGCGACGAGCAGGCCCAACAGAATCCAGACAACGCCCATGTATTTCTTAATTGCTTTCATGTTTCTTAAGGTTGAGGAAAGGCCAACGGCTGCTGGCTTCCATTTATCTGAGAATTGATTTCTTTTTTACAACGAATTGATTGCTACCGTACCCACTCTGGTATCCCCTAATCTGGGTTACTACTAGTCTCGCTCGACGGCTTTAGCGCGGTTGCTCAGGTAGAGCAACCCAATTACAAAAGACACACTCGCCACAATGATTGGGTACCAAAGCCCTTCCAGATAGGCTTTGGCAACCACGGGAGCCGCACCGGCTGCTGCCGCAGTTTCATTCGCCTTCGTAGCCGTTGCCACCAGCGCTGTGGCAATAAAGGGGACCAACCCGCCAAAAACACCGTTGCCAATGTGGTAGGGCAACGACATGGACGTGTACCGAATCCGGGTCGGAAACAGCTCAACCAGGAAGGCGGCTATTGGCCCGTATACCATCGTTACGTACAACACCTGAAGCAACACCAGAAAAATCATCATCATCAAATCTCCCGTCGACATCGTCACCGATTTGACCACATCGGGCTTTGGTTTCTCCACCGACGCATCAGCCAGAACACTTTGCTTCGACACTTCCTTATACGTAGTACCATCGGCGAAGGTTTTGGTCGTCGTGGTCGTGATTAGGGAATCAGCCGTATTTGCAACCAACGCTTTTTTAACGTCTACTTTCGTCTGTTCGGTCAGTTCCTGTTTCGCCTTCAAATCCGTCAGGCTATACATTTTCTCGTAAATTGGGCGGTACGTTAGAATGCCCAGCGCCATACCGGCCAGCATGATTCCTTTGCGACCAATTTTGTCCGAAAGGCCACCAAAAACAACGAAGAACGGCGTAGCAATCAGCAAAGCCACCGCCACGATAATATTGGATTGGACAAACTCAACATTACAGGCTTTCTGGATGAACGACAGCGCATAAAACTGCCCGGTGTACCAGATTACGCCCTGCCCCATGGTAGCGCCGAACAAGGCCAGCAAGACCATTTTCAGGTTCTCACGCTTGCCAAAGCTCTCGGCCAATGGGTTTTTAGACGTTTTCCCTTCTGATTTGAGCTTGGTAAAAACCGGCGACTCCGACATTTTCAGGCGGATGTAAATAGAGACACCCACCAGTAAGGCCGACAAGACAAAGGGAATCCGCCAACCCCATTTGGCAAAATCCTCGACACCCACCAGTTGCCGGGTTGCCACAATCACGCCCAGCGACACGAATAGTCCCAATGTGGCTGTTGTCTGAATAAAACTGGTATAGTAACCCCGACGTCCTTTGGGAGCGTATTCGGCTACGTAGGTAGCAGCTCCACCGTATTCACCTCCCAGAGCCAGCCCCTGGATCAGGCGCAGTAAAAGGACGAGCAATGGTGCCCAGAAACCGATGGTCTCGTAACCGGGAATCAAGCCGATAAAAAATGTGGACCCGCCCATCAGCACCAGCGTCACAAGAAACGTATATTTCCGGCCAACGAGGTCGCCTAACCGGCCAAAAACCAACGCTCCGAACGGACGGACAATGAAACCGGCGGCAAACGTTGCCAGTGTGGACAGCAAGGCGGCTGTTGGGTTATCTTTGGGGAAAAATTGTGTGGACAGAATAGCGGCCAGACTGCCAAAGATGTAAAAATCGTACCATTCAATGAGGGTTCCCAGCGAAGAGGCACCAATTACGCTCAGTAATGTTTTGGTACCGGCTACGGATTTGGGGGTTTGTTCTACAATCATTTTTATTGAGGTATTGAGGGTTTGGAATTCACGTACAAAATAGAGTTTTTAGAAAGAATATACTGTTGTTAGCAGTAAACGTGTGTTTGTAATCTGATCGGCTCCGGTAACTTTAGCGTCTGTCGAAGAGGTGCCGTAGCCAGCCGTCGTTAGTTCCAGCTCGGTACCAATACGAAACCGGCCCGAAACAACTTCCAGCCGGGGTGCCACCCGGAACAAATTATCGATACCGCCCCGTCCGCCAATCCCGATACCGCGTCCATAGGCTGCAACCGCATTAGCGTCGTTTCCGGTGTTTTTAGAATATCCGACAAAAATGGCCGGGATAACTGTTTTACCATTGCCCATTAATTCAGCCCATATCGATGTAATACCCGTTGGTTTATAGGCAGTTTCCAGAGCGGGCGTTGTCCCTGTTGCAGCCGTACCATAGGCTAAAAAGCCACCCAGCATCACATGATCGGTCATATTCGAACCTTTAAGGGCTTCGATTTTTAACGTGGTTGTTCGGCCAATTACCTTTAAATACGCCATAATAGCCGAACTACCCACCGTGGCCTTGCTAACCAGTAAAGAAGTTCCACTACCCGTCGAAAGTCGAGGCCGAATAACTTTATAATCGAAGGCCAGACCAGCCACCACTCTTTCTTTCTTCAGTTGCAGTTGCGCATGCAGATTGGGTACCGCCGAATTCCGCATATATTCGGACGAACCGCCATTTATACCGATACTGGTAAAATCGCGTTGCGCGATCAGGGCCAGTATGAGGCTAACATCTTTACTTATGTGCTCAGTAAGCCGAATTTGCGGACTTCGGTTAAACGGCTGAAAAGGAATGCCGGTATTGAAGTTCACTACCCCCGGAAATACCTCGGGCACAAATAAAGGATGCCAGAACTGCCCAAACGCCAACTGCCGTTTTGGCCAGTCAAGTTTAGCCCAGGCGTGCCGTAACCGAACCCCGCCCACGGCCGCATCCGACGGCCCAAACCATTCCATTTCCAGCAATCCCGACGTTTTGGCCCCAAAGGCATCGGGACCGGTAAACACGGCCCCCAGCCGACTGTTGATGGCTAGCATATTAACGTTCGTAACCGCATTGACGTCCTGACCATTTACGTCGAGCTGCTTATCCCGTGGGTACAAATCCACCGAAGCTTCACGCAGGTTAACCGTTTGGCGGGTATCAAACGAGAAATCGTTTCGTACAAAGCCGGTAAACTTCAGGGTGATGGCCGACGTTTCGGCGGGCTTAATTGTACCAGCCGCCTGCCCGGCGTTAGAGGGTGGTATTGAATTCAGCGTCGTTACCGGTGTGGTTACAGTCGACACCTGAGGAGCTGTCGACTGCGACCAGGCAACTCCTCCCAGGAGCAGTCCGATACTCGTAAGCGTAAGCGAATGAGACAGTTTCATGAATCTTAGGTAGGGTTTTGAGAAGTCGTTTGACGATTCAAAACACCCACAAAGCGAGCTAACTATCAACTGATTGGCATAGATACGGTAAAAAGCTATAGATAGCTTTATTTGGCCCCGTGTCTAGTTATCAGAAGTTTTTTGTCAGAAGAGCGTCATATACCATATTATCTCCCTTTTTATGCCAGAATGGACGCTTATTCTTTGAACCGCTCCCAT
Source organism: Spirosoma fluviale (assembly GCF_900230225.1). Classification (GTDB taxonomy): domain Bacteria; phylum Bacteroidota; class Bacteroidia; order Cytophagales; family Spirosomataceae; genus Spirosoma; species Spirosoma fluviale. The sequence goes on from NZ_OCNH01000001.1 coordinate 2,111,142, forward strand.
TTAATGAGCATGAATTTATCGCCCAGTTCGGTTACGATCATACCGGCTCCCTCCGTGTTTTTCCGGTCTGAATAAAATTCTACTAACTCTCTGTGATTAAGTATTTTATAGGTCGGGTGATAGGTGTTATTCTCGGGAATCTTGATCTGGTATTTTCTGACCCAGTTCATGACCGACACATGACTTATGCCCAACAGCCGTTCGATTTCGCGAAAGCTAACCCCTTCAATATAAAGCTGTAAGGCCTTGATTACGTAATAGGTACTAATTCCCTTGCCAACTTTACCAACCGTAAAATTGTAACTGCATTTCTTACACCGAAACCGTTGACGCTGGTTAACAATACCATTTCGGACTGCGTCTACCGCATCACATTTCGGACATTTTAAGGTTGCCATTCTACTATCCTTGTTATCTATACATATTTAGCAAATATATAGCAAATTAGCAGAATGAGTCATTTTTTTCTGGAAAAAGTTAAATTCCGTTCTAATCTGATTTACTCTTACTTGCTGCATACACAGCACGCCATCTGCAGTTCCATTTACTTGAGTCCTGCTTTCATGAGTTTTGCTTTTATGAAACCAGCAGTGAACTGTCTGGGTTAATTTGTAGAGCATCCGTTAGGTGCCATTCTTCATAACCATATCTTATCGACCATAACGACAAGTTGGGCAACATCTGAACTAAAAAAGGGGTTTAATCAATTATACTTGCAAACAAGTCAACGCCGGAGCTTGCCGGCGTTTCGTTTTAATAGATTAGTTGATTAAATCTATAGACTATATACCTTTTCCTATGTCTATCCTATTGACCGATAACGTAAATCCGGCAGCCAGACGCGACATTCTGGATCTTGAGCAGAAAATCAGCTCATTCCGTTCGGGCGATATAGCCGACGAAGCCTTCCGTAAGTTCCGCCTGACGCGCGGTGTATACGGCCAGCGACAGCCCGGTGTGCAGATGATCCGTATTAAATTACCCCACGGACGCATCACATCCGATCAGCTTGTCCGTATTGCCGACTTGTCGGATAAATACGCAACGGGTAACCTCCACGCCACCACCCGGCAGGATATACAGTTGCACTTCGTAAAACTGGCCGATTCTCCACAGCTGTGGGCAGAGCTGGAAGATGCCGGTATTACCCTGAAGGAAGCCTGTGGAAATACCGTTCGTAACGTGACGGGATCGGCTCGCGCCGGGATCGACCCGCTGGAGCCTTTCGATATTACGCCCTACGCCTACCACGTTTTCGATTATTTCCTGCGCAACCCAATCTGCCAGGATATGGGTCGTAAGTTCAAGATTTCACTGTCATCGAGTGAAAAAGATTCGGCTTACGGCTATATGCACGATGTAGGTCTGGTAGCGCGTATTCAGGATGGCAAACGGGGCTTCAAGGTTATGCTGGGCGGTGGCCTTGGCGCACAGCCTTTCTCCGCCCAAACGGCTTTTGAATTTCTGGAAGAAGATCGAATTATTCCCTTCATTGAAGGCGTGATTCGGGTTTTTGATCGCTATGGCGAACGGCAGAAACGGCACAAAGCCCGCATGAAATACCTCCTCAACGACGTCGGTCTGGAAGAATTGCTTCGCCGGGTGGAGGAAGAAACGCCCGCCCTGAAAAATAAACTGTTTGCAGTCGATAATACTCCGTTTGTGGTGAGTGAGCAGCATTCCAACCGCCCCGAAGTAAGCGGATACAAACTGGAAACCGAGAACCAGAAACTAAATGCCTGGTTCAAAACCAACGTTTTTGAGCAGAAACAAGCTGGCTGGTATGCCGTTCAGCTACGGGTGTTGCTCGGTGATATGCATTCCGACACCGCTCGGGCACTGGCGCAGATCGTAAAGCAATATGCTGCCGATGATATCCGGGTAACGGTTAACCAGGGCTATCTGCTGCGGTTTATCCGTCCGGAAGACCTCCCCGCCGTGTTCGAAGCACTCGACGCCCTTGGTCTGGCAGAACCGGGTTTTGATACTACGGCCGACATTACCACCTGCCCTGGTACCGACACCTGTAATCTGGCAATTTCCAGCAGCTACGGAATCACGCGGGCTCTGGAACGGATGATGCACGACGAATTTCCGGATCTGGTTTTCAACGATGATATCAAGATCAAGATTTCGGGCTGTATGAATGGCTGCGGTCAGCACTCGGTTGCGAATATCGGCTACCACGGTTCTTCGTTAAAGAACGGCGCTTATGTATTGCCTGCCCTCCAAGTACTACTGGGTGGTGGTTTCAATGGCAAAGGCGAAGGATTAATTGCCGATAAAGTCATCAAAATCCCGGCTAAACGCGGTCCGGAGTCACTTCGCTCGCTCTTACGCGATTTCGAAGCCAACGCCTTCGATGGTGAGTACTACAGCGACTATTACGCCCGGCAGGGTAAAAACTATTTTTACCAGTTGCTTAAGCCCATCGCGGATTTGAAAACACTAGTCGACAGTGATTACATTGACTGGGATCATACGGAACAGTATGTTACCGAAGTGGGAATCGGCGAATGCGCCAGTGTGCTCATCGACCTGGTAGCTACTACCCTAACCGAAGCCAGCGAAAAACTGGGCTGGTCGCAGGAAGCCCTTTCGGAAAGTAGCTGGGCCGATGCGTTGTACCATGCGTACAATGTGTTCATCACCGGCGCTCGGGCCGCGCTTATGAGCCGCGATATTCCGACAAATACCCAGCACGGAATTGTCAGCGATTTTGACAAAACGTTTGCTGCTGGACTGTCGCATGGAAATGGAGCGGGCTTCCACGAAGCAGAAGGCGACTTCAAATCTCTGGTTTTCAGCATTAACAAGCAGGAACCTTCCGAAGAATTTGCCCGCCGGTTCGTCGCTCAGGCAGACACATTTTTGCAAGCCGTTCATGTCTACCGCCAAACCCAGATAGAGCAGGAAGGCGCTCCTGAATTGCAGGAATTGTCTCAGGCACAGGATAGTTAATTTTCAATGAGCGAATGAAGAATGAGCGAATAAATTTTGCGACAGCGAATCACTCATTCATTCATTCACTCATTCACTCATTAGATTATGAAACTCACTCTCGTCGGAGCCGGACCAGGCGATCCGGACTTAATAACGGTTAAGGGAATCAAGGCATTGCAACAAGCCGATGTGGTTATGTACGATGCTCTGGTCCACCCCGATTTGCTGGATTACTGCCGCCCCGACACGCTGAAAGTTTATGTTGGGAAACGGCGGGGTGCTTACTCGTGCATGCAGGAGGATATTAACCCGCTCATCGTGCATTATGCCCAGCAATACGGGCATGTGGTGCGGCTGAAAGGTGGCGACTCGTTTGTCTTTGGACGCGGGTTTGAGGAAATTGAATTTGCTCGTCAGCATGGCATCGAGACGCAGGTAATACCGGGCTTGTCGAGCAGTTATTCGGTACCGGCCGCAGCCAATATCCCACTGACGACGCGGGGTATTTCCGAAAGTTTCTGGGTGGTAACGGGCACAACGAAAGCTGGTCAACTTTCCAACGATCTTAATCTAGCGGCCCAGTCTACAGCTACCGTCGTTATTTTAATGGGTATGCACAAACTGGCTGACATCATGGCTGTTTTTGCGCAACATGGCAGAAGCGAAACGCCCGTCGCCATCATCCAGAATGGCACCCTCCCCGACCAGCAAATGGTGGTTGGCCGTGTGCAGGATATTATCGAAAAAGTAAACGAGTCGGGCGTCGGTAACCCAGCCATCATTGTCGTTGGCGAAGTAGCGGGGCTTAAATTGTCAGAAATTCAAACTCTGGAAGCATCCCATAAGGCATAGAAGAGTAGCAACTAAAGTACCACAAACCAAGACGCCCTTACCAAGTTGGTAAGGGCGTCTTGGTTTGTGGTACCCTGACAGCAGAAACAATTAATCTATAAATGTCACTTCACTTTCTTTTGACGGCTTCCTTACACCTTTATCGGTCAACATCTGACTGATTCGGTGCGCAAGGTCGATAGAAGCTTCAATCTCGGCTTTCCTAATGGCAACACTTTCAATATTAAAGCCAAATGGAATCGAACGCTCAATACAGTAAGTAGTAAGCGCTTCTGCAATCTCAAGGCACAACCTTACCGATTTTTCGAGAATATCTTCCGATGTTTTCAACTCCTCCTTCAATTCATCCGGCACGTGAATACCCAGCCATTCCATAAAATGGAGCGTTTTTACTGAGCCACAGGCGGTAATTGTGAAAATGATTGTTGGAGGAGAAATCTGCTGCCGGTTACAACGTAGGTATAAATCTTCGATAAGCTGTTTGGCGTAGTCAAGATTGAACACACATTGGGAAATGAAGTACGATACTCCGCAGTTCATCTTATCCAGCATTCTGACATCCTCATCGTTTAGGGCATTATGTCTTTCAGGAATAGTAACCGCACCAATGACGGACGTGTCCTGGTGTTTGCTCCAGATCTTGTAGGCTTCCTGAAGGCTCGTTTTAACCGGAAAATCAGGGGCAGGCACGCCGACAAAAACAGGATAGAAGGTGTGCTCATGGAGTTTCTCCAGCCAATCGCTCAACTCCTGAACAGAAAATTTACCAGCCGGGCGATAGATTATTTTGGGGATGGTTAAGGCCTCCAGATAGCCGGAAGCGAAAACAAGCGGATCAAGCGCTGTGATAAAAGGAAAGGGCCTTTCTTCTGTAGTTCGGGCTGATTCATCCTGTACATCATATACTACGAGGGCATCAATATCCAGGTTAGTGAGTCGTTCAACGGTTTTTTGGGCAATTTCAGCAACCCGTTCAGGTTGAGTACTAGCTTTTGGCGGTGTGATGCCATAAAGCATAACGCCTGATGCTGCAGATTTAATCTTCTCTAGAAACATTATCAGAATTTGACTTTAGTTGGCTTAGGTCGGCGACAAGTAATGGAAGCGCTCACGACTCTTTTGTTTCCCCAGAACAAAAGTACTTATATACCGAACGTTAACTTAACATCTGATCAATTTAAGCGAACGCTTGTTTTGAAAGTTGGCATCAATTGCAAGAAAGACTAGTTACCGGTTAACTACAAATCACTCTGAACCGAATAAGACCATCTATTGCCTGTTTATGCCCTGCATACTCATCTTCACCCATCAAAGAAAATAAGCCGAATACAAAAAAGCCCTCACCGTTTCCGGCAAGGGCTTTTGCAAAATCATATAAATCAATACAATCTGAAAAATCCGGGTTCAGACTACTTCACTTCTTCGTAAGGCACGTCCGAAACGTTATCACCGGCGGGTTGGCCCTGGCCGTTAGCAGCTCCGTTGCTGCCATCACCACCAAAACCGGCGCCATCCATTGGGTTGGCACCCGCACCGTTGGTGGCACTGTACATTTCGGTAGAAGCCGTTGTCCAGGCTGCGTTCAACCCTTCCAGCGCTTTGTCGATGGCCGCTGCGTCGCGGGCACCGTGCGCGGTGCGGAGTTCAGCAAGAGCCGCTTCAATCGCCGACTTGTTGCCTTCCGACAGCTTATCGCCGTATTCTTTCAGTTGCTTCTCAGTTTGGAAAATCATCGAGTCAGCCGCGTTGACTTTCTCAACAGCTTCACGCTCCGCTTTATCGGCGGCTTCGTTGGCTTTGGCTTCTTCACGCATCCGGTTGATTTCAGCGTCGGTCAAACCGCTCGATGCTTCGATCCGGATTTTCTGCTCTTTACCCGTGCCTTTATCTTTGGCCGTTACGTGCAGGATACCGTTGGCGTCAACGTCGAAGGTTACTTCGATTTGCGGAACACCACGGGGTGCTGGTGGAATATCCGACAGGATAAACCGGCCTAACTGACGGTTCTGAGCCGCCATGGGGCGCTCACCCTGTAGAATGTTGATTTCTACGCTTGGCTGGTTGTCCGATGCCGTCGAATAGGTTTCAACTTTCTTGCTTGGGATGGTTGTGTTGGCGTCTACCATTTTGGTAAATACACCACCCATCGTTTCGATACCCAGCGAAAGCGGGATAACGTCGAGCAGGAGAACGTCTTTTACTTCGCCCGTTAACACACCACCCTGAATAGCAGCACCGATGGCTACGGCTTCGTCGGGGTTAACAGCTTTGGATGGCTTCCGGCCAAACAGTTTTTCAACTTCTTCCTGTACTTTAGGAATCCGGGTTGAACCACCTACCAGAATAACTTCGTCAATCTGGCTGGCCGACAAACCTGAATTTTTCAGAGCACGACGGCAAGGCTCTAAACTGCGCTGGATCAGCGAATCGGCTAATTGCTCGAATTTCGAACGGCTCAACGTACGAACCAGGTGTTTTGGAATACCATTCACCGGCATGATATACGGCAAGTTAATTTCGGTCGAGTTCGAACTCGACAATTCAACTTTTGCCTTTTCAGCCGCTTCTTTCAGACGTTGCAGGGCCATTGGGTCCTGACGCAGGTCGATCGCTTCATCCTTCTTGAATTCGTCGGCGAGCCAGTCAATGATTACCTGGTCGAAGTCGTCACCACCCAGGTGCGTATCACCATCGGTCGATTTAACTTCGAATACACCATCACCCAATTCCAGAATCGAAATATCGAACGTACCACCACCAAGGTCGAATACGGCAATTTTCTGATCGTTATTGGTTTTGTCCAGACCGTAGGCAAGTGCTGCGGCTGTTGGCTCGTTGATAATCCGTTTTACATCCAGACCGGCAATCGCACCGGCTTCTTTGGTTGCCTGACGTTCGGCGTCGTTAAAGTAAGCTGGTACCGTGATAACGGCTTCCGTTACGGTTTGGCCAAGGTAATCTTCAGCCGTCTGCTTCATTTTTTGCAGAATAAGTGCCGAAAGCTCCTGTGGCGTATATTGACGATCACCGATACGAACGCGGGGCGTGCTGTTCGGGCCGTTTTCAACGTCGTAAGCGACGTTTTTAATTTCGTTCGTTACTTCGCCGTAGCGTTTACCCATGAAACGCTTAATCGAAGAGATCGTATTTTTGGGGTTGGTGATGGCCTGGCGTTTGGCAGGAGCGCCTACTTTGCGTTCGCCGTTGCCGTTATCCATAAATGCGACTACCGAGGGTGTAGTCCGGGCTCCTTCGGAGTTGGGGATTACGACCGGCTCGTTGCCTTCCATCACGGCCACGCACGAGTTCGTGGTGCCTAAGTCAATACCAATAATTTTTCCCATGACTGGATTTAGTTTCTGTAAAATGCTGTGGTTGTAAACTGACAGACACTACCTACCTATCAATACAAATGCCAGCCCGGAAAATTGTTCAATTTGCTGTCAGATTGGCAGAATAATACAATCGACTGGGCCAACTTGACGGGATAGACCCGTATTCGTCTAATTTTATGGCAGTGTTTCGTCTATAGAAACGGAGATGCATCCAGCTGGTGATGCCAGTAAGCAGCCGTTTAAATAGTAAGCACCAGCACAAAAAAAGCAGACCAGTAAGGTCTGCCTTGTACACTTTCTTCGTTTACAATACGTCTGATTACATACCAACGCGGCTAGTTCGCCACCTCACCCTGTTTATTTACCACCGAACAGACCACCCAGCATTCCACCCAGGCCTCCGCCACCGCTATTTCCTCCCTGAACAACCCGCATCAAATCATTCATATCCAGCTTACCGTCAGCCATAGCCGATCCGGCCATGCCCATCCAGTCAACCCCCTGATTACCTGTAGCTGCGCTCAGAATTGAGTTTCCATCAACACTGGAATCGTTGGGATCAGCGGCTTTGTTCATTAATTTACCCAGTACCATTGGAACAACTGCACTGGCCACCGACATGGCTACCTGTGGTGAAATACCCAATTTTTCCATAAGGCTTTGTTCTACATGTTGCTGAACACCCTGGGTAACCGGACTTTGCTGAACGTTACCGCCACCATTAACAACCATACCCAGAAGATTTCCTAATCCACCACCCTGCGCCTGCTGACCAAGACCACTCATAATGCTGCCGGCAACCGTTTGCATTACGCTATCATTTTGACTGTTCGGAATAGCCGGATTATTAATAACGGCCTGCCCCGACTGTTGCTGAACCAAATTCATTAAGGTCTCTAACATGATTTCATTCGTTTAGAAAAAAGTAAAAAGGAATAGGTAAGAAGAATGTCCCATCCAAAAAAATATGGATTCGACGGCATACATCAACCTGAAACGGTTAATTTTAGTCCCGAATCTATATCCCTCCTATGACGAACGAAAACCCGAAAAGTAGCGGTGATGTTTCTAAAAATGTACCTTTTAGTGAATGGGTGAGCCCACTACTCACTGATCTGCTGTATCCGAGCGAATCAGATGAGGCTATAGAAGTAGTCACCTGTTACCTCAAACAGCCAGATCCGCTTACTGTCAGTCAGGTTAAAGATTGGTTGACGCTGCCTCCTTCCATTTATGTTGATGAGATGGAAGAGGCCGATTTCTGGGAACCTGTTCTAACCGAACAGGACTGGTATGAAGAAGAGGAAAAAGACCGTACAGCCAAATTTCAGAAACTAAAGCAAGTTCTGGAAAGTACATTAACGGTCCGTCAGGTATTTCGTGTAGGCGAGACCGAAATAGATGTTTATCTGATAGGACTTCAAACAGATGGCGAACGAGCCGGTATAAAAACAAAAATTATACAAACCTGATATTAAAAACGGGGAGTGAGTAATAGGATATAAATGGCCCCTGCCACTCCTATTACTCACTCCCCGCTCCTACTATTTATTTCTGTTTACTTCACCTGTGCAACAACGGCAGCAAATGCTTCCGGATGATTCATGGCCAGATCGGCCAGCACTTTACGGTTAAGTTCGATACCCGACTTATTGAGGGCACCCATGAATGCCGAATACGACATACCATGAATCCGGGCGCCGGCATTGATACGCTGAATCCAGAGACCCCGGAAATCGCGTTTCTTGGCACGACGGTCGCGGTACGAATAACCAAGACCTTTTTCGACAGCGTTTTTAGCAACTGTCCATACATTTTTACGCCGACCAAAATAACCTTTGGCCAACTTCATTACTTTCTTCCTGCGTGCCCGTGAGGCTACGTGATTGACGGAACGTGGCATTTTTTGTTAAATGTTTTTTGATGATCGGCGGAAGTCACGAGTAAACAATGTAGAATGAATAGTGTAGAATATCCTGCTACTCATCATTCATAATTCTTCATTCATCATTCTCTTTAAGGCCGGGCATCGGGTGAAACGTAAACCAGACGCAACTGCGTCTTTCTTAATCCTAGACGTTCAGCAACGCTTTGATACGACGCTCGTCTGGACCATCAACTAAGGCAGCGTGTACTAAATTACGCTTCTGCTTGGTTGATTTTTTTGTCAGGATATGACTGTGGAAGGCGTGCTTCCGCTTGATCTTTCCGGTGCCGGTCAGCTTGAAACGCTTTTTGGCAGCCGAGTTTGTTTTTACTTTTGGCATTGCAGTAACCCGCTTTGTACGGAAATTTAAGTAAACAGGCCGCAAAGATACAAAGAAAATTGATACAGACTATCACTAATTCGATAATGAAGTGTGTGCCTTTTCCGGCACCAGAGCCATGTATAAAAAAGCCATTTGCATCAGGACAACAAACGATTAGACTCCTGTTAAAAAAAAACTGGTTCGCTGCTGGCAGCACTGATTTACCGTAGGATATTCAGGCCGCCACTACCTTCCAGATTGAGTTTACCGGTACCGATAAAGTGGATTTCTTTAGCCTGGCCTTTGTACGCATTTGGTACCGTTACCGTATGCGTATCCATAATTTGAACAGGCAGGGTGGTGTTTGGAATACAGTTGCAATTCCAGGTCGCGGGTATGTTCCAATTACCAGACCTGACCGAGTCGAACGATGTAGGTACAATGACCGTAACGACGACATTCTGACTGTTGTCGCTTAAACAGACTTTCGTACCGTTAGTCCGCTCACAGCGTGCGTAATAATTCGTAGTAATGGTTGGTGAAATTGGCATACTTACCCCCACGTTATCAACCGTTCGGTACCATTTTAATACAGCTCCAGTCCCACTACAGCCGGTAGCGCTGATGGTGAGCGAGTTACCACTCGTGATGGTGGTGCTGGAAGCCACCGGTGGGGCAGTGGTCAGTACCGAAAAAGTAGTGGCCCGACGGCAAGCAGCTTGATCGGGCCTGGACACGTAGAACGTAGTTGTGCCGGGCGTAGCCGTATTCGGTATGCCAGCCCCTGTTAGCCCAACCGGATTGAACACCGTACCCGTTGCCAGGGCCAACCCGCCTGTGGGAGCAGCAAACCAGCTTGGCAATCCCGATGAGAAAACGGGTGTACTTGCCTGTAAGGTAAAGCCCCCCGTGACCCCCTCGTCGTAGGTACTCACTACCAGAACATAAGTTGTGCCTTGGGTGAGTGAATGTGTAAGGCTCGACAACAGCCCAGGACCACTATCATCGTCTCCACGTAAAAAATTAGTAGCAGGACTCGCTGGATTAAAGGCGGTTTGGTAAAGCGATAGATAGGTATCGTTGTAGCCATCTGTCAATGAAGCGGCAACTATATTAAATGTCTGGGTGCCGCTTACCGGGACTGTAAACGTAAACGCCTGATAATATACTTTCCAGTCAGGTATATAAACGGTTATATTGTCGCCGGACCCTCGAACATACGTTGGTGAAAAAGTGGTTAGTTGTCCGTTTACTGTATTCGAAGTAGTCGTTGACACAACGAGCCCTTCACCAAGGGGTATTGCAGCCTGCTGGCAAACTACGTAAGAACCAATGGTTGGTAGTACAGCCGGATTGACTAATACATTGACGATCTGAGGGGCTACCCCTCCACATATATCGGGACTGAGGAAAAATTTATACTGAACCGTGACGGGCAAATTGGTAGTATTAACTAACGTTTCATTGATGGTAGCCGAACTGGCCGTTGCACTGGCGTTGCTGATACCGGTTGTTAATGCACGTGTCCAGCTAAAAGCCACTCCCGGCGTGCTGGATGTGGCTGTATAGGCCAGGACGGTACCTGTACATGCGGTAAGCGTAATGGGTGAGCTCAGTGTGGAGCCACCAATGGGCGTAAAATCTTCGGTCACAAAGCGATCGTTGGATGATGAGCCTGTTGAAGCATAAGCCCCCAGGCCGCGCCGAGCAAACGCCCGTCCGATGGCACACCGATAGCGCCCGCCGAACAATAGTTGGTCAGCCTGAAGAATTGCGTCGCGGGATTGCACAAAACTGGGGCTACACGGCTGCAGACGCAAGCCTTCAGTCACGATTTTAAGCGCAGCTATGTTGCCCCTCATTGCTGTCAGACTGGCAGGCGTAGTGTATATTGTTGGTTGTATCTGATTATCGGATAAAATAATTTCCCAGGTCATGTCCCATAGCATGGTTGCCTAGATTGATCCAACACCATGAGGTATGCTAAAACTGGTACTACCCACTTTGGCATATGTTACCGAACCATTTACGCTGGTCATATCATACGAATACCGGTACGGCCGAATGCCCGATCCGGTAGTGGATTGTCCTAAGGCGTAGGTACCAATCCCTCTGGGTTTGTTGGCACTGGCAACAGTAGCACTCAACGATGCCCAGTCAGTGGTTAGCATCAAAGCCAGATAATCGCTCCAGCCTTCGCCCCCCTGCTCTGCATTATTCAGGCACGATGAGTTAGCAGGCCCACCCGTTAATCGAATCGACCAGCCGTGTCCATACTCGTGTGCAATGATGCCATTGTCCAGATCGCCATCAGGCTGATAGGAGGTCGGTATATCCCAGAGGTACATCTGCATTCGGCCTTTGTTACCATCAGTAGGCGCGTAGAAGTTAGCATTGTTGGTACCACCACCATCCTGGGCATCGGCATAAACGTAATCGTTTCCCAAGCCGCCCCGACCCTGGTTTGCATTCTGAAAGTTGCCACTGGGTTCATCGAAGCCAAACCGCCACAGTACATCATGAATCAGGTTGTTCCAGTAGAATAGATTCGTAATAGACGCATTTTGATTACCAGCGGCAGTATTGAGACCAAACGTGTATGGATAAGTAAAGGCAAGGGTCGGTGACGACGGACTAGCCCCGACACCATCGTTACCATTGACATCTTCCTGCGCCCAAACATTATTACCTCTCGTCGTTGTATAATCAGTCGTTCCGTCATTGTGCCAGCCATTCGTACTTCCGGTACCCGTTCCGGCAGGTGCAAACCGGGTATAGGGACTAACGGATTCTGTTCTGCTACCATGATTGGGGCTTTCGAGCGGATAATCAAACACGGTATAACCCATTGGGCTCAGCAAGGGAGCTGCCTGGGGTATATGGCTGGCTAAACCGGACAAACTATGCTTATCGTTTTGGGCTAATGCGTGTATGCCGTGGCCAAACTCGCAATGAATGACTTCGTCCGTTTTAAGCAGTACCTCACCTGACGTAGCATCGACATGAATATTCCAGCCGTTTTTAGAATCTTTTGTCAATAGCCGTACATTCCAAGTAAGAGTTAATTTCTTAACGGTCTTTCTACCCTTTTCTTCGATTTCAACAGGGAGCCAGTAGAGTTTCACCGCTATTTTTTCGCTCGAAAGCGCCGGGGCGATGTAGGCAAAGGCTGTTGGCGTTCCTTCTATTAAACGGGTTGAGCTTACTTCCTGTAGTTGTGCCAGATCGGTTGCCGATAGCCCAACATTCGTAATGGCATTCAGTAAGGCATTCTGGGGGGTGATCCTGTTTTTCAATGAGCCTTCCATAGACATCAGGCTCATTGAAGGGATAAAGTTGTGGGTCAGACTGGCAACCTGTTGATCGACCAGCGCAAGGCTCATTAATCGATTATAGACTTCAATTGACTGAAAGCCCTGATTGAAGTAGATGTGATACCAACCGGTGGTTGGCGAGCGATAGGCACTTGAAATAAGCAGTTCACCCACGTCCGATGCCGTTAACTGTTGCTTTTCTACATTGGCAATCACGTACTGGCGGGCTACCTCCACCTCGGTTTGAGCAATTAGTTGTACTGAGTAGACCAGAAAAAACAGCAACAGGGCATAGCGAATGCGCGACGAATTATATAAACAACAATAGAAATTGAACATAAACAAAAAACCTTACCTAACAGAATTACGACAATAAGTTCATAAATATATAATTTTAATAATATAGTATACTTTGAAAAAACAATATCAACTAAAAAACCCCAACTATAATCCATTAAATGGATCATAGTTGGGGTTTTCGGAAGTTTACCGGGCGAAATTATTTCTGGTAAACCGTGTTATTTTTTAGGCGTCGCTACTTTTGGCGACAGGAACATGCTCATCCGTTTACCTTCAAGCTTTGGTTCAGCTTCAATTTTCCCGTACTCTTCGAGTCCTTTGGAAAACCGCTCCAGGAGTTGGAAGCCCCGGTCTTTAAAGACAATAGCCCGACCAACGAACTGTACGTAGGCCTTTACCTTCGCTCCTTCTTTCAGGAAGTTAATGGCGTGCTTCAGTTTGAATTCAAAGTCGTGGTCATCGGTATTGGGGCCGAATCGTATTTCTTTAATGACGACTTTGGTGGCATTAGCCTTAATTTCTTTCTGCTTCTTCTTCTGCTCGTATTTAAACTTGGAGTAGTCAACGATACGACAGACGGGTGGCACCGCATTGGGCGACACCTCCACAAGGTCGAGGTTTTGCGCTTTAGCCATGGCCTGCGCTTTATTGGTCTCGTAGATTCCCTGCTCTACATTTTCGCCGACTACCCGCACTTCGCGAGCCAGGATGCGCTCATTAACTTTGTAGGGTTCTTCAACCACACGACGGGGTGGTCTCCGCTGGGGTAATGCCATAAATTGTGTTTAGTGTGCTATTTTACTTCGTTTGGAAAACGTACTGTGGCTCAAAAAGTTCGGGAATCTATCGAAAATACTCATCCCTTGCAAGTTTGATTAGTAATGTGGTGAAATGGTGAAGTGGTGGAGTGGTTGATTAATGAAGTGGTCAGTTGTTGAACGGTCAAACTTTACTATTTACGACTACACCATTTCACCAATCAACCACTTCACCATTTACTACTACTTACCTATACTTTCACCTCGGCCTGAAACGTCTTGATGAAGTCTGCAATGGGCATACTTCCAAGATCGCCCTGGCCTTTCCGTCGTACGGAGACTGTACCTTCAGCTGACTCTTTGTCGCCCACAATCAACATATACGGTACTTTGTTTACTTCGGCATCCCGTATTTTACGGCCAATTTTTTCGTCGCGTAAGTCGACAAAACCCCGGATGTCGTTCTCCTGCAAACTGAAGAACAGGTCGTTGGCGTAGTCTTCGTACTTCTCAGAAATCGGAAGGATCGCAATCTGATCGGGCGAGAGCCAGAGCGGGAAGTTACCGCCCGAGTTCTCGATCAGAATGGCGATAAACCGTTCCATAGATCCAAACGGTGCCCGGTGAATCATAACCGGACGGTGTTTTTGGTTATCGGCCCCAATGTACTCCAGTTCGAATCGATTCGGCAGGTTGTAATCGACCTGAATCGTACCTAACTGCCATTTCCGCCCGATGGCATCCCGCACCATGAAATCAAGCTTGGGGCCGTAAAAAGCCGCTTCGCCCAACTCCGTTACAGTTGGCAATCCTTTTTCGGCAGCGGCTTCGATGATAGCCGATTCCGCTTTTTCCCAAAGGTCGTCGGAGCCGATGTACTTGGCTTTGTTTTCAGGATCACGAAGGGAGATCTGGGCGCTGTAATCCGAGAAGCCAAGCGTGTTAAACACATAAAGCACCAGGTCAATCACCTTCATAAACTCCTCTTTCACCTGATCTGGGCGGCAAAAGATGTGTGCATCGTCCTGCGTGAAACCCCGTACCCGGGTCAGACCATGCAACTCACCCGACTGTTCGTAGCGGTACACCGTACCAAACTCGGCCAAACGAAGGGGTAAATCGCGGTACGACCGGGGTTTGGTTTTGTAAATTTCGCAGTGGTGCGGGCAGTTCATGGGTTTAAGCATGAATTCCTCATCTGGATTGGGGGTCTTAATGGGCTGAAACGAATCCTCACCATATTTTTCCCAGTGACCCGACGTCACGTACAACTGCTTACTGCCGATATGGGGGGTTACTACGGGAGAATACCCCGCCCGGACCTGTGCTTTTCGTAAGAAGTTCTCCAGGCGTTCGCGCAGAACTGTTCCTTTAGGAAGCCACAACGGTAAGCCCGCGCCTACTTTCTCCGAGAAGGCGAATAGCTCCAGTTCTTTTCCCAGTTTGCGGTGGTCCCGTTTTTTGGCCTCTTCCAGCAAAAACAGGTACTCGTCGAGTTCTTTTTGCTTGGGATAGGTTACCGCGTAAATGCGGGTTAACTGCTTATTTTTTTCGTTACCGCGCCAGTAGGCTCCAGCCACGTTCATAAGCTTGGCGGCTTTAATGAACCCAGTATTCGGGATATGCGGTCCACGGCATAAATCGGTGAAATCGCCCTGAGAATAAAACGTAATCGTTCCATCGGCCAGCCCTTCCAGCAAATCGAGTTTGTACGGATCACCTTTTTCCTCAAAATAGGCGATCGCATCGGCTTTGCTCATCGGCTTACGGATGTATTGCTGTTTCTGGCGAGCCAGTTCCAGCATTTTATCTTCTACCTTTTTAAAGTCTTCCTGCGAGAAAGGCTGCCCTCCCAAATCGACGTCATAATAAAACCCCGTCTCGACGGCTGGTCCGATACCAAACTTTACACCCGGATACAACGCTTCGAGGGCTTCGGCCAGTAAGTGTGCCGACGAGTGCCAGAACGTAGCTTTCCCTTCGGCGTCATTCCACGTCAAAAGTTGAACATTCGCATTTTCGTTTATGGGTAACGTAGCGTCCTGCACTACCCCATTCACTTTGGCAGCCAGCACGTTACGCGCCAGACCTTCACTAATTTTTGTGGCAATATCCAAGCCTGTACTTCCCTTGGGATATTCCCGAACGCTGCCGTCCGGCAGCGTCACGCGGATTTGTTCGTCCTGCGCAATCATACGTTTATACTCATTTATTTGTGGGCACCCGCAGCCTACCTACAACTGTAAGCCACTTAATTTGATATAGGATGTATGACAGTAGTAATTTTTCATATATCCTATATCATACATCATACATCTCTCTTCAGTTGATCGGTTTAACAGCTCGCTGTAGCGAATCACCGGCATGGGTTGTCACACGCGCTTTCGGTTGAATGGTCGAAATGCGTACCCGTGTGGTATCAATTTCTGTTCGGTTTCGGTTCTGACTCGACACTTTGGCAGCTGTATCCGACAAAAATAAGGAGTTATACGAGTTTTGTGCATACTGCCTTCGCTGAGAACGCCATAATCCGGCAGCGGCCTGTTTGTCAGCAATATTTTGAGACGTTGCTTTGGTGTACGCGGCAATGGCCAGGTCATACTGTCCCATTTGTTCGTGACAGTAGCCAATGTAGGTATCGATGCGTGGAAACTGAGACCGCAATTGCTGAACACGCTGGTAATTGTTCAACGCTGCGTAATAATTCCGAAACTTCTGGTTGATCAGTCCCATCTGGAAGTAAGCCTGATAATAACCGGATTGTACCTTAATCGTTTGTTGATAGTACACCATGGCACTATCGAGTTTACCCTCCGTATGGTAAATAAGGCCACGTCCATAATACAGCCTGGGATTATGGGGAAAGTAACGTAACGCCTGCCCGTTATAAATCAGAGCCGAGTTTAAGTCACCCGTGGTTCGGTAAATGGAAGCCAGTTGGTTATAGGTCTCTAGATAGCGGGGTTTTAAATGGAGAGACTGTTGATATAAATTCAGGGCTTGTGCGGTATCGCCCTGCCGAGCCGCCATCAGTGCATTATAAAAGTAAGCTTCACCATCGTAAGGAGCCATTTGTAACGCTTTGGCCACGTACAGCTTCGCTTTATCAAACTGATTTTGCTGTTGTAACAAATCTCCTTGCAACGTGTAAAGTTCCGGAGTGTCGACACCAAGAATTTCCGCCCGCTGGGCATTTTGCAAGGCCTTCGCTGGTTGCTGTAAAGCCCTGAGCACCTGAGCGCGCGTCAGGTAATACGACCCAGAGTTATCATTCCGGCTTATGGCCTCGTCAATGTCGGCCAGTGCTTCGTTCAACCTGCCCATAGCCAGCAGAATAACGGCACGTTTAGCGTAGGCAGACGCTGGTGACGATTGATTGATGGCCAGGGTAAGTGCCCGTAACGCCCCTTCAATGCGGCTGCTATCGCCCGGCTTAGGGTAGTCCGGTATTTGGGCCGACTGCCGATCGTCACTACTGCAAGCAACTAAAAAGAGCGAAACAGCGAATGGAAAGATAAAAGAGCAAATGAGTGAAAAACTGAACGTACGAATTCCGGCCAGCGTAAAACGCACGTTTAATCTTTCCCCCTTTCGCTCTCGACTATTTTTCATGATGCAAATCGGTAAAATACCCCTAGTGGAAGCCGTTTCTGGTAGTTATCCTGCATGAATAGCTCCCCCCATTCCGGGTTGGGCACATTACCAAAAACCTGGCTCATCAGGTTATCCAGAATAAGCGATGAAAACCCTAACGAGTACAAATTTATAATAAAGAAAAAATCATTTCGCTCCAGTAGATCAGCGCAGGATTTAAGCAAGTCGTTGAGGTGTTCTTCAAGTACCCATTTCTCCCCGTCCGGCCCACGGCCATACGCAGGTGGATCAAGAATAATGCCGTTGTACCGATTACCCCGACGAACTTCCCGACGAACAAACTTGACCGCATCTTCCACCACCCAACGGATGTTGTCCAGCTCACTGTGGTCCATGTTTTCGCGAGCCCAGCTAATAACCGGCTTCACCGCGTCGACGTGGGTAACATCGGCACCGGCTTGTCGGGCCGCCAGGGAGGCCCCACCGGTGTACGCAAACAGATTCAGAAATTTAGGTCGGGGAACATTGGCTGAAATCGCCTTTACTTTGTCGTGAATGTACAACCAGTTATCGGCCTGTTCGGGAAAAAGCCCGACATGTTTAAAGGTTGTCAGGGCAAGTTTGAACTTCAGTTTTAATCCTCCCTGTTGAAACGACACATACCAGGGATCGTGCATATCGGGCGACGTCTGCCAGTCGCCCCGTTCGGGTGACTGGCGGTCCCGCCGAAAAACGGCATGTGCCCGACGCTCCCAATCGGCATCGCTCAGCGATTTATCCCAAATTGCCTGAGGTTCGGGCCGTGCTAAAACATAGGCCCCAAAGCGTTCGAGTTTTTGGAAATCTCCTGAATCAATAAGCTCATAGTCTGCCCAAGGTGAAGGAGTAATTAGTTGAATATCAGCCATAATAGTAATCCAATGAAGAATGAAGAGTATATTTCGTCTTATTCTTCAGCACTAATGCTTAATGCTTCACTCGTTGTCTGCCCCAGTTTGAGTATTAATTCAAACTCGTCGGTTCGAACGGGCATGACCGACAGGCGGGATTGTTTGATCAGGCTTATGGTTGACAGCATCGGCTCGGCTTTGATTTGAGCCAGGGTAACGGTTTTTTCAAACGACATTACCGGTTCCAGTTCAACGGCTACCCAGCGTGCATCATCCGGTACGGTTGGGTCCTGAAAGTATTCCCGCACTACGGTAGCCAGACCAACAACGGCCGGGTTAGTTACACTATGGTAAAACAAAACCTGATCGCCGATAGTCATGGATTTCAGGTTATTGCGGGCCTGGTAGTTTCTAACGCCATCCCAGGTAGCACGGCCTTGTGCAATAAAATGATGCCACCCGTAGGTATCGGGTTCAGACTTAACGAGCCAGTAGTTCAATGTTCAGTGAGTGAATTTTGAATGAGTGAATGCGAACTTGACGAAATTATTCGCTCATTATATCATTCACTCATTCAAAATTAGATTTTTGTCAATAATAATCGTCATGTTCGTGGCTGCTGCCAAATGGCGAACCATACTCGTCGATATCGTCATCTTTGTACCGGGAGCCGCCTACTTTGTAGCTCAGGGCTTTCTGGATGATCATAATTTGCCCGGTATGGTACATATCATGGTTGATAATCCCATGCAGCATATCGTAGTAGGTATAGTCCCGACCGGGCACGATATCTTCCAGGAACTCATCATCATCCCGTTTGTCGAGTTCGTTGATTAGTTCTTCCTGGCTCAGGCTCAGCTCCATTTCAAGAGCTTCCCATTCAAAATCATCAATTTTATCCGGTAACGCCCCAAAGTTTTTATCGGGCGTTTTAATATCAAATGTTTCATCACCCTGCATTTTTTTAACGCAAAAAATACGCCAGCTGGTCATATGGAAAACCAGTTCGGCAATGCTGTGGGTGTTTGGTGCAATTCGTCGCCCGGCCATATCAGGCGTTACACCCCGAAGGACATCAACTACAGAAGGACCATGCCAGGCTTCTTCACCTTCGTACGTCGTGTTCAATAAGTCGATGATACGGATCAATTCATCGTTAGGGATCATAATCAATTTGTCATAGAGTCTGCTGATTTTTCAAGACATGTAGGTGTTTGTCTTTATTCTCAGCAATGTCTATTGTATAACGTCAACTCAATATAAACTTTTTGGCGGTATTTGTTACGACCAAACAGTAGTATGATCAATTCTTTCCTAAGAAAGCTCAGTCTGTTTGGGTAAACAAACCACAAAGGTAAGGCAATATCAATGGCCTTCCGAAAAACACGCAACACTTTTACCAAGCATATGCTGCCAGAGCGTTTACCCGGTTCGGTTTCGGATCAATAAAGAGTGGCATGTTTTATGTGCATAGTCAATACAAACCTATTCAAGCTCACTTGAAATACACTATCGCGCAGAAAGACAAAGCAGGGGATGGCTCGCACTAGGCTAAGTTTATTGTTTACATGTTGTGTACTGGCTTTTCAGGGATTTAGTCAAGTGCCTAAGCCCGTGCAATACCACACCGAACTTGGGAGTTATGTAGCCACCTCGGGTGAGACACCGTTCTGGCTCCGGGCGAATCAGTATGGAATTGTGCCTCAGGAAGCGGCCTTAATGACCTTCCGGCAAGCTGTCCGGGTGGATTACCATGACTTACCCAAAACAAAACTGGATAGCTTACGGGCTGTTAACCGGCGAATCGATTGGGGCTGGGGTGCTGAGGCCATCTTTAACGCCGGGTATACCTATAAACTGCTTATACCGGAAGCTTACGTTAAGGTAAAATTTGGCAAAGCACTGGAAGCATGGGCGGGACGACGACGGGAAATTATGGGCCTTGTCGATTCAACACTTACCTCCGGTTCATATGCCTGGTCGGGTAATACCCTTCCCATGCTGAAAATTCAACTGGCAATTTCTGATTATTTACCCCGCCATGCGTTAATTGGCCTTAAAGGGTTTTATGCCCACGGCTGGTTTGAAGAAGACCGATTCATTAAAAATAGTATGCTTCACCAGAAGGCCCTTTACGGACGATTTGGAAAACCGAACTGGCGACTCAAATTCTATGGAGGTATTAACCATCAGGTTATGTGGGGAGGCAATACCGAACGGCTTCCGGGAGGAGTTATTAAAAATAACCAGCTACCCAACCGGTTTAGTGATTACATAGACGTGATTACTGGTAGTTCACTCGGCAACCGCACCAATGTCGATACAAATCGCGTGAGTTCGTTTGATCGGGAAAACCGAATAGGCAATCACCTGGGGACTGTGGATATTGGCATTGACTATATAGCCCGCCATTTTTCCGTTTTCGCTTATCGCCAGAACATTTATGAAGACGGCTCCCTGTTCCATCTGACCAACCTGAAGGATGGCCTGCATGGACTCCGATTTCGAAATAGGCGGCCGGGAAACCGATCCGGTTTCCAGCTCGAACAGGTCTTGCTGGAGTTTTTATATACTAAAAGTCAGGGGGGTGCTCTGTTCCTGGAAAATAATGCCCAACGGGGGCGCGATAACTATTTCAACCATTCGCAGTACCAGGATGGATGGTCGCGCTTCGGTCTGACGATGGGAACACCCTTTATCACACCCACCCAGGACAGTCGCAACGAATTGCCTCAATACGGATTCACCAATAATAACCGGGTGGCCGTCATGCACGTTGGACTATCGGGTAGGGCTTATGGCTTTTTAACCGTTCAGGCCAGAGCGTCTTACAGCGAAAACCTGGGCACCTACGAAATACCTTTTCTACGACCGATTCGTCAGTTTTCATCCGTTCTAAGTCTTTCAGCACCTTTCCCTATTTTAAATGGAATAACAGCCAACGCATCAGTTGCTACGGATTTTGGTGATCTTTATGCCAATAACATTGGCTTTTACGTAGGTATCCGGAAAGAAGGGCGAAGCCGGAAATAACGTTTGGGCGGGACCACTCAGGAATTGCGCTTCCGTTCCCAATTACCTTTCTCGGGTTGGGGACGAAGTATATACACATCGAGCAGTGCGTACGGACGAGCGAGGTATTCCCGAATCAGGGTGCGGAACGAATACCCATCAGGCACATCCTGGGCAGCAAAAGCAATGGCTTCTATTCCCTCGTGGTTACCGATGTAGAGGGCGCGTGCGTTATGGAAGTTCTGGGAGATAATCGTGATCTTTTCCTGGTTGAATACGTCCTTGCAGCGCACTACCGAATCGAAGGTTCGATAGCCGGCATAATCCAGTGTCATCACCGAAGCCGGGATACCCAGTTTTACCAACGCCCGCTGCATGTCGACAGGCTCGTTATAATATTCGGAATCATTATTGCCACTCAGAATCAGGTATTTCACTTTTCCTTCTTTCCAGAGTCGGGCGGTGGCCTCCATTCGATACCGGAAAAACAGATTTTCTTTACCCGTTCGAACAAACTTACTGGTTCCCAGCACCAGACCCACGTCGTTGACCGGTAATTCGTGGATATCAAAATAAATCTGGTTACGCGTGTTATAAACTACCCACCAGTTGCTAACCAGCACCACGGTAGCCCCAATGAACCCTAAAGCAATGATCAACTTAATAACACGCTTGATCGCACGGACTCCAGCCGCTTCACGGGGCATGTCATTACTGTAGTCCGTTGCCAAGGTCGTGTTCATTTAAAAAAGGCTTAAATGGGTATCCTTACCATGCCTGTATACGCTTTGTTGTAGGCCAAATGATGGCCTACAACTTAAAGTTCGTCAAATTTCAAGAAAATAAGCCCAACTGAATCGACTCTTTCTCTTCTACCTCCGGAGTAGCAACAGCATCAGCAACCGCCACGAGTTCCGGAGCAATAGGCTCTTTTACAAGCTTGGGGGCCAGCAGTTTTACGTCTTTGACTTTGGCAAAAGGCAATTTATTACCGAGCGCCTTCCAGCCACGAATATCAATAAAGCCTTCTGGTTCCAGCACCATCTTTTCAAGTGGTCCCCGATCTTTCACCTGATGAGTGATTTCGATTCGGGGATGACGGTCGGCGGTAACGGCCAGGTTTTTGGATCCTTTGGCGTCGCCAATAAAATTAAATTTCTTGTCGATCGTCGTAGTTTCAACTTTAAAGCGCTTCACATACCAGGCTTTCTGGTTGGCTTCGTAATACACGGCCGACAATACCGTATCGGTCTCGAATTTGCCCAGAATGGCCACCTCATTGGGCTCGTACCGATTCGTCAGGTCGAAACTCGTTAGTTCGTACTGCCCGTCTTTGTAAACGACCAATATACAGTCTTTCGCATCGAAGTTACCCAACAGTCGACCACGCTCATCCCGATTAAGCCGCCCGAGGTGCTCATCGTACCAGATATCAACACCACCTAACGTAGACACACCACCCGATTTCTGGGTTATTTTCCGGACGGGGTACTTAGTTAGAATATTACCCTGAGCCGACCTGTTTTTGATGCCTACCGAAGCAAAATCAAAGTCAAATTGTTTGATCTTGGCCGTACATTGGGCCGTTAGGTTTATTGTAATGACTTCAGCCTCGCCGTTATCGTTGGCACTAAAATAGGTTAACTTGGATTTAGGATTACCCATTGTCAAATCGTACTCCCGGTCACGCGTGACCCCCGTCACCGGAAAACGCTTGGCCATGGATATTCCCGATTTCCCATCCAGATAAACCAGATTATAAATCTTGCGCTCGTCGTTCTTCTTAAATACCGAAACATGTACAATATCCTTGCCGACAAATACTTTGTCCGCAATTTTAACGACCATGCATTTTCCATCGCGCCGGAAAATGATGATATCGTCAATATCGGAACAGTCGCTGACGTATTCATCTTTCTTCAATCCATAGCCAATGAAGCCGCCTTCGCGGTCGACGTATAGCTTCTGATTAGCCGCAGCCACCACATTGGCAGCAATAGTGTTGAACGCCCGGATTTCCGTTTTACGCTCACGACCTTTGCCGTATTTCTTTTGCAGGTCTTTGTAATACGCAATGGCAAACCGCGTGATGTTGGCCAGGTTGTCTTCGGTTTCGGCCAGTTCCTGCTCCAGCCGACGCATCAACTCTTCAGCCTTGAAGCCATCATATTTGGAAATCCGTTTAATCTTGATTTCCGTTAACCGAATCAGGTCGTCCTGGGTAATGACACGATAAAACAGCTTTTTGTGCGGCTTAAGCGCCTTATCGATCGCTTCGAGAACAGCTTCGAAGGTCTCGCACTCCTCGATTTTCCGGTAAATCCGGTTCTCGATAAATATCTTCTCCAGCGAACTGTAGAGCAGCCGCTCCATCAATTCACTACGCCGGATCTCAAGCTCGCGTTGCAGCAGATGCACCGTTTGATGCGTGTTGACCCGAAGAATATCGGTTACACTAACAAAGTGCGGCTTATCGCCAATAATCACGCAGGCATTGGGCGAAATAGATACCTCACAGTCGGTAAAGGCATACAACGCGTCGATGGTCACATCGGGCGAAACGCCGGGCTGTAAGTGAACCAGAATCTCAACGTCTCTGGCCGTATTATCGACCACAGCTGCTACGTTGCGACTGGGTGCCTTAATCCGGATTTTCCCTACCTCAGCCGCTTTGACAATCGAGTCGATCAACTGTGAAGTTGTCACCCCATAGGGAACGTCGCGAATGGCCAGTATTTTCTTGTCGACTTCTTCAATTTTGGCCCGCACCCGCACTTTGCCCCCCCGGTGCCCATCATTGTAGTTACTGACATCGATCAGGCCGCCCGTCTGAAAATCAGGAAAGAGCGATACGGGTTTGTCTTTAAGGATGTTTACCGAAGCCTCAATGAGTTCATTGAAGTTATGGGGCAATATCTTCGTCGACAGGCCAACGGCGATTCCTTCGACACCCTGCGCCAGCAACAGCGGAAATTTAACGGGAAGGGTTACCGGCTCCCGTTTTCGCCCGTCGTAAGACAGTTGCCACTCAGTGGTTTTATCGTTGTAGATGGCATCCTGAGCAAATTTGGACAGCCGTACCTCAATATAACGCGGGGCAGCGGCACCGTCGCCGGTACGCACGTCGCCCCAGCTCCCCTGCGTATCGAACAGAAGCTCTTTCTGGCCAATGTTGACCAGGGCCTCTCCAATCGACGCATCGCCGTGGGGGTGAAACTGCATCGTTTGCCCGATCACGTTGGCCACTTTGTTAAAGCGGCCGTCATCCATCTCTTTCAGGGCATGAAGAATCCGGCGTTGAACGGGCTTCAGGCCATCTTCAACAGCGGGTACCGCCCGTTCGAGAATAACGTACGATGCGTAATCAAGAAAGTAATTTTCGTATAAGCCCGACACAACCGTCTGGTCGTGCAGCACTTCGGTGGTCGTTTTAATTGGTTCCTCTTCCGGTACAAGATCGTCAGTCAGTTCGGTGCCTTCGGCCGATGGATTACCCTCTGGCAGCTGATTGTCGTCCTCTAACGGTTGTTCATTTTCTTCGTTTATCATTGACTTGTTTCAGGAACTATTCCAGTGAATAAGTACGCAGATTAGCCAAACAGTATAACACGTATTCGACTCCCTAAATATACACAAAAAAGTTGAAAAAAGGGCATATTTCAGCCAAAAAGGGCAATTTGAACCCACTCAGGCTTAATAGCCACGGCCTAGTTCAACGGCATTTTCCAGGGACTCCCCTGCCTGGAAACGTTCCAGATTTTTGAGAAACTGAGCGACTTTACCCGCATCTTCGTCAGGCTGGCCTCCACCTGTATGCTGCGTTAGTACCACGTTTGGTAATGTCCACAAAGGGCTACCTTTCGGCAATGGCTCCGTATCGGTTACATCCAGAACCGCCCCGCCCAGATGCCCGGATTTCAGGGCACTGATTAATGCCGGTTCGTCGGTTGTTGTTCCCCGGCCAACGTTAGCGTATAAACTCCCGGGACGCATGGCCTTGATTACGGCTTCAGAAACGAACCCTTTGGCTGTGCCGGGCAGGCAATTGATGACAATATCCGTTTGGGAAAGTTCGGCGATTAGCTCATCGACGGAGTGCAGATCGGCCGTGTGGTCGGTGCGGGCCAGCATTTTGGTAGTACACGAAAATCCGGTAAGCATTTGCCGAACCGCCTGCCCGATTGTCCCCGTTCCCAGAATAATGACCCGCTTGTGTGATAACAGGTTCGTGTGGGATCGAATGGGAGCCCCAACCCACTCCGACCGGTGTTGAAGCAATGTCAACTCCGGAATGCAGCGATAAAAGGCCAGAATACCGGCCAGCATGGTTTCCGCACAGGGACGGGCGAAGTAGTCGCCCATGTTCGCAATAGCGGCCTGTACCTGAACATGTTTATACCCATCGAATCCGGCGGAGTCCAGCTGCCAGAATTTTAAGGCGGGTAAAGACTCAGTAAACCAGGCGGCTGGGGGATTGCCCAGAATTAAATCGGCTGACTGGAAAGCTGCCTGCTGATCTTCATCAGGCAAGTCCTGCTTAAAAACAGCGGTTATACCAACCGGGAGTTGTTGCAGAAGGCTGGCTTTAAGGGTATCGTTGAGAGCGGGGTTGACGAAGAGTTGCATACTATATGTACAGAAAATCGGGTATTTTGGTTGCGTTCGTTAAGGGCATGGCTGAAAAGTCACAGAACGAAAACCCGAAAGTCCTCAATTACGTATCTTTTCAGCCCGTCGACGCTCTTACTTCAGGCCTTTTAACTGAGCAAGCAGCCAATTGGTCATTTTTTCGGTCTGCTCGGGATAGGTCCAGTGGCCCGTATCCAACGATGATGCGGTATCCAGCATTTTGGGGCCGGGTATTACGTTGTAGGCCGCGTACATGGATGTAGGCGGACAGGTTTCATCATTGAACCCCCACGAATAATATCCAGGCACATTAACCTGCCGAGCGAAGTTGACCACATCGTAATAGCCAACTGTTTTGATCCGGTCGGGCTTGTTGTTGTAGGCCAGGTTGTCGCCAGCGAACAAATGCGGCCAGCCACCGGCGCGTCCGTTGAGGTAACCGGTCATATCACTCAAGGCCGGGTAATAGGCCCCCAGCCACTTGATTCTGGAATCCAGACCAGCCGTAACGATACTGAGCGCCCCGCCCTGGCTACCACCTGTAACGGCCAGATTCTGCCCATCATACTGCGGCATACTTGCCAGAAAATCCACTGCCCGTACACAACCCAGATAAACGCGTTTGTAATAATACCGATCCTTATCGTCCAGATTGGCGGCCTGATAGCCATTCAATGGGCCACGACTCAGGTTGTCATACACAGCGGGGTCCATCGTTACGGGAACGCCATGAATCCCCACTTCGAGCGTAATAAATCCTTTTTCAGCTTCGGCGATCATGCCCCCATAGGGCCGAACGCCAGCACCCGGAACACGCAGTATGGCCGGATATTTACCTTCTTTTTTCGGAACGCATAGGATTCCGTAGAAGCGTGAATTATTAATGTTTTGCAAATTGAGCTGATAAACATTGATCAGTTCGGTACACCGTTCCGGCAACAATGTCATGCGGGCATCCATGGGCACTTTGGCCAGATCGGCCTTGGCTTTATCCCAGAAATCCTTAAAATCGGCCGGATTGGCTACGGTTGGTTTAATGGTCAACGGCTCGAAGCCCGCCGTGTTGAGCCCCCGGTATTCTTTCCCGTCGAGTTCAACGGTGGCGATACAGCGCAGAAAACCGGCAGTTTTCATCGTGCCGCCATCCAGCGCGAGGGTCCCCTCTTTCAACGTGACGGTTTCTTTTTTGGTCGGCTCCATTTTTTCCGGCCCGATTTCGTACCGGAGTTTAGCACCACGAAGCAGTACGTTGCTCCGGTAAACCGTAATGTTGAATTTGACCGGTTCGCCGGTTTTGTAGAGCCAGTCGGCATGGTCGGGCGTAACGATTACCTTAACGAGCCGTTCAACAGGCTGGGCAAGGCCAATCTGAACACAAATCAGGAGCAGACCGGGCAGTAATAGTTTTTTCATGGATGATCGATCGAAGGTTTGTTCTTCCATCCAGACAAAGCACCTGCCTCCTTATTTATAACCAGACGATCCTCAGGCAACCCGCATGGGTGTTTGCCGCCCCTGGCGCACAGGCTGCATGTTCACGATGCACCGGACCAGCAGGGTTAGCGGGAAAACGATATCGACACCGCCCGGAATTTTCGACAGAAACATGCTGATCACAAGCAGTAACGCGGTAATTCCGAAGTACATCGTCCGGCGTCGGGCGGTAGCGGTCGGACCGGTTGCCCAGTAAATTAGTGGCAGGTGCAGCGGCATTAGAAACAACAGGGTGGGATTCCAGCCGGTAACGCCATCATCTCTAATTGCCCACAACAGCACCAGGAACCAACCCATAAAGCCACAAATGCCAAACAGAAACCGGTCGAACCAGCGATCAACCTTTCCGTAGGTCACGTACCGCCGGATCGTAAATACGGCGATGATGATACCTAGTATGGTAAACACAACGTCGGGGTCGAAAAAGATGGGCACTTGCTGGCGAAAGGTTTTTTGCGCGGCAAACAACGTCTGGTCGCTTTGCACCAATGGAATTAGTTGCCCATTCGACTGACGCACCGTCGCTTTGTTAAACTGGTCATGTACCTGATCGGGAAGGTACATGGCCCGCCAGCCGTCGGTCTGTTCGTTAGCGGGCCAGCCAATGGCCAGATTCATGCCCAATTGGTACCAGGGCCGTTCGTTGAGGTAGTCGTTCATCCAATCGCGGTACGACTTGCCCGTCATCCGGTCGCGGGATGGAATGAGCAGACTATCGCCACAGGCTTCAACGATCATGTCGCGGGGGCGGCTGGCGCAGTTATCGTAGTAGAACTTGTAGCGATACTCCCGGTTTTCGGGCCGATAGTTCTTTTGCAGGGCGTCGAAGAGCCTTTGCCGCTGGGTAGGCGACAGGTTTAGCTGCTGTTCCCGAATGCTCCGGTTAGTTTGCTGGTAGTAGTAAGCAACCTGGTTTAAATTGTGAACATCCACAAAATAAGGGAGCGTACCCCGCAGGAATTTGAGAATGAAATAATCAGCGCGGTAGTCAAACCCCCCGTAACTATAATCCTGATCCATGCCCAACGCAGGATCGACAAATCGTATTTCAGTATGCCCGAATGCCGACGAAATGTCATCGTCACCCGGTCCGTACGTAATCAGGCTGACCCGCGCCGAAGGGGACAGCGTCTGGCCGAATGATGCCTGATGAGTGCTAACTACGACTATCAGCACCATCAACAGCTTATACATCAGCTTATTCATCTTCCCCGTCATTTTCAGTATCCTCAAGTTCAGTATCATACACTCGTTTAGCCTTGCCCCGGCTTGGTTCTTTACCCTGTACACAAACGACCAATTCGCCTTTAATGGTTTTTTGGGCAAAATAAGTAATTAGTTCGGACAAAGGCCCACGCTGATTTTCTTCAAATAGCTTGGTGAGTTCCCGAGAAACACTGGCTGGTCGGTCGGGGCCGAAAACATCGGCAAACTGTTGGAGGGTTTTCAGCAGGCGGTGGGGCGATTCATAAAAGACCATTGTCCGCTCCTCCCCTGCCAGTTCGGCCAGTCGGGTTTGTCGTCCTTTCTTGTGCGGCAAAAAGCCCTCGAAGGTGAACCGGTCGTTGGGCAGGCCGGAGTTGACAAGGGCAGGAACAAAGGCGGTAGGCCCGGGCAGGCACTCGACCGTTATATCATTTTTAATGCACTCCCGAACGAGCAGGAACCCAGGGTCCGAAATGCCGGGCGTACCCGCATCAGAAATCAACGCCAGCGTTTTGCCTTCTTTTAACTGATTAATTAACCGCTGCACCGTTTGATGCTCATTAAAAATATGATAGCTGTGCAGCGGTTTACTAATATTCAGATGGCGGAGCAACACACCCGACGTGCGGGTATCTTCGGCCAGAATGGAGTCGACACTTTGCAGGACTTTAATAGCCCGAAGCGTGATATCATCAAGGTTACCGATGGGCGTCGGTACGAGGTACAATTTCATGCTGCAAGATAGTTGATAGAGGTCAGTCAACAGCCGTTTGCAGTCGTATTCGCGTCTATCACTTGTTAACTATCGACTGTTGTCTAATCCACCAAGGCATCAATCGCGCCCGCCAGCGTACGATCTTTTTCAGTAATTGTATTCCCGGCATCATGGGTCGACAGTTTAATCGTGACCTGATTATATACATTTGACCACCAGGGATGATGATCCATTTTCTCGGCAATGAGTGCCACACGAGTCATAAAGGCGAATGCTTCACTAAAATCAGCAAATTGAAAATTGCGGGTAAGTTGATTATCCTGTTCCTGCCACATAGGGGTTTGTATTTTAAGGTTGTGCTGCTCAAACGGTTTACTGAGCGAGTACGTTCATGAACTATATCGCGTAAAGTCCTTTTTCGTCTGTCAATCAAATTCCGGTATAGAATACGGCTGACTTCCCGTTAAGTTTAGTAGCCAGCGATTTGACGAATAAACAACTGTTACGGTGTTATTGAGCCAACACCGTAGCCCATAGCCAGGCTTTAGTATAAAATAGGAATCATATTTCATACTTATAGTTAATCCAATGCTTTACCTTAGTTAATTAATATTATTTTTAATAAATTTATAGTTATTATGAATTTATTTATGGTTAACTTTCTAACGCTATTTTAACTATTTTGTTCAGGTTTCTGGCTAATTCTTACTAGCCAGAGGATAGTAAGCTACACAACTTTTTAAAAGAGGTGCTAGTGGGAGAATGTGGTAGATGTGAGAAAGGTATCAGGGCCAGTGTTATACGCTGGCCCTGCCTATTTTTTGGAGCTTTGGTCCAAATCAGAAATGTAAACGATCTGGCGCGTGGCTGGTTGGACGTCAAAAACTCTTAAAAACGAAAGAATCCCATAACCAGCCGAGAAACAGCTAACTATGGGATTCAATGCTGAGAGGAAGAGATTCGAAGTCGGGCGCGACCCCGGCTCGATACGGTTACCCGTATACACACTTTCCAGGCGTGCTTTTCAGATATAAAAAAAAGTCTGCAAGAGGACTTGCAGACTTCAATGCAGAGAGGAAGAGATTCGAACTCTCGATACGGTTACCCGCATACACACTTTCCAGGCGTGCTCCTTCAACCACTCGGACACCTCTCTAAAAACGAAGTCAGCAAACCAACTTGCTGACTTCCGGCAGAGAGCGAGGGATTCGAACCCCCGGTACCCTTGCGAGTACTTCTGATTTCGAATCAGACCCATTCGACCACTCTGGCAGCTCTCTTTGTCCTTTTGGGAGTGCAAAGATGCATGTTTGACGGTAAAAACGCAATACCTTCTTTACAAAAAAAGTGATTATTCACTCATTTCGCCACTAATCGACTGAGCCAGAAGTAGGCGCAGTCTGTCTGAGTCATGTTCCTGACCAAGCAAAACCATCAGCTTTGTAATAGCGGCTTCGGTTGTTATATCGGCCCCACTAACTACTCCAATTTGCAGCAGTTGCTTACTGGTCTGATATTGCCCCTGGGTTACGCGCCCGCCTTCACACTGCGACACATTGAAGAAGACCACGCCCCGGTCAATGGCACGTTTGATGGTATCCAGAAACCAGCCATCGGTAGGTGCATTACCCGCGCCAAACGTTTCCAGAATGACGGCCCGCAGATTTGGGATGTTCACGATCGATTCGACAACCGGTTGTGTTATCCCCGGAAAGAGCTTCAGAATGGTTATATTAGGGTCGAGCGTGGTGCGAAGGCTTAGTTTCTGACCCGACTGGTAGGGTCGAATAAACATACGATTGTAGTCGATACTCACCCCCGCCGTGGCCAGATGCGGGTAATTTTCGGAGGCAAATGCATTAAACTGGACGCTTTCCCGCTTGGTAGACCGGTTGCCCCGCAACAACAGCGAATTGAAGTACACACACACTTCCGGAACAGTAGGCACACCTTTGGCAGGTACTGATCCCCCAACCTTGTTAACAATGGCCGAATCCACGGCGGCAGCGTCCACTGCGGCCGAATCCACGGCGGCAGCAATTTCGAGGGCGGTGATGAAATTCTCGCGGGCATCGCTGCGGGCTACACCGATGGGCAGTTGAGCCCCGGTAAGAATAACCGGCTTGCTCAGGCCAACCAGCATAAAACTTAATGCCGATGCCGTATACGACATGGTGTCTGTGCCATGAAGAATGACAAAACTGTCGTATTTATCGTATGAATCCTGAATGATCTGCGCCAGTTCGACCCAGATAGCGGGCTTCATATTCGACGAGTCGATGACTTCGTGCAGGGTGAGAATGGTAATCTCGAAGTCGAGCCGATTCAACTCCGGTACCCGATCCAGAACACGATCAAAATCAAAGGGAATCAGCCCGCTGGCTTTGGGGTCGTAGACCATCCCAAATGTGCCACCGGTATAAATAACCAGCACCGACGCCCTCGGTTGCCGGGGAGAAACGGGACTTATATGAACTTTTTTGTAAGGCATTACTACGGTACTATGTTAAGTGCAGAAGCCGACAGTCCATCGGTCGGTTTCTGTATATAATCAGGCTCTAACCCGGCAGCAGATTGGCATACAAGGCCGGGAGTAACGAAAGGGCGTTGGCTGTTGTATGCCGCGCTACGTCGTCGATACTGATCTGCTTGAGATCGGCCACGCGCTGGGCCACTAACCGGATATAAGCCGGTTCATTGCGCTTACCACGGTGAGGCACCGGTGCCAGATAAGGCGCATCGGTTTCCAGGACAAGGTGCTCCAGACCGATGTGCGGGAGCACTTTGTCCAGTCCGCCATTTTTAAAGGTAGCCACCCCGCCAATGCCCAGTTTGAAGCCAAGGTCGACGGCCCTGTTGGCTTCGTCAAGCGTTCCGACAAAGCAATGAAAGATACCGGTCAATCCCGGAAGGGCCAGTTTCTCGATCAGATCGGCCGCTTCGGCAAATGCATTTCGGTCATGACCCGAACGTGTGTGCATGGATACCGGCAATTGCTGTTCTGCGGCCCAGCGAAGCTGGGTTTCGAAGGCGGCAAACTGTTGCTCTACGTAGGTCATGTCCCAATAAAAATCCAGACCGATCTCGCCCACGGCCATGAAGGCATTCCGGTTGAGGGCATCCTCAACAGCCGCCAGCTCTTCGTCAACCGTCTCGTTGACATAGGCCGGATGCAATCCCATCATGGGCAGACAACGGTCGGGGTATTGCTCCGCCAGCGCCATCATGCCGGGTATGGTTTCGCGGGCACAGTTCGGCATCCAGATCTGGCTGATTTGTTCTTTTTCGGCCTGGTGAAGCATAGATTCCCGGTCTTCATCGAACTGGGAGTCGTATATGTGGGCGTGGGTGTCAATTAAAATCATTCGTACTTACTCAAGTATAGTGTCTTCCTTTCCACTCAATTTTCGTTGGCATCAGGTAGAAAACTACTGCCAGAGGACCAATGATGAGTTGGTAAATTTCAAATAGCAACGCGTAAGGCCATAAGTTGGTTTGTCGCAATCGGCTCAGACCAAACGAAATGATCATTGTTTGCACGAATAACCTCGCGACATACAGACCCACGGCCAATACCGGCGAAACCCAGGTCAGCAGCAGGAACAGCGGTGCCGCCAGATACTGGAGGTAGAGCGAGCCAACCATCCAGACCGGTAATTGACTGGCTCCGCGCATCCAGCGCTTGCGTTGATGCAGAAAGCCATGTAAGGTATCGACCGCTTTTGTTCGGGCTAAAACGTCCTCGTTCAGCAAATTGGCAAAGCCATATCCTTTGGCTGTGATAGCCTTAAAAAGTGCATAATCCTCAACGACCGAGAAGGGTAGCGATTCGT
Source organism: Spirosoma fluviale (assembly GCF_900230225.1). GTDB lineage: Bacteria > Bacteroidota > Bacteroidia > Cytophagales > Spirosomataceae > Spirosoma > Spirosoma fluviale. Next base: position 2,144,266 of record NZ_OCNH01000001.1, read on the forward strand.
ATCCGCCAGCGGCCCTATACCCTTCCCGGCTTACGGCCATGTTGTTTCCCATGGCGGTAACCGGCAACCCCATACTACTGACCAGATGCGTAAGTGTCAGGTTATAAAGCCAGTCGATGGTTTGAAGTTTATGGAAAATTTTGGGGCCTTCGGGAAGGGTAACTCCTGTAACGATACCTGTCTGCTTGCGAAACGAGTGACTCATGTGCATAAGCCAGTCGGGAGGAACCTGCGTATCGGCGTCGGTAAAAAAAAGTAGTTGACCACGAGCCTGACCAGCCAGTTGGGCCAGCACATTGGCCTTGCCGCGCAAACCTGCAGTTGACTCACCGATGTGAATCAGTTTGTAGGCTGGTTTATCCTGAATGAATCCGGTTATGACCGATGCAGTCTGATCGGTAGACTGGTCATTTCCGATGAGCACCTCCAGCCGATCAATTGGGTAGTTCAGGTGGCGGATGGCGTCGAGACAGGCAAGAATGGTCTTTTCTTCATTACGGGCTGCAATCAAAATACTGATAGTATCCTGATGGGACTGCGGCCAATCTGGCGTATTAATAACCGGCATAAACGGGTTGTGGCACGGAGCGGAACGAGTACCCGCGAGCGGCAAAATAAGCCAGCATTCGGGGCAGAACGTAGCGCATCGTTGGCCAGGCCTTTACACTGTCGTGAAACACCACGATAGAGCCCGGCCGTGTGTATTTAATGGTCTTTCGCAGGCAAACATCGGCGGGCAGACTACGGTCAAAATCGCCGGTGAGTACATCCCACATGACAATGGAATAATTTTCCAGCACTTCGGCCACCTGCGTTTTTTTGATGCGTCCGTAAGGGGGTCGAAAAAGGGAGGTTTCAACATTCAGCAGCGACTGGCATTTTTGGATATTTTCCAGATAGACGGCGTCCTCCGTTTTCCAGCCATTCAGGTGATTGAACGTATGATTACCGACCATATGCCCGGCTTCCAGCACCTTATACAGAATATCGCGGTGCTTACGAACATTGTCGCCAATGCAGAAAAAGGTGGCCTGAGCCGCAAACCGGTCCAGTTGTTCCAGCACAAATTCCGTCACATCAGGGATTGGCCCATCGTCGAAGGTCAGGTAAATGGTTGGTTCAGCCTCCTGATCGATCCTCCACCAGAACTCAGGGTATACCGTCCGAAGCAAAAAATTAGATTTGTGCAGAAAGAATGACAAGTTGATGTTGATTTAGGATATATGACAACTGATTTAGGGCACATAATGCGTTCACGTACACATCATATAACTTCAACCATTCGTCACACATCAGGTAAGGTTTCTTCCTTTCCAATGGTATCCCTTTCCCTGAGCGGCCAACCCGAAGAAAAGCACATAAAATGGGTACACTAACTGCGTCATTGGAATGACGTTCACTGACGATTTTTTTTGTAAAAAAACAAGAATCTGACGTAAAAACAAAAATTCAGGGATCAGCTTCAACCCAATAACGAGTAGTGTTACGTTTCCGTTTAAATAATTGAGCCACCAGCCCAAAACAGCGACAACAGGGACAACATTGCAAAGAAAAATAAACACCGCCAGCAACGATGGCAGATAGCTCTCATAGGCCCGCCATTTACTGGCCCATCGCTTCCGCTGGTTGTAAAACCCCCGCCACGTTTGGTGGGCTCCCGTCCGAACGATTGCCTCCGGACTTTTCAAAAACCGAACGCCATTCGAGTACCGCGCCGAAATCTTGTGCATCAAAAACTCATCATCGCCCGAGGCCAGATGGTCAAAACCAGCAAAGCCACCTACTTCCGCAAATACCTCTTTTACGTAACACAGGTTGGCTCCGTTGCACATGGTCGGTACACCAAGCTGCATCGTGCAGGCCCCGGAACCAATGAGACTCGAAAATTCTACGGTTTGAAGGGCGTCAAACACTGTTCGCTCATCGGTAAACGTGACCGGTCCCGATACCAGTCGGGCACCCGTTTGGACCTGAAAGGCGGCAAAGGATGCAAGCCAGTCGGGACCAACCCGACAGTCACCATCGGTTGTCAGGATCAGATCGCCGGTGGCGATGGCGATGCTTTGGGTGATGGCCCGTTTTTTGGGCGATGCGGTTCGTTCGTTGGTCAACGGCAACGGGCGGAGCGCGAACGAGGCCGACTGAGCATACTCCCGAACGATGGCCAGGGTGGCGTCGGTCGACGAATCGTCGGCGACAATGACCTCAAAACGGGTGTAGGTCTGGCGACTCAGGTCATGCAGTAAGTTTCGTATGTTACCGGCCTCGTTACGAACGGGAATCACGACGGTAATTAGCGGTCCATCCGTTGCCTGGGCCGGTGGATAAACTGATGGGATGCGTAGCCAGGTAATCCAGAGCACGAACGTAAACAGCGCATAGAGGCCACTGATTACCAGAAGAAAGATCGTCATTCAGCGGTTAGTTTGAGTTTCCAGACCCAGATCAGGCCTGCCAGTACGGGCGTTAGTACATTGGCTACCCAAAGCGTCAGGGTGACCGTTATCAGTACCGATGCCGAAAGACCAAAAGGGGCAAATACCCATAAGGAAGCGGCCTCCCGTACGCCCAGATCGCTCAACAAATTAAAGGCGGGGGTGATTGTTTTGGCCAGAAAGACCAGCCCAATACCCGATGCGGCCACTGCCGGGGGCAATGCCAGACCAACCAGCCGCATGGCGAGGTAAAACTGTGCGGAGAAAACGAGATACCGTAATCCAGCTACCGCGAGAGCAAGAGCAATCTCGCGGTCCGAATACTGAACCGCCACCTGCCAGTAATCAGCAAAGCGGTTCAACCCCGACCGACCTGCCAGTAACGAAACCAGTGGCCGACGAAAGATCCCGAACACCACGCCACCCAGCGACAATACCGTGAGTAACGCCAGTAACCATTGGCCCGTTTGGTTATTGCGCTCAGGGGCGAGGCTCAGGTGCTGCGCCCAGGCTACCGTTCCAAACACAATGGCGACGTAGAATTGCATACCGCCCGACACCAGCGATGCCCCGATCGCTCCGGCCCGATTCGTGCGCAGCGACAGCACCCGACCAGCCGTATCGCCCAGTTGGGCGGGCAAAGCGAAGCCTAAAGAAACGCCGGCCAACACCCCCTGATACGCCTGCCAGAATCCGGTAGGCACAACCCGCCGGAGCAGAATCTGCCATTTCAGGGCTTCGAGTCCCCAGTTGACCGGCGTGAGCACTAGCAGACCAGCCGCCCAGCGTTCCGGGTGCTGAACAGCCCGAAGTTGTGCCTTAACAACCGCCCAATCGAACGGCTGCTGCCTCAAAATATGGGCGATGTAACCGATGAGGGTTAAAAACACGGCTATTTTGGCCCAAAAGATGATTTTTTTACCCGGTTTCAGCGACAAAATAGAGGAGAACACGTTACTTTGTACAAGAGCCAACACCCAACCATGATCATTAATCCTACTTCGTCTACCATTCAGCCAGTCGTTACACCCGAGAAAGTGATTTTGGGGGTCGACCCGGGCACCATGATTGCCGGTTATGGCATCATTTCGGTGAAGGGAGGTACGATGAGCATGATTCAGTACGGCGTGGTTCAGTTAAGCAAATATACGACCTACCAACTGAAGCTCCAGAAACTCTACGAAACCATCCTCCGGTTAATCGACGAGTACCACCCCGACGAAATGGCGATTGAAGACCCGTTCTTCGGCAAAAATGTGCAGGCAATGCTGAAGCTGGGCCGGGCACAGGGAGTAGTGATGGCGGCTGCCCTGTCGCGCAATATCCCCATCGTTGAGTACGCACCCCGCCGGATTAAACAGTCGGTTACCGGCAATGGGAATGCCTCCAAAGATCAGGTATCCCAAATGGTCGGGCATTTGCTGAAGGAAGACCTCGACCCTAAATTCTTCGACGCTACCGATGCGCTGGCCATTGCCGTTTGTCATCATTTTCACGAAAATGCGCTGCCCGTAGCCCCCGGCAAAAAGAATAAAAAAGGAGCCTGGGGTGCATTCGTCAGCGAGAACTCCAACCGAATTCTGTAAGCCTTCAGGCTTAATTCTATACGTGTATCTGCTCCTCCCCGGCTCTCCAAATCCCTACTTAGCCCCTGCATTGTCGTTTCGGCGTTAGCCTCAATACCAGGAAAATTAAGCGATTGTTGACCTCACCATGCAACGAAAGCACCCTTTCCTGCGATACGGAGAGAAAGCGAATCCTGTTTCCCTGCCATCGGGAAATCGGCGCTGTTTCTCAACTTATCCGGACGCATTGACGCCTTCTGCAACTTTATGGAACGTAAAGAATTTTTAAAACGTGGTTTTGTTAGCTTGCTGGGCATCACGGCAGTGGCCCCGCTGATCGGGGCGTGTTCTTCTTCAACGGTTGACCCGGTCAGCACCTCCACCACAGGCAGTACAACGTCAACGGGTTCTACGAACGGGAGTTCGTCCAGTAACTGCACCGTTACCCCCTCGGAAACGGAAGGGCCTTTCCCTACCAAAGTACCGTCCAGCCTCGTGACAAAGGATATTCGCTCCGACCGAACCGGGGTTGCCTTTACCATGAATATCAGCATTAAAAATGCCAATGCCAGTTGTGCGGCACTGGCCGGGGCGCTCGTCGATGTGTGGCATTGCGACAAAGACGGCTATTACTCAGAATATGGCGGCACGGGTATGCAAAGTGTCGATTTCACGAAAGTGGATTTCCTGAGAGGCCGACAGGTGACCGATACCAACGGGCTGGTTTCGTTTACATCGATCTTTCCGGGCTGGTACTCGGGACGGGCACCGCACATTCACGTCCACATCTATAATTCGGCGGGGAAGTCGCTGCTGGTTACGCAAATCGCCTTCCCGTACGATATCAGCAACACGGTCTACACAACGGCCCAGTCGTACGGTTACACGAAAGGAAAGCAGGATACGCTCAACGAACGGGATAATGTTTTCTCGGATGGATTTACCAATGAGCTGGCGACTGTTTCGGGAAGTATAGCCAGTGGGTATACGCTCACGCACTCCATTGTGGTGAACGCCTGACGCAAGTTTCGTCAGGCCGGTCAGAGACCGGATAACACCCGGACATAGTCATAGACTATGCCCAACGCACACCCGCTAGTTAGCAATGATCGACAGCACAACACAGGCTCAATTGTATATAGCCGACCAACGGGGCTGCTCGCAGAGCAGTTTTTTTCGAAGTTACCATACGTTCAACTTCGGGCAATACGCGAATGAACACCGGGCTCCTTTTGGCGGGTTACAGGTTTTAAACGACGATACACTTGGTCCGGGAAATCGGTTGTCGGTAACGGTCGATAACGATACAGCCGTTGTGCTGATTCCACTGGTGGGCGGACTTGAGTTCAACAGCCCGGTTGCCAGTGGTTTTTTAGAAGCTGGCCAGGTTCAGACGCTTTGGCTGGCGAAAGGGATGAGGTACGAAGTCATTAATCCGTACGAAACGGAACTGATCAATTTCGTCCAACTCTGGATCGCCAGCCGTTCGACCAACTCCGGGCTATCAGTCATTGACCTGACAAACACGAATCAACTTCTCCCCGCCTTCGCATTCAATCCGCTCAAGGACGGCACACCAACAGCCGGTTTAGGCTTTATCGGCAGATTTGACGGACGGGCAGAGGGAATTTACGCCCTCAAAAACCCGAAAAACGGCGTTTTTGTCTTTGTTCTGAGTGGCGTTTTTGAGGTTCAGAACCGATTGCTCCACGAACGCGATGGCTTATCCCTGATGAACATCCAGGGTGCCGAGGTTGATTTTGAAGCCCTATCCAACGATGCCCTGCTTCTACTGCTGGAGGTTCCGCTGCACAGCTAGCGTCCATCGGCTATCACAAGCGATAGAACATGCTGTACTGGAGGCTTCCGTAAACGCGAAAAACGGTTAGCACGCAGGTCGACGCGGTGGCCTTGCCATCGTTAAAGGCAGGTTTCCAGTTGAGCTTTTCGGGTGTCCACTCGGGCATGTTCCGAATCACCTGCTGCACGTAGGAGACGGCTTCGGGCATTTTCGTATTTTCCGACACGTTCGTATTCAATAATACGCCAATGCCCGTCACCTGCCCGATTTCATTGATGGCAAGGGTAGCGGTAACCCGCCGGATGCGTTCGCCATCAACCAGCGGCCCAAGTTTTTGCTTCATGTAAGCCGAAAGATCATTGGGTTTCCCCAGAAACTGGGCCGACTGGTAGAAGGGCGTGCACGCTTCTTTGACTCCATCTACTGTGAAGCAACTACTCTGTGTTATACGCCCATTACGGTAGTACTCTTTTCGCTTGATAGACCCGTCTTCATAAAAGACCATGAACGGGCCGTGGAGTATATCATCTTTATATTCGCAGGTAATATAAGGCTTCCCGGTGAGGTACATGATTTTCGTAGGTCCATACCGGAATATGCGGCTAAGACTATCCAGCCGAAAGCCGTTTGGCAGCGTTTGGGGCAGAAGCTGGTAGGAATCCTGCCGAAATAAAGAACCGTTTTTCAGCAACGTCCGAACTGTAAAGTACTGGTTGCGTTTACCGAAATAGAGAATTTCTTCGTCGTACTCAGCAAATGTACGACGCACAGTCTGGCTGTTTTTAGCCAGATCGGGTTGCGCCTGAACGGGCAGGCAGAACAACAGGCCAAGTAACAGTTTGTAAACAGCATTCATAAACAAATCGATCTGTCTATTTTTCGCGCAATACCCGGTAAGCAATTGCCCAATAACTGGCATAACAGACGTACTACCAATATAGTTATTATCAGTTTATGTTTTAATCCTCTCCTGATTTTTCGGCTATGGCCATTTTCCAGCACACGTTTCAGCTTCCTGCTTATCCACGCGGTTTTCACCTGATCACCAATACCATTGAACGGGAGTTTGCCGATCTTCGGCGCATCAAGATTGGCATACTACAGGTATTTATTCAGCATACATCAGCCAGCCTGACCATCAATGAAAACGCCGACCCAACCGTCCGGGGCGACTTCGAGCGATTCTTTAACCGGACCGTTCGCGAAAATGAACCCTATTACGAGCACGATTATGAAGGCTCCGACGATATGCCCGCCCACCTGAAAGCAGCCCTGCTTGGCCACTCCGTCACGATCCCGATCACTAACGGACGGCTGAACCTCGGCATCTGGCAGGGCATCTATCTGGGCGAACACCGCAACAACGGCGGTCGTCGAACCCTCGTGTTGACCGCCTGGGGCGAGTAACCGGCAGTCGACTCGGTCTCAATGCACCAGCTCTCTCACCTCGCTTACGCTCGTTACCGGCAACTGGCAGGCTCGGTTGTAGCAAACGTAAATCGCCGTCTGTCCATCGACCAGGCCCCGGTGCTGCAACAGGGGCAGTCCGTCCGGTCCCGTTTCCTGTAAATCGCTGGTACCGCAGAAAACCCTGTTCGGGTAAAAATCGGCGTCCATCTCTGCCCGAAACTGCTCAGCTTCCGGACCAACAATGGCAATCTCGGCCGTGGGTCGGGCTCGCAGGGCAAATTGGGCGGCCCAGTTGGTCAGGTAATCGGCGTTTTGCTGCACCAATGGCTGTACTCGCCCCAGCATCTGGTCGGCGCGTTCGGCGTAGGCCGGTCGGTCGAGTAGTAAACTCAGGACGTACAGGTTTTCGGCCATCATCGAATTAGACGATGGAATAACGTTATCGAACAGTTCTTTCCGGCGGGCAATCAACTCTTCACTGTTTTTGTCGGTGAAGAACAGCAGCGGCTCCGGACCCGTTAGTTCATCGACGGACGAATCCGCAAAATTGGTCAGTACATACTGCATGAGTTGATCTGCTTCGGCCAGCCAGCTTCGGGTGAAGGTTGCCTGATACAAGGCCAGAAGGCCATCGATCACGGCGGCATAATCGTCAAGGAAACCCGCCTGTCGCGCCCGTCCTGTTCCACCTTCGCTCACTTTGTAGGTATGCCAGAGCCGACCATTTCGGCTGTCGCGCATTTTTTTGAGCAGAAAATACGCCAGACGAAGCGCCAGCGTCAGAAACTCCGGTTCGCCAAAAACGCGGTAAGCTGTAACGAGTCCCTTCAGCATGAGTCCATTCCAGGAACAGAGAATCTTATCGTCGAGGCCGGGCCGGATGCGTTCGTTACGCACCCGCAGCAACCGCGTATGGGTAGCATCCAGACGCACATTCAGATCGGCAGCCGACCAGCCCATTCGAGCCATAAACTCCTCATCGGATTCTATCCGGTGAAGAATGTTTCGACCGTGTTCCCAGTTACCGGCTTCGCTTATGGAGTACAAATCCGCGAACCAGTCGAACTCAGCCCCCAGAATTTCCCTTAGTTCGGGGGTGGTAAACGTATAGAATTTCCCTTCTACCCCTTCGCTGTCGGCATCGAGGGCCGAATAAAAGCCGCCCTCCGGACTCAGCAGCTCACGTTGGGCAAAGGCAATCGTCTGGTAGACAATGTGTTTGTACAGTTTGCTTTTCGTTTGGCTGTAGGCTTCCGAATACAGGGTAAGCAGTTGGGCGTTATCATACAGCATTTTCTCGAAGTGGGGCGCAAACCAGTCGGCATCGGTCGAATAGCGGGCAAACCCGCCCCCCAACTGGTCGTAGATACCGCCAAGCGCCATACGATCGAGTGTAGTCCGGACCAGATGCAGTGCCTGAGCTGACGTTTCCAGGCTTTCGGTTGTTTGCCGGGATGATGCCGACGAGGCCACGGCCTGGTATCGGAGCAGGAATCGCCATACGCTGGGCATTGGGAACTTAGGTGCCCGGCGCATACCTCCCTTTTCATCATCCGCTTTTACGGCTACTTTCCGGAAAAGCACATCCAGCGTTTCGGGGGCAAACAGGGGGTCATTCTGCGTCAGGCCGTAACGCTCGGCATCCGAAAGGTTCAGTTCACGGGCAAATCCCTCCGCCGACTGGGCCAGATCGGCGCGGTGTTCAGCAAATGCATTGTCGATACTTTCCAGCAGATTCACCCAGTTTTTGGGAGGCAGATAGGTAACGCCATAGAACGGTTTGGCGTCGGGCATGAGGAACACATTAAGAGGCCAGCCGCCCTGTACGCCCATTGCCTGCACGGCATCCATGTAAATAGCATCGACATCGGGGCGCTCCTCCCGGTCAACTTTAATGCACACAAAATGCTCGTTCATCACCTGCGCTACGGCTTCCTTTTCGAACGACTCCCGCTCCATAACGTGGCACCAGTGACAGGCCGAGTACCCGATACTGACAATAATGGGTTTGTCTTCCTCAATGGCTCTGGTCAGGGCTTCGTCGCCCCACGGGTACCAGTTCACGGGGTTTTCTGCGTGTTGAAGGAGGTATGGGCTGGTCTCGTACTGGAGTTGGTTAGGCATAAGCTGGAATGGGAATGACGGCACGGGGGTTGGTTACCCGCTGTTTACAACCCCTGAATAACTATTTTTTTTGACTGGATCTGGTCGCCACTTTGTACCCGGAGAAAATAAATCCCCGCTGGCAAATTGGCTATGTTTACACTCTCTTTGAGGGTGTTGACCTCCCGTTTAACCACCGGCTGACCGCTTGTGTTCAACAATGTGAGGCTGGTGGGCGTAGCGGGTAAGCGTCCAAAGGTTACGGTAAGCGTTGTCTGCGCCGGATTCGGAAACACCGTCATATTAGCCAGAACAGGCTCGTTTGCCGTCACGACGCCCATATCGAACTGGCACAGATACACCTCACGGCCGGTGAGTTCGATGGTCTGCTGCCAGGTTTTGTACCGGACCGTCAGATTCGTTTTGGCTCCTTCTTCGGCATAGGGATTCTGGGCGGCAACCAGAATTTTGTTGCCTTTGGCTACCCCCCGCCAAACGGGAAGTTCTTTATCCAGCAGATCGCGGGCGGGGGTTTCAATGACCAGTTCGTAGGTGCCCTGAAACATATCGGCAAAGCGCGACAGCCGGTACAGTCCGTGCGTGAAATGCTCGTAAGCCGCGTAGGTATCCGTCCGGGTTGGGGTCAGCGTTGGGTTTTCCCACAGCCATAAACCGGCCGCTCCCGAAAAGAACGGGAAAATAGCGGTGGCTTCGGCCATAAACCGCTGAATGAAATTCGGGTAGCTGGTCGAACTATCGTGGTAACGCAGCCAGACCCAGGGCACTACGGGTTTGGGACTCCAGGCCCGATTGACTTCAACCTGAAAGAGTAAATAGGCCAGATACTGCCTGGCAAACGGATTCGGGTAATCGTAGAAATAATAAGCCGATGGCGACAGCGAATTGAGCTGTTCGTAATACGGTCCGCCAATGCTACGACCTGTCGAATCCTGAACCAGGTAATTTGTCCGGGCGAGGTTGGTTGACCAGTCGGCCCAGGAGAAAGTCGATACGTTCATGTACGTATTCAGAACGGGCGAATCGGCATAACTGGTCAGGCTGATGTTGGTCAGATCGGCATGTTGACGTATGTACCGGGCGGCTTCGGCGTACAGATTCCGCATGTCCCGTTTGTAGGCTGCAATAAAGTTAGCGTCGGACAGGTTGCGGTATTGGGCGGGGACACGCGTATCGGTTTTGATTCTCAGGATTCGGGTGTCGGTTTCCAGAATCCGCTCAATATCGAGCGCCAGCCGACTAATCGGCAGTATGTACAAACCGGCTGAATTTTTCTGCCCACCCGCCAGACCCGACAGGAAACTATCCCAATTGGCGCGGTAAGCGTTCAGGTCGTTGGCCCACGGGCTTTCGATGGTTTCCCAGGGCTGGCCCAGACCGGTAGCCACGCCATAGTAAACTACCGCCCGTTGGGCAGGTTTTACCAAAGAACCAAACTCATTATCTCTGACATCAACCAGCTGGCTGAATCCATGCCGGAGCGGGCTGGCCTGCGTATCCGAAAACCGGGGGCCACCGTAAATGATCGGGAAAGGCAGCGAAAAATCAGGGAATTTACTCCACTCAATCAGGTTCGGCTGCGTAACCGGGGTAAAGCTAAGCCGCTCGGCACATTGCAGCTGAGCCGTTGCTACGGGAGATAGCCCCGGCAAAAGGCCCATCAAACAGATAAAGAAAAAGCCAAATGAAGCGCGCATTGCTTGAAGTTTCGCCAAAACTACGGAATTTTAGGAGCGTAAAGCAGTCCACTCGGTAAACGAATTGGTCAACACCGCTCGTTAGTCTTTTACGTATGAAACGAAACCAACAACTCCATTCCGTTATGTCTCCACTTCGAATTCTGTTCTTCTGTACAGTTCTGTTCAGCGTTCTCACCGGTTGCTCGAATGATAACGGTACCGACCCGAACCCAACTCCAGCATCTCAGTCAGAATTGCTCGTTGCCAATAACTGGATAACCAATCGCGTATCCACGCCCGACGGTCAGGAAATCAACAGAAACCGCCTGAATATAGCAACCCAGGTGCTGTACGACCTGAATATGCAGTTCCGTAACAACGGAACGGTTCGGGCACTCGACCCCCAACAGTCCAACTCGGTTATCAACCAGGGCACCTGGGTGCTGGCTGCCGACAGCAAGTCCATCGATGTCGATGTGCAGGGATTCAAAGGTAATTTTCCAATTGTGCAACTCACAAAGAACAAACTCATCCTCCGCCAACGCGCCCCGGTCGATGGGAAAGATGCGGATATCAATCTGGAATTTGTACCAAGTTTGTAATTGGTGAAGTGGGTGGATGTGGTGTCGGGTCTGAGGACCCGACACAAATTGCTGACGCGAGCGTGTCGGGTCCTCAGACCCGACACCACATCCACTCACTCCACTACTCCACCTACTCTCCACCCTACCATGAAATTCGAAACTGAGCCGGGCTTTTTTGTCCATGCCGACGCCTGGGGTGAGCCAGCGAATCCACCCGTTTTGCTCTTGCACGGGGGCGGGCAAACGCGGCATTCGTGGGGCGATACCGCGAACGTACTGGCCAACGCAGGCTGGTATGCCATAGCCCTCGATGCCCGTGGCCACGGAGACAGCGACTGGTCGGACAAGGCCCACTACAGCATCGACTACCTGGCAAATGACCTCCGGAAAATCTGCGCCACCTTCGACCAGAAACCCGCACTCGTTGGGGCATCCATGGGCGGTATGACGGCCCTCGTTGCAGAAGGCGAACGGGGAACGGACTACCCGAACTCAATTTGCTCGGCCATTGTGCTGGTCGACATTGCCCCGCGTAGCGAACATAAAGGCATAGAACGCATTTTTGCCTTTATGAGTCAGAATCTGGACGGCTTTGCCACCCTCGGCGAAGCCGCCGAAGCCGTGGCGGCTTACCTGCCCAATCGGCCGCGCCCGTCGGATAACAGCCGTCTGGAAAAGAATCTGCGTCTTCGGCGGGGACCTCATGGCGACATGCGCTACTTTTGGCACTGGGACCCCAACATGCTGAACATCTGGCGGCACAGCACCGGCCCGGACAAACAGACGAGCAACGAAAACAGATTGTATCAGGCGGCTCATTCACTCACCGTCCCAACGCTTATTGTTCGCGGTGGCATCAGCGACGTTGTGAGCGAAAAAGTCATGGCCGAGTTTTTAGATGCGGTACCCCATGTGAAGAGCATTAGCGTGGCCGACGCCGGACATATGGTTGCGGGCGACTCAAATCACGCCTTTACCAATGCAGTTATTGATTTTTTAAGTGGAGTTAGTGAGGTAAGTAAATAGTGTAGTAAGTGATGTAAGTTTGCTGGACCCTAGCGAGTAACTTACTTCACCCACTTTACTTAATTAACTTACTTTACCTGCTCCACTTACTTTACCTTTTTAATGAAAAATTCCCCCCGTACACTAACCGCCTGGACGTATTATGACTGGGCCAACTCGGTTCACTCTCTGGTGATTGTATCGAGTATCTTCCCGGTTTATTTTTCCGCGACAGCCCTCAACGAGGCCGGTGGTCCGATCATCAACTTTTTGGGTTTCTCCGTTAAGAACTCGGTCCTTTTTTCGTACACCATCTCGGCGGCTTTTTTATTTACCGCCCTGCTCTCCCCCATCTGTTCGGCCATCGCCGATTATAGCGGCCACAAAAAAGCGTTCATGAAAGCCTTCTGTTATACGGGAGCCATCAGCTGCAGTCTGCTTTATTTCTTTACGAAGGAGACCACCACTTTTTCGGTTTTCTGCTTCTGGCTGAGTCTTATTGGCTGGAGCGGCAGCATTGTCTTTTACAATTCTTACCTGCCCGACATTGCTACCGAAGACCAGTACGACCGGGTGAGCGCCCGCGGCTTTTCGATGGGGTACATTGGTAGTGTGCTGCTCATGATCATAAACCTGGTCGTGATTCTGAAGCGGGAGTGGTTCGGCAACATATCCGAAGGTTTAGCTTCCCGAATCGCCTTCCTGACCGTGGGCCTCTGGTGGATCGGGTTCGCCCAGATCCCCTTTAGCCGACTACCGGATGGCGTTAAAAAGGACAGGGCTGAAGGGCAGAAAGTCAATTACCTGCTGAATGGCTTCAGGGAGTTGCGCCAAGTGTGGGCCGATTTGCAGCAACAACCACTGGCCAAGCGATTTCTGGTCTCCTTTTTTGTCTATAACATGGCGGTACAAACGGTCATGTACGTGGCCACCATTTTCGGGAGTGATGAGTTGAAACTTCCGGGACAAAGCCTGATCATTACCGTCTTGCTGATTCAACTCGTAGCTATACCGGGGGCGTATGGTTTCTCACGGCTTTCCGAATGGCTTGGCAATACCCATGCGCTAATGGTAGCGGTAATTGTCTGGATCGGTATCTGCGCTGGCGCGTATTACGTACAAACACAATCGCAGTTTTTTGTGCTGGCGGCCATCGTAGGACTGGTGATGGGCGGTATTCAGTCGCTCTCCCGGTCAACCTACTCTAAACTCATTCCGGCCACGACCGACACCGCGTCCTTTTTTAGCTTTTATGACGTCACCGAAAAGCTGTCTATCGTGTTGGGAACGCTCGTTTATGGGTTAATCGAACAAATTACCGGAAGTATGCGCAATTCGGTACTCGCTCTGTTACTGCTGTTTGTGATTGGATTTGTGCTTTTGTGGCGAATTCCTTCACAAAAAGTTTACCATACCCATTTACAGAACGCAGAAGTTTTGTAAGTTTGCAATCATATATGTGATATATGATGTAGAATATATGTCAACAGCATCGTCTTTTAACTATATGCTATATCATACATCATACCTCTAAAAAGGAGGTTAGCTCAGTTGGTTCAGAGCGCTGCTTTGACAGAGCAGAGGTCAGCGGTTCGAGCCCGCTACTTCCTACAAACGAATACCAAACCTCGAAAACTAGCCGTTTTCGAGGTTTTTTTATGCCAATCTATACCGTTCGCCGATTAAGTAGCCTACATGCGCTCTAATTGGCGGGAACGGCTGAAAAAATTGACTGCCGTAAAAAAAATTACCGCTCCAAAATTCATCATTTGGTCATTTCTTGTCCGTTTGGCTGCTTTAAGCCCACGACCTGCTTTATCCTCTTTCCGGAATTTGAACCTGTCACGCACAGGTAGCACTGTAGTCAGCAGCTTATATCGAGGTGTTCACCACCAGCTATTGCTGTCAACTATTTTTTAATCGAGTAACCTTTTACCCTTTCTCTCCGCAGCATACACATGAAAAAAATTTCACTTATCCTTTTCCTCCTATTCTCTCCATTTTGTCAGGCGCAGCAAGTAAGAGGCTTACTTCGGATTAGTTCCGGGGTCGCCCCAAAACCGGGGTCATTGAGTGTTGTGGGGGCTGATTCAATCTTAGAAGGAACGACTAAGGCCTATCAGATCATTCTAACCACCCCAACTGGTACCACCCTTGATGTTTCCCAAACGGCCAGTTTCTCGGCCAGTCGGGGTAGTGCATCCGGGTTGACAATTTCGCCGGGCAATCCCATAAACCTGACTAATGCGACTAATTCCGTTCGGGGAGACGACCGCATCACTACACTCCGGGCAACTTACGAAGGCCTCAGTACCAGCCGGGAAATCCTGCTCAGCGATGCAACTACCGGCTTTGTGGCGGTGGCTCCGCGCCTGGTAAGGGCGGCTGATGTGGCCAGGTGGCCGCAAATGAAAACGGGCGACCTGATTGTAGAGGGTGCGACTTTTGTTGTTCCCAATCAGGGCGATTACTCGATCCAGATACGATCGAGTCAGAACAACGTACCCACTTTAGTGCCGGGCGCAACGGTCTGGGTTAAGGGAGCTCGATACATCAATTTCACCCTACAGCTCAACCAGTCGAGAGTACCGGTAGGCCAGCCCCCCATTCAGGTGAGGAACTACGACGGGCAGGTAGAAATACAAAACACGTTTACGCTGCTCGGTGCGCAGGGGGCCAGAATTTCGGGGAAGTATGAAGCTGCCACCGGCGCAGGTGATGCCGATTACCAGGGACATGGTACCGGCAATTATGCCTTCACTACCGGTCGTTATGGCTGGCTGCTCAACAACAAGTTTCTCGACAAGACAAGACCGGCCCTGACAATGGATGGGGGCGTGCGCGATATTGAATGGGAGTATATGGAAGTCAAGGCGGGTTATTTTACGGCCATGCTGTTCAACGCCCGGAATTACGACATGAACATCCCCACCTCAACAACCTACCTTCCTTTTGAAAATATCAACATCCACGATTTTTACATTCACGACCTGGATGGTGAAGGCATCTACCTGGGGTCGACCGAATTAAATCTGAAAGCCCACTTCAAGGGCGGCAGCTTCTACAATTCACGGATTTTACGCGTTGGCAACGAAGGCCTTCAGTTCGGGCAGCTGAATTCAGGCATGCGCGTTTTCAACAACGTGGTACACAGCAACTTTAACTGGCGTGACCCTTTTCAGAAATTTCAGGACAATTCGCTTCAGCTTGCTTTGTTTGAGGGTGTACGGGTGTATAACAACCTCTTTTTGAGCGGGGGAGAAAAGCAGTTTACGGTTCTTGCCCGGGGCGATACGGCTATTGGCAATGTAGCCAGCCGTATCGATACGATGCTCATTCGCAACAACGCCTTCCTCTACAACCGGGGATGGTACGAAGGGTTTGTGAGTACACTGGGGGTAGCCGGTGTTCGAAACCCAATCAACAACCTGACGCTGGCCATTGATCGCAATCTGTTCGGGAAAAATACATACGCCTACAATCAGGTATACACCAACGTACCGGAACAGAACTACCTGCTCCTCTTCGATCTACTGGGTACCGGAACGGATGTGCAAGTCACCAACAACGTGTATGATGGCAGTAGCAACGCCCGAACAAGGTGGGTTCTAAACGCAGGCCCAATCGCCATTCTTGAATCTGGCAATAGCCTGAACGGATTTGTCCCCCATCCTGCTTTCGAGAATTACATGGGGCTCCCCCCCGACTATCACTATTCACGGGTTGAGAAATGGGCTGGGGTAGTGGGCAGTGAAAGCGGGTTTTCAGCTTCGGGTACATTGAAAGGCACCCTCATCACCGTACCCATTGGAGATATCCGCTTTCGGAATGGCATTGGCTATGAATCCAAGGCCGCCAATAACACCAATATTGAGCCAACTGTAGCCTCTAACTGGCAAAACTACTGGAATGTCCTCTACTGGAATCGACAGACCGGCGAATTGATTCGCAACCCAACCAACCTGACTAACCTGTCCACAACACCACCGGATAATACAAAACTGCTCAGTTTCTATAAAGATCGGGGTATTGGCATTTATTGAGTGCTCTGCGGCCAGTAACGTTCACATCAGGAATCGGACCAGGTTGGCGGCCTCACTAACCCCATCAAGTCTGGTTAAGCGGTTGTAGGCGTCCTTCCGATTCTCGACGGACGAATCGTCGAAGCGTTTGTAGGTTGCCCAGTCGACATAGGCGGTGTTTTGACCCACGTCGAGAATACCACCTCCGCCAACGGCCTTCCCGTCCAGTTCCGGTACGTAAACGACGGTGAGCGTAATCGCGGCTTCGCCTTTCGGGTAAAAAGTCCAGGAGAGTTTCATTTTTTTCTCTTGAGATATTATAGGGTAGCCCGTCTACCGTTAAATTTATTAGTTAAAACTTCCTTAGTCGACTCCGAGTTAACTTAAGCACGTAGTTTTTACGGTTATCCTGTTACCAGAAGTTCATTTGAAACCCATTACAGCACACGATTTTCAACAGGCGAAAGCGGATCATCTACTGTTAAAAAATCAGCTAACGGTTAGCTTGTCTAACGAAGGAGCTGATCAGAACATTCATATCCTGTCTCAATACGCCTGTCCACTTGGTCGATGGCTCTACAGCCACGCATTAATTGAGCACGAGGAAATTGACGAAGTTCACGAACTGGAGCAGGTTCACGCCTTCCTGCATACCCATAGCCGGGAGTTGACCAGGACGTACAAAGCCGGACAGATCGAAGACGTTCGCCAGGGACTTTCAGGATTGGAAAAAGCAACGGATCGGCTCGTTGAATTACTACATATTCTTGAGCCTAAACTACTTCCTAAAAAGCAAAAGAGTGTAGTGCTACCGGCACAGGAGCTACTGCATGATCTTTTTATGCAGGCTCCGGCAATTCACTGCATCCTGACTGGCCCCACTCATATTTACACATTTGTCAACTCAGCCTATGCCGAGTTAATTGGCGGACGCAACGTGCTGGGAGTACCCGTTCGGGAAGCCCTGCCGGAACTGGCTGATCAGAAATTTTTCGATCTGCTGGATAACGTTTATACACACTCGAAACCCTTTGTGGGGAAGGAGATGTCGATTTTGCTGGATAATGGTAGGGGATCGACCAGGCAGGCATACCTTGACTTTATTTATCAGCCCATAAAAAATGCTCTCGGGCAATCGGAAGGCATACTGGTTTCTGCCTATGAGGTTACGGAGCAAGTGGTGGCTCGCAAAAAAGTGGAAGAGAGTGAGACCCGTTTCCGCGCCATTATTGAAGAAGCTCCGGTTGCCACCTGTCTTTTTGTCGGACCTGCTATGCGGGTTGATGTTGCCAACGATTTAATGCTTCAGTACTGGGGCAAAGGCCGGTCTATACTGGGTAAACCACTTGCCGAAGGTGTGCCCGAAATAGTAGGTCAGCCCTTTCTGGATATTCTCGACACCGTATTCAAAACGGGGGAAACCTACCAGGCCAAGGCCGCCCCTGCTGAACTTAAACTGGATGGTGTTTTAGGCACCTACTATTTTGACTTTACCTATAAGCCTCTGTTTGATAAACAGGGGCATGTGTACGCTATTATCGACACTGCCGTCGACGTGACCAATCAGGTACTGGCACAGCAACAACAATTACAGTTAGCGGCTATTGTAGAGAAAGTACCCATTTGCGTGACAATTACCGACCTGGATGGCAGTTTTAGGTACGTAAACCCCTTTGGTAAGCAGTTACTTGGCCTACCCCCGGACGAAGTACATACGAAGCACCTCAACGACTTTATTGTCGAAGAAGATATGAATATGCTGCTCAACGAAGCCATACCCGCTTTATTGACCAGTCATCACTGGGAAGGTAGACTTCTCATGCGCCATTTGCAAACCGGAGAATTAATACCGGTCGATACTACCTCCCTCGCTCTGACCGATCCGGCTACCGGGCATCTGGATGCGTTGGTTGCCGTAAATCGCGACTTACGGCCCGAAATTCTGGCCCTGGAGCAGCAGGAACAGATTATGCAGGAGCTGCGGGCCAGCGAAGAACGCTATCGGCACTTATCCACGGAGCTGGAAGAGCAGGTAAACCTACGCACCGCCGAACTGGCTGCTACAAATGAACAGCTGGCCATTACCAACGAAGAGCTGGCATCGGCCAACGAAGAATTTGCCGCTACAAATGAAGAACTGGAAGAAGCGAACCAGCTATTTAGCCTCTCCAATCAAAACCTCGAACGATTTGCGTATATAGCCAGTCACGATTTGCAGGAACCCCTCCGCAAAGTCCAGCAATTTGGCGATTTGCTGAGTGCTCAGTACAGCTCCCAGCTAGGCGAAGGCCTCACCTACCTCGAACGCATGCAGGCAGCCGCTTCGCGCATGTCGACCCTGATTCGGGACTTGCTCAGCTTCTCCCGCATCTCCACCTGGCAGAACATTACGGCGCTGGTCTCGCTGAACAGCGTTATAGAAACCGTGCTGAGTGATCTGGAACTGCGTATTCAGGAAACAGGGGCCGTTGTAGAAGTGGCGCTCCTGCCCAACATTCAGGGTGATCGTTCGCAGCTGGAGCAGCTATTTCAGAATTTACTCAGCAATGCCCTGAAATTCAGCAGACCGAACCAGGCTCCTCACATTCATATCCACTACGACACCCTCACCGCCGGAAACTTACCCGCAACGGTCAAACCGGCCCGACAAACCCGAGCGTACTACCAGATACAGGTCTCGGACAATGGAATCGGCTTCGACGAACAATATGCAGACCGGATATTTCAGATTTTTCAGCGGCTGCACGGCAAAAGTGAGTTTGCCGGAACGGGTATCGGGCTGGCCATCTGCGAAAAAGTGGTTACCAACCACGGCGGAGCAATTATTGCCAACAGCCAGCCGGGGCAGGGAGCCACATTCAGTATTTATTTCCCGGTGCAGAGCTAACAGACGCCGACGGTAGGTCAAACATGGGGTAGACCATTCAGCCCGATCGCATCGTCTACCGTTAAAAGCCGCACTTTGCGTGCAGACGAAAATCGTGTACCTTGGGTAATTCTAATCGATACCCTTTGTAAATACACCGCCCTATGACTGTGCGATCTACCTACACGCTCCTGCTGATCGTATACACGTTGGCACAGGCAGGCGAATCCATCGCTCAGTCTACCTGGCTTCCTCCATCTTTGGAAAAGGCCCCCGACTCCGCCAGGGTGTGGGCACTTGGACAGGTTGGCGATTCGCTGGTTAGCGGGGGGCAGCTAAGCAATGCCCGGCAGGCGTATCAGCAGGCGCTGCAGCTAGCCCAGCGGCTGGGCAACCCAGGGTCGATTGGCCTGGCCTATCGGGGAATGGGGTACTGGTACGAACACGTGAGCGATTACACCCAGGCCATAGCTTACTACCAGCGGGCATTGAGTGAGTTCAAAAAAACAAGTGATTCACGCAACATTGCCAGCACTCTGTACTTCATCAGCTTTAGTTATGATCGGCTTCATGATGATAAACAGGCCTTTCACTATGCAGAACTGGGTATGAAACTGGCCCGACAGGCCGGGATCAACGAGGTGCTGGTTCAGTTTTACGAACAAATGGCTCATCTCCTGAGTCACCGCAAAGACGAAAAGCAGGCGGATGCCTACATGCAGAAAGCACTGGCCTATTACCAACAAAAGGGCGATTCGTTAACCTATTACACGGCCTTGTTCAATTCGGCACTGATGGACAAAAACTGGCAACAGTACACCCGCGCCGAAGACAAGTTCCGCCTGGCCGAACGGTTTGCTACCAGGCAGAACGATAGCTATTTCCTTGGTTTCATATGGGCCAGTATGCCCTATGCCCTCATTCCCCGGAATAAACTCGATGAAGCAGAGAAATACTGTCAGCAAGCCCTGACATGGGTTCAGCAGACGGGTACGAATAAGTACAGTATGCTCGCCGACATTAACGACCACCTGAGTCAAATTGCCGAAAGACGGGGCGACTACCGGCAGGCGTTGTTCTACTATAAGCAACAGGTAATTAACCGGGATAGCATCGTCAATGAAACAAAAAACCGCCAGTTGGCCGAACTGGAAACCCGGTACCAAACGCAGCAGAAAGAGGTCGAGATCAATCAGCTTCTGAAGACCAATGCCTTGCAGGAACGCCAGATCTGGGCGGGTATTGCCGGGCTTGTTATGCTCACGCTCTTACTCGGCACCCTCTTTTGGCTTTACAGGCGGGTTCAGCACAGCCGCTTGAAAATTCAGCAGCAATCCGATCAGATGGCGTTGTTGATGAAAGAGTTACACCATCGCGTGAAAAATAACCTGGCCATTGTATCCAGCCTGCTCAAACTCCAGTCGAATCGACTTAGCGACGAAAAGGCGGTGCAGGCCGTTCGGGAAGGGCAGCAGCGGGTAGAAGCCATGGCCATGATTCACCAGCGATTATACCAGACCGATCAGGTAACGACGGTTGACATGCGGGAATACCTGACCGACCTCTCGGCAAGTCTGATGCGGGCGTATGGGCACCAGGCCGACGAATTCGATTTACAACTGACGGTCGAACAACCCAAACTCGACGTAGACGTTGCCATGCCCCTGGGCCTGATCGTTAATGAGTTAGCTACGAATGCCTTCAAGTATGCCTATCAGAGTCAGCACCGGCCTTTCCTTCGCATTGCGTTGCTGAATCAGGGAACGGAGCCGGGCATCACGCTTGAGGTGCAGGACAATGGACCGGGCATCGATGTAGCAGCCTGGCAACTGACGTCGTCTCAATCCTCGTTCGGTAAGCGGCTGATTGCTTCCCTCAGCGAACAACTGGAAGGCGAATTTAAATTTCACCGCCAAAATGGCACGCTGTTTCGCCTATTTGTGCCCGAAGTTCGCCTTCAGGCTTGACCGCCTATTTTCTCCGGAGTAAAAGATGCGACTCTCCCACTTTTTCGTTGACCTTTTTGTATTCCTTTGTCCATGATCACTGCTCAAAAACCAGAATCCGCTCAAGCAAAGCCCCGCGCTTTTACCCATAAAATCCGCATTGTCACCTCGGCCTCCCTTTTCGACGGCCACGACGCAGCTATTAACCTGATGCGTCGGCTCATGCAGGCGTCCGGAGCCGAGGTTATTCACCTGGGCCACAACCGTTCCGTGGCCGAGATTGTGGATTGCGCCATTCAGGAAGATGTTCAGGGCATTGCCGTGACCAGTTACCAGGGCGGCCACCTGGAATTTTTCAAATACATGTACGACCTGCTCAATGAACGCGGGGCCGGGCATATCAAACTCTTTGGCGGTGGGGGCGGTACCATTCTCCCTTCCGAAATTGACGAGCTTCATGCCTATGGCATCGCCCGTATCTACTCGCCGGACGATGGCCGGGCGATGGGCTTGCAGGGGATGATCGATGATCTGTTGACGCAATGCGACTTCGACACCCCCGCCCCTTCACAAGTCGATGCGCCCACCCAAACAGATGCCCAGTTAATTGCCCGGCTCATTAGTCAGGCAGAAAATCACCCGGACCGGTTCTCCAAACAGCGGCTCCTGCCCGACTCTACCCAACCGGCCCCCGTATTGGGCATCACCGGTACGGGAGGTGCGGGGAAATCCTCCCTGGTCGATGAACTGGTGCTTCGTTTTTTACGCACCTTTCCCGACCAGACGATAGCCATCATATCTGTTGACCCGTCCAAACGCAAATCGGGGGGGGCGTTGCTCGGCGACCGAATCCGGATGAACGCTATCCACTCCCCACGGGTGTACATGCGCTCGCTGGCCACCCGTCAGTCCAATCTGGCGCTGAGCCGACATGTGCAGGATGCCATCGATGTGTGTAAAGCGGCTCAGTTCGACTTGATCATCGTGGAAACGTCGGGGATCGGGCAGTCCGACACGGAAATCACGGAACATGCCGACAAAACACTGTACGTGATGACGGCCGAATACGGCGCGGCAACGCAGTTGGAAAAAATCGACATGCTCGACTTCGCCGATGTCATTGCCATTAACAAATTCGACAAGCGTGGCTCACTCGACGCCCTGCGCGATGTCCGGAAACAGTACCGGCGCAATCACAACAACTGGGACCTTCCGGATGATGACCTTCCGATTCTGGGCACCATTGCTTCGCAGTTCAACGATGCGGGCATGAACCGGCTTTTCGACCGGCTGATGCGGGTGCTGGGTATGGAGCAAACGGTTGACGGGACGTCAACCATGCACAATGCCCTGCAACCCACGCCCAACGCCATTATCCCCACCGACCGGGTGCGTTACCTGGCCGAAATTGTGGAAGAAAGCCGACGGTACGCCGATTACGTGAACGAACAAACGACCCTGGCCCGGCAACTTTATCAACTGGAGGGAGCTATCCGGCTACTAGCCGACGGGGCCGGAAAAGAAGAGCTTCAACGTTTGCACGCCGACCGGGAGGGCCGTCTCGCTCCCGACTGCCGCCAGTTGTTGCAACAATGGCCAGCCATGCAACAGCGGTACACGGCCGAGTTCTACGAATTTACCGTGCGGGATAAAGTAATCCGACAGCCACTTTACACCGAGACGCTTTCGCACCTGAAAATACCTAAAGTCAGTCTGCCTAAATACAGTGATTCGGGTGATGTGCTGCACTGGCTGCTGACCGAAAATGTACCGGGCGAATTTCCATTCACAGCAGGCGTGTTTCCCCTGAAGCGGGAAGGCGAAGACCCCACCCGGATGTTTGCCGGGGAGGGCGGCCCCGAGCGCACCAACCGCCGGTTTCATTACGTATCGAAAGGTTTACCGGCCAAACGGCTCTCCACCGCCTTCGATTCCGTAACGCTGTACGGCGAAGATCCGGCCATGCGTCCCGATATTTTCGGCAAAATCGGCAACTCCGGTGTCAGCATCTGTACGCTGGACGATGCCAAGAAGCTTTATTCGGGCTTCGACCTTTGTAACCCATCCACGTCGGTTTCGATGACCATCAATGGACCGGCCCCCATATTGCTGGGCTTTTTCCTGAACGCGGCCATCGACCAGCAATGTGAGAAATGGCTACGGGCCGAGGGCAACTCCTACACGCGCAAGGCTACGGACCCGGTCTATCAGGGAGAACTCCCGGAAGGGAACGACGGGCTGGGACTGATGCTGCTCGGTACCACCGGCGATCAGGTATTGCCCCGTGAGGTGTACGAACAACTCAAAGCCGACACGCTCCGAAAGGTACGCGGGACGGTACAGGCCGACATTCTGAAGGAAGATCAGGCCCAAAATACCTGTATTTTCTCAACCGAATTCGCGCTGAAGATGATGGGCGATATTCAGCAGTATTTTACGGACAACCGGGTACAGAATTTTTATTCCGTTTCTATTTCGGGCTACCACATTGCCGAAGCCGGGGCCAATCCTATTTCGCAGCTGGCCTTCACGCTGTCCAATGGGTTCACGTTTGTTGAGTACTACTTAAGCCGGGGTATGCACATCGATGCGTTTGCGCCTAACCTGTCGTTCTTTTTCTCGAATGGCATGGACCCGGAATACACCGTACTTGGCCGCGTAGCCCGCCGAATCTGGGCCAAAGCCATGCGACACAAGTACAAGGGCAACGACCGTTCCCAGAAGCTTAAATACCACATCCAGACGTCGGGGCGGAGTTTACACGCGCAGGAAATAGCCTTCAACGACATCCGCACCACTTTACAGGCGTTACTGGCCATTTACGACAACTGTAACTCACTGCATACCAACGCCTATGATGAAGCCATCACCACCCCTACCGAAGAGTCGGTTCGGCGGGCGATGGCGATTCAGCTGATCATAAACCGGGAATTTGGTCTGACCACGAACGAAAACCCCTTACAGGGCGCGTTTGTGATCGACGAGTTGACAGAACTGGTGGAAGAAGCCGTTTATCAGGAATTTTTAGCCATTAACGAACGGGGTGGCGTATTGGGCGCCATGGAGCGGATGTACCAGCGCAGTAAAATTCAGGAAGAGTCCATGTATTACGAAACCCTGAAACACAATGGCGACCTGCCAATTGTGGGCGTCAATACCTTCCTCGACCCGGCGGGCTCTCCCACCGTCGTACCGGCTGAAGTGATTCGGTCTACAGATGAAGAGAAACGGTATGCCGTCGACTCCTGCCGGACTTTTCAGGAAACCCATCGGGCCAGTGCAGAGCAGGCACTGCGCAACCTTCAAACGGCGGCCCTGACCAACGGGAATATTTTTGACAGCCTGATGGAAGCCACAAAAGTGTGTTCGCTGGGGCAGTTAACCAATGCACTCTATGCCGTTGGCGGAAAATACCGTCGAAACATGTAAGCGATCTATTTCCGGTACCCCTCTCCCAACCAGTCCTGATAAAATCACTAAGGACTGGTTGGGGTGGCCGTCCGCAACATCTGGCTGGCTTGATCGTCCTCACCATTGGTATACCCATTACCAGGGATTGAATCTGAATCGGGCTGATCCGCACTGGTAATCTGTGCCTGGTTTGTGAAAGTGCCGGATTTTAGCACTTTGACCACAAATTTCAGCGTAGACAATCCTCCTGCTGTAATTTTTTGAATTTTCCCAGTAACGACCCCACTCGATACACTCATCCCCGAGGCCGAGGAGACAAACTGAAAGCCGGAGGGTAACGGATTGCTTACGACCACATTTGTTGCCTCCAGTCCCCCTTGATTCTGAACCAACAAGCTGACCTCAACCGTTTGATCAACTGCCACGAGCATCCGACTCAACTCAATCTGTAGGCTCAAATCCACCTTAGTGGAGTCGAGCATTAATTGATTTTTTACCACCGATGGTAAGAGGCTCCGGCTTGGATTTGGGGACTTATACACAGTTGATGAATTTGTTACCGTCCTTAGATCGACAGTTGCTTCGTCCAGTTCGCCATTCGCAGAGCCATTGTTAGGCGTTGCCTTGACATTTGCATTGGCCATGGATGTTATTTCGGACGAAATCTGGTAGTTGCCGGGAGCTGTTATACGAGCCATGTACTGCCGTATTATTGTTTCTCCTGATAGAATAGCCGTTATGGTTGAACTCACTTCATTATTATCGAAAGTCACAGCCGAATCCAACGAAACAACGGCAACAGTCGACGGCAGACGATTCGTTATGGTAACGGGTCCGGCATCGCACTCACCCGTATTACGTACAACTAGGCTTAACTGAACACTATCGTTCACCGCCACAACGCGACGGGAGGTCTGCATTTGCAAGTCCAGATCAACGCTAGCCAAACCAACAGCCTGCGCTACCTTACTCGAAAGGCAGCCATACACTGGATTTTTAGCTCTTAAAGTATATATACCCGGTTGTGTAACCCGAATGGATGACGACGTTGACCCAGTACTCCATTCTGTCCACTCACCAGCGGATGACGTTAACAACAAACCAGTGGAACGGCAGATAGTCCAAGCTCCGTTTTCAGACGTTACCCTGGGTGGGGTGGGTTGAATCGTTGCGGGCACGACGATTGCGGGTGGAAAGAATATTGTCGATTGTGCATTTTTAATGCGTGCGGAATAGATTCCGGGCCCAGCAGTTATATTTTGAAGGGTGTCACCATTTGCCCATTGGTAGGAATACCCCGGCGGCTGGCTAAGCGTTACCTGACTGGAGTCACCACAACTTACACGACCAGTGGGTTGTATTTGCGATGTATAAGGAGTTATCGAGAACAACACATTGTTTATGGAATTAGCCCATAAATCACCCACCTTAACCTGACCAGCTGTGGAAAAGTGAATCCCATCCGGACGATCGTCCTGCGAGTTTATATTATCCAGATCAGGACCCATATAAGCATCAAAATTTGGTTCGCCAATGATCCTGAATTGGGCTGACCTTACATTATCAAAACGAGCACCTACAAACGAAGATAAAGCCACTATAAAACCTAGTTTGGGCATACCGAACTCAATTCGTACCTTCTCAATAACCTTGTGGTAATACTTATAGATAGAGTCTGCCGGACTTTCACGATCGTTCTCACCATGTTGTACTAATATTGCCCGAATACCCGTAGTGGGAACGTATAGGTTCATGACGTTACGTATGTTAACATACGGCATACGCAGGTCATACCGCACAAACGAATGTTGAAAAGGAATATCATACGCGGAGTTATAGTTATCTTTCATGGTTGTACCTCCAAATCCTGCATTATAAAACAGCACAGGTACATTAATTCGGCGTACTAATTCATCCCCCATATGTCCCCAGAACCAGGGGATTTCGCCAAATGGAGAACTACCACTGTACCGAAGAAACTGACTAAACGCCAAGCCTGGCAAGCAGGAAGTAGCGGCCGTATTTCGGTACTGCTCCATTGCAACACTATGTTGGTCAACGCCAATCACATTCACTCGTTCATCAGATGCTCCGTCTAACGTCAGACATCTATCCACACCATCGGAGGAGCAACTTGTTCCCTGCGCATTTGAGTGACCAGTAATTAAAAATACTTCCCCCACCCCAAATCGATCGACTGAGTCGACGGCCAAAAGGCTACCATTTCTTGACCCTCGTACAAGAATTTTATACCAGCCTCCAGTAATGCGTATAAGGCCGTTAAATTGACCGTTCATTGGATTAGCGTCTAGTGTTAACCAGGCGGTAGTAGTGCCCTGCCCAACATTCCGCGCAATTACGCGGGCCTCTATAAGATCCATTGGCTGACTGTAACTACCCGCTATTTGAACGGTGGCCTGATTGGCGTCATCCCGCTGAACAATCATTCGGGATACAGGGTGAGTAATAGTTAATTGAGCAATTAACTTTAAAGGGTGTACAAAAAAACTTAAACACACTAATAAGGTAACATAATCTTTGTGGCTGCGTTTTCCCACTTCAGTCAGATTGTTTTTTGTTAGAATTAATCTCTGGATCTGGTGTGGGTAAGCATTTTTCAATTAACTAAGAAGCTGATTATCATATCAATTCAGCTTCTCATTGTGTATTCGTGTCTAGGAAGAGACATTTGAGTGGTTGTTACAAAGACTACTTTTCATGAAAGATTTAACATGAAACAATATGTCTTTTATAGCTTACAAAAGGCCTTGCCAGATTACGTTCACACGCGTTTTACAAAATGTATCTTGTTAATTAATAAACAATATTAGGATATATATGTATAACTTTATAATTATTTATTAATTTAAATAACATAAAAAGTAACTAAGAACTATTTTCACATATTTTAAATAAGCTAAAATCCTTATTCACAGATTATTTCAGGCCAATACATCCTGTTCGGTTACATAGCCAATTATGAAACTTGATTAAAATTCCATTTAAGTTTTTAGTATTTTACCATATAAGTCACTTAAGACTATCGTTTTAACTGGCTAAATCACGCTTTTTACCAAAAAAACGGCCTCTGAGCGGGTTAGATGATTTACCTCACCCAATACGCTGACATTCATCAGTGGCTAAGCTGATAAACCACTATACTTTTGAATGAACGTAACAATTAACCTTCATGCTATTATTATTCACAACCCAGGACCAAAACGCCAGCCAGCGCAATTTTTCATGGTGGTTCGCTACCATCGAAACGGCTTTGGATGCACTTAGCAGTGTCGCATCGAGAGGAAATCAGCTTATCAAAGCGGAGATCATTGACGAAGATCACCGAATTTCCCTACCTGTTGATGCCTTCGATGGCAGCTTCTTTTCCCCGGTGATTAATGAACTTGAATCGGAGTGGCAGTTTCTCTTGAGTGAGCCGGTTAGACGACAGTAGCACCTGGCCAGCATGTGATTAATAGTAAGCATGATACCATGAAGTGATACCCACCGTTTACTTTGCTTCATGTCCCGTAACAAAACTGATTTTTATACTACCGTAACTTGTAAGTACCTACCGTAACTTGTAAATATCACCGTAACAAAAGAAACCATGAAAGGCTGAAAAGTCCGGGATTGGGTTATTAAAAGCCTAATCCTGTTAATTGATTCCGATTACCGTACCATACCGTTACTAATTACTCATAGTAGTTATTCATAGTATTTATCAGATAATACGCTTTATACCTGTTTGAGCATCTATTGAAGTAAGCAGACAGGTGGTAAAGCCTCTCCCGGATAGCACGTTAGCCATCCGGGAGAGTTCGTTTACAGGCATCCTGTTTCAACCAGCCCTAGCCACCGGATAGAAACAGCCATCTGTGTCTGTTTTGCTGTTCATTTCTATGCGTACTTTGTTATATGGTTGCATCCAGAAATTCATATCCTTCCTCATGAATACTACCTATGCCAAACGACTCGGCCTGTTGCGCAATCCGGCCG
This sequence comes from Spirosoma fluviale, assembly GCF_900230225.1. GTDB lineage: Bacteria > Bacteroidota > Bacteroidia > Cytophagales > Spirosomataceae > Spirosoma > Spirosoma fluviale. The sequence continues at coordinate 2,173,110 of NZ_OCNH01000001.1, forward strand.
TACAGTATGAGTTAGCGCGTCTTGATCCTGTTCGCGACAATCAGCGCATGGTGCATTTACTAACGGCCTATGAATTCCCTTTCGACATTACCCGAGCATTGGAACTGGCCCTGTTTCACACCTACGCCAGCCCGCGTATTTCGGGTTTACTGGCCCGAACCGGCGAATTTGAACGGCACGGCCAAAAACGGTACGACGACACCAGCCGCCTGATATCCGAATTCATGGAATCAGGCTACGATAGCGAAAAGGGCATGCGGGCCATTACCCACATGAATCATATCCATAATCACTACAAAATTGACAATGCCGATTTTCTGTTTGTGCTGGCTACGTTTGTCTTTTACCCCATTGACTGGATACGGCAGTACGGGTGGCGGCAACTTACGACGGCTGAAGAACAGGCATTTTTTTATTTCTTCCGCGAGGTGGGCCAGCGCATGAACCTGCGCGACCTACCGGATACTATGGCTGATTTTCGGTCGACTACCGAAGCCTACGAGAACCGGTATTTCCGATTTACGGAGAGTAATCGAAAAATAGCGGATGCCACTGTTCGTATTGTTCAGGGTTGGTTTCCCCAGTTTTTACATCCGGTTGTACAGCCCGCTTTTTCGGCGCTTATCAGCGACAAACTACGGGTAGCTTTCGGATATCAGAAACCGGCGGGCTGGTTTTTGGGGTTGACGTCGGCCGCTTTATGGCTTCGTAAATGGCCCCTGCGGTGGATTACGTTCAAACCCTACCCTGTCCTGATCGAAAATACCAGCTTTCGCTATTATCCCGATGGGCCACCCGCGATTGAGGCCGTTGGTCCGAAAAATCTCATAAAGGAGCACCCGAAAAACTGATGGGCATCACTCAGGCTTTCTGCCAGTTGGTACCGGCAGAAAGACGTTAACGGCCGGGTGCATGGTATAGAGTCGAAATCCAGAACCGTTATTGACCAGAATCCCACTCGACCGATTCCCGCTCACAATCGGGTTACCGCCGTATTTAGTCCAGTGAATCAGGTCTTTTGATACCGCTACGTTCGTGGACCACTCGCGCCAATCGGCAAACGCCGACGCGTGGTAGTAGGCGTAATACGCTCCTTTATAGCGAATTATCTGATTTATGGCTATTGCGTAGCGGTCGTATTCATCGGGACCTTTCGTGAGTACCGGCTCATCCTGCACATTTTTCCAGACGGTTAGGTCTTTGGATGTTGCCAGCCAAACGGCCGCATCCTTTCGCTCGTAGAACAGGTACCAGATTCCTTTTTCCTGCCATACGGCGGGCGTACCGTATGGCCCTGCACGCAGCGGCTGGTTATTTGTGTACCGGATGTCGAGTGGCCCCCGTTCTTCCCAGTGGATTCGGTCGGTAGACGTAAGCAGGTGAGCCACATCGTTTTGCCCTTCGGCAAACATGTAATAGGTGTTCCCGGATTTAACCACCGACATATCTTCTACCCAGGAGGAAGTATGGATTGGATTTCCTTTATAGCGAGTCCAGGTGAGTCCATCCGGCGAGGTGGCATACCCCAGGGATCGGGTTTGTCCAGCCCCTTCGCGGTATCCCGTATACCACAGATGATAGACCCCCTTTTCATGAAGAATGTACCCGCGCTCCCGTATTTTCTGATCCCAGGTATCAGCACCGGTACCCGTGAAAACCGGGTTGGCCGGGCTCGCGGAGAACGTAGTCAGTTCGGCGGGGAAAGTGGGGGCTACCAGGTCTGCCAACGGGTCAACTGATACAAACGACAAGCCAGCCACCATAAGAATCAGCGCTGAAAGGAGTAACGGAATGGTGATTCGGCCTGGGGTTCGCATGTGTTTTTTCAGACGGTTGGAGCCGTCGACAGTGTGAAAACGATTTATTCCTGTTACCAGACCAGGGTTGCTACAGCACCACCGGCCAGTGTAGCCTGGGTTTGTCTGTTCTGAGTGATAATACGCAGGCGCTGTGCGGACGGACTATCGTTCAGAACAATCATAACCGTTTTTCCATCCGGCGTCTTAAACGCAACATTGGGCAAAGACTTAGGCAGATCAGAATCAATACGGACCGAACCCGGCCGGACAAATTTTGCCGCCAGCGCTACAATGTAATAGGCGGGGTTGCGCTTAACGGTACTCCCCTTGATCGTTAATGCCCCCAGGCATTGATCACATCCGCCGGGTGTGTGCGGCTTTTGGTCGGGATCAGCGGCCAGATTCCACTCCAGCACCGTGCGGCTCCAATTGCGGGTAGCCCCGATAATTAACTCACGAACATGCCAGTTTAGGTCTCCTTTCAAGTTTCCGGGTGCCCCAATCCACTGTTCGGTAAAATAGATATGCTTGTCAGGATATGCCTGGTGAACCTCCGAAAGCGCGCTGATCGGGCCAGCGTACAGATGGAACGCCGATCCATCAACGTATTTGCGAACCTCCGGATCGGCCAATACCGACAGTGGATAGTCCGGCCGGTCGGCATTATGATCGTACAGAATGATTTTGGTTTTGATACCAGCTTTTTTGAAGGCCGGTCCCAGGCTTTTCCGGATAAAAAGTGCCTGTTCGGCGGGCAGCATCAACATACTGGGGTTATTGCCCGGATGCAATGGTTCATTCTGGATGGTGATCGCATCGATCGGAATACCCGCCTTCTTCATGCCCTGAATGTACCGGACAAAATACCGGGCATACACATCGTAGTATTCCAGTTTCAGACTTCCGCCCTTTGAACTTCCGTTGGATTTCATCCACACCGGTGGCGACCAGGGCGACCCCAGGATTTTAAGAGTGGGATTGATGGATAGAATCTGTTTCAGAACTGGAATCAGATGCTGTTCATCCGGGGCCAGACTGAATTTGGCAAGCGTTGGGTCCGTTTCCCCCGCTGGCAGGTCATCGTACGAAAACACGCGTTCATCGAGATCCGATGCGCCAATGCTTATCCGCAGATAACTAACGCCTATTCCTTTACCTGAAGCCGTAAAGAGTTCGGTGAGCAGGGCCATCCGGGCGGTAGCCTCCATTTGGTTTATGAGCATGGCGCTGCCACCCGTTAAGGTATACCCGAACCCATCAATAGTTTGGTATGTTTTGGTCGGATCTACCCGGATCGTGGTCTGAGAATCTGCCCCGTTTTTCCCTTCACGAAACACCAGAGGAGCCTGTTTTCTAAACAAAACCGCATGAACAGGGTCCGTCAGCCAGAAGTCGACCAGCCCAGAGGTGCCCGATTTTGACGGTGACTGAGCAAACGCAAGGTTCAAAACAAATAAAATCAGGCTAAGAGAAAGCCAGCAACGTTGTATTAATTGGCGCATGAGCGAGTTGACATCGAGCTACATTCCGGATGTAGTCCAATTGAAAAGACAACGACTCCGGCGTCTCTACTGAATGGAACCTGAAACCGGCAACTTGTTCACCTGTGTTTCCGTATCCCTGCGTTTCCGTTTGCGCTGGTTTAACACCACATTTTTTAACTCGTACCGAATTCCCTGGATAGCTGCAATTTCGCGGTAATCAAGTAGCATATTATAAATGTCGTGGTCGATAAACGGGGCTTTGGTCCCATCGATCAGCACATCATCGCCCGGCTGTAGTGAAGTAAGGGCTTCCTTGAGTTGTGGCTTACTTAGAAAATAGAGGTCCTTTTGAAAATCAATTGTTACTTTCCGACCATCGCGGATGAAGCTGAACGTTGATTGAAAATTTGTGTACAGCACATAGCCAATTCCCACAACCGACCCCAGTGCAATGCCAATCAGCAAATCGGTGAAGACAATACCTGCTACGGTCACAATGAACGGAACGAACTGGCTCCATCCGTCCTGATAGGTCTTTTTGAAGATGGCGGGCTTAGCGAGTTTATACCCTACCATGATCAATACAGCGGCTAAACAGGATAATGGGATGTAGTTTAAGAGCGGCCCACCCAGAAAAACGGCCACCACCAAAAATACGCCATGCAAAATAGCCGACATACGGGTACGCCCTCCGCCATATACATTGGCCGACGTTCGGACCACAACCGACGTAACGGGCAACCCGCCAATCAGGCCCGATAACATATTGCCTACCCCCTGCGCTATCAGTTCCTGACTCGTTGAGGATACCCGCTTGGCGGAGTCCAGCCGATCGGAGGCTTCCAGGTTCAACAGCGTTTCAAGACTGGCGACCAGGGCAATGGTGACGGCAATACCATAAATTTTAGGGTTCGTCAGGACGCTGAAATCCGGAAAATCAAAAATGGACAGTACACTCACACCAGGTGCGATTGTTGGTATTTGCACCATGTGCTGATGGGCCGTATTGCCAAGATACCAGTCCGGAATAGCTACCCTAAAATACTCATTAAGGGCAACGCCCAGAATAACGACAACCAAAGCGGCCGGGAAATTTTTAAAGAAGGCCCGCGTGCTTCGCCCGGCTGTGCGTTCCCATGTGATCAGGAAAGCCAACGACGCGACGCTGATAATTACGGCCCCTGTACTGGCCGTTTCAATGGCCCGGTAAATCTCCGAAAGCGTATTCTCACCATCGGCCAGCTGCTGAAACTCAAACTCTCCTTCGTAGTCGTTATCGCGCCCGAGAGCATGGGGAATCTGTTTCAGGATAATGACAATTCCGATGGCTACCAGCATGCCTTTGATAACGCTGTCGGGGAAAAAACTACTAAAGCGACCCGCCTTAATCAACCCAAGCACTAACTGAATTAAGCCCGCCAGGACCACAGCCACCAGAAATGCCTCATAAGAGCCTATTTTTGCAATGGCATCGGCAACGATAACAGCCAGACCGGCAGCCGGACCGCTTACACTGATTTCGGAACCTGACAGCAGTCCTACCACGATACCACCAATCACACCAGCCACGAGCCCCGAAAACAAAGGAGCACCGGAGGCAAGGGCTATACCCAGACAGAGCGGCAGAGCAACTAAAAAAACGGATAACCCGGCGGGAAAATCATGGCGCAAATAACTCGATTGGTAATGTGTAAGCGTGTGGATCGGATTAACACGTTTCATACAGAAAAGCTGGCAGTTAACTATGTTTATCTGTAACGTTGACTTGTCGATACAGGTTGCAGCAAATTAAAAAGTAATTAAAATTAAATTAATACTGCTTGTGACTAAGCTTTCTTTGCCAGAACAGGCATACATACAAACTCACCTGACCGACAACGTTAGTACTTTACTACTGAAGGGAGCACCAGATGGTTTGGACATCAGAAAACTGGCCGCTCAGATAGCCGCCCGGCAGAAAGCAAAAGAAAAACTGCCCACCTGGTACACCAATAACGCTCTGGTATTCCCACCGGGACTTTCGGTTGAACAGGCATCATCGGAGGAGACTGCCCTTTACAAAGCTTCGCTCGTGAGCGGACATCGGCTGCTGGACCTTACCGGCGGCATGGGGGTTGATACCTGGGCTTTTTCTCAACGGGTGGAACGGGTTCTATACGTGGAGCGCAACCCGGAACTAGCCGGTCTGGCCGCCCACAACCTGCCACTCCTTGGAGCGACTAACGTAACTGTCCATACGGGCGACGGCCTGTCCGTCGTGAGAACAACAGTCGATGTTCCCGCCGACTGGCTTTATCTGGACCCTCACCGGCGGGATGAAACAGGGGGGAAAGTTGTTCAGCTTCAGGATTGTGAACCGGATATTACCCAGCCCGAAACGCTTGGGGTTTTACAGGCAGGTGCGAATCGAATTCTACTGAAAGCCTCCCCCCTGCTCGACATTGATTTAGCAATTCGCCAACTGGCAAAAACCGTCGAATCCGTCCATATTATTGCCGTACAGGGCGAAGTGAAGGAAACCTTATTCGTACTTGGTAATCAGGCAATTGAAGCGGACAGAATTAAGGTTAACGCTGTTAACCTACTTGCCGAACAGTCCGTGACATTTAGCTTCAATTGGGAGGACGAACGTTCGGCAGAGGTCCCCTTTGGAGACCCGCAGACCTATCTGTACGAGCCGAATGCAGCTGTTATGAAAGCCGGTGCTTTTCGGCTGGTTGGGGCTCGGTTTGGGTTGACGAAGCTTGCGCCCAATAGCCATATCTATACCAGCACTGAACTCCGGAAGGATTTTCCAGGGCGTATTTTCAAGTTCAACCAGTTGATTAGGCCCGATACAAAAACGCTTAAAGTGGCCATTCCTGACTTGAAGGCTAATCTAACCGTTCGAAACTTCCCGCAATCTGTAGCCGAATTGAGGAAAAAATTATCTTTACGCGAAGGCGGGGATACCTACATTTTTGCGACTACCCTCCTCAACGGCAATAAACGTTTATTGATAACCAAAAAAGTTGCCTGACGAATTGTTCACTATTAGTTCATCAATCCCGGTTAATTACCGGACTTACCCACTATACCATGAAAACTATTTTACGTTACTGCCTGATCTATTGGCTTTTAGCTTACTCTTATTCAACCGTTGCTCAAACTGTTTATGCGGGCGAAACCACGGTCGATAAGGCAAAACTACCCGGCCTGTATTTAACCCTTCAGGGCGATGGCAAACAGATTGAAAAAGACTGGGAAACCAAACTTCAAACATTTGGTCGCACTACGTCGTCCAGAGGTACGTACCGGGTAACCAATGCCAGCATCCCCTCGATCTCATCTGAGCCAATTAATCTGGTCAGTACGGTTAAAACAACACGTACCGCGGCCACTATTTTTGCTTCCTTCGATCTTGGCAACGGCAATTTTGTAACGACTGGCGGTACAGGGTACACGGCTGCGGAAGCACTCTTAAAAGAGTTTTCGAATAACTCCCTATATGGACAAGAGGTTCGACTGGCAGAAAGTAGCTTCGATGAAGCCCAGAAGAATCACCAGAAGCTGGTTCGAAACGGGGAGCGTCTTGTGCGTGAAGTCGAACAGAACGAGAAAGAAAAGGAACGGCTGTTGAAACGTATTGACGATAATGCCAAACAACTCGAACAGTTGAACAAAGACATGGTAACAAACAAAACTGAGCAGGAAACGGCTCTTGTGGAGTTGGAAAACCGCAAAAAGAACGTTGAAGCAGTTAAGTCCAAGAAGATCAATTAAGGTAAACACTATGTCTACACCTCCCGTTCTATAGCCTTGTTTGTAAGGCAGACAGCTACAAAGTGGGTAGTTTATAAAATATTTTAAATTTAACACCAAATTTAGCCCCTTTTTGCCAACAATCTGCCTACGCAAGACGTTGGAGTACATTAGAAGGCAGGAGACTGTCTTCTTAGGGGTCGCTTAAGTATCTAATTTGAGTGATTCCTAGGTGTGGATAGATAGCGGAAAGCCCGGTTACCTTGTGGCCGGGCTTTTTTTATACATATCAGCCAAAGGCTTTACACGCATTGGCTGACTATGCAAGTAGTTTTAAACTTTAATAGCCTTCTTGTCCTATTATTATAAATGGTATAGGGAATCAACCGCCCAGCTGCAATGTGGCTGGGCGGTCTTGTTACTAGTCAACTAGTTGTGCGACCACATACTCAGCTAAACATTCCTTTTTTGCAAACCAGTTGCTCGGTCAGTCCAGCCTATCGGCAAATAGCCGTATATTCGCTTCGTAAGCAACTTTCAGTTAATCGTCAATTGAACGGATCAGTATGAAAATTTTCTGCATTGCGTTTGCTGTGCTCGTAACCTTTTCCAGCCCGGCACCCGCACAGACAAAGCCGGTCGAAAATGAAAAGTTTGTGCTCCTGAACAATGGAGCCACCATCGGCATGATCATCAAGTCGGTCATTAAGGCCGACAAGCAACGACTCAAACTAACCGATCAACAAGAGCCTAAAGCCAAAGAAATTATTACGAACGCCGTTGTCAACTTTAATGACGGCGTGAAAAAGCTGAAGGCCTCCGGACTGACGAATAAAAAACTACGGGCGCTGGCCGTTGTTGTCGAAACGAATAAAGTACTTGCTTACAAAGCGATACTAACGCCAGCCCAATACGCTATTCTGGCCGCCGGACATAAAAAGATCTATCCGGAAAGTAAGGTTTAACGACAACCTGACCCAATCCTCCACGCAAACGATGCTGAGCTATGAACACCATACTCCTACTCATTGGCCTATTGCTGCTTTTCGCCTGGTACATACGGGACAGAGTTCTTGAGAGAAAGAGTAAATCGCCCGCACCGGGCGACTATTGGGGGGTTGTCCTGAAACGACCAACCTGTGAGCTCCAGGACGAGCAGTTAATCAATGACAACGTTCAACTGACTGCCAACCCAACAAAGGAGAACTTGCCAGGCCGGTTGTATTACGGAATTCCGGGTCGGAGTTTCAAAGGCTATATCTGGAATGGCCGCATCATCACCGGCAGAAAATGAACGCTTTCCAACGCGTTCATTAGAGCAAGCAGGGGTGTCGTCAATATCCGTAAGGCATCTTCAATGACCTGAAATTAATACACATTAACGTGAATGATGGTGGTAACCAAGTTATCGATCCTGTTAGACTACTTTTAAAGATTCAGGCTCACTGGCGCGTACTTTAGCGGGTAACTCTTTCAAAACAGCGATTGCTTCTATTTCATTGCCCGGTGCAATATACCATTTTGAAAGGATGGGGTACATGATTTTTAGGGTCAAACATTTTTGTAAAACTCAAATGTAGGACCCGCCATAAGGCCATCTTTATAGGGAATATTCATGAGCTGTATCGCCTTATATTTAAGTTGGTACATTAAACCAATACCTTTCATTAACTGATCCGGCTGACCGTTGCAGGCATCATGAATATTATCCAGCAATGTGGAGTAGGTTTCGTTGAAGGACTGGGCCAATGCCATGAGCTCAGGCCGATCTTCAAAGTCTCGCATGGTTGGATTTAGCTTCATGTTATGAACAGCCTCCCAGTCAACAGGCAGCTTGTCGCCTGTGGGGCCTTCCTTTGGTGTATCCTCTATATTATAATACTGTTCGCATAGTAGTTCATTAAATCTAAAATAGTGGGCGTATTCAAAGTCTTCGCCAAACAGTTTTTCGTCACTATCGTCGATCGTACCGTCAATGCCCTCTCCCTGCCCAACAATCTCTTCAATGGCCAGTCGTGCGTCCTCGATACAATAAATGGGAACAATCTGACCACCACCGCCATAATAATGTTCGGTGGTAATTTGCCTCTTTTTCTGGCTTGCATCCTGACTAAAAATTCCGCCTGGTGTATGCTCATTTACGTATTCTATTCCCAGCATCAGTGCCGAATAAAACTGCCCGATTGTACTATACCCTTTCACTTTGGGCTTGACTGGCGACGGTGCCGGTTTTTCAATCTGCAAAAAGACTTTAATTGTCGGTTTAGAGAAGGGGGCAAGATCTATTTTAAAAGACTTATCACTATTTGGTAAGTATGCCGGGTACGTCGGAATCAAACACTTCGCATTGATTTTAGGCTCTCCGCCAATGGCGTTTAACAGATTAGCCGCCAGAATCATATGCAACATTTCCTCCACCACCACACTCCGGATGATGGCCGTTGCTACTCGGTTTGAATTTTCCTTGATGGAGTATAGCGCACAGAGATAGGGTGGAATAGTGGAGTGTTCGAGTTCTATAGCCGTTTGAAGCGCGCTTTTCAGCTCATCCAGTGTTTTAATTGGGCCAGCGGTTTGGCCCTTTTTAATAGAATGATCCGGATTAGCGTTATGGGTTGCCCTTTTAATTAGTTTATGACGCTTTGCATTATTTGTTTGTGCGAATATTTGTGCGATTTTCGGTTTCATGATGTGAAGTTTGAAGTAGAGTAAGGAGCGATTCTGCGGCACGAAAGGTAAGAGCGGCCATCGTTAGAGTCGGGTTTGATGTGCCTAGTGTGGGCATGTTTCCACACCCCACTAAAAATAAATTAGGGTGATCCCAACTGCGTTGCTCTTTATCGACAACGGAGTCTTCTTTTGTTGCCCCCATTCGGTGTGTTCCAACAATATGACCCGCCCCTCTGTACGTGTAGCCTTTGCCTTTGTAGACGGTATAGCCTGGATCTTTGACCGGGTCATATACCGTATGGTCTTCAATTTCGTTGGCGTCGAAGATCTGGTCGGACACTATCTTGGCTGCTTCAAAAGCTTTGAGCATATACTCACCCACATTATAATGAACAACGGGCCTGTAATTGCCAATGGCGTCGAGATAGGCAGGGTCAATCGTGACCCGGTTGTCTGGATCCGGCGTTTGTTCTACTTCAAAATGAAGTAAAAATTGGCGTGTTACCGTATTATTCAAGCGTTGTCGTAATGCTTTGCCAAACAGGCCCTCACCGAGGGCGTTGTTCAAATCGGCACCTGGTGAAAACACAGGCCAGCTCCAGCCCCAATTGTCAAAAGGGGAAATCCAGGCGGCATGTTCTTTCCGGAATTCACCGTTTCGGAACGTTGGAATATTGGACGTTGATCCGGGACCCCGATAAGGATAAACCTTTTCCTTGGTCAATCCCCAGGTCAGCATAACCAGGTGGTCCATCAGGTTACGGCCAACCTGATCGCTGGAGTTGGCTATGTCAGATGCCAGTAAAAGCTTAGCATTCTCTATAGCACTGGCAGCCAGCACATAATACCGACCCTTAGCCACTTTAGTGGTGTAGTTGGGGGAGTCTTTATACTGGTATTGTTTGTATTCAATGCCTGTTATCTCACCATTGCTTTTATCGGCCAACACTCTGTATGCAACAGCCTGATTAACTATCGTTAATTTCTTTAAATGCTCTTTAGGGGAATCCTTATCAAGGGCTCTTTTAAGTGTTTTGAGCGCATTATATTTAGCCTGCACAGGGCAGATCGGGACACAACTCGCGTTGCCTTCGCAGCGTTCACCGGTTGTGGGGTCCCATAACGAGCCAGTGGGTCTATAGTTTATTCCAGCTTTAGCTTGGACAAGCCGTCCGCCAGCTGCGGCTGTAACTGACGAACATCGGCCACACAAGTAAATATCGCTTTGGCCGGATCAACAGGGTCGTTACAGGTAACGGTCCACGTTGTTGCATCGGGTACATTCAGCGAGGGAATACTGGTGGCAAAGGTGGTTTTGAATTTTGGTTCGCCAAACAGTTGAATACCCGCTTGTATGGCGGTATCACTGTCGCAGGGTACCCATACCCGATGGTGGCCCATTAATTTGGTTTGTTCCTCCCCCCGCAGATACTGTTCAGCTGTAACGAAGGCAACGTTCTTTGCCTGCGATTTAGGGTAGCAGACAATGTTCAGCTCTATTTCCTGCGTATTACTTGACCCATTCGGAAACTGGCCAGTATACTGCTGATAGTTAAAGCTTACCATGGCTTTTCCGTCGAAGTCCGCTGCCCGTAAACCAGTGCCGGAAAGATACTTAATGACACTGGCCTGTTCTACCAGGAAAGCAACCTCAATATTGAACAAGGTGGCGTAGTAAAACGGCAGGCCAAAGCCGGTCGGTATTGGTGGCAAACTATGTTTATTCGATGTTTTCATTACCTGACTTATTGATGTGGTTCGTGTTCGAAAATTTCAGTTAAATGGTACTTTATGCCAACGATGTTGCCTTTCAGGCACCGTGGGTTGCCTCATGCTGACTCATTTGGATACGCTAAATTCCTCTCTGACTTATTGGTTTCTGCGAATAGTATACACAGCCTTGCCTTTAAAGCCGGGCTTACCTGACCTCAACATAAGCGCAGAAGGACGCTGGTTCTTAAGAGAATCTGTATGCTGACTGGCAAACAGACCGTTCTGTTTCATTTTCCAGGTGTCGAAATTTTGCAGCGCATCGGCCAGCTGGAGGCTAAAATCCGTTGATTTAACCCCAACCATTGTATCAGGGGAATTCAAGCCCGAAAAAACGGTGGCACATTTAGTATTTTGAAACCAAAGCATCCATCTCTTAGACGACTCAACAATTATAGTATCCTTCGGAAAAAAGAGTGGATTGAGAGGAGACTTGGCCGGGTACTGAGCCGTTGCGTGGCAACTTAAGCACGAACTTTTGGGGTTATCGACCGGGCCATTCAGTCGGCCATTCCAGCCTAAGTGAGTAGCTGGCAGTTCTGCCGTATCCGGATTAATAACGGTCTCCTTTAGTTCTGGGTTGATTCGTGTTACCTTCGGCTTTGCGTTGGTAAACTTATTATCGGTAATGTCTGGGTCATTACCCCACATGAGGCCAACAGGAACTAGATTTTCCCATTTGTTGGCTTTATTCAGCTTCCCATTATATTGAAATGTACCAGCAATCCATCCTGTAGGCGCCTTACTATCACGTACCAGAATATCCATCTGAATAAGAGCAACTTCCGTTACAGCCCGTACTGGTGATTTGTAAACTGGCGACACAAACGCTTTCCACCAAAGTCCATTAGCCAAAGAAGGCACCTCAGCAGCGGCCTTTTCCTTTGGAATAGAAGCGAATAGGAGCTTAAATAATACAGCGCCCTCTTTAAATCCACCCTTGGGGCCCGTCGTAACCGAAGCGTCTGGGTTATCATGATCTTTCCAGACCTTACCAATGGTGTAGCCGCCTATTTCATTATAGAATCCAACTGCCCAGGCACCTGCCGAATCGGTTGTTTGCGTAGGTGCTAACTGGAGTGGCTGAATAGGGGCTTCTTTCGTTAATCCATGGATCCCTTCCCGGCCATGACCATCAAAGTCCCAATGCTGCCAGGGCATATGGTACCATTTTCTGACGACGTTGTTCTCTACCCGAAAGTCGATACCGGTATTACCTTCAAAACAATAATCCCGAACCTGAAGCATGTATGTTCTCCAGTCCTTCTTGAAATCAGTTTTAAAAAAGGCGGGTAGCGGGCCCGCTGGCAGTGTTGTTGGATAGTCCTGGCTGAGCTTGAAGAGGGTACCTGAATAGTCGTTAGGTAAGAATCCATAGTCGGGAAAGCGCTCTTGAGGATCAACAGCTTTGGTATCTGTTGAACTCGTAAACGAATAAAATTGAACCGACAACAGGCAAAGGACGGATAGAATAATCAGGAGGGCAATATTCTTCATGGTAAAATAGACGTTTGGTGTGATTGGCTGGGAAAAATTCGGAATACTTACTGGTAGGTATTGGGTTGCTTTGACACGTTGCCATTCGATAACGATGGCCATATACGTTCAGGACGCAGGTCCATTATTCAGAGTATGATCCGGTAGCATTTCTGGCCGGGCTCATGACCGCTTACCTGTGCATCAGCGTTTCAATGAGTTAATCGGCAAACAAGCAGTACTAGGGTTGCTTAGTGAAGAACAAAAAAGAAGTAGTTCATCGACAACCATTAATAGCTGTTTATTGAGTCAAATGTCGGCTGTTAGCCTTGAGCGCACGTTTAAATTTGGGACATATTCTTTCGTATTTGAGACATTAGCCGGTTTAACCAGTAAACTGTAATCTCGATGGCTTCGTGGGTTTTCGACTGAAGAGACTATCCCCTTCTTTTTGATACACTTTTCAGTATCACTCCGACTTAAGGGGTTGCATGGATAGTATAGTAATCCCGCCAGTCGCTCCCCCGTAGCTCATCGATAACGGTAGCTGAGTGATAAACAGTTGAAAGTTGTTCGGGATAATGCCTATATTTCCAGACCTTGTTCTAAAGTCTGTTTTCTATGAATCGCAAAATATTGATCGTTACCGGCGATGGTGGCGAAAGTTACGAAACCCTCTACGCCGTTCACCGCTTTCAGGAAGAGGGCGACTTAACACTCATTGCCGCTCCCACCAAACGGCGACTCAATCTGGTTATGCATGATTTCGAACCGGGCTGGGATACCTACATTGAGCGGCCTGGTTATTGTCTGGCCTCAGACCTGACCATACAGGAGGTAGTCGTTGAGGAGTACGATGCGATTTTGTTGCTGGGTGGCCGCGCGCCCGAATACCTGCGTAACCATGCCGCTCTACTGGAGATCGTCCGTGAATTTGACCGACAGGGTAAATGGGTCTTTGCCATCTGCCACGGTATCCAGATTTTGGTCACGGCTGGTCTGGCTACCAATCGAACGCTGACGGCTTATGAGCATGTACGCACTGAAATTGAAATGGGCGGTGGCACGTATTCTACCCAACAAGCGGTACGCGACAGAAACATAGTCACGGGCCAGACCTGGCAATCGCACCCCGAATTTTATCGGGAGGTATTTGCCTGCCTCAACGAAGCGCAACCGGTGGAAAAGTAAAGAAGAGTTGAGGATTTTACTGGACGATTGTTTACTATCTGTCAACGACTAACATGAGTCATCCCGAATTTTAGTCGTTGACTATGCCGAGCCACTAGCCAAAAGCCTAACGCAAGGTATATTTGGCAGCCCAGGCTAAAATTCGGGATGATTCCTGTTAGTTTCCTTCCTTAAAAAATACCCGTTTGACCCGCTCACTAACGCCGGTCAGGATTTCGTAGGGGATGGTGCCAATGCGACGGGCAAGGTCTGTAATGGGCAGTTCAGGGCCAAAAACGATCACCTCGTCACCCTCACTGACCGACGCGGCCGTCACGTCGATCATGGTCATGTCCATACAAATGTTTCCAACGGTTGGGCAACAGGTTCCATTCACCCAAACCTCGCCAACGCCATTACCCAGTCGGCGGTCGTAGCCATCGGCATAGCCAATCGCCAGGGTAGCAATCCGGGCTTCGTGGTCAAGTACTCCCCGGCGGCTGTACCCAACCGACTCCCCGGCCTCCACCGTTTTGATCTGGCTGCAAACCGTCCGCAATGTACCGACGGTTTGCAGGGCCGACTGCTCGGTACCGGTAGCTTCGACGCCATACAAACCAATACCCAGCCGAACCATGTCCAGTTTGTAATCAGGAAAGCGCACAATACCGGCTGAGTTGAGCAGATGACGCGTGGGCAGATAACCCAGTTCCGTTTCCAGAAAGGTGGTACACCGCAAAAAGGTTTCATACTGCTGCCGGGAGAACGGATTGAACTGCGCATCGTCCGCTCCCACGAGATGGCTGAACACCGTGGCTACGTGCAGATCAGGATGACGCTTAAGAAAGTCGGTTACGATCGTCAGTTCACGCTCCAGAAACCCCAGCCGGTGCATCCCGGTATCTATTTTCAAGTGAATCAGATACGGATCTGACTCGTTGCCTGCTGTTCGCTGTGCTTCATCCGCCAAAAAGTCACCCCATTCCCGCAGCATTCGCAGGCTGTAGATCTCAGGTTCCAGTTTGTACTCCAGCAACGTAGTAAACGTTTCCGGGGCCGGATTCATAACCATAATGGGCAAATCGACGCCGTTCTGCCGGAGCGAAACGCCCTCGTCGGCATAGGCCACAGCCAGGTAGTCGACGCGATGAAACTGAAGGAGCTGCGCCACTTCGGCACTGCCGCTGCCGTAGGCAAAAGCCTTGACCATCACCATGATCTTCGTTTCAGATGGCCCATCGTTCCGGCTGATCCGCTCGCGGTAATAATTCAGGTTGTGAGTCAGCGCATCGAGGTTAATCTCCAGAACGGTGCCGTGTACTTTACGCTCCAGCCGATGCACAATTCGTTCGAACGAGAAAGGCCTTGCGCCTTTTACCAGAACCGAACTATCCCGAAGCTCGCTAAAGGAAAACTGAGCCAGAAACGCTTCGGTCGTGGTAAAGAACTGACTGTTATCTCTAAAAAATGACTTATTCCGACTCACAACCGGACCAATACCAATAAACTGCCCCACTTCGTTGGCCCGCATCAGCGTACCCACCTGCTCGTATAACTCGGCTTCGGGCTGACCCGTCTGCAACACATCGGACAGGATCACCACCCGTCGACTGCGGGTGCCCTGTTGGTTCAGAAACCGGAGCGCGAGTTGCAGACCCACCATATCGTTGTTGTAGGAATCGTCGATCAACTCGCAGTTATTGATGCCCTCTTTCTGCTCCAGCCGCATAGAAACGGGTCGTAACCGATTTAATCGACTTTGCAGCTCCGCAGCCGTCCAGGTTCGCAGCGACAGCATTGTTACCAGGCAATGCATGAGGTTTTCGACCGAAGCCGGGTCTGTAAACGGCAGGATCAGGGGCTGCTCGAAAGCGACGTTTCGGCCGGTCAGGCTTAACTGATCACCCTGCATATGGCCTTGATACAGCGCATTTCGTCCGGTAAGCGACCATGTAATGAACCGCATATCCGGATTTACCGCCTTCAGCAGCATGTTTACCTCTTCGTCGATGTCCGCGTAATCGGTGCAGTAAATGAGCGCACTGGCGTGGATAAAGAGCCTTAATTTCTCGGCAACTTTTTGTTTTCGGGTTCGGAAGCCCTCATCGTGGGCGGTGCCGATGTTTGTAAAAATGCCGATAGTGGGTCGTATGATGGCTTCCAGCGCCTGCATTTCCTGAGCTTTGGAAATCCCGGCCTCAAAGATCCCCATCGTATGGCTTTCGGTCAACTGGTGCACGGACAGGGGTACGCCCAACTGCGAATTATAACTCTTGGGACTCCGGGCAATGACATAGTCATCGGCCAGCAGCTGCGCCAGCCATTCCTTGACAATCGTCTTTCCATTACTACCCGTAATGCCAATGACCGGGATGCGAAACTGCCGACGATGGTCGGCGGCCAGTGCTTGCAGCGTTTGCAGGCTGCTGTCGACCTCCATAAACTGAGCATCGGCATAAGCGAGTAGTTCCTCCCGTCGTTCCGGGGTTAACGCCAACCGCTCCACGACAAACTGCCGAATGCCCTTTTGGTACAGATCGCCAATGAACGCGTGGCCGTCGTGGTGTTCACCCTGAATCGCGAAGAAAACCGCATCGGTAGCCAGGGTATCCGATGCATGGCTGGTCACCTGCCTCGAATCGGTAAACCAGTGACGGTTCGTCAATTGAAATTCTTTTGTTAACATAAACAGCTGTCAGCCTTCCGGCATTGACGTAATTCTAGTGCCGGATGGTTACGGTAATCACATCCATCCGCGTCGTTTGAAATAAATGATTTCGCCAAGGGCAATACAACCCATGACCAATAAAGTCCAAAAATAGCCGGTAGGCGACCGTAATTCAGGCATATTATCGAAATTCATGCCGTAAATACCCGCAATGAAGGTTAGGGGAATAAAAATGGCCGACACAATCGTCAGCGTTTTCATGACTGAGTTCATCCGGTTATTTACGATGGAATAATACACATCCATCAAACCGGCAATTAGTTCCCGGTAGGAGTCCAATGTTTCAATGACCTGATTGACATGATCGGATAAGTCCCGCAAATAGGGAATTGTCCCATGCTGGATCATGTCTGATTCGCCCCGGAGCAACGTACCCACAATATCCCGGAGCGGGTTGATTGTCCGACGGATAAATGCAAGTTCCCGTTTAAGCTTGTACAGATTCGACAGCGTCTGCTGGCTGGCCCGTTCTTCGACGATCTCCTCTTCCAGTTCGTCCATTTTTTCACCGATTCGCTCAGTAATCAGTAAATAATGGTCAACCATCACATCCATCAGCGCATACAGCAGATAGTCGGCCCCATTGCGACGGGTTTTTCCCGACGAGGCTTTGATCCGGTCGATCACGGGTTCGAAAATATCGCGGGACCGTTCTTCCTGAAACGATATGAGGTAGTTCTTACCCAGCACCAGACTCACGTGTTCTACATCGAGCTCCTGTCGTTTGCGGCTATGATGCAGGTATTTGAGCGTTATGAATACAACTGTGTCATCGTACAAATCGAGCTTTGGTTTCTGTTCGGTGTTGACCACATCTTCGAGCAGCAGCGGGTGCAGACGATACTGCTGCCCGATAGCCGATATTACGTTGGGTTCGTGAATGCCATCGACATCAACCCAACTCACAAAGGGGGCTTCGGGAGCCGGTATTTTACAGACGCTTAGTTTACTACTATCGTCAATGGAATAGTCCGTGGCGTTGTAATCAATCCGTTTAATTTTTGTGGCGTGTTCGATCTCCTGACCTACGTAGGTGAGTGTACCAGGCGATGTACCAAGCAATTTTTCGGCTGAGCGATTGTGTCGGTGTCTCGACATAAAATACCAGATAGTCCGTCTACCAGACGGGTGTAAGCAGTTGCTGGAGTTAATCGCTAACGCCAACAACTTTTAAAGTCCTGCAAAGATAAACCAACTACACGGCCCGTTGGAGAATGTTCAGAAAATGATGTTTTAGCCGACTCACCCCCTTTTCAAACAGCCTGTCCTCCTTACCTTTGCCCATCAGCTTTTGGGCTGATTCACGACGCTATACTATACTTGCTATGAAGAAATCTCTTTTTATTTCTGTCATTTTAATGGCGCTGCTCGGGCAAAATCTGCTGGCCCAGTCCTCGAAACCGCATTCGTATGTCGTAATCGGTTACGTAACCGGTAACGGCTGGAGCAAAGACCAGATCGAAGCGCAGAAACTGACCCACATCAACTATGCCTTTGGTGTACCCGATGAAAAGGGCGTGATAGCGCCCCTCACGGCCAAAGATGGTGAGAATCTGGCGAAACTCACCTCGCTGCGAGCCAGCAACAAAGACCTTAAAATCTTGCTTTCCATTGGTGGCTGGGGTGGCTGCAAATACTTCTCCGATGCGGCTTTGACGGAGACCTCCCGCCAGAAATTCACGAACAGCGCAGTGGCTGTCCTGAAAAAACACGGGCTCGATGGGATCGATATCGACTGGGAATACCCCGACCAGATTGGCGCGGGCAATATTTACCGCCCCGCCGACAAGAAAAACTTTACCCTTTTCCTGAAATCCCTACGGGATGGCCTCGATAAACAGGGAAATCTGGATAAACGCACCGGCTCGAATCATTACCTGCTCACAGCCGCCACTGGGGGCGACACGGCCTTTGTGAACCATACTGAATTAGGTGAAGCCCAGAAATACCTCGACTATGTCAACATCATGACGTACGACCTGTATCACGGCAACGACAAAGTGACGGGACACCATAGCCCGCTGTTTCAATCGGCCAAAGGCGACCACGCCCGAAACAGCAGCGCCGATGCCGTTGATGGACATATTCGGGCGGGCGTACCGGCCAGCAAAATCGTGTTGGGACTGCCCTTCTACGGACGGGGCTGGTCCGAAACGCTCGACCAGGACAAGGGGCTCTTTCAACCGGCAACAGGCAAACATTATTTTATCAGTTACGATGAGTTGATGGCTAAATACATCAATAAAGAGGGGTATACGCGCTACTGGGATGAGGACGCCAAAGCTCCCTATCTGTGGAATCCAACCTCACGGACGTTTATCTCCTATGCTGACCCGGAATCGTTCATCTATAAAGTCGAGTACGTAAAGTCGAAGAAGCTGGCCGGGGTCATGTTCTGGGAATACATTTACGACCTTCAACAAAAAAGCATCCTGCTAAATACACTGGTGAAGGAATTAAGCAAACCGAAATAGAATAGGTTATCCTTTGACTTTTATAAATAAACCACCTGCTAACCAGCCTTTAACGCAGCACCAATGCTCCCCTACTTTCCATTTGGACAACAGTTTAACGATAAGATGGGTACGCTCTCTTTGTCTGAAAACGAGCCTCTGGTGGAGCTGGACGAGCATTACATAACGGAGACAACCCTAAAAAAACAACTACTCGCCGTACTACCTGCGTACTACTATCAATCGCTGCCGGGATTTGAATTGGCGCAATGGGAGGTACTGGAGGCTATTTTAACGAATCTCAGTCAGTCCGATCCCAGCCGGTTTTCCCTTCGGAAAGAAGGTAGCCGCTGGCATTGGGCGAACAATCGGCTGCATGAACAAACGTCCTTCACCTTTGGTGACGCCGGTTCGCTGGCCATGGAGCCGCTCAATTGGATGGGGCGTCAGGTCCAGGAAGACCTGCTTCTTCTGGCGGGGCCGGAGGCTTCACTGGTAGCCGGGCAGCTTTGTTTTGGCAATGGCTGGTGTCTGGACGAAAAGATTGGGTTGCCGTTCTGGCAAATTCACGCACCCATAACGCCCATCGTTGAGCCGATGATCCGGGCAGCACAGAAACTGATGGAGCGCCTACCCGCTGGCCGTCCGGTCTGGCGATTGAACTGGAGCGTAAAGGTTACCGACCAATTGGACATGACGAGCCGCCACACGCCCGCTTTAGAAAAACTTCTGACCGAACTAGCTCCCGGCTTAACCCGCGACACCATTGGCGAAAACCTGTATGTTCGTATTGAACGGCAGACCCTCACCCGGTTGCCACGTTCGGGGGCTATACTTTTCGGCATTCATACCTACCAGAACCGGCTTTCGGATGAAATCAGCGAACGACCGGATGCTGCCGAACGGCTGGCAAACGTCTTCAAGACGACACCCCAGGCTATGCTCGACTACAAAGGACTGACTCCCTTCATGCCCGCTTTACTTACCTATTTAGCTCGCTACAAGTCCTGAACGTCTGCTAACCGGCCCGAACCAACCACCAAAACGCACATGATAAAACTCGCCCGTTCTCTTGGTCTCCGCTCTGCTATCTTATTGGTCGTGAGCAGCATTATTGGGTCCGGTGTGTTCAAGAAAGTAGCGCCGATGGCTGCCGAACTGGGCTCTCCCCTGCTGGTAATTGGTTGCTGGATTATAGCCGGGCTAATTAGCCTGGCCGGAGCGCTGACCTATGCTGAAATGGCGGGCATGTTTCCACAATCGGGGGGCGAGTACGTTTATTTTAAAAAGGTGTACGGTCGTTTATTTGCCTTTCTGTACGGCTGGGGTGCTTTTACCGTTATGCGAACAGCAACCATAGCCGCTCTGGCGCACGTTTTTGGGCAGTCCCTGATTACGTTTACGGGGGCAGACGGACATTCTGCCGAAGGACTGGTCAAGTGCATTGCCAGCGCACTGATCGTCTTTTTGAGCTTTGTAAATTACCGGGGCGTATCCTTTGCCGAGGGCCTTAGCCGGGGACTTATCTACCTTACTTTCCTGGCTGTGCTCGTTATTGCAGTACTGGGCTTTCAGGCCACAACCGGCCGGATTGACCACATCACCCAGGCCATACCGGATTTTGTACCCAATGAGCAGCATTCCCTGCTTGGCTCACTGGTGATTGCTTCGCTGGGGGCCTTTTGGGGGTACGAAGGCTGGAATCAGATTGGGTATATTGGCGAGGAGATAAAAGATCCGCAGCGAAACTTACCCATCTCCCTGGGTATAGGCACCAGCATCGTTGTCAGTATTTATGTGTTGCTCAATGTGATCTATCTGTACGTTTTGCCCATTGATGCCCTGGCAAAGTTTGCCGATACACCCGATAAAATTGCGGCCGTTGAAGTCGTTCGACAGGCGGCTGGTGGGGCCGGTGCCCTGTTTATTTCGGTCCTGATTCTGGTGACAACCACTAATGCCACCAACGCGTCTATTTTAATGCCCGCCCGCCTTTTTTATGCGATGGCACGGGATGGGTTGTTTTTCAAATCCGTCGCGGTTATTCACCCCCAATTTAAAACGCCATCCATCGCCATCCTGCTACAGGGGGCGTGGTCCATTGTGCTGGTCTGGTCGGGGAGTTTCGATCAGTTGACTGATACGCTGGTTTTCTCCTCGTTTATTTTCTATGGTGCCACGGCGCTGGGAGTTGTCCTGCTCCGGCTCAAACAACCGCAGTTGGAAAGGCCCTATCGGGTTATTGGGTACCCTGTCGTACCGTTGCTTTTTCTAGCCTGCTGTACGCTGCTGGTCTTCATGACCCTCCTAAATCAACCCCGCGAAGCCCTGACCGGCCTTGGCCTGATCGCCACCGGGTTACCGTTCTATTGGTACTGGCAGTCGAAACCACCCATTGCCGAGTCGGACCCGGTTGATGCAGCCGATGTTTATTGAGCACGTCAATAACTCACTCCACCAGCAGGCATTATATACAGTCCTCATTGACTTACTAAGCCAGTCTTATTTACCGATCATTAAACGTAAGCCCACATTAGCCGATGCGAGTTGACCCGTATAGGAGTAGGTCGAGGAATAGCTCGACTCCAGTCGGTTCGGGAAAGTCATGTACGGATGATTTCCACGCTGCCAACCGTAGCGAAGTTTGGCGTCGATACCGAACCTGGGCGTAATAAAGTAGGTAACGCCAGTAAAAACAGCTAGTTCAGATTCGTTTCCGGTTTGCTTTAGATAAACCGACAGTTCACGAATACTAAAGTCAAGTTGCTGATAGGTGTATCGGTAAGAAGCCCCTACATAGGGTTTGACTTTCCCTTTTCCCAGAAACAGTTGCACAAACGGGGCTACTCCAATCTGTTTAGGCGATATCATGGATGAATAGACCCCTGCCTGGCTAATTGTTCCACTGCTGTAGTAGGTCCCATTTCGGGGAGCTAAGCCAACTGGTACTCCAATGCCAAGCAGAAGCGTGTTGGTAGCAAAATAGCCAACACTGGGCACTATTTTTCGTAAATAGTCGTCATCTCCCGGACCGGCCACTTTTTTCAGAAGCGATAGATTATCCGTTTCAATGGCTAAGGTCCAATGCCTAACTGACGTTTTTGCAGCACCCTCATTAACCGATTGCTGCGCATGGACCGAACCGACAACTCCGATAAAAATTAGCAGTAGGAGAAAGTTTTTCATTGCTTTCGTTGATTAGATTCAGGAGTCAGCAAGGTATTACTAAACTTACTCTATCTATCAGGATTAACAATCTTTAACGGATTGCAAAGGCCTCCTTAAACGTCCTTCTCCTAAAAATTCCTTTACCCTAACTAACGTGAATAATGGCCGCGTAGCGAAGGTAGTCAACACCAACAATCCATTATTCAAGTTAAATACTATAACCCGGCCAGAACAAGTGTCAGGAAAAAGCCTGTGGGATGCCTACGAATAAACGCTGACATCCCACAGGCTCTTTCCTGACACTCAATAGCGGTCGTTTAATGACCTATTCTACCGCCGGATACCCTTTATCCAGCCAGTCGGTTTTGAGATTTTTAGCCAGATTAAGAAGTTTGTGGTTTTTGAAACCCAGTTCGTTGAGTTTGGTAAACGCCGGGCGCACGTTGGGACAGTTCTTAAACGGGCAGCACCCGCAGTAAATCACGATTTCCCGATTTTTTGGCTCTTTGCTGAGCAATTTTTCCAGTTTCGCCAGGTTATCGGCTTCACTGCCGGGGCCAACGCCAATGGATGACTTGATCGTAGCAGCCGGTCCAATGCTGATAATGAGCGGCTTGGCAGCACCGGGCGTGTTGATCGTTTCGGCCAGGTCAGCCGGTTCGAGTAACTGGTCGGGACGCCAGGGTTCGGCCTTGTTCCAGGCTGTTTGGGCCATTACGAGGCCAAGGATAATAACAATGCCGAGCAGTGATGAAATAATACGTTTCTGAGTCATGAGAATAGGGTCAATGTAGTACGTACTTGGTGAATATGACTGACTAAGGTGGGCCAAAAATAACTGAAATGCCGGGCAATCCGTTCGTAATAGCGCTCTAAATCCTCAATGGCCGTATCCAGGCCCGATGGAAAAGCTGTTCGGCGGGAGACACCTTTCAGGGAGCGGTCTACCCCGTCTAAGTATTGATAATTGGTCAGCCAATCCTGCCGGATCATGTAATCGGCCATTCGGGCAGCACCCGTTGGCAGGCGAGCCGTATTTTCCTGTAGGGTCTGATAAAAACTGCCGACAAACTCAGGTAGTGATTCGCTGGTGAGCTGCGTAAAATTAATGGCCAGAAAATGGTCGAAAAAGATGTCGACAGCCGCTCCAGCATACTTATGGCAGCGAGGATGGAGCAAATCGCGGACAGCTGCTACCTCAGGATGGGCGTCGGTAAAGGAGTCTATAGCACGGTGAACCCGAACACCCATGATCTCGTCGGCCAGCAGGCTATGCCGTGGACTGGCGGGGTCACCTTTGATAAAATCCCCGATGAAGTTACCGACGAGTAAACCCGTGTACTGATCCGAGGAGCGAGGGCCGGATAGATACCCATGCGCCAGAATATTCATGGCATTGGTTCGGTAATGGGTAAATCAGCCCCGATGCTGGCCCCTGAACTAGTCACGTACCGCTCGACCGTTACCCCAAACCGGCGCAGGAAATCGACGCCCTCGTCGGAAGGGATTCCCTTGTATTCGGCATACGAGTTCAGGAAAACGACGCGGGCGATCTTCATGCTGTAGATAATCCGGGCGCAGGCAATGCAGGGCGATAAGGTCACGTAAATTGTGGATCCTTCAATTTCAGAACCGTTTTTGGCGGCATACAAAATGGCATTCTGCTCGGCATGAAGCGCCAGTGAACAAGACCCTTTCGAATCGCGCGGACAACCAACACCGGGAAATTCCTCGTCGCAGTTGTGCGTTCCCGCCGGAGGGCCATTGTAGCCAATCGAAATGATACGGGTGTCGCGGGTGAGCACTGCTCCTACCTGCGCCTTGATGCAATGCGACCGTTTGGCAAGGTTAACGGCCAGATCCATGAAAATATCATCGAAGCGCGGTTTGGCAGACAGACCGCTGGCAGGCAGATTCGCTCTGACCTCGGTGGTCAAAACGGGGGTATCGGTGGTTGGTAACATTCAGTAAAGATACGGAGCAGACCGGCTTATTGGAACGTATACGAGGCCGATCCTATACCATCAACCGCATTACCTGAGCCGTAGTTCGTTTCAGATAGGCAGCCGCATTAGCCAAGGCATCGTCTAACCCAACCGGACCGGGTACGATGGAAAAGGCGCTGGTCAGTCCCAACTGAGTTAATTCCTCCGGGTCGAGTTGCAGCGAACCACACAAGGCAATGACCGGAATGTGCTGTTCGCTGGCCAGCCGGGTGATGCCCGCAATTAATTTGCCTTGCAGGGTCTGGTGATCGATTCGTCCTTCGCCGGTAAGTATAAGGTCGGCACCGGCCATTTTTTCGGCCAATTTTGTCTGTTGCATCAACAAGTTAACCCCTTCAATCAATTGCCCTTTCAGGAACAAAACAGCTCCGGCACCCAGTCCGCCAGCGGCACCGGCTCCCGGCATCGCGGACAAATCCACCCCGAACTGCTGCTGAATTAAGTCGGCCAGGTGTTTCATACCTGCATCCAGAACCGACAGATCGTCCGGTTTAGCCCCTTTTTGCGGGCCATAGATGTACGTGGCTCCCTGCGGCCCGACGAGTGGGTTGGTCACGTCGCAGGCCACCTCAACAGACCCGGTCCAGGCTGATTCCGGCGGGATAATTTTGGCAATCTGGCTCAAATTACCGCCACATGGCCGGAGTTCATGCCCATTTTCATCCAGAAAACGCCAGCCCAGAGCAGCGGCCATACCCGTACCGGCATCGTTCGTGGCGCTCCCACCAATACCCAACACGATATGCTGAACACCCTGCTTCATAGCCTCCCTTAGTAACTCGCCCGTCCCGAAGGTGTTGGTCTGAAACGGATCGTATTCCGCCATTGTCAACAACCGAAGGCCCGAAGCCTGTGCCATTTCGATAAACGCCGTTGTGCCATCGCCCGAGATGCCATACCCCGCTTCGACCGGCCGCCCGAGGGGGTCCTGAACGGTCAACGTGTGCCAGCTTCCGGCGGTGCCCTCGGTCAGCACCTCGGCAGTGCCCTCTCCCCCGTCGGCCATGGGCACAGAAATTAGTTCGGCGGTGGGCAGTACCAGCCAAATACCGTCGGCCATGGCGGCACAAACGGCCGACGCCGTTAAGGAACCTTTGAATTTATCGGGAGCCAGTAAAATCTTCATGTGGCGTTATTGTGTATCCTCGCTAAGTGAGTAAGTTGGCTGTCGAATTGATTTACTCCTTACCCATTTCCAATGACCCGATTACGAGCAGCCATTATTGGCGGGGGCAATATTGCCGATAAAAACCACATTCCGGCGCTTAAACAACTACCCGAACAGGTCGAGCTGGTGGCTGTTTGCAGCCGCGACCTCACCAAAGCCCGCGCCCTTGCCGATAAACATGGGGTTGAGCAGGCGTTCGACAACACGGATGAGCTATACCGCCAATGCGCACCGGATGTGGTGGTGATCTGTACGCCCAACAACCTGCATTATCCGCAAACGATGGAAGCGCTGGAACATAATTGCCACGTTTTCTGCGAGAAACCACCCGCCATTTCGGGCCAGAATGCCCGCGACATGGCCAGTCTTGCCGCTCAAAAAGGATTGACACTGGCGTACAACTTCCAGTTGCGGCAAACAAGCGAATGGTCGCTACTGACGCGTTGTCAAACCGATGGCCTTTTGGGCGACATTTATCACATAAAAGCCCACTTTCTGCGTCGGCGGGGGATTCCGGGCTGGGGCTATTTCACCAACAAGGCCATGCAGGGCGGTGGTGCGTTGATGGACTTAGGCGTCCACGTGCTCGATCTGGCCCTTTGCGCCCTCGGCTACCCCACCCCCGATCAGGTGCTGGGGAATACGTATGATTTTATTGGAAAATCGGGTGGCAAAGGATTGATGGGCAGTTGGGACCCGCAAACGTTCGAGGTAGAAGATGCCGCTACGGCTTATCTAACTTTCCCGAACAAAGCGTCGATCATGCTCTCGGCGTCGTTTGCGCTGAATACACAAACGGATAAAGACCGGAATCTGGAAATCTTTGGCAGCAAAGGCGGGGTGAAGCTTTTCCCGTTCGCGTTGCATACCGAAGTAGCAGGTGAGTTGGCGGATATTCAGTTTCCCTATCTGGAAGAAGTTGATATACAGCTAAAAAATACGGCCGCTTTTCTGGATGCCTGCCAGGGTAAACCGTCGAATATATGTACAGCCGAGCAAGGCGCTATTTTGCAGGAAATCGTCGAGCGTATTTACCAGTCGGCCGCGAGCTAGCCTTATATAAAATGCAATAGCCCACGATTTAAACCGTGGGCTATAAATGGTCATGCCATTTTTATAAACTGATCAGGCGACTTCTTTTGCCGACCGCAACCACTCGGGTTTGGTCGTTACGATCCGGGCTTTTAGTTCGTTCAGCATGGCGTAGAGTCCGTAATAGGTACGGTTCACGTACAGGCCGTCCTGCGATCCACGGGCTACTTTTGAGTTTTTTAATTCCTGCACATTTGCCAGCCCTTCGGCAAAGGCGTACACTTTGGTAAAGTAGGCATCGTCCCCAAAATCGAACGTATCGACGGCGAACGGCTCTGCCAGCATTCGGGTCATGTCTTTAAACAGGTCGGAGAAGAACTGACGCTCTTTCGGCGAATCGGCATCGGTGATAAACTCCAGATTCTCGAAAATTTCTTCGGTCAGGGTCGCGTCGTCCAGAGTATCGGGGTTCACGAGCCGGAAATAGTTATCGTAGTAAAAATCGGGGATGACTTTCACACAACCGAAGTCGATAACGCCCATGGTGCCGTTGGCGCGCATGAGGAAGTTTCCGGGGTGCGGGTCGGCATGAACCTGCCGCAGCGTGTGTATCTGATAATCATAGAAATCCCACAACGCCTGCCCAATCTGGTCGCGAACATCCTGAGATGGGTTCGTTTTCATGAACTCCTTCAGGTGGAGACCATCGAGCCAGTCCATCGTCAAAATCCGCTTCGACGATAATTCCGGGTAATATTTTGGGAAAATCAGACCCGGAATATGCGCACAAGCTTCCGAAATCTCAATTGACCGCTTCAGTTCAAGTTCGTAATCGGTTTCTTCCAGCAGTTTCGACTCCACCTCGCCCATGTATCGGTCGATATCCCGTTCGTTCAGTTTCAACAACCGAACGGCCAGCGGTTTAGCGATTTTCAGATCGGAGCTAACGGCATCGGCAACGCCGGGATACTGCACTTTTACGGCCAGTTTCTTCCCATCTTTCCAGGCCTGATGCACCTGCCCAATGCTGGCGGCATTCACAGCTTCGACACTAAAGGTATCGAACAGTTGAGCGGGTGTCTTGCCGAAATACGTTTTAAACGTCTTCACCACCAGCGGGCCGGATAAGGGCGGGGCCGAGTATTGAGCCATCGTAAACTTATCGGAATACGCTACCGGCAGCAGTCCCCGGTCCATACTCAGCATCTGCGCCATTTTAAGGGCCGACCCTTTCAGTTCGCTGAGGGCGTCGTAAATATCGGCCGCGTTATCCTGGTGTAGTTCATCTTTCGACAAACTGGGGTCCATCAGCTTTTTACTATAATGCTTGATATAGTTACCGCCAACTTTTACCCCAGCCTTCATAAATTGACTGGCACGCGCAACTTTTCCTGTTGGAACAGATGTCTGGATTTTCATAGGGTTGGGCATAGGGCATAGGGGTAAGGGCAAAGGGTTTTGGCCCGTACCCTATGCTCTTTGCTATTTATTTTGGTACATGAACTTGGCGAAGTCGAATAGGGTATCCAACGGCGACCGGCCGATCAGATCGAAGGTGGTGTTGACGGATTTCTCTATGGCAGAGTCCGTTTTCTCAAAGTTCTTACTCACGTCCCGCACCCAGAAATCAAGCAGATAAAGAGTTTGTCCCCAGAGAGCATTCGGGTAACGGTCCGTAATGAACGGGCGTGGTTCCACCTCTTTACTTTCCCGGCCTTCGGCCAGCAGATCGCGGGCAAAATCGAAGAACTCGTCTTTGAATGCATTCAGCACCGGTGCCTTAGGCGTCATACTTCGGAGGCCCTGTCCTTTGCTTTCAGCTCGCAGACGGCCGTAGCTGTAGACAACGAAACTACGCTGGGCTTTGAGCAACTCAATCCAGGTGTAATAAAACGCCAGGAGTTTCTCCCGAACAGAATAGCTCTGATACGTTTCATCGGCGTCGACAGTTGCTTTGGCGTCGGTGAAGAAAGCGAGCCAGACATCTGCTTCGATGGCGTCGAAAGACGTGTAGTGCGTGTAGAAGTCAGTTTCAGTAAGTTTTAATTTTTTGGCAAACTGAAAGACTGAGGTGGGTTGTTTACCGTTTTCCAATACGTACTCGGTGTACGCTTTGCGGATTTTTTCGAGCATTTCCATACACTCAGACAACGGCAGGTTCAGTAAAAAAGTTTAGTGATTTACTGCATCTGAAAGCCCAATAACTTCCTGTATTTTTGTGGTCAAAACGCTGAATCCCCGAAACGAAAACCAGACGGCATCTAATTTATTTACTGTATCTGTCATGATTAAACTAACATCGCTTTTTTGTAGCCTTTTCCTATTCATCAGTCTCCACGCATTTAGCCAATATGGGGGCTACGGTGGTGGATATGGCGGTTATGGTGGTCGAATGGGCGGCATGAGCCAAAACATGCCCAGCAGCCCACCACGGGCATCGGTACCCAATATCGCCGGTGATATGGCCATGAAAGAAACGAAATGGCTGAAAGAGAACCTGGACCTGAACAAAGACCAGGCAAAGGCGGTCAAACAATTAAATAATGAGTACGCCAGCCAGCAACAGGACGCAATCAAGGACATCATTGGCACGGGTGGTGGCCGACCATCGCCCGAAGCCATTAATCAGGTAAGGGATGTGATGATGATGTTTAACGAAGAAAAAGAAGAGAAACTCAAGCCAATTCTTACCCCCGATCAATGGACGCTGTATCAGTCCAAGAAGGAAGCCATGCAAAAGGAGATTGGCGGCTGGCGGCCAGCAGCGCCCAAAAAAGACTCGTTGAGCAAAGCACCCAACCAACCCTAGAGTCTTTTTTTGTTTAAAAAAACGGCCTATTTAAAGTCTTACAGGCCATAAACTCATTTTCCACTTAGCCCATAAGTCTAATTCCTGACTTATTACGTAAGTGTGGCGACAATCCTTTTTATTCGCCCTGCTTATGAAACGCTTTATTTCTTTCGTCGCATTCGTTGGCTTTGTGTCAACGGTCGGCCTTGCTCAGCCCGCTCAAAATTTAACCCAGGCAATCCGCTACATTAAACTAGCCAGTACGCTCCGGGCAGTCGACAAATCCGACGAGTCGATCAGTTTATTGAAACGCGCACTTCCGGCGGTACGCACCACTAATTTTTACTGGGAAGCGGTTACCAATGAATCCCTCGGCCTTTCTTACAGCGATCTGCGCGATACAACGACGGCCTTGCAGTACCTGGAACGGGCGCGCACACAGTACCTGAAACTAAAATACGTAGCCAGTGCGTGGGGCGTCAATGAAATTGTTCGTAATCTGTCGAACAAGAATCTTTACGCGGGGATTCAGATTGGTACGTCTACGATTAAACTGGCTATTCTCAAAACGAGGTACGAAACGGACTTCTACGAGAAGGACATTAAAACAACGGTCGATATTGCCAGTCCGGCCGTTACCCTCTTTGCCGATGCATCGGCCTCGTACAAACCGGAACAGGATGCGCTAAAAGTATGTCTGGATTCGGTTCAGCGGTACAACATTCCCAACGAGCGGGTATTTATCGTTCTAAGCAACGACGTTCGGGAAGAACTCGCCAAAAATCCATCGAACCGAAAGAAACTGTACGATCAGTTGTCGCGTGTGTTGCCGAACAGCAATCTAAAAATCGATACATCCCTGACAGCCAGCCGGGAAGCCGAGCTATTCACCATCGGGGCCATTCCCCGTAAAGTGTGGCCAACGACCTCGGCATTGGACATTGGCAGCAATAGTACCCTGGGCGGCTACTTTGATCAGGCTACGCCGATGGGTGCCAAAACCTTTCATGGCATCAACGTGCCCGTGGGGATTAACTCACTGGTCGAACAGATCGACAGCAAGCGCGCGCTCAACCTGGATGCGTTCAAACGTGAAGCCCAGCGGGTGGTTAAATCCGTTGCCGATGCTGAACTCTTAAAGCGGGTAAATTCGGAAAGCAAGGGATTACAGCAACGGAGAACCGTTGGCATTGGTGGCGATTTGGTGTGGGCGCTTGTTAGTTATCTGCACCCCGAAAAAGCGGGGGTTACCGCCGTTGCCATCACAATGGATGACATGGAACGATTCAAAAAACTGGCGTTGTCTGACTATCGCGAACTAACCAAACCCGATTTGAGCAACATTGCTAACCCCACCATCCGGGCACAGGCCGAACAGGATATTTCAACTGTTCAGAACTTGCTCAACGAAAAACAAATTGTGGTGGGTGCACTGTGGCTTGAGTCTATCATGAAGGCTTATTCGACAGCATCAACGCCCCGACGTTTCGTATTTGTCCGCAATGCAGATGTTGGCTGGGTAACGGGTAAGTTTCTGGAAACCATCAATTACGAGTACGAATCAACCATTGCCAAAGGGTCGCTGTACACACGGTAATTAGTTATTTGTTGACTAAAATATAGGTGGGTAACTGAAATTTAGCTATTTTCAGTTACCCACCTATATTTGTAAGACGAGAGTTTATTGTAGTTCAGAAAACGGGTTTACTCCATATCAGCGACATAAGCCCCCATCTGCCGCACCGAATAACAGGCGATGCCCAGCTCGTTGGCGTCGGCCAGCAACTTATCCGTAAGGGGCGTTTTGTTCGAATCATCGAAGATAATGTGCCGGGCCACTACCCGCCCATCAAGCTGATTCCATGTACGCAGGGCGTTCCGGCGGATAATAAGGTAATCAACGACAGCCGGTAATTTCCAGTGACTCGCCCCACCTAACTGATTGACCAACAGAACGGTTTTACCGCGCCAGACCCACAACGTATACGCCCTTGTCTGATAACAGGCAAGATGGTTCGGTATCGTGTCGGCTACGCTCTTGGTTTGACTGGCCCGAATGGTCGTTAACTCCGATACGCCCCATTGCCCAAAGGTATTTTTCAGGTAAAAGTCGAAGGAACGGGTATCGGTCGCTTCCAAATCGGTTAGTATCGTGCTCTGATGTCCGTGAGTGAGACTGACCGCCGTACGATGCGGCAGAAAATGCACCGCCAGCCGTTGCTGATTGGCCTGCTCGAAATCGTCCCATATGGTTAGACCAGCAACGAATAGGGCCGCCAGGCTGGTTGCCCACAAATAGGCTCTGTTTCGCGTGATCAATAACGCTGCGCCACAGAAGATCACGACATAGATCAACACCATAGCCAGTTGGCTGATCCAGAGTCCATCCCAGGCGGCACCGGGCAGCGCACCCGTTTGCATAACGGCGTAATTGAGCAACCAGGCTGTTTTCTCCAACAACCAGCCCAACAGGTCATTTAGGTAAGGCACCCAGCTAAAGGCTAATGTTGTCATGGCCAGCGGCAACAGAATGTTCGACATGACAATCACAATCGGGTTGGCCAGCAGGAAATACGTGGGAAACTGATGAAAATAGAAAACGCCCAGCGGAAAGGTAATCAACTGCGCAACCAGCGCAACAGCCGTCAACTCCCAAATTTTATCTGCCAGTTTATACCGAAACGTGATCGACTGATAAAGCGGAGACTGCCATGCGCCGATACCCCCGACGGCCAGATACGACAACTGAAACCCCGCTGAAAACAAGGCGTACGGATCGAAACACAGGATAAAAAAGGCCGAAGCTGCCAATGAGTTAATAAACTGTTGCTGACGACCGGATGCATTCGCCACAATAAGCAACGTAAACATAGCCGCCGAGCGCAACACCGGGGGCGAAAACCCTGTGACTAAGGCGTAGAACCATAAAATGAGTAATTGCAAAAAAGCCATCAGGAGTTTACCCCGAGGACGTTTAATCAAAAAACTGAGCAGAAACGTTAACACAAG
This sequence comes from Spirosoma fluviale, assembly GCF_900230225.1. GTDB lineage: Bacteria > Bacteroidota > Bacteroidia > Cytophagales > Spirosomataceae > Spirosoma > Spirosoma fluviale. Next base: position 2,205,575 of record NZ_OCNH01000001.1, read on the forward strand.
GAACAGAATGCCCACATGAAGCCCTGATACCGACAGCACATGTACGGCCCCTGCTGCGGCATAAGCCCGGTACAACTCCGTATCCAGATCATCTCTTACGCCTAAAATCATGGCGTTGACAATCCCGTATTCAGCCCGATTACTAACCTGATGGGTGAAAACACGATCGGCCCAGCGGTTCACGCGGGTGGCGATGCCTGTAATTCGGCTGGGGGGATCAACCGAGAGTACCGTTCGCTCGTAAGGCCTCAGGTACTGCTGATGGTAAATGTTCCGGTAGCTGAGGTATTGCTTATAGTCGAACTCACCGGGATTCAGGGGCGGATCAATTGGCCGGGGCGACCCCGTCACCAGCCAGACCTCCCCGTAATGCGGCATCGACTGGCCTGCCTTATCCAGATACACGATAACCCGACCACTAAGCGGTTGCCACTTCTCCCCTGCCTGGCTCGTCCATTTTCCCCGACGAACGGCCAGCTCCACCCGAAATGTTTTGGCCCGTTCTTCTGGCTGAGCCGCTATCACCCCTTCGTAGGCACGAAGCGTATCGGTGAGGTGGACCAGGTTATCGGATTGATTTCTGGCCGTATGCTGATAAGAAATGCCCCAGCCCAACGCCATCAAAAGCAACAAACCGCCAAGGCCGGATGCTATCTGAATCGGCTTGACGAGTTTGCCCCTCGTTTGACGAACGCCCCAAAGAAGCATCCCAAGTCCCAGCAGCAGCGCCACCTGCGGAACAAGGATCCAGTCGGGATGGTATACGTACAGGACAATCCCACCGATCAGCGCGGCCGCGTAACGAACAAACGGGTTCCCTTTCATTCTCTGTTGAACGCAGAGCCGGGCAGTACCATTTTATAGTGCTGGATGCCCGCTTCCTCAAACATCGGCCCCACGGCAACAAAGCCAAAACCTGCATACAGCGGCATAGCAGTTACCTGCGCATGTAGGTAAATCCGTTCAATGGGTTCGGGTTGTTGATTAAACACATCTTCCAGAACCGTTTTAACCAATGCTTTACCAACGCCCTTCCCGCGAAAAGCGGCTAAAACAGCGAATCGTTCCAACTTAACACCGTTAGATGTCCGTCGCCAGCGGGCGGTACCGCAGGGAGTATCATCGAATCGGGCCAGAAAATGGGTACTTGTGTCTTCGAACTCATCGTATTCTTCACGAGCCGAAACATGCTGTTCGTCAACAAAAACCTGTCGGCGAATGGCAAAAGCCGATTCCAGGTCCGACGGGTTTGAAATAGGTAAAACACGAATCATAAGGTGGATTTTTATGGTTACTGAACCAGCAGGCGCTTACTAACCATCTCACTGCCAGTTTTCACCCGCACAATATACACACCGGTTGCCAATCCAGCTACGGGCACACTAACCCGCGTGCTGGGCGAATTGGTATAGGTATAGCTTCTCAACTGTCGACCGGCAGCATCGAACAAATCGACGGTAAAGGTTTGAGATCCTTTTAGCTGCACATCAATGGAAGACTCTGTCGTGGTAATTGGGTTTGGCCAAACACTTATTGTAAGCGCATCGGTTTCGGTGAGTGGCGAAAGAACCGACTTAAGAAGCTGTGCCCTGCGTGGACTGAGCGTCATGACCAGCCGCATTCGGGCTACCTGACCTTCTGTAAACATATTCATACAGGCATCGGGCCAGTAGTTCATGTAGTTTTCGATCAGGTCACGCGTTTGTACGCCATTAACGCAATTGGAGTAGGTTTGCTGGCAATCTAACAAAACAAAAGGATTGGATCGATCTTCAGTGGGTGGGGTATCGGCCACATAATCATCCCCACAGTCGGTATCTCCCCAGGTGTGGATCAGTCCTAGCCAATGTCCTATTTCGTGCGTTGCCGTACGTCCCAATGCATACAGGGAAGCGCTATTTACCGTTCCAATCCGCTTCCCAAAATACCGATAGTCAATAATTGTACCATCCGTCAATTCATTGGAACTGGCAGGTAGTCCTTTGAGCGTGTCAGCTGCAGAAGGGAATTGGGTATAGCCAATATAAGTATCTACGGTAGTTACCCAGATATTTAGATACCGGTTACTGGGCCAGTAAGCAATCTGAGAAAGCAAGAGATCGTCATTAAATGCGTCAAATGATGACTTCTGTGGATAATAATGTCGGGTAATACCGCTGGACGGATTACCACTGGGGTCGGCCGTAGCGAGGTAGAACTCAATACGCGCATCGGCCCCAATAGCACTGGTATTGAACCCATTAGTCCCCTCCTTACGTCGATAGTCTTCGTTGAGTACCTGAATTTGAGATCGTATCTGCTCGTCCGAAATATTACCATTATTGGCTCCGCCAATAGTTTGAGCCGCATTGTTATGAACCACGTGAACAACCACCGGAATTCGATACACCGTTTCATCAACAGCTTGCCGAAGCGACTTGCCACCAATTTGCGCTTTCTGAACCAGTTGATTCAACTCATTAATTTGCCGTAGTCGATTGGGATTTCGCTGTTGCAGAATCCGTTCGTGTTCAACGACTCCGCACCGGTTGAGTAGTGTTTCATTGGTGGTCTGCGACCAGGCAAAAGAGGTTAGCAAACACAAAAACGAACCGGCCAGCCAATGCCAGCCGGTTCGTTCACGCTTAATCAGGTTGTTATTGACCTGCTTTATCATACGCCGTAATAATTTCACGAACGAGCCGATGGCGAACGACATCCCGCCCATCAAGCTCAACAAAGGCAATGCCTTTGATGTTTTTTAAAATCTCGACAGATTCGACCAAACCCGATTTTTGCTTGTTCGGTAAGTCGATCTGCGACCGGTCGCCGGTAATGATTGCTTTTGAGGTTGGCCCCATCCGTGTTAAAAACATTTTCATCTGCATAGACGTCGTATTCTGCGCTTCATCGAGTAGGATAAAGGCATTATTCAACGTACGTCCACGCATATAGGCCAACGGTGCAATTTCAATGATTCGGTTCTCGGTATAGAATTTCAGTTTTTCGGCCGGAATCATGTCATCGAGTGCATCGTAGATTGGGCGCAGGTACGGGTCGATCTTTTCTTTCAGATCGCCCGGCAGAAACCCAAGGTTCTCTCCGGCTTCAACGGCCGGACGCGTGATAATGATCTTCTTAACCTCCTTATTTTTCAATGCCCGCACGGCAATAGCCACGGCTGTGTAGGTTTTTCCGGTACCGGCCGGACCTACGGCAAACACCAGATCGTGTTTTTCGGCGGCTTCGACCAGGCGTTTCTGGTTATCCGTTTTTGCCCGTACCACAACACCCCGCGTTCCATACACCAGCACTTCATCATCATCGGGCGGAACGGGGGGAACGATCCCCGAGCCATTTGTGGGCTGACCACTGTGGCTGATGTAGTTCTGTATATTTTCGTGCGTGATTTTACCGTACTTCTGGTAGTGTTCCATCAGCGAGTCCAGAATATCGCTGATGCGGCTTATTTCCGGAGTTGTACCTTTAATCCGGATCTCGTTGCCACGCGAGATAATTTTGCTCATGGGAAACGCAGCCGCCACTTCTTTGATATTGTGGTTCTCTACGCCCAGAAAGTCGATGAGCGATACATTGTCGAGGGTGATGACTTTTTCGACCAAACGATGAATAACGTTAAAGTGTGATTTCGAAAGTAAGCGTTTTCTTTTCGTCTACAACACGTTTCATCGAAAATTTATTCACCTGAGCCTGTTTCTTATTCGCTGGCAATTTTTTGAATAAATCGGGCATTTTATGTGAAACAATAGTTATCTTGCTGATGTACAGACCTCTGCCCGTTATCAGTATCATGTACGTAAGCCAGCCCCACATTCGTTGCTTAAATTCTTCGGTTTTTTTTTCAGCCGGTAGCATCAACATTACCAGAATGTTACGAACATTTTGGTATCTGGTTAGCCTATACGTTGTTCATGCTGGGCTTGCCTTATGGGGAGAAGATTGCGTAAACTTGCATTAACAGATGGAGAATAACGCCCGCCCCAATCAACACCTTCGTAAACCCTCGGCTTTCGCCGGAGGTCGTCAGCAAGCCGGAAATCATTGGCTCGATACAGGCCTTGGAAAGCTGCCTCCCCAGGCGCTGGACCTGGAAGAAGCCGTACTGGGTGCGCTCATGATCGAAAAAGACGCTCTTTCGTCTGTTGTCGATATCCTTAAACCCGAAACGTTTTATAAAGAAGCTCACCAACGGATTTATCAGGCGATCCTGACCCTGTTCGGCAACTCCGATCCCATTGACCTTCTGACCGTTACGCAGCAACTACGCAAAACGGGAGAGATTGAACTGGTAGGTGGGGGCGGTTTTGTATCCGAACTGACATTCCGGGTCAACTCGGCGGCTAACATCGAATACCACGCACGGATTGTGTCGGAGCAGGCCCTGAAACGGGCACTGATTGCCATGTCGTCAACGATTCTGCGCGATGCCTACGAGGATACGACCGACGTATTTGAACTCCTCGACCGTACGGAACAGTCGCTCTTCAAGATTTCGGAATCGAACATCAAGAAGAACTATGCAGATATGAGCACCATCGTTCGGATGGCGCTTAACGAACTTGAAACCAAGAAAAATCAGGAAGGCTTAACGGGTGTCCCCTCCGGATTTACGAATCTGGACCGCGTTACGTCGGGCTGGCAACCAACCGAATTGATCATTCTGGCCGCCAGGCCAGCCATGGGAAAAACTGCATTTGTGGTGAGTGCCCTCCGGAATGCCGCCGTCGACCACGGAAAACCCGTCGCCATTTTCTCGCTGGAGATGTCGGCCGTTCAGCTGGTCAATCGTCTGATCTCGGCCGAAGCGGAAATTGACGCGGAGAAAATCAGGAAAGGTACGCTGGCCCCGCACGAATGGACACAGTTACACCACAAAATCCAGCGGCTCACCGAAGCGCCCATTTTTATTGACGATACCCCTGCCCTATCCATCCTGGAATTGCGGGCCAAATGCCGACGATTAAAAGCTCAGCACGATATTCAGATGGTCGTGATTGACTACCTGCAGCTGATGTCCGGTGATACCTCCGCCGGACGGGGTGGTAACCGTGAACAGGAAATTGCGTCGATCTCACGTGCCCTTAAGAACTTAGCCAAGGAGTTGAACGTACCGGTCATCGCGCTTTCGCAGTTGAGCCGGGCCGTGGAAACACGCGGTGGCGACAAAAAGCCACAGCTGTCCGACCTTCGTGAATCAGGATCTATTGAGCAGGATGCAGACATGGTTTGCTTCCTCTACCGCCCGGAATATTATAACATCACGGCCGATGAAAACGGTAACTCAACGGCGGGTATTGGCGAGGTGATTATAGCCAAAAACCGAAGCGGCTCGCTCGACACGATCCAACTTCGGTTTATCAATAAGTTCACGAAATTCTGCGATCTCGATTCGTACTTCACACCGCTTCCCGGTGGGCAATCAGGTGGAGAGCTTGGACCGGGGAATTTTGATAATAATATAAATGGTCTGAGTAGTTTTGATATTCCACAACCTGCCCCTGGCAGCGTCTTCAAGAGTAAAGCCAACAATATGACTAATTTTGGTCATACCGACCCAAGCCAAGAAACGCCATTTTAAAGTAGCTTTCTTCTCTTAGTAAGTCTTATATCTACTTAATTTATTTTCATAGCAATGAATAGTGTGTCTTACAATTCCGATTCGTCACAAATTGACTCTGCTATTCCAAGCTTAGAAATTATTTTAAATTATGCGTTGACAGAGTTGCAGATTAAAAAAGATATGGGTGGTTTAACTGGTATACCCTCAGGATTTATTGCGTTAGACAGGATTACTGCTGGGTGGCAAAGACCGCAGTTAATCATACTAGCTTCTCGACCAGCTATGGGTAAAACCTCTTTTATTTTATCAGCCCTGCGTAATGCGGCTGTTGATCACGGGGAGCCAGTAGCGATTTTCTCATTGGAAATGACTTCAGTGCAGTTAGTAAACCGACTTATCTCAGCTGAAGCGGAGATTGATGCAGAAAAAATCAAGAAAGGAGCGCTGGCCCCGCATGAATGGACGCAATTAAGCCACAAAGTTCAGCGACTTACCGATGCTCCCATTTTTATTGACGATACTACTGATTTAAATATTGAACAATTAAGAGAAAAGTGCCTACGATTAATTGAGGAGCATGGTGTGAAACTGATTGCTATAGATTATCTACAGCTTATGCTGCCCATTAATATAAAAGGATCATATAGTGAATATGAAGAGTTATCAAAACTTACTAGAGGTTTGAAAAAGCTCTCTAAAGAACTTAACATATCTATAATCGCACTTTCTCAACTGAGTCGTTCTGTCGAGACACGAATAGGTGATAAAAAACCATCCCTATCAGATTTACGAGGCTCAGGTACTATTGAGGACGATTCAGATATGGTTATGTTCCTTTATAGACCTGAATATTATAATATTACAGCCGACGAAAACGGCAATTCAACAGCGGGGCTTGGCGAAGTGATAATTGCTAAAAACCGTTACGGTACTCTTGACACTATCCAACTCCGGTTCATCAACAAGTTCACGAAATTCTGCGATCTCGATTCGTATTTCACACCCGAAGTTAACGGTTTGAGCAGCTTCGACAGCCCACAACCATCAGCGGGTAGCGTCTTTAAAAGCAAGGCCAAAATAATATCGAACTTCGGCAACGCTGATCCCAGCCAGGAAACCCCATTTTAAGTAACGCCGGGCCTCTGGCCGGGGAGTGGAAGTTCAAATTATTCACTTCCCGGCCGGAGGCCTGGTACTACTCAGAAGTTAGGCTTCAGCAAATATTTGTTGTAGAACTCATCAATCACTTTGACGGCTTCGGTTGGTGTGTCAACTATACTGATGAGTTTCATATCTTCCGGATTGATGTTATGCTGCTCGCCCAGCATCACATCCGTAATCCAGTCAATTAGTCCCTGCCAATAGGTTTTACCAACCAGTACTATCGGGAAACGGGCAATCTTGCGGGTCTGGATAAGCGTCAACGCTTCAAACAATTCGTCAAGCGTACCGAGTCCGCCGGGCATTACAACGAATCCCTGCGCGTATTTGACGAACATCACTTTTCGGACAAAGAAGAAATCGAAGTTAATGCTCTTATCGGGGTCGATGTAAATATTGCTATGCTGTTCAAACGGCAGTTTGATATTCAGACCAACTGATTTTCCTCCCTGTTCGAAGGCTCCTTTATTACCAGCCTCCATAATACCGGGTCCACCACCCGTAATGACACCGTAGCCATGCCGTACCAGCTTGGCGGCAATTTCTTCGGTCATTGTGTAATACGGACTATCAGGTTTAGTCCGGGCAGAGCCGAAAATAGACACGCAGGGGCCAATCTTGGCGAGCTTATCAAACCCCTCAACAAATTCGGCCATCACTTTAAAAATGACCCATGAATCGGCGGTTTTAATTTCATTCCAGTCGTGGTCCTGAAACGCATCTTTGATGCGCTGTTCGTCGGGGGTCAGGAGTAACTCGTCGCGCTTGGGTAAATCATTGGCAATGCGTTCGGTACTCTGCGTTTCAGAGCGATGAACATTTTCTTTAGTTTCTTCCATGTATAATCGAATAAAAGCAGTGGGCGCGAAACGTACTCACTTATGATGTAACGAAATCCTTCTCCAACAGGTGCAAAAACTAAGTTATCAGCCAGTCAACAAAAGTCAAGATCGGAGAAGGTTTTTATTAACTACGGAGTAAGCAAAAACGTTTCATCAGGTTATTTAATCTATTCTACGCCTTTCCGGAGCGAATCCGTCTCTAACAGAGCCTCTGGTACAGTGCTTACTATCGTCTTGCCATGACCTAATGCCAACCAGAGCTGTTATCGAATAACTGCTTTCGAACACCTAACTATTTTTTTCGACATGGGTTGGTTAACTAAAACCAGTTCGATGTTAGTGCCTATTTGAACCCGGCAATAACCCGCGGTTTAGTCGCACGGGAGCCAGCAGATTCGTTTGAAAAGATGACTTCCAATCCTCATCAGACAGCGCGGTAAACCCGCCACCCAGCGTTTCTGAACCACCTATGTTATCTTTGTTTATGACGGCAAAACGTTCACCAATACAACGTATATCGGCCAACCTTTTACAGATGTTCGTGCGATAATCGAAGATAAAACGGGTACTATCTGGCTGGGTGGCACGAATGGCCTTTGGCGCTATGACGGAATCACCTTCACCAACGTCACCCGGAATTTTGTTGGGTATATCTACGAAGATAAAAAAGGCAATATCTGGACTAGTTCAGAAACTGCACGGGGTTGGGTACTTTCTCGCTATGAGGCCAACACCTTGTCCAATAAAACACCAACGGTAACCGAGCTAAATCCCAAAGAAGGCAGGATGCTTTTGGGGATTTTAGAAGCTAATGATGGTAGTATCTGGTTCGGGGCTGATGGGGTATATCGGTATGATGGGAGTCGTATTACTGACTTTAAGAAGTAAAAAACGTGTGTATAGCCACTTCAAAAACCGCTCGATTTAAGTGACGATAGCCGATTTCTCAGATCAGCTTGTCGGGCGTAATCGGCAGTTCGCGGATGCGCTTGCCCGTGGCGTGATAAACCGCATTGGCCACCGCTGCGGCAAAATCGACCATGTTAATTTCGCCCTAGGTAATACGAGTTGACTGGCCTTTTCGGATAATTGACCCATTCCCGAACGTTAGATCGTCTAACCGGGCGCGGTACAAAGCCGATCCTTCTTTGTTGATCGCCAGTTCGGCCAGCTTTTTGCCGACCATCGACCCGACTTAGCGGATCGCCAATTTGTACCTTGCCAGGAGCGAATTCGTTTGTATCCATCACTTACACCAGGCCAGCGGCCGTTTTGATCGAGCGCACACTTACCCCTTATTAGGTCTATCGTTAACTATGAATTTTGTGCCGGGTTTTAAATCCGTTCGTTTTTGTAACGTTTCGGCCGGATAAGTCGTGGCCTTACCGGACTGTCCAACTTCTCAACCGCCTTTTCCTGATTGATCGGCGGGTGAGTTCGGGAAGGCTCCGGGGTGCTACCCTTATCGTAAGAACTAATGGAAATTGCGAGAGGGGTCGGTCTAACCTGAATAAGGTGCATAATCGGCCCATTCATCAATATCCGTTAGCTGCTCAAGTCGTTTAAACGTCAATCCGTTTTGACGAATTGCAGCTTCGGTACGTTGACAAAGTTCGGGCTGGCTCCAGGGCATATCCTGAAAAAGAAATGGGTGGTATTGAGTCATACCCAATAAATAATACCCGCCATCGGTTGCAGGCCCAATAACAACGTCGGTCGTATTCAGCCGATCAAATGCCTGTTTCAAATGCACAGGCGTGATGTCGAGGCAGTCACTGCCAATAATAACCACTTTTTCAGCCCCGGCACTGAATTGCTCCCGAAAAGCATGGCTCATCCGTTCGCCCAGATCCTCACCGGTTTGCTGGTATTTCTGGTAACCCGTCCAGCCATCATCCGGATTAATAAAGTCGCCGTAATAGACCCCGCACCGAACTTCAAATGAGCGCACTACATCCTGGGTGTAGCGTAACAGATGCCGATAAACGGCAACTGCTTTATCATTCCCGACCGTGCGGGCGATTCGGGTTTTGACCTGTCCCGGAACAGGGTTTTTAACAAAAACGATGAGATGATCACCAGCCATAAAGCAAGAATAGCCTAAAGAATAGTACGTACAGCAAAGATTTTATTGACCAGACAATCGACTCCGCCAAGTCTAATGACCCCGGTTACTGACTTGATGGAGTCGACTGCCGGGCTGATTCATGGCTGGATACCCAGTCGAGGGATGAAATGGCTGCGGCCAGGGAAAGTTCACCAGCGGCCACCACACCGGCCACAATCTCTGCAAACTTATAGACCTTGCCCGAACCCGAACAGCCCAGTATACTCAGGCATTCCTGCTGTGTCGGCAAACTCGTGCCACCACCCACCGTACCCACTATGAGTGAGGGCAATGTTATAGACCCGTAAAAATCGCCGTTCGGCAGAATTTCGGACGTCGCGATAGCGGCCGAAGATTCGGCCAGACAGGCAACGTCCTGACCCGTAGCGATAAATAAAGCCGCCAGACCATTGACGGAGTGTAGTCCGTTGTTGTTGGTACCGGACATAAATGCGCCAAGCGTACCCAAACGGGCATGGCGGTCAAGTTGTTCGGGTTCGACCTGAAGTTCGCGCACCAGGAGGTCTTTGGGGATGGTCACTTCGGCCGTCACCCGTTTACCCCGCGTCTGAAGCGTGTTGATGAACGACGGTTTTTTGTCGGTTGCCAGATTAGCTTCGAGGTAAAAATGCGCCACGTCTTTTACCTCCTGTAATAGATAGGTACAGGCGGCCAGGGTCGCCTTGGTAACCATGTTCTGACCCGCAGCGTCGCCGGTTGTAAAGCCAAATCGAAGAAACAGCGTGCGTCCGGTCTGGTAAGGGGTAATATACTGTAACCTGGCGAACCGGGAAGTGGCCTCGGCTTCGGCCCGTAGGTGGGGTTCATGAGCAGCCACCCAGCGGGCCAGATCGCGGGCCGCACGCGCATCATGCATCACGAAAACGGGTGCTCGCTGCATACCTTCGTCAATGACCGTACAGGTAACGCCCCCGCACTGATTCAGCAGTTTCATTCCCCGATTGTAGGAAGCCACCAGCGTTCCTTCGGTGGTAGCCAGCGGAATCAGAAAATCACCGCTGGCATGTTCGCCATTGATCCGTAACGGTCCGGCCAGGCCAATCGGTACCTGCGCTACGCCAACAAATTGTTCGCAGTTTCCCCGGATCACCGCCGGATCAAACGAGTAATTCGTCAGATGTTGCGGACGAGTTTGGGTATATTGCCCAAGAAATTCCTGACGCTGACGAACCGCATCGGGCGATGTATCGTCGCTTGTACTTCGGGGAATGACAACGCGCTGGGCATTGATAGACGGCTCGTCTGCGCGTTCATGCTGTAATTCATCCTCAACTGTCAGCGTAATTTTGCCGAACGGCTGGGTCTGAAGCGTTAGCTCGATCAAATGCTTCCCGGCCGATAATGGCTCGGCCGAAGCATAAACGGTTACGCTTCGTCGCAGTGGAAATGCGAGTGGATGAGAGACCGAAATACCGTCGACGGGTAGTGCGGCCTGACCGTCCAACTCCAGTTGAAAAGCTTCGGCCGGGTAGGCCTGACCGTCGATCCGGATAAGCGATAGTCCGGTGAAGGTCGCATCGGCCAGTCGGTTTTTAAGCGAGAACGCAAACCCACTGGCTGTATTATGCAGACTGTTGCGGGTGTAGAGTTGTTTGAGCAGTACCTGAGGAATGAGTCGAAACATATGAACAAGTAACGTTATCTGCCTGGTAAACCGTCAGCGTCCCAAAACAGTTATCCGATAAACAACCGTGGCCCGTATTTCCATCATTATCCCGACCGTCAACGAAGAGCGAGCCCTCCCCCGCTTCTTCCGGCAACTTCGTCAACTTTACCCAGCCCCCGACGAAATCATCGTGGTGGACGGAGGTAGCAATGACCTGACGGTTTCACTCATTGAAAACGAAATGGCTACGGCTACGCGGAATGGCCTGCCCGTATTTCGACTGATCCGGAGTCCAATCGCCCGTCGGTCATATCAGATGAATGCGGGCGTAGCAGCCGCAACGGGCGACTATTTGTGCTTTTTACACGCCGATACCGCCCTGCCCGACGATGCCCTGATGGTGATTGAGCAGACGCTGGCAAACCCCAAACTAGCGGCCGGGGGCTTCATTTCGCTCATGCGCGGCCCCTTACGAACCTGCTGGTTTACCTCATTTCATAATTTCATAAAAACGTATTACGCCCCTCTGTTTTTCCGTCCTTACCTGTTTTTCGCCAGGGGAGCGCGACTTCTCTTTGGCGATCAGGCGATCTTTTGCCGACGCGAGCAGTTTTTGGCCTGCGGTGGTTATGCCAATGAACTGCCGATTATGGAAGAGGCCGATATGCTGTTGCGACTTGTGCAGTACGGGCGCATCCGGCAGGTGAACCGCGTGGTGGAATCGTCCGACCGGCGGGTGGCCAAATGGGGATTCTGGCGCGCTAATGCCTTATTTCTGTATGTGGGCATTTTGTGGGGCGTGGGCTATTCTGCCGAGAAGCTGAAGCAGTTGTATGAAGACATTCGATAGGGTCGCTGCTGTCAAATTACGGCAACGCAAACGCCACGTACCGATCTCCCGACTTGGTTTTGAGTTTGCCACCTCCGCAGGCAATCACCACATACTGCTTGCCATTGACGGCGTAGGTACTCGGCGAAGCATAACCGGCAGCGGGCAGTTTGGCGCGCCAGAGTTCACGGCCCGTTTTTCGGTCAAAAGCCCGAATCAGCTCATCGCGGGAAGAGGCAATGAACAACAACCCACCCGCCGTAACGGCCGGTGCGCCATAATTGTCTGTGCCCGTTGGAGGCAGACCCTTCGCCACCAGTTCGGGGTACTCGCCCAGCGGGACTTGCCAACGGTGCTCGCCCGTATTCAGATCGATCGCCGTCAGGGTGCCCCAGGGTGGACGGCTTACGGGATACCCCGCCCGGTCGTACCAGCGGGCAAATCCAGTGTGGTGATAGGGTGCCGTGTTCAGGCCCGCGTTGCTGGCGACGGACGTTGTTTTACCGAACAGAAAATCCACGATGGCCTTCCGCTCAGATTCCTTCAGGTTCGTGAAGGCAGGCATCATGCCCTGGCCTTTGGCCAGCACCTGAGCCACGGATGTCGGGTTGCGTTTTTGTGAAATGCTGCTCAGAGCTGGATAGGTACCGTCGTGACTGCCTTCGCGGTTTTGGCCGTGGCAGGAGGCACAGTGGGTTTGGTAAAGTTGGCTACCCGTGCGGTCAACGGTCTTGGCTGACAATGACCCATCGGGGGTCGGAACCAACCCCATCGTGACCGGAATTTGCTTGGCGGGAACGTACATGATACCCTCTTCGTCCACCGCGGCCCCGCCCCACTGCGCCCCGCCATCGGTGCCGGGGAAAAACACGGTACGGTTGGGGCTCAGCGGAAGGGGAATGAACTCCTTCCCCGATTGCCAGCGCCGGAGTTGGGCCAGCACCGTGTCGCGGTCGGTGACAAAGTCGTTAATATCGCTTTCCGAAAACGATTGCCTCGTAAACGGTGCGGGTTTGAGGGGAATTGGCTGGGTGGGCCAGGCTTTTTCGCCCGGAACCGTGGAAGCGGGCATGGGTCGTTCCTCAATCGGAAACAGCGGCTTCCCCGTCACCCGGTCAAAGACAAACAGGAAGCCTTGTTTGGATAACACCGAAACGGCATCCACCTTTTTGCCGTCATGCACGACGGTGAATAAATTGGGGGGAGCCGGAATATCGCGGTCCCAGATGTCATGATGGATCGTCTGAAAGTGCCAGCGTCGTTTTCCGGTGGCCGCGTCGAGGGCTATCAGGCTATTGCCGAACAGGTTCTTGCCGGGTCGGGAACTGCCGTATAAATCGAAGGCTGCCGTTCCGGTGGGTACATACACGATGCCGCGCTGCCGGTCGATGGCCATCCCCATCCAGTTGTTGGCTCCGCCGAAGTTACGATAGCCGTCTTTGGGCCAGGTGTCGGCTCCGTACTCGCCGGGGTGAGGAATGGTGTGGAACGTCCAGACAATCCGCCCCGTGCGAAGGTCGTAGGCGCGTACGTCGCCGGGCAGAGCCGGTGCGATCTCCGACACCCGGTGGCCCATGATGAGCAGATTTTTATACACTACCCCCGGCGTATTGCTCACCACGTATTCGTCGGCTCCGGGACGGGCGAGGCCTTCTTTTAAATTAATTTTTCCTCCTTTCCCAAAGCTGGTCACCGGCTTTCCCGTTCGGGCATCGAGAGCGTAGAGCAGCGAGCCGTAGGCGAAGAAAATCCTGGGCTGTCGCCCATCGGTCCAGTAGGTAACACCCCGGCTATTCATGGCGAAGGTATCGTCGGTGAAGGCCGTTTTCCAAAGCTCCTTACCCGTGGTGGCGTCGAGAGCAAAGGCTTGAGAGCCCGCCGAAACACCGTACAGCACACCATCGATGATAAGCGGATTGCATTGGATCTGGGTGTTATTTTTAACCGTGTCGACCCCGCCCGAAGCATATTGCCAGGCGACCTGTAAGCGGGCTACGTTACCGGGATTTAGCTGCGTGAGCGGAGAAAAATGGTTGCGATCCGGCCCGCCATTGTATTCTGGCCAGTCGGTAGTGGTGGGTTTTTCGGTCAGGCTGAGCAGGCCCAGGGTCAGCAGGATGGCGGGGTAAGTAAGACGTTTCATGAGGTGGCTTGGCGGCAAGGGCCGGTAAATATAGCGCTAAGATAATCATGTGCCCCACTCCCAATGACAACGTAATCAAAGGCCTGATTAAGACCGAAAAAGTTCTCATTGATGGTAGTCAGAAAGGGGTGGTATCCGCCGGATTGACGTACAAAAACCGCAGCTGCAATCCGTCGAATACGCCCTTTTTTACTGGTCAGTTACTCACGGACCCCTATTTGATGGCAGCTATAGCAGCCGCATAATCAGGCTCTTGGCCTATTTCCGGCACTTGCTGTTCATAGACGATTTTCCCTTCGGGATTCACGACGATTACTGCACGACTTAACAGACCTTTCATGGGTCCGTCGGCAATTTGCACGCCGTAAGAATTGCCGAAATCAGTTCTGAAATCAGAAAGCATCACTACGTTTTTAATTCCTTCTGCACCACAAAAAGCTTTTTGTGCAAAAGGCAGGTCTTTGGAAATGCAGAGCACGGTTGTGTTTTTCAGTCCAGCCGCATCCTCATTAAACTTCCGTACCGATTTAGAACAAACACCTGTGTTCACGCTCGGAAAAATATTCATGATCACATATTTGCCCTTGTAATCGGCTAACGTCTTGTCGGTAAGATCAACACCGGTCAATGTGAAATTTTTAACTGGTGTTCCCACTGCTGGTAGTGTACCCACGGTATGTATTGTTTTACCGCCCAGCGTAACGGCCGTACCTGTCGTTTGTCCTAGCGAAATACCTGTGATGAATAGTCCGGCAAGGCCCAGAAAAAAGATTTTATAGGCATTTATAGATTTTTTGATACTGGTCATTGCTGTATTACATTAATGGTGATTCCACAAATGTGCAAAGAAAACAGTAATGAACGTCAATGATGCCAATCGATAAACGTCCTAAACGACCGATTGGATCGTAATACCTCGTAACCCGTACTTTGTACGTAGGCTGGATCGTAAGGCGTTTGATGACTAAGTACCGTTTACCCGACACACTCGACGGCTGCCCATCAATAATCTACTCAAACGATTGATCAAATCGGTTGTTTAGCTTCAAGAGCGATGCTAATCGGGTTATGTACAGTTTGGAAAGAAAGCCCAGCGAAAGGCCTTCGTACGAATAGGCTTTTTTAAGCTTGATACTATCGAGCACAAACCGAAAGATCCACATCCGCTGAATCTTTTTACTGTATAAATTAAAGTCCTGCTTCGCCTTACTCTTATACTCTAACCCATCCAACTGATAAGCTTCTTTCGCATGAGCCAGTAACATACGTTTGATATAGTCAATTGATAACCGCCTGCCATCGATGTAGTGGACAAAAACCAGGCGTTCATCATACCATATCTTATACCCATTCAGGAGAATAAAATAGCACAATTCAATATCGCCACCGGAGGATAAGCTGGCTCCTTTCCGGTCAGAACTGATAAAAGCATAATCGCTCAGGCTGTTTAATGCCTCCCTTCTGATAAAGCAGCCAGCTCCGTACACCCAGCCCCGACACCTGGACAGATCGCCGGATGTTGGAGCCTGCTTGCCTACCGCATAATACATGGCATACTGATCAAACCAGTCTGGTTTAGGGCCTCCGAATTCAGCAACTCCCAACCCCCCTAATCCACCGATTGATTTGTCATTTTCAAGAATAGAAAAGCCGGTCCTTAAATAGTCAGGGAGAAGCCAGTTATCATCATCACAAAAGAGAAGATAATCATACTTGGCTTCATTTATTCCCTTCTGGCGGGCATAGCTCAATCCGGGTTGACTTTCGTGGACTACTTTAAACGTTAAGGGCGACGAACTATACTTTGCCCACTCAGTCTGAGCCACCTCTACGGTATTATCCGTGGAGACATTATTGACCAGAATGATCTCACAATGAAGCGAATCGGGAATTGTCTGAGTAGCTAAATGCCGAATTGTTTGCGGTAATTGGGACGAAGAGTTATAACAACAGATAATAACACTAATGCCATTCATAGAGGATAAAGTTTTTAGAGGTTGTTTGCAGCTGTACAAAAAGGTTAAATAATGCCCCTTGGCAGGCCGTTAACAGGTACTTAAATCCGTCAGCTAGTTAAGCGTCTTTCGGGGCTTTCCGTAAAGAACTGCCTGCGAAGAGTTGCCAGACATAAGATGCTGGCATTTGTGGATAGTAAGGTGTATGTACTACGTCGACGGGTCGGGTAGTTTCCGTATCTAGGGTGGTGCGGTTTGTCTCTACGCGGCCAGATATGGTGTTGGCTGAGCGAGGCAACATTAGTTAGCCTTCCCTGCAGGCAGAGCCTACTAAGGGTTGAATAAGGCAGATCACCGGCTAACGGGCTCTGTAGTGTGGATCAGAGCAGACCTACTACCCGACAAAGAAAGGGTGTATACCGCTAGATTTAGCGCCAATGAAGTCAAATAAACGAGAAAATGAGGGTGTGGTCCTAAATGTTTATTATTATTCTATTATTCCACTTAATTATTACATAAAGTTTGCAATGGGTAATATACGCGATTGAAAGGTGATGGCAGAAGCAACTACTTGCCGTAGACAGATTAAAGTCCTATCCTAAGTGCCAGATCCCTGCCATGACCACCCAGATTTTACCAGGAATGATTCCCTGAACCATCAAAAGAACCACTTTACCGATTACCTCAGACCTCACATGGCTTGTCGGCAATTCCCCTTACCAGAGGCAAGCGACAAACCCGGTAGTCATAACTACCAACCTACCCAGGAAACCTCGGGACATTTATCAGGCTGCGGACAACTTTATTCACCAGGTAGTAACCGAAAATGAGCAAAAAGACCAGCTTGTTGAACTAAGTTATTTTTTGAATGAATAATTAGACATATACTATTCAATACATGAATAATGCAAATCTTTTGTATAAGTGACCTCAATTGCTACTATGGAGAAGGGATTGCCGGGTAGAAATAAACCATTCCAATGTCTTTACTAAATGCACTAAACCCACAGCTTACTTTCTTTATTGAGAATAAGTGCCTATAGTTACAAACCGCCCCGCCTTGGCAATAAGAAACCGAAGCAACAGGATGAGAAATATATTGATTTACAGAGGTCTTACCATTTTAATCGGCGTAATTTTTCTCTTCAGTGGCTTTAGCGCTGCAAGCCAGTCGATGGATCTCAGTTCGAAACCAGGTTCGACCAAAATCACCTTGCTCTTGACCAAAAAAGGAGCATTGCAGTACAGCGTAACACGCCGGAATAAAATCATCATTGCCAATTCTCCGCTTGGCCTCAACGGTGATGACCAGGACTTTACGACTGGACTCTCAGTCGTTAACGTTTCACCCATTGGCGTCAGAAGGGAGAACTACGACTTGAAGGTGGGTAACGTCAAAACGATAGATCATGTCCTTCAAACGAAGAGTATAACGTTTAAAAATAAGTCGGGCGCACTAATGATCATTGATTTAGTGGCCGGAAAGGAGGGCGTTGCTTTCCGCTACCGGCTTCCGGATCAGCCTAAAAAAATACGAGCGATCAATAGGGAGATTACGGGGTTTCAAATTGAGAGACAGGCGAAGGGTTGGTTACAGCCGTATAATAAAGCGGGAAAGTACACTCCGGGCTATGAAGATTTTTACGTCAAAGTCAATCCCGGCGACTCAATCAGCCATCCCCGTAACCCATCTGTGGGGTGGTGTATGCCTGCCCTTTTTCAGGTAAATGATGGTAAAAACTGGGTGTTACTGGCCGAGTCCGCAACGGACGGTTCATTTCCGGGTTGCCATTTGCAACCCAATTCGCCGGGCGGACTATATACAATTGCCTTTGCCGAAAAAGACGAAAAATATACCCTTCCGCTGAGCGACAATAATCATCCAACCTCCAATCTTCCCTGGACGATGCCCTGGCGGGTGATCATCATGGGTGAACAGGCCGGGGACATTCTGCTATCGAGCTTGATTACGGATTTGGCACCTGCCTCAAAACTCGACGATACGTCCTGGATCGAACCGGGCAAAGCTACCTGGTCATGGTGGTCACATCCCGATGATCATTCTCCTGACATGTATAACGCATTCACTGATCTTGCTGCTTCTTTCGGTTTCGGCTATACCCTGTTCGATGCTGGCTGGGAGAAAGCCAACGCCGAAGGAGGTATAATTGCGAAGGCTACTGCCAGGGGGATCAAACCAATGGTGTGGGGCTATTCGGCAGCGTATTTTGATGCAGAAAAGAGAAAAAAGCGATTTAAAGAATTGGCGGCTATGGGCGTTAAAGGGGTTAAAATCGACTTTTGGTGTTCAGACCGGCAGGACGTGATGGCCGCCTTTCACTCACTTTTTGAGGATGCCGCCAACGAACATTTACTGATAAACCTCCACGGCACGACCGTTCCAAGGGGCTGGCATCGAACCTGGCCCAATTTCATGACAGCCGAAGCCGTTTTAGGGACGGAAAGTTATTTTTATGAAGCCAGATATCCGGACAAAGCCGCTGAGCAGAATACGGTATTGCCCTTCACCAGAAATGTAGCCGGTCCTACTGACTACACTCCGTTTGCCCTAACGATACGAAAATATCCCCGGCTGAACACGGCAGTTCATGAACTGGCTACGGCTATGATCTATACGTCCGGCATTATTCATTTTGCCGATTCAAAAGAGGTGTTTGATTCACTGCCTGTGCCGGTTCGAAATTTGTTAAAAGACATGCCTGCCACCTGGGATAAAACGGAAAGTATCGTGGCTGAACCGGGGGAACAGATCATTCTCTCTCGTCAGAAAGACCGCCTTTCTTACATTGTGGGCATCAATGGTACGAATAAAGTAGTACCTGTCAACCTCAACCTGGCCAGGTACGCAAAGGGCTTTTCTAAATTTAGAGTCATTACCGAAGGCGGCAATCCAATGATGACGTTTAAAACGGAAACCTATCCAATCACGTCTACCTGGCAACACGCATTTGCTCCCAAAGGCGGCTTTATTATCCAGTTCATTAATGAGTAAGACGGGTTGAGGCATTCCTATCCAGTTTTCCATGCTTCAACCGAGTTAAGCCGCCACCGCTTTGTTGAGTAGGTTTATCCAAACTATGCTTACTGTAGAAACACTGATTCTTCCTCAGGAAATCTGCTATGTACAGAAAATGTAAACCCCTGTTGCCGATTATAGCTTTTGTCGTTTTATCAGCCTTACAACCAGGTGGCCTTACTGCCTTTGCCCAGGGACCGGGTCCGGGACAAAGAATCCCCCTCCCTCCCATACCTGTAAAAGGCGATACAACCCATACGCTATCCAAACACTTCACAACGGCGGCTACCGCAAAAAAAGCACCGGATGACAAGGGCTTTATTCAACGCTGGCTTGTGCTGGAACCCGTAAAGAAAGACATTGTCAGAAATAACATATTCACGGACAACTACCTCAGAACAACGTTTTTAGCCGATAATTTTTCCAGCGATTACACCACCGTTCCCAAAGATGGTGAAACGGTGAAAGTGGGAAACCAGGAACTGAAGTGGTATGCGTTGGACAGTAAGGCGTTCAACGTTAATTTATACCATTTTACCTACGCCATTAATAAGCCAAAATACGGCATACTGGTCTGGCTGGTCACGGTCATCGATTGCCCTGAAGAAATTCAGAACGTCAGGATGGCTGCCGGGTGTAATTCCGGCAGCATGTGGTGGTTGAATGGCCAGGAAGCATTGATGCTTTCCGGCGACAGGGATATGATTGCCGATAATGGTACATCGGCACGGTTAACGCTTAAAAAGGGAAGAAACATCATTCGGGGGGCTGTCATAAACGGGCCGGGCATGGCTAATTTCTGCGTTCGTTTTTTAGATGAAAATGGATCGCCCGTAAAAAATATCAGTATTCGTTATCAATAACAGGTAGTAGTCTGCTTAAGCTAATTAACACAAATCAGTACATGAAACGAATGAACATAACCGGCCTGACAACTTTACTGGTTTTATTGATAACACAGACCCTAACAGCCCAGATCGGAAGACCCTTCATCCATGACCCCTCGACCGTCGCTGAATGTGACGGCAAATATTACACATTCGGCACAGGTGGTGGCGGATTGATTTCCAATGATGGCTGGACGTGGCATGGTGGCGGGGTACGACCGGGTGGCGGAGCGGCTCCTGATGTCATCAAAATCGGGGATCGTTACCTGGTCATCTATGGAGCAACCGGTGGGGCAGGCAACCACAAAGGCGCTATTCTGACCATGTGGAACAAGACATTAGACCCAAAATCTCCTGATTTTAAGTATTCTGAACCAGTTGTCGTGGCTACCTCAGACGGCTATGAAGAGAACGACGCCATTGACCCCGGTGTTCTGTTAGACCCTACAACCGGACGCCTTTGGCTAACCTACGGCACCTATTTTGGCTACACTCGCCTTATTGAATTAGACCCCAAAACAGGAAAACTTAAGGCAGGTAATAAACCCGTCGATGTTGCCATCGTATGCGAAGCCAGCACGTTAGTCTATCGCGACGGTTGGTACTACCTGCTGGCCACGCATGGCAGTTGTTGCGATGGTGCCAACTCTACCTACAATGTGGTGGTGGGTCGATCCAAGAAAATAACCGGCCCTTACGTCGATAATGTAGGCAGAAGCATGTTGGAAGGGGGCGGTAAGCTGGTGGTGGCTACCCGAGGAAGCTTAATAGGCCCCGGGCATTTTGGTCACATCATTCTGGAGAAAGGCGTTGAAAAAATGTCCCTCCATTACGAAGCCGATTTAGAGCAGGGTGGTCGAAGTGTATTAGGCATACTTCCGGTCATTTGGAAAGATGGCTGGCCTGTTGCCGGCGAAAAGTTTAAAGAAGATACGTATGAAATTGAATCCGTACGAAGAGGCTACGGCTTAGAGCTGGCCGTTGATTTCACACGAATGGCCGTTGGACCACGGGGATTTGGCCAACCCAACAATGACCCCATAAAACCCGTTCAGGCACAGCAACTAGCCGATGTACAGAAAAACTGGCCAACCGGTCCCATTACCTTGAGAATAGGCGATTACATGTCCCGTCCCCATCAAAAATGGACGATCACCGATGCGCCTGATACGACCGGCTACTTAGGTGGTCCCTATTACAAAATTGTACTGGCCGGAACCGATCGGGCATTAGCGGCAACTACCGACGCAGAAGTACTAACGGTACCTGCATTTACCGGCGCACCCGAACAGTTATGGCGAATCGACCAATTGACGGATGGTACCTACCGGATAATGCCCAAGATCGTACCGAACTCAGGAAAGAAATTAGCGCTGGTATCGTCCGGAGACAGCACACCAACTCTGGCAGAATTTGATTTTAACAGCGATAATTCTAAATGGAATTTTAGAGCTGCTCATTAGAATAGTTTACGATTCCGCCAACCGTTAGAACGACAGAAACCATAAAGTTCCTATTTTCGAAACTGAAGCGCTTTTACCGTTACGGCAGTGGCTTTTCCCGCTGGAAATTTCACAAAGACGTCATGATGCCCCGAGACACCGTTGACAGATTGGCTTACCGTTTTCCAGGTCGCCCTGCCGCCGGTTGATTTAAACGGGATAGTGGCGATCTTTTTTCCAGTAGTTAAATCGTCGAGCCATAGCTCAAGCGTACCCGACATTCCCGTCGATACTTGAACCTGAACCTGTTTGGCCGCGTCTTTACCCGCGCCTAAATCAACGCCCGACAGCATAAACCAACCACCCTGATCGGAATCCGTAGTGACCCCAGATTCGACTCCGGCTCCCGTTTTTTCAACGCCATAATAATTACTGTAACCCACGGCCGGGAGGCTGGAAAAGCCGTCTTTACAGACAAAGAAATCAAAGTCGGCGGGTTTACCTTCGGCAAATAAACCCACACTGGTGCCCACCCACGAATTGAAATTGGGTTGGGCCTTGTCCAGACTCACCGCGCTGATGGGAGGCCCAACGGCGGTCCATTTCGTTCCGTCACCGCTGTAGTAGCCGGTCAACTGGTGCTCGTTCCGCTCCACTTTCAGCCAGACGACGCTGCCAGCTGAATTTGGCACCGTGCGAATGGCAGTATCGAGTTTGAAGACGATCTTTTTGCCCGCATCGAACCCGCTGTAGAGCTGCGCAAACACTTTCTGATTCCCATTGGTCAGGTAAATACCGGCTTTCGCAGCGGCATCGTCGGCGTTGAGGTCGACACGGGTGACGGCAGAATAATAATGGTCCGTTTCTTTTTGCATCAGGTGCACACGGGCGGTGTCGGGCGAGAGACGTACCCAGCCTTTCCGCGCCGACAGCGAATACCGGTTCGCTGCCGCTGCCCGTTTGCTCAGGAAATGCCAGTTTGGTGAAAGCGCGTCGCTGTCGAACCGGTCAGACTGTGCGCTTCGCCATAAAATACCCGATTGGGGCAGGTTGGGCCGGACCACGGGTTTGGTGGTGGGCGCTACTCCCCAGGGCCGGTCACCTTCCCAGATAACCTGATACAGACCCGTTTGCCGCCCCATACCCGACCAATCGGCTCCCTCCAGCGGCTTTTCGTAGCTTTGCCCAATGGTCCACCAGGTGCCATCGGCCAGCTGAATCGGTGCCGAAATGTGGTTAGGGCGACGGAATCCGGTTTTGGGGTCGGTGATGGGTTTAAAGAAGTCGCCGAGCCGTTCCCACTGGGTCGAATCGGCGGTGAGGGCTTTACCCCGCATGGCATATTGCCCGCCCGACACGTCGCCCGCCGGGAAATAGTAGTAGTAGCCATTCCGCTTGCACATCACCGGCCCCTCCGCCCAGCTGTATTGTAATTTGGCGTTGACCCAGTCGAGATCAATGACCGATGCCGTTAGCTGGCCATCCCGTCCCAGCTCCTGCAACCGGTTGGTTTTCTGGCCGTTCTTGATCACCATGTACGGCTTGCCATCGTCGTCGACAAAGATCGAATTGTCGTAGCCCAGCGGCCCCGTTTTAGGGTCACCTTTCACCCGCACCGGCTCCGACCACGGACCTTTGGGGTTGCTGGCTTTGGAAAACCATTGGCCGTTAGCCGAGAAGTAGATCCAGTACGACCCGTAGAAGTAGGTAATGGCACCCTGCCAGATGCCCGCCGAGGGCCGGTCGGTCACAAAACCGGCGATGGGTGGCACCACCCGGCTGATGACCTCCCAATGCACCATGTCTTTGGAGTGATAGATAGGCAGATAGGGGGTGAAATGAAAACTCGACCCACAATGGTAAAAGTCATCCCCCACGCGTAGCATGGTTGGGTCCGGGTGGTCGCCGGGGAGAACCGGGTTTACGTAGGTGTTGACCTGGGAGTAGTTGGACGTCTGCTGTGCCTGGACAGCCGGGGAGCCCAGGAGCAATGTGCTCAGGATAAAAGGCAAGCTAGCGTAATGGTTCATATTTTACGTACAGGAAGAACCTGTTAAAACTTTTCAAAAATATGTTGAATGAATGTTGGTTTCCTGGCTGTAGTACCGACCGCCGACACGTCGTACCGCCCGGTCGGGCGTGTATCTAATCGCTTCTCACCCGACCGGGCGGTACGACGTGTCGGCGGTCGGTACTACATTTTGATAAAAAGGTTAAACAGCTTTCAGTTGTTGTTCGGCATAGTGGGCGGGTGACACACCATACAATTCTTTAAACGACACCGAGAAATTATTGGCATTGGCAAAGCCCGTAGCAAAGGCCACTTCCGAAACCGTCAATCCTTTCGTTGTCAGCAGGTCAGCCGCCTGTTTTAGTCGTATATGCCTGATTAAATCCCGCGTTGTCGAGTTTGTCAATTCTTTTAATTTTCGATGAAGGTGTACCCGGCTTATGCCAATTTCACTGGCAATCATTTCGACACTTAAGTCCGGGTTCGACATGTTTTTATTGATCAGGGCGTGTACTTTTTCCAGGAGCTTTGTATCGGCGGATTTGATACTGACTTTCGAAATAAATTCCTCCTGATACTGCTGCTCGCTTTCGTTGTTGAGGATGATCTGCCGATTCCGGATCAGACTTTTGATCGTTTTCAACAGTATGTCGATGTTGAACGGTTTTGTGATGTAGGCGTCTGCCCCCAATTCGAACCCCAGCGCATTACTCGACTCCTCCGTTTTTGCCGTCAGCAGAATAACCGGTATATGGTTGACCAGCGGATTTGCCCGCAACTTCCGGCAGAGGGCCATCCCGTCCATTACCGGCATCATGACGTCACTGACCACCAGATCGGGTTTTTCTTTCATGATTCCTTTATACGCATCCTCCCCATTGGCATAGGCAAAAACCGTGTACTCGCCCGATAATTCATCCGTAAGGTAATTGCAGATTTCCGTATCGTCGTCGGCAATAACGATACGCCGGGCTTTCTTCCGGGATCTTACTTCGATCTGTCCGTTCTCCGCTAACTCCGGCAATTGGTGCTGACCGACAGGCAATCCTGCTAAGGGCGTAACGCTCTCTTCAACAGCCAGTTCAAGCGGTAAGGTGATCAGGAAACGACAACCGACCGGGTCCATGTTTTCTGCTCTGATGCCGCCCCCATGCAACTCAACCAGTTGCTTTACCAGATGGAGACCAATACCCGTACCCTGCTGATTATAGCCCCGGTGTTCTTCGGATTGATAAAAACATTCGAATATCCGTTCGGTCTCCAGCTCACTGATGCAATGCCCCGAATCTTCGATGGCAATTACCAAATCGGGTTGCCCATCCGCCGTTTCTGACTCACTGACGGTCAGCGCCACCCGAATCGTGCCGCCCGCCGGGGTGAATTTGAACGCATTGGACAAGACATTGATCAGCACTTTGTCGAAATTGTGGGGGTCGATACGGGCGAAAATCCGCTCCGGCGGAACGTCTAGGATAAACTGAATTTGCTTCGAATGAATCTGTTCTTCAAAAAACTGGCAAACGTCTTTCGTGAACTGAGCCATCTCAATCTGGGCGAGTTGCAGGGTCATCTGTCCTTTTTCAATTTTTCGGATGTCCATTAGCTGGTTCACCAGATCCAGTATCCGTTTTGTGTTGCGCCCCATAATGTCATACAGGTGGCCGCGTTCCTCGTTCTGATCGGTGGTAATGAGTTTTTGTAACGGGCTGACCACCAGCGTCAGGGGGGTGCGTATCTCGTGGGCGATGTTAATGAAGAACTGAAGCTTGGCTTCGTTGATTTCTTCCTGACGCTGGTGCGCCAGAAATTCCGCTTTTGCCTGTCGCCGGTTTTTGATAATTCGGGCAATCAGTATACCCAGCAACAGGAGTAATAACGCGTAGACGAGTTTGGCCCAGGTCGATAAATACCAGACCGGATGGACGATTACCGTTACCTGCCGAATCTCTGAAACGGCGCTGTTGAATTTGGCCCGTAACCGAAATTCGTACCTGCCCGGCGACAGATTGTCGAATGTGAGCCGGTTGGAACCGGGCCGTAATTCTTCCCAACCGTTATCATTGATGGAATATTGGTAGGCTACCCGCTCGGCATCGATGAAATCCATGGTCGAGAATTCGAGCGTAAACGAGTTGTCGTGGTGAGCCAGGTTAAATTCGGTGGCATTCGTAACGGTGGTATCGACGACCTGGAAACTGCCCGACAGCGTTCCTTTCTTAACCGGTTTATCGCGGATAAACAGATCGACGATCCGCACCGTCAGCCGCTTGTTGGCAACGCGAATTTCGTCGGGTTTGAAAAACGAAATGCCGTTCACGCCACCGAAATACAACTCCCCGCTGCTACTGTTGAGCGAGGCTCCCCGGCTGAATTCATTCCCCTGCAGCCCATCCGAGGAATAGAAATTAGTGAACGTGCTGGAGTCGACATCCATCTTCGAAAGTCCCCGGTTGGTGCTTAGCCAGAGATCGCCCATCTTATCGCCTTGTATGGCCCAGATGAAGTTGCCCGGTAAGCCTTGGTCCGCGTCGAACGAGGTGATTTCCTTTGTCGAGCGGTTCATTTTTTTCAGGCCCTGCGACGTACCTATCCACAAATTACCCTTATTGTCTTCGTATAGGGAGTACACGACAGTACCGGCCATCAGCCGATTCGTACCCAGCGTAGACACAAAATTTTCGGTGTCGAGGTCCAGACAGCCCAGCCCGTCGAAGGTGCCGATGAACAGTTTGTTGTCTTTCGTAACCAGCAGGCAGTTAATCCAGCTGTTCGGAATGTAGTTGAGTTCGGGCCGGTAGAGCTTGCCGGGCAAGGCTTCAAAGTTTTTGACCGCCCCCAACCGGAGGTCCAGCCGGAAAATACCGGAGCCCATCGTGCCGATCCAAAGCCGCTGGCGGGCATCTTCCTTGATACTGAACACACGCTGTACGTTGTCACCCCTTTTGTCGACCAGCTTGTTGATGTAGGTACTCTTTCCGGTGCTACGATCAAAGCGGGACAAGCCCGTCAGGTAAGAGCCGAGCCAGAGATTTTGTTGGGAGTCCTCGTGAATCGTCAGAATGTTCGACGGGGTCGTACCGCCTTCCTTATCCGTTGGGTAATGAACACTGGCGTTGCCCGTGGCCGGTAAGGCAAACAGCCCATCGCTGTCGGTGCCTACCCAAACGGTTCCCTGAGCATCCTGCGCCAGGGCCATAACGGCACTCGCCCCAATCGACTTACGACTCACCGATTTGTAGCCGATGTACCCGAACCGATTGGTGTTGCCCGCCAGGAGCAAAAGGCCTTTCTGGTAAATACCGATCCAGATATTACCGGCCTGATCTTCCAGCATGGTATTTACCTTGGTTCGCGAGAAATCAAAGCTGGTGACGCTGGATTCCAGTTCCAGAATTTTGTTGGACACCGGATCGAAATACTTCAAGCCTTTCCCGCTGGTGGCAACAACGATCTGATTGTTTCGGTTGACGAGCAGATCGGCCACCGGCAGGTCGGTGCGCCCGTTGTACGGAATCGACAAGAAGGTATTCCCCGCCGGGTCGAACCGGTACAGACCACTGCTCATGTTGCCCACAAAAAGCCGTCCATACCGATCCTGACAGATGCTGCTGATGATGTTGTTCTGCGATTTTTTGGATACGAAATACGCGTTCACCGACTGGCCGCTGAATCGATAGAGGCCCTTATCTTCCGTCGATACCCAAAGGTTTTGCTCGTTATCCTCCAGAATCCTGATAATTAATTCGCTGGGTGCATTGGCCAGTACCTTGCGGCCCAGCAGCCGGGTTCCTTTTCGGGTCAGCTTGAAGGTGCCGTGGCCCGACGTGCCGACCAGTATATCGCCATTTTTTCGCTGGCATATTGTCGACACACTGGCGTTTATCAGCTGACCGTTGGGCAGTTTGAGCGGTACGGTAAGAAAGGCATCGGTGGCCGGGTCGTAATACTGGAGTCCTGTCGTAGAGCCGACATACATGCGTCCGCCTTTGTCGGCAAAGAGCACATGGATCTGGTTGTTCAACAGGCTGGTCGTGTCTTTTTTGTTATGCCGGTAAACGGTGAATTTTATCCCGTCGAATCGGTTCAGTCCGTCTTCAGTGGCTATCCAGATGAAGCCACTCTGGTCCTGGTGGATGTCCGTGACCAGACTGCCCGACAGGCCTGTCTCGACCGTGAACAGCTTGCCCGACTGGCCTAAAACGACACACGGCCAGCACCACCAAAGGAGAACTAGTAAACGTTTAAAGAGCATGTATGATACGTTGAGTTTTTACACGGGAGTGGCTTGCATCGGCGTCTGCCGCCCCGAAAGGACGACGCTGATTACAGCCACACTGATCATATGCTATTTAGGGGGATTCATACTCTTTCTATAAATCGTACAAGTAAATTTTGACTATCTAAAATGCAGCGTTTTCGTCATTCCACCCTACCGGCAGAATGACGAAAAGCCGTTGATGACCCATTATGTTGTGGGCCGCTGCTCTTATTTAAAATCAGCGCTTACATCCCGACCTGCCAGCCCGTTGGCAAAACCACCGTAAGCCTGTTTTCGGGTATAATCGCGTTTCCAAAGACCGATTGGCTCACCGGCCCGCCACGAGGACCCATCGGGGCTGTCCATCGGGCTCCACATCGTGATGCCATAGCGTTGTTTGGCCGGTACAAGCTCCATGTATTTTTTGATCGTGTACTCGTACAACTCGGCCTGGGCTTTGTACTGGGCTGGCGTAGCTGCGGCTGTCTTGATTCCCGTACCAATGCCTATGTCCATTTCCGATATCTTGATCATCTTGCCCGTGGCCGCCAGCAGCCGAAACATCTGCTCGATATTTTCCCGTTTGGTATCCAGACTCATGTGCATCTGCGTGCCGATGCCGTCTACTTTGGCTCCGTTGGCTTCGATGTACCTAACATAGTCGATCAGTCCCTGACACTTGTTCAGATCGTATTCCAGGTTATAGTCATTGATAAACAGTACATCGTCTGCATTGCCGGATTGCCGGGCCAGTTTGAAGGCTCGAACGCCGTAATCTTTACCCAGGTAATCCTGCCAGAAAAATTCGTCCGTGGCCAGGGAAGCCCGGCCCGCTGCGGTTTTCAGCATACTGGGTTTGGCATCGTCCATAGGCTCGTTGACCACGTCCCACGCCTTTACATACGGCTTGGTTTGGGTCACCATCTCCGAAATCCATTTGTCCATCGCGCCCCCGATGATCCGCGTTTTTTCGGCCGCGCTCAGTTGGAGGATAACGGGTTTTTTGTAAAGGGTTGACTTGGGATTCAGCCGAACCTCGTCGAGGTAATACGTACCGGGGGTGGTTCCCATGTCGTAGCGCAACGCCGAAAGGGTACCCGCCGATTTAATGTCCCACTCCACATACTGCCAGGTCGTGGTCGTAATTACGTCGGGCTGGTACTGCACATCGGCACCGCTACCCACCGTTGAGCAGCGGAATTTGCCGGGCGCATCGGACCGGACAAAGAACGACAGGGTATACTCGCCCACTGGTATTGGCGACGGGCTGAAGTCGAGGGCAATCTGGGCATCCCAGGGGTTGGCTTTGGACGTATGCGTATAGCGAAGGCTTTTGGTGCCGACCAGCCCCGTGTTGATAATGTCGCGGGTGCTTGAGCCGCCCCAGGAGTTCCAGCCGGTCTGGTTCTGTTCGAAGGAGCCATTCACATAATTCACACGCTTGTCTGCCGGGTCGAAGTCGACCCCGGTCAGCAGCAGGCTGTTGAGGTAGGACGCGTTCTGGTTGGCGTGCCAGGCGAGCGTATGCCCATACACGCTAATGCCAGCCGCCTGAGCGGCCTTGAGCAGGTTGGTCACGTTGGTCAGATCCAGCTTGCCGTCGGCTTTGACAACGGCCCCGTGCTTCATTTCGTAGCCCAGGGTGATGTCGTTGAAATTGCTGTTGATCATCCGGTATACCACACCCTTCGCCAGGTAGTCGGATAATCCGACGCCAGCCCCCAGCTTAAAATTGGGATTGTCGCCCGTGTTGAGGTAGGTCTTCAGGGCGTCATACTTATTGATCGGCTCCAGCGTGGCCACGCTTTCGGGCTTGGCCAGAACAAACTCGCTTTTATCGGTCCGACAGGCTGCCGACAGCGCCGTGAGGAGCGTCAGCAGGGTTATCGTTTTGAAAGATGTCATCGTTCTAAGTGGTTGAAGGTGGCTTACTGATAGACCGGAATAAACGTTTCGGCCACGACGCCCCGGTTGCGGACAACCAGGGTATCGGTGGTGGTCAGGTGCGCGTCCTTAAAATCAACCTCGTAATTGAGGTGAAGGACATCACGATCCTGATTACCCCAGCTCTTGAGGTCGCCTTTCTTCACAAACTTCCCGGTTCCTTTCACGGTGTAGTCCGTGGCATCGGTGGTGATGGTGCAGTTGTTGACCTCATCGAAACTCAGGATGAGCCGGAAAGGCATATCGCGGCCATCGGTGGCTTTGATGGCGTTGGTAAACACGACCTGCTGGAGCGAGCGGGTTGTCAGGTTACAGACTTCGCTGTTCTCGATGTACGCACCCCGGCGCACCTGCGTCTTGTTGATGGCCGCATTGCCGTCTTTTCCCGTAATAATATCCTTTCCGCGACGCAGATACGTTGCGTGCCAGGGGTTTACGTATTTTACCGCGTAGAGGATATAATCTTTTGGGGTAATATCCCAGTCGCTGCCTACTGTTCGGCGGGGGGCCGCCAGGGTGGTTTTACCCCGAAGCAGTGAATCGGCATTCTGAACTTTATTCATGACCACCGGTATCACGTAGGTGTTTCTGATGGCGGCTGGATCGGCGAAGAACGCGTCGGTCAGCTGGACCTCTACCCCACCCGAAATACTGCCTTTGGGGATGACGATCTGGTTGGCTGCCAGACTGTAGTAGCTGGTCGGCATGGGCAGTACTTTCTGGCCGTTATTGCCGAATAGTAGTCTGTCGCACAGCGAATTGTCGACAGCGATATCGACGGTAATGTCTGTACTGTTGGTGTAGGCCCCGCCTTTGGTTGCCATGATCTTGCACTTGCGCGCATTGTCGAGCGAGGTATCGTAGAGGTCTTCGCCGAGCGTGATCGTACGTACCGGAGACTGATAGGCAAAATAGACCGTGGTATATTCGAAGTCCGGGAAAATCCATTCCTCGTTCTTACAGGAACTAAACACCGTCATTCCTGCCAGTAATAAGAGCGTATGTAGCTTCTTCACCTTCTTGATTGATTAGTTGTGGGATACGTTACCAGCCTTTGTTTTGAACGAGTGCCTTCCATTTGAGCATTTCGCCGTAGGGAATCGGGCCGTGGTTCATGTGAGCCGCAAACGCTCTGTTTTCGACCGGGATAACGGCATAGTTTCCGTTCGTGATCTGGATGCCGTTGGCCGTTTCGGTTAGTTTTTCACTCCAGCGACGCAAATCCCAGAACCGGAACCCTTCGAAGCAAAGCTCCAGCCGACGTTCATTCCGGATCAGCTGGCGCATCTCGGCCTGGCTCTGCACCGAGGTCAGGTAGGCATCGTTGTTGGTTGTACCGATGCCCGCCCGTTTGCGAATCGCCCGGATTATGTCGCGCGCCGAGAAACCAAACGTCCCCTGTCCGTCGGGGCCCCAGGCTTCGTTGGCCGCTTCGGCGTAGATCAGGAAGATTTCCGTGTACCGAATACGGGCCGTGTAATGCCGCTGCTCATTGGCCCCAATGGGGTTCAGGTTCACGTCAGCCCGAAGCAGTTTTCGCAGGTAATAGCCCGTCCGCGTCGATGTTTCGATCTGATTGACGGCATCGTTACCAGCGCCGGTTTCGGTTCGGATAACGGTGTTCGACGGCCCCATGGTGCTGCCGTTGGTCACCACATAGCGTTGCAGCCGGGGGTCGCGGTTGGTATAGGGTGCCTGGGCTCGATACTCACTCGCCGAGGCCGAAATGGGGTATCCGTTGGCCATTGGAAATGCATCGACCAGGTTCTGCGTGGGGTTTACGCGCCCCCGGCCGAAGAGCGAAGGCGGGTAATTGTCTTCTTCCAGGTTCCGGCTGTTCGACGCGTCGCCCCGCCAGAGAATCTCCGGCGGATTGATACCCGCGCCAAGACTATTGATTTCGGTGCGGTTGTCGTACCAGGTTCCGCCATTGGCCGCCAGCCGGTCAGGCCCGCCAACGAGTTTCAGCACGTCACCGGCATAGTTGGCGGCATCGGTCCAGGTGGTGGTAGTGCCGGTTTTGTAAGCCGGGCTTGCCGCCAGCAGGGCTGCCTGCGCCCGGATGGCTTTCGCAATGCGGGCCGTCAGCCGAAGCCGGGAATACTGCCCGAACACACGGGTGTATTCTTCCGGGCTAATACCCGCATATTGAGATGGCACCTGACCAGCGGTCGACACGTCTTCGTAATCGAGTGGCAGCAGGGTTTCGGCTTGCTTTATGTCGCTGTAAAACTGCTGCATACAGGCTTCGAAAGTGGCCCGGGGCTGGTTGAAGTCGGAGTTGGTATCCTGCGGTTTGGTCAGGATCGGAACACCCAGCAACTCACCCCCTGCCGACCAGCCACCGTGGGCACGAAGCAGTTGAAACATGTAGAACGCGCGCAGGCCGTAGGCTTCACCCTTGATGCGATCTCTGAACATCTGGGCGGCTTTTGGGTCAATGGCCCAGGTTACTTTATCGACCTCCGCCAGCATGGTGTTCAGGTACTGAATGGCCGCCATGCTGTTGACCCACTGGTCGGCGGGGTTGAAGTTGGCCGTCCACTGACCAGTGGCGACTTTCTGGAAGGCGTTGTTCTTGTCATTGCTGACGGCATCGTCGGTCGCCACATCGTTGAACGACAGGCCAGGCAGGCGGGTGTACCCATTGAGCAGGAACCCCTGGGCAAAGGTCACCTCTTTATACATGGCCTCCTTGCCCGGAAGGTTTTCAACCTCAGGTTTCAGCAGATCAGCGCAGCCCGTCAGCGACAGGCTCGTGGCGATCAGGACAGGTAGGAATTTTTTCATAAGTGTTGGCTAGCCAGTTGAGCTGGTTAGAATGCTGCGTTTAAGCCCAGGTTGAAAAATCGGGTCTGGGGTGCCCCGCCAATGTTCATTTCCATGATCTGCCGTTCTTTGGCGATGGTCAGCAGGTCGGAGCCGCTGGCGTAGAGGTTCAGATCCCGAATGAACTTGGCCGGTAGCAACCGGCCCGGAAGCGTGTAGGTCACCTGTACTTTGGCCAGGTTGATCCGGTTGTTGCGGTAGAGCCAGAAGTCAGACGTGCGAATGTTGTTGTCGTTGTTCAGGCTGGTGAGCCGTGGGTAGGTTGCCGTGGCCGCCGTTTCGGGCGTCCAGCGATCCCGAACGGCCGCTGAATACTTATCATCCCCCCGAATCCAGAAATACGAACTGTTCTTCTGCGAATAGGCGCCCTGGTTGCCGGTGGCAATGGCAAAGACGGTCAGGTTTTTCCATCGGGCCGTTGCATGCACCCCAAACGAAAACGGCGACCCATTCCAGCCAGCCCGGCCCAGATACACCTCATCGCGGCTGTCGATTAGGTTATCGCCGTTCTGATCTATGTACTTGATATCGCCGGGTTTGACCTGACCAAACGATTGCGTTGCATTAGCGGCAATGTCATTCTGGTCGACAAAGAGACCGTTGCTTTGCAGGCCGAAAATGGCATCCAGTGGCTTACCCACGCGGTTCTGGTAGGCATTTTCATAATTCTCCGCACGTTTGGTGGCTTTCGAACTGTAGACAGTTCCTGCCATCCCGACCGTCCAGGCAACCTGTCCGAGCTGCTTGTTCAGGCTTAGGTTGAAGTCGAGACCGGTGCGTTGGTCGTTGTTGTAGTTCACGTAGGGGATAAACGAACTCTGCGGAAAGCCCGTCACGAAGTAGTTGGGGTAGATGGTAGCGGCCTGCGTTACGATCCCGTTCATCCGGCTGATGAAGAAATTGGCATTCAGCGAAATAAGCTGCTGAAAGAACGACCCGTCGACCCCGACGCTGATCTCTTTACGCTGGGCGAAGAAAAGATCGTTGTTCTCACCACGGCGCGAATCGGTCGTCCGTGTCAGGGTGCCATCGCGCCAACTGTACCAGGTTCCGTCGGCGTGCGTAAAGATGCCTTTGTAGAGATAGTAGCCCGGAATGTCGAGATCGGTATGCAGAATACCGGCTGATGCCGTTAGTTTCAGGTTGCTGACAATGGACGAACCTGCCAGAAAGGGCTCTTCGCTGATGCGCCAGCCTGCCGACAGCGTGGGCGAGAATGCCTGCCGGTTGCCCGGAGCGAGTTTGGCCGAATGTAGAACCGCCCCGCTAAAATCCAGGTAATATTTCTGCCGGTAATTGTAGCCCAGTTGCAGCCCAAGGTTCACATGACTTTGGGTGGCGTGGTAGGCGCTGGTTTCGGAACGCTGGTGACCGGTGCCCACCAGTATGGCGCTGATGTTGTGCACATCGTTGATTTTGGTCAGGTAATTGAACTGACCCGAGAAGAAGAGCGTCTGCTGCCGCCAGCTATTGCTCACATTCTGCGCCCCGTTTTTCCGGTCTTCGCCAAACTTCTGCATGCTGCTGATCAGGTCATCGCCCGCGTAGTTGTTCCAGGTCGGGGCATAGATCGCGTACTGGTTATTGAACGCCAGATTATAAGATGTGGAATAATCGACACCAATGCGGCTGGCAAATGACAAACCGGGCAGCGCCTTGCGCAGGTCTACGTTGATCACGTTGGTGAACTGAAACTGCCGCGTGGTACCCTTGTTATACCCGGCCGCATACATGTCGGCAAAGGGGTTCGTCAGGTGCTGCTGCGTACCACCCAGCAGGTATTTACCGTCGATGAGGTAGTTACTGTTCTGAATCTGCAACTGCGATGGCTGGTCGCTTTCCTCGATCATGCTGACCGGAATCAGGGGTGAGAAGCGGTAGGGCCGTAACGTAGCGGCATTGGTCCAGTAGTTGCCGTGCGCAAAGCGGTTGTTGCCGAAAATAGCCGATGCATCAATCGAGGTCGTGATGTTATCGTTGAGCCGTACGTCGATGTTTCCGCGAACGTTCAGGCGGGTGTTGTTATCGTTTTGCGCTTCGCCAATTTTGAGCAACGAGTTTGAATGAGTAAACCCGATGTTGGTGTAAAACCGGGCCCGGGAGTTGCCGCCGGATATTTCGGTGATGGCATCCGTCCGGTTGTAGGCTTTCCGGAGGTACTCGGGCGAGTAATAATTAACGTCCGGGTACCGATATGGATTAGTACCGGCATAGTGGTTCCAGATGGTTTCCTGGTTATACAGAGGAGTCAGACCGTCGTTCTGTCGGGCTTCGTTGTACAGCGTCATGTACTCGGCAGAGCCCAGATAATTTGGGTAGCCTTTGGGTACGTGCAAGCCCGTATTGACCCGGACGTTGATCCGTTTTTCATTGGCGACGCCCCGTTTGGTGGTAATCTGGATAACCCCCTTGGCTGCCCGGCTGCCGTAAAGTGCCAGCGCTGCCACCCCTTTCAATACGGTGATCTGCTCAATTTCTGTCGGGTGAATATCCGTAGTGGCGCTGCGGGGTACCCCGTCGATCAGGACCAGGTACTCACCCATGCCCCAGATGTTGTTGCCGTTGAATCCGCCAACAAACGCACTCAGGTTGTCCAGTGCGCCGGTGGTGTAGTTCTTTTGCAACAGGGCGGGCAGATTGATCGCCGACACCCCACCCGGTAGGTCTTTTCTGGACACCGTTCGAAAGGCCACATTGACCAGGCTGGCCCTATCCTCGATCCCGGCCGGAACGATCTCCTGCCTGTTCGTATCGGCTGCGGCTACGGAGGGCTGATTGCTCTCGGCCGATGACCTGGCTTCGACATTCGGGTTGGTCTGTGCCATTGCCCCCAGCGTGGACAGGGTCAGAAGGGCACATATTTTAGTAGTAAAAACTATATGTTTCATGATTCTGATTTGATAACCAGACCGAAATCACCTGCTGTTGGGGCCGCCATGCGTGCTTGCAGACATGGCAGGGCCCGGGGTGCTACCGTTTGGGGAGCACGCAGAAGACATTTGGCGGTTAGGCTCGGCTTAGAAAAGTTTTCGACAATCAGGCGGTCAAGCCCTCGGTTTACCAGCCTGGATTTTGTGGAAAAGCCAGATACATGCTCACGTCGACAACCTTGAGAGGTAGCCAGTAGTGCTTGCTGTTGAAACGACGCTCCAGAATGACGCGCTCTTTCAGGTTGGCGACCTTCCCGCCGGGTGCCCGATCAAAATCGTGGGCGGTTTTCAGCGTATACGGCCGCTCGGTCAGCAACAACCAGCGACGCAGGTCGTTGAAGCGGTGCCCTTCGAAAGCCAGCTCTACGGCGCGTTCCCGAATCAGTTCGCCCATGAAAGCGTCCTTCGAGCCCAGGAACTTGGCGTTCACATCGGCCACACCCGCCCGGCGACGGATTTTATTGACGGCCTCCTGAGCCGAAATGTAGCCGGGGAAGCCACCCGCTGGCGACCCGTACCCGTGCAGAGCGGCCTCGGCATACATCAGGTACACATCGGCCAGACGCATATAGCTCAAGTGGATAAAGTGCGACTGGTTGTGGCCGTTGTCGTCGTAGTTCGTAGTCCGGGGAATGAACTTGCCGTTCAGGTAACCCGTGCGGCTGCCGTTGTTCTCGTCGCGATAGCTGCCTTTTGTGTACAGGTTGGCATAGCGGTGTGCTTCGCGGGTGGCCGAAATACCCTGAATCATTTTTACGCCATCGTAGATAATGTCTTTGTAAAAACGGGGATCGCGGCCTTTCCACGGATCGGTAGGATCATAGCCCGACTCCGAATCAGCCTGCTCGGCATTCTTGATGGGGAGTCCGTTAGCCATGCCGTAATGGTTTACGTAGTTGGCCGTTGGCGAAAAGCAGGTGCTCCCGCCGTTGAACAGCACTCCGGCAACATACTGTTCGTTGAGGCCCCAGCGGGTAGCACCGCCATCGTAAGCAGGCGACTGCATAATGGCTTCCGGGAATCCGGGAATGCGCATGCCCTGGTTCAGGGTGTAGTAAACGCTCGACATCTCCGAGAAATTCGCCAGTTTATGGGCCGTCTTGCCCGTCTCGCTCAACTGGAGCAGCGTAGCAAAAGCCTCCGCCGACTTTTTGCTCAGCTCCGCATCATACGTTTTGCTGCCGGTCGAAGACCAGTTCATTAGTGGACTGGCGGCATAGAGGTAGTTTTTGCCGAGATACCCCAACGCCATGATCTTGTTGATGCGCAGTTGGTTTTTGCCCAATGTCCGTTTGCCCGCGTCGGTTTCGTCCCAGTTAATGGGCAGCAGTTCAGCAGCCGCCTTGAAATCTTCGGCCGCCCGAAGCGCCGTTTCCTGATACGTCAGGCGGGGCAGGTCGAGCTTTTGATCGGCTGGCAGTACCTTGTCGATATAAGGCAGCCCACCGAAGTAGGTCATCAGCTGGAAGTGAAACCAACCCCGAAAAAAGAGCATCTGCCCTTTGATTAAATTCTTCTCTTCCTGCGTTGCATCCGTGAGCCGGTCTATGTTTTCAAGACCCATGTTGGCTTTCCGGATTCCGTACCAGGCCAGCGGCCAGAACCGTTTGTTGAAGCGGTTGCCGCGGTCGAGGGTATTGCCGGGGCCGTCCATCCAGCCCGAGCCCCAGCCGTCGTTTTCACGCTGCCAGCCCCAGAAATCGCCGTTGTCGATCTTGTAGCCGTAAAACCAGGTAGCACCCGCCACAATGATCTCGTCTTCGCCCCAGTTGAACGAGCTTTGCCAGTAGAACTTCGACGTTTCCGGAATGCAGTAGTATAGCTCCTCCACGAAGCCCTGAAAATTGACAAAGTTTTTGAAGGCATCGGTTGGTGAAACCGTTGACTGATTCTGTCTGTCCAGATATTCGCTGCACGAAGGCAACATAAAGAGCATTGCTGCCAATCCGAACCAGCTAATCGTTTTTCTAAATAGTTTCATTTGTCAGCTGTGTGTTACAGAGTAATGTTAATGCCGAAATTGTACCGCTTCACTGTCGGGTAAGCGCCCTGAGAGGCCCAGCCCGTACCCGCGAAGTTCGATTCGCGGTCGTCGGGCATCTTGGTCCAGAGCCAGAGGTTGTTCCCGTTGGCGTAGATCCGCAGCGTGCGCAGCCCGAACCGTTCGATCCAGCCCCGGTTGAAGGTGTAGGCGACCTCGGCGTTTTTCAGGCGCACGTAAGAGCCATCGTACATGTAGAAGTTGCCGTAGGTCGATGGGTCGGTGGCCGTCATCAAGCGGGGCAGTGGTGAATTCGCCGTTGGGTTGTCTTTCGTCCAGTACTCGCCCTGATTATAAACAGTATTCATCCGGGAGCCAAAGCTGGTGAACACGACCTGACGGGTTACGTTGTTAACGCCGTAGAACTGCGCGAAGGCGCTGAATCCTTTCCACTCAAAACCAAGCGTTGCGTTGTAGGTATTCTGCGGCCGCTCGGGAAAGCCGTACGGGATGTTGTCGTAGGTGTCGATCTTGCCATCGCCGTTGTAGTCGACGATCTGGAAATTGCCCGGCAGCTTTTGCCGGTCGTTGGTGTTCTGCTCGGTGCTGCCATACAGCTCATCCCAGTTGTTGTAGTAGCCGTGGCTAACGTACGAATAGGTCTGTCCGATCTGTTTGCCCTCGCTCTTGCGGTAGTCAGGCAGCAGGCTCGGGTTGTCCGCTTCGATGATCCGGTCTTTGGCA
The DNA here is from genome assembly GCF_900230225.1 of Spirosoma fluviale. GTDB lineage: Bacteria > Bacteroidota > Bacteroidia > Cytophagales > Spirosomataceae > Spirosoma > Spirosoma fluviale. The sequence goes on from NZ_OCNH01000001.1 coordinate 2,243,862, forward strand.
TGGGTCATGTTTGCGTTGGCCCAGAGCCGGATGCCGTTGGTCAGCTGGTGGTTCACCTTCAGTTCCAGTTCATAGCCTTTCACGCGCACTTTACCCAGGTTGGCAACGGGGGCATTGGTGCCGTAGTACGACGGAATGGCCCGTGACCCACCGGCAATAAGAATATCCGTGCGGTAGTCGTTGAAGTAATCCGCACTACCCGAAACCGTCCCGTTGAACAGGGAGAAATCGGCTCCCAGGTTCGTTTTCGTTACCGTTTCCCAGTGTACCGACGGATTACCCACCGATGATTCCCGATACCAGACGTAGGGGCTGACATCCGAGTTGTTCTCACCAATTTTTGCCTGGCCGTCGTAGCCCCACTGGGTCATATAAAGCCATCGCTGGTTGATGTTGTCATCCCCGATCTTTCCGTAGGATACCCGCAGTTTCAGCAGATCCAGAAACTTGGCCTGCTTGAAGAATGTCTCTTCCGACAGCAACCAGCCCACCGCACCCGACGAGAAAAAGTGAAAACGGTTGTCTTTACCAAACTTTTCGGAACCGTTATACGCCCCGTTGACTTCGGCGAAGTACTTCCCGGCATAGTCGTAGGTGGTACGGAATACCCAGTCTTCCCGATAATTGGGAATCTCGCTGCCCGACGCCCGGTCTTCGCGGCTGAACAGGCCCATGGCCGATCCCGTATGCTTGTTCCAGGTTCTGTTGTAATTCAGTTTTAGCTGGTAAAATAACCGCCGGTAAGTAGCCCCGTTGTCCATCGTGCCCGCCTGTGGTGCCCACCGGATAGCCTCCTGGAAGTCGAACATGTTGGCGGCATCGTACGTGAAGCGGTAGCGCGACTCCCCCGTGGCGGGGTCGATCCATTTCGTCTGTGGATCGTTGTACAGGTCGTTGATACCCCGCTGGCTCTCCACAAAGCTATTATCCCAAGAGATGGTGCCCGACGTACTCAGGCCTTTGGCAATCGACTTCAAATCCTGATTCAGCGTAAAATCCGTGGTGATCCGGCTGGTGGTTCGCTTCATGATACCACTGCGGGCCAGGTTCAGAATGGAGTTGGTAGCCGCCACGGGGTCCTGCGCATAATAGCCCCAGGTACCGTCTGAATAGCGGGGCAGCATGGCATCGGGTGCTACGCCATAGGCACCCTGCCACATGTCGTATTCGCCACCGGTAGCCCCCCAGGGACTCTTTTTGACGCCGTTTGAGCTGGACAGGTTCGTGACCAGCAAGGTCGTGGGCGTCAGCTGAAAATCGAGGTTTGTCCGGACGTTGATCCGGTTGAATCCGTAGCCCGCCTGATACCCCCGGTTGTTGTCCCACTCCTTGAAAATATCGCCATCCATCAGGAAGTCGGCCGATGCGAAATACTTCACAAACGACGTACCCCCCGACACGTTGAGGTTAGCGCTGTAGGTTTGGGTAACCGGCTTGAACATCTCTCTGGCCCAGTTTACATTAGGGTAGCGTTCTGCTTCGGCCAGGTTGGCCGGGTTCCGGTATTTCATCAGAATATCGTAGGGCGTGTAGGTTCCCCAGCCCGCTGACTCCAGCCCTAATTCGTTCTCGATGACCTGGTTACGGATGCGTCGGGCGTCGTAGGAATCGTACTTGTTGGGTAGGGTCGACGGAGCCTTCAGGGTATAATCGGCCCGTATGTTGATATTCGCTTTGCCTTCCTTCCCCCGTTTGGTGGTGATCAGAATAACGCCGTTGGCACCCTTCACCCCGAAAACGGCCGTTGCCGACGCATCTTTCAACACAGAAATCGTTTCGATCGAGGAAATGTCCACGCTGTTCATGGGGCGCTCAATCCCGTCGACCAGAATGAGCGGAGAGCTGTTATTCCAGGAACTCAGTCCCCGAATCAGGATGCGGGGATCTTCTTCGCCGGGCATACCGGTGCTGGAGGTGGTAATAACTCCCGGCACGTTACCGGTCAGGGCAGACCCTACGCTATATACGCCACCCGCCCGTTCGAGCACTTTGCCGGTGGTTTGCGAGATGGCGCCAACAACACTTTGCTTTTTTTGCTGCGCATAGCCCACCACGACGGTCTCGCCCAGGGTGATGTCACCTCCCGAGAGTACAACCTTAACGTTGCCTCCCTTTTCCACCGTTATGTCCTGTGGCTTCGATCCAAGATAAGAGACAGCCAGCGTTTGCTTCCCTGCGGGTACTTTCAGCGTAAATTCGCCATTGACATCCGTTGTCGTGCCGGTTGTGGTATTCTTCAGGATCACATAGGCACCAAATAACGGCTTTTGGTTTTCGTCGAGCACTAACCCTTTCACAGTGTGGCTTTCCTGTGCTAAAACTGACTGACTGCTTAATAATAAGCATGTCCACACAATCCAAAATCCGATAAATCGGTTAACGTTCATTCCGCTTTTTGTAAATCGGCCTGAGCCAGGTATAGATTTAACCATTTCGCTTTCGTTGATTCACATTATTGACAAAAACACCTCAACTGGACAGTTGTATTCGTTTTTCTTTTTTTGCACTTCACCTTTCCGATGAATGCATTCTGATCAGTGGAAATTCTCATGAAGTAGTTAGGGGTTTAGGAGGTTAGTAAATTTAAAATCTTGGGGAATCAGGTCTTTTTTTTATGTGCAGTTAATCGTTTTTGTAGATTCTAATTTTCCTTTGTTTTGTTTCATTTTAACCAGCCGCATTTGACAGTCTATTTTCAGCTGAAATTGACTAAACAGGCTATTGGAAATTAGGATTTTCAAGCCAGACTGAAGTGGTATTATTTAATAATATCTTCTTATTAGCTTATTTAATTCTGTCGGTCGTTTGTTTCATTCGCTAACCGAGGTCAAAAATATATTAGCATAGTGCAATAAGTGCTAAAGTCGTGTTACAGATTCAATTGGCTATGTTACATAGTTGTAAAATGAATCACATAAAGTGTCATTCTAAGCCAAATAAGGGGTTTTTGACAGATTATATGTTGCGTGTAACAATCGATCACGTCTTTGTGATCGTTAACATTCCGCCTACGGTTGGCTCCCGTAAAGCTATTTTTCCATTCCTTAAACCAGAATGTATTGAAGCGTATCTTCCATTAAGATGCTCCAATCTGTTGAAATAATACGTGTCTGAGATGAATTGATTGGAGATGCTGCCGGAGGGACAGGCTATAATTTATTATACATAGCCAAATTTACTGTCTTAATGCACCTGGTCGGGTTCGCTACGTCGCCCAATCGGGCTGCTCCGGCATTGATTTTTTGTGTCTCAAAATCGGCATTGTACCGGTTGACGACCCGATTACTCTTATCAAAGAGTGAATAAGAAAATTTGCAATTAAACAGGTAGCGCAAATTATACTCGCTCTAAATTTTGATAAAAAGCAGCTAATTCAGGTACGCTCGCTACGCTATTTACCTCTATTTTTAAAGAGATTAGTAAACTATTCGCTGAGAAAAAATAAGCTATATTATTATGAAATGTATACAGTTAACCCTATTTGAGGATTAATAAATTTCAACCCAAAGGCCTTATTGTAACCGGATTTTTTGTGAAATATTTTACGCCAGGTACTAACTATTTTTATAAAAACTACCTAATGCAGGAGTGCTCCCTCCGATTCTGCACGAACATCAACCGGAGCAATTATCTGCTTTCTTCCAGTTACTAATACCAGCAGGGCAAGGCTGGAAGAGCACGCCATCGCAATCACCATGGGTAGGGCTGAAGGTACTTCGAACAGACTCATGATCACCGAGATCAACGTACCCATGCCCATTTGCACGGCACCCATCAACGCAGAAGCACTGCCGCCATTTCTGGTAAAGGGAGCCAGCGATAGAGCGGCCGCATTGGGGTTAGTAAAACCAATGCAACACAAGAAGAGGAATAGGAAGACAAGCGTGAGAAGGAGCGTGAGCCAACCACTTAGCGCCACTGCGAGAAATAGCAAAGCAATCAGCACCTGACCAATCAAGGCTGCGAAGACAATTTGCTCACTCTTGTAGTTACGCAACAGCAGGGTGTTAATCTGACTGGAGCCAATGAAGCCAACGGAAAGAAAGGCGAAGATCCAGCCGTATTCTTTTCCGGTGGTATGAAAGACCTCCATAAACAGAATCGGTGAGCCCGAAACATAGGCAAAGAGTCCCGAAAAAGCGATCGCCCCCGTGAAGGTATATGTGTAGAATTGGGGTTCCCTCAACACCTGCCAGAAGTTGCGCAAAATGGGACGGGGCTTCAGCGAGATCGACCTATCGGGCACATAACTGGCCGGTAGCCAGAAGAAAACAGCTAGTAAAATAGCCACCCCCATTCCCATCAGGATGATAAATACGGCTTGCCATCCCCAGGCAGTGGTCACATACCCACCAACAGTGGGGGCGATCATGGGCGAAGCGCCCACCACCAGTAATAAAAGTGAGAACACCTTGGCATTGTCCTTCACCGGAAACAAGTCCCGTACCATGGCCACCGACGCCACTGCGGCTGCACAGCTGCCAATAGCCTGAATAACCCGCATGAGGATTAAGCCGTCAATGCGGGTCGCGAGGGCGCAACCGGCCGAGGCCAGGATGTACACAATCAGCCCGACGTACAAGGGAGGTTTGCGGCCAAAACGGTCCAGCAAGGGTCCATACAGGAGTTGACCCAGCGAAATACCAATAAAATAGCCAGATAAGGAGAGAGAAACTTTGGCCGCCGTTGTGTGCAAGTCTTTGGCAATAGCGGGAAAGCCAGGCAAATACATATCAATGGAGAACGGACCCAGCGCCGTTAGGCTTCCCAAAATCAGGATTAGAAAGAAATAAGTTTTTTTAGACATGAGCAGGTAATGCGAGTTGGTCGAGTGTTGTGAGATCGGCTTTCAACAGCACAAACGGTTTAACGATTTGACCCATGTCGGAAAGATAACTAATTTCATCTGATCATTATTTTGGGAACCACTGGAGCTTCAGCACCATCAACGATTGAAAACGCAGTAACTGCGACAACCGGTACGGGTTGACACGCTGTCAAAGAAAAAATTTCCTTGTTTACTAAATGTACCTTTATGTATATTTTAATCGTAATGAACAGGCCGATGCTGACGAAGGCATAAGAAACCAAACAGTTAATCCTGGAAACGGCCGTTCCCTCTATAATACCAAAGGGATAGCGGGTGTGAGTATTGACGACGTGCTGATCGACTATAAGACCCAGGATTTTGAAACGATACGACGGGGATACGACGCCGTGCTGACTAGCCATGACAAACCGACTCTCGAAAAATCGCATACTGTTTAAAAAAGGGGGCAAAGCCGTTGTAAAGGTCAAGTACCAGCTACTGATCGGTCCGATGTATTTAATAAATTTAATACAACCGGCGAAGAATCGCCTTGGCCCAAGCTGGAATCTCTCGTTTGAGTTGGTCAAGTAAGGCCATTTTGCTCACACGTGAAGCCACCGGGTACGGATAAATTTTCTGTCGGATGGCGCCAGCGCCCAAGTCGAAGGTATTGGCCATAATCAGATCCTGAATCATCTCTCCGGCCTGCGGAGCCACCACACTGCCACCCAATAGTTTGCGTTTGCTTAGTAAACTGCGCCCCGGCGACAAATACAGCCAAAGTTTGCCATACGTGTAGTCATCGACCACCGCCCGGTCATCTTCGGTAAACGCATAAACGATCTTTTCGTAGCGGATTCCCTGTTGCTGCAACTGGGCTTCGGTCAGGCCAAACGTAGCCACTTCCGGATCGGTAAAGGTGACCCAGGAAAAGTTTCGGTAATCCACTTTCTGCTTGAACGGCGACAGGAAATTATTGATCAGAATCGGGGCCTGCATTTCGGGCGTGTGCGAGAAATATAATTGACCCGTTACGTCACCGATGGCGTATACGCGCGGATTCGTGGTTCGCAAATGGGCATCCAGCTTGAGCCGCCCCGATTCGGTTTGGATACCAGCCGCTTCGGGCTGTAGTCCCGTTACGTCGATTTGCCGTCCAATGGCAACCAGCACGGCATCGAAGTCAAGCTGACTTTGCTGACCGGATTTATTTTCCAAAGTGGCTGTGTGTGCCGACGGAAAGTTGATCAATTTGGTTTGTAGCCGAAAGGCGATGCCCTCCAGCGAAAGGCGCTCCAGCAACAAACGGGACACCTCCGGCGATTCTTTTTCCAGAATGCCATCACCCGCCTGGACCACCGTTACCTGCGAACCCAGCCGGTGAAACGCCTGACTTAGTTCCACGGCAATCGGGCCGCCACCTACCACCAGCAATCGGGCCGGTAGTGTGGGCATGGAAAAAATGGTGCGATTATCGTACCACTTAACCTGCTCAACACCCGGAACCTGAAGTTCTATTGGTTGAGAGCCCGTAGCGATCACGATTCGTTTAGCCGTGTACACCTGTCCGGAAACGGCTACTGAATTTGGGCCGGTAAAATGTGCGGTCCCAATCACGACACCCATTCCCTGATGGCGGAAATAATCGGCGTTTTCGTGGCTTCGGATGTGTTCAATGCGCTCGTTGATGTACTGCTTAACGCGCTCGAAATCGGGCTTGCCAGATGCATGCATTCCAAATGCCTCGGCTCGTCTGGCTTCCTGAATCAGGCGAGTAACGTGAATCAGGGCCTTGCTGGGTACGCAGCCCGTGTTCAGGCATTCGCCCCCAATGGCCTGCTCTTCTTTTTCGATAAGGAGCACCCGGAAACCCAGCTCATGCATGGATAACCCAATGCTAAGCCCGCCCGAACCAGCACCAATAACAATGAGGTCGAAGGCCGTCATGCGGTGGTACCTCCACAGCTCGACCCGGCCCCGGCCGTACAGCCATAACAATGCTCATTGACCACTACTGCCCGTTGACTTAGGGCTTCTGCATCAAACTCCCGAATGTGCTGCACCGGGCTGGCTACTTTCAGATCCAGCATCTGATTAAAATCGCAGTCGTAGAGGAAGCCGTCCCAGCCAACCGAAATCGTATTGCGGCACATAACGCCCAAGGCCGCTGCCGGATTGAAGGCGTTAATCAGCTTTTCCATGTATCCATCGTAATTGCCCGACGTAATCAGGAAATTCAGATAACGGCTGATCGGAACGTTCGTGATGGCATACAAATCGTTGAAGACAATCTCGAACTCATCCTGAAGTACCCGCTTGAACTGGCGCTTTAACCCTTCCTGCGAACCCGGCAGAAACGCCCCGGCCGGATTATAAACCAAATTTAAAAGCAGCTCCGAATCAGGCTGGCCGTAGCCAACGGCATTTAACATGCGTAACGCTTTGATGGAATCATCAAACACCCCTTTCCCGCGCTGACGATCCGTTTTGTCCGCATTATAAAACGGCAGCGAACTGACTACTTCGAGCTGATGCTGACGATAAAAATCGGGCAGATCGTGGTATTTGGGGTTCGCCAGGATTATTGTCAGGTTACAGCGTACGATCACATGTCGGTTCAGTTTCCGAATCTCTTCTACGAACCAGCGAAAATGCGGATTCATTTCAGGGGCTCCTCCGGTTAGGTCGACCGTTGGAATGGACGTTTTAGCCAGGGTATCGAGACATTGTTGCATCGTTTCCCTGGTCATAATTTCCCGGCGATCTGGTCCGGCATCGACGTGGCAATGGCGACACACCTGATTGCACATTTTGCCCATGTTGACCTGAAATACAGCCAGTTCAACCGGGCGAAGGGGAAATAAACCGACTGCTTCCAATTTCTGGCTAAACCGGGGAAGTTGCAGCGTTTCGGCCACTTTATCCTGTAACGATTGCAGTTGCCGAGCAGAATCGGCTAGGTTGTGCCCACTGGCTTTGAGTGATTTCATCAAGTAAAAAAGTGAAAGAGCGAACGAGTGAATTGTGCTTTGACTTTCACTCATTCACTCTTTGATTACCTTACATCGACAGTTCCTTTGCTTTGTTCATCATCTGAACGCCGTGAACCAGCGACGAACCACCCCGAATAGCGGCCGCCACGTGAACAGCTTCCATCATTTCCGCTTCCGAACATCCTTTCTCCAGCGTATCGGTTGTATAAGCATCGATGCAATAAGGACATTGCACCGTATGGGCTACTGCCAGGGCAATCAGTGATTTCTCACGGGCTGTCAGGGCACCTTCTGCAAATACAGACCCATAATACGAGAAAAATTTATCGGCTAGCTCTTTCTGAAACTCACCGATATTACCAAATTTTTTAAGATCCGCCGGATCATAATACGTGCCCATAAGGTTTGGCTTTTTATTGAATACGAATCAACGTGGGTAAATTAATAAGCTTTGCCGGTTTAACAACTTCCGTACGGCTTTCACCGCTTCGGGAACCGCCAGAACAGCTGACACAACTGTTACTCGTTTGACAAACGAATTGTTTCCTTTCCGATCGCTGACGGGTTCTTAAGAACCACTTCGCAGGCAAGCTATCATAAATAGAGTAAGGGGACTTATTGTCACGGAATCATCATTACATCCCAGTCCAGGGCTCAAGCCGAACGAACTGCCTCATCAGGAAAGCACGCTGAACAACTTAATCAAACATGAATCATCCCGAATAGTAAGCGGAGCTTTTACACTCACTTAACATTCGGGATGATTCATGTGTAAGTACTACCAGAATGTATTGTGTTATTTCCGTCTGCTTTCGAGGAAGTTTTCAATACGGTCCATGGCCACGGTCAATTCATCGAGTGTTGGCAAACAGACAATACGAAAATGGTCATTTTGGCTATAGTTAAACCCATTACCGGCCACAACCAGCACCTTTTGCTCAATGAGCAAGTTTAGGACAAAATCGTTATCGTCGATAAGGTCGAACTGGGTTAAATCTATTTTCGGAAAAATATACAGTGCTCCTTTGGGCTTTACGCAGCTAATACCCGGAATAGCAATCATGCGTTCATAGGCCATCATCATCTGCTTGTGCAGTCGGCCCGTTGGCATGACCAAATCATTGATGCTCTGGTAGCCACCCAATGCCGTCTGAATCGCGAACTGCGTGGGTACGTTGGCGCACAGGCGCATACTGGCCAGTAATGTTAGCCCTTCGATGTACGATTTGGCCCGGTGACGTGCCCCGCTCAGGATCATCCAGCCGCCCCGGAAACCGGCCGCCCGGTAGTTTTTCGACAAGCCGCCCATGGTAATACACAGCGTTTCGTGTATCATCTTGGCAATGGGGTAATGAATGGCTTCATCGTACAGGATTCGGTCATAAATCTCATCGGAGAAGACAATGAGTTTATGTTTTTCGGCAATCCGGGCAATTCCCTCCAGTACCGATTTTTCGTACACGGCACCTGTCGGATTGTTCGGGTTTATGACAACGATGGCCCGCGTTCGGGGAGTTATTTTACGTTCCAGGTCTGCCAGGTCAGGATTCCAGTCGGCCGCTTCGTTGCAGCTGTAGTGTACAGGCTTACCGCCACAGAAAGCCACAGAGGCCGTCCAGAGCGGGTAATCGGGCGAGGGTACCAGCACTTCATCTCCTTCATTCAGCAATGCCTGCATGGAGAGCATGATCAGTTCGCTTACGCCATTGCCAATGTAAATATCGTTGATGGCAATGCCGGGTAAACCAATATTCTGGGTGTAGTGCATGACCGCCTTACGGGCCGCAAACAATCCACGCGAATCGGAATACCCCTGTGCATTGCGGATATTCAGAATGATATCATGAACAATTTCGTCGGGGGCGTCGAAGCCAAACGTGGCCGGATTGCCAATATTCAGACTGATTATTTTATAACCCTGACTTTCAAGCTCCAGGGACTTTTCATAAATCGGCCCCCGAATGTCATATTTTAGGTGTGTAAGCCGATCACTTTTAAGTATTTCCATTCCAGGCATTTCCAATTGGAGTAATTCCATCGCACAAAAGTACGGAAACGAAGCCGGTTTCGGTAGCTGGCTCTCGACCCTGCTTTACCGGCTCAGTCTGCCTGTTCCGTTATGACTGTCATTTACTTTTCGACTGGGCTGACACTGCTCTCGGCAGTGTTGCTGATAAACGCCACTCGTTTGCTGTCCGGCGACCACGAAGGGGTGTTGATCGTACCCTGACCGCCGTAGATGTACGCAAGTACTTTAGGTTGCCCCGCCCCCGAAATCGGCAGCATTCGCAGATACACATGTTTATAAAACGGGTGTTCATCCGGCTTGACTTCCTCTTTCAGAAAAGACAGGAAGATAATCCATTTGCCATCGGGCGAGATGTGGGGAAACCAATCGTGGAATTCGCCATTGGTAATGGCTTCCTGTTCACTGCCATCGGGTTTCATGCGATAAATCTGCATGGTACCGCTGCGGCTGGAGTTAAAATAGATGTATTTTCCGTCGGGCGTATATTCAGGACCGTCATCGAGGCCTTTTGCTTCGGTTAACCGAACTTCGGGACCACCGGCCGATGGTACGCTGTATATGTCATATTCATTGTTGCGGGAGCCGGTGAAGACCAGCGTTTTTTGGTCCGGCGACCAGCCGTGCAGGTAAGAAGGTCCTTTAGGCGTTATCTGCTTGGGCGCTCCACCCGTAACAGGCACGGTATAAATGATTGAGCCCCCCAGTTCTTTTACGCCACTGCTAAGCCCCAGCATTTTTCCGTCGAAAGACAGTACGTGGTCGTTATTGTTGTTCTTTACATCGCCCGTATTGAGCACGGACGGCTTGCGCTTAGCCAGGTTAAAGGTGTACATCAGCCCATCGCCGTTATAGAGCAGCGTTTTACCATCGGGTGTCCAGTTGGGTGCCTGAATTGACTTGGGTACGTTATAGATCACCTGCCGATTACCGGTTGTTACATCCAGAATTTCCAGATTACTGGCCAGGTAATCGCGGTAAGGCACCAGCCCATCATGGGCAGGAACACTGATGCGAACGTCGCGAAAAACACCCCGTTCAAGCACATCTTTGTTGTGCGAGCCCACAAACAACCCAACGTACACGTCATCTCCGAGGGGAAGGTCGGCGACCTGTTCGGTTACAAAAGGCTCACCAAATTTAGCCACCCGCATGGTGTAGGTATTGCCTTTTCGTTCCAGTTGAATGACATCGGCACCTGTTAGTTTGGAGCGTATCTCTTCTGTGTTGGCACCGGCAGTTCGTCTGAACTGTAGGGATGTAAGACCGTCGCCGTGTTCAACGGCGTTGATGTGGGGCGATTTTCCATCGAGGCTTGTCCGTACCATCCAGCCTACTTTCCGGTGCGGATCAACGCCTTTTCCTACCAGAGCGGCTCGGGTATAGAGGATAAAGTCCCCTTTCATGCGTTTCCACATAAAATGAAACTCATCGTGGTCAAACCACACATTATAACCAGAGCCGGAAAGCTCATATTCATGCGTTTTCGGATTGTAGGCGGCAGAGCCTGGTTTTAGAACAGCACCAATATCGCCATGACCGTCGAATACGCCCAGACTTTGTTTTTGGGCCATAACCATACCGCTGGTTAACAACAATGGGCAGATTAGACAGAACAGGAGATTAATTTGTAGCTTTTTCATTGGGGAAAATACCGGTTTACGCTTTGTCCGAATGAGGGTCTATTCCTGAAAGCTACACTTTACACATTCTACCGTTTAAAGTCACATTAAATATTGTTCATTTTTTAACGTAAAACAGAGCTACACGCCTGGGCCACTACACTTGCTACTCGCTCGCGTGAGAATCTTTCCATGTGTTAGAAAAGCATTAGCGAACAATAAATTGACTATAGACGCTACTCGTCGTCGGAGAGGGAAAATTTTTTTAAGAATTTGACGAATCTGACTCCCACATCAACCCCCAATTACGTGTCAAAATGACCCCATAAAAAAAATCTAATTTTTAGTTATCAAACCACTCGATACAATCTATTAATGACGGCTGTTCACAACTACTCAAAAAAGTGCAGGCAGTATTAATGATTTGGCAATAAAATTCACACAAGTTAATAAGTGATCAATATAAGACTTGCATGGCATTAGTCTATAATGTCGCTTTTTGAGTATTTGTACAATATAGTCAATGATAAGAATGATAAAGGCTCAGCTAGCTTTCTTTAAATATTTATAATTCCTTTAGTATACAAAATAATTTTTTAAGGCCTTTTAGCCCCCGAAAAAGGTAACATTTTCATCAAATAATTTTATAATTAAATTTATTTATCCCGAAAGAATTTATTTTTGCAAAAGTATCAAACTAACCTTACTAAGTATTTATACTTAAATCGTATGAAGAATCTCTACTATTTACGTAGGGGGTCCATTTTACTATGGATTACCTTATTATTGATGCACACGGCAGTTTTAGCCCAGGATCGTACTATTACGGGGCGGATCACATCCAAGGGCGAAGGCAGCGCGCTTCCCGGCGTAAACGTTTCAATTAAAGGCACATCGCGCGGAGTTGTAAGTGATGCCAATGGTGGATACAGCATTGTAGCGCCTGCCAGAACTACCCTCGTTTATTCGTTTATCGGATTTAAAGCACAGGAGGTTGTCGTCGGTAATCAGTCCGTAATTAATGTCGCCCTGTCGGAAGATGTCTCCACGCTCAACGAGGTTGTCGTCACGGGCTATAGTGCCCAATCCAAGCGGGATATTACGGGTGCGGTATCGACGGTGAACACCAAAGAGTTATTGTCTATTCCGGCAACCGACGTTGCGCAGCAATTACAGGGTCGGGTAGCCGGCGTAACGGTAACGAACGATGCCACACCGGGCGGTTCGGCAACGGTACGGATTCGTGGATTTGGCACCATTGGCAACAACGATCCGCTCTATATTATTGACGGCGTACCCACCCAGAACCTGGGAACGATCAACCAGAATGATATTGAGACCATTCAGGTGCTGAAAGACGCTTCGGCATCCTCTATCTATGGCTCCAGAGCGGCTAACGGGGTAGTTATCGTAACGACCAAAAAAGGCAAAGCCGGTGTATCGAGGATTACGTTCGATGCCTATTATGGTTCGCAGCAATGGGCTAAAAAAGGCGAGGTTCTGAACGCTACGGAACTGGGTCAGTATTTGTATCTGGCGGATGTTAACGCCGGGAAAACCCCTTCACACGGCCAGTATACCTATGGTGCTACTGGGCAGGTGACGGTCCCGGCCTATGTGTTTCCGAGCAAAGGTGCCGAGGGCACTGCCGCTGTTGACCCCAGCAAGTATTCGCTCACACCAGACAACATCTACGCCATTACCCGTTCGGCCAATACGAACTGGTTCGATGAAGTATCTCGTGTTGCCCCCATTCAAAACTATCAGCTCGGCGCAACGGGGGGTTCAGAAACCGGCCGTTATGCCCTATCGGTAGGCTATTTCAATCAGCAGGGAACCGTGCGGGATATTGGCTACGACCGTTATTCCATCCGGGCTAACACGGAGTTCAATGTTAAAAAGCGCATTCGTGTTGGTGAGAACCTGACAGCCGCTTACAGCAGCCGTAAAGGAGGTTTTAACAATAACGAAGAACAGAACGCCGTATCGGGTTCGTACAAACACCATCCGCTGCTTCCGGTCTATGACATTGCCGGGAACTTTGCCGGTAGCCGGGGACTCAACCTGGGCAACAACTCCAATCCGGTAGCCACCCTGTTCCGGGAGCGGGACAACCGCTACAATAGCCTTCGCGTATTTGGTAATGCCTATGCCGAAGTCGACATCATAGAAGGGTTGACGGCCCGTACCTCAATGGGTCTCGATGCCAACGGAGACCGTGCCAAGTACCTCGGACGGGCTAATCCGGAATACATCGAGGGTAGCTTCAACAATAGCCTGACCGACCAGAACCGTTATTTTTATCAGTGGGTATGGACCAACACGCTGAACTACTCGAAAACGTTTAAAAACGTTCATAAGGTCGATGCTTTCGTTGGTACCGAAGCCATCCGACAGTATCAGGAATTCTTCGGGGCCGCCCGTAGTGGTTACTTCACCGAACAGAAGGACATTCAAAGCTATCTTGATCTCGGCACCCAGTCTTCGGCAAGTAACGAAGGACGCATTGAGCAGGATTACTCCCTATTCTCGGTTTTCGGTAAGCTGAACTATGCCTATAGCGACAAATACCTGTTCCAGGCCATTATTCGGCAGGACAAGTCGTCACGCTTCCTGTCGGCCTCGAACAGTGCTTTGTTCCCGGCTGTTTCGGCAGGCTGGCGTATTTCGCAGGAAGATTTCTTCAAGAATAACCTGACGTTCGTTAGTGACATGAAACTGCGGGCTGGTTGGGGTAAAACCGGTAACCAGGCCATTGGTGATTACAATGCCTACACCACTTACCGCTCCAATACATCTACGAATGGATACCCAATTGATGGGAGTATGTCCACGGCCACGGCTGGTTTCAGCCCACAGCGTTTTGGTAACCCCAATGCAAAATGGGAAGCAACGGCTTCGACCAATTTTGGTTTCGACCTGGCTATGTTGTCGAATAAGTTAGATGTGAGCTTTGATGTGTGGAGCCGAAAAACGACCGACATGCTCTTCACCTCACCCTTCACGTTTACGGCAGGCGATGCCGACATCCCCGCCTACAACGTGGGTAGTATGCAGAACCGGGGTATCGATTTGGCCATTGGCTACAAAGACCGCAAGGGAGATTTCCGGTACGGAGCCAGCATCAACTTTGCTACGTACCGCAACAAAGTGCTGAAACTGGACGAAAGCGATAATACCCGTTATTTCGGTTATGGTTCACGTGTGCCAGCGGTAACCCTGACGCAGGCTGGTCTGCCCATTTCGTCGTTCTTTGGCTATCAGGTACTCGGCATCTTCCAGACGGCCGAAGAAGCGAAAGCCTGGGCTCCCTATAGTGATTACAATGCCGTCGGTAAATTCAAAATGGCCGATGTCAACGGCGATGGTAAAATCGACGATGCCGACCGTACCGTTATTGGAAGCCCCCACCCTGATTTCACCTACGGTATCAACCTGAACCTTGGTTATAAAAACTTCGACCTGACCATTTTTGGCAACGGATCGCAGGGGAACAAAATTTATAACTATACCCGGTATTTCACGGATTTCAATACGTTCCAGGGTAACCGCTCCCGTCGGTCGTTGTACGATGCCTGGTCAAAATCGAACCCGGGTGGTACGGTACCCATTCCGGATGCCAATGACCAGATCAGTAGCCGTCCTTCCTCCTACTTCATTGAAGATGGTTCGTATTTCCGGATCAAAAACGTCCAGTTGGGCTACACCCTGCCTGCCGGTTTGCTTTCCAAACTGGGCCTGAGCAGCTGCCAGGTTTACGTACAGAGCCAGAACCTGCTCACATTCACCAAATACCAGGGGCTTAACCCAGAGATTAGCATTTCGAACAACTTCAACGGCGACAGAAACCGGAATCTCGGTTTCGACGGTGGTTACCTGCCTGCTTCACGTACGTTGCTGTTTGGCCTAAGTGTTGGATTCTAAGCTACTCTTCACCTGACAACTTTAAAAAATCATGCATACATTTCATAAAAAGCTTTTACTATCTGCGTTCACTGTCACGGGCCTTATTGTGCTTGATGGTTGTAACGATTCGTTTTTAACCCGCCCGCCCCAGGGTCAGTATAGCCCGGCGTCGCTATCGAATCTTAAAGGAATTGAGGGCATTCTGGTTGGTGCCTATGGTATGCTGGATGGCCAGGGAATTGGTGGTCAGGATGCCTGGAACAATGAGGTACAGAACTGGGTATTCGGCGGTATTCCCTCCGATGATGCCTATAAAGGTACCGATGCGGGCGACCAGCCCGAGCAGTCCTTCATTGAACGGTACGACTTCCAGCCAACGAACAACCACATCCGCAACAAATGGCGTGGGTTGTATGAAGGGGTTGCCCGGACTAACAACGTACTCGATATTCTGCCTACGGTAAAGGATATCACCGATGCCCGGCGGAAACAGATTGAAGCAGAGGCTAAATTTCTTCGTGGTTATTTCCACTTCGAAGCCCGGAAAATCTTCCGGTACGCGCCTTACATTGATGAGAAGATCTACGACATTAGCGACCCGAATTCGACCAAAATCCCCAACGATAAAGAGATTTGGCCGAACATCGAAGCTGATTTTACCGCAGCGGCTGCCGCACTTCCTGAAACGCAGAGTCAGCCGGGTCGTCCAACCAAATTTGCGGCCTTAGCGCATTTGGCTAAAACGTACATGTTTCAGGGTTTCGATATCTCTACAGGTGCGGCTAACACGGCGAAATTACAGCAGGCAAAAACGGTATTGGACCAGATCGTGACCAGCGGTAAGTATAAACTGATTGATAATTTCTCGCAGAACTTCGATTCGGACACCCGCAACAATGCCGAATCCATCTTTGAAGTACAGTACGCCAAATCAGCTTCTGATGACGGAGCCGCCACGGCAGGTATGGGCTTGGCTCACCCCTATGCTTCACCCTGGGGCTGCTGCGGATTCTACCAGCCTTCTCAGAACCTGGTAAACGCCTACAAAACCGATGCGAACGGCTTGCCACTGCTGGATACGTTTAACGATGTAGACGTTAAAAACGACCAGGGTATTCCGCTCGAAGCAACTTATACACCCGATGCCGGTCGGCTTGACCCACGCCTTGACTGGACGGTTGGCCGTCGGGGAATTCTGTATAAAGATTTCAAAATTCACAACAGTGATTTCATCCGGGATCAAACGTATGCTGGCCCTTACTCACCTAAGAAGCACGTTGCCTCTAAGAAAAACACGTTGCTGGGTGTTGGATGGACGAACCTGACCGGCAACAATTTCCGTCTGATTCGCTACGCACACGTCCTGCTTTGGCTGGCCGAATGTGAAGTGGAAATTGGTAGCCTCGAACGGGCCAGAGCCCTCGTCAACCAGGTACGCGCCCGCGCTGCTAACCCGAACGACTGGGTAAAAAAAGCCATTCAGGGAAGCACTCGGGATGCTTATACGGAAACGAATGAGCCCGCAGCCAATTACGTCATCAAGGAGTATTCGGCCCCCTGGACCGACAAAGTGACCGCCCGCAAAGCCGTTCGGCACGAAACACGCCTTGAGTTTGCCATGGAAGGTCACCGTTTCTTCGACCTCGTTCGTTGGGGTGTTGCCGCCGACGTGCTAACTGCCTACACGGCTACAGAAGGCAATAAGCGGACGTACTTGAAAGGAGCCCGATTTGCTAAAGGGAAGAACGAGTATTTCCCAATCCCACAGGAAGCCATCGACAATTCGTCTATTGCGGGCAAACCAACGCTTACTCAAAATCCTGCCTATAAATAAGCAGACAGTACATTGACCAACAAGAGGCCTGGCATTCTGCCGGGCCTCTTTTGTATGTCTATATATACGCCATTTAGCTTGGTTAACGCCCGCTGTTCCCGATTCTGTATGCGTTTCACACTGTAGTATATTCTCCCAAAAAGCCCTTTTTGATTAGATTGCGCTCCTAAAACTCTATGCATAACCAAATTCCGCTCATGCCTTTGCTATCTCGTTTACTCAGAAAACTCATCCTGCTAAGCTTGTTCATTCCTGTCCACTATTATGGGCATGCTCAGTCAACCACACCCCAGAAAAAGTACATGTACCTGATTTACCACAAGCTATCGCCGGGACTTACCATTCAGGATGCATTACCCGTAGAACGAGAATGGAAAAAGATCAATCAGGCTGCGGTTGATGAAGGTAAGCTGGAAGGCTGGTACATGACGGTCAAACAATTCACATCGAACCCAAACCAAACTGAATACGACTATGTGACGCGGATCGTTACGCCCGAAATGGCCATTAAAGGGGCATCGCCCGAAGCACTGGCACGCATTTATGGGGACAGCGTTCAGGCTAAAATGGCCGATTTGCAAAAACGGGACCGGCAGACGGCCCCCGTTGTTAAAATTGAAATCTGGGAGATAAACGATGGCACATTCGCGCCAAAATTCGCACCCGATGGTACTCAATTCATGATCGTTGATCGTATTCGTCGCCGGACTCCCGGTGCAGATTACGATGGTGTTGTTGGCCAACTTAAGAAATTAAGCACCGAGCGAATTAAGCGGGGTAACTTATTGGGCTGGGATTTTTCCTCGCTGGTTATTCCCAACGGCAGTGAAAAAGGGTATGAATTCAGTATTGCCCATTACGTGACGAGTTTAGGAGCGGTTGGCAACCCGGTACTGGCCGATTCGCCAACGCCCATTATGCCCGCCCAGGCGTACAAGCAACTCCGTAGTCAAACAGCCCAGGTTTTCGATTTTACCCGGCAGGAAGTTTACCGATTTATGGAATACACCACCAGGCCCACCAACTAATAATTGGTGGCCTGGAACGGGACATTTCAGTACTCCATTCGTTTATCTACAGATAAAGAAACGACTACTAAACTCCTCGACGGACCACCATGAACACCAAAAATAACGACTTACACGGAAACGCCCCGGACTCCTCGCCGGTTGCTCTACTGATTATTGACATGATCAACGATCTGGAGTTTCCGGGAGGTGATGAGTTTCTGGAGCCCGCCAAACGGGTAGCCGAGGCCATTACGACCCTAAAACAGCGCGTTAAAGAACAGAATATACCGGTCATTTATGCCAATGATAACTTTGGGCGATGGCGATCTGATTTTAACGAAGTGGTTGAACATGTACTGAACGACGGTGTTCGGGGACATTATCTGGCCCAGGTGCTCAAACCCGATAAAGACGATTATTTCGTACTTAAGCCCAAGAACTCCGCCTTCTATGAAACTTCGCTGGATGTGCTGCTCACCTATCTGAAAGTGAAGCACGTGATTCTGACCGGCCTGAGTACGGACTCGTGTATCCTTTTTTCAGCAAATGACGCTTATATGCGTGACTTAACGCTTTCTATCCCGGTCGATTGCGTGGCCTCCATCAAACCCGCGCATACACATGATGCGCTTGCCTATATGAAGCGGGTGCTACAGGCCGATACGACCCCATCGAATAAAATTGATCTGGAGGCACTGTACCAGGAACTGGAAAGCACCCATTAACAAAATATTAACTATTCAATTCACCACTTTTTGTAATTTCGATGAAACAGCTCTGTCTGTCAGTTTTTCTTTTTTTTCTGGTCATCTCACGCATACAGGCGGCACCGGGCGATACCCATATTGCCATTGAAACCCGGCAAACAGCCCTTGTTATTCGGGTCGACAAAGACCAGCTCCCTACCCTTGTTCATCTTGGACCAAAGCTCCGTAACGCGGCAGAATATGCATCGATCCCGGCCAGAGGTAAGCGGGGTGAAGATTACACGGACATCTATAATTCAGTCTATACACCCGCTGGCAGCCGCAATCTGCTGGAACCCGCCATCCAGGTTACCCATGCCGATGGCAATCCTTCCCTCGACCTGAAGTACGTTCGGCATGAAAGCCAGTCGGTGGCCGACGGCGTCGTGCTAACCAAAGTATACCTGAAAGATCCACAGTACCCGTTTGAAGTTACGCTTTATTACAAAGCCTACCAGAACGAAGATGTAATTGAGCAGTGGAGCACCATTCGGCATACGGAGAAGAAACCCGTAACGCTCCTGAAGTACGCTTCGGCAAACCTGTACATCCCGGCGCAGAATTACTACCTGACCCATTTTCACGGCGACTGGGCCAACGAAATGAATCCCAGCGAAATACCGCTTACCGAAGGAATCAAAATACTGGACTCGAAGCTCGGCACCCGCGCCGATCTGTTCCAGCCGCCTTCGTTTCTGGTATCGCTGAACAAACCCGCCGAAGAAGAGCAGGGCGAAGTGATTGCTGGTACGCTGTCCTGGTCGGGGAACTACCAGCTGGCGTTTGAGGTCGACCCGCTGCATAACCTCCGGATCATACCGGGCATCAATCCGTATGCCTCGGCCTATTCCCTCGCACCCGGCACCGAATTTACCACACCCGCTTTCCTGTTTACCTATTCCGATAAAGGTAAGGGCGGAGCAAGCCGGAGTCTTCATCGCTGGGCTCGTAAACACCGAATCCCGCAGGGAGAAGGCAACCGTCTGACACTCCTGAACAACTGGGAAGCTACCTATTTCGACTTTAACGAGGAGAAATTAAGTGCTCTGTTTAAGGATGGCAAAAAACTTGGCGTCGATCTGTTTCTGCTTGACGATGGCTGGTTCGGCAACAAATACCCCCGCAATAATGACCGGGCCGGGCTGGGCGACTGGCAGGAAAATGTGAAGAAGCTACCGCATGGCCTCGGCTATCTGGTGAAGGACGCCGAAAGTGCGGGCGTTAAATTCGGCATCTGGCTGGAGCCGGAAATGGTGAGTCCCAAAAGCGAGTTGTACGAAAAGCACCCCGACTGGGTCATTAAACTGCCCAATCGGTCGGAGTATTACTTCCGAAATCAGCTGGTTCTCGATTTGTCGAATCCCAAAGTGCAGGATTTTGTGTACGATCTTGTAAACGGCTTGTTGACCAAAAACCCAACGCTGGGCTTCATCAAGTGGGATTGCAACGCCGTGATCTACAATGCGTTTTCGGCCACTATCCAGAACCAGTCAAACCTGTACGTAGATTATGTGCAGGGACTTTATAAAGTGCTGGACCGGCTGCGGGCTAAGTACCCTACCCTGCCCATGATGCTATGCTCGGGTGGCGGTGGCCGGGTCGATTACGGTGCCCTGAAATACTTCACCGAATACTGGCCGAGTGATAATACCGATGCCCAGGAACGGATATTCATCCAGTGGAATTATTCTTATTTCTTCCCGTCCATTGCCAGTTGTAACCACGTGACCGACTGGGGCAAACAACCCATCAAGTTCCGTACCGACGTGGCCATGATGGGAAAAATCGGGTACGATATTGTAGTAAGTAAACTGACGGAGGAAGAATTAGCCTTCAGCCAGCAGGCGCTGAAAACCTATGAGCGCATCAAAAACGTAATCTGGAAAGGTGATTTGTACCGACTTGCTTCTCCGTATACGAATGATGTTGCGGCCTCCATGTATGTCAGCGAGTCCCGCGACCGGGCGGTCTGGTTCACGTATTTAGTCAATTCAAGATACAAAGCGGGTAGCCAGGCACCCGTAAAACTAAATGGCCTCGACCCCGCCAAAAACTACCGCATTCAGGAGCTGAATGTTTATCCCGGCACAACCTCCCGAATCAATTCCAATACGGCAACTTATTCAGGCAACTACTTGATGACCATCGGCTTCAATCCCCAGGTAGACACCCGCCGAACCAGCGTGGTGTTGGAAGTGAGTGAAGTGAAATAAGAAACCTTAGCGGCTTATAATTGAACTGTCCGTTGGCGGTTTCGTAGACCGTAACGTTTACGAAACCGCCAACGGACAGTTCAATTATAACTCAATTTCAGCGATAAAATCGGTCGCTTTTTGCCCAAGCTTCACTTGCATGGCGTCACGAATGGCACCGTATACCTGTTCGTTAAGCACCCCTTTTCGGGAGCAGTAATCCAGATTCGTTTTGTCTTTTGTGGACTTAAAGAACAGGATTTTCTTGATCTCATTTGAAGACGTTAGCAGGAAGGTGCCTATTTGCAACGATACTGATCCATTCTCTTCCGTTGCCACCCCAATCTGGAAAGCTCCTTTAGACCTGTAGTGGGTATTCTTTTCAAACGCGGGGATTCGGCCATTATATGTCGCCTTTAGGCGAAATGTCAACTTTTATTTCAAATAATACTGCCCTCAAATGCCAAAAAAGTATATAAACGCCACTTTTATGTATATATTTACCTACCTACCCTACGAAACTTCCTAAACACCTTACATGATAACCACTATTCTTGTCGTCGATGATGAAGAAGATATACAGCCCATCTTTCTGGGGAAGTTTCGATCAAAGATTCAGCAAGGCGTTTATCAATTTCGATTTGCCCACAATGGCCGTGAGGCACTAGCGAAAATTGAACAGGAACCCGATATTGATCTGGTTCTGCTGGATATTAACATGCCAGAACTTGACGGACTATCCGTCCTGGCGCAACTTCCTTCCTTAAATCCTCTACTGGGCACCGTCATTGTATCCGCCTACGACGACATGAGTAATATCCGGCAGGCCATGAACCGGGGAGCCTTCGATTTTGTCTGTAAACCCATTGACTTTGCAGATATGGAACTCACGATCGAAAAAACGGTACACCATATACGGCAATTGCGGGAAACTGATCATTTAAAACTAATCGATGCTCTCAAGACGCGTTTTTTCGACAACATCACGCACGAGTTACGCACCCCGCTTACGCTGATTTTATCCCCCATGCAGCAACTGATCCAGCGGTATCCTACCCCGCCGGACTTATCCAATGGATTGCGTAACGTTGAACGGCATGGCCAGCAACTGCTTCAACTGATTAACCAGCTGCTCGATTTGGCCAAGCTGGAATCAGGACACCTTACCCTGTTACAAACCGTTGGAGATCTGGGTGATTTTATTGAGCAGATTGTCATGGCCTTTGAGCCGATAGCCAACCAGAAACGACTGACCCTGTCGTATGAATGTCAATTAACCAGCCTATATTCGTTTGACACGGGTAAGCTGGAGCGGATTGTCCATAATCTGCTTTCCAATGCCATTAAGTTTACACCGGAAGGCAACATACACATCCAGGTTACCGAGCATAACAACGGGGTGCGTCTAGCCGTAACGGATACGGGTATCGGTATTGTACCCGAAAAGCTGACGTATATATTTAACCGTTTCTATCAGGTAGAGCCGGGCAACCCAGTCCATAAAGCGGTTTATGTGTCTAATCCCGGTACGGGCATTGGCCTGTCGCTGGTAAAAGAACTGACCGAATTAATGGGCGGACAAGTGCATGTACAAAGCGTTCCACATGGCATAGATCAGCCATCGGGCACTACGTTCACCGTTGACCTGCCACTTTCTCCCGCTCTGAATGATACAACTGAAAGCATCACACTGGAACCGGGTCTGCTGGTGGGAAGCGCTTATAACGTCCCTTTGGAAGTCCCTGTTTATAATTCATCGGATCAAGATAAACCGTTGGTACTGGTGGTTGAGGACAATCAGGAATTAGGCACATTTGTATCTGGCGAGTTGGCAGACACTTACCGGATCATTACAGCCAACAATGGTATCGAAGGCTGGGAGATTGCCAGAAATGAACTCCCGGATATCGTCCTGACCGATATTATGATGCCCGGCCTGGATGGCTACGAATTAACCCGGCGACTAAAGTCCAATCCCGATACCGATCATATCGCCATACTGATACTTACAGCAAAAACTGCGCAATCAAGCCGTATAGAAGGATTTCAGACCGGTGCTGATGACTATATTAACAAGCCATTTCATGTTGACGAACTCAAACTGAAACTGCATAACATCCTGGACAGGCAACGAAAGCTGCGGGAACATTATCATAGAGAACTTATCCAGTCGGAGAACACGGTAGCTGCCGAGTCCGTAAAAGACAGTTTTGTACACACCTTGAATAAGCTGATCGAAGCACAACTCGACGATACGACGTTTGGGGTCGATGAGCTGGCTAAAGAAGCCGGTATGAGCCGCCGAACACTGCACCGGAAGTTGACGGCTCTTATCAATATGCCCGTAAATGCATTTATCCGGCAATACCGGCTGAAACGAGCGTTGCATTTTATGCGGCAGGGAAACAATGTATCTCAAGCGGCTTACATGGTCGGTTACGAAAGCCCGGCGCATTTTAGTACGGCTTTCAAAGAGTTTTTCGGAAAGACTCCATCGGATTATCTGGCAAATCAAAATCCAGTACGGGCTGTCTCAAATACCAACTAAGTTGGCCGATTACAGAACAGTTGTATTCAGGCGGCAATCTACTTTTACCTTGATAAACCCATTCTTCAAAACCAATCAGGTTTTTAGTCAGTCGCTGTTGTGTGAGGTTCGCAGGAAGACCAAGGCAAGTAGCTGGTGAGGTGCATAATAGGTATAAAGACTTGCAAACAAGATGCCGATATGGGAGCTATAATTCGATTGGGGGGATTCGTTATCCTATACCTGCTCTTTCTGCAAGGAAAGAGCCAATCTGTCTTTTTGCGAAACCCACTACAGACCTACGATCTGTTTCGGCAGAGCCTGATCCTTGAAGTTCAGCCCGGCCGGATTACTATCGACTCCCTGTTACAACACCCGAACCGGTATCCGTTTACGCCTACCGAAAATCAGAAAATTCGTCCGGACGATTACCAGCGAGCCTACTGGTTTCGTATCGACCTCACCAACCCAACAACCGACCCTTTCTTTCTCCACTTTGTGTATTCGGGTACGGAGCGGATTGACGTGTATGAAGTAGCCAATAACCGAATTATCAACCGGCAACATTTAGGGCGGCTTGTTGCCGAGCCACAGGAACCGTTTCGATACAGTAAGCTGATATATCCGCTGCAAATTCAAAATGGGCAGACGCACACCCTGTACATCTACATGCAGGGTATCTACACGACCTGCCTGTATTTCAACGCCCGGTCGACGATTAACCTGCTGGGCACCATTCATAGGGAAGATCTTTTTTACGGACTTTATTACGGATTTATTCTCATTATTATCGTGTACAGTTTGTTGCTGTTCATTCGACTGGGAGACCGGGACACCCTGCTTTATGCCATCTGGGTGTTGAGTGTAGGCGTTCAATTGGGTTTGTACAGGGGCTTCACGGCTGAGTTTTTGTGGTCAGCCAACCCATCGCTCGAACGCTACGGCAGTGCAGTAGCCGGTTTGACGGGTTTTCTTCATGTGCTTTTTACCCTATACTTCCTTCGTTTACGACAGCGGGCCAGACGCTTTTATCTGGTGGGGCTGGTGGCTATTGGCGCCTACTTGCTGAGTACCATCCTCTTTGTTTTTTCCGTTTACTGGGGTAACGGCACCGGCCGAACCATTGACCTGATTCCACTAATGGCATTGGCAGAAGGCATTTTCAGTATCGTAACTGCTTTTGTCATTTACCGACAGGGGTTCAAACCAGCCTTGTTTTATCTGGTCGGTAACCTGGTCTTTTTTGTGTCAATTTTTGTTTTTCTACAGTACGCCTACGGCTTCTTGCCCCACTTGTTCTGGACCTACAACAGCATTCATATTGGCTCCGGATTTGAGATTATTCTGTTTACCCTTGCCCTTTCTTACAAGGTAAACCTGCTCAAGAAAAAACAGGACGAAGCCATACGGGAGCAGCTTCGGCTGTCGGAAGACAACCGCCAACTGGTAGAAACGCAGAATGTCGTCCTCGAACAAAAGGTACAGGAGCGAACGCAGCAACTTAATGCCCGGCAGGAGGAGTTAAAAACAACCCTGAAGGAATTACAGTCAACACAAACCCAGCTCATACAAAAAGAAAAGCTGGCTAGTCTGGGGCAATTAATGACAGGCATCGCGCATGAAATTCAAAACCCCCTTAATCTGGTCAATAATTTTTCAGAATTAGGCGAAGAGATCGTTTTGGAACTTCAGGCGGAGCTAAAAAACGACCAGTCGGCTCCCGCCCAGGAGCTATTCGGCCAGTTGGAATTGTACCTGCAAAAGATTACCCATCATGGCAAACGGGCTTCATCAATTGTCCGGTCTATGCTTGAGCATTCACGTAGCAGCTCCGGGGCGAAACAGAATATAGACCTGAATGCACTTGTCCAGGATTACTTTAACCTTACTTATAGAAGCACAAAAGCCAATACATCTGGTACACCCATTCAACTACATACTGATTTCGACCCAACAATTGTGACCGTCAGTGTTATGCATCAAGAGTTATCCAGGGTTCTCATAAACCTGTTCACAAACGCTTTTTATACCGTGTTGGAAAAGGCAGAGAGAGTTGGGAAGACCTATGAACCCCAAGTTTGGGTAAGTACCCAACGGTTCGCCAATTCCATACAGTTGGTGATCAAAGACAATGGCAGGGGTATTCCTCCCGCCATCATTGAAAAGATTTACCAGCCATTTTTCACGACCAAGCCAACCGGCCAGGGAATTGGACTGGGCCTTTCGCTTAGCTATGATATCATCACCAAAGGTCATGATGGGACCATTACGGTGAATTCGGAAGTAGATACGGGAACTGAGTTTATCATTGATCTGCCATTGTTTAAACCGGATCAGGCAAAAAAATAGCCCCGACTAGCGGGGCTATATAAGATTTGTCCATGGTGGTGGCATTAGACTTTATTTCTTCGACGAAGCCGTTGCTTTCGCATTCGACGCCTGGTAGCTGATCTTAAACAGCGTTCCATTCAGGTCATCGGTCACGTACAGCGAACCGTCCGGTCCCTGCGCCAGTCCACAGGGGCGGTGCTGAACCGGACCCGTTGGCTTCACCAAATCCGTACCGGCAAAATTATCGGCGAAGATTTCCCACTGACCCGATGGCTTGCCGTTCTTGAACGGAACAAACCCGATCAAATACCCTTTGTGTAACTCCTGCGACTGCGCATGGAAGGCAATAAAAGCCCCGTTACGGTACTTCTCCGGGAAAGCCGTTCCCGTGTAGAACAACAGGCCATTAGGCCCCATATGCGCCGGGAAAGCCGCTACTGGATTAATGGTTTTGGCCGTTCCGGTTTTCTTGCCATCGCCACCGTACTCCGGAGCCAGAATTTTCTTTTTCTGAAAATGGTCGTAATACACGTAAGGCCAGCCCGCATCGTCGCCCTGATGCACTTCGTACATCGTTTCGGCGGGTAGCTCGGCGCTTTGTTTGGGGGTGTAATACTGCGGGTAGAAATCATCGAACTTGCCCCGACCGTGCTGTAGCACAAACAGCGAGTTGGTTTTGCTGTTCCAGTCCAGGCCAACCACGTTTTTCAGGCCGGTAGCAAAACGAACCCCGCTGGAGAAAGGCTGGTCCAGAACATCGGCTTTGAAGCGCCAGATACCGGCGGCCGAGTCGAGCAGCGGGCAGGGCATCAGGCCTTTGCCCGTTCCGGCTTCCCGGCAGGCGTCGTTATCTGAAGCAATGTTAACATACACGTTTCCCTGATTGTCGACGGCAATGGATTTCGACTTATCGCGGTCTTTTTCACGCAAGCCGGATACGAGTTTCTCGGGCGCATCCGGGTTGATCACTTCCTGATTTTCGTTCAGCTTATACCGGAAAATGCTGTTATTGGACGAGGTGTACAAATAGCCATTCCGGATAAAAATACCCGTACCGGGATAATCGCCGAAGCCAACCCGTTCATCGACTACACCGTCTTTGTTGGTGTCGCGTAAGCGGTAAATACCCTTACCATCTTTCAGTTTGGCCAGTTTCACATAAATATCGCCGGTTTTATTCACAACGATGTGCCGGGCTGCCCCCACTTCTTCCGCCACAACAGTAGCCGAAAAACCAGCGGGCAGCTTCACTTCCGCTCCGGTAATGGATTTCTTCGCATTGGCAGCAGCCTTTACGGGTGGCTTGGCAGGCAACCCAGACGCACCGTTCAGCGAGAACAAGGACGTAGCCAGACAGGTAATTACTACAAAAGATTTGTTCATGGATTGGGGATAATCGTACTTGACTTGGTTTAATTAGGTTTACTTTCCAGTAGGTTTATTGAGCTCACTCGTGGCCGTTGCTTTTCGCTTGAATTGGAGCCATTCGAGCGAAATCAGGGGTTTATCGGGACTACCGGGCTTGTCGAACACAAAATAAAGATCCTGCTTACCGCCCACACTCTGAATAGGAGCGCTCGCATCCGAATAGTTTTTCCACTCGCCGGTGGGCGTGTAGTTCAGCGTACTGATAACCGGCCCGGTGGGCGAACCGGTATGAACGTTGATCGTGGCCGCTTCATCCTTCGACGAATAATGATACATGAGTTGATCAATATCCTTCAGGTCAATGCCCTTCAATACGAAGAACGACGCATGTTTGGCGTTCCCCAGGCGTCGCCCCTGCTTCGACATTTTATAAACGGAGTCGGCTTCGGCACCGAGTACTTTAGCCGGACGCAGCACGAGGACATCGTTTTTTGTGAGCGCCAGTTTGGGCATGGGTGCGCCAACGCTACCCTTGTCGGTGTACGATGCAGTCAGGATGTACCGGCTCTGGGCGTCGTTGCCGACATGGTCTTTCAGCACCAGACTTCCCTGCTGCGGAAGCCGATTGTCGGTGGGCTGATTGGCCAGGGAGAAAATGTACTTGACCATTTCGGTTGTTTCTTCCCGCGAGAGCTGCGGGTGAGCACTCATGGCGTGTTCGCCCCAAACGCCCCCGCCCCCAATAATGATCTTGTTGGCCAGTTTGGCCGTTGCGGTCTTATCACCCTGGTACTTTTTGGCGACTTCCGTAAAAGACGGCCCCACCGACTTAGCGGCTACCTGATGGCAGGCTTTGCAATCGCTGCCAGCAATCAGGGATTTACCCAGGTTGTACGAAGCCGAAATCTGCTGGTGACCTACCGGCTGGTCGTTACCGGCTAGTTTGGGAATGTAGGTCAGCGCCACATTTACCTTTTTCTTGTCGATCACCTTATCTTCCTGATCGGTCACGGCTACGGAATACCGCAGTGGGGTTTGATCCGGGAAGAAAAACGTGCTGTTGTCCGTAGTGGCAATGGCGACCTGCGGCATCCGGTTTCCTACTTTAATCGTCAGGGTATCGGTACTTGTTTTGCCGGACGGGTCCGTAACGGTCAGCAGGGCGTTGTAAATCCCATTTTTGCGAAAGGTATAGGTCGGGTTGGCCTCGGTCGAGGCTACTTTGTTGCCCTCAAACCGCCACTGGTAGCGTAGATTGTCCGTTTTATCGTAATCGTAACTTTTGCTTTTGAACGCGACCGTCAACGGAGCCAGGCCAATGGTATCTTTGGCGGCAGCTTTGGCCACGGGTGCCCGGTTGCCGGGGTTGAAATCAATTCGTACCAGCCGCGCATCGTCGTTGTCGATGCCGTAAACCGAGCCATATTCCAACATGTAGAACGAGCCTTCGGGGCCAATTTCCATGTCGACCGGCCGCCGGAAATCGCCCGTTGCGGGCATAAACGGCTCCATCGACTGAAAATTCTGCTGATCGTCGAGTCGCACGGCAAAGACCCAGTTGCGCATCCAGTCGTACATGAACAGGGCTTTATCGTAATAAACCGGTATTTTCGTCTTCGACTGGAGGGCCGCATTGTAGTGATATACAGGGCCACCCATCGCACAACGACCGCCAACCCCCAGTTCGGGAAACTCATCCGATTTGTTGTACGGATACCACACCATCGCTTTGGTTGTTGGGGGGAGCTGTTTGGCACCGGTATTATTCGGGGAGTTGTTAACAGGTGCCGATGGATCGAACAGCGACCCGGCGTTTTTACTGGCGAAATCGTACTGATGATAGGCCTTGCTATCGCCCACAAAATACGGCCAGCCGTAGTTACCGGCCTTTTTCGCCTGGTTGAACTCATCATAGCCCCGTGGTCCCTGCGGCCCGTCGGTACCGGAATCCGGCCCGATTTCGCCCCAGTAGACAATAGACGTAGCCGGATCGACCGAAATACGGTACGGATTTCGGCAACCCATCACATAAATTTCAGGGCGCGTTCCTGTTGTACCTTTCGGAAAAAGATTGCCATCCGGAATGGTGTAAGACCCATCGGCTTCGACATGAATTCTGAGAATTTTACCCCGCAGATCGTTCGGGTTCCCCGCCGACCGCTGGGCATCGAACGTTAACCGACCGGCCCGCTCGTCGATGGGCGCAAACCCGTTCGATTCGAAGGGTACGGTGTTGTCGCCGGTCGAAATAAACAGGTTGCCGTGGGTATCCCAGGCCATCGAGCCCCCCGTGTGGGCACTCACTTCGAGGTCGATCGGAAATTCGATGATGGACTTTTCACTGGCAATATCGAGCGTATTGTCATTGTTCATCACGAACCGGGCAATCCGCTGCCTTGTCTGTTCCTTATCCTGAATAGTGTAAAAGAAATACAGGTAGTGGTTTTTGCTGAAATTCGGGTCGATGGTCATACCGAGCAGCCCGTTCAGGTATTTATCGACGGCTTTTACCGGGAAATCATACAGCAAACGGGTTTTTCGCTGCACCGGATCGTACATGTAGAATTTACCACCCCGTTCAACGAAGAACACGCGGCCATCGGGAGCTACGGCCAGTTCCATAGGCTCGTTCAGGTCGTTGGACAGCACCGTTTTGGTGAAGCGGTTTTCTTCCGGCCGCTTTGTGGTATCGACCTGCGCCACCATTGGTTTAGGTAGCGACTTATTTCGTTTACCAGACTCACCAGTCAGCAAACCTAAGACACTGACCAATGCGCCACCCAGGGTAAAATAATTTAGTAGTGGAAACATGAAAATAGAGGATTGTTCGAATGCATTTTACACCTACATGGTTGGCCAAAGCCCACACTAGCTAAAGCAGGATGGGGGGCCGGTCTAACCGCCTATCCGAAAATTTGGCAAAGCGGTAATCTTTTCGTTAACCGAAGCCGTTATAGAAGTAATCCCTGAAGCGCTGAGTCAATTTTATCAGAAACAGACAAACGAATTAAATTTAATTCATAGATCTCTTTACAACACCATGCAAACCCATGACGAGTTAGTGGAGGCCGTATTCAACAACCCAAGTTACCGGAGTGAAGTATTGTGCATTATCAAACTTCGGGCGACGCTTGAATCGGCGTTAGAGGAACTGTCAGAACCTGCCAAACCAGAGAAGCCTATACGCAGGATGCTTCGTTACGATGATTTGATCGGGAAGTCGCCGATAATACAGTTCGCCGATTCACCCGAAATAAACCGGTGCCGCCATGGAATTACCCTATTGTATTCTGCTCTGGCGAAAGGGATTATGCACACCCATTCCTTGTCGACGCAACAAGCCAATAAGGTTTTACTCGATGTCGTGACGCGCTATACGAACAGGTAAATGGCATATACTTCAGGATGTAGACTTGCCGGTTAACAACACGGCTTCGTTTTGTTTTATAAATCGGACGGGATTTAGGCCCGATCAGTCAGGACTGAGCAATTATTTGATAGGTTTACGGATACGTTTCCGGATTGTATGGCAAAAAATTCATTAGGCACTCTTATGGCCCGCGTTGGGCTCGATTGGTTTATTCTCGCTTTGCTGGCCATGATTGGACTGGCGAAAGTCTGGCCCGAACCCGGTATTCAGGAAGGAATCCTTTCCCCGTCCTCGCTGGCCAACTACGGGGTCACCCTGATTTTCTTTTTTTATGGCCTTCGCCTGAATTTCGACCAGCTAAAGGCAGGACTGCGTAACTACCGGTTACATCTACTCATTCATACAACCACCTTTATTGTTTTTCCGGCCGTTGTGCTGGCCGCCCGTTCGTTTCTCCTTACGCCCGATACCGAATTACTCTGGCTGGGCATTTTCTACGTGGCTGCGCTACCCTCTACCGTCTCCTCATCCATTGTGATGGTCTCCATTGCCGGTGGCAACATTCCTGCCGCCATTTTCAACGCCAGTATCTCCAGTCTGATTGGCGTGTTCATTACCCCCCTCTGGATGAGTTATTTACTGAGCAGCACCAATGGCCAGTACGATCTCAATAGCGTCATCGGAAAATTGACCATTCAGGTTATTGTGCCCGTAGTGCTGGGCTTGCTGCTGAATCGGAGGCTGGGCTGGTTTGCCGAACGATATAAATCCTATCTACGCTACTTCGACCAGTTAACGATTCTGCTGATCGTTTACACGGCGTTCTGCGAATCGTTCTCGCTTAACTTATTCGCCAGCTACTCGGCGGGCGATTTAGCCGAACTGGCGGGTATGATGCTGGGCTTATTCTTCCTTATCTTTGGCTTTGTTCACCTCATCAGCCGTCTTTTCAACTTTAACCGCGAAGACCGCATTACGGCGCTGTTCTGTGGGTCCAAAAAATCGCTGGTGCAGGGCAGTGTCATGGCCAAGGTGCTCTTCCCGGGCACTATTGCCGGGGTTGTGCTGCTGCCCATTATGGTTTACCATGCGCTTCAATTAATTGTTGCCAGTATCATCGCCCAGGGCATGGCCCATCGGCAGGAAGAAAAAGAAAAGGCCATTCAGGCGTAATTTAGGCCAATTCAGAGCGCGCAAACGGGCATTCGGCGAGTATGCCCTGCTGCTTCGTTAAACGTTGCACACCGTTTTACCTCTAACGATCAAGAAACCCATAAAAACAAACAACTTGATCATGAAAAAGACAATCGCAGCCGCCCTTACTTTCTTTGCCCTTACCACCGCTACCAGCTTTGCCCAGGGTGTTTATTCAAGACCTTTTGACAATCGCGCTCCACAGGCACAGGGTCGTTACAACAACGACCAGGTTCAGGACGAACTCAAGATTGACCGGATCGACGCCATCGTAGGGCTGTCCCGCAGGCAGGAAAAGCAGCTTCGTAAGATCGAAAATAACTACGACCAGCTTTTTGCCAGTGCCCGCATGACACCCGATGGCTTCCGTCAGCTTCAGCTTCGTAAACGGCAGGATGTGCTGGCGGTGCTGACCTCTTCGCAACGGGATCGACTGTTCGCTTACCAGCAAAATAATCGACCCGGTCGCCCAATGCCCTACGGTCGTCGCGGCTAATCAGCCCAGCGCTTTATCTATCCTACCGTAACGATCAACGGCCCCACCCTGCTAAGGATTGGGGCCGTTGATCGTTACGGGCTAATGGGCAGATACGACCTCCAGACTTTGCCAGACGATATCGCCCATTGTGCGGCATTTGGTAAAGTTTCGGGTGTGGTAATGTCGGTTCAGGGCTTCGCGAAGCTGCTCTACGTTGGCTATCGGGGCAATTGAATCCTGACGCATGGCAGTCATCAGTTCGCGAATCCGAATCTGCTCGACCCGCAACCGCCCCGCCACCAGCGACCGCTCTTCAACCTGATACTGGTGTACACTTTCGGGCGTCAGGCAGGCCCGGCCCAGGTCGATGATGGATTGATTCTGTCGGTAATACTGCGGCATGTACACCGATTTTCGGCCTTCGTAGGATTGCTGATCGAAGTCGATGGCCCGGATTCGGTAGTAGACTTCATCAAAATCCGGCGTGATATCCACCACAAAATTGCTGGAGTGCATATCCCCCAACAGCCGCAGGAAGCACCGTTCATTAAACTTCACAAATTCTTTACATAACCGAACCGGGTTCCGATCAGGGTCCTGCATCTGCTGCTCAAAAAACATATCCCCCGGTATTCCCGCAATATGTTCTTCGATCAGCGTCTTCCCACTGGTCAGATAACTGATCCGATTAGGGGACAAAATGTGCTCCAGTTCCAGTCCATACACCCTGGAGGCATCGGCGTTTTTGATGTAGAAATAATCGAAATTATCGTTTACCAGGTTTCGGACCCGGACGCGAAAGGGCACTGTGTTGCCGTAGGAGCACAAATCGACCCGGTCGATGGTTAAATGCCCGGTTACCGACATGTCGCCGTCGGCTTTCAGAATGGCGTAGATCGTTTTGAGCGCCAGCAAAATCTCGTCGACTTCGGAGGCCGGATAAAAAACTGTTTCCCAAAGCGTGTCCCGGTCGCGTTTGTCGAAGAGCGCAATTGAATTATCGTACCGGAGCAGATCGGTATACTGAATGGGCAGCGGGTGTTCGCGATTGTACTGAACCAGGTAGTCCCTCAACCGGTTACCTATCGAATAAATTTGCTTTTTTCGGGTAATAATGGGCATAACCACTTAACGCCTTAGTTTTGCCTTAAATGTACGCAGAGTATGGCATTGCTGACCAACGGCTAACGCCAATCTTAACGTCTGGATGGCAGGCCGAAAAATGTCGATTGTAAACGATCTATGAAGCACGATTTCGGACCCGATTTCGTCTGGGGAACGGCCACAGCCGCCTACCAGATTGAAGGGGCAGTTGACCGCGACGGGCGGGGGCCGTCCATCTGGGATACCTTTAGCCATCAGAAAGGTAAAATTAAAACCGGCGAGCACGGCGACATCGCCTGCGAGTTCTACGACCGCTATGAATCAGACCTGCGGCTGCATAAAGAACTGGGCTTCGATGCCTTTCGGTTTTCGCTCTCCTGGTCACGCATCCTGCCCGATGGCGTCGGACCAAAACACGGGGGGCGCATCAACGAAGCGGGACTTCTCTTTTACGACCGGCTTATCGATCACTGCCTATCCTTGGGAATAATCCCCTGGATTACGCTCTACCATTGGGATTTGCCGCAGGCGCTCGAAAACAAAGGGGGCTGGCCCAATCGGCAAATTGTTGACTGGTTCGCCGATTTCACCGATGTGTGTACAAAAGCGTTTGGGCATAAAGTCAAGCACTGGCTCATTCTCAACGAACCGCTGGCCTCGTCTATTCTTGGGTATTTCACCGGCCAGCACGCGCCGGGCCGACGCAGCTTCCGGAATTTATTACCAGCCATTCACCATACCGCTCTGGCGCAGGCCGAAGGAGGCCGGGTCGTACGGCAGAATATCCCCGATGCGCAGGTAGGCACCACCTTTTCCTGCTCCCCTATTGATCCCTTTACCCCCGGCGACCGGACAGCCGCTAGCCGGGTGGATGCCTTGCTCAACCGACTTTTTCTGGAACCCACCCTCGGACTGGGTTACCCGACAAAGGAACTGCCGTTTCTGGCTGGTATAGCCAAAAAAGTAGCCAAACCCGGTGATCTGGAGCGGCTAGCCTTTGATTTTGACTTCATTGGGTTGCAGCACTACTTCAGGGCCGTAGTCGAGCAGTCGTATTTTATACCTTATTTATGGGCGAAGGAAGTTTCGCCCCTCCGCCGAAACGTACAGACCATTACCGAAATGGGCTGGGAAGTGTACCCCGAAAGTATGTACCGAATTATCAATCAGTTTGCGCAGTACGACGGCGTCAAAAAAATATACATTACCGAAAGTGGAGCCGCCTTCTACGACCGGGTTGAGCAGGGCCGGGTAAATGACATTGCCCGGATGGAGTATCATCAAAACTACCTGCGTAACGTTCTTCGGGCCAAACAGGAAGGTGTTCCGGTAGCGGGGTATTTTGCCTGGACCTTCCTCGACAACTTCGAATGGGCCGAAGGCTACCGTCCCCGATTCGGCCTGGTGTATGTCGACTTCCGGACGCAGCAACGAATTGTGAAGGCCTCGGGACGCTGGTTTCAGCAGATGTTAGCCCATCCTGTACTAAAGACTCACTAATAGTAGTGTTCTATAAACCTCCTTCTTCATCCCAGCGTTGTGTATATAGGCCGCTAAGAGCCGAAACAGGCTCAGGCTGTTTCAGTACCATTTTTCAGTAGAACAAAACAGCCGAAGCCTGTTTTAAGTCAGCTATTATGCCATCCATCCTTCCTATTACAACTCCCGAGCAGGCCGTTTCGGCCATCCAGTCCGGCAATCGTGTTTTCATTCACAGCGTCGCTCAAACACCCCATGTGCTCATAAAGGCCATGGTGGACCGGGCCAGTGAATTAACCAATGTAGAAGTATGCCATATGCATACAGAAGGTCCCCTGCCTTATCTGGACAGTAACCTACAGGCATCATTCCGTCCTAATTCATTCTTCATCGGCGCCAATATGCGAAAGCAGCTCAATCAGGGAATAGGCGATTACGTACCTGTTTTTCTGAGTGAGATCCCCCTCCTGTTCCGTCGGAATATATTACCCATCGACGTGGCTCTTATTCAGGTATCACCGCCGGATGCACACGGGTACTGTTCCTTAGGCCCATCAGTCGATATTTCGCTGTCGGCCATCCACGCGGCTAAATACGTGATTGCCCAGATCAACCCACGTGTGCCGCGCACCCACGGCGACGGCCTGATTCCGATGTCGATGTTACACGCGGCTGTGGAAGTCGATGAACCCATTTATGAAGTACTGCCCGGAGAAATCAGTGCCGATGATCGAAAAATCGGGCAGTACGTAGCTAGTCTGGTGGAAGATGGCGCTACGCTTCAACTAGGGATCGGCGGGATTCCCAACGCAACCCTGGCCGAGTTGATTCACCACAAAGGGCTGGGTATTCATACCGAAATGTTCTCGGACGGGGTCATTGATCTGGTAGAGCGGGGTGTCATTACCGGCGAACATAAAACGGTACTGCCTTACCGAATCGTTTCGGCCTTTGTGATGGGCAGCCAGCGCGTGTATGATTTCATCGACGATAATCCGGGGGTGGCCATGAAGCAGGCCAGTTTTACCAACGACACGGCCATTATCCGACGGAACCCCAAAGTTACGGCCATCAATTCGGCCATTGAAATTGACCTGACCGGTCAGGTTTGTGCCGATACCATTGGTACTTATCAGTATTCGGGTGTTGGCGGACAAATGGACTTTGTGCGGGGCGCATCGCTTTCAGAAGGCGGAAAACCCATAATTGCTCTACCTTCAACGACCAGTAAAGGCCTCAGCAAAATTGTGCCCTTCCTGAAAGAAGGCGCTGGCGTGACGACCACCCGCGCCCACGTTCATTACATCGTTACGGAATACGGCATTGCTGACCTCTATGGACAGAACCTGCGCCAGCGTGCCAGGGCACTCATTAACATTGCCCACCCCGACCACCGGGAAGAGCTGGACCGTCAGGCGTTCGAGCGCTTTGGCCGGTTATCTTAAAGCTGGAGTCCCTTAAGGAGAAGACACCAGCCAGCGACGGATAAAAACAAAACCTTCCAAAGGGCAGACGTTTTACAGCGTTAATCCTTTGGAAGGTGTTACACTACAACCGATTTCATAAATATATACCCATATTTATAAACCCATTCATGGTTTGTTTACACTAATAGCTTGAATAGTTTGATTATTTACCTATTTCACTACATTTAACTATCCGTATCCTGCCTCATACAGTAATCCTCTTACATTATCAAAGTCCGCTATTCTTTTTCTCTACACCGTGCATAACATGGAAACCAGATTATTGCTTCAAGGAATTCTGGATGCTTCGCCCGACGCTATTAGTGTTTTTGAAACTGTTTACGATGAATTGGGCGCTCCTATAGACTTCCGGTTAATAATGACCAATAAGCTGTCTTCTCAAATCCTATCTTTTTCCACCGATCATGTTATCGGCCAATTATTCAGCGAGTTGATTCCTGGAGGAGTCCATGACGAACGATTCAAAGCACTTAAACTGATCAGTGAAACCGGTCAACCGCTCGATCGGGAAGTGTTCACCTACCGAACGGATGGCGTTTACATTTGGCTAAAAGCGTCTCTCCGTCAATTTGAGGAGTTTATTGTCGTTACCTATACCGATATATCTCAACGAAAAGAAGCTGAAGTTCAACGTGAGAAGCAAGACACCCTGCTGGAGCGTGTATTTTCGACAACCTTACTGGGCATTATCGTTTATCAGGCGGTTCGAAACCATACGGGTGATATAACGGACTTCCGCATTGTACAGATCAATCGAGTCGGTCAGGAGTTGATTAGCGGTTCAACCAATGTAA
The DNA here is from genome assembly GCF_900230225.1 of Spirosoma fluviale. Classification (GTDB taxonomy): domain Bacteria; phylum Bacteroidota; class Bacteroidia; order Cytophagales; family Spirosomataceae; genus Spirosoma; species Spirosoma fluviale. The sequence continues at coordinate 2,281,133 of NZ_OCNH01000001.1, forward strand.
CCGGTCAACTGCTTACGCATGTTTTTCCGGAGTCAGTAACTCCTGCAACCATGACCCGCTTCACGAATGTTTGCGAAAAGGGTATCCCGTTTGAAATTGAGTATTTTTATTTGCCGTTGAATAAATGGTACAACATCGTAGGCGTACCACTCGGCGACGGGTTAATGCTTACGTATGTAGACATAACTGCCCGAAAACTGGCCGAAGAAGCCAGTCTGCAACAGAGCAATCTTTTGCTACGCATCAGCGAGTCGGTGAAGATCGGTATCCTGACAACCGAGCCCGTTCGCGATGAAACAGGACGAATAACTGATTTTCGGTATACTTATTTTAACGAGCAGGCAAAAAGTTCGCTACCTGCATCGTGGTACCAGATTCCAGACCAGACAGTACGTTCCATTAACCATTTGGGAAATGCGGACCAGATGATCGAGCTTTTGAACAGGGTCGTAGGAACCGGCGAGACGGTTCGGCGTGATACAAAAAGTCCCGACGGCAAGGTCATCTTTTCAGTCATTTCAAAATTAGGTACGGGTGCAATCATTACGTTTGTTGACGTTACTCAGCAACGGCGGGCTGAAGAACAGGCTCGCTACAGCGCTGAACTGGAACAGGAAGTAGCCGACCGGACACAAGCGCTCTCCCGAACGCTTAGTGAATTGGAGCAGTCAAGAAATGAACTGGAACGGGCACTGGCTGTTGAACGGGAATTGAGCGAGTTAAAAGTCCGGTTTGTCTCTATGGCCTCCCATGAATTTAGGACCCCTTTAACCACAATTCTGACCTCTACGTCGCTCCTTGAGAAGTATGCCGAAATTGACAACCAGCAGGACAGGCAGGTAAAACATATCGAACGGATAAAAACTGCCGTCAAACACCTCAACGATATTCTGGAAGAGTTTTTGTCGCTGGAAAAACTTCAGGAAGGGCAGATCAACGCACATCCTGTTGCCGTCGATCTGTCGCAGCTGGTCGGTGAAACCGTAAACTACATTCAGGATGCACTGGAGCCCAGGCAAACGATTGAGGTGGCTCTCTCATGCGTGGGTACTATTCTACTGGACCCATCCCTATTCCGAAAAATCCTCATCAACCTGCTCTCCAATGCCGTAAAATATTCGGGCGGAGGCACTGTCATCACGATACGGATCTCCTGTACGGATAAACTATTGACAATGATCGTTCAGGATCAGGGAATTGGTATATCCCCGGAAGACCAGAAACATCTGTTTGAGCGATTTTTCCGGGCCAAAAACGTATCGACTATTCAGGGGACCGGTCTGGGTCTTCATATCGTAAATCGATACGTCGGGCTTATGGGGGGCCAAATAGACCTATCTAGTGAGCTCAACGTGGGCACAACACTAACCGTAACGCTCCCAATCTGATCAGAACAACTTTGGCTCGATCTTTCAGAACTATCTGGCCCGTATTCTGTGGTCTGGAACCTGAACACGGGCCAAACGGTCCTGCCAACAAGCGTCTTATACTTTCAGCTTATCAATATTTTTGATACTGATGGCAATTGACTCCAAAGGTGGCAGTTTGCAAACATCCTGCTCCACAAAGTAGTGAGTCATACCTGCCGTTTTCTTTGCATCGAAAATGCGCTGAAAATCAATAGAGCCGGTACCCACCGGTGCAAACGCCTTCTCGGGTGTTTTCTCCATATCTTTCACGTGCCAAAGCGGGAACCGTCCGGGGTGCTTTTTGAATAACGCGACGGGGTCCTGATTGGCCCGGGTTGCCCAGTATAGATCGAGTTCGAGTTTAACCAGATTTTTATCGGTACCACTCGTTATGACGTCGTAGGGAATTTTTCCACCAAGTTCCTGGAATTCAAAGTCGTGGTTGTGGTAGCAAAACTGAATTCCGGCCGCTTTACACACCTCAGCCGATTTATTGAAGAGATCAGCAAAGGCTTTGTATTCGTCCAGTTTGGTCCGCTCTTCAGGAAAAAGATACGCACAAACCATGTACTTCTGACCAATGGCAGCCGCATCGTCAACGGCCCGCTTCCAGTCGTTCGTCAGTGTTCCTTTCATTTTGGGCATCGTTTTGCCCGTCATGTAGTGACCGCTGGGTACTGTCATGCCCAACTCTTTTATCAGGGCAGCAAACTCTTTGGGTGTTTTACCGAAGAATTTCCCATCCGAATACCCAAACGGTTCAACTTCTTTATAGCCGATCTGGGCAACTTTTCGCAGGGTTCCTTCAGGATCTTTAGCCATCAGGTCACGCAGGGTGTACAACTGCAAACCAACTTTTTTGGACGAGGCTGCAAACGCATCCAGTTGCGGCAGAAAAACAGCCGATGTTGCTAAAGCACCAAGCTTAAGAAACTGCTGGCGGGTAATTTTAGTGGACTGATTCATGTAGAGAAATCGATTAACGGGCAACGGGCCAAGTACCCGTGCTTTCAATAGCTAAAGGTACGGAAGCAGTCGTTTTATGTAATAAAAAATCCATTAAAAACACAACGCCATACGTACATATACGTATGGCGTTGTGCGTCTCAAAGAATAAGTTACTCTACACCAGACCTTTCTTCATGGCCTTCACGGCATAGTCGGCCGCACGAGCGGTGAGTGCCATGTAGGTGAGAGACGGATTTTGCGTAGAAGTGGAGGTCATGCAGGAGCCGTCCGTTACGAAAACGTTTTTAACGGCGTGCAGTTGGTTCCACTTGTTGAGCATCGACGTTTTAGGGTCTTTTCCCATCCGAACGCCACCCATTTCGTGAATGTCGAGGCCGGGGCTGGCGTGGCTATCCCGAACGCGGATATTCTTGAAGCCCGCTTCGGTAAACATCTCCGTAAGCTGCTCCTGATAATCCTTCACCATCTTATCGTCGTTGTCGTCGTAGGCAATGGCTATCTTCAGTTGCGGAATCCCGAACGGGTCTTTCAATGACGAATCGAGCGCTACGTAGTTGCTTTCTTTCGGAATGGTTTCGCCCATCATGTGCGAACCCACATACCAGCCGCCCAGTTTTGGGTTGAGCAGGCTCTGCTTTAGATCAGCGCCCACGGCGTTCTGATCCGAATACGAACTACGCCCGGCCGAGAAACCGGCGGCATACCCCCGCAGGAAGTTTGTTTCCTGCTTCAGTACATTGCGGAAACGGGGAATGTATGGGCTGTTGGGCCGACGTCCGTCGGTTGTTGAATCGAGTTCACCGTCGTATTCCGCCGAAATACCCGCCCGGTAGTTGTGGAAGGCAGCGTATTTACCCAGCACACCGCTATCGTTGCCCAGGCCATTGGGGAACCGGGTGGAGGTTGAGTTCAGCAACACCAGATTCGAGTTCAGCGCGGCTGCATTCAGGAAAATAATCCGGGCATAATACTCGGTCATCTTCTTGGTTTGGGAATCGACCACCCGCACCCCGGTTGCCCGGCCTTTTTTCTCATCATAGATGATCGAATGCACGACCGAGTTAGGCCGAAGGGTCATTTTACCCGTTTTTGCCGCCCAGGGAATGGTCGATGAGTTACTGCTGAAATAGCCACCAAACGGGCAACCCCGCTCACAAATGGTGCGGTGCTGGCACTGCGCCCGGCCCTGGTCGTAGTGCACCTGCTGCGGCTTGGTGATGTGAGCCGCCCGCCCCATAATAACGTGCCGGTCTTTGTACTTCCCGGCTACTTTTTTCTGAAAATGCTTTTCCACACAGTTCCACTCGTGCGGGGGCAGAAACTCGCCATCGGGCAGCGTCGCCAGTCCGTCTTTATTACCCGAAATGCCGGCAAAGCGTTCTACGTAACTGTACCAGGGAGCAATATCGGCGTAGCGAATGGGCCAATCGACGGCAAAGCCATCGCGGGCGGGGCCTTCAAAATCGAAGTCGCTCCACCGCTGCGTTTGCCGCGCCCACATCAGCGACTTGCCGCCCACCTGATAGCCCCGAATCCAGTCGAACGGTTTCTCCTGAATGTACGGGTGCTCGGCATCCTTCACGAAAAACTGCTCGGTACCTTCGTAAAACGCGTAGCATTTGCTGATGATCGGGTTGGCTTCTTTGACCTCCCGCCGGAGTTGATTGCGGTGTTCGAATTCCCAGGGCTGGGTGTTGGTTGTTGGGTAGTCGGTAATATGCCGGACATCACGACCGCGTTCGAGAACGAGCGTCCGTAATCCTTTTCCGGTCAATTCTTTGGCGGCCCATCCTCCACTTATGCCCGAGCCAATGACAATGGCGTCGTAGGTGTTGAGAGCCTGAGCATCTATATTAAAATAAGACATGTTTATCGTGGTTTGTTAGTCGTTGAGCGTTGCCAGCCGATTAAGGTAAAGAAAGCTGGCAAAGTCAACTTATTTGGTCTGTGAAACAGCCTTGGGTTGAACAGGAACGCACCCGTAATAATGGCCGGGAATAAACTGGTAATGGGTCAGGTTGGTCATGACGTATTCCGATGTCATGTAGCCCCGAACGGTTAGACCCTTCACCAGCGAGTAAAAGTCTTTCTGAGCGGTATCCGACGATTTTGATAACTGAGTGAGCAGGGCGGTGCGCTGAGCGGTGTTTCCGTCTGCAAAGGGCTTGCCAAACGAGGTTTTAGCCAGGCCATCCAGCGAATCGAGCCCTTTTTGAAGCGTCTCCTGCGATGGTTTCGGGTAGCAGTCGGCCACCATTTTCTGCACGAACTGATGTACATTGAGGGCCTTTGCTCCCGGCGTATCCGTTGTCGGAATGATCGTTTCGACAAATTCAGCCAGCAGGTCGGTCTGGCTTCGGGAGAGGATCTGTTGGGGTGAATGGACAGTTTCGGCCGTCCAGCCATTTGCCCAGGCAGGTAGGCTTACAAGCCCGCCAAGGGCACCCGCCATTGTTTTTAACGCATTACGTCTTTCCACAGGAATAGTTACTACAATCGTTGATTAGTCTGTCAAAGATATAAAACAAACATGGACGAATTATACCCTTTAAACGATATAAATGAGCGAATTGTATAGCAACTTTTTTTATAAATCCCTGATTTAAAGCCAATCTTAGGGTATCCCCTAGCCTATAGTCTTATCTTCATACACTAAACATGCCCTGCCCACAACCGAAAAGACTACCACATCACTATACTAGTAAATACAATCACAACTAGTATTTATCAAAGGGGTTAAATGCCAATTAAATCATGTTTCTTTTGTATACTTCTGCAACATTTAGCATTTGTGATACGTAAACTAGAGTAGGCAGGTAGTTCTTTCAGCTCGCCTAAAAACTCTATGAAACAACACGTTGTGAACAAAGCCCGGCGGGCTTCCTTAAATCAGGTTTTCAAGCAAAACAAATCATTTGTGGCAGTAGCGCTGCTTGGTTTTATCGGGTCTTTGTCGGGATGTAAAAAAACAACCGATGACGTAACTCCAAAAACGACCACAACCGCAGCCAGCGAGAACAGTACGGTAGACAACTGGATACTGGCCAATATGCGGGATTTATATTACTGGAATGACAAAATCCCGGCTAACCCCGACACGACCCTGTCGCCCGATGTATTCTTCGACTCGATCCTGAACAAATTCAACGCGACCACGAACCCGGATGGCGACCGTTTTTCGTGGATAGAAAACGATGCCAACACGCTAACGGCGGAACTGAGTGGCGAATCGGTCACGACCGGCATGGATTTTAACCTGTATTTGCGGGGGTCAAGCGGGGTCATTGCCCAGGTGTTGTACGTACTGCCCGGCTCTCCGGCCGAAAAAGCAAACCTGAAACGGGGCGACATTATTACGAAAGTGAACGGTCAGTTAATGACCACCACAAATTACTCGGACCTGTTGTTCACTGGCACGACCTTTACGTATGGTCTGGGTACAGTGAGTGGTACAACGATCGCAGACTCCGACCAAACCCGTAATGTTACGGCAACGGTGTTTCAGGAAAATCCGGTGTTCCTGGATTCTATTTATACCGTTGGCACCAAAAAAGTCGGCTATCTGGTGTACAACCAGTTTGTTCGCGGTGCCAATGGCAGTAATGCCAACGAATATGACGCGCAGGTCGATGCCATATTCAGTAACTTCAAAGCCCAGGGCGTAAATGAGTTAGTGTTGGATCTGCGCTATAACCCAGGCGGTTATACGTCGTCTTCCGCCAATCTGGCCAGCCTGATCGGGAAGGGTGTCAGTTCCAATAAACTTTACTTCCGCGAAGAGTGGAACAGCACCGTCACGCCCTATTTAAAACAGGAGTGGGGCAGTAATTTCAACATTCAGAACTTCCTCGACAAACCCCAGAACATCGGCAATAACTTGTCGCGGGTATTTGTGCTCACAACAGATTTAACTGCTTCGGCCAGTGAATTGATCATTAACGGTCTGCGTCCGTACATGCCCGTCACGACGATAGGAACAACCACCCATGGCAAAAACGTTGGGTCAATTACCATTGCCGACGAGACGGGCAAGATTAAATGGGGAATGCAGCCCATTGTGTTCAAGTCGTACAACAGTCTGGGCCAGTCCGATTACGCAACTGGATTTACGCCCAACGTTGAGGTAGATGAAACGTCGCCACTGTTGCCCCTGGGCGATACGAACGAACCGATGCTCAACGAAGCACTGAATCAGATTTCGGGCAATGTAGCGGGCGGACGCCGGGCAGCTGTGCGGAACCCATTCATCCAGATGGGTTCGTCGATTCAACGGAAAGCCGGTGGTCAATCCATGATACGGGACATCAAGAGTCTGAAATTATAATTGCTTTTTTTTAGCACGATTCCAACGACTACCACATCAGGCGGGTCCTTGTGTGGTAGTCGTCTTACTTATTTGTTTGCTTCGTCTATTCGCCAATAATTAAGAATTTTTATGAAAGTAGCTCGTTGGTATGTAAGGGCTGTTTGACGTAATTTTGCAGAACGCTTTTGAGTCCCCATTCACGCTGAAGGTTGTCCAGTTTACCTCATTTGTGATACGTTTAGGCTTCTTTCCGGGCTAACTCATCCCCGCCGGGATGGCAAAATCATCGTTCTTAACTCAAATTGGTATAACTTTACGTTTTAGTTCGTTCGTTTACGCTCTTGTTCATGATTCATTTACCATTTCGATTTCTTTCGGCTACCAACTCCCAGCCGCAATCTGTACTCCAGGAGGCATCGCTCTCTCCCGTAACCAAGACAGGCAAAAAACAGCAACGGATAAACTGGGTGCTGGGTGCCCTTTCCATCGGCTGGGCGGGACTGCTGATCGGCTGTAATAGTTCTACTACAGTGTCGACTCTGGGCGACTGGACAAAACGATCTGCATTCGAAGGCGTAGGCCGTTCCGGTGCCTCCAGTTTTGTCATTAATAATATTGCGTACATGGGTACCGGCCTCGATGGCAGCAACCAGCGGCTTCAGGATTTCTGGGCTTATGATCCGGCCAAAAACGCCTGGACCCAAAAAGCTAACTACGGTGGCTTAGCCCGTTATTCGGGCGTAGGTTTTTCCATTGGTAACAAAGGCTATATCGGCACTGGCATCAATTTGAACAGCGATAGGCTGAAGGATTTCTGGAGCTATGATCCAACCACTAACCTCTGGGTTAAGGTGGCTGATTTTGGTGGAACCGCCCGCTATGGTTCGCTTGCTTTCGGGATTGGCAACAAAGGATATGTAGCTACCGGCAATGATGGCAACTACCTGAAAGACATGTGGGCCTTTGATCCAACGGCCAATACCTGGACCAAAGTAGCCAGCTACGGTGGTGAAAAACGCATTGGCGGTGTTGCTTTTGTGATTGAGGGTAAGGCCTATGCGGGCACCGGAAACAACAATGGCATTGCCCAGCGCGACTGGTACGTATATGACCCTGCTACGGATACGTGGACGCAGAAGCTTGACTTCCTAACCGACCAGGCCGTTCAGCGGAGCTATGGCATTGGGTTTGCCATCAACGGAAAAGGGTATGTAACCCTTGGCGATAACGTAGCCGTTTGGGAGTACAATCCAGCCACTGATATCTGGGCACAACTCGGCTCGTTTGAAGGCTCACCCCGCCAGAACGCGGTTGGTTTCGCCATTGGCAACAAAGGATACGTAACTACCGGTAGCGCCAGCGGTACGAGCCGTTTCGACGATCTGTGGGATTTCGATCCAACCATTGAACAGGTTATTAACTAAGTAAGGTGCAGGATAGCTCATTGAAAAAAGCTGGCCCATCGATGCAGTCAAATCTGGTCCGGAAAGGATTACTTCTGGTGTTACTGGTACTGGCAATTTTAACGGTCAGGCTCGTTTACCAGCGTCAGAATCCGTATACGGTTGAGGTTTTTGCAACAACCGGTGGCTGGGGCTATTCAATCGTAACTAATGGCAAGCTGCTCATTCATCAGCCTACGATTCCGGGTCAGCCCGGAATCGTAGGCTTTGCTTCCGAAGACGAAGCAAAGCGCGTTGGCGAACGGGTAGTGGAGAAAATACAAAAGGATAAGGCCCTGCCTACCCTGACGAATGACGAACTACGCCAGTTGGGCGTAAAAATTCCCTGAATTATTTGCTTATGCGTATTCTCTGGTACGCCGGTTTGCTTTGGCTAACCGGTATCGTGCTATTTGGTTGTCAGTCGGGCGATCTCAACGTGGGTCAGTCGGTTATAAATCCGCAGCAGTTGCAGGTTTTTTCCCTTGACTCCATGACGGTGAAAACCTCCACAGTTATGCGGACCGATTCATTCCTGACATCAGGCTCTTCTGAGCCGGATATAGCGGTTGGTTATTGGAAGGACGCGCAAACCGGACAGCAAACCGTTCAATCGTTTGCGGCTATTGATTACCCCGCCAATTCGTTAGTATCCCAGACAAATTTTCGACTGGATTCACTGGTTCTGGAATTCGGCTACTCCTTTGTCTATGGTGATACAACATCGACTTTTGATCTGAATGTCAGTCTGCTGAACAGACCCATGCCGGCCCAGTTCTATTACAACACCAGTTCGGTTGGGTACGCGGCCAAACCAATTGCCAAACGTTCGTTTCTGCCTCGTCCACTGAGCGGTACTCGTCAACTGCAGGTTCGCATGCCGGATTCTCTGGCGCAGAACCTATTTAACAAACTGATTAGCGGAGAGATTACCAACAACATAAACCTGAACGATTTCCTGCCAGGTTTTGCCATGACCTCCACGTCTACGGCCAATACAATGCTCGGTTTATCGACGAACAGCACCGTTAGTGGCTTACGTATGTATTACCACGATACAGACCTGAATCGCACGGCCGCTACCCTTCTGTTCCCGATTACATCGCTGCATTTCACCAAGATAATCAATGACCGCAGCGGTACACCACTAAGCGCGCTGAAAAGCAAATCCGACGTTGTTAGCAGTACCCTGACCAACAATACGACCTTTGTTTCGGTGGGTGCCGGTTTGCAAACCCGGGTCGAATTTCCCTACCTGAATGATTTTTTCCGGCCAGAGAACCTTGCCGATTTGAACAGAGCACTTTTAGTCATCAACTCCGTTCGGCTCGACAGACGCGACAATAGTCCGCCCTTATCGAGTCTGCAACTGTACCAGACCAATAATCAGAACGAATTTATTGCTTCGATACCGGGTGGTATTTCAGGAGGTGAAGCTGCTAGTGGCAACTACTTCGTAGATCCGTTAGCTATCCTGTTTACCGATAGTTATACGATCGATCTGACCTATTACATTGGCCAGATCATCAAGAAAAAAGCACTTACTCAACCGCTCCTGCTTGGAGTTCCAACTCCTCAAGGTGGTTATACAATTCGGACGTTACTTCAGCGGTCTGCGCTTGGGGATCAATTCAAGCAGAATGACCAGTTGCAATTAAAACTGTTTGTTACCTCTGGAACCTGAGCCGGTCAAGGGTAAGCGTCCGGCTGCTTCATAATATGCGTTTTACATCAGCGAGAGCTGGGTACAAGTTCATCACTTGTACCCAGCTCTCGCTGATGTAGTATCGGTCAACACCTAAATTTGTTATGGATTATCTATCTTCATAGATCACTATTCTAGTTAAAAAATAGTTTAAATATTCTATTCAATTGAAAGTTAAGTTGTAACCACGGCTGACCTGATTAACCCCTGCTTCCAGGCTTCGATCTGGTCAGATCTTCAAACTATTCAGCATGATTAATAGTATATATACTATCTTGTTTGGCATAAACTTTTAACCCTGTTCGACTAACAAAGACACAATATTGTCAAAACGAACAGTTGTAAGCCTGTTATTTGTTAGATTCGGATACTTTTTTTACTAAGTCAACAGTAAAAGTCGTTCCTCCTTTTTGTACGTAAATGAGTTTAGAAACAGCTAACACGTCAAATTCTTATTTATCATCTCTCCCTAAAACGCTGACCGGCATCACAGGTTTGGATGAAATTACCAAAGGTGGATTACCGAAAGGCCGTCCAACCCTAATTTGCGGTAGCGCTGGCTGCGGTAAGACGCTTTTTTCTATTGAATTTATCGTACGGGGTGCCCTCGAATTTAATGAACCGGGGGTCTTTATGGCTTTTGAAGAAAAATCGGAAGAGTTGGCCCAAAATGTAGCCTCGCTGGGGTTTGACCTGAATCAATTACAACGGGATAAGCTCATCAGGCTGGATCACGTTCATATCGAACGAAGTGAAATAGAAGAAACTGGCGAGTATGACCTCGATGGGCTGTTTATCCGGCTCGGCTATGCCATTGATCAGATAGGCGCCAAACGGGTCGTTCTGGACACCATTGAAAACTTGTTTTCCGGTCTGACCAATCAGGGAATTCTCCGGGCAGAATTAAGGCGCCTTTTCGAGTGGCTTAAAGAACGGAAAGTAACAACCATCATTACCGGCGAACGGGGCGATGGTACATTGACCCGACACGGGTTGGAAGAATACGTGTCGGACTGCGTTATACTCCTGGACCATCGGGTGAGCAACCAGATTTCGACCCGGCTGCTACGCATCGTCAAATACCGGGGGTCTATGCATGGCACGAACGAGTACCCGTTCCTGATCAATGAGAAAGGCATTTCTGTGCTGCCCGTCACCTCCCTGACGCTGGATCATCCGGTATCGTCTGATCGCATATCGTCCGGGATTCCGGCGCTGGATAAAATGCTGGACGGGCAGGGCTTTTTCAAGGGTAGCAGTATTCTGATTTCGGGCACCGCTGGTACGGGTAAAACAAGTATTGCGGCCAGCTTTGCCAACGAAGCCTGCCTGCAAAACAGACGGTGTATCTATTTCGCTTTTGAAGAGTCTTCGCATCAGATCATCCGCAACATGCGCTCCATTGGTTTCGACCTTCAGACGCACATCGATAAAGGCCTGTTGAAGTTTCAGGCTTCCCGCCCTACCTTGAACGGGCTGGAAATGCACCTGGTAGCGATCCACAGGCAGATAAAAGAATTTAAACCATCGGTCGTTATTCTGGACCCGATTACCAATCTGATTACTGTTGGCACGGTGAGTGACGTAAAATCGATGCTGATCCGGTTAATCGACTTTTTGCAGGCCGAGCAAATTACGGTTCTATTTACGGCCCTGACGCTCAACAATGTCATCAATGAGCAGACCGACGAAGGCGTTTCGTCGCTGGTCGACGCCTGGTTACTGGTAAAAGACATAGAGTTCAATGGGGAACGAAACCGGGGCTTGTATGTCATGAAATCGAGGGGAATGAAACACTCCAATCAGGTACGGGAGTTTATCATTACCGACAAAGGGCTCGACCTGGTTGATGTTTACCTTGGCTCGGAGGGGGTTCTGACCGGTTCGGCGAGGGAAGCCCAGCAACTGCTTGAAGAAACGGGCATTGTCTTACGCGAATACGCGACCACCCGGAAAGACCGCGAAATTGAGCGTAAAAAATTGATTCTGGAATCGAAGATTGCCAGCCTGAAAGAGGAATTTGAGTCTGTCCAGGACGAATTGAACAAGACCTACATTGAGGATGAGTTACGGAAGGAAGTGATGCAGAAAAATCGGGAGCAGATGACCCGGAGTCGGCACAACGAATAATTCATTTCTGGCTCGTTGAATACTGTTTAATAGCGCAAAGGTTAGTTGTCATGGGATGACCCGCTGATCGTCAGCCAATAACCGCTCGGGCGAATAGCCAGCAATCCAATGCTTATGATTACTTACTTAATGAATGGAAACGAACGATGAAACGTGGGAGCTGCGGCTCTACATTGCTGGTAATACCCCTAAATCCCAACTTGCCCTCTCGAACTTAAAAAAGTACTGCGAAGAGCATCTAAAAGGTAAATACCTGATTGAGGTCATTGACCTGCTGGTAAAACCACAACTGGCAGAAGGCGACCAGATATTTGCGGTACCAACCCTTGTAAAAAAAGTACCTGAACCTATTCGGAAGATTATCGGCGACTTATCGAATGAAGAGAAAGTGCTGGTAGGCTTGAATATTCGCCCGGCTATTAAGTAAATGATCAATCAATCACCAACCCAGGAGAATACTGACCCGGAAGATGAAGGTCAGCATTATGTCTTACAATTATTTGTAACCGGCATTTCTCTGAATTCGGTACGGGCGATTGCCAATATCAAGCAAATTTGTGAACAGTATTTGCCGGGTAAATACTCGCTGGAAATTATTGATGTTCATCAGCAAAAAACACTCGCCGAGCGAGAGCAGCTCATCGCCCTACCCTTACTGATCAAACGTTTACCCCTCCCGGAACGCAGGTTGATAGGCGACCTGTCCGACACAAAAAAAGTTTTATCAGGCTTAGGCATTATTAATTGAGAGGATGAACGGGGCGAAAACATATGAGCAACTGCTGGCCGAAAATGAAAGCCTGCGCTGGCAACTTGACGAAGCAACGGAAACAATTCAGGCCATTCGAACTGGCCAGATCGATGCGCTGGTAGTTCAGGGAAGGGAAGGGCATGAACTCTACACGCTCAAAACGGCCGATCAGACCTATCGTATCTTTATTGAAACAATGAACGAAGGGGCCGTAACCCTTAATCGGTCAGGCCTTATTCTATACAGTAACTCGGCTTTTGCAGCTATGGTCGATTTACCCCTTACCAAAGTATTTGGCTTATCCTTCCGGCAGTTTGTTGCCGACCACTCTCAGGAAGCATTCGATACTCTTTTTAAAGTAGGCTGGACTGGAAATCACAAAGCCGAGCTTTTGGTGACTACTACCACTAGTAAACGCGTGCCCTGCCAGTTGTCCGTAACGCCGATGCAGTTGGATGGCGGAGATTGCCTGAGTCTTATTCTAACGGACTTAACGGCCCAGAAAGAGACGGAGAAGCTGTTGAAGGTAAAGAACGAGCAACTGGCGCAAACGAATACAGCGCTGGAAATTAGCAACCAGGCATTGAACCGGTCCAATAGTAATCTCCAGCAATTTGCCTATGTAGCCAGCCATGATTTGCAGGAACCTTTGCGGAAGGTCCAGCAATTCGGTGATCTGCTCAAAAACCGCTATGCCGACCAATTGGGCGATGGCGTTAATTACCTCGAACGAATGCAGTCGGCAGCTAGTCGTATGTCGACGCTCATTCGTGATCTGCTGAGCTTCTCTCGTATTTCAACTCAACAGGATACGATTGCGCCGGTTTCGCTGGCGGCTGTATTCAAAAATGTGCTGAATGATCTGGACCTGCGCATTCAGGAAACAAACGCAATTATCGCAATCGATCCACTACCGGGCCTCCAGGGTGACCAGTCGCAGTTGGAGCAGTTATTTCAGAACCTGGTGAGTAATGCGTTAAAGTTCCGCCGTCCAGACGTGCGCCCCGTTATTCGCGTATGCGCCGAACGAGTGCCCGCCAGGCAGTTACCCGCATCCGTCAAACCAACCCAGCAAACGAAAGCCTACCATCGAATCGACGTGGCCGACAATGGGATTGGCTTTGAGGAGAAGTACGTTGACCGGATCTTTCAGGTATTCCAGCGGCTCCATGGCAAAAACGAATTTGTTGGAACGGGTATCGGTCTGGCTATTTGTGAGAAAGTAGTGGCTAACCACGGGGGAGCCATCAGTGCCAGCAGCCAGCTCGGCCAGGGGGCCACCTTCAGCGTATACCTACCGGAGTTTTAGTTATTAGTTATTGGTTAATGGTCATTAGTTATTCAGTTGATGGAATTTGACTAGCAGCGTCTTACTCAGTAACTCAATAACTAATAACCATTAACTCAATAACCATTAACCAGCAACTACTTCACTACTTTCATGGTCCCCTGCATTACGTAGAAGTGACCAGGCACGGAACATTCGTATGTGTAGTCGCCGGGTTTATCGGGGGCGATAAAGTAGATCGACTCGTTGGTGTTGGGCTGGAGCAGATTCGTGTGATACAGTACTTTATCCGTTTGCGGGACGTAGTTCTTCTCCTGTCCTTCCAGTCCCAGTTTCATAGCCAGTTCGCCCACCTGAATAGCCGAACCGGGCATTACTACCACGAAGTTATGAAGCATGTCGTCTTCGTTATTAAAGACAACCCGCACCTTGCTACCGGCTTTCACCTGAAACTGCTCGGTCGAGAATTTGAGGCCGGGTTTGGTTCCCACATTGATCGTATAGTCCGGCTCACCCCAGGAAGCGGGCATCTCAGTAATTCGCTTGGCCACTGCCTTACCCGAAGCGTTAACCACACCGGCCGGTTTAGCCGAGGTCGTTTTCAGGCCCGTAGCTTTACGACCCACGGGCGGTGCCGTTGAGGTCGATGCCGTTACCATGCCTGAGTGGTCATGCCTGGCGGGCAACGGAGCAACGGCAAGCTTTTCGCCATCTGGAACATTATTCAGCGTATAATAGCCCACGTTGTGTAACAGCTTCCTTCCGGTAGTTGAGCGGATACCGGCGGTGGTAATCTCGTGAATGTAGCCCAGCCGTAAACTGTCCACAACCAGACGGGCTTTCAGGCCATCTTTGGAGACAACGATTCCCCGAATCGGGCAGCCCGCCCGATTAATCACCGGACTGCCGTAGGTGGCGTGGTATTTATAGTTGAAGCCCGTTACTTTATACGAAGCAGGGTCGGCCGCCAGCTCCTGATCGACGGGCGCGGTGAATTCGATCTCAAACCCATCCGGCATGGCGTGGATCGTTTTCATCTCGAAGGGCATTTTACCCGTCCAGACCACCCGTTGCAAACTGAATAGTTCTTTTCCGGTCGACGACCAGCCCCGGCTCGTCATGCCCACAAACATGGATGCATCGTGGCCCCACACCATCCGCAGTACACCCGACGAGAATCCTTCCCGGAAGGGAAAAACGACGCCCTGGTACTTGCCCTTCACTTTTTCAAAATCAACGCGGGATACGATACTTTGCCCCTGATCGCCCACAAAAAGCTGATTGTCGAACGGACCAAAACCGCCTTTGGTATTATTCAGCAACATACCCGATGTCGAAATACCCAGAATACCGTGGGGTAACCAGACGGCAGGGGCTTTCAGGGCTGTAAACTGTTTAGCAACATCGTAAAGCGGTTCGCCGGTGTTGGGCACATCCTGCGGCTTAATGGTGAGGGGCGAACCCGGCAGGCCCGTCCAGCGTAAACTCTCGGCATTACCCAGAAAATCACCTTTCTCCACCTGCGAAATACGACCCGATCCAACCCAGTCACCCTGATTTTCGGTGTAGAAAAAATCACCGGCGGCATTCATGCCATAGCCTGCCGGAGAGCGCATCCCGGCCGCAAAGGGCATCATTTTACCATCGGGGGTAATTTCCAGCGTCCAGCCGCGCCAGGGAACCAGACTCACACCATGCCCGAGGCTATTGCTCCAGCCCACGTTCAGCGTAACCAGCATATTCCCGTTGGGCAGGAAAGTCGGCCCGTAGGAATACTCGTGGTAATTGCCCGATAAGGGCCAGGAATACATTTTATCGTAGGAATCAGCCCGTCCGTCCTGGTCGGTATCGCGCAGGCGGGTTACTTCGCTACGCTGCGTTACGTAGATGTCGCCATCCTTGTAGGCCAGTCCCAGCGGCTCGTGAAGCCCATAGGCAAACCGCTTGTAGGTGGGCCGGGCTGAGCCACTAATGTAGGGGTTCGAAACAATCCAGACTTCGCCCCGGCGGGTACAGACCGCCAGATTGCCATCGGGCAGGGTAACCATCCCACCAACTTCCAGGATAATATCTTCCGGAACGGGTAGCGAAATAAGTTTGTAGAAATCGTCTTCTTTTTCGGGGTCCGCTTCTACTCTAGCCAGCCCTTTAGGGGTTGGTGCCGGTTGTTTGCTGCTGGAGCTAACGGGTAGCCCGGTTTTGGACTGAATCTGCGCCCAGGCAGCCGGTTGGCCGAACCAGGCAAGGCCAGCGACCAACAGGGCCATTCTGGCAAAATGATGTATGGTTGATTGATTACGTTGCATGAAAGGGACAATCAAAACGTTGACTGATTACCAGATAATTGAATAATTCGCACTGCCCGTATTAGTTGCCGTTTTGATCGGCAGCAACAGCTCTTTGGTATTCCGGGGAGTGCTCCGGATGAGGGGTTTCTCATTTCCCGGCAGTTCAACAAAATACTGCTTATCGTTTACGGCATATAATCCATTCGGCAACTGCTGAATGTCGGCTCCTTCGGCCACCAGACACCAGATTTCGCCGTTGCCAGCCGTTCCCGATGTTATGGTAAACGAGTGCGCCAGCTTCCGGCCATTGTCCTCGGCGGCAAACGACTCCCGAACGGAAGCGCTCCCCAGGGTGTATTTGAACACGGGTCGGCCGTTTTTATCGACATCATATCCCAGGTTCGTGTACGTGGCATTGGAGTCGGGCCAGGCGGTATTCTGATTGGCCAGCATAGCCAGCGATGGCTTACCCGCAAGCTCGATTACGCTGCCAATAGGCACGGATAACTGCGTTTCGCCACGCCCGTACCACATGGGCGTCGTTTCCAGAAAATCTCCCCGCCAGATCTGGAGGAACTGCCCTTTCTGAAGGTCGACGGTGTAATTGGCCGCCCCCCGTTCGCCCACCGAGATCGTATGCGTGTGCTTGATGCCGTGGTGGTTAACGAAGCCCCGCTGCATGATGGGTTCGTCTTTTGCCAGCAATGAAATCTCACCGACGGGCTCCTCCGTGCGGATCATCTGGTTGAGGGCCATGTACGGAACACCGGGACCTTCTACCGCCAGCGTAATGTCGTTACTACGAGCGTACCACAGCCCAAAATTCTTATAGTAGGCCAGCTCGATCGGAAAATCGCCCGCCTGCAGGCTTACCTTAGCCGATGCCTTACCGCCATCTTCGGTGTCGATAGACAAGATTTTTTTACCGGCAATTTTCAGCTCACCGGCCCCATTGCGCACGGTTTTGTTCACCTCCGCCGGAATCCAGGGCAGTTGCAACGACAGCACGTATTCGCCAGCACGGGGAATGTGGACGGTTCCCGTAATCTTACCGGCAAAATTGTCGCGGCTGCCGGGTGCCTGATGGGCCAGTATATCGATGGCCATCTGCCGTTTAGGCGCCAGAGAAGCCAACTCGCTCACCGATTTAAATTTACCCTCGTAAGCACTCAGCTTGAGATCCGACAGCGTAACGAGTTCTGTTTCGTATGCTTTGTAGCGGATGTTCCGAAACGCCACCGGCCCATGATCGCCCTGGATCATGAGCGGCCCTGTGGGTTTTTCGTCTTGAAAACCAGCCGAACGCGTTGGTCCCAGCACTTCAATGTTCTCCTGAACGGTAACACCATTCATAATCACTTTCAGGAACCGCGCATTGGCAATTTTCTCGCCCGCCTGGTTGAAGCGGGGAGCCCGGAAAACGATATGGAAATGCTGCCATAGTCCCGGTGCCTTGCTTACGTTCTGGGTTGGCGGATGCCCCTGGTAGCCCTTCTGCCCATCGGGTCGTTTGTCGTCCCAGCGTTCATAAATGGCCCCGCAATCGCTCGATTTGGGCACTTTTACACCCCAGCTGTCAAACAACTGAACCTCGTATCGCCCCTGAAGATAAATGCCCGAATTGGACCCTTTCTCCATCATGAAGTCGAGGTCAAGTTCCAGATCGCCGTGTTCCAGTTTGGTAAAAAGCTGCTCTTTACTCTTGCCGGACAGATCATTGACCAGCACCCCTATTCCGGTTTTGGTCGTCCCTTTCCCCTCTTTGTTGAGGTCGTAAAAGACATCGCCCACGATCTTCCAGTTCGAACCGGTTGGTTTGAAATCGGCCAGATTCTGGAGATTCACGGTTGAGTAAGGCAGTTCACTCGATTGTGCCAACGTGCTCAGCGCATAGAGATGCAGACCGACCAGTAAGCAGAAAAATTTACGGTACATGATTTAACCTGATTTAAGAAGGCTTTACCTACAAAGTTACATGCCAGTTAGTTCATACACTGCACCGGTCTTTGTATTAAACGTTGTAACGTAGCCTAAATTGGTTGCTTTCGATTCGGATTTGATACCTTTTACACGAATCGGTCGACTCGTTCGGATTGTGCAGGGTTCGCCGTTCAGGGATTTGACTGTCGCGGTCGTTAACTGGCGATTTTTCCACTGCATGGCCAGCTCAAATCCACCCCGTGCCCGCAGGCCCGAAACGCGGCCGTCCCGCCAGGCATCCGGCAAAGCCGCCAGCAGATGAATGGCCTCCAGATGGCTCTGCACCAACATCTCCGCCATGCCCGCCGTACCGCCAAAATTACCATCGATCTGAAATGGCGGATGAGCATCGAAGAAATTCGGGTAAGTTCCGCCCCCACCCTGGCTGCTGTAATTGGTATTCGTCTGGCTGGTATAGCGCAGAAGTTCACGCAGGAGAATATACGCATGGTTGCCATCGAGCAGTCTGGCCCAGAAGTTCACTTTCCACGCCCGGCTCCAGCCTGTTCCGGCATCGCCCCGGAGTTCGAGCGTTTTTTTAGCCGCAGCGGCAAATTCGGGCGTGCTGATGGGCGAAATCTGCCGACCGGGGTGCAAGCCGAACAGGTGCGATACGTGCCGGTGCTGTGGATCGACATCCTCAAAGTCCTTATTCCATTCCTGTAGGTTTCCTTTATGGCCAATGTGCAGCGGATAAAATTTACTTCGTTTCTCGATCAGCAGCTTCCGAAAGTCCGGCTCGATGTTCAAAGCCGTTGATGCGTCGATCAGGTTGGTGAACAAATCCCACATGATGGACATATCCATAGTTGTCGCGGTGGAAATCGACGCGGGCTGTCCTTTGGAATCGATGAAATCGTTCTCCGGCGATACCGACGGCGACACCACCAGGTAGCCATCTTTGTCGGCGATGAGCCAGTCGAGATAAAACTGAGCGGCCCCCTTCATAATTGGGTAAGCTGATTCGCGCAGGAATTTCTTATCACCCGTGAAGCGGTAATGCTCCCACAGGTGCTGGCTCAGCCAACCCGCTCCCTGGTTCCAGTTGGCCCATTTAGGGTCGCCCTGTCCTTTGTCGCCTACGGGGTTGGAAATGGCCCAGATATCGGTGTTGTGGTGCGCCACCCAGCCCTTCATATTATAAAATTCTTTGGCGGTTACGGCTCCCGTTTTGGCCAGTTCACCAATGAAGCTCAGTAATGGCCGGTGCAGTTCCGATAGGTTTGTTACCTCAACCGGCCAGTAGTTCATCTGGGTATTGATGTTGATGGTATAGTTCGAACTCCAGGGTGCCCGCAGTTCCTTGTTCCAGATGCCCTGAAGGTTAGCGGGCACATCGGTCACCCGCGAACTGGAAATCAACAAATAGCGGCCATACTGGCAATACAACGTTTCAACGCCGGGGTCATAAACACCCTTGCTGTACATTTCCAGCCGGTCGTCGGAGGGTAAGCCCGCGTTTTTATTGACAGCCGTAGTATCAGTAAGTTGAAACGAAAACCGGTTAAAATAAGACTGATAATCAGCTACGTGCCGGTTGAGAAGCGTCTGGTAATTGCTGGCGGTAGCTTTGCGGATGAGGTCTTCGGCCAGTTTGTTTTCGTCTTTACCGTCTTTGTCCGGGCATTTATCGTAGCCGTTGAAACTAGTGGTAGCCGTCACGAACAGCAGTACCTCCGACGCATTACGAACGTGGATACCGGCTTTGTCGGTCTGCACCGTACCGCCCGAATTCAGGGCTTTCAGCCGCAGTTGAAACCGCATTCCTTTGCAGCCCGTGGCGTCTTCATAGATAACGTGCTCGCGGTCTTTGGGGTTATAATAATTCGGGTCGACCTGGGCGGGTGCTTTGCCTTTCATAACCAGATCACCGTTGCTTCCACGCATGTTTTCGGTTCGTAACTGACTGCTCGTCGAGGCATCGAAACTAAGCTGACCGGGTTTGCTGGCGGTTAAGCGAATGACCATCACGCCATCGGGCGCAGAGGTGAACAACTCGCGTTTATACGTAACGCCATTGACCGAAAAGCGGGTTGTGGCAATGGCTTTCTGAATATCCAGATCCCGGTAATAACCGGTTGGCGTGGCTCCGTTAAAGTTTTGTTTCAGGGACAGGTCGCCCAGCGGCATGTAGGATTGGGTATAAAGACCCTGCATTTTTTTCACCAGCGTAACGGCCTGCTTATAATCTTCCCGGTCGAGGGCCTGCCGGACCTGAGGCAGGTACGACGGCGATTCGGGGTTGACATTTCCGGAAACCGGCCCGCCCGACCACAGGGTACTTTCGTTGAGTTGGATGAGTTCATCCTCTACTTTCCCGAAGATCATGGCTCCAATCCGCCCATTGCCAATGGGTAAGGCTTCGGTCCAGACCGCAGCGGGTTTCGAGTACCATAGTTTAAGATTGGACTGCGCCCATACTGGCGTTGAGAAAAACAAAGACAGGCACAACCAGCGATTTAGCTTCATTGCAGATAATAAAGTTTTCAGGTAAATGAACTGATTCGTAAAAGCGTTTACCGACCAGCTCTATCAGGAAAGCATCCGGTAGCGGTTTTATCCTGAAAAATGGTTTAAATTTTCGTCAGGGACAGTATGTCGGTATCCAAAAGTTGTAGCTCAACGTCATTTTTTCAAAATACCCCGTACATACCAAAGCCAGACGAACGGGCTTCGTCTGGCTTTGGTATGCATTAAATTGTAGTTACCCTGTTACTGGCTTGCCAATACGGGAGCAAATCCGGTTTAGTTACCTTTCATCTGAGTGATTGATCCAATGTTGCTCGTACCGATCTGGCTTACATTGGCAATGTTCGACAAAATAGCACCCGTCGAGTTTTGCGAAATAGTCAGCACGTTTGACGTACCGCTTTGTAAGCCATATCCGCCCGTACCGCTAATATCCTGAATCAGGTTCGTATCACCGGTCTGAGTCAGTGTGGCTACGTTTCCTCCCGTGGTTCCGTTACCATCCTCCTGTTTAAAACGAATTGTATTCAAACTGTTTTCCTGCGTGGCTGTTACTGCCTGGTCGTTACCCGTTTGTACTAGCTCAACCCGGTTAAATATCCCAATTGAGTTAACGTTCTGATTAACGGTCGCTATACTTTCCCTTGCTCCATTTTGCTGAATTACGATAGCTCCTACAAAGCCACCTTGATTCGTATATACTTCATTATTGATGGATGTATTCTTCTGCTCCACGTTTAAAGTGTTGAGGGTACTAGACTGCGACGATTCAACGGAGTTTCCGTCAGATACCAGCGTCTGTGTAATAACTGCGTTATTCTGCGAACCCGTCTGTGTAAGTTCTACACCGTTATTATAGCTTTCGAACGACTGCTCGACTGTGGCATTCTGCAACGTTCCCGACTGATTTATCGTGATTATGTTTGGCCCCGAGGTGTTGTTCTGCCGGGTAATCGCCGTATGGCCGGTTGTAGAACCGCCACCCGATTGCGTTATGTATGACTGGTTGTTTGCGCTATAAGCATTTTGGTCAATAGTAGCCGAATGGTTACCCCCCGTTTGATCAATGGTTGCTCGCTGGTTAAGCGAGAATGTATTTGCCGAAGCACCTCCATTCTGGCGAATGGTAGCCGTCCCCGCAGCATCCAATGCCTGGGTAACAAATGCCTGGTTGTTAGTTGAGAAATTGTTCTGCTCAATGCTGGCCGTAGCCCCCCGGCCACTCTGCGTAATCTGAGCCAGGTTAAATTCGCTACCGCCGACAGCACCCGTAATTTGCTGAATGCTAGCCGTGTTGGCATCAGTTTTACTCGATCCAGGAATCAAATCAGTCTGATTTATGATAGCGTTGTTTGATTTAGCCCCATCCAACTGACTAATGGTACTGGTTTGAGCGGACTTGGATGATTGGGTAATCAATCCACTGTTACTTAAATTCCCAGTGCCTTTCTGCAGGATCGTAGCGGTTTGCTGCTGTCCCGTTTGGCCGATGGTTCCCGACTGCGATGTTCCATTCTGGTCGAGGGTTGCAGTGTTCGATTGAGCGTAAGCGGAAGCAAAAAAACACATCAGTGCAATGCCGGATAATACAGTTTTTTTCATGGTAATTATAAAAATTTAAAAAGAGTGAAGGTATAATTGTGTTTGTAACTCAAGAAATAATCTATATTCCTTATCAGGCGTACTATCAACCACTAAACCGTTAACCAATAAGGAATTTTTATTAAGGCCGATGCAACCATTAACCGTACCAAGTCTATGAAAACTGAGAGTAAATCAAAGCAGTAAACTAGGCCTGTAGATTTAATTATCAAATAAACATATTTACCGAAAATGAATGAAATTTGATCCACAATTCAGGAGATTAAATAATTAATAATGAGATTATTACCTGAATTTATGAATCAAAACTAGATAGGTATTTTTTTAAAATCAAATCGTATAAGTGATCTTTTTTTGGTACTTCACTCCTATTTTTACCAAACCTTTTTTGTATAAAATTGTCTCTCTGCCTCTCCCGAATTATTTATTCAAGTTCCTAATTGATTTATACAAAGCCACTAAAACCATTTAATCATTTTGCCGGTAAATTGGACTTTTTCTTCAACCGGAACACCAAAAAAAATAGCAATAATTTCTTCCCGAATGTGTTGCTTATTTAGCTAGTGGTGGTTGTAGTTATGAACATTCCTTATATAAATATTGCTCATGAAGGAAATCGGGCTTTTCCCGTAAACCTATACCCTGGTCAACATCAGTGCAACCCCGATGTTGACCAGAGGTATACGCGATACCGACTCTGTATGGATTCAGGCACGCAGATTGAAGTCTGGGGTTTACGTAACTCATAATACAACCCTGCATTCATGCATCAGAAAGGCCATTATCTTCCGTAAACAGCTAATGAGTCATACCTGCGACCAGAGCAGCACTGGTTTGCGTTTATCCGTGATGGAGTGCGTATATTTAGAAGGTAATTTCCTTTTATTATATGGATTAACTTCTTGACCAGATAATGAAGCGTATCCGTTGACAAAACAAGATCACCTCGTCCGTAACCCGCAGTAAACCAGTTGATACCAGTTGCAATGAGTGAAAGTGAAGTTTTAGAACGGATTGCTTATGCGCACATCTACCTTAAGACGACTAGTTCTGTTTCTGATTTTAGGAGTACCGTTGGTAGCCAGGGGTACTCATCAGGTTGGTGGGCATATTGAGATGAAAGCCGTGGGCAACACTGCCGGGCAGTATCGGATTACCGTCATCAATTACCTCGAAGATGGCACGCGCGGGGCGGCCAATCAATCTACTTCAGGGATATTAGGTATCTTCCGAAAGCGGGACAATGCGCTGATGACAACTTTCATCGTCCGGCAAACAGGTTCCCGCGTTCCCGTCGTTTATGCCAATGGATTTTGCGCAGCCCAACGCAACCTCAAGTTCATTGTCTTAACTTATGAAGCGGATATTCAACTCTCGCCCGGAAACTATAGCGACCCGGAGGGATATTATATGTCCTATCAGACTCGAAACCGAAATGTGGGCATTAACAACATAAGCATACCCGATCAAACGGGATTTACCTTTTATCTGGAGTTTCCGGCTATCCAGCAGAATAATCAGTTGTTTGGCAACTCCTCCCCGCATTTTGGGCCTATCAATGGAGAATATATCTGTTTAGGCGATGCATTCTCCTTTCCTTTTGGCGGTACCGATCCGGATGGCGACGAGTTGCGCTACTCCATGATTACTCCCCTTAACCAAAAGGGAGCCATCGGCCAGAACGGGACAACCAATCCGGTTTCGGCAGGCCCCTACCCCGATGTAAACTGGCTTTCAGGCTATGACGCCGACAATGCGATTCCGGGTAGCCCAAGCCTGCGGGTCGACGCTAAAACCGGCGAATTGTCTGTAACGGCAACTCAGCTGGGTCTGTTTGTCTTTGCCGTTAAGGTTGAGGAGTACAGAAATGGTGTAAAAATCGGAGAAGTACGGCGTGACTTTCAGCTTCTGGTGATCGACTGCCCGCCCCAAACAACACCCGACCCGGCTGTTCAGGTAAAAAATCGACCTAAACAAGCCGTAACAACCATTTGCCAGGGTGACTCGGCTGTATTGGTAGCCGCCCTGGATCCAAACTGGAATTACCAGTGGCGGAAGGACGACATTAATATTGCGGGGGCCGTTAATTCAACCTTAGCTGTTCGGGAATCGGGTCAGTATAGCGTTGTGGTTTCTCAAAAAGCCGTTTGCAGCAAAGTGGGAAATTCAGATGTAATCAAAGTTGATGTGATCGGGAGTGATGCCCGAGTTTCGGCAACGGGGCATTTATGCGCCACAACTGGTTCCATAAAATTGGTGGCAACGGGTGTTACTGACGTTACCTACCAATGGTACAAAGACAATCAGTCCCTAACTGGTCAGATAACAGATTCGCTTCGAGCCACGGAGGCCGGTAAGTACTGGGCCGTTCTTACGTATCGTACCTTAGGCTGCAAAGCACGGACCGATACGGCCGTTCTAGACCGCTCCCCCGCTGTATTGGCAACCATAACTTCCTCATCCGGCTTCAACCGAATTTGCCCGGATAATTCACTTCCCCTCATTGGCAGCGGTGGCTTATTGTACCGCTGGCAGAAGGATGGAAAACCGATTAGCAATAACGAGTCGTCGCAAATGGTTGCCAGTAGCCCAGGCACATTTGTGGTCACGGCTACGGATATATACGGGTGCGAAGGCACATCTGATCCGGTAACGATCACCGGCGTTGCGCCGGTTGTAGTTACGCTGGACTCTATTCCGGGGGTTTGCGGCCCTAACAATCCGGCTTACTCCCTAACGGGCAACCCGCCGGGTGGCGATTTTGGCGGGACTGGTATTGACACCAATGCCTTCAGCCCCGAGCAGGCGGGCGTGGGCAATCATACCATAACGTACACAGTGAAACCAGCGCCCGAATGCGCCGGAACGGCAGCTACCCGGATTGCCGTTGTGGCCCCTATCCCAACCATTCAGCTGATCGACTCACTAACGACCTACCGAGGCAATACCTTTTCACTAAACCCCGTGTACACCGGCGATCCCGTTCAGTTCCAGTGGACATCATCTACGTATCTGGATAACCCGACTGCCGCTAACCCAACGATCACGGATATTGCTGACGACGTCACGTACACGATCGATGTAAAAAACAGCACCGGCTGTGAGGTAAAAGACACAATTCATATTAGGGTTTTTGCCCGCGCCTGGGTACCCGACGCCTTCTCACCCAATGGTGATGGTCAAAATGACATTCTGGAACTACCCGGCATCGCAGCTTTTCCCGATGCAGTTTTTACCCTGTTCAACCGTTGGGGCGAGGTCGTTTATTCGTCAAAGAAAGGGTACACGAATCCGTTTGATGGAACGCTTAACGGAACCGCACTACCAACGGGGGTTTATGGGTACACCTTGTATACAGCCCCCGGGAAACCCGTCATAAATGGCCGGATCATGCTTGTTCGCTAACCGAACGCCTGGACAACCACAAAAAAATCCGGTACACGTTGAACGCCTACCGGATTTAGAAACAAACTACCCGAATGGTATAGCCCGTAAATTACGCTTGCTTTGTTAATTGGACATTCAGAACCAGCTTAACATCGTCGCTGACAACAACGCCACCCGCTTCGGTAACGCCATCCCATGTCAGACCAAACTCTTTACGCTTGATGGTACCGGCAGCTTCAAAACCGGCTTTGGTTTGTCCGTAAAAATCAACCATCTGTCCGCCATGTTCAACTTTCAGGGTAACCGGTTTCGTAACGCCGTGAATGGTTAAATCGCCAGTCAGTGAATAGGTGTCATCACCCGTTTTGGTCATGGAGGTCGATACGAACGTCAGTTTTGGAAACTGCTCAGCATCGAAGAATTCAGCTGATTTCAGGTGACCGTCGCGTTGCTCCTGACCCGTGCTAATGCTGTTTATGTCGGCCGAAAAAGAGATTTTAGCATCTGCAAAATCATCCCCTATAGTTTCTACCTGTCCTTCGTATTGGCCAAACGAACCTGTTACGGTCGAAATAACCAGGTGTTTAACTTTAAATTGAATATCGGAGTGGGTTGGGTCGATAGACCAGGTAGTAGCGGTTGCGGTTTGTGTTTCCATTGTTTGAGTCGTTTAATTACGTGTAAAAGTATTTGATGTATATACATTTAATTTTTACGATTTGTTTCATATAGTTTAAATTTTCTTCATCTTTTTTCAAAGGGCCTATTTTTTCAACCAGCGAGCCGCAACGTGCACTGAGGTCGATTGCACCTTGCGGCTCGCTGGTTGACTTTTTAAGCGTGGTATTAGGTTGAAGACCCTGATACCACGCTTATGAGGATTATTCACGCTATTTAATCAGCATGATGGATGCCATAATTTCGATGCCTTCCCAAAGGTACTGGACTTTTACGTTCTCGTTTTCGGCATGTTGGTTGTTGTCGTAATTAACCACCGGCACCGATACCACATTGGCTTTCAGCACTTTTTCGAACATGTACAGCGGCAAACTTCCCCCCGACGATGGAGACAAAACAATGGGTTCCGGGCTAACTGCCTGAACAGCCGCCACAACGCCCTGGGCGACGGGTAAATCCATTGGTGTCCGCTGGGCATTGTAGCCGTGACCGGTCGTAATCTTGATTAGCTTCGGAAATTGCTGCCGTTCGGCATCGGTCGGTTCGTGATCCAGTACGTGGTATCCCTGCGCCCGGATATGATCGATCACCCGCCCAACTTGCCGGGTTACCTCGTTGCCACGAACGAGCCGTAGATCGAGGACAGCTTCGGCTTTCGTTGGAATGATGTTGCCCGCCATGGCCCCTACGTTCGCACTTTGCATCCCGTTAATATTTAACGTCGGGCGCATGAGCAATTCCACGAACGACGTTCCATTTCCGTCGGGTTGGGCAATGCCCAGTTCTTTCTTTAGAGCCGCTTCCATATTGGGTACTTTGGCCATGGCATCCCGTTCGCTGGCCGTTAACGGCACCACATCGTCGTAAAATCCTTTGATGACAACGTGGTCGTTGTCGTCTTTCATGCTGGCCAGCAACTTCACCATCCGCATGGCCGGATTGGGTGCCCAGTTGCCGTAATTGCCACTGTGCAACGGGCGTTTAGGGCCGTATAGCGTCAGGTGCATATTCACATCGCCCCGAACACCAAACTGCACCACGGGCTTACCCGACACATGGCGTGGACCATCGGCAATAATCCAGAGATCGCTGGCGAGTTTGTCGCGGTGTTTCTCGAAGATCTCGCCCAGATGCGTCGATCCCACTTCCTCCTCCCCTTCAAAAAAGAACTTCAGATTGGCCGTGATGGGTATGTTCGACTTTACCAGGGCATCGTAGGCGTTCAGGATGGTCATGACACCAGCCTTGTCATCGGCGCTGCCCCGGCCCGATAAGCGCCAGTTCGGGTCGATGGGATCGCCCGATTTATAGGTGGTCACAATCTTGCCCCCCTGCTCTACCGGGGCGGTGATAAAGACGGGTACAAACGGTTGCAGGCCTTCGCCCCACTGCTTTGGGTTAACGGGCTGTCCGTCGTAATGGGCGTAAAACACCAGCGTCTTTTTCGCCCCCGGCACCCGAACCTCTCCGAATACGGCGGGCGTCGAACCGAGTGTCGGACCATCGAGGAGCGTCCCCGAAATGCCCCGTTTCTTCATCATCTGAAGAATAAACGCTGCGTTTTTGCGGATGTTAACCGAGTCGGCGGAGACATTGGGAATGGCCAGAAACTCGCGGTATTCATCCATCAGGGCAGTTTCCTGCGCCTGCCGATATTGCCGAACCCGCTGCTGCGGTGTTTGGGCGTAAACGCTTACCGGCAGAAAAATCAATAAAAGTAAACTGGTTTTAATGGACATAATTAATGATCTGGGTGATGGGTTGTTAAATCAGCCTTTGTAAATTCCAGGCCAAACGCTTTGACTGTAGCGGATTTCCCCTGGGTATTCAGCACAAAACTGACGGGGTCTTTCCCGTACCAGAATTGGTCATACACCAACCGAAAAGTATCGTAATGCCAGTGATCTATGAATCCGGTCATGATTTCGTTGATGGAGACATAGAGTTTGCCCTGCCGCAAGGTCACATCCACCTTGCCATAAACGGGGCTGACGTAGGAACCGACATAAGCCGCTAAGGGCAACGATGGGTTGGTGTTCAGCACCCGCGTACTATCTGCTTTACGCTCGCCCAGTTTGGCCTTCTGTTTAAAGCCACCGTATAATTTCTGAAAATCTGTACTCCAGTCGTGGTCCAGCCCCAGAGCAAACTCATCGAAAGCCCGGAACATCAGCGCGTGGCGCAGTTCGGCATGATCGAGGTTTCCCTGCACATAGACGGCCAGTTTCTGGTCGGGCAGCTGGCCGTGGATGGCAATCATACCGGTCAGGCTTCCGGTGTGAAAATTGATGCGATGCCCCCGGTAATCCTGCTGAAACCAGCCGAGCCCGTAGGTTTTCCAGACGGGTTTGGTGAGCAATTGGGTCGGGTAGAACTCGGCGTCGGTCACGAAGGTCTGGGGTTTGAACAACTCGGCCCAGGTGGCTGGTTTCAGGAGCGTTTTACCCTGATACCGTCCTGAGTCGAGCATACACTGCATCCATGCCGTCACATCGTCGGGACAGGTCCAGACCGATCCGGCTGGTCCAACGACATCAACCAGACCTTCTTCCAGCTTGCTATCGACCAGCCGAACGGTGTCATTTACCTCCACGTGCGGTTTAGCGCGGTTGGCATCCGTCACCTCGCCAAACAGCGCCTTTGTCCGGCGCATGTTGAGCGGCTCGAAAATACGGGTACGGATAAACTTATCCCACGACATGCCACTCACTTTTTCCAGCACTTTTCCCGCTGCCAGATACATAATATTCTGGTAAATAAACCCCGCCCGTAGCGAATAGGACGGTTTTACGTACCGCATCCGGCGCAGGATTTCGTCGCTCGGTATTTTCATGGCTGCCCAGAACACATCGGCATTGCCCACGCCGGTATTGTGGATCAGCAGATCGCGGACCCGCAACTCCCGCGTTACGGCGGGGTCATACAGCTGAAAATCGGGCAGGTAGTCGGTTACGGGATCATCCCAGTTTAGTTTGCCCTCATCGACCATCATTCCCAGACAGGCCGCCGTCATGGCTTTGGTTGTCGATGCCATGGCAAAGAGCGTTTGCGAATCGACAGGCTCGGGTTTACCACTTACCCGAACGCCGTAGCCTTTCTTCAGAAGAACTTTACCGTCTTTTACGACCGTAACCGTCAGGCCGGGCACTTTCCAGTCGCGCACCGCCTGTTGAATATAGGCATCGTAGCGGGCCACCGGGTCAGGGGTTGCTTTCTTCGATTGAGCCACCACCGGCGATGCCGCCCAACAACCAACAATCAGTGTAAGAACAAGTAGATTATTTTTCATCTTAGGCTATTTACCTCTCCAAGATAGCGCATTATTGCCTTTCAATGCGTCAAAAGACATTTTTTTAGCTATTCAGCCCAAATCATCCGGGCTTATGAAGTAGATTTGTTTTGACCCAGTCATCAACATATAATAAATCAATGATTAACCTTACTTTGAAAAAGATGCGATTCATTCCTGCCGCCCTGCTGGCCTTTTCGGTACTGGTCGGCCAGAGTCCCGGTTATGGACAACCCAAGGCGAGTGCCGCCAAGTCAGCGAATGCGCTGTCGGCCATTAAAGAGAGCGATATCAAACGCGATCTGTTCGCTCTGGCAGGGGATCATTTCCGGGGGCGTGAAGGCGGTTCGCTCGACGAGCTGAAAGCATCCGTCTGGATTGCCGACCAACTCCGCGCTATGGGCCTGCAACCCGCTGGCGATGACGGCACGTTCTTCCAGTTTTTTCATATCCAGCGTACCCGCATCACGGAAACCAGCCGCCTGAATATCGGTTCGCATCAACTCGTTCACGGTCAGGATGCGTTTATTCTGGCACCAGCCATAGCCTCAGTCGACGCCCCCCTGGTATTCATTGGCAAAGGAACACCCGACGATCTGGCGAAGGTCGATATTAAAGGCAAAGCCGTCGCGCTGGAGTTTTCGGGCACCGGCCCGGCCGACATCAGCTATCGCCGGTATCTCTTTGGCACCATGAGCCGCCGGGCCTCGGAGCTGGTAAAGGCGGGGGCGCTGGCCGTCGTTTGGGTCTCGGATACGCCCGCTCAATCCTATTTTGAACGTTGGACAACCAGCCTGGAACGGGGCCGCTACGATTTGCCGGGCGGTGCCAACACGCGGATATTTTCGCAGGCTCCCACGGTTTGGCTTCCTTCCAGTGCGCTGGAATGGGTAAAACAACCCGGACAACAGTTTACGAACGTGGTAAATGTGGAAAGCTTCAACTACCCATCGGTCAATATTGTCGCTAAAGTGCCGGGAACAGATCCTAAGCTTAAAGATGAGTACGTTTTGTTCAGCACTCACCAGGACCACGATGGCGTTCGTCGGGCGGTAGCTGGTGACTCGATCTGGAACGGGGCCGACGACAATGCCAGCGGTTGTGTTGCCACGATGGCGATTGGCCGGGCCTTTGCCCAGAAACCCGGCAAGCGGTCGGCCCTGATCGTCTTTCACGGAGCCGAAGAGCGCGGTCTGCTGGGTTCACGTTATTATGTAGAGCACCCAACGGTACCCAAAGGGTCTATTGTGGCGGTCCTGAATGCCGAGATGATTGGCCGCAACGCCCCCGACAGCGCGGCCATTCTGGGGCAGCAGCCTCCTCACCGCAACTCGACCGATCTGGTCAATGCCGCGCTGGCCGTAAACCAGACGGAAGCGCACTTTAAACTCGACACGTTGTGGGACAAACCGGAACACCCGGAAGGCTGGTATTTCCGGTCTGACCACCTCCCCTACGCTCGTGCCAACGTACCGGCCATTGCCTTCACCACCCTGCTCCACCCCGACTACCACACGCCAAAAGACGAACCTGACCGTATCAACACCGCCAAGGTAACCCGCATTGCGAAGTGGATTTACCTGACGGGCTGGAATGTAGCGAACCGTCCGGACCGGGTGCGGGTTGATCCGGGCTTTAAGCTGGAACGATAGTAGAGCTATTCAAAGCACCAAAGAATAAATAGAACCACAGAGGCCCCGCCACAGCGGGGCCTCTGTGGTTCTGGTAGTAATAAGAGGTGTTCACCCAGGCCGGATTGGGGTTGATTCCCCCGTTTTGTAGCTATTCTCTTTCATTTGGAATGATGTTTGCCTGTGATTCACGCAGAGCAAGTTAGCTGAAAGATGTGACTGACGATTTTGCAGATAAAAGGCTGACTTTATCCGGGCGACCTGATCGCATAATATGGGTTAAGCATACCTTGGTCTTGCCCCTCGACTAGACAAACGATACACATGACTCCTTACCGTTACCTGATCTTACTATGGTTTATAGGCTTTGGCCAGGCTTTTGCTCAATCAATTTACCAGGGCACCCAACCCGAAACGCTGGCAACGACGGACGCTGAAAAAACGTTTCTGGCTACCTTCACATTAACCTTCAAAACTGATTTCGACACTCCCGCCCAATACACCAAACTAGCGGCTACCGGCCTTGACGCCTGGGAAATGAGTCTTTTCGACGCCCGTAAGACCCAATTAGCCTTTTACAAAGCCTATCCGCAGGAAAGTCAGTTTTCAGCCCCTTTCAA
This sequence comes from Spirosoma fluviale, assembly GCF_900230225.1. Lineage (GTDB taxonomy): Bacteria > Bacteroidota > Bacteroidia > Cytophagales > Spirosomataceae > Spirosoma > Spirosoma fluviale. Next base: position 2,313,077 of record NZ_OCNH01000001.1, read on the forward strand.
GCACTACATCGAAGCCTGTATCCGGTGGAACTACTGGCATCTACTACTAGCTTACCCCATTCTGCGCAGCAATGCCCAAACGAGCCAGCTGAACGTGATGTCGCTGCCCGCCATTATGACCGACGAACTGGCAAGCCTGAATGTGAATGACGAAGCCGCTCTCCCCGCTGAACCTTACCAGAATTTCCTGTACTTCTACATCACTTACGTCAACTCCAGAGCCCGCAATTTTGTGAAATACACCCAGGCGGATATACACACCAGTATAACCGATAAAGCGGCCGTGGCGCGTAAACAAATAACAGGGCAGCCGTATCAGTACGCATTGGCGCGGTTACTGGTCGAAAACTGCGAAAAGGCAACACCCGCATCCGTTCGAACCGTATTCGGTTTGTTGAGCAACACTCCAACTGCAACCGGGTATGTACAAGTTGTGCAGGCGCGATGCGGGGAAGTGATGGCGCGGAAAGACGAACCCGTTACCGCCACCAAAAAGAAACCGGCAGACCCGAATGCGCTTTCCTTTACCAACCAAAATGGCGAAGTCGTTACCCTCAATGAGTTTGCTGGCAAAGTAATTTACCTGGATGTTTGGGCAAGCTGGTGTGGTCCCTGCCGGGCTGAATTTCCGTTCTCCAAACAATTACAGGAACGTTTGACAAAGAAGCAGAAAGAACAGGTCGTCTTTTTGTACCTCTCTATCGACGATTCCGAAGAGGCCTGGAAAAAAGCACTCAACACCCTACAGCTCCCCGGCGAACACGGCTTGTCGAAAGGCGGTTGGAATTCCCGAACCGTTCAATATTTCGGCATCCGAAGCATACCGCGCTATTTGTTGATCGGTAAAAAAGGCAACGTTGTTGACGAAAATGCCAAACGTCCGAGCCAGACCGATGCCATCCTGCAGGACATCCTGAAGCTGGTGGCCGAGTAACCATTCAATAAGCCTCACCATTTTGTACCAGACAGCAGGATGCTGTCTGAGCCGCTATAGCGGCTAATTGACCGAGCAGATAATAGATAAATAAGCGTCTCAATCTTCACTCATTTCCAGATAGAGTTCTTCAACCTGCTTACGCGCCCAGTCGGTCTTGCGCAGAAACGTGAGGCTTGATTTTATGCTTGGATTACTCACAAAACAGTTGATCCTGATTTTCTGACCAAGGCGTTCCCAACCGTAATAAGCAACTAATTCAGTTACGATAGCTTCGAGTGTTTTGCCGTGGAGCGGGTTATTTGGTTGCGCATTCATGCTGCAAAAAACGACATAAATCGCTTAAGTACCAGTTTTTATCCGGCTGGTCCTCAATCCTGATCCGTTACTGGGAATTTACCTTACGAGCGGCATCTCCGATGAAAGCAGCAACCTCTTCAGGCTGAGACAACATGAGCACATGACTGGCTTTCACTTCCAGTTTCGTGGCCTTCATTGTCCGGCAAACCGGAGAACTGACAAGAATCAGGTGGCTACCTTATAGCCGTCAGCATCCTCCCGGATAGGGCTGATTACCTTTACCGTCGTACCCACCTGATTTTCTATGAACAACTCCGTTCACGGCTTTCATATTCCGGTCATGGGCCTGGCCTATACGATCGATTCTCCATTTAAAGTGGCCCGTTTTGGGATAAACTCCGTCCTCTCCATCGTGGAAGACCGGCTGATTGAAACCATGCGTCGTTATTACTACCAGCAGGCCAATGAACCCTACGTACCAATTGACACTACCGAGGAAAACTACCGCGCCCGTCGAATAACAGACTACCTCAACCTGATGAATCGAACCGTTCAGGCGCAGGTGGAAACCTTAAAAAATGCCGCTTTTGAAGCCGGTTCAGAACTGGTCAAATACTTCGACATGCTACCCGACGATAGTGCACTGAAAGGCCTCTATCTAACGATGGTTCAGTCGAACAATACGTCGGAAAAAGCGCATCTGGAAAACGTTCTCAGGGGCAGTATCCAACCCGGAAGCATCGATGTGAATATTATGACAAAAGTGGACAAGAACAACCTCGATCCAGATGGAACCGTAATTGAGGGTGGTTCGGATGCCCTGATGGCCCTGCAGGGCTATCTTAAAAGTACCCTTTCGCATTCGTCCATCATCTTCTCCGCCGGATTGAACCCAAGACTGTTCAATTACCTCGAAAACTGTCCGGAGTTTGATGCCAACGGCATTGGTCAGTTTGACAAAAAAATTGTCATCAAGGTAAGCGATTACCGGTCGGCTCTGATTCAGGGGAAATACCTGGCCAAGAAAGGCGTCTGGGTGAGTGAATTCCGGGTAGAGTCGGGATTGAACTGCGGGGGGCACGCGTTTGCAACCGATGGGTATTTGATGGGACCAATTCTGGAAGAATTCAAACAGAAAAAGGAGGAATTGGTCGACGCCCTCCACAGTCTTTACACTCATGCACTGATACAGAAAGGCAAAGCGGTTTTCGAAAGACCCCACCCGATCAAATTAACCGTTCAGGGAGGAATTGGTACCCACGAAGAAGATCAATTCCTGCACCAGTACTATGGAGCGGATAGTACGGGCTGGGGAACGCCATTTCTGCTTGTCCCGGAAGCCACGACGGTCGATGAGGATACATTAGAAAAACTCCAGAAGGCAAAACAGACCGATGTTGTGCTGAGTAAAGCCTCTCCATTGGGTGTTCGTTTTTTTTACCTGAAAGGAACCACATCGGAAGTGGAGAAGCTCAACCGAATCCAGCACGGCCGACCCGGAAGCCCCTGCACGGAAAAACACCTGGTTACCAATACGGAATTTACTACGGCACCTATCTGCACGGCTTCGCACCAGTACCAGAAACTAAAACTGGCCCAACTCAAATCACTTGATTTACCCGTTGAGGAGTACCGCAGGCAAGCTGCCGACGTAACGGAGAAAGAGTGCCTGTGTGTTGGTTTAAGCAATGCCGTTTCTCATGTATACGGTGTTCCGTTTCTTAAGAAACTACATGCCGTAACGATCTGCCCCGGCCCGAACATTGCCTACTTCTCCAGAATCGCATCGCTGGAAGAAATGACCGACCACATCTACGGCCGTACAAGCCTGCTCGATCATACCGAACGACCGCACATGTTTCTGAATGAACTTACCCAATACCTCGATTACCTGAACGAGCTATTCCTTGATCTGGATTCCGCTGACAAAAAACGGGTTACTTATTGCAGGAATTTCTACCGGAATTTAATGGATGGTATAGCCTATTACCGTCAGCTGACCCCTGACCTCACCCGGACGTCGGCCGCCCGGACAGCCTTTTCCAGTGGACTGTCGCTGGCGCAGGAACGCCTTCAGACACTCGTGGATGAGTTTTTGCCGACATTGATTGCCGATGTTGTTTGAACTTATTAATGCTATTGATTCATCAACAAGAGCAGGCTCCTCAGCCTGCTCTTGTTGCGTTTAAGCGGTGGTGAGCCATCATGAAGCCCATTAATACCGATCATTATCAACCTGGGTGCCGGTTTTCAACCACAAAAACATTTTATAGGAAGAACGGCGAAAAACACTTCGTAGAATCGTGATGTTTAAAGACAAAATGTCTCCGTAAAAAAAATAAACCTACTCCTCTCTTGTTGATCTATAGTTTGGCCGTGACAAACCAGGAAAAAGGACAGTCTAAACAGGCAGTACAGAAAAGGCGTTTTTCGATGAAGATATATATTAATATTTTGAAATATGTCTCTTCATCGAGAAAAATGCAGTATTAACGAGGGATTTGCCAAACAATTTCCATGAACAGTTGGTAGAGTGCAAAAGAATTTTCACCAATTTACTCGGCATGCATACTATCTTTGATAGCTAAAATTACCGAGTTAACCACTCAACCACCGTAAAATTTGATCCTAGCTACTCATTATGCCTACTGCTGAACGCGAACGCATTTACGAACGAGCCGATAACAAGGGCTGGAAAAAATGGGGGCCTTACCTCTCCGAACGAGCCTGGGGTACTGTCCGCGAAGATTACAGTCCGTATGGAGATGCCTGGAATTTTGTTAGTCACGACATGGCCCGCTCCCGCGCTTACCGCTGGGGCGAAGAAGGCATTGGCGGCATTTCGGACAACAAAGGGCACATTTGCTTCGCCCTCGCCTTCTGGAACCATAAAGATAATATTCTGAAAGAGAGACTCTTTGGTCTGGCCGGACCGGAGGGCAATCATGGCGAAGATGTGAAGGAGCTGTATTATTACCTGGACAGCACCCCAACGCACTCGTACATGAAAATGCTGTACAAGTACCCGCAGCAGGAATTTCCGTACAACCGGCTGGTCATTGAATCGTCCCGCCGAAATCGGCAGGAACCCGAATTTGAACTGACTGATACCGGCATCTTTGATAAGGACGAATATTTCGATATTTTCATCGAGTATACCAAAGCCGATCAGAATGACTGGCTCGTTACCGTTACGGCCCATAACCGCTCGGCTACGGAAGCTCCGCTGACCTTATTACCAACCATCTGGTTCCGGAATACCTGGTCGTGGGGATACGAGCAGTACAACTCCCGGCCCATGCTCAACGGCATTGCCAATAACCAGATTGAAGTCAATCACAAGCAGTTAGGCAAATACAAGCTCTACTGCGAAGATGCCGATGCGCTCCTTTTCTGTGATAATGACACCAACTCCGAACGACTCTACGGTCGACCGAACGTATCGAAATACACGAAAGATGGCATAAATAATTACATCGTTTCGGGAGGAAAGAAAAGCTTCATTAATCCAAACCAGATCGGCACGAAAGCCTCGGCCCAGTACACACGGATGGTACCGGCGGGCGGTAGCGTGAGCGTTCGGCTTCGCTTCAGCGATCAAACGACGATGACCGGTCCGTTTGAGGACTTCGATGAAATCTGGCAAAACCGGCTTAGCGAAGCGGACGCCTTTTATGCCGATCTGCAAAAGAATGTACAGGATACGGAACTGCTGGCCATTCAGCGGCAAGCCTACGCCGGTATGCTCTGGAGCAAGCAGTTCTATTATTACAATGTCAATGAATGGCTGAAGGGCGACCCTAAAATGCCGGTGCCGTTTCAGGGTCGGGTGTATGCCCGCAATGAAACGTGGCGGCATATGTACACGGCCAACATCCTGTCGATGCCCGACAAGTGGGAATACCCCTGGTTTGCCGCCTGGGATCTGGCTTTCCACACGCTAACCCTCGCCCGACTCGACCCGCATTTCGCCAAACGACAGCTGGCGGTAATTCTGCGCGAGTATTACATGCACCCCAATGGTCAGATTCCGGCCTATGAATGGAACTTCAGCGATGTGAACCCACCCGTTCATGCCTGGGCCACCTGGAAAGTGTATGAGATCGACAAGGAGCAGAATGGCGTTGGTGATGTCAATTTTCTGGAACGGGTTTTCCACAAACTCTTGCTGAACTTCACTTGGTGGGTGAACCGGAAAGACGTTTCGGGCAACAATATCTTTGGCGGGGGCTTCCTGGGGCTGGATAACATCGGGGTCTTTGACCGGAGCCAGCCATTACCCATGGGCGGCCGAATCGAACAGGCCGATGGCACGGGCTGGATGGCCATGTATACGCTGAACATGCTCCGGATTGCCTGCGAGATTTCGCTCACCCGCCCCTCCTATCAGGACATGGCCAGCAAGTTTTTCGAGCACTTCCTGCATATCGCATCGGCCATGAACAACCTCGGCAAGCAGAATATCAGCTTGTGGGATGAGGTGGACCAGTTCTATTACGATGTTCTGCACATGCCCGACCATAATGCGCGGCTGCTGAAAATTCGCTCGATGGTGGGACTTATCCCGCTCTTTGCCGTCGAGATTCTGGACGAGTCGCTGCTTTCGCAACTGCCCGACTTCAAACGGCGGGTGGAATGGGTGCTGACGAACCGGCCGGACCTGGCCTCGCTCGTTTCGCGCTGGCACGAGCCGGGCAAGGGCGAAACGCACCTGCTGAGTTTGCTGCGCGGTCACCGGATGAAGATGATCCTGAAGCGGATGTTCGACGAAACCGAGTTCCTGTCGGATTACGGGATTCGGGCGTTATCGAAATACCACGAAAAAACACCCTATCAGTTTGAACTGAACAGCGAGATATTCCAGGTACGTTACGTAGCGGCCGAGTCGGAGATGAGCATGTTTGGCGGCAACTCCAACTGGCGCGGCCCCATCTGGTTCCCCGTTAACTTCCTGCTCATTGACTCCCTGCTGAAGTTTTACCAATACTACGGCGACGATTTTGAGATTGAATACCCGACTCATTCGGGCCACATCATGAGCGTGAAAGAAGCAACGCTGCTGGTGATCGAACGGCTGCTGAATATTTTCCGTCGCGATCAATCCGGTCGTATTGCTGCTTTTGGAGCCGACAAAAAAATGCAGGACGACCCGCATTTTAAAGATTTGTATCTCTTTTACGAATACTTCAATGGCGACAATGGCATGGGGCTTGGGGCCAGCCACCAAACCGGTTGGACGGGCCTCGTTGCCGACCTGATCGAGTATCTCTACAAGTACCAAACCCAACCCCAGGAATTGGCAGTAGGCACGGAGAAGTAAGTTTAAGCAACGGGGGAGATTTTGATAGAATCTCCCCCGTTAGTTTACCGGGGTTATGGTCCTTGATTTCCCCGGCACTAAATTCGGATACAACATTCCTCAATTTGGCTACTGTTTGATTTTTGCTCACCATGACCTTTGTGACAGAAATTTAAACAACGAGTAGACAAGTTATGGAAAGGATTCAACCAGTTAATTTAGGAAGTCAGGGCTTATTGGTACCCAACATTGGCCTGGGATGCATGGGTATGACCCAGATTGCAGGAGCCGATATTTACGGCAAAGCAAATGAAGCGGAAGCCATCGCCACCATTCATCGGTCACTTGAACTAGGCGGCAATTTTCTCGACACCGCCGATTTATACGGCCCGTTAGCCAACGAACGGCTAATCGCCAAAGCCATCCGGGGCAACCGAAACAGCTACATCATTGCAACCAAATTCGGCTTTGAAATTGACGACAATGAACAACTCACCTGGCAATTTAATGGAAAGCCAGACTATGTCAGAAAAGCTGTTGAGCGGTCATTGCAGAATCTGGGCACCGACTTTATCGACCTGTATTATTTACACCGCCTGGACCCTAACACGCCAATTGAAGAAACCGTTGGCGCTATGGCCGATCTGGTAACAGAAGGCAAAGTGGGGTACATTGGCCTCTCGGAAGTATCGTCTGCAACCATCCGGAAAGCCCATCAGACTCATCCGCTAACCGCCGTCCAAACGGAGTATTCTTTGTTTGAACGAACAGCGGAGGAAGTGGGCATCACCAATACATTACAGGAACTGGGTATTGGTTTTATTGCGTACTCGCCCCTGGGACGAGGTTTCCTGTCGGGAGATATGACTTTTAAAAGCCCGGACGACTTTCCGGCCGATGATTTCCGGCGTAGCATTCCCCGCTTTCAGGGGGAGAATTTTTACCGAAATCTGGAACTGGTAAAAGCGATCAAACAGTTGGCCGACGAAAAAGAGGTGACGCCTTCTCAATTGGCGCTGGCGTGGGTGATGGCCAAGGGCTTTGTTCCGATTCCGGGCACTAAGCGGGTTTCGTACCTGGAGCAGAATATTGCAGCAACCCGCATTTCGCTAACGGCCGATGAATTGGAACGTCTGGAGGCTATTATCCCGTTAGGGACATCAACGGGTGACCGGTATGATGCGGCCGGCATGCAGTGGATCGATCAATAGCGTCTACTCTATTTACCGATGAGAAAAGAGATGAATTCCCCATACATCATTAACTCTATTTCCGAGCTGCACCGCCTGTTGGGTTTACCCAAACCAGAGCATCCGTGTGTGAGCGTCATCAATCTGGCCGACGTTAAGTGTCACTTCGACGAGACGTTGACAAGTGTGGTCTACAACTTTTACTCGATCTGTATCAAAAAGGATTTTACGGGGAAGTTGAAATATGGCCAGAATTATTACGATTTCGATGAAGGTGTAATGACCTTTTTTTCTCCCGGTCAGGTGATTTCTACGGTCAGTCCAGACGGCATGGCGCTTACGGGCTGCTGGTTGGTGATTCACCCCGACTTTATTCAGAACTATCCGTTAGCAAAAAGCATCAAAGAACATGGTTTTTTTTCGTATGCCGTCAATGAAGCTCTTTTCCTGTCAGATAAGGAAGAAGTGACGATCAACTCGATCATGCAGACGATTGAACAGGAATACCGGTCTGTTATCGACAGCTACAGCCAGGATGTAATTGTGTCGCACATTGACGTTCTGCTCAATTACGCCAACCGATATTACAACCGGCAGTTCATCACCCGCAAAAACGCCAGTCATGACCTGCTCACCAATCTGGAGGCTCTGCTGTCTGATTATTTCGACAAGGAACAGGTTCGGGAGTTGGGCCTGCCAACGGTGCAGTACTTATCTGAGAAACTCCATGTTTCGCCCACGTACCTGAGCGATATGCTCCGGAAACTTACGGGCCAAAGCGCCCAGCAGCATATTCACAATAAACTGATTGATAAAGCGAAAGAAATACTAACGACTACCTCTTTATCGGTCAGCGAAATTGCGTATCAGCTTGGCTTTGAGTACCCGCAATCGTTCAACAAACTGTTCAAGAGCAAGACCCATGTGTCGCCCCTGGAGTTCAGGCAATCGTTTAATTAGCTATCGATTCTACGCTGCAAATAAATCCATTAAGCAATAAAAAAGGGGCTGCCGGTTAATGGCAGCTCCTTTTGACTTAAACTAATTTACAGTATTAATCCGCTGCGTCGGAGCATGGCTTTGGGTGATGGTTCGCGACCCCGGAATTTTTTGTAAAGTTCCATTGGCTTCTCGCTGCCGCCTTTTTCCAGTACGTTCTTCCGGAAACTTTCGGCGGCTGCTTTGTTTTCGAGTCCACCTTTTTCTTTGAAGAACTCAAAGGCATCGGCATCCAGCACTTCGCTCCACTTGTAGCTGTAATAACCGGCAGAATAACCGCCCGCAAAAATGTGCGAGAAAGCCGGGCTGATAGCCACCCCATCCACGTGCGGGAACAAGTTCGCCACCGAATCGACCCGACCTTCAACCTGCGAGATCGTTTCTCCCGTGGGTTTTTGCCCGTGATAGTACATGTCGATCAAACCCAAACGCAACTGACGCAGGTTGGCCATACCCGCCATGAAGTTCTGACTAGCGCGGATTTTTTCAATCAGTTCATTGGGGATCACTTCGCCCGTTTGGTAGTGCTTCGCAAAAAGTTTTAGCGCTTCCGGATCGTAACACCAGTTTTCCATCACCTGCGAGGGCAACTCAACGAAATCGCGGGGAACGCTGGTGCCGCTTAGGCTTTCGTATTTACCGTTCGCCAGCATACCATGCAGGCCATGCCCAAATTCATGGAACAGGGTTGTCACTTCGTAGAATGTCAGCAGCGAAGGCTTGGTATCCGTGGGCCGGGTGAAGTTACAGACGTTCACAATATGTGGTCGAATGTTGGTCCCGTTCTCGATTTTCTGTCCCTGAATGTCGTTCATCCAGGCACCGCTCCGCTTGCCCGCCCGGGGAAAGTAATCGCCGTAAAAAACCGCCAGGAACTTACCGTCTTTATCGAAAACGTCGAAGGTTTTCACCTCCGGGTTGTACACCGGAATATCGGTACGCTCCTTGAAGGTAACCCCATACAGCTTGTTGGCTATGGTAAACACACCGTTCAGGACGTTTTCCAGTTTGAAGTACGGCTTCAACGTTTCGTCGTCAAGATCGTACTTCTCCTTCTTGAGCTTTTCGGAATAGTAACCGCTATCCCAGGCCTGTAATTTATCCTCCCGGAAGCCATGACCTTTGGCGTAGGTCGTTAGTTCGACAAGCTGGCGCTCGGCTGCCGGACGGGCGTAGGAAACAAGTTCATCCAGAAAGCTCTGCACCTTATCTCTCGAACCGGCCATGCTCTCCTCCAGCACAAAATCAGCATGAGTCTTATAGCTCAGCAGATTGGCCCGCTCGTAGCGCAGGTTTACAATCTTGTTGATGATAGCCGAGTTGTCGTTTTTGTCGCCGTGAAACCCGCGACCGTTAGAAGCCATATATAGCTTTTTACGCAACTCCCGGTTGTCGGCATACTGCATAAAAGGACCATAGCTTGGAGCCTGTAAGGTAAACACCCAGCCTTCTTTACCTTTCTGCTTTGCCGTTGCTTTGGCTGCATCACGCGCAAAGTCGGGCAAACCGGCAAGGTCTTTTTCGTCCGTCACGACCATCATGTATTCGTTGGTTTCGTTCAGGACATTCTCACCAAATTGCAGCGACAGTTGCGACAGCTCTTTGTCAATAGCCCGCAAACGTTCTTTGCCTTTATCGTCGAGATTAGCTCCGTTCCGTGAAAAACGTTTGTACGTTTTTTCGAGCAGCATGGCACTTTCCGGATCTAGTTTCAGCTTAGTACGCTGCTCATATACGGTTTTGATTCGGGCAAATAAATTTGCGTTCAGGGTAATATCGTTCCCGTACTCACTCAGCAGGGGCGACGCTTCCTTCACAATTTTTTGAAGATCGGGGGTTGTTTCAGCACTGTTCAGGTTAAACAACACCGATGTTACTTTACCGAGTAAATCGCCCGCCCGTTCGAGGGCAACAATGGTATTCTCGAAGGTTGGCGCAGCGGTACTTGTAACGATTGCATCCACGTCCTTACGGCCTTGTGCCAGACCATCTTTCAAGGCGGGCAGGTAATCGGCATTCTTAATTTTGTCGAATGGCGCCGTCTGATGCGGTGTTGTGTACGACGCGAGAAATGGATTTTGGGTCATCTTAGGTTGTTGGGGCGAAGGCTGGGCCAACACTGCAGTAGCAGTCATGGCCAGCAAAACGCCAGTCTTCTTGATTTGAGGAATTAACATACCAGTTTGTCAAATGAGTTTCCGGGAAAAATACGAAACAAGCGGCAATTTTGCAACCCTTTGTTTCACAGAAGGTTGCATAAAATGTTGAGTGGCCTGGCATAAAACGTCCGGCCAAAATAACCGACAATTTGTGCTTTCCCCTGATTAGATTAGTACCAGAAATAATTCACTCAGCCAGCCTGTATAACCTAATGAGAAGCTATTATTATTGAGCAATGGAAACTAATTTAAGCTACAAACTTATAAGGCCAGACAAGTTACTGGCCGATTACATTTATTGTTATTCATCCTTACAAAATTTGTCTTTCAGCAATGAAGCGGTGATTATTCCTAATGGGAAAATTGATTTGATGTTTTCAAAAACTGTGGACAGCCAGCTTCGTATTTCGTTACTGGGTTTAGAGACGCAGCCTAAATATGCAAAGCAGGATGTTTCAAATTTCTTTGCAGTGAGTTTTAATCCGCTTGCTGTAGACTATATTTTCAGGTTTTCAATTGCTGACATCGTAAATAGTGGAAAAGCTCTCCCCGATAACTTTTCGGATTTCAGCCTTGAAGACTTGAACGATTTTGATGGGTTCTGCAAAACAGTGCAGAAGGCCATATCGTTTTATGAACGAACAATGCTCAAACGAGCCTCACGAATGGCTCAGGAATCACTTGATAGTGGCGAACGGATGCACGGTAAAAACGCATTATCGACTATGCTTGATTTCTTTAGCAAGCGATGAAGTATCACTCTGATAAAACAATTAGGCCAAAAGTCCGAAGAGCAATTTTCCTTACAGTAGTTCAGGTTAATTACCTTGTTTTTGTATAGTTAATCAACCTATAAAATGAATCAGGAATTATCTTCAGAGCACCGCGAATCATTACTCAACACACTAAAAATCCGTTTTGAGAAAAACAGGCACCGGCATGTGGGCCTCGATTGGACAAACGTGCGGACTAAGCTGGAAGCGGCTCCCGAAAAACTAGGGTCACTCAATGAAATGGAAAGCACCGACGGAGAACCGGATGTGGTTGGTTATGATGAACAATCAGGCGAGTATATATTTTATGATTGTTCAGAAGAGAGTCCCAAAGGTCGCCGAAGTGTTTGTTACGACGAGGAGGCATTAGTGTCGAGAAAAGAAAACAAACCCAAAAATAGCGCCATCGGGATGGCAGCAGCCATGGGCGTTGAGTTACTGACGGAAGAACAATACCAGAATTTACAAAAGCTCGGTAAGTTCGATTCGAAAACTTCGAGCTGGATTGAAACCCCTGCCCATATCAGAAAACTCGGTGGTGCGCTCTTTGCTGATTACCGCTATGGCACCGTTTTCGTTTATCATAACGGTGCAGAATCCTACTACGCTGCCAGGGGGTTCCGTGGTATGTTACGGGTCTGACTATCAAACCAATAAGTAGAGTTCCATTTTGGAAACCTGCTCTTTACTAAAATTTCACTATCAGTAATGGAAATCGAACCGCTGTCCAGATATACCCTTAATGCCGTCGTAGACCTCGTCTTGGAACTGTGGCCGGACTGTACTTTCGATGAAGAGCTACAAAATTATACCCGTCTAATTGGCTCTGAAAATGACGGTTGCTATCTGGCTAAAGCCGGGGAATCATACATGGCGTTTGTTCATGTAAGCCGCCGACATGATTACGTAGAAGGGTCTGTAGCATTACCGGTAGCCTACATTGAAGGTATTTATGTAAAGCGCTTATATCGAAAGCAGGGAGTCGCCAAAAAGTTGATTCAAGCGGCTGAGGATTGGGCTAAACAAAAAGGACTGACGCAAATTGCCTCCGATACAGAAATAACGAACATAACGAGCATTGACTTTCACAAGAAAGCAGGCTTCGAAGAAGTCGAACGAATTGTCTGTTTTATCAAAGACATCCATTAAATACAACTTCGTACCAGGGGGAGTTTACTGGCAATCGTACCTGATCAAGGAATGTAAGGCTTACCTATTATCAGTTTGTCGCCCGAAAAGTCGACCTCAAACAAATGGGGATTCCGGATGTAGCGACCGTTACTATTTCGATGACTATGCACGGACATAAGCCACTTGCCGGTCAGGGTACGGAACAGCATGCCGTGACCGTAGTTAGGCGGGGTAATCGGCTCTTTATCATGTATCCAGGGACCATCCAGCGTGCCGCTTTTCGAATAGACAGCGCCCTGCGTATATACATCATCGATCCAACTGGTCCAGATCATACCGAGCCGGCCGGTTCCGGTACGGAACAGGTACGGGCCATCCGTTACTTTATTGGGTCCACCCGTCGACTTCTCACGGCTCCAGGGACTATCGCTGGCTCGAAAAAGCAGTTTCCCCTCCCCTATGGAACCACTTAAATCAGGCTTGAGCGCAATTTTCTCCATGGTTCCGTTCAGATTTTGCAGCCACTCATAACAGTACACCATGTATGGTTTTCCGTCTTTATCCACCCAGAAAGTACCATCTAACGTTGGTTTATCGGCGGGCAGATAAGTCGGGTCTTTCATGGGCACATACGGCCCTTCAGGTTTGTCGCTCACCAGAATATGGCTCGCCCGGCGTTCGATGACATTCTCGCCCACCGTATCAATTTTCACGGCCCGATTCGTGAACGTGGCAAAATAGTAGTACTTGCCTTTATACGGGTGCAGTTCGGCGGCCCAGATCATCGGATTCTTTCCCATCCAGGACTCAGGGTCAGTTTTCGCTACGCTGAACGGTCCAGTCCAGTTTTTCAGGTCCTTACTTTTCCACAGCATCCCTCCCGTCCCCGTCATGTAGTACATAGAGGTGCGTTCATCTGCCAGAATACACGGATCGCTAAGCCGGATAGAATCCAGCGGTATGTTCTCCCGGATAACCGGCACTCGGTTTTGCGAAAATGCCGACGTCAGCTGAACGGTGAGCAATGCTACGATTATTCCTGTCTTGATAAACATTGTATGACTAGATGCTGCTTTGTTAAAATACCAACCCGTTTCACACGTTAAGCGCATCTGACGTAAATGCTACTGCTATGGAGACGCATCCCGTACAGTAATTAGCAGTATAAAACCCGTTCTGTAGTTCATTGGACTTCGTAGGCACCACAGTCGACCGATGCACCTTTAGGTCGGCTCACACGGTTTATATCAGTCGCGGAGTAAATATTTTTTGTTCCCGCATCAATGGCCGGGCTACCACTTTTCAACGAGAAATTTGCCGTTACCCGATCGGTCGTCAGGTTGATGAATTGGGGGTCCGCTACTTTATCATTCGCCCCTTTTACAGTCGTAGCGCCGTTAAAATAGATATTGTAATCGTAGGTTACGTTCGTGTTCTTGTTGTTCGAATTGCACCTCCCACCCGGCTTTGCGTAGATGACGTTGTTCATGATTTTTACGTCGTTACAGGTGTTGGCGAATAGCTCGGCATAATCGACCATGATCTGGGCGTTATTGTACGTAGTATTGTTGATGATGTCGACGTGTGCGGCATCAAATGCGTGAATACCCGACCCGCCGTTGTTAAAACTAACATTGTTTTCCACCAGAGTTCGCCCTTTGTACGGCTTGTCCGTTGCCGTTGAGCTATATGGACGCACGTTCACATCGATGATAATTCCGTTGCCATCCGAAAGCCGGGCGGGCGTGATACCAATCCAGGGAATGGTTGTCCGGTTATTCGAGCAGATGTTATTTCGGACGATGTTCTTATAACCGGTATTGGCGTCGCTGTCGAAGGGGGTTAAAATACTGATCCCGCTACCGCCATACATCATGTACCAGGCGTTGTTATATACCACATTCCGGTCAAATGTGATGTAATCCGTTTGAATAGCCGAAAGTCCGCCCCCCGGAAAATCATGGATTTTACAATTCTGAATAACTACGTGATGAGGGAACTTCGACTCAGTGGCCGGCCCGCCAATTGAAATGCCATTCATGTTGTAGGTCGCATACAGGTCGTTCTTCGTGCCACCGGCCTGTTTATCCGCAAATGAGGCATAGGCGTCAGCGTAGGTAAGATTCTGATTATTACCCTGAAACTCAATCCCATCCACAACAATGTACGATGCATTGATACTAACAGCGTTCCAAAGGCTGCCCGAAAAAAAAAATTTAGGCGTATGGCCCGGATACGCTTTATACGTGATGTACTTATCGGCGGTTCCTGACTTTTTCAGTTGAATGGTTGTGGCGGGTACATACAACCCGTTCATGATGAAAACCGTATCGCCGGGGAGGGCGGCATTCTGACCGGCGGTGATTGTTTTTAACGGGGATGAAGCCGAAAGCCCCGTGTTGGCATCGGACCCTAACGCATCCGAAACGTAATACCGCTTTATTGACGCATCGACCGTTGGAGGCCTGGAGACGATCAGGTCACTGACCGCTTTTTGATCACAGCCTACAAGGGCGCTACTCGACAGAAACAGGCTAAACTGAAGTAATCGGAGGGTATTTTTCATGGGAAAAGCGAGGGATGCCGTATAGACTTGTCAACGGGTATGTATAGGCTACCTGTTAAACAGGACAAACCGCCATTTTCCCGGTTTACAGTCCACCTTCTCTTTTCTGACCGAGATTAAACGATGGTCGGTACTACGCTCGTACTATCCTCTTTTATCAAACTTCCCTGGACGCTAATCAGCTATGAAGTCTTTACCGGAGAAGGACCGGGTTAGGCTTGCCCACAGCGATTTATCTTGAAGAGAGTAGTACCGACCGGGACGGTTCGACGCATCGACGGTTCGACGCATCGACAGGCCGACGGTCGGCACTACACAGTCGGTATTATAACGTCACCGGCTCTTCTTTTTCGTCGAAGAACAGGTAGTTCAGTAAGTCGCAGTAGGGTTTGATGATTCGGCAGCCGCGTATGATTTCGTCTGCGAAGTTCGGCTTGAGAACTTCTTTGTCGGTATAGCGGTGCAGGAAGAACAACTCTTTCCGGCGCAGCAGATCAATTTCCGGATGGTCGGCGGAGTAGCCTTTGGGCGATGTTTTCATCGACTCGCCCGATGCTTCCGGGAAATAAGCTTTAAACGCATCGGCCTCGATAATGTCCTTTAACTCCTGCACATTATAGTCGATCTCCTGCCGGAACTTGGCCAGGTTGGCTGGCGTGGGTTGCCACATGCCTGCCCCCAGAAACGACTGATTACCGGGCTGAATATGTACATAGTAATCAATACGACCCGATTGCCGTCCGCCGGGACCAATGGCGAACGCCAGATTGGATTTATACGGCGCTTTATCTTTGGAGAAACGAATGTCGCGGTTGATCCGGAAGATACAGTCTTTCACGGCCGTGTTGGCAAGCGGCTCAAACGCACTCATCCCGGTAAGCACCCGTTCTACCACGCCCATGAGTTCGGCTTTGGCGGCATCGTATCGAGGGCGGTTGCCGTGAAACCACTCCCGATTATTATTTTCAACGAGTTCGCGCATGAACGCAAGTGTAGGCGCTGTAAAGGCAGCTTTTGAAGAAGTTTTTGTTGTCATGATTAGTCAAAGATAACCAATCAAGACCTGAGTTCGGCAACACGAATTACCTTTTACGTCTAAAGCATGGCCCTATCAGGACGGTAGTATCCGTTTACGGTACTGCGTAGGCGACGACCCAATCTCGCGCCGGAACAACTTCATAAAATACGTCAGGTTGTTAAAGCCGCACTCCATACTAATGTCGTCTAAACTGCGATTTGTGGTACGCAGCAACTGGGACGCCAGCGCGAGCCGTTGCTGGTTGATGTAATCGACGGGCGTCATGCCAAACGTTTGTTTGAACGTTCGGTAAAAATTGGGTTCACTCATACAGGCTTCGTCGGCCAGCTCCTTGATCTGCAGACTTCTGTGCAAGTGTTTATTAATGTACTGAGCCACGTGCGCCAGCCTGTTCACGTTAGCAAAGGCTGTTTCGGGACTCAGGAGTAACGTTCGGGCCTGGGTTTGCATGAGCCGAACCACCAACTCCTGAATAACCAGATTGGCGAAGACCTCCTTGGCACGGTTGTTCTCGGTGAAAATATAAACCAGCCGGGCAATTAACTGGTGAATGGGCACATCGTTGGTCAGGAAAAAATTATGCTGTCCAAACTGCCAGCCCTGCTGCGTGTCAATCAGCGGTGTGCGGTCGTTGAGCAGATCGGTAACCTGGCGGACTTTATCAGGGGCAATCGCCAGCGCCAGGCACTGGGTTGGGTTCTGGACCTGCGCTTCCGGAAAGTCGATGCACATGGTTTCGTCGCCGGGCACGATTACGGACTCTCCCGGTAAAAAATCGAAGGAGGGTGTGCCGGGCAGGTGCATTACCTTTTTGCCCCGAATCATGCTGGCTAATACCGGGCTGGTAAACGTCAGTTCTACTTTTTCGGCAACATGCTGGGTTTCATAGATATTCAGTTCTGCGGTATCGATAGTGTATGCCGTCCTATTTTCAACCTCCTGCTCAAGCTTTCGACCCTTCAGGTGGCGGGAAACATCGAAAGAAACTATCGCTTCACGTTTCATGATGGGAATCAATGGTTAGTTAATGGTCGGGGCTATGGTAGTGCTTTGCAATTTACTACAGCTTGTCAAGCTTATATGCTTTTTCCTATACTTTATTGGCATACTTCCAGAAAGATGTTAAGCGGCTGAGTTTCGTGGTACCGACCATCGATACTGCTGTTTTTAGCCTTTAAAAAAGGTATTACTCAATTGTTTGATAGGATAGTGCAAGAATGCGATACTTTTGCTTAACTTTAATTGAATAATTCTGGCAAAATTTGTAACGATTTTATTACAACACAATCCTTTCTTACATCTGTATGGAAACCCTGGAACTCGTAGAAACACACGCAAACCGACCTAAATTCCGGTCGCATTATGATAACTATATTGGCGGCAAGTGGGTACCACCCGTTGGAGGTGAATATTTTGACAACACATCGCCGGTAGATGGCAGCCTGATTGCCAAGATGCCCCGTTCGAAAGCGGCCGACGTTGATCTGGCCGTTGCGGCAGCTCAAAAAGCATTTGAAACCTGGGGGAAAACATCGGCGACGGAGCGCAGCAAAGTGCTGTTACAAATTGCCGATGTGATTGAAAAGAATCTGGAATTTCTGGCTCGTGTCGAGACGGTTGAAAATGGCAAGGCCCTCCGCGAAACGATGGCTGCCGATCTACCCCTCTGCGTCGATCACTTCCGCTATTTTGCGGGTGTTATCCGCGCTGAAGAAGGCTCAGCCACCGAATTGAACGCTGATACACTATCCCTGATTATTAAAGAGCCGGTAGGCGTCGTGGGCCAGATCATTCCCTGGAACTTCCCGCTGCTGATGGCTACCTGGAAGTTAGCTCCTGCCCTGGCTGCCGGTTGCTGCGTCGTGATCAAACCCGCCGAGCAAACGCCAACGTCGCTGGCAATTATGTTCGAACTGCTGGAAGGCATCGTACCGGCCGGGGTGGTGAACATCATTCAGGGTTTCGGTCCGGAAGCGGGCAAACCACTGGCTCAACACAAGGGCATCAATAAAGTAGCCTTCACCGGCGAAACCACCACCGGGCGGCTGATTATGCAGTATGCATCGGAGAACCTCATTCCGGTTACGATGGAACTGGGCGGTAAATCGCCGAACATCTTCATGAAATCCATTGCCGACCACGACGATGAGTTTTTCGACAAGTGCGTAGAAGGTGCCGTGATGTTTGCGCTCAACCAGGGTGAAATCTGCACCTGCCCCTCGCGTTTGCTGGTTCACGAAGACATCTACGACAAGTTCATGGAGCGGGTTATCGCTCGTACCAAAGCCATCAAACTCGGTCACCCGCTCGATCCGGACACCATGATGGGTGCCCAGGCCAGCAACGACCAGTACGAGAAAATTCTGTCGTACATCGACATCGGTAAGCAGGAAGGTGCCGAAGTGCTGACCGGTGGCGGCCCAGCCGATAGCGTTGAGGGTGGTTTCTACATTCAGCCAACCATCTTCAAAGGCAACAACAAAATGCGGATTTTCCAGGAAGAAATCTTCGGACCTGTCCTGTCGGTAACGACCTTTAAAGACGCCGACGAAGCCGTTGCCATTGCCAATGATACGTTATATGGTCTGGGTGCCGGTTTCTGGTCGCGCGATGCCCATGAGCTGTACACCATTCCCCGGCAAATTCAGGCTGGTCGTGTGTGGGTCAACTGCTACCACGATTACCCGGCGCACGCACCGTTTGGCGGCTACAAGAAGTCGGGCTTCGGTCGCGAGAACCACCTGATGATGTTAAACCATTACCGTCAGGTGAAAAACCTGCTGATCTCGTACAGCAAGAACAAGCTTGGCTTCTTTTGATAAAGCGTGAACGAACGAAAGAGTGAACGAGCGAACGAACTGGCCCACGCCTGACTTTCGCTCGTTCACTCTTTCGTTCGTTCACTCGTTTACCAGTTCACCACTTTTCTCATTTCGTTATGATTCGTCTTACCGTTCTTTACCCGAAAACAGAAACTAGTCAGTTCGATCTGACGTATTACCTGGAAAAACACATTCCGTTGGTTAAAGAGCGGCTGACACCGTTTGGCCTTGTTGAGGTTGACATGAATGAAGCGTTGCCGGGTGGCGACGCGCTTCCTCCTTATGCCATGATAACTTTTCTGGCATTCAACACACCGGAAGAGCTGGATAAAGGCATGGGAACACATGGCGGTGAACTGCTGGGTGATATTCCTAACTTTACGGATGTTGAACCCCTGACTCAGGTAGTTCGGGTACTTTAAAATCTTGTCAATAATTCCCGCTTATGACGACTCAAACAACTTCCCGCGTTAATGTAACCCCGTCGGCTTCGGATATTATCAGTAAAGTTCGGGCAGAGCATGGCCCGCTGATGTTCCATCAGAGCGGGGGCTGCTGCGATGGTTCCTCGCCGATGTGTTATGAAGATGGCGAATTTATCATTGGCTCGTCGGACGTATTACTAGGGCAGATTGACGGATGTAATTTCTGGATGTCGAGCGACCAGTTCGAGTACTGGCAACATACGCACTTAACCATCGATGTTACCCCCGGCCGGGGCGCCAGTTTCTCACTGGAAATACCGATGGGCGTTCGGTTTATGATTCGGTCGCGCTTGTTCGAGCCCGACGAAATGGAACACCTGGCCCCGGTACACGTTGGGCCGCTGGAGTAGGTTTACAGTTTATAGTATACGATAGCTGGCGCGGGCAAACCGGAACGCCGGACCGACCCGCGCCAGCTAACACTACACCTAATAACCCCTTGACAATCAAGTTCATTTAGCGTACATTCGGTTTGTATTCACTAAACCGCTTACAGCTATGAACCTATTAAATCGCGTTGAACACTGGGGCGACACGCATCACCCCGCGTGGACGGATGGTTTGCGGATTGTGTTAGGGATTATTCTCTTTCTGAAAGGCGTAAGTTTCATTAGCGACACGGCTTACCTGACCAATCTGGTGGGTGGCCTTCACTTCGGCCTTTTCCCGGTTATTCTCGTTCATTACGTAGCCTTCGCGCATTTGATGGGCGGGTTTCTGATCGCCGTTGGCTGTCTGACCCGCCTGATGGTCATCCTTCAGCTTCCTATTCTGGTGGGTGCGCTTTTCTTCGTCAATATTCGTCAGGGCTTCTCGCCGATGAATTCTGAATTGTGGCTTTCGCTCATCGTTCTGGCGCTGTTGTTGACCTTTTTGGTGCTCGGTTCCGGTCGCTTTTCAATGGACGAACACGTCAAACAAAACGCTCGCTAACCGGTTTTTCTGCCACAACTAAACCAAACAACGTTATGGCAGACAAGACTCTGGAAAAAGTCGAAGAATCGTACGAAGGCCAGCGCATTACCGATAATCAGGACAACGGCACTGGTCATGGCGAGAAAGGAAACGGTCGGAGTTCAACCTCGCACAAAAGCTCGTCGAAAAGCAGCCGTAGTGCAGGTGGTTCAACGGGGGGTAGCAAAGGCGGCAGTAAGTCCAACTAAATCCGTAAAGCGATACTGGTATGAACCTGTTTATCAGGTATTATTCGCCACAGATTGGTGGGGCCAATAGTTCAAAGAACCAGAAAGAAGAAGGCAAAGCCGGTAAAAACGGCAGCCATCAACGGTCGACAAAAAAGACGACGGAGAAGAGCGATCCGGATAAAACCGAGAATACAAAAAAGAACGCCAACAGCGTCGATTAACCAAAAAGAAGGCCCGTTACTGACGGGCCTTCTTCATTAAAAAATATAGCGAATCTCGCACCAGGGTATCTCATCACGGACCATATCCTCAAAAACGGCAATCATTTTTCGTTTCAGCTGATGCTCGTATCGGATGTTCCAGCCCCCGAACTGACTCACTTTGCTTTCCTGCAATTCGGGTACCCAAAGCAGTTCTTCGGCCTTTGGGTTGATGGCCAGATTGGCCTGGTGCTGCCGTTGGTTATGCGTCAGGAATATGCCTTCGCACTTGAGCTGTTGCCGAACTTCGGGGCGGAGGGATGCGTCGAGTTGGCGGAATAACTCGCGGTAATCGTTTCGCCAGGCTTTCTTATCCCCGTCGGGACCACTATAGACGATAACGGGTGAGAAATTAACGTGTACCTCATACCCGGCATCGTAAAAATCATTGATGGCGGCTATGCGCTTTTCAATGGAATCGGTCCGCACATCGACCAGCTTGCTGACATGGGCAGGCATCAGGCTAAACCGGATACGTATCTTCCGCTTCGGGTCGAAGTCGAGCATCATTGGATTCACGAACTTCGTCGCGAAGGTGGCTTTGGCTTTGGGATGGTCGCGGTAGAATTCGAACACCTGCTGAATACCCGGCGTCAGGTCGTAGTCGACGGATATATCGGAATTACAGCCAATGTCGTAGGTCCAGAAGGTGGCATCCGTTTGGTTAATGGGTTTGGGCCAGGCCAGCGTGTTGACGTGGGTGTCGATACTGCTCAGGTTTTCGTCGATGTTGGTAAAGAGCGTGATGGGATTCACGTTCTTGTGCCGGTCGACATAGCAGTAGGTACAGGCACCAAAGCAGCCATTGGCCAGACTCGGCGCGATGTAATCCGAACTCCGGCCGCTCCATTTGATGTCCTGCGTTTTGAGTTTACCCAGCACCAGCACGTCGGACTTCACCTTAAAGTGGTTCATCCCCAGCTCCGGCAAGCGGTTATGCTGCTTCACTTCGAGCGTTTCGGCCTGCGGGAACTGAGACAAAACCGCTTTTCCCCTATCGTTGAGCGCGTCGGCAGTATACAGGATAATTGACGGATTGAAATCGGGCATAACGTGCGTTTGCAGATGTAACTAATTAACAGCCATCCAATGGGTTTGGTTCAGAAATCCATTACATTAACTTATTGATTTTCTGATAGTTATCCATTACTTTCAATTAATAGACTGCCAGTTAATATCCTGTAGACAGGGGAAGTTAAAGGGATAGCCAGTCATTCCAATTTAATCGTTCGAGTGGGTTGTGCCTTTCGAATAACGGAGACTCATCATTAACTAAGCAACAGGTTGACGTAGGGTGCCTAAAAGACCATTGATCTCATTCAGCTAATAGTTAGGCAAATTGGTCGAAGAAAGGTGGCAATTGGTCGAATAAAGTTTTTTCCCAGTCAGGGGTAATCTTGTTTTGAACAAACTACTACCTTTTACTGCCTGTCGCATGAATTTAGTTATCGAGAATCTGACCAAAACGTACAGCAATGGGGTTCGGGCCCTCAACGGCATTTCCCTGACCATCGAACCGGGCTTGTTTGGCCTGCTAGGCCCTAACGGAGCCGGAAAATCATCCCTCATGCGTACGATTGCCACCCTGCAATTACCGGACTCAGGCAGGGTTGTTCTTCAGGATGCAGACGGGCAGTCGATTGACGCGGTTACGCAACCTGACGAACTTCGGAAAGTGCTGGGCTATCTGCCACAGGATTTTGGGGTATATCCGCGCATCGACGCCCTCACGCTCCTGGATCACCTGGCCGTTCTGAAAGGCATTCATAACCGGGCAGAACGCAAAGAAAGTGTCGAAGCATTGCTACACCGGGTCAACCTATGGGACGTTCGTAAGAAAAACCTGAGTAGCTATTCGGGGGGAATGCGCCAGCGATTTGGCATTGCCCAGGCTCTGTTAGGTAATCCTAAACTGATCATTGTCGATGAACCCACGGCAGGGCTCGACCCCGCCGAGAGCAACCGTTTTCTTAATCTGCTGGCGAATCTGGGCCAGGATGCCATCGTTATTTTATCGACTCATATTGTCCAGGATGTGCAGGAACTGTGTCGACAGATGGCCATTATCAACAAAGGGGAGTTACTGCTGTCGGGGCATCCGCTGGAAGCTGTCCG
The DNA here is from genome assembly GCF_900230225.1 of Spirosoma fluviale. GTDB lineage: Bacteria > Bacteroidota > Bacteroidia > Cytophagales > Spirosomataceae > Spirosoma > Spirosoma fluviale. The sequence goes on from NZ_OCNH01000001.1 coordinate 2,336,294, forward strand.
GCAATTAGAAGGCAAAATCTGGAAGAAACACGTTCAGGCGGCTGAAGTCGAGAGCCTGCATCAAGACTTTGTCATTATTAATGAACGCATGGTTGCCGGAGACCCTGTCCTGTACGCGTATGCAGAAGCCATGCCGGCATCGGGTTTCATACCCGTTGATGCGGGTCTGGAAGAGGTCTATTTTACGGAGATTACCGGAGCCTCCGAGCGAGCCAAAAAGCAGCCTGCCCTGTCATCACCAACTTTGTAACGGACTTCTATATACGCTACCCTACCGACAGCGCCAGCCGCTGGTTGGTTACACTCTCTTTGTCTTATGAACTGGTTATCTATTCTCCGTTTTGAATTCCGCTACCGCCGGAATCGACCGGCCACCTACCTGTTTTTCAGCCTCTTGCTGGCGCTTAGTTTTACGCTGGTCACCACTGATGTCCTGAAAGGATTGTCGGGAGGGGCCATAAAGGACAATGCCACGACGGTCATTAACCAACTCAGCCTGCTTTTATTTCTGATCATGGGCGTTTTTATGGCTTCGGCTATCATGGGGGTTGCCGTCGTACGGGATTTTGAACACCGCACCGATTCACTTTTTTTCACCAAACCCATTCGTACCTGGGAATACCTGGCAGGGCGCTATCTAGGGGCCATGCTGCTGCTGCTGCTAACCCTCCTGGCCATTCCGCTGGGCATGATGGCTGGCGAAGCGGCTCCCTGGCGGGAGGCCGAGCGGTTACTGCCTTTTCGGGCGATCAGCTACTGGCAACCTTACTGGACCATGCTGGTACCCAACGCACTGATTGTGGGTAGCCTGTTCTTTGCGGTGGGGGCGCTGAGCCGGAAAATGCTGGTTGTCTTCACGCAGGGTATGGGCCTACTGATGCTGTATTTACTGTCTGGCATCCTGCTTTCGCAGTTGGATCGTCGGGAAACGGCAGCTCTACTCGATCCTTTCGGATTGCGGGCGGTTGGTTATCTGACCCAGTATTGGTCAATTGCTCAGCAAAATAACCAGCTGGTGACCCTATCCGATACGCTGCTCTGGAACCGGTTGCTTTGGCTGGGCGTCGCCCTGCTCATGCTGGGCGTTACCTTTCGGTTTTTCTCCTACCAAACGTCGGGGGGACTGATGGTCCGGAAACGGCCCCTGGCGGATGGAATCCTGCCATCCGGGGGGGGCATCAACCAGCGCCAGCCCATCCATGCGCTTCCTCAGTCGGTTAAGCACCGGTATGGCACCTGGGTCAGAATCAGTGATTTAGGACGGCTAACGCTATTTTATGCTCGGCTGATCGGGAAAGACCTGCCCTTTATGGCCCTCAGCCTTGGCGGGTTGGGTATGTTCCTCTTTGTCGCGCTCGACGATGCCGGCGGCTGGTACGGCTCCCGAACCTTACCAACGACCTACGTAATGCTCAACAAAATGAGCATTTTCACGGGCTTGTTTCTGTTTATCCTGATGGTTTTGTACGTCGGTGATTTAATCTGGAAAGAGCGAGATGTACGCATTAACCTGATTCATGATGCCCTGCCCGTGCCCAACTGGGTGGTCCTGTTGAGTAAATACCTGGGGCTGGGGCTGGCCTTTGTTTTACTGCTGACACTGGCGATTGGCATCGGGGCGTTGATACAGGTTGTAAAAGGGGGCGCTTCCCTGATTGACTGGTCGGTGTATGCCGTGAGCCTCTACGGGGATGCGCTGGGTGGGCTGTTGATATTCATGCTGCTGGGCTTTTTTATCCATACGCTGGTAAACAACAAGTTTGCCGGTCATGCACTCTTAATTTTGTTTTTCGTTGCCCTGGGTGTGGTCTCGTATCTGGGCGTTGAACACCGGTTGTTGTTATTCGATTCGGCTTCGCTGGGTTTGTACTCGGATATGAACGGCTTTGGCCATAATGTAACCCCGTTCTCCTGGACAAGCCTATACTGGTCGGCCTTTGGCGCGTTGTTGTTTGCCACTGCCGTAGTGCTGTCTGTTCGCGGCTCCGATGAACTGTTCAAATTGCGCCTGCGCATTGGGCGGCATCAGTTAACGCGCCCGGTGCTGACGTTTGGGTTGGCTATACTGATCGTATTTGTGTCGAGCGGGTCCTATATCTATTACAACACCAATGTGCTGAATGAATACCAGAACAGCAAAACCGGCGAAGCTCAGCAGGCGGCTTACGAAAAGACATTGAAGCAATACGACGGACTGCCTCAGCCCCGAATTACGGCTATTGTGGTGCAGGTAGACCTGTTCCCCGAAACGCGCGATTTTATGGCGAAGGGCCATTATATGTTAAAAAACAAGACGAAAGTGCCGATTCGGACCCTGCACCTGCAAACCTATCCGGCCGACGAAATGCAGGTAAAACAGCTCAGCCTATCGGTTCCGAATCGGCTGGACACAAAATACATCGCAGATTACGCCTATCGTATGTATCAGCTGGATACCCCCCTGCAACCCGGCGATAGCCTGAAACTTGACTTTCAACTGCTCTATCGTACCAGCGGTTTCAAAAATGGGGGAACAAACATCGACATCGTTCAGAACGGTACGTTTTTTACCAACCAGTATTTTCCCGGCATTGGCTACAACGAAAACTATGAACTGGCCAGTGATGATACGCGCCGGGAGCATGGCCTTAAGCCCAAAGAGCGCCAACGGGCACAAACCGACTCAACCGGCCGACGGCAGAGCGTGATGGGCGGTGATGCCGACCAGGTTCGGTTTGCCATGACGCTGAGTACCGCCCCCGACCAGATTGCCATTGCGCCGGGTTATCTTCAGAAAGAATGGCGGCAGACCGGCCCCGATGGCCAGCCCCGACGGTATTTTCGCTATGAGATGGATGCGCCCATCGCCAATTTTTATTCCATTGTTTCGGCCCGGTATCAGATCAAAAAAGAGCGTTACACCAGTCCGGGAGGGCAGCTGGTTAGTCTGGAAATCTACTATCACCGCGGGCACACCAAAAATCTGGACCGTATGATGCGTGGAATGAAAGCCGCCCTGGACTATTATCAGTCTAACTACGGTCCGTTTCAACATCGGCAATTACGGATTATGGAGTTTCCCCGCTACCGTGGCTATGCGCAGTCGTTTGCCAATACCATCCCGTTTGGTGAAGACATGGGCTTCGTGTCCAACATTAACGATGAGACCGATATTGACATTCCCTTCTTTGTAACGGCTCATGAAACGGCTCACCAATGGTGGGGCCATCAGGTGACGGAGGCCGATGTAAAAGGGAGTGCCATGTTGTCCGAATCACTGTCCGAATACAGTGCCCTGATGGTGATGAAACACCACTATCCGAAAGAGCGTATGCAGGAGTTTTTAAGCTATGAACTGGATTACTACTTACGAGGACGCCAGACGGAAAGCAAGAAAGAACAACCGCTGGCGCAATGCGAAGGTCAACAGTACATCCATTACAACAAAGGGGCGCTGGTGCTTTATGCCCTTCAGGATCAGATTGGGGAGAATCGGCTGAATCAGGCCCTTCGCACTTACCGAGATCGCTGGAATGCAGCAACCGTTGCCCAAACGGGTATCTATCCAACGGCTGCTGATCTGACAGCCGAGCTACGGGCCGTAACGCCCGACAGTGTACGGGGACTTCTGGATGACTGGGTCAACGCCATTACCTTATACGAACTAAAGGCCGAACAGGTAAAAATGAAGCCGGTGGGTAAGCAATTCGAGGTAACACTGGATCTATCCGTTGAAAAAGTCAGAGCCGACAGTCTGGGCAACGAAACGCGTCGACCGTTGAACGAATGGATATGGATTGGCGTCTATGCTCCCAAAGCCAAGGGTAGCACGGTCGATAAGCTACTCTACTACCAACGGCACCACATTACCAAACCAAAACAGTCGATAACGGTACGGGTAAATCAGCAACCCGATCGGGCGGGTATTGATCCGCTGAATCTTTTGATTGACCGCCATCCAAGAGATAATATAAAAACGATCTAGGACAGTTGCCTGACGTTTAAGCTGGACAAACCATTCATTTTAATACTGATCCCTAAAACGAATGGTTTGTTCAGCTTAAACGAAGTGGACTTGCTACATACAACTGGACACTAAGTTAGATCATGCTTAACTTACCATATAGCCAGTCCAGATCAAAGTCGCCGTGACAAACCACTAGACATATCGTCAAACCAAGTGGTCAATCAACGAAGCATTTATTTGTACTCAATCTCCCCACTTTTGATGAAACTAGTACTTCTTGCAGTTTGCCTCGCCCTCTCATTCATTGGTTCGTGGGCGCAGTCGGTCACGGGCAGCGTGGTGGATGCCAAAACTGGGCGGCCTCTGCCGGGCTGCTCGGTGCGGGTGGGCAGCCAAGGCACGATTACGAACGAGGACGGCAAGTTTTCGTTGAAACTACCAGGGGCATCGGTTGCCAAAACGTCAATTACGTTCTCAAACCTGGGCTACGCCAGCAAAGTTGTTCCTTACACGGGGCTGTCGAAGCTGACCATTGCCTTAAACCAGAGCACAACAGCGTTAAATGAAGTCGTCGTACACAGTAGCGCACGGGGTATTGTACGGAGTGCCATCGATAGGATACCCGCTAACTACCCCACTAAGTCGTTTATGATGCAGGGAATGCTGCGCGAGTACAACCGGGTCAGCAAAACCGATTACCTCTACCTCCTCGAAGCCCAGCTCAACGCCCATATTAAGCCCTACACCAGTAATGATGAGCCAAAGGTGGAAGTTCTGCAAAAAAGAAAGCAGGTATTCCGTAACCTCGACTCAACGCTGTTCATACACTGGAGAAACACCGCTTATGTCATGGATATCGGCGACTTTGTGCATAACAAACCTGCCTTTCTCGACAAAAAGAAAATGGCAAATTACGCCTACGAACTACTCGACGTGACCAGTCTCGACGGTCAGACAGTTTATGTGATTGGCTTTAGTCACAAAGCCGACAAAGCGAAGCAGCGAGGCAAGCTATTTATTGACGCGCAATCGATGGCGTTTGTGGGTGGTGAGTACAGTGCCCCGGTAAAACCGGACAAAACCGGGGCCGAAGCCGTGGATGACACGAGCGAGCGATCTACCAAAACGTACTACCAGCCTTCCGGTGGGAAATGGTACCTACGCAATACTACTATTTCGAGAACATCGAATCTAATGTCCCGGCATTCCGAAATTTTGGTAGAGTTTTTCAGCACCGGGATTGACACAACAACGGTCCAGTCTATTGGCTACGCCCGGAACATGCAAAAACTGGATATTTTGCTCCATAAGCCCATTGCCTACGATAGTCTGTTTTGGGCGCAACAACCCGGCACGGTACGAAATGACGATCTGGAAGCCTTTCTTCTTCAGCGGGATACCAGTGCTGTTGTTGCTCCATCAACTAATGCCTTGCAAAAAGCAGCCATCCCCCCCGCAAAGCTACCGGCTCCTCTGGTGAAGGTGTTGACCTACATTGTTCGGCATGTTCACGGGGGGTATGGGTTGAGCACGTTACCGGGTCTGGTGAATGGCGGCACAGTTGGTATCGCCAGGGACAACTCGGCCCAATTTAGCATCGATCAGCAGCGTAGCATATCGGTCCTCCACAGCTACGGCATTTACCTCAGCCAGCGGCTCGACCTGCCCTACCGTTTTTCGATCTATAATCAGAACAGCACCAACTTTGGGTTGGGGGGCATATCGAACCGGGCCAATCTGCTTGGCCTTTCCCATACGATAGTCATGAACCGGCAGCACCGGCCCATTCGTTTTCTACCCTTCATCGGTGTCGAATCGGTGCGGCTGGCGCGGTCCTTCGACGACATAGTTGCTTATCCAGATTATCTGGGCAGCATCCGGCTCAGAGGTGATGCCGTCGAGCCGATTCTGGAGAAGCGTTACCGTAATCTAGCTTATTCACTGCAAACGTCCATTGAGCTTAAGCGACACCGAAAACTAACCATTGGGCTGACCTACCGGGTACCCCTGCACGAATCGGACCGGCTTTATCTGAAAGAGACGGGGGGTTTGCCATTGTTCCGACGGAAACGCGAGATCAACAATCAGGACAATCAACGGGCGTTCATCAACAGTTCATTATCAATCATAACCTACCAAATTGGTCTAAGCTTTTAATTCTATGGGCCAGAAAAGAAGTATGCAACCACGAAACCAGTGGTGTAAACGAACCAGAATGATTTTGAATGGAATTTGATAACGGGTTATTGGTTGACAGGGACGCTTAATGGCAATAAAGAGGTTGAACAACCTTATCGAACGCTCCCAACTGAAACGCAGGTGCGCTCTTTTTGTTACCGCTCAAAACACTAAGTTAAATCATGCTTAACTTAATGTCCAGTTAAATGTAGCAAGTCCAAAGCAAGCAAAATAACGACTTCGTGATCTGATACAGACTTGCGAAGTCATATTTGTCTGGCCCTCTAGCTACCTGATGTAAAGCTTAGAAGCTAAACCGTTTGGCAAACCCCTATTTCAGCTAGCCATTCCTATCTGGCTTACGGGCAGATAGCTGAAGCAAATCCCCCACTTTCCACTGTTCCCAGGCTGGATTGGCGGAGCGTATTTGGGTGGTTGCTGTCTCGATGACCCACAGGCTTAACACTTCGTCATACGTGATACGCGTTATGGGTTCTGCAACGGGCGTCGTAGACAAACGCTCGTCCCTGAGGCTATCAGACTGGATACGTCCCTGCATCAGTTGAACGACCCGATCCGCGAGGGCCTTCACATCGGCTGCGTGATGGCTGACCAACAGGGTTGTTGTGCCCCAACGGGTATGTAACTCAAGCAGTACCTGCCGAAGCTGTTGACTGGAAGTCGAATCCAGAGCCGCAAACGGCTCATCGAGCAATAAGAGTTTCGGTTGGCGGACGAGGGCGCGGGCGAGGGCTACCCGCTGGCGCTGCCCGCCCGACAAGGCTGCTGGCCTGGTGTTGACGAAAGCATTTAACCCGGTTGCGCTGATTAATTCCTGCAAAAAATCGGGCTGGTCTTTTCGGGCGGCAAACTGAATATTTTCCAGAACGGTCATGTTAGGGAACAGGGCCGTATCCTGAAATACAAAGCCAATTGACCGTTGCTGCGGAGGTAGATTGACCCGATTGCTTTTATCCAGCCATACCTCCTCATTGACCGTAATACGTCCCTTCGACGGATTTTCTAGTCCGGCCAGTAATCGCAAAAGGGTCGTTTTGCCAGAGCCCGACGGGCCGATCAACGCGGTGAGTGTTCCGGTCTGAATGTCCAGCCGGACCTGTAGGTCGCGGGTTCCTTCGGTAAACAGGCGGGGCATGACAACGTCCAGATGAATCATACCGTAACCCGTTTATTGATGGCGTACACCAGTAACAGTATGGCAAACGAAACGCCCAGCAAAAGGGCCGCGTAGGCGTGGGCGGTTTCGAAATGAAGCTGCTCCACTTCGTCGTAAATCGCGATGGAGGCCACCCGCGTTTGCCCCGGCAAATTCCCGCCAATCATCAAGACCAGACCAAATTCGCCGATGGTGTGGGCAAAGGTCAGAACAATTCCGGTAAGCAACGCTGGTTTGCAGTTGGGCAGCAACACCCGCCAGAACGTTCGTGTTGGCGATTGGCCGAGGGTATAAGCCGCTTCCCGCCACGAAACGGGAAGGTTTTCCAAACCGGCCTGAATCGGATGAACCATAAACGGTAAACTATAGAGCAATGATGCCACAACCAGCCCCTCAAACGAAAAGACCAATTGAATATCGACCGTTTTCAGCAGCCAGGCACCGAGCCAACTCGTCGGGCTGAAGGTGAGTAACAAATAAAACCCCACGACCGAAGGCGGCAACACCAGTGGCAGGCTGATGAGTGCTTCGACTACCGGCTTGAGCCGAAAACGGCTAAGTGCCAGCCATCCAGCCAACGGCACGCCGATCAGGAGAAGTAAAATGGTGGTTACGGAGGCTAAGCGCAGGGTCAGCCAAATGGGTTCCCAGTCGATGGGCATGAGAAAAAATCAGGAAGCGGGTGAACGGTAACCAAACTGCTGCAAAATACGCCGGGCTTCCGGGCTACGCAAAAACTGAACGAACTGCCGGGCCGCTTTCGCCTGATTCGTGCGTTTCAAAATCACCACGCCCTGCGCAATGGGCGAATAACCCGTTTGCGGCAAATCGACCCAATGCCCTTTCCTGATCAGGCTGGGGTCGAGCACCACCGATTTTGCCGTAAACCCCATCGCGGCCGCGCCCGATATGACGTACTGGTTGACCTGTGCAATACTTTCGCCGTAGACTAATTTGGGCTTTACCTTGTCCAACAGCCTTTTGCGTTTCAGATACGAAATGGCGGCTTCGCCATAAGGAGCCGTTCCCGGATTGGCAATGGCGACATGCCGAACAGCGGCATTGGTTAACACACTTAGATCAGCAGTCACCGGCAGTTCGCCTGTTGTCCAGAGCACCAGCGACCCGTACGCGTAAACCACCGGCGCATCCAGCGTCAGACCGGCTTTGTACAACGTCTGCGGGTACTTCATATCGGCCGACAGGAACACATCATAAGGGGCACCCTGCTGAATCTGGGTGGTGAGTTTGCCGGACGAGTTGACAATCGTTTCCAGTTCTATAGCCGTCTTTTTCTTATAAGCCGTCTTCAACTCTTCCATCACAAACTGGGCATTCGCTGCCACCCCTACCCTGAGCGATTGCGCCAGGAGGGTTATCGGGCAAAGGAGAAGACAGAGAATTAGTTTTTTCATAAGCTAAAACGACTATCGTTGTATTCGCACAAATATAACGATAGTCGTTAAAAGCCCGCGTTTTATGTTATAATGAACGATGGCGCGAGGCTCCTGCCTCGTGTCTGCTATTCTCCGGCCTCTGGCCGGTAAGTCACAATAGCTAGTTTATACCGGCCAGAGGCCGGAGAATAGTAGACACAAAGCCAGAGCCTTGCGCCATCACGGCCATCACACAAACTCAACCCGGAACTCCGTCCAGCCGTCCTCGTTTGTTTTCAACGAAAACACAAACTGATGGCTGAGGAGAATCTCGCGGGTGAGGGTCAGGCCAATACCCTGCCCTTCGGGTTTGGTGCTGTAGAACGGATTGAATAAGTTGAGGGCTACCTCCTCGGGGATTGGTTGCCCGTTGTCGCGAATCAGCAGGGAGGTCGGGGTGTCGATGACTTCCACCCGTTGTCCGGCTTCGCAGGCGTCGATGGCGTTTTTGATAACGTTGATCAATACCTGCTCCATCTGCTCAATATCGACCAATTGCCAGTTCGTTTCCGTCGAAACGGCCACCAATGAAACGCCTTTTCCAGCAGCCTGGGGTTGTAACAATTGCACCACGTTACGGACCAGTTCATTTACGTTTACAGGGCGTTTTTGGGGTTGCGGCAGGCGGACAACATCGGCAAAGCGGCTCATGAAGCGATTGAGCCGGTTATTTCGCTCAATGGCGACTTTAATAGCGTGTTTTACATCCGGCTCGTTCACGTATGATGTCGTCACATCGAGGATGGAATTGACGGCACCAATGGAGTTGTTAACTTCATGGGCCATCATCCGGATCACTTTGCTGTACGATTTTCGCTCGGTAGCCAGGATTTCGGGCGTTAGCTCCTCGATAATGAGAAATGACCGCCGAAAGCCACGATCCATGAAATTCGACCGAAGCACTTTAAACGTCTCAATCCCGTTCGGCTTCATCACCTTCGACTCTCCGTCGGCCAGATCGGCCATCTGGGCCAGCAACGAAAAACCAATCTCCGACAGTTGTTTGCCAACGACCTGATCGGGCTGCACCGATAGCAGTTGGCTGGCTCTGGGATTGATGGACGCGATATTGCCATCGAAATCAAAGATCAATATGGCGATTGGGGCCGCTTCAATGAGCTTGTTCAGGAAAAACTGCTGCTCGACCTGCCTAGTACGCTCCTGCCGCAGCTGGTCGATCATGAGGTTGTATACGGTGATGAGTTCATCGACCTCCTGATTGCCGGTCGGCACGAACTTGACGGTAAAATCTTTATCCCGAATGGCCTCGATACCCGACGCAATAAACTCCGACGGCTGCTGAAACGCCCGATAGATCCTTATAGCCACATAACCCGATATAAGAATCAGGACTTCCGACGCAATGAACAGGAGCTTATTCTCCCGCAACTCCCAGCCAATCAACCCCACGAGCACGAGGTGCAGCAGGGTAATGTAAATCAGGTAACGCGTTCGCAGGGGTAGCTTCATTCCTCCGTAGTGTAGGGAATGCCAAATTTCTCCAATCGGCGGTAGAGTGCAAAACGGGTGATGCCTAGTGCCCGCGCCACTTTCGAGACTCGATTTTGATGAAACGCCATAGCTCGCTGAATCATTTGGTACTCCATTTCTTCCAGCGTCATCGTGCCGACGTCGGGCATTGCCCGTGGGGGTTGGCTAATTGCGCCCGATGTTAGGTTTCGCTCAAAGTCGTCCGGTTGCAATTCATCATTGGCCGACAGCAGTACGGTTCGCTCCACCACGTTTTTCAGCTGACGGATATTTCCGGGTAGCGCCAGATTTTTCAACCACTTCTGCGCGGCCGAACTCACTCGCAGATCAGGCCGACCGTATATCGTTTTCAGGTTATTGACGAAATAGGTAACCAGCAGTGGGATGTCGCCGGGACGTTCGCGCAGGGCGGGGAGCCGCACCGAGATCAGGTTGATCCGGTAAAACAGATCTTCCCGAAACTGGCCCTTGCTCACCATCTCCTCCAGATTTCGGTTGGTGGCACAGATGACGCGTACGTCTACCGTTCGGGATTTGCTGCTGCCCAGCGGCTCAAAAGTGCGGTCCTGCAACACCCGCAGGAGTTTAACCTGACTGGCGGGGTCCAGATCACCGATTTCATCCAGAAAAATAGAACCCTTATTCGCCAGTTCGAAGCGCCCTACCCGATCGGTTTTGGCATCGGTGAAGGCGCCCCGCACATGACCGAACAACTCACTTTCAAACAGTGTCGATGAGATACCGCCCAGATTTACTTTCACAAACGGCTGGCGATGCCGACGGCTGTTCTGGTGAATGGCCTCGGCAATGAGTTCTTTGCCGGTGCCGCTTTCGCCGGTGATGAGCACGGGTGCATCGGTGGGGGCTACCCGCCCGATGGTCGTCAGGATGTCGAGCAGCGTGTGGTCTTCCCCAACGATGTTATCAAACCGAAACTGCTGGTCGAGCTTCCGCCGGCTGGGTGACGAGGTTGCCGTTTGGGCCAGATTAAGCGCCGTCCAAACCGACTGCACCAGGTGGTCATTCTGCCAGGGCTTCGTGATAAAATCCTTCGCTCCTGCTTTCATCCCCTCCACCGCCAGGTCGATACTCCCCCAACCGGTAATCAAAATGACCGGCACATTAGGCATCCGCTCCCGAAGCCGACGCAGTAATCGCATACCATCATCGCCGGTAGTAGACACCGAGAAGTTCATATCGAGCAATATCAATTCGGGGGTTTCCTGATCCAGCACCTCAAACGCGTCGAAGGGTCCATCGGCCACGCGCACGGCGAACCCTTCTTTCCTGAAGAGCAGAGAAAGGGAAGTCTGAATGGCAATATCGTCGTCGATGATGAGGAGCATGGTTTAAAATGGATAATGTAAAACGAATAATGGTTGAAATGGGGTGTTATTCATTTTACATTATCCATTTTACATTAAGTTTATTCTTCGTGTAAAGCCGTGGCCGGTTGAATGCCTGCTGCCTGCCGACTTGGGAAGAAGGCACACAGGGTGACAATTCCGTAGATGATCAGCATGGCAATCAGAATGGCTGTCACATAGGTGCCCGATTTGACGTCAAACACATTGAGCAACGGAAATTGTGCGGCAAACAACAGCCCGATCAACAGCGCGAAGGTAGCCAAAACCCATATTTCGCCGATGAACTGAGTAGAGATTCCGTTGCCCGTTGCGCCCAGCGCCCGACGTAACCCTATCTCGCCCCGGCGTTTGGCAATGCTCAGATTTAACACACCGAACAAGCCAAGCGCCACGTTGATCAATAAAAAGCTACTGACAATCAGGGCGATGATGATGGGCACGAGCACGAGGTTGTGCTGATTTTTGCGCGAGTCCGTCAGATAATCTACCTCTACATTCCAGCCCGTCATCATGGCGGCAATTTCCTTCACCAGTTTAGCTTCGAAGACAGCGTCGGTACCAGGTTTGACTTTCACCAACACGGTATCGTTCCAGGTAGCATCGGGCTTAAATAACTCAAAGACAGCGGGTTTGTCCGACATAAACTCACCCTTTGATTTAAATGTATTCACGACACCAACCACTTTGAACTTTTCGCCAATGATTTTCCCCAGTGGATTTTCATTCTCGAACAGTTCTTCTTTTACCTTCTGGTTAATGACAAGTGGCGTGTATTTACCAACGCTGTCCGCATACTGGTACCACTTTCCTTCCGTTACGGCGATGTCGAGCGTTTTGGCGAAGTTTTCGTCGGTTGCGTAAAAATCGGCCATCACTTTTCGCTTGTTATACTCAATACCGTTGTTCATGGTATTGGCCGAAAACGGGAAATTGCTGCTCATGCGCGACACCGACTCGACTTCAGGGTAGGCCTTCAATCGTTGCGTCACCCGCTGAAGTTTCTCGGCGATAGCAACAGTATCCTGGTTACTCTTCAGCCCAACGGCCCAGACATTTTCGTACGTAAAGCCCATCGGCTCACGATAGTTGCGCACATTGACAACGATCAGCGTTGCCAGCCCGAAAAGCACCATAAACGAAGCCCAGATCTCGACGATCAGCAGCGCGTGGGCTTTCTTTTTGTTCCAGATTAATTTTAGCAGATGAGAGATCATGGGAATTAAGATTTAAGCGCTTCGGCAATGTTTAGTTTCGACATGCGGAGGGCGGGTAATACACCGGAGAGGAGGCCAAAGAGCAGGCATACGACTATGCTGATTACGAACACATACAAATTTATCGTCAGGTCGGCATAGGCAATCATGCCGCTGGTATTGATCAGATGGATGACGATGAATGTCAATATCAAGGCGATCGCCCCACCGATGAACGTAATAAAAATGTTCTCGACAATAAACTGCCACATGAGGGTGCGAATGGGTGCCCCAAAGGCTTTTCTGATACCTATTTCAGAAGCCCGCTCCATAATGCGGCTCACATTTATATTCACCAGATTGATGGCCGGTAGGCCCATTAGCATAAACAGGACGAAGAAAATGATGCCGAAAAAGATAGCTTTCATGCCTGGATTTCCGTTCAGGATCGACCCCAGAAAATTTTCCAGATAGGGTACACTTTTCACATCCATGACCGCAAACTTAGTCCCATCCTGAATAATGGGCAATGGAATCCGGTCGATATGACTTTGAAACTCCTCCTGAATGGCTGGCAAGTCAGCTTTATCTTTTCCCAGGATCATAGCCACATAACCGCCCCGCATTCCGGTGCCCTGGTAATTACTTTTGGGAGCGGTATATGGAAAGAAAACATCAGCATACGTAAATGGCCGGGTAACCGGGCTGGCTTTCACCACGCCAATGACCTTGTAATGAATGTTTTCAATTTCGACATCCTTGCCCACGACAGGCTCGCTGGAATTCTCAAAATAGTGCTTTTTGAAATCATCGGTGATGACCGCTACGTTGTCGCCATTTGCAATATTCTGTTCGTTGTAGGGTTTGCCTTCCAGAAACTCAAAGCTGGTCACCTGCCAGAAATCAGCATCGGTAAACTTGGTGTTGAGCTTGATTTTCTGCGAGCCGACGTAGGCATTCGAGCTATTGATAAAGGTTGTGATCGTAACACGCTCCGCAGTTTTCAGCGACTTGGCATAATCCGTCAAAAACTTGAAACTCATTGGGCCATTACTACTCGATGTCCGGCTCGAATCCTGAAGATGCATTTGCATAACGTACAGGGTTCGATCCCGCTTCGTTTCGGGATAATGGCTCCCGATCAGGTGGTCGAGAAAGGAGGTCAATACCATCAGAACGGTCAGCGTGAGGCTGATTCCGAAGAGGGTGATAAAGGTGTAGAACGGATGCCGCAGCAACACCTTCCAGGCGATTTTTATGTAGTTCAGTAGCATATTTTGTACCCGACAGCATGGCACCGGCCACCCGGCCTGCTGTCGGTGTGTAATTGATATATTTTAAATAAACGCCGACAGCAGGATGCTGTCGGGTACATTCATAACACTTGCGTGCCGTCAAAAAGGCGGATGAGCCGGTGGGTACGTTTGGCCATTTGTTCGTCGTGGGTGACCATGACGATGGTGGCGCCCTCCTTGTTGAGGTCCTGGAGAATAGTCATGATCTCGTTGCCCATGGCGCTGTCGAGGTTACCCGTTGGCTCATCGGCCAGAATAATATCGGGATTGCCGACGATGGCGCGGGCAATGGCGACGCGTTGCTTCTGCCCGCCCGACAATTGCTTCGGGAAGTGCTTCATTCGGTTGCTCAGGCCCACTTTGGCGAGGGCTTCTTTGGCGTACTCCTGCCGGGGTTTCCCGTTCGTGGACCGATACAACAGCGGAATCTCGACGTTATCGAGCACGGTCAGGTCGTTGATGAGGTGGAAGCTCTGGAAGATGAAGCCGATTTTCTGGTTGCGCAATTTGGCCAGTTCCTTGTCGGTGTACTTCATAACCGGCTGGCCATCCAGTTGCACGGTTCCACTTGAGGGTTCATCGAGCAACCCCATGACGTTGAGCAAGGTACTTTTGCCGCAGCCCGATGGACCCATAATGGACACGAATTCCCCTTTTTTGATGTCGAGGTTGATGTTGTTCAGCGCCAGCGTTTCGATGGTGCTGGTTCGGTAGACTTTTTCGATGTTCTGGAGTGATATCATAATTTTTGGCGTTGGGCAGGGGGCGGAGGGCATGGAGCTAGGGGCGTGGCGAATTTGCCGGATTTTTACCCTATGCCCTCTGCTAGTTTATTTTCTGGTTCAATTCAAAATCATATAATGTCAGCAAACGAAGCGTGTAATAGGCCTGCCAGTAATCACGCAGAGCCAGAATCGCGTCACGTCGGGCGCGGTCTTTTTCCTGCGTGGCGATGCCCAGATCGGTTACACTGAGGTCGCTGAGCTTAAAGCGGTCCTGCGCAATCTGGTAGCGACTCTGGCCGATTTCATCAGCTTTGGCCGTGAGCGTCACCTGCTGCCGAAGCATCTGCAGGAGCGTTACCTGGGTGAAAATCTCCTGCTCGAATGTGAGCTTATCCTGCTCTACCGTTTGCTGGGCCAGTTCGCGGTTCGCCTTCGCCGTCTCGACAATAGCCTGCGCCCGGCCCCAGGTCATGATGGGGAGCGTAAATTGAAGGGCAATGTATTCGCGGTTTTGCGGCCGAACGTAAATGTCGCCAAAGTTCGGTCCCTGATTGGACAAGCCGTATCCGGCGGTCAGGGTGGCATTCAGGCCGTTATTTTTGCGAGCTTTCTCCAGATCGCGTTCCGCTTCCAGCAACCTCCGCCGAAACCCGATGGCCCCCGCCCGATTAGCAACCGCTTCATTGAGCGCCCGCTTTACATCCACGACAAATTCAGGAATCTGATTCGGAATGGCCAGTTCAAGCGGAGCCGACTGCCCCGCATTCTCATTTCGGTAACCCACAAATGTTTTTAGCCTTAGCGATGCCACAGCCGCCGTTTGCCGTGCAGAGGCCAGGTCTTTTTCGGCATTCAGCACACTGAGTTGTAATTGGAGTAAGTCGTTTTGCGATATTTTACCCAGATCGAGTTTATGCAGGGCTATCCGGTACAGTGTATCATTGTTGGCGCGGTTTGTTTCGGCGATTTGAAGGTTCACCTGCGCCACCAATAGGTCGAAATACAAAGTCGTAGCTGAGAGTGACACCTGTTCCAGCGATTCGATCAATTGCTGATTTCCCTCGGCAAACAACAGCGGCTGAACTTTCTTTTCCCAACGCATGGGATTGAACTGAAACAGGGGTTGCGACAGGCCGATGCCAAACGGAATACCATTGTAGAGTGTATTGTTCTGAATAAAATTATCGAACCGCTGAATCTGCTTCTGGACGAAAATCGTCCCACCCGTTGGGGCAATGGTCTGGCTGAGTGATAAATTTAGTATCGAGTTATTGTACGAAACTGGCTCAAACCGAATGTTTCCATCGGGCTGCGTCACCTGTATGTACGAGCGGGTGAAGTTTGGCAGGCCCCCATCCAGACTAAGCTGCGGCTTGAACTGCGCCAGGAACGACCGGTAGGCCCAGATGTTGGTCCGTTGCTGCGTATTGGCCCGCTTAGCAGCCACCGATTGCCCCTGTGCGAGTTGAATGACGTCGGTTAAGGTGGTTAATTGGGTTTGAGCGAGTAGCTGGCTGGGGAGCCAACACAGGAAAATCAGCAGATAATAAATACGAGTCATAACCATCTGGATTTAGCGTTTGGGGTCAATGGTGATTTCTTCCAGATTCTCGTACTCGCTCAAATCCGTCAGGATCACCTGATCACCCGCCTGTAACCCCGACTTTATCTCCACAAAATCAAAGTTCGACAGGCCGAGGGCCACCTCCCGACGTTGTGCCACCAGGCTCCCTTTCGGCAGTACAAATACGTATTGTTTCCGTTTGCCTTTAAACGCCGGGCCGTTGGCCACCCGAACCGCCTTCGCTACCCGGTCGGTGATGACGAATACCTCCACTTTCATGTTTGGCCGCAGGGATGCGTGGTGGTTGTTGTCGAGTTGGATAACAAACTGGACGATGCCGTTTTTCACAGCGGGTTTCACCTGGGTAATCAGCCCCCGCAAACTGGTTTCGTTCAATTTGATAGTCACCGGTAGCCCCACTTTTATCTGATCCGCATACACATCCGAGCACGACCCTTCGACCCGAAAACTGGCCAGGTCGGCGAGTTTGGCCAGCATCTCCCCCTCGTTGACGGCCGAACCGATGTTTTCATTCACCCAGGTTAGTACGCCCGGCCGGTCGGCAATGATGTCGGCCTGTTTGAGTTTGTGGGTTAATTCTTTCAGGTTTTTCTCTTCGATCTGCGCCTGTAAAGTCGTTTCGCGGAGGCTGGCGCTCATGGATTGCCGGTTATAAGCGAGGTCGTTTTCCAGTTGTTTCTTTTCCAGTTCGGCAACCCGAAGTGCGTTTTCGGCACGGGTCACGTCTTCGCCGGTGCTCCCCCCTACTTTCTGTAATCGTCTGGCTCCTTCCAGATCAGCCCGGAGCCGGTTGATGTTGAGCAGTTTTATCTGGTCGTTGACTTCGGCATCGTACAAGCTTTTGTTGAGTTTCATCCGCAACTGGTCGATGCCGTTGCGTTTCAGGGCCAGCTGATCATTGAGTTTTTCGAGTTCGATTTCGGTCAGGGATTTGTCCATATCCAGAATCGCCTGACCGGGTTTAACCGCCGTACCGGGCGTGAGCAACACCCGACGAATGCTGGCCCGAATGGGGCTGGTGTAGATTTGTTCGTAAGCCGGAATAACTTCGCCGGTGGCATTCAGCGAATTTTCGACCGGCCCCACCTCTGCCGTCGCCGTCCTGATTTTGTTGGCATCGATAGAGGTCTTGAGTGCGTTCCGCGTCCAGGCAATCACCAGAGCCAGCGCAACCACGACCGTAATCCCAACGATCCAGTTTCGGTTGCGGCCACGATTGGCAATTTCCGGGGCAAGTTCCTTATCCATTTTCTGTGCAGTTTCTCACAGATAGATAGCCAAACAGCGTGCCAGCTGATATTGCACTAATAGTCAACCAATTAGCGAAAACTAACAATTGAGGAATTGTGCGATTTCGCACAGTTGGTTATGATTTCGCACGAATATCAGGCATAAAAAAATCAGTTAACCACGGAGACGGTCCGCCGTGCCACAGTTCTAAATGCCCTTCCCTAAAAGCCGATTAAACAAAGGTTTTGAGAAACCTCACAAGGCAGATTTAAGAATCTGCCATCACAGAATATCCAATGATTTTGTGGTTTTTAGCCCTTAGCTTTACAGACTGAGTGCGTTTTCCAAAAACCATCAAAACTATCTCTGTGAATCTCCGTGTCTCTTTGTGAATCTCTGTGGCAAAAAATGATGAAAATTAGCTTAACAATCCTTTTCCAATTTCTCGCACTTTTCTCCTTCGCACAACAGAACCTCGTCCCGTTTGTCCACCCGCTGATTGGCACCGAAAAAATGGGGCATACGTTTCCGGGAGCCACCGTTCCTTTTGGTTCCGTCCAGCTCAGCCCGGATTCCGATACGCTTTCGTATGAACTGAATGGAAAATACAACGGCAAGGTGTATAACTATTGCGCGGGGTATAAGTACGAAGACAAAACAATCGTCGGCTTTAGCCATACCCACTTTAGCGGCACCGGCCACTCCGACCTGGGCGACTTTCTGATCATGCCCACGCAGGGAGCTTTACAGCTTAATCCAGGCGTAGCCTCCGATCCAAGAACCGGATACCGCTCGGCCTTTTCCCACGCCAATGAAGTGGCCGAAGCGGGCTATTATAAAGTCAAGCTCGACGACCACGCCATCACGGCCGAACTGACCGCTTCGAGCCGGGTTGGTTTTCACCAGTACACGTTCCCCAAATCCGACCAGTCGCACATCATTCTGGACTTGACGCACGGTATTTACAATTACGAGGACAAGGTTGTCTGGACGTATGTGCGGGTCGTGAACGATACGCTGATAACGGGTTACCGCCAAACCAACGGCTGGGCCCGCACCCGAACGGTCTATTTCGCGCTGTCGTTTTCCAAACCCTTCAAATCCTACGGCCAGAAAAATCTGGATAAAGCGCAGGTCTACAAAGGTTTCTGGCGCAAGTTCGATCAGACGAAGAACTTTCCCGAGATAGCGGGCAAACGAATACGGATGTATTTCGACTTCGACACGGAAACGGGCGAGAAAGTAAAACTAAAAATGGCCTTGTCGCCAGTGAGTCAGGAAAATGCGCTGGCGAATATGCAAACCGAAATTCCCCACTGGGATTTTGAGCAGACCAAAGCCAAGGCGCAGGCCGACTGGAACCGGGAATTGAACAAGATCCAGATCGACGCGTCGGAAACGGACAAAGTAAATTTCTACACCTCGCTCTACCACTCGTTCATCAACCCAACGATGTACATGGATGCCAACGGGCAGTACAAAGGGCTGGACCAGGGCGTGCATACGGCCAATGGCTTCACCAATTACACGACCTTTTCGCTCTGGGACACCTACCGGGCACTGCACCCGTTTTTCAACCTCATTCAGCCGGGACGCAATAACGACATGGTGCAGTCCATGATGAATCACTACGACCAGAGCACCTTGAAAATGCTGCCGGTCTGGTCGCACTACGCTAATGAGAATTGGTGCATGAGCGGCTACCACAGCGTATCGGTCGTGGCCGATGCGATTAATAAAGGCGTTTACAAAGGTGATGCGAATAAAGCCCTCGATGCCTGTATTGCTACCTCAAACCACCGAAGCTACGAAGGTATTGGCGACTACATCGACCGGGGCTACATCCCATCAACGGCAAATGGTACCTCAGTATCGAACACGCTGGAGTACGCATATGACGACTGGTGTATTGCCCAACTGGCGAAGAAACTGAACCGGCAGGATGTGTATGATACCTATCTGAAACGGTCCGAGAACTGGAAGAACGTCTATGACAAATCGATCGGTTTCATGCGTCCCCGACTGGCCGATGGCTCGTTCAAAAAGGAGTTCGATGTGTACAAAACCGATGGTCAGGGCTTCATTGAAGGTAATTCCTGGAACTTCAGCTTTTTCGTTCCGCAAGACCCAAAATCGCTGATGGAGACAATGGGCGGTGCTAAAAAGTTTACCACCCGGCTCGACTCGTTGTTTTCAATGCATTTGCCCGATGAGTTTTTCGCCGAAACGGAGGACATCACCCGCGAAGGCATCATTGGCGGCTACATCCACGGCAACGAACCGGCTCACCACATCGCCTATCTGTACAACTGGACCGGCCAGCCCTGGAAAACGCAGGAGCGCGTTCGGATGATCCTCAACATGCAGTACAAATCGACGCCCGACGGGCTGGGCGGCAACGACGATTGCGGGCAGATGAGCGCCTGGTATATGTTTTCGTCCATGGGTTTCTATCCCGTAGCGCCGGGCTCTGAGGTATACTCACTGGGCAGCCCATCCGTCAAAAGTGCCCGGCTGAATCTGGAAAACGGCCAGACGTTCACCATCGAAGCCATCAATCAGGGTGATAAAAATGTGTATGTGCAGAAGGTAATGCTGAATGGCAAGCTGCTTGCAGAGCCAACCATTAGCCACTCGGACATTATGAAAGGCGGGAAACTGACGTTTTACATGAGTAATAAGCCAGTGAGAAAGTGAGTGTGACCACCCCCAACCGAAGCGTCGGACCGCCCCCTCCTTTCTTCAAGGAGGGGGCGGTCCGACGCTTCGGTTGGGGGTGGTCGGTTGTCACGAAATTTCAACTACCGCCTTCCCAATTACCCTTCGTTCCATCATATCGGTAAGCGCCTGAGAGGCTTCGGACAAGGGATAGGTCTTTGAAATATGCGGGGCAATTTTACCCTGCATGGCCCAGGTAGCGATTTCCTGCATGTTTTTCATGCTTAAAGCCGCTTCTTTCTGGACGAACATTCCCCAGAAAACGCCGACGAGGGAACACCCTTTGAGCAAGGCCAGATTCAGCGGAATTCGGGGAATTTCGCCACCGGCAAAGCCGACAACCAGATAGCGTCCTTTCCACGCCATCGACCGGATGGCAGGTTCGGCCCATTTATCACCGACGGGGTCATACACCACATCGACGCCCTTCCCTTGCGTCATCTCTTTAATACGCTCCCGTACGTCTTCTGTCGTGTAGTTGATTAAATGCGTAGCGCCTTTTTCCCGGCAAACGGCTAATTTTTCATCCGTCGATGCGGCTGCAATGACGGTGGCTCCCATCAATTTACCCAGCTCGACGGCGGCTAGTCCAACTCCACCGGCCGCCCCTAAAACCAGCAGCGTTTCGCCCGGCTGAAGCTGCCCGCGATCTTTCAGCGCGTGGTAAGATGTTCCGTACGCATACATTGTGGATGCACCCGTTATGAAGTCCATTCCTTCGGGAAGGGGCAGGGTGGCGCGGGCGTCCGAAATCCGTTCTTCGGCCAGTCCGCCGTGTGAGCCGAAGGTGAACACATGGTCGCCGGGTTTGACGTGGGTTACGCCCTCCCCCACCGCCTTCACAATACCCGACGATTCGCTCCCCGGCGAAAACGGCAGCGGGGGTTTAAACTGGTACATATTCCGGATAGTAAGCGTATCCGGAAAGTTGAGGCTACAGGCTTTCACCTGCGTGAGCACCTCGCCCGGACCCGGCACGAGCGAGGGAATGTCTTCAAGGGTTAGGGTATCGGGTAAGCCGAAGCTGCGGCAGAGAATAGCTTTCATGCCGTAAATAAAGCAGTATTTGCGATATGAACTGACGTTATTTTAATCTGGCCCGGATGTCGGTTATGGCCTCTTCATACGAGGCCCCGGTGGGGATTACCTGACCAGCTATCGTAATTTCCTGCCGGGCTATTTTCTCAATTTTATTCAGCGCAACACAGTAAGAGCGATGTACTCGTGCAAACTGGTTAGCGGGTAGATGGGCCAGTAACTCGGTCATGGTCTGACGACTTAGCACTTTCCGGTTTTTCAACACGAATATCAGGTAATTGCCTTCAGCTTCGATGTACAAAATATCGTTGAGCACTACTTTTTCTTCTTCGTAGCCCGTTTTCACGAAGATATACTCCTGCCCTTTATCCGACCGGAGTGTATGCATGTCGAGGGCTTTGGTACAGGCTTTCAGGAAGCGGACCAACGAAAATGGTTTCAGCAGGTAATCGACAGCATCGAGTTCGAAGCCTTGAACGGCAAAGTCAGAATAAGCGGTTGTAAAAATAACCATCGGGACTTTAGGCAGACACTTTACGACATCTACGCCCGAAATATCCGGCATCTTTATATCCAGGAACAACAGGTCGACCCGGTTTGACTGCAACCAGGCGATGGCCTCGAACGCGTCGGTGAAACAGGCTTTCAGCTCCAGAAAAGCCACTTTAGCGGCATGAAGCTTTATGACTTCAAGCGCTTGTGGTTCGTCGTCGATGGCGATAGCAGTTAAGGTCATGTGTTAGGGGTTGATGATTGATAAAGGTAGTTTATAAGTAGCACCGACCGGGACGGTTGCCGGACTGGCGATGCAGTACTACACGTACACCAGCGTCAACGACACAAAATAATCCTGTTCCGACTGCTGAATAGTAAGCTGATATTTTCCCGAATAAATCAACTCCAGTCGCTTTCGAACGTTATCCAGCCCCACACCCGACTGTGCTTCTTCGGGGTCATTAGAAGCTTTAGGATACCGGGAATTGTGTACTTTAAAATACAATCGGGTATCGTCCAGCGTCAGCGTAATGTAAATCCAGGACGGGTGCCGAAGACTGATGCCGTGTTTGAACGCATTTTCGACAAAAGGCGTCAGCATCATTGGTGCGATGTAGATAGCGCGGTTCGGTTCCTGAATATTGACCCGAATTTCGATGCCCTGCGTCTCGTCAATGCGTAAGCGCTGGATCTGAATGTAGTTGCGCAGGTATTCGATTTCTTTATCAAGGGGAATGCGGTCGTGGTTATTTTCCTGCAACATGAACCGCATCATATCGCCCAGTTTCTGAATCCCATCGGCTGTTTTCTCACTATTCTCTTTCAAAGCCGTCGCGTATAAACTATTGAGGGCGTTGAACAGAAAGTGCGGATTGATTTGCGCCCGTAGACTGGCCAGTTCTGCCGATGTGGCGGATACCTGCGTCTGGAGCTCTGTTTTCTCTTTTTGAAACGACTGTCGAATAAACGCAACGGAAACAGAGACCGTTAACGCCACGCACATCAGCAGAAACGGAGTACGATTGGTATAATGAAATCCAGTACAGCCCCCCCACAGGAGTAAGCTGGTTATGATAACCATCACAAGAAACGTTGCTATTCTACTGGCCAGTACTACTTCCGATGTCAGGGAAGTTTTCAGAAATGGCATGATAAAGAGCATGTACGTCGCGATACGTCCTGCTCGCAGTACATCAATTGCAGAGGAAGTTTTTGTTAGAGGTAGAACAAAAGCGTAAAAATATCCCTGAAGAAACCAAACCTGCACACCTATCCCCATAACCAGCAACGCATTTCGCCAGTCCCCCTTAAACAACGTTGGTGGCAGGTGGCCAAACAGCGCGACTATAAAGACGAATACAGTAATACCCCCTACTAGTAGTAGACTTACAATCCGGAAGTACGCTTCGGACTCCTGCCTGATTCGAGCCGACAGGTACCTGTAACACTGAAACCAGAATTCATACGTACAAATCAGAATCCCAAAGCCAATGGTATCGGCCAGCACCGTCCGCTTTCGATACAGCGAAAACACATGTAAGCTAATTACACTACCCGATTCGTCCATTCTGAATCGAACGTATAGCTTCAGGTAATGATAGATGAAAACACTTACGAGAATCAGCAGGAACGACAGCCCTATAGACAACCAGCCTTTTTTATCGTCCAAAAGGTCGTTGATGAGTGGAAAAGCCAGCGAATGAAAGACGTACCAGGCCCCCAGTATCAGGCAGGCACTGGCAATAAGCGGGAGATTATTATTGAGCGTATGGTCGTACCGGGCAAGATTTCGCCAGACGGAAGCCGAACTAATGCCGTTCCTCTGGACTGATTCCACCATGTCGTTCAGGTAGTTGATCTCCTCGATCAAGCGTCTGGAAACGTAAATAAGAATTGTGGTTAGTACGAAGATGAGTTCGTAACGTTGGAAACGTTGTAAATCCCGCATTGACTGAATTAATTACTCACCAAAAGTAGGCGGGGCTACCGGGTGTATGTTAAAAATGGGGTGAACGTCTCAAAAAATGGGATGAACATTACTGTCTTGTCTCCTGCACCTCCAGCCGATACCCGACCCCATGAACAGCCGCAATCGTCACAGTCGGATCAGGTTGCAGGAGTTTCCGTAAGCGGGAAATGAACACGTCGACGCTCCGGCCCACCGTGATACCCTCGTCCTCCCAAACCAGTTTTAAAATCTGGTCGCGTTCGAGTACCTGATTGGGATGGCTCACCAATAGCCGCAATAGCTTGGCTTCTCGGTAAGTGAGCTTGTGGTGTTGCATACCAATATAAACTGTCAGGTTATTGAAATCGAGCACGGAGCCCCCAAAATAAAGCAGAGATGGGTCTGGGGCCACCGGTGGAATTTCCGAAAACTCCCCGTTAGTGCGCTTGTTTCGGCTCCAGCCAATAATTAATAAACCGACCAATAATCCCGTCAGGCTCATGATGGGCCAGATTGGCATTTGCTGATCAGCCGGAGCCGAAACATCGAACGTAACCTGCAACACGTAACAACCCGCACTCATGGATCGACCCAGACAGGGAATGGAATTGCCACCCAACAGGTCGTTGAATGAATACCCTACCTGCAATTGTCCACGAGCACAGTCCAAAACGGCAACGTCGTACGGCTGCTTCACCTTATGAAGCCGAAAAGACGTCTGAAGAATGCCGGGAAGTTGATCATAATCGAAATTACGACCCAACTGAATGCGAAACCGTTGTGGATTAATTTGCTGTACAGTTGGGATTCGGGATGTGGAATCGCCAGCCGCCCGCAGCAAATGATGCGCCGTCCGACGGAGAGCCAGATTTACCTTTTCGGGGGCGTAGGGACTATCCGATTGCGCACTTTTCCCAACAAATCGAATAAACAGCAGCCCCGTCATCAGTAAAAAACCACTGACGATCAGCACACGCAAACCCGTAAATAAGCCCCCTTGTTTTCGCATCACAGCCAGCTGTTTCTAACATTTATTCCAGGTAAACAAATTAATTATCCCGAGCTTAAAAACTCGTTTGCCCGGTTTATGAGTCTCACCAGCGGTATAAACCGGCTCGACAACCAGTTCATCGCCCAGTTGAACTAACGGCCAGATTTCGTCAAGTTGAATCGAATAAATACCTTCCTCCTTCTTACCAGACCACTGCTGCACGGCCTTTCCCGACCGACGCAGCGTTACCTGAAAGAGCATCGGCTTGTGTTTCGGCGACCTTGGATCACCGGAGACAAACGCTAAAACACCCCGGCTATACATTGGTAAGGCATCGTAGTTTATAGGATGGCCGTCCATTGTTACGGCGTTGTTATACACAATTGATCTATCTTCGGTATTCCCCGAAAGAGCGACAAAAAGCAAAAGGCAACCTAGAACAAAGGGTCGATAAAACATACGTATCATTAAGTAAAGGTCTGAAATTTAATAACTTACTGTACCAGAATCTCATTATGGGGCAACGAATACCGCTTATCTGTTGTCAACAGCAAAATCTGGTCCCCTTTTTTACATTGGCTCAATACGTTCTGCACCGGAATTTGCCGGAAGCTCTTTTCCGAAAACAGATGTACCGTTTTGGTTTCTTTATCACGGATGGCCAATTTAAAATCAATTTTGTTCAGCGCTTTCGTTTTTGCTGGCGTAAGTGCAACGGTAGAAACGGATAGATTCCCTTTGGTAGTGGCCGACAGCCGACACGTCCCGGTTGGGGTATAGCGATCAACGATCAGTTTGCTGCCTACGAAAGCGGCTGAGCAATTGGAAAATTTCTCCTGCGCCAGGCTCATCGTTGAGAAACAGCAGCCAACGCAAAACAGTACACATTGCATTACCTTCTTCATGATAGTTGCTTGTTAAGTGATGTAACAAATGTACTGGCCAATGAACCTGCCATTCGTCAAACGGCTGTAAAACAATGTAAAGGAAATGTAAAAGTCTCGTGCTGGTGCGGTATAGTAGTAACGTGACTGGTCAATTCTCCCTTTTACGTATGTTTGCCCCATGAACTCATACATTGACACCGACCTGGCGCTGCTGGCGCTTCAGGAAGAGCAACTCCAATTCGACACCTTCAATGCCGATACGGCCTGGCAGTTGGGTATGCGGCTGAAAGAAGCCGTCGAAGCCCGTGGTAAGGCTGTAGCCATCGACATTCAACTCTTTGGCCATCCATTGTTTTTTTACGCCATGCCCGGCACCACACCCGACAACATCGACTGGATTCGGCGGAAACGGAACGTTGTCGAACGCTTTCATCGCAGTTCATACGCTGTACGGCTTGCGTTAAAGAAAAAACAAACCACCCTCACCGACCAGGCGGGACTTCCCCTGCGCGACAATGCGGCTGCGGGCGGTGGTTTTCCGATCCGGCTTCGGGGGTCGGCCTGCATTGGTACCATCACTATCTCGGGCGTGCCGATGCGCGAAGATCACGGTATCCTAGTCGAAGTACTGGCGGCCTGGCTCAATCACCCGTTAGCTGAACTGGCATTGCCTCCTACCGACAATATGGATGATTGATTGCGGTTAGGACAGCGCCTGCGGTTGCGGATTGGAACTCGCCGGGCGGGACTTATCGTCGGGCGGCAGGGGCACAAACTCGGCGTTGTCGTTGGGTGGCAGCGGGATACGGCCCGCCTGCCAGTCGGCTTTGGCTTGCTCGATACGCTCCCGACTCGATGAAACGAAGTTCCACCAGATATAGCGTTCACCCAGTGGCTCGCCACCCAACAGCATAAGCGTGCTGGGTTCTTTGGCGATCACAATGGGATCGACGCCTTTGCTGAACACCAGCAACTGACCCACGCCATACGTATGCCCGTTGACCTCAACGCTCCCTTTGGCAATGTAAGCCCCACGTTCAGAAAAGCCGGTTGGGGGACCGAAACGAGCGCCGGGTTGTAAGACTACGTGCGCATAAAAAAGCGGTGAATCGGTCGCCACTCCGTTTTTGAGCCCATAGGTATCCCCGGCAATCAACCGCATCCAGACGCCCGTTTCCGTAAAAATGGGCAGCGCGTCGGGTTGGTAATTGGTAAAGGTGGGCGCTTTGTCTTCGGCGGCTTCGGGCAGAGCTACCCAGGTTTGCACCATTTCGAAGGCCGTTGCCGCCAGCAGAGCCGGGTCTTCGAACCGCTCGGAATGGGCGATACCCCGCCCGGCCGTCATCCAGTTTACTTCGCCAGGGCGTATGATCTGCTGTACGCCCAGGCTATCGCGATGGGTCACCTGCCCGTCGAAGAGGTAACTTACTGTGGATAAGCCGATGTGCGGGTGCGGCAACACGTCCATTTTCACCAGTTCGGCGGGTGTTTTACTGACCGGCCCGGCATGGTCCATGAAAATAAATGGCCCGAGCATTCGTCGCAGTCGATACGGCAGAATACGTTTTACATCAAAACCATTGCCAATAGACGCGGATCGGGCCGTGATAACCTGGTCTAACATGATAGGCTTCTTTAGAGAACTGTTTGTTTCCAGATAAATGTAAATAATCGTTCTGAAAAATCCAGTCTGGCATCAAGTCCAGACCTGTTAACCAAAGAGGCCATCCCCGATAGGAATGGCCTTTTTGTTTGGCAAAAGCGTGAACTATTTAGTGACGAACCTTATCGCCGGAATGACCATTTGACAATACAGGTTGCGGTGTCAATTCAGTTGTTTCATGTTGATTTTCATCTTTTTTGGCTTGTTCACCCTTCTCTTTCAGGGCTGCCAGTCCTTTTTTACCGTATGCCAGCCGGGTAATGGCGACGTACAGTACCGGTACCACGAAAATAGCTAACGAGGTAGCCGCCAGCATACCGCCTAATACCGTCCGCCCGATGGTAGCACGGGCAACGCCACCCGCTCCACTGGCCAATGCCAGCGGGAACACACCAAGAATGAACGCCAGCGACGTCATCAGAATTGGACGAAGACGCAGCTTAACCGCTTCGATGGTCGATTCAAGCAAGTCTTCGCCTTTATCGACGCGTTCCTTGGCAAATTCCACAATCAGGATAGCATTCTTGGCTGCCAGACCAATGAGTGTGATCAGACCAATCTGGGCATAGACGTTGTTTGTCAGGTACGGGAATATAATCAGGGCAACAATGGCACCTAGCGCTCCAATCGGAACGGAGAGAAGTACCGAGAACGGCACCGACCAGCTTTCGTACAGGGCAGCCAGAAAGAGGAAAACGAACCCAATCGACAGCATAAATATATAAATCGAGCTGCTGCCCGCGTTGATTTCCTCGCGGCTTAGTCCACCAAAATCATACGCATAACCGGCAGGCAGCACTTTGGCCGCCACTTCGCGCAGAGCATCGTTGGCCTGACTGGTGCTGTACCCCGGTTTGGCACCACCGTTCACTTCGACAGAACGAAACAGGTTGAAGTGCGAGATCAACGGCGCATTTTCGATCACACTGGTTTTGATTACGGTGCTAATTGGCACCAGTTGCCCCCCACTATTCCGGACGTAATAATTATTCAACGCCTTTATATCGGCCCGGTACATGGTGTCTGCTTGGGCCACCACCCGGAATTTCCGACCGTAAATGATAAAGTCGTTGACGTACTGACTACCCAGCAACGTTTGCATTGTCGTGTAGACTGAACTGACAGGTATACCCAGTTTCTTACACTTGTCCCGGTCAACGTCGACCCGATAGGCGGGCGATTTAGCCGTGAAGTAGGTGAAAGCACGGGATATTTCGGGACGTTTGTTGGCCTCCGCCAGGAAGTTCTGTACCACGTTATCGAATGCCCGAACATCGTCATTGGACTCCCGTTGCTGGATCTCGAAGGTAAATCCGGACGACTGACCCAAGCCCGGAATAGCGGGTGGCTGCAGCACCTGCGGGCGGGCGTCGTTCAACACTGACAATTCCTTTTGCAGTTTAACCACCAGCGAATCGGCCTGCATATTCCGCTCTTTGCGTTCGTCCCAGGGTTTCAACTGCATAAATACGGTACCACTATTCGATTTGGAAGCAAACGTAATGGCGTTCAGACCACCCAAAGCTGCAAAGTGATTGACGTAAGGCTGCTTTTTCAGAATCGTCATGATTCGGTTCAGCACCTCAAGGCTACGGGTGGTCGAAGCGGCTTCGGGAATTTCATAAGTCACGATCAACCGCCCTTCATCTTCCGTTGGGATAAAGCCCGTTGGCTTCGCCCGGAACAACAAGCCGGTTCCAATATATACCACCACCAGCCCGACAATGACCAGCGGAGTGGCTTTGATAAGCCGTTGAACCCCGTTCGAGTAAGCGTTCGTCACCCGCTCGAACCATTGGTTGAACTTGTAAAAGAACTTGTTCAGTCCTTTAGCGTTTTCGTCGATGTGCATCGGCTTCAGCAACAACGTACACAAAGCCGGTGTCAGCGACAGGGCTACAAAAGCCGAAATCAATACTGAAACGGCGATGGTAATGGCAAACTGCTGATACAATCGCCCAACGATGCCGGGGATGAAACCCACCGGTACAAACACGGCCGCCAGAATCAGCGCAATGGCAATTACCGGCGCTGAAATCTCTCGCATGGCCTCTCGGGTGGCCTCTTTGGGCGACATGCCTTTGTCGATGTTCACCTGTACGGCCTCCACCACCACAATGGCATCATCGACTACAATACCAATGGCCAGTACGAACGCGAAAAGTGTGAGTGTATTGATTGTAAAACCAAGGGGTACGAACAAGGCAAACGTACCGACAATGGACACCGGAATGGCCAGCAATGTAATCAGGGTAGCCCGCCAGCTTTGCAGGAACAGGAACACGACCAGAATAACCAGTACCAGCGCTTCGGCCAATGTCTCGACCACTTCGCCAATTGACACCTGAATCACAGAAACCGATTCAAACGGCACTACGTATTCGATGTCTTTGGGAAACGTCTCTTTCAGTTTGTCCATGGCCGCATAAACGCCCTTGGCCGTTTCGAGCGCATTACTGCCCGGCAACTGATAAACCAGCAGATAAGACGCGCGCTTGCCATCGACGAACGAATTGCTGGCGTAGGAGAATTTACCCAGCTGCACCCGGGCAACATCGTTCAGATACACCAGTGACCCTTTTGACGGATCACTTCGCACAATTATCTTCCGGAAATCTTCTTCTTTACTGAGTCGGCTGTTGGTAAAGACCGAGTACTCAAATGCCTGGGACGCGGGCTGAGGAGACGCCCCCACCGAACCACCCGCTACCTGTAAATTCTGCTCCTGCAGGGCTGCTACAACCTCATCCGGAGTCAGGTTCAGTTGCGCCAGCCGGTCGGGCTTGAGCCAGATCCGCATACTAAAATCGTCGGCCCGGCTGAAAATATCGCCCACACCCGGCACCCGTAACAAGGCATCCCGGATATAAATATTGGTGTAGTTGTCCAGGAAAGAAACGTTATGCGTACCCTTCGGCGAATACATCGCCACCAGCATAAAAAGCGATGGATTCCGTTTCCGAACGACTACCCCAAGGCGGGTCACTTCCTGCGGTAACTGCGGCTGTGCGATACCCACCCGGTTTTGTACGTCGAGGGCGGCAATGTTTACGTCTGTGCCTACTTTAAAGGTCACGTTCATGCTCATGCGGCCGTCGTTGGTGGCGTTGGTCTGCACGTAATCCATGCCCGGCGTACCGTTCACCTGGGTTTCGATGGGCGTCGCTACCGTTTGCTCCACCGTTTGGGCATCCGCACCGGTATAGGTACCCGTCACCTGCACGACGGGGGGCGTAATATCCGGATACTGGCTGACCGGCAGGCTTAGCAAGGCCAGCACGCCCAGCAACACAATGACGATGGACGCTACGATAGCCGTAACAGGTCGGTTGATGAATATTTCTGCGAACATGTGTTTTTTTTAAGGAGTGAGGAGTTAGGAGCGAGGAACGTACCTACGGGTTTTAACCCGTAGATCATGATATTGCTATTTACGGGTTAAAACCCGTAGGTACGTTCCTCACTCCTCGCTCCTATTACTTACCATTACTAACCCTCACCTTTGCGCCTTCACGAATCTTTTGCGTTCCTTCTGTCACCACCGTCTCACCTTCTTTAAGGCCTTCTTTAACGATGACCTTGTCGTTGATGCGCGCCCCTAACGTCACTTTCTTCTGCGTCACTTTGCTGCTGTCGCCCACCACGAAGACAAAGTATTCGCTCATTTGCTCGGTTACCGATTGGTAGGGAATCATGATCTCGGGTTGTCCCGTGCTGTTTTTCACGCGAACATTGGCGTTCAGGCCAACCTTTAGTTGTTTATCCGGGTTTGGAAACGCCACCCGAACACGCAGGGTACCCGTTTGCGGATCGACAGCCCGGTCAACGATCTGAACCGTACCGGGATATTTATAGGTACTGCCATCCGGCATCACCAGCACAAGCGTCGAATCACGACCAGCCATCTTTTGACTCTGTAGCTTCAGGAAACGCGGAATTTCCGTTGCATCGACCTGCAAATCGGCCGCTATCGGATTATCCGATGAGATGATGTTAAGCGGTGCCGAACCCGGTGCTACAGCCGCGCCAAGCCGTACCTGCGAGATGCCGATGGTGCCGTTGAGCGGTGCGTATATAGTCGTGTATTTCAGATTGGTACCCACCTGACGAATCGTTGCCTGGGCGGCTTCCACCTGCATCCGGGTAGCCTCCAGCGAGGCATTGGCATTATCGACCAGTTGTTTGGCAACGGCGTCCTGCTGCGCCAGCGTGTTGTACCGGTCGGCGTCTTTCTGCGCCCGGTTGAGGTTTGCCTTTTGCACATTCAGATTCGCCACGGCCTGATCGTACCCCGCCCGGTATTGCTGCGGATCAATGGTGTAGAGTTTCTGGCCCTTCCGAACCTGCTGCCCATCCTGAAAGAAAATACCTGTGATATTGCCCGCTACCTGCGGCTGTATTTCAACCTCAACCAGCGCCGTGATCGTAGCCGGAAACTGATCGTAGTACGTTGCGTTACCTTTCTCTACTTTCACCGCCGAAACGGCCGTAGGTGGTGGCGGAGCCTGTTGCTGTTCCTCTTTTTTACCCCCGCAGGCTGCAAGCGAAATGGTTAGTACAGTACCAGCAATGGCCAGATTTATAGACTGTTTCATAATTCCAGAGACTCGTTGGTCGTGCTACGGCACCGGCTGGCATCGTCAGTACGACTGAACAAAAAATTAAATTTGAATGGCGCCCAACGCACGTTGAACATCCAGCTTGCTGATAAGTACGGCATATAAGGCATTGAACACATTCAGCCGGGCCGTTCGCAGGTCGGCTTCGGCAATGGTAACGTCCAGGTACGTTTTTATACCCGAACGATACTGAAGGTTGATAATTCGGTACACATCTTCGGCCAGTAACTGATTCTCGCGCAGGGCCAGATAATTGGCCAGGTTACCCTTGTAGTTGGCCAGTGCCTGCGCATATTCAGCATCGACAGCACTGGTCAAAGCCGCCAGGTCCCAGTTGAGCCGCTGCACCTGTAACTCGGCGATCTTCGTCTGCTGTATCCGTCGACCTCCCTGAAAAATGGGCAACGCAACGGACAGGCCGATCAGTGAGTTAGGAAATGTCTGATTATATAACTGGCCAAAGAAGTTATTCTGAAACAGCAGGTTATAGTTTGCATTGGCGCTTACTGTGGGTAGATACGCCCATCGGTTGTACCGCACATTGGCTTCCAGTAACCGACCTTGCGATTGCAGCAGTTGGTATTCGATGCGCGTCTGTGGATTTGCCAGCAGGGTCGTATCCATGATGACCTCGTTCGCCAGCTGAAGCGTATCGTACGTTAAATTCAGGTTCATATTGGGCGGATAGCCCATGAACTGTTTAAGCGTTTGCACTTTAGCGCCGACCAGATCGCGGTATTGCTTTTGCTGGGCGCGGGAGTTATTCAGCGCAATACGCGCACGCTGGGGGTCTGTCTTATCGACAATGCCTCCCTGATACTGGTTGGTGGCATCCTGCAAACTGCGCTGGAGCCGAACGATATCTTCACTCAGAATTTCCACCTGACGCTGGGTCAGAATGACATCGTAAAACGCTTTACTAACGTTAATCACAACGTCGATCTTGTTACGAACCGTCGTTTGATTCGCCTGCGCCCGGTACGTATCCGCCGTACGACTGGCCAGCAGCAGGTCGCGACTGAAAATACTCTGCGTCAACGAAAACGAGGCCGTCGATGTGTTCTGAGCACCCAGCGCAACCGGTCGGCGTTCGCCGGTAGTGGCATCCGGAATAAGGGTGACGGGCAGTTTGAGGTAGTGCAGGATGTTGTACCCGGCCCCTATCTGCGGATACCAGGCTGATAACGAACTTTGAACCGTTCGCTCAGCAATTTCCTGATCAATGACGGATTGGCGAATAATGGGCTGATGCCCGAGGGCGTATTGAATACAATCGGGAAGGTAGGCCTGTCTGGCTAACGAATCGGTTGTTTTTTGCGCGAAAACCGCCCCCGAATGTGCGCTCATCAGCGCAATTAAGAGGATAAACCAACAATTCTTCATAAAACAACAAGTGGCATTGGTACACCGCAACAAGGGATAGTCAACAGTGTGTACTATCCAACAACTGTTTCTGCTTGCGCTTTTGTTCGCAATTCATAATAAATTAATTAAAGAACTTTGCTTACTTAAGTAATATTGTCAAGTATCACTCTTGGAAATTAACTAATTATATTCAACTGATTTTCAAACAGTTTGCCTTATTCAACCGATTGATCGGCCGAAAAATAGAATAATCAATTTTGGTCGGCTACGGCCTCTACTACCTCTACGTACAACCATCTGCCAGAAATTACCTATCCTCTTTGATTTCGGAACAACTCGTTATCATGTTTGTCAAACGCGCTCAAATACTGTAATTTCGGGCCTTTATCAGTAGCGATTTAGCCACATGTCCGACGTAACCAAAGACACTGACGAACCCAGCCATGCCGGGGGCTCATTGAATTTTATTGAACAAATTGTTGAAGACGATCTGGCCACCGGCAAAAACGGGGGCCGTATCCATACGCGTTTTCCTCCCGAGCCGAATGGCTATCTGCATGTTGGTCATGCCAAGTCAATTTGCCTGAACTTCGGGCTGGCCGATAAGTACGGCGGGCAAACGAACCTCCGTTTCGACGATACCAACCCCGTTACGGAAGATACCGAATACGTCGATTCAATTAAGAATGACGTCCGTTGGTTAGGGTTCGAATGGGAGAACGAGTTTTATGCCTCCGATTATTTCGACCAGATCTACCAATTCGCCGAAACGCTGATTCAGAAAGGCTTAGCCTACGTCGACGACTCTACGGCCGAAGAAATAGCCGCTCAGAAAGGGACACCTACCGAACCGGGTCGCCCCAGCCAGTACCGCGACCGCCCTGTAGACGAAAATCTTGATCTGTTCCGACGGATGAAAGCGGGCGAATATCCGGATGGGGCAAAAGTACTACGGGCCAAAGTCGATATGGCATCGCCGAACATGCAGTTGCGCGACCCGATCATCTACCGCATCAAACACGCGCATCACCACCGCACCGGCGATACCTGGTGCATCTACCCGATGTACGATTTCGCGCATGGACAGTCGGACGCTATCGAGCACATCACCCACTCACTTTGCACATTGGAGTTTGAGGTGCACCGGCCGCTGTATGAGTGGTTTATCGACAAACTGGAGATTTTCCCATCCCGCCAGATTGAATTTGCCCGGCTCAACCTGACCTATACGGTCATGAGCAAACGTAAACTCAAGCTGTTGGTGGAAGAAGGCCACGTAACCGGCTGGGACGATCCCCGGATGCCAACCATTGCGGGTATTCGTCGGCGCGGCTACACGCCCGCCAGCCTCCGCGAGTTTGCCGACCGCATAGGCATTGCCAAGCGTGATAACCTCATCGACGTGGGTTTGCTGGAGTTCTGCCTTCGCGAAGAGCTAAACAAGACGACGCATCGCGTAATGGCCGTTCTCGACGAAAAGCCGCTGAAGCTTGTCATCACCAATTATGAGGTGGGTCGGGAAGAGATCATGTCGATTGAAAACAATCCCGAAGATCCGTCGGCGGGTGAGCGTAATGTGCCGTTCAGCCGGGAGGTGTACATCGAACGGGATGATTTCCTGGAAAATCCGCCGAAGAAGTTCTTCAGGCTTTTTCCGGGCGGCATGGTGCGGCTCAAAGGTGCTTACATCATCAAGTGTGATGAAGTCGTAAAAGACAACGCGGGCGAGATCATCGAACTGCGCTGTTCGTATATTCCCGAAAGCCGGAGCGGTTCCGATACGTCAGGCATTAACGTAAAAGGTACAATTCACTGGGTTTCGGTGCCTCACGCGGTCGAAGCGGAAGTTCGGTTGTACGACCGGCTTTTCTCCGTCGAGAACCCGGCCGCCGACGAGCGTGATTTCAAGGATTTACTGAATCCAAATTCGCTGGAGGTAGTTCGTGCGTTTGTGGAACCTGCCCTGGTCGACGCGGCCCGGTCGGGTGCGCAGACCAATTTCCAGTTCATGCGCAAAGGCTACTTCATTCTGGATCAGGACTCTACCGCCGAGCGCCCCGTTTTCAACCGAACCGTCACGCTGAAAGACGCCTGGGCGAAGGAGCAGAAGAAAGGGTAACGTTTTAATGAACGACAACTTATCACAGGACAGTGAAAGAGTCTATTCGCAACTGCATTTTTCCTCGCAGAGCGAATAGATTCTTTCACTATTTTTATTGCTTATGTCTATCATCCGAAAATCCAGCAATATCAACGACATTCCGGCGTACGATAAGGAATACTGGTGGGCTAAAACGCCACAGGAACGGCTGGCTGCTGCGCTGAAACTCATTCGACGCGCCAAGACAATTTATTATTCGAATCCCGCAAACCCGCCCCTAGGCAATGGAGGACAAGTACTTAAATCTGATAAGCCTATTCAACGAAGAACCGGGTTGCCATAGCAAGCATTAAGTTCAGAGACCCACCCGGTCAAACCAATTCTATTTTCACTTCCCACAAGCCGCGCTCCCGGTACACGTCAAACTCACGAACAGCTCAGACCGGATTTTCCAGCCCTGCCCGGTTTTACGCCACATCGACAGATAGGTTCCCGTTATAAGTTGAATGCCGTCGGGGCGTTTGAATCGCCCGGTCCAGTGCCCGTGCTCGGCCGCCAGTGGATTGGACGTGCTGACCTGTATGCTATCCGGCATACGCACATACCCCAGAAAATCAGGGTCTTTGAACTGCACCGCCACCGAAGCCAGTACCGAATCCCGGCCCGATACGTGCGACCCGCTCCCCCGCGTGACGTCGATCTCCGGCATCATGGTTTCGCCGAAGCCGCTAATGTCACGGTGTTCGATGGCGAGGTTGGACTGTTTTCGCAAGGCCCGAATAAGCGTCGCGTCCGCTGATTCAGTCGTATTGGCACGAACCTTGTTTTGCGCGGCTAAGGAGTAGGGCACCAGCAGGAGGATTACCAGAAGGAAACGCAGTACGTACATGATGGTAAATTAATTAAGCCGGTAAACCGGGTAGCGATTGTGCGTTTTTTCGTAATAAGGCGTTCGCTGGTAAATGAAGTCCAGTTGGGCATTGGCGCTCTCGGCAAAGGCTTTATCCGTAGCTCGTTTTTCGTCCAGTTGTTTGCGCAATGACGGGTCGTTTTTTACCAGTTCGGCGGCTGTGTCTTCGAAGATGTAGTTCGAAAAATACTCTTTCTGATCGAGGGTGCTGTCGAAAAAATTCCAGGCAAAAAAGGAGTCGACACCCTGCGGCTCCAGCGTTTCGACGATGTACCGATTGGTGGGCTGATCGGTTTGAACCAGGTAATCGCCTTTGTAAAATTGAATGGGCTGCATTTCTGTCCGAACCTTCACACCCGAGTGAATAAAATGCCCTTCGTATGGTCGCTGGGGGCTTTTATAGTCCATAATGTAATAGGCCGAAACAGTCATCAGGGTATCTTTGGACAGGGTTTGCAGCTGGACGCCATTCCGTTTTAGTTCGCCGATAACCTCCTGCCACGCCTGCGGAATGACATAGCTGTGGGGCTTATCCACCTTCGTTTCGACCGAGAACGTGTTCCAGTACGGAACGCGCTTGGTAAACGGCTTTGACCGATCATAATAAAGTCGTTTCAGTCCCGATACATCGCTGGGTTTGTAGGCAGCGGCATAGCCCAGAAACGTTACCGAATCCGTTTTACTTCGGTCCAGCTTTGTATTCAACACAAATGATTTCTGGGTTCGAACGGCTTCATTAGCCTGCTTTTGATTCGCCAGGATGGTCTGGGCCTCACGCTCACACAAGCGGATGACGGCCTCGTCGAACACATACGATGCCTCGACCCGCGCCGGAAAGGGTTTCCACATGTGAGTTTCCAAGGTAAATCCGAAGCAGTTGAACAAGGCCGCGTACCCGGTCGAATAGCGGGGCGTATCGTTATACCCGACCAAACCGCTTTCGGGCGTATCCCCGGCATGATTCACGTACGGCGCGGGCGGAAACCCTTTGGCGATGAGCAACTTATCCAGCTCCGGCTGGAAGCGCGTCGTCATATAGCCCGAAACCGTCGGGTTCAGTTTGTCTTTCTGCGTGGCAAAATAGGTCAGCACGTGCTGGTAATCGGCACCGTCGCTGGTGTGATTGTCGACAAAAACCTGTGGCTTCAGGGACTGGAACATCGCCTGGAAGGCTTTTGTATTTTCGGCTTCGGCCTTGATAAAGTCGCGGTTGAGGTTCAGGTTACGGGCATTGCCACGAAACCCGTAGGACGCTGGCCCGTTCTGATTCACCCGCGACACACCCCGGTTCAGACTACCGCCCACGTTGTAAACGGGCACAATGGCGATGAGCACATTTTTGGGGAGTTTGTTCGCTTTCAGCAGGTTACGCACCAGCATCATGCAGGCATCAATTCCTTCCGGTTCGCCGGGGTGTATACCGTTATTAATCAATAGCGTAACGCGATCTGGACGGGACGTGAACTGTTTGTCAGCCGCCAGCAGAAACAGATGCAGGGGCTTCCCGATGTCGGTCTTGCCGATTTCGATCAATTTGGCCTGATCGTACTGCCGGTCCAGCTTCTGGTACCACTCAATGATCTGCGGATACGTGGCGGTCTGGGTGGTATCGCGCTCATATGGGGTGAGGTCCGGGGCTTTCGTCTGACCGAAAACAGGCAGAAACAGACACGGTAATATGCACAAGCTTAAAGCGGCAAGTCGGAAAATAAATGCGAAGCGTTTGGTCATAAATTGACTGAATGACACGGGCCATTCGTAAGTAATCCACGAATATAAGGTAGTCGGCTTATTTACCCCATCGGGAATAGTAATTCTACCAATCCATCCTCTTTTGCCCTTACTTCATTTGTTGTACCTACTGACGTACGTCACGTTTCCTATAATTTCCTGCGAAAACCTATGAACCTCAATCGACGCGATTTTCTCCGGCAACTTGGCTTCGGTGCGGCCGGGCTGGCCGTTGCCGCAACCCTACCCGAAACGGGCTGGGCATTACCCACCAAAACGGGCAAACTGGCCCGCAGCCTACCCGAAGCCCAAGGTGTTGCGCCGGGCGGCCTGCTGGATTTCGTCAACACCATCGAAACCAACAAGCTCAATGTACACAGCATGATGGTGCTGAAGCGCGGCCACGTCGTGGCCGAAGGGTGGTGGGCACCGTATGCACCCCAGCTGAAGCACACGCTGTATTCGCTCAGCAAGAGTTTCACATCGTCCGCCATTGGCATGGCCGTTGCCGAAAAACGGCTGACCGTTGAGGATAAAGTCGTTTCCTTCTTTCCGAAGGAGTTACCCGCCACGGTGAGCGAAAATCTGGCCGCCATGCGGGTGAAGGATCTGCTGACCATGTCCACGGGGCACGACAAGGATTCAACCCCTGCCCTGCGCGAAGGCGGCAATACCAACTGGATCAAAGCGTTTCTGGCCCAGCCCGTCGAACACAAACCGGGTACATTCTTCGTGTACAATAGCGGTGCTACGTACATGCTGTCGGCTATCGTGCAGAAACTCACGGGGCAACCCGTTGTCGAATATCTGAAACCGCGCCTGTTCGGACCGTTGGGTATCGAGGGCGAGGATTGGGAAGTTGATCCGAACGGCATCAACACCGGTGGCTGGGGCCTGCGACTGCGTACAGAAGATATTGCCAAATTCGGGCAGCTTTATTTGCAAAAAGGCGTCTGGAACGGCAAACGGCTCATTTCCGAAGCGTGGATTGCCGATGCGACGAGTAAGGAAGTTCAATCGAAAGGCGGTAAAGGGGATGCGAGTGTCAACGACTGGATACAGGGCTATGGCTATCAGTTCTGGCGGTGCCGCCACGACGCTTACCGGGGCGATGGGGCCTTCGGTCAGTACTGTATCGTACTGCCCAAAGAAGATGCTGTTATTGCGATAACGTCCGAAACGGGGGATATGCAGGGCATTCTCAATGCTGTCTGGGACCACATATTGCCAGCCCTTCAGGGTACAGGTCTGCCCGCCGAGAAAATCAAACAGGCAGCACTGACGCAAAGGCTTGGGGCATTGACCTTGCCCCCCGCTGCCTCTCAGGCAAGTTCATCGGTAGCCAGCCAGATCAGCGGAAAGACGTTTGTTGTTGCCGATAATGCCTCGCACGTAAAAAATGTCTCACTGACATTTGGCAAGGATGGCTGTATTTTCAAACTGAACGATGAGCAGGGCGACCATCAGGTGCTGTGCGGCATGGGTCGCTGGCGCGACGGGACGACCACGTTTTCGGTGGCCCCGCTTTCCCTGACACCAACGGTCGTGCCGGGTGGTAATGTCCGGAAAGTGGCCGGCAGTGGCGGCTGGCAGGACGATACGACTTTCGCTATGCTGTGGCGCTTCACGGAAACGGCCCATTATGATAAAGTTACCTGCCGGTTTGGTAAAGAGGGCGTTCAGGTTGAGTTTCAAAGCAGCCTGAGTATCCTGAACAAAACAAAAGACAAACGGCCGGTTCTGGACGGGAAAGTAGTGGCGTAATAAGGTATAAAAATGCGGATGGGACAAACACCATATCGTTGGAGATATGGCGTTTGTCCCATCTGTTTTTTTATACTCCACGAATTTACAACAGCGCATCCAGTCGGATCGGCAAATCCCTTACCCGGCGACCGGTGGCGTGGAAAATAGCGTTGGCAATGGCGGCTGGCATGCCCACAATACCGATCTCACCAAGTCCCTTTACACCCAGCGGGTTAACAACATCATCATGCTCTTCCACGAAAATAACATCGAGGTCGTGAATGTCGGCGTTGACCGCTACGTGGTACTCGGCGAGGTTATGATTCATAAACCGACCAAAGTTGTGATCCATAACACTCTCCTCTTCGAGGGCTTTGCTGAGACCCCAGACCATGCCGCCCAGAATCTGACTGCGGGCCGTTTTGGGGTTCAGGATACGGCCACCCGCAACGGCGGTCACGGCGCGGGTTACCTTAACCGTTCCAAGATCTTCGTCGACCATGACCTCTACGAAAACAGCCGAGTGCGTAGCGCGCGAGAAATTTCTCTGTTTCAGTGCATTTGGCAGCCCGGTCGATGTTTCGCGAACGGCTTTTCCACCATTCAAATCAACGAGCGTTTGCAGAGAAACCGCTACGTTCGGATCGTTTTTGAGCCGCATGTGCTTGTCGGAGAAGGTGATATCTTCCCACTTTGCCCCCTTAAAAAGCGAATCGGGCATATTCTTCGCCAGCTTCAGTAGGCTTTTCCCCACTTCCTGACACACAGTCTGTACCGCCGTCCCAACGGTAGCCGCCGTCCAGGAACCGCCCGAAATGGGGGCCACCGGCATGTCGGTATCGCCTAATTTGAACAACACATCGCTAATGGGCAGGCCAAGTGTATCGGCGGCAATCTGGGTCATAATCGTGTAGGTACCCGTACCAATATCGGCGGTAGCACTGCTTACCCGGAGTTTTCCATTCACCATCAGAACGGCTTCGGCACGGGCGGGCATCTGGTTGGCCTCCCACATGCCGGTGGCCATTCCCCAGCCAATCAGGTTATGGTCTTTCTTCATGGAGCGCGGTTCCATGTTGCGGCTCGGCCAGCCAAAGCGTTCGGCCCCCTGCCGGTAACACTCCCGTAACTCCTTGCTGGAATAGGGCTTGTTTTGATTGTAATCGTGATCGGTATAATTTTTCAGCCGCAACTGAAGCGGGTCCATGCCTAGGTTGTAGGCCAGTTCGTCCATGGCCACTTCCAGCGCCGACATCCCCGTTACACCCCCCGGCGCCCGCATATCGAGCGGACTGTATACGTCCAGCGGCACCAGTTTATAATCCAGCGTAACGTTTTCGGGCGGGTAAAGCTGGCCACCCCAGTTTACGACCACTTCTGTATAATCCTCAAACTTCGAGGTTTCGCTCATCGCATCGTGATAAAGCGCGTTCATGGACCCATCAGCCAAAGCGCCAAGCGCCACT
This sequence comes from Spirosoma fluviale, assembly GCF_900230225.1. GTDB lineage: Bacteria > Bacteroidota > Bacteroidia > Cytophagales > Spirosomataceae > Spirosoma > Spirosoma fluviale. The sequence continues at coordinate 2,377,595 of NZ_OCNH01000001.1, forward strand.
TGCTGCACGGTGGCCGGGCGATGACCAAACGTAAACATCTGCTGGCGCGTCAACGAAACCCGTACCGAACGCTTCAGTTCACGAGCCGCCATCACGGCCATGAATAGCTGGTATTGCGGACGTAACCCCGAACCAAATCCACCACCCATGTACGGCGAAAGTACCCGAACATCGCTGAATGGGATGTTGAACACCTGGGTCACGTACAGGATGCTGTTCGTTACGCCCTGTGTTTTGTCATAAATGGTCAGCTTGCCATTTTTCTCGTACGACACCGTCGTGGCAAACAGTTCCATCGGATTGTGGTGCTCGGCCGAATGCACATAGCGTCCGGCTACTTTATTCGGATCTTCGGCATAAACCCGGTCAAAATCGCCACGGGGCTTAGGTGGCGGTGGCTTTAACAGATCCGCAACGCCATGCTTGGGCTTTCGGGCTTTATGCAGGTTAGCCTCCAGGTCGGTTTCGTGCGTAAGTTCTTCGTACTCGACCCGTACCAGCGTGGCGGCATAGCGCGCCAACTCGAAGGTTTCTGCAACGACCAGCGCAATGGGCTGGCCGCTGTATTTTATGGTTGCATTATGCAGGGGTCGGAACGGTGCCCCCGGTGGAGCATCCTGATCTTTGTAACTGATGTCGAACCAGGCCAGTTTGGGCCGGTTTTCGTGCGTGAACACCTGTAGCACACCCTCCAGACTGAGGGCATCACTGGCATCGAACGACTTTATCTTGCCTTTGGTAATGGCGCTGGAGATCACCACGCCATAAGCCAGATCAGGCACATTGAATTCGGCCGCATATTTGGCCTTGCCCGTCACTTTTTCGACCCCGTCGACGCGGTTAATGGGCTTTCCTATTGTATTGGTAACTAGTGGCGTACTCATGCGGTTGGTTCAAGTTTAGCGGCCTGGCCCAATGCGCGCACAATAACGCGTTTTGCCAGTTCGATTTTAAATGCGTTATGTTCATAGCCCTGTGCGCCAGCCAGTAGTAATTCGGCTGCGGCCTGGAAGTTTTCCTTATTGGCGGGTTTTCCGACCAGCGCGGCTTCGGCTTCGGGCTTGCGCCAGGGTTTGTGTGCTACCCCGCCCAGGGCAATCCGGGCAGCGGTGATCGTTCCGCCTTCCATCTCCAGAGCAGCCGCCACCGACACCAACGCAAAGGCATACGAGGCCCGGTCGCGGAGTTTCAGATACTGGAAGTATTCCGGAAATCCTCTGGCGGGGAGGTCTATCGCGGTGATCAGTTCGCCGGGTTCGAGGGTGTTGTCGATGTTGGGGGTATCGCCGGGTAAGCGATGAAAGTCCGCAAATGGGATGGTCCGTTCGCCGTTACTGCCCGTTACCCGAACTTCCGCTTCGAGAGCCGCCAGCGCCACGCACATGTCGGATGGGTGGGTGGCGATGCAGTGATTGCTCGCGCCCAGAATGGCATGAATTCGGTTGTAGCCGTTAAGAGCTGAGCAACCGGAACCCGGTTCGCGCTTGTTGCAGGGCGTGGCCGTATCATAAAAATAGTAGCAACGGGTGCGTTGCAACAGGTTTCCGCCATCGGTAGCCATGTTCCGCAACTGGGGCGATGCCCCCGCCAGAATTGCCTGCGACAACAACGGGTATCGTTGAATAACCTGCTCATTATAAGCCGTATCGGCATTGGTGACAAGCGCCCCTAAACGAAGACCGCCATCTACATTGTCGGAAATGGTGGTCAGCGGCAGCCGGGTAATGTCGATCAGGTGCGTTGGATGCTCCACATTTTCCTTCATCAGGTCGAGGAGATTGGTGCCCCCGGCAATGAATTTGGCAGTTGGCTCCGATGCCCGTTCGCGTACGGCGGTATCTACGGCATCCGTTCGGAAGTAGGTGAAGCTATTCATGCGTTTTTCTGGTTCATAACATCCTCAATGGCATCCACGATGTTCGTGTAGGCCCCACACCGGCAGATATTACCGCTCATCAACTCTTTAATATCGGCAGTCGTTTTTGCTTTGCCTTCGTTCATCAGCCCTACTGCCGAACAGATCTGGCCGGGTGTGCAATAGCCACACTGAAACGCATCGTGCTCGATAAACGCCTTTTGCAGGGGATGCAGCTGACTTGCGTTGCCTTCGGTCGGCGCGATCCCTTCGATCGTTGTGATCTGGGCACCTTCCTGCATAATGGCGAGCGTGAGGCAGGAGTTGATGCGTTTACCATTTATCAACACAGTACAGGCCCCGCACTGGCCGTGGTCGCAACCTTTTTTGGTACCGGTCAGGTCCATATACTCCCGCAGCGCATCGAGCAGGGTTGTCCAGGGGGAGATTTGCAATTCGGTGTCTTTGCCGTTGACCGTAAGTTTTACCGAGTGAACGGGAGGCAGGGAAGGGGGCCGCACATCGGGCGGGTAGGTTTCTACAGCAGGATTCATAGCAGTTGAAGTAAGTCGAGATATAGTGTCGAAACACGTGTATAGGTCGGTTGTTTGAAAATCTAAATGAATGGGAAAATATCCTGAATGATCAATCCACCTGCTTTTCCGAAACCGGAAAGCCAACAACTCCCCTGCATTCTGGTTGTTTCTGTAGACACCAGCCGTCTATCCGTATGGGTGACGCCTATCGGTGCCGATGTAAACCACTCAACGACCATGACCGCCAACACACTTAAACTCTTCTTTACCAACGCCTGGATTGTTATCAGAGACGCCTTCAATGGTTTTCTGAACGACCGGTGTTTGAAGCTAAGCGCAGCACTGGCGTATTACACTGTCTTTTCGCTGGCCCCATTATTGGTACTAATCATTTCGGTAGTGAGCATCTTTTTGGGGCAGGATGCCATTCAGGGGCAGATTTTCTCCCAAATAAACGGACTGGTGGGCAACGAAGCCGCCAAACAGATTCAGGACATGATCAAAAGCGTGAGTCTGTCGGGGAAGACAAATACCGCGCTGGCCATTGGTATCCTTACACTCGTCATTGGTGCTACCAGTATATTCGTCGAAATACAGGATTCCGTCAACATGATCTGGCGGGTGAAAGCGAAACCCAAACGGGGCTGGCTAAAACTCATTAAAGACCGGCTTCTATCGTCGTCACTAGTCGTTAGTTTGGGCTTTCTACTGCTGGTTTCGCTGATCGTCAATGGCATCATCCTGGCCATGAGCGACTTCTTATCCCGCTATTTGCCCGGCATCGGCGTTTACCTGGTCAGTGCTTTTAATTTCCTGATCAGCACGGCCGTTGTGAGCGTTTTATTCGCCATCATTTTTAAAGTGCTGCCCGATGCCAAGATTTCCTGGAAAGATGTGCGATGGGGTGCCTTTTTCACGGCCTTGCTCTTCATGCTGGGCCGGTACCTGATTGGGTTGTACATCGAAACAACCAGCACCAGTTCAGCCTACGGGGCCGCCGGGTCGCTCATCGTGATCCTGACCTGGATTTACTACACAGCGGCTATTCTGTACTTCGGGGCGGAGTTTACCCAGGCGTATGCCAACCATTTCGGGATAAAAATCGAACCGGCGGACTATGCCGTGTACGTCGAACAAACCGAGCGGGAACGGGATGTGGCGGTAATACCCATCGATAAAAAGGTAGAAGAAAGTAACAAATAGTCGTAGCAAACTACCCTGCTCTTACGAATTTCCGAACCGGAGCCCGACCTGAAAACCTACCCAACCCCAGTGGCGGCTGGTACTGAACGCATCCGTGCCATTGGAGAAAAGCGGAACGCTGGGCCGCCGGGTGGGTGGAGTGGTGTCGTCGCCACTGAAATACCAGTTGAGCGATGGTCCGTAGGCGAGGGACAGGTGCCTGCTTAGTTTTGTTTCGAAGAGGGTGCTCAGGCGAATCTGATTGTTCCAGCCACCATTGTCTGGTTGGTTAAAGTAGAAATGATGATGGTGCGTTCCTTCCAGCGTGAACAGGGTCGACCGCGACAGTACGAAGCCCGTACCCAGTCCATAGCCCGCCGTCAGATCGGCACTTCCCTCCCGCCCAAAATTAGACCCTGCCGAAATAATATTGTAGAACCGTCGAACGCCCGTTCGGTAGGTCAGGTTGAGCAGATTGATTTCCGTAGCGGCCACTTCGAACCGCCGGAAGCCCCCTTTCTGCACATGGCTAAACAGACCAATCGGGATATTACCTGCCGAATCGGCCAGGTTGATCAGACCAATTTGGTGCCCGCCCTGCACCGACCGTGCACGGTTGACGATTCCGCTCACCTGCCAGCCCTGAACATCGCCCACGGCTAAATTGGCAATTCCCGCCAGTTGAAGCCCTTTTACTGACTTCCCCGCTACGTTGAACAACCCGCCAACCTGAACGATATTCGTCAGCTCACCGGCGTTGGCATTGAACAGACCGCCTAGTTGAACACCCTGCGCCTGTTTCACATTAACGTTGAATAACCCGCCCGCCTGTACGCCCTGTACCATACCCCCATTGAGATTAAACAGGCCACCAAGCTGCACGCCACTTACGTTGCCCCCTACTATATTCCCAATGCCGCCCGCCTGAAAACCAGTCACATCCGACCGGACAAGGTTGAACAAACCACCCACTTCAAAGGCCCGAACGCCGAACGAATACCCAATCAAGGCATTGACCGAGATGCGGTTGCTGATGCGTCCGCTCAGGCGGTGATTGGTACCGATAAAGGGCAAAAACGACACCTGCCAGTCGCGGTAGAGGGTATCCCGGCTCAGGTTCACATCGTGGATGGATTGCTGGGCCGATACGAAAAACCGGGTGATACCATCGCGGCCTTTATCAAGGATGGATTTTGGCCGCGTCTGCGCTGTGGAATCCAGTTCTGGAGCAGGTAGGTCGACCGTTACGGCGGCCAGTGTATTCACCGGCCGGGTCGTATCTTCCGACACCCGAATGGGCAGCGTTTCCAGCGACAGCCGGGGCGGAACGGGTGTCATCCGGATACTCACGGAATGCGAAGTCCGCGAGCGAATCAGGACGGTTTCGCCCACGTAAGCCTGCTTCCGAACGTCGAGCCGCACCGCCGGGAGGTCGGTTGGCAAGCGAAGGCGGTAGTAGCCGAAGGGGTTGCTGACAGTAGAGGCCAGGGTCGTTTTTTCGAAAATACTGGCCTGTGCAATTCGTTCGCCGGTTTGCTCGTCCAGAATATAGCCGTCGAGGAGAAAGTTTTTCGGACTTGATTCAGGCGCGTCGGTACGAACCAGAATGACATAATTTCCCCGCGACTTAAACGTCATCTGGCTTTGAAAGACCCGGTTCAGCACCTCCCGAACGGGCGCGTTCGTCAGTCGGACAGTTACCACAGCTTTCCCGTCGATGCGGGCGGGGTTGTACGAAAACTCAAACCGTCCGGCCCGGCTAATCTCACGAAGGGCGTTTTCAAGCGTTGCGTTTCGAATGTCGACCGTAATCAGACGTTCGAGTGGCGGTACGCCTTGGGCAAATGCGTACGATTGAGCAAGAAGACAGAGCAAAAGGAGACAAGATCGAAGCGAATTCATCAGAAGGTTCTTTTTTTACCTCATGACAGCCGTATGCCGGTTTCCCCCTATCACTGGCAGCCATTTCCGTCTAAAATTACCTGTTTGCCCACGTAGCGCAGCTGTAGACCAAGCGTTTCGGCGGTCACATTCAGCACGGTTTCCAGGGGCGTTTTCTCGAAACGGGTCGTTAGCAGGCAGTTGCCGAGTTTGGCATTGGCCAGTTGAACATCAGCATTGTAATATTGATTGATGGCCTGAATAACATCGCGCAGCGGTTCTTTCTCGAACACCAGCACCCCCGTTTTATACGCAAACGCGTTTGGGGAAGCCGGTAGCCGTCGAATGGTATCGCCCGAAGCCTCAAAGGTGGCTTGTTGGTTTTTCGTCAGCAAAACAGCTTTGCGCCCCCTCGAAAACCGCACCTTCCCCGTCTGAACGGCCACGCTGACATTGGCGTCGTACGCCCGAACGGTAAACGAAGTGCCCAACACCTGAACTACACTGTTGCGGGCGTCGATATGAAACGGCCGGGTGGAATCAGAAGTCACCTCGAAGAAAGCTTCACCCGTCAGGGTAACGTCCCGGCGTTCCTCCGCAAAAGCCGTCGGGTACCGCAGCGTCGAATGCCGGTTCAGTAAAATATGGGTGCCATCGGGCAGAGTCTTGCTGATTGGCTGCTCATTGGCGGTTAGCACCACGATGCCTTCGGCTGGATGATGATGCCCGTAGAACCGGAGTTTTAACGTCAGCCAGCCCATACCCGCTACCAGCGTCAGCAGGGCAGCAATCCGCCACAACGACGCTGCGCCGAACACACGCTGTTCCGGTTGCGGGACAGGCATCGGTTTGACAACCGGCTCTTGTCGTCTGACCGGATTTCGGTCCGACACCCGCATCTTTTGCTGAAGGGACCGCCAGGCTGCGTCGGTATCGACTTCGGTGGAGTCTGGCTTTGCCGCATCCCAGATGTGTTCGAACCGGGTAAAATCGTCGGGGCTGGGTTGTGTGGGGCCATCCTCGGTGGAGGCCAGCCACTGCCTCACCCGCGCCGATTCGGCTGGATCGGTTTCGCCCGCCAGAAACTTACCCAGCAGGGCGTCGTCTATGGGTTGTTGATCGGCCATTGCTCAGGGTGACTTAGTAGCCACAGGATTAAAACAGGTAAATATTCACTCAGTTCAGTACGTAAAATGCGTAGGGCTTTCCCGATCTGGTTTTCAACGGTTTTAATTGAAATACCCAGTTGATCGGCAATTTCCCCATATTTCAACTCGTCGAACCGACTTAACGTAAACGCCAGCCGACATTGTTCGGGTAATTTCTGAATGGCCCGCTGAAGCCGGTCAGACAGTTCGTGGCCCAGGAGCGTCTGCATGGGCGACTCCACCAGCGTTTCGCCCAGGTAGCGGGTATGCTCGCGGTGCTCATCCCGAACAGAAACGTGCTTGATTCGATTCAGGCATCGGTTATGTACGGCCCGGTACAAATAAGCTTTCAGCGAAATGGCAATGCTTATGTTCTCCCGCTTTTCCCAAACGGTCAAAAACATAGCCTGCACTTCCTCCTCGGCCTCGTCGGGGTCGGGCACCAGTTGCCGGGCATAGCGGCAAAGAGGTGCGTAGTACTGCCGAAAGACAGACTCGAACGCACGCTCATTGCCATCGCGAATGGCCGAAAGGATATCCTGCTCGTTCGGTAGCACAACGAAAGGCTTTTGGATGATAGGAGGCTGTAAAGCTATCATTTTTCGCGGAACACACAGTTGGTTGGCCCTATGACAATTAGCAGACGGTATACCCCTACGAGTGTTGAAAATTTATTTTTTGTGTAGTACCGACCGTAGGCCCGGCGACGCTCGGTACTACACAAAAAACAACATCGGGCATAGGGGTAAATCGGTATAGGCCTGTCAGGAAGGCAAATCAATCCAATCCATCAGCCATGAATCTCGCTTTTCGGTGCTTCATTCTCGTTTCTCTTCTGACCTCGTCACTACTTCATGCTCAATCATTCACCCAGACCATCCGGGGCACGGTTGTCGACCAAAGTCTGCAAACGCCCCTGCCCGGTGCAGCCGTTACGCTCCTCAACAGTTCACCCCTAAAAGGAGCCAGTACCGATGCCAGCGGGCAGTTTCGGCTCACTCAGGTTCCTGTGGGTCGGCAAACGCTGCAAATAAGCGTTGTGGGTTATAAGACCGCTACCCTGCAAAACATCACGGTCGATGCGGGGAAAGAGCTGGTGCTGACCGTTTCCCTGGAAGAGGCCGTCAGCCAGTTATCGGAAGTAACGGTAAAGCCGACGGTCGACAAGGATAAACCTCTCAACGAGATGGCTACCGTGTCGGCCCGGACGTTTTCGGTGGAAGAAACGCAGAAATTTGCGGCCGCCGTGAACGACCCAGCCCGGATGGCTACCGCGTATGCCGGGGTTGTGGGTGCCGATGATGGCGGCAACTCGATTGTTATTCGGGGAAACGCCCCTAACGGACTTCTGTGGCGCATGGAGGGCGTCGAAATCCCCAACCCGAATCACTTCTCGAATCTGGGCGCGGCTGGCGGGGGCATCTCCATCCTCAGCGCCCAGCTCCTGGCCAATTCCGATTTTCTCACCGGTGCCTTCCCTGCCGAATACGGCAATGCATTGTCCGGCGTATTTGACCTGAAACTTCGCCGGGGCAACACGACCAAACGGGAGTACACCATTCAGGCCGGGGTGCTGGGCGTCGATCTGGCGGCCGAAGGACCCATTGCCAAAGGGTATGGTGGTTCATTCCTGGTCAACTACCGGTACTCGACCCTGGGTTTGATCTCAAAACTAGGCGTCGACATTGGCACCGGCGACCGGGTGTTTCAGGATTTGTCGTTCAACGTGTATTTGCCAACCCGGAAAGCGGGTACGTTCACGCTATTTGGCTTTGGCGGCCTCAGCAGCAGCAAAATCGACGCCCCGGCCGATTCGACAAAATGGTCGTCAGACTATGACAGTTATAATGAAGATTTTCGGGCGAATACAGGTGCCATCGGCCTCACGCATACCCTGCCCATTGGTCGGAAAGCTGTACTGAAAACGGTACTGCTGGCTTCCGGGTATGAAAACCGGTACCGAAGTGCTCGCCTGGAACCGGCCTTTGACTATACTCCTTCGGAACGAAATGACGAATCGTTTTTAACGCAGAAGCGGATTCTTTCGACCACCCTCACGTATAAACTCACTCCCCGGCACACGTTCCGAACCGGCCTGATTGGGGCGCAGCTACGTTATGATCTGTCGCAGAAATCGTGGGAAGCGGAGCGTCAGCGGCTACTGACCCGCGTTCGTGTGAACGACCAAACCAGCACGCTGCAAGCATTCGGGCAGTGGAATTACCGACTGTCGGAGCAGCTAACCATGAATGCAGGGGTGCATTACCTTCATTTGGCACTCAATGGTACATCGAGTCTGGAACCACGCGGTTCGGTACGCTGGGCCTTTTCGCCCGACAAATCGGTCAGCCTGGGTTACGGGCTGCACAGTCAGTTGCAGAATCCGGCTACGTATTTTGTGCTGCCTGCTGAGCCGTCGGAGAATACGGCATCTAACCGAAATCTTGGTTTCAGCCGATCCCACCAGTATGTGCTTGCCTATGACCAGCGGCTCAACAGCCGGAGTGACGGCCCGCCCTTACGGCTGAAAGTTGAGACGTATTACCAGCATCTGGTCAATATTCCGATCAGTGCCGGCCAGCATGACGCCTTTTCGATCATCAACCAATTCGACGGCCTCACCGACAGGCCCTTGATCAACACAGGCATTGGCCGAAATTACGGGCTGGAACTCACGCTGGAACAGTTCCTGATTCAGGCAGCCTCCGGAAACAGTTTGTACTTTCTGCTGTCGTCGTCGCTGTATAGTTCCGAGTATCAGGGGTCGGACCAGATCTGGCGAAGTACCCGCTGGAATGGCCGACATGCTCAGAGCTTATTGATCGGCAGGGAATGGGTATCTGGGGCGAATGTATTCGGCATAAACCTGAAAATGAGCTACTACGGCGGGTACCGGTATACCCCCGTTGCCATTGCCGAATCGAAGCGGCTGGGCGAAACCGTTTTTGTCGATGACCAGTCCTATACCGAACAGCTTCCCGAATATTTGCGCCCCGACATTCGCTTAAGCTGGAAGAAAAACCGCACCCATTCGACCCGAACCCTCTCCCTCGATTTACAGAATGCTATCAACCGCAAAAACGTTTTCGGTTATTATTTCGACCCGGCCAGTGGTCTGGTCAGAACCAGTTATGCCAATGGCCTGATTCCCGTTCTGAGCTATCGGGTTGCGTTTTGAGGTCTTACAAAGCCAGATGCACTGACTGAACAGGCTGCCCATAAAAAACGGTGGCCTGCCGGTCAAAATCCTCGGTTGAATCTGTGGTCAGGAAGGTTCGCTGACCCTGTTTACTGCATTGCGCTTCTATTTCAGGGTGACGAACGAGGTAATCGGACAGGCTATTGGAAACGATGCCGCCCTGACTCAAAATGGTCGCGTTGGGTGGCGCAAGCTGTCTTATCTTATCAAGCAACAGTGGGTAGTGAGTACAGGCCAGCAGGATTGTGTCAATGTCGGGGGATTGTGTCAGCAGGCGATCGATGTGTTGTTTGACGAAGTAGTCGGCACCGGGGCTGGCATACTCGCCATTTTCGACCAGCGGCACCCACATCGGGCACGCTTCCTGAAAAACGCGCAAGTCGGGGAAGAACTTCTCAATTTCAACCACATACGACTCGGACGTTACGGTTCCACGCGTTGCTAACACCCCCACCTGACCGGTTTTCGAATAGTTGCCAATCACTTCGGTTGTTGGCCGGATAACGCCCAAAACGCGCCGATCCGGGTGTTGTACAGGTAAATCGAGCTGCTGAATATTCCGCAGTGCTTTGGCCGACGCAGTATTACAGGCCAGAATGACCAATCGGCATCCCCGGTCGAACAGGTGCTGTACACATTCGAGGGTGTAGTGGTATACAGTGTCGAAGGAGCGGGTTCCGTAAGGCGTCCTGGCGTTGTCGCCCAGATAGATGTAATCGTACTGAGGTAGCTTTTTAACAATTTCCCGAAGAACGGTCAGGCCGCCGTAGCCGGAGTCAAATACGCCAATAGGTTGAGAGGTAATAGCCATTCTGTGCGGAGTGTCTAACGACGCCTATAGAATACTCTCTGTGACCTCTTTAACTTTAACAACACGAGCAGGATTTCCTACGACTACACAGTTCGGTGGAATACTCTTGATAACGATAGAGCCTGCCCCAATCGCTACATTATCGCCAATCTCTATTTCACCAATAATACATACGTGCGTGCCTATATCTACATTATTACCAATAATAGGAGCCCTGCCAATACTACCATCAGGATTGATGCGGATGCCAATGGTTGTCGAGTGTTTGATACTACAATTTTTTCCAATGATGGTTTGTCCATGTACCACCAGGCCCTGGCCATGTTGAAGTCTTAAGCCACTGCCTGCTTTTAAACTCCACGGTAGTTCAATGCCCAACACCCACTCTACAAAAAACCGATAGAAGAGTAAGTACCAGAAAAAGAGTATAATTAGAATTTTATTGCTTCGAGCCCATGTGGCTAAGCGAAATAGAGTTAACACAAACTGAGCCTTTACATTGCCTCGATTTGCCTTCCAATCCTGAAATATGTAATAACTGACATCAAGGTTATTCATGTAGTAGAATCTGTGGCCCAGGCCTTAGTATGAAACTTTCAATTGGCTTAAAATTACTTCTATGCGACTCTATTGTCGTTTGCCGGCAACTTGACAAAAAAGCTACTAAAAGTAATAGAAGTATATTTTTCAGATAGTCAAGAAACTCAGAGTATACGCTTTAGAAACAAAAATAGGCAATTTCGTATTTAAAATAATAATTAGTTCACTTCGCTTGATAGAGAATTGCTTGAATCTATAGGAAGACCATTGGTATGAGTAATCTGGCTATCACTTAGTTTTCATCCAGAAATGAGAACTAAGTGATAGCCAGTGATTTTCCTTTACAGATGATGGATATACTCGTGCCAGTTGACTTATTGCTGTGGCTTTCCAGTCAGTTTACCCCAGCAGTTCTTTCCCCTGCGCCAGAGCCGCATCGAGTCCCGACAAATCGGTGCCACCCGCCGTGGCGAAGAAGGGTTGGCCTCCCCCACCGCCTTTAATGTTTTTCGCCAGTTCTTTCACCACCTGACCGGCGTTCAGTTTCTTATCCTGAATGAGTGAATCGGGCAGCATGACCGCCAGTTGGGGCTTCCCGTTGATGTCGGCACCCAGCACCAGAGCCAGATTGTCGACCTTCGCTTTCAGGTCGTAGGCCAGTTGCTTAAGGGCATCGGCATTGGGAACCTCCACGCGCTCCACCAGACGGGAATGGCCCGGTCCGCCGTTGTGGTTTACCGCTTCGATTTTACCCAGAAGCTGATTTTTCAACTGCTGCACTTTCTCATTCTGCAAGGCTTCAACCTGTTTCTGCAAAGCCGTCCGTTCGTCGAGTAACGACTGAACCGCTTTCACAACGTCTTTGGGCGCTTTCAGCAGTTCTTTCAATTCAGAAACCACGGCCATCTGTTCGTTGACCAACGCTTCGGCACCCTTCGACGTTTTAGCCTCGACCCGGCGAATACCCGTCGATACTGAACCTTCACCCGTGAACTTGAACAGACCGATGTGGCCCGTTGCGGGTACGTGCGTTCCTCCGCAGAGTTCAACGGAATAGTTGGGATCGAACGTGATCACCCGAACGAAATCGCCGTACTTCTCCCCGAACAGGGCCGTTGCGCCTAATTCTTTGGCCTGACCGATGGGTACATTGCGTTTCTCGTCCAGCTTGATGTCCTCGCGGATTTTTTCATTTACAATCCGCTCCACTTCGGCAAGTTGCTCATCCGTCACTTTGCTGAAGTGCGAGAAGTCGAACCGTAATGCGTCCGGCCCAACGTACGAACCTTTCTGACCTACGTGCGTACCCAATACATCGCGCAGGGCAGCATGAAGCAGGTGCGTTGCCGAGTGGTTGCTGCTGGTGAGGCCGCGACGGGTGGTATTAATAACCGCATAGACCGAATCGGCTTCGGTGAGCAGTTCGTCGATGCCCATAACGTCCTGAACGATATGGATGGTCAGGTCATTTTCTTTTTTTGTATCCAGCACCGTCAGCGTCCCGATCTGGTCGGAGCCGGCAAACAATTCAAGCGTACCCGTATCACCAATCTGCCCGCCCGATTCAGCGTAGAATGGCGTTTTGTCGAGCACCACCTGAACCTGAGTACCCTGCTTGTTCTGAATCTTCCGGTATTTTACAATCTGGGCATACGCTTCGGGCTGATCATAGCCAACAAATTCAACGCGGTCGGTTTCGTTTACGTCGATCCAGTCACCTGCCAACGAGGACGCATCTTTCCGCGACCGGGCTTTTTGTTCCTGCAAGGCTTTCGAAAAACCGGCTTCATCAATCGTCAGACGCTTTTCGCGAGCGATCAGGGCGGTCAAATCGGCGGGGAAGCCGAAGGTGTCGTTCAATTCAAAAACTGTTTCGCCGGGAATTTCGGTCTTGCCTTCGGTCGTTAGCTGGCCGATGATCTGATCCAGGCGACCCAAACCCGTACCCAACGTCCGCAGAAACGAAATCTCCTCCTCCCGAATAACAGTAGCGACAAAATCGCGCTGGGCGGTGAGCTCGGGGAATACGTCGGCAAACTGCGTGGCGAGTGTCGGCACGAGTTTGGTCATGAATGGCTCGGTCAGGTTCAGGTACGAGTACCCGTACCGAATGGCCCGGCGCAGAATCCGCCGGATAACGTAACCCGCTTTGGCATTGGACGGCACCAGCCCGTCAGCAATGGCGAACGAAACGGCCCGAATGTGGTCGGCGATTACGCGCATGGCCACGTCGGTCATGCCGGTACCGGCGGTGTAGGCGATGCCCGAAATCTCTTCGATCACGTTTATCGTACCCGTAAATACGTCGGTGTCGTAGTTCGACCGTTTGTTCTGGATCGCCATGCACAGGCGTTCAAAACCCATGCCTGTATCGACATGCCGGGCAGGCAGCGGCTCCAGTGAACCATCCGCTTTGCGGTTGAACTGCATGAACACGAGGTTCCAGATTTCGACAACCTGCGGATGATCGGCGTTCACCAACTCTTTACCCGACTTTTCGGCAATCTCTTCGGGCGTACGCAGATCGACGTGAATTTCGGAGCAGGGGCCGCACGGACCCGTATCGCCCATTTCCCAGAAGTTATCTTTTTTGTTGCCGTAGATGATCCGGTCTTCGCCCACGATGGGTTTCCAGAGGTCGAATGCTTCCTGATCGAAGGGAACATTGTCTTTGGCATCGCCCTGAAACACCGACACGTACAGCCGGTCTTTCGGCAGTTTATAGACTTCCGTCAGCAGTTCCCACGCCCAGGTAATGGCTTCTTTCTTGAAATAATCACCGAACGACCAGTTTCCCAGCATTTCGAACATGGTGTGGTGGTAGGTATCGAACCCAACATCCTCAAGGTCGTTATGCTTACCGGATACGCGCAGGCATTTTTGGGTATCGGCTACCCGTTTTGACGGGGGCGTGCCGTTGCCCAGAAAGAAATCCTTGAATTGAGCCATGCCCGAGTTGTTGAACATCAGCGTCGGGTCGTTTTTGGCGACGAGCGGAGCAGAGGCAACAATCAGGTGTTGTTTAGACTGGAAGAAGTCGAGAAAATGCCGACGTATTTCGTGGGAAGTCATCATGTAGTTCACGTAAGTGCCGCAAATTTACGCCAAAACTTGCGTTTATTCCGATGGCTTTCCAAGTTTGCGGTATGGAAAACGGCAGTAAGTTGTATTACGGGATTAAGGAAGTAGCGGATATGTTTGCCATCAATGCCTCCAAACTACGGTATTACGAAAAAGAATTTCCGACCCTTCAGCCCAAAAAAAATCGCTCCGGCGACCGCATATACACCCAGGCCGACATCGACCATCTGAAAGAAATTCTGGAATTGACCAACGAAAAAGGCTACACCCTACCCGGTGCGCGGGAGTACCTCAAAATCAAAGAGTCCAACCAGCGCGAGCACGCTGTTTATATAAATAAGCTGAAACGCATTAAAACGTTTATGGAGAAAATGCGGGCTGGTCTGGATAAACCCCAGCCCGATCAGGAAAAAGAACCAGACGCTGACTGAATGGGTATCGCGTACGCCATTCCTGCCCTACTCCCATTGATTACTTACCTATTCTGACCAGCTTGTCGATTACTTGGGCGATACGTTCGACTTTCGTCTCCTCCGTTCTAGCCGAATAGATCCAGTCAATCAGAGTGCTTTGTTCGGTCTCCGGATACGTTAAAAAGGCTTTATAGGCCGCAGGTTCGTCCTGTAAACACAGGCGCAATTCTTCGGGAAGCTCGGTTGGCAGGTCATCGCCGTACAATATCACCTGAACGGAATCACCTGCCTGTTTCCCAATCTTTTTCCTGATTTCAGCCCGGACGGGCAAAAACAGATTGCCATTACCCATTGGCATCAAATGGTAGCGACTGATTGCAAAGCCATCAATCGTCCCCCGAACGCGAACCCACCCAAAATGCGCGTGTGGGTTCGGCAGTATTTCCGGGATAACGGCATAGGTCCAGCCACCTCTAACGGGGAATTTTTCGAGAACATACGCTTTGTTGACCAGGGGCGCTTCTGGATTTATGTCATTTTTTGCGTCAAAGTCGATCATCGCTAAAGTGCCACTAAGATCTGGTTTTGTTAAGTGTTAAATCCGGCTCCGGCCCGACCTAAATCTACCGAATTACAGCCAATCGTTCATCAATCCAGATCAAACTGGTTTTTCCCGTCAGAAAGCTGTAAGCTTGCAAACGTTACGCATACTGCCCGTTCGTATACATAACCTGATTCCTGTTTCGTGTCCACCGATACTCACCATCAAATTGCCCTGACGCTGGTTCCCGGCGTTGGCAGTATTTTAATCCGTCAGTTAATAAGCTACTGCGGCTCGGCCCCGGATGTCTTCCGGTCGCCACTGGCGCGGCTAATGAAAGTTCCCGGGGTTGGGGAGGTTACGGCCCGCGCTATTCTCAAACCCGGCAGTCTGACCGAGGCCGAACAAGTGCTCAGTCGGCTGGAGAAACTGGGTGCCACGGCCTTGTTTTACACCGATAAAGCCTACCCAACCCGACTTAAAACGCTGTACGACGCCCCCGCCCTGCTCTATTTTCAGGGTACGGGCAACCTGAATGCCCCGCGTACAATCGGGCTGGTGGGCACCCGGCAAGCCACGGATTATGGCCGTCGAATTACCAGTGAGATTGTTGAAGCGGTGGCACCTTTGGGTGTTCACGTCATTAGTGGCCTGGCGTATGGGATCGACATTGCCGCTCACCGGGCCAGCCTGACGCACAACCTGCCTACCATTGGGGTCATGGCCAGCGGACTGGATGTTATTTACCCGAACGTTCACCAGCGAACAGCCGGAGAAATGCTTGTTCAAGGTGGTTTACTCACGGAGAGTCGCCCCGGCACGAAACCGGATGCCCATTTATTCCCCGCCCGAAACCGGATCATTGCGGGCCTGAGCGACACCGTGGTTGTGGTGGAGGCAGCCGCCAAAGGGGGTGCGCTGATCACGGCCGAATACGCCAATAATTACCACCGTGAGGTGTTCGCCGTACCCGGCCAATTGAATCAGGCCTTCTCGGCGGGTTGCAACAAGCTCATCCGGGAGAACAAAGCCCAGATCTATACCAGCCCGAAAGACATCATCGAGGCCATGAACTGGGATCAATCCAGTGCGTCGGCCTCCCGAACGAAGACGGCCCCGGCTTTACCCGTGTCTATTACTGAAGAAGAAAGTCAGATTCTGGCTTTGCTCCGGCAAGTGACCGATCTGCACGTGGATGAGTTAAGCTGGAAAAGTCAGATTCCAATGGGTCGGCTGGCCTCCCTCCTGCTGACGCTGGAATTTCAGGGCTTTATCCGTTCGATGCCCGGGAAAAAGTACGCGGTGGTGTATAGTTGATGAGTGGCGTCCTCTGATTACGTTATTCGCGCTTTCGGCTTTACTTTTACGGCATTCCTAACAAACGTATACGCTGTATGTACCGCTTCAGTATCATTTTCCTGCTCATTACTCAACTTTCGATTTATTCATTCGCTCAGCGTTCGGCCTCGGCTGGTCGAAAAAGCGGCAACCCCATTTTTCCTGGGTGGTACGCCGACCCCGAAGGCGTCCTCTTCAAAAAACAATACTGGATTTACCCAACCTATTCGGCTCCTTACAACCAACAGGTCTTTTTCGACGCCTTCTCGTCGCCCGATTTAGTGAACTGGACAAAACATCCCCGCATTCTGGACTCTACCGCCGTTAAATGGGCGAAACGAGCCATGTGGGCACCCGCTATCGTTGAAAAAGGGGGCAAGTACTTCCTGTTTTTTGGTGCCAATGATATTCACGACGACAAAAAAGAAGTTGGCGGCATTGGCGTAGCCGTGGCCGACAATCCGGCCGGTCCGTTTCGTGATTACCTGGGCAAACCCCTCGTCGGGCAAATTCATAATGGCGCGCAACCCATCGACCAGTTTGCCTTTAAAGACAAAGACGGCCAGTATTATCTATACTATGGCGGCTGGGGTCACTGCAACATTGCCCGGCTAAAGGACGACTTTACGGGCTTCCTGCCCTTTCCCGATGGCACCATGTTCCGGGAAATCACGCCCAAAGGCTACGTCGAAGGTCCGACGATGTTTGTCCGGAAGGGTAAGTGTTACTTTATGTGGTCGGAAGGAGGCTGGACGGGGCCTGACTATTCGGTTGCGTATGCCGTAGCCGACTCACCTTTTGGGCCATTTGAGCGGGTGGGCAAAATTTTGCAGCAAGACCCCAGGGTAGCCACTGGAGCGGGCCACCACTCGGTTATTCAGGTTCCCGGCAAAGATGAGTGGTACATTGTGTATCACCGTCGCCCCTTGACTGAAACGGATGGCAACCACCGCGAAACCTGCATCGACAAAATGTATTTTGATGCCGATGGCAAGATAAAACCCGTCAAAATCACGGTTGAGGGCGTGGAAGCCCGGTTATTGAAGTAATCGATTACTCCCCAGCCAGTCGAAGTAAATGTACGTTGGAACAAAGCAAGCGGTTTTCATGTATTGTACAGTACACAAATCCAAAAACCGTTACGATTATGGGAAGGGGCGATATAAAGTCAAAGAGAGGTAAGATTGCCAGAGGTTCGTACGGTAAAACCCGTCCTAAGCAAGCAAATAAACCGGTTCCTGTCGCTAAACAGCCAGAAGCCGTACCAGAAGTAGAAGCCTGATGATATCTGTAATGCGACCGTCCCGGTCGGGTGTAAAGCAACTAAACTTACACCCGACCGGGACGGTCGCATTACAGATACACTAGCGGGACCTGGTCCCTTTTGGATTTGCTCCTCCCGATTTCGGTTTTGCTGATTCAGCGACGGGCGTTACCTCAACCGGGGTTACCGGCAGTACAGGTTCAGGCTTGTTTACAGGCTGCGTACGCCGGTTCCGGCCTTCGGCGAAGATGACAAAACCGATGAGACCAATCAGCAACACGTTGCAAATTAAGTCGATGGTATCGCCGGTATGCGCCAGCGGTGGGTCGAATCGAAACTCGATGGTATGTTTCCCGGCCGGAATCCGCAAAGCCCGCAGTACGTAGTTCGCCTGAAGATGGGGCACCGCTTTGCCATCAATGAATGCCTGCCAGTCCTCGTGTCCCCGGTAGTATATTTCCGAAAAAACAGCGAGGCCATCGCGGGTAGCATTTGCCGTATAGATCAACTTATCCGGGCGGTAGCTTGTCAGTTCAATAGTACTGCCTGTATGGTCCATCGTGGCGGGCAGATTACCAAGTTCAGCCGCGAACCGTTTATCGACAACGGCCGAATCCCGTGGATTGAGCGTTTTCATGGCCGCTAATTCTTCGTCTGCATTGGCTACCTGCTGCACCGTACCCACAAACCAGGCAGCACCGAGTACATCGGGATTAGGAATAACAACCGGCCCCGATTGCTGTTGCGGATTGGCGGGATCAGGCTGCCCCGGCTGAATCACGTATTTCGCATGCAGCATGTTCAGAATATGCAGCGTATTGTTCTGAAACGCATAATTGATCAACTCGTTATACCGCCGTAAGCGCGTCGTGTTATACCCACCAACGGATCGGTGGAAGTACGATGTCCGGTTCGTTTCCATAAACGAGCCCGTCTGATCGAACACGCGGTACCCCAGCGACTTATCCTGCAAAATCTGTTGATCGGCGGGCGTTGGTTCAAAGGGAACGCTTGCCGCAGCTTTCGAGACAAAATCAGCATTATTCAGGAAACGCTTATCGACCGAGAACAGGTCGAAAATTACAATCGCCAGGACAATCGGATAAAACAGCCCGGCTTTGATCTTATTCGTCAGGAACAACCACAGGGCCGCGGCTGTCAGAAGGATCAGGATAACCGACCGAAACGCATCGGCCCGCAACAGGCTCTGCCGGTCACTAATGAGCGCCGACTGAAACTCGCGACCCGCTTCGCCAAAAATTCTGGACAGCATATCAGCGTCACCGGGTGACTGGAAGCTAAAGAGGGCACCACCCATCACCGCCAGAATAAGCGCCACACCAGCCGTTAGGCACAGACTAATGAGCAAGGGCTGTCGGAGTTGAGCCAGAGTCAGCTTTTGTGTGATGATCGTCTGAAGTCCCAGCACAGCGCCAGCCGCAAAGAATAGCTGCGCCAAACAAAACGCCATAGTCATGGCCCGAAACTTATTGAGGTAAGGCAGATAGTCGAACAGGAACTCGTTGAAGAACAGTAGGTTTTTACCCCAGGCCAGCATAATCATCAGCACGGCAGCGCTCAGCAACCACCACCGGATTGGCCCCCGGATGACGAACAACCCCAGCACAAACAGGAATAACAGAGCCGCCCCGGCATACGCGGGACCGCCCACGATTGGTTGGTCGCCCCAGTAAGTTGGCGCACCGAGTTCAGCCATTTGCTTAGCTGCCGCCGGGTCAATGCCGCGACTGGCCATCGCTTTGTAAAATTCAGAATCGGTCGTTAAGCCGCCCCCCGCCGACGATCCGCCCGCAGCATTCGGGACGAGGAGCGTCAATGTTTCGGCTTTGCCATAACTATAGGTAAAGGCGTAATTTTTATCCAGTCCCCCTTTTGATTCGCTGGCTGGCGCTTTTCCGTCGGGGTTCGTCGTCTTAGCCGTCAGTTCCGACTTACCACGAATGGTCTCTTTAGTGTACTGGTTCAGTACCAGTACCCGCTTGGCAAAACTCCCGGCACCCAGCGCACCGGCAATAGCCAGTGTGGCCAGCCCTAACGCCAGCTGCCGTCCTTTTCCGGCGCGAATCAGGGCAACACTTTCAAAAAGTACATACAGGCCCACCGTCATGAACAGGTAGTAGGTAATCTGGATGTGGTTGGCGCCAAACTCCATACAGGTAAAAAAGCCCATCAGCGCAGCCCCAAGCAGGTACCGGCCCCGCAGCGCCAGAATTACCCCGGCCAGTACACCGGCTCCGTAACCCAGTGCGAATAATTTTGACACGTGCCCTGCTTCGAGACTGACAATACTGAATGTCCCGAACCCATAAGCAACGGCTCCCAATACCGAGAGCCAGGGATTACAGCCGAGTACAACCAGCAGCACGTACATGCTCAGGAGTACCACGAAAATGACGTTGGCCGTGTTGGGCAGTGCTTCCACAACTCCCATTACGGCTTTGTAGACCAGAATATAGGGGTACCGATAATCAATCATGTAGGCGGGCATTCCGCTAAAGACGGCGTCGGTCCATTGCGGCTTCTCGCCGGTTTGTTTGGCGATTTCGCGGATTTCGCGGGCCGATGCCACGGATTCCTGCACATCGTGCATGGCGAGCGTTTTACCGGACATGACCGGCGAGAAATAAATAACGGCCAGCACAAAAAGCCCAAGCACGGCAATCAGGTGTGGGACCAGGCCGGTACGCCGGTTCGGTTGTAAAAGGGTTGGTTGGTTCATAAAATCAACAGGTACGTAGCCCAAAGATACATGTTTGTACTAAAACGGATAACGTGCCAGGATGATTGTTAAACTGGAAAGGCTGGAGGGGCTGGCAGTCGGTAACGAAAAACCCCTCCTGATACGCAACCCTTTGACGCCACATTTCGTATAGGTTGGCATGCGTTACATCGTTGTTTTTGCCAAGCAGGAAATCAGCTATGCCGTTGCGTTCGAAGATCCTTCCGATGCAGTCGACTTTTTATTCTGGGGTTACGAAGAATACGAACTGCTTCCCTACGGCATTTTCGATATGCTCACGGGCGAAATCATCCCGTACCAACACCGGGGCGAACGCACAGCAGACATAGAGGAGCCCGTCATACGGCGAATTGCCTTGGATTATATAAAATCGGCCATGCGGCAGACGGGTGTGAAACAAAACAAACAAAAGACAAGCTAACTGGCTCTGAATTCCTTACGATTAAACCAGATGCCGCACCTTAATTACCTTGTATCGTTTCCCCATACCTAACCAATCAGAATGATAGGCCGGTCGCTGGTGGTGACCGACAGGTCGAAGTTCAGGCAGGTCTTAAAATTGATGGCGGGGATGCGTTTAATGAGCGTGGTAGCGTTTCAGCACATCTTCTTGTAGCCAATCGAAATCAATACCGTGTTGATGGCAGATAGCTTCGATCAGCGGCAAATCGTCTTTGCGAATACCGTAATGCACGAAGGTGGCATCGAGTCCTTTTTTCATGGGTTTGGTACGTTGGTTTTGCTGGAATCACCATAAGGTACAACAGACTCGGTAGTTACATTTCCAAGAGGTTCGTCAAGCCAGTCGAACAGGTATTGAGTTTGGAAATCGACCCCTGCTTTGTGTAACATATCGAGGTATTCATCTCGGAATCGTTGTTTCTGGTGATGAATAGGCTGGTTTCGGATATACCGCACCACAGTATCCAGCTGCGACCGGGCGTGTGAGAAAGCACCGTAGCCTTCCTGCCACTGGAACCGGCCAGCCACCCATTGTTTTTCTTTGATTAGAGTATTTGTAGCTGTTTTCAGATCGCGCACCAGGGTTGAGATAGCTTCGGCAGGATTTAACCCCACAAACAGATGAATGTGATCGGGCATACAGTAAATGGCCAGGGGTTTGTGCCGTTTTTCGTTGACGATACCGCACATGTATTTTTCAAGTTCATCGCGAAAGGATTCGTGGATCAGCGATTGCCGGTATTTCACAGCAAAAACCAGATGTATGTAGAGTTGGGTGTAGGTGTCGGCCATGAGATTATCGTTTTTGTAAGCGAACGGCGTTCTCATTAGACAATCATCACGTAATCCGGTCATCAAGGCTACAAAGATTGGGCTCCTCTGGAGCCTTTTGTTGGCGTATTTTACGCCGGCCAGCCGCAACCATCCCCATTACCGGATTGAGCGCCCCCACATGCCATGCAATGGCCACGCACAACGCGATGGAACTCACACCGTGTTGCTCCGGCAGGAGCAGCATCTTTGTAGCCCAATCGGAAATGCCAACGGTGTTTCCGATTGGGGAGGGCGTTTCCCATATCAACCCGCTCCGGCAGGGGCGGCATCTTTGTGTCCCCTAAGCAAACGCACCCTGTTGTAGACTGACGGCTACGCGGAATACCATCGCTCGGGCGACCCCGTCCACGTTACAACAAAAAGCCGCTCACCTCGATGGTAAGCGGCTCTTATTCGTTGTAGGTATCCAAAGGATTACACCACCATTATATCTTTTTCTTTGGCGACGAATACCTCTTCAATGCGGGCGATGAAGGCATCGGTTAGTTTCTGAACGCGCTCCTCGCCTACTTTCACCGCATCTTCCGAGACACCGTCTTTGGTTAGTTTACGAATGTCGTCGTTGGTGTCTTTGCGGATGTTGCGCACGTTGATTTTTGCCGTTTCCACTTCCTGTTTCACCTTTTTGACGAGGTCGCGCCGACGTTCTTCGGTGAGGGGTGGAATACTCAGACGAATCTGTTCGCCGTCGTTGTTGGGGTTCAGGCCGAGGTTGGAGTTACGAATCGCCTTTTCGACCTCGCTGATGAGCTTCTTCTCGAACGGCTTGATAACAATGGTGCGGGCATCGGGCGTATTGACAGACGCGACCGTGTGCAACGGTGACAGGGTTCCGTAATACTCTACCTGTATCCCGTCGAGCATACCCGCGTTCGCCTTTCCCGCGCGGATTTTTGTCAATTCAATGGCCAGGTGCTTGAGCGCCTTCTCCATTGTATCTTTTGCATCGTCGAGATATAACTCAATTTCTTCCATTTTATACTAATTGAATGGGTGAATGAGCGAATGAGTGAATAGTTACTTAGTCGATTCAATCACCTTACTCATTAAACAGATTAATTCAGACTACTTATTCTGGTAATTTCATGGTAATGAGTGTACCCTGATCGCTGTCGCCCTGCACCAGTTTGAGCAGGCTGCCTCTTGTATTCATGTTGAACACGATAATGGGCAGGCTGTTTTCCTGGCAAAGCGTAAAGGCGGTTAAGTCCATTACACTCAGTTTCTTTTCGTAAACGTCATCGAAGGTAATGGTGGTATATCGGGTAGCCGTTTTGTCTTTCATCGGGTCGGCGGTGTACACACCATCAACTTTGGTGCCTTTCAGGACGACATCGGCCTCGATTTCAATAGCCCGCAGACTGGCCGTGGTATCGGTGGTAAAATAGGGACTTCCGGTACCGGCTGCAAAAATCACGACACGGCCTTTTTCGAGGTGACGCACCGCCCGCCGACGTACATACGGCTCGCAGACCTGCTCCATTTTAATGGCCGACATCACGCGGGTGTACATACCGTGTTTTTCGAAGGAGCTTTGCAGGGCCATAGCATTGATAACCGTAGCGAGCATACCCATGTAGTCGCCCTGTACGCGGTCGATACCGGAACGTTCGCCCGAGACACCCCGGAAGATGTTCCCCCCGCCAATAACAATGGCTACTTCGACACCTAAGTCAACGACTTGTTTGATTTCCTGACTGTATTGCTCCAGTATAGCCGGGTCAATGTTGTATCCGTTAGGCCCAGCAAGAGCCTCCCCGCTCAACTTGAGCAGGATGCGTTTATACGTTGTTTGCGATGTCATGAAGGGAAAATTTGCGGGCAAAGATAAGAAAAAGGCCGAACGTTCGGCCAGGAAAATTAATGTCAGGCCGATTCCCAAAGTTCACGGAGTCGTTTTAAATCCCGTTTCATGGCGGCAAACACCTCTTTTTGGGGGACAGTCAACTGAGTTGCGCCATGTTCGGCCCCACCCGTCGGGTACTCAATGTGCAGAGAGACAGGCACCTGAATGGCATATTTCTTCAGCAGAGAGAAATAGCGTTTAAAATCAACGATGCCCTCGCCCAGCGGTACGTCCTGTACGGTTGTGACGCCATTTTTCGTCGACCAGACAAAATCTTTAATGGCAATCGACTTAACCGAAGGTTGCAGCAAGCGAAGGCCATTGGGCCACGATTGGCCTCCCTCTACGGTGGCATGACGTATGTCATACTGCACGCCCATGTGGGCTGGTTCAGCCGTTCTCAGCATTTCCCAGATTTCCCAGACGGAGGCACCTACCAGCAAACCTGCATGGTTCTGATAACAGCCAATCAGGTTCAATGATTTGTTCAGCTCACCCAGCGCCCGCAACTGCTGCTGAAACCCCTGGATAGAGTCGGGTATGGACTTTTTTTCCTCATACTGATACCACTTCATCCGATACAGCTTAAATCCGGCTTTCGACGCGGTTTTGAGCAACCGAACATCAACGGCATTTGTGGCATCACCCACCGCCGTGGTCATGAGTTTGGGAGGTAAGCCTACTTTTTTCAGCGCTTCGACCGCTTTCGGCAAGTCCTCTTCAACCCTGTCCGGACGAACGTGCCCATCCGGACGAACGGTTACGTCAACACCGGCGAATCCCATTTCGGCCGCGGCAGTGGCCATATCGGCATAGTTCAGGAACTGCAAATGCTTCGAGAAAATATGCACGTCGGGCAGCGGCAGGGCGGCTTCCCCAGCCAGTGCGGGAAACGAGGCCGCTACCAGCGGAAGCGCACCGGCAGCAAGGGCCGTCTGCTTGACAAAGCGTCGTCGGGTGTAGAGGGTATCCATACCAGCAAAAGCCTGCTTACGCAAATTCTACCAGTACCTGTCCTTTTTCAACCCGGTCGCCTTTGTTGACCCGGATGTTTTTTACGGTACCATCGCCGGGTGCTTTGAGCAGGTTTTCCATTTTCATGGCTTCCAGAATGAGGAGACTATCGCCTTTGTGAATCTCATCGCCCGGCTGTACACTGATGCCAACGATCAGCCCCGGCATGGGTGCTTTCAGTTCATTGACCTTGCTGCTGGCCACCGAACTCATGCCCATTTTTTCGAGCAGCAGGTCGAACCGGTCTTTTAGCTGAACAAAGTGAATATGGCCATTCAGCTTCAGGGTAACCGTCTTATCGGCTGTATTGAATTCCACTACTTCGGCCGTAAACGACTTGTTGTCGTGAAGAATATGAAATGTCCGGTCGTTGAGTTTAACCAGATCCCAGTCAAAGGGCTCGCCGTTAATAACGGGTTGTCCGTTCAGGAAATCAATGCTAACGGGCGGAGTATCTGTATTGGTCAGGGTTGCCGTGTACATAGTCGAATACTTGTTGTGTCGTATTGAAGTTCGGGGTGCAGCCTTCGTCCAGCGAAGCGTTACATTTCTAAAACCGCAACCTACGATTTATTTACTAACCAGATGCCGATCAGGCAGACACCCATCCCGGCAAACTGTATCAGATAAATTGTTTCGCCATCCAGTACGCCCCACATGAGGGCTACAATGGGAATGAGGTACGTGACGGAGGCCGCGAACAAGGGAGAAGCCAGTTGCATGACCCGGTTAAAGAAGATGGACATCAGCCCCGAGCCAAATACGCCCAGCGTAACCAGCGCCCATAACGACCAGCTGCTATGTGCATCCACTACGCGATTAAAAAAATCGGTAGGTGCCAACGTTAATAAGGCGATAGGTCCGGCAAAGGCAAAGAGCCAGGCCGTTGAGACCAGGGCCGGTAAGTGACTCAGATACCGGCCAATCAGGTTGGTATTCAGGCCGTAGCAGATGGTTGCCAGGACAATAAGCAGCGCGTACCCGTTGATTTGAAAGGAACCGGTAGCACTAAAAAACACCAATAACAGTGACCCCGCCAGCCCGAGTAAAATCCCGGCCACCTGTTTCAGCCTGAGTGCCTGTCCGAAGAAAACAGCTCCCAGAATAAGCGTAAACAGGGGACTCAGGGAGTTGAGCGCCCCGGCCAGGGAACTGTTGAGGTGGGCACCCGCTTCGGCAAATAAAAACGCCGGTATTACAAACCCGATGATGGCCGATGCCAGCAACGCCACCCAGCGATGCCGAACCATAACCCGAATATCAGACTGCTGACTTTGCCGGACCAGGAAAGGGCTAAAAAATAATAGAGCAAACACCAGTCGACCGGCGGCTACCTGCTCCGGTGGAAAGATGCCTAGACTTCGCTTGATGAGAATGAATGAACTACCCCAAACCAGCGCCAGGGCACATAACAATACCCACGCCAGCAAGGGGCGGCTTTGGGGAATAACAACGGGTTCTTCGGTAGTCATCAGCAGTGGAAACAGAATCGCGGAAAATATCCGCGATCCCCTCAAACAAGTTCTACAATATAATTCTCCTGAATTTCGTCGAGAATGTCACTCACTCCGCTGTACGAATCGGTGGTAACCAGCCGCATCCGGTAGGGTTTGAAATCGTGCAGGCCTTTAAAATAATTGGCGTAATGACGTCGCATTTCAAAAAGACCCAGGATTTCGCCTTTCCAGCGAATCGAGAAATCGAGGTGCTGCCGACAAACGGATACCCGATCGGCTACGGTTGGCGGGGGCAAATGCTGACCCGTTTGCACGAAGTGCTTGATTTCGTTGAAAACCCAGGGATGCCCAATGCTGGCCCGGCCAATCATCACGCCATCCACGCCAAACCGGTTTTTGTATTCCAGCGCCTTCTCGGGGGAGTCGATATCGCCGTTGCCAAAGATCGGAATCTGGATGCGGGGATTTTCTTTGATGCGCCCGATGAGCGTCCAGTCGGCATCACCTTTGTACATCTGCACCCGCGTGCGGCCATGCACGGTGAGCGCTTTGATGCCAATATCCTGTAGTCGTTCCGCCACTTCGCCCACGTTTTTGGTAGACTCGTCCCAGCCAAGCCGCGTTTTTACCGTTACGGGCAAATGGGTCGCTTTGACAACGGCATCGGTCATGCGCACCATCTTGGGAATATCCTGCAACAAAGCGGCTCCGGCACCCCGGCAGGCTACATTTTTAACAGGACAACCGTAGTTAATGTCAATTAAGTCGGGGTTGGCGCGGGAAGCAATCCGGGCGCATTCGCCCATTGTTTCCACGTCGGAGCCAAAGAGCTGAATGCCGATGGGCCGTTCGTACTCGAAGATATCGAGTTTCTGAACACTTTTGGCGGCATCCCGAATGAGCCCTTCCGAGGAAATGAATTCCGTGTACATCAAATCGGCACCATTTGCTTTGCAAACCGCCCGAAACGGCGGGTCGCTCACATCCTCCATGGGAGCCAGTAATAACGGAAAATCCGGTAATTGTATATTGCCAATGTTGACCATTGTCTGCTTATGTTATAATTCAGCCGTTAAACGAGACACAAATTTCCGGTTAATTCATTAGAATTTGAGAAGTCGGCTCCGACGCGTACTATTGATTTAGCACAATCCATGAAGCAAATTGGTTCCCCTGTGCGTTTTCGGCAAACCGGCCGGTAACCTTACGGAACGGCCTGAGCATCCAAAACGACCAATTTGCCTAGCCGTTTTGACTGAGAGGGAGTGCATAACTAAAACGTTTAAACAGACCTGGCTAAAACCGGTGACTGATGCCCGTGCCAAGCATGAAACTCATGCCTGTATCCTTAAAATTGGCCATCCGCAGTCGAGCATCGACACTCCAGCGTGGATCAAAAAGCCACTCGTATTCAGTAGCGACGTGCCCGCCGGTGTTCAACGCATGGTCTATTTGCCGATTGATCGCGACAGCCTGTAAGCGGTTTGGCGAGAACAGAGCCGCTCCACCCCGGTAGATATCATCACGCCGATACCAGGCCGAAAACCCCACACCCAGTCGAAGTGCATGACGCGGGTGCCGCAGCAGGTCCACGAGTAGGGTAACATCGGTGGTGAACCGATCTCTGCGGTCAGGATCCGGAACAACGTCATTGAACGGTAGATTGATTGACGAAACCCGCATATAACCCAGTTCGGCGGCTATCAAAACACGATCATTTCGGAAATGATGCGCCAACCGGCCTACGTAACGCGGTCCTACATCGTCAGGCCCATCGAGTGTGGTCAGGTCAACACCAAAACGGATAGAATTTCGGCCAATGGGAGTCTGGGCATTCAGTAAACCCGATACCAACAAGCCAATGAGCAGGAGAAAATAATGTTTCATAACGTATAGGGAGTTTACTGGCAGAACCATTCGATGGTCAGAGCGCCGGTGGTGCCCGGAGCCCCCGTTACCACCAGTTCGGTTTGATAAGTTGAATAAAAGTCGCCCTGAAAGGATTTATCCATATAGGTACCGGCCGCCAGCGTATCCCGCCGAATCGGATAAGAACCTCCTTGACTGGGCGTAAGTGGATCGACATGCATCGTAACCGGCTGGCTAATGGTACCACTAACCCGAATCGTCATGGAGTTTGGATAGGGTTCGGGGGCAGGAAGCACGGTACGAACCGGTACCGAAAAATCGGTGATGTGGATGCGTTGGGATGTCCGATTAAGGACTGTAACCTCCCGGCAGCACATCAACATGGGTGGGAGCAAGAACAGTATTGCTCTCAGGGTGTACTTCTGAAAAATCTGTTTCATACGTTGAGTAAATAACGTTTAACCAAACACAGCTACTCTTTACAACAGACCTGCATAAGCCGCTCCGACTAAAGAGCCAACTTAGAAAAGCCTTCGCAAAGACGAAGTTAGTCGATTGGCCGGGCATGTTAAATAACTTTTTAAGGGTAGATTAGGAAGGCCTGACTCGAATGCGGTCGGGGTTTATTTTTTTAGGTGTAAATTGCGCCATTTGCGATTAAAGCCACTGATCCTTTCTGTAATGCTTCAGCAGCGTCTTTTAAATGACTTATATACTAACGGGGTGCCCGATTTTCAATAAATTGACCGGAAATTATGCAACCTAGTTATACGCCCCAGGGCGCTACATCACGACCACCCACCCTCGGCGGCCTATCCATGCTCGTTGGGTTTGTACTCATCGGGGGGGTTATCAGCACACTGATTCTGTTTGTACTTCTGGCCGTTGTCAACGGCATGAGTCTTGCCGAGGCCCAGGCTTATTTGACTACATTGGCCACTCAACCAGCGAACTCACCCGGCAGTTGGTACGAGCTAATGACCCTGCAAGCCGTTAACCACCTGGGCACCTTTCTATTACCCAGCCTTGCTTACTGGTACCTGATCGAACGGCGAACGTGGTCGGAGTTTAATAACCGGTCTATCTGGCAGGTGGCGGGCGTGGGCTTTGTCAGCGTCATCGTCATTGTCTTTATGCCGTTCGATGGGCTGATCATCGACTGGAACCAGAATCTGCATTTGCCGGAAACGCTTGCGCCGGTTGAGCAGTGGATTCGGGATAAAGAGAAAGGCCTGGAAGGCATCACCAAATACCTTACTACTTTTCGAACACCGGGACAGTTAATTATGGCTCTTCTGGTGATCGCCATTATCCCGGCTATTGGTGAGGAAACCTTGTTCCGTGGTGTTCTTCAGCGCAATTTGAGTTACTGGACGGGCAATGTTCACGTTGGCATCTGGCTGGCGGCTGCCTTGTTCAGTGCGATTCACGTACAATTTCTCGGCTTTTTTCCACGAATGCTCCTCGGGGCATTGTTTGGTTACCTTTATTTGTGGTCGGGTAATCTGTGGATTCCGATTCTGGCGCACTTTGTCAACAATGGCTTTACCGTATTGATGGTTTATTTGCACCAGCAGAAAGTGACCTCCATGAATATTGAAGATACAGAAACAGTACCTTTGGCCGGCGCTCTGGTTTCAGGCGCTTTGACACTGGTGTTACTTTATTATTTCAAGAAAAGTAATGACGGGCAGGCGGCAGCAAGCCGGGCGAGCTGACCACGGCAAGTATGCTGGCGCTTTCCTTTTGCCGACACCTAACCCTCACATGAATATGACCGAAAACTGGGAAGTAATTTATGCAACACCGCTGCCTCACCGGGCCGAACTGGTAAAGGCCCTGTTGCTCGAACACGAAATCGCAGCCGTAGTTATTAACAAACAAAGCAGCAGCTACCCCACCTATGGCTTGGGGCAAAGCGAAGTGCATGTACCAACCCAAGACGCCATCCTGGCCAAAGTAATCCTGGAGAATGAAGCAACGTTTAGCTAAACTTACGAACCTTCAACAACGGGTCGTTGCGGCCGTAGCGGGAGTTCCCTTTATTTTATTTATGATCTGGTATGCCGACTGGACATTTGCGCTCCTCTTTTGTCTGGTGAGTGCGCTAACCCAGCGTGAATTTTACCGGTTGCTCGGCCTCGACGGCTTCGAACCGCTAACGGCCTACGGGACGGTAGTGGGCACCATGATCTGCGTACTGGCTTATTTTATCGAAACGGACCAGATGGGCACGGGTAACTATTTTCTTATTTGCCCGGCATCGTCAATGATCTTCCTCATCAAGCTATACAAAAAGAAGGACATGAAGCCCTTCACCAATATTGGCTTTACGTTTCTGGGGATCATCTACGTGGCCATGCCGTTTGCCCTGCTCATCATTCTGGCGCTTCAGGGAGGCAAGTTTCACCCGATGATCATTACCGGTTGTTTGCTTCTTTTATGGGCAAGCGATATCGGTGCCTATTTCGCCGGTACTAAATTTGGCCGTCGCAAGCTTTTTGAGCGGGTATCGCCAAAAAAATCCTGGGAAGGCAGCATTGGCGGTGCAGCCGCTGCTGCACTGGTGGCGCTGGGTCTTACCTTCTGGGCACCCGAGTTACGGCCCTGGCAGTGGTACTGCGTGGGGGGTATCATCGTCGTAACCGGCACGTATGGTGATCTGGTCGAGTCGTTATTTAAGCGGAGTATTGCCATCAAAGACTCCGGCAGCAGTATTCCCGGCCACGGTGGGTTTCTGGATCGATTCGACGGTTTACTGCTGGCGGCACCTTTTATCATCACGTTTCTGAAGCTGTTTGCCTGAGGTAAGTAAAATTAAAATAACGCCAAAAAGCCTAAAATCTCTTAAAATTCGGGTAACAGAAACCATAACCTGCCTTTTCCTCGTTTACTTTGTAGTATGGTTCATTTGTCTATGAAGAAGTCATTGACGTTTTTGGTCTGTCTTCTGGTGCTTTCGGCGCTGGGTGGACTCTTTTCCACCGCACAGGCGCAGGGGCAGGAACGGCAAATCACGTTCACTGGCTTTATCACCGGTGGTAAAACGAACGAACCGCTTCCCGGTGCCTATATTTATATTCCCAAAGCAGGAAAAGGCGTCTTGTCGGCGCCAAACGGCTATTTTGCGCTGCCGGTATTTCCGGGCGACAGTGTTATTTTCAGCTATGTCGGTTTCCGGACGCAGTACCATATCATTCCCCGCCGTTTAACTGACCTTACGTACTCGGCGGTTGTAGCGTTGCAGGAAGATGTAAAAACCCTGGCCGAAGTAAAGGTTTACCCGTATGCTACGGAAGAGTTGTTTAAAGAAGCCTTCGTCAATTTAAAACTCCCCGACGAAAAAGAACGCGAGAATTTAGCCCGCAACACTAGTCCCGAAGCCATCATGCGGCAGGCGGCTACTATGCCTATGGGCGCTCTGGCCAACCACCAGAATTTCGTGAATCAGCAGTTTTTTGGGCGAGAATCGCTCCTTGGCCGAAGTGCAACCCCCACGTTTGCCTTTACAAACCCCTTTGCCTGGGCTAACTTTATTCGCTCCGTTAAGCGGGGTGATCTTAAAAATAAAGAATGGCGAAGTGAGCTAAATAAAGCCCCGCGCGAAAATATGACGCGGAAAGATATTCTTCAGGACGGTAATTGAGTCCACGATTTGGTACCAGTTGCTCCGCTTTTTTCTTCTACCGGGTATATCGTCTATACCGCCCACGTTTTCAGACTCAGCTGACTTCCGTCGAATACGGCGTAGGTTTTGGCGAATACCCATTCACCGAGGTTTATGTAGCGGCTCGATGGCGTGACGGCCAGATCGAGCGTCAGGTGGCGGTGGCCAAACACGTAATAATCATGATGAAGTTTGGCTTCGATTTCACGGCTGTACAGCATGAGCCATTCCCGGTCTTCGCCCAGAAAATGATCCTCCCCTTTTTCCTGATTACTCATGCGACTCCGGCGCGACCATGCCTGCGCCACACCAATGCCCAGGTCGGGGTGTAACCAGCGAAACAGACCACGGGCCAGTTTGCTTTCGAAAACCGTTTTCAGGCGTTTATAAACGAAATCGCCGGGGCCGAGGCCATCCCCGTGCCCGATGAAAAACTGCTTCCCGTTGATGGCGTACCGACGCGGGTTTCGGTAGACGGGTATGCCCAACTCCTTCGTAAAGTAGTCGTTCATCCACATATCGTGATTGCCCGTGAAGAGGATAATCCGCGTACCGGCATCCGTTAGTTCGGCCAGCTTTCCCTGCAAGCGGATAAATCCTTTGGGGATGGTATGCTTGTATTCGAACCAGAAGTCAAACACATCGCCTACCAGAAAAATCACATCAGCATCGTGTCGGATGGCATCCAGCCAGGCCACCACGGCCCGTTCCCGGTCGAGGCTTTTCTGGATTGACGGCGTACCGAGGTGAAAATCGGACGCAAAATAAACGTTACGGCCAGGGGCAAGCGAAATGGTTTCGATATCAGACATGCATACGGGAATTCGACCGTAAAACTACACAACGATTACCGTTCACTCAGTGAACCAGACCGGATGTCGATAAAAAATACATCTTTAAGGCTAAAAGATGTATCAGCTCTCCCGAACGCTTCTTATCTCAATCTTACTAATTTGGCCAGGTTACGGAGTACAGGCACAAGAGTCGGCAAAGTTGATTGCTGAGCTGGATTCTATTCATAAAGCTATTCAGAGTACTGCCTGCGCGAACCAACAGGTAATTTCGAACCGGGCCATGAACCTGTACCTGTCCGACAGGATTGGGAGTTACCTTGCTGATTACAAAGATCTTTCCTTCTACAAAAACTACGTTACGTTTAATACCAGAGAGGGCGTCTTTTCATTGAACCATAATTTCTTTCAGGCAACCGGCGTCGATGAACCCGTCAGATCATTTCTTGTTGTAGGCGTCAAAGCCAACGTGATGACCGCCCTGGCGTCGACCTTTACGGACAAACCCTTTACGAATGAATTGGGAGCTACCCTAAAAAAGGCATGGATTGCAAAGCCTAAAACCACGATAAACAATTGCCGGGAGAAAAACATAATGGACACAAAGCGGGCATCCATGTTAAACCTGCTCAAACGTGAACTACAAAATAAAGAAGCTGACTTCACTAAATCCATAGCCTCACTTAACCAGGACGGCCTTTCGGATGCCGACTTTGCTCAAATCAAAGTCGAGTTGAACCAAAACTTCTATGTTGGTTTACTGGATGAGTTCTCGCGAAAGTTTGCCACCCTGCAATACCTCGAATTAGCCGAAACGGCGCGTTTCAGGCAAATCACTACCCATTGGACAACCCTTAACGCCTATTTACCCATCATCCTTCAGCGCTTTACCGTAGCTCGTTCAAACGCTCAACCGTTGGAAACGAAAAAATCGTATCCGTTCGAATTAGCGATTACGCATACACGATTCTGGGAGTCAAAAAAAATGGGGAGGTTATTTCTTTCGTTCGAGGGCAGTGTTTTCCTGAATAATTCCGTTAAGAGCTTTTCACCGGAAGCGATCAGTTATAGCCAGTACAAAAATTCAGGTGGGCTGGATACACTTACCCTGAAACAGCGGAATACACGCTCACTTTTCGTGGGCGATTACGCGTCATTCCTCACGCCCAGGGCCAAAATTAACGTTGTTTACTACCCGGCCGAATCGCACATCGGCCTCAGTTCGTCTCTCGAACAAAACATGGGTACCTACCACGCTTTAAACTGGGCCATTGGTATTCCGATTGTGCTGATTGATAAAGTCGGCGCACCAGCGGCAAATTTCGAGTTTCAGCTTAACTATTCTGACATTACGCATACTTTTCTGTCGGGAAGGACAACGGCTGATCGCCTTAGCGTTAGCCTCACTGTTGCCGTTCCTTTCAGTAAAATAATTTATTGACAAGCTGGTCTGTACGACAAAAACATCTGTACTACTCATCTGGTATGTAAGAAAACGCTAATTTTGGGCTTTCTCAAAATCATCCCATGAAAATCAAATCACTGATACTGGCTTTCCCGGTTTTGTGTTTAGCCTGCAGCAGCCCCGCTCCTACTACTGATTCTGCCAATCAAATGGATGCCAGCCCGGTACTGGCCAGAAGTGTCGCAGGTGTCAACGCACTATCAACCGATGCTAACTACGACGAACCTTGTAACCTGCTTGGGGAAGAGTATGTTCGCCGAACATTCAATTTGGACGAAACAACGAAACTGGAAGAATCGATTGAGCATTCCGGTTGCGGATTTGAGTGGGCAGGCAATAAAGTTCTTGTCTCGTTTGGTGGTAAGCGTCCCTACTCGTCTACCTATCTGGCCGAGTATACGTTCGACAAACAGTTTCAAGGCAAGCCAGCCATTGCCATGACGGAGCCGATTGAAACAGCAAATGACTCGACCACCAGCGGTCCTGAAACCGAAGGAACCAACTCGGAGACTTCAGCGAAAACAACCGTACCGGAAGAAACGAAGCACACCACTGCCGATAACCACCCGCAACATGCCGGTGTTACATCCGCAGCACCAGCCCTTACCGGCCATGCGGTAAGCACAGGCCACTTTGAGGCCGTTTCGAATGTTGGTGACAAAGCCGTTTGGGACGCATCGACGGGTGTTATGCACGTCCTGTACAACAATCACATCATCAACGTAACTGTTGAATCGAAAGATAAGGCTGAGGTTAAGAAAGAACGCGCGCAGAGTCTGGCCGAGGTTTTAATTGACAAGATCGCCGAAAACGAATACACGAAGCGCTTGTAACTCCTGATACCTCCATTGAAAAGGTAGCTGAATGATTTCAGCTACCTTTTTTTATGCCTAATTGACATAACCGTAATCCCAATAGATAATACATACATACTATACATTTACGCACTCTATCCGTCTTAGCCTATATTTTCACTAATTAATTCTTTTAGGACTCTGGTTAAATAACAATAACATATTTACAAATAGGTTTAAGAAAAAATACGCACAATAGCCTTAAAATAAGTATACCTTTTATTACATTAGCCAATAAAAAGACGGTTGACATTGTCACTAACTAACTCGTTTTTTACTCCATTGGCAAAAGGTTAAAAAGCTTATTGTGGTAATAAGAGTACATACTGAGGATATAAGTGTCTAAATCTTGGTAAACTATCTTACTGATCATGAATAGTTTTTAATGAACCGCTAGGCCAATGGATTTATCTTTTCTGACTCAAGATCCTATAAATTTGTTCTTTTTTGATCCTGTCTTCGACCGAAAAGGCTGCTTAGTCGACTTAAAGCGTCATCGGGTTACTCGCTATCACACTGCAAAAGACACGGTTCCTACGTACCTATCCGACTGGTTAAGGAGTCAACCACCAGCCTTGTTCACATCCTTGCTACAGGCACTGGAAAAAGGGGCACCCTGCAGTTTGACATACAGCGTGAGTTCCTCAGAAACAGACCAGCTGAACATTACTCCCCTCGATGAAGGCTACCAAGTCCAGAAAATTTCCAGGACATTGTCCGAGCCGATGCCCGTCTCAGAACTCCACTTCGGAAAAAGTAATCCATCTGTTACCACCAGTATTCCCCATAGTAATGAAGTCGGTCCAGCCAATCTTCGTGAACGAAATGAGGAGTTAGAAAAACAGGTTATCGAGCAAGCCAGACAGGTTAAATCTTTGTCTATCTGGCAAAATGCAATTCTGAATTATACTGGTCAAGCCATCCTGACAACCGATTCGGCGGGTATCATTCAAACAGTAAATCAGGCTTCAGAAACCCTATTGGGCTATTCAGCTCAGGAGCTTTGCGGTTGGGTTGTTCGCCTGAGATTCGATTTCGATCAGGCTACAAGCCCCGTACTTGAGTTTTGTGCGTACAATCCTGACGAATCCAGCTTTCCTTTTTTCAAACCGCTGCTGGTTGATCAAAAATCTGTTAAACAGGAATGCATTTTCCTGAACAAACAAGGCACAAAAATCCATTTAACACTAACAGTCAGTCGATTAGATGATGAAAATGGACTAATCATTGGGTATGTAGGCATTGCCAGTGATGTTTCAGCCCTCAACACGGCCAAAGCCCAGTTGCAAAGCATTAACCAACGCCTTCAAGTAGCCACCCAAGCTGCGAATCAGGGAATCTGGGAGTATGATATCAGTAAAGATCTTGTCATCTGGGACGACTACCTGCTGAAACTTCATGGCCTACCAACCGACACACCGGGCTTCAGCTTCGAGCGTTTTCTGGAACTGATTCATCCCGATGACCGATCTCATTTGCTGCCCCTGGAGCAAACAAACTTACAGGAAGACAACGTGGTTGTTTCACATACCAGCCGCAGATTACGAGCGGATGGTGAAGTTTTTTACGTCGAAATCAGCGGGCGGGTGATGCAGGACGATCAGGGTAAGCCAAGCCGACTGATGGGCGTTGCCTGGGATGTAACCCCGCGTAAGCTGGCAGACGATACACTCCGGGCCAGTGAACTTCGCTACCGTTTGTTAGTTGATCACCTGGATACTGTAGTCTTTCAAACAGACTTAACTGGTTGCTGGACTTATCTAAATCCAGCCTGGGAGACCATCACTGGCTTCTCGATCGACGAAACAACAGGCGGTTTATTTCTGGACTGGGTTTTACCCAATGATCGGGACACGGCCCGTTTACTGTATGAAGAAGCCCTAATTGGGCGACGTACAACGGTTAGACAGGAAGTACGATTCAGTCATAAAGAAGGAGGCTATGGCTGGTTTAGTCTACACGCACAGTTATTAGTAAATGAAAACCATACCCCAACGGGTTTTACAGGTACTCTGACCGATATTACTGACCGCAAAACGGCTGAAGAGGCAATGCTTGAAAGTAGTGAGCGGTTTCGGGAAATTGCCGAAAATGTCGACGAGCTATTCTGGGTTCGGGATGGGGTTAGTAACCGGTTTCTGTACGTTAACCCGGCTTATGAAAAGTTTACGGGACTTACGCTGGAAGACCTAAACGAAAACCCACTATCATTTTTGGCCCTGATTGTTGAAGAAGATCGCCCACTGGTTCTAAACGCAGTAGTAGAAAACGAATGGAGTACAATTCTCCAGTATCAGATTCGTCATGCCGATGGTGGCCTTCGCTGGTTGAAAGCACGCGGATTTGAGGCTACAAATGAGGCAGGAAAAGTAACACGTCGAATTGGTGTAGCAACAGATATAACGACCACCATTGAGAAACAGCATCTGTTAGAAGAATCTTTACAAAAAGAGCAAGCGTTAAATGCCTTGAAATCACAGTTTATTGCTACAGCTTCGCACGAGTTCCGAACGCCACTGACGGCCATCAGTTCCAGCGTCGAATTAATGAGATTCTACGTTGAGCGGGAAGCCAGTAATTCACTAGCACCCCTCATCAGCAAACATCTGAACACAATTTCCAGTAAGGTTATATCCCTTGATGAATTAATTGGCGATACACTGGCGATCAGTAAACTGGAAGAAGGAAAGATTCAAATCAACCTGGAAGATCTAGATATTGCCATACTTTGTTGGGAGTTAGTAAAATCAACATTCAGTGACCGGCAAGACCGTCGACAAGTGGAACTGGAAACAACCGGGACACCCACCGTCGTAACGACCGATAAAAAGCTGCTACAACATGTTCTAACGAATCTGTTGAGTAATGCCTTCAAATTTTCTGCTAAAAATCCCCGACTAAAAATCAGGTATACGTCTCAGTCGACAATACTGGAGGTTATAGACGAAGGAATCGGCATTCCCAAAGCCGATCTTCCCAACTTGTTTGGTAAATTTTTCAGAGCGACAAATGCCTCCCAATTTAAGGGAACCGGGCTGGGTTTAGTTATTTGTCAGGAATACCTCAAACTACTGAACGGCGGCCTTAATGTAATAAGCACTGAAGGTATCGGTACAACCTTTACGGTTACAATACCCTACGCACGCAACCACCCAGATTACTAGCTAATGATGAATAGCTTAACCAAAAAAAATCGTTCAAATGCAGCAGAAACAGCTTATACGCTTCCCGAGTCTGCATTTGAACGATTTCCCTCATTGAATCAATTTCTCTACCTCCGTTAATGAGTTCGCACCAAGCCAGTTGCTTAACTTACTCCAAAACTTACATTGGAATCTGCTCAAACACTACGGCGGGTTGCGTAGCGTCTTTAAAGGCTTTACGGGGACGGATGTTCAGGGTCTGGAAGAGCTGCTGGTCGGCATCCTCATTCGGATTTGGCGTTGTGAGGAGTTTATCCCCGGCAAAGATGGAATTGGCTCCTGCGAGAAAGCAAAGGGCCTGCTCCTCGGTATTCATCCGTACCCGCCCGGCCGAAAGCCGAACCATGGCTTTCGGCATGATGATCCGGGCCGTGGCAATCATCCGGATCATTTCCCAGACCGACACCCGGGGCTGATCTTCCAGGGGTGTACCCTCTACCGGTACCAGTGCATTAACGGGCACCGATTCGGGGTGTTGTGGCAGGGTTGCCAGTGTATGCAGCATCCCGATCCGGTCCTGATCCGACTCACCCATGCCGATAATTCCGCCAGAACAAACCGATATACCGGCTTTTCGGGCGTGGCCAAGTGTATCCAGGCGATCATCATACGTACGGGTGCTGATAATATCCCCATAGAACTCTTCGCTGGTATCGAGGTTGTGGTTGTACGCGTACAGCCCGGCATCTTTCAGTTTCTGCGCCTGGGTTTCGGTGAGCATACCGAGGGTGCAGCACACTTCAAGCCCCATTTCATTGACCCCCTGTACCATGTCGAGCACTTTATCGAAGTCGCTGTTGTCTCGTACTTCGCGCCAGGCAGCGCCCATGCAAAAGCGGGTACTCCCCGTGTCTTTGGCCCGTTGAGCGGCCGTCAGTACCTCGCCCACTTCCATCAGTTTATGGACCTTCACCGCCGTATGATACCGTGCAGCCTGTGGGCAATAGGCACAATCTTCGGGACATCCGCCGGTTTTGACCGACAGCAGCGTACATACCTGTACTTCCTGCGGATCGTGATGTTGACGGTGAACAGTGGCGGCCCGGTACATCAGGTCCAGAACGGGCGAGTTATAGATTTCGGCAATTTCAGCGCGAGTCCAATCGGTACGCATGGATTTACTTTTTTAATGATAAGCTCCGAAATAAACAGGGAGCAGTGAAACGCGTTAGCCTAATGGCTATGAGTTATCAAAAATCGCAAATCAAAAGTCAGAAACCAACAATCATTTTAGCCCGAAGACTACTCTCATCAACTTAAACGGCCGAATCAGTAACATATACAGCGCTATGCAAATAAGCAGCGTGGTCAGACTTACAACCATAAATCCACTGTAAATACCTAATTGTGTACGGGTTAAGACGTAGTACCCAATGAGCACAATAACGGTCTGATGTAGGATATAAAAAGGATAAACGGCTTCGTTCAAGTGCGGCAAAATCGGGTGGTTTACGTTCAGATACCGATACCCGTACCCAATCGTGGCCAATACGGAAAACCACGTGAGCCCAAGCCGATTGAAGCTAAACAGCGTAGTTAGTAGTTTGGAGGCTTCAACGGTATCAGCGCTAAGTAACGACCGGGAGCCATACATAATGACTGTACAGATAACCGTAGCCACCACAAAATAACGACGCTGGTCGGTAATAATCTGCCAGAAACTTTTTCGACTGATCAGGATAAAACCCAGCCAGAAGAGCAGCAGGTTATTCATGAAATACGCCCAGTCATTGATCAGTGCGTGGGTTTCGTGGGGAAAGAATCCGCCAAGCACCACATCGTTAAGCAATAAAAAGCCAACTAACCAGAGCGCTCCACCAGGCCGGGCCATTAACCGCCCGATGCGGTCAACGAACCATTGCCCCGACTCCCCTTTCAGCCAACGAAACACGGGAATACTAATCAGCGAATACAAAAACAAGTAACAGACAAACCAAAGGTGATGCCAGCTAAAGGCCCCACCCGTTCCGCCATCTTCGTACGGTTGAAAGTGAAAGACCTCCGGATAGAACTCGGCATAGCTGCCCGAGAAACGACCCCGAAACAGCCATTCGATGTAAATTTGCGGGGGTACAATCACGAACATGCCGAAAACCAGCGGTACAAATAACCGCCGGACGCGCTCACCGGCATAGGAACTATACGCGCGTTTTTTGAGGGCAAAGAAGGCACCGGCACCGGAGATAAAGAACAGTAACGGCATGCGCCATCGATGCAGCCAACGCATCACGACTTCCATGGGCAGGCTGTGTTCGGCACTTTTAATGTGCCAGTTCCATGAAACATAAATCATACCGGTATGGTAGAATAGCAGAGTTACAATGGCGATTACCCGGAGCCAGTCGAGGTCATGGCGTCGGGTAGAAATCGTAGTCGATGAGAGAGTCGGAGCAGGAAACGAGGTTGGTTGCATGGTGTTACGCTTTATGGAGTTGATGCAGCAAAAGTGCGCTCCTAAAGCCCTCAATACCCTATTTCCCGGCAAGTAAGCACTTCGCGCCTATCGGGATGAATAAAGAACGGCATATTCGGCTATCGCTCGGCCCCTTGCCCAAGCCCCCTTGCCCGAAACTGCGCCGGAGTCACGCTTGTCAACCGTTTAAAGGCCGTATGAAAAGAAGAGGGTGAATTATACCCCACCCGTTCGGCAATTTCGTCGATTTTCAGGTGACTGGTGGCCGAATCGCTGAGTAAGTGCTGAGCCTCGGCAATTCGGTACGTTGCCAGCCAGTCGAAAAACGTTTGCCCAAGCCGGTCGTTGAGTAATTGCGATAAATGATGCGGACTGGTATCCAGCCGGGCGGCCAGTTTCGGCAATGACAATTCACTGTCGAGGTAAGGTTTCTCCGTTTCGAGCAAACGGGTGAGTTTACTTAAAACGGCATCTTCAACTTCTCCTGACAACGCCGATTTTCCGTATTTCTTTTTCGGTTCTGCCAGAGGTTCCGCTGCAACCACTGTTGGTTCAGGCGGTGGCGTGTCGAGAAAAAAATCCGAACCCCGCATGACCAAAAAACTGGTGGCATAAATGGTAGCAGCCATGTAGGTAGCCAGCAGATAATCGCCCACGTCGTGGTAAAATTGGGGTTTTACCACGACGATCAAAAACGGCACCAACGCGAAGAGCAAACTTAACAGGCGTAATGACGTACGGATTGCGGATTCCTTTTTCCCCTCTTCTCCGCGATTGGCCCTTCGAATGGTCAGAAAGGCTAGTACGGCATACACCATGCAGCTGAGCAATGTCATCTCATCAATAAAGTCCCGAAGCCCGGTAAAGTCATCCTGCCAATACGGTTTCTGGTGAATAAACGGCAACTCAGGATGCTGTGCGTTTACATAGGCATTGTACCTGACTTCTATAGGCTGATAATGCCAGGTTATTGAGTTAACCAGCCAGATAGCGAATGGGAACAAATGCCAGCCCCAGAAACGGGGCAATCGCTGTCGGATTCGCCCATAAACAAAGAAGTAAAACAACGGCCCAATGGCAAAATTGAAGGGTTCCGCAAAATCACTCGTCCACAGTACCCTGAACGTGTAGTTGGTGTAATTCAGAAAGATCTCGCCACTTATGGCGGACAAAGCCAGCATGAAGAAGCCCAGACAGCGATTTGCTACCTGTTTGGACCGATCGCCGGTCAGAAAGAAAACGCCCAGAAAAATTCCCTGTGCCACGCCCAGAAGGATGATAAGGGCAAAGAGGTCAAGACGAACAGGAAGGATCTGCATCAGGATAACGTTGCTGATTGCAAGGTAAAAAAAAGACCTATACACCGGGCCACTGCTGGCTTTAACGCGTATAGGTCTGAATCAGGTAAACCAGAGTAGTTATCGAATCTCTACTTCGAAGGGCAATCGCATTTGCATGCCCTGCATCGTTTTTAGCTTTTTCATGTACTTCACATACGGGGCTAGTTCGCCAAGCTGTGCCTGAATTTTGGCCTCCTCGTCATTACCGAACGACATCATCAGTTGCTCGAAGAATTCTTTTTTCCGGGGCTGATACTTCAGTCTGTAATCACCCTCTTTTAGTTTAGCCGTCTGAGCCGCCAGTTTTATGGCGTCGTCGAGGCCACCAAGCTGGTCGACAAGGCCAATGGCTTTCCCTTGCGAACCCGTCCAGACCCGGCCACCGGCAATGGCCCGAAGGCTATCGATCGGCAGTTTCCGACCGGCTGCGGCTTTGCCCGTAAACTCGGCATAGATCCGCTCGGTTGCACGCTGCATGGTCTGCTTCTGAAACGGCGTCATTTCGTGCGTGCCTGTTGGGAAGTCGGCATTGGTGTTGGTTTTCACCCGGTCGTAGGTGATACCAAGTTTGTCTTTAAAGAAATTTTCGGTGTTGAACAGCAGCGAAAAAACGCCGATTGATCCCGTAATTGTGTTTGGCTGGGCCACAATTTTGTCGCAACCCATGAGCATATAATACCCGCCCGAAGCCGCATAGTCGGACATGGAGCCGATAACAGGTTTGCTTTTCCGGGCCAGCTGCACTTCGCGGTACATCACATCCGACGCCAGGGCGCTGCCTCCACCGGAGTTAACCCGCAGCA
This sequence comes from Spirosoma fluviale, assembly GCF_900230225.1. GTDB lineage: Bacteria > Bacteroidota > Bacteroidia > Cytophagales > Spirosomataceae > Spirosoma > Spirosoma fluviale. The sequence continues at coordinate 2,420,163 of NZ_OCNH01000001.1, forward strand.
CAATCGCTTTCACTTTGTCGTCGAGACGAGCTTTGCGAATCTCCTCCACAATCGTTTCCGAACCAATGCTGTTATCTCCGCTTTTACCCGACTGAATATCGCCCGAAGCGATAATGACGGCAATCCGGTTCGAACCCGTTCCTTCCGAATCCGTTTCGATTTTCTCCGAATCTTCGTATTTGCTCAGGGATACGTAGTTGATTTTCTTCTTCTCGTCGACGCCCAACTGCTTTTTGATCACACTTTCCAGTTCATCCTGGTAGCCTATGTTGGTAACCAGTTTGGTACGAAGCGCATCGGCAGGTTTCTGGATAGTCAAATTATCGGCATAGCGTTTGAGCGAATCGACCCGCAGGTTTCGGCTTTGCGCCACCCGAACCAGCATGTGGTCGTTCACGGAGTTGAGGAACGAGTTCACCTGTTTGCGGTTGGGGTCGCTCATATCCTCCCGAATAAACGGTTCTACGGCGCTTTTAAACTCGCCCACTTTGAAAATTTCGGCTTTAACGCCCAGCTTATCAAGTGTTCCTTTAAAAAAGGACAGCTCCGCATTCAGGCCATTCCATTCCAGATCGCCGGCCGGATTCAGGTAAATTTTATCGGCAACGGAAGCCAGGTAATATCCTTTTTCGGTCATCGTTTCGCCGTAAGCATACACGAACTTCTTCGATTGCCGGAAATCAACCAGCGCATCACGAACTTCTTCGAGCGATGCCCATCCAGCCTGTGGGCTTTCGGTTTGGAGGTAGATCCCTTTGATGTTATCATCGTCTTTCGCTTCTTTCAGCGCTTTTTTCAGTTCGATGAGGCCAATGGCATCACCTCCGCCACTTATTGGCCCAAACCCCTTAAACGGATTTTCGACACTCCGTTCTTCAATCGGTTTATCCAGGTCTAATTTTAAAACGGTGTTTTCCTTAACGGTTGTTTTTTTATCCGAAGACGACAAGGCCGCTCCTATCCCAATGAGGAGTAGAAAGCCTACAAAGGAAAACAACAGCAGGCCGACGATTGTGGCCAGTACATATTTAAGAAACTGTCGCATGAATTAGTATTAATGTAAAGCCTTTACAAATCGGGCTATATACAAATATAGCCCGGAAGTAAGTTTCCGGGCTATAAAAGTGTTAAGTACGCGAAAATAGCGGACGAATGGCGTAAACCTTACATCAGCTTATAATCGTTGATTGAGGTCTGGATTACCTCCCAGGCTTCTTCCTGGCCATAGATGTTGGCTAACTCCATTACTGCCGGTTCGTCGGGCAGATTTTTGTAAGTCATGAAATAGTGGCGAAGCCGCTTTACAACGGCCTCGGGCAGTTGAGCCAGTTCGGTATATTGGCCGTACATGGCATCTCCTTTCAGCACAGCGATAATTTTATCGTCTGCTTCTCCTTTATCGATCAGGCGGAAACCGCCGATGGGGATAGCCTGTAAAATAAGGTCACCGTGTGTGATTTCTCGCTCGGTCAACACACAAATATCGAGGGGATCACCATCGCCCAGTTCAACCGTCCGGCCCGACTTTTCACTGGCCAGACGGGCAATCTGTTCACCGCAAAAGGTTTGTGGAATAAAGCCGTATAAAGCTGGCAGTACGTTGGAGTATTGTTGAGGCCGGTCAATTTTGAGGTAGCCAGTGGTTTTATCAATTTCGTACTTAACGGTGTCCGTCGGTACGATTTCGATAAAGCACGTTACTTGTTTGGGCGCTAAGTCGCCAATTGAAATGCCGTGCCAGGGATGGGCTTTAAAATTACTCTTCATGGTTGGTTGTATTACTAATTTATGCTATTGATTGATAAAGAAAAGCCGTTTATACCGGCACGTTTTGGTCAGTAAATCCTATTTTTTCGGCTACCAGTTGATCCGTTGAGCGATTCAGGCTCTGGCGAACGAGCATTTCGCCCAGAAAGCCCGCCAGAAACAGTTGTACGCCAAGAATGATCGCCACAAGGCCGAAAAAGAACAGCGGGTTATCAGTCACATTACGAAACTTCTCCCCTCTTGAAATATTAATGAGCTTCTCGACAATGAGCCAAATGGCCAGTAGCGAGCCGATGAAAAACGACAGCGTCCCGAAGGTTCCGAAGAAGTGCATTGGCCGTTTGCTGAACCGGTGGACAAACCCGATAACGAGTACATCCAGAAAGCCGTTCACGAAACGTTCCAAACCAAATTTGGTGGTACCGTATTTTCGGGCCCGATGTTGCACAACTTTCTCGCCAATTCGGCTGAACCCGTCCCAATTGGCAACAATGGGCAAATTTCGGTGCATATCGCCGTAGAGAGATGGGGCAATGGTTTTCACCACTTTTTGCCGGTACGCTTTCAGGCCACAGTTGAAATCGTGTAACTGAACCCCGGATATCCAGCGCGAAACCGCATTGAACAGCTTGGTCGGCAACGTTTTGGTGATCGGGTCGTATCGCTTCTGTTTCCAGCCCGAAACGAGGTCGTACTTCTCCTTCGTGATCATGCGGTACAGCTCCGGTATTTCGTCCGGACTGTCCTGAAGATCGGCGTCCATCGTAATGACCACCTGCCCCCGAACGGCCAGAAAACCAGTTTGCAGGGCGGCCGTTTTACCATAATTCCGGTTGAATCGAATGCCCCGTACATTCGGGTTTCGAGCTGCCAGCTGTTCAACAACAGCCCATGAATTATCCGTGCTACCGTCGTCAACGAACAGGATCTCGTATGTGTACTGGTGTTCCGTTACGACCCTTACAATCCAGTCGTGCAGTTCGGGCAGCGACTCATCTTCGTTGTAAAGCGGAATCAAAACGGTTAGTTGAAGCGGTTCTGGCATATATTTTTCTAAACGCAAGGTCGAACCGCACGGGCGGCCCTACGCCGAAACGGGCGCAAAGATTTCTGCAAAGGTCGCAGACTTTTCAGAATATCAGGTAAAAATCCCGGAGTAATGACCGAAAATCTGACGTATATATCTCTTTTGACTGCGTTTTCGTCTGATCGGATACATTCGTACGCTCATAAATGGTCAGCGTTTCCTGCTCAGGACTCCTTTCCGTATACGAATACCCACTCACAACCCGAAAAGCGGGCTTTTGCGCATTGTGCCGCAGAAATAGGCGTTTAAAGGCGTGCAGGCCTGCTTTTTGGGCCAGTTCATCGAGCAAGTCTGTTTCATAAGGCGGCAGTAAAACCCACCACTGCCCGGTAAGCTGCATCAGCCGGGTAACAGCTTCTACCAGTTCCGGAAACGGTAAGTAGTCGGTATGAAGGGCCCGGTTAACGGCCGCATCCGGCGAACGAAGGTGGTTGGTATAGAAAGGCGGATTGGTCAGGATTCGATCGTAGCGAATGGCGGGTTGGTAATCCTGTATCCGACCCTGTGTTACCCGAATCCGGTCAGCGAACGGACTGGCCGCTACGTTTTCGATAGCCTGACTAAAGGCCGCGTCATCTACCTCAACTGCATCGACTACCGCCCTTGGATTTCGTTGCGCTGCCATAAGCGCCAGTAAGCCGGTGCCGGTGCCAATGTCCAGAATCCGCGACACCTCCGTAGTAGGCTCGACGCGCTCCCCCGCATCCTGATTAGCATACGCCCCAAGCACGCAGGCATCCGTACACACTTTCATGGCCGTACGATTCTGCTGAATGGTGAATTGCTTGAACGAAAACATAATCTAGTTACGGGAATTTGCTCAGGAAAGTGCCCCTTAAATACACAACTTAGTGAAACGGCAAAAAACGTGATTTAGGCGCATACAACAAACTGGTATTCAATTGGAGCATTCCAGAATCAGAGCCCGATTATATTGTAATAAATAAAGAATAGCTCAAAAGTTTATCCATATTTTAAAAGCCGCACTTTGGGAACGTTCCCAAAAAATGGGAGCGTTCCCAACGAAAAATAATGCCAACTAAAAGAATTTATTGTACTATACTTTTTAAGTTTTGTGCTGTGAAAAGACAGCAAGCAAAATACCGGCACTTACTTAATCATTCGCATTAACATTTTCCAAGTGAGTTAAGCTGACGGTAAATAGCAAGTCGACTCAACAGCGCATTACCTATATTGTATTTTTCCACTAAAACCCTTTAAACTCCTACCTATTATATATGCCATTTTCTACGATAAGTAAAGTCCAACCTAAAATCGGGTGGCTCGTCGGCCTGCTGCTCGTACTGGGATTGCCCGCGCTGGCCCAATCGAACCGAACGAGCACCGTCAGTGGTCTGGTTACATCGGCTGAAAGCAGCCAGGGAATCCCCGGAGCCAATGTTATGGCTAAGAACACGCAACTGGGTACTACGACCAACGCCAACGGTGAATTTACGCTCTCAGCCCCCGCCGGGCCTTTGGTGCTTATCGTCTCGTCGATAGGCTATCAAACACAGGAAGTGCCAGTTTCGGGCCAGAGCAAGCTAACCATCACCCTGCAACCCGATAATCGTTCCCTGAACGAAGTGGTCGTTGTGGGGTACGGTACCGTTAAAAAGAGCGACCTGACCGGCTCGGTATCGTCGGTGAAAGCCGCTGAACTACGGCAAACGCCCATTGCCAACTTTGTACAGGGCTTACAGGCACGGGCTTCGGGGGTGCAGGTTACCCAGAACTCCGGCGCGCCGGGTGGGAGTGTGAGCGTCAGGATCAGGGGAAATAACTCGATTAGCGGCAGCAGCGAACCGCTCTATGTAGTCGACGGATTTCCCATTGCCGGGGGCGACAACCCGGTAGCGGGGGGCGGCAGCGGACTCGGGAACGACAATGGCAACCGGCTGTCGGTGCTGTCGACGCTCAATCCCAATGATATTGAGTCGATGGAAGTACTGAAAGATGCCTCAGCCACCGCCATTTACGGTACACGCGGGGCCAATGGTGTGGTGCTGATCACAACCAAACGGGGAAAAGCCGGTAAAACCCGCGTGAGCTACGACGGCTATTACGGGGAACAGCAAATCCGAAAAACGCTGGATGTGATGAATGCCGCGCAGTTTGCCAAATACGAAAACGAGATTGCCGGTACAACACTCTACCCAAACCCCGATCAGTTGGGGCAGGGTACCGACTGGCAGTCGCTCATTTTCCGTAAAGCCCCCATGCAGAGCCACCAGCTCTCCGTATCGGGCGGCAACGAGCGCTCGCAGTTTGCGCTGTCGATGAATTACTTTGATCAGGACGGAATCATCATAAACTCCAACTTCAAGCGGGGGTCGGTGCGAGTCAATCTGGACAATACCGTCAGTAAAAACCTTAAAATAGGTACGAGCCTGACGTATACGTACTCCGTGAATAATGGAGCCATTACCGCCACGCTGGGCGACGGCGGTCCTTCGGGAGGAATTATCCTGTCGGCTCTAACCGCTCCGCCCGTCTTTTCACCTTATAACGCAGACGGTACGCCCGCCATTTTCACGAACCGCTACCTGGATCTCAACAACCCTATTGCTATGGCTACGGAGGTACTGAACCGAAATACAACCCGCCGGTTTCTGGGCAACATCTTTGCCGATTGGACCATTGCCAGTGGCTTAACCTACCGCGCTTCGTTTGGGGGTGACCTCGTTACCGATACCCGCGACTCGTACGTTACCCGCAACATTCGGGCGGGTTCGCAGGTGAACGGCATTGGTGGCAAAGGGAATGCCAACACCAATACGGTACTGCACGAGAGTCTGCTGAATTACCATCGCCTGTTTGGTACCCACGATGTAAACCTGACCGGCGTGTTTTCGACCCAGGGGCAGCTACAAACCGCCGATGCCATGACCGGCCAGCAGTTTCCCAACGACCTTGTATTGAACAATAACCTGTCGCAGGCATCCATTTTAACCATTTCCAGTAACAAACAGGCCTGGCGCTTAGACTCATACACGGGCCGGATCAACTACAACTACAAGAGTAAATACCTGCTCACGCTGACCGGCCGGGTAGATGGCTCCAGCCGGTTCGGCACCAATAACAAATATGGCTTTTTCCCCTCGGTGGCGGGGGCATGGCGGGTATCGGAAGAAGCCTTTATGCAGGGGCAGCAGGTGCTAAGCGACCTGAAGCTCCGGGCCAGTTATGGCATGACCGGCAACGCCGATATTCCGCTCTACAACTCCTTGTCGCGCCTGAATTCGGTTGGTAATTACAACTTCAACAACGTGCGTACCATCGGTATTGCCGCAGCCAACATCAGCAACCCCGACCTTAAATGGGAGAAAAGTGCGCAGGCTGACATTGGCCTGGATTTCGGCCTGCTCAACAACCGGATTCAGGTAACGGCCGATGTGTATTACAAGAAAACGACCGATCTGCTGCTGTCGCGCACTATTCCGCTCTCGTCGGGTTTCGGGTCGGTATTCGGCAATTTTGGTTCGGTCGAGAACCGGGGCATCGAAGTAACCGTCAACGCGGGCGTGCTGAATGGTCCGCTGAAGTGGGACATCAACGCCAACGTTTCGGCCAACCGGAACAAGCTCACGCTGATCGACGGAACCCGCACCGAAATTATCCCCGGTGGTGGTGATGGCTCCATTGGCGCTTTCACCAACAACAGCATTCTGCGGGTGGGCGCGCCCATCGGCTCGTTCTACGGGTACGTCTTCGATGGAATTTACCAAACCGGCGACAACATCCCGACGGGGCGTATTCCGGGCAACATCCGGTACCGTGACCTGACTGGCGATGGCGTCATTTCGGGGGCCGACCAGACCATTATCGGCAATCCGAACCCAAGCTATATTTTCGGGATCAACAACACGCTGAAGTACAAAGGCTTCGACTTGAGCCTGTTTGTGCAGGGTGTGCAAGGCAACCAGATCTTTGCCGTTTCGAGAGTCCGGCTGGAGGCTGGGGCGGGTATGATCAATCAGTACGCCAGCTATGTAAACCGCTGGACACCCACCAACCCCTCCAACGAGTACCTGAAAGCCTCGACGGGGCAGCGGGTCAACCAGTCGGACATTCACATTGAAGATGGTTCGTTTGTCCGCTTCAAGAACATAACCCTCGGTTATACGATCCCTGCCGTTGGTAAACTGGCCTGGCTGGCAAATTCGCGGGTGTATGTGAGTGCCAACAATTTCGCTACCCTGACCAACTATTCGGGCTATGACCCGGAAGTGAATACCGCCGGGCAGAATAACCTCAATTTGGGCGTGGACAATATCGGCTTCCCGGTGGCCAAGTCGTTCATTGCTGGTCTTCAACTCAACTTCTAACCGTAGCCAACTCCTACCATGAAATTTACCCGAATTCGTTCATTCCTGGGACTGACCTTTATGCTGGCTCAGCTCAGTGCGTGTCAGTTAACCGAAACGCCCTATTCCTTCGTTTCGCCCCAACAGTTTTATACCTCGGCTTCCGATGCCGAAGCAGCTCTCACGGCCGCCTATACACCCGTTACCGATCTGTATGGCCGGGTGGGTACACAGTTGCCCGACTATTCTGCCGATCAGTCATTTCCGAGGGCCGTCGTAGGCCGCGACCAGCTGACGGTTTTCTCGTATGATGCCACCATGGATCTGATTGGCGGGTACTGGCAGCATTGCTTTAACGGGATTAACCGGGCTAATCAGGTACTCGAAAATGTCCCGAAGATTACGATGGACGACACCCGGAAAAAGCAGGTTCTGGCCGAAGCGTATTTCTTGCGGGGGCTGTACTATTTCCACCTCGTGAAGACCTTTGGTGAAGTCCCCATCAAACAGGCTAGTACCAAAGACATTGCCTCAACAGAAGCCGCCAAGAGCAAAGTCGAAGAAGTGTACGCACTCATTGTCAAGGATTTCGAACAGGCGGTAAAAGACCTGCCCGCAACACCCAAAGACCGGGGCAGGGCGGCAATCGGTGCCGCTCAGGGCCTGCTGGCAAAAACACACCTGTATGCCGGAAACTGGGCTAAAGCGGCCGAAAATGCACAGGCCGTTATTCAGTCGAACCGCTACAGCCTGATGCCCAACGTGCTGGATTTGTACAATCCCCTCCGGGAAGATGCCGCTCGGACGGAGCAGATTTTTGCGGCTGAATTTTCGGCGCTGAGCGGCCTGAACGGGTCCGATCTGGTGGGTTTCTATGCCCCGGCCAACTCGCCCCCGGTTTTCTCGAAAACGGCTTTTGGGTCAGCCTTCGGCTACATGTCGTTCTATAATTCATTCAATCCAATCGATAAACGTCGGCAACTGCTCGATACAGCCTACGTAAATTCGGCCGGTAAGCTGATTGGTCAGGCCGACGCAACGCTGAAAGACCGCGTTATTATCAAGAAGTTTCTTGACCCCAACTCCAACGGAGCCAACGGCGAAAATAACTTCCCGATTCTGAGACTGGCCGACGTGTATCTCATTGCTGCCGAGGCCGAAGCCCGGCAAAATGGCCCGACAGCCGTAGCCTATACCGCCATCAATACCGTTCGTCGGCGGGCGGGCATCCCCGACCTGACACCGGGCCTGGGCAAAGATGCTTTTATCGAAGCTGTCTTACAGGAACGCTCGTGGGAGTTGTTTGTAGAAGCCGACCGCTGGTATGATCTCACCCGTACGGGTAAATTCAAGATGGTGGCCAATGTGCTGAACTCGTACTATCCATCGAGGCCGGTCCAGGATAAGCACCGATTCTTTCCCATTCCGAACGTCGAAGTGCTGACCAACTCAAAGCTGGAGCAAAACCCGGCCTGGAAATAACAGCCAACGCTTTACCCTATCACCCTTTCTCAACAATGACAGACCGACGCACCTTTCTGGCCTCAGCCGCCGGGTTATTCCTGACGGGCTCTGCTATGGGGTCACTTCGGCAAAGTTCGCCCGACCCAACCAGTAGTCTCCCCGATAGTCTTAACCTGAATGCGCTGATGCAGCCCGTACAGCCCCGCTCCGTACTGCGCGACCCCAACTGGTTTATCTGGGGGGGCGGCATGGTGCGCACTTCCGATGGCGTTTGTCATATGCTATTTGCCCGATGGCCGCGTAAAGAAGGGTTCAATGCCTGGGTGACACACTCCGAAATTGCCCACGCCACCAGCAACGACCCGCTTGGCCCCTGGACCGTGACGGGGCCGATTTTTGAGCGCCGACCGGGTTTCTGGGATGCGGATAACCTGCACAACCCGCTGATTCAGGAATTCGACGGCAAGTATTACCTCTATTACTCGGGCAATTTCGGACCACGCAACGGCACCAAAGATGGCTGGTGGATTCACCGCAACAACCAGCGACTGGGAGTAGCCGTTGCTGACCATCCGGCCGGACCCTGGAAACGCTTCGATAAGCCCCTGCTCGACAGAACACCCGGCTCCTTCGATGGGTTGCTGGTCAATAGCCCTACCGTAGCCCGCAACCAGGCCGGGCAATACGTGATGGTTTACAAAGGCGTGAGCGAGGGGCCGATGCCGTTTGGCGGCAAGGTCAGAATGGGGCTGGCAACAGCAACGAACCCGCTTGGTCCCTGGAAAAAGGAAAACATTACCCTCTTCGATCATCCGACGGAGCCATTTCCGACCGACGATAACTTCATCTGGTATCAGCCAACCGGAAACGGTGCGGGCCGCTTTTATGCCATCGTGAAAGACTACCGGGGCTTTTACACCAAACAGGCCCGACCGGATTCAGTAGAAAAAGAGTCGCTGGTGCTGTTTACGTCGGAAACCGGGCGCGACTGGACATTGGCCGCTCATCCTTTTGTGTCGGATTTTCACCTTCGCTGGGCCAACGGGTCCGTCAGCGACCGGCTCCACCGGCTCGATCAGCCGCAGGTATGGCTCGAAAATGGCAAACCGTCGGTGCTGTTTCTGGCAGTAAAAGCCAAAGACGACGCGGATGATTCGGACTTGTCGTACAACATCCAGATAAAGCTAAAGGCTTAATTTTCAACACTTACCCTACTTACCAAACTCAAACTGAAGCATAACCCGGCCTGAAAGTAACGTACCCATGGGCTTTAGCCCGTGTTTTCTTTAGTACTATTTAATACGAAACACGGACTGAAGTCCGTGGGTACGATTAAACCACTCACTCAATGCGTTTTATCTGGAAAATATCACTTTTAAGTATTGGCTGGCTCACGGTGCGGGCCCAATCGACCCAGCCCGTATCGCTGGCGAACGACCGCGTCAGGATCGTCTGGAAAAATACCCCGACCGGCTGGACTATTGGTCAGCTGGCCGTGCGGAAAGGCGCGAGCTGGGTGAACCTGCCAGCGCCCTCTGGTGAGAATACGCTGCTGTATGCCGCCGAGAAGCCTTCAGAGAAGCCCGACACGACCTTTACGGATATTACGGGACAGCCGTTTCCCTCCGAAAAATACCATTACCAGCAGAAACAGTGGGCCGAAAGTACCAATCCTGTTTCGCTGAATAAGGCCGGAAAATCGATGTATTTTTTTCCGAAAGAAGCGAAACAGACGAGCCCGAATAGCCTGTCGTTTCGGCAGGAGACAGACGCAGCCACGGTTAGCACGGTCTGGACATTCGATCCTAAGTTTCCGTCCGACATTATTGTAAAACAGACCGTCACCGCAAAAAAGGCAGGGTACTTCTCACTGGCCAGTCCGACCCTGTTCCAAGTTTCTGAGCAGAATCTATCCTGGGCAACCATTCCGGGCTATTTCCAAGGCAATAAACTCCAGCCGAATTTCGCGCTGGCCTACGCCTATGGGCACGGCATTCCGACGATTCCGGCCGTTTATCGCGAGCGATGCGCCAGTACGCTTTGCCCCATGGTGACCACGAAGAACGGCGTTACCATCTCGGTTATACCGGAGCCGGGCCTCTCCCGCGACCCCTGGGCCGTGGATAAAAGCACCCAGACGGACTGGGAAATTGGGTTGTCGCACATGAACCGAAAGGCCCAATTGTCGCCAACGTTGTATTACCCCGTTCTGGGTGAGCCAAAATCCAGCCTGCAAACCGGCGGAAGCATTCAGTATACGTTTCGGTACAGCCTGACGGATGGCGACTGGTTCAAAGCGCTCAACCATGCCGTGTACGATATCTATCAATTCCGGCAAACGCTCGCGTTGCGGCAGTCGACCCAATCGCTCACCAACCGTATCCAGAAGATGCACCACTACCTCACCGACCCCAAAACGTCGCTGTGGAACATCGAGGAGTTTGAGGGTAAAAAGCTTGGCGCGCAGTCGTATCTGGGTGGCGTTGTCGGCTCCGATAAAGATGCCATGAAAAACTCCGACTACGGGGCCATGTGGATGCTCGCCAACGCCACCAACGACCCGTTACTGACCGAAAACGTGTTACCCTACGCCGAAAACTTCAAGCTGGCCCAGCAGGAAACCGGCAGCAGTTTCTTCAAAGGTGCACCCGAGGGACAGTATTATCTGGCGAAGTCAAAGAAGTTCGTGGAGGAGTGGGGCTCCGTCGTGGAACCCATTGGCCTGACGTACTACACCACACTCGACATGGGCAACATGCTCCTTTTCGACCCGGCTAATACAGAACTCAAAGCGCGGCTGCGAATGGGTGCCGACCGATTGCTGACCTGGCAGAAACCGGATGGACGCTGGGCGGTGGCCTACGACCGGAACACTGAACAGGAGATCTTTACCGATGTTCAGGATGTGCGTCCCACGTTCTACGGCCTGATTGTTGCCTACCGAATCCTGAAAGACCCGAAATACCTGACTGCCGCCCGGAAAGGAGCCGATTGGTTCATCAAAAACGCGGTCGAAACGGGTAACTTTCTGGGTGTGTGTGGCGATGCCCGATACGCCCCCGATTTTGCAACGGGGCAGTCGGCGCAGGCCTTGCTGGATCTCTATGACCTGACAAACGACATTCGCTATCAGCGGGCGGCCATTACGGCAGCTAAAATATACACGACCTCAATCTACACGCACCCCATTGCCAGTCATACCCAAAAAACGGCGAACGGTATCCCACGTGAGGATTGGGAAATTAGTCAGACAGGCTTAAGTTTTGAACATGGCGGCATTTTCGGCTCGGCCACGCGGCTGGGACCCATTCAGTTGTGTAGCCACGCGGGTTTGTTCATTCGCATGTATCAACTCACGAAAGAACCAATTTTTGCGGACATGGCACGCGCGGGAGCCATCGGCCGGGATGCGTTTGTCGACCCGAAAACGAGTGTGGCGTCGTATTACTGGGAACGGATGAATAAAGGCTCGGGGCCGTACCCGCACCACGCCTGGTGGCAGATTGGCTGGCTCACCGACTACCTGATGGCCGAAGCCGAACTACGCTCGGCGGGGAAGGTGACCTTTCCGCGTGGGTTCGTTACGCCGAAGGTTGGCCCGCACCAGACGTACGGCTTCAGGGCAGGCTCTGTGTATGGTCAACCGGCCAGTCTGCTCATTCAGGAAGGGCTGGTGCAGCCCGACAGCCCGGTTATCGACTACATCCTGGCTCGCTCTGCCGATCAGAAAAAGCTGTACATCGTTTTGCAGAACAATCGGGCGCAGGCCACAAAGACAACGGTAAAACTGAACCCGGCCGTTATTCAGAAGACCATCACAACGGCCCACTGGCTACCCACAAAGCAGGCTGTTCCTACGGGAGACATCCTGCTCGACCTGCCGGGTTTTGGGCAGCAAGTGCTTGAAGTAGCGTTAAACTAAAGGATATTTTTTTGACAGGGTTTCAGTTATGAATACAACCATCGATACGGCCGTTATTGTTATTTTTTCGGCCTTTGTGCTGGTCATCGGCATGTTGTTTGCCCGTACCGGTCGTAACCTCAAATCGTTCTTTGCCGGGGGCGAAGCGGTGCCCTGGTTTATTGGCGGTCTCTCGCTGTTCATGAGCTTTTTCTCGGCGGGTACGTTCGTGGCCTGGGGAAGCATTGCCTACAAATACGGCTGGGTAGCCATTACCATCCAGTGGACCATGTGCATTGGGGCCATTTTTACCGGCCTTTGGCTGGCTCCCCGCTGGAAAAAAACGGGTGCTCTTACGGCCGCCGAGTTCATTCGCAAACGCCTGGGCCTACCCGTCCAGAAAACTTATATTTTTATTTTTACCCTCGTCAGCATCTTCATCAAAGGGTCGGTGCTGTATCCGGTGGCCAAACTGGTGAGCGTGTCGCTCAACCTGCCGCTGGTACCCACCACCATTGGCCTGGGTATTTTCATGATTGCTTACACCGCCGTTGGCGGGTTGTGGGCGGTTATGGTGACCGACATTCTCCAGTTTGTGGTGCTATCAGCAGCGGTGTTTATCCTGATGCCGCTGGCGTTTGATAAAGTGGGTGGATTTGAAGCGTTTACCCAGAAAGTACCCGCTACCTTTTTTGAACCGCTTAATGGTGAGTACACCTTCGGGTTCGTGCTGGCATTTATCTTTTACCACATCGCCTACATTGGCGGAAACTGGACCTTTGTGCAGCGGTACACCAGCGTCGACAGCCCAAAGTCGGCCCGGAAAGTAGCGTTTCTGTTTGCCGGACTCTACCTCGTCAGCCCGATTATCTGGATGATGCCGCCCATGATCTACAAGGCCATTAACCCGTCGCTGGTGGGGCTCGACACGGAGAATGCGTACCTCGAAATCTGCCGACTGGTGTTACCCCCCGGACTGCTCGGGTTGATGCTCACGGGCATGTACTTCTCTACGTCGGCCAGTGCCAACACCGCCCTTAATGTGGTGTCGGCGGTCTTTACGAACGATATTTATAAAGGCATCATCAACCCCGGAGCCACCGACCGGCAGCTTATTCGGGTAGCCCGGCTGTCGTCATGGGGGTTCGGTCTGGGCATGATTGGCATTGCGCTGCTGGTGCCTTATGTGGGTGGAATTGTCGAAGTGGTGCTCAGTATTGGGGCCGTAACCGGTGGCCCCCTGTTGGCACCGGCGATCTGGGCACTGTTTTCCAAGCGACAAACGGGCCGCACCACCTTATGGATAACCTGTTCGACACTTGGCCTGAATCTGGTTTTTAAACTAATTCTTCCGGTACTGGCCGGTATCAAACTGAGCCGGGCCGAAGAAATGGTGATGGGTATGGGCGTACCTATCTTACTGCTGGCGCTGGCAGAATGGCTGGCCTCGCGCCAGGGCACCGTCAGTGCTGATTACCTCCGGTATGTGCAGGAAAAAGCCGATACGCCCGTGATTTCCTCAGAAGAGGCCGCTTCGGAGGCACTGGAAACCCGGCGGCAAAACCGATTTGGCCTGAAAGTGATTGCGGGTGCGCTGGCCTTCACGGCGCTCATGCTGCTGGGACTCAGCCTGCTCACGGCGCAGGGGGCGGGCGTAACGGCGATCATTGCCATCTTTATTTTGGGCGGGGCTGCCTTTTCGTGGGTTGCCGCCCTCCGCATTCAGGTACAGCCCGAACCTGCACTGATCCGGGAAGTTAATCACCCCTAAACTTAGCTTAACCCACTTATGCATCAACGACTTCTTCTTGTACTGCTCACGCTCTGTACACTCCCCGGCTTTGCCCAATACACCATCCGCGACCCGAACGCTATTCCGTTGCATGGCGAGTGGCGGTTTACCCTCGACCCCGTCGACGCGGGCCAGCGGGGCAACTGGTACCGTGACGATGCGTCCCTCAATCGGTGGGAAAAGGTTACGGTACCGCACTGTTTCTCGGTCGATCCCCGCTTTCAGTTTTACACCGGAACGGCCTGGTACCGCCGGACATTCCCCTTTCAACCCACCACTGGCAAACGCGTTATTCTTCATTTCGACGCGGCTTACTACGAAACGTCGGTCTGGATAAACAACCGGAAAGTCGGGACGCATGAAGGTGGCTACACGCCGTTTCACTTTGACATTACTGACTTCCTTCAACCGGAATCGGCCAATGGCGCGTTGAACACCATCGCTATTTCGGTTAACAACAATACCTGGAAAACAACGACCATACCGGGTGCTAAGGACAATAACCTGCCCGAATCGTTTCCGGGCTGGCTCAACTACGGGGGCCTGATCCGGCCCGTTTACCTGACCGTTGAGCCGGAGGTATACGTAGAGAACATGAAGGTAGAAGCCATGCCCGATCTAACGAAAGGCACCGCAACCCTGACGCTAAAAACACGCATTCGGAATGCAGGAAAGCAGGCCATTACGCCAAAACTGGCCTTCCGGGTAGAGCAGAATGGCAAACCCATTGGCTTGACCTGGAAGCAGTCGACGGGTTCTGTTGCCGCTGGCCAAACGGTTGTGCTGGAAGCGGAAACAATCCTCAAGCCCGCCGATGTGAAGCTCTGGAGCATCGACCAGCCTACCTTGTACGACCTTCAGGTAATTGCCGCCACCGACACCGTTCGGACACATTTCGGGATTCGGAAAGTAGAAGTTCGCAACGCCCAACTGCTGCTGAACGGGCAACCGATTAAGGTAGCGGGTGGCAATCGTGTTGTTGACCACGCAGGACTGGGCTCACTGGAACCCGACTGGCTGGTGGAGAAAGACATGCGCCTGATGAAAGAAGCGGGCATGGAGCTGCATCGGCTCACCCACTACACGCCGTCCGAAACCGTATACGACTGGGCCGACCGCAACGGGATGCTGATTATCAGCGAAGCGGGCAACTGGCAGCTTACGCCCCGGCAAATGGACAACGACACCATGCGCACCAAATTCCGGCAGCAGTTTCGCGAGATGGCCGAGCGCGACTGGAATCATCCCAGCGTGATTGCCTACAGCGTGGGCAACGAATACCTGTCCGAGCAACCAGCGGGCCAGCGATGGACCAAAGATATGATTGCCTACGCTCGCGAACTCGACCCTACCCGTCTGTACACCTTCGCATCCATGCGATTAAATGCCCTGCCCAAAAAACCGGAAGATGAAGCCAGCCAGTACTGCGACTTCATCTCGACCAACACCTATGGCAACCACGCCAATATCCTGAAACACATTCACTCGCTCTACCCCGACAAGCCGATTTTCGTGAGTGAATACGGCACGCGGGCCGATGGAAGAGAGGGCGAAGCCGGTCAGGTAACGCACATCGAGAAATTCCTGGCCGACATTCGACCGCTGCCCTATGTGGTGGGTGCGTCGTGGTGGTCGTTCAACGATTACCTGAGTCGGCACGACGGCACCAACCCGGACGGCACCCGCCCGTGGGGGCTGGTTCGGGGTGACCGCTCGAAACGGTTGCTTTACAAGGCACACCAGACCGGCATGGCACCTGTTACCGTTGAAAAAGTGAGCTGGACAAAAGGCACTGAGGGCGTCCATACCGTCACCCTCCGGGTTACCGCCCGTGCCGACTTCCCTGCCTACGCCCTTAAAAAGTACCATCTGAAAGTGGATAAGACGCTGCTGTCTATTCCCGATTTACAGCCGGGTCAACAGGCCAACTTCACGTTCCCGGTACGTGGTTTCGACAAGACCCTGACGGTAGAGGTCATCAAACCAACCGGCTTTTCAATTCTTACCCAAACGATTGATCCAACGAATGATACGCGAGCAAGCAACTGATAAACGAACACTTAAAAGTATTCGCCACGAAGCCGATCTGCTGGTTGTTGGCGGGGGGCTATCCGGCGTCTGCTGTGCGCTGACAGCGGCCCGGGCGGGCACTCGGGTGCTGCTGGTGCAGGACCGGCCGGTGCTGGGCGGCAACTCCTCCAGCGAAGTGCGGCTCTGGGTGCTGGGTGCCACCTCCCACATGGGCAACAACAACCGCTGGGCCCGAGAAGGGGGTGCCATCGACGAAATCCTGCTCGAAAATCTGTACCGCAACCCCGAAGGCAACGCCCTCATTTACGATACCATTCTGCTCGAAAAAGTCGTTTCCGAACCCAATATTACCCTGCTGCTGAACACGGCCGTTTATTCGGTAGAGATGGACTCGGACAGCGGGGCAGAAACCAGTAACCGCATCAAATCGGTGAGCGCTTTCTGCTCGCAAAACAGTACGACCTATGAATTGACCGCCCCCCTTTTCTGCGATGCCTCCGGCGATGGCATCATGGCTTTTCAGGCGGGTGCGGCTTTCCGAATGGGGGCCGAATCGAGGGAAGAGTTCGGCGAGAAATTCGCCCCCTCCGCTGATTACGGCGAATTGCTGGGCCACTCCATGTATTTCTACTCGAAAGATACTGGGAAGCCGGTTCGGTTTGTGCCACCCGCCTATGCCTTGCAGGACATCACCAAAATACCCCGTTTTCGCTCGTTCAACGTCAACGACTACGGATGTCGGCTGTGGTGGATCGAATATGGCGGACGCTTGGACACCGTTCATGATACCGAAACCATCAAGTGGGAACTCTGGAAAGTGGTTTATGGCGTCTGGAACCACATCAAAAATTCGGGGCAGTTTCCCGAGGCCCAAAACCTGACCCTCGAATGGGTCGGGCAGATTCCCGGTAAACGCGAGAGCCGCCGGTTTGAGGGCGATTACATGCTGACCCAGGCTGATATTGTAGAGCAGCGCACCCACGCCGACGCGGTGGCGTATGGCGGCTGGTCGATTGATCTGCACCCGGCCGATGGGGTGTTCAGCGAAAAGCCGGGCTGCAATCAGTGGCACAGCAAAGGCATTTACCAGATTCCGTACCGGTGCCTGTACAGCCGAAATGTCGGGAACCTCTTTCTGGCGGGTCGCATCATCAGCGCGTCGCACGTGGCTTTTGGCTCGTCGCGGGTGATGGGCACGAGCGCCTACGTGGGGCAGGCCGTGGGCATGGCCGCAGCCGTTTGTACCCGGCAGCAGGTACGTCCGGCAGACCTCACCGGCGAGAAGCTAAAAACGCTGCAAACGGAATTGATGAAGACAGGCCACCACATTCCCGGCCTTCGGTTACACGACGAACAGAATCTGGTTCACCAGGGTCGCCTGTCAGCATCCAGCAAACTGACGCTAAGCGAATTACCGCCCGATGGCCCACTCATTCCCCTGCGTCATTCGGCGGCACAAATGCTGCCGCTTACACCCGGACCTGTTCCTGAACTGACGTTTTGGGCCACGGCCACTCACGACACCAGCCTTACCGTTGAACTCCGTCGAAGCAGCCGCCCCGAGAATCACACGCCCGATATAACGCTGGAAACCAAACAAATTGCCCTGCATAGCGGTCAACAGTCCGTCAGTCTGCATTTCGATGCGTTAATGACCGACACGACTTATGCCTTTATCTGTTTTGGGGAAAATGAA
The DNA here is from genome assembly GCF_900230225.1 of Spirosoma fluviale. Taxonomy (GTDB): domain Bacteria; phylum Bacteroidota; class Bacteroidia; order Cytophagales; family Spirosomataceae; genus Spirosoma; species Spirosoma fluviale. The sequence goes on from NZ_OCNH01000001.1 coordinate 2,438,208, forward strand.
GCTGTTTCCGTGCAGGGAAGCCAGTTGCGCGTAACAGGACTGTTATCCGTGTTCAACAAAACCAACCCGGCGGTATCGAACTACGGCAGGCAGGAACCTACCAACGATATTGGTGTCGATGCATTTGAATTCTGGACACCCGAACGCCGTCCGGATGGGCATAATATTGCCCTCCTGATCGAGCCGGCACTACGCCCGTTTGCGGTAGAAAATATCCGTAACGGCATTCAGCGGCCTACCCATCAGCCGAATGCGTGGGTAGCTGACCCTTGGGATACGAATCCGACCCTTACCATACAGTGGGATAGTCTCAAACTGATTCGGGAAGTCGTGTTGCACTTTGATGCCGATTTCGACCACCCGCTGGAGTCGGTGCTGATGACCCACCCCGAAACAGCGATGCCGTTCTGTGTCCGGGACTTTGTCCTGTGCAACGACCGCAACGAGCGCATTTACGAGCAGACGGGCAACTACCTCAGCCAGCAGATTATCCGGTTTAACAAACCGGTGGAGACCAGAAGCCTGAGCCTACACCTCAGCGCCATGAATGGACTGGCCCCCGCTTCGTTGCTGGAAATCCGGTGCTATGAATGAGCCGCTCGATAGACCCCTCTCCCCTATGATAAACATCAGAACAACGTTGCTGCTCCTCTGCTTTTTCCTGGGCCACAGGTCGATGGCTCAGACTAATCCGCTGGCGGTGCCGCTGGTCAATCAGGCGGGTTATAACCGAGGGGAAGCCAAACGGTTTGTCTGCTACGAAGCCCCCGATGGCAGCCCGTTCCAGCTCATCCGGCAATCGGATAAAGCCATTGTCTTTAACGGGAAAATTATGAACCGCGCGGGCGACTTTTCCAGTTTCAACCCCAAAGACGCCCGCGTAGAGTACGTAGTAACCCTAAAAGGCCGGAAACCGAGTGTGCCGTTTCGTATTGCCGACCACCTGATCGAAGGGATTTCCTCGAAACTGGCCTATGATTTTTTTGTGGATGTTCGCGGCTCCGAAGACCCGGTACATTCGAACGAAGCAAAGGTATACGGTGGTGGACCCTCCCGCGATCAGGGCTCATATGGACTGGAAACAACCTTCGAAACGCTCTTCTACGCATCTAACCCGGCGCTGTTCGAGCGCTGGACAACGGAACTCGGCGACAAAAAAACCGCCGACCTGATCGACCTTATTCTCTGGCATGGCGAGTTTGCTTACCATCATGTGGACTACAACGGCCCGGTAGCCAATCGGCACGGCACCCTCGGCTACGAAGGTCAGCCCCGGATGAACTACGACTACTGGAACACGCTCGACCAACTGGCGGCCGTATGTGCAGGCTACCACAGTTTTCTAAAACCCTACCTACCCCGGCAAACCTACCTGAACTACCGCAACGAGTGCCGGAAACGCTGGCAGGCCTACGACCGGCATAAAGTCGTTCGGCACTGGACACAAAGTACGAAATGGGTGGATGAAGGCTTTCAGGAGTTCAACGAAATGGGTAACGCCTTCGGGCAGTCGGTGTTCAGCAACCTGTTCATGTACCTTGCTGAGAAAGAAGACGCCGACGGCCAGCCCGACCAGTACCTCCGCTGGGCGCAGGAAAGCGCCGAAGACATCATCAAAAACTGGGATTTTAACAATCCCCGTCACATGTGGTGGATTCGGAACGCCGAGCACATTACCCCGCAGGCACTGGCGTTCTTTCTACTCGTTGCGCCCGACAAAGCTCCCGAAGGTACCCGCGAAAAACTCATGGCCTGGCGCGACCATATGAAGCAGAAAACCGCCAATTTCTGGCAGTACCGGGTTCACAGCGAAACCGAATGGGCACATCCCCGCACCAAAGAGTTGGGCGGTGCTCCGGCCCTGGGTGGTTCGATGTTTGCCGTGGCGCATCTGCTGGGCGACCGCGAGTTACGCAACATTGGCTGGTCGCAGGTGAACTTTGTATTTGGCCTCAATCCCATCGGGGCACACCTGAGCAACAAAAGTCCGGAACGGCTGGCTATCAATGGCTACTGGGCAGGGGTCGAAAATGGCTGGCCCAGGGCGCACCCTAATGGTTACGGCATGCTCGGCAAGGTGCGCGGCACACTCGACGGTACACCACTCGATGCCCAGTTTCCCCGGCCAGGCAAGTTGATGACAGCGAACGAATCGACGGCCGGACAAGGCGACCACATTGGTCAGAATGCCTATGCTACCGAAGGCTGGGCAATCTCGAATCGAGGCTGGATGGCCACCCTCACGTTTGCCCCTTTGGGTACGCAGAAAATCCGGGTACTGGATGCCGCCGGGAAGAAGCCGTTACGCAACGGGAAAGCCGGGCAGTCCGTCACTCTCGAACTAACCGCAGCCCTGAATCAGGACCCTGCCAAAGCCGAAGCAGGCTGGGTATTGGTGAGCCTCGATGGTAACGCTCCCTTTCAGGTACCCGTTCAGGAAACCGCCCCCGATTCGGGTGTTTTCACGGCGCGTTACAAGCTCCCAGCTGGTTCAAAGCAGGCTACGGTGTCCTATGGGTATTGGGGGTTGGGTGTAAACGACACCATTCAAATCCGTTAAGTAACGTGAATAACGGATTAACGTGACTAAATTTCAGGCCTTTAAGTGCTGTAGGCACGAGATGTTTGCAGCAACATGAGTCATCCCGAATTTTAGTCTGGGCTGCTGAATATACCTTGCGTTATGGATTTAGCTAGTGGCTCGGCATAGTCTGTGACTATGTCCGGGTGTTATCCGGTCTCTGACCGGCGTAGATGACCAACCTGATACACCGGTCAGAGACCGGATAACACCCGGACATAGTCACAGACTATGCCCAACGACCACCGCATGCCCACCTTTACTAGTCTCCGATGAGGCTGACGACTTAACTCAAAATTCGGGATGACTCATGGTTGCTACAAACATCCAACGGCAACGGCCGACCGTCGCTACGCGGCCCTTATTCACGTTAACCAGGAAAATTAAACTACTGAGTCCAATACCAATCGGATAATCGTGCAAATCGGTCAAATCTTGTTAAAATTCCGGTCCTACTTTCGCCCAAAATCGGCCGGATTCTCGCCCCAGACGGTGGTCTCCCACTTCAAAACGGGATTGGCGAAACGGTGCGTTTTGAGCCAGGTTTCGGCTCGCTCCAGCAGTTCGAAGAGTTCGGCGTTACGGGAGGTTTCCTCGAGTTTGGTATTGGCTTTTTTCTTCGTTACCCAGCCAATAGCCGTTCGCGAATCGGAATAAACGGGGATGTTGCTATTCTTTTGATGCAGCAACGCCAACGCATGAACAATGGCCAGAAACTCGCCGATGTTATTTGTCCCATCTGCGTAAGGACCCATTAAGAAAAGCTTCTGCTTTGTTGCCAGATAAATCCCCTGGTATTCCATATCACCGGTAGCCGTGTTCCAGGCGGCATCGACCACCAGGCTATCCTGAATCGGTAAGCCCACCAATTCGGTTAATTTCCCCTGCTTACCCGTTACTTTTGGTGCCTGCCCGATGTGGACATGTGGCTTTTCCTTAAACGCTTTCAGGGCAGCGGGTTTGCTATCGAACGACTTAAACAGGGGTTTGGCAAATCCGTCTGTCTGGGTTTTGGCTTCGTCCCAGCTGTCGTAAACTCCCGGCTTACGGCCCTGCCAGACAACATAAAATTTAGGCTTTTTCTGAGCCATAGACTATTCTTTTTCTCAAAAGTAAGTACACAATGACGTTTGATACATAGCCTGAAGAGCAAAAAGGATTTAAAAACAAAAAGCCCTGCATCAGCAAGGCTTTTTGTTTCGTGTACTTTCGGTTAGTCGTTCTGTTTCACCACTGACCAAATCGCATAGCCAATCACGCCGGTCAAAATTCCCAGACCGATTGCCCGGGCTACGTGGAAGGAGGTTGGTGCGGGCATATCCACAATGCCATTTTCATCGGTAATGGCCGCCTGCTTCACGTACCGACCTTCTGACGGAATGGAACGGGCTTCGAATTCGTGCGCCAGCTTATTCAGGCCCATACTCAAATCGAGTCCCCGCACCGATACACCATGACCCGTGCCAGCAGCTGCCGGATTCAGGTTGTTCAACTTCTGTACCGACTGTTTGGCCGCTTGCCAGTCGCAGGTGAAATAGGCCGGTGGACCATGAAACTCCTCGCGTTGGGTAGCTACCGCCGTAATGGCGTTCTGGTTTGTCGTCACAAAGGCATCGCCCGCAATGAGCGTTCGGTCTTTGTCCCGAAACAGGGAAATGTGGCCCGGTGCGTGTCCCGGCGTGTGGATCGCCCGCCAATCGGGTAGTTCAGGAATCTTCCCATCGTCGGGAAGTGCTTTGATCTGGTCACCAAAATCCATTGGCCCAATGGGAAACACCCACGACATATACGACATGCCACCCCCGCCAATGGCAGGATCTGGTGGCGGATAGCTCGATTTACCCTGTAAAAACGGCAATTCAAGTTTGTGGGCGTAGACGGGCACATCCCAGTCTTTGAGCAGCGCTTTTAATGAGCCGACATGGTCGGCATGGCCGTGCGTCAGGATAATGGCATCTGGCTTGGTACCGGGGCCGAATAACTCTTCTGCCCGCTTTTTTATCTGGCTGGCGTAGCCCATAAAACCTGCATCCACCAACACCCAATGGTTGCCGTGGCCGGGCGTACCGATAAAAAATACATTGACGAACAGTGTTTTAATGCCCGCTACATCGGCAGTAACATCATAGGGCGTTTTACCGCCGGTATCCACCGGCGCATCCAGTTCAAGTTGAGTTTCCATGTGCGTTGAGTTTAATTCCCCTTTAACCCACGGAATCAATGGATTGTTTCTTGATATGTTGGAATGAAAACAGCCTTAGCTCCGCTCTTCCCACACCTGGGCCACGTTGACTATCACCTCAACGGCTTTCTGCATATCCTGCACCGACACCCATTCCTGTCGTGAGTGGAAGGCGTGTTCACCAGCAAAAATGTTCGGGCAGGGCAAGCCCATAAACGACAGTCTCGACCCATCTGTACCACCCCGAATACTGCGTCGTCGGGCCGAAAGCCCCGCCCGTCGAATGGCTTCCAGTGCATTGTCGACTACCGCCGGGTGCTGGTCCAGCACGTCTTTCATGTTGCGGTACTGCTCTTTCACGACAAACTGCGCCGACGAGCCGGGGTAACTGGCCAGCACATCATTCAACTGATTTTGCAGGTAGGTTTCTTTTTCATGCAAACCCACTTCGGTAAAATCGCGGATGATAAACTCCAGAACGGCGTTGTCCTGATTGCCTTCCAGGCGGGTGGGATGCACGAATCCTTCTTTTTCGTCCGTCGTTTCGGGCGACAGCGCATCTTTGGGTAAAACAGCCAGCACATCGGCGGCAATCTTCAGTGCGTTTTCGAGTTTGCCTTTGGCAAAGCCAGGGTGTGTGCTGACGCCCTGAATGGTGATCTTTACGGCATCGGCAGAGAAGGTTTCATCTTCCAGCGTACCCAGCGATTCTCCGTCGATGGTGTAGCCAAAATCGGCCCCGAGCTTTTGAATATCCACCTTTTCGGTACCGCGCCCTACTTCTTCATCGGGCGTAAACAGCAACCGGATACGGCCGTGTTTTATGTCCGGATGTGCAACTAAATATTCAGTAGCGGCCATAATTTCGGCTAGTCCGGCTTTATTATCCGCCCCCAGCAGGGTTGTACCACTGGCGGTAATGATGTCGTTGCCAACCTGACTGGTCAGATCAGGATGATCGGCTACGCGGATAATCTGGGTTGTGTCATCCGGCAGGATAATGTCATTGCCATTCCATTGCCGGTGAATGATGGGTTTTACCCCGGCACCGGTCACGTCGGGCGATGTGTCGACGTGCGAGCAGAAGCAAATTGTGGGTATGTTCGGCTTGTCTGAATTGGCCGGAATGGTGGCGTATACATAGCCCCACTCATCCATTTCGGCATCGGTGATGCCCATATCGAGCAGTTCGTGCACCAATACACGGCTGAGGTCTTTTTGCTTTTCGGTACTCGGATTCGTCGCCGACTGCGGGTCCGACTGGGTGTCTATCCGGACGTAGCGCAAAAAACGCTCGACCACACTGGGTTGACGTTCAGAAAGTTGATGATTCTCCATTCAATTCTTTTTGTATTTCGGTTACGGGTTGGCGTTGTGTACTGCAAATCGCTTACTGAACGTTCTGGAGTATTCCCTCCAGATCGGCGGGGGAGTAATTTACACTTTTGAGCGTTTTACGGTCGGCGTCGCGATACACCAGGTATTTACCATCCGATTCGATGTAGTGGCAGGGCACCCCTTTGGCCTGATACTGGGCTACGGTGGCCTCCGCTTCCTCAACGGTCAGGCAGGCTTTGCTCATATTCGACCGTTGTACCTCGTCGAACAGGGCTTTGAACGAATCGCCAAGCCCGAATTCAAGCACCGCGCCCGACAGCACATACTGTAAATCGCAAAGGGCATCGGCAACGGCTACAATGTCGCCCTCGGCGATGGCCTCACGAAGTTCATCCAGTTCTTCGGCAAGCAACGAAACCCGCAGTTGACTACGCGCTTCGGATGGAATCTGGGGAGCGTCTAAAATAGGAGCATGAAAGGTACGGTGGAACTCCGCAACCTGGTTAAGTGAGTCCGGCTGTTGCATAATTTGGTGGTTAGGAGTTAAGCATGTAGCGTGTATAGTAAAGAATACAGGAACGTCCTTCTATTCTTTACTATACACGCTACATGCTTAACGAATACGTTATTCTTCGTCTTCGGCGCTGGAAAACGAATAAAGGGTGGTATCTAATGAAAGGGTGTTTGCCTGAAAATGGGCGATAAAGTCTTCGATCACCTCGTCCGTTATTTCTTCAACGTTCAGGCATACGTCGAGCGCAATGCCATAATCGGAATCCATGTCGACTTCAACGTGTTCCTGCACCTTAACCGTCTCTGTTTCTTCGATTTCTTCGATAATCTCGGTCAGAGCCGTTTCGGCCTCTTCTTCCAGTTCGGGCGTAATTTTATAATTGGGTTTACGCTCTTCGGGCGGCACGTAGGTTGGGAAGGTTTTCTGTACTTCCTCAACGGCCATTTCATAGACCAAGCTGCTATGGTGAAGCCGTAGCGTGTAGACCAGTGTATCGAAAATAACCTCCTGGCCCTGGTATTTTCCGGGAAACTGAATGTGGCGGCATTCGCCTTCTTCCAGTACGTCCAGATCGTCATCTTCTACATAGATAAACGACTTGCCTTCCTGGAGGCACTCTTCTTTGAGCGCGCTGATTTCCTCAGGGTCGAACCCTTCATTCTTATAATTTGCCATGGGACAAAGCTACTATTTCTAAATCAGAAACCATATCAGCATACCGTTGATCAGCGACTATCCGAGCACACGGACAGCCTGAGGTATTACCGGAAGGGATCGGCGTACTTAGGGTCCTGGGTGATGGCGGTATCGGTCAGCGTGTTCAGGAAGGCGATCATGGCCGCCACATCCTGGGGAGGGACGCCATGCGCAGGGACGGGCTGTGGGCCGGTGAACATGGCATTTAAGTCGGTTATTGTTCCTGCGTGAAATAGAAACTTTCGGGTAGCGATGTTCCGCAATGACCCGCTTTTAAAGCGATTTTGTCCATTGATGCCCGATTCCAGTGGAAAAGCAAAGCCTCCGGCGGGTGTCGACGTAATAAACATGGGGGGCGTGTGGCAGCCCGCGCAGGAAATACCCCCTCCTCCCGGACCCGCATTGGGCGCGGTCAGGAAAATCTGCTCTCCACGCGCTTCAGCGGCCGTGAAAGTTTCCAAACCCTGTTTTACCTTGTCGTATTTCGATTGATAGGAAACAATGGACCGCTCAAACTGCGCCAGTGCTTTGGCAATCCGTACCGAGTCAATTACCGGGCTACCAAACGCCTTTTGAAATAAATCCGGATAGTAGGTGAGTGACTTGACCCGGCTTTCGAGCTCGGTCAGCGTCAGGCCCATTTCCAGCGAATTCTGAATGGGCTGAAGGGCTTGCTTCTCAACGGTAGGCACGCGTTCATCCCAGAACATTCGCCCCGATTTGTAAAAACGTAAATTCAGCAGTGACATTGAGTTACGCGTTGTTCGGGCGTTGGCAAACCCTTTACTCAAGGCAACGTCATCATCAAAAGCACTGGCTTGCTTGTGACAGCTACCGCAGCTAACTGTCCGATTCAGCGACAGGTTTTTATCATAAAAAAGCACCCGTCCCAAAGTAGCGCCATCATTCGTTATGGGGTTATTGGCCGGACTGTTGTCCGTAGCCACCAGCGCCTGTTGAATGTGCGCTGGCAGTTCAACCAGGTAATTGTACGAGGCCAGTTCGGGCCGGGCAGAACCAGCGGCCACGGCTGCCTCTACAGACTCACTTGGTTGAGTACAACCTTGCAGGGTCAGTACGGATATGGCGAGAATGAATAGTAGCTTTTTCATATAAGATGGGTTTATATCCTTAAACGACATTCGTTTGAAAACCCTACGGCTAACTATCCTTTATTCAGCAATTTATTTAGTTAATCATTCAACCGAGTCTATTTGTAGGTGTAGTCTGCTGCCCTATACAAATGAATTTCAGGGTGCAGCAACATCGGCCGTATCATCTGCGTATCTGTCCGTATAACTTTGTCTAGTTTTCCGTCAAACCATTCACTACCAATGAAACACATCTCGCTTCTTTCTTTTCTGGTCGCCTTATCGGTGTCGGCGCAGGCTCAGGAGGTTGTGATCGATACAAATTACTACGCCCCACCGCCCGTTGTGCGTCGGCGGGTACTGATGGCAGACGCCGACCAGAACACATCGAATGCCGGTCGGCGGGCTGATAAACGGCGCGAATTACTCAAACAGCTCGATGAGGTCCAAACCTGGTATGTCGGGGCCGAGGGTGGCTGGCGCACTGATGGTAGTATCCTCAGCAACTCCCTCGACCAGTTAGTGACCACGCCTACGCAGACGAAAGTGAACTGGGGCGTTTACCTTGGGTACACCTACCGAAACGCGTGGACTTTGGAAACCGGCTACATGCAGTCGCCAACACACCTGAATATCCGGATTGCAAACGGCTCGAACCCACTGGTTTTCAACTATCAAAATACCGGATTTGGCATTCCGTTCCGGATAAAACGGCGTATCGGCCTAGGGTCCCGGGCAGCTAATGGCACTGGTTTCTGGCTTACCGGAGGAGCCTGGCTTGTTCCCAACGGCAGCGGCCAGATGGGCGAGTTCAGCCTGATCGGGTACACGTACCGGGGACGCAACCGATCGGATACGATCCGACTGACCAACACCACAACCGTGTCGAAGAGTATTACAGGGCTTGCAGAATTGGGGGTTGAGTATGCAGCCCGGTTATCTCCGCAACTCGAACTTGGGTTCTATATGCGTAAGTACTGGGGATTGGGCAATGCGCTCCGCTCCGACCTGGCGTATACCGTCAATAAAACGTCCTTACAGACTGCAACAGTCGTTGCCAATGGCACTGGCTGGGGCTTTGGTGCTTCGTTACGGTATATTTATGGGCGACAGTATGAAATGAAGAAATCAGCAAAATCGATCAACTGATTTTGCTGATTTCAATAACCAACCGTTCAGTTTTGGCCATCCTGCGCCCATTCCCGGACAACGGCTTCGGCCAGCTCGATAGCGGTGTAAACAGGGGTCAAGTCCACATTGATCAGTGTATCGCTCGGTTGGTGAATACGGGGCATTTGGCCGCTTTCATCCAAGGCGCAGAGTGCCAGCACGGGAATTTTGTTTCGGACAAACCAGACACTATCGAAGTCGGCGGTATGCCACTCCCCTACCTGCGCCCGATCCCGGAAAGCTTCGGTTTTAAGTAGCTGACGGGCTATTCGGGTGGGCGCATTATCATACCGGATCAGTTCGGCGGTGCCGGTTTGTTCTACAACGGTGAGCTTACCCGCACCGAGGGTATCGAAGTTTATGGCGATTGTCTGCGACCGGTTCCACTTTTTCCGGTGTGCTTCCACATACTGATAAGCGCCGATCATACCTACTTCTTCGGCACTGGTCAAGACGACCTCAATACTCATATCGGGCAAATTAGCCTGTCGGAGTTGATCGGCGGTAGCGAGAGCGGCAGCAACGCCCGTTGCGTTATCGCTGGCCCCGTTCGAATAGCCTTTGAGCCAATAGCCCAGGGTGCTCATTATCGCCTGAACGACAAAGTAGGCCATCAGAGCATACCGCAGGTACGAAATATAAGACCGCCCAATTCCCGCAACTTCCAGCAACGAAGTAACTCCGGCCAGCAGCATGAGCCATAACGATACAATAAGTGATAATCGGAAGCCAGCCTGTTTTTTGGGGCTATAGAGCCTGGATATCGGCGCGGTATCGTAATGCGCCATTAGAATAATCTTCCGGGCTGTTGCCCCCGCAGCGGGCCAGCGACCGATTACGTTATAGGCCGTATGCTGCACCGGGAACCGGGTGATGAACGAATACCGCCAGTTGAAGTAGAGCCAGCCCAGCCAGATAAAATACCAGACTAACCCGATAGCTACCCCCGTTACCGGAATCAACGCCAGCCCGGTCAACAAGCCCCCAGTAAGCCAATAAACAATGGTAGCATACGTTTTGGGGGTATCAAATGGCTCTTTTCGAACCACAGCACCCATATCGGAAAGGTAGCCCTGCAATAACTCAGCGGCTTTGCCTTCATTAGCGGTGGCGGCTCCCCGGTGGGGAAAAGCCGTAAGTTCTTCTAGTATTGTCTGAACCGACGGACGGCCCTGCGGAATTTCCATTAAGTAATTGATTTTACGGGAAAGGTGATTCAACCTTTTATAAACACGGGGTTACGAGCTATGCCTGAAGATATAGCCCATAACCCCGTGTTCTCTTAAAAAGTCCTGATTTACTTCACAAAGAGCAATTCCCGGTACTTCACCAATGGCCAGTCTTCATCATCGACCACTTCTTCGAGTTTGTCCACTTCATAGCGGATCGGATCGAAGTGGTTCTTTACTTCAGTAGCGTATAGTTTGGCGCGTTCGCGGGTATCGGTCACATTGTTGGCTTTCTTGCGCGACTCGATCATGGCTTCTACCCCTTTTTTGATGACAATGACGCGGGTCGAAATTTCGCGCAGGATATCCTTGATCGGTTCGGCTTCGGCCGTCATGCCCAACTCCACCAGATTGCGGGCCGTTTCGGCCAGCTTGTTCTGGTATTTCAGAGCGGTCGATACCACGTGATTCATGGCCAGATCGCCCATCACGCGCGACTCGATCTGCACATTTTTGATGTACTTCTCCAGTTCAATTTCGTAGCGTGACTCCACTTCGGCATGGTTCATGACGCCCGTCCGTTCGAACAGAGCCAATGATTCGGGCTGTACAAACACGCCCAACGCTTCCGGCGACGACTTGATGTTCGACAGTCCCCGGTTGGCGGCTTCTTCCACCCACTCATCAGAATATCCGTTTCCTTCGAAGAGAATTCTTTTTGAGTTGGCGTAGTAGTCTTTCAGGATGTCGACAATCGCGAGTTCTTTCTTTTCGCCCCGTGCCAGACGGGCATCGAGATCAAATTTGAATTTATGTAGCTGATCGGCCACAATCGCATTCAAAACCGTCATGGTCGACGCCGAGTTCGCCGAACTCCCTACGGCCCGGAACTCAAATTTATTACCAGTAAAGGCAAATGGCGATGTTCGGTTACGGTCGGTATTGTCGCGCATCAGGCTTGGGATCCGGTTCAGGCCCAGTTTGTAATACACATTATCGCCCTTGTTGACCGTTACTTCCGACTTCGTTTCCAGATCATTCAGGGTCTGGGTCAGTGCTTCGCCCAGGAATACGGACACGATGGCGGGCGGTGCTTCATTTGCCCCAAGGCGGTGCTCATTCCCGGCCGAGGCAATACTGGCCCGCAGTAAATCGGCATTGTCGTGAACAGCCTTGACAACATTGACCAGGAACGTCAAAAACCGCAGACTTTCTTTTGGCTTGGTGCTGGGAGCCAGCAGATTCACGCCCGTATTGGTTCCCATCGACCAGTTGTTGTGCTTACCGGAGCCGTTGACACCGGCGAATGGTTTTTCGTGAAAAAGCACTTTCAGGTTATGCTTCTCGGAAATTTTTTCCATCAAATCCATCAGCAGCGCGTTGTGGTCGACGGCCAGGTTGACCTCCTCAAACGTTGGTGCTACTTCAAACTGACCCGGAGCCACTTCGTTATGCCGGGTTCGGACGGGCATACCGAGTTTCATGGATTCGAACTCAAAGTCGACCATAAACGCATTGACACGTGGAGGAATCGACCCAAAGTAATGGTCTTCCAGTTGTTGCCCACGGGCGGGTGCGTGCCCGAATACGGTACGACCCGCCAACACTAAATCAGGCCGGGCATAGAACAACGCCCGGTCAACGACGAAATACTCCTGCTCAGGTCCGAGTGTTGGAGTTACTTTGGTAATGTTCCGGTCGAAATACTGACAAACGGCCGTGGCGGCTTTGTCCAGCGCATTCAGGGCTTTGAGCAGTGGCGTTTTGTAATCCAGTGCTTCGCCGGTATAGGAGATAAAGACGGAGGGAATGCACAGGGTTTTGCCCCCGGCCCCATTGTCCATCAAAAAAGCGGGCGACGACGGGTCCCAGCCGGTATACCCGCGCGCTTCGAAGGTATTACGAAGACCGCCGTTCGGGAACGACGACGCATCGGGCTCCTGCTGCACGAGGGCACTTCCTTTAAATTTCTCAACAGCTTTCCCCTCTACTGTGATATCAAAGAAGGCATCGTGTTTTTCGGCAGTTTCGCCGGTCAACGGCTGAAACCAGTGGGTATAGTGTGTAGCGCCTTTCGACGTGGCCCAAGATTTCATGGCGCCCGCCACTTCATCGGCGATGTTCCGGTCGATCTGACCATTGGTATTAATCGCTTCCGTAACTTTCAGATACGCTTCGGGCGACAGCAAGGCCCGCATCACTTCACTGTTGAAGGTGTAACTACCAAAAAAATCGCCGACGCGCTCAGTTGGTGCGGCTACCGGTACGGCGTGGCGAGTTTGAGCAACCTCAAGGGCTTTGAAACGAAAATTAGACATTGAAAAGGCGTTTCGATTTAGGTTTTAAAATTTAACCAAACATACACGCCTTATGAACAGATTACAATGGGAGGAACAAAAAAGCCCGGCCATACTGGTAGCCGGGCTGATATATATAGGTTCTGATAAAGCTGTTTCCAGCACTTCAATCTAACGGTATTGATCATCATAGCCTATAAATGCTGAAAGTAATAATTAAGCTGATCTCAATAAATATACTGATAACAAGAAATAGCTGGTATATTAGCTGTATTAGCGCTAATACAGCTAATATACCAGCTATATTAACCTTAAGAGCAATATGATTCCTCGTCTATTAGCAGATAGCCTTCGTCAACGCATTATTGACTCTAATAAAATTGTAATTTTGTATGGCCCTCGTCAGGTTGGCAAGACTACATTAATCCGAGAGTTGATTAACGAATTGCCTTACAAATCATTACAGGTTAGTGCTGACGAACTGCTGTATCAAACCGTTTTATCAGCGCGGGATTTAACCCGGATGAAGCTTCTGGTAGAAGGCTACGAACTACTTTTTATAGATGAGGCCCAACGTATTCCGGATATTGGTATAAACCTCAAGATTTTACACGATGGGCTCCCTAAGCTGAAGATTGTAGCAACAGGCTCCTCTTCTTTTGAATTGGCAAACCGAACCAAAGAAGCGTTAACAGGACGGACTTGGACGTACGAACTTTTCCCGATTTCGCTGGGCGAACTGCACCTTCAGCAAAATGCATTCTCGTTAACGCAGCGCCTTGACGAACTACTTCGTTTTGGGTCTTATCCCGATACGCTTCAATTGCCCAACGCAACAGACAAGGTACGATACCTACGCGAGCTATCGTCTGCCTATTTATACAAAGACATTCTGGAAATGGCCGCTATACGTCATGCGGATAAGCTTCGAAAACTTTTGCAACTCTTGTCCTTTCAGGTTGGCTCCGAAGTATCATTGAGCGAACTGGGAACCACGCTTGGTATGAGTAAAGACACAGTAAACACCTACATCGACCTCTTGGAAAAGGCATTTGTTGTGTTCCGTTTGTCTGGTTTTAGCCGCAATCTTAGAAAAGAAGTCAGCAAAATGGACAAGATTTATTTCTATGACCTCGGCATCCGCAATGTGCTCATTGACAACTTCCAACCGCTCGATCTTCGAACAGATGTTGGAGCCTTATGGGAAAACTTTCTGGTAATTGAGCGTCGTAAGCGAAACGCGTACCAAGGGAATTTTGTCAATACTTATTTCTGGCGAACCTACACGGGGGCCGAACTCGATTATATTGAGGAAAGTAATGGACAATTAGCTGGTGTTGAGTTTAAATTTTCGCGTAAACCATCCAAAGCACCAGCCTCCTGGACGGAGCATTACCCCGGCTCTACATTTCAGGTTATCAACCAGGATAACTACCTCTCTTTTCTATTGTGAACGAATTCATTAACAAAAAAGCCCGGCCACTTTCGTAGCCGGGCTTAGAATATGTAATTGATCTGACTAAACTGTTTCCAGAACGTCAGCAGATTTAACGGTTTTGATGATCACAGCGGCTACTTTGTAGGGATCAGCCGCCGAGTTTGGCCGGCGATCTTCCAACCAGCCTTTCCAGCCGCGCTCCACCGTTGCGATGGGGATACGGATCGAAGCACCGCGGTCGGAGATACCGTACGAGAACTGATCGATCGACTGGGTTTCGTGCTTACCCGTCAGGCGAAGTTCGTTGTCAGCACCGTACACGGCGATGTGCGCTTTGATGACATCGGCAGGTGAGAAAGACAAGCAAATTTTGTCGTATACTTCTTTGCTTCCCGATGTACGCAGGGCGGTGTTCGAGAAGTTAGCGTGCATACCCGAACCATTCCAGTCGGTAGCACCCAGTGGCTTACAATGCCAGTTGATCGAAACAGCGTATTTCTCACCGATACGCTCCAGCAGATAACGGGCTACCCAGATCTGGTCGCCAGCATCTTTAGCCCCTTTGGCAAAGATCTGGAACTCCCACTGGCCCGTAGCTACCTCAGCATTGATACCTTCAACATTTAAACCAGCCTCAAGACATACATCAAGGTGTTCTTCAACGATGTTCCGGCCATAGGCATTCTGAGCACCTACCGAGCAGTAATAAGGACCTTGTGGACGAGTTGGAAAGCCTTCAGCCGGGAAACCAAGTGGCTTGTCAATGGCCATATCCCACAGGAAGTACTCCTGCTCAAAGCCAAACCAGAAATCGTTATCATCATCCTCGATCGTAGCCCGGCCATTCGTTACGTGTGGCGTACCATCTGCATTGAGGACTTCACACATAACTAGATAACCGTTCTTACGCTGTGGATCAGGGCAGATGAAAACCGGCTTCAGCAAACAGTCGGACGAACCGCCCTCGGCCTGCTCGGTCGATGAACCATCGAACGACCACATAGGGCAATCTTCGAGACTACCCGAGAAATCAGCCTCAATTTTAGTTTTGGAACGTAAGCTTTGGGTGGGCTTGTAGCCGTCGAGCCAAATGTATTCTAACTTAGCCTTTGCCATGATGTACAAGTGGATTAATTGAATAGGGTTGTTCTCACAATACTTTCAGCAAATATAGTACGCCTTTACAATAAAATATAAATGCCGTTAGTGCCTTTTACCGTATTTCTTACTGATTTTATGGAATTATTATAATTAAAGTTTGTTCTGTACAGTATTTTACAACATTTGGCCTCATTTTTTATAAGTTTATCAGATAAAGCAGCTACCAAAAAAAATGCACCTATAAACTTGAAGTTGCTTCAAATTCATAGGTGCTAACTAAAAAAATGGTACTATTCCTAACTTTTAGCCTTTTCAGAAACTTCCGGAATAACTGGGTCTGGTAGCTGTTATAATCCCGGTATCAGATTAGTTTTGAAGAGTTTGATGGCGATGGCCAGCAAAATAATTCCGAATATTTTACGCAATACCTCCAGTCCGCCCGTCCCAAGTCGGGTTTCGAGCCAGCCCGATGATTTAAGTACCACGTAAATCAGAACGAGGTTGAGCACGATCCCGATCACAATGTTCAGCGTCTGGTACTCGGCCCGCAGTGAAATAATTGTCGTTAACGTACCGGCCCCGGCAATCAGTGGAAAGGCAATCGGCACAATGTGTGTAGCCCCGCCCGAACTCATTTCCGATTTGAAGATGGTTCGCCCCAGAATCATTTCCAGTCCGATCAGAAAAATGATCAGCGCCCCTGCCACAGCGAATGACTGAACATCGACCCCAAACAATTTGAGAATCTTCTCCCCAACAAACAGAAAGGAGATCATTAACACACCCGATGCGAATGTGGCCCGCTCGGACTCTATTTTACCGGCTTTTTTACGCAGATCAATAATTACCGGCAACGACCCAACGACGTCGATAACGGAAAAGAGAATGAGCGTAACCGAAACGATTTCTTTAAGACTCAACATGACAAGGCACAAACAGGCTTCGGCTGTTATCTAATTAGCTGATACTTATGAATAGCCAGAGCCTATTCATGCTTAGTATGACCGAAGAAATTGCGTTAAGGTTCCAATCTCTTCGTCCGTAATAGCGGGGAAGTTAGCAATTCGGAAAGTTGTGTTTTTCCAGTCGCCATAGCCGTTACCCAACGTAATACCTTCTTGCTGAGCAGCTTTTTTTAGTTTATTCACTTCCTGCTCGTTACCCTGCACTGCAATAACGGTATCAGACCGGGTCGTGGGGTCGTTGATCAGAACGCGAAACGGCGAATTCATCATTTCCTGTTCAAAGAAGGCATACCAGTCAGTAGCCCGCTTTTTTGTCAGAGCATCCACCGTGCCGATAGGCGGCACTTGTTGCAACACCCGCATCAGCAGGTAAATACCTAAACCATTGGGCGTATAAGGCGTTTGAAATTTCGAGAAATTCTCATGAATAAACAGGAGACTATTATAGTGAGCGTTCTCTCCTATTTCTTCGGCCCGTTTCAGTGCGGCTGGTGAGTAAATAAGCACCGCCAGACCCGCCGGAAGGCCGAAACACTTCTGAACGGATGCAAACCAGACGTCGGCCAGCGACCAGTCGAATTGGATACCCGCCATCGACGAAACGGCATCGACGGCAATCAGCGCCGAAAAATCCCGCCGAAATTGAGCCAGTGTTTCCATACTAACCTGCGTACCGTTAGAGGTCTCATTCTGTACAAGACACAGTACATCGGCATCGCTCAGGCTGACCGGGGGTTTGATTTTATACGCGTATTCAGCCCATTTTTTACCAAAGGCGCCGTTGTAGGGGTGCAAACTGGATACAGCGGTTAGCGACTGGGCCACAATTTCCCAGCACTCTGTGGCCGATGATACCAGAGCAATGTGGTAGTCGGCCGGGATATCAAGTTTGTCGTGAAGCAGCCGAACCGTCTCTTTCACAATATCCATAAACCCGGCACTTCGGTGGTTCAGGCTTACAATGCCCTCACGTATAGCTTCGGCCGCATAGTCGGCTACCTGCGGATAAACTTTCGACGGACCGGGGTAGAAGGTGATCATGTTTTAGTATTAGGAGTGAGGAGCGAGGAGTTAGTAGATAACAGAGAAGTAGATGCAGGAATAGAAATGAGGAGTTAAGATAATGTCCTACATCATGCATCATTCAATAAATACCGCACGGCCATCTCATACCCCAACAACCCTAGACCAACGACGACGCCTTTGCATTTGGCCGACAAATAGCTGTGGTGCCGAAACGACTCGCGGGCATGAACATTGGAAATATGCACCTCTACAGCGGGTGCCGTTACAGCCGACAGCGCATCGGCAATGGCGATGGATGTGTGGGTGTAAGCCCCGGCATTAATGACGATGCCGTCCACATCGAAGCCCAGTTCGTGAATTTTATCAATCAGTTCGCCTTCGTGATTCGACTGAAAATAGCGAAGTTGCACGTCGGGAAACTGTGCTTCGAGCGTTTCCAGATACCCAACGAACGAGCGGTTCCCATAAATTGTCGGCTCGCGTTTGCCTAACAGGTTGAGGTTAGGGCCGTTAATGATTAACAGTTGTTTCATATAATGTATGATGGTTAATGAATAATGGTTAATGAACCAGAGGAATAAACAACCACTCAACTATTATTCATTAACAATTATAAATTATTCATTCACTCCTATGTGGCAAAGTTATATAAACGCCTTTAAGAACTACCTCAAACTAGAACGGTCGCTGGCCGAAAATTCGGTGGAGGCCTATCTGCATGATGCCGAAAAACTGTACGAATACATACTGCTGACCGACCCCGCCCGGACGCCCATGCAGGTTACGGAGAAGGAGCTGATGAACTTCCTGAAGTATCTGGGTGAGTTGGGTTTATCGGCGCACAGCCAGGCCCGGATGCTGTCGGGTATAAAATCGTTTTTCAAATACTTATTGCTAGAAGGGTTAATCCAGCGTGACCCTACTCAGTTACTGGAATCGCCCAAACTGGGCCGAAAACTTCCCGACACGCTTAGTTTTCCCGAAATTGAAGACATACTGGCCGCCATCGACCTCTCCACCCCCGGCGGCACCCGCGATCGTGCCATGCTGGAAGTTCTTTACAGTTCAGGACTGCGCGTGTCTGAACTGCTCAATCTCCGCCTGACAAACTGTTTTTTTACCGAAGGTTTCGTGCGCGTTCTGGGAAAAGGCGACAAAGTACGGCTGGTACCCATTGGCGAAGATGCCATGCATTATACCCGTATTTATGTGGAACACGTTCGGCAAAAGCTGGATGTACAGAAGGGCGATGAGGACACGATTTTCCTCAATCTACGCGGCAAACAGCTTTCGCGCATTTCGGTCTTTACGACCATCAAAAAACTGGCATCTGAGGTGGGTATCAAAAAGACGATCAGCCCCCACACCTTCCGGCATTCGTTCGCGACGCACCTTATTGAAGGGGGCGCTGATTTACGGGCCGTCCAGCAGATGCTTGGCCATGAGTCCATCACAACCACCGAAATCTACACCCACCTGGATCGCGATTATTTACAGCAGACTTTAAAAGAGTATCACCCTAGAGCAAAGGGACAGCGGGTGCAGCGGTAAATCAGGCTTCGACAGACGTCTTTTCGCCAACAAATTGCTGATGCTGGTTCTTGAACAAGACATTGAACGAGGTCAGACTACCGTAAATACGGGTGATGTACTGCTGAATGTTTACCTTTTCCTCATCGTCCATGTTACTGGCATTTACGCGCTGTTCAAGAACCCGAAGGCGGTCGCGCACCATTACGATTTTATGAAAAAAGGCATCTATTGGTATTTCTTTAGAGGACAGATCAGTCCGACCGGGTTTGAGAATAAGCTTCCCTCCTTTCCATTTATCACCCAGTGGGACAACTTCGGTCTGGTCAGCCCAGCGTTGAAGAATGCGCCCCAATGACTGTTCGACATCGAATAAGCTGACCAGATCACTATCCGGTTCTATAGCCTCTATAATCGTTAGTGGCGCGTCGAATTTAAGTATCTTCACGCCCTGTTCGAGAAAGGTAACGATGTACCCATTCGATTTTAGATTAATGACGACTCCGTTACCAAACTCATCGTGCTGAATGCGTGAACCAATGCCCAACAGGGTATTCATAATAAGAATTGTTTATACATTTCAGCCTCGTATTTACAAACCCCGTGCCAGAATAATTTAACCGATCAGTCTTTCTTTATGCTTACTGTCGCTTCGCCACTAACGACCCAAAAAGATAAATTCTCCCTTCCAGACGGTATCCACTACCTGAACTGCGCCACCCGCTCGCCCCTCAGCCGAACGGTTGAGCAGGCAGGTCACGATGCCGTTCACCGCGACAGCAATCCCTTTGGCCTGCGTCCCGACGACTTTTTCAGCGCTGCCATTCGCGTCCGAACGTTATTCTCCGAACTCATTAACAATCCAGACCCCGATCGAATTGCGGTGGTGCCTTCCGTTTCGTATGGCATGGCGGTGGTGGCCAGAAATCTCCCGAACAAACCCGGCATCAGGGCCGGGCAGCACATTGTGCTTGTCGGCAGTGAATTTCCCAGTGATGTTTACGCATGGGACCGCGTTTGTGCAGACCTGGGCCTGACGATTAAAACCGTGCCCATGCCCAATGAATTCCCCAGAGGGCCACGCTGGAATGAGCAGTTGCTGGACGCTATCGACAGCAATACGGCGCTGGTTATTGCCCCACCCGTTCATTGGATGTACGGTATCCGTTTCGATTTGGAGGCTGTAGGGCACCGGGCGCGCGAGGTGGGTGCCTGGCTAGCCGTAGATGGCACGCAAGCCATTGGTGCCCTGCCCTTCGACCTCACGGCGATCCAACCCGACGCCGTCATTTGCGCAGGGTATAAGTGGCTGATGGGTCCCTATTCCCTCGGTTTGGCCTATTATGGTGTAGCCTTTGACGAAGGCATTCCACTGGAAGAAGGCTGGATGAATCGACTCGACAGCAATCAGTTTCATAAATTGATGGATTACCAGCCCATTTATCGACCCAAAGCGTACCGGTATAACGTAGGCGAACACACGCATTTTATCCAGATGCCCATGCTCGAAGCCTCTCTGGAGCAGCTTCTCGACTGGCAACCGGAACGGATTCAGACCTACACCAGCGAGCTTATGCAGCATGCCTGGCCAGCCCTGGAGCAACTTGGCTGTCAGGTGGAACCCCTCAATGGAAACCAGGGACGGAGCCACCATTTGGTTGGCTTATGGCTACCCGAACACGTCGATCCAATGACCGTTCAACAGGCATTACAAGCCGAAAAAGTGTCTGTTTCGGCCAGAGCGCGAGCCTTACGCATTGCCCCACATGTCTACAACACGCCCGAGGACACCGACGCACTGGTACGGGTGCTGACAAAGGTGTTAGCTATGTAGAGACGCAACCCTTTGCGTCTCTCCTCATGCGACAGCAACCCTTTGCGTCTCTCCTCATGCGACAGCAACCCTTTGCGTCTCTTTTTTGCGCCAGTTGCTGTCGCACGAGGAGACGCAAGGTATTGCCGGTCCGCCGGTGCGGTCTCTACAATTCATAAAATTCTAATGGCAAATCGTCCGGATCGGCGAAGAAGGTAAATCGCTTACTGGTGTGGGCATCCACCCGAACAGGCTCCGTTTCTACTCCATTTTCGTTCAGATGCGCAATAGCTGCATCGAGGTCCGGGACGGCAAAGGCTAAATGGCGTAACCCAAGCGCTTCGGGTCGGGAAGGCCGTTTAGGCGGATCTGGAAACGAAAACAACTCAATGATATACTGGCCATTTAGAGCCAAATCGAGCTTATACGAGTTTCGCTCGGCCCGAAAGTACTCGCCGAGAATAGAGAGGCCTAGTATTTCGGTATAAAATCGTTTCGACGTTTCGTAATCCGAGCAAATGAGGGCAATATGATGAACAGCAGCCAGATTGAGCATAAGGACTAGGGCGTAAGTAACGTGTCTGTTGCCAATGTATCAGTCGCAACGCCATCTTTGGCCGTTGGTAGTGCCCGTTCCACTTCCCGGCGTTTGTTCCAGGGTGCCGTAGTTCGACGGCCCATGTCGACGGCAATTAGAATGACAATGGATGTGAAAAGAATAAAAACGGTGATAAAAATCTTACGGTTTCGGTTCATACCCTGTTCTGGTTATTAGTGTACTACAGCTATTCAGGCACTGTATTACATCAGCTTATTCCTGGGGAAGTTGCTTGGGGGCAATCTGAAACACCACGCTTCCCGTCCGACCCGAGACTTCAGCCCAATTCGTGCCATCAAAGGTAATAGCCACAACGGCTCCTTTGCTCATCGAGCCAATGTTCTGGTGCGTTAAAAACTCAGCCAGATACGACACATCGGGATTGTGCCCCACAATCATCACCGATTTCAGATCGTTCGGTAATGCATTGATGGCAGCCAGGTACGCTTTGGGTCCGCCATCAAATAGCAGGTCGTTTAACTGAATCGTTGCCGGGTCGTAGCCAATTTGCTCCGCAATCACCTTGGCAGTGTCTTTGGCGCGAGGGGCGGTACTGCTGATTAGCGCATCGGGGGCAATGGATTTCCCATGAAGGTAACGCCCTATCCGGGCGGCTGCCATGATTCCATCGGAAGTTAGTTGACGATCGTGGTCAGACATGAACATCGCACGGTCTTCGGCTTTCGCATGTCGAACGATATAAAGTGTAATTGGCATAATAGAGAGAGGTAGGTTGCAAAAATAATAGCCTGGCAGGCTGCTAGCTAACTAACATGTAAGAAGTTTCCCGTATACCGTTATATTTATTCTGTATGCATATAAAAACAAAGTTAAAGTGAAGTCTATAGCTTTTATTAGTGCATGAGCGTTACAAACCAGATCTATCCAACTTTATAGGTGTACGAATCTATTTCTGGGCGTTTCGCGTGACAATCCGTACTTTTGCGCCCACAATCACTATCCGGTCGCTGTTTTAGTATGAGTTATCAATCCATTCAACAATTATTAAAAACCGCCCCAACTGGCACAGAAGTGACCGTTAAGGGCTGGGTCCGTACCAAGCGGGAAAGTAAAAACGCGGTCTTTATTGCCCTAAATGATGGTTCTACCATTAATACCATTCAGGCGGTGGCCGAGTCGGGTCAGCTTCCCGAAGAAACGCTGAAACTCATCACAACCGGTGCTTGCCTGGCCGTTACGGGTCAGTTGGTGGAGTCGCAGGGGGCCGGACAGGCGGTTGAAGTTAAAATTGCCAACGTGACCATTTACGGCCCCGCCGACCCGGACAAATACCCGCTGCAGCCCAAACGGCACTCGCTGGAATTCCTGCGCGAAATTGCCCACCTGCGGCCTCGTACCAATACGTTCAGTGCTATTTTACGCATCCGGCACGCCTTGGCCTTCGCCGTTCATAAATACTTCAATGACAACGGATTCTTTTACCTGAACACACCCATCATTACGGCCTCCGATGCCGAAGGTGCCGGTGAAATGTTCCGGGTAACGACGCTCGATGCCACCAAACCACCGTTAACCGAAGATGGAAAGGTTGATTACAGCCAGGATTTCTTTGGTCGCGAAACCAACCTGACCGTATCCGGTCAGCTGGAGGGTGAGCTGGGCGCACTGGCGCTGGGTAAGATTTATACATTTGGCCCTACATTCCGGGCCGAAAACTCCAACACCACCCGCCACCTCGCCGAGTTCTGGATGATTGAGCCGGAAATGGCCTTCTTCGAACTGGAAGACAACATGAATCTGGCCGAAGATTTCGTTAAAACCGTTATCCGGTACGCGCTGCAACACTGCGCCGATGACCTTGCCTTCCTGGATACCCGTCTGAAAGACGAAGAAAAAACCAAAAAGAAGGAGGAACAGAGTGAATTAGGCTTACTTGAAAAACTTCAGTTTGTGATCAGCAACGAATTCGTTCGGCTGACCTACACCGAAGCCATCGACATCCTGGTGAATTCCAAACCGGCGAAGAAGGGCCAGTTCCAGTACGAAGTAAGTTGGGGCGTCGATCTACAGTCGGAGCATGAGCGGTATCTGGTGGAAAAACACTTTAAGAAACCAGTAATCCTGACCAACTACCCCCGCGAAATCAAGGCGTTTTACATGAAACAAGATCCAGATGGTAAAACGGTTAGGGCCATGGACGTTCTGTTTCCCGGCATCGGCGAAATCATTGGCGGCTCCCAGCGTGAGGATGACCTCGACAAGCTCACCGCTCGTATGCAGGAGGTTGGCATTGAACCCGAAGCGCTGTGGTGGTATCTGGATACGCGTCGTTTCGGGTCGGCACCCCACGCCGGATTTGGCCTTGGCTTCGAGCGACTGGTTCTGTTCGTAACCGGTATGGGCAACATCCGCGATGTGATCCCCTTCCCACGCGCACCGAAAACGGCTGAGTTTTAATCGTAGAGACGCAATACCTTGCGTCTTCTGACCGGACGGAATTGTATTTTCTATCCAAGCCTCGGAGACGCAAGGTATTGCGTCTCTATAAAAGACAACTTATGCTTGCACTCCCCATTTTCCTAGCCCTGGCTTCCGGCTTTGTGGTCGTAGGTGTTTACACCGAACGAAAGGTCTCCGCATTCATGCAGGACCGCCTGGGTCCGATGGAAACGGGAAAATGGGGGCTACTTCAGCTTTTTGCTGACTTACTGAAACTCCTTCAGAAAGAGGACATTGTGCCCACAGCGGCCGACCGTCGGCTTTTCCTGCTGGCACCCGCCATTATTTTCGCTTCGGTCTTTGCGGGTTTTGCGGTGCTTCCTCTCTCGCCGGATTTGCAGGGTTCAGGAGCATCCGTTGGAGTTTTCTACCTGATGGCTATTGTTTCTTTCGACGTTGTGGGTATTCTGATGGCGGGTTGGGGCTCCAATAATAAGTACTCGCTGTTTGGCGCCATGCGGTCGGTAGCGCAAATCATTTCCTACGAAATTCCGCTGGGCCTCACCATTCTGTGTGTGGTCATGATTTGCCAGACGCTCAACCTACAAACACTGAGTTTTCAACAGGGCATTTACACCCACGAAACAAACTACCTTTTCGGCTTGAAAGCCACAGGTATCGACGTGACCGGATGGGGTGGTATTTTCTCCTGGAACATCCTCCGGAACCCATTTCTACTCATTGCATACGTCGTCTTTTTCATCTGTACACTGGCCGAAAGTAACCGGGCACCCTTCGATCTACCCGAGGGCGAATCCGAAATCGTAGCCGGTTTTCACACCGAATATTCGGGAATGCGCTTTGCGTTGCTTTACTTATCCGAGTATGCCATGATGCTGCTGGTCTCTTTTCTGGGTGCCGTCCTGTTTCTGGGAAGCTGGAACACGCCCCTTCCCAATATCGGCCCGGTCAAACTGGCCGATTGGACGAGCGGGGCACCCGGCACACTGTGGGGCAATCTGACGGGCGCATTCTGGCTGCTTTCCAAGGTATTTTTTGCGGTGCTGCTGCAAATGTGGGTGCGCTGGACGTTCCCCCGCGTTCGAGTCGATCAGATGATGTATTTATGCTGGAAAGTGCTGACACCGGTTGGGCTGGCTCTCCTGCTGATTTCGGGCATCTGGCGATTGTTAATGGTTTAGGCTCTAAACGAAACCAGTATTATGGAATCTGGATGGCAACGTTTTCGGCACCGATTGCACGAAATAATCTTCGAAGCCGATACCTGGGCTGGTCGCGCTTTCGACATTACGCTCCTCTTCCTGATCATGCTGAGTGTACTCGCGGTTATTCTGGAGAGTATACCATCCCTGACCCACTCGTATGGGCCTGTTTTCGATAACATTGAGTGGCTGTTTACCGGCCTGTTTACCATTGAATACCTCCTCCGCATTATCAGTATCCGTCAGCCCCTGCGGTACATGACCAGCTTTTTCGGGCTCGTCGACCTGCTGGCTATTTTACCGAGTTACCTCGGTTTGTTTCTGTTTGGAGCGCACGAGCTGGCGGCTGTCCGTATTCTTCGGCTCCTGCGTATTTTTCGAATCCTGAAACTGGGTGAATACACCTCGGCGGCTTCTATACTTGCCTATTCGTTACGGGAAAGCCGGGCCAAGATTACGGTCTTCTTCGTGGCTATTTTCACATTGGTCATTACGCTTGGCTCCATGATGTATGTAGTGGAAGGGCACGCCAACGGATTTGAAAGTATTCCCCTGAGCATTTATTGGGCGGTTATCACGATTACCACCGTCGGCTACGGCGATATTGTACCCAGCACGGCCATGGGCAAGTTCATCGCTACCCTAATCATGCTACTCGGGTACGTAATCATTGCGGTACCAACCGGAATCGTGGCGGTTAGCCTGACGGCGGCTAGCAAAAAGCATGAGATTTCGACCCAGGCCTGCCCCAATTGCGGGCGGCAGGGCCACGATCCCGATGCGGTTCATTGCAAATACTGTGGAGCTGCTCTATAAGTTACCGAGCGGCATTTTCACCTTCACTAAACTCCACTTTCTATTTTTAAAGCGTATTGGCCTGTTAACTATTCTCATGTTGTTGAGTTCGATTAGAAGATAAACGGTGATTTTTCCTTCTACTTCGTAAATTTGCGGCCTTTTACAGGTTTACATGTCAATTCTAACACCTAATCCAATCGGCGATTTTGTCTGGCAAAAAGCCTGGCAATTTCCGGCCTTTCGCAGGAAATTTATTCTGGGCATTATCCTCGTTCTGATTTTATTGCTCACATTCCCGTACTTTTTTCAAACGATTCAGCAGCACTCGGGCCCGGTCTTAAACGACTGGGTTCTTAACCAGATACCCGCGCAGGACGTATCGCTCGGTATTTTTTTATCGATCTGGGCTACAGCTTTATTGTTATTGATCCGCGCCCGGCGAAGTCCCGCCATTTTTATGATGTTCATTTACAGCTACCTGATTGTCAGTCTGTCCCGTATGATTAGCATCAACCTGGTACCGCTCGATCCACCGGTAGGGCTTATTCCGTTGATCGACCCGCTGAGTAATGCCTTTTACGGCAAGACCTTCATCACGAAGGATCTGTTTTATTCAGGCCACACATCTACTATCTTTTTGATGTTCTTATGCTTACGCCAACGGTGGGACCGCCTGTTTGCCTTTATTGGTACTCTCATTGTGGGCAGTTTATTGCTGGTGCAGCACGTCCATTACACCATTGATGTACTGGGAGCCTTTGTTTTCACCTACCCACTGTACTGGCTCGGAAAGAAGTTCGCCTTGAGGGGCTGGAACACGCTTGCTGTGGAGAGTAATGACGATCAGAACGCTTCGCCTAACTGAAAATACAGTTAATGGGAATGGCTCCGGCCAATCCCCCATCCATAATCGACGCGGAGGTTGAGTCGCTCTTTACCCTTACTCGGCCAGCCGAAATGTGAAAGACCCAGCTACCCATTAGACCAATCTGTTTCGATGGAGCGGGAAATTAAGGGTAGAAGTAGGGTATTTCTGGTTTTTAGTCGTTGATTTGGGAGGGGCTCGAAGGGCAACTTTAAACTATCTGACTGGCTGCATGAGGGCATTAAACCATCTACCAACAGACTGATTAACAGCAAAATCGACCTTTTATACAGTAAGTTACGGACTAGAACTTGAGTGACCGTTTATTAAAGTCACATTAATTAAATTGCGGCAAAGTAATCCTAAAATTGTAAATTTCGTAGATTTGAGCCTTTAATAAACCGTTAAACTTGCGCTCATCCAGTTGGAGCGCGGTCGCCGGTCGGCATCAAGGATGGAACCTCCGAATTGTAAACCACCGATATGAGCAAATTAAACTTGCCGCCCTTTACATTGGGCGAAACGATTACCCCCGAACAACGCCAGTTTTTCAACAAAAATGGCGTCATCGTATTTCGTAATTTTATTCACCCCGAAACCGTTAAGTTATTCATCAGCGAGGTTGAACGAATAGAGAAAGAATGGCTGGCCGAAGGGCGTGATAAAGTCAATGGTGTGCCCCTCAAATTCGGTCAGGACGAAGAGGGGAATTCAATGATTCAGCGGATGTGCTTTTTGTCCCAGCACAGCAACGTACTCCATGAGTTTTTGCAGGACCCACGCCTACAAGCCGTTGTTGACCTCCTCCAGCCCTACGAAGGACGCATCGCCGAAATCGAAAAGGATGGCCTGATTCTGAATCACTACGTTCGGACGCCAAACAGTAAGTTTTCGCAGATGGGCTGGCATACGGATAGCCCCCGCGATATTTTTCTGGGTCAGCGGATCATGCCGATGCTTAATGTGGGTATTCACCTGAATCCAACTCCCTACGAAAACGGCGGGTTACGCGTTATTCCGGGTACGCACAAGCAGGGCCTTTTCAAAATGCTGTTCCGTAAAAAGTATTTTGTCGATAACGACCCCGATAAACACGAAATTGGCTTCGACATGAACGCGGGCGATTTGTCGGTTCACGATGGTCGGCTTTGGCACCGGGCGCAGCAGTCGCCTTTCGTTGGAGAGGCCAGCCGTCGGCGGGTTATGTACGTTCCCGTGGTAACGGGCAAGTACATGCCGAAAAACGAGAACAGCAAAACGCCATTCTACCACCGGTTTATTTCCAAAGTAAACATTTAATAGTTGTACGTGGTAGGTTCTTAAGCAATAAGTGGCTGACGCATGTTATTAGAACGCGTCAGCCACTTACTGCTTAAGAACCTACCACGTACAACTCAATACCTTATGGCCTACGCCTTAATTACAGGAGCCAGCAAGGGCATTGGCCTGGCCATTGCCCGGGACCTAGCCCGACGAAAAATTGATCTGCTGCTCATCGCCCGATCCGAATCGCTGTTACAGCAGGTGGCGGGTCAGTTGGCAAACGAACACGGCATCAAAACCGATTATCTGGCTGTTGATCTGGCCGAAACGGGTGCCGCCAAGCATGTTTTCGACTGGTGTAGCCAAAAGCAATATTCTGTTCAGATGCTGGTCAACAACGCGGGCTACGGGCTAAGTGGCCCTTTTGAGAAACATGCCCTTGCTGAGCACATCAACATGATGAACGTTAACATGACGGCACTCATCGAGTTGACCTATCTGTTCCTGCCCCAGCTTAAGCAGCAGTCCAAAGCCTATATCCTTAACATTGGCAGTTCAGCGGCTTATCAGGCGGTACCCAAGTTAAGTCTGTATTCAGCCTCCAAATCGTTCGTTCTTCAGTTTAGCCGGGGGCTGCATCAGGAGCTGAAACGTACACCGGTTTCGGTTACCTGCGTTTGTCCCGGCTCTACCGACACCAACTTTGTTGACCGGGCGCAGATTGGCGATAAAGGCCGGAAAGCCGCCGAAAAAGTAAATATGACTCCTGAGGAGGTTGCCCGACAGGCCGTAGAAGCCACGCTGGCGGGAAAAACAGAAGTCGTAACCGGTTTTCTGAACAAAGCAGGAAAGTTTATGGCCTGGTTACTCCCCAAAGGGTTGGTTGAACAGACCGCCGGAAGTATTTACGAGTAGACAGCCAAATGACTTACTTATCACCGACCGCTTTCATCAGAGGGCGGTCGTTTTTTTTCTCTGAATCCCCGAAAAATCAGGACCATACCTACCCGACTAAGATCAGGTTTATGGGTAGCTAAACAGAAGCAAAAGGGCCAGATCTATAGCAAAATGCCTAAGATGCGCGAAAATGGCACTTTATTTGCCACATGCCCGTTGTACCAATATAACTTTACAAAGACGTTGGATGCTGGACACTAATCATTACCTTATTCCATTGCCTACCGACGTCCATCCGACACATGCAATTTTCCGATTTATCATTAATTGACCCCATCCTGAAGGCACTCGCTGAAGAAGGATATACCAACCCAACTCCTATCCAGGAAAACGCCATACCAATCTTACTGGGCCGCCGGGATTTATTAGGTTGCGCCCAAACCGGGACCGGTAAAACAGCCGCTTTTGCCATTCCTATTTTACAACTGCTGAGTGAAGAACGAAGCAAAAGTGCTGGCGGTCCCCGTCGGATTAAAACCCTCATTCTGACTCCCACCCGTGAATTAGCGATTCAGATCGCCGAAAGTTTCACGGCTTATGGTCGCCATTTAAACATTCGTAATACGGTTATTTTTGGGGGTGTTTCGCAGCATTCGCAGGTGAACACGCTCAAATCGGGTGTCGATGTGCTGATCGCTACGCCCGGTCGTTTGCTCGACCTTATGAATCAGGGATTTGTTGGGCTCCGTGATGTGCAGTTCTTTGTCCTTGACGAAGCCGACCGCATGCTCGACATGGGCTTTATTCACGACGTGAAGAAAGTCATTGCCAAATTGCCCACGCATCGGCAGTCGCTGTTTTTCTCGGCAACGATGCCACCCGATGTCGCTAAACTGGCCGATACGATTTTAAATAACCCCGCCAAAGTCGAAGTGACGCCCGTATCCTCTACGGCCGACACCATCGAACAGGCGATGTATTTCGTTGGTAAAGAAGATAAGCGTAAACTGCTTGTCCATATTCTCGACGATAAAAACATTAAATCGGCGCTGGTTTTTGCCCGTACCAAACACGGTGCGGACAAAGTCGTAAAAGACCTGCTGAAAGCGGGTATTGGTGCCGAAGCCATTCACGGCAATAAATCACAAAACGCCCGCCAGCGTGCCCTCTCGAACTTTAAAAGCCGGGAAACGCGGGTGCTGGTCGCTACGGATATTGCCGCCCGGGGCATCGACGTCGATGAACTGTCGCACGTGATCAACTACGAACTGCCCAACATTCCGGAAACATACGTTCACCGGATTGGCCGGACGGGCCGCGCGGGTCACGATGGCATTGCACTTTCGTTTTGCGATGCCGAAGAAACCGAGTATCTGCGCGACATTCATAAGTTGATTGGCAAGCGGGTGCCGGTAATCGACAACCACCCGTATGTGCTCGACATTGCTACTGCAACCGTTACTCCAGCTCCTGCCCGGCAGGGACAAGGCCGCGGTGGAAACGGCGGCAACCGCAACAGTAGCGGTCGCTCGGGAGGTTCCGGCAATTCCGGTTCGTTCAATCGGAGTGGTAACACTAACAACAGTCGTCGGGCCGAAAACAGCGGTCCAGCCCGGACAACTGAGCAACGACCATCGGAAGGTAACTTCCGCCGTGACGAAACCAGTGCACCAAAGCGACCTAGCAGCCGTCCGTCGCAGCCCCAAAGTCGGGGCACGGGAAACAGCCGCTTCAGCAATTCCAGTTCTGATAAAAATTATTAACGATTCAGCCCCGGACATTCTCCGGGGCTTTTTGTTTACGTGCAAATCAGCCTGATTTGCGTAGACAGTACATCGTTTCTGCTTTTAGTGTAGATTTGTTAGACTACTCCTTTAGCTTCATGAAACGATTTTTTCTTGCGCTCGGTGGGCTGGCTGTACTGGCAGTTGGCTGGTCTCAGCTAAGCCAGAATACCACCGATACAAAACCGAATGATTACACAAACTGGGGTGAATACCTCGGTGGTCCCGACCGTAGCCATTATTCGGCGCTGACACAAATCACGCCGGAAAACGTTCAGAACTTAACCGTTGCCTGGACCTACTCAGCACCCGACAGTGGTCAGATTCAGGCCAACCCCATTATTGTCGATGGCGTTTTATACAGCGTCACGCCAACCGTGCAGGCCATTGCGCTGGATGCTGCCACGGGTAAAGAAATCTGGAAGTTTGGCAGTCCAACGAAGCAGTCGCTCAGTACCAGCCGGGGCGTTACCTATTGGCAATCCAGCAAACCAGCCGCTACGGGCGAGCCCGAAGCCCGAATTTTGTACACCGTTGGGTCGTTACTCTATGCGCTTGATGCCAAAACGGGGAAACCCATTCCGAGTTTCGGTCAGGATGGGCACGTCGACCTGCACGAAGGTTTGGGCGAGCAGGCCAAAGACAAGTTTGTTATCTCCAATACACCGGGTACGATTTTTGAAGACCTGATCATTATGCCCGTTCGTTTATCGGAAGGGGCCGATGCGGCACCGGGGCATATTCGCGCCTTTAATGTCCGCACGGGAAAACTAGCCTGGATATTTCATACCATTCCGCAACCCGGCGAATATGGCTACGATACCTGGCCCAAAGACACCTACAAAAATACCGATGTGGGTGGAGCCAATAACTGGTCGGGCATGTCGGTCGACCGGCCACGTGGTATCCTGTACGTACCAACTGGCTCAGCCGCGTTCGATTTCTACGGCGGCAACCGTAAAGGGTCAAATCTGTTTGCCAACTGTTTGCTGGCCCTCGATGCCCGCACCGGCAAACGACTCTGGCATTTTCAGGCCGTTCACCACGACATCTGGGACCGCGACTTCCCGGCCCCGCCCAACTTGCTGACGGTGACGACCAAAGGTTCCGACGGCCGCCCCCGGCGTGTAGATGCGGTAGCTCAGGTTACCAAATCGGGCCATGTGCTGGTATTTGATCGGGTCACGGGCAAGCCGCTTTTCCCGATCAAGGAGATGCCAATGCCTAAATCCGACGTTCCGGGAGAGGAAGCCTGGCCCACACAGCCCGTTCCAACCCGTCCGGCTCCCTTTGCCCGGCAGAATTTTACCGAAGCCGACCTCAATCCCTACTCTGAAGACCGCGATACGTTACTGGCTCAGTTCCGGCGGAGTCGCAAGGGAACATTCCAGCCACTAAGCCGACAGGGAACGTTTATTTACCCCGGTCTCGACGGTGGTGCCGAGTGGGGTGGTGCCGCCACCGACCCTAACGGAATCATGTACGTTAATGCCAACGAAGCGGCCTGGCTCATTGCGCTGAACCAGGCTCCTAAACAGGACGAACTGGCCCATTTAACGCTCGGGAACCGGCTTTACACTACAACTTGCTCAAGTTGCCACGGTGCCCAACGGAAGGGTAATGCTGCTAGTGGCTACCCTTCGCTGGTGAACATTGGACAGCGACGCGACCGGGCTTATGTAAACCAGGTAATCAGTCACGGAAAAGGGATGATGCCGGGTTTCGCCCAACTGTCGACGGCAGAAAAACAGGCGTTGGTCGGTTTTCTGTTCGATGATGAAAAGATTGAAGCGGGTGGTCAGGCGTCGAAAGGAAGCAAAGCACCGTTTGTGCCTTACAAAATCTCCGGCTACACGAAGTTTCTCGATAGCAAAGGTCTGTCGGGCATTTCGCCCCCCTGGGGAACGCTCAACGCCATTGACCTTAATACGGGCGAATACCTGTGGAAAATACCCCTCGGCGAAGAACCTGAACTGGCTAAAAAGGGAATTCGCAATACAGGTTCTGAAAACTATGGTGGCCCGGTAGTAACCGCCAGTGGCTTGTTGTTCATCGCGGCTACAAAAGATGGTAAATTCCGGGCTTTCGATAAGAAAACCGGCAAACAACTTTGGGAAACAACGTTACCGGCCGCTGGTTTTGCCACCCCGGCTACCTATCAGGTTGGTAACAAACAATACGTTGTCATTGCCTGTGGGGGCGGTAAACTGGGGGCGAAGAAAGGAAATCAATATGTGGCGTTTTCCCTGCCGTAATGAATAACGGCCCGCTGGTTTAAAATCAATCGTAAAATCAGCGGGCTATTATTCATTACATCATAAAAATCATCTTTTAGGTCGGCTTCCGGCTCATCAGGAATTCTGGCATAGCTGGCAAACCTTTCGTCCGGGAACCAGTCGGTACTAATTTCAAACCTATCAGGCCAGAAAGCACTTATTCAATAAGTGCCTTCTCAACATCAGCCTGATGCAATTTCGTTACCTTCTTTTCTTTACGCTTCTCTCATTAAGCGGTTTCGGGCAGCAAAACCGAATTATTGACCGTAATGCCATTGGGTGGTATACGTTTAACGGCGACCATAAACTAAGCAAACGTTGGGAAATTCATACCGAATACCAATGGCGACGGGTGGAGTTGATTCAGTCCTGGCAACAATCGTTGGCTCGGCTTGGACTGGCCTATACGCTAACAGATCAGGTTAAACTGGCTGGCGGCTATACGTTTTTTACAACTTTTCCCTACGGCGATTACCCAGTGGCCGACGCCGGTGTGCCGACCATCGAAAACCGTACCCATCAGGATATTCAGTTGAGCGCTACGGCAGGGGTGATACAATTAAGCCACCGTTTCAGGCTTGAGCAGCGATGGCTTGGAATCGGTGCCGATGACCAGCCGCGCCATGTTGAGAGCTGGGAGTTTCAGAACCGGGCTCGTTACCAGATTTCAGGGACGATTCCCCTCCAGGGGTCAACCATTGACGACGGCGAATTTTACGCAGACTTCTTCGAGGAGATTTTTATTGGATTTGGCCGGAATGTTGGGCAGAACGTCTTCAACCAGAACCGACTTTCGGGAGGGTTCGGGTATCAGTTCAGCGATGCGTTCAAGATTGAACTGAACTACCTGAACCAGATCACGCAGCACCCGGAGCTGGAACCGATTACCCAAAAGCCCGTTTTTGAAATCAATAACGGCTTCCGTCTGAACGTAAAGTACGATCTGGACTTCAGTAAGAAGTAAGGTTTGTGCGGGGCTATTTTGGTGACCCCGCACAAATTACTTGGCCGCGACCTCAAATAGTAGTTTATCGGCTAGTTTAGGCGTGAGTAGCTGGAAGTTGATTCGGTAGATCGTATCGCCCCATTTCGTAACGATGCCCCGGTCTTCGGGTGCTTCCAGCTTCACCTTTTCGACAGTTGGCTGCATTTGTTTGGGATTATACTTCACAACAAACTTTTTGGCGACCCCGCCTTTCGGGGCGTAGTGGATAATCAGTTCGCCGGGCTTACTTATTTCTGCCGGGTAGCAGGTCATCAGGTGCTGCGTCAGGGAACTGGCCTGATTTAAACTAATCACATCCTGCACCTGAACGCCCTTGCCACGAGTTAATTGTATGGTACGCTGCCAGCTTTTGAGGCCCGCTTCTTTCGGATAAGCCTGGGCAATATCAACCCCAAACTGGGTAGTCATATTATCCTCTTTATAGGATATATTGGTTGCGTTAAACGCCATACCCGGTAGCTGATTGACTCCGTTCACAGTTGGCAGGTTATGATAATCGGAGCAGTTATACCAGATTTCGTAGCGTTGGGCACTGAACGTTTTGGCGGTATAGGTACCGCGCCCAACGTCAATCAGTAACGGCTGTCCATTATAATACACCACATAATTACCAATGTCATTATGGTTATGACTTTCGTCGTTGTGCCCACCTTTGGCGGCAACGTAAAATCCATCTGTTGTCCCGGCCTGATCGCGGGCAGCAAACACCTGAAGGTCTGGCAACCACACATTTTTGGGCAATGGTAACCCCTGCTGCGCCTGTTGAAATTCATCCTGCATAAACAGGGCGTAGAAATGTCGGAAATAATGAAACCGCCCGATTTCGCCTGCTTCCGGCTTGCGGTAAAAAGCCCCGAACTTCATCATATCCGGGTCATTAATGGCTTTGCCATATCGGTAGATCATAG
The DNA here is from genome assembly GCF_900230225.1 of Spirosoma fluviale. GTDB lineage: Bacteria > Bacteroidota > Bacteroidia > Cytophagales > Spirosomataceae > Spirosoma > Spirosoma fluviale. The sequence goes on from NZ_OCNH01000001.1 coordinate 2,473,137, forward strand.
TAGCGGCCATAGCGGGCTGAGGATCGGCATCGGCAAAATTCAGGAAATACTTCTCGCTGATTTGGGCACGATAAATGAACCGGCCCATATTCCTGAATTTTTCATCGGCATAAACGTATTGAAACGCATCATTGCTGGCGGTGTTGAGCATAGCAATATTGTCGTAAAGCGAAGCAGCTGCGGCTCCCCAGTAACTTGGACCTTCATCGCATCCGCCATCTTGCGGATAGGGATTGAGAAACTCATCCAGCACAGTCAGCAATTTATGCACAGAGGCCGCTCGTTTGTCGTCATCTTTCTCCAGCAGTAAAACGGCATTTAGCCAGTTCGAGCAAATCCAGGGATTCCAGTTATTGGGCGCTCGTCCGGCGGCAGTTTTGGTCATCCAGCCGTGCGGTTTTGTCATTAGGGGCTGAAAAATACGGTAGTTGGTTTCGGTATAAATCCGCTTCCGGATTTGAGGTGAAACGGCATCCAGCTTATCTCCCAGATAATAATCCACCCAGGCCAGATAGGTAGCGGTCTCGGCCGCGAACAGATCGACGAACGGTTTGGATACATCCATCAAGCCAGCGTATTCTTTCGACTTTGGCAGATGGGCGGATACCCCCCAGAAAGACTCCTCGCAAATCGACCAGACGCCATCGATGATCTGATCGACAAACCGCCCCTTGTTTTCGTAGATTTCGGCAAGCAACAGGGTACCCAGCACTTCGCGTTTTTGGAAACTTACGGCCTGGTACTGGTCACGGTCGCCGGTACGTTCGATAAGCAGTGACTTTGTGGCGGGTACGTAGGGCCATTGGTAGGTCAAATAGGTTTCTGCTGTTTTGACGTACGCTTTCATCATCGCCTGGTCGGCTTTGGCCCATCCTGCCCGATCGTCGCGCCGGGGAAACGGAGCCCATTCTGCCTGCGGAATCAGGACGTTTTGCAACGTTTCTTTCGTAAACTTCCCGCTTAACAGGTTCTGCCCCTGCGCAAAAATCGAGAGACATACCAGACTGGCAATGGCTAAAAAGACGATTTTTTTCATAAGAAAAGTTATTGTTGGTTAATGGTTGTTGAGTCAATGGTTATTAGGCAATCCGCTTGACCAATAACCATTGACTCAATAACCATTAACCAATCCTTACCAGCCGGGATTCTGTTTGAGCGAAGGATTAAGGGCTATTTCGTTGATTGGTAATGGCCACAGGTAATCCTTTTGAGCGTCGAACCTCCGGAAACTCGCATCCTGAACCAGGATATAGTTATCGGCGGTGAGCCGAACCGCAGCTACCGTCCCGAATTCAGTTTTGAAGAAGAAATTTCCCAATACGGGTTTTGGCAATTCAACTTCGGCGGTTTTCCAGCGGATCAAATCCCAGTACCGAAGCCCTTCCTGCGCCAGTTCAACCCGGCGTTCCCGACGAATTTCGTCGCGCATAGTCAGGCCATTGGCAGTTGCGAACGCATTGGTTAGTTTGGCTACTCCACCCCGTTGCCGCAGTCGGTTAACGGTCAGATCGAGGTCGGCGTCGCTAATGGTTCCGTTCAGTTCAAAGAGCGCTTCGGCGTAGGTTACCAGTACTTCGGCATACCGGATGATGGGCCGGTCGATGGTTGATGCCTGGGTATTCCAGTCGTCGATATTCGCTGTTTTACGGAACATGAAGCCCGTTTTATTGAATACCAGGGGCGCAATATCAAAAATGGGCTTTGTGGTCATCATTGGATCACCGCGCTTCATGAAGGTATCGCCCATGCGGGTGTCGCGGTCGCGGAACACATCGACAGAGGCAACCGGCGCTTTGTATAAGGGTGATTTAGTGATGGGTAATCCGTCCTTCATCAGGTATGAATCGGCCAGACTTTTCGTTGGATTCATGTTCCCGTTTTCGAGTGAGCCCCGGTAATACGAATGGGTAACAACACGCTCAGTCAATGATACACCAAACTGCTTTACCAGAATATTTTCGGGATTCTGGCGACCTTCGCCCGGCATTTGGAACAGATCGAAATACTGCCCTGTATACAGGTTATGCTGCTTGCTGTCGATTACCGCTTTGGCGGCATCCGCAGCCGCTTTCAGGTGTTTGGTTGGATCGCCATAGGCGTGATATTTTGCCCTTGTCCCCTCAAATAAGGCAACCCTCGCTTTAAACGCCAAGGCAGTGGTATTGCTGATACGGCCAAAATCGGCCGTCCCCAATGCCGTATGCGTTGGCAGTTTTTGGGCAGCGAAGTCGAGATCCTGATAAATCTGATCGAAGATGGCCTCGCGCGGACTAGCCGGAGCGGTCAGTTCAGCCGACGATTCATCGAGTGTTTTCAGAATCAGGGGCACCTCACCATAGCGTTGAACCAGTGCAAAATAACCCCAGGCTCTAAAGAAACGGGCCTCGGCGGAGTACCGGTCAATAACGGTTTGCGAAGCATTGCCCGATGCCCGGGGCGCTTTCTCAACGATGTTGTTAGCCGCTCGAATCAGGTTGTAGTTGGTGTTATAATTCCCATCCGTTGCGGGGGCCAATCGGGAGCCATCGCTGATGCTGTTAGACGCCAACCCGATGGCATCGTCCGACCAGACATCATCCGTCGACCAGTTCGGCAAAAACGTGTAGAGGTAATTGGCTGCGGCCTTCAAATCACCTTCCGAGCGCCAGAATGTCTGGTCACTGATGGAGGTTTCGGGTAGGCGTTCCACCTCGCAGGCGGGTAAGCCTATGGCCATACCCAATGCAATAATGATGTATCTGAAACTTTTTTTCATGGCTAACTGATGATTCGTTCTACGGAAGTCGGTTCGTTAAAAGGAGACGTTCAGCCCCACCGAAGCGGTGGCAAAGAATGGGTAATCATTCTCGACACCATCACGCATTTCAGGATCGTAATATCCCTGGAATGCCTTCAGCCCGGACACCGTGAACAAGTCCTGCCCGGAGAAGAAGAAACGAGCCTGCGTGATCCGGATTTTCTCCGTTAACGTGTTTGGCAGGGTATACCCGAATTGCAGGTTTTTCATTCGAACATAACTGGCATTCAGCACCCATTTGTCGGACGAAACATAGTTATGCGTTGCGCCAACGTAAGGCCTTGGGTAGAGTGCATTAGGATTTTCGGGTGTCCAGTAGTCGTTGTGAATGGCCAGTGCCTGTTTCCAGGTAACCAACAATGGCGCTATTGACTCCGTATTGGGTCGGTAACTGCGCTTACCCACACCCTGCATAAAGATGGTGAGGTCGAACCCTTTCCACTGAGCCCCTAACGTGAAGCCAAACTGAAGGCGTGGCTGGGTCGTGCCTAACAGCACCAGATCACCATGATCGGCAATGGAGCCTTTGCCCACGTTGATTTTACTGTCGCCGTTTAGATCAGTGTACTTGATATCCCCGGCACCGGTGCGGTTGTCCTGGAAGGCCCAGCCTTTTACCTCATCTGCCGACTGGAAATAGCCCGCTGTCTGATAACCCCAAATGGTGTTGATGGGGTAGCCTTCGATCAGGTTGTTCGTGCCGGCACCTACTACAGTCCGACCAACGTAGCTCACCAGTTTGTTGAAGTTATCCGACAGGTTGGCCGCTATAGAATAGGTAAAATCCTTACCGATCCGGTCGCGGTATTTGATTTCCGTTTCCCAACCCCACGACTTCAGCTCGCCATTATTTTGTCTTGGCGTTCCAATACCGATGGTTCCGGGTAGTTGCAACGGGGTAAGCATATTGCGGTTGAACTTCACGTAGTAATCGGCGGTAAACTGAAGCCGGTTCTGCAACAAGCCCAAATCAAGACCTACATCGCTGGTTTCGATGGTTTCCCACGATAGAGCGGCCGACGGAATAGAGCCCTGGAAGATATAAGACGTCCGGGCATCGCCCAGCACCAGAGCCGATCCACGGCTTAACTGGCTCAGGTAGTCATAGTTACCGATGTTGTCTCCTAAAGCACCGCCCAGACGGCCCCAGGATGCCCGTAGTTTAAATTCCGAGAACAAGGGCAAGGCTTTGGCAAACCAGTTTTCGCGCTGGAGGTTCCAGCCCGCCGAAGCTGATGGGAATATCTTGGTGCGCAGACCGGAAGCCAGTTTCGAACTTTCATCCTGGCGCAGGGTAGCCTCAACCAGGTATTTCCCATCGTAGTTATAATTAAATCGACCGAATACCGACTGAAATGCCCGGGCGCGTACGTATTCACTATTGCTTTTCGTACGGTCGTCGCCCAGATTGAGCGTGGGCAAGTCATTACTCACCAGGTTTGATGAAGCGGTGGCAACCCCTTCCTCGCGGTAGTCTTCCCACTGATAACCACCGAGTATACTGAAATTATGCTTCTCCCCTAACTTATATTCGTAGGTTGCCAGGAACTGGAGGTTCGTATTTCGAACCAGTTCATTCGTTACCTGATACGAATTGGGGTTGTTGGCATAACTCAAAATCCGGGATTTGCCCCAGAGCGGTACCGTACGGAAAAATTGCTGCCGATTTGACGGGCGGTATTGTACACCAGCCACACTACGCAGAGTGAGGCCTTTTACAAAATTGGCCGCCTGAAGGGTCACGACACCGTCGAACTGGCGTCTATTCTGGTTGTTATACCCCCCCGATTCGAGTAAGCCGTAAGCTGTAGCTGCCGAACCAGCCCCGTTGTACCGTCCTTCGGGCGTGAAGAAAGGCGTCCGAGTTCGAAGCCGGTACACCTGATATAACAACCCGCTTCCGTTGGCATCGGCCGAAGACTGTCTGATTCTCTCCAGCGAATACGACAACCGGGTATCCAGCGAGATGTGTTTGGTAAGCTGAGCCCCCAGATTAAGCCGGACGTTATACCGTTTCATATTGTCCGGACCGACTTTAAATACCCCCTGTTTCTCGTAATAGCCGCCCGAGAGCAGGAAATTCACTTTATCACTACCACCCCGCGCCGTAAAGTTGTGGGTCTTCATGGCGGTATACTTGCGCAGCAACTGGTCTGTGAGTGATTGCTGGTTATAATACAGATACGTTCCCGTATCGGCTGGATTGACCACGTAGGGAACATTATTACGGATGCGCTGTAAATCTTCTTCTGTATACTCCGGCGCACTTCCCGAGTTGGCACGGGCCAGATTCGAGAACTGCGCTTCTTCGAGCAAACTCATGCGGCCCGGTACATTGATGGACCAGTCGGTACCATATTGAGCCAGATAATCGAAGGTAACTTTACCCGACTTTCCCTTTTTGGTCGTCACCAGCACGACACCGCCCGCTGCCTGGGCGCCATAAATAGCGGCTGCAGCAGCATCTTTCAGTACGCTGATACTCTCGATATCGTTGGGATTCAGCGTGGTCATGGTGGAAATGGGAACACTTACCCCATCCAGAATAACCAGTGGGTCGACGTTACCATTAGCCGATGTAACACCCCGAATCTGAAGTCGGATGGATTCATTACCGGGCTGTCCGCTCTGACGGGTAATGGTCAGTCCGGGGGTAACGCCCTGTAAGGCATTGGCCAGGTTGGTCGTTGGGCGGTATTGAAGTGATTTGGAATCTACGGTTGATACGGCCCCGGTCAGGTTCACTTTCTTCTGTGTACCGTAACCAACCACCACAACTTCTTCCAGCGCTTTATCATCATTCAGCAACTGTACGTTAACGACCGACCGGTTATTGACTTCAACTTCCTGTCGTGTGTACCCCACAAAACTGATAATCAAGATCGACTTCCCGCTTGAGACACTAATTTTAAACTGCCCGGTTGCATCTGTGGTCGTACCACGCGTTGTGCCTTTAATTACCACACTAACGCCGGGTAAACCTTCGCCTTTTTCGTCAGTGATCTTTCCGGATACGGGCTGGTCGGCGGCAGTAGCCGACACCGATAAACTAACGACCATTTGTAGAACGAAGAGCCAGACAAGTGCCACCCTTCGGAATAAGTAACTGTGTTGCATAGTTATTTGAACATAAAAGATGAAAATTTGACCAAATTGAATCCTTTTGAAAAACGCTATTTAAGTACCGAAACATTAATGCATCTACGTTAGTCCAGTTGCCTGATCATCCGCACAACTTGAAAAAGTATTACTTCCGATTGCTCAGCTTTAATGGTGCGCTACTATTGTTCAAGCTGATGGCTGGCTTATTTACGATACAGTAAAGCCAATTTGAGCCTATTTCTTCATAGAGTTTAACTTACACGAGCTTTACTCATATACAATCACGGTTTTTTTATGCAACCGTTCCCACAAGCGTTTGCGGGAACGGTTGCATAAAATCCTGTTCTTAAAAAGGATTAATAAGCTTAAGGGCTGGCACTACCAGCCTAGTGACTTGCTACTACTTTATTAATGATCACAATGGACCTACAGATATTATATAATCCAATAATTATCCTATTACACAAACCCTGACTTATATACTTGTTGCCTAACCGAACACGTGTTTAGCTGAAACAAAAATTGGGTATAGTCTAAGCGACCATACCCAATTCGAGAACTTATAGTCCCTACGTTTGCCTAGCGCGGCCACTGAGACAGTGGTTCTACAGGCTTTTTTTTCTGTCCGGCCGACGATCCCGGCGTGAGCGTAACCTGAATAACTGATTTAGTATTGGCGGGGAGTTTTACCTCAAATCCAACCAGTGTCGTTCCCGGGTTTGGCGCGTCGAAGTCGTAAACAGGCTCAGTCGGCCAGGTTTTAAAGTCAATCTGAGCAGGTTCCATGACCTGAATCGTGAGCACCTTGCCATCTTTGGTCAGTTCAGCCTGATTCGCACCGGTTACTTTTACCGTGGCCGACGTGAGGAGTGTCCAGCGTACGGTGGCCTCAGCAGGTGATGTTTCAATTTCATCCTGGACTACTACATAGGCTTTGTCAACAACGGCAATACCCCGGTTCGCTTTAGCTATCGATTGTTTATACAGACTGGATAAGTCCACTTGTGCATTCATGAAGTTGGCGGACGATGAATGAGCCGTGAGCGGTGCCTTACCGTCAACCGCCTGAAGTTCATCGTTAATGCTCAAGGTGTTATGGGCAAAGTTATTATAGCGTAGAATCTGCCAGCGTTGCGAGTTCTGCTTCATATTCCATAAGTCAACTCCTTTCGACTCCAGCGATTCATATTCCTGCATACCAAAATCCATAGCCCAGCGAACGCCATCGGCCTCCATCACAAATGACCCCACATCCATGTGAGCGTGGCTCGTGCCAGGACTACCACCTTTCATGCCGACAAAAATTGCCGCCGGATCAGTCCAGGAGGTACGCATGAGCGCAACCGGCGTTTTACCCTCTCCTACCCACATAGCTTCTTTCGGTGCGTTCATCTGGGCAACTTTTACGCCATTACTCCAAAGTAAGGCGGCAGGCAGGAGCCGGTTCCGAAGGTGATTTTGGGGGTTGCTGTTCATCAATCGGCTTCGTTCGACCCAGAGTAGCGAAGGATCGTTCAGCTTTTTGGCAAACCAGAACATAGCGGGCTGTAATTCGCCACTCAGGCCAGAGTCCGAGTAATTATAAGCATTGCCCGAGGGGGCCGTCATATTTTCCAGGTAACCTGCTGTTTTCAAAAATCCGGGTTGCGCTGATAGCCCGAAGTCGTTCCCAAAGAGCTTGTCGAGGGCACTAATGAGCATCACATTAAAACTCGTTCCATAGCCCCAATAGCTGTAGCCTTCGGGGTATGCTCCATCCGGTTTGTAGTCGCCCATGGGTAACACAACGGCTGATACCGCCCGGCTAATTAACGCCTTCGACTGCTCCGGCTGATCTTCGTATACGGCAATGGCCCCGTAGGTAATCCCGGCATTACAGACCTGGTTCCAGTTGTTACTACTCCTGAGCCAGCTATTGTATTTCGAATCCATAGAAGGTTCAATACCTTTCTTCAGGATTGCCTCTTTAATGGTCGACCGGGACTGTTCGGACAAGTCGTTGTACAACCAGTCGTAACCGATTGAAACGGCCATGGTCATTTCGGCTACGTCCAGGAAATGTGTTGGATTCCAGTCGGAGAAGGCCGCGATGGTCAACAACTCCGTTTCAGCCCGTTGCAGGTAGTTGAGCTGATGGGTCATCCGCCAGGCATACGACAGGTAAAAGATCCGGCGCAGTGCCTCCCTCGACTTATCGAGCAACCGTCGTCCGATCTGAATTCGCTTTAGCGGCTCAATACCAACCAGTTGATCACATTCCGCTACAATAGCCTGGTGGAGCTTTTCCCAGGTTTTGTCGGCGCTAATGGTGCGCTTTAACGCGTCTTCCTCACCGCTGAGCAACAGCAACCTCGGGTGGCCGGGCATTGGACCGTTGTTACTTACCTGACTTGGTTGCGCCATGGTCGTTACAGTTACGAACAGCATCAGCGTCACTAACTTCCAGAATGGCTTAAATCGAGTCATGTTGGTAGGAATATAGAAGTAGACCGCCAGAGGGTAATCATTTGGCAGCGCCCATGAGTGCTTTCTGCATTTGCTCGGCCACAAGTTTGTTTCCGGCTTCATTCAGGTGAACGCGGTCGGTCGTTAAAATTCCTTTCTCTTTGTTTTCAGGATTGTTTTTGAGGTTATAGTCCAGAAATGCTTTCCGTAAATCGACCAGAGGCAGGTTCTGTCGTTTGGCCAGATCGCGGATCAACTGGCTATACTGATTCAGGTCACCATCCTGCTGGTTGCTAAAGTCGGTTTTTTCGCCAATGGCGGCTGGCGTGCACAAGATCACGCGGGCGTTGGCCGTTTTCAGTTTTTTCACGACTGCTTCATAGAACTTCACAAACTTATCGGGGTCTGTACCGGTACCGAACGATGATTTGTGCCAAACATCATTAACGCCTACCCAAACCACCACGACATCGGGCTGTTTAGCCAGAACATCGTCGTCCATACGCAGGAAAAGGTCATAGATCTTATTGCCGCCAATGCCCGCACCAATGAGTTCAAACTGATCAGCGGGTACCATTTTCCGGAGTAAGTCGATGTAACCGCCGGGATTTACGCCTGCCTGCGTAATGGAGTCGCCAAAGAAAACAACACGAGTGGGCTTTGCCACATTCATGGCCAGCAGGCCCATGGTAACTAAAAAAAGCAGAGATTTGATGATAGTCTTCATACATACTAAAGTAGCCAGACATTAACCATTACTCATAGATATAAGGCTGGCATAGCTAATTATCGTTTAAATACCATTTAATATATTTAGTTACCCATTTATAAAATTCTACAAACAAATAAGTTAGATTTAAACCATAAAGAATACTAATTCCTTAACTTTGTGCAGATTTATTTGTATGGCTTTTTATCATATTTTAATAATCAGTTAACTATTATTGCACAATACTAAACATATCCATCCATAGCTAAAGCTATTTTGTCAATAAAAGGTAATGTATCATAAATTATATCTCATCCTGGCTCATCACAGGCCTTCTCAATTACAAATTCTAATTAATAAATTGAATGATTCAAATTCAATCTTTATTATTCATGTAGACAAAGGGTCAAATATTGCCGATTTCAAGGCTACAATTTCTCTGGAAAATGTTCATTTTATTGAAGAACGGATTTCCTGTATCTGGGGTAATATTTCAATTGTTCAGGCAACGTTGGTGATGATTGAATTTGCCTTGAAATTAAAAAAAAATGGCCACTTAATTCTCTTATCCGGCGCTTGTATGCCACTCGCGTCAAATGACGACATAACCAAGTATTTGTCTGATAATCAAGACGTAAACTTTATTGACATCTTTGAACTTGAGAATTTCCTGGACCTGGAGGAAATGAAAAGAAGATTTCTTGCTTATACCATTCATTTTAGGCCAAGAATAGCCGTTAGTATAAACCCGGTAACATCATTCAAAACACTTTTATTTGAGCTAAAGCGAGTGCTAAAATTTATCGCATTTAGTCTAATAGAGAAAAGATATGATGAACTGAATTTTTTGAAAGAGTTCCGACATTCCAGAACTTCATTTTTCTCTAAAAACTTTGCCGGAAGCCAGTGGTGGGCTCTTAACCAGTCTACTGCCGAAGCAATGTTGGCACATACCAGAAATAATCCAGCTAATCTAAACCAGTATAAATTTACTCACTCACCTGATGAAATTTTCTTTCATACGTTGCTAATGAACCTACCGCATGTTCTAAAAAATAATCCTATTAAGCATTCTATTACATATACCGAATGGTCAAGCAAAAATTCTCCCTCCCCTATAACGTTTTCCAGAGATAATCTTCCTCAACTGATTCAGAAAAGGTCAGAAAATTATTTCTTTGCCCGGAAGTTTGATATTGACGCAGATGATTTTTTTGTTACTGAATTACCCCTCTCTACCCGCCAAAAGAAACCAAGCCTCTGATAATAAGTATTTTGGGGCGATGACAAAATAAATCCTGCGCCAATATTCCCGTTGCTTAGTGACCTATCGGACGCGAGCTGGCTGGTTTCGATGGAGGTACGACTGTCTGAATAGCCATTTTTGCGTAAAGCTTACAAACGCGCAACAAAATACCAACATCCGTATGTAAGTCCAGAATACCTTTAACGTAGTTTTCAACCTGTTTATAATTATGGGTACGATCCCATAACGCACTTGCCTTGCCCAACTCGTAACCAGCCCAGATACGTGTTGATTTGCGCGAAACTTCCTTTCTCTGTGATGCCGGCAAATGCTCACTTATCACTTTAGAAAGGAACTTCAGATCACGAACCGTTTGCCCAGCCAGTGTTTTAGTATTCGAGATCGAGTCATTATGAACGCGGTATTCGGCCAGCACCTCCGGTGTATAGGCAACCGGATAATATTTGGCAATACGCACCCACATTTCCCAGTCTTCGCCGTATGTAACCCCATAGAAGGAACCCAGTTTTTCATATACCGAACGTTTCACAACTTTGCAGGCGTATTGAAGACGTTGCTGTTGGGCAATCCTAAAGAGCCAGTCCGGAATAATACCATCGTAATCCATCAAAGGGGGATCTTCCGAAAGGGGATTTCCTTTGTCATCGATGTGTGTAAACCGGCTGAAGGCGGCTCCAATCTCAGGATACTCTGAGAAAAATTTACTCATTTTTTGGTAAAAGCCCGGCCGGGTCCGATCATCTCCGTGTAACAGATGCACCAGTTGTCCTTTGGCGCGGTTAATACAGGTTTCGAAGTTGCGCAGACTCCCTACATTTTGTGGTTGCCGGTAATACAAGACACGTCCGTTCCCAATGCTAGTTACCAGAGCTGCCACATCGGCATCGGTGCTGGCATCGTCTACTACTTCGATCTGCATCTGATCAGCACCGGGGTCCTGTGCCAATACGGAGTTAAGGGCTTCGCGCAGGTAATCCGAACAGTTGTAAACGGGTATCATGACCGACCAGAGAGGCCGGTTTACCTCGTCTGCCAATGGAAGTATTACAGGTGGCTGTTGCGGGATGCGATCCATTTCAAAAACTAGTTTAGTCACTTCATTATCCAGACCAGCGTGTCGAATAATGTTCGTTGTATTAAGTAAATAATAACGTAATTCCCTTGGGTTTTTGGATTTTCTTTACTGGTGCGAATACCAGGCGTCGAGCTTCTTTCCAAACGTGGAGCTATCCCAGTCACACACCTGATATCGACTCATTCTCAACGGATTGGATCGATTTGTAATAACTCCCTCCTCGGTTGTAACGGCTGTAGACAGACCTTCTCCTTTGACCAACGAAACACTCGTTTCATTATAATTGCCATACGGATAGGCAAACAACTCAACAGACTTGCCCATCAAATTGTTGAGGTATTGATTACCACCCACAATCTCGCTGGACTGCTCATCGGCAGGCCGTTCACCTAGTGCCGGGTGATTCATTGTGTGCGACCCGATCGTGAATAACGGATTTGACACTAACTGATGCAGGTGATCCGGTGTCATACAGCGTAGTGCAGCAGGGCTATCTTGCGACAATCCTGCCCATTCTCTTAATCGAGCCATCTGTACCTGCTGGTTGTGAGCTGACATTGTTTTTAACCGCATCCAAATCTGCTCGTATATACGGCACCGTTCAGTGGGTGTATTTACACAGGCAGTCCACTTGTTTTGCTTCTCCCGGAGCATTGGGGTCAGTGTTGCTTCGTTGCTTAGATCGGCGGTAATGAGCTCATCGCCAATCAATACCTGCAACAGCTCGGGTAGTTTTGGCGTATCGACAAGTATGGTTTGTAACTCATCCCACCAGAACGGGGCCTGGCTTTCGGTATGCTGGGTAGCAATAAAAAAAGTAGCAGGCACCTTGTATTTTTCCAGCAAGGGTTTGGCATGGACAAAATTATCGATGTAGCCATCATCAAACGTTAACACTATGCTTCGGTCTTCAACCGATCGTCTGGCTACATCCTGACCTAATTTTGTCAGTGAGATCGGTCGCCAATTTTGGCAGATTACGGCTAGTTGCTCCTCAAAATGAGCGGGGCTAACTGCTAACTGCCACGGGTCGCATGGTAAGGTATCGACGCGGTGATACATCAGAATAAGTGCTTTGCTCGCTGATGTCTTATTAATGAGTTTATTGAGCCACGTTCTGATCAAGAGATACTCGGTTTAATGACCTTAGCCGTGATGATTACCGGATAATTGGGGTCCTTAGCCGCCAATTGTTCTTTGCTTACTTCAGATACACCCACCCCATATAGGAAGCTCGTGGCCACAAATACATTTCCGTATTGTTCAATCTCTATGTTTGCAGGTGGAAAAACTTCGCCCAGCATTCGGCGCATGGAGGTGGCCGTAAACGACCAGAACCAGGTACTCTGCCACTCATCACTCGCGATTTGCGAAATACCGGGCGAGGTAAGCAGTAATATTCCACCGGGTTTCAAAATGCGTTCGCAGGTTTTCAGAGCATCTTGCGCCTTATAAATCAAATGAAGTGTCTGCGTCAGTACAATGCAATCGAAACTGTTATCGGGTATATGGGGAGCATTACTAAGATCGCCCACTATGGTCGCTATGGGGTTATTGCTATGGATATGTAGTACGTCACTTTTCGTAACCTGCTGACCACCAAAGCGGAGTGTGTATTCATTGTCACCAATTTCGAGCACCCGCCCTTTTATATTACCCGCCTGTTTCTGTAAAAAACTTTCAATATAATAGCGGTCAACGGGCCCTCCCCGATCATAGCCAAATTCAGTGCTGAATGGGGTTGTCCGATTGAGATCGCCAAACTGTACCTGTCCAACTGGCGGGGTAAATGCTGTGTATAGCCCTAGTTGCTTTAACCAGCGCAAAGCGAACGCCGGGGCACTTTTTTTGATAAACGTTTTGATAAGCTTGCCGTTTTATGGTGGTTAAACAATTAAATTCATTGACCCATGGTAGGATCCGGCTAGGGTGACTGGGTAGAGCGGGTATTCTGAGACTGGTAATAGTCGATCCAGATTTGCTGTCCCCGCAGGTAAGCCTGTTGCTCCGGTTCATCTTTCAGCATAGGCTGTTGCCGCTTCAGCACACGCTGAACAGCCGCAAGCATCGTCGTGTTATTGGACGACATGCTTTTGGGAAGTATCCGGTAAGCCGCCACTATATGGGGGTGATGAAGGACGGGATGGTTACGGGCTATCCGTAAATACATATCATAGTCTTCACAGGCCTTCAGGGACGTATCAAATTTGTACTCATCCAGAATGGTACGCCGGTACATGACGGTTGCATGCATACCAATGTAATTGCTTTCCAGAAACAGGAGGTAGTGATCGCCCCCCACAAACCGGGATTCGGACGATATCAACTGCTTGTTTATCGTTACCTTGTCATGACCGCCCGACACAAAGGCAGCCGTAGGATTATCGCTTAGCAAACCAACACCGATGTCAACGCATTGCGGGTATAGCCAGTCATCTGCATCCAGAAAAATTAAAAAATCCCCCCGGCTTTGCAAGATCCCGGTATTCCGGGCCGCTGATAGACCTTGATTTTCCTGATAGATATACCGCACCTTACTGTACCGACCTGCCACTTCTCGGGTATTATCCGTCGAACCATCATCCACGACGATGATTTCAATGGGGTTTTCCATTCTCGCCATTTGGCTCACCGGGTTCCACGTTTGCTGAAATACACTGTCAATGGCATCTGGCAGAAAATTTCCGTGATTATAGCAAGTGATAACAACCGTGACCAGCGGAGGGCGCTCCTTTATCTTATTATACAAACGTTGTCCTACTCGCTGGAGACGAACTTTATACGCAATTGCAGCTGTGGCCAAAGGAGAGCGTTTTACTAACCTATTGTACAAACCTTGTCCCAATCGCTGAAGATGAACGTTATAGTATTGCTGGTCCATACGGTTATACCTGTGGTTGAGAAGGCCGATTTCGATTTTTGAGGTAAAAAAGTACGCCCGACAAAGCACCTCTTATTTCCATACCAATGGTTTGATGCCGGAAGGCATAGGCAGGAAACCCATCTTTAATATAGTGCAGATAGTAAAGAGGCAGACTTTTGAACACGTGTCGGCGATAGCCCGCTTGTGGATGATACTTCTGCTGAATAAGGGCGGCTGCGGTATGCCCGCGCATGTAACTGAACAGCTGTTTTTTCAGAGCCGGCAGTTGTTGCCGATGCTTGTGAAAGACGACCGCTCTTGGGTTGTAGTGTACAGCGTAGTTGTTTGTCAATACGCGAAACCACATTTCCGAATCGCCGTTACAACCAGCAGCCCCTACATCCAGTCGCTCATCGAAATACCCTATCTTCTCGAATAAGTCCCGTCGAAATGCCATGTTTGCCCCAGCGCCTATTTCCCAGACCGGTGGCCCGCCAAACAGGGTTCGATTGAAATAGGTAGCATCATACTGCTTATCCACGTAGCCCCGGTTGAAACTCCAGTGTTTTTCAAAAATAAGTTGCGCTTCGGTATCAAGTTCGGCTGCAATCACCAGCCCCGTCATGGCGGCAATGTTGGTATCCTGAAAGGTTTTCCAAATATGATAAGCCCAGTGCGCATGCACCTGTACATCGTCATCTACATAAGCCATCACAGGCATTGTCGCCATCCGAATTCCCGAGTTTCGGGCAATGTCAAGCCCCGGACGGGGTTCATGACAATAGATAACATCCGGAAACTGCGCTACAACCTGAGCGGTGCTGTTGTCGGTCGGTGCATTATCGACAACGACGATTTCGGCGGGTTTACAGGGTAGATCCTTCAACGCCTGAAGGGCGATCTTTAAATCAGGAGCCCGATTTCGGGTACAAATGACAACTGAGATGGGCACTTCGTTCGGCAGTGTTTCAACATCGAACGTGCTTAGCGTGGTCGACAGTACTTCCTGTAAATCCGTTGGCGGGGCAGTCGCTGATAAACCTGCCAGGTCGGGCAGGTTTGATGCTGTACAATAGACCTGAAGGGTTGGTTGTATGGCCAGCCAGCATTTTTCGGCTAATTCAGCCGGTGTTACTACCTCCCCCGGTTCGACAAACAAGTGCCCAACAGGTACTTGCCGCCACCAGAATACCAGATACCAACCCGTTTCATTGGTTGGAACAGCGGGTAAATTAATCGATTCAGCAAGCTGAATGTGCTTTATCTGATAAACAAATGATTGCTTCATAAAGAAAGGCTAAGAGGCTGATTCTCGGGTTTATGCACCAGCGTTAACGGAAATTTGGGTCGAACGCTCCCCCACCATTTACCGGTAAAGTTCATTCCTTCGCCCCGGAAATCTTCCACTTCGAACGACAGGCAGTTTTGGTAATCGAAGTAATCTTCCCAGGAGTTCCGGTAGGCAATCAGCGAAATGGAATAGGACCCATCATTCAAAAAGTTGCCGGGAATTTCGCAGGTTGCCTCCACTAATCCCCGCTTGCAATCGGTAAAGGGAGTCATAATATCAAAAACGCATTCGCCCGTTTGATTCATCAACTGAAATCCAGCTAATAAGCGTAGCTGATCCTGACAAACCCAAAACTTAAACTGTAACGTTAATGGTGTGCGCACGTCTACCAACGAATCTTCTGCTTCCTTTTGGGGAATCAATTCAATTGATTTTAGCCGAATCCAGTGATTTCCGGGAGCCTCCTGGGGCGTGTGCCAGTTTTGACTGAGCTGATTGATCTGCGACTGATTACTGTATTGATTTAAAATTGACTGAATAGGCCCGCTGGCTACCATCTGACCTTTTTTCAACCAAAGAATATGCTTACACAACTGACTGACAGCCTGCATATTGTGACTAACAAAGAGAATAGTCCGGCCTTCAGTACGGGTAAACTCCTGCATTTTGTTCAGGCATTTTTTCTGAAATTCAGCATCACCTACCGCCAGCACTTCATCCACAATCAGAATGTCGGAATCCAGATGGGCAGCAACAGCAAACGCCAGTCGAACATACATACCCGATGAATAACGCTTGACGGGCGTATCCACGAATTGACCGATGCCTGAGAACTCAACAATTTCATCAAAGCGTCGTCGAATTTCATGACGCTTCATTCCCAGGACGTAGCCACTCAGGTAGATATTCTCACGCCCCGACAAGTCCTGGTGAAATCCTGTGCCCACTTCCAGCATGCTGCTTAATCGGCCTCTTCCGCGAACGGTGCCATGCGTAGGCCGAATAATTCGCGAAATAATTTTAAGCAGGGTTGACTTTCCGGAGCCATTGCCGCCAACAATACCCCAAACGTCTCCTTCTGCCACGTCGAGGTTTACCTGGCGCAGTGCCCAGATATGAGACGCTTGTGCCTCATTTTCACCCGTCGAATTCAATTCGAATGGGTCGTTCTGTTTACGGATGGAGGTCGACCACCAGCGGTGGAGGTCTCTCTTGAATGAACCCGTGCCAATTGTTCCTAACTGGTACAGTTTCGATATATTATCAACTTGAATTGCGAGCTTGGCCATGAATACGTTTTTAGAGAATATCCATCAGGGCATCCTTTTGCTTGTTAAAGAGAAACAGCCCAACTAACAGACATACTACGGTACAAACCAGACTGTACACAAGTTGGGCACTCGTAAAACTACCCTCCCCCAGCAAGCCATACCGAAATAGTTCGAACATAGGTGTCATTGGGTTAATTGCCAGAATCCAGCGTACCTTAACCGGTATGATATTCATGGGGTAAATAACCGGGGTTACGTACATTAGTATACGCATTAAAATTGGCACGATGTTCATCAAATCACGGTATTTAGCCGTTATAACCGAGAAAATCAGTCCCCCGGCAAGGCCTAAAATGGCTACCACGATTAGTATTCCCGGAAGGGCAAGTGCCCAGGCATTCATGTGTATAGTCACGTCGGTCCGGAAGGAGTAAAAGATCAAAAATGCCGCCAGCAAGGCCAACTGAACAAGAAGCCGTAAGAGTTGAGCACTAACAAATGCGAAGGGCATAACCAGTCGGGGAAAATACACTTTACTAAACAGGTCAGCATTTGTTGTAAAGGTTGTTGACGTTCCGGTAAACACATCGTTAAACAGCCCCCATAAGATCGTCCCTGTCAGATAAAACAAGACAGGTGGAACGGTTCCCGTTGAGATACCTACGAGTTTACTAAAGACCAGAACGTACGTAAATACGGTAAGCAGGGGTTGCAACAGGGTCCAGAGGGGTCCAAGCAGCGTTTGCTGATAGCTGAGAAGAAAATCACGTCTTACCAGCCGGGCTAGTAGATTTCGATACCCCCAAACCTCACGCAAATCCAATTGCCACCAGTTGGTCTTGCTCGTTGTTTGCCAATCCCAATCAAACTGTTTCTCTTTTATATCCATAATGTAGGTACCGTTGTTGATTATACTTCTGGCTTACGCCGTTTTATCTCTATAAAATACAGTTACTATATATACTATTCTATCCTTTTTGTATCCGAAAGGAAAACCGGGCCCGTAGCCATGTTTACGTTTTCCACTTTATGTGGAGTACAATTATACCAAATTATTTTTAAAAAAACTTTAGTGAAGATTCGATAAAAAGATAAACCCGAATCCAATCTAAATGCTTCCCGAATAGTACTCAGTATATAGTTTGTGTTGCCGGAGACTTTCCAGGCGTTGAAGGCACCGTACATACCGAAGCGAACATAAACGTCTTTGCTGTGTCGTAAAACTGACTTTTTATACTCAGCGGGCAGGTAATTCTGAATTACATATATAACAGAACGTAAATCCCGAAGTGCGTGACCCGTTGCCATTTTTTGGTCGCTGATCGATTCAGGACGTCCGCGATATTCAGCCAGTACCTCGGGCGTATAGGCCGTCGAATAATACCGGGCGATACGCACCCACATTTCCCAATCCTCGCCATAGGTAACGCCGTAGAAAGCCCCCAAATGCTCGTAAACGGAGCGTTTAACAACCATCGATACATATTGAAGCCGGTCTTGCTGGGCTATGCGGATCAGCCAATTGTCTAATAGACCATCGTCTGGCCGTTCCGGGTCGCTGCATTGCCGGTCATTTCCCCATACATCGATATAAGCGTATCGGCAGGCAGCCGCTCCTATGGTTGGGTATGCTGTAAATAATTCACCCATTTTACCATAGAAGCCAGGACGTATGCGGTCATCGCCATGCAGTAGGTGTACCAAATGGCCTTTAGCGCGGTTAATACAGGTTTCGAAGTTGCGCAGGCTACCTACGTTTTGTGGTTGCCGAAAGTAGGACACTCTACCTTTACCAATAGTAGCTACGAGGGCTTCAACGTCGGCATCAGTACTGGCATCATCAACTACTTCGATCTGCATCTGATCAGCACCGGGGTCCTGCGCCAATACGGAGTAAAGCGTTTCTTTCAGGAAAGAAGCGCAGTTGTAAGCCGGAATCATAACCGACCAAAGCGGCCGCTCAATAGTTTCTTTATAGGGTGGATAGTTGGGGGTACCAGTGGAATTCTGTCCATTAATACTATTTGTTACTAAGTATTAGCCTTTACTCAACTTGTAGTTATTTTTAAGAGTAACATGACCAATAATTACTAGCGAATTACTACATCTATATCATAGTATTACTATTCATAAATACTATATTACTTATTATATATTATACAAAAAAAATAGTAGTCGTGATTTGTAGCATAAAATTATCGTGCGAGCATTATTCTCCTGTACTATGAGAAAAAATTTATTGAATTGTGATATAATGCAAGTCAATTTTAAGTTTATTAGTGAACTTAAAATTCTTCGAAATTGATTCAGACAAAATTTTCAGGTTAGTTATCAAAACTAATTACATTTTATGAATTACAGATTTTCCTCACAAGAATTTAAAGCTATTAGATTCTTCAAAATATAAAATTGTAATAGACCGATGTACTTACAAATTAGTAAGAAAATATAATGTCCTTTGCTTACGACATTTCCCTTATCCTAGGGCAAATATCTATTAATCAGCAATTTAAAGACACAAGATTAGCCTTCTCTCTGACAGAAACCCGCTTTTTTCGAGTCAAATCTGTATGTAAATTATATTATTTCCTTTACAAGTAGTCAAGTGAATGTACTAGTCAATTAATAAGTTGGATGCAGTAATCAATTAAAAAAATAGAAGATATTAAACTAAAAAATCAGCTAAACTACTTTAAAACATAAACACGCATAAAACAAAAAAACCTATACCTGCCGGAAAATCACTTATCCTTCAGACGTCAATTTATGTTAAAAATTTCATAGATTTCTAGATGTATGACACCTAAATTTATCTATACTGCAAATTTTTAATCTCTATTTAATCTGGAAGCCAGTAACGGGTAACCAGGCATCTCAAATGAATTGTACAATAATAAATTTGGGCCTCACCGTACTTTCTTTCAGCATGTTTACGAGAAAGGCAGATACCCGAGCGTTGATGGCTAAATTAGTTGAGCCAGTGCATAGTGATTGGGAGGTAGCTGGTACTTGAATTATTGATGCACGGGCAAAGAAACACTCACCCGAGTGGAATTCAGGCAATTTATCACGCAGTTTATCAGCCAAAATAAGACTGAGATGGGCAAAAATGAACTCAAACAACAAGGTTCAGCGCCAATACGCCCAGCAGGCCCACAATGGATACGATTGTCTCCATGAGCGACCATGTCCGGATTGTTTGCCCAATGGTCAGGTTGAAGTACTCTTTAAACAGCCAGAAGCCTCCATCGTTGATGTGTGAAAACATGAGACTTCCAGAGCCAATAGCCAGTACCATGAGTTCAGGCTTAATGGCCTGCGATTGGATCAGCGGTAAGATAATACCAACCGTTGTCAAACCCGCGACCGTTGCCGAACCTACGCAAACCCGAATAAAGGCGGCAATACCCCAGCCCAGCAGCAAAGGCGGAATGGCGGCATCGGCCAGGAGACTACCAATGTATTTACTCGTTCCACTGTCGCTAAAGACCTGTTTCAAGGCACCCGCCCCGGCAATAACCAATAAAATAGGTGCCACCGCCTTAACCGCTTCTTCCAGATCTTTCGTGATGGCTTTCATGCTTAAGCCCTGCCGAATACCTAAGGCATACATTGCCACCAATACCGACAACAACATACCCATATAGGGTTCAGCCATGAGGGTAACGATTGTTTTCAGAGGAGATTCGGCAGGTAACGCATTTTTTAGCGGGCCGAACGTGGTTAGCAAAATTACCGGCAATAGGGCTACGAAAAAGCTAATCCCTGCACTGGGTAACTTCTCTTTGGGTATTTCGCGGGTGTTGAATAACTCCCGATTTGGCGTCGCCTTCACGTTAACCAGTGTTTTTCCGAAGAGTGGTCCGGCAATGACAATAGCGGGAATGGCTACGATAATTCCATAAATGAGCGTTTGTCCGATGTTGGCATTCAACTGACCCGCTACCGCCGACGGCGATGGATGTGGGGGCAGGTAGCCATGGGCAACGGACAGCGCCGACAGCATGGGTACAGCAACCGACATCAGCGGCAGACGGGCCGAAGCCGCAATGGTAAAAATGAGTGGAACGACGATAATGAACCCCGCATTGTAGAACAGCGGAATCCCAATTACAAAGCCCGCCAAAGCCAGCCCCCACCGAATGTTTTTGATTCCAAACCAGCCAATAAGCACATCAGTGATGCGTCGGGCGGCTCCGCTTTCGGCCACTAACCGGCCCAGCATTGCCCCAAAACCAATAATCAGCACCAGCTCACCCAGTGTACCGCCAATACCGGTCTGAATGGATTTACCAACCGCGACAACGTCCATTCCGGACGCCAGGCCAATACCCAGGGATACGATGACAAACGAAATAAAGGTATCTAAACGAACAAAAGCGACGAGAAGAACAAGGGTTAAAATACCGATTAAGGTTAAAATCAGGGGCATGGTGGTAGTTCTAGTTAGAACGACAAAGCGTATAGGGCTAATTTTTCTACTTCATTAGCCAGTGAATTGGTCACGTCAAAGGGTACAACATGAAGACGAGTGGTGGCATCATACGCAAATACCGCCAGCGGTTCGCGGAAGGTTGGATTAGCCGGATAGATTAGGAAGAGGTCGTTGGCAGCATACTTTTTCCCGTAGGCATATACCTGATACATGTCTGCCTGCTCAATACCGTAACTGGCAGTTCGTGAGGAAGAGTCCGGGGAAAGTCCATTAACCTGCTTCCACTTTGTGTCCATAACAAAGGTTCTATCCTGATGCCGAATGACAACATCCGGCCGGAGTTTGAACCGGGGTACGCCTACGTGTTCGTCGACCAGATGTGTGGATGACTCCTGTACATTAATTTCGTCTGCATTGGGCCAGTACATCCGTATACCATGAGCAACATAGTCTTCGAATACCCGCTCCATAGGGAATAGTAAGGCTATACTTTCTTTCGGACCCTTTTTTACCCCCGGTCCCTGCCCCAATAACAACATCTCAGCCCAGCACAAAGCTGTTTCATATCGACTGAACAAGCGATTGCTACGCCGGACAGCCAGTAAATCAACTCGCACAGCATCAGAAACCGGCACCTCTTCCAAAACCGACAGCAGGTGATGAATCCGTCGTTTGTTAGCCTGCTGCGTCGTTTTTTCATGTACATACGACAAGGCCGTTTTCAGGATTCGGTTGGGGGGTACGTTGGCGGTTAGGGTATCGTAAACCACCGCCAATCGTTCGGCGTGCCAGGCATTTTCCCGTTGTTGACGCGTTGCCTGAAATTTGCCTTTCCAGAACCGCTCATTGCTCTGCACCGATACATAAGTCCGCTGGAGGCCCTGCTGCGCCAACCCGTCTACAGCATCCAGAAAAGCAGCAATGAACACCTCCCACAACGGAATTCGGACAGCCCGGCTATGCGCAGTACGCAACGTCCTGAACGGACTGTGCCGCAGGTGCCGAAGCATGGACAGCAATAAAGGCCGGGTATCCGACAGCTGTTCTATTTTGGGTAGAATTTCAAGGCAGCTTCCATCGGGCAGGGTCAGTAAGCCGACATAATTATGGGCACGGATGTATTCACGCCCTTTTTGTACAGTAAACGTAAACAAGCCCTCGGCCTCTTCATCGTCCATAACAAACTGGCGCAAGGCCCGAAATACCGAATCAGGTACCACTGCTCCGCCCATTGGCGGTTCAGGTGAATGCAGGGCGTTCCCCACCAGTCGGTTTTCAAAAATAAAAAATATCCGCATCACATCGGGCAAAACACCTATTTAGTACCAGCCAGTTGATACGCCTGTACGGCCTGCTGGCTGATGCCAAACACAAATGTGTTGGTGCTGGCAACGGGTAATATACTACGTACATCACCGGTCAATTTTAAGCCGGAACGGGATTGCGGTACCACCCGAAAACCACCTTTCCCATCTCCCTCAAGCAGTAAACCGGCATTCGCTTCCGAGCGACCAAACCGCAACCGAGCCTGTGTTGCATTACCGCACAGCAACAGGTCTTTTCGGCCGTCATGATTGAAATCTAACACCGTTAAGGCAAATATGGGTGCCGCCTGGACCGCCAGCGGAAGTGTCTTTCCTACCAGCTTTCCGCCCGCACTACTAACAAAGACACTGGTGGTTAACTGATTAGCCGTCAGTTT
This sequence comes from Spirosoma fluviale, assembly GCF_900230225.1. GTDB lineage: Bacteria > Bacteroidota > Bacteroidia > Cytophagales > Spirosomataceae > Spirosoma > Spirosoma fluviale. The sequence goes on from NZ_OCNH01000001.1 coordinate 2,496,094, forward strand.
ATTCGACCCCGACAACTCCGACTCCGTAAACACATCCGTCAGGGTGGCGTTTGAGTAGCTTTCAAAATTGGTAAACCGATGGCGGAGCATACCGAGCTGGTCGAGCAGTTCGTCGCGGGTAGCGTGGGGGTAGCTCTTTCCCTGTACGTAGAAACAAAGGATTGGGTCGACTTTACCATTGTTGTCGAAATCCTTGTAGATCAGTTCCGCAGGTTCTTTGTCGCTGGCGCGGCATTGGGTGTTGAGTCCTTGATTACCGATCACCAAATCGGGCTTACTGTCTCCGTTTATATCGTCTACCAGCAGTTTGTTCCACCAACCCCGGTATTCTTTTTCAAAGTACGTTTTTGTCTGGTCAACCAACTGCACGGAGTTGCCTCCCTTTTCTATCCCGAGAACCGTGACGGGCATCCACTCGCCAACGATCACCAACTCTGGTTTACGGTCGCCGTTGAGGTCTGTCCAGGCCGCATCGGTAACCATACCAAGGGTCGAGAGCATGGGAGCCAGCTGGGCCGTCTGATCCGTGAACTTCGGCTGGCCGTCCGGCCCTTTCCCGGCATTAACAAGCAGGTAACTCCGGGGTGTTTCAGGATACCGACCGGGTACGACACGCCCACCGATAAATAGATCAGGGCGACCATCGGCGTTCACATCGGCCACCCGTACACAACCAGCGCTGGTTTGCATGGCAGGCAGCGCATTCGGGCTTTTGGTGAATTTACCCTTGCCATCGTTGAGGTATAACCGATCCAGCAAGCGCAGGTCGTTTCCAATCTCCAGATCGGCATAGCCACCACTGCACACATACAAATCAGGAAAACCATCGGCGTTGGCGTCGAAGAAAGCCGCATCGGCATTATTACATAGCTTGTCGGCCTCAAACGCAGGTTGTGTCAGTTGACTAAACTGCCCGGAAGCCTGCTGAATAAACAAAGCCCCGGCCTGTCCGCTGCTTCCACCGGCATATATATCCTCACGACCATCGCCATTGACATCGGCCTTAACCAGGCAAGGCCCGTTGAATGACTGCGAATTAACCAGGAGTGGCTGTCGTTTAAAATCGTTTATTCGCCTGGCCGGATCGGCAAACGCTACCGGCGATTTTACTTCTTGAAACAGCCCCGGTGCTGGTGTTGGCTTTTTGTACGGGGTAACCGCATCTTTCTCGTCCAGTTTCAGGAGTTGATCGGCTTTAACGCCAGTCAGCAGCTGCTGTTTTCCCGTTGGCCACACAATTCGCAGAGAGTCGATGAGCGGGTCGGTTCCCAGGCCAAAATGCAACCGGGGCGACATACTCGATTGATACCCACTGGTAGGCATCTGCTCCAGAAACTGTTGTTTGCCTTTTCGATAGAGCGTTACTTTGGTGCCTAACCCCTGCGTATTGCCCTGACCTCCTGCCAACTGAAGGGCAAGGTAATGGTGTTTACGAAGGGTATTTGCTTCGTTTTTAAAAACAAAGGCCGGTTGGTTCGTATTGTTGACAATCAGGTCCAGGTCGCCATCGTTATCGAGATCGGCGTAGGCGGCCCCCGTACTGTTCGAGGCCTGGGTTAACCCCCAGTCGGCTCCAACATTGGTAAATGTTACTTCATCTCCCTGTTCACTGCCCCGGTTGCGAAACATGTAATTCATTACGTTGGACGAAGGTATCCGGTGAACCAGTTCGAGCACATCTTCACGTCGGAAATTAGCCGGACGGTTCTGCATGTAGTCCGTCATGAACTTAAGAAAGTCCAGATTCGTATAGTCGCGGACGTAGCCATTGGTGATATACAGGTCTTTCCAGCCATCGTTATCATAATCAGCGAACAACGGCGACCAGCTCCAGTCGGTATTGGAAATGCCGGCCAACTGGCCTGTTTCGCTGAATAAAGGGGCCACTGCCGTTGATGAGTGGCCTTTTGTTCCCAGCCTTGAACCGATTATTCCTTCGTTGATTTGAAGCATATTTCGCATATGCTGGTAATGAAACCCCGACTGAACACTTAGGTCAAATTTTTCGTAATTGTCGGGGGCCATCAATAGTTTCTGCCGACGGTTGTCTTCCGGCAACATATCGAGGGTAAATATGTCCGGGCGTGAATCGTTATTGACATCAACCACGGCATTCCCCATTGAAAAGTTAGACGTATGCCCAATACTGGCTTTTAACTGGTTGGTGAACACCGGACCGCCCGCTCGGCCACCCTGGTTGTTTATATAGAGATAATCGGGAACGCCATAATCGTTGGAGATATACATATCGGGCCAGCCATCGCCGTTTATATCCGATACGCCAATGCCTAATCCATAAGTCAATACTGAACTACTAAGTCCCGATTTTTCGGTAATATCATCAAATCGATTACCGGTATTTTTCAATAATCGAACGCCAATTTCGGGATTGGGCTGTTTCATGATAGCCGCCGTTGCATCCGGATCGAGGATGGGGAGTAAACGGGGGTTATGGTTGAGCAAAAACAAGTCGAGATCCCCATCGAGATCGTAATCAAAAAAAGCACCCTGTGTACTCTGTTGTGGCTTGTCCAATCCGTATTGTGCGGTCTGATCGGAGAAGTGGGGAACTCCCTGTGCATCCGGCCCTTCGTTGATAAACAGTTGGGGAATGCGTTTGTGTGGGGGTAAACTTCCGGAGTAGCAAACGAAAATATCCAGTTTGCCATCGCCGTTCACATCGGCCATGGAGACGCCCGTTCGCCAGGGGCCTTCGCGTCCGGCCACACCCGCCGTGGCGGTTACGTCTGTAAACTTCAGCCCCCCTTTGTTAATGTACAACTGGTTGGGCACCATGTTGCCGCTAAAGTAAATATCGTCCAGCCCATCGCCATTTAAGTCGCCTACTGCAACACCACCCCCATTATAGAAGTATTCATACATCAGCACATTTGTGTTGAGTCCTTCGGTCAAATTATTGGCAAAGGTAATCCCGGTTTGTTCGGGGCTTAGGGATGTGAACAGCGGTGGTCCCTCATTCTTCGTTGCCTCCTCACTTGACTTCGACTGATTACACCCGGTTAGTGAAATGAGGCTGGTTAGGGCAATTAAATACGTAATCGTTTTCACGAAATCCGTTTTTTTAAGGATTGACATGGTTAGAAAGTTACAGTCACGGGCGGTGCTTGTCATAGAAGAGCCGACATTGAAACCCAAAATCCTATAAAAATAAACTAAAAAAATGCCAGTACCCGAGGGTACTGGCATTTTTTGTAGTTGAGTTGGTTTAAAACTCTTATTGGTAGCCTGGGTTCTGTACCAGTTTATTGTTCCGGTTGATCTCGTCCCGGTTAATGGGCAGGAAGTAAATCTTGTCGGCCCACTTGCGGTTCTCCTTACCCACACCCAGATCCTGTACACTGTACGAATACGTGTAGTTCTCCTTGCTGTATTTGTAAGTGGTCACCGTCTTGCCCGGCTTGAGCTTGCCTGTAATCGTGATGATCTTGGCCTGACTGCCCAGGGCCGTCGGCGCGATCATCCACCGACGAACGTCGTAGAAACGCTGATCTTCAAAAAGCATCTCGATGTTCCGCTCGTTCTGGTAACGGGCCACCAGAGCCGCTCCCGACTCGGTGATTGCAGGCATGCCCACCCGGAAACGAATCTTGTTGATCCAGTTCTTGGCTTCCGCTTCCTGACCCAGGGCCATACACGCTTCGGCATAGTTCAGCACCACTTCGGTGAACCGAATCTGAATCGATGGCACCTCCTGACGAATGTTCTGATCCACCAGCGTAGGGTCCGGATCCATGAACTTCCGAATCGCATACCCCGTCCAGGTTCCATTCCAGTTCTCGATGGAACTGTTACGGGTATCCAGACCTGAGAATTTGCTTGGGCTAGCCGAGCTACCCACTTCGTATTCACCCATCTGAATCTGACCGGCCGGGTCGATCCCCGCGCCATCGGGCGTACGAGGCTTCCACTGCGCACCGTCAAACAAAATCGACGCGTAGAAACGAGGGTCACGATTTTCGTAAGGCGAGGCAGCCTGCGCCGGATTCTTCCAATCGAACTTGCTGCCATCCATCATCTCATAGCTGTCAACCAACTGCTGAGTCGGCTGACTCGATGTCCAACCATGGTAACCGTTGGGCATGTTGTTGCGGGGGTACCAAGAACCCCAATCGTCAAACGAGGCCCGAATGTAGTACTTCAGGAAGATCCCGTCAGCCTCACCCCCGTTGCGGGACAGATACAGGTTGATGTAGTTCTGCTGCCCCTCAGCCGCCGAAACCGGCGCCGTCAGGTTGAGCTTATAGCCGTACTGGTTGAGATCCATCACCGCTTTAGCCGCATCTTTGGCTTTCTGCCAGCGCGCCGTGCGGTCACCGCTCACGTAGCCCAGCAATTCGGGCTTGGTGAAGCTGGCGATCACGCTCGACTTGGCTTTGGCCGTTGGAACGTCGTACAGATCACTGGCAGCATACAGCAACACCCGGGCTTTAAGGGCTAAAGCGGCCCCCTGAGTAGCCCGGCCAGCAGCCAGATTCTTGCCTTTGAGCAGGATAGCCGCCGAGTCCAGATCACTCACGATGGCGTTGACGCACTCCTCGTAGGTGTTACGGGCGATGGTGAAGTCGGGGTTGTCCAGCGTGTAGGGCGACTTGATGATGGGGATACCACCGTAGTAACGCAGCAGCTGGTTGTAGAAGTAGCCCCGCATGAAGTACATCTCCCCTTTCATCCGGTCGGCAACAGTAGCGTTGTCGAACTGAGGTTTGGCCAGGTTGGCCAGGGCGATGTTCGCGGCCCGGATACGGGCGTAAAGGGTACCCCATTCCATCGTACTTTTAACGGTACCCGTGTTGGAAGGGCTCACGTTAGCTTCGTTGACGTCCTGCTTGCCGAAGCTGTAGAGGGCGTTGTCGGTCTGGCAGTCCAGACTCATCTGGTCCAGGATACCGTCACGTATACCATTGTAAACGTCGGTTACAAAGGCTTCGGCCAGGGCCTGGTCAGACCAGACGGCTCCCCCCGAGACCTTATCGAGGGGTTTGGTGTTAAGGAAATCGCTATTACAGGCTATCAGCGTTACGCCCAGAAAAAGGCAGAACGATAAGCTTTTAAATATGTAGTTCATAAAAAATCGAATTAATCAGTTAGAAACTAACGGATACCCCTGTGTTGATAACCCGTGCCTGAGGATAGTACTGTGCGCTACCGCTGGTCGACTCAGGATCGAACAGTCCTTTCATAGCTGGTGCATACGTGATCAGGTTCAGTCCGTTGACGTATACCCGCAGGTTGTTCAGGCCAATTTTGCTACCAATCGTGCTTGGCAGCGTATAGCCTAATTCCAGGTTTTTCAGACGAGCGTAATCGGTGCTCTTCAACCAGTAGCTGGTACCGTTGGAGAAGTACTGGTTGCTGCGGTCAACGATGCGGGGATTAACCGTGCTTGGGTTATCGACCGTCCACCGGTTGTCATAGCTCCAGGCCAGGAAGTTACCAATCGTGCCCGACTCCGTTTGCAGGAAGATCTGACCACCAGCGGAGGCTTGAACCAGCACACTCAGGTCAAAATTCTTATACCGCAGGCTGGCGTTGAGACCACCCTGGAAACGAGGCTGGTTGTTGCGGTCGGCCCGTACACGGTCATCGCCGTTGATCTTGCCATCGCCATTGATGTCCTTCAGCTTCATGTCGCCAGGACGTAGCAGACTGGCTCCTACACCGCTGTAATCCAGCTTATTGGCATCAATGTCGGCCTGGGTGGAGAAGATGCCCTCATACTGGTACAACAACGTACCATTTTGCTGATTTGGATCGTTTACGTTACTTGGGATAGGCTTACCCGTCGAACGCTGCCATTCTGGTGCACCCGGCGTTTCATCCCAGAAGGTGATTTCGTTCTTGGCATAACCGCCATTGACGCTAACGCTATACTTTAGGCCACCGCTCGTTTGGCCGTTATAGCCAATATTGAACTCGTACCCTTTGTTGGTCACTTTACCAATGTTGGTAGCGGGCAGGGTCATCCCCGTTGTCTGAGGGATGGAAGCACTCTTACGCCACAGGATGTTGGAACGCTTGTTCTGGAAAACGTCAAACTCGAAGAAGATCTTTCCGTTCAACAGCGAGCCTTCCAGACCGATGTCGGCGTTGTTGGCAACCTCCCAGGTCAGCGTTGGGTTAGGCACGCCGTTCTCATAGAGCGTCTGCGACACCTGACCACCCGTTACGTAACCCCAGTTCGAGTTGACTACGTCGCCGTAGGCGTACGTCGGCAGGTAATCGTACTCACGGAGAGCGCCGTTGAAGTACACCTGGTCGTTACCCAATTGTCCCCACGAAGCCCGTAGTTTCAGTGAACTTACCGCTGGCATACTTTTCTTAAAGAACTCTTCTTCCGAAATACGCCAGCCCGCCGTTACCCCCGGGAAGAAGCCCCAGCGGCTTGCCGAAGGGAACATGTAGGAACCATCATAGCGCCACAGGAATTCGGCCAGGTACTTCTCTTTGTAGTTGTAACCCGCCCGACCAAAGTAGCTCATGCGTGCCCGCTCCCAGGCGGCCGTCGTGTTGGCGTTTTTCTCAGCGCTACCACCGGCAAACAGCTGGTCGATGGCCGTGGAGGCAAAGTATCTGCGGAAGCCCGAGAAACCGCTGGAATTGGACTGTTCTTTGGTGATACCCGCCAGTAGCGTCAGAGCATGGTTACCGCCGAAGACATGATCGTAAGAAAGAATACCCGACAGCAGCGAGTTAAACTGGTCGTTGGTGTACTGGTTCAGCGTTGCCTGAGCAGGTCCTTTCTGAACGCGTTGCAGTAATGGTTGCTTGTTAGCATCGTAGGAGGTGTAATCCCAGCTGTAAACAAACCAGGGTGTCTGCCAGGTTTTTCCCTGCTGGATGTATTTATCCAGCGCAACACTACCAACGAATTTCAAACCTGCAATCCATGGGTTTGTTACCGTTACGCTCGCATTGCTTTGTACATAGTACCGGGTATCCTTATCGTAACCTGTAGCATCTGTCGTTACCAGTACGGGCTGCTGTCCGTTCTCGATATCCGGCGCAGGCTGACCGTTGGGCCAGAAGGCGGGTTTGTTGGGATAGCCCCGCATCAGCATCCGGAAGATGGCCCCCGCCCCTACCGTAGGGAAGAACCGGTTTTCCTGACGACCAACCACTCCAACAACTGTGTTAATGTATTTATTGACTTTAGCGTCCAGGTTGATCCGGAAGTCATACTGCTTATAACCCGTGGCCGAGTTCTTGTAGTAGCCATCCTGATTCTGGTAGTTGAGAGAGGTCAAATACTTTACATTGTCATTGCCACCCACCAGTTGTAAGGTATGACGCGTTTGAGGAGACCAGGTTTTCAGAGCCGCCCCGAACCAGTCGGTGTTGGGATGACCCCAGGGATCTGAACCGTCCTGATACTTTTTCATATCATCAGGTGTGAAAGCCGCCTTGGCAATCGACCCGTTGTCAGGACGTGTGTAGCTACCCGTAGCTTTGAAAGCCGCATTGGCATCTTTCCAGTACTGAGAGGGTAGGTTATAGACGTTGATCTCGTTGTTCAACTCGGCATACTGCGATGCAGTCGCCATTTTAGGAATTACGGTTGCCTGAGAAAATCCCTGGTTGAAGCTGTATGAAATATCGGGCTTACCTGTTTTCCCCCGTTTGGTCGTTACCAGGATAACCCCGTTAGCCGCCCGCGAGCCGTAGATGGCTGCCGATGCATCTTTCAACACCGAGATGCTTTCAATATCATTCGGATTCAAGCGGTCGATACCCCCGGCACGGGCGGGTACACCGTCGATAACGATCAGGGCGTCGTTGTTTCCCAGCGTGTTCGAACCCCGGATTTTGATGGCAGCTCCATCATAGCCCGGCTCACCGCTGGCGTTGGTGGCAATAACGCCCGGCATCCGACCAGCAATCGAGTTGGAAAGGTTGACCGCTGGCGACTTGATCAGCTCACTTCCTTTAACGGTAGCAACCGAACCCGTAACGGTCTCTTTCTTTTGCTCTCCATAACCTACTACGATTACTTCGTTCAGCATTTTATCGTCTGAAGCGAGTGTAATGTTAATGGTAGACCGGTTGTTAGCGGGTACTTCCTGACTCAGGAAGCCAATGTAGGAAAAAACCAGCGTCTCATTCCCTTTAGCCAAATTAAGGGTATAATCACCCTGTGCGGCCGAAACCGTACCCATCGTCGTTCCTTTTACCACGATACTTACCCCCGGCAGCGCCAGTCCCTGCGCATCGACAACCTTACCCGAAACTTTGGTCTGGGCGTAGGCACCTACCGAGACCAACAGGCTCAGAAGGAATAAGGAACAAAACGCGAATCGTCGACTGACGTCCGCGTTTGTCAGGGAAGCCCCTACTCTGAACAAGAGGAGCTTTTCTTGTGTAAACATTTTCTGCATGATAAACCTGTTTTTAATAGAGATTCACTAGAGCCCAAAGCTTGGTGCATGAGTGTTTCTACCTATCAATTATTATCCAATGCCTAACTTATTTTAACATTAATTATTGAAATCAGGCAAATTTTCAGGTAAATACCGATTAGAAGATACTAAAGTCGATTGTAGGTTATACTTATGATATACTATATGATACTACTTACACTTGTATGAGTAGTAAGTCTATATACTAAGAAGTAAATTCCATTGATCTAGGAGAGACCATCGGCGCTTTTAGGGATGGTGTTGGTCAGAAAAGGTCTACAGCAACAAGTATGTATCTATATATATAGAACTCGTTATAATTTCCAGCTAAAGATAAATTCGAGCTAAGAGGGCGGTCTATTGTGTCCTTCGATTGCTAATTAGATTAAAATCAGTCAATATGGGTAGTTTCTATAAGGGAAGGAGCACAGGCCAGCCCTAACAACCCAGCTCCTTTAAACAATAAAGCGGTACCGAGATTTCTCAGTACCGCTTTATTGTTTAAAGGAGCCTCTGTAATAAAGTCAGCCTTGGGTTCACTCCTGCTTACACTTTGTGAGTTCAGCAACTACAGCGTATTTCAGAGAGTGTTCTTAGGCGCTATTCATAGCCCGGATTCTGCACCAGTTTGTTGTTCCGGTTGATCTCATCGCGGCTGATGGGCAGGAAATAGATCTTATCCGCCCATCTGCGGTTCTCCTTACCCGTGCCCAGGTCCTGTACATTATACGAGTACGTATAGTTCTCCTTGCTGTACTTGTAGGTGGTTACGGTCTTACCCGGTTTGAGTTTACCCGTAATTGAAATAATCCGGGCTTGCTGGCCAAGTACGGCTGGCGCAATCATCCACCGGCGAACATCGTAGAAACGCTGATCTTCCAGGAACATTTCAACGTTTCGTTCATTCTGGTAGCGCGCCACCAGGGCAGCACCCGACTCGGTGATGGCGGGCATGCCTACCCGAAAGCGAACGGCATTGATCCATGTTCTGGCTTCTGCTTCCTGCCCCAGCATCAGACAGGCTTCAGCGTAGTTCAGAACAACTTCCGTAAAGCGAATCTGAATCGAAGGAATTTCCTGGCGAATGTTCTGATCCACAATTGACGGGTCGGTATTGAAAAACTTGCGGATGGCGTAACCTGTCCAGGTACCGTTCCAGTTTTCAATGGTACTGTTACGCGTATCAAGACCCGAGAACTTGGTTGGAGCCGCAGAGGAGCCTACCTCGTATTCCCCCATCTGAATCTGTCCGAAGGGATCAATACCGGCGCCATCGGGCGTGCGGGGTTTCCATTGCGCACCATCATACAGGATAGAGGCATAGAAGCGGGGATCGCGGTTTTCATAGGGAGCTGCGGCATGGACCGGATTACTCCAGCTGAACTTAGTACCATCCATCATCTCATAGTTATCCACCATCTGCTGGGTCGGTTCGCTGGAGGTCCAGCCATGGTATCCGTTAGGCATATTGTTACGCGGAAACCAGGAACCCCAGTCGTCGTTGGATGCCCTGATGTAATATTTCAGAAAAATACCATCGGCTTCGCCCCCGTTTTGCGACAAAGACAGGTTAACATAGTTCTGCTGTCCTTCAGCCGCCGTAACAGGGGCGGCCAGGTTAAGCTTGTAACCATACTGGTTCAGATCCATCACCGCCTTGGCCGCATCCTTGGCTTTCTGCCAGCGTGCCGTCCGGTCGCCACTCACATAGCCCAGCAGTTCGGGCTTGGTGAAGCTGGCGATCACCGTCGACTTGGCTTTTGCCGTCGGAATGTCGTGGAGGTCACTGGCGGCATACAACAGCACCCGTGATTTGAGGGCCAAGGCAGCGCCCTGGGTGGCTCGGCCAGCCTGCATGCTCCGGCCTTTCAACAGCGTAGAAGCCGAATCCAGATCGGCAACGATGCCATTAACGCACTCTTCATACGTGTTACGAGCAACCGTAAAATCCGGCTCATCCAGCGTATAGGGCGTTTTGATCATAGGGATGGCCCCATAGTAACGCAATAACTGGTTATACAGGTAGGCGCGCATAAAGTACATTTCACCGCGCATTCGTCCGGCCAGATCACCACTGTTATCAAATGTAGGTTTGGCTAATTTCGCCAGGGCAATGTTGGCAGCCCGAATTCGGGCATAAACAGCACCCCATTCCATCGTACTTTTGATCGTACCCGTGTTGGAAGGGCTGACGTTTGCTTCATTGACATCCTGTTTACCAAAACTGTACAAAGCGTTGTCTGTCTGACAGTCCAGGCTCATTTGATCCAGCAAGCCATCCCGAATACCGTTGTATACATCGGTAACGAAGGCTTCCGAAAGGGCACGATCGGCCCAAACGGCATCACCTGATACTTTATCAAGGGGTTGTGTATTGAGAAAATCACTGTTACAGGCGACCATCGTTGTGCCCAACAGCAGACTAAACGATATGCACTTCGCTATATAATTCATACTATTCTGATTAATCATTTAGAAACTAAGTGTTAAACCCGCGTTGATAACCCGTGCCTGTGGGTAGTACTGCCCCGCGCTATTCGTCGACTCAGGATCGTATATACCTTTCATGGCAGGCGCGTAAGTGGCCAAATTCAAGCCGTTTACATACACCCGTAAGTTATTTAAACCAATCTTGCTCCCGACCGTACTAGGCAGGCTATAACCAAGCTCCAGGTTTTTCAACCGGATATAGTCTGTACTCTTCAACCAATAAGTGGTACCGTTGGAGAAGTACTGATTGCTGCGGTCAACAATACGGGGGTCAACCGTGCTGGGATTATCCACCGTCCAGCGGTGATCGTAGCTGTACTGCAGGAAGTTACCAATGGTACCGGATTCTGTTTGAAGGAAAATCTGGCCACCGGTCGATCCCTGGAACAGAATGCTGAGATCGAAGTTTTTATAGCGTACACCAGCGTTCAAACCGCCCTGAAAACGAGGCTGGTTGTTACGGTCGGCCCGTACACGGTCATTTCCATCAATTTTCCCATTTCCATCAATATCTTTGAGCTTCATGTCGCCAGGGCGCAACAAACTAGCCCCTACGCCACTGTAATCCAGCGTATTGGCATCGATATCGGCTTGTGTCGAGAAAATGCCATCATACTGATACATAAGGGTACCATTTTGTTGGCTCGGGTCGTTCACGTTACTTGGAATCGGCTTACCCGTTGACCGTTGCCATTCCGGTGCGCCGGGGGTTTCATCCCAGAACGTAATGGTATTTTTAGCATACCCCCCGTTCACACTAACGTTGTATTTGAAGTCGCCAGCCTGTCCGTTGTAGCCAATCCGGAACTCATATCCCTTGTTGGTAACCCTGCCAATGTTAGTTGCGGGTAAGGTAGCACCTGTCGTTTGTGGGATGGATGCACTTTGGCGCCACAGAATGTTCGACCGTTTGTTCTGGAATACATCAAACTCGAAGAAGACCTTTCCATTCAGCAATGATCCTTCCAGACCAATGTCAGAATTGTTGGCAACTTCCCAGGTTAACTTGGTATTAGGAACACCGTTTTCATACAGTGTCTGGGCCACTTGTCCGTTGATTACGTAACCCCAGCCTGAATTGACCGGATCGCCGTAGGCGTAGGTAGGCAGGTAATCGTACTCGCGCAGGGTGTTGTTAAAATACACCTGGTCGTTACCTAATTGACCCCACGATGCGCGAAGTTTCAGTGAGCTGACAACCGGTAAGGCTTTTTTGAAGAAATCTTCTTCTGAGATACGCCAGCCCGCCGTTACACCGGGAAAGAAGCCCCACCGACTAGCTGCCGGGAACATATACGAGCCATCGTAACGCCAGAGGAATTCGGCCAGATATTTTTCCTTATAGTTATACGCTGCCCGACCAAAGTAACTCATGCGGGCCCGTTGCCAGGCAGCCGTTGTATTGGCAACCTGCTGGGTTTGACTACCCGCAAACAACTGATCGATGGCCGTCGAGTTGAAATACTGACGGAAGCCCGAAAAACCGGTTGAGTTAGACTGTTCTTTCGTAATACCGGCCAGCAGTGTAATGGCATGGCTGCCGCCGAAGGTGTGGTCGTAGGACAAAATACCCGACAGCAACGAATTGAGCTGATCGTTGGTATATTGATTGAGGGTAGACTGGGCCGGGCCTTTCTGCACCCGCTGGAGAAGGGGTTCTTTCGTTGTTGGGTCGTAGGAGGTATAATCCCAACTATATACGAACCAGGGGGTCTGCCACCGTTTACCTTGCTGAATGTATTTATCCAACGCGACACTAGCGGTTAACTTCAGCCCCGCAACCCAGGGATTTGTAATGTTAACGCTGGCATTACTTTGCAGATAATACCGGGTATCCCGATCGTAACCCGTGGCGCTGGTTGTAACAAGTACGGGCTGCTGGCCATTTTCGATGTCGGGAGCAGGTAAGCCATTGGGCCAGAAAGCCGGTTTGTTTGGATACCCCCGCGCCAACATCCGAAAAATATCTCCGGCACCTACCGTTGGGAAGAACCGGTTTTCCTGACGACCGACCACGCCTGTTACCAGGTTGATGTATTTACTCACTTTGGCATCCAGGTTCAGACGAAAGTCGTATTGCTTGTAGCCAGTTGCGGAGCTCTTGTAATAGGCATCCTGATTCTGGTAGTTGACTGATGTAAGGTACTTCACGTTCTCATTGCCACCCACCAGTTGCAGCGTATGGCGTGACTGTGGCGACCAGGTTTTCAGAGCCGCACCAAACCAGTCGGTATTAGGGTGTCCCCAGGGATCGGATCCATCCTGAAATTTCTTGATGTCATCCGGTGTGAAAGCGGCTTTGGCAATGGATCCATTATCAGGCCGGGTATAACTTCCCGTCGTATTAAACGCGGTATTTGCATCTCTCCAATACTGCGAAGGCAGGTTATACACGTTGATCTCGTTGTTAAGCTGAGCATACTCAGCCGCAGAGGCCATCTTGGGAATGACGGTTGGCTGACCAAAGCCCTGATTGAAGCTGTATGACAGTTCCGGTTTGCCGCTCTTACCCCGTTTGGTAGTCACGAGGATAACCCCGTTGGCCGCCCGTGAGCCATAGATAGCTGCTGAGGCATCTTTCAGTACCGACATGCTCTCAATATCCGCCGGGTTCAGGCGGTCGATACCACCAGCCCGGGCGGGCACACCGTCGATAACGATCAGGGCGTCGTTGTTCCCCAATGTGTTGGAACCCCGAATCCGGATAGCTGCTCCATCATAGCCCGGCTCACCACTGGCATTGGTGGCAATAACGCCTGGCATCCGGCCCGCAATGGAATTACTCAGGTTTACGGCTGGCGACTTAACCAGATCCGAGCCCTTTACGGTTGCCACGGCACCCGTAACGGTTTCTTTCTTCTGCTCACCGTAACCGACAACAACAACCTCACTCAGCATTTTATCGTCAGAGGCCAGCGTAATGTTAATACTACTGCGGTTATTAATCGCTACTTCCTGTGTAATGAAGCCGATGTAGGAGAAAACCAGCGTCTCGTTACCTCTGGCTACGTTAAGCGAAAAATCGCCCTCGCTACCCGAAACCGTACCCGTTGCTGTGCCTTTCACGACGATACTCACCCCCGGCAGGGACAGACCCTGCGCATCGACTACCTTACCCGCAACCTTTGTCTGGGCGTAAGCACCTGCCGAGGCCAGCAGGCACAGGAGAAATAAGGAACAAAAAGCGACCTGTCGACTGACGGTCGCGTAGAATGGAAAAGCCTCATCGCGTTGAAAGAGCGCTTCCTGTTGAGTAAATTGTTTGTACATGTGTACTTATGATTAAGCCTATATTAACTATAGGCTAAAGTAGCACACGGAAATAATTATACTCAGCAATTCTTAACCAAAATTTGATCTATTTTAACATTAAATAAGACAATTATACGACTTATATATATATTTAAATTTATAAATATACTATTATCTTGTTCAGTTTACTTAGTACTGAATTACTATGAAATCCTACCCCAGTTGTTTTCTGACTGTTTGATAGAATCTACGTGATTACGAATGGGTGCATGCTGGGGTAATAGAAGCTCTGGATCCTCGGCCAGAATGGCCTGAGCTGATTCACGGGCGGCTGATAAAATTGCTCCGTCTTTTGCGAGGTCAGCAATCATGAGGTCCATCACACCGCTCTGCTGGGTGCCCGATAAGTCGCCGGGGCCACGTAGTTGAAGGTCGACATCGGCAATCTCGAAGCCATTATTGGTCCTCACCATCGTTTCGAGCCGGGTGCGGGTGTCTGTACTCAATTTGTACCCGGTCATCATGATACAATAGGACTGGTCGGCTCCCCGACCTACCCTACCCCGTAACTGGTGCAACTGTGAAAGGCCGAACCGCTCGGCACTTTCAATGACCATTACGCTGGCGTTCGGCACGTTTACACCAACCTCAATAACCGTCGTTGCCACCATAATCTGGGTTTCCTTTTTCAGGAACCGCTTCATCTCATCGTCTTTTTCGTAGGGTAACATCTTGCCGTGCAGCATACCAATTTCATACGTAGGCCGGGGAAACGCCCGCTGCATGCTCTCGAAGCCATCCATCAGGTCTTTGTAATCCAGCTTTTCAGATTCTTCGATGAGCGGATACACCACGTACACCTGCCGACCCAGTTCGATTTGCTGCCGGATAAACCCGAACACTTCCGACCGGTGCTTGTCGTACTTATGAACGGTTTTAATAGGCTTGCGGCCTTTGGGCAACTCATCGATGGTCGACACATCGAGGTTACCGTATAACGTCATCGCCAGCGTGCGCGGAATGGGCGTTGCCGTCATCACCAGAATATGAGGGGGAACTGTCTCATTTTTACGCCACAGTTTGGCTCGTTGCGCTACGCCAAACCGGTGCTGTTCGTCAATGATGCAAAGGCCTAGATTCTTATACTGAACAGCATCTTCAAGCAGCGCATGCGTACCCACCAGAATGTGCATTTTTCCCGATTGCAATTCCTCGTGAAGCACAACCCGCCGTTTTTTATTAGTCGAACCGGTCAAAATCCCGAGGTTCAGGCCCATAGCGTCGGCAAAGGGTTTCAGGCCATTATAGTGCTGATCGGCCAGAATCTCCGTGGGGGCCATCAGGCAGGCCTGTGCTCCATTGCCAATCGCGATCAGGCAGGTGATAAAGGCTACTATTGTCTTACCACTGCCCACATCGCCCTGCAACAGCCGGTTCATTTGCTTACCGCTCAGGAAGTCAGCGTAGATTTCTTTGATAACGCGCTGCTGCGCCCCCGTCAGTTCGAAGGGCAGCAGTTCGTTGTAGAAATGCTTCATCAGGGAAGTATCCCGGAAAATCTGTCCGGGAAATTCCTCTTTTTGAATGAGTTTGTTCTTGATCAGCCGAAGCTGGTTATAGAACAGTTCTTCGAATTTCAATCGGCGCTGGGCCTGCTTTAGCCAGCCCTGGTTCTGCGGCAGGTGGATATTCCACATTGCCTCCCGTTTGCCAATGAGCCGGTACTGCTGAATGAGCGACTCGGGCAGAGTTTCGCGGATATGTGTCCAGGATTGTTCCAGCAGGATTCGCATGGCCTTACCCAGCACTTTACTGTCGAGATGTCGTTTGCGAAGCTTGTCCGTTAAGTTATAGACCGGGAAGAAACCCGGTTCATTTTCGGTAGCGGCATTGGCGTTCTCCAACTCCGGATGCACAATGCTAAACTGGCCATTAAACGACTGGGGCTTGCCATACGCAATGTATTCGCCCTCCCGCCGTAATGTTTTCTCGATGAAGGTGATTCCCTGAAACCAGACAAGACTCATCGAGCCGGTACCGTCGGAAAAAGTAGCCACCAGCCTCTTTTTAGGCCCTTCACCTTCCAGATACCAATCACGCAGCCGCCCCCGAATCTGGGCAGAAGGCATCGAATCCATCAACTCGCTGATGGTATAGTAGCGGGACCGGTCGTCGTAACGAAAGGGATAATACTGAATCAGGTCACCGTACGTAAACAGGTTCAACTCTTTGTTGAGCAGTTCTGTACGCTGCGGTCCTAAGCCTTTGAGGTAGGCAAGCGGAGTATCAAAAAATGTAGCTCGTTCGGTCATAACAGACCCGGTAAATCCCGGTTTATAGGCAGGATTAGACCAAAATTACGCATTTCTGCCGATTACTCCTCCACGCGCCCAATGCCAAACGCTACACCCATGTAGATATCCAATCCGCGCGGATTGATGCCGTTAGAACTATTACCCATCAACCCCAGCAGGTTATCGGTGCCCAGCCAACCTGGTCCCATCCGAACGGAGGCTCCGGCGGTAACGGCCCCATTTAAATAGGCGATTGGCGCCGATAAACTCAGCCAACGGGCATCGTACCGGGGTGTTATGGCCAGAATCGTGGGCTGATGAATCGCTTTTGCCTGTATTGACCGCATATCCTTCAGGTAGGTCAGGTTGATACCCAGTCCACCGGGAAGCTGATAATCTGCCGTGAAATTAAACGACGTTGGCAAACCTGCGTTGAAGCTGTTTTTATCAGCAGCGCGACCCGTGTTAAGTTTTTCCTGAATAACCTGAGCGATGGCTTGTGGACGGCTGTTTCCATTAAAGTCGCTTGCAGCAAACCGTACCGGGTTTACCCCAATATCCGTAAAGCTATACTCACCGCCCGTGTATGAAATTCCGCCAATATCGGCTATCGCCATCCCTACCCGTAATGCCGGGCTGTCAGAATCATACTGATCAACATAGGTAAAGCCGATATCAAGACCAAGCCCTTTGCCAGGCGCAGATGTATTGAATAGTGTTTGTGGATTCAGGCTTCTGTTCTGGAGAAAGGTCGTATAGGCAAGGGTGGCATCCAGGTCGGTAACCTCCAGTAGCGCATTATTCAGGTTATCAGGGTCGGTTATAATCCGGTAGTCCAATCCTCTGTTTATCAACTGCTGGGCGTTATAGCCCAACAGAAACTTGCCGGTGGCCCCCAACAGAAGCTTTCGCCCATCGCCTTCCCAAAGGGTACCGGCATAGGTAACTCCCAGTTCGGCATAGGTATTGGTGTTGGCGCTAAATTTATTATCGTTACTCGGGATACTATAGAATCCACCATTATTCAGGCTGGCCCGCAAAGACGACAAAATGGATTCTGATGCCCCAACCACCTGCCCCACCGCCCGAAAGCGGGTGGTTACGGCAAAAGCGGCTCGTTCGCTGGTGCGCACCAGAAACGAAGGACCCCGGACTTCGCCCCAGATCGTTCCATTCTTTGGGCGGCCATTTAATGTTTCACGGGTGTAATCGGTTTCGAAACGAATCGAACCATCTGGACTTTTGTACTGAGCGGGTACATTGTCGGTGATTAGCCGGAGCAGCGAAAAAGGGGCCT
Source organism: Spirosoma fluviale (assembly GCF_900230225.1). Classification (GTDB taxonomy): domain Bacteria; phylum Bacteroidota; class Bacteroidia; order Cytophagales; family Spirosomataceae; genus Spirosoma; species Spirosoma fluviale. The sequence goes on from NZ_OCNH01000001.1 coordinate 2,513,841, forward strand.
GATAACGAACGTAGTTATTATCAACATGTCCATTGCCCGTAGCAATGTTCAGGTAAAATTTCGAGGGGGAGTCGGCCGCTAAAGCAGGGTTAATGTAGAGCCGGTTAGTACCGCCATATCGGCTGGTTGAAATACCAAGGAGATTTTGAGAAAAGCAGGTGGTTGCACACAGAACTAAAAAACCACAAATAAACGGGTACTTCATGCAATGACTGGGTGAATACGATAGCATACTGCAAAAGAAACGCAAATCCGCTATTGGTGTTTACTCTTTTCAAATTATTTCAATTTAGCAGCGAATCGACTACCAAAATCAAACCAGCTAATTTTTGCGTTCGTTACCTGGCTCTTCTAACTAAAAAGAGAGGTAAATAACCCGTGACAGCTACCAGCGACATGAGCAGCCCCCCTATTGTACCAATACCTAGGGCATACCAGAACGCTTCCTGCTCATATAGCAGAAACGGAACCATGCCCACCACGGTCGAGAGTACCGTTAACAATACCGGCCCAATTTTATGCCTGAATGCTTTTTGGTACGCAGCGAAGCGTGTTAAACTCGGGAATCGTTTTTGAAGCCGGTTCATCTCGGCTACCATAAAGATACCGGCACAGACCACATTGCCCGCCAGGAGAATAAAAGAAGCGTAGCCGCCCTGATCGAAATTGCTATCAGTCCAGTAAAATGCCAGAAATACACCCGTATACGATAAGGGAATCAGGCCAATTAATGCCAGTGGTTGCCAAAAGCTTTCAAAGATGACAGCGCAGATGATATAAATCAATAGGATAACCAACCCAATTAATTCGTAAGGGGTGCGCTCGTCTTTACCGAACCAGAAGCGATCGGCAACGTTTGCGGTGTAACCCAGCGGAAGCCTGGCCCGTAGGGTATCCAGCGTTTTGTTCAGGAACTTCTCACCGAAATTATAACTCCCGAAATACTCAAAACTGATTAATCGTTTGTACTGCTGATCCTCCTTATGGATTTCCGGGGTTACTTTTTGGCGCACGATTGTGCCCATATCGTGCAATTGTGTGCTTGCCGACCCAATCGTCAAAGGCTGATTCTGCAATTGCCAAATGTCTGTCGTTCGGCTTTGAGCCGGTATTAGTTTGATAGGCTCATAGTCGCCGTCGATAAAGGCATACTGGTCGGGTTGGGGCCGGGCGTTGAGTTCGGCCAGCCGGTCGTAGAGTTGACTGGACCCAATGCCCCGTAACGCCAGTCGTTCGGGGTCGCTTTTCAGCACAAATTCGTACAATCGCCTGCGCTGAAACAAGCTGGGGCTCCGGTTAATGTTTACTTCCTGAATGCGTGGGTGTTTCTCCAGCAGTTGTTTCAGTACAGTAGCCTGCTGCCCCAACTGTAGGTAGTTATAGCCATATAATTCAACATTGAAGGTCGGCGTTTCGTCTTCGTTAAGGCTCTGGCTAAAGCCCTGCCCCAGGCCGTAAATATTCCAGTCGATGCCACTCATTTCGGTCGAGAGTAAAATAGCCCGGTTCTTTAATTGATACGGGAAAATGCCCTGATCGTGTGGCTCTTTAAAATACACGACCAGACTACCCTCCTGCCCGTTGTTGATTTGTGTAATGAATTTATCAATCTCTCCATACTGGCCAAGATTGGATTCGAACCGCCGAAATACGGCATCCATTTGTTCAGGCGTACTTTGGTTAGGTAGTTCGGCTATGACGTATAGCGCCGTGCGTTCGGGCTCGCGCTGGTACGAGCCTGCATACACATAATTGACAAACAGCCGACTCGTACCACCAAGCCATTTGTTAACGGAAGGTTGTAGGTTATCCGCATAAAAATCACTGCCCAACGTGGCTTTGTAGTACGGAGCCAGCGGGTTCGTCGGTTCCAGTGCCGTTGGTAGCCTGAACACCGGCAAGCCAATGAGCAGAACGGCAGCCACCATAGCCCATAACCGATACCGAATTAGCCCTGCCACAACGCGCCCGTATAGCCGCTCCCACCAAAGCGTTCGTTTCGCTCGTTTGCGGTGTTTTTCAGAAGCCAACGGGTTCGGGCCGGGCTCATTTTTCCAGAACTGCTCCATCAGGGCGGGTGTCAGGAGCATAGCCACCAGCAACGAAATAACGAGTGTAATGGCCATTACCACCGCAAAATCGCTGAGTGCCTGCCGGTTTTCTTCGGGCAAAAACCAGACAACAACCAAACCGGCGCAGGTGGTTAACGTGCCCCCCAGAAGGGCCGTAAATACCCGCAAATCCCGGTATCGGCGGTAATGGTCGATCATCACAATAACGTTGTCCATGATAATACCCAGCGAGGTTGTCAGGGCCGCCAGCGAATACAGATGGATGTCGATGCGCAACCAGACAAACACCAGCACCGATAAAAGCAGGGTCACCACCGTACTCACCACAATCAGGCTAACGTAGCGAAGGCTTCGGGTAGTAAGCGCCACAAAAAGCAGTAATACGGCAATGGCAACACCGGTTTGAATGCCAATTTTGCGCAGGTTTTCGGCAATATAAACGGTGGCGTCATAGTCGACGTCTAACCGATAGCCCGCTGGTAGCACAAGCTGGGCCAATTGCTTCCGTAACCCCTGCGCTACAGCCAATTGGTTGGCTCCGGCGGTAGCCATCAGAACCAGGTTGACGGCCGTTTTGCCGTTGATCCGATAAAACTGATCGGGCGGGGGCTCCTGCCGGGCTATGCTGACAAGATCTGTCAGGTATATGATCCGCCCGGCCCTGTTTGCGACCGGAATGTGTGCCCAAACGTTCGGCTGGGTTGCGGGGACATTATCCAGCCGGACCCGCAGCGTCTGACCGGTCGACGAAACAAGCAGCCCCAGGGGTTCGCGGGCAAAATAGGCGGTTACCGCTACCCGAAGATCATTTTCGGTAAGTTGTAACGTAGTCAGTGCATCGGCGTTGTAAGTCAATACCCACTCGGGCCGACTACCACCGAACACCGCCACACTCCCGATACCCTCTGTGCCCGCCAGGCGGGGTTTTAGTTGCTCATTGGCGTATTGTTGAAGGCTGGCCGACGATACGGGGCCGCTGAGCTGGAGCGTAAGTAAAGGTTTTGTACGGCTCTCTTCGTCCGGCGTGTTCAGGCTGATCTGCGGATACTCTACTGATGGCGGCAACCGGGGATACACCTGCCGAACCAGCGCGGCCAGCTCAAACCGAAGCGCATCGGTATCCGCCGAACGATCCAGCTCTACCGTTACATACCCCCGATTATAGGCGGATACCGATCGTACTTTTTTAACATTAGCCAGGGTGCTGAAAGCCCCTTCCAGCCGCGACGACACCTGCCGCTCAATGGCCTCCGGCGAGGCTCCCCACCAGGCATAGCTCACGGTAATAGAGCGACCTGCCTGTTGGGGAGCCAGTTGCACCGATAAACGAGGTAGTAAGGCAAGCCCTATAACCGATAAAACCGTAAATACGATTACTAACTGGTAGCTTTTAGCGAGCATATCATATACCGAAAGTTGTACACTGTAATCTTTTAAAAAGAATTTGTGTATTTGTTTGGCGAAAGTATATTTTTTTTTTTACACTTGCCAAGTAAATTAAATCCACCAATCCTTCTACATAAGCGATATGTTTTTCCCAACCAGTTTCCCGATACACGGGTCTTACCTAACTGCCCGTGAAGCCGAAGTGCTGTGGCTAGGGCTACAGGGGTTAACGATCTTACAAATTTCCGAGCGAATCGTCCGTAGCCCCAAAACCATTACCCGCCACCGCGAAAACATCCGCACTCGTTTTGGCCTGACAGGCTATCATAGGTTGCAGCTATTTGCGCTAAAAATCCGGCCCGAGCTCGAAAAATGGGTTAAGTAACCCATCAATATGGGTAATGTTATCCATTGTGTATGGCCAAGAGAAGGTTAAACTTTGTAGTGTTCAATAGATTGTTTCACTTTTTAAATTAAATAAGTATGAATACTCAAGTGACGAACAGAAAAACACTGTTGAAGGCAGCTATTCTAAGTACTTCCTTAGTAATGGGTCTAACATTAGGACAATCAATGTTTAATGAAGCCCAAGCTACTGGTGGTAGCGGTAGTAAAGGACCTCTTAAAAAGAGTAACCTCGGAAAATACTGTTGCGGAAACACTGAAACAACAAGTTGTGGTGCAGCCGGTTGCTAGTAAACATACATTGCCGGAGTATTCATGATGTACTCCGGCAGTCTTTTATTTCGATTTAAAAAAAATGTTTCATTTTATGAAAATATATATCCCTTTAGCGTTGTATGCGCTTTTTTTTATTGGTTGTTCTACTAATAATGAAAAAGAAGATATCTATAAAGTGCCAAACTTGAAGCTGGGCAATATTAGCAACAGTAGAGCACTTAAAGCTTCCGAATTATTTAAAACATTTAAATTTATTCCTTTAGAATCCAAAAAAGATAAGTTGATTGGAACGATATCGAAAGTAATACTACATAAAGACGTATTCTTTATAAAAACTAAGGATAATATAACTGCTTTTAATATAAAAGGGAAATACATCTTTGATATCTCAAGCAAAGGTGAAGGATCTAATGAGTATAAAACCATTTCTGATTTTATTATCAGTGATAACATAGAAATATTAGATCACATAAGTGGTAAAGTTATAGTTTTTAATCTAACTGGAAAGTTTTTATTTTCATGGAAATATCCCTTTATTGCAACCAACTTTGTAAAGATGCCTGATGGAAATTACGTGTTTTATAGTGGTAATGCACCCAACGATGACAATAGTATGGTTCGAGTGTTTTCCAGGGAGAAGAATTCAGTAATTCATAGTCAATTTCCAATAAAGTCTCAAAACGCCAGGTATTTTCAATATGACGATCATAATAATTTTATTTTTTATAAAGGATTAAATTTTACAAAGTCGGGAGATAACACTATCTATAAATTTAGTAAAAATAAATTTACCCCATATTTAAACGTAGATTTCGGGAAATACACAATTCCTGACAACGTCTTTAATCAGAATTTCAATGATGTGTTAGAGTTTGATAATTACCTTAAAAAAAATGAATATGTAGGTATATTTAACTCCATGTACCTTGAAACTGATCACTTTAAATGGTTAGTTATTACTTATCATGCAGATCAAAAGCTTTACTTGATATACAATAAGAAGCACGGAGAGACTGTATTGTGCAAGGCCATAATTGATGATATTAATTTTGATGGTAATCTTTCTTTACCAGTTAGTTTTAATACCATTCCTACTGGTATAGACAACAAATCGCTTGTTATATCTATCGAATCAGAGGACTTTTTACAGATGGTTCAGGAAGTAAAAAACAAGATAGGTGACCAAGCATGGAATAAATTGCTAACAAATCACAAAGATATTAAACAAATATATAATACCACAACACTTTCAAACAACCCAATTTTAATTTTAGCTGGATTCTAAAAATATGAGCACTAAGAGTTTAATAATTGTAGTATTACTAACCATAATTGGTATAGTATTTTATGTTGGTCTAAATAGGGAAACGTCTCAAAGAGATCTGTTTACCAAAACATCTAGCATGCATAAAGGAATTATTAAGACGATGACTCAGTACTATTATGTAGAAATAGAAAATCTCGATAAATCAGTAAGTCCCAAAGCCAAATTGTATGATTTACACAGCAACACATTGCAAATTACAAAATTAGAAAAGAAGGTTGCATTTTGCATTCCTGAAGGTGTATGCAATGTATGCTATGAAACGTTCTTTGAGGAGTTCATTAATTACTCAAAAATAATTGGAGAAGATAATCTCATAATATTAGTACCGAAATCAAAATTAAGAGAAATGTTTGTTGAGTTGGGTGTTAATGCCAAAAAGATCAATATTCAAATATATGGGGTAGAAAGTAGCGAGCTTGGCCTTGATCTATTTAATAAATCATCACCCTTTATGTTTGTTTTAGATAAAGATTTAAGAGCAAAAAATCTGCACATACATAACCTAAACTCTCCAAACTTAACAGACGAGTATCTTAGAATAGTAAAGAACAAGTACTTCTTGCCAATAAGATACGAAAGTTAGCCTAGGAAAATATTTGTTTATTTTAAGTTATAAAGAAAAAATACGCGGATGCACATTTCTAATGCATATCCGCGAGTAATACTGCTAATATTATAGGGATTAGTAACATCATTATCTTTGTCGATTCATATAGACTAAGAGAAACCGTCGTAGAGTTCAAAGAACGGAGAAAAGACTTCACAGTACTGGGAGTAACCTATAAAGACTTAAAAATAAATATCACATATGTACCGTTTCTATCTATAGTATCGAATGGCTTAAACTTTAAGAATTTATTCGTCCCAAATAGTTTCGACCAAACACTACCTAATGAGTATATATAAGAAATAAAAATTTGGCATTTTCCCAATAAAAAATAATTTTCATTTATATTGAAAATCAAAATGAAAGGAATTCAAAGTTTTTGGCTAAGAGAAACAGAAAAAAAATATTTTACCTGTGGGTGGTTAGATACAAAGTATAACCTTTTCAGTTGGGTATTAAGCAGCTTACAGCTTACTCAGTTCTACAACAAAAGAGAATTAATTACCGATAGTATCGGTGCTGAACTTGCTATAGGAAAACTCCAGTTACCATACACTCATGTCAGTACTGACTTAGAAACAATTAAGCAGGATAACTACTTCTGGGTATCAAACAAGCTTTACACCTACTCCATCCAAAATGAACCATTTATTCACCTGGACACGGACGCGTACCTATTCAAACAACTGCACAGTAAGCTTCTTACCGCACCATTAGTAGCGCAGAATTTCGAATACGACCATACCTATTATACTCAATCCTTTCAGGAAGTTATTGCCAATTGCACGTACTTACCCGATTTTATCAGAACAGATGAACTTGGCCGCTTAACAGCCGTAAACGCTGGTTTGATTGGCGGTACTAACGTTTCTTTTTTCAAAGAATTCGAAACATTTACAAAGGAATTTTTTCAAAAGAATGAGACTGGGCTTAGAAAGTGTACTTATGAGAACATAAATATTTTTGTCGAGCAATTCCTCTTCAAAAAATTTGCTGACTATAAAAATATACCCATTGACTATGTATCCTCAATAGAGTTTGGTCCTGCGCCAGACTACCAAATGGCCAATTTTACCCAATTGCCTACTAACTGCCCTTACATCCATGTGATGAATTACAAACGCAACTCTACCGTTTGCGAGCAGTTAGCCCAACGCCTTTGGCTGGAATCTCCGGAACTTTATGAGCGGGTACTGACCGTTTGCCGCGAGCTGGAAGCTACCCATCATCCCATTTCACAACCGGTTCAACAACAAATACCATCTCCCTTTTATCGAACGGCGTATCTGCTTGAGTCGGTCCAATTACCAAACCCCATTGGCCCATCCGTAGCGGCCTTATCAACCCATATCCAGGCCCTGCCCGAAAACGAGGTCAAATCTGTTCTGGAGGATGTTTATCAATTCGAATACGGTCGGCAGAGGTTCATCGACGCCCTACCCGGTTCGGCAACGCTAACCCAGCACTGGCAAACGTATTCCCGACAAACCAATACGCTGCTGGCTTTGCCTGCTGAAGTATACCACCAGCAATCGATTCGGCTTGGACGCTATTGCCAGCGTATCGAGTCGGACTGGAACTGGGCCGAGACCAATGAGTTCGCTCAGCAGACGGCAGACCGGGATCTGGCCCATAATCTGCACCTGGAGCCCTCTTATCATGAAGTGGTTCTGTACATCTATCTACATCAGGGCATTGTGCGGGAACAACTGCTGGATGCGTTGAACATGCTGATTCTGGATACTCTGGAAGCGCCTGCCAGCATTACTTCGGTCATCGACGGGGTTTGTGACCAGGTGGCGGCTTATCAGTCGGAGGTAGACCGGGCCGAACTGGTCGATACAATCCTGAGTCGCATCCGGCATTTTTTATACCACGGGGTTTTAGAAGTGTGTGAATGAAAAAACATAGATGGCCAGTCGTACTTAGTGCTTTATGTTTGGTTGGGAGTGGACTTCTGACCAACTGCCAACCGGCCACCTCTTCTACCAACGAGGCCGACAGCACCGCGCTGAATAAACCCGCAGTTGCTAATCTACCAACTGTGGTTTGGCAGCCCGCCCGCAAGGCCACCTTTGCCCTCACCGCTGCCGCTACGGGCCTGATTCGGACGCCCGCCCAAAGCCGGTTGAGCTTTCGGATGGGGGGCACCATCCGGCAAGTTCTGGTGCATAACGGTTCGTTACTCTCCGCCGGGCAGGTTATGGCCCGGCTCGACGACCGCGACCAACAACTGGCTCTTCGGCAGGCGCAGGACCAACTGGCCGAGAGCCGCGTTCAACTCCGGGCACTCATTGCCGAGTTTGGTGGTAACGAACTCGACACGGCCAGCCTGAAGCCCAACACCCGTGCTTTTGTCCTTACCAAAAGCGGATTTTACAAGGCTCAAACGGCCCTGGCGCAGGCACGTCAGCAATTGGACTACACAACCTTACGCGCACCCTATGCCGGCATGGTCGCTAACCTGACGGCCAAACCCTATAACTTCATTACGTCTTACGAACCCTTCTGCACCTTGTTAAGTCGGGCAGGCTTACTGGTCGAGTTTTCCATCCTGGAAAGCGAACTGGCTACGGTTCGGGTTGGGTTACCGGTTCGGGTTATGCCCGTTGCGGTGCCGGGCCGTACCTATGCCGGACAAGTGCAGGAAATTAACCCATTCGTCAACGCGCAGGGGTTGGTGCTGGTGAAAGCGCGCATCAACCAGCCCGACAACCAACTTTTTGAGGGCATGAACGCCCGGATCGTTATAGAACGGCGTATACCCGATCAATTGGTTATTCCCAAATCGGCCGTGGTCGAGCGGTCAGGGCGCAAGGTAGTTTTTACAGTCGAGGATAATGCAAACAATCCAGGCTGGGCCCGGCCTGGACTGGCCAAATGGAATTACGTGACCATTGCTCACGAAAACGATACGGAAGTAGCCATTAGCGAGGGGCTAAAACCCGGCGACCGGGTCATTGTTTCCGGTAACCTGAACTTGGCTCACGATGCCCCGGTGGGGGTTGAAAAGCAATAATCAATTTAGGTTTTGAGTCGAAGCCTAGTATTAACTACAAGACTTTCAATCATTAGCGAATAATCAAGAAAATCATTAAAATCATATAAATCCCGGTTCAGACGAGTTGACACGCTACCTCATCCATCGCCCCATTGCCGTTTGTGTGGTCACGCTGGCATTAGCCGTGCTGGGCATCCTGGCGTTCAGGCAACTGCCGGTTTCGCTGTTACCCGACATTCCGGTACCGGAAATTACGGTGCAGGTCAGCTACCCAACGGCATCGGCGCGGGAGTTACAGCGAATCATTGAGCAGCCGCTCCGAAACCAGCTCCTGCAGGTCAATCATCTTGATGATATTGAGTCGGTTACGCAAAACGGATTGGCCGTTCTGACACTCCGGTTCGACTATGGCACCAATACCCGGCTGGCGTATCTGGAAACAAACGAGAAAATCGACGCGATTCTGGGGCAGCTTCCCCGCGATCTCGAACGGCCTAAAGTCATTAAAGCCGGTGCGGGCGACATTCCGGTTTTCAACCTGAACGTATTGCCGGGACTTGGCTATCAAGGCGATTTTCTGGCGTTGAGCGAGTTCTGCGAGAATGTGCTCAAACGACGTATCGAGCAGCTTCCCGATGTGGCTCTTGTGGATGCAACAGGCCTAGCACAACCCGAAGCCGTCGTTCAGGTCGATCCGGGAAAGCTGGCCAGCTTGGGCATTACCGAGCAGCAACTGACCGATGTGCTGAAACAGGCCAATCTCCAGCCCGGCAATTTTAGTGTTCGGGAAGGGCCCTACCAGTACAACATCCGCTTTTCGTCGGTACTGCAAACACCACAGGATGTCGAGAACATCTACATCAGTGTTGGTGGCTCAGGCACACCGCTAGCGAACGCAGCGCAGAACGATCCCCGTGTGTCGTATTTTGCCGACAATGTGCTGACCGCTCAGGAAACGCGGGCAGAAGCCCCCCGTCGGCTTGTTGCCCTCCGGGAAATAGCTACGGTAACACTGCGCGAACAGCCCTTAACGGGCGAATACAGCTTTAGCCGAAACGAGTCGAATTCTCAAAAAGCTACGTCAAAGCGGAGTGTCTGCCTGGCCATTATTAAGCAAAGCGATGCTCAATTGCTGCATTTACGGGCTGAACTGGCCGACTTGCAAACTCAGTTCAGCAAAGATTACCCGCAAATCGACTTTGCGCTGAGTCAGGACCAAACCGAGTTGCTGGATATATCCGTGAATAACCTCATCAGCAACCTGCTGACGGGTGCTCTGCTGACATTCGGCATGATTTTCTTTTTTATGCGCGACCGGCGATTACCGTTACTGGTTGGTCTGGTTATTCCGGTTTCCATTGCGGTCACGTTTCTGGGCTTTTACCTGCTGGGACTGTCGATCAACATTGTGTCGCTGGCCGGGCTGGTATTGGGCATGGGCGAAATTGTGGATAGTGCCATCATTATTCTGGAAAATATCGAGGAGAAGCGCGAAGGAGGTATGCCTGTCGAGGCTAGTTGTATAGCAGGTACCGAAGAGGTCATTCGGCCATTGTTTACCTCCGTACTAACCAATTCGGCGGTGTTTATGCCGCTGCTGCTTCTGAGCGGACTGGCCGGAGCGTTATTCTTCGACCAAGCGGTATCGGTATCGCTGGCATTGGGCACCTCGCTGCTCTGCTCCTATACACTCGTGCCGGTTTTGTATTCTTTGTTGTATCGCCAGGAAACAGGCCCTAAACTGACACAATCGCCAACCCGTTTTATGCGGTGGTTGGATACGGCTTACCTCACTACATTTTCACTGGCGTTTCGATTTAAACGGAGCCTGTTGGTAAGCCTACTGCTGTTACTGGCTGGCGCGGGCTGGATGGCCGTTCATATCGGGAAGCAGGGAATGCCCGACGTTAGTCGAACCGAACTGGAGGTCTTTATCGACTGGAACGAGCCATTGACTGTCGCTGAAAATCAACGCCGAACCGAACAACTAAGTCGACAACTTGCCCCTGCGCCGGAGTATGTCAGTATGTTTACAGGGCAACAGCAGTTTATCCTCAACCGGCAACTCCAGCAAAGCCAGAACAAGACGCTTCTTAGTCTGCAAACAGCGTCTGAGCAAGCCTACAGACGCTTGTCAGCGCAGATAATGACGTTGGTACGGCCACAATACCCCACAGCTATTGTGGCGGTTCGTCCAGCCCGAAATGTATTTGAACAGCTATTCAACACCACAGAGCCCACCCTTCGCCTGAAACTCTATAATACCCAGGGGAAGCAGCCCGTTGATCCGGCTCGTATGGCAGGGATAGAGGAAAAATTGACCCGTTCGGGACTGACAACGAACCCCGTTGGGCAGGAAAATCAGCTAACGGTACGGATTCGAACCGATAAACTGCTGCTTTATGATGTCGATGAAAGCGCCCTGATCAAAAAGCTCAAAACTGTATTCAATAACAATCAGGTCACGAATCTGCAAAGCGAGCAGCGTTTTATTCCGCTGGTACTCTCGGAACCTACTACCCCGAATGGGTATTCGACCTGGCAACAGGCCTTCGTGAATAACCGCCAGAAACAATCCATTCCTTTGCGACAGTTGATTGAGGCAATTCCCCAAACCGACTATTCTGTTTTCTACGCTGACAAAGAAGGTGCGTATGTCCCGTTCGATTTTCTGATCGACAGCCCTTTGGTAAGGCCCGTTCAGCAACGTGTAGCCTCTTTTTTACAACAGGAGCCGGGTGTTTTGGCAGGGTGGTCGGGGCAGCACTTTCGCGACCAAACCTATTTGAACGAACTCTTGGGTGTTGTAGCGGTCGCAATTTTGTTATTATTCTGTATTCTGACAGCCCAGTTTGAATCCCTTCAGCAACCACTTATTGTCCTGCTAATTATCCTTTTAGGTGTGGCAGGAGCTATCTGGTCGCTGTTTCTGGCGGGCGAGAGCCTGAACATACTATCGGTAATTGGTATGATCGTGTTAATTGGCCTGCTGGACAACGATTCAATTCTGAAACTAGATACGATGAACCGAAGTCGGGACGCCATGTCTTTGATGGACTCGATTCGGTCGGCGGGTCAACGACGGCTCAAATCGCAGGTAATGACGTTTTTAACGACTGTACTAGGGCTGGTACCGGTACTTTTCAGTGGCGGACTGGGCTCCGAACTACAGCAACCGCTGGCGCTATCGGTTATTGGGGGCATGTGTGTAGGCGTACTGGTATCCTGGACGGTTATCCCCGTGCTTTACTGGTGGCTTTATAGCAGACAGGCATCCGTTCTGACCTGAACGGATGCCTGTCTGCTTTCCTTTTATAGCTTACTTACACCCCCTCAGCTTCGACCAGCTTCACTTCGGGAACCAGACGCGTCAGCAGGTTTTCAATGCCCGCTTTAAGCGTGAGCGTGGAGGAAGGACAGCCGCTGCACGATCCCTGCAACAAAACTTTCACCGTGCCGCTGGGCTCATCGAAGGAGTAAAAGCTAATGGCTCCTCCATCCGATTCTACAGCAGGTTTGATGTATTGATCCAATACGGCCTTGATTTTCTGGACTGTTTCGGAATCCATATCCAGTTTGGTCGTGTTCGTTTCTACGGTCCGTTGCGAAAAAACGGGCTTCTGTGCCCCGAAATAGTCTTTCAGGAAGAGTTTCACTTCAAGCATTACCTCATCCCAGTCAGTCTCGTCGTCTTTGGTCACGGTTACGAAGTTGGCCGAAATAAACACCCGCCGAACAAACTCAAATCCAAACAGGGCTACGGCTAACGGCGATGCTTTTCCATCAAGAAGGGCATCGCCCGGGGTTGCATAGTCGAACGAAAGGCCAGCAGGTACAAGTTCAAAGTTAACGACGAACTTCATAGAGTTCGGGTTGGGGCTTCCTTCCGTAAAGATGGATACGGGACGGTCTAGCGTAGGGTTCATTTAGCGCAAAATTTTAGTTCACCGAAACGTTCGGTCGGTTTTCGTACTAGCGTAACAGCCGACTTGTTTTTTTAGTTTTTGTCCATAAAAAAACCCATTCAACAGTGGTTGAACGGGTTTTCATTAAACCAATAAAGTTTCAAAAACCTTATTGGTTTAATCTGTACTTAAGCCGCGGCTACTTCTGCCACTTCAGCTGGAATGATATCTACATACGAGCGGTTATCGCGACCCGGACGGAACTTCACCGTACCCGCTACCAGAGCGAACAGAGTATAATCTTTACCACAGCCGACGTTTTTGCCGGGGTGGTGTTTCGTACCGCGCTGACGGATGATAATGTTACCGGCAATAGCCGACTCACCACCAAACAATTTAACACCCAGCCGCTTGCTGTGCGAATCGCGGCCGTTTTTGGAACTACCTACACCTTTCTTGTGTGCCATTTTTTTTAAGAAGTTAGGAGTTAGGAGTTAGGAGTTAGGAGAAATGGCTGCGCCAGCATTCTCACTACTAACTCCTAACTCCTACCTACTAGTTATAAAGTTATGTCTTCAATCATGACCTTGGTCAAATACTGACGGTGGCCGTTTTTCTTTTTGTAACCTTTCCGACGCTTCTTTTTAAAGATGATAACTTTCTCACCTTTAAGGTGTTCCATTATCTTGGCCGATACTGTTGCACCAGCAACGGTTGGGGCACCTATGGTGATGCTCCCTTCGTTATCAACAAGGAGAATCTTCACCTTGTCGGAGGCAAGTACAGCGTCCACGTCGCCTTCTAACCGATGGGTATAGATGTGGCGACCTTTTTGGATCTTGAATTGCTGTCCTGCGATCTCTACGATTGCGTACATTTTTTGTGTATAAAATTGGAAATGAGGTGCAAAAGTAAGAAAAAAATTACGATTTACGAATAAAGGCGTGCAATTTTATTGACAATAAGAGTGATGTATGATGTATCCGCTAACCCATACATCCTACATCTCAAGCCGCTCTTCCTTTCATAAAATCACCGGCGGCCGATTTAAGCAGACCGGCAAAGGAGTTGAGGCAAAACAAAACACCCCGGTCGATTAAGGCCCTGGCCTGATCCCCGGTAGCGGCCGTAGTTCCGGCTATCAAACCGGCTTTTCTGATTTTCTCCACAACACCGGCAATCGTTCGTTTTACTTCATCATGACCCGGCCCATCGTAATAGCCCATACTCATGGCCAGGTCGCGGGGGCCGATCACAAAGCCATCGATGCCTTCCACGGTCAGGAGATCGTCCAGGTTGTCGATGGCTTCTTTATCTTCCAGCTGGGGTAAAACAAGTATCTGTTCATTGGCAAACGCAACGGCTTCGCCCTGGTTCATGGTGCCCAGCAAATAGTCATTGGCCCGCACCGGCCCGAAACCGCGTGTGCCCAGCGGTGGGTATTTTACGGCCCGCACCAACGCTTCGGCATCGGCAACGGTACTGATGGCGGGCATCATGATGCCCATAACGCCCGCATCCAGAAACTGTAGAATCAATTTCTGGTCGTTGCTGCGCACACGGGCCAGGGGCGTAATACCGGTCAGTTCACAGGCACGTACGATGTCCTGAACCTGGGCCGTCGTAACGGGACTGTGTTCGCCGTCGATCATGTAAAAATCCAGCCCCGAAAAGCCACAAAGTTCGGCAACGGTTGGATCGCTGCTATTCGACAGGACACCCAGAACGGGTTGGCCATTTTTAAGCCGGGTTTTAACGATATTTTGCTTCATAGTGTAGGCAAAACGGGCACCTGGCCGCGCTTTACTGCATTTTATACGAAATATATTGGGCGGCTAAGTTACAACCGAATCGGCTTCAACGAAAACCCTCCTACCATGTACTAACAATCGTCAGATTACCTGTTCATAAGTAGCTGATTTGCCTTATCTTAGAGTGTCATACATCCATAAAGAGCCAGCACGGGCTTTATACTTCACTGCTTTATGCACTGGTTAGTTCTGATTTTCCTTTTACTAACACAGATAGGGCGGGCACAGTCTCCCTTTTCGATCCACCATCTCACGACAAACGATGGTCTGTCGCAGGGTTCCTGTTTTTATATCCTGAAAGATTCGCGGGGGTTCATGTGGATGAGTAGCCAGGATGGCCTGAACCGGTACGACGGGAGTCGATTCACCGTTTACAGTTTCAATGAGCAGGATTCAACTACGATTGGCAAGGGGGAGGTACGGGGAGTGGTCGAAGATCCGCACGGTGACCTTTGGATAGGGACTGAGGAATGCCTCAACCGCTATCGTCGAC
Organism: Spirosoma fluviale; assembly: GCF_900230225.1. Classification (GTDB taxonomy): domain Bacteria; phylum Bacteroidota; class Bacteroidia; order Cytophagales; family Spirosomataceae; genus Spirosoma; species Spirosoma fluviale. Next base: position 2,529,124 of record NZ_OCNH01000001.1, read on the forward strand.
ATACCGATTCATTTGAGCATGTGTATGCTACGGATCGGCGGGGAAAACGTCTTGCTGCTTTACAGGAACCCTTTTTCGCCGACGACTCAACTGTTTGGTATGCCAGCAATCGGGAGGGTATCATGAAACTGAATTACAAAACAGGCCGAAAATCGAGTATTAGTCCGTGGGTGAAACCCAAATTCAGCATTAATACCGAATGGATTCTCCATCAGCCCGATCAGCAGTCTTTGCTCTATCTGCTGCCCATGGGATTTGCCCGCTACAATTACCAAACCCACAAGCTTACAACCTTCCTGACGGGCAGCACTACCGACCAACCCGTTGTCGGCTCTCCTCATGGTCCTGTCGGGAGGGCGTCTCTGTTTCAATCCATTCATCGCTGCCACGTACCAGGCGCTCATTATGGGCATTACTGCTTTGCCGGACCTCAGGGCATTTATGAGTTTGACGCCACCCTCACTCACTTGCTCAGATATCACCCGGTACGAACCGGAATCGGAATGTATCGGCTGGTGAGCATGGACGAAGATAAACAGGGACGTTGGTGGATTGGCGCGGAGGGCTCAGGGGTGTGGCTTTATGACCCGGATGCCATGACCCTGCTCCGTGAAGTAACCCCCGGCCCTACCCTCTCCAATTCATTGATGACGAACCAGATTTCGGACGTCTACATTGATGATCTGGGGCTCGTGTGGGCCAATAGCGACCCATTTGGCATTGACATTATCTACCCAAACGCCTTCAGTGTTGAAACTTTCCCCGACGATCCGCTCAACATCCATGACCTGAACAGACATCCAATTCGGGGATTGTGTGAAGATACGCAGGGACGAATCTGGATTGGGACGGTAGACGGCGGTATCCGGCGGTATGACCCCGCTACGGGCTATATGCAAGCCTATACGTCGGCGCAGGGTGTTCCCGCAGAAGGCAACGTCCGCCACATAATCTGCACCAGAGATGGGCGAATTTTAGCAACAAACCTGCAGGGGTTACTGCGCTACGACCCTAAGCAGGATCGCTTTATTGAATTGCCGAATCCCCTTTGTTCTGATCCCGACTGCCGGTTTGCAAGGGGTATTTGCGAGTTGCCCGATGGCCGATTTATCATGGCGACTTTCGGTGGGCTATTCGTACTGACGAAAGACCTGAAACCTATGAGCCGCATTGATCCGGACGGCACCTATTTTGGTTCTTTCTATTTTGATCCGGCTACCAACCTGTTGTATGCAGGACGGCGCGATCAGGATTTGGCGGTGTATCAATACCAGCGCAATGGCAGTTTTGCATCAGCACAACGGATGGATCAGCTAACGCTTGAGTATATAACCCTGTCGGGCCACAATATCATGGATTTCTTTGCCGACCCGGCACGTCATTGCTTATGGCTTTCTACAGACCGGGGCCTGGTGCGTTTTGATCCGGCCACCCGGCGGGTCATTCACCGATACACCGTTCGTGATGGGTTACCCAATAATGTGGTTTATGGTTTACTTCCCGACCGAAAAGGCCATTTCTGGTTGAGCACTAATAATGGCCTGGTGAAGTTCTACCCGACCGAACTGAAGTTTGCTCCGGTTGTCTCGACAAAGGGCCGGGAGTACAACAGCCATGCGCTGCTAACCGGCTCCGATGGAACATTTTATGCAGGTGGCGTACATGGACTGGATCGCTTCGTACCCGAGCAGTTGGAAAACTACAAGGCCAACGTTCCGGTTCGGATCATCAGTTTTGATGTCAATGATCTCCCCTATCGTACTGACGGTTTTGTAGGCGAAACCGGCCGGGCAGACCTTTCGCATGAGCAAAATACATTGTCTATCGGTTTGGCCGCCCTGGATTACCTCAGCAACGGGCGAAACCAGATTGCCTACACGCTGTCTGGTATTGACCGGGACTGGGTTAATTTAAAGAGTACCAACGTTGTGCGTTATGCCGATCTGCCTCCCGGAGATTATATCTTTAAAGCCAGGGCTACCGATGCCCGCGGACAGCTTACGCCAACCATTCAGTTGGCCATCACCATTCATCCTCCTTACTGGAAACGCTGGTGGTTTCGTCTGCTCGGCTTGTTGGTTATTGTGGGTAGTGTAGCGGCCTGGTTAACCGCCTATAACCAGCAAAAACTTAACCAGCAAAGACGACTATTACAGAATACACTGGCCACCCAGGAAGACGAGCGTCGACGAATTGCCCGTGACCTTCACGATGATGTAGGAAACACCCTGGCAGCGATTAAAGGGGTACTGGGATTGGCCAGAGACCGGCTTACCCAGACAGACCAGATGCCCGAAGTTGATAAAGCCTATACCATGATCGACAAAGCGGGCAATGACCTTCGTAACATTACACACGACCTGATGCCTATTGAGTTTGAAACCTATGCATTGCCCGACGTGGTGGGGCAGTTGGTTGACCGGGCCAATCAATCGTCACGGATAACATTTGCGTATATTCTGTTTGGTGAAGTGGAGCGAATGAAGCCCGAACGCGAACTGGTTATTTACCGAATTATTGCGGAGTTGGTTCAAAATGCGCTCAAACATGGTGGAGCAGGAATGGCCATTGTTCAACTAGGCTACCACCCCAAACACCTGAGCATTCTGGTAGATACGCCATTAATACACAAAGAAATTAGTGCGTTTGTCATCGACCAGTTAGTAACGGGTATCGGTCAAAAAAACATAAATTACCGGGCTGAATACCTGCATGCTGTTCTCACCACCGACAGCAATGACGAAAGTTACATTGTGATGCTTGACGTTCCTTATGATATCAACAGTTTCTAGCCCGATCAAAATTCTGATCATTGACGACCATCGCCTGTTTAACGACGGGCTGGGGCTCATGCTGGCCGATGTGCCCGATATGCGTATCGTTGGCCATGTGTATCATAGCAGCGAAGCCATTCAGCAGGTCAATGAGTATAATCCTGACGTGTTGCTAATTGACTTTAATATGCCCGATATAGATGGTCTTGCCCTTACCCGGAAATTGATCGCTCTACTCGGCCAACAACGCATCCTGATTCTGAGCATGTACGGTGAAGCCCGTTACATCAACGATTTCAGAAAAGCGGGTGCCCTCGGTTATATGTTAAAAACTTCCACAAAAGACGAACTGCTACTGGCTATTCGAACCGTTGCTCAGGAACAGCCTTACTTTGACCCCAAACTCGCCGATAATAAGCAATTCAGTAACCATGCTGATGACATTTTTCTAAAAAAATACAAACTCTCTCCTCGTGAGGTAGAAATAATCCGGCTCATCAAAGATGGCTTGAGTAGCCCGCAGATAGCAGAAAAAATAAACCTGAGTCAGCATACAGTCGATACGCACCGCAAAAATATACACGCCAAACTCAATATAAGTACCGTTGCCGATCTGGTTCGCTTTGCCATCGAAATGAATATATAATCTATATAACATATAAATATACCCGAATTCGGGTATTGCGCTCGTAACGGGTTATTCTGATCTTTACATGCTTTTTATCCACACCATTAGTTTTCTGTTAATCAACTCATAAACGGCTACCTTATTGATACTGGGTGGCCGTTTATCGTTAGAAGAATAAATTTGCTGCTACCCGAAACGTATTGCAGTGCGCTTCTACAATATCGGTCAGCCGGGGGGAGTAGCCCCCACCCATTGACACGACAATGGGCAGGTTGTTTTGTATTGCCTGTTCGAAAACAAAAACGTCCCGTTGCCGGCAACCTTCCCGACTTACACTCAGCTTCCCCAGTCGGTCAGAGGCCAGAATATCCACCCCCGACACGTAAAACAGGAAATCGGGTTGTTGCTGGCTGATTAACCGGGGCAATGTATCGTAAAGCGTGTTCAGATAAAACTCGTCGGTAGTTCCGGTTGGCAGTTCAATATCCAGATCAGATATTTCTTTTCGAAGGGGATAGTTATCAGCACCGTGCATACTAAACGTATATACGCGAGGTTCTGCCTGAAACATGACGGCGGTACCATTTCCCTGATGAACGTCCAGATCTACGACCAGTATTTTTTTCACCTGCTTCGTTTCGAGCAAATAATTAGCGGCTACCCCTACGTCATTGAGCATACAAAACCCTTCACCCCGATCGGGAAAGGCATGGTGTGTTCCGCCCGCAATGTTCATGGCGACTCCATCCCGTTTGGCCAGCTGTGTACAGTCGATGGTGCCCTGGGTAATGATCCATTCGCGGTCGATCAGGTCGGGTGTTAATGGAAAGCCAATCCGGCGCATCATTTTGGGATCGACAGTGCCGGTTTTCAACGCCTGTACATACTCAGGCGTGTGAACGCCCAGCGCCCAGCGGTCGTCTACGGGTTCAGGGCCGAAGAAATTAGCTTCCGTACAGGTGCCTTCGTACAGCAGTTGTTCGTGGATCAATTCGTACTTGAGCATGGGGAAGCGATGCCCTTCCGGCAACCGTAACCGGTATACCGGCGAAAACGCAATCTGAAGCATAGAAGCAGACGTAGCCCGTCCCGTTCGATAAAAGATGTGTTTTTATTAACCCATTCGGCAACGAATCTGTTACCAAAGGCTGCATTTTCGTGGTTCTTAGGGTTTACCCCAGTCGTATGAAAACAGCAATTATCACGGGCGGAGGTCAGGGTATTGGCCGGGTTACCACGCAATATCTGCTTACACACGGCTATAACGTAGCCGTATGGGAAGCCGATACCGATGCGCTTACCGAACTTCAGGAAGCCTATTCAGCCTCATCGGCTCAACTACTTTTCGTTCACTGCGATGTATCCAGCGAAGGCCAGGTCAAAAAATCAATTGAACAAACGATGTCTCATTTTGGGCAAATCGACGTCTTAATTAACAATGCAGCCCTCATGACGACAAAACCCCTCGACAAACTAACCTTCGCTGAATGGAACACGGTTATAGGCACCAACCTTTCCGGTCCTTTCCTATGTGCCAAATACGCAGCTCCTCACCTGGCCGATCAGAAAGGGTGCATCGTTAACTTATGTTCTACCCGTGCCTTTCAGTCAGAGCCCGATACGTTTGCGTACTCGGCCAGCAAGGGCGGCATTTTGGCACTTACTCATTCACTCGCGGTTAGTTTAGGGCCAAACGTTCGTGTCAACGCCGTTAGTCCCGGCTGGATTGATGTATCTGCGTTGAAGAAAAAAGCAAACGCCAAAGCAGACAAACTCCGGCCCGAAGATCACAGCCAGCATCCGGCGGGGCGCGTGGGTCAGCCCGACGATGTAGCCCGGATGATCCTGTTCCTGATCGCTCCGGAAAATAGTTTCATTACGGGGCAGAACTTCGTGGTAGACGGCGGAATGACCCGAAAGATGATTTACGTATGATTGCCTGAAAATATAATAAAACATCCACCCCCATTAGTTAGTTAGTATCGTCAGTCGTTTGGGGACTGTTCTGCCCTGTTCACTCTGGAATCAGTGCAGCAGCGCCCCCTATTACTGGCCAGGAACAGCTTTGCAACCTTCTTCATCTCCTATGAATATAGAACTTACTACTGCTTCAGAAACCGCTCCACTCGAAGTACTGGACTTGCAGGTTTCTTCCCGCCGAACAGCCGGTAAATCCATTCTGTCCGTGCAATTTTTGTGTCGCAGCGAGCGGTATGCCAAACACCTGAATATGCCTTCGCTATCCTGGTTCGATGCCAACCAGTTACAGCGATTTTCGCAGGATCTGGCCGCTGCTCAATACCCGGAAACCAGTCGGATCGACCTGCACGATGCCGGTATTCGTCTGACGGGCTCCGTTCGGCGGCTGGCGGGCATGTGGACCGCCGGTCGTACAATTCGCATTGAACCCCTGCCTTCGTCGGCCACTCAATTTACTCCGTTTACAATTCATGCCTCACCAAACGACATCAAAACGTATGCGGGTAAATTGTACAGTCGCCTGTGGGAATTGTTCACCAAGTAAAAACTGAACTTTATTTTTCGGGTTATTCAGGGAAACATGTCCCAAACAATAAAGCTCACGTATGGAAAACACAAATCAGGATGCAATGCTCAATGAGCAGTCACGAACGTTTGATCCCGGTACCGGCGGAACGGCCCAAACACCGGACGACAGCATTCTCATCAATCAGGATTATAATCCGACGGATTTAGCCGGTGATGTCAATGCACCACCTACCACCCCAACGGACGAGGAAGAAGCCGCTACCGGCAATGATGGAACCGGCGCTTTTTCGGGCAGTCCCAACATGGAAGTAGATACAGGGAATTACGGCAACGGGGATACTTTAGGTAACAATGATGGTACGGAACCGGACCCGGAATTATCCGATCCGGTAAGCCAGGTTTAACCAGAGTCGGGCATCTTCAACAACAAAATAGGCTCACCAATCGTGGTGAGCCTATTTTGTTGAATCTATCGGTCTAAAGCTCCGCTTAGATCAAGCCGGAACCGCTCGTCGATGAACTGCCGCCCGTATTATAACCCGTTGTTGACGAGCTATCTCCATACCGGGTTCCATCGGGATTTACGGAACCATACTGGTCGGTACCGGTACCGGCGTATTGGCTACCACTATATTGGCCCTGAGTACCATACTGGCTGGATCCAGACGAAGAATTGTCATCTTCCGAAGCAGCCCGCTGGTTGATAAACGACTCGGCTAATTGAGTCAGCTTTCTATCGGTATTTTTTTCCTCCTCCAGTGTTTGCTGCAACATACGGGCCGCATCCGTGTAACCAAGTACACTCGCCAGCGTTACCGCCGACCCATAGGCGGCAATTTCGTGATGTTCAATCTTCTGCGCGGCAATGATCAGGCCAGCGTCACGGGTCAATGACCCCGACTCGGTTTCAGACACAACCAGTTGGGCGTCATCGACTAAGCCATCGATTGCGGCACAGGTCTTATCATCCACTTCTACGCCCACACTACGAAATACGTCTTCCAGACGGGCGACCTGTCCACGGGTTTCTTCCTGGTGCTGAAGGAATGCATTCCTGACTTCATCTGTAGTAGCTGCATCTGCCTGTTCGCCAAGTGCGTCTACGGCTTGCTTTTCGGCATAGTAAATTCCCTTCAGTTCACTAACAAAAAGGCTTTGTAAACCTTCGCGGGTATCATTATCATTACCACTAAAGAAATTTGCGATTTGACTTCCTAGAGATGCCATGGTTTTGTTGGGTTAGTTATTAATGATTTTCTTACCATATGACTAAAACCATGCCATACGTTGATACTGTGAGGTTTACGAATAAGGCGGATCAGTCATTGATTATGTTTTTCTACAAGTTTTGTAGAGTACTATCCCTTTCTCCACAAATTGCCCCATAATCAGGCATTTAACTCATCTTCCCGGAACCTTACTATTTCAATTTTCTTTAAACACGGTCTCTTTTCGCCAGTTATAAACATGCTTGTGTGCTTCTTATTCCTTGTAGTCAGCGATTGCCTGCCTGGCTGCGGTTAAGCGCATCAACAACTAACTCAACGTTTACATACTTAAATTTTTAACATGAAAAATGTAGTCAAACCGACTATTCTATCCGGTCTTATTGCCGCAGGTTTTCTGGTTTCCTGTAGCAAAGATGAAGTCTTCAACGCGCAGATTCCCGAGACAAATCAGCAACCAACTACCGCTCAGGTAAATGGCAACGTTTTCGAACCGGCGCTGGTAGCGGCAACCGATGCACGCATTGCTCAACTCAGACTCCCGGCGGGTTTCACCGTCGCTAAATTTGCCGATCAGCTTGGCAAACCTCGTATGCTGACCGTCAGCGAAATGGGAAGCGTGTACGTTACCAGCCGCGCGGCCGGGACTGTTACCCTACTTCGGGACACCAACAATGATGGCAAGTCAGATCAGAGTCAGGTCGTGGCTACCATCAAAGATGTTCACGGGCTGACAATTTTTTCGGGGAAAATGTACCTGATTTCCATCCATGATGTGTATTCGGCAACCATAAATGCCGATGGTACGCTGGGGACGCCCCAGAAGATCATGACCGGCCTTCCCGATGCCGGTCAGCATCCAAACCGCACCATTGGCTTCGGTCCGGACGGGTTTATGTACATTACCGTTGGTAGCACCTGCAATGCCTGTGCCGAACCAAATCCGGAAAGCGCAACCATTCTTCGGGCTAATCCAGACGGAACGGGCCGCCGGATTTACGCAAAAGGATTACGCAACACCATTGGCTTTGGCTGGCATCCCGAAACGAAGGAGCTTTATGGATTAGACCATGGTATTGACTGGCTGGGTGACGATCAACAGAAAGAAGAGGTAAATCTGATAAAAGATGGTGCCTTTTATGGCTGGCCCTACATTTATGGCGATGGGAACTATAACCCCCACCCAAGGCCCATGGGCGATACTACCTACGCACAGATTCTGGCCAAAACCACGTTGCCCTCTTTGCAGTATGACGCTCACGCAGCTCCTTTGAGCATGGTCTTTTACACAAGTACCGGCGCTCCGTCTAGTTTCCCTGCCGAGTATCGTAACGATGCCCTTGCTACCATGCGCGGCTCCTGGAACCGTAGTCAGCCATCAGGCTACAAAGTGGTACGAATTCATTTCGAAGGAGGCAAACCCGTTCGGGTCGATGATCTGGTAACCGGATTCGTAGTCGATAATAACCAGGCACAATTTGGTCGCCCGGTTGGACTAGCCGCTATGCCCGACGGTTCCCTCTTATTTACGGACGACAACAATGGGGTGATTTACCGGATTAGCTATGCCAAGTAATCAATAGTAGGCTGCCAAATGCCTAATCAACTTATAAAGAGGGGGTGATCTACTCATAGAATTAGATCATCCCCTCTTTGTATGCCGACAACTGAAGCACCCCTATTTTTTTGTCCATTCCTGCGGCCAAGGCTAAAAACAGTTGCGAGGTCTATTATAGGATTGTACAAAAGCTACTAGTTGAAGCGTTTGGGATGATGGCATTCGGTCCAATAAGCGATAATTGACCCTAACTGCATCTTCCAGGCTGCGAAGGTTCCCTTTTTCTCAAAAAGACCCTGAATTGTCAACTCGTAGGCTTCTTCCACTAAGTAATCGACCACCGGGCTGGTCATAAAAATAAAGGGGATACACTTTCGGCGCAGTCCCGGATCCTGATCAATTTGCGTTCGAAGCTCCAGGCCAGTCATACCAGGCATACTGATTTCGGATATAATCAAGAAGGGTGTTACCGCACTGGTTGTCAGGTAATCCAGAGCCATTTGCCCGTTAGAGAAAACTAAAATAGGATAAGGAAGATTTAGCTCCGATAAGGCTTTCTTAAACATATCGTGATCATCTTCATCAGCATCAATAAAGATAATGGGATGTTCGCTCATGCTTCAGTGTTTAATGAATGGGGTAAAGTAAAAGCCCGGTTCAATACCGAGCTTTCGAATTTTTCTGTTTTCTTAACGTTGAGTGAAACGACATTAATCTATGATAAAGCTGCTACGCAGGCAGCGAACAACTAAAGATGAAACCCGTTCACTTATGCTTAAGCCCAAATCATACCAATTAAACCAGCAAAACTTAAACTGTTCATAATCAACAGATTGCTCTTCGTATCAGATTAGTACCATGTAATGAATTGCGACTTTCTTACCCAATTTTGTGGGTATAAGCCCTCACTTCGTAATTGGTTTACCAGACACCCTTCATAGCCGACAACTCATCTAATTGGGTAAATAGATACTAAACGTGGCACCCTGACCGGGGCGGCTGGTAGCGGTAATCGCGCCCCCATGATTAGCGACTACTTTCTCACAAATGGCCAGACCAATACCTGTCCCAGAAAAATCATTCTTGCCGTGTAGCCGCTGAAAGACTTTAAAGATGCGGTTGGCATACTTCTGTTCAAAACCAATCCCGTTGTCTATCACATCGATCCGATAATAAAGCGGAGCCGAAAGAGAAGGCTTGACCCCTTCAGGCAAATCTCTGGTCAGGAGAGTCTGAACGCGGACTTGAATCAAAGGAACCTTGGGCGCAGCGGCACTCGACCGGCCACTAACGCCTATATTGCTGAATTTCAACGCATTGCTAAATAAGTTCTGAAAAAGCTGGCCTAGCTGGATCGAATCTCCCAAGACCTCGGGTAAGGGGTCGACCTGAATAATTGCCCCTGTTTCGGCAATTATCAATTCCAAATCCGTTCGTACAGTTTGAACGACCGTTGAGAGCGAAATCAGTTGTCGGCGGTCATGAATGGCGGCAATTCTCGAATAACTTAATAAATCCTGGATCAGTATAGACATTCGACCAGCCGCCAACTGCATCCGATTCAGGTAAGTCTTTCCTTCACCCAGCTGGTCGGCATACTGGCTTTGCAACAGGTTGCCAAACGATTGAATTTTCCGCAGGGGTTCCTGTAAATCATGGGAAGCTACTGAGGCAAATTGCTGCAGGTTGTCGTTCGACTGCGTTAACAGTTCATTGACTTTATGAAGCTCATCATTAGCAATTTTGAGAGCCTGGGTACGTGTCTGAACCAGTTCTTCCAGCTCTGCTGTCAGCGTTTGGTAGCGCTGTTCGCTCAACTGGAGGGCTTTATTGGTTTTTCGTAAGGTTAGCAGATTGACTACCTGGTTGGTTAAGGTAGTCAAAGCAGACAATTGGGCTCTACTTAATTGCCTGGGCTTGTCATCAATAACACAAAGTGAGCCAAGAGTAAAGCCATCCGCATCGATTAATGGTATTCCCGCATAAAAAACGATATGGGGTTCGCCGGTTACTAACGGATTAGTGGCGAACCGTTCATCCTGCCGGGTATCCGAAACGAGTAAAGGCTCGTTTGGGTTGAGGATGGCGTGAGCACAAAAGGAAAACTGGCGGGGCGTTTCCCTGACTGAAAGTCCCAGATTAGACTTGAACCACTGTCGTTTTTCATCTACCAGACTGATTAACGAGATTGGTGTCTCACAGATTTGGGAAGCCAGGCTTGTGATATGATCGTAGTCAGCTTCGGGCAAGGTGTCCAGAATATCATAACTTCTTAAGGCATCTAGCCTATTGGATTCCTCGTAAGAATTGGAAAATAGCATCGTTGAGCGCAGCCGGTGTGGCGCTGTTAAAGTAACTAACAGTAAACAACACTTGAACAAAAAAGTATGTTTAGTAAAAGACAACTTATCCCAAGCGTGGCACCGTTAAATTAAATCCGCTTTCTTCCCCAGTAATTTAGACAACCTATTAGTTAACAAACGCATTTTGGGCGGTGCGGATTAAAGCGGCTATGCGGGAAAAACAAAAAACCAGCCCTTCTGAGGCTGGTTTTTTCATTAATTAGTCAGTGGACTAAGTGACCGATACGGGAATCGAACCCGTGTTACCGCCGTGAAAGGGCGATGTCCTAACCGCTAGACGAATCGGCCGTCTTGTTTAAAAGACCCAACCTTTTGACTTTCTGTCGCTGTGTTGGCGAATCGTGGTGCAAAGGTAAGGCAAGATTTTTAAAGTGCAAGAGTTGCTATCAAAATTTTTTCAAAAAAAGGGTTCCTGAGCGTTTTAGTGCTATTTTTGAGGAGGTTAGCATTCAAATATTTTTTCGCCTTCATGAAACACTTTTTGCTGCTGGCGGGCCTAACGGTCGCGTCACTGTCGGCTTCAGCACAGTCAACATCCTCTTCGTCAACATCTTTATCCCCATCTACTGCGGTCGATTCGCCCGCAAAATTTCTGGGTTATCAGATTGGTGAACGCTTTACACCACATTATCGGGTTCTGGCCTATGCCGAGCAGGTGGCCCGTCAACTTCCCAACCGGATAAAATTAATTCCGTATGGCACTTCCTACGAAGGCCGACAACTGATGGTGGTCGCCATCGGCTCGGAAGCAAACATGAGTCGGCTGGAAGAAATCAGGACCAATAACCTGAAACGTATCGGCCTCATGGAGGGCACACCAACAGCTACGCCCCAACCGCCTATTGCCTGGCTCAGCTACAACGTTCACGGCAATGAGGCTGTAAGCTCCGAAGCCTTCATGGATGTACTCTATCACCTGCTCAGCTCGTCCGATGCCGTGGCGAAAAAAATCCTGAGCACTACGGTGGTCATTCTTGACCCCGGCCTCAACCCCGATGGCCATGACCGGTATGTAAACTGGTACAACCAGATGCAGGGCAGCGTGGCCGATCCTACCCCATCGGCACGAGAGCACAACGAACCCTGGCCGGGCGGGCGTTATACGCACTACCTGTTCGACCCCAACCGCGACTGGGCCTGGCAAACGCAGGAGATCACCCAGCAGCGCATGGCGCTATACCAGCAGTGGATGCCCCAGCTACACGGCGATTTCCACGAAATGGGCGTTGAAAGTCCCTATTACTTCGCGCCATCGGCCAAGCCTTACCATGAAGATGTAACGCCTTTCCAGCGGCAGTTTCAGCAAACGATTGGTCAGTATTGCAGCCGCTACTTCGACAAAAACGGCTGGCTCTACTACACCCGCGAACGGTTCGACCTGTTCTACCCAAGCTATGGCGACACCTACCCGACCTACAATGGAGCCATTGGCATGACTTTCGAACAGGGCGGCAGCGGCCGGGCCGGACTGGCTATTGAAAAAGCCGACGGGGATACACTCACGCTTCGCCAGCGAATCGATCACCACTTCGCGTCCAGCATTGCCACGCTGGAGTCTGTAGCCGATCGGCCCGCTGAAATCGTGAAAGAGTTCGGGCAATTCTTCGACAAATCCCGAAATACGCCCATTGGTGCCTACAAAAGCTATGTCATTAAATCCAATGGCGACGCCGGACGTGTTAAAGCCCTACAACAACTGTTGGAGCGGAACAAAATCAGTTATGGTTACGCTGGTAAAGCTCAGAATGTAGCTAGTGGGTTTAATTACACCAGCCAGAAGATTGATAAAACAGTAACCATAACGCCCGATGATATTGTGATTAGCGCCTATCAGCCTAAATCAACCCTGTTAAAAATTCTCTTTGAGCAGAATTCGAAACTGGAAGATTCGGCAACGTACGATATCACGGCCTGGTCGCTGCCCTACGCGTTTGGCTTACAAACCTATGGACTGACCACCCGGCTCAATCCAGGAAGCACACAACCTGCTACGGCTACGCCAGCCGCTGCGGTAACCCCACAAACCCGTCCTTATGCGTACGTCGTTAAGTGGCAGTCGCTTCCGGCGGTGCAAATGCTGGCCGGTCTGTTGAAGCAGAAAATACGCGTACGGGCTGCCGAAAAGCCATTTGAACTGGAGAACAAGACGTACCCATCGGGAACACTGATCGTGACACGGGCGGGTAACGAACGCTTTGGCGACCGACTCGATGCCCTGGTCCGGGAAGAAGCGACCAAGACAGGGGCCGATTTGACCTCGGTTCAGACTGGTTTTGTAACGACCGGCTCCGACTTCGGCTCCGATTTTGTTTCGGGTCTGAAAGCTCCCCGGATAGCGGTTGTGGTGGGTGAAGGTACACCTCCCCCATCGGCGGGCGAAGTGTGGCACTATTTCGACCAGGAACTTCACTACCCGGTTACGCTGATTGACGGCAATACCCTGGGCAATGTACAGTGGAATAAACTCGACGTGCTGATCCTGCCGACAAACTACAACTACGGTCGCATTCTGAACGAGAAAACCCTGACCGCCGTCAAAGAATGGGTTCGGGCGGGCGGAAAGCTCATTGCGATGGAGCGGGCTGCATCGTTTCTGGCCGGTAAGGATGGGTTCGAGTTAAAAGAAAAGGAAGATAAATCAGCCGATAAAAGTAAAAAGAGCGAAAACCCCGATACGCTCAAACGCTACATCGATCGCGAACGGACCGCTATCTCCGATGATATTCCAGGCAGCATTTACCGCGTAAACATCGACACCTCACACCCACTGGGTTTCGGTCTGTCGGGCGGTTATTATTCGCTGGTGCAGAATGCTTACAACTTTGATTACCTGAAAGAAGGCTGGAACGTTGGATACCTGAAAACGGACAACTATGTAGCCGGTTTTTCGGGTAAGAACGCCAAGGACAAGCTAAAGAATACACTGCTCATGGGCGTTCAGTCGCTGGGTCGGGGCAGCGTTGTTTATCTGGCCGATGATCCACTCTTCCGGGGCTTCTGGTACAACGGCAAGCTGTTGTTTGCCAATGCTGTATTTATGGTTGGTAATTAATTCATTTGTTTTACCCAAAATGCGCAAACGCAACGGCCAATCGACCGTTGCGTTTGCGTTTTTATGCAGTATCGGGGTAAATTTGTACGATTATTCTCTTTTCAGTTTGCTCTATAACGCATTCACTTGGTGAAATTTTTACTGACTCTTTCGCTGTTCTTTTCATTCATTGTCTCCCCTCTGCTGGCTCAGAAAAAAAACGAACAGTACCAGCTTCATATTAGCCGGGCAACCTCACCGATCGTCATTGATGGCTCGGTTGACGAACAAGCCTGGCAAGCGGCTGAAGTGGCGACCGATTTCTGGATGGTGCTGCCCATGGACACCAGCCGCGCGAAGGTTCGCACCGACGTTCGAATGGCCTACGACGACCACAACATGTACCTGAGCGCGGTTTGCTATCATGGCAATGTGCAGGGCCCTTACATTGTCGAATCTCTTCGGCGCGACTGGGCATTCGGGAAAAACGACAACTTCATTTTCTTCATGGACACCTTCGACGACCAAACCAACGGCTTCACCTTTGGCACCAATGCCGCCGGAGCCCAATGGGATGGCCTGTTGTACGAAGGCGGCAAAGCAAACCTGAGCTGGGATAATAAATGGACATCCTCGGTACGCAACTACCCGGACCGATACGTGCTGGAATTAGCCATACCGTTCAAGACCATCCGGTACAAACGAGGCATTAGCCGCTGGGGTATCAACTTCAGTAGGCAGGATTTAAAAACGACCGAAAAGTCATCCTGGACACCCATTCAGCGCCAGTTTCCGACAGCTTCTCTTGCCTTAACGGGCGTACTCGTTTGGGATCAGCCGCCACCACAGCCCGGTCCTAATATTTCGCTTATTCCCTACATGCTGAGCGGGGTGACGCGCGATTACCAGCAAAATACGCCGAACAAAAGCCGCTTCGATGCCGGGCTCGACGCTAAGGTAGCCGTTACCTCATCCCTGAATCTTGACTTAACGGTTAACCCCGATTTCTCGCAAGTCGACGTTGACCAGCAGGTAACGAACCTCGACCGCTTCGAGTTATTTTTTCCAGAAAGAAGGCAATTCTTTCTGGAAAACGGCGATCAGTTTACCAACTTCGGCTATGCTACGATTCGCCCGTTTTTTAGTCGGCGGATTGGTCTGGGTGGGGTGCCCATCCGGTTTGGGGCTCGCCTGAGCGGTAAGCTGAATAAAGACTGGCGATTGGGCGTGATGGATATGCAAACAGGACGCGTTGAGGATATGGGGCCCGGTGTAGAAGCACTCCCGGCACAGAATTTCGCCGTTCTGGCGTTACAACGGAGGGTATCGGCTCGATCGAATATCGGGATGATCTTTGTCAACAAAGAGTCTCTTTCCTATAGGCCAACGTCCGACAAACCCGCTTACACACGCTATAACCGCAATCTGGGTCTGGAATATAACCTGGCTTCGGCAAATAATTTCTGGTCAGGAAAGGCTCTGTATGTCAAATCGTTCAGCCCTAACCAATCGGGTGAGGATGCGGTCTATGCGGCCAACCTTCAATATAACACGCGCCGTTGGCTCATTAGTGGTCAACTGGAATCGGTTGGGAAGAACTACACGGCTGAGGCTGGTTATGTGCCCCGGCGGGGCTATGAGCGCGCACTGGCTACGGTTGGCTATACCTTTCTTCCAACGGGCAGTAGAGTGCTCAGTCACGGCCCAACGGTAACGTCGACCTATTTCTTCGACCCGGCCGGGCGGCAAAGCGACAATGAATCTTACCTTAGTTACATCGTCACCTTCCGCAGTAAAAGTGTCTTTACTGGCTGGATCGCGACGGATTACGTACGGCTGCTGCAACCCTTTGATCCAACCAATACAGGTAGGCAGACCCTGGCAACGGGTACCGAACACCGCTGGACGGCCTGGGGAACAAACTTCACCTCCAAACCGCAAAGCGTATTCACCTATGGCTTTTCGTCGCGGTATGGCGGGTATTACGGCAATGGCACCCGGTTGAATTTGGCAGCCGATATAGGCTACCGTTTTCAGCCCTACGTGAGCTTGGCAGCCAGTGCCAACTACAACGATATCCGGTTACCACAGCCCTGGGGCCAAACGACGTTCTGGCTCGTAGGCCCGCGTTTCGACGTGACCGTGACCAATACACTTTACCTCACGACCTTTGTGCAGTATAACGAACAGCAGAAGAACATGAACGTCAATGCGCGGGTACAATGGCGCTACAAACCCGCGTCTGATTTCTTCCTGGTTTATACCGACAATTATTTGCCAAATTCAGCCCAGATCGGGCAGGATGTGCCGGGGTTCTTCTCGGTAAAAAACCGGGCGTTGGTACTGAAGTGGACGTACTGGTGGAATATCTGATTTTATGACGTGAACAAACGATGTCGATGCCAGTTGTTTAAACAGCTAATTTACCAGCAGTAGTCACGATTGCTACACACATAAAACCAACGATTATGAAAACGCTTCTGCGCTATTTCCCCACGGCCTTCGTTGCCGTATTCATGACGCTCACGCTGACCAGTTGCGCAGCGATTGGCGATATTTTTAAAACAGGAGTCTGGACAGGCGTCATCCTGGTTGTTGTCGGTATCGGCGTTGTCATCTGGATCGTCTCAAAACTATTTGGCGGTGGTGGCAGAAGTAACAATATCTAGTAGGTCAAGACCTCCATTCATAGAAAAAGCCGAATCCATACAGGGTTCGGCTTTTTCTATGAATGGAGGTAAATAGCTTAGGCTACCAATTCCAGTAAGCCATCGCGTTGGAGAACTGCCCGCTGGCGTTCGCTCAGGTCGTCTGAGGCACGCATGAGCGGCAGGCGGACTTCGGCGGAAATCATGCCCATAATTTCCAGAATACTTTTTACCCCTACCGGATTTCCTTCTTCGTAGAGAAGCGGGTCGATACGCAGGAAATGGTAAAGTTCTTTGCGGGCGAAGGCAAAGTTCCCTTGCAATGCCGCTTCTATTATCCCCGTAAACTTAGCCGGGAAAGCATTGGCAATTACCGACATTACACCTACGCCACCAATACTGATGATAGGTACCGCCTGTACATCATCGCCGGAAATCAGGAGGAAATCTTCGGGCTTATCGCGGGCAATTTCCATGCACTGCTCAATTACGCAGGACGCTTCCTTAACGCCGATAATATTAGGATGCTGAGCCAGTTCGCAAATCGTTTCGGCCGACATGTTGATACCCGTCCGAAACGGAATATTGTACAGAATAACCGGCACCGGGCTGGCATCGGCAACGCGGGTAAAATGCTCGATGACCCCCCGTTTGCCGGGTTTATTATAGTAGGGACAAACCGACAGAATAGCATCGACACCCTCAAAATCAATATCCTTCATGCCCGATACAACCTCGGCAGTAACATTACCACCAACGCCAAAAACGATAGGCAGATTCTTCGGGTTATTTTCTTTGAGGTATTGAAGTAACTGTTTCTTCTCCTGCTTCGTCACCGTTGGCGATTCGCCGGTGGTGCCCTGAAGGACAATATAGCGAACGCCCCCATCGGAGATGTGGCGAACGACCCGGCCGAAACCGTCGAAATCAATTGATTGGTCAGCGTTAAAAGGCGTCACGATAGCGACACCTACGCCGTGAAATTTGGTATCCATTAGGGGAAACAGGAATGTATATTACGACAAAGTTACGGGAATTTGTAGAGTCGTCATGCGTTTAGGCTGCCATATTGAGCGAGAAATCTTGCGGCACGAAATAAGCAGGTGTTTTTAGCTCAAACACCTCATCATGAATCGACGCTACATACAATCCGGCATCCATTGCCTTTTTACGAACTTCGGTTGACCCCTGCACACAAGCCAGAATACCGTACAGCTTCTTATTATTATACTCCGGATGAAATCGCCGAAAACGATCTAGGTTCTTTAGCAGCTGATCAATATCCCGTTCCTTCAAATGGCTTTTTACTTCCACAAGCACCACAGTGTTTACATCGCCATTGGCCATGCCAAGCACATCAATCTCCAGCGTATCCGGGCCGTATTCCGTTTTGTAGTTGGTGGTAATCGTTGTCATGCCAAACTGCTTCCTCAACACCTTTTCCATGGATGGGAACGCCATTCCTTCGGTAAAACTGCCGAATTTATTACCCAGATCACCGATGAGTTTGGCGTTTCGTTCGGTTATTTCTGCTGTCCTGGCGAGAATCTTTTTTATATCCTCAAGAGTTGTTTCCTGTTCCATAGTACGGGGGTTATGCGCAAAGATAAACTATTGTTAGCAAACCAGTTACACCACCAGCATCGCCATGAACTCGTCTTCGCCAATCATGGGCACGTTTAGTTTCTTGGCTTTTTCGACCTTCGATGGCCCGGCATTTTCGCCCACAATCAGGTAGTTCAGCTTTTTCGAAATGCCACTTAGCAGCCTACCGCCGTTAGCCTCGATACGGGACTCCAATTCCTCCCGGCTAAAATTGGCAAAGGTTCCGGTGTACAAAAACGTCTTGCCCGTTAAGGTGTCACCTTCCTGCTCCACTACTTTTTTCTCGCCAACAAACTGCAACCCTGCCGCTCTCAGCCGCTCCACAAACTCCCGGTTATCGGCATCCTCAAACCAGGCAACGACGCTCTCCGCAATACGCGGACCCGTATCCGGAACGGCCAGCAGTTGTTCCGGTGTGGCATTCATGATCGCGTCCATCGACCCGAAATAATCAACCAGCTTCTCGGCGGTAGTATTGCCCACGTAGCGAATTCCCAACCCGAACAGCACATTAGGAAACGGCTGCGCTTTGGAACGTTCAATGGCTGTCAGTATATTCTCAACCGTTTTTTCGCGGAAGCTGACGACGCGTTTTTTGCCAGTCTCCTCCACCAGAAACACCTTTTCGATACCCAGCAAATCTGTTGCTTTCAAGGCATATAAATCGGCGGGTGTTTGCACCAGCCCCCGGTCGATGAGCAATTCAATTTTCCCTTCGCCCAGGCTTTCGATATTCATGGCCCGGCGCTGAATAAAGTGCTCAAAGCGGGCCTGTCGCTGGGGTGGGCACCCTTGCTCATTAGGGCAATAAAAATGCGCTTCGCCCTCTTTCCGGACAAGAGTCGTTCCACAGGCGGGGCAGGTGGTGGGATAAATAATCGGCTGGCTCTTGTCGGTGCGCCGGTTCAGGTCGACACCCGTTATTTTGGGGATGATCTCCCCTCCTTTTTCAACGAAAACGGTGTCGTGCATCATGACGCCCAGCCGCTCAATTTCGTTGGCGTTGTGCAGCGAGGCCCGTTTCACGACTGTTCCGGCCAGTAGTACGGGGGTTAGCAACGCAACGGGCGTAACGGCCCCCGTACGGCCCACCTGGTACTGAATCCCGTTGAGTGCCGTACTCGCAGCCATTGCCTTGTATTTAAACGCAATAGCCCAGCGCGGACTTTTAGCGGTGTAGCCCAGGTCGCGTTGCTGGTCGTACCGATTTACTTTAATCACGATACCATCGGTACCAAGCGGCAGGTCGAATCGTTTGGTTTCCCATTCGTTGATGTACGCCATCACCTCCTGAATATTCGTGCACTTCTGCCAGGTTGGCGATACGTTGAAGCCCCAGGCATTCATGGCTACCAGACTCTCTTCGTGGGTTTGAAAGACATCCGTTTCGGATAAAAACGAATACAGGTAACAGTCGAGCCGACGTTTGGCGACCGCGCCGGAATCCTGCTGTTTGAAGGTTCCGGAGGCTGCATTTCGCGGATTGGCCAGCAACGGCTCACCAATATCTTCCCGCTCTTTGTTGATCCGGTCAAACTCAGCCAGAGGCAGGAAGCCTTCTCCCCGAACTTCAAAGAGAGCCGGAATAGCCGTAACGGACGGAGCGGATTCCGACTCATGTACGCTTTTGTGACCACCGCCAATACGCAGGGGTACAGTCCGAATGGTTCGAATGTTGTTGGTAATATCATCCCCCCGGACGCCGTCGCCACGGGTTGCGCCCTGTACCAGTACCCCATTTTCGTAGGTCAGGCTTAGGGCCACGCCATCAAATTTCAACTCACAGATGTACTCATACGCCTGCCCGTTGAGTCCTTTCTGGACGCGCTTGTCGAACTCGATGAGGTCTTCTTCCGAATAGGTATTGCCGAGCGAAAGCATCGGAAATCGATGATAAACCGTCTTAAACTCCTTACTGATTGTACCGCCCACGCGGGCCGTTGGGGAATCGGGCTGACGAAATTCGGGATACTGATGTTCCAATGCTGTGAGGTCGGTCAGTAACTTATCGAATGTAAAATCGTCTACCTCTGAAATGCTGTTCTGGTAGTATTGAAAATTGTAGTAATTCAGGCGGTTTGTAAGGTCAATGATCTGTTCTTCCGGATTCATAATATACTTTTCAATCGTTAGGTAGCAGTTCCCGGCTTTGGTTCACTGGACATCAGCGCACGCATCGCATAAAACTTCCTTTGTTCTAAACGGGCAACATCGTTATTGTTTCTTCGTTCATCCAAAAAAAAGTATTTTTACGGGATAAAAAAGTTGTGTGTTTAGCGTAGTCAGTTCGTAGGTATTTGTTTCTACGATTCAATATACTCAGAAGTACTGACTATTAGGCCTCAACCAATGCCTTACTGTCCATGATAAAGCCTCTTATTGCTCCATCGCTGCTTGCGGCCGACTTTGCTAACTTGCAACGCGATCTTGACCTGATTAACCGGAGTGAGGCTGATTACCTTCATTTTGATGTCATGGACGGTGTCTTCGTGCCCAATATTTCGTTTGGCTTTCCCCTCCTCAAGGCGGTCCATGAACATTGCCAGAAACCCCTTGACGTTCACTTGATGATTACGGACCCAGACCGCTATCTGGAAGCATTTGCCGAAGGGGGTGCCTCCATTATCCATGTCCATTACGAAGCCTGCCCCCATTTACACCGCACGCTCTCCCGCATTCGGGAATTGGGTTGTCAGGCGGGGGTTGCTCTCAATCCGCACACACCTGTTGCGGGATTGATCGATGTTCTGGAGCAAATCGATGTCATCCTCATCATGTCCGTTAATCCCGGTTTCGGCGGGCAGGCATTTATTCCGCATACGATTCAGAAAATTGCCGGACTCAAACAGTTTTTGCTGGCAAACCAGTGCTCAGCCTTAATTGAGGTTGACGGTGGCGTTAGTCTATCCAATGCACAGTCTCTGCTCAACGCCGGGGCAGATATGCTGGTTGCGGGAAGTTCTGTCTTTAACGCCCCCGACCCTTCAGTAGCCATTACCCAGTTAAAAAATAGCCATCTACCTTCGTTGGCTTAATCTATCCGTAACTTAAACTTCACCTTACCTGGTCTAATTTTCATGAATAAATCGTACCTGTACGGCCTGTTGAGTGCGTTGCTAGTGGCAACGGCCTGCCAACATACACAAACGGACCAAAGCGGAACCACAGCGTCCGATACGACTAAGCTGCCTGCCCCTCCGGCTCCCGAATGGGCTAAAAATGCGACAATTTATGAAGTAAATATCCGCCAGTTTTCGGCAGAAGGTAACTTTAAAGCGGTAGAGGCCCAATTACCCCGGTTAAAAGAACTAGGTGTGGACATCGTTTGGCTGATGCCCATTTACCCGATCAGTCAGAAAAACAAGAAAGGCTCTTTGGGTAGCCCCTACGCCATTGCGGATTACAAAAGCGTAAACCCGGCGTATGGTACACTTGCCGACTTCAAATCCCTCGTCAACCGGGCGCATGCGCTGGGGCTGCGGGTCGTTCTGGATTGGGTGGCTAATCATACCGGCTGGGACCATGTGTGGGTAAAGGAGCATCCGGACTGGTACACCAGCGTGAAGGGTAAACTAACCTCCCCTGTCGATCCTACAACCGGAAAACCTACAGACTGGACAGATGTTATCGACCTGAATTATGACAACCCTGATATGCGTAAAGGTATGATCGATGCCATGCAGTACTGGGTCAAAGAATGCGGCATTGACGGCTACCGCTGCGATGTAGCGGGTTTTGTTCCCAATGACTTCTGGGCTGAACTACGCCCTCAGCTTGACAAAATAAAAACCGTTTTTATGCTGGCCGAATGGGAAGATGAGCCCGGCCACTTTTCGAGTTGTTTTAACATGAACTACGGCTGGAGTATGCATACCATGATGAAGGCCGTGGCAAAGGGTGCCCGCACAGCGGATAAAATCGACTCCCTGCGCGAAGCCAACCAGAAACGTTTCCCCAAATGGTATTACCAAATGCTATTTACCCAGAACCACGATGAAAACGCCAACAACGGCACCCTGGCAGAATCCTTCGGCCCCGCAGCCGATGCCTTTTTCGTCCTGAGCAGTACGCTGGAAGGAATGCCGCTGGTGTACAATGGCATGGAAGCTAACTTAAACAAACGGCTGGCTTTCTTTGAAAAAGACACGATTCTGTGGGCCAATTACCCGAAAAGTGATTTTTACAAAACGCTGCTCACGCTGAAACACCGAAACCGGGCCCTTTGGAACGGACTGGACGGTGGTCAGGTAGTAAAAATCCCGACTGACCACGATGATAAAGTGTATGCTTTTTATCGGCAACGGGACAACGACCGTGTCACCGTTTTTCTGAATCTGAGTAACCAGCCCCAAACGACTCGGCTAACGGGCGATGGGTATACCGGCACGTACACCGATGTGTTCAGCCATCAGCCGGTTGAGCTGAAACCAGAAATTACTGTTACGCTGAAACCCTGGGAATACCGGGTAATGACAAACTAGACTTCAGCATTTTACCCTCTGAACGACCCCGGACAGGCTCCGTTTGACACTTATGGCTTTTATCAACAGGATTTACTGCCTATATTGGAGCTTATAGAGCGTTTAATCTTATGCTTACGCGAAGTATTCTTTTCTTTGGTTGTCTTTTAATCAGTCCTCTAAGCGGCCTTACCCAGTCGACCGGTACCCGGTCGGCCGAATCCCCAAAGCGACCAAACAACCCGGCAGAAACACAGCAACAAACCATGGGCAATGTGCAGTGGGCTAGTCGGGTAATTGGGGTATCTTCTGAAAAAAAGGGGGAACCCTATGGCGAACAATACAAAGCATCTCAGGTACTGGGTCGCCCCAGTAAATTACCGGATACGGGCGAAAGCCCCTGCGCATGGGCACCCTTTTACGCCGATGGCACGGCCGACGAATGGATACAGGTTGGCTTTGCCAAACCCATGCACGCCCGCCAGATTGTTATTGCCGAGAATGTGAATCCCGGTTCGGTAGTACGCGTTCTTGTCATTGACCCCAAAGGGGCCGAGCACTCGGTCTACGAAGCAACCAATATTCAGGCGCGTCCAGACCCGCTCCTCCGCCTGTTTCCCAAAGATACTGCCTTCCTGTGTACTCAACTGAAAGTGTTTATCAACGGAGCAGCTCTGAAAGGCATCAATCAGATCGATGCCATTGGTATTACTGAAGAACTTAAGCCTGTTTCAGTAAACCTGATTATCTCGAAAGACATCCCCAAAGAAATCAAGAAAGAGAATTTGGGTAAAACGGTCAATTCGACCGGGCAGGAAGTGGCACCGGTCATTTCTCCCGATGGCCGAACGCTTTATTTTACGCGGAACTTCAACAAAGCCAATATCGGAGCATCAGACCGGCAGGACGTCTGGTACTCCACCCTTGAGTCGGGTGTTGGCGGCAATCCGTCGGGCTGGAGTGAAGCGGTAAATATCGGTTCTCCTATTAACAATACCGGTGATAACGCCATCAGCGGTATGGCTACCGACGGACGGACGGCTTACCTAATCAATGTGTACCGTCCTGATGGAGGCATGTCGTTTGGCATTTCCAAATCGGTCCGGACAAAAGCGGGCTGGTCGCAACCGGTTGAGTGCCGGATTGCCAACAACTACAATCTTCACGAGAAAAACCAGTTAGAATTCTGTGTCTCGCCCGATGGGCACGCCATCATTCTGGCCGTGCAACGAAAAGATACGAAAGGCGACCGCGACCTGTATATCTCCTTTCAGAAGGCAGATAACACCTGGCAGGAACCGGTTTCGCTAGGCAATGTCATAAACACCGCCGACTTTGAAAGCTCTCCGTTTCTGGCCGCCGATAGCCGAACGCTTTACTTTACATCCGGCGGGCATGCGGGCTATGGCAACGGCGATATTTTCGTGTCACGTCGGCTAGACGATTCCTGGAACAACTGGAGTGAACCCGAGAACCTCGGTCCGGCGATCAATACCGATGAGTGGGACGGGTATTTTACCATTCCGGCTTCCGGCGATTATGCGTACTTAAGCTCCCGGTCGGGCTCACTGGGTGAGGATGATATATTTCGGTTAAAGCTCTATCCGGCTATCAAACCGGATCCTGTTGCTATTATCTCCGGGTTGGTACTGGACTCAAAAACAAAAAAACCCATTGCGTCGGAGATCGTATCAACCTTATTTGGTGATCAGAAACCGCTGAGTAAAGTTGACTTTAGCCCCGAAACCGGGGAATATAAACTTATACTTCCCACCCTGAAGACTTACGTTCTGACGGCCACCAAAGA
Source organism: Spirosoma fluviale (assembly GCF_900230225.1). Classification (GTDB taxonomy): domain Bacteria; phylum Bacteroidota; class Bacteroidia; order Cytophagales; family Spirosomataceae; genus Spirosoma; species Spirosoma fluviale. Next base: position 2,553,732 of record NZ_OCNH01000001.1, read on the forward strand.
AGGGTACTTCCCGACTATTGAAACGGTGGACTTAAGCAAAGACAAGCGTTTTCGCGATATAAAAAAGAACCTCTACCTCGCTAAAATTGAAGCCGGGCAGACCATTACCATGCGCGAAGTCTTATTTCAGCAAAGCCAGTTCACTCTGTTACCCGGTGCCGACACGGAACTGGATAAGATGGTTGACATGCTGGAAAAACACCCTACTATGGAGCTCCTCATTGAAGGCCATACGGATAATCAGGGCGACTGGGAGCCAAACATGAAACTGGCCGAAGATCGGGTTCGGGTGGTAAAAGAGTATCTTTTGAAGAAGGGGATAAAATCCGGGCGCATCCAGACAAAAGCCTGGGGACCCAGCAAACCCATTGCCAGTAACGAAACCGAAGAGAAGCGTAAACTTAACCGAAGAGTAGAATTCACCATCCTGAAATTGTAAAACCGGCGCGTAGTGGCTTACATTTGTGCCCAAATGCCGAATTCTCTCACTTCAGACCGCATGATTACCAATAACCGTTCTGGTTTAGTTGCCCAGTTGAGTTCTCCACGCCTGCTCATTTTATTAATTCTTCTGTTTGCATTAGGCCTCCGACTCTATAAATCGAGTGTTCATGGCCTTTATCTGGATGAAAAATTTACGCTGATCAATACATCTGGTGTATCCCTGGAAGGGTACAACCAGCACGATGTCTTTTTCACACCGGGCAAAACCTATTTCACTCCAAAGGAATTCTGGAAAGAAAAGCCACTCAAAGATTACATTCGGGCCATTATCCAGACCGATATTGGCAATAGCCCCTCTCATTATGCCCTGCTTTGGGCCTGGATACAAGTCTTCGGAATGAGTGACCTCTCCATCCGAATGCCGTCTATTTTGTTCAGTACCCTCATTGTGGGTCTGGTCTTTTTACTAGTTCGGCGGTACCTGCGGTCTGACTCACTGGCGTTACTGTGTGCCTTTCTGACTGCCATTGAGCCGTTTTTTATTGCCTACAGCCACATGGCCCGCAATTATTGCATGACCATTTTCATTACCCTGCTGGGCACATATCTTTTTCTACGAATTCTGGACCGTCGGGCCGAGGGCAAACAGCCCATTGGGCTCTACATAGCTTATGGTCTATCCTTTGCTCTGGCCACACTTGGTCATTACCTGGCCGTAACTATCTTTCTATGTCACGGGCTTTACCTCGTCCTGTTCAACCGCGACCTGAAAACATACATTGGTCTGGGGATTAGTACCATTGGAGGAGCCGTTGGCCTGATTATTCCCTGGTTTGTGTTCGGTGGCGGAAAGTACACTTTTCAAACACTTGCTTACCAGGCAAAGCTTTATGGCGGACTGGCTCTGACGAACCCGTATAACAATGGGTTTGGTATTATTCTGCCCGCTACGCTTGGCAATGTGGTCAAGAAGTCGATTCCGGTTCTGGCCGATTTGTTTATGTTTTCCAATGGCCTGTCAACCGATACACTGGCCTTTCGAAATCTGATTATTGCTTTCGCACTTGGCTGTGTAGCGGTGCTGATTATCCATCGCTTTGGCCGGGGGCGCTCCGTGCCGGTATGGGTAAGTATTTTAATCCCGCTGTTACTTGTTGCCGGATTCGCGGTTTACTCGGTACAATCACCACGGCTGATCGTAGCCGCTGCCGTTCCGCTGTTTTATTACCTGCTTAGTCAGGCATTCCTCAGCTACACAAATCGCCCCGAGCGCCGGTTCCTGTTTTTACTGGTACTGATGAGTACCATACCTACCCTGTTTTTGATTGCCATCGCCTTTCGGAACGGACATACGTATGGTATTACGCAACGGTATTCGGGTTTTTCATTTCCCTACGCACTCATTCTGGTTGGTCTGACCGTTCGGGAGGTATTCCGTCAGTCGACTTACCTGCGGCTTACGCTGGCGGCTGTCCTGTTGCTACAGAGTTATTACATCGCTGATCTGCTGTATCGTATTTACGAAGATCAGGCACCGAAGTACACATATTACGGCCACTACCGTATCGAAAATCCCTATGCAACAGCTGCTAACCGGATAAAAAGTATGTATACTCCGGGCGACACTGTTCTGTACCCGTCTCCCCGGACAGCGCCCCGCGATGAAGTAGAGAATACCTATACGACGCATTCGATCATCGACGCCCAGTACACGAACTTGTATCTTCCCAAAGATGCCACCTATTACCAGCGCATGGATACGACCCAGACCGACCGAATCATTCTGGTAAAGGGAAGTACAAAACAACAGGTCACAATTTTCGATTTTGAAGGCACTAAATACCGGTACTAACTGTGACCACCGAACAGCCCATAACGGATAACCCACGACAACCCGAACAGCCACGGCCAATTCAGCAGTGGCTACCGGGTATCTCGTGGGTAGTGCTAGGGGTACCGATCGTATTTTTTGCCGTCGCCTGGCTATACTATGCCGTCAATATTCCCAAATGGGATGATCACGCGCTACGGGCATTTTTGTTCTACTCCGACCAGGAACCTTCGTTAACAGGGAAAATCTACCAGCTTTTCAGGCAGCACAACGAACACCGAATTGTGTACGACCGACTCATTACGAGACTTGATTACACCCTGTTTGGAAAGCTTAACTTTGTTCACCTCATGCTGATTGGCAACCTGAGTCTGGTTGGCTTGCTGCTGGTTTTCACAGCTGCGTTGCGCCGGTCGATGCCCAGTCAGCAAACCGTACTTTATGCCCTTCCTGTAGCCCTGCTGCTATTCAACCTGTCGCAGTGGGAGAATATGTTTTGGGGAATGGCCTCCCTGCAAAACTTCTCGGTGGTGCTGTGGGTATTGGCGGCTTTCTACTTTTTAAGTTACACTCGCTTATGGGGTCTTGCCGTGGTGTCGGCTACGCTGGCAACGTTAACCAGCGGCAATGGCCTTATGGTATGGCCAATTGGCTTTGTGATTCTCACGTTGCGCATACCAGCTTACGCGCCTGTAAGCGGTCGGCAACTTTACCGGCCCCTGCTTGGCTGGCTGGCTGGGTCAGCGTTGGTCATTGGGCTTTATTTTACCGGCTTTGAGAAGCCAGAAGGCATCGATTATGTGAAACCCAGCGTAGCTGATCTGTTAAAAGGCTGGTTTGCTGTTCTGGGAGCAGCCGCCGAAGCTTTACCGGTGCGGGCTCCCCTTCGGTCGTGTATTCTCCTGGGCGGTGTATTGTTTGTAACCATCCTATGCATCGTTCTCTGGACTTTGTGGAACAACCGACTTCATATCGTAAACGTGTTCCGTAGGGTAGTAATGCAGAACTCCGACGCACTAAAAACCGGAAAGGTTGTTGCTTCTATGACGCTCTTTTTCTGGAGTTGTGCCGCTTTTATTTTAGGCACAACCCTTATTGTGGCCTGGGCGCGAACGGGCTTTGGTGCCGACTTACTCATTACGAGTCGGTATAAAATGTACTCGCTGACGGGTCTATCGCTTCTTTACCTGTATACGGTGGTAAATTTACCCCGACGCCTGGCCAGCTTGTGGATGATGGGAAGTGTGATCAGCAGTTTTGTCTTTGCTACCCTAACCTACTACGCCTTTCTGGACGAAGCTATCTGGTGGCGGCATTGGCTGACAACCAATCAATTCAACTGGACATATACGACCAATCGGCCCGTTTTCTCGTCCGATTCGACGTCGCAGAAGTACACCCCTGCTACCCCAGCCTTCTATGATGCGGCATTACCCGTGTTATTTGGTTCGGCCCGGCAGCCAGCGATGGAATTGCAACTGACTAAAATAAAGGGCGGGTATTCGATCGAAAACAAAACATTCCCTTTTCAGGGGTTGCGTGATGAAGGTGCCTACGTAGTAGCCCGGTCGGCTAAACGAACGTATTTGTTCCCGGTCTGGCAAAATCAGCAGTCTGTTCTGGCAGCACGGTTCAGGCCGGCTTCTGTATTTACAGATGGCTTCAAAGCAACTCTACTCGATCTGGAACTGGAAGCGGGTAACTATCAACTGTTTGTACTGAACGTCTCGACCAAAAACACCTTTAGTCTGTACCCGACCAATCAACAACTGGTGTCGAAAGGCCCACCCGCTACGGTGTCTACTAAAAACTGGTAGCCCACGAGCCATTTTTAATTTTATTACCGGCTTAATATAAACATACACTTGATTCATCAACAGAACCCTTCGTCCGATTTACCTAACCAGTCGTCTATGCCAACGTCCGCACCTGTCCGTTCAACGCTGAACCACCTTCGGCAACTCGACGGTATCCGGTTCATTGCGGTTGGCATGGTCTTGTTCGATCACTGGATGGTTGGTCGGGCCGACGGGTTAGCACTGGGGGCTTTGGGCGTTACGATCTTTTTTGTCCTTAGTGGCTTTTTGATTACCCGCATTCTGTTGTCGAGTAAAGATAAGCTCAGCAATCAGCCAAACGGCGGACTGGGCAAGTACCTCAAGACCTTCTACATCCGCCGGACCCTGCGTATTTTCCCAATCTACTATCTGACGCTGTTTGTTCTTTATCTGGTTAACGAACCACCCGTTCGCCGAACGTTTGGCTGGCTGGCACTCTATGCCTCCAATATTTACATAGCCCGCTACGCCACCTGGATGGGAACCGTCGACCACTTATGGTCATTGGCCGTTGAAGAGCAGGTGTATCTTATTTTCCCGTTACTTCTTTTTTTCATGCCGCGCCGGTGGGTTCCGCTCACCTCCATACTAATGATCGTGGGCAGCGTTGGGCTACGGTATATTCTGTTCCGTAAGCAGTTACCCTGGTTTATCGGGTATGTGTCCATGCCCACCTGCCTGGATGCTTTTGGGCTGGGTATGCTGATGGCGTTTACCTGGCTTTATCGACGGGAGTGGTTTACCCGTCTATTCCAGTCATCGACCTGGGTAATCATCAGCCTGCTGGGATTTCTGGGGGCTGTCTGGCTAACCAACTGGCTTGCCCAGACGCCATCAATTGGGTATCACAATGTGGTAGCCGACGTTTGGGAACGACTAATTGGCTCACTGTTCGGCTTTTTCCTGATTGGCCGGGCGGTAGTTGGGTTCAGTGGGCCGATGAAATGGGTACTCGAAAACCCGGTTAGTCAGTACATGGGGCGCATCAGTTACGGGCTGTACCTTTTCCATAATTTTGTCTTCAACTTCTTTCATACCCAACCTACCCATTTTACAGTTCGAGCCTGGAAACGTCTATCCGAGATGATGCCTTTCCTAACAAGCTCCTACTTTTTCCAGTTTTCATTTTATCTTGCATTAACCGTTGCTTTAGCAACATTTTCCTGGTTTTTGATCGAAAAACCGATTAATAATCTGAAAGACCGGTATTCATACTAATCGCTGAATTATGTACACTTTACTCCTGATTCAATTGTGAATAGGCCACTCACTAAGGTCAGGTTAGTTTACCCATTTCACCGATAACAATTTCCTATATTTGCAAATCCTCTTAATCAAAAACATAGTTACCAACATTATTGTCTCTGAATATCGGCTAAATCCCACACTACGCTGCTCAATCAATATGCCGGTTTCAATGTCTATTAATGAGTTTTCACTAATTATCCAAGTATGAGTCTCCTGCTGTCAATTGTAATGCCGGCTTACAACGAAGAAGAAGTTATTGAAACTGTTGTCAAGCAGTGGACTGATTTGTTGACCCGCCGATTCCCTACCGAAAATACACGTCTGATAGTTGTTAACGATGGTTCCCGCGATAAAACGGGTGCTATACTTGATCAAATCAAAGACCTCTATCCAAAACTGCTGGTCGTGCATCAACCAAATGGTGGTCACGGTAACGCCGTGGTGAACGGGTATCGGCAGGCGGTAGCTCTTGACTCAGAGTTTATATTTCAGACGGATAGTGACGATCAGTTTATTGCCGATGATTTTGAGAAGCTTTGGGAAAAGCGGAGTAAGTCGCCGTTTATTCTGGGCTACCGGGAAGAACGCTACGATGCTCCGGCACGTCTGCTCATTACGCGTATTTTACGATTGAGCATTGCCTTTATTTACGGCACCTACATCATGGACAGTAACATTCCCTTCCGGCTTATCCGGGGAACGTTCCTGCGAAAATTACTGGCCCAACTACCCGATCCAACCCCCTTTGCACCTAATATTTTCCTGGCCGTTATGGCTAAGAAAGCCGGGTACGATACTTTCGATATTCCCATTACGCACAAAGAGCGGGTTACGGGCACCGTTTCTATCTTAAAATGGAAACTACTTAAGGTGTGTATCCAAAGTTTTAAAGAACTGGCTCAATTCCGTTTTGAATTAAGTAGTAAAGTAAAAGCCCTCAAGAAACCAGAACCCGTAGTTGCGTAAGTGGTACGTTGCCGACTCAAAATCAACTATGAAACGAAGTCTCTGGATTGGTCTTGGTGCAGTAGTACTGGTGATGGGGGGCTGGCTGGGCTTCAAACAGTTTTTTCCAGCGGGTCGTACGGTGGGATCGCTGGTGCCGCCGGGCGCTTTATTGGTTCTGTCGAGTGACCGCCTGCAGGATACCGTATCCGCACGCGTGCTGCGTACCCAGATGTCGCTTCGGCAGGTTCCGGTCTTTGATGAGGCCCGTCAGAAACTCGACCGGTTCCTGTACGCAACGGCCGATTCGGCGACGGTTCTGAAATTCGTTTCGGGCCGAAATATCCGGTACTCGCTCCACTCGATTTCCAAAACGACCCTCGATTTCATTTTCTACATTCCCATCAGTTCGGCTGATCAGGCTTTCCTGAACCGGGTAACCAACCCGGACCCACGCCAGTACCGGGTTTTAAATCACTCGTTTGCCGGTGAAAAAATCCTCGATCTGGTGGCCAGAGGGAATGAACCGGTTGGCTCGTTTATCCTCACCGATAAGTTTCTCGTGGGTAGTGTCTCGGGCATCCTGATTGAGAATGTTGCCAAACGAATGCATCAGCCGCTCAGGTTCTCGTCAGCAGAGCCGGATTTCGAGCTTGACAACGATCGTCTGGCGAGTTTATCCGTACGGCCGGAAGTTCTGCAGTCGCTGTTCAGCAATGTAGGTTCACTGGTAAAACTCTTTCTGCCGGAAGAGTTGAACCTTCAGTTTCGGCAGTCGGCTTCTCCTTCTCATCTGGTGGGGTATGCTGTCGACCAGATTGGTGGACGCCGGGACGTAGCCGCTTTATTTGCCAATCAGGCCCCTCGCCGGATTCAGCATGCCTACCTGATTCCTCAATCGACATCGACCCTGTATCATATTGGCATCAGCGATGCGAGCCAGTTTGGCCAGTCGCTCAGTAACTTACTGAGTTCGGCATCCAGTGACTTCCTCCGGGAGCGATTCCGTCAGATACGGGCCGAAACAAAACCACTGTATGAATCGCTGGGCAGCGATATTCTCCTTTGTCGGCTCGAATCCAGGACAGGAACTGCGCGTCAGGTGTTGATTTTAACGGCTAAAGATGGCAAACAACTGGCCAACACTTACCAGCAGGTTGCTTACCGATCAGGGGCCAAAGCTGCGTCATCGCCCAAAAGTTACCTGAGTCATAAGATCCTGCTGCTCAATATCTCGGAGCTGCCTGCATCTCTTTTCAGCAGCCTTTTTTCGGGGTTTCCACAAAGCTGGATCACCCAACATGGTTCGTCGCTGATTATTGCCAATAGCGAAGATGCGATGCTGGATTACTTGCAACAGATTCAGCGAGGTGCCGTCTGGTCGACCGATGTGCGTCAGGCCGAGCTAGTAAACGCAACCCTGCGCCCAGCCAATTTTACGGCATTTGCCCGGTTGAATCGGGAACAAACAAGCGTGCTCACCAACTGGCCACTGGGCTGGCAGAATTTGCTCGACAAAGTTGATCCCGCCACCGGAACCTCAGCCCTTGCCAATCTGGAAAATATGGTTTACCAGGCCAGTTATGGCAACGAAAATATTCAATCGACCGTAATACTGGGCCGTACCACCCGACGCGCCAGTCGGGCTGTGCTTAACAAACTTCTGCTGCACAAGAAAACCGAGTTCAATGCTCCCCTTGTTTCGGCTCCGATCGTAACCGGCTCGCTTAGCGATAGTTCGGCTCAGTTTTACGCGCAGAACAACGCTAGTCAGTTTGTTCTGGTAACCCCGGAAGGCGATAAGCTGGTGCAGAATAACATTGACGGTCCGATACGGAGTAATGCACTCGGCGTCGACTTTCTGAACAATGGGCGGTTACAGTATTTATTTATGACCGACCGAACCCTGTACATTGCCGATCCGGTTCGCATTCGAAAAGAAGTTACCCTTCAATCCATTCCACTCCCGGCGGGCATCGACGCGTCGTTTCTGGCTCGTCCACGGGGTAGTCAGCAGCGGAATCTGGTTGCGCTGGCAGCTCACCAGGATGGTCATATTTATGCGCTTGACCGCCAGCGACGAACCTTTATCCGGCTGATGACGGCTTCTCATAAAGGAGCCTTACAGCTTCCCTTCCAGGTTATATCCACGCCGAAAGGGATGGCTGTGCTGGCAATTCAGGCCGATGGCACACTGAACCACTGGCAGGAAAACGGTAGCCAGTATCCGCATTTTCCAACCCGAATCGAGCGAACCAACGAAGAAGAGCCCGAAATCCGTTTTGATGGGCCTGCCCTGTTACCCCCTGGCCAAACCCAGATTCGGACGATCACCGATGAGGGGCAACTCCTTTCCTTAACCAGTAACGGGCTCGTTGCCAAGCGCCTTCAGTTGTATCGTCCGGTCAGAAATGGCGTATTTCGGCTGTTCCCCGACGAAGACCAGACAAACTGGTTGCTGATGCGAACGACCGATACGGAAGTTGCCATAATGGACCAGCAGGGAAAACGGCGCTTTGACGTGCGGGCCTTGCAATCCGGACGCAACAATGTACGTTACCATCGACTCGGATCGGGGGTGGAGTTAATCAGTGTAAAATCGGGTGGCTTTACCATGCTTTATGACTTAAATGGCCGTATCCTGAACGACCGGCCCATACCAAGTGATTTCCCGATTGCTGTTCAGTTCGATGAACGCAGTAATGAATTATACATTTTAAGTGGTGCCAAACAGGCCGTCCAATTATTCAGTATTCGACTTCGGTAAGGGCAAAGGGCATAGGGTATAGGGCATGGGGTAAACGTCCATTCCACCAACCCTCATGCCCTACGCCCTTCACCCTCTGCCCTTTGCCCAATACACTATGCGTTTTATTCGTTACCTAATCATTCTTTTGGCGCTCCTGTTTTGGGGGGGCGGCCTATCAAGTACGGTTTCGCACTGGCTCTACCAAGTTGGCATCATTGTCGACGACTACCGGTTTGGCGACTTGTACAGGCTTTCTGCTTTACCCCAGTTTAAAGAGCCTAAGCCGGTTTGCTCACCCTCCAACCGGTCGAGCGATACGGCATCTACGCACCTTTATTTGATCGGTGATAGTTTTTCGGAACCTGAGCGACTAAGCCAGGACGATTTTCGGGTGAGCCATTTCCAACGCGTTGCCTGGGATTTTCGGCAACGGGCACAGCTCGATCCAACCAAACGGAATGTCTTACTCATCGAATCCATCGAACGGCACGTTCGGGAGCACTTTGCCGGGAATGTCCAGGAATTTGTCGTTGAGAAAGATACCAGTCGGTTACCCACCCTGCGTCTGCCTGTATGGCAACGTCTCAGCAATGAGTTTCACCGGAGCGATGTGGAAGAACGGCTCGAATCGACCCTCTTCAGCCACGATTGGGCATTCTGGTTCAAAGAGCTTAAAGCCAGCCTGACGCTGAACTGGTTCGACCGGGAAAGTGCCAGCGTAAGCCTTTCTAAAGACAAGAGACATGTGTTTATCCGAAGCGACACCGATACGAACAAAACGCTGAACTCGTCATTCTCCCGCCTGACAGACGAAGAGGTTAACACCCTTGTCGACAGCGTAAATTCGGTTGCCAACCGATACCGGCAACTCGGCTTCGATGCGGTTTATTTGTCGCTCATTCCCAATAAAGCCAGTACTCTGGAGCCTGAACGGGCGGTATATAATCACCTCATCGAACGGATTCAGTCGAATCCGGCATTACAGGTGCCGTTTATCGATACCTACGAAGCGTATAAAAAAAGCCCGGTACCGCCTTTTCTGAAAAGTGATACACACTGGAGTTGTGAAGGGCGGGCTCTTTGGCTCGATCTGGTGCGACAGAAAGCGCAGATTTAACGGATCTACGACATCCGTGAGTGCTTGTTAGCCGTGGTTTGTCTTGACAAACCACGGCTAACCGTTTATACTTCGCTGTAGGCCAGCCGCTTACTTGCTTTGGGTGTTTGCGATCGATAAAATAATCGGTAGATAATTGGGAAAATAAGCAGGGTTAATACCGTTGCGGTTATTAATCCGCCGATAACGACAATGGCCAGCGGCTTTTGTGTTTCAGAGCCGATGCCGGTGGAGATAGCGGCCGGAAACAGACCGATCGCTGCCATGAGGGCCGTCATGACCACCGGTCGAATACGCGACTGAACCCCCGTCCGAATGGCCTCATCGAGCGGCATTCGTTCTTTTCGGTTATTGTTAAACACCGAAACCAGTATTACGCCATTCTGTATACAGATGCCGAACAGCGCAATAAAGCCAACTCCCGCCGAAATGCCGAAGTTCATGCCCGTTGCGTGAAGGGCCAGAATGCCGCCAATGAGTGCAAAGGGCACATTCAACAGGACGAGTCCGGCATCTTTAGCGTTACCGAACGTGATGAACAGGATCACGAAAATGGCCGCTAAACTTATCGGTACAACCTCTCCGAGCCTCCCCGTGGCCCGAACCTGATTCTCAAACTCCCCTACCCAATCCACGGAGTAGCTCTTTTCCGGATGCAGTTTTTCTCGTACCCGCTGCTGCGCTTCGGCAATAGTACTGCCTAAATCACGACCCCGCACAGAAAATTTCACCCCAATAAACCGTTTGTTGAGATCGCGGTAAATAAAAGCAGGTCCCGTAATTTGTTTGATGGTCGCAATCTCTTTCAAAGGTATTCTGCCACCACTCATGGTGGGCACCATCAGTTGCATGATGTCCTCTTCGCTTTTTCGGTACTCGGGCTGAAAGCGCACCCGAATGTCAAATTTTCGCTCGCCTTCGTACAAAACAGAAGCGGTTTTACCTCCGATAGCCATTTCAATGACCGCCTGAGCATCGGCCGTCGATACGCCGTATAGTGCCATCTTATGATCGTGGAACATTACGCTCATTTCGGGTTGCCCTACGTTGCGAATAATGCCCAGGTCTTTGATCCCTTCTACATTCCGAATGGCCTCCATAGCCTGATTGGCGTATTTTTCCAGCTCGTATACATCCGGCCCGAAAATCTTGATCCCGTTGCTCGCCTTGTAACCCGCTACAGCCTCGGCCACGTTGTCGATGATCGGTTGCGAGTAGTTGTAGAGTATACCGGCATAGTTTTTTAATTTGGCATCCATCTCATCGGTTAGTTGCTCGTCGGTTAGTCGACGACCGAGCCGTCGTTCGGGCCACTCCCCTTTCTGCTTCAGATCGACCTGAAACTGACAAAAATAGAACCCGTTCGGGTCGGTGCCGTCGTTGGACCGACCGACCTGCGACAGTACCTGTTTTACCTCGGGAAAGGTATTCAGGTCTTCCCGGATCGTTTTGGCCATATCGACACTTTCGGGCAGCGACATACTCATCGGTAATTCGGCCGTTACCCAGAGCGCTCCTTCGTTGAGCTGAGGTAGAAACTCGGTTCCCAGCATAGTCGACGAAAAAAACGTGGCGATCATGAAGCTGATGGCACCCACCAGACTGAGTCGACGGTTGCGGTAGCACCAGCCGAAGCCCGCCATGACAATACGGTCGAAGAAGTTAACAATGGGGTTCTTTTTCTCCCGAACATTTTTCTTCAATAGGATCGAGCAAAGTACCGGCACCAGTGTTAACGTGAACAGTAACGCGCCAAGCAGGGCAAAGCCCAGCGTCCAGGCAAGAGGTGAGAACATTTTACCTTCCACTTTCTCGAAGGAGAAAATAGGTAGCAACGCCGTGATAATGATCAGTTTCGAGAAAAAGACCGCTTTGCCCAACTCACCGCCCGTTTTCCTAATCAGACCGAGTTTGGCCATGCGGTTATACCGGTTCATACCCACCCGGTGCGCCAGATGGTCGAGCGTAACGAATATTCCCTCGACCATGACTACGGCACCGTCGATGATAATTCCGAAATCGACCGCCCCCATAGAAAGCAGGTTGGCCGACATGCCCCGCAGCCGTAAACACATGAACGCAAATAACAGGGCCAGCGGAATGATGATGGACACAATCAGCGTCGTGCGCCAATCGGCCATGAATAGAAAAACGATGACCGTTACCAGCACAATGCCTTCTGTGAGGTTGTGCAGCACCGTTTGGGTACAGAACTCGATGAGATTGTCGCGGTCGTAGAACGTTACCATTTTTACATCCGATGGCAGCACACGCGTGTTCAATTCCTCTATTTTGGCCTTTACCCGAGTCAGAACCTCACTGGGGTTTTCGCCTTTCCGCATCACGATGATGCCTTCGACCACATCATCATTCTTATCCAGACCCACTTGTCCTACCCGGGGCAGGTTCGACTCGGCCACCTCCGCCACATGCCTGACCAGCACCGGATTCCCCCCAGCCTCTTCGATCAGTATGTTCTCAATATCCTGAATGGAGGTCAGGAGTCCAACGCCCCGAACAACATACGCCTGCCCATTTCGCTCGATGACATCGCCCCCCACGTTGATATTGCTTCGGGTAACGGCCTGGTACACATCCAGCGGTGTAATGTCATATTTGGCGAGCTGAGTCGGGTTGACGCGCAGTTCGTACATCTTGTCGCGCCCCCCAAAGGCAACAATATCGGCAACGCCCGGTACACTGCGCATCTGCCGGTCAACGACCCAGTTTTGCAGGGTGAGCAACTCGCGGCTATCACGGTCTTTGCTTTCCAGCGTATACCGGAATATTTCACCCGTAGGCCCGTAAGGCGGCTGCACGTCCGGTTCCACCCCTTCCGGCAGCGAGACATTGCGCAGAAGATTATTGACCTGCTGCCTGGCGAAAAAGTCATCGACATCATCATCGAAAATAATTTTCATGACCGATAGCCCGAACATGGTCGTTGACCGGACATTGCTTTTTCGCTGCACCGAATTCATGGCCACTTCGATGGGTACGGTCACAAACCGTTCTACCTCTTCGGCCGAGCGTCCATTCCATTCCGTAACCACAATAATTTGCGTATTTGTTACATCGGGGAAGGCCTCAAGGGGTGTTTTGAGGTAGCTCACGATACCGGCAACGACCAGCACCGCTGTCATGAAAAAGATGAAGAATCGGTTTTTCAGCGAAAACCCGACTACGTTACTGATGAATTTATTCATAATGTGTTGGGCAAGGGGCAGAGGGGTATGGGCAGAGGGGTTTGGGCAGAGGGTAGGAAGTAGTGAAAGGAAAGGGTTTGCCCCACGCCCTATACCCCCACGCCCTCTGCCCTCTGCCCCACGCCCCTTTGCCCTCTGCTAATTATTAAGGGCGTTGTAGACCAGCAGCTGGCTTTTGGAAATAACTTTCTCGCCGGGCTTGACCCCTTTGCTTATGTAGGCAACATCGCCGAGCGATTTGAGGACGCTGACCTCCCGGGTTTCAATGTCGGAGCGGCCTCTGAACACCATTACGTACTGTTTAGAGCGGTCAAAAATTACCGCCCCAGCAGGCACCGTGGCCAGCTTTCCGCCCTCTTCGTAGCGTAAGGTGACGGTAGCGTGCATTTCCGGCCGGAGTTTCATACCCATGTTGTGCAGCCGAATCCGGACGGTCATGGCTTTGGTTTGCGGGTCGAGTACGGTATAGATTTTATCAACCTGTCCGGTAAAGCGTTCATCGGGGTAGCTCAGCGTTTGTATACTCGCCTGCATACCGGTATGCACCCGACGGATATCACTTTCGTTGACATTTGCCAGCACCCATACATCGCTGATCTGCCCGATCGTAAACAGGTTATCGGCATTATCGGAGCGGAGCTGCATGTCGCGGTTAACATTTTTCTCGATAACATAGCCGTCGATAGGTGCTTTTACGGTGTACATCGACGCGTTGTTGATGCCGTATATCTGGGATACCTCACTGATCCGGTTTGCTTCCGCCTGCGCTTTTTCAACTTCTTTCTGAGCCGCTACTACTTCACGCTGGGATGTGAGTTTGGTTTCGAGAAGGTCCTGCGCTACCCGGAGGTTCTTTTCAGCAACCAGCAAATCAGACTGCGCCTGTATGGATTGTCGCTTCAGATCGGCCACTTCACCGGAACGAATAGCTGCCAGCGTCTGGCCTTTCCGTACATAATCGCCCAATTCAACCTTTACATCTTCAACGTTGCCCCCTACTAACGGGAACACTTTGACAACCCGATTTTCATCGGCAACAATCTTACCGACCAGTGTCAACTCACTGCGTACGGGCTGGGTAAAAACACTGTCGAGCCGAATACGACGCAACATGGTATCGGATAGCATAAAGGCCTGTAGTTCTTCAGGAGCGGCTTTTGGGGCACAGGAGCCGAGAACAGTCAAGCTGCCGATAAAAAAAAGAAGGTGAATTTTCATTGGTTCAGAGCCAAACGAATGGCTTGTTTTAGTTGAATAAATCGTCGCCCAGCAGGTAGTTCAATTCTTCATAGGCACTCACGCGGTCGGCCCTCAGGCGGTTGAGATTGCTGATGCTGTCGTTGTAGGCTTCGACCAGATCGACAAACTCCAGTAAGGTGATGTTGCCCTTTTGAAAGCTTAGCAGTACCCCCTGATTCAACTGGTCGAACTGGGTAGTAAACGCCTGCTCAACCGCCTGAACCCGGCGCTCTACTTCCCGCACTTTTTGGAGGGCCGTTGCCACTTCGTTTCGTATCTGCATGACTTTCTGCTGCTGCAACTGCGCCTGATAACTAATCTGACTTCGGGCAGCGCGAATAGCACCCTGATTCCGGTTGAACAGGGGAATGTCGGTAGACAAGGACAAGCCAACGTAGTTTTGGATGTAACTCCCGGCCTGATCGTAGTTGGCCCCCAGTCGAACATCCGGTACAGCCAGAGCACGCTGTAACGTGTGGTTCAATTCGGCCTGCCGTGTGAGCGAAATGGTGCCTTTTAGGTCAGGTCGATTCCGTAAAGCAATCTGCTGTAGCGTGTCGTCCGGCTGACTTGGTATGTGATAAACGGCCAGGGTCTCATCGGGAAGTATCGGCTTGATCGACTGATCGACAGACAATAGCGTGCGCAATGCCCGCTGGTCGTCGGCCAGTTGGAACACGATTGCTGTACGGTCATTGCTTAGTCGAAACAGCAACGCTTTCAGCCGGAGCAACTCGCGAAGCGACACATTCTGCCGAGTGTACTGAAACTCATAAGCCGCTACCGTCGACTGAAGCGTGACGAGTTGCTGGTCAAAGCGAACCAGTGTTTTTTGCTGAAAATAGATGGAATAGAATCGGCTGCGCAGATCGAAGCGCAATCCTCGCAGCAGGTCGAGGAGTTCAAACTGGGTTAACTGAGCGGCTTCTGATACCAATGCAATCCGTTTGTTCCGTTTTCCGGCCGTATAGAGCAGCTGCTCAATGGCGAGCGTTTTCTGCCCTTGCCGGCCCACATCCAGCACCCGACGAGCTTCGGAATTATACGTGCTTAGTTCAGCGGTAACGGTGGGGTTATCATACAGACTTGCCTGTAACACCTGCGCCTGGCTGGCGTCGATTCGAAACCGTTCGGCCAACAGCAACAGGTTGTTTTTAATAAACAGACTATCGGCCTGTTTAAGGGTGAGCCGGAGCGAGTCCTCCCCGCCGGACGTTTGTGCCTGAAGCGGGTTGGCATTCAGAAAAATGAAAATAAAGAAAAATAATAGCCGCATGCGTTGAATAATGTACGGCTACAAAGGTCAGTCGGGCAGCTTACGGCAGGCTTACAGCTGAGTTAGAAGAACGTTAGAATGTGATTAGATAAAACTTAGAGACGTTAGTCAGACTAACTATTCACACGTTACTCTTCCTTAAGCACGTAGCCCATTCCCGGTCTCGTATGAATGAGCTTCGGCTCAAAATCACGGTCAATCTTCTTCCGGAGGTAATTGATATAAACTTCTACAACATTGGTGTTGGGGTCGAAATTCAGATTCCAGACCTGCTCAGCGATATCCATTTTTGCCAGTACGCGCCCCCGGTTGCGTATCAGGTATTCCAGCAAAGCGAACTCCCGAGGGGTCAGGTCAATGGACGTTGCTCCACGTTTCACCTCACGGGAAGCTGAATTGACGATTAAATTAGCCACCCGCCACACCTTCTCCGGCTCGGCGGTCATTTCCTCCAGCAATGCCGACCGACGCAGGCAGGCCTCTACGCGGGCAATCAACTCCCGAAGATCAAAGGGTTTGACCAGATAATCGTCGGCACCCAGGCCCAACCCCTCTATTTTGTCTTCAATTTCACCCAGGGCTGTGAGCATAATAATGGGGAGATGCGGCTTTTCTGCCCGAACGCTGCGGCACACCTCAAATCCGTTGATACCAGGCAGGTTAATATCTAAAATGAGCAGATCGACGCCCGGCAACAATGCCATCTGGCGGCCGTTGTTTCCTTCATAAACTACCTCCGTAGCGTAGCCATCTTCCTGTAGTGTTCGGCTAATGATCTGCGCAATACGTCGGTCGTCTTCAATAATTAGTATCTTTTTCATCCCGTTGACTTCCCCGGAAACTGTCTTCGCGCTGGTTGTCCATCAGGATTCAGGCATGACACGGGCTCATTGTGTCATTTAATAACGGACACTACCAACGGAAAAATTCACACTAGCCACCCGATTAGAAAAATCTAATCTTTTTCTGAGTGATGGACAAGCAAAGTTTTCTTCTCCGACTTACCCGGAAAATAGCGTTGAAAAGTGATCAATGAAATAGGAAATCAGCCTCTACGCCAGATAAGGCAGGTAGGGTTCCAGCTTATCGGTTTCGCGGAAGGCCGTAACCTGATGTAAGCTATTGGTGTAGGCGTCGTACTTGAGTTCGACGTAAAAATTGTGAAGATTATACAGCAGGAAAATGTTCTCGCCTTCGTAGCGGTTGGCAAGTATGTCGCCCGTAAAGTAAAGGGTGTCGAGTTGCTGGTCGGCAGAAAGGCAGGTAAAATCGGCAGGTTGCATAGCTGTACGGGGTTGACAGGCGAAATAAACAAAAAGCGGGCGGCTCACCAAATGAGCCGCCCGACTTTATATAGCACAAGAAAAATACTACTACAATACAACTAAAACACTATTTCAAGTAACACCCTACGATACAGTATACTTGTAGAGGAAATCAATTAGTGTTGCCATATATTTTTTTAGCCAATCTTTACTTGCTTGCCTGTTTTGGCCGCCTGGTAGATTGCTTCTACAATTTTTATATCACGCAGGCCTTCTTCGCCGGGGACCATCATGGGCTTTTTATTCATGATCAACTCCGCATCGTCGTCCATTTGTTTGGCCTGCTGCCAGGTCACTTCGTAAGGATGGTCTATTTTACCGCCATTGCTCCAGACACCTTTTACGTTGTTATACCCCGAATACGGTTCTACGCGCAACGTGCCTTTGCTACCGATCACGTCCATAAAATTCATGTTCATGCCGTAACTCGACTGAACCACCGCCCGCGCTCCGCTCGGGAAAATAAGCTGCGCCATGGATGTTTCATCCAGACCGTTCTTGTACACGTCTGGCCGGGATGTGTACTGCTGGGCCGTAACGGCAATGGGTTCCTCGCCCGTTGCCAGGCGGGCACCCTGTAATACGTAAACGCCCATGTCGTACATGACGCCCCCGCCCATTTCTTTTTTCTGTTTCCAGTGATCGGTTCGGGCGTCGTAATAAGCAGCGGAACAGTTAACCATCTGTATTTTGCCAATCTTTCCATCACGCAGTCCTTTTACATACTCCTGCGTATTGGGGTCATGGTGCAAGCGGTAACCAACGGACAACGACACCTTGTTTTTAGCACAGGCATCGATCATGTTCTGGCACTCTTTGGCAGTAACGGCCATCGGTTTTTCAACCCAGACCTGTTTACCCGCTTTAGCCGCCCGCACCACATACTCTTCGTGCATGGAGGGCGGAAGCACCACATAGATCACGTCGATATCAGGGTTGTTGGCAATCTGGTCGAACGTCTGGTACGAATAGATGTTCTTGTCCGGAATGTTGTACTGCTTCTTCCACTTTTCAGCTTTTGCAGGCGTTCCGGTTACGATACCGGCTAGGTAACAGTTTTTGGTTTTTTGCAGAGCCGGTGCCAGCAGGTCGGTGCTGTAATAGCCTAGTCCCACGAGGGCTACACCCAGTTTGTCTTTAGCTGGTTTTGTCGATGCCCAAAGCGCATTGGGCAAAATGGCAGCGGCTGCGCCGGTCAGCGCTGTTGTTTGCAGGAAAGTTCGGCGAGATGTCATTTGGTTTCAAATTAAAAGTTTATGGTATAAAAATCAGGATTTCTGGTTGAAAGGTCAAGTCAGGCGATAGCCGTTCCATAGGGTCATTTGTGTTCTTCAGTTCTGGCAAGATAGGTATCTGCAAACCGGATGCCTAACATCCGGGCAGAAGGCGTATCGAAATGCGTGGTATCTCCTTTATGCGTTAAGCCACTTGCCGACACAACGTACATATTGGGTATGGTTTTAGGCAAGGTTTCCAGAATCGTGTTGATCTGAGCCGCAACCGGATGCTTTTGTACATAAAAATCACCCAGGGTACCAACGAGAAATGGGACGTTTTCAGCCTGCAAATCGGTTCGGATGCGGCTTACCAAAGCGGTTAATTTCTCGGCATAGACGGCGGCTTTTTCGGGTTGGCTATCCGATTCGCCCTGGTGCCAGAGTATGCCTGCCAACTCACCGTTTTCCAGCGCTTTTCTGGCTCGTTTAATGGCATCATCGTACGGATATGATTTGGTGGCCGCATAATAGGCCCCCGGTACCCAGACATCAATTCCCGACCCACCCTGAGCGCAGGGAATTAGACCAACATCTACTTTTTTGTCGGAGTCGACCAGTTTTTGGGCAAACGCCAGACCGGGGCCAACGCCAATAACGGTGGGTTTATCAAAATGGAGTGGGTCGCGGGCGGGTAGCCAGGTCTCTTCTTTAGTAAGCATCCAGATATGCTGGTGCGGTTGCTGATCTTTGGCTTCGGGTATGCCCCGGCCAGCCATGTTCGATTGACCGATGAGCAGGAACAGTTTAAGCCGGGGTGGTACGTCCTGCCTGAAGGCAAAGCATACCCCAAGCAACAGCAGCAGTAAGATCGGAGTCAATCGTAGCTGAATCTTCATGGCAGGTATTTACACGGTGAAAGACAATACTCCACCATTTATACGGTAACCTGCGGGACAAAATCAACCTTCCATAAGATAAGCCTCCGCCAGACAAATAAAAATAAGCAATATTTACACTATATATAAATTATAGTATAATTTATAATTAAGTGATTTCATTATAGAACCGAGGTGTGAGGAGACCGTGTAAGAGCAGGTTAACGATTTGGTCGGCTCGTTCGGGAAGCTCTTTTGACAGGGCTGACGTGATTGCTTCAGGAAACTGATTTAAAAAGTCCAGATCAGTAAGTTGCTGAATAGCGGCAACATAGGTCAGCATGGCGATGTGCCGGGAGGAATCATCCCGCAGATACCCAACCCGAACGCCCTCGTCCATCAACTGACTGAAATGCTTCAGTGGTATATCCCGTCTGATCTCGCAGGCTTTTTTCCAGGCCTCTGGCTCTGAGCGTTTTATATCCGTCCAGAAACCCTGGTTGATATTGGCGAAGCTCATCCCGATAAACCGAAGATAAGCCGCCACTTTCTGCCGCAGGGTTAGATCGACATTATTCAGAATGGTGTCTGCCTTTTCCTGGTACTCCAGAGCAAACTGCTCAATACCAGCCATTAACAGTTCCGACTTACTGCTGAAGTGGTTGTAGATAGTCTTCTTGCTGATACCCAGTTCACGAGCCAGGTCATCTACAGACATGTTGCTGTACCCATGCAGCAAGAATAATTTCTGAGCGGCCTCTATAATATGCTGCCTTGTTTTTGCTTTTACAGACACAATTCTCTTGATCAATTGGAAACTAAAAATACTAAAATAGTGTAAATTATAAAAACAAAGCCACTAGGTACTTACCTAAACGTATATATCATTCTAAACAAAGCGAGTCTTCTTCAATTATACCTCACAAACGTGAGTCTGTTTTACCTTATTCGCCAGTCCTTATGAGTAGTAACGTTATACGTCCCCTTGCACTTTCCCTGTCTATCTGGGCATTATCGGCCTGTCAGTCTTCTTCCGATAAAAAACAAAACCCAACATCGGCAGTCATTGAAACACCAGCAGCCATCCCCGTCATCGTTAGTCGGGTTCAGGATACCCAGGAAGGCGGACAACTGACTCTAAGCGGCTCAACTGAATCTGAAACGACCGTAAATTTAGGGTTTATGGTGGCCGGAAAACTAAATCGGGTCACAATTCAGGAAGGACAGACCGTTCGGGCGGGGCAACTGATTGCCTCCATCGAGCCAACCGACTACCAGTTGGGCGTCACCATTGCCAACGCCAACGTGGCGCGGGTGCAGGACGAATACAATCGGCTAACCATTCTGAAAGAACGGGGCAGTGTAACGCCCAGCGATTATGAAAAGGTGGTGACGGGGCTCGATGAAGTGAAAGCCCGCCAGCAACTGGCCGCCAAAAACCTCCGCGAAACCAAACTCTACTCCCCTATTTCCGGCATTGTGGCCCGCAAAGGAGCCAATCCCGGCGAGATCATTCCACAAGGGCAACCCCTCTTTCAAATCGCCGACATTCAGCCCATAAAAGTACGGGTATCGGTACCCGAATCGGAAGTTGGGCAGCTCCGTCTGGGGCAGTCTGCCCAAGTGACAATCCCGGCCATCAACGGAACCTATACCGGCAAAATTTCCCTCATCGGTGCCGTCGCGGACCCAGCTTCCCGCGCCTACTCCGTCAAGATCGACCTGCCCAATCCAAAACTTCAGATCCGCCCCGGTATGATTGCCGATGCCCGGATCACGTCGACCCGCCGATCTAAAGCCCTGAGTCTGCCGGGCAATGCCGTATTGCGCGACGACGATCAGTCCACCTACGTATTCGTGGCCGATTCGCTCAAAAAACAGGCGTTCAAACGAAAAGTGACCATCGGGAAGATTTTCGCCAGCAACGTCGAAATCACATCCGGTCTTACGCCCAGCGACCTCGTTGTAACTGGTGGTCAGCAGAAATTACAGGACGGCGCTTCGATTCAATTTAACCAATCCGCTCAATGAATCCCATTCAAGGCTCGTTAAAATACCCGCAGGTAACGCTCAGCGTTGTCTTTCTGGTGGCGGCATTGGGCATCTATTCCCTGCTGACCATGCCGCGTCGGGAGGACCCGAAAATCACTATCCGCACCGGGCTGGTCGTCGCCTTTTTTCCGGGTGCCAATTCCGCTCAGGTCGAAGATCAGGTAACCCGTAAACTGGAGCAGTATTTGTTCGGCTACGCCGAAGTGCGTAAAGAAAAAACGTACTCCACCACCCGCGACGGTGCCGTGGTCATTAACGTTGAACTGGAAGAGAACGTCAAAAATCCGGACATTTTCTGGTCCAAGCTTCGCCACGACCTCAACCAGGCCAAAGTGCTGGATTTGCCGCAGGGCGTTCAGGGGCCCATCGTCAACACCGATTTTGGCGATACCGTTGCCCTGCTGATTGGGGTCGAATCCGACCAGCTCTCCTACACTGAACTGGACGATAAACTCAAACGCATTGAAGACGGGCTGCGTACCATCAAAGCCGTGTCGAAAATACGGCGGTATGGGGAGCAAAAAGAGCAAATCACCATTACGGCCCGCTCCGAGCAAATAGCGCAATACGGTATAAAATGGACGCAGGTCGTGCAGGTACTCCAGGCCCAAAACGCCATCAAAGCCACCGGAAATGTCAAAACCGACCAGTCGCAGGTGCCGCTCTATGCCCAGGGTTATTATAATTCCGAACAGGAAATCAGCAATCAGGTAATCGGTACCACACCTACCGGGTCCGTTATTCGGCTGGGAGACGTAGCGACCATTAAACGGGAAGGTACGGAGCCAACATCGACCATCAACGTAAATGGCCACCGGGCGTTGATGCTGTCCGTTGAGATGCAGGAAGGCAATAACATTGTCAAGTTTGGCGACGATGTAGCGGCCAAGCTGGACGATATCCGGCATTACCTTCCCAGTTCGGTGAAGCTCACCACGGTTGTCAACCAGCCGCAGGTTGTTCAGCACAGCGTGAGTGACTTCATCCGGGAGTTCTTTCTGGCTATCGTCTCCGTTGTTGTCGTCACGATTGTTCTGCTGCCGTTCCGCATTGCCGCCGTGGCTGCCATGGCGATTCCAGTCACAGTAGCCGTTACGTTTGCGCTGCTGCATACATTCGGGATTGAGTTGCACCAGGTGTCGCTGGCCGCATTGATCGTCGTGCTGGGCATGGTTGTGGATGATGCCATTGTCATTGCCGACAACTACGTGGAACTCCTCGACGAAGGCATTGACCGATGGACGGCCGCCTGGCGCAGTGCCAGTGATCTGGTCGTTCCGGTACTCACGGCGACGGCGACGATTATCGCGTCGTTTTTACCGATGGTCATTCTGACCGGATCGGTAGGCGAGTTTATTTTTTCGCTGCCCATTACGGTTTCCATTGCGCTGGCCTCGTCGTTTATTGTGGCCATGTTGCTCACGCCTTTCCTGTGTTACACCTTCATCAAAAAAGGGTTGCATCAGGTTATTGAGCCGAGTAATCGTCCCGAAAAACGGAAGCGAAAATCGCTGCTCGATTACATGCAGGACGGCTACGACAAGGCCATCAACTGGTGCATCGACCACCGTACCGCCACACTGGTATTCGCCGTCGTTTCCATTGCCGCATCGGGTCTTTTGTTCAAAGCGATCCGGCAGAAATTCTTCCCGGCGGCTGAGCGAAACCAGTTTGTGGTAGAAGTCTGGATGCCAACCGGCACTAAACTCGACCGAACGAAAGAGGCTCTAGCCAGGCTGGAAGGGCTGCTCAAAAAAGACGGTCGGGTGGAAACTTACGCCACCTTTATCGGCACCAGTGCCCCTCGATTTTATTACAACTTTTCGCCCGAGCCACCCGTCACCAACTACGGGCAGATTCTGGTGAACACGACAACCAATGAAGAAACGGAAGCCCTAGCCGACGAACTGATCGGGAAAGTGGCCGCGCTGGTGCCCGATGGCACTCCCCGCGTGCGGCTGATGCAGCAGGGCGCGCTGACAATTGCGCCGGTGGAGGTTCGGATTATCGGCAACGACCTGAACGTGTTGAAACGGCTTGGTTCTCAGGTGCAGAATATTGTCCGCAAAGCACCCGGCAGCGCCCTCGTCCGCACGGATTTCAAAGAAGATTATTACGGCGTCGGGATTAGCCTGACGGAAGAGGCCAACCGGCTCGGCTTTACAACAACCGGCATTGCCACCAGTATTTACACCGGCTTCTCGGGTGCGCCCGTATCGGTGCTGTACGAAGGCGATCAGCCCGTTAACCTGGTTCTTCGGCTCGATGAAGAAAGCCGCCAGAACTTTACGGACCTGGAAAATACGTACCTCACTTCGCCCGTAACGGGCAGCAGTGTACCGCTCCGGCAGATTGCGACGTTACGACCCGAATGGCAAACCGGGCGAATTATGCACCGCAACGGCGTTCGTACGCTGACGGTTCAGTCCGAAACGAGTGGCAACACCCTGCCTTCCGAAGTACTGAAAGCCATTCAACCACAAATTGCCAGCATTCCCCTACCCGTTGGCTACAGCATTCAATACGGTGGTGAGGACGAAAACCGGCGGGCTACGTTCAGCCAAATGGTTGGTGCGCTGGGAATCAGCCTTGTGCTTATCTTCCTGATCCTGCTCTTCCAGTTTCGCAACCTGAAAGAATCACTGGTGGTCATGGCGTCCATTCCCCTCAGTCTGTTTGGCGCATTGCTGGGCCTGGTGCTAACGGGAAATCCGTTTGGCTTTACGGCCTTTATGGGGCTCATCAGCCTGTCGGGTATTGTTGTGCGAAACGCCATTATTCTGGTCGACTACGCCAACGAGCTGATTCGCAAAGGGATGGACATCCGCCAAGCGGCCATGGAAGCGGGCAAGCGTCGACTCCGGCCTATTTTTCTGACAACGA
This sequence comes from Spirosoma fluviale, assembly GCF_900230225.1. GTDB lineage: Bacteria > Bacteroidota > Bacteroidia > Cytophagales > Spirosomataceae > Spirosoma > Spirosoma fluviale. The sequence continues at coordinate 2,577,977 of NZ_OCNH01000001.1, forward strand.
TGGCCGCAGCCATTGGCGTTGTTCCCATGATTTTGTCCGGTTCGCCCATGTGGAGCCCACTGGCCAGCGTCATTGCCGTGGGCGTTGTTTTCTCGATGGTCATGGCCCTGCTGGTCATTCCGGTCCTGTTTGTGATGACCGTCAAACCCAAAGATGAAGCCGTCGCCCTGCCAACCACCCAGACTCATTCTCATTGACAATGAACACACTCCTAAAATTAACGATAGTTGGTATCCTCCTCAGCGGTGCGACTGTAGCCCAAACCACCCAGCCGGTACAGTTAAAGCAGGTACAGGATCAGGCCGTTCAGCAAAACCGGCGGCTGAAAATTGCCCGGTATAAGGTGGACGAGAGCGATTATAAGATCAGCGAAGCCCGCAGTCGGTTGTACCCGCTGATTGTTGCCAATGGCAGCTACACCTATAATGGCGTCACCCGCGATCTGACCCTGCCCCGAGGTTCAATCGGCGTGTTGCCCGGCGCAACGCCCATCCCGCTGCCCCAACAGGACCTGACTTTGTTCAAAGCCAAACATAACCTGTTTTTCGGCAACGTTCTGGCTTATCAACCCATCAGTCAGCTGGGTAAGATAAAGGACGGCATCAAAGTAGCCGAGACCGACGTGGCACTGGCCAAAACGCAGGTGAGTCAGGCAGAACTGGCCGTCCGGCAGGGTGTCGAAAAGTTGTATTATGGTCTATTGATCGCCCAGCGACAGCAACAGCAGGTTCAAACAACCCTTGAGCTGACCCAGGCCAAACTGTATGACGTGGAAAGCGCGCTCCTGGCCGGAAAAACAGACCCCGTCAATAAAGTGGGCCTACAGGCCGATCTGGCGAACCAGCAGCAGCAGTTGCTACAGCTTACGAACCAGGTGGAAGATTACACGGCCGATCTGAATGAGCTACTCGGCCAACCCGCCGAAACGCCGTTGAGCTTAAGCCCCGTAACGGATTCGTTACCAGCCTTACCCCCACTGGCTACGTTTCTGGAGGGTGCCAAAAACGGAAGCCTGGAAGTTCGTCAGGCTGACCAAACCAGTCAGAAAGCCGCGCTCGGTGTACAGGCGGCCCGCAAGGATTACATACCAACCATTGGTGCGCTGGGCGGCTATTTGTTCCAGAATGTGATCTCCGACCTTCCTCAAAGCAATTACTTTGTGGGGCTCCAGTTGAGTTACAACATCGTTGACTTTGGCCGTCGCCGGTCTACACTGAACCAGCGACTGTCGCAGGAGAAACAGGCCAGCGAAAATGTTCAGTACACGCGGGAACACATTGCCGGAGAGGTACAAAAATCTTATCGAAAAGCCCGTCAGGCGCAGTCATTGCTCCCCATTGCCGCTCAGGCTGCCCAATACCGGCGCGACGAGCTAAAGCTCAAAACCGACCGACTCGCGGCCGGGCTGGTCCTAAAGCGCGACGTACTGGAAACCCAGGCCGCACTGGCAAAGGCCGAAGCAGATTTGTTTTCGGCCCAACTGGCCTACCGGCTGGCCCTGTCCGATTTAGAAGCGCTCACGGGTATCAGCCGGTAGGATACATTTCGGAAAGCTTATCGAGGGTCGAACCCACCCGATAAGCTTTTTGTTGACAAATGGGACCATCAACGAATTACCGTCTATTTTTGCCCCATGTCTAAGAACGTCAATATCGGTTTAGTGCAGATGAGTTGCTCGGCAGATGTCGAGACGAATATCCAAAAAGCCATCAGCGGCATTCGGGAAGCGGCTGCGAAAGGGGCTCAAATCGTTTGTTTACAGGAATTATTCACGTCGCTGTACTTCTGCGACGTTGAAGACCATCATAATTTCAGTCTGGCCGAAGCCATCCCCGGTCCCACCACCAACCGACTTGGTGAACTGGCGGGTGAGCTGGGCGTTGTCATCATAGCGTCTCTTTTCGAGAAACGGGCGCATGGACTATACCACAATACCACGGCGGTGCTGGATGCCGATGGATCATATCTGGGTAAATACCGCAAGATGCACATTCCGGACGATCCGGGTTATTACGAGAAATTCTACTTCACCCCCGGCGACCTCGGCTATAAGGTCTTCGACACCAAGTTTGCCCGGATTGGCGTACTCATCTGCTGGGATCAGTGGTATCCTGAAGCAGCCCGTATTACCGCGCTCATGGGTGCCGAAATCCTGTTTTACCCAACCGCCATTGGTTGGGATACCAATGAACCTGACCCGGCGCAAAACACGGAGCAATACAACGCATGGCAAACGATTCAGCGGAGCCACGCCATTGCCAATGGCGTTCACGTGGTGGCCGTCAACCGGGTTGGCCGCGAGGCCGATCAGCAGTTCTGGGGTGGCTCATTCATTGCCAACCCTTTCGGTTCGTTGCTGTATCTGGCCCCGCACGACCAGGAACTCGTACACGTGCAAACCGTCGATCTGGCCCTCTCCGAAAAATACCGTACCACCTGGCCATACTTCCGCGACCGCCGGATTGATTCGTATCAACCCATTACAAAGCGATATATAGACCAGGATTAATCGGTTTAGGCCGGTTATACGTTACTCACCTAACTTAACACGTATTGAAGTCGGTTATGAAATTAATTGCAGTAGGCCTGGCAATGAGCCTGGCGGGTGCCGGTTATTGGTATTGGCAATCGACCGGCTCTCCGGCTGTTGCGGCCGTGCAGTTACAAGGACCTTTACCGGCGCAAACGTCACTCTCGCCCACGCCCCGCACGCAGTTCACCCCCACACCCAGTACCCGAAAAGGGTATTATAATCTGGATGTTGTTGGCGATTTTACTTTGCCAGCTACAAAAACCATTACGTTTTGCGGTGCCGGGCGAAACCTTCACGTACAGAAAGACCCTACGAAAATCTTCCGACGAGGGTTCTCAGCCGTTGATCAAAGCCGGATGGTGCCCAACGTCGAAATCTGGACAGATGGCTTCCCATCTAAGGGCTGGAAATCTTCGCTTCAACCGAGTCAGCGGTCGGTCATTCTTTATCAAAACTACTTCAGAGATTCGTTTGGTTTGGCCTGGGCGCAAAACAGCGATAAGGCAAATGAGACACTTTACCGCGCAGTCCCCAGCGGCAACGCTGCCGGAGCGGCTCGTCCCATCAACCGAAACACGTTGTACCAGGCCTGCACAGAACTGAGTGGAGGATGTTTTGGCTTTGGCGACTGCCCGCCTACTGGTATGAAAAGCACCTATGGGTTTATTTTTCTTGACATTGAGAACGATGGAGCCAACATGACCAATCGGCAGGAGCAGACAAACCTCTATACCTACATGGTTAAAACCATCAAGGAAAACGTAAGTCCAAAAACACAGGTTGGGTCAATTGCACCGGTTTTGCACAACAGTGTTGGTTACTCAAAAGCCGATGATTACAACGCCACACCCGACTGGCTTTGGGCGATGCCTGCCCAACACACAGCAACCAGCCGCCAGCGGGGTATGCCAGACGATATAGTTGGCAAATCGTACGGCGATTATGCTGACTTTCAAATGCCCGGCACCTATTATGCTTACCCGGATTTCGATTACTCGATCCGGCATAACGGGGATAACAGCCGTCATTGGCTGGCGGCTTTATTGGGCGAGCAGGAGGTCAATATGAAGCTATCACCCAAAAAGCGTATAGCCTGGCAATGGCTTTTTAATACCCAGAGCGAACTGCCGAACAGTAGCAAAGCAGAACATGCCGCTCCACCCGCTGTGGCCGAGGGGATGGGGATTTTTTACTGGTTCACCGGCGCTTATGGCGTTTTGTTCTGGGATGACCACAAGGATTTAGTCCCCGACTCGCCCTCACCCGCCGACCCGAGCCAGAAGGGCGTCGGCAACGACCGAAACTACACCTGTTATGAACACTACGTTCATGGCCTCTGGCGACTGTTCAAGCACCACACCGATGTATTCAACGGCCGGGAAACTTATCTTAACAACGCTACCGAGTGCTCCTACGACGGTGGACAAACGTGGTACAAGTACAACGCCAATCAACTTAAGGTACGCGACCTACCGTTTGTCCGGGCCATTGTCAACGGCAACCAAATCCTGGTAGCGGCCACTAAAGCCTATGCACAACCCAGCCAGACAAACCGGGTTATGCTACGTTATGTGCAGAATGGTTATTCGTTTTATACGACTATTACTCTCAAAGGCGACGAAATTTATCTGGGTCGGGCTACGATGAACCGGGCGAAAAGCTAGACGCTGAACAGTAGATTTGCAGTCCAACGGCGTTACTCTCACGCTACTCGACGAGTGCGTCATTGTCAAAATAATCCCCTACATGACTCTTGGTATTGAAATTGGCGGAACAAAACTGCAACTGATCACGGGCGATTCGACCGGTCAGATTAGCCAGCGATTCCGCTACGTCGTTGATCCCGAACAGGGAGCCGAAGGTATTCTGACACAAATCGCGACTACAATCCAGCAACTTCCAGAACCACCCTCTGCCATTGGCGTCGGTTTTGGCGGGCCTGTCGACTGGACAACAGGCCGTATTGCCACATCCCATCAGATAGGCGGCTGGTCGGGGGTTGATCTGGCGGGCTGGCTTCGGAAGCAGGTGCCGGGTGCTACGGTTCAAATTGAGAATGACGCCAATGTGGCTGCCCTCGGCGAAGCCCATAAAGGCGTTGCAACCGGCTTTAGCCGGGTGTTCTATATTACTTTGGGCAGCGGTGTTGGCGGGGGCATGGTCATTGACCGAAAGTTGTATCACGGTGCACTACCCGGCGAAGCAGAAATTGGCCATTTATGGCTCGTCCCCCCCGGCGATTCAACACCGGGCCAAACGGTTGAGCAGACAATTTCGGGCTGGGCTGTTGACCAGCAGATTCGGGACCTTCTGCCGCAGCTACCAGACGACTCAGCGCTTAAAATTGCCGTGCAGCAAGCCCATGCCTCTGGCTCTGTTGGTAAAGAAGCCCGGTTTTTACATCCGGCTTACGAAGCCAGCGACCCGGTTGCAAAAATGTTGATCGAGCAGATTGGTTCGGTGCTGGCGCTGGCATTATCGCACGTTGTTCACCTGTTTCATCCGGATGCCATTGTGCTGGGGGGCGGCCTGTCGCTCATTGGCGAACCGTTGCGGGCGGCCGTTCGTCAAACACTACCTCGTTTTGTTATGAAAACCTTTCAGCCAGCCCCCATCGTATTACTCGCCAAACTCGGCGAAGATTCCGTACCCGTCGGTGCCTTAATGCTAACAGTAAAAGATGTATGATATAGGATGTAGGATATACAATGTACACAGTACGCATAAAAACATCATACATTTCTCCCTTCCCTATGAACCAGGCTTACTTTAAAAATTACATCGACCGGCAGAAAGCCGCGTACGACGCTATTCCCATTGATCGGGTGGAGCATCTGATTAACCTCATCAAAAAATGCTGGGAAGAAGATCGGCAGTTTTTCGCCTTCGGCAACGGGGGCAGTGCCTCTAACGTATCTCACTTTATCACCGATCTTGGAAAAAGTGCATCCGACCGCATGGGCAAGCGTTTCCGGTGCCTATCGCTGAACGAGAATGTATCCTGGATTACGGCTCTCGGCAATGACTACGCTTACGAAGATATCTACCTGCGGCAACTTCAGAATTACGCCCGCCCCGGCGATCTGGTGCTAACCTTAAGCGTGAGCGGCAACTCGCCAAACGTCGTTAAAGCCATCGAATGGGCCAACGAAAACGGCCTCACAACCATGGCGCTGGTAGGCGGCAAGCGTGGCAAACTCGCCGACATTGCCCATGAGTCGATCATTATTCAGGATGAGCATTACGGCCGGGTCGAAGACGCCCAGATGACCATCTGCCACATGCTGTGTTATGGGTTTATTGAATCCACGTAGAGACGCAATACCTTGCGTCTCCTGATGCGTCAGCCCTTACTTTGTCTCCTTATGCGTCAGCCCTTACCTTGTCTCCTCACGCGTCAGCCTTGTATTGTATCGCTTTATTGCTGACGCGTGAGGAGACGCAAGGGATTGCGTCTCTACGAATACCGATCGTTGCGCCAGGGGTAGGCGGTATTGGAGTAGCCGCGTACTTCCCAGAAGCCCAGTTGATTTTTCGTCAGGAATTCAATCCGCTTGATCCATTTCGAGCCTTTCCAGGCGTATAGCTGCGGGGTGATCATGCGCAGCGGCCCACCGTGTTCACGAGTTAGGGGCTGGCCGTCGGCGGTATGGACTAGCAAAACGTCGGGTTTCAGGGCTTCTTCCAGCGAAACGTTGGTGGAGTAACCATCATAGCCGTAACACATAACGTGCGTAGCCGTGCCTTTGGGATCGACCAGAGCCGCCAGATCCATGAACCGAACCCCCACCCAGGGGACATTTAATCGCGACCAGGTCGTTACGCAATGAAAATCGCTGGTGTCTTCTACCTGCGGCAACTCCATCAGATCTTCCCACTTCAGCCGAACGGGATTATTCACTTCGCCATCAATATTGAGCTGCCATTTATCGAGTGGTATGGCGGGCTGGTAACCTAAATCCAGTACCGGCCATTTGGTCGTGACCGTTTGTCCGACCGGTACAGCGGGCATACCATGCCGGTTTACCGGTCCCGAACCCCGTGGCTTTTCGTCCGTCATGGAGGGCGTCTGAGCCATTTTTTCCTCAAACCGACGTTTGAGTTTCATCCGGGCTTCAATGATTTTATCGGTCTTTTCGTTTGCGTCCATCGTATGTTAGTCGGGAAGTGTACAGCGGTTTTTCCTTCGTAAACTGTAAATTCTATTTTCTGGTTTATACGAACGAAAAATGGCTTTATGGTAGCAGACTAGCGCGCCCGTTTCAGCTTACCCGTACATAACTGCCCAGCAGCTTGACTTCGGCCGCGTGGTGATTCAGTATCTCGTGCAGATCAGGATCGCTGGCGTGGCCTTCGCACTCCAGCAGAAACCAGTAACGGAAAGTTGCCCCGTCTCGCAAGGGGCGGCTTTCGATCTTGGTGAGGTTAATATTTCGAGTATTAAATTCCTGTAGAAATTCGGCCAGTACCCCCGGCGACTGGGTGTTCGGCAAGCGGGCAATTAAGGTGGTTTTGTCGTGCCCGCTGGGCTGGTTCACAAAATCCTTAGCCAGAATCAGAAACCGGGTTCGGTTCAGGTCGCTATCTTCAATGTTGTCGAACAACACGGGTACATCGAACAACTTAGCGGCAATATGTGAACAGATCGCTGCCGTGTTAGGCTGTTGAGCCGCCATCTTTGCCGCTTTCGACGTTGATTCAACCGGTACCATCTCGGCTTTCAGTTCATCAAAATAATCATTCAGGAAACGGCTGCACTGCCTGAATGCGATGTCTTTTGAATAAATATGGGTAATGTCGGCTAAGTTTTCGGCTTTTGTCGCAAAGGTAAAATGCACGGGAATCTGCACTTCGGCGGCTATTCGCAGGTCTTTCTCCAGCAAGAGATCGATGGCTTCTTCTACGACGCCTTCCTGGTTGTTTTCGATGGGCACAACGCCAAACCGCACCCGCCCCGTTTCAACACTCTCAAAGACCGACCGTATGGTTGGCAACGCCATATAAGCACTCATGGCCCCAAATCGGCTTTCGGCCGCCTGGTGTGTAAAGCTACCTTCGGGGCCTAAATAAGCCACTCGCTCTGGTAATTCGAGATTACGGGATACCGCAAATATTTCCAGAAAAATAGCTTCGATGGCAGACCGGTTCAGTAAACCGTCATTTTGCTGATGAAGCCGATCCAGAATCTGCTTTTCCCGTTCGGGCCGGTAAATAACTGTATTGGTTGTACGTTTGAGGTCGCCTACCCGGCGCACAAGTTCCATTCGTTGATTTAGCAACGTTAGAAGTTGATCATCGAGGGCATCAATGTCATTACGGAGAGACTCTAAAGTCATAAAAAAGTCGGTAAGGCAATAAGTCAATAAGTCGGTAAGCACGAAGCCAACATACAAACTTAGCACTTACCGACTTACCGACTTACTTACTTCCTGACTTTTCTACACCAATGCAACTTCATCTACATCTTTTTCGACGCGAAGGTTGTCGATGATGAATCGCTGCCGGTCGGGTGTGTTTTTACCCATATAGTAGCTAAGCAACTTGGGTACAGATGTTTCTTTCTCCATGATAACCGGCTCCAGACGCATATTTTCGCCGATAAACAAGCCGAACTCATCAGGAGAAATTTCACCAAGTCCTTTAAACCGGGTTATTTCAACTTTTTTAGCGGCTTTGGTCAGCTTATCAATCGCTTTCTGTTTCTCGTCTTCCGAGTAGCAATAGGTTGTCTCTTTATGATTTTTTGGATTACGTACCCGAAATAGGGGCGTTTCGAGAATATACAAATGCCCGTTACGCACCAGATCGGGGAAAAACTGGAGAAAGAACGTCAGCATCAGCAGGCGGATGTGCATCCCATCAACGTCGGCATCGGTCGCAATAACGATCCGATTATACCGCAATCCTTCCAGGCCATCCTCAATATCGAGTGCGTGTTGAAGAAGGTTAAACTCTTCATTCTCATACACTACTTTTTTGGTCAGGCCGAAGCAGTTGAGCGGCTTACCCCGCAAACTAAAAACGGCCTGCGACTGCACATTGCGGGATTTGGTAATGGAACCACTCGCCGAATCTCCCTCGGTGATGAACAGGGTCGACTGGTAGCGATCATCAGCTTTCAAATCGGGCAGGTGATTACGGCAGTCGCGTAATTTTTTGTTGTGAAGGCTGGCCTTCTTGGCTCGGTCATTGGCCAGTTTCTTAATACCAGCCAACTCCTTGCGTTCCCGTTCCGATTGTTCGATCCGCTTTTTAAGGGCATCCCGAACGGCAGGGTTCATGTGCAGAAAATCATCCAGACGCTCCTTTACAAAATCTTTAACAAACGAGCTTACGGATTGCGCATTCGGCTCGGGCGACATGTTCTGCGAACCGAGTTTTGTTTTCGTCTGTGATTCAAAGACGGGTTCCTGCACCCGAATACTAACGGCCGCAATGATTGACGAGCGGATATCCGACACCTCATAATTTTTATCGAAGTGGCGTCGAACCGTTTCCACAACGGCTTCTTTAAGGGCGTTGAGATGCGTACCTCCCTGCGTGGTATACTGCCCGTTTACGAACGAATAATATTCCTCTCCATACTGATTCCCGTGGGTCATCGCTATTTCGAGGTCATTCCCTTTCAGGTGGATAATTGGATACCGCAGCGAATCTTCGTCTTTCTTCGTTTTGTCACGAAGCAGGTCGAGGAGTCCATTTTGCGAGAGGTATTTCTGCTTGTTGAACGAGATGGTCAGACCCGCATTCAGGTAGCAGTAGTTCCAGATCATGTTCTCCAGAAACTGGGGTATGAAATGAAAATTCTTGAAGACCGTATCATCCGGCTCAAAGCAGATCAGGGTGCCGTTTCGCTCTGTCGTGACATCTTCGCCCCGCTGCTTGAGCTCACCCCGGTCAAATTCGGCCCAAACCGTTTTACCCTCCCGGAACGACTGAACCCGGAAATAACTGGACAGTGCGTTGACCGCTTTTGTACCAACCCCGTTCAGTCCCACCGATTTCTGGAAAGCCCCGGAATCGTATTTACCACCCGTGTTAATTTTAGAAACCACTTCAACAACCTTACCAAGCGGGATGCCACGGCCAAAGTCGCGTACCTCAACCCGATGGTCCGTTACACGCACGTCTATGATTTTACCAAAGCCCATCACGTGCTCATCGATGCAATTGTCGATGGTTTCTTTGATCAGTACATAGATGCCGTCATCGGCAGCCGAGCCATCACCAAGTTTACCGATATACATACCGGGCCGCAGGCGGATGTGCTCACGCCAATCCAGCGAGCGGATACTATCTTCATTGTATTGAACAGCTTGATTCAGCAATTCTGCCATAAGAGATTTTTACGAATAGGCTTAAACGGGCTGTAGACAAGAATAGCCAGTTTAACGAAACATTGGAAAAATTATACCTTGAATTTTGGAAACGCGAAAAATTACCACTCAATACGAAACTATTTATAATCCAACAAAAGTTCGCTTACTTTGTCGACTGAACTGCACTATGTACCACAAGATTCACTTTGTTCGTTAGATACAGGCTTCGTCTTCTACGGTGCCGCGCTGTTCGATTTCTTAAAAATATGCAAAATTCAAGACTTTTCCACCTCTCTTCGAAATTTTTTTTTCATTTTTCTGCTGCCTCAGTTCAAGGCCAGTTTAGGGATTTTGTGGTTGTTTTTGCACTACTATTAGTGGGCTTTACATCACATGGGCAAATTGCAGTTCCTTCATCCTCAGGGGCAACGATGAGCCCCGGTGGCGCTTCGGGCATACCAGCCACGGCTTTACCCAAAGGTGTCAACCCGAACAGTTTACCCAATAACGTCAGACAACAGATAAATGGCCGGACTGGACAGACCCAGACTCCCGCTGGCCGGACATCGCCAACTTCTCAGTCCCTTAAAGATAGGAAACAGGCTCCTAATGCAGCCAATCCACAGCTAGCCCCGGGAGATACCACTGATCCGGGACCAATCTCCGATGAAGAATTCGTCCGGCAGGGTGCCGAGCGCGCACAACGCCGGGAGCAACAGGAAAAACGACAGAAAACGTTTGGCTATTCGCTCTTCAACGATCCGGCAATGGAGCGCACCTTTGAGCCCAATTTAAACATAGCTACACCCCGCAACTATGTAATCGGCCCCGGCGACCAGATGAATATCCGGATGTACGGGAATTCGGAAATCGATTTTACCCAGACTGTTTCTGCCGATGGGAATGTCTATTTTGGTCAATCTACCGGTGTTGGTCCAGTATCCGTTTCCGGCCTGACAATTGAGCAGGCGAAAGCACGGATAACCGATCGGTTGTCCAAGCGGTTTGCCGGCTTGCGCAGTTCCTCCTACGGCCCCCAGAACACGTTCCTTGAGGTATCGCTGGGTGGAACGATACGGAGTATACGCGTGTCGGTAACAGGCGATGCTGTTAGACCGGGAACCTATACCCTGTCTTCACTGGCAACGGTAATGAATGCTATTTACCAGGCGGGTGGCCCCAATGATATTGGCTCCTACCGCCGGGTACAGCTCATTCGCAACAACAAAGTAGCCGCTACGCTCGACCTGTATGATTACCTGCTGAATGGAATTCAGCGAAACGATCTTCGCTTACAGGACAACGACAACATTCGATTTACTACGTTCCTCGAAAAAGTTGAGATTACCGGAACCGTAAAACGCGCCAATATTTTTGAGATGATGCCGGGCGAAACCCTCGACCGACTTCTGTTCTATGCGGGTGGTTTTGCCGCTCAAGCTTACAAAAGCAGGCTCAAGGTGACCCGACTGACCGACCGGGAGGTAAAAGTAATTGATGTAACAACGCCCGAATTCAAAACATTTGAGATTCAGGACGGCGATCTGGTTACGGTTTCCCGTTTGCTTGAACGTTTCGAAAACCAGGTCACCATTGAAGGGGCTGTTTTCCGCCCCGGCCAGTACTCACTCGATAAGAACCGAACGCTGAAGGAGCTTATCACCAATGCCGAGGGACTGAAGGGCGACGCCTTTACCGGACGTGTTACAATTGTTCGTACCCGTGAAGATTTGGCTATCGAAAACCTCTCGATCAATCTGGCCAGTATCCTGGCGGGCAATGAGGCTGATGTTCCGCTGCAACGGGAAGACCAGATTATTATTCCATCTCGCTTTGATCAGGTGGAACAGGCAACCATTTCGGTGCAGGGCGAAGTAAATGCCCCGGATACAGATATTCCCTACATTGCCAATATGACCCTGAACGATGTATTACTTCGTACCGGCGGTCTCAAAGAGTCAGCGGCTGCTTCTATGGTAGAAGTGGTTCGTCGGAAGAAAGATGCCGACCCCCGGTCTCCAACGGCACAAATTGCCGAAACCTTCCGATTCAACGTAGACCGGAACTTATCGATCGGAACAGACGCGAACAAGAACTTCATCCTTGAACCTTTCGATCAGGTAATCGTTCGGCGGTCGCCAAACTATGCCGTGCAAACCTATGCCTATGTATCTGGTGAGGTTATCATGCCAGGCTCATACCCGATTCGAACTAAAGATCAGAAAGTATCAGATCTGGTTACTCAGGCAGGAGGATTAACCTCTCAGGCCTACGTAGAAGGCGCTACGTTGGTTCGCCCGGTCAGGTTGAGTGCCGATGAACTAAAACGGAAGCAAAAGGCCATCGAAGAAGTGGCCGATAATACAACGAAAACGATTGTGGAAACGGAGGTCATTACCCCCGATGTTGCCGAAGCTATTGGTATCAATCTAAAAAAGATTCTGGCTAAACCCGGCTCATCAGAAGATATTCTACTCCAGGAAGGAGATACCCTCCGGATTCCGAAACTCCTCGAAACAGTCCGGATTCAGGGCGAAGTACAACTGCCGAATACCGTCAAATTCCGGGCAGGAGAAACGTTCCAGGATTACATTTCTCAAACAGGTGGGTTTACATCTAAATCACAGCGTCGGAGAGCGTTTATCATTTACGCCAACGGCTCTGTTGATCGAACCCGGAAGTTCATGTTCTTCAATGTCTATCCGCGCGTTGAGCCCGGCTCTGAAATTGTAATACCCAAACGGGCTACTTCGCCACTCACGGCACAACAGATTTTGAGTTCGACGGTTGGTATCGCCGGCTCGTTATTGACACTGGTTACAACCCTAATTTTACTTACTCGGGTTAACAACTAAACAGGATTTTTTAGAATATGGCTTCTACAAACTTATCTGATACAAACAACCCGAACCATCTGGCAGCGACTCGCTCCTTACCCCCCGATCAGATTTCCCCTAAATCGGTGGTATTAAGTGTCTTTCAGCTGAAGCATGTATTTCGGCGCAACTGGAAGGTATTACTCGTTCTGGTTTTTGTAGGTGGTCTTATCGGGTTCATTTACGACGCATTCCATAAAACAAAAATCACCTATACGGGCACCATCATGTTTAACCTGGGTGGTGGCTCATCGGGCGGTGGATTTGGTGGTGAACTAGGCCAGTTAGCGGGTGCGTTCGGGTTAAGCTCAGGCGCTCCGGATGCCAACATCTTTATTGGCGACAACTTTCTCATTTATGCTAAATCAAGACCCGTTGTCGAAAAAACGTTGATGCAGACCGATACCATTAATGGGAAAGACACCCTGCTTGTCAATTACTACATTCGCCACAGCGGTATTCGCGACGATGAATGGGAAGACAATGACTCCCTGCGTGCGTTTTATTTCAAGCGGGCCAAACTACCTAATGAATACACCAGAACCGAACAGCTCGTCATGTCGGACATTTATGCCCGGGTCGAAGGTGAAATAGCCGTTAAGCAACCCGAGCGAAAATCGTCGTTTATGGAGCTTAGCTGCTTCATGGAGAATGAGAAACTGGCAGCCACCTTTCTGACCAATCACCTCAAAACTATTGAGCAGGATTACCAGTCCAAGCAGACGAAGAAAACCCGCGAGATGTACAACCTTCTGAATGACAAAGTGGACTCCCTCGCGGCCCGTTTGACAGGTACCGAAAATAAGCTGGCCCAATACCTGGATCAGAACCAGCAGGTGGTTGTTGCCCAGGGACGTATGACCGAAAATAAGCTGACACGAAACTCCGGCTTTCTAACGACCCTTTATTACCAGGCACTCCAACAGGCAGACAACATGCGCTTATCCATGATTCGGGAAACGCCGTTGTTTACAATTATCAAACCGGTTTATTATCCACTTCATGTTGATACAATCAAAACGGCTGGTTTACAGATTGGTATGATCGTTGGTCTGGTGCTTTCTATTCTCATTATTTTTCTGCGAGAAACGTACCGCTCAGTTATGCAGGAAGCTTAGTAATACCATCTTTATTACACAAACACGTTGAAAACGCACGAAGTTATCATACAGCCTGGCCGGTCAGAACGTCACTACTGGCGCGACCTGTGGCGTAACCGCGAGTTGATGTATATTCTGTCTATGCGGGACGTTTCCGTTCGGTATAAACAGACGGCTCTGGGTACGGCCTGGGGGCTGATCCGCCCACTCACTACCATGCTGATCATGGTATTTGTATTCAGTAAAATCGCTAAACTACCCGCCGACCCAGGCGTTCCCTACCCACTCATGGTATTGGGCGGAATAACCGTTTGGACGTTCTTTGCTACGGCCTTTACGCAGATCAGCAATAGCGTGACCATGAACTCCAACCTGGTCACGAAAGTATATTTCCCCCGCCTGATTATGCCCATTAGTTCTGTGGCAGTCAGCTTTATTGACTTTCTGGTATCGCTGGGCTTATTCATTGTGCTTGCCATCTGGTATCGATTTATTCCAGACTGGCATTTGCTCATGCTGCCAGCTTTTATCGTGCTGGCCTTATTGGCATCTTTTGCCTTCGGGCTATTTTTTGCGGCTGTTAATGTACGTTTTCGTGACATTGGCCAGCTTATTCCGTTTATAGTACAGGTGGGTTTCTACATCTGCCCGATAGCCTACAGTAGTCGGTTGGTAGCGGATAAGCAAAACGAATGGTGGACGCCCTTTTACTGGATGAATCCAATGGTGGGTATAATCGATGGATTTCGCTGGTCATTACTGGGTGAAAAAGCGTACTTTAACCCACAGAGTCTGCTCATATCCATTGCTATTGTGGGCGTCTGTCTAACCTTATCACTTTACTTCTATCGTAAACGTGAGAATACCTTTGTGGATGATATTTAAAGAATTACAATTTATTATTTATGACGCGTGGATGGCCCAGGCGGCCGTAAACTGTAGATCGTAAATCGTAAATCAATATGTCTGTCATTACTGTCGAAAATATAAGCAAGCAATACATCATTGACCATAAAAAGGGCAAAGGTGCCAATACGCTGCGTGATGTTATTTCAGAAAACTTCCGGTCGCTGTTCGGAAGTAAGAAAGAAAGAGATGCCGTTACGCATGAAGAGTTCTGGGCACTTCGCGATGTAAATTTTTCCATTGAGCAGGGCGATCGGGTTGGTATTGTTGGCCACAATGGAGCCGGGAAATCAACCATGCTCAAAATTCTGAGCAAAATTATTGAGCCCACAGCCGGCACCGTTCGCATCAAAGGACGGGTAGCCAGCCTCCTCGAAGTAGGCACCGGGTTCCACCCTGAACTGACTGGTCGGGAAAACATCTACCTCAATGGTTCTCTGCTGGGTATGAGTCGCAGTGAAATCAGAAAGCAATTCGACGAGATCGTGGCTTTTGCCGGTGTCGAAAAATTCCTCGATACGCCCGTAAAACGTTACTCATCGGGTATGTACGTTCGGCTGGGTTTTGCCATCTCGGCGCACCTGGACCCGGAAATTATGATCGTAGATGAGGTGTTGGCGGTAGGTGATGCCGAATTTCAGAAGAAAAGCCTTGGCAAAATGCGGGATAATGCGGCCAGTGGTCGAACCGTTATTTTCGTCAGCCATAACCTTACGGCTGTTCAGGCGCTTTGCAACAAAACGCTTTACTTCGAAAAAGGGCAACTTATTGAACAGGGTGAGACCAATCAGGTTATTGCTTCCTACCTGAGCAAAGTGTCCAAAACCCGTCTTCTGCGCCATTGGGAAACGCCCGACGAAGCTCCCGGAAATGATCTCGTGCGTGTTCGTCGGATCGAGCTCGTTCCAGAATACATCGACGACCTCACCCATATTGACGTCCGCACATCGATGAAATTCAGGTTTGAGTTCTGGAGCCTGATGGATCATGCGAACCTAAACCTGAGCCTGCACCTGAATTCAATGACGGGCGAGTGTATCTTTAACATTGGCACCTTGTCGCAGGCCTTTGGCAAAGGGTTAATTGTCGGTGAGTGTATCATTCCGGGGTATTTTCTGAATGACGGTTCCTATACAATCTCCATGATGATTGTGAAGGATACGGTTACCCCGTTATTCGTAATGGAAGAAGGTATTACCTTTGATGTGGAAGATTATCGGGAAGGGATTGCCTGGTACGGAAAATGGCCGGGCTATGTTCGTCCGCAGATACCCTTTCATACAAAAATGCTGGAAACAGTCACCAGTGAACAATAATTACGTCTATTTAGCAGGTTGTATTTATGACGAACTGCTTTGTACAGCCTGGTTATTGTTGACTCTTATCTATTAATTGTTTGATGATTAATGTCACGAAATCGTATCTGCCAGAACTTGACGAGTATACCAACTACTTAAAAGGCATCTGGGATCGTGTTCATTTGACGAATGATGGGCCACTTCTGCGCAGGCTGGAAGATGAATTGAAAGAGTTTCTGGATGTAAAGTATCTGAAATTCTGCACCAACGGCACCATTGTGCTTCAGATGGCCCTCAAAGCACTGGATATAAAGAAAGAGGTTATCACGACCCCCTTTTCTTACGTGGCCACTACCAATGCGCTGCTGTGGGAAGGGTGTACCCCCGTATTCGCTGATATTAGTCCGGATGATTACAACATCGATCCGGAAAAAATCGAACCGCTGATCACGGCCAATACGCAGGCAATCATGGCTACCCACGTGTATGGAAATGCCTGCAAGATTGAACAGATTCAGGCCATTGCGGATAAGTATAACCTCAAAGTCATTTACGACGCAGCCCATACATTCGGGGCAAGCTACAAAGGCAAGTCCATCTTAAGTTATGGTGATCTAAGTACCTGTAGTTTTCACGCGACCAAGGTATTTCATACGGTTGAAGGCGGCTGTATTGTGACCAACAACGCCGATATGGCGCAGAAACTGCACCATATGCGCTCGTTCGGGCATCAAAATGATAACTACTTCGGGGTTGGCATCAACGCTAAGAATTCAGAACTGCATGCAGCAATGGGCTTATGCGTCCTGCCAAAAGTACCTGAGTTGATTGCTGCCCGCAAAGAGCGGTTCGGGTATTACGACAGTCAGCTGGATTTCAGTAAGATCACCCGGCCAACACTGACACCTGATGTTGACTATAACTATGCCTATTACCCGGTGATTTTCGATTCGGAGGAGACACTGCTGCGGGTGGTAGACGCGCTGAAGGCCGACGACGTTATGCCCCGCCGGTATTTTTACCCTTCGCTCAACACCCTGCCCTTTACATTCAGGCCCGGTTCAACTACGGCTCAACCCTGCCCGGTATCGGAGGACGTATCCATGCGGGTACTATGCCTGCCGCTCTATCCGGACCTGGCCGAAGCGGATGTTGACCGCATTGTTTCGATTGTAAATCTGACTGTCGGTATCGTACCCGAAAGCGTATAACAGAGCCTGAAACTGGCCAATAAACTGACTTTACCAAGTCGGTTTATGAGGCCTTTTTTCATTAGGCGCATCTGTACGAGAATTATCTTCCTATGAGTAGCTTATACCTTATTCCCCTTGTTCTGTTTGTCATTTACGTTGGACGGCTTTCTTCGCAGGTTTGCCGACGTTCCCTGACAGAATGGTGGCTGACCACATTTTTGTTGGGGGCCGGGAGTGTTATTTTAACGGGTTTCGTACTATCCGGACTGTATCTAACGGCCAATACACCGGTTTGGGCCGGTTCTGTATTTATTACAGCAACAATACTCGGCAAATTACTAAGTCGGCTGTCTGGCCATAAATCCAGCTTTTCAGTTCGGCAACTTGCTCAGGAGCGTTTTCGAACGGGCAAGGACTGGTTCGGTGGATTATCTGCTTACTCCCGCTTTCTGTTCATTCTACTGCTCAGTACCTTGGGCATCATTGCAGTTACCAACCTGCTGCTGGTCCTATTCACCGTTCCCAATGAGTGGGACAGCATGACCGGCCACCTGAATCGGGTTATGCAATACGTTCAGCGAGGGACGATGCGGCATTTTGGCGGCACAAACTGGAACATGGATACGTATCCGAAAAGCGTTTGTACCCTTCAGATCTATTCGTTTCTGATGACCGGCCATTTTGAGAATGGCTTCAAATTTATTCATCACTTGAGTTACTGGACAGCCATCGTTGCTGTTTTCGGTATTGTGCAACGCATTGGCCAAAACCGGCTATCGGCCAGTTTTTTCTGTGCGCTGGCGTATGCATTGCTCCCCGATTTCCTGATGCAGGCCATCACCACCGAAACGGATATTGTTCTGACTGCCTACCTGAGCGTGCTGTTATACATGCTGTTCACGTATCGCAGTATCGGTTTGCCCACAGCCGACAACCGGTATCTCTATCTGGCGGGTATGGCATTTGGCATTGCGTTTGGGCACAAAATCACGTTTGCCTTGCTGTTGCCTTCCGTATTTGTCATTATGATTTACACGGTTTTCCTGTCCAGTTCCTGGGTCGTGACCTTCGGGCGGGTATGGAGGCTGGGCCTGGCCATTGGGGTTGGGGTTTGCCTGTGGACACTGCCAACTGGCTATCTGAAAAACATTGAAGTATTTGGACATCCGATCGGCCCCCCAACGGCCCTAAAACACCAATCTGTCGAGCGGGCGGGCTCTCTTGGCAACTTACTTGAACAGGGAAGCCGCAATGTGGTTCGGTATGCTTATGACCATGTAAATCTGGACGGCATCCGAAATGTGAAAGCAGGTGCCGACCTGAACCACGCCATGCGCAAGCCGCTGGTTCTGCTGGAAGATAAACTTCATATGCGGTTGGATGAAGAAACGGACTTCTCGATTCAGACGTTTGCCTTCGACCGTAAGTTTGTGTTTTATAATGCCAACCCGTATTGGGGAATTTTTGGTTTTGGCCTCATCTTACCGCTCCTGGTGCTGGTACTGGTAGGTTATATACGCTCAACTCCGCATATTTATTTAGGTGTAGCCCTACTGCTTCATTTTTTAGCTCTCTCCTACTCGGCTCCCTATGACCCGTTTAAAGGACGTTATTTTATAGAAACAGGTCTGTTTGGCGTGACCTTTCTGGCACTGCTGTTCCTTCATCCGCGTACAACCATCGACACTCCGAAACGACCGATCTGGAAAGGGTATGTAGCCCTCGTTACAGTGTTGGGTTGCCTATCGGCACTGATGTGTGTGTTTTTGAATACACGGGCGTTGCCTTTTGCGTGGACAGGACCCGATGGCGCTCCCTTTCCCTCGGCGTTCACCTCCGACCGCATCCGGCAGATAACGATCGGACGCCCTGACACGTACACTCCCTTTAAACGATTCGACGAACTGGTCCCCGACAGTGCGACTGTTGCGCTGGCGACTATCAACGATGATTATGAGTATCCGCTTTACGGACCTAAATTGTCTCGTCGGCTTATTGCCATTAACCCGTTTGAGCAGGGTCTTAAGCCAATTCCTAAAGAGGCCGACTACCTGTTTTTCGATAAAAGTGTCATTGCCCCCCAACCCGGCGACATACGCCTGGGTACCGATACAACCCTGCGGGCTAAAATGATTGTACCGGGAGAAGATTATTATTTACGGAAATTGAAAAAACAGGAGTGAGGAGTTAGAAGCGAGGAGTGAGGAGCCATTCGGCAGCATAAAACATGCCGGTCCGCCGGTGCGGTCAGCAACTTCTCGCTCCTAACTCCTCGCTCCCAACTCCTCCCTCCTAACTCCTAAAAAAAATGACCCTTGCCATAATGCAGCCTTACTTTCTTCCCTACATCGGCTATATGCAGTTGATGGGAGCGGTGGATACATTTGTTTTGTACGATGATGTAGCTTTTATTAATCGGGGCTGGATCAATCGAAACAGGTTGCTGATAAATGGTCAGGAGTACTTATTTACCATCCCGTTAAAAGATGCCAGCCAGAATAAGCGAATCAACGAAGTACACCTGGCCGATGATCCAAAATGGCGAAGTAAACTGCTAAAAACCATTGAACAGGGTTATCGAAAAGCTCCCTGCTATCAAACGGTTATGCCGCTGACCGAAAAAATCATCAATTTTACAACCGACTCCATCGCCGATCTGATCTATTTCAGCCTCGTTGAGTTAAATACGTATCTGGGTTTATCGACACGATTGGTTGCCTCATCGTCCATCTATGCCAATAGTGAGTTAAAAGCGCAGGAACGCATTCTGGACATTTGTCGGCAGGAAAAGGCCTCCCGCTACATCAATCCAATTGGAGGAATGGAGTTATACGATGCGCCTTCGTTTACCCAGACCGGCATCGACCTCAAATTCATTAAATCAAAACGGGCTGAGTACCCGCAGTTCAAAAATGACTTCATTCCCTGGTTGTCCGTGCTGGACGCACTTATGTTTAACGACATACCCGACGTTCGGAAATTGCTTGGGGAATATGAACTAGTTTAGCAATACAGGCCGGGAGTTGCCCAACTACATCTATATCGCAACTCCTTACGCTTCGATCCTTATCTAACATATGGCAAAAGTTATCATTTTCGGGGTTATGGATACGGCCGAGCTGGCCCATTTCTACCTCACGCACGATTCGGAACATGACGTAGTGGCTTTCACCGTGAGTCGCGAATACATGACCGGAAATGAATTTCAGGGCTTACCTCTGGTCGCGTTCGAAGACGTAGAAACGCTGTTCTCTCCCCAGGAATACAAGTTTTTCGCCCCCATGACCGGCCGAAACATGAACCGAAATCGGGAACGAATCTACCTCGAAGCGAAAGCCAAAGGGTACGAGTTCATTTCTTACATCAGTTCAAAAGCCACCCTGTTTGGTAACCAGATCGGCGAAAACTGCTTTATTCTGGAAGACAACACCGTCCAGCCATTTACAACAATTGGCAACAACGTTGTGCTGTGGAGTGGCAACCACATTGGTCATCATGGCCAGATAAAAGACCATGTGTTCTTTACCTCGCACGTAGTTATGTCCGGCCATTGTGTGATTGAGCCGTATTGCTTTTTTGGGGTGAACAGTACTATTCGCGACTTTCTGCATATTGCTACCGGAACCCTTGTCGGAATGGCTTCTGCCATTTACAAAGACACGGACGAGTGGGGCTTATACCTCGGAAATCCGGCTAAAAAACTACCCAAACCCAGTTACGAAGCGTATTAAAGGAGAAAATTCTCCTGTTCTCCCTGTTGAAAAAACTACTGTTACTAGGCCACGATGCCAACCGGGCGGGTGCACAGATTGTGTTGCTCAACCTCATGCGTTTGTTGAAGGCGGAAGGTCTTTCCATGCATTTACTGCTGGGTGAAGGTGGTCCACTGCTCGACGACTACCGGGCCATTTGTCCGGTTACCATCTGGCCCGCCCCCAGCCCATACGTTGTGGGCGCTCTCGCCGATAAAGTGCTGTTTAAACTGGGCCTGTGGGAGCGTTTTCAGGAGCGGCAACAGACAAGCAGACAACGGGCCATACAAACGGAGCTAGATATTACTTCGTTCGATCTGGTGCTTGTCAATACCGTTACCAGTAGCCGGTGGTTTGGGCAACTGGCCATACCTGCCCACATACCCGTCGTTACCTTCGTGCATGAACTCGACATGTCGGTCCGGATCTATACTCACCCCGACGAGTTGGCTTTTTTGCTCAATCGAACCACGCAGTTGCTGGCGGTATCGAAAGCGACCGCCCGGTACTACGAACGGCAACACGGCTTTGATCCGGCCCGCATTACGCTGTATACCCTTATTGATACTCCCACCCTGTCCCGCAAGGTCCAACAGGCCCGTGAGCAGCCGAGCCCTTACCCGGCGCTGGGTTTACCGGCTAATGCTCTCATTGTGGGCGGCTGCGGCAACGCCGAATGGCGCAAAGGCAACGACCTCTTCATTTCGGTGGCCCGGCAAGTGATTGGTCGCGTCCGGGAGAGTTCGTTAGACCCAAAAACGGCCGTTGACCGGCCTGTTCATTTTGTCTGGGTAGGCGTGCCTTCCGGAAACCTTCGTGACGATCTATTAGTCGATATTCGAAAAGCGGGGCTTAGTGAAAATGTTCACCTGATTCCACCTACGCCGGAGGTATTGCGTTACCTGAGTCGGTTCGACGTGTTTCTCCTTTGTTCCCGCGAAGACCCCTACCCGCTGGTGGTGTTTGAAGCGGGCTTGAGCGACGTACCGGTCGTTTGTTTTGCCGATGCCGGTGGGTCCCCCGAACTCGTAGAAAAAGATGGCGGTTTCGTGGTGCCTTACCTGGACCTCGATGCTATGAGCAGCCGCGTGATCGACCTGCTTCGGGATCCGGATTTGCGCAAAAAGATGGGGCAGCGACTTGCCCAAAAGATACTCGAACGCCATCCGGCTCAGCAAAGCGTCGAAACTCTTGTAACTTTGTTTGAGAAACTGACTCGGCAGTAGCCCCGCTCCACGCTGGTGGCCGTTTGCCGTGCCCAATGTATGACTCTTGCATTCACGATTTGTTCTATAAATTATTTAGCTCAGGCCCGTACCCTGGGTGACTCACTTCGACAGACCAACCCTGATTACCAATACATAATCGGGTTAGTTGATAAATTGAGTGTTGCTAACTTACCCGCAGAGTTGGTTCCGGACTACCCCATGCTGGAGGTAGATAAAATTGGGATTCCCGATTTTGCCGCCATGTGCGACCGCTACGACATTACGGAGTTAAACACCGCAGTAAAGCCGTTTTACATCGACTACCTGTACCAGACCTACCCGGATGCCAGCGCAGTTATCTATTTTGATCCCGATATCATCGTTTTTCAGCCGCTCAACGAACTGAATGAAGCCCTGACCCGGCACAGCCTGGTATTAACCCCACACACCTGTTCCCCCACTCCCGACTGGGAGCGTCCCAACGAACAGCATCACCTGAATACGGGTATATTCAATCTGGGCTTTATTGGGCTTCGCAACGATGCTACCGCCCATCAATTCGTCAACTGGTGGAAAGACCGCCTGGTGTACGAATGCCGGATCGACCTCTGCGAAGGCCTTTTTGTCGATCAGCACTGGGTAAACTTTGCCCCCGTTTATTTCAACAACGTTCTGATCGATCATCACTTAGGCTATAATATGGCCTACTGGAATCTGCACGAACGCTTTATTAGCCAAACCGATGCCGGAAACTGGGTAGTAAGTGGAGAACGGGCATCTACGCCAGCACAACAAACCGAGCCATTACAGTTTTTTCATTTTAGCGGCTACAATCCGGATAAGCCCGATGAGATTTCCAAATACCAAACGCGTTACAGCTTTCCCAATAAGTCTAACCAGACCGGCGGAAAGCCATACCGCTTTGCCGATAAGCCCGAACAGCAGCGACCCGATGTAAGGCCTCTGTTCGATTTATACCGCAATCAACTGCTGGCTAACCAGAACGAACTATATCGCCAATACCCCTGCGTGTATATCAAGCCGCCTAAAGTTTTCCGTTATCAGCGGGTACGTAAGCTGTTGAAGCTGCCTTTCAACAAACTTATCACGCTCTTAGAATCTCGTTAACTATGACAGAAGGGCCTCGTTTTCGGGAAATCTGGATCTATCGCTACCACAAGATCACCCACATTGTGGGTAAGTTCTGGTCGTTTGCGGTTAAGTACATTCAACTCCGTTTGCTGAAAAGCCGATTGAGAGACCGGCAACTGGTTGCCATTATCTTATCTGAACAGATGGGCGATATTATTGCCTGCGAACCGGTTTCGCGGGAAGTACGCCAGCTTCATCCCAATGCCTATATCCTCTGGGTCGTCAAGGAAGCCTTCGTCGACCTGGTCAGATACAACCCGAATCTGGATGGATTTCTGGTCGAAAAATGCCCCGGCGAACGAGTACAACTGCTTCGCTCCGGCATCTACGACAAGGTATATAACTTGCACATTTCGCATAGAAAGTGTAAATACTGCCCCGAAGACCCCGTTAACCCAACGGCAGATGAGTTAGGGCTTACCTTCGATAATTATTATCACCGGGGCGACTTACTATACATGTTCTCGCAGGCGGCCGGGTTACCCCCCATTACCGACGAGCCCCGGATGTATATCCCGGAAGCCATTAAACAAGCCGTAAAAGCCCGTAAACTGCCCAAACAGCCCATTGTGATCCACTGTCAGTCAAGCCATGTTGCCCGCGACTGGCCCGCAGCGAACTGGAATAAGCTGGTCGACTGGCTATTGGCAACGTATCCTTACCCGGTTATTGAAGTGGGGCTTACGCCAACCATCCGTACCAACAACCCACGGTTTGCCAGCTTGTGCGGTCAGCTAAATCTGCTCGAAACGGCCGAAGTGATCCAACACGCCCGGTTGTTCATTGGTATCGACAGCGGACCGGCGCACATGGCCAATGCAGCGGGCGTAACCGGCATTCTGCTGTTAGGAAAACTGTATGACTTTGTCGATTACCTGCCCTACTCAGGCCGGTATAAACGAGGGGAGGGGGTGACGATTCTTAACAACTTTGGTCATCCATGCGCTGAACTACCCTACGATTGGGTTCAACAGGCCGTTCAGCAAGAGGTAGGTCAACCCAAACGAGTATGATGCAGTCCAGCTCTGTTAGTGTCAACATAGTTATACCGGCCTACAAGGCTCAACTCACCGATTATGAGCGCATTGCCCTAACGCAATGTGTTCGGGTGCTGGGCAATTACCCGATCTGGCTCGCTACACCCCACGCCCTCGACATCACGGCTTATCAGGAAATAGGCCCCAATGTAAACGCCCGAACGTTCGACGAACGCTATTTCACGGATGTACAGGGCTACAACCGGCTCATGCTGTCCGAAGAGTTTTACAGCGCGTTTACTGATCAGGAATACGTGCTGATTTACCAGTTGGATGCGTTTGTCTTTCAGGATGACCTGGCTTACTGGTGTCAGCAAAACTACGATTACATTGGCGCGCCCTGGCTCCGCGACCGCGACTTTACGGGCTGGTTCGATAAATTCGATTTTACGATTCGGCAGCGTTTGGCTACCTGGCTAAACCTCAAAAAACCGGACGGCATTACCCCGCGAGAAATTATAAACCTCAACGGAGTCGGCAACGGCGGCCTTACCCTCCGGCGCGTGTCGGCAATGCTGCGCTGCCTAAAACGATTCAAGCATAAAATTGACGAGTACGAACGCAAAACGCTGCACCAATACCACGAAGATGTTTTCTGGGGTATAGAAGTCAATCGGTACTGGCCTCATTTGCGCATACCCTCCTATCGGAAAGCGCTCCACTTTTCCATTGAGTTTTTTCCTCAGTGGGCCGTTGAGCATTACAACCAGGGCCAGTTACCCTTCGGTTGCCACGCCTGGAACATCCACGGTACCGACTACTGGCGACCTGTTTTTGCCCGGTATGGCTATCAAATCTGATTCATTGCATGAACGAAAGTCCACGTCCAACCATCTCCATTGCCCTTTGTACGTATAACGGCATCGCCTACTTGCCCGTACAATGGCAGAGCTTGCTTGAACAACAGCAACTGCCCAACGAAATCGTTATCTGCGATGACCAGTCTACTGATGGCACCACCGAATTGATTGCCAAACTTGCCGCTGATGCGCCCTTTTCGGTGCGGGTTCTCGAAAATACGGTACGGCTGGGGTCCAATAAAAATTTCGAACGGGCGCTGTCAGCCTGTACCGGCGACTTGATCTTTTTGTGCGATCAGGACGATTTCTGGTTACCCGAAAAAATTGCCACCATGACCCGGTACATGATGCAGCATCCCGAAGCGCAGGTAGCGTTTTGCGACGCCTGGGTTACGGACGAGCGGCTTCAGGAAAAGAAAGGGCGATTCTGGGAGGTTGTCCGCTTCGATAAAAAGGCACAAACCCGCTGGAAAACGGGCGAATCGCTGGAAGTGCTGCTGGACGGAAATCGAATGATGGGCTGTGCTACCGTTGTCCGTAAATCGTTTTTGGCCACAGTGCTGCCGGTACCCAATGACTTACCTACCGATTATATCTACGATGGCTGGATGGCATTGGTAGCCGCTACCAGCAACGCTGTACATTTCATTGATGCCCCATTTCAACTTTACCGAACCCACGTTCAGCAACAGGTTGGCGTACGTGAGAAAGAAGCGGCTGAGTCGGTGCGGTTGCAGGATCGGCTGGCCCGTCGACGGGCGGGTAAACTGGCCCCCCTTCGCGAAAAACAGATTAATCTGACCAAAATAAGCCAGTTGCTGAGCAAACGTGTTTCGGAAACGGCACCGGGGTTTTCTCAACTTCGCCGACGATTAGCCCATTTTACCATGCGCAGCAGTTTGCCCAATAACCGGCTTGGCCGGGTACTACCGGTTCTGCGTAGTCTGCAGCGCGGCAACTACAACCGGTATGCCGACGCATCGGCCAACTGGTACGCCCCATACCTGGCGATGTTGGGCGATTTACTCGAATGACGTAGCTTTGCAATTACTGTGCTATTAACCATCTGTACCCTCTCACAACTTCCCCAGGCGATTGCCTTGGGCGACAGTTTTACTCGTCATTCGGTCCACGCTACCGGTAGCTCTTCGGTTATCCTGGGGCTGGTCGATGATCCGGCCCGTTTACCCGTCGGCTTCGTTTCGCCTTATCCGCTTCTGCCCGTCAGTGAGTTACTTGAGACTACACTATTGGCAGAATTGTCAGCGCGTTACACCCCGACAGAGTTTGCCGCGGCCTGTAAACCAACCTTTATTGCTGAGGTATTTCGGCGCTACCCCGAAGTTGATAAACTTCTTTATGCCGACCCAAACGTGTACTTCACGGGCTCGTTGTCGACTATCTGGCAGAACCTTGAGGAGTCAACCGCCTTGCTGACCCCGTTTATTACCCGAAATCCAGCCGATTCCCTCTGGCCCGACGAGAAGTTTTTTCAGAACATCGGCCTGTACAGCTCCGATTTTCTTGGTTTCCGCCGATCTGCCGAAACCGATAAGCTATTAGCCTGGTGGACAGACCGGGTTCAGCAACGCGCATTTATAAACTATTGCGAAGGCCTTTGTCTCGACCAGATCTGGCTAATGCATGTGCCGGTCTTTTTTAAGGATGTGCGGATCATCAAGAATCCGGGCTGGCACGTTGCTCTCTGGAACCTGCATGAGCGCAGCCTTCAGCAAACAGAGAACGGCTGGCAAGTAACAGGGCCCGAAGGACAGGATCAGCCCCTGCTATTCATGAACGTCAAAGGATGGCTTCACCCCGATCAGGGATTTTTTCCGCATCAGAACCGGCTTCGCCTTTCAGATAGGGCCGAACTTGCCCCACTACTGGCTACTTACCGGCAAGCACTCACTGCTCATGAAGGACTTATGCAATGTCCGGTAAAGTCAACGTACGGACAACAGCCGGAACCGGTCGTTTTGCGGGGCTGGCGTTATACGGCAGTCCAGTCGTTTCGAAGCGTTACCCGATTGATTGATCAGTTCTCTATCCCACGCTAAGCGTTTAACCCGTTGGAGGAATATTGCGTATGGAGTAAGGTTTTATCCCCTATTAACTCTAATTTTGTAGGCAAATCATCTCAGAAAAATACAAACGACCTTCGTTTGTAGATTTCCCTTCATGAAAGTACTTTACGACCATCAATCGTTCACGGGCGTACCCTACGGGGGCGTTTCCCGCTATTTTTTTGAACTGATGCGTTCGTTTGCCAAGCGAACAGATATTGAATTTGAACTATCCCTGCGATTATCCAATAACGAATATCTCGATCAGGCTTCCTTTAGTCGGCATCTACGCTATCGGAGTTTGGCTCAGGTTCGGAATGCTCATCGGGTTGCCTCCGTTCTAAACAGACTATATAGCCTTCGGCGCGTCAAAGCAGGAAAATTTGACATTTTTCACCCGACCTACTATCATCGCTATTTTCTGGATTCGCTGGGCAACAAGCCTTTTGTCATCTCTTTCCACGATGCAACCAGCGAACGATACGGCAACATCTACCCTGAAGTAGGCGAAGGGTTATACGATCTGAAGAAGGTGTTACTACGCCGGGCCGACTGCATTATTGCCGTTTCTGAGTTTTCGAAGCAGGAGATCATGCGTTTTTTCACGGTAGAACCGGAGAAGATAAAAGTTATTCATCTGGGCACAACGCTGGGGGAATATGCATCGGCAAGTGAATACAACATCCCGCCTTTGCAGGCTCCTTATTTACTGTATGTGGGCAAACGGGGGCTGTACAAAAACTTCACCGGCTTTTTCCGGGCAATACAGCCTGTTTTGCAGCGGCATCCCGATTTACATCTAATCTGTGCCGGAGGGGGGGCGTTCAGTCGAGACGAGCAGACCCTGTTTCATGCGTCCCGACTGGCGAACCGCGTTCATTACCGGCCAGCTTCCGATGCCAGTCTGCTATCCCTGTACAAACATGCCCGTGCCTTTGTTTTTCCTTCCTTGAATGAAGGCTTCGGCATACCCGTTCTGGAAGCGTACAGTGGCGGCTGTGCCGTTGTGTTGAGCAACCGAAGTTCACTACCCGAAGTAGCTGCCGATGCCGCTCTTTATTTTGACCCCGAAGACGATGAGTCAATCGCTGAAGCCATCGAGCGCGTTGTTACAGACGATGCATTGTGTGCCGACCTACGCCTGAGAGGAATTGAGCGGCTGCGGAATTTTTCATGTGATAAAACCGCCTGCCAAACATTGGAGGTTTATAAATCTCTCCACTAACCGATGGCATCGACTCCTGTTTCCCTTCATACATTTGTTACTCAGCCGTACTCGTCTGCTCCGGCTAACCCTACGGATGCCAGCAAGTATCCAAAACTTACCATCGTTACCCCGTCTTACAATCAGGCACAGTACCTGGAGCGCACCATCCTGAGCGTATTGAATCAGCAATATCCGAATCTGGAATATTTTATCATGGATGGGGGCTCTACCGATGGCAGTGTGGATATTATAAAAAAGTATGAACCCTACCTGGCTGGCTGGGTAAGTGAAAAGGATAAAGGGCAAACGGATGCCATAAACAAAGGCTTCAAACGAGCAACCGGCGACTACGTCGCTTTTCAAAACTCCGACGATGTCTTTGCTCCAGACGCGTTTCATCGGGTTGCCCAGGCCTGGCGCAAAGCACCGGATACGGACGTTTTTTTTGGAGATATGTACATCACCAATGAAACTGACGTTATTCTGGAAGAAATGCGGGCACCGGCTTTTTGCGCAGAATGCCATATTTACGAAGGAATGCAGGTGTTTAATCAGTCGCTGTTTATCCGCCGGGAGCAATTACTCCGACTGGGCATGCTCGACGAAAGCCTGCGCTTTGTGATCGACTATGAGATTGTTGCCCGATTAGGCGTTCAGCCCGGTATGCGTTTTCAACACGTTGACGGATTCTGGGGCGGGTTTCGGGTACAGCCCGACGCGAAGTCGTCTACCATTGCGGCCACTGTGGGCCTTCAGGAACACAGGCAGATAAAAGAGAAATACCAGCCGATGTTAACTTCACGTCTGGGAGCCTCTTTCTGGCAACGTTATTGTCGACTACGCAAGCTGATGACTTTCGTGCTCAAAGGTGAGTTCGCCTACGTACGGCATCGCCTTCGTCTGAATAAATAGAATGTCAATAGGTGTACACAAGCGCGTATCCTTACGTCTAATCGACACCGTTGACCTCAACCCTATTAATTGAGTCCAACTTATGAACACATTCATTCGCTTTGTACAAACACTCGACTATATGCGAATGGTGGTCGGTATTTGTATTCTTCTGGATGGTTACCCCTTGATTTTCTTTTTCCGGGAAACCCTGAAACTCGCACCCGGCAGCACTGCGTTTACGGCAGTGGCGCTGGCGGGCGGACTGGTAATGATGGTGCCCTTTACGTTACTTCGCCGATTGTATCGCCCGAATATGATGATGCTTACGCTGGGAATTTGCTACATCCTGCTCAGCATTTTTTACATGTTCTTATTTAATGCTTATCCAAACTTCCCGGATTATGATCGGGACATGATTTACTTCGCGTACGTTTTGATCTTTTTGTTCCTGCTCATTAACATACCGAATGAGATCATCCGGGTCTTTATTCCGATAGTCGTCTTATTTACGCTGCTGTCCAACCTGGGTTTGATTTATGCGCTGATCACCGATCCCACCTGGGCCATCGGTCAGCGGGCCACCATTACGCTTAATAATGGCGATGAGGGATCAGGCAACCCCCACGTTTTTTCTCGAAATGCCTACATGGGCGTCATTGCCTGTGCCATTGGCCTCTTACGGCCGCAGTCGAACATCCTGTTCAAGTTACTTTGCTTTTTTGCCGGGGTACTTAATATCGCTGTTCTGGTGCTTACTCAAACCCGGTCCGGCATTCTGGCCTTCATCCTGGCAACGATCCTGTTCATGTATTTCCACGTTCGTCCAACAGAGATTCGTTCGGCGGTTCGTAGCCTCGTCAAGCCTGTACCTATTTTTATCATGGTTGTGGGAGTAATGGGAGTCATCTATTTCTTCCAGCGCAACTTCACGGCTTACCTGGTTTTGTACGACTATGTTTCCAGCTTTTTAGAGCGTAACCTGGAAAATGTCTACGCGCTTTTCGGGCAGAAGGCGCAAGGGACAGAATATAAAGCCGTACTCGACGACTCGGCCGCTAACCGAACCGTTGGTCTGACATTCCTTCGCAACCTGATGGGGCCTAAAATATATATGCTCATTTTAGGCTACGGCTACAAATTCCAGTACTTCGATGTGCCTATTCTGGAAGCATTCGTCAATCAGGGTCTTCTGGGTTTATTAACATTCGGGGGCATTAATGGCATGGCCCTTTATTACTCTGTTCGCAACATGCGCACAAATCCGAATCAGTTAAATACGTTTCTTGCCTATTTTTATCTGCTTCTGATTGTACAGCTCTTTACAAATGGGCGGCCAACCGAAATTTCCTATTGGTTTCCGCTTTCGTTGATGATCCGGTTTATGGGCGTCGAACACCTGTTTCCCGCCCATCTTACCAACCATGCCGTTAACCATACACAAGATCAATTTATTGTTGTGCCTTCCGCTGAACCAGTCTGATGCGTATTCTTATCGTTCATAATCTATTATGGGCTCACTATAAATCAACCGTATTTCAGGCGTTACAACAACTGGTTAACCAGCAGGAAAATACTTCGGTGCGCGTCCTGCAAATTGCCCGTAATGAGCGTTCTCGTGCCAGTCTGGAAGCACTAACTGACGAAACAACACCGACTTATGTATACGAGCATGAATTGTTGTTCGACCGGTATTTAGAAGATATCGGCCTGGTTGAACGAGTGCGGGCTTTACTTCAGCGAACGAGAGCTTACCGACCAGACGTCATTCACCTGACGGGCTATTATGACCCGGCGCAACTCGCCTTGTTAGGCTGGGCCAGGGCAAATGGCGTTCGTGTGGTCATGCAAAACGAAAGTACGGCCTCAGATCATCAGCGAGGGAAATGGAAAGAACTGTTTAAACGCTGGGTCTTTCGTCAGTGCGATGGCTTTTTTTGCTTTGGCAGCCAATCCGCCGACTACCTGTTGCAGTTAGGCGTTCCCTCTGCTAAAATATTGCTCCGAAAAAGTGCGGTGGACAATAACGCCCTTCGGGCTGTTTACCAAAGGACGCTCCCAAATCGGGCAAGCCTCCAACAAACCATGCACTTACGAGCCAAAAATTTCATTTTTGTAGGTCGGCTCATTGAGGCTAAGAATCTACCTGTTTTGATCGATGCGTTTCACCAGGCACTCGAACGCACCCTACATCCGTCAGAATGGGGATTAGTTATACTGGGCGATGGTACTGAACGTAATTCTCTAACTCAACAGATCGACGCGCTGGTGCTGACGGATCAGGTAACTATGTTACCCGGTCGCCCCTGGTTCCGCGTGCCGGAGGTATTGGCCGCGAGCGACGTTCTGGTATTGCCAAGCCGTTCGGAACCGTGGGGATTGGTGGTGAATGAAGCCATGGCCTGTGGGTTGCCCGTTATTGTCTCAGACCGTTGTGGCTGTGTGAAAGACCTCGTACATCACGAAAAGAACGGGTTCATTTTCGACCCGGACCAGCCTGCACAACTCATGCAATACCTTCTTCGGTTCATGGACGGAAACGTGGATGTCAGGCAAATGGGACGGTTCGCCCAGGAGTTCATCGCCCCCTACGCCCCCGAAGTAGTGGCTCAGGAAATGCTTGAGGGCTTTCATAAAATCATGAATTAATCGATATTCCGCAGCATCCATGCGAATTTTAAATATCTGTGCGTACACCTGGCAGTCGGGTGGTCCTCCCAAAATCATTTTCGATCATACGGAGGTAGTTCTCCGCTATGGTCATCAGGTAGACATTCTGAGCCCCGTTTCGCCCGGCGAAAAACCCTATCCTGTTCCGACCGGGGCGCGGCTTATTCTCTGCCAGCGAACACCCGTTATCAGTAAATTTTTTCGCGAATTTTCAATTGAGCTATACCAGTATCTACGAAAGCACGCGCACGAGTACGATATTATTCATTGCCACGGTCTCTGGCATTTTGGCACCCTGGCCCCTTTCATGATTGACCGGACAGTGGCCAAAGTGATTACCATTCATGGGGTGCTTGATCGGTGGGTGTATGCGCACAACAACTGGAAAAAGCAGTTAATGGATTCACTGGCCCAAAAAACGTACCTCCAGCGGGCCGATCTGGTGCAGATCAACAATACCGATGAACAGCAGGATGTGTTGCGTTACCTGGGTCATACGCATCCAAACATCGTCATCATCCCCAACGGGGTTAAAATGAGCGATTTTGTCACGCTGCCGCCTAAGGGTACGTTTCGCCGGAAGTTTAGCCTGCCAACGGACAAAAAGCTGGTGTTATTCATGAGTCGTTTGAATGCAAAGAAAGGGCTCGATCTACTGCTGCCTGGTTTTCGGGAGTATGTTCGTCAGCACCCCGATACCGTGCTGGCGCTGGCTGGCCCTGACGACGGCTATGAAGCAACCACCCGGCAGTTCATCGAACAGAATAACCTCAGCGATTCAATCCGAATGGTGGGTATGCTAACCGGCGATGATAAGAAAGCGGCCCTCGCTGATGCCGATCTGTTTACCCTTCCCTCCTATTCGGAAGGCTTTTCAATGGCTGTGCTAGAAGCTATGGCAGCGGGCACACCCACCCTGGTATCCGATCGGGTTGGCTTTGGCGACGTAATTCGGGAACACAAAGCGGCTGGTGTACTAGCCAGCTTAACGGCGGAAAGTGTAACGGAAGGGCTGGCAGAATTACTTGGCAACGAACAACTGCGCCAGGAAATGGCCCGGAATGCGACGGCCTTACTGAAGAAACAATATGACATCGATGTAGTCGCCAAACAGCTCCTTGACGAATACACGAACGTTTGCAAAAAATAGTAACCTACACCCGCACATCCCGGCGAATGACATTAGCCCAATCAACCTGCCTGTCGGCTTCGGCAAGGTCGACAAATGGGAAATCGAGGAGTAATCGCTGCAATTTGGGCAGACAATTTCCGAGGCCGTAGTACGATTTAAACTGCCGGGCGCGGTTTAAGCCGGGAATCATGGGTTGACCCGGATCAAAGTCGCGGGGGTGAAAGTACGTCATGACGTATTTTGACCGGTTCACTAACCCCTTGATAACTTTATAGGGAAAGAGTCTGAAATAACCGCCACCCGAGAAGATAAGGTCCTGCCCAAACAAAGGTGCGGTATTGATCGGAAACTCTTTGAGCAACGTGCCGTCAATATTCAGATAACCTGGTTCGAACATGTTCAGTGACGTATCGCCCCCATGCGAGCGACGAGCCGAGAAAACCGAGCAGTCAATTTCGATTCCCTGCTCCAGCAAAACCGGAAATACCCAGCGATTGTACTCCTTGATCGAAAACCCGGGAGCTCGGTAAGAACGAACTTTTTTACCGGTCAAATCCTGCAAGTGCTTGATCGACCGTTCCAGGTCTGCCTGGAATTCGGCGGGTGTTTGCTCGTAAGCAAGCTGGTGCGCATAGGAGTGGGTAGCAATCTCGTACCCGGCAGCGTCAATTCGGCGGATTATATCCGGGTGTTTATCGGCAACCCAACCCAGACAAAAAAAAGTAGCCCGGCTTTTAGTATCCTCTAAAAGCTGAAAGATCCGGTCCATGTTATGGTAGATCCGGGTTTCGTATCGACTCCATTCCGTTTCTGTCCGGGTCGAGTCATTATCCAGAAGATGAAACCACTCCTCAATATCAAACGTTAAAATATTCATAATGAAATTGAAAGGGAGGCAGGGGCGAACAAGAACAGGAAGGAGTGCTAGCATCATCCCCTTTACCTCATTAGTCCCTTTCTTCTCCTTTTTCCTTTTAATAAAACCGCTTACCGGCCGCCAGAAAGGCTTTTACATCATCACGCGTGGGGAACGTGAAGTAAGTCATCTGGGATGCATCATTCTCTATTAACTCATAATTACCCGAATGAATTTTTTCAATGGCCTCCAACATGGCATCCATACCCATTTTCTTGGTCACATCAATTAGTTCGGCCTGGGTCATGTTGCCAATGGCAAGTTTCTCCTGCACCAGAATAGGGCCGTTGTCAATGCCTTCGTCTACAAAAAACACGGATACCCCCGTGTGTGTTTCTCCGTTTTTCAATACCCAAAACGACGGCATCAATCCACGGTATTTGGGTAACAGGGCTGTATGCAGGTTTATACACCCGTGGGTAGCGACATCCAGAAGTTTACGCTTGAAAATCTGATTCCCCGCAATGGAAAGAAACAGGTCTGGCTTGTACTCCTTTAGTTTCTCCAGATTCTCGTCTTTATTAATAGTGCCATCAATATGAATGAGGGGAATGTTCCGATCAGCCAGCACCTTGCGCACGTTATTTCGGCTATCTAGTTTTGAGGCTACAAATTTGAAGCCATACCGTACAAAAAACGGCAGACCAAAAATATCGTACGTCTTCTTCATCTTCTCACTAAAGCTTTCGCGCTTGCCAAACGGCGATACGTCGAACACAACTGTTGCTACAACTTCAGCGTAGGGAGGTAAGTTTTTGAGTAAATAATCGATATTACGAGCAAGATAGAACGGGTCATCCTGCGTAAGAATCACAAGGCGCATAAACAAGTATATAACATTGATGCCACAAAACTACACATTCAGACCCGAAAGCCAGTATTCGCTTATCAACGGATAATCAGTTTTCGGCGAATTAAGTGTCCATTTACGGTTTGTACATCCGTGATGTAAAGACCGGCTTCCAAATTATCGAGTGCCAGTGAAATAGCCTTTTTAGGCGTACCACGCCAGGTTTTTACCGCTCTGCCAAATAAGTCACGTACCGTTAACTCAGTAAACAGGGCCTGGTCTGCTTCTACATATAGCGTACGGTCCGATGCCAGTGGATTTGGGTAAATCTGAACAAGAGGTTCGGTTGGCTCGGCACCCAGCACCAGTGGGCGAGCACTGACAACGTTACTGTATGTAGACTCTGAAACCGCACTGAAGGCGCGTAATCGGTAAAAATAAGTACCAAACATGTCCGGCACGTTCGTATCGGTATAGGCACCAACGGTTCCGGCGAAGCTGGCAATTTGTGTAAAATTTGTGGGTGTGCCGGTAGCCCGTTCCAGAATCTGAGTTTGTGCCGTTGGTAAAGCGGTCCAGTTCAATTGTATCTGTTTCTCCGATACTGGTCTGGCAGCCAGCGTAGTTACAGGGGGGATTACATCGGCAATGGCCACGTTATCGAAGGAAAAGGCCCGCATGCCACGGGTATTCCGAAGCGTAGGACCGTCGTAAAATGGCGAAGCGGCATCCGAAAAATAAGCAGGCAGGTAACGGATCGTTTTGGCTGAGGTCGGTTGTTTCAGACTTAGTATAATCCGGTTTCCACTGGCCGAACCACCCGTTACCAGGCCCGACTGCCGGTCCAGATAAAAGAAATCTTTCTGCTCCCGATAAGCGATTTTCGCCCCTGTTGCAAAATTGTAAAAGGTGGTGTCATTTTTCCAGACCATTTGCATCTGATCGTCAAAAACCAGGGTAATGGAATCTTTACGGCTGTTATAAAATACCTTTTTTATATCCGGCGAGTTAATCTGAAGTGTATCCTTCGATCCGTAAATATCGCGGGCAATGAGCCGAAACTGCTCGAAGGCCATTCGTTGGTGCGCCAGACCACTGTAATGAACGCCATCATATCCCGGCGTCCCCACGGTAGCGATGGTTTCTACGTTATTGAACAGGTATTTCGTTCGCCGTTGAAAATCGCGCAGGGCTGCAGCACTATCCTGTGGGTTGTTTAAAATGTTAATCTGGCCTACATAGATGCGGGCGTTGCCGTAATCTTCTCTGAACTGTTTATAGAGGGTAGCAAATTTTGCCGGATACCCAGGCAAGCCACTTCCGGCATCCTCTTCCCCCTGTTTCCAGATAATTGCTTTTGTTTGTTTGGCAACGCCCGCCCACTGGGCCCGATTTAGCAGATCGCCATAGAACGTAATCGGATTAGCATGGTTAATCGAATCACGTATCGATAAGGCACTGATAGGCGTCCCTCCCATAGCGCCGTTAATGACACAGGTAGGAATACCATAATTTTCCAGAATGAGCCGTTGCAGGGTCAAGCCTAACCCGCCAATACTGGCAAAGGGTTGTTTGGCTGGGTACCATCTCATTTGAGAGGGTAAGCCAAGATACGGATAAGCCACATTGCGCATGTACCTGTCATTGAAGTTAAACGAGTACAGCTCATCGAAGTTACTAAGTGCCAGCGCATTGGATTGACCATGTATGATATATACGTCTCCGCAAACAATACGCTGAGGGTTAGCAACCAGAAGTGAATCTGTTCCTTTAAATATATATACCTGAAAGGAATACTCGGCCGGTTCAGCTTTAATGGTGGCCGATAAACTGAACGGGGTATTGCTGTTCGCTGGCTCTAAACTCTGGCTAGCCACGTTTGTCAATACGCCCTCCCGAGCCATCCGCATCGTTATTTTCGTGTAACCGGGCGTATCCATTTTGCCACTTACAACAACCTGGGCCTGACCACTGGCATCACGCGGATATAACTGTAACTCACGGGGTAGCTGATCAAAAATTAGTTGCCCCTGAGCTTGGAAATAGTACAAAAACAATATAACTCCAAGGTAAAGTCTCTTCATTGGCTTTGTTGACTATAAAAAAAGTTATAATATTGTGCGCATTCTTGTTACGCAAACAAGCGGGTAAAAATACATTCTTTTTTCGCATAAAAGAATGAAAACAGGCTTATAGACAGTCTATAGTTCATCTGAGTATGACCGACGTATCAGTCATCATCCTGACACATAACGAGGAAAAACACATTACTCGCTGTATTCAGAGCTTACTGCCATTTACGCATAAAATATTTATTGTCGACTCATTTTCGACTGACAGAACCGTTGAGATTGCCCGTTCGCTGGGTGCTCAGGTGGTTCAAAATGTTTGGGTAAACTACGCCACTCAATTTAATTTTGGCATTACTAATACGCCTTTTCAAACGGGCTGGCTTATGCGGATGGATGCCGATGAGTATGTGATGCCTGAGCTGGCCGACGAAATAAATCGGCGTCTTCATAGCCTCCCGGCTTCTGTTGGGGGTATTTATGTAAAACGTCGGGTGTTCTTCCTGAATCGGTGGATGCGCCACGGTGGTTTTTACCCGATCTGGTTACTGCGGCTTTGGCGACGGGGGGACGGCTTCTGTGAGCAGGTCTGGCACGACGAACACATTAAACTGACCAAAGGGGAGCCCATTCAGTTTGATCATGACATTGTTGACCATAACCTCAATAACCTGACCTGGTGGACGCAAAAGCATAATCATTATACCATTCTGGAAATGATTAATCTGCTCAATTACCGTTATCAGTTCGACAAAGCCGAGACGGTTCAACCCAGGCTGTTTGGAACACAAGAGCAGCGAATCCGGTTTTTAAAAGAGAAGTACGCGTCATTACCCCTCTTTACCCGTCCTATTTTATACTTTATCTATCGGTATTTTATCCGGTTAGGTTTCCTGGATGGCAAGGCGGGCTTTGTCTGGTGTTCCCTACAGGCACTCTGGTACCGTTTTCTGGTCGATGCCAAACTCATGGAGGTAAACATTCGGGTAGGCACCGACAAAGAAGCAATTATCAACTATTTCCGAACGGAATATGGAAAAGACCTTAGACCAGCCCGACCCGAATAAGTCGGTCAGTCCTGAATTAAATACTGACCGGGCAACGGATTCTAACGTTCAGAACGGGAAAACGGATTTTACGAAGTTTAACATCAGCTGGTATAATCCAGGACCACGCTGGAAGGTTATTCTTTGGTTTCTGGTCAATGCTTTTTTCCTGAACACGTATCTCCCCATCCCTATTGCTCTTAAGGTAGCTGTGCTCAGGCTTTTCGGGGCAAAAATTGGTGAGGGTGTCGTCATAAAACCAGCCCTGAATATCAAGTATCCGTGGTTACTTACAGTTGGAAACCAAGTCTGGATTGGCGAGAATGTCTGGATTGATAACCTTAGCAATGTGACCATTGGCAATAACGTTTGTCTATCTCAAGGTGCTATGTTGTTAACTGGTAATCATGACTACTCGCGGTCCACATTTGATCTGACCACTCGGCCGATTATCCTTGAAGACGGGGTCTGGATTGGGGCGAAAGCCATTGTTTGTGCGGGTGTTCGCTGCGAATCACATGCTGTACTGGCCGTTAATTCGGTGGCGACGCATGTGCTCA
This sequence comes from Spirosoma fluviale, assembly GCF_900230225.1. Classification (GTDB taxonomy): domain Bacteria; phylum Bacteroidota; class Bacteroidia; order Cytophagales; family Spirosomataceae; genus Spirosoma; species Spirosoma fluviale. The sequence goes on from NZ_OCNH01000001.1 coordinate 2,616,498, forward strand.
AGGCGTATGGTATTTATCAGGGGAACCCGGCTGTCTGGGTTCGTCAACGAAACATTAAGGCGTGAAAGTATCAGTTATAACGGTTGTCTACAATGGTGCAGAATTTGTCCGGGATTGTATTGAATCCGTGCTCAGCCAGACGTACACCAACATCGAATATATTATTGTTGATGGTAAATCGACCGATGGAACGGTAGCAATCATTGAGTCGTACGGTAGTAAAATAGTCAAATTCATATCTGAACCAGACAAAGGCCTGTACGATGCCATGAATAAGGGAATCCAGATGGCAACCGGCGACGTAATTGGCTTGTTGAATGCCGATGATTTTTACCGTCATGACCGTGTCATAGAAAACATGGTTGCTACCTTTGAGCGTACGGACAGCGATGCAGTATATGGCGATATGCTTTATGTAGACCGAACAGACATTAAAAAGCTCAGACGTTACTGGCGTTCGGGCTGGTACAGTGAAAATGCATTCCTTTGGGGATGGATGCCCGGACACCTCTCGTTCTTTGCCAAGCGGTGGATGTATTTGCAACATGGCTTATTTCGGTTAGACATGAAGAGTGCCGCCGACTATGAACTGATGTTACGATTCATTCACAAGCATAAAGCTAAACTAGCTTACATGGACGAGGTGACGATCGTTATGCGGGTTGGTGGGATCAGCAACAGTAGCCTACAAAACCGCCTTCGCGCTAATCGGGAAGACCAGTTGGCCTGGCAATTGAATGGGTTAAAACCTTATTTTTTTACATTTTGGCTTAAGCCTTTACGTAAATTGAAACAATATATTACCAAGCCGCCAGCAATAAATGTTAAGTAACTAAACATGCCGTTAGATCAGATTTCGCAGGTATGAATAGGTAAAACCACAATTTTTACGCTCCTTCGACTCCCAAACCAGATGACCGGTTTACGTAGGTAGCGTTATTTTTCGAGTTGTTTTTAACACTCATCGAGCCTATAAGCTTGATAGTCATTAAACGCCCCACCTTATGAATGTTGATTTATTAATTGCATACCTGCAAAATAAATTCAATGATGAAGCATTTACGATTGGCCTTTATCAGTGTGTACTGTCATTTTTAGTAGCCTGTTTTGTGGCTGTAATCGCCATTCCTGTTGTAATTAAGATTTCTGAACTGAAATCGCTGATGGAAAAACCCGGCGAACGCCGGTCTCACTCCACACCAACGCCCACCTTTGGTGGTATTGCCATCTTTGCCGCTATTCTGATCGGCTATTTTCTATGGCCCAGCCTTGACAGGGCAGATCTTTACAGCACCTATAGTACCAACCTATCCATTGTTGGCATGACCATCCTGTTCTTTATTGGCATTAAGGATGATCTGGTTGGCATCGATCCGGCAAAAAAACTGATGTTTCAGGTGCTGGCTGCCATGATTTTAATCCTGTTTGGTGATTTACGGGTCGACTACCTGTATGGCATTATGGGATTTCACCACATACAGCCAGTGGTGGGCGTGGTGTTAACCTGCTTCATTTTTATCGCTTTGACCAATGCCATCAATCTGATTGATGGCATTGATGGGTTAGCGGGCGGCATTTCAACCATTGCCAGTGCCACGTTTGGCGGCTGGTTTTTACTGACAAATCATTTTACGATGGCGTGTCTGGCCTTTACGATGGCTGGGGCTTTGCTGGGCTTTTTACGGTTTAACTTCTCAAAAACCAGCAAAATTTTCATGGGTAATACCGGCTCGCTGATAATCGGCTTTATGCTGGCTTTCTTCGCCGTTCGGTTCGTTAACTTAAATGCCGCTTACCGCTACGAACCTACCGCCTTCTTCAACGCCCCGATTATTGCGATTGTCATTTTGATCGTACCAATTTTTGATACCTTGCGGGTCTTTCTGGTCAGAATCCTTGCTGGCCGGTCACCTTTTTCGGCCGACCGGAACCACATGCACCATATTCTGCTGGATAATGGGCTGTCTCATGCCGGAGCAACGGCCGTTCTGTGTGGTATTTCACTTTTCAACACCATCTTATTTCTGTTTCTGCACCGCAACATTTCCAACACACTATCCCTGGTAATACTGGGCTGTATGTTCGGCTTGTATATGATCGTGAGCTTTACGCTTAAAATGCGGGTGATGTACGTTTCAACCCATCCGCGCCGACGAAAGGCCGTGTTACGGAGAGAGTTGCAGAATGGAATTGTTGGACGACGTATCGTAGACTACTTATAATCGAACCTGAATTCATAGAAAAAAGCCCTTCTAGCAGTCGAAGGGCTTTTTTCTATGAACGGCCTCAGGATAATAGCTCTTTTTTCTCAATCCCTTCGGGATTTCCTTCCAGCACAGTTTTGGCGGTCTTGACCACGTTGTCTACCGTGAAACCAAAGTAGGCCATCACTTCTTCGGCGGGGCCAGATAAGCCAAAGCGGTTCATACTAACGGTCGTGCCCTCGTCCGTTACATATTTGTGCCAGCCAATTGGTGAGCCCATTTCAACCGCCAGCCGCTTACGAACCGATGGCGGCAATACTTCATGATGATACGCCTGATCCTGTTTCTCGAACAACTCCCAGGAGGGCATACTCACAACCCGCGCCCGAATACCCTGCTTCTTGAGTTCGGTCTGCGCTTCCAGCACCAAAGACACTTCAGAACCTGTGGCAATTAGAATCAGATCGGGTATTCCTCCTTCAGCTTCGCTCAAAATATAGGCTCCTTTCTCAAGACCGCGTGCCGAGCCGTATTTTTCCTGATCCAGTACGGGTAGCTTCTGGCGGGAGAGTATCAGCACTACCGGAGTCTTCGGCTGCTGCAGGGCCACGCGCCAGGCTTCAACGGTTTCGTTGGCGTCGGCAGGTCGCAATACAATGATATTAGGTATCGTGCGCAGCGAAACGACTTGTTCAACGGGCTGGTGAGTAGGCCCGTCTTCGCCTAAACCGATGCTGTCGTGCGTAAACACGAACGTTGCCGAAGACTCTGCCAAAGCTGTTAGCCGGATGGCTCCCCGCATGTAATCGGAGAAATTCAGGAAGGTACCACCGTAGGGATGCACGCCACCGTGCTGGGCCATGCCATTCAAGGCCGCGCCCATAGCATGTTCGCGCACCCCGAACCAGATATTCGAATTACCGTAATGACCGGGCTGAAAACTGATGTCACCCTTCGTTGGCATCTCATTGGAAGAAGCCAGATCGGCGGAGCCACCAAAAAGATAAGGAACTCGTTTTTTCAGCGCTTCCAGTGCTTTGCCAGACGCCTGCCGGGTAGCCAATGGCCCATCAGCCGGAGCAAATTTGGGTAGATCGGCCTCCCAATCACTCGGAAATTTCCCCGTAAATGATACGTCAAATAGCTGAGCCTGATCGGCAAACTGGCTTTTATAGGCATCAAACCGTTTTTGCCAATCGGCCTGTAGGTCGGCACCCCGATTTCCGGCTTCCAGTAAATGAGGCTTTACTTCATCGGGAATGAAGAATGTTTTATCAGGATCAAACCCATAAAACGCTTTGGTTTTCCGTAGATTTTCATCGCCCAATGGGCTGCCGTGTACTTTGCTGGTCCCTTCCATTGGGCTGCCAAAGCCGATAACCGTTCGCACGGCAATGATAGAAGGCCGGTTCGTTTCGGCTTGGGCTGCGCGTATAGCCTGCTCAATGGCCTCAAGATCGTTCCCATCGGCCACGTGTTGCGTATGCCAGCCATAGGCATCGAAGCGCGCCATCCGGTCTTCGGTAAATGCCAGATTGGTAGGACCATCCAGCGAAATCAGGTTGTCGTCGTACAAATAAATAAGTTTTCCCAGCTTCAGGTGCCCCGCCAGGGAGGCAGCTTCAGACGCGATGCCTTCCATCAGATCGCCATCACTGACAATGGAATAAGTGTAGTGATCCATGACCGTGTGGCCATCCCGATTGTAGGTTGCGGCTAGAAATGCTTCGGCTATGGCCATACCCACCCCATTGGCAAACCCCTGCCCAAGCGGGCCGGTAGTCACCTCAATACCTGGAGTCAGGTTCGACTCGGGGTGACCTGGCGTGCGGGAATGAGTCTGCCGAAAAGCCTTTACGTCATCGAGCGACAGGTCATATCCGTACAGATGTAACAGGCTGTATAACAAGGCCGAACCGTGCCCGGCCGACAGCACAAACCGATCCCGATCCGGCCAGTGCGGGTCTTTTGGATTGAACCGCAAAAAGCGCGACCAGAGAACATAGGCCATGGGAGCCGCACCAAGGGGCAGGCCGGGGTGTCCAGAATTAGCTTTCTGAACCGCATCAACCGACAAAAGCCGGATGGTATTGATACTGAGTTGGTCGAGATCAACCGATTGAGTGGTCATAACGAAAAAAGGCAAACGTTGAAAAATGATCCGATGTTACTGCCGCAGCTATCCAGCCGACTAACAGCATTTATAAATAAACTGTCAAACACAAAAGAAGATTGAAAAAACTTAGCGACCCGACAAAAACAGGCTGATTTACAAGCCGTTAGTCTAACCAATTAGTTAGCAATAGTAGCGTTGACCAGCCCTGAACCGGCAACTTTCGGGACCTTATACTACTCTGATTCAACAATATACCCTTTTCAGTAGCCTGTTCAGGTTCGTTACAGACTAAAACCAGTCATGCATTTTATAGACATCTTATGGATTACCTTTCTTGAATCAATACAGCTGACTTCCTGTATGATTTGCCAAATCTGTACCGAATTTTGCGCTAAATTGCCTTCAATCGATAACCGTAAAAAGGCGTTCTCTATTGACGTCCCACCCTAAATGAAAGGAAGCGAATTAGACTTATTCCTCAGTATAGGCTATTTTCGGATGCAGCAGGAGGTGTTCACCTGCCAGTATATTGTTTTTAACGATACCCTCTGCCCGGTACACTGGCTAAGGCTGTCACTGGCCAGAATTACATTCGGTCCAAAGCAATCCCGACTACTTCGCATCAACGAAAAGTTTTCAGTAACTGTCCAGCCATTTGTGTTAACTCCAGAAATTGAATCACTGTATGCGCTCTACAAAAAGTCGGTCGATTTTGACGCCCCGCTTTCGGTTGAATTCTGGTTACTGAACGGAGCACTGAAATCCGGATTCGATACCTATGCCATTGAAGTACGTGATGGCAACAGGCTCATTGCTGTAGGGATATTCGATAACGGAGAAACCAGTATTGCGGGCATCATGAATTTTTACCATCCGGACTATCGAAAGCAAAGCCTGGGTAAATACCTTATGCTGCTCAAGGTGAACTACGCCCGGAATCAACAGAAACAGTATTATTATCCCGGCTATCTGGTTAGCTATTACCCAAAGTTCGATTACAAACTATTCCCCTGCGAAGCAGCTACCGAGGTATTCGATGAGAACACCGGCCGATGGCTCCCCTTTTCGTGGGAAACGGTGAACGCGATGGCGACCTTTAAACTAGAGCAACAATAAGGACCCCTGCGTAATTTCAACGGCTTTTGTCTGGCTCCGGTTGTGCGTGGTTCCACCACTAAGGCAACCCCTTACTTTTCACTATTTCACTACCTAGGCTAAAAAGTCAATACAAGTACGGTTGATCGGGCGGTTAAGCATAGATAAATTAGTTTTGTCCTATTATCTTCGACAGTTGAATACGCACTAACCAATGAAAATAAAAAAAGCAGTTATCACAGCAGCCGCTCGTGGGGAACGATTGTATCCGGTAGCCGATACCATTCAAAAAGCCATGCTCCCGGTTATTGATACCGATGGATTACACAAACCAGTCATTCAGGCGATTGCCGAGGAAGCCTTTTTGAGCGGCATCGACGAAATATGCGTCGTTTGTGCCCCCGGTGATGGAGAACGATACATCAACGCCTTCACATCTTTACGAGACAATCTGGTAAAATCGTACAAGGGTGTCGACTGGGCGCGGGAAGAGGCCGAAAAAATTGACAACCTCATCGGCCGAATCCAGTTTACGGAGCAACAGGAACCCCTTGGATACGGTCATGCCGTTTATTGCGCGAAGGAGTTTGTCAATGATGAACCCTTTTTGCTCCTGTTAGGCGACTATCTGTACGTTTCTAACCTCACCCGTAAACGGTGCGCTGCGCAGTTGATTGAACTGGCCATGCAGGAAAATTGCTCTGTCTCGGCGGTTAACCCAACCATCGAGCATCAGATAGGCCGTTACGGCACCCTGACCGGCAAACATGTGCCCAATATGACAGGTGTATATCAGATCGAAAAACTCATTGAGAAGCCGTCGCTAAGCGTTGCCGAACTCGAATTACAAACACCCGGTTTGCGCGTGGGTTACTACCTCTGCTTCTTCGGTATGCACGTGTTGACACCTACGGTTTTCTCTCTGCTGGAGAAGCAATTAACGGAGGGCAGCAAAAACGTGCTGTTAACCCCGGCCCTTCAGGCATTAGCCGATACTGAAAAATACCTGGCGCTGGAAGTGAAAGGAAATCGGTACGACTTAAGCGGACGTCAGGGCCTGCTGCGGGCGCAGATGGCGCTGGGACTAGCGGGTGTAGCCCATGACGAAACCCTGACCTCTATGGTTGAACTGCTGGCCGAAGCAAATACCCGAAAGGCACAACAGGTTCAATAAGGCACTTTTGTCATCTCGAAGCTTCCTATTAGTTTCCTAGCATCAATCAACATGAATGTTTTTATAGAAACAATTACTTCTGCTGATTCCTCTGCCCGTAATCGATCCTTTTTTGAGTTAAGCCGAAATTTATCTGCCAAAGATTTACTGAAAGCCCTCCGCGAACTGGATGAGTTCAGAAAATCGACGCCGAACCTGTACGACAAAGTCAGGGCAATTCTCTTCCTGTATGCCGGTTTTCGCTTTTTCCTGATGGAAGACAAAGCAACCCCGGCCATCGGCAAAATTCCTTACGCCGGTTTTGAAGATCTGTTGTCTCGCCGGTTTGAACAGGCCATCGTTGCTTTTTTGCAGGATCTGGACCGTCATGGGCCTAATGCCACGTTGTTCAGTGCGTTAGCCGACAGTTATCATCAGTTATCTTTCCAGATTCTGGCCGATCAGGTTCGTAAGAGCGTTCGCTCCAGCAAAGGCAATCAGTGGATGTTTCGGGTTGGGCATCAGGCAGAGCACCCAATCCGTATTCACCCAAACCTGTTGCAACGGCCGGAAAACTCGCTTTTCTACCCAATCCTGCACGAACAAACATCGGTACGGATGGACTTAACCCACAGTGGCTGGTCCGATATTTTCTTTCTGGGAATGGACTACCCCGAAGGAGCCAGGGTTATCAATATCTCGATTGACCTGGGCGTCTTTGGCCGCGACAAAGACATTCGGCCACCGCTGCACTGTTACGTGCGGGTTATCTCAGAGCCAGTGCTGCGTCTGACCAGTGTTGATCTGAACACCACCAAAGATATCCACGACCTTGCCGATCTGTTCAATTTTGGCAATGATTACCTGAGTCTGGTTAAGGCCGGGGTTATTGCCTCTGGCCTGATTCCGCCTTCGTTTGAAGGCACCAACCAGTCGCTGGCCGAAATCCTGACCCGTATCGTGGCCCCTGGTATGGGCATTGAACTGGTTACGAAAGTAAACGACATTCCGAAGGGCTCCCGTTTTGCGGTTTCCACAAACCTATTGGGGTCCATCATTAGTTTGCTGATGCGCGCAACCGGACAAACACAAAATCTGGAAGGCGGCTTGCTGGAAAGTGAACGGCGTCTGGTAGCATCGAGGGCTATTCTGGGCGAATGGATTGGTGGCTCTGGTGGTGGCTGGCAGGATTCCGGGGGCGTTTGGCCGGGTATCAAAGCCATTCAGGGTACGTTTGCGCAGGAAGGTGACCCCGAGTCAGGTATCAGCCGGGGCACACTCCTCCCCCGTCACCGCGTGCTGGAAGGCAACGAAGTACATCCGGAAATTCAGGAGAAAATCATGAACTCGCTGGTGCTGATGCACGGCGGCATGGCCTCCAACGTTGGTCCGATTCTGGAGATGGTTACCGAAAAGTATCTCCTCCGGGGTGACAAGGAATGGGCTGCCCGTCAGCAAACGAACCAAATCTTCGACAATATCCTGGGGGCCATCAAGGAAGGCGACATCCGGAAACTGGGCGAAAATACCGCCCGTAACTGGGAATTCCCCATCAAAACGATCATCCCCTGGGCGTCTACGTATTTCACCGAGCAGATCATTGCCAAAGCCAAACAGCAGATTGGTGAAGATTACTACGGTTTCCTGATGCTGGGGGGTATGTCTGGCGGGGGTATGGGGATGTTCGTTAACCCGGACCGCTATGAAGAGTACAAGTTACAGGTGCTGGAGATGCTCCGTAAAACAAAAAACGAGCTATCAGACTCCCTCCCCTTTGCCATGGAGCCCGTGGTCTACAACTGGAGCATTAACTCAAGAGGGACCTGGGCAACGCTGCAGGAGGGGAATCAGGCTCTGATGCCGGAACAGTATTACGGTATTCAGGTGTCGGAACTGGTGCGCAAAGACCCCAGTTCTATTCCCTATGTTCGCCGGGCAGAAATAGATTACTTTACCACCTATTGCGACCAGAATAATCTGGCCTATCCGTTACTGCGCACCATCGTCAGCAATCTTTTTAAAGTATCTGATCCCACCTCACAGGGTAACCGGAGCGCCGAAAACGACAAAGCCGACCGCATAAAAAAAGAAAACGGGTTCGATTACATACAGCACGGCGAAATTCGGGAAGAACTTCAGAAAGGCCGCATCGGGCTGGCCCGCAACCGACTGTCGGCTGAAACAACCATTGAGGACGTTCTTCCGGAAGATCTGGTGCAGTTCGATTCGCTGGCAGCTTCAACCCAGGCGGGTGAACAGGCCATCAGGTCAGGTAAGGTTGCGATCATGAGTCTGGCTGCCGGTGTTGGTAGCCGCTGGACCAAAGGGGCCGGTGTGATCAAGGCCATTAATCCGTTCGTTGACATGGACGGGGAGCACCGGAGTTTTCTGGAAATCCACATGGCCAAAACCCGAAAAGTAGCTGAGCGATACAACGCGACTATTCCGCACCTTGTGGCAACCAGCTACCTGACACATGAGCCTATTCGAAAAAAGCTGGAGCAGACGGGCAACTTTGGTTATCACGGACCCGCTTTCCTATCGCCGGGTCGTTCGATTGGGCAGCGTTTTGTGCCGATGGAACGCGATTTGCGATTTATGTGGGAAGAAATGCCGCAGGAAACGCTGGATGAAAACAAGCAGAAGGTGCGTGATGCCGTGCGCCAGTCGATGATTGCCTGGGCAAAGGCAAAAGGTGAAGGCACCGATTATGTCGATAACATTGCCGCACAGCGGTTTTCTCCGCTGGGTCACTGGTACGAAGTATCGAACCTGCTACGGAATGGTACTTTGGCGAAGCTACTCGCCGACAATCCACAGGTAGAAACCATCATGCTCCATAACATTGATACCCTCGGTGCCAATATAGACCCCGCCGTTCTGGGTTATCACCTCGAATCGGACAATGCGCTTACATTCGAGGTAGTCCCCCGTCGGATTGAGGATCGGGGGGGTGGACTTGCCCGGGTAAATGGCCATGTCCGCCTGCTGGAAGGTTTAGCGCAGCCCCGTGAAGACGACGAGCTGAATCTAAGCTACTACAACACCATGACGACCTGGATTCAGATTGATCCATTGCTTCAGCTATTCGGCTTGAGTCGTGCTGATCTGCAAAACGGCGACGAAGCGCAACTGGCCAAAGCCGTACGGAGTATTGGCCACCGCATTCCTACTTATGTTACCATCAAGGATGTAAAATATCGTTGGGGCCATGGTCAGGAAGATATTTACCCCGTGGCACAGATTGAAAAGTTATGGAGCGATATGTCGGCACTAGCCGATGTCAAATGCGGCTATATTGCGGTTCCCAGATACCGAGGGCAGCAGATGAAAGACCCGGCTCAGCTAGACTCATGGGTTACTGACGGCAGTAAAGACTATGTAGCTTCGCTCTGCACATTTGCTACCGGCCAATCTGCGAAGCAATTGTAAACAAACTGGTCCCATCGTCGTTTGGTGGCCTAAAGAACAACCTGTTTGTTCTTTAGGCCATGTTTTTTATGCGACTTTATAAATAACCAAAACAGCGCATATGATAATCTGCCCCTTCCCAATGATTTATAAAAGTTACATATTTCACCATTAACTACCTTTAAGTAAACTAGTAATAAATATTTATTGGATGGTAAAATTAAATCTCTGAGAAATACGAATTTGCATCTACTATTTCACTGTAACTTAATTCACATGATTATTATCTGTTTTAAATATTTTGATTCTTTAGGCGACCTACAGGAATGTAGCTATGGAGGCCCAAATCTAGAATCTGGTTTGGATATGTTAACCGAGTTGATGAATCATGGGTGGAAATTGATTGATGTTCGGATAATTGGCACCAACAAGAATCTGATCAGTCTACCATTAAATGCCTTTGATGGAAATTACTTTAGTGGCCCCTTAGACAAACTTCGGCAGGAGTGGGAAGATATTTTACTTCCGGTTGCCTGAAGATTTAACCCGATCCTGATGTGCAGTTGCCGACCGGTTCTCCCGTACATCCTACTACCTCAATGTTATTATGGAAGAAAGTTATATCCTTTAATATGTCTTAACAGGAATTAATGAGTGATTGAAGGGCTTGCAGTAATTCCGGCTACTCTGTAGATCGCTCATTAATTCCTATGGTTTGTATTATATCAGTATAACTTGTTTCAACGTTACCCATCTTAACGTCGATCACCTACCGCATAACTTGAGCATGAATCAAATTTCCTGTAATTGCATCTTTCATGTCGACGACGATGAAGATGATCGTTTTCTATTGCAACAGGTATTCCAACAATATTGTCCGACTTGTGAAATTAAACCGCTGTCCAGTGGCGAAGAGCTACTGGAGTTTATGGCCGATGCATCGGTCTTACCCTCACTAATTCTGTTGGATATGAATATGCCGGTTATGGGCGGTTTTGAAACACTGCGCTCAATCCGTCAGGAATCCAGATACGACTCCGTTCCAGTCATCATCTTAACAACGTCTGATCAAATGGCAGACCAACAGATGGCTTCTGAGTTAAAGGCAAATGGTTTTATTACCAAACCCCCTACGTTAAAACAGCTTAATCAGATTGTGATCGAGTTAAAGCGGACCTGGTTGGAGGGGAAATCCATAGCCATCAAATAAGCTTGGTAGACTCTCAGCGACGCAAACTTGAAGCAGCCTAGGTAACAGAATTCCGCTTCCTACAGCAACAATGGCCGGGTATTTAATCGAGTAACCAGCTAAGGCATATTTTTTCAGAAACCTGATCAAGTTCGTTTAAATCACAGGGTTTGGTAATATAATCAGCAGCTCCTGCCTGCTTACAGGTTTGGGGCTCTATCGCTAAACTAGAATACATTACTACGGGTATATTCTGGCAGCATTCATGCTTCAAAAACAGCTTTAGCCAGTCCAACCCATCTTCTCCGGGCAAGATAAACTCTAACAGGATGAGTTTATAGCTGTGTTCTTCTTTTTGCCATAACCGGGAATTAATAAATTCATCGCCCGATACAAAACGACAGATTACCACATTGGACGTTTTATTTTGCAGGCCCTGTTCCAAAAATAAACAGTCATCATCGTCATCATCAATAATGATCACTTGTTTGGCATTCTCCATAATTTATACCGTTTCATTGACAACTTCCCCAGCTGCTGTAACCCTTAAACTTCATCGGGCAGATGCTGTAATCAGTAAATCGTGACCTTTTGTGTTTAACTCCCAGTCATTGTACTCTTCATTCCAGCTAAAAAGTAGTTGACGCTCACTCGCATTGCCATAATCGTTGGTAACGGGAAATTTTACAGAAAAATGACGTTGCTGTCCTTCGTTAGCTGGGGGGAGTTGTTTAAAAGCATCTATTAACTCATCCAGACTTACTTCTAAATTTACCAGGGGATGGGTGTTCATTTTCATGGCTCTGTTGATTTAAGGTGTATCTATTTAACGAATTGATGACCCAGTGGTTTGATAATACCATCTACAGAGCCAATACCAAATCGAAATAACATCGTTGCGCCCATTTATCAAAGCCCTGAATAAGTCAATGAAATGAAGCCTAAACGGCTTATATTATTATTATAAGTCAATTTTCATTAGATTATTTTAATAAAATATGATCGTATGAAATTGTCTCAAAAAAAAACAAAAATGTGTTTTGGCTTCCAGTTCAGGCAAAGCAGTGTTTAAACACCTATTGCAGGTAAACTTCACGAATGACTGCTTACTTGTAAGGTCTGACAGGCTGGTTAGCAACTAGCTGGATGCTCCAGGATGGACCTCTCTGCACAATTTTCCGACGATCTACCTGTTTCTGAAGCACCTCCAGTAAATCTGCACTACGACGACGGGCAACCGGCAATAACGTACCATCGCTTAATTCAATTTCCATTCTTCTGGCGTCCCATCGGGTCACTTTGATAATATCCATGGGGTTGATCAGGCTGGATTTACTAACCCGGATAAAATCCTGTAACTGATCGGCGAAGTATACCAGAGTTTTACTAACCAGCAGAGGTTTATCTGTATCTCTTAAATAAATCATTGTGTAGTTACCGCTCCCCTGTAATCTACGGATACGCTGCGCATCCTGGATATGTCGGTAACCGGGTATTTGAATGGTTATGGTTAAGTTTGGTTGAGTCCTCATAGATAAAAAGTTAAGTTCATCTGCACGAAACAGCTAGTTGTAACTAGTAGCCTACACGATTCGGCTTCGGATCATAAGTAGGATACACAAGCACCCTATCGAAGGGCGCTTACAAACAAACTCCCAAAAGCAATGATCAATAGATTTTTCATAACGGGAATAGTTTGTCAGACATATTTTATGACCCAAAAGCATGTCGGTACATACTAACAGAAAGCGAGTGACCTATGTTTAAAGCCTTACTAATGAATAAATTAGACTACAAAATCCATAGACATTAAAATATATTCATTATTGGTGCTATCCGGACCACATATCAACTACTTGATTACGAATGAGACAAGGGCTTCGTTGAACTGTATCTGCCACCAGGATCATACACTGGGCGGCAGAGTTACCACCCCTGACCAATACGCGTTAAATACCCGAAAATAATGTTCCCACTCCTCTAAGTAAACGGGTTTGATAAGAAATGAATGGACACCCAATTCGTAGGCGTGTTTAACGATTCCGGCATCGGAATCTCCGCTGATAGCAACTATTGGTAAAAAGGGATACGTTTTTTTAACGTGCTTTATCAACTGATACCCGGCCTGTAAGGAGGGCAGGTAGACGTCCAGAAGAACCAATCGGGGAAACGGCTCTTTTGCAATTGATTCCGCCAGGTATGCCACCGCATCATCGCCCGTTGACGCAAATGCAGCTTGTGCCTGAGGCATGCTAGCCAACAAACTATACTGAATGAGCAGTTGGTGGTCTTTATTGGCTACAGCCACTAAAAGTGGAAAGGAAGACTTTTGATTTCGTCGCTGTTCATCGGGCATGGGTTAAGATGAATACGCAACCAGTAGTCTGCCTGACTCACCGGTTACTGTGTGATTTAGATGAAGTGTTTACCAGACACTTAACGTACCAAAAACGCTCAGGAAAATCCGTTTACAGACTACCCAAGCGATCAGGCTAGATTAGGCTCATTAGTACACATATAGATCTGGCCCTATAAAGAACACGTACTTTATAGCATTGTTTAGAGAATATTGGACGAAACATTGAAATTACTTCCAAACTACTCCATTATGTGAAGTAAAAGAACAAAAAATGAGAATATGGACCCTTTACCCTTATTTAGCTCATATCAATAAAGACTCGCTAGACTGCCCCGTGTTGATGCCCTAACTTCCTGAATTTCTAAACCAGCAAGCGAAGAAGAAAGCAGATCAATCAACCAACGAACACTCCAATGCAACGTGGAATTAAAAATTATACGCTTAACGATATGGGCGCAATGCTAATAGCGTTGCGAATCAGAGCAATCCGGGGAAAAAACTTGACCTCATTCAGATCAATTCAGCGTCGCTGGTGCATCTGACCAAGCTTTATCTGCCGGATATAGTGGCCCGCAACGAAGGAAAAAATCTGTTGCTTGGTTCAGTGTCTTCGGTTACGCGGCCGAAAATTTGATAAAAGGCCCCTACTGCAATGCTAAATCAGCAACCGAAGATGCCTCCGTAGCTTCTGGTCAATTAGGGCTGTTCTGGGCGCAAATGACATTGTTACCCCCCCGCATCGGGTACTACCAATCAGGGAGCAGCCGTTTTTCCGCGCCGGGATTACCGTTCTGTTTCGGGTATGGCCTTACGGTACAGTAGCGTACCCGCCGATGTGTGTGTACACGGTTCAGGTTTTACACGCAACCTTACGTTCCGTCCGAACTGACTGTACCCTCCGCCACCCTTACAACACGTACGATGACGGAAGGAAAAATTTACACAATTTGCACAACGGGCTTAGTTCGAACCGGGACGTTAACCGTTGGCACCGTTCAGCATAACTGACACTGGAGGTTGCATTAAGTATGTTTAACCATGAGTCATCCCGAATTTTGAGTGATGGCAAAGACTACCATCAAGGCATTCGAGATAGCTACCCGTAACCGATAAATCGGCACTGAAGCAGTTCGGTGCCGATTGCCGGTTCTGGGTACCCAGCGTTTGAGAAAAAAGGGTATCCAACCAGACCAGTTTCGCAGTAAGGTCAATAAAAAATCGTACACTAAGGCGACTACCCCCAGTAGTTTTAGGCGAGTTTCCCATAGCCAGAGTCGGGGCGACTCCATGCCCAGTTCAGCTTTCCCCGCCCGGAAAGCCTGCTCGATTTGTCCCGGCGGGGAACCGCAGCGATGCATGTAACTATGGGCCATTGCCCAGGCATCCTTGACCGTTTTGATGGCTACTGAGGTTAGTAGATACATCGGTGGCTGAAGACCTCTCTTATCCCGAACGACTACTAAAAACAACGCCTGATGAGCAAACTCAGGATGATGCACGGCCAGCCAACCCACGCTGACGGGTTTGGTCAGCTTCCGTTGGTTATCCCGAAGAAGCTTGTGACTCTGGGCCTTGCAACTGCGGGCTAACAAGTGGGTTTGTTTGGTGCCTTTTTGGGCGTGAACCAGCAGGTGGTTTTTCTTCCATGTAGCAGAAAGTCCTGCTTAAAGTGCAACATCCACTCTATCGTCCAGGCACTGGCATACCCCCGATCCAATACATGCAGGAGCGGTTGATCCAGGCAGGCCTGTAGCTTTTTCAGCATCCGGAACATGAGGTTGGTCCCCACCTCTTTGTACTTACCCCGGGTGGTCCACCAACTCATCTGACACACGCTGGGCACTTCGCCCAGCGCACTCAGCAGGAGAGCCGTCCAGTGAAAACCGGGTACGCAGATGCGGGCCGTGGGCGGCTTGAAAAAGCCCTTTTTGATCTTGGTCAGGCGTTTGCCTTTGCTACTCTCCACCGAACAGAGCCCCTCGACAAACCAACTTTCGGGCTTTTCGATCCGGCTATCATCCCAGAGCAGTAAGGGTCGTTTTTGGGCTTCTTGCAATTGGGTAATGCGCTCCAGAGTGCGCTTGAAGAAGAAATCATCGATCAGCGAAGCATCCCATTTTTTCGACCGTAGCAGATTACTGAGTCGCTTGGTTCCCGCCGGGGCATGGGCATAGCCCGCGATATAGGTTCCTAACTCGCTCAATAAGAGCCCCATCTTACTATTTCGGAACAGCAGGATGCTGGTAAATAGGGTGGCGAAGGTCGCCACCAGCCGTTTGTCAATCTGGGCCAGCAGCTTGGCTTCAAGTGGCTGGAGATAATGCTGAGCTTTGGTTCGTAAAAAGGTAGTCGCTGTTGACTTTGGGGTCGAAATATCTTTTTTTTGTGAGCATGTCGTTGACATAAAAAGACCTCCTTTCTGGCTTTGGCGTTGTGGTGATGCTCAAAGCTAAGAAAGGAGGTTCCTTTTTGTCAACTCCCTAAAATTCGGGATGACTCATGTTATTTCGGCTCGTCATCCTTACTGACGGCTCATCAGTGCTAACCCTCTTGGTCTTACGATTCGGGCTGTTTCTAATGTTGCCGATAGCTGTTTTGCGAGTTAGTGAACTTTCGCTCAAGCTGGTGTTTTAATTTACCAACTACGGTATGGAGCATCGTATCCCAGTTATCACCCTCTTCTTCGGCAAAAGCTCCGGTGCCCGGTACGCCGTAGATGATGCGCAGCGATTTATCGTTTGGTCCACCATGCGCTTCTATGCGCAGGAATACTTCGGCCGTAATCAGGTCTCCACTATAATAGCGTCGAAGTTTTACCAGTGCCTGGGCTATTCGATCCCGAAATGCATCATCGACGGTAATATTAACCGCATTTATTGACAGACGTACATCGTCCAATCCTTTTTGATCACTCATAAACGTTGGTATTAATTGGTTACCGTATTAACTTGAAAATAATACGTTCCAACAAGGTGGTCATTGGTCTTGAAACCAGATAATGAGGATGCGGTCCGATCGTCAGGCAATACCCAAGCGATATGCACTTTTTTCAAGCTTTTCTTAGATCAGTAAAGACTCAATCGACCACAATGCCTTATAAATTGGTCATCTTCGACTTCGACGGTACCCTCGCCGACTCGTTTCCTTACTTTTTGCGTACGGTCAACACGCTGGCGATACGTTATAATTTCAAGCAGGTAGAACCCGACCACGTTGATCAATTGCGGGCACTCGACGCGCGGCAAATGATGAAACTCGCCAAACTACCCGCCTGGAAAATCCCATTCATTGCCCGTTCGTTTATTCAACTGATGGCTCGGGATATTGATCAGATACAACTGTTTGCTGGTGTGCCTGCTTTATTAAACCAATTGACTGTACAGGGTATTCAGTTAGCCATCGTTAGTTCGAACTCGGAAGCCAACATCCGTCAGGTATTAGGTCCCGACAATGCAGCCCTCATCCAGCACTACGCTTGTGGGACGGCCCTGTTTGGCAAGCAGCGTAAATTCAGAAAAGTAATGGCCAGACAGGGTGTCAGCCCCAGCGAAACCCTTTGTATTGGCGACGAAATCCGGGACATTGACGCAGCCAGAAAAGTCAACGCGGGCATTGGCGCAGTATCCTGGGGGTACACCCACGTTAACGCGCTCAAAGTTCAACCGGATATTATCCTGTTCGACTCCCTTGAAGACATTCTGGCAGCGGTACTTGGCAACCATTAGCGAAACACCTTATACCTGGCATCGACCCGCTCTCAGAACCGGTGCTGCACAAAGGTAGAGTCAGGGCTAAAGAGAATATCGGGGGCGGGTCTTTCCTTGTAGGCTTCCCATTCCGCCAACGGCGTTGGTAACGTTTGATTGACCTCATCGATGAGCTTTTCCAGAAATTGCCTTTCCTGCTGATAGATGTTTACAACCAGTTCATTCTGGGCATCCTTCGCTTTCTGGCCTTCGGTCATTACAGTTTTCCAGCGTTCGATGAGTTTACCGGCAACGGTGGATAAGGCGTATTGATCATTCATGAGAAAATTGGCTGGATTCCGTCACAGCATCGGATTCAATGAGACATTATTTCTACAAAGAACCCGAATTGAGCTGAAAAGTTAGACCCGGAAGCTTAAGCTGTAGCCGTTTTTAATCTGGAACCGATTAGTAGAACAAACATGGCCAAACTGCTCCAGAGCAGCAATTGCCAGGTCACCATGTTCCAACCTCCCCAGGCCCAGGCTTGGATACCCACAAAAGTTCCGATCGCTCCCCCTATAAAATAAGACGTCATATATACCGTGTTGATGCGGCTATGTGCGGTGCTATCTAATGTGTAAATAAGCGCGGTGTTAGTCACCTGAATAGATTGTGCGCCTAGATCCAGTAAAAGAACGGTAAGAATAAAAGCGCTAGCGGACAGAGGGAAAACTTTAACGATCAAAACACTTAAAATTAGAAGGGATGCCATAAACAGGCGTATTTTCAGTGCATTCCCTTTGTCGGCCTGTTTACCAAACACGGGTGCTAACAGGGCAGCTCCGATAGCTAGTAGGCCAAATAAACCAATGGTTCCCGTCTGGTACTGAAAAGGTGGACCGCTCAGGTGAAACGTGAGGGTTGTCCAGAAAGAACAGAATGTACCAAACACCAGCGCACCCAGTAAAGCCGTGTTACGGAGAAGTGGAAAGCGGCCAATCTGCGCCAGCGTCGACGAAAGTAACTGTCCATAAGTGCCCGTAAATGCCGATGATACATTGGGTAACGAAAGCTGAAGCGCAAGGGCTACAACGCCAACCATCCCCGCCGAGATACCATACACATACCGCCAGCCGAACCACTCGGCGATAAAGCCGCTAAAAACACGGGCAAACAATACCCCAACCAGAATCCCGGTGAAGATAATACCTACAACCCGCCCCCGGTTTTCTTTCGCCAGACTAGCCGCCATGGGCACGATGATTTGAACCGAAACGGCGAAAAGGCCAATAAAAAAGCTCATGATGTTCACCAGCAACAAACTAGTGGCCATCGCCATACATCCCAGCGCAATGACGAGCAGAACCTGCAAAAACAGCATCAGCCGTTTCCGGTTTAATTTATCGCCGAGGGGCGTCAGGAAAAAGAGTCCCACACCATACCCGGCCTGAGCCAGTACGGCGACCCGACCAACCTCGTTTTCACTAGCCTGAAACGTACGGGCGAGATGGGGCAAAATGGGTTGATTGTAATAGATATTGGCGACACATACACCTGCCGATACAGCCATAATGGCAATATGGGCGGGTGTTAAGGTTTTACTATTCATCAGGCAAAAATAGGGAAGGTTGATTATTCGCCCCTACAAAACAATAAAAGCCACCCCAACAGGGATGGCTTTTGGATATTAGTTATGTCTTGTCCCAATTGAGCAAGAAAGTAGATATCAATTACTGTATACGCTTCCGGGGCCATTAGTACGGCTCGGCTTTATGGCTCTCACCACCTCCACCTGCCGCCTATCAACGTCGTCGTCTACAACACCCCTTTATAC
>NZ_OCNH01000018.1 GCF_900230225.1 Spirosoma fluviale
TATGAAGATTGCACTCGTTACCGGATCAGCCGGTTTGATTGGCAGTGAAGCCGTCGCCTTCTTCGCCGATAAATTCGACCTCATCATCGGCATCGACAACAACATGCGCCAGTACTTCTTCGGCACCGAAGGCTCCACCGAGTGGAACCGAAACCGGCTCGCCAGCGCCTATGCCTCCTATAAACACGAAACCGCCGATATCCGCCAAGTCGACCAGCTCCAACCCATCTTCCAGCTCTACGGATCGGATATCAAACTCGTCCTTCATACGGCCGCCCAACCCTCCCACGACTGGGCCGCCCGCGAACCCTTCACCGACTTTGGGGTCAACGCCGTGGGCACCCTCAACATGCTGGAGATGACCCGGCTCCACTGCCCCGAAGCGGTCTTCATCTTCACCTCTACCAACAAGGTCTACGGTGACAACCCCAACTTCCTGCCCCTGATCGAAACCGACACCCGCTGGGAGATCGACCAGAACCATCCCTACTTCGAGAACGGTATCGATGAGTTTATGAGCATCGACCACACCAAGCACTCGGTCTTCGGAGCCTCTAAAGTGGCCGCCGACATCATGGTGCAGGAGTACGGCCGCTATTTCGGCATGAACACGGGCGTCTTCCGGGGCGGCTGTCTGACGGGTCCTAACCACTCGGGGGCGCAGCTGCACGGGTTTCTGTCGTACCTGATGAAGTGTGCCATCACGGGCAACCAGTACACGGTGTTCGGCTATAAAGGCAAGCAGGTGCGGGACAACATCCACAGCTGGGACCTGGTGAACATGTTCTGGCACTTTTATCAGAACCCCCGTCCGGGGGAGGTTTACAACGCGGGGGGTGGGCGCTACGCCAACTGTTCGATGCTGGAAGCGATCGCTTTGTGTGAGCAGATCTCGGGCAACAAGATGAACTACCAGTATTCGGAGACCAACCGGAGCGGAGACCACATCTGGTACATCTCGGACCTGAGCAAGTTCAAGGCGCACTATCCGGGCTGGGACTGGACCTTTGACCTGAAGGAGACCATGACCCAGATTCACGACAGCATGGTAGCCCG
>NZ_OCNH01000005.1 GCF_900230225.1 Spirosoma fluviale
GTATAAAGGGGTGTTGTAGACGACGACGTTGATAGGCGGCAGGTGGAGGTGGTGAGAGCCATAAAGCCGAGCCGTACTAATGGCCCCGGAAGCGTGTTTATAATTTGCTTTGCATAAGTAGTACATATAGTTAAAAACATCAAAGTCTCTCTCTGTAGGAAAAAAGACAACAAGACATTGACTGTTTACAGTCGGAAGAGTCAATTAGGTTGGTGTAGTTTAGGCGGGTGTTCACCTCTACCATTTCGAACAGAGCCGTTAAGCCCCGTACTGCCGATGGTACTGCTGTCACAAGCGGGAGAGTAGGAAGATGCCACCTATTGAAACAGCGAAAGCCTGTCCATCCGGACAGGCTTTTTGCGTTTAACAAGATTGATAATCTAGGGCCAAAATGTAAAAATAGATAAGCTGGCTATGTAACTTCCTGGGTTCCATTTGACCGCATAAGGAGAAGTTGGCGTAATTTCACGCTCTAATTCTTGACTTTCATGAAGCGCAGCTCTTTAGCTTATTCTCTAATGCGTACTTCCCGTCTTACGCTGATTTATTTAGTGTGGGCTACGATAAACTCGTTGGCCCAATCTACAGAACCCAATACAAACCTTGTTGACTTAATTAACCCGCTAATGGGGACGGCGTCAAAGCCAAGTCTATCAACCGGTAATACATATCCGTCCATTTCATTGCCCTGGGGCATGAACTGCTGGATGCCCCAGACTGGAAAAATGGGCGATGGATGGGCATATACATATGACGCGGATAAACTTCGTGGCTTTAAGCAAACTCATCAACCCAGCCCCTGGATTAATGATTACGGACAGTTTGCTATTATGCCCATCACTGGTAAAATCCGGTTTAATGAGGATGAGCGGGCTAGCTGGTTTTCGCATAAGTCCGAAATAGCCAAACCCTATTACTACAAGGTTTACCTGGCAGACCATGATGTAATAACGGAAATTAGCCCAACCGAACGGGCCGCAGCTTTACGTTTCACCTTTCCCGAAACGGAAGAGGCTCACGTTGTTATTGATGCATTAGATAAAGGCTCTTCTATAAAAATTATTCCTGGCGAGAATAAAATCATTGGCTACACAACAAAGAACAGCGGTGGTGTACCCGCCAACTTCAAAAACTACTTTATTATTAAGTTCAATAAACCGTTTGCCAACACAGCCACCTGGCATGGAAAAGAATTGGCATTGAAAGATTTCGAACAAACAGCTGACCACGTAGGTGCTGTAATCAGCTTTAAGACAAAAAAAGGTGAGCAGGTTTACGCTCAGGTTGCCTCCTCTTTTATTAGCCCTGAACAGGCAGAGCGTAATTTGGCGGAAATTGGGAATGATTCATTTGATGTAGTCAAGGATAAAGCGAAAGCAATCTGGAATAAAGAGTTAAGTCGTGTAAGTGCAGAAGGTGGTACAGATGATCAACTTCGGACTTTTTATTCATGTCTTTATCGGACAATGTTGTTCCCTCGAAAATTTTATGAGTTAGATGCCAACAAGAAAGTGGTGCATTACAGCCCTTATAACGGTGAGGTTCTACCGGGCTATATGTTTACCGACAATGGGTTCTGGGATACGTTTCGGGCAGCATTCCCACTTTTGAACTTGCTTCAGCCAACAATGAATGCTCATATAATGGAAGGGTTGGCAAATGCTTATAAGGAAAGCGGCTTCCTGCCCGAATGGGCCAGCCCAGGTCACAGAGACTGTATGGTAGGCTCTAATTCAGCATCAATTATAGCCGATGCGTATTTGAAAGGTATCAGAACGGGCTACGATATAAATACGCTCTATGATGCTATTTTAAAGAATACACAGACAGAAGGGCCGTTGAGTTCGGTGGGTCGGAAAGGGGCGTCTTATTACAACCGGCTGGGTTATGTTCCGTATGACGTCAAGATCAACGAAAATGCGGCCCGAACGCTGGAATATGCCTATGATGACTTCACGATCTACCAACTGGCTAAAGAATTGAAGCGCCCTCAGTCTGAAATTGATTTGTTTGCCAAACGCTCGCAAAACTACCGCAACCTCTTCGATCCTGGTACGAAACTAATGCGGGGTAAAAACGAAAATGGCACATTTCAGGCTCTTTTCAATCCGTTTAAGTGGGGCGATGCGTTTACGGAAGGAAACAGCTGGCATTATACCTGGTCGGTGTTTCACGATGTACAGGGACTGGTCGACCTAATGGGTGGCCGTAAGGAGTTTACTAAAATGCTCGACTCTGTATTTGTCGTACCACCAGTTTTCGACGATTCGTATTATGGGTTTGTGATTCATGAAATTCGCGAGATGCAGATTATGAATATGGGCAATTATGCCCACGGTAACCAACCGATTCAGCATATGATCTATCTCTACAACTACGCGGGGCAGCCATGGAAATCGCAGTACTGGCTTCGGGAGGTGATGAATCGTATGTATCAACCAACGCCCGATGGCTATTGCGGGGATGAAGATAACGGACAAACGTCGGCCTGGTACGTATTCTCTGCTATGGGCTTTTACCCCGTTTGTCCGGGTACTGATCAATATGTGCTGGGTGCGCCCTTGTTTAAAAAAGTTGCGTTGAAGCTGGAGAATGGCAAGACCGTAGCGATTAATGCGCCAGGCAACAACGCCCAAAATCGGTATGTAAAAACATTAACGGTTAATGGAAAACCCTATAGCCCAAATTGGCTAAGTCACAAAGGGTTGATGCAGGGCGCAACTCTTGATTTCCAGATGACGAACAACCCTGATACGCAACGGGGAACGAAGGTAAGCGACTTCCCTTACTCTTTATCATCGGCGAAACCATAAATACCCGCGAGTTCTGGAATACTAAATGGTATCCCAGAACTCGCTTATCATCTGTAGTACCTCATCAACTGTATCGGCAACGAGCAGTATAGACCGGTTTTCTGCTTTAAGGAATCCATCGGCAACCATCCGGTCGAGTTGTTTCAGCATGAGATCGTAAAAGCCATTGGTATTGACGATGGCGACAGGTCCGTCGTATAGTTTGAGTTGCCGCCAAGCCAGGATCTCAAACAGTTCATCCATTGTGCCATAACCACCCGGCAGTGCAATTACGCCTTTAGATAACTGTACCATTTTGAACTTACGCTCATGCATGGTTTCAACGAAATGTAGTTCCGTTAATGTTTGGTGAGCCACTTCGAGGTCGGCGAGAAAATTGGGAATTACGCCTGTTACTTCGCCCCCATTTTGTAATACAGCGTTGGCCACATTGCCCATCAGGCCAAAGCCACCTCCACCATAAATAAGGCGGACGTTATTAGCCGCCATTTTTTCGCCGAGTTCAACAGCTACTTCATTATAAATTGGATTGACGCCGAGACTCGACGCACAGTAAACGACAATACTTTGCATATAAAAACAAACGTCCGTTTGTTGTAAGGTTTAGAAAATGGTTGTCCAACCCGTTTACAAAAGGGTATCAGCTAAGGTGTCCATCGCTAATCCGCCAAACTGACCGGAACTCATCAGGAGAAAAACTGTAGCTGCTTCCTGCTGATCAACCAAAAAGCGTTGCAATTCTTCGGGTTTGCTAAATACAACTAAGCCGACTTTATTAAAAGCCTTAAGTACATCATTTGTCGATATGGCCTCTGAATTACTATCTGACGCGTTTTCATCGACGTAGACAACAGCAAGGTCAGCTGTGTCCAATGTGCCGTTATACTGATCAAGAAACGCTTTATTTAAACTGCTGAAGGTAGATAATTCAACAACAGCCACAAGTTTTCTACTGGGGTACTGATGCTTTACCGCTTCGGTAGTTGCTTCTACCTTTGCCGGTGAGTGAGCAAAATCACGATACAGAATTCGTCCACCCTTTTCCCCAACTTTTTCCAGCCGCATAGCTACCGGCTTGAACGTTGGAATGGCTTCGTAGAATTGCTCTTCAGTGATTCCTATTCGGTCGCAGACAGTCATGGCACCGGCAATATTTTTCAAGTTGTGTTCGCCAAATACCTGTACCGGAATTCTGGCCCCTTTTTTCGTTACCAAAATAGCTTTTCCTTCAACCGTTGTAGCTTGGTGTGGCAGGTAAGGAATCTTGGTAATATCGGCACGCTCTTTCTGCCCGATTACATCAAGCATATCATCCGATTCATCAAAAATTAAAATTCCAGCTTTCGGCATGGCTTCAGCCAATGCTTCGAATGCATCTACGTACGCATCCCAGGTTGGATAAATATTGACATGGTCCCAGGCAATGCCGCTGATCAACGCGATATGTGGCTGATAGTGAAGAAACTTTGGTCGGGCGTCAATCGGTGACGACGGGTACTCATCGCCTTCAAGAATAATAACCGGTGCATCGGGCGTTAGTTGCGCCATCGTTTCGAAACCGTCAATCTGTTCCCCTACCAGGTAGTCAAATTTTCGGTTGTGAAACTTAAGCACATGCAGGATCATAGCGGTTACGGTCGTTTTGCCATGGCTTCCGGCAATAACGACCCGCTGTTTTTCCTGGCTTTGCTGATACATAAACTCAGGATATGAGTAAATAGGCAAGCCTAGTTCCAGCGCTTTAACAAGCTCGGGATTATCCTTGTGAGCATGCATACCAACAATAACAGCGCTTAGACCTGGATGGATTTTTTCCGAAAACCACCCCATTTCAACGGGCAATAAACCATGTTGCTGCAAGCGGGTGCGTGACGGGTCGTAGATTTCGTCGTCGGAGCCCGATATAGTATAGCCTTGTTGTTGAAGCGTCAGGGCAAGATTATGCATGGCACTGCCGCCAATTGAAATAAAATGAATAACCTGAGACATTCGGTGAAATCAATCTGTGTCGAGTGACAAAAGTAGACGTTCTTTTTGGTTTCAGGAAAGAAGATAATGATCTGGGCCCAAAAGCTGATTCCAGTACTATTAATTTTATGTTATTTACGAATCAAACCCCCTTCTTTTTCGTTGACTAACGTACGAATAAACTTTACTTGGAAAGCCGGAATGCCGGACCACCATTTTTCCGGGTCAAATTCGCGCCTGTTTTTTTGAACACAAACCCCGTTTTATGCGTCAAACGTAAGAATGAAGACATACTATGACCTGATTGACCAGACGTTCGAGTTCCCAACGCGGGAGTTCAATGTCGAGAACAATGAACTGATGTTCAACAATGTTCCTTTGATGGACATTGTCAAGCAGTACGGTACCCCGTTGAAGCTGACGTATCTGCCGAAAATTACGGAGCATATTGAGCACGCCAAGCTGCTGTTCAAGAATGCCATGAAGCGGTACAACTACAAAGGCAACTACACGTATTGCTATTGTACGAAGTCGTCTCACTTTCGGTTTGTACTCGATGAAGTTCTCAAGAACAACGTACATCTCGAAACGTCGTCAGCTTACGATATTCAGATTATAAGGGAGTTATACAAAGCGGACAAGGTCAGTAAGGGCACTTATATCATCTGTAATGGGTATAAACGGCCGCTCTACACGCAATATATAAGCGAACTACTCAACGAAGGTTTTACGAACTGTATACCCGTTCTCGATAACCTGAAGGAGATCGAAGCTTACGAAAATTCCGTAACGGCGGATACTGTTAATTTTGGCATTCGCATCGCTACGGATGAAGAACCTAACTTTGCGTTCTATACTTCCCGTTTAGGGATTCGGTACAGTGATGTCAATGAGTTATACCGCAGCAAAATTCAGCCGAACGAAAAGTTCAAGCTGAAAATGCTACACTTCTTCATTAACACAGGTATCAAAGACAGTGCTTATTACTGGAGTGAACTAAGCCGGTTCATGTACAAATACTGCGAACTGCGGAAGATGTGCCCGGACCTCGATTCTATTGATATCGGTGGCGGTATGCCAATTCAAACGTCGTTCCAGTTTACCTATGATTACCAGGCCATGATCGACCAGATCGTGGAAAGTATTCAGTGGATTTGTAATAAGAACAACGTGCCCGTACCGCATATTTTCACAGAGTTCGGTTCGTATACGGTGGGCGAAAGCGGAGCTGTTATTTATAAAGTAATTGACCAGAAGCTTCAGAACGATAAAGAGTTGTGGTACATGATCGATGGATCGTTCATTACTCAACTACCGGATTCATGGGGACTGGGACAGAAGTACATTATGCTCTCTGTCAATAACTGGGAGAATCCGTATCAGAAGGTGAACCTCGGCGGACTGACCTGCGATTCGCACGATTTCTACAATACCGAAGCCCATAGCGCCGATTTATACCTGCCTATTTTTGATCAGGATACGGAAGACCAGTACATCGGGCTTTTCCACACGGGTGCCTATCAGGAATCGTTGGGTGGTTATGGAGGAATTCAGCACTGTCTGATTCCGGCTCCACAGCACGTTATTGTGGATAAAGATGATGAAGGTAACCTCCGCACCCGTTTGTTCGCTCCTGAGCAAAACAGCGAGGTAATGCTTAAGATTCTGGGCTATGGTGGCGCTGAACCGGGCATGACAGAACTCGAAGCAACCGAAGCCGCTGAAGAGCGGGAAGAAGAGGCTGAATTAATAAAGGAAGAAAATTAACTTTTGTCAGGCTGGCGTGCCAGCCTGACAAAAAACTAACGAATCGTACTGTTTTTGGCACTATATTCGTTTATAAATCTGAAGGTTAAATCAAAAGCAGAGGGTATCGATTCATGAAAAAACTACTGGTTTTTGGTGCCGTACTGGCAACATTGTCGCTTGGAGCATGCTCGCGTAAAGCAAATTGCCCGGCTTACGGAAACGTACAAAAGCCGGCCTCTGGACAGGTTCGGGCTTAACGAAAAATTTACGTCCTAAAAAAAGCCTCCAATTCTGCATGAGTTGGAGGCTTTTTTTAGGACGTCTTGCTTAAGCGTATTCCAGCACAAACCGCGACGCTTCCAGTAAGTTAGGTGCGCACCCATCGCATTCGGGGGTAAGCTCGGGTTCATGAGCGATTCGAACCGTGCGAACGCCAACGCGCTTACCGGCCTGCATATCGCGAAGTGCGTCGCCAATCATCCAGGAAGCATCTGGTAGGATGTCGTATTTCGCCATTGCTTTCTCAAGCATGAGCGATCCGGGTTTCCGGGTGAGTGACTCGGTATCGTATTTCGGGTGATGCGGGCAGTAATAAATATCGTCAATGAGTTGGCCGCACTGTTCCTGTAAATAGTTATAGCAGGCCATTACGTCCTCGCGCGTGTAAAGCCCACGAGCAATTCCCGCCTGATTGGTAATGACAATGAGCAAGTATCCTGCATCTTTCAGTAGACGGAGCGCTTCGGGCACACCGTTGGGAATTATAAAATCCTCGATTCGATACACGTAGTCCGTCCGGTCTTCATTCAAAACACCATCCCGGTCTAGAAAGATACACTTGTTCATTGACGATATAAGCTATATAGAAAGCAATAATGCAATTATTTAACCAAATAATTGCATTATTGCTTTAAGATTGCCGTAAAAATTTATAAACTGGTCATCAACTCCTTTAGTATCAAGTGTTAAGTATAACAAAAGCGGATAGATCGCTAAACGCCTAAATCTTTCAACCGTTGCTCCAGTGCCAGTATTTTCGCATCAGCATCAGCGAGTTTCTGGCTCTCACGGTCAACCAGTTCGGGTTTGGCATTGGCAACAAATTTTTCGTTCGACAACTTTTTGAGCGTTGAGTCCCGAAAACCGATGTTGTATTCCAACTCCTTGCGCGAACTGGCAATTTCCTGTTCAACGTCAATCTCACCGGCTATATTAACAAAGTACTCATCGCCCTTGATCAGGAACGAAAGTGCCAGTCCTGAAGCAGCTTCACTAGCCCCTTGCTCATTTACATAGCTGATCGCTGAAACGTTGGCCATTTTCTGCACCAGTGCTTCGAGTTTACCAAACCGCTCGGGTGTAGATGTTTTGATGGCCAGCGGAAGTTCAGTTTTAGGGGAAATCTGTTTGGCGTTCCTTATGTTTCGAATATTCGAGATTATTTCGAATAAAGTCTCGAAGTCGGTTAAAACCTGACTATCGACGGCACCCGCTTTAGGGAAAGACGAGATGCAAATGCTTTCGCCCGGTTTCCGTTCGCGAATGTCCTGCCAAATCTCTTCCGTAATGAACGGCATAAATGGATGGGCAAGACCCATCAGCCGCTCGAAGAAATTGATGGTAGCCTCGTACGTTGCTTTATCAATTGGTTGGGCGGTGCCCGCTTCAACATCGAATGGTGGTTTGATGAGTTCGAGATATTGCGAACAGAAATCATCCCAAATGAGCTTGTAAACGGCCTGCAACGCATCTGAAATCCGGAATTTGCTGAAATCGTCCTCAATCTGAATTAGCGTTGCGTTCAGTTTTGATTCAAACCATTGAATGGGTTGATTTGGTTGGTTATCGCCGTTTCCATCCGCCACCGTCCATCCTTTCACCAACCGGAAGGCGTTCCAGACTTTGTTGCTGAAATTACGCCCCTGTTCAACCAGCTTCTCGTCGAACATCAGGTCATTGCCGGCGGCCGAACTAAACAGCATACCCGTACGAACGCCATCGGCACCGTACTGGTCGATGAGGTCGAGGGGATCGGGTGAGTTACCCAATGATTTCGACATCTTGCGGCCCAGCTTATCGCGGACAATACCGGTCAGGTACACGTTTTTGAACGGTGCTTCGCCCCGGTACTCATACCCGGCAATAATCATCCGGGCCACCCAGAAAAACAGAATTTCAGGGGCCGTAACGAGGTCGTTGGTCGGGTAGTAATAGTTGATATCGGCATTGTTTGGCTCTTTCAAGCCATCGAATACCGACATTGGCCAGAGCCAGGATGAAAACCAGGTGTCGAGTACGTCTTCGTCCTGCGTTAAATCGGCTTCGGTCATGGCGAACAGCAGTTTTTCATGCTGCACTTTCTCCAAGGCTTCGTGCTTGTTTCTGGCGACAATGATGGTGCCATCCTGCATGTAAAAGGCCGGGATGCGCTGCCCCCACCACAACTGTCGGCTGATGCACCAGTCGTGGACGTTCTCCATCCAGGAACGATACATATTCTTGAACTTGGGCGGCACCAACTGAATGGTATCGTCCATCACGTTCTTGAGCGCGGGCTTCGACAGCTCGTCCATTTTCAGGAACCACTGCAACGACAACTTTGGCTCAATAACGGCCCCAGTCCGTTCCGACGTACCAACATTCGATTTGTACTCTTCGGTTTTTTCCAGATTGCCCGATTCTTCCAGGAGTTTGATGATGGCTTTCCGAGCCGCAAAGCGGTCCATCCCGACCAGAATCTGTGCCTTCTCATTCAACGTACCATCGTCGTTCAGAATATCGAGTACCGGCAGGTTGTGGGTTATGCCCAGCGCATAATCGTTCGGATCGTGAGCGGGCGTAACTTTCAGACCACCCGTTCCGAAATCCATTGTTACATACTCATCCGTAATGATGGGGATTTCGCGGTTGATCAGCGGGATAAGGGCTTTCCGACCATGCAGGTGCTTGTACCGCTCGTCGTTGGGGTTAACGGCAATGGCGGCATCGGCCATGATCGTCTCCGGCCGAACCGTAGCGATGGTGATGGCGTCCTGCCCGTTACTACCGGCTATCTCATACCGGATGTATACCAGCTTCTGTTGAATTTCTTTCGTTATAACTTCTTCGTCCGACACGGCCGTCTTACCCTGCGGGTCCCAGTTCACCATCCGAACGCCCCGATAGATCTGGCCTTTTTCGTAGAGGTCAACAAACACGTCGATAACCGAGTCGTGCAACGCCGGTTCCATTGTGAAGCGGGTACGGTCCCAGTCGCAGGAAGCACCAAGTTTGCGCAATTGCGACAGGATGATGCCGCCATATTTATGGGTCCATTCCCAGGCATACTCCAGAAATTCCTCACGAGTCAAATCTTTCTTGCTGATGCCCCGTTCTTTGAGCATGGCTACCACTTTGGCTTCGGTCGCGATACTGGCGTGGTCGGTGCCGGGTACCCAGCAGGCGTTTTTGCCTTCCATACGCGCCTTCCGAACCAGCACATCCTGAATCGTATTGTTCAGCATATGGCCCATGTGCAACACGCCCGTTACGTTAGGTGGTGGGATGACAATGGTATAAGGCTCACGCTCATCTGGCGTAGATTTAAAAAATTGATTGTCAAGCCAGTATTGGTACCACTTGGCTTCAATCTCCTGAGGGGCGTATGTCTTTGAAATCATAAATCAGTTGAAATACTGTTCCGTACAATCCTGCAACGTGGTGTTATCTTAAAAACCGATTGTGAGGGATACGGATAAAAGGCAAAATTAACTAAATTGGGTAGGGCGAAAAAACGAAAGCTTGTCTTTGGTAGTTTTATAACTACACTTCATGATCAGGCACACATGGAATTTGGAAAAGTACATACTCTCAACAACGTAAATTTCAACTTACCACCCGGTGCTGCCTTCAATGGCCGAATTTGGGCGGCCGTTGAGCAAATACAGCATAGCGGTCGATGTCAGCCATCGGTCTCTATCGGCGGCCCTGTATGGGCTAACAAAGATTATGTCGGAAAAGTGTATCCGTCTACAGCAAAGGAAAAGGAGTTTCTGCACCACTACACCCGCCAGTTCAATACTATTGAGTTGAATCTAACCCACTACCAGATTCCAACCCTGGGCATGATTGATAAGTGGAAGATGGAAGCAACGGATGGATTTACGTATTGCCCAAAGTTTCCGCAGACGATCAGTCACGAGCGTCAACTGGTCGCCACCGAGGGACTCACCGAAGAGTTTGTAAATGCCGTTTTGAGTCTGGAAGAATACCTGGGTATGACGTTTCTGCAATTACCGCCCAACTTCAGTCCCGATAAATGGCCCGTTCTGGAAGCGTATCTAAAAAGTCTGCCCGACGAACTGGATGTAGCTGTCGAGTTTCGTCACCCCGATTGGTTCAGCAAATCGGCTGTTTGGCAACAAACCCTCGAACGTCTTTACAACCTCCACCGGCATGTGGTCATTACCGATGTTGCCGGTCGGCGGGATGTGCTGCACATGGGCCTGAGCAGCCCGGTCCTGACGCTTCGCTTCATTGCCAACGAAGGCCACTCCACCGATTATACCCGGACGGATGCCTGGGTGCAACGCCTGAAAACCTGGTTTGAAAAGGGTCTTCAACGAGCTTATCTGTTTGTTCACGGCGGTGGCGACAACGACACCGCTCCCGAGTTGATCGCCTATTGGATTCGTGAGTTGAACAAGCACTGCGGCCTGAATCTGCGCCAGCCCGTCCTCCAGCCTAAAGTCGTGCAGGGAAGTTTGTTTTGATTTATATTGCTTTCTCTAATCCACCGCAACAGATGAGAAAAGCATTTTTAACCGTAGTAATTTTAGTTAGTTGGCAATTAAGTCAAGCTCAACCTAAGTTGGATACTAAAGACACAGTAGGATTTCGGAACAAGGATGGGATTGAAGAGGTGTTACCGAGCTAC
Source organism: Spirosoma fluviale (assembly GCF_900230225.1). Classification (GTDB taxonomy): domain Bacteria; phylum Bacteroidota; class Bacteroidia; order Cytophagales; family Spirosomataceae; genus Spirosoma; species Spirosoma fluviale. The sequence goes on from NZ_OCNH01000005.1 coordinate 11,446, forward strand.
ACAGGAGGGAGACAAAAGTTTTTTATAACACTGGGTAAAACGTTGAAATACCCTGACATTCCTGTAAAATTCGCACCGTCAGGTCAGGTAATAGTTAGTTTCTTTATAGAAACGGATGGCTCAATGAGCGTGGCTGATACGGATCTAACGCCATTGAGTTTTAAACGTAAGGTTCCTCAGGAAATACAAGAGCAGTTTAGAAGGGACATCGTAAAGGAGATACATAGAACATTCGCGGCTATGCCTCCCTGGACTCCGGCGACGTATGGTGGCAAGCCAGTTCGGGTAAAAATGAAGATGCCTCTAAATATGCTATTAGAGTAGTGGATAAATGAGTTTTGACTTACCTTTGTTTCATGATTCTACAAGCAACAACTCATCGGCATCACCATTCTGAGCGGTAACGCAGCAGAACGAGATGCTCGTGTTTGTGAATTCGGAAAGATATTCCTGATTACCACAATATACAAAGCCCGGTTCTGCCAAGGAACCGGGCTTTTTTCTTATGAAAACTGTCATTATTAAATACAATGCGGGGAACGTTCAGTCGGTGATGTACGCGCTGGATCGTTTGGGAGCTAGTTATCTGCTTACCGATGATGAAGCCGAAATCCGCTCGGCCGATAAGGTTATCTTTCCCGGCGTGGGTGAGGCCAGTACGGCTATGGCTTATCTGCGGGAGCGGGGACTGGATAAACTGATCCCGTCGCTGAAACAGCCGGTGCTGGGTACCTGCGTAGGTATGCAACTCATGTGCCGTTATTCAGAAGAGAACGACACAACCTGCATGGGTATCTTCGACATCGACGTCCGGCGATTTCCGAACGATGCTGGGTTGAAAGTGCCGCATACGGGCTGGAACAATATTCACACCCTTAGCGGCCCGTTGACAGCGGGCTTACCGGACAACGCTTATGTTTATTTCGTCCACAGCTATGCTGCCGATGTTTGCCCTGAAACGACCGCTGTTTGTGATTACGTCCGGCCGTTCAGTGCCATGTTGCAACGGGATAATTTCTACGCAGCGCAGTTCCATGCCGAAATTAGCGGGAATGTGGGACAGCGGATTTTAGAAAACTTTTTAACGTTGTAGTGCCGGGCGTTCCGCCCGGTAAAGAATCTAAACGAGGGCGTTGAAATAGCCCCATTAGCTAACGCAAGACTTAGAACTTACTAACACGGCTGGGCGCGACGCCCGGTGCTACAGAAATGCATATTATTCCCGCTATTGACCTCATTGATGGTAAAGCCGTCCGGCTCACCCAGGGCGACTACAACCAGAAAAAAGAATATAATGCTCGACCATTGGAGGTAGCCAAACAGTTTGAAGACGCCGGCCTGACCCGCCTGCATTTGGTTGATCTCGACGGGGCCAAAGAAAAACGCGTTATCAACTGGAAGGTTCTCGAATTAATAACCTCAAGAACCAGCCTGCAGGTTGATTTCGGTGGGGGCGTTCAGTCCGACGAAGATTTACGGGTTGTGTTCGAGTGCGGTGCCAAACAAGTAACGGGCGGTAGTATCGCCGTAAAAGACCCGGATCAGATGGAGCGATGGCTGTCGCAACTGGGTTCCGAAAAACTGATTCTGGGTGCCGATGCCAAAAACGAAAAGATTGCCGTCAGCGGCTGGGAAGAAGGTACCGATGTCTGGATTTATGACTTCCTTCAGAACTGGGTCGAAAAAGGAATTAAATATGTGATCAGCACCGATGTGGCGAAAGATGGTCTGTTACAGGGCCCATCGTTCGATCTCTACCGAAATATGCAGGATCAATTCCCCAATCTGAACATCATTGCCAGCGGGGGCGTCAGCAACATGGCCGACATTGAAACCCTGGCCGATATGAATCTTTTTGGTGTGATCGTCGGTAAGGCGATTTACGAGGGGCGCGTAACCTTGAAGGAATTGCAAAAGATCAGTGGGCAATGACCATCGACTACACCATTAGCGACGACAAAACGAAACTCAATCTGGAGGTGATTCACCGCTTTTTGAGCCAGGAAGCGTACTGGTGCAAAAATATCCCGATTGATATTGTGCAGCGGTCGATTGAAAACTCCCTTTGTTTTGGTGTATATCTGGGCGACGATCAGGTTGGGTTTGCTCGCGTCATTACCGATTCGGCTACGTTTGGTTATCTGGCTGATGTATTTATTCTGCCAGAACATCGGGGTAAGGGTTTGTCGAAACGGCTCATAGCGTTCATCATGGCCTATCCGCCGTTACAGGGCCTGCGCCGACTCATGTTAGTTACCTTCGATGCCCACGGGTTATACGAGCAATTTGGCTTCAAGCCCATTGATGCTCCCGAAAATACGATGTCTATCAAAGCTTTTACTGCGTACTAATGCTGACAAAACGAATCATTCCCTGCCTCGACATAAAAGATGGGCGCACTGTAAAAGGAACCAACTTCGTCAATCTTCGCGATGCAGGTGACCCGGTTGCTCTGGCTGCCGTTTACGCCGAACAGGGTGCCGACGAACTGGTATTCCTGGATATTACAGCCACTGTCGATGAGCGCAAAACCCTTATTGAACTTGTGCGTAATGTAGCTCACACGATCAACATACCCTTTACGGTAGGCGGGGGTATTTCATCGGTTGCCGATGTGTCGGCTTTGCTCAACGCGGGTGCTGATAAGATTTCAATTAATTCGTCGGCCGTTCGTAATCCGGATTTGATCAACGAACTCGCGCTGGAATTTGGCAGTCAGTGTGTAGTGGTGGCTATTGACACGCGCTGGATTAGCGTAGGGCAGGGGGCAGAGGGCTTCGCGCATATCGTTCACACCCATGGCGGACGAAAGCCTACGGAACTACGCACGATTGCCTGGGCGAAGGAAGTAGAGGATAGGGGGGCGGGCGAAATTTTGCTGACCTCCATGGATACTGACGGTACGAAAGCCGGGTTCGCACTCGAACTGACCGCTCGGATTTCGGGAGCTGCTAACATTCCGGTCATAGCCTCGGGAGGAGCGGGGACAATGGATCACTTTGTAGACGTGTTCACTACGGGCAAAGCCGATGCCGGGCTAGCCGCCAGTATCTTTCACTTCAAAGAAATCGAGATTCCTGATTTAAAAGCGTATTTACGGGAAAAAGGAATCGAAATGCGGATTTGAAAAGTTTGGGCCAAGCTCCAGCCTGGCCCGTCAAATTTTCTATGGCCAATCCAAGGATTAGCCCAGCCATTCACCTTAAAACTTAAACCCTAAATCCAGCGAGACAACCCGGTTTTTAGAGGTTAACTCATTGGCTCGTGCTACATTGATTAAGCCGCGCTGGTAACTCATACCAATGTTAAATGCGTTGTTTTCGTTAACCCGGTATTGAACGCCCGCGCCAAGTAACAGCTCAATATCACCGAAACCATATTGCCGTCGACTGCCGCCACTTTCGGCCATATAAAGACCGTTTCGGGTTGGCTCCACGGCATGTTCAGCCAATTTTAAGCTTAGTAAGCCGCCCGTTTGTACGTACAGCCGCATGTTGGGGCCGATGTTATTGGCAAATAGCTTTACCGTTGCCGGAATCTGGAGGTACTGCAAATTATAGACCGATTCCTTCGCTGGAGCACCGGGGTTCCACCGCGACTCGCCAAACGAGCCGGGCATCTGAAAGCCTGATCGCTTGATGGTGTAGAAAAGTCCTGTACTGAACGCGTAACGGTCTTTAAAGAAAAAGTAGTCGAGCGTTGGGCCAACACTCATTCGGACCCCTGCGCCGTTATTACGAAAACCAGCATAAGACCCCGCCCCTTCGGCTGTGTTGAGGTTGAGTGACGGCGCAAACCGGATGCCCATTTCAATCAGGTGAGTTGGCCAGGCGTAATCAGGACCGGAGCCATATCCATTGTTGTCGGTCTGATTGCCGGTGGTTTGTTGTTGCTGCTTTTTACGTCGGCGCTTGCGGTCGTCGTCGTATTCCCTGCGATTTTTATCCTGCCCGTCGTAATTATCGCCTAAAATTTTTCGGAATCGCCTGTCAGTAACGTTCGATTCCTTCGTTCTCATCTGGTATAAAGCGGGTGATGTGGATTGTGCCCAGCCACACCCAACGGACAACATGACCAAAATCAGGCCGAACCCTGCAACTTTTTTCATAATTTTGCACGTTTTCTATATTGAAAACACGTGATTTTCATGCGAATATGGTCGGCCCTTGTAGGCCTCTTTTGCTTCTTTTTATTGACTTCGTGTACTAAAAACGAAGACATTTCCCTTATCCGGCTCGACCAGCAACTTTTTCCCGGTAAATCGCCCGATAGTATTCGGACATTGCTAAACCGGAATCCAGCCGTGGCTCAATTGTACTTTAACGCGAACGGAGCCGGAAATGATACAGCACTCGTCCGGGAATTGACCAACCGGGTTATGAATCCGGCGCTTAATGAACTTAATAACCAGATTCAGGCCGAATTTGGCGATATGGCCGATCTGAAAAGTCAACTGGCCGAAGCCTTTACAAACATAAAAAAAGACTTCCCCGATTTCCAGTCGCCTAAAGTGGTTACCGTTGTAACCGGCTTTATGGGCCCTGACCTGGTCGTCACCGACAGCCTGATCGTTATCGGTCTCGATTACTTTGCCGGACCAAAAGCCAAATTCCGTCCGCCAACACAGGAATTTCCGCAATACATTCTGCGTCGATACCAGAAGCAATACATCGTTCCGGCCATTGTTTTTGCCATTTCCGACAAATACAATGCAACCAACCGAGCCGACCAAACCATGCTGGCCGATATGGTCTATTACGGAAAAGGATACGTATTCACCAAAGCCATGTTGCCTAACATCAACGGCGAACCCGTTGCCGACAGTCTGATTATTGGATATACAGACAAACAACTGACCGAAACGTTTAATGCGCAGGATGTAGTTTGGGCGCATTTTATTGATAACCAGCTTTTGTATCAAACGAGTCCTGCTATAAAACAGCGATATTTGAACGAGCGGCCCTTTACGGCCGAAATTGGTCAGGCTTGCCCCGGTGCTATTGGCCGGTGGGTAGGCTGGCGAATCGTAGGCCGGTATCATGATGAACACAGTAGTGTTGGCATTCCAGAATTAATGCGTAATGCCGATGCCCGGCAGGTTTTTGAGCAGTCGGGTTATAAAGGACAGAAATAACGTGGTGTAGAGACGCAATACGTTGCGTCTTAGTAACCGGATGGTTTGGGCTGACGCAAGATAGACGCAACGTATTGCGTCTCTACACACAAAAAAACAATGGCAAAAAGGGGAAAAAGTTTTGGCGAGGAAGCCAGCGAAGAGGACAAAAAGAAAATTAGTCGCGAAGGGTTTAAAAAGGCACTGAGCATATTTCAGTTCGTGAAACCCTATCGGATTCAATACATTATTGGCTTTGTTTTCCTGATTTTATCGACGGGAACAACCATGAGTTTTGGTCTGCTTATTGGGCAGATTACGAGTGTTATCCAGGGAAAATCGGCGTTTACACTCAATCAAGTCACCCTGTTTTTTGTGGGCGTACTGGTAGCGCAGGCCATTTTCTCGTTTTTCCGGATTTATTTTTTCTCGCAGGTGAGCGAGCGGGCCATGGCCGATGTGCGTCGGGCGGCTTACAGTAAAATCATCACCCTGCCGATTCCGTTTTTTGAGCAACGGCGCGTTGGGGAGTTGACCAGCCGGATCTCTGCTGATATTTCGCAGTTACAGGATGTACTGACGCTGACAGTAGCGGAGCTGTTTCGTCAAGTTGGCACGCTGACCATTGGTACAGCGATCATTTTTTATGTTTCCTGGAAGCTGACGTTGTTCATGCTGGCAACCTTCCCGGTTATCATCGTGGCGGCTATGGTCTTTGGCCGGTTTATCCGTAAGCTGTCGAAGCAGGCGCAGGATCTGCTGGCGCAGGCCAACATCATCGTGGAAGAAACGCTCCAGTCCGTAAACGTGGTAAAAGCGTTTACAAACGAGAAGCTGGAAATCAATCGGTATGGAACGGCGCTGGAGCGGGTGGTTAACACTGCACTCCGGGCAGCACGGTTCCGGGGTGTGTTCGTCTCTTTCGTGATTTTTGCGCTCTTCGGCGGCATTATCGGTGTCGTCTGGTACGGTGGCTCGCTAGTCATGTCGAACGAAATGCCCTTTGCCGACTTGCTGACATTTATCGTTTATACAACCTTCATTGGTGGTTCGGTAGCGGGCATGGGTGATTTGTACGCTCAACTGCAAAAGACGATTGGTGCTTCGGAGCGGATTCTGGAAATTCTCGAAGAACCGTCCGAAGTAGACGCTGCCGAAGAAACCCCTCTGTTCGTACCGGTGCTTGGCCATGTTCAGTTCAACGACGTTCGGTTTTCGTACCCATCCCGCCCGGATGTGGCCGTACTGAAAGGTATCACGCTCAATGTAGCCGCCGGTCGGAAAATTGCGCTGGTTGGCCAGAGTGGAGCCGGGAAATCGACAATCGTTCAGTTGCTGATGCGCTATTACCAAGTTAGCGGTGGCCAGATTACAGTAGACGGCCGCGACCTGTCTGGGTTTAACGTAACGGAACTACGTAAGAACATTGCCGTGGTACCGCAGGAGGTCATGCTGTTTGGCGGCACCATTCTCGAAAACATTCAATACGGTAAACCCGGCGCATCGGAAACTGAAGTCCGCGAAGCTGCCCGAAAAGCCAATGCACTACAATTTATCGACTCCTTCCCCGAAGGCTTACAGACCATTGTTGGCGAGCGGGGCGTTAAACTGTCGGGTGGTCAGCGGCAACGGATTGCCATTGCCCGCGCCATTCTGAAAGACCCGGCCATTTTGATTCTTGACGAAGCCACGAGTTCGCTCGATGCCGAATCGGAGCGGCTGGTTCAGGAAGCACTGGATATACTAATGCAGAACCGGACGACAATCATTATTGCCCACCGCCTGGCTACCATCCGTAAAGTGGATATGATCTACGTCATGCGCGAAGGACAGATTGCCGAAGCGGGCACCCACGACGAGTTGGCAACTCAGGAAGACGGCATCTACGCCAATCTGGTTAAATTGCAGTTTGAAACGACAGAATAATGAATAATTGATAATGTATAATGAGGGCCACCGAAAACAGGTCAACGTTCATTGTTAGTTTTCCATTATACATTTTCCATCTATAGATCATGTCTGCGGCCGCTAAAACCCTGAAAGACTTTAACCTTCGCCACACCAATGGGCGGGAGGAAGTCCTTGATTTGTTTCTGAATGCCGGTCATGCACTGGCGCATAACGACGTTGAAAATGGCCTCGGTCCCGACCACGACCGTGTAACGATCTATCGGACCCTACGGACATTTTTGGATAAAGGATTGCTGCACAAAGTGCTGGACGATGAAGGGGGAACGAAATATGCCCTCTGCCGAGACAATTGTTCGGAAGGGCATCACCATCACGACCATGTCCACTTTAAGTGCGAAGCCTGCGGGCAAACCACTTGTCTGGATAAAGTCAGCATCCCAACCATTGCCTTGCCCGAGGGTTACAACCGAAAAGAAATGAACCTGCTCATTCAGGGCGTTTGCCAGGATTGCAATAAGTAACGTGGGTTTTCACCGCTCCGGCGTACTGGCTGACGCGCTGAAAACCCGCGATTAAAAACGCTTACGTTTACTCTCTTAGTTGCGGGTTCTCACCCGCGTTACCTTCGAATGCCCCCAGAAACCACTTTTCTCGAACGTCAGCAGGAATTCAATCAGCAGGAACAAGCTGCTCAAGGTAGATACAATCAACTTGCCTTCTGGCGGCTTATCTGGTTTGTTGGGGCTGTTGGCGGGGTTTGGCTGCTTGCCCGGCTTGATGAGCAGTTGGCTGCGGCCGGTGTTTTGGTGGTTGGCCTGATTGGGTTTATGATTCTGTTGAAAAAGCACCAGACCATTCGTCAGGAGCGGGATATGTATCATCAGCTTGCTTTTGTCAATCAGGATGAAGCTGCCCGGCTTAAGCGTCAATACCTGCGTCCTGAAACCGGTGAGCAGTTTGTTAACCCTACCCATTTCTACGCGGGTGACTTAGATGTTTTTGGTAAACACTCACTTTTCCGGCTACTCAACCGTACTCACACATATGAAGGCCAGAAACGGCTGGCAAGCTGGTTGAAAGCCCCCACGGCACCAGATTCCATTCGATTGCGTCAGGAGGCTGTAGCGGAGCTTAAGCCGCAACTGGAATGGCGTCAGCAACTGGAAGCGCTGGCTTATGCAGAGCCAACCATTAGCCAGTCGCCGGATGCGCTTGTGAAATGGGCTACGGCTAAAGGGGAGCCTCTGCCGGGGTACTTATCCGTTGTTCGGTTTGTTTTTCCCGTCATCACGCTGGGCATATTTGTCGCCTGGCTGCTGGGCTATGCGCAGGGTGTTGCCGTACTGTTGGCACTCGCTGGGCATGGTCTGATACTGAGCCAGGTCGCAAGGGTGGCCAAAGATGTTAGTGAACAGACATTTGAGATTTCGACGGCATTACGAGCATACCAGGGGTTACTCAGGCAGGCCGAACAGGTGAAGGGAGATACCGTACGACTGAGGGCCATCCGGCAGGCGCTCACTTCCGCTAACAAGCAAGCTGCTTCAGAAGCTATCGGCCAGCTTGGACGACTCACGGAAGGCTTGAATTTCCGCCGAAATCCTTATTTCGTTTTGCTGCTCGGTGTGGTAACACTCTGGGACATCCACTATCTGATAAAACTCGAACGCTGGCGACAAACGCACGGACCGTCACTCAGTCTGTGGTTTGAGGCATTGGGCGAGCTGGAAGCCCTCAATAGCCTGACTGGCTTCTCGTATGCGCATCCGTCCTATGCAACTCCCGATATCGTCGATGATAAGTTTGCGCTGGAAATAACAGCGGCTGCCCACCCTTTGCTGGCCGAAAACAACAGCATTGCCAATTCGCTCATCCTGCGCGGTGCCGGACAAACTGTTTTGATCACTGGCTCTAATATGTCGGGGAAAAGCACGTTTCTGCGGACGGTTGGTACAAATGTAGTGCTGGCATTAGCGGGGGGCGTGGTGCGTGCCGAACAGTTCCGGTGTTCGCCCGTGCAGGTGTTTACGAGTATGCGCACGCAGGACTCGCTCGAAGAAAGCACCTCGTCGTTCTACGCCGAACTTAAACGCCTTCAAACGCTTATTGGCCTGACAAACCCGGCTAAATCAGCAGCAGGCTCATCAACTGAGCGCCTGCCAGTGCCGGTATTGTATTTTCTGGATGAGATTTTGAAAGGCACGAACTCCGCCGACCGCCATCGGGGCGCTGAAGCTCTTATTCGGCAGTTGCATCACACAACGGCATCTGGTTTCGTGTCGACTCACGATCTTGAGCTGGGGCAGCTTACGGATGCCGATGGGTTTGTGCGCAATTATCACTTCCAGTCAGACCTGATCAACGGCGAACTCGTCTTCGACTACAAACTCCGCAATGGTATTTGCCAGAGCTTCAATGCCAGTCAGCTAATGCGGGCCATCGGTATTGATATGGACGCCGTTCAGAGGTAAAATTGGTACTGTTTAGTGCGTAAACTAAAACCTGTTCAACGACTGTTTTTAGAATTGAAAGTAAATAAACTGAGAGGGTTTATTAAAAGCGCCAAAGAGTAAAATAAGTAAGATACCTACATAATACACGCTCCACCTAATCCAGGTGGGTTGCATCCGAAAACGGGTCTGCCAGGAAGGGTTTCGCTGTAAATAATGCACTACTTCCATTAAAACAATGGCCAGTAGCGCAGCTGTAAATAATTGTTTGGATTCTTTTAACAATAGATGGGTTCTTACAAACTCCGGATTGCTTAGGTGATTCCAGGTATACTGCCAACCCGTTGTTAAATGGCTGATAATGTAAAAGGCATCCTGCACACTTGATGCCCTGAAAAATATCCAGGCAAAGCTGACAAGCGAAAACGTTAAACCTATACGCAGTATTTTTTTTATAAAAACAGGACTGCTAGTCAATTGTTTTTTGCCACGTCGGGCCAACAGTTCGACGAATAAATATAGACCGTGAAGCCCTCCCCAAATAACAAATGTCCAGTTGGCCCCGTGCCAGATACCGCTGAGCATAAACACCAGGAAAAGATTAAAAGCCTGTCGCCACATAGGTACGCGATTTCCACCTAAAGGAATGTAGACGTAATCCCGGAACCAGGTTGACAGGGAAATATGCCAACGGCGCCAGAACTCGGTAATATTTTTGGAAAAATAAGGACGGTCGAAGTTCGTCATTAGTTTATAACCCATCACTCTGGCTGAGCCCAGCGCAATGTCAGAATACCCGGAGAAATCGCAGAAGATTTGAAAAGAAAACAGTACCGTAGCCAGTACCAGCGATGGTCCCATAAACTGTTTTGGATGGCCGTAAACAGAGTCGACCATCGGAGACAGTCTGTCGGCAATAACTATCTTTTTAAAGAACCCCCAGGCCATTAATTGTAAACCTCTAACTACATTTTCATAATTGAATACTTGCCGGGTATGCAGTTGTGGTAAAATGTTCTGTGGGCGTTCAATCGGTCCCGCAACCATTTGCGGGTAAAACAAGACATAGAGTGCGTAGATCCCCAGGTGCCGCTCCGCCCGCTGATTTCCCCGGTATACTTCGATTGTATAACTCATTGCCTGAAACGTGTGGAACGATAAGCCAATGGGGAGGGCCCACGAAATTAACGGAAGGCTGTTTGCTCCATCTGGCGTGTGTGAGAAATCAGGCAAACTACTGACTATAAAATTGTAGTATTTAAAAATGACCAGTAACCCAATATTAGCGACTAAACTCGTAATCAATAAAATCTTACGCCGTATTCCTACTGATGTTTCAATACCTATACCGGCTACATAATCGACCAGTATTATAAAAAAAAGGACTAGTATATAAGCGGGCAAAAAGCTCATATAGAAATAGCAGCTTGCCATCAATAACCAAACCCAGCGAACCCGATGCGGCAGTACGAAAAAAAAGAAAGTTACTAAGGGGAAAAAAAATAGGAAATGAACCGAATTAAATAACATGGTGCCTTTTAATTACTCGATAGAAGTGTTGGCTTATTTACGTGATGCATCAACGGTTTTAACAGGCTAGACAACTGTAGAGAACGGTTATGGCGGCCAGCCGAGTTCAGGTGATAAGCGCTATCGAAAAAGCATGAATCGGGGTACATGTTTTTTGTGGGGTGGCTGAGCACATTAACTAATTCCAACTTTTTCATTAGGTTAGTATACGTCTCAATGGCAGGTTGATTGGCCATGAACGTACTTGCAGACAACGCAGGATAAGTGAGTAACAGGCTAACATTACGGTGCCGAAATTCCTTTGCAAGTGCGTTAATCAACGCAATCTCTTTTTTGTAGTCGAGGGGTTTTATCTCCAGTTGTGCAATTTTGTCTGGAGCCCTGTTATTGAGTGGGCTAATCAGATCGCCCCGTGGTGAGAACCCCGCCCGGAAATAGACCGATGTGGTATCACTTATTCGAGCAGAACTTTCATCTTCAATAACTAGAAGGAAACTGGATTGAATGCGTCTTATCCAGTAATTCACACGACGTATCGCAAAACTTAGGGGATGATCAAACGTTATGTAGTTTAAAGCCGGTGAATAACACACGCCGGTATAAAACTGCATGTACTCATCGCCGTCGCTGAGGAAGTACTCGGGGGTTAGAAGGACTATATCTCCCGAATGGGCAATGCTCTGTACTTGTTTAAGCATGAATGGCAGACCTAAGCCTACATGCATTGCGAGGTTTACAACTGGAATGCGAAGACTGTCTTCCAGCAACTCACTGTCAATGCCAAAAGCTGTACCAGATCCACCCACCAATAACAATCGGTGGCGGTCTTTCAAACTTTCGGCCCGGTTCTGTTTGTCAACTATAGAAGAAAAATAATTCGCTTCCTGATGCTGATTCACATATTGGTACAGGATACAAAGTGTTAGTACCAACGCACTCACCAGCAATGTTGTTTTGTATAAAAGGGTATACATTTCAATATATAAGCCTATTAATTAAGTATACTTATTTTGGTTAGAGACAATTGCCAGATAAGGCAAAGACGTTGGTACGGCTTAGTCAGGTGTATTAAGCTTTTATAAAGGATTAATGGAGTTGAGAAGACTATTTTCTGGCAGATGTATTCAGTATTCACTGATTACTGATCCATTCTGGATGTGGCTCGACCTGGCTGTCAATATTGATTATTTCATTGGCTGTCCTTACTCAATAGTATAGAGACTACTGTTTACTCATTCAAACAGCTTGAAATAAAAGCACAAATTAAGTCACTTTATCTGGTAATTTAATTTAATGGACCCATTATAATCGCCTGGAATAAGCGTTAACTAAATTTCTTTACGCTATCAGAAAAACTATAGTTTACCTAAACTAAAGCTAAAACAACACCTCTTAGTAGTTGTTAGATGTACTGAAAGCAGTATATTTGCCAAAGCGATAATAGTATGCGTGCATACTATTATCGCTAAATGTGCGTAGATGATTACGAAAAGCAGCTCTCTGAATGTACAAGGCATAAAAAAAGCCTTCCCAATTGGGAAGGCTTGCGTTAGGGTGGTGGTGATGGACGGAATCGAACCGCCGACACAAGGATTTTCAGTCCTTTGCTCTACCAACTGAGCTACATCACCCTGAAACGTGGGTGCAAAAGTACTTATTCACCGGCTTTTTGCAAGCATATTTTACAGAATATTTTTTTAAATTAGTATAGTCTGATCTAATCAACTGATTACCAGTCGATAGAAGTCCCTAAAAAAATGGAAATTTTTCAGCAAATTTTATTTGTCGCGGCTTTAGCAGCCGTGGCCTGGTACATAACGAAGCGCGTTCGGCTTATTTCACGAGCGATTAAGCTCGGTCGCGCTGAAGATCGGACCGATCATCCCGATGAGCGACTGAAAACAATGCTGCTGGTAGCGTTCGGTCAGAAGAAGATGTTTGCTAATCCATTGGTGGGTGTAATGCACTTTGTCATTTATGCAGGGTTCATTATTATCAACCTCGAAATCCTGGAGATCATTCTGGATGGCATTCTGGGTACTCACCGATTGTTCGCGCCATATATCACACCCGTTTACCCCTTTCTGATCAATGTATTTGAGGTGCTGGCCTTTGGCGTACTGGCGGTCTGCGTGGTGTTCCTGTGCCGTCGGTTTATGGCGAAAGTAAGCCGGTTTCAGCCCGAACGTCACCGCGAAATGGCTCGCTGGCCTCAGACCGATGCCGCCATTATTCTGATCGCCGAGATTCTGCTCATGATCGCCTTCCTCACCTGGAATGCGTCCGACAGTGTGCTTCGTGACCGGGGCGTTGGACACTACGGCGAGTTACAAGGTGTTGTACCCGACTTTATCATCAGCCAATACCTGAAGCCACTCTTCACAAATTTCAGTGATGCTGCTCTGGTGGCCTATGAGCGGGTCTCCTGGTGGTTTCATATACTGGGCATTCTGGCTTTCGCCGTGTATGTGACTTACTCCAAGCACCTGCATATTGCGCTCGGTTTCCCGAATGTCTACTTCTCTGATCTCCAACCCAAAGGCGAGATGCAGAACATGCCCGAAATTACCAAAGAGGTACAACTTGCCCTTGGCCTGCCTCTTACAACTGAAATAGATGGCTCACAAACGAACGATAATGGGGAGCAGCCGGCAGAGATTGGTCGGTTTGGGGCTAAAGACGTACAGGATCTGAAATGGATAAACCTGATGAACGCCTATAGCTGCACCGAATGCGGACGTTGTACGGCGGCTTGTCCGGCCAATATTACCGGCAAAAAACTGTCGCCCCGTAAGATCATGATGGACACCCGCGACCGGCTCGAAGAAATCCAGCATGGCTGGAAAACGAACGGACCGGACTACCGCGACGATAAATCATTGCTGAACGACTACATCACCGCCGAAGAACTCAATGCCTGTACTACCTGCCAGGCCTGTGTGAACGCCTGCCCAATCAACATTAATCCGCTGGACATTATCCTCCAGTTGCGCCGGTATCGCGTCATGGAAGAATCGCAGGCACCGGCCTCCTGGAATGCCATGTTCAGTAATATTGAAAATAACATGGCCCCCTGGAAATTCTCACCCAGCAATCGATTCAACTGGGCCGATCAGGTGAATGACTAACCATTGCGCAAAAGACATACTGACGATGACGACTGAAAAAACATATAAAGTACCGACAATGGCCGACATGGCCGCTTCGGGCGAAGAACCCGAAATTCTGTTCTGGGTTGGCTGCGCTGGCTCGTTCGACGACCGGTACAAACGCGTAACCATTGCTTTCGTTCGCATTTTAAACCACGTGGGTATTAAGTTCGCTGTTTTAGGACCCGAAGAGGGCTGTACCGGCGATCCGGCCCGACGCGCCGGAAACGAGTTCCTGTTCCAGATGCAGGCCATGTCCAATATTCAGGTGTTGAACGGTTATAATGTCAAGAAAATCGTGACGGCCTGCCCTCACTGCTTTAATACCCTTAAAAACGAGTATCCAGAGTTAGGCGGTAACTACGAAGTTATCCATCACTCACAGTTTTTACAGGGACTAATTAACGAAGGCCGGGTGCGGGTAAAAGATGGCGAATCGTTCAAAGGCCGCCGGATCACCTTTCACGACTCCTGCTACCTGGGTCGGGCTAACAAGATATATGAAGCTCCCCGCGAAGTATTAGCCGCGCTGGATGCCGATCTGGTGGAGATGAAACGAGTTCGTGCCAACGGTCTCTGCTGCGGTGCGGGCGGTGGCCAGTATTTCAAAGAGCCGGAGCCGGGCAAGAAAGATGTGAACGTAGAGCGCGTTGAAGAAGCGCTTAGCACCGGTGCCGATACCATCGCCGTTGCCTGTCCGTTCTGCATGACGATGATGTCGGACGGCGTCAAGAACAAGAATAAAGAAGATTCCGTCAGGGTCTACGACATTTCGGAACTCATCGCCCAGGGCCAGGGGTTGTGAAAAGATGTATGATATATGATGTATCATACACTTTTCGCAAATAATACATCATACATCATACATAAAATCATGTACGTTGATTTTGACAAATTGCCCGAAACGGCCCGGGTGTGGGTGTACCAGGCAAATCGTACGTTAGCAGACGGCGAGGTAAGAACGATTGAGGAGGCTTTGCAACCTGCTCTAAGTCAGTGGGCCGCACACGGGCAACCGTTGCTGGCATCCGCACGGGTTGTTGAAAGTCGTTTTGTGGTGGTTGGTGTCGATGAAGGTTACACACTCCCAAGCGGCTGTTCTATTGATTCATCCATGCGGACTATTCAGGAAATCGGCCGTCAGCTAAACGTTGATTTCTTCGACCGGTCGGCGGCTGTGCAGGCGGCTGATGCGACCGTACTGACAATTGCCCTGCCAGCCATTAAGGAAGCGGTAGCAAATGGAAACCTGACACCGGATACCACAGTGTTCAATACATTAGTGAAGACAAAAGCGGAGTTTCTGTCAGACTGGCGGATTCGGGCTGCGAACTCGTGGCTGAAGCGCTATTTCAAGTCAATAACTGCTTAAACGGCCTGTTAAGTGGGAAAAGCCGATCAATCGCTATTTCTTGGGATAGCAATTGATCGGCTTTAACGTTGTCAGGTGTTGAAACGTTCACTGCCAAATCGTCATATTAGCCTGATTTTAAACCTTTTTTTTGAACAAAGGATTGATTTTTGTAGTCAATCTCAGATACGATTCGGCGAATTTGTTTTTCAGAATTATTTAATTCGTTGAGTCCTGCCGACGGTACAACGGCAATTTACCCTTACTTTTATGGCGACTATACCCGAAGTTATGTCAGATACGCCAACTCGCGACGACCAGGACCGCACCGGCATGCCGGATCACGGCGGCTCCACTGGGTCAGACCAATTGTTACCAGACGGAGATACCGTCGAACAGCCCTCGGCTGACACACCCGCTCGCCGGTACACCGATGAGCAGAAATATCTGGTTTTCAATAAGGAGTTTATGCCCCACATTGACTCCATGTACAACTTTGCCTTTCGCCTGACCACCGATGAGGACGACGCCAACGATCTGGTTCAGGATACCTATCTGAAGGCATTCAGGTTTATTTCGTCATTTGAGCAAGGAACTAACGCAAAAGCATGGCTGTTTCGGATACTGAAGAACAGCTTCATTAACGATTATCGGAAGAAAAGTAAGGAACCGGCTAAGGTGGATTACCAGGACGTTGAAACGACCTATAATTCTGAAGACGCCGAATCTGAACATACGGTCGACCTTCGGGCCGAATCCGTCTCTGACTTAATCGGCGATGAAGTGGCCACGGCTCTAAACTCGTTGCCTGTTGATTTTCGAACGGTCATTATTCTCTGCGACATCGAAGGATTTACCTACGAGGAAATGGCCAAAATTCTGGATATACCAATTGGTACAGTTCGGTCCCGCTTGCATAGAGCTCGTAACCTGTTGAAAGAAAAATTGCGCGATTACGCATCCTCAATGGGTTATAATGAAGAAAGTGAAGAATAAACCGAACTTTTTATAAGGCTATTTTGGTTCTGCTAATAACTTAACGTATTATTATTCTTGGAATAAATAAAATTTTTCCAATGCAAACGTCGTCGTCACTATCATCTTCTTCATCAGACTCCAAGCCACAGATGAAAGAACATTGCGACCATCAGGTCGACTGCTTGAAGATGATTCAGTTGATCCTGGATGGAGAAGCTACAGACCAGCAACTCGCCCGATTAAAAGCTAATCTGGTATCCTGTCAACCGTGTATCCAAATGTATCACCTCGAACAAGAGGTAAAAGAGTTGTTAACGAAGCGAATGGAAAAGAAGTGCTGCCCTGAACAGTTAGTGGCAACGATCAAATCCAAGATCCTGACGTTTAGCTAATTCCTAAAGACATTTGATTGGGGTAATTAGGGTGAAGCTGGCAAAGCTAACCTTGATTACCCCAATTTTATTATAGATTCAACCAATTGATATCCTGCCGTGGACGGTAAACTGATCATTTTTTCTGCCCCTTCCGGTTCGGGCAAGACTACCATTGTCAAGCATCTGCTGGCCGAGAACAACAATCTCGGCTTTTCCATTTCAGCCTGCACCCGCGACCGTCGGGGCCGCGCCGAAGAAAACGGCAAGGATTATTACTTCCTCACGCCGGAGGAATTCAAGCAGCGCATTGATAATGACGAATTCGTTGAATGGGAAGAAGTCTATGTAGGAGCTTTCTACGGTACGCTTAAATCCGAAATCGAACGACTCTGGCAGAGTGGCAAGCACGTGTTGTTCGATGTGGACGTACAGGGTGGTTTGAAATTAAAGGAATACTACGGGGACAAAGCCCTGGCCGTTTTCGTAAAAGTGCCGGATGAGGAAACCCTGCGCCAACGCCTGATTGGCCGTGGTTCCGAAACGGAAGAAAGCTTATCCAAACGTTTGTTTAAAGTCCACTTCGAAATGAGCTTTCAGGACCAATTCGATGTAATTCTGGTAAACGACGACCTGGAAACATCGCTCCAAAAAGCCCAGAAACTGGTCGATGATTTTGTAAGAGAGAACAAGGTGCCTGCGGTGGGGATCGTTATTTGATAGTATTAGGAGCGAGGACGGGGCCGCCCGGCGGTGAGGAGCGGGAATGGCTGGCGCAAGCGAGGCTTTGCACCCGCCGTTTTTGCTCCTCACCGCCGGGCGGCCCCGTCCTCGCTCCTCGCTCCTAATACAGACAATGAAAATTGGTTTATTCTTTGGCTCGTTCAACCCGATTCACGTTGGGCATTTGATCATCGCTAACACGATGGCGACAACGACCGACCTCGAACAGGTGTGGTTTGTAGTATCTCCCCAGAATCCGTTTAAGAAGACGAAAAGCCTGCTGCACGAGTTTGACCGGCTCGATATGGTAGAACGTGCCATTGCCGATAACAGCCGCCTGAAAGCGACGAACATTGAGTTTTCGATGCCCAAGCCCAGCTACACCATCGACACGCTGACCCGGCTTGGCGAGAAATACCCTCAACATACGTTCCGGCTCATCATGGGCGAAGACAATCTGGAGCAGTTTGCCAATTGGAAGAATTACGACAAGATTCTGGAATACTACGGGCTATATGTGTATCCACGGCCCAAAAGCAAAGAGAGCGAATTCAAAATTCACCCGAACGTTCGACTAGTTGAAGCGCCCCTTTTAGATATATCTGCTACGTTTATTCGCGACAGTATCTGCGCCAACAGGTCCATCCGGTACATGGTGCCGGATGTGGTGGAAGAGATGATCGAGCGGAAGAAGTTTTATATTTAACGTACCCACACGTACCCATGGACTTTAGTCCGTGTTTTTACACACAAACACGGACTAAAGTCCGTGGGTACGTAGATCACGGGAGACCGTTCTGGAACGTAATCTCCGTAGCCAAACCAATAGCGCTCATTCGAATAGCGACTGATCGACTGGTTGATTTAACGCCTGCCTGATCGCACTGAGGACCTTTTTCGAGGAAGTAGATGTAAAACTTCTGGTTTCGATCGGCAATCTGGTTCACGTCCGGCCGACCGAGGAGTTCGCCGATCGTATTCGCTGACTTACCCTTCAGATTCTGAATTTCGGCTCTAAAGTCTGGTTCGAGTTTGGCCCGGATACCATAACAGCCGCCCCGGTCTCCGCGCCATTTCTTTATATCGAGTTTACCAAACTGGTCTGGGGTGGAGCTGCACCCACTTGCCAGCATAACAGCGAAAGCTGTGTAAAAGAACTTCATAGTGTAGTGATGGCTTAGTAGAAAGGCACCGCCTGAGCGGTGCCTTTCGTTGTTATTGTTGCTCGTTATAAAGCACCTGTAGCAGCGTTTGCCCAACGGCTTTTAGCGTGCCCCGGTCAATATTGCTCATGTTATCCTCGGCGGTGTGCCAGGCAGGGAAGAAGCCGCCCGTACCGATGTTTGTATGAATGATATCAATCATCGGAATCTTGGCGATGGTATTCGGAGCTACGTGATCGTCGGTTATTTGACCACCGGGTGTGTCGATAAAATACTGACTATAACCGGCCCGGCTGGCGGTTTGCCAAACATTATTCACCACCGTTGGCGCAAACTGCATCGATAATCCTTCTTTGGCAAACGTAGCGCCTTTAGCGCCAACCATATCCAGCAAGATGCCGTAGTAAGCGGAATAGCCCGGTTTATGCAGGTTTTTGGCCCAGTAGCGGGAACCCAGGCAGAAACCGATGTAATCGAACTGGTTACCGCTTTCTTTCTCAAAGTCACCAGTAGCTTTTTCCCCATTACCCCAGTCTTCGGCATCGAAGAAAATAATGTCGATACCAACGGAGGGCTTTTGCTGGCTTTGCTGAATGGTACGCGCCAGTTCGAGCAAAACGCCAACCCCACTGGCTCCGTCATTGGCAGCCGTAACGGGTTTGCTTTGGTCGGCTTTATCTTCGTCGGCGTCAGCGTGAGGGCGGGAGTCCCAGTGCGAAGCCAGCACAATCCGCTTCGTTGCCTGAGGATTGATACTGCCGATGATGTTGCGGGCGTTCAGTTTCTTACCGTCCCAGGTAGTTGCCACAAACGATTGCTCCGTCACCTCACAGCCAAACTGTTTCAGTTTAGTCGCCAGATAATTGCCGGTTTGAACGTGCGCGGGCGTGTTTGGTACGCGAGGTCCAAACTTTACCTGCTGGTCTACATACGTATAAGCCGAATCGGCATTGAAAGCCGGGGCCGAAACCATGGCGGGTTGTGCCGTGGTCTGTGTGGTGTCGCTTTGCGACTGCTTGGTTCGGCAGGCACCGGCTGTCAATAGCAATAGCGCCGGAACTAAGAGTAATGAAGATTTAGTCATTGAAGTAAGTCTGAGCTAAGCTCCAGCTTGGCCCTGATTCTTTATACTAGGCTTGGGCCAAGCTGGAGCTTAGCCCAGACACTATTCTTCGTAGGCCCAGTCGATCTGGTGTTTCATGTCTTTGATAGCCAGTCCCTGTGCTTTAAAGTACGAACGAATCTGGTCTACCTTGTCGTATTGCCGCTGCTCTTTGTATTCACGATAGAGCGTCAATAATCCTTCCAGAACGGGCTGATTCGTAGCGCCTTCTTCCAGCAAACCGAGCACATCCTGCATGAACGTAACGAACGACTCTTTCAGCAGGGTAAACGTTTCTTCGCCAAGGGTGGCTGCCTGAAGCTGGTTCAAGTACAGCATGTTCACGTACTTCAACAGTGTAAATAGCTGGGCGATGGCAACGGCCGTATTCAGGTCGTCGTTCATCGCTTCGTAAAACTGCTGAACAGCCTTCTGAATCTCTTTCTGTTTGGTCTCGTCAACCGCTACGCCGTTTTCTCCTTCTCCATCCGATGGATACGACAACGTTTTAATAACCCGCAGGCCATTGGCCAGACGCCGGTATCCTTTTTGAGCCGCCTTTAGCGCGTCGTTCGAGAAGTCGAGGGTGCTTCGGTAATGCGATTGCAGCATGAAGAACCGCACCGTCATGGGACTGTAGGGCTGATCGAGCAGGGGGTGGCTACCGGCAAACAGCTCGGCGGGCAGGAATGAATTGCCCAGCGACTTCGACATTTTTTGCCCGTTTACCGTCAGCATGTTCGAGTGCATCCAGTAGCGAACGGGGTCGACACCGGTCAGACCATCGCCCTGCGCAATTTCGCATTCGTGGTGCGGGAACTTTAGGTCCATACCGCCACCGTGAATGTCAAATTGTTTGCCCAGGTATTTTGTACTCATGCAGGTACACTCCAGGTGCCAGCCGGGAAAGCCTTCGCCCCAGGGCGAGTTCCAGCGCATGAGGTGCTCGGGAGCGGCCCGTTTCCAGATGGCGAAATCCAGCGGGCTGCGCTTTTCGGACTGACCGTCCAGTTCGCGGGTTTCGTTCAGCAGATCGTCCAGAATCCGTCCCGAAAGCTTTCCATAATTTCCACCCCGTTTGTTATAGGTTTCAATATCGAAATAAACCGACCCGTTGGATTCGTAAGCCAACCCGTTGGCCAGTAAAGATTGAACGGCTTCGATCTGCTCGACCATGTGGCCGGTTGCAGTCGGCTCGATACTCGGCGGAAAGGTATTGAACTGGCCCATTACCGTATGAAAATCGTTAGTAAACCGCTGAACGATTTCCATAGGTTCTACTTTTTCCAGCTTTGCCATACGGCCAATTTTATCTTCGCCGTCATCGCCGTCGCCCACAAGGTGACCCACGTCGGTCAAATTACGAACATAACGAACTTTATAGCCGATGAATGTCATGTATCGATACAGCGTATCGAAGGTCAGAAACGTGCGGACGTTGCCCAGGTGAACATAATTGTACACGGTAGGGCCGCAAACATACATACCCACATAAGGCGCATTGAGCGCAATGAATGGTTCTTTTTTGCGGGAAAGCGTATTGTATAACTGAAGTGGTTGCATTCGATGTTAGGTCATGATGCCGTTTTTGTTCGGCGGTGGCCGGGTCAAAAACAGGCACCCAAAGTTAGGGATTGTTCGGCGGAAAACGGTAGCCCGGATGCTTTTGGCTATATTCGCATTTCATTTTGAAAATTGACCGTCTCTGGTTCTGTAATGCAGATAGTTGAGGTAGGCGAGAACGCCCAATACAAGAAAGAATTTATTCAGTTTCCCGTACGTCTCTACCGTGCTGATTCATGCTGGATACGGCCATTGGATGCCGACGTTGAAGAGGTGTTCGACTCGGCCCGTAACAAACGCTTTGAGCATGGCGAATGCGTCCGGTATTTGTTACTGAACGACAAAGGCGAAACCATTGGCCGTGTAGCAGCTTTCATTGACCATGAAATCGCTAACCTCGACAACGACCAGCCTACGGGCGGATTAGGCTTTTTCGAGTGCATCGACGATCAGGCGGCCGCTTTTGCGCTCTTCGATGCCGGTAAAGCCTGGCTACAGAGCCGGGGAATGGAAGCTATGGACGGCCCCATTAACTTTGGCGACCGCGACCGCTGGTGGGGTTTGCTGGTAGACGGGTTCGACCGGGAGCCGAACTATTGTATGCCTTATACCAAGCCGTACTACATTCCGCTCTTCGAAAATTACGGTTTTAAGGATTATTTCAAGCAGTATACGTTCGGTATTCCAACAACCTGGTCGAAATTAACGGAGATGTCGCAGGCGGTGAAAGACCGCGCCCAGCGCATATTCCAGAACCCGGACTATACTTTCCGAACCATCGACAAGAAACAGTTACCAGCAGCGGCCGAGCAGTTTCGGCATATTTATAACGCAGCCTGGGGCGGGCATAGTGGCGTAAAGGAAATGTCGGCGGCACAGGCCCAGTTACTCATGCAGAAGCTAAAGCCGGTTATCGACGAAAAAATTATTTATTTCGCTTATTACCACGACGAACCGGTTGCGTTTTTTGTCTGCCTGCCCGAGTTAAATCAGGTGTTCAAGTACGTAAACGGCAAACTTGATCTGATTGGTAAGCTGAAGTTTCTTTGGCACATGCTGCTGAAAACAAACCGGAAAGCGTTTGGGGTAGTCTTTGGCGTAGCGCCGGAACATCAGGGAAAAGGGGTCGAAGCGGCAATTGCCCTTCGGATGCCGCACGAAGCCGATCACAATCCCAACTTTCAGTATACCGAACTTGAAATGAACTGGGTTGGCGATTTCAACCCGATTATGGTGCGATTTGTGAGTCAGCTGGGTTCAAAGATCGTTAAGACGCACGTTACCTACCGCAAATTATTCGACGAAACCAAGCCGTTTAAACGCTGCCCGGTCATTGGGCGGAAGAAGTAATTGTCCGGATCAGACCGCTACAGCGGACCGTTCCCATCTGGTCATATACCTATAACTCCAACGAGCCAAACGGGAGCTTGGCCCAGACAAAACAATGAGCTTACTTACCGTTGGTTCCGTAGCGTTCGATGCGCTGGAAACCCCGTTCGGCAAAACCGATAAAATTATTGGTGGTGCCGCTACCTACATAACCCTGTCGGCTTCGTACTTCACGAAAGAGAACAATCTGGTTGCCGTTGTGGGCGACGATTTCCCACAAACCATGATTGACGATCTCCATCAGCACGGTATCAATACCGATGGACTGGAGATTCGGGTGGGAGAGAAGACCTTCTTCTGGTCGGGCAAGTACCATAACGACATGAACAGCCGCGATACGGTTGAGGTGCAACTTAACGTGATGGAGCATTTCAATCCCATCATCCCCGAATCGTACCAGGATTGCGATTACCTGATGCTGGGCAACACGGCTCCGGCCATTCAGCAGATGGTCATTGAGCGGTTGCACAAACGCCCCAAGCTTATTGTGCTCGATACCATGAATCTCTGGATCGAAATTGCCAACCCCGATCTGATGAACCTGCTTAAGCTGGTTGATGTGCTGGTTGTCAATGACGAAGAAGCCCGCCAATTGACCCACGAGTATTCGCTGGTTAAAGCAGCCGCTAAAATCCGGTCGTTGGGACCGCAAACGGTTATCATCAAGAAAGGTGAACACGGTGCGCTGCTGTTCAGCGAAGGCCAGATCTTCTTCGCGCCCGCCTTACCACTCGAAGAAGTATTCGACCCAACCGGTGCGGGCGATACCTTTGCCGGTGGCTTCATTGGTCACTTAGCCAAAACTGACGATATCTCCTTCAATAATATGAAGCGGGCTATTATTTATGGGTCGGCTATGGCGTCGTTCTGCGTCGAGAAATTCGGTGCCGAGCGGATCATGAACCTGACGCAGGAAGAAATTCAGGCGCGGGTGAGTGAGTTTGTTACGCTGTCGGCGTTTGGATTAGAGTTATAGGTATCTCAGTAACAGGAAGCGGCCACTGGTACAATACCAGTGGCCGCTTCCTGTTACTGACAACACATGTTTCGTTAAGCCAGAAAAGGCGTAACTAAAGTAAGTACCTGATCTTTCGTTAGTATTTCATCAAACGCCTGGCTAACCATATCGGCCGTTATGCGGCTATCACCGGCCAGTGCCGAAACGAGGTTAACACCCGCCTGGGTAACGTTTTCTTCGCCGGCATAATTGCCATCAACGACGGCCGGAAGTCCCTGCATGGCAGCGGTGCCACCCGTAATCCAGCCTTTCTGACCGCGCATGTAGCGCACGTTAGCCGCGTGGGCTGCCTCTGTGGCGTGAATTTGCAGAGCCACCTGTAAAATAGCGGGGGCTGGCATCAGGTTAGCCGCCTGGCCTTTATATGCCCGAACGCCGGTATCTTCGAGCGTTTGCGCAATGGCGGAGAAAGTAGCGAAGTTGGTAAAGGTATCTGTAAACGTACCCTTTGCCGAGAAGTCAAATTTAGGTTCGGCCACAGCCTCTGCGCCAAGAACCGATTTCAACAACCGAACGTGTACTTCTTCGTGCTGCCGGATCAGTTCAAATGCGGCCTTATAATCATTCGGGATCATCGACAAATTGCGGCCGGCATCGTAGAAACGATACTCCAGGTATTCCAGGGTGAGTGCAAAATTAAGCACATCTTTCACACCTTGTGGGAGTGCACTCGACTGGCCATAGGCCTTTGTCAGGGCAGATGCCATAATAGCAGGAGCTGCTACGGCAATCGTTTTTTTCGTCAGTGAGCTGAATAAGCCCCGACGGGAGACGTGAGCCAGGCGGTCAAAAATCTCGCCATCCACTTTCTCAATTTCGCTAAGTATGTTCTGTAAGTTCATTGGAGTTGAGTGGTTTATGCCAGGCTGGATACCAGAGCGCTTGCGTCGAGAGTTTCATTAATATATTTCTGTGCGATAGGCAGCACAAACGTTGGCTCGTAAGCAAGGTGTAAACCCGTATCGCTTGTTACGATGGACGGACCCGCAAAGGCGTCGGAGTGAGGATATTGCAGTTCGCGGATGATCGAATGGTGGCGCGTCTCTACCGATACGATCTTACCCGCTAAGGTTAGGTAGTCGGCATTTTTGATATACTTACCTGCGCCATTGTAGGCACCAACGCCCGTCTTCTCAAAGGCTTCGGCATGGATCAACACATCTGCACGGTTGTTAAAGTCGATGCTGGAAAAATTGAATGTCAAATCTGGAACGGCACTTCCCACGGCGGCTTTAAAAAGGGCACGGTGGATGATTTCGTGACCCCCAATGTCTGCCCATAACTGCTTGTCAGTTGAGGACATATTTGGGTATGGTTTCGCCAGAATCATTTCGTAGAAGGCAGCTTCCAACTGCTCTAATACATAAGCAAATGCCAGAATGCCTACATCGCCGGTTGGCAAGGCAACCGTTGGGCCAGCAGCACGAGCGCCACTTGGTGTAACAGACGTTTGATCTGCGTTTGAGCAGGCAGATAGCAGACCACCGGTTACGGCTGCTGCTCCCGCTACTCGAAGAAACGACCGGCGGCTGGCTGCGGCCACCTCCGAAGGCGTCGCTTCAGGTCGATTAGTAACGTTTTCCATTGAGTAAAAGTTATTTAAGTGATTATCCCCGATAGTTTGCCGATCAAGGTGATGTATCTACGCGAAGAGTTAAGACAAGGATTTTTAAGTTTAAATAAACGTATTTTAGTGATATATTAATTGATCACAGTTTATTGATAATTAGCTAGTTAAATTAATATTGGATAAAATATTTATGGAAAAATACAATTAAGAGATTGCGTGTATTTGGACGAGGAGTGTTAACGAATAGGTTTATCCATTTCAGGCCCAGAACCGATTTTGCCAATGCGTGTCTCAAAAGCAATGGTAACTCATAAAATAGGCTTATTTTTCAGCCCAAAGTAGAATCCCTTTTAACTATATGGCGAGTTTTATCCATCAGGTTGTGTTCATTACGGGTGCCGGGTCCGGTATTGGACGGGCCACCGCTCTCGCTTTTGCCGAAGCTGGTGCCCGGGTCGTTGTTGCGGAAATCAACGAAGCGGCTGGTCAAGATACTGTGAGCCAGATTCAACGATTGGGAGGGGAGGCCCTGTTTGTTTCCTGCGACGTAGCTGAGCCAGCCCAAATCAACGCGGCCATTCGGCAAACCGTTGATAGGTATGGTCGGCTGGACATTGCCGTTAATAACGCAGGTATTGGTGGCGCATTCGGCCGGTTTACGGATCAGTCTCCGGAAGACTTTGATCGAATAATGGCCGTGAATGTAGGTGGGGTGTTTTATGGTATGCAAGCCCAGATCCGGCAAATGCTTTTACAGCAAAAAGGGACTAAAGCCGAAGGTAAGGAAGCCGGGGCAAATCCCATGGAGAGTTACCCGGTTGGGGGGCGGATTGTAAATGTAGCCAGCATTGCCGGTGTTCGCGGGATGCCAATGGGCGCGCCTTATAGTGCCTCTAAACATGCGGTAATTGGGCTGACGAAAACGGCGGCCCTTGAGTACGTGAAGCAGAATATCCGAATCAATGCCATTTGCCCGGCTTATACCCATTCGACAATGGTCGACGATCTAATTAGTGCTGCACCCGCTATGGAAGACCGGATGCGCCGTATCGTTCCCCTTGGCCGGTTTGGGCAGCCAGGAGAAATTGCCCAGGCTATTTTGTGGCTTTGTGCCGATGAAAATACGTTTTATACGGGGCAGGCGCTTCAACTGGATGGTGGAATGACCGCGGGCTGATTACAACCTGCTGATCCACTCATCTTCTTTAAGTCGCATTTGGGCGGCCTCTTCGTCGGTTTTATCGCCGTAACCACACAGGTGCAGCAGGCCATGCGCCAGTATACGACGCATTTCCTGCTCGGCGGGAACGGCTAGTTTACTGGCGTTGTCAACAACCCGCTCAACGCTGATGAAGATGTCACCCTCAATTTTACCCTCTTCTTCACTCATGTCGAAGGTGATAATATCCGTGTAGTAGTCGTGCTGGAGATAATCCCGGTTAACCTGTAGTACATGCTCATCGGAACAGAACATGTAGTTGAGGTCACCAACCGAAAAACCTTCGGCTTCGGCTTGCTGCTTCAGCCATTGCCGAATTACCTGCTTTTGAGCAAGCTTATACGGAACATCCTCATTGAAAAAACGAATCATAGGTACTAATCAGCCTTGCGTTCGAACGTAGAAAACTGTATCCCTACAACTACCGCTGGCTTTTGGTTAAAGTAACGTTTTAATGTCGGTCCATACGTACCGGTAAGCGTCCGAAATCCCACCGCCGGGGTTCTCATGTGACTTTACTTCCTGATTGACCGCTCCTAAGCTTTGGTAAAATGCCTGAGCACTGGTGTTTTGCGTTAGTACCCACAAATAAAATCCGGCGGTAGGGTCTTTTGTATACGACCAGCGGGCTGCCGATTTTAGGAGCTGTGTACCAATTCCTTTGCCTTTCTGATGGCTGAGAACGTGTAAATTGTCCAGTAATGTTCCCCAAACGGCGTCGTCGGCAACATAGATACAGGCGAAACCAAGAATTGACCCCTTTTCTTCGGCAACGATAACCTGTTGATTCTGGGCTGGTTTGCTCAATCGCTCGTGCCAAACAGCCCGTCTATCATTCAAAACCGGCCCTTCCAGAAAATCGTCTCTCCAAATACCTCTGTAGTTTTGCTGCCAGCTAAGGCTATGGAGTTTCGAAATTGGCTCGGCATCAATCAGGGTTGCTTCCCGGTAAGTTATCATAGCTTTGTAAGAGCGGGTTCAAACAAATGTAAACGTCCGGTATCTTGTTACAAACTTATCAACCACTTCTTGTCGTCAGTTTATGAAAGCCATACTGCTTGCCGAAAAAAAACAACCTATACAACTCGTTGATGCACCAACGCCAACCGCCGGACCGGGCCAGATGCTGATCAAACTTAAAGCGGCTGCACTGAATCACCGTGATGTGTTCGTCCAGCAGGGCTTATACCCCGGCATCAAACTCCCGGCTATTCTGGGATCGGATGGGGCCGGGGTTGTGGACGAGGTTGGTGAAGGCGTTGATGCGGGCTGGCGCGGGCAAGCCGTTATTATTAATCCGGGTTTGCACTGGGGACCCAACCCCAGGTTCTACGGGCCGAATTTCCGGATTTTAGGCATGCCCGACAATGGAACGTTTGCGGAGTATGTCGTGGTCGATGAAGCCTATGTACATCCTAAACCCAATCATCTTTCCTTTGAGCAGGCCGCTGCCTTACCACTGGCAGGCCTTACAGCCTGGCGGGCACTAATGACGCGGGCAGGCCTGCAAACGGCGGGAAATTCCGAAAAAGTGCTCGTGACGGGTATAGGCGGAGGAGCGGCCTTGTTTGCTCTGCAATTTGCGGTGGGTGCCGGGGCCGAAGTTTGGGTAACATCCGGTTCTGAAGAAAAACTGGCCAGAGCCGCCACTTTAGGCGCAACGGGGGGCGTCAACTACCGGGAGCCCGACTGGGATAAAACACTCATGACGCGTACGGGTGGCGAACGGAAAGGCTACTTCGATGTTATTATCGATAGTGCGGGTGGACCGGGCTTTGCAAAGCTGATCGACGCAGCGGCAGCGGGTGGGCGTATCGCTTTCTTTGGTGGCACTACGGGTAACATTACCGACATTATGCCGCCCAAAGTATTCTTTAAGCAACTGTCGATTTTTGGCACGACAATGGGTACCGAATCCGAGTTTGTGGATATGCTTTCGTTTGTGAACGATAAAAAAATAGTGCCGATCGTAGACGAAGTTTTTCCGTTAACCCATGTGCCGGAAGCAATGAAGAAGATGGATACCGGCCAACAGTTCGGTAAGATTGTTATCAATATTGCGGATTAAGAACTTCCGAATGAGTCAGTTTTGCACAGTTAACAACGATATGTTCATGATTATGCGGCTAAATGAAAGTTATCCACAACTAAATTGTGGATAACTACCTACTTACACACATTTTAGCGATTGTCCCATTAACAGAAAAAAGGCAATCCAATACGGCATACTACCTTTGTGGACATGCATACTTCAAGGGGTTCGATTACCCAGACATTGCAGGAGCGGTTAGCGGAATATCAGCAGAAAGGACTTTTAAGGCAACTCCGGACCGCAGACGAAGCCGTTGATTTCTGCTCAAATGATTACCTCGGCTTTGCGCGTTCTGCAGAACTTAAGCAGGCTATTCAGCAAGCTACTGTCCAACACAAGACCATGCGGACGGGCGCTACCGGCTCCCGTTTGCTGGCTGGTCAAACGGCGCTTGCCCATGCTGTTGAACAGGAGCTAGCCACGTTCTACGGAACAGAATCAGCGCTTATTTTTAACTCCGGTTACGATGCCAACATCGGTTTGCTGGCCTGCCTACCCCGAAAAGGAGATACCCTGCTAACGGATGAACTGATTCATGCCAGTATGATTGATGGTGCCCGGTTGAGCTACGCAACCCGCCAGCGGTTCCGGCATAATGATCTGGCCGATTTGAGAAACAGGCTAGAGGAGGCTTCCCGGTTGTCGAGCGGACAGGTTTTTGTTGCTGTGGAATCGGTTTATTCGATGGATGGCGATATGGCCCCGCTCCGTGAACTAGCCGACCTCTGCGACGAATACGGAGCGGCCCTGTTAGTGGATGAAGCACATGCCACGGGTGTTTATGGTTCAGCCAATGGGAAAAATGGGGAAGGTTTGGTAGCCGCTCTGGGCTTAGAGGACCGTGTGCTGGCCAGAGTACACACATTCGGCAAAGCACTGGGCGTTCATGGAGCCGCTGTGGTAGGGCCAGCCGTCCTGCGCAATTACCTCATTAATTTTGCCCGGCCCTTTATTTATACCACAGCGTTACCTCCGCATAGCCTGCTGGCCATCCGTTGCGCGCATGAGCAGCTAAGGGCAGGTTCATCAGCTTTACAGCAACTTCATCAACAACTTGATTATTTCCGAAAGCAGGTAGCAGGAAAGCTACCCGGTAGCCAATGGAGCACTGGTCAATCGCCTATTCAGTGCCTCATCATTCCGGGAAATGACCGGGCGCGCCGGGTGGCTGCCGCAGCGCAGGCCATTGGGCTGGATGTGCGGGCTATCCTTAGCCCAACGGTTCCGGCCGGGCAGGAACGATTACGACTTTGTATCCATGCCTTTAACACAACCGACGAAATAGACCGGCTCCTGAGCGTACTTCACAGAGCGCTGGCCGAAAACGATAGATAATGACGACAGCTAAATTACCCACTCGCCTGATTGTGGCGGGCATTGGAACTGAAATTGGGAAAACGGTGGTATCGGCCGTGTTGGTCGAAGCCTTACAGGCCGATTATTGGAAACCCGTTCAATCGGGTGGGTTGGACGATTCCGACACCGACACGGTTCGCCGACTAGTTAGCAATCCAAAGTCGTACTTTCACCCCGAGGCCTACCGGCTTACGCAGCCGCTTTCACCACACGCAGCAGCCGAACTTGACGGCATCAACATCGAACTGGGAAATTTTATGCTGCCCCAAACCGAGAACGCGCTGGTAGTTGAGCTGGCGGGGGGGCTTATGGTTCCTCTTAACGATGGTGAACTGATGATTGACCTGGTTCAGCGATTGGCATTGCCCGTAGTTCTGGTATCCCGGAATTACCTTGGTAGTATTAATCATACGTTGCTTTCGGTTGAGGCCTGCCGCAGCCGGAGCATTCCACTGGTCGGAGTTCTGTTCAATGGCCCTACTGTTCCGGCTTCGGAATCTTTTATTCTAACCTACACGGGGCTGCCCTGTATTGGCCGGATCGGGCAGGAGGCCGTTGTAACGAAGGACGTAATCAGTCAATACGCCCGTCTGATTACATCCGGCCGGTAAACCTGGCTGAACCCAACAGAGTGAGTTTTTGACAGAACCCGAAATCACCAGCTCTTGACCAGTTCGTCGAACCGTTCCAGCAGAAATTTCGATTTAGGACCAACATGCCCATCGCCAATGGTTAGCTCGCCGATTTGGGTGATGGGCAGTATTTTTTTGGTTGAACTGGTGGTGAAGGCTTCGTCGGCGTCATAAAGTTCGGAGAGAAGCACAGGCCGCTCTTCGACCTCAAAGTCGTTCTGCGCAATCTGCATTATGGTTTTTCGGGTTATTCCGTGCAGGATGTGTCGGTCGGGTGTACTAATCTTTTCACCTTTAACGATGAAGAAATTACTCCGGCTCAGTTCACTGATTTCGCCCCCTTTCTGGTATAGTATATCCGACGCGCGAGCTGCCCGGATAGCTTCGGCCATTAGAATCACACGTTTGTAATCGGTGCTTTTTACTTCGGCCATTTCCCGGACATATTCGTCCAGTATCACTTTTATTCCCTGCTCATATTGAATGACCGGTACCGGATGAATCATTTCGGCCATAATGAGCAGGTTCGGTTTTTCTACACTGATGCTATCCGCCGAGTAGCCACCCGTCAGTACAAATCGGATGCCGACATCGGTTGGCGTAGCCGTACCGCTTTTGCGGATTGCCTCGTTACTGCGCTCTACAAGTTTCGTAACAATCGCGTATGTTTCGTCTTTACCCAGCGGTAATTTCAGATGCATACGAGAGGCCGAGTTCTGAAATCGTGCCCAGTACCAATCCCACTGAAACGGTCGTCCGTTGTACGTCAGGAAGTAATCAAAGAGGCCATAGCCCCGCAGAAGGCCAAGGTCGGTAATGCCAACCGCAAGCTGGTCGGTAGGGGCGATGGTACCATTGAAATATCCGTAAAACATGGGCGATACGTTGGTTTGGCTCATGGCCAAAGATAAATGAAATGGGTGAAAAAGCCCCGGATTTAAACCCGACAGCCTGACCCGGTCCAGATACGGCCTAACTTAACTCTTTAACGACCAGTTGAACGGTATACCGGCTCTTTTGCTCCAGCAATAGTTTTTTGTTGGGTATTACGCGATCAATAGTTCCCTGATCGTAGTAGCGGATCGTAATCAACTCCACGTCACTATTGTACGTTACCCGGAAATCCTGTTTCAACAGATTCAGTAAAGCAGGCACCCGGTCGGGATTATTATCGACAACCACCGAGAAGCTAATGGCCGTGTTCTGCATCAGGTTAATTTTGACCCCGGCCTGCGCAAACCGTCCGAAAATCCGGCTCAGGTTATCTTCCGCGATAAACGAAAAATCGTTCGGATGCAGTGAGATCAACACCTGATTGACTTTGAAAATAAACGATGGGATGGTCAGGTGCCGTTCGTAATTACCGATGACCGTTCCGGGGGCATCCGGCTTCAGAAAGGAGCGTACATAGAGCGGAATCCCTTTATTCTGAAGCGGCTTGATGGTTTTTGGGTGAATGACCGTTGCACCATAATACGCCAGTTCAATAGCATCCTGGTAGGTGAGCCGTTCCAGCAACACCGTATCATCGAACCATTTGGGGTCGGCGTTCAGTACGCCCGGCACGTCTTTCCAGATGGTAACGCTTTCGGCATTGAGGCAGAAGGCAAAGATGGCCGCTGTATAGTCCGAACCTTCGCGGCCGAGGGTTGTCGTGCGTTTATCTTCCGTCTGACCAATAAACCCCTGCGTGATGCTCACCCCGCTTTTGTTCACAGCCTCTTTTATCTGTCGCGCGGTTGTGTCCCAGTCAACGCGCCCTTCGCGAAACGTAGTATCCGTACGAATCAATTGCCGGGCGTCGAGCCATTGGGCGTTCAGCCCGGCCTGGGTTAAGTAAGCCGCAATAATCTGCGTTGACAGTACCTCGCCCAATGAAACAATCTGATCATAGACTTCATCGTATATGCCTTTAACCGGTTGGCTCAGGTAACTTTCAAGTTGGGCGAAGGTCTGGTGGACGAGGCTGAAATCGCCGGTCAGCTCGTTAATGATCGTGTTATGGTAGGTCTGTATGGTATCAAACTGGTGTTGGCAAGCCTCCGTTTGCTTATCAACAAACGCGCGTACGAGGTCTTCCAGGGCATTGGTTGTCTTGCCCATTGCCGAGACAACAATAAGAACGTTATGTCCTTGTGACCTGACTATTTCGGCTAGATTCCGAACACCGGCAGCATCTTTTACCGAAGCTCCTCCAAACTTGAATACTTTCATATACTCAAAATAATAGGAACGCGGATAAAACGAATGGAACAGATTATAACGGATAAATTAAAATCCGTGTAAACCCATTTAATCCGCTTCATCCGCGTTCCGATATACTAAACTGTTACCGCCCGGCTGGTAAACAGCAACTCACGAACGGCGTCGGCAATACCTTTTGGGTCGAAACCACATTCGCGGTGTAATTCAATCTGTTCGCCATGCTCGATAACGGCATCAGGAATACCCAGGCGTTTAACGCGGGCCATATACTCGTTGTCGGCCATGAACTCCAGCACAGCACTGCCAAAACCGCCCATTACGCAGCCATCTTCAACCGTTACTACCCGGTCGAACCGGCTAAAGATTTGATGAAGCAGTGCTTCGTCCAGCGGTTTCACATAGCGCATATCGAAATGAGCGGGACGGATACCCTCTTTGGCAAGCATTTCTGTGGCTTCAACGGCGTAGTTACCAATGTTCCCAATAGTCAGAATGGCTACTTCTTCGCCATCGGTAATCATGCGTCCCTGACCAATGACCTGTTTTTCCAGAGGGGTTCGCCAGTTGGGCATAACGCCCTCGCCCCGTGGATACCGGATGGTGAAGGCCTGTTTACCCTGCTGAACCTCGTCCGACTGGGCGGTGAACATCATGTTGCGGAGTTCCTGCTCATTCATGGGCGCAGCCACAATCATGTTAGGAATGCAACGCATGTAGGCTAAATCGTACGCACCGTGGTGCGTAGGTCCATCGGCACCGGCAAAACCAGCACGGTCGAGGCAGAATATAACCGGTAACTCCTGAATACATACGTCGTGGATCACCTGATCATAGGCGCGCTGCATGAAGGTGGAGTAGATATTGCAGAAAACAACTTCGCCCTGCGTTGCCATACCCGCCGAGAACGTTACCGCGTGTTGTTCGGCAATACCCACATCGAACGCCCGCGTTGGCATCGCCTTCATCATGATGTTCATCGACGAACCCGATGGCATGGCGGGCGTAACACCCACTATCCGGGAGTTTTGCTCCGCCAGTTCAACCAGCGTATGGCCAAACACATCCTGGTACTTGGGCGGTTGTGGCGTATCGTAAATTTTCTTTTGAATAACCCCCGTCACCTTGTCGAATAGACCGGGCGCATGCCACTTAGTCTGATCTTTTTCGGCCGGTCCGTACCCCTTTCCTTTTACCGTAAGCACGTGCAACAGTTTGGGTCCTGGAATGTGCTTCATGTCGTCCAGAACACTAACCAGATGGTCGATGTCGTGTCCATCAATCGGCCCGAAATAGCGCAGATGCAGTGACTCGAAGAGGTTGCTTTGCTCAAGCAACGAACTCTTGATGCCCGACTGAACCTGAGAAACCAGCTCCTGCGCCGTTTTGCCGAGTTTATCCATCTTACCAAGCAGATTCCAAATCTCGTCCTTTACCTTGTTATAGGTTTGAGACGTGGTAATGTCGGTAAGATACTCGCGCAGAGCTCCCACGTTGGGGTCTATACTCATGCAGTTGTCATTGAGGACAATCAGCAGATTGCTATCGGTGGCACCGGCGTGGTTCATTCCTTCAAAGGCTTCACCTGCCGTTAAGGCACCATCGCCAATGACCGCAATATGATTCCGGCTGGTATTTCCCTGAAGTTGTGAAGCAACGGCCATACCCAGCGCGGCTGAGATGGAAGTAGATGAGTGACCAACTCCGAAGGAGTCGTACTCGCTTTCTTTTCGTTTAGGGAAGCCCGACAGACCCTTGTAGAACCGGTTGGTATGGAACTTCTCCCGCCGACCCGTCAGAATTTTATGTCCGTAAGCCTGATGGCCTACATCCCAGACCAGCTGGTCGTCGGGGGTGTTAAAAACGTAATGAAGGGCAACGGTTAATTCAACTACACCCAGACTGGCACCGAAGTGGCCACCATAGACAGATACATCGTCGATGATAAACTGACGCAACTCGTCGGCAACCTGTGGTAAGCGGGATTTATCTAGTTTGCGAAGATCTTCGGGGGTATTAATGGTGGCAAGAAGACTGCCAGGGGTAATCAGCATGATGGTAGCAGCTAAGCGTCTGTCTTACAACAACACACGTTCAGAAATCATTGTTCTATTGACGACGTGCAAATATATTCCTATAACGAAGCTAGTACAAATTTTATGAATTATAAAAAATCTAAGCCTTCAGAGACCCACATACTTACGTAGGCACCAAAGGCTTAGATTTTTAAAAGAATGATAAATGCCTGTAAGGAGCCGGTGAATGGGTAAAATCTGGATCAGCGCGGCTAAATCAGGCTATTTAATTTCGTTGACTGGCCCGGAAAAGTTTTTGTTTTTCTTCACGTGTCAGACTTTCATAGCCGGAACGGGAAATTTTATCGAGTATCATATCGACTTCATCCTGATCTGGTGTTGAGGCCGATGCAGATGATGCACCAGCTGCCGATACGTACGAACTAGCCTGGGTGCTGGCGTTGCTTCGTTGCCGATACGACACCTTAACCGCTGGCTTTGGTTTAAGCAGATTGCTCCATCCATCCACCAACCAGTAAATAGGACGGCCAAGGTCGGTTCCGTTCTGAAGGAGCTTAACGTAAACAAATCCCATCAGTGCGCCACCCAGGTGAGCCAGGTGCCCGCCCGCATTGGTTCCGGCCGTTTGCGCCACCGAAAGAATGATAAAGAAGAAAACGATGTACTTAATACGAACAGGACCAAAGAACAGCAGATGGAATGTATAGTTGGGTAGTAAGGTAGCGGCTCCAACAGCTACCGAAAAAGCCGCTGCCGATGCGCCAAGCATTCGTGCGCCATCTGCCTGGCTTTGAAAGAAAGGTACCAGATTGTACATCGCCAAATAAAGCAACCCACCGGCAAGTCCTCCCATGATGTACAGGCCCATGAGTCGTCGATTGCCCAGATATTCGTCAATCAGCCGACCGAACCAGTACAAAAACAGCATATTATAGAGAATATGAAAAATCTCCTCATGCGAAAAAAAGTATGTAAACAGCGTCCAAGGTTTGCGTAAAAACGCATGTATTTCACCCGGAACCATTAACTGACTCGTAATGAAGTCATACGCGCCCGTATTCTCGGCCATTGTTAGACTGACTTTAGTCACCAACAGGACCAGAAATATGACGACATTAACTAATATCAATTGGACCAACGTGTTGTTGGGCTTATTGAATTCGCTCCGAAAATCATCGAACAACCCGCTCATTCCTTAATAAAACGTTTTTCGTTGTGAACCCCAGTATTTGATCAGTATAAATGCAAACAGCATGCCGCCAATGTGGGCGAAATGAGCGACGTTATCGGCTTGTGTCCGATACACACCCGAGTAAAGCTCAAAGGCCCCGTAAAAGATAACGAGATACTTTGCCTTCACCGGTATAGGTGGAAACAATAAAAAAAGCTGAGTGTTCGGAAACAATAGCCCAAATCCCATTATAACCCCAAAAATTGCTCCCGAAGCGCCAACCATTGGCTCATCAACCTGATTGGAAAATATTCGGTTGACAATGGCGACACTGTCCTGAATGTTTTTACTATCGTTTGGAAAGCTTTTGAACTTATCAATAAAAGGCGTTAATCGATCATAGTATGAAACCGCGTGCTGATCGACAAACCCCAGAAAATTGTCGTAACCAGGATTATCTCTATAGGCTTCCACTGTTTCATATACGTCGTGTACTTCATAATAGTTTATACCCGAAAACAATAACGCAGCACCCAATCCGGTAAAAAAGTAAAAAAACGTAAACCGTTGCGGCCCCCAGAACCGTTCCAGCATAGGGCCGAATACCACCAAACCGATCATGTTACTGAAAATGTGGTTGAAACCACCGTGCAGAAACATATGCGTCAATAACTGAATCGGGTTGAATTGATCGGATAAAAATGAGTGCAATCCAAACTGTTCGATGATCGCATCATTTGTAACCAGGAAAACCAATACGTTTAGTATTAATATCGCGCGGACTACTGGAGTTAGTGAAAACATCTTATAATGACAAGTTATGCTGATTAAAGCAAATATCAGCGAAATAGTCCAGCAATTTTATCCAACGACAACACAACCGTTACCGGCTCGCCAGTAGGTGTGTAGCTTGGGTTAGCGGACGCAAATAATTGATTGACTAAAGCCTTCCGCTCCGTAGTGCTCAGGCGATTTACATACCGCATGGCCGACCGGCGTGCCAGTGAACGGGCCATGGATTCAATCCGATCTAATTTTAACCGGCCTGTATCGGCCCGAAGTTGGGCCAGCAGGTTTGCAAACAGTTCCTCTTCATTTTCACCCATGATCAAAGCAGGTACACCCCGAATCACAAAGGTATTGGCACCTAGTTCGTCAAACTCAAAGCCCAGATTCATCAGGTCTTCGCGCAGATCGAGAGCCAGTTGAAAATCGACGGGCATCAGCGTA
Organism: Spirosoma fluviale; assembly: GCF_900230225.1. Classification (GTDB taxonomy): domain Bacteria; phylum Bacteroidota; class Bacteroidia; order Cytophagales; family Spirosomataceae; genus Spirosoma; species Spirosoma fluviale. Next base: position 48,765 of record NZ_OCNH01000005.1, read on the forward strand.
ATCGTTTTAGGAAACAACAACTGCTGCGAGGCTCCGTTTCGCTTGGTGAGCGAGGCATGGAATTGATCGTACAGGATTCGCTCATGGGCCCGGCGCTGGTCGATCAACAGCATACCCGACTTAATGGGAGCCAGCAAGTACCGATTCTGGATCTGAACAATGTTATCATCATCAACCAGTACCGGCACATCTTGTTCGGGCGATTCCAAACTTACCTGCAACTGGTTTGCCCGGCTACCGAGGGTAATGGGTTCACTTTCCGTTGCCGATTGGTCTGTTGGAACGGGTACCGGTTTTGCCGGGCCCAGCCAGTCACCTTTCTCAACCGGCTCTACTGTTGGACTGGATGAATGGGTTGTGTTACCCGCCACGCCTTCGTACAACGTTTGCCAATTGTTCAGAGATGGCTTAGTATCTGCCTTTCGGGGCATGTCGAAGCTGCTGCCTGCGGCCTTGTCCAATGATTCATTTCGTAACGATGTCCGCTCACTGGTAGGCTGCTGTGCTCCGGATGAAGCCCAGGAGGGCGAAATAGGCCGTGCTACACCGGGTCCGGCGGCTGCTGGCTGAACATCAGGGCTACCATTGCGATTGACATCGGCCGATGTGGGCTTTGGACGAACCCCCGCCAGAAAGTTAACGTCCGAATCGAAGTCAAGGGAAGGGGAGAGGTTATAAAGTCCAACTGCCTTCCGAACGGCCGCCATCATAATGGCATATACCGATCGCTCGTCATCGAATTTTATTTCCGTCTTGGTCGGGTGAATGTTGATGTCGATATGCGACGGATCAATGTCGATGAACAGCACGTAAAACGGGTGGCTGCCTTCCGGCAAGGTTCCCTCATAGGCACCTACCACCGCGTGATGCAGATAATTGTGCTTGATGAATCGGTTATTGACGAAGAAAAACTGTTCATTACGGGCTTTCTTGGCCGATTCGGGTTTGCCAATGTACCCGTGTACGGTCACGTACGGAGTTTGTTCTTCGCAGAAATTCAACTGCTCTCGGTAACTCTTACCGAACATATCCACAATTCGGCGGCTCAATTTTCCAGCAGGAAGGTTATAAATTTCCTGGTCGTTATGAAACAGGGAGAACGCAACTTCCGGGTTGGCGAGGGCTACCCGTTGAAACTCGTCGATGATATGACGCATTTCCACCGAGTTTGATTTTAGAAAGTTACGCCGGGCGGGTACGTTGAAAAATAAATTCTTTATGAGCAGGTTCGTTCCGGGCAAACACGAAATAGCCTCCTGCGCTTTGATGTCAGAGCCTTCAATTCGAATGAGCGTCCCTAATTCTTCTTCCGCCCGACGGGTACGCATTTCAATTTGCGCGACAGCCGCAATAGACGCCAGCGCTTCCCCCCGGAAACCCATCGTCCGAATCCGGAACAGATCATCTGAAGAACGGATTTTGGAAGTGGCATGGCGCTCAAAACTCATGCGGGCGTCGGTTTCGGTCATACCAACACCGTCGTCCACAATCTGAATCAGATTGCGGCCTGCTTCCCGAACAATAACCTGTACTGATTTCGCTTTCGCATCTACCGAATTCTCCAGCAACTCTTTCACTACCGAAGCCGGGCGCTGAACAACTTCACCAGCCGCAATCTGGTTAGCAATCGAATCGGGTAGTAGCTGAATAACGTTTAACATAACGGATAGATCTCCTCAAACGGCCAAAATGCCGTACCTACAATATATAAAAATAACCCCTTAAAAGGCCGTATAATTCAACAGAATGAGAGGGAAATTCTACGAAAAGAAAAATGCCGCTGGTAAGAAACGATTTCGTCTCACACCAACGGCACTTGAAGCCTTTAACTAAAAATCGTTAGACTTTGATTTCAACGTCAACACCAGAGGGTAGTTCGAGCTTCATAAGCGCGTCTACCGTTTTAGCACTGCTGCTGTAAATGTCTACCAGACGCTTGTAGGTGCACAGTTGGAACTGTTCCCGTGCCTTTTTATTGACGTGGGGCGACCGCAGTACGGTGTAGATTTCTTTGTTCGTTGGCAGGGGGATGGGGCCGCTTACGATAGCACCCGTTGACTTAACCGCTTTCACGATCTTCTCTGCCGATTTGTCAACCAGCATGTGGTCGAACGACTTTAGCTTAATGCGAATTTTTTGGCTCATTGTGTTTTGGTTCGTTATGTGAATATGCCGCCGAAAGAACCATTTACTCCAGCGACACAAAAAATGGGCAGTCGGTCAACAGACCAACTGCCCAATATCCTGAAAGACTTATTTTCCTGTACCTTTTTCTTTCGCTACAACGCCGTCAGCAATGTTTTGCGGAACAACTTCGTAGTGAGCAAATGTCAGGTTAGCCGTTGCACGACCCGACGACATGGTGCGCAGATCCGTTACGTAACCGAATAGTTCCGACAGAGGAACGTCAGCCTTGATCACCTGCGATCCAGCTTTCGTATCCATACCCTTCATCACACCCCGGCGACGGTTGAGGTCACCCGTGATTGGACCGGTATATTCTTCCGGCGTCAATACTTCAACGGCCATAATTGGTTCGAGCAGTTTCGGACCCGCCTGACGAGCGGCTTCACGGAAACCTAACCGAGCGGCCATTTCGAACGATAGTGAGTCGGAGTCAACGTCGTGGTACGAACCGTGGAACAACCGAACTTTCATGCTTTCGAGCGGGAAGCCGGCTAACGGACCATTTTTCAGCGACTCGTCAAAGCCTTTCTGAACGGCGGGGATAAATTCACGGGGAATTACACCACCTACGATACCATTAACAAACTCCAGACCTGGCTGAACAACACCGGTTTCGTCTTCGGTACGCGGTCCGAGTTCAAACACGATATCGGCAAACTTACCGCGACCACCCGTTTGTTTCTTGTAAACTTCGCGGTGTTCAACGTTTTTCGTCAGCTTCTCTTTATAGGCTACCTGTGGCGCACCCTGGTTAACTTCCACCTTGAACTCACGACGCATCCGGTCGATGATGATTTCGAGGTGAAGCTCGCCCATACCACGAATAATGGTCTGGCCGGTTTCTTCGTTCGACTCAACTTTAAGGGTTGGGTCTTCTTCGATCAGCTTACCGATAGCTTTCGAGAAGTTATCCTGGTCGGCAGATTTTTTAGGCTCGATGGCATACCCGATAACTGGCTCTGGGAATACCATTGATTCCAGAACGATTGGGTGCTTCTCATCCGACAGCGTATCGCCGGTTTTGATGTCTTTGAAACCAACTACGGCACCAATGTCACCCGCTTCCAGACGCTCGATCTGGTTCTGCTTGTTGGCGTGCATCTGGAAAATCCGGGAAATCCGCTCTTTGTTGCCCGAACGGTTGTTCAGGATATACGAGCCAGACTCCAGAACACCAGAGTACGAACGAACGAAGCAAAGACGACCAACATAAGGGTCAGTAGCAATTTTAAACGCAAGGCCAGAGAACGGTTCCGACGTCGATGGTTTCCGGGAAATCTCGGCACCTGTGTCTGGATTCGTTCCTTTGATGCTTTCTTTGTCCAACGGCGATGGCAACAGGGCCATCACATAGTCGAGCATGGTTTGCACACCTTTGTTTTTGAAGGATGAACCGCAAAGCATCGGAACGATTTTCATGGCGATCGTTGCTTTACGCAGAGCGGCCAGAATTTCATCTTCCGAGATCGACTCAGGATCTTCAAAGTATTTCTCCATGAGCTTGTCGTCGAATTCGGCAACGGCTTCCAGGAGTTTTTCACGCCATTCGGTTGCTTCATCCAGCATATCGGCTGGAATGGGAACCTCCTGGAATGTCATACCTTTATCATCTTCATTCCACTGGATACCCCGGAAGTTAACGAGGTCAACCACGCCTTTGAAGTTCTCTTCTTCGCCGATGGGCAACTGAAGGGGAACAGCGTAGCTACCCAGCATTTCCTTCACCTGCTTGCACACGTTCAGGAAGTCGGCACCGGAGCGGTCCATTTTGTTAACGAAGCCCAAACGAGCTACGTTGTAGTTGTTGGCCAGACGCCAGTTGGTTTCCGACTGCGGCTCAACACCGTCAACGGCGCTGAAAAGAAACACCAGACCATCCAATACACGCAGCGAACGGTTCACTTCAACCGTGAAGTCAACGTGGCCTGGTGTGTCAATGATGTTAATGTGGTACTTATTGGCACGGTAGGTCCAGTCAACAGTGGTAGCGGCAGAGGTAATGGTAATACCCCGCTCTTGCTCCTGTTCCATCCAGTCCATCGTTGCGGCACCATCGTGTACCTCACCAATCTTGTGGCTTACCCCGGCGTAATAGAGAATTCGTTCGGTTGTTGTCGTCTTACCCGCATCAATGTGGGCAGCGATACCGATGTTTCTCGTGAAATTTAAATCGCGAGCCATTAGCTTGTTATACTGAAAGTTATGTTTTTCTACAATCGAAGAAAGAAGCGCTTGCCCGTTACCGGAAGGCCTCCTTGCGAATCAGGACGCAAAATTACTGAAAGTCAACCACAAATCAAATTGAATCGTAAAGAATATACTGTTAACGAACCGATTGGGTCGTAAATGGCCTCGCCGGTACGACTATACGGTATATCCTGCCAACTGCGCCCGATCAGAATAAACAACGGTACACTCTTCTACGCTACATCGCAAAATAAAATTTACATATTGTTAACGGTTTTTGTTTTATGTAAATATAATCCTCTATATTCGTTAGAGTAAATAGACCGTAACTTGAACCTTCATGAAAAATCCGTATGTAGCCCTGCTACGTACTGCCTGGACGTATGCCCGATACGAAAAGCGGCAGTATGTGCTCGTTTATCTCCTCTTTGTTCTGGCAAACATTGTTAGAGCTGCTTTCCCCCTGTTATTTGGCTGGTTCGTTGGTGAACTTCAAAAACAACAGACCGATATACCCAAACTGATCTGGATGTATGCCGGGGCTCATTTGGGCCTGATGTTGCTGGATTGGTCTTTTCATGGCCCGGCCCGCGTTATGGAACGCCGATTGGCCTTTAACCTGAGCCGAAATTTTCTGGATGAATTGTTTCATCAAACGCTGCACCTGCCCGTTAGCTGGCATAAGGAACACCATAGCGGTGATACCATCAGCCGAATTCGGAAGGCTTATGATGCGCTGAAAGGCTTCTTTCAGGGGGGATTCGTTTACCTCAACGCGCTGTTCAAGCTGATTTTTTCCTTCGGGGCCATGCTTTATTTTTCACCGGCGTTCGGTATTATAGGTCTTGGTCTGGGCGCGTTGACGGTTTGGGTCATTCTCCGCTTCGACCGTCCGTTTATCAAAGCACTCGACGAAACCAACGAACACGAGCACGTCGTTTCGGCCAGCCTCTTCGATAATCTGTCGAATATCATTACCGTCATTACCCTGCGGCTGGAACAACGTATACAGGTTAGTTTCGGTCAGAAAGTAGACGCCGTTCTTCCTTCGTTCCTGAAACAGGTAAAGATCAACGAGTGGAAATGGTTTGTAGCTACGCTGCTGGTTACGCTAATTTACATTGTTATGTCGACGGGCTACATCTATCAGCATTACGTGCCGGGTCAGGTGTTCATGATTGGTGGTCTGGTAACCCTGCTGGGGTATGTAAACCAGTTTACAAGTGTGTTCAATGACGTAGCTTTTCAGTACACGCAGATTGTTCAGTACAACACCGACGTACAAACGGCGCGGGGTATTGGCGAGGCCTATGCAGAGCACGTGCGCCCGGAAGATGAAAAACTGCCCGAGAACTGGAAAACGATCAGCATCAATGGCCTTAATTTCTCGCACGGCCGCACCTTCGGCACATCGAAAAAAGTGGCAAACCTGAATGAACTAAATATCAGTTTACGAAAGGGTCAGCGGATCGCTTTCATTGGCGAGAGCGGTTCCGGCAAGAGCACCCTGCTGACACTCCTTCGTGGGTTGTACCAGCCGGAGCCGGGTATGTCGGTTTGGGTAGATGGCGAAGAACTGCCGGGTCTGAACGCGGTTACGAATACGGTAACGCTGTTTCCGCAGGAGCCGGAAATTTTCGAAAATACGATTGCGTATAACATTACCCTCGGTCTGCCGTTCGATGATGAAACGATTGCCCGCGTTTGCCAGGTGGCGCGTTTCAATGAGGTAGTGAATCGACTACCCAATGGGCTGGAAACAAGCATTCAGGAGAAAGGGTTGAATTTATCCGGCGGGCAGCGGCAACGGCTGGCGCTGGCGCGGGGAGTGTTGGCCGCCCGCAGCAGCGATATCGTCCTGCTCGACGAACCTACCAGCAGCATCGACCCCAAAACGGAGCTGGCTATTTATCGAAAACTGCTGAATGAGTTTGCCGACAAATCCGTCGTGTCAACGCTGCACCGACTTCATCTGCTGCCCCTGTTCGACTACATCTACATCATGCAGGACGGCAAGATCATCGACGAAGGAAGCTTTGCGGAGTTACAGGTGCGAAGCGACGTATTCCAGGAAATGTGGGCGCACCAGAAGGATGTCATGGAACAGCCGGTGCTGGCGTAACGAGTTAATGTGATTGTGCATCTGGTCCGGTTTTCTTTCACTCTGGTCGTGAAAGAAAACCGGACTTTAAACTACGAAGCAAGAAGGTTGCTGCTTGTCGGGCTGGAAAGCAGTGTTTATGATTCTGCTTTATTCTTTGAGCGCGCACGGAGGGCAATTACAAAGAATAGGAGTGAGGCAATCAGGAAGACAGCTTTTGAATAGGGGTTATCAAATCCAAGACCCAGAACAAAATATAGAAAACCGAGTGTGCCATAGCTACTAGCCTTACCAGCAGTGCTAAAGGCAGTCCGATTGGTTAGATACACTCCCAAAAAGACCCCCGCCAACATCGTGTAGAAGGGAATGACGGAAATGTCGCCGGGTGCTGCCCAGCTATTGGTTTCGTTTTTATGGATAGTCCAGAGGATGACAAAGATCATTAGCCCAAGCAGTGTGCCTAACAACCCAAATTTGAGCGTTTGTTTAAAGGTATCGGGCTTGTTGGGCTTGATGTATTTTTTAAACAGGATGGCAATAAGCACACTCACCAAAGCAGGCGCGAGCCCGACCAGGGCTAACAGGAAGAGAGGGTCAGTCATAATGAGGTAATCTTATTTGTTAACAGGTTAATTTATGTGCTACAGTTGGGATAACGACTTAGCTAATGAAAGCATTACTAACAGGCGATGTACAAAACATTTACAAAGCGGTATGTCGTCCATAGTATTGAAACGTATAGAACCTTCACCCTATCGGTGGTATATTGGGTTTGTCAGCGGTAAGTTGATATCCTAAAAAAAGATTCAAGATAGGGGAAATCAACCGGACGCGAATTGCATTATGTGCAACGACCTGGTGGTGATGGAATTAGCTGCCTGAGCGTGAGTCGATCGCACCTTTACGCCCCTATCCGTCGGGCTGACGCATTAAACTACTCCGCGAGTGCTTCCTGTCCAAAGTAAGTGGAACTCGCTGAGCGAACCAACAACACACAATCTGCTGAGGCTGAAAGAGGCTGAGGCTGTCAAGTTATGGCGCTCAGATACGTTACTCTGCCGATCATAAATCTGATACCAAAGCGTAAAACTAGTTTAGAGCAAAACTAACAACTCATACATTTATAAAAGGCAGCGTGATTTTTAATCATTTGCGTTGAAATAGCCAGAAATTATTATCATACTTTAAAGGATCAGCTCCATGTCCTGCCCCTACTACTACATTGTCACTAAATACCATACTTTGTAACCACGCTACTCCCACGCCTGGATAGTCTTCAATTTGAGTCCATTTATCATTTGTTGGATTATATTGCCAAAAATCCCTGAAATGCTGATATGGGTTACCTCTCTGATAACCACTACCACAATAGCCATATCCGTTTATACTAAAACTTATCGGAAGAATCCGTGGCTTACCAGGAAAGTCATTCTTCCTCGTCCAAACATCGGTTTTAGGGTCGTATTCATAAACCCTCTTATTTTGCTCAATATCAGGATCGCCAAGTAATACGTAGCCCTTATTATTTAAAGTAAAAACTCCGCCAAACAGCCCTAAAGAACTAGCTGTCCGTTTGCGGATAGAGCGTGTTGCCGGATCAAATTCCAAACACTCAGTACCTGTCAGAATATAGGCTTTTGAGCTGATTACGAATACTTCCGCATATCGGATTCCGCTACTTGATGTATAAGTTGTCACTTTGCTCCAACTATTAGTATCAGGGTTAAACTCCCAAATATCATCATAATATATAAATTCACAGACGCCATTAGCTGGACACGTTGTTGAATAACCAAAAGCTACATAGCCCCGCCCATTAATCGAAAACGAAGTTGCTCCACTACGTTTACCTCCTTTGAAATCCGCGACGCGACGCCAAGTTTTAGCAACGATGTTAAATTCCCAAAGGTCATCGTTATGGGTCACGTTAATCCTGTATTGACCATCGGTATTTCCAAAACCCAAACCGAAGTAACCATTCTTTCCAATGCTAAATGATGATGCCTCTTCTCGAAATATAGAGGGAAGTGCAGGAAGTTGGCTCCAAGTCGGAGGTGGTAATGTAGAATTTGGATATTTACACCCTGCCAAGAAAATATTAACAATAAAAAAAGCAGACAGTACAAGTAAGGATGAGTACCTCATGTTATATTTTTTAGAGAATTCGTTTATTTCAGCTTCTAAACCTGACGGAAAACCTTATCAAGATTGGTATCCATATGATGTTGATGCTAGAAACCTGTATATGTGGGGCGTACTGACTGCCAGACGTTGACCTGTTAACAGGTACATGGTAAACCTACAAATGCGTTCATCATCAATTCATTATCCTGTTGACTGAGATGCCACCACGCCATTTACATGACCGGAAGCACCCATACGCCCCAAAGGGCTGATGGATGAGCGAGTGAGTTGACTGAATATGAGTAACTTGCAACCTTTACACACCTGTTTGGATGTATGCAATGTTTTTAACGCACTGATAATCAACAGACAAAAACATTGCATTTGTCGGGGGTTGTTCGTCAGAACACGGTGGTGGTTGGGCTGGGACTTGCCTGCGGGACGTGCTGCCTGTCACCGGAAAGCTACCCCACGCGGAGCGGACAACGACGCACGGAACCGATTTTTACACCGGCTGGCGAAGCTCAGCAACGCACATCAGCCGCTTTGTCCAACCTGCCTTGTCGAGTCGTGCAACCTGTCGACCGTAACCCGACCTGGCTTGTCAAAGTACCACCAATCAGGCGTTCGTTCTGTCGACCGAAACCCGCCGAATGAGCAAAACTTGACCGATGGGACGTGCTGACTGTCGGACGGTACCCGCCCATGACTCCCATCATGTTTGGGCCACCCAACGCCAACGGGTGTTGATGGTGGGCGTAAAACTCAACTGAAAACACGTAGCCGAACCTTTACACACCCGTTCGGTTGGGCTGAATACTTTCTTCCGGGGGCGAGCAACCTGTCGCCGGAAAGCGACCCCACGCGGAGCGAACACAAACGCACTTCAAAGCCTTTTTATATCCAACGTACGGGTATTTAAGAAGTACTGGACTTTGAAATACAAATGTTTAGAACGTGTTGGGGAATTATATTTTGTAGTAGATTCAAATTCGCTGGAGCATCAGTTGAATGTTAGCTAAATAAAGCCAAGTGACCGAAGATGATAGAGTATACTCATAATCTTTGACAATGCGCCGGAAAAAATTTGTCCAGGCAATGGTCCGTTCAACTACCCATCGTTTAGCAACAGGGACAAATCCTCGGGCCGATTCGGGTCGCGACGCTTTTTCAAAAGTGATGTCCCAATCGGCTAATGCCTTGGCAAAAACACCGTTATAGGACTGATCACCATATACTTTTTTTAAGCGTTCGCCTGCTCGCCAAAGAATACCATCAATTAGACAAATAGCTGCGGGGCCTTCGGCTTGATTTGCCGCATGAACATCAGCTACCCAGAGTCGACCTTGAGTATCGACAACAAACTGTCGTTTACGCCCATTGACTCGTTTGTTGGCATCTAGGCCCCGGTATTCACCAATCATCGGATTTAGCTTAACGCTTTGAGCATCAATGCATAATACGGAGGGATAGACTTCCTTGTCGACCCGTTTACGATCCAACTGATTTAAGGTGAAATTGATCCGTTCAAACGTGCCGTCTTGCTTCCATTGCTCAAAATAATAATAGATCGCTTGCCAGTTGGGCCACTCCTCGGGTAGATTGCGCCATTGGCAGCCTGTTCGGAGGAGCCACAAAATGATGTTTATTACTTGGCGTAAATCGTGTTTACGCTTGCGTTCTAGATTGAAAAAAGGCGAAATTGCCGCCCATTGAGGGTCGGTCAGTTTCGAAAACTGTTTGGTCATTACTTTGTTGCTTGGTCGCTACAAAGTTGGCACGACTCTCAACTTTCTCAATTCCCCAACACGTTCTTAGCATTTGCCCAAAGCAATATAGCATTCCAAAAATTCAAATACTCCCGTTTGACAGTATTTATTAAATACCATGTTTGTCAATGCCGCTTTTATTATTTATTTCTTATTGGTATAAAATTATCACGTTTATTACCTTCTTTTTACAAATAGAAACCTCTGTAATTCTTCATAATTCTTAAATGGTCCATCATCTTTGAACAAATCAAAAAACCACCATTTTCCGTCAGAATCTTCATATAAATCATAGGATCTTCCGAAAAAATAACTTCCCACTTTAAGTTTATATTTATTACAAGGGCACTTTCCATCGTAAGAATTGCCTGGTAAGATCGATAGCAATGAATTGCTGTTTTTTATGTTTTCAACAAACTTTAGTTCAAAAGACTCTTTAAAACTATTGAATCGGCTTTGAGTATCATTGTCTTTTGAAATTGAATAATCCGAGCTGTTCGATGAACTACTTGAAGAGCGTGAAACTTCAAAAGGGGTGTTAAAGCTAGATAGAAAGTTCACATTTCTATTATAAGTTTTCTCTAATTTTTCATATTCAAATTGATTTAACTCTTTGATTGTTACGGAGGAAAACTTATTTTTATTTAAACTAAATGCAGGTGTAGAATTTCCCCTATAATTATACAAAGAGATTAGACTATTGTTTTCACTAATTTCTAATAAACCATCATACGGTGGGTGTCCCCACATATTAATGAAATCTTTTCCATTTCTTTGTTCAACAAATCTATTTGAATTTTTAAAAAAACGAGTATTGCCAGCTTTATAATCGCTTAAATCAAAATGTTGAAAAATTATCTTAAATTTTTCAAATTCCTGTTTGTTCTTAAAAGTACAACTTAACCTTAATAATATTTTGTTAGTGTCAAAATTTGAGTCATCGTAAAAACCAAAATGTAATAGGTAATCTTCCATATTTACAACAAGACCTTCAATATTGTAAGCATATTCATTATAACTGTAAGTATCATATTTATTGCCTTTACTTTTATATTTTTCTATTGTTTTTGATAAAGATGCATCATCATGATAAACACCAACATTTAAGAACAAATCAATTAAATCTTGATTTTTAGATAAATTATTGAAGTTTAAATTTTTTGAAAGTAAAAAATCTTGAAGTATTTTTTCTTTATTCAATCTGTTCATTTCAAAATATCTTGGTGGTACAGCTTCAAATATTTGAGGAAATTTAGATGTGATTTCAATTAATTGGTCATGTCTTATTAAATCTTTTGTATATTTTGAATTTAAAAATGCTCTACATTCGTTGTCGTCTCCGAAATAATTTGCAAAAGATGTTAAAACTTTTACAGCGTCATAATTTTGAATTAACCAATTGTCTTGGATATTAGAATGACCTTCAAGACATATTTTATCTCTTTTGTGTAGATCAAAAATTTTCTTAATGAACTCCTTTTCAACTCCCAATTCTTTCATATAATTAAATTCATATAAACCAATTTTAATTGGTATCTCTGAGAACATCATTATAACTTTATTCTGTTTATCATAAATTAATTCTGAAACATTATATGTTGGAATATCTTTGGGAAACGAACTATTCGTTACCAATCTATTTTTTAAGCAATAAAACACCAAGGCAAGGTCTGTCTTGTTTTCAATATTTTTAAAAATTAATTTTTTGTTTTTTAACTCATTAAAATCTGAAAAACTATACTCAAATTGTCCAGAATATAATTTCCCAATAACCTCTGAATTACTTATTTTATTTTTATTATCTTTCATTAATGCTAAGCCAACAGTATTTATCCTACCAACTGTATAATCATTTTCATGCCTTATTCTTATGTTTGCTAGAACTACTTTTATTTGATTAAAATTAGGGATATTTTGTACTATTTGCTCAGCTTCAATTTTGTTTAAATAGATTAATTCTTTGGAAAAAGAAATTAAAGTAAAAAACAATTGAAAAATCGCCAATAATGATGCTTTATTCTTCATTTTTTTGGAGTTAACGATTGAAATTATATTTAATATCGCAAAGAGTTCGGTAGTTTGCTTTTTTGCGGTTGCCACCAACTCGCTGATTACCGCACTTTCAATATAAAATACGAAGTGCGTATTTTGCATTGCTGTATTTTTTCAAGCCTGTCTTTGGTGACGGTTGTCCTGTCGCCGAGACGCCGGCCTATAAATCTAATCTCGCCTAACTGGGGCGTTTAACTTGTCGACCGAAACCCGGCCAACTCACAAATATCCTCCTTGTCGAGCCGTGCGGCCTGTCGCCGGAACGCTGCCATTTACACCCCTTTTAGACCCGAACCCAACACCCACAGGTGCTGATGGTGAGGGCATAACTTGACTCAATACACGTATTTCCGACCTTCACACACCTGTTTGAGTTGGGCTGCGACCTGCCTTCGGGACGAGCGTCTTGTCAGCGGTAACCCACCCACGCGGAGCGGACAACAACGCACGGAACCGATTCTTACGCCGACGGGCGAAGCTCAACCCCGCACGTTATCCGCTTTGCCAAACTACCCTTAAGGGGCGGTTGGCTTGTCGACCGCAACCCGCCTACGCTGGTCAACGTTGACTAACTCAGGCGCTTGGCTTGTCGACCGAAACCCGACCCACGAGCCCTAAGCTGACCTGCCGAGCCGTGCGGCCTGTCGCAGGTAACCCGCCTTTGACGCCCATTATGGCCGGTTCACCCAACGCCCACAGGTGTTGATGGCTACCGTAGGGAGCCTTTACACACCTGCCCGGTTGGGCTGTTGGCCTGACCTCGCGGCCTGTTGCCTGTCGCCCGACACGCACCCACGCGGAACTAACGAACGGTTTTCTTACGACTTATTTCTTCCTGGATGCTCTTTAGGTTTTTTGAATACTTGGAGCTGATGAACATAGCAAGAGCAAACAAACCAATGACAACAATAAATCCCCATTTGTGTTTAGCGGACACGAAAGCAGCACCAACCATGAAAGCAACACCAACCACAAAACCGATCAACAACGCAAACGGAATTTGCTGTGATTTTACTTTCTTCTCTTCTACCAATAATTCGTCAAGTGTGAATTGAGAGTAGTCTTTACTTAAAAACATAATTCTGTTAGCGTTAAACATTTAGTTGTGTTCCATCTAGAGGAGCGGTTGGCCTGTCAGCCGCAACCCCAAAAATGGAAACCCAAACCTGCCCAACCTAGGTGTTTCCTGTGTCGCCCGAAACGCCGAAATGTAAGCCCAGACCTGCCCACGCGGGGCGTTCAAATTGTCGCCCGAAAGCTGGAAGTTGACTCCCATTTTGGCCGGTTCACCCAACGACCATGAGTGTTGATGGTGGGCGCACAAGTTCGAGTAAACGAATGTACCTGAACCCTTACACACTCATCATGTTGGGCTGCCAACTGTCCTTCGGGACGTGCTGCCTGTCGCCCGAAAGGTGACAGCGCAGAGCGATTACGACTTCAAGCATAAAATGCTACTTCAAAAGCAGTTCCTGGATTTAAGACAAAAAATTGATTCTCCAAATCACCTTTCAACACCTCGTTTATCTTTTCGAAGTCGAACCCCACAATAGTCAAACCTGGGGGTAATTCAGTCATACCACTTTTTCTAATCATCTCTCTATCGGAAAATAGAGGAACAAACTCCTTGTCTTCTCTGACATATGTTTGAAAGTCTATTATTTGACTCTCTTTGTCGAAATTTTTGAATAGAGCGATTAGTTTACTCTTTTTAATTTCTTCCACAAGGTCATTTTTGTACCTCCTTGGTTCAAACCAACTTTTCATTAATTTTTGCTCCAGCTGTAAATTCTCATCCTTGTTGTAAAATGAAAAACTATCTGACTTTATGTAGTCGTAAACATCTTTATTTGTCAGATTTGAAGCAAACTGAATTGTAGTCTCTGGGAAGTATATGGACTTAATGAACCACGTCATAGATTTGACAGATTCCTCATCACCGGTCAAACCCACCGACAGAAACAACTGGGGTTGATTTGCATTTTGAAATTGAACAAAGCCAAAAGAAGCATCTATCACCTGATCTTTAGCTTTAAAACTTCCAATCAAATCATCTATAAAATTTCTATTGCTCAGAGATTCGTCATTACTTTTTTCTGTTCCTATGTAATCAGTAATTGGCTTCAAGGTATCATTCTGTTCCTTAAGAACTTCGTTGAAGTTAGTAGAATTGTCTTTCTTCCTTTTCAGGAAATCAAATAGTCCCATTTGTTTAGTCAGACTGTGAATACTTTATTATTCGCTTCTCATGGTATTCCCAATGTCGCAGGATACCCAAAAATGAAAACTTTCAAAACCTTCCCAATCGGGGCGTATCTTGTGTCAGCCGAAAACCGCCGAACGAGCCAAAAACCTGACCGCTGTTGCCTGCAACCTGTCGCCCGAACGCTGCCTTGTGAGTTAATTTATGGACTCACACCCAACACGCACAGGGGCTGACGTAATATCCTAAGCGAAGCAGGGGAGCCATGTACACCCCTGTTTCGTTGGGCTGTAAACAGATTGACTAACTCACTACCCGCCTGTCGGCGGTAAACTACACTTAGAAATGTATATCATTATTGAGAAGCCCTCATCGCCACATGCAAGCGTATTGAGTGACCCATTTGGATATTTTGTTTGGTTTTCTACCCACGAAGAAGCTCAGTTGCACGCAGAAAAGTGGAGACTTGAAGAGTTCGCAGTATTTGAGATGAAAAAGCCTTATGTCCCCGAACCTTTAGCCGGAAGTGACGAAGAGGCAGAAATTTACGGCGAACGTTGGGATTGACTCATACACCCAACGCCTTGAAGTGTGATGGCGACCGTAGGGAGCCTTTCCACACTTCAATTGTTGGGTGCAACAGCTACACATACACTCTGTACCCTGTTGGATTTACCCTAAAATAGACAATAAGCTATGACTGATGAACAACTATCTTCCGCCCGCACCGACGCGGCAAATGAGCCTGAACCGCTCCCCGCAGACCTATATACGCCTATGACGAAAGAGGAGTGGGAAAGTAACATGGCGATTTATGAAAGGGTGCTGGGGTATGTGTTGGGGGATGATTAAAAAGAGGAAAGTGATTGATATTGTTTGATTTTGTGCGAAAATGTGCGATATTAGAGGGGTTGATTTAAAATCAAGAAAGGACGGAACTCCCTCCCGAACCGCCCTTTCAACTCTTTACCTTTTGTACTTTACGCGTAACTGTCTTTTATCATCCTTGTAGAATAACTCTGCACTTTCGGGACTTTTGAGCGCAACGATAAGTGTAACAATTAAGCTAACAAGACTAATAATAGACGCAAAAAACCAGTTGTGTTGCCACCATTCAAGGTGGGTGCTGAGTAAGTTGACCGGGGTCATGTTACGGGGGTTAAGCCGTAGCAATTAGCAGGGTCTGCCGTGAGAGGGTAGCCAAAAGTAATGAGGTGCTCCTAGAGGGTTAGCGCCCAAAACATAGCTGCCTTTCAGTACGGCGATCTTGGATGATTATCAACAAAATGCTAATAGTTAAGCATTTGGTACCTGCTTAACGTCATGTTTGCCTTGTGGCAAAGATAGAGATGAAAGTATATAAAAAAAGAAGCACGAGTACCAATCGTGCTTCCCTAAAGGAGATTTCCAAGATTTACCGTAACCCCAAAGCTACAATGTTGTACTATAGTAAAGAGGTTATGCGTTTTCCCGTTGCATTACGTAACATAGATTAGAAAACGATTCAAAGCTGATAACTATTTTTTGTATTTCCAAGAATCCTTAAAAATACTACTGCTTGCCTGTTTATTTCTGTTTGATTTTGTTTGTAAATGTGCGATATTAGAGCAGGTAAACTACTAAATATCAGCACAATGAAAGGTAAATTAACCACAAAGGCTAAGATAGAGGAATCTCGGAATCTGATAAATCTTCTCCGAGAGTATTATTTTCGATTAGATCAAGCTCCATTTCCGAATGTTCTTTTGCCTTCTCAAAAATGATATTGCGCTGATGATCTCTTAGCGCCTTAAGGTCTGTAGATTCGGATTTTGACAACAATATCTGCTGATTGGCGAGTATTACATCATTTTGCGCCCTAATGTGGTGAAGGTTATTAAATAGCATTGAAAGCATAGTAGATTCGTATTTTCCCATTTTTTTTGGTCTTTTAAGTGTAGGGGATTTTAGGCTTCAGCGCCCATATATATAAGTTACAAAGTATACTCTATTACTCATAATGGCACACTCTCACCGTTCTACTCGCCCGCGCCAATCCTGATAGATAACTCTATTCCCTAAGAGACATAGAGCAACCGGACACGTAGCAAGTAGAGCAACACAACTCCGCTTAACGCCAACGTAGCATGTGAGTCGTGACCTGTGAGACTTAGTACAATCAGGCATTGCATCGCGCAGCATGTTTGGGTGAACACCCAACGCCAACGGGTGTTGATGGTGGGCGCGAAACTTGACTGAACGAACGTACCTTAACCTTTACACACCCGTTTGGTTGGGCTGAACACCGTCCTGCGGGGACGTGCCGCTTGTCGCCCGAAACTTGGCACTACGGTGTTTTTTATGTATTGCAAGCCCAAAGCATCAAAACAAAACTCCAAGGTAAAAACGTCAATAGAAGTAGCCTCTCACCAGACCTCACTATATCAAAATTGTAGTCTTTACGGAATTTAGCTAAATTATTAGAAGCTCGAAATAGGATTGATACATGCCAGATTACGTAACATAACAAGCCAAAAACTACGATTCCGCTTCCCATTTCTCCACCTTCGGTTTCCATCGCATACACTACGCGACCGAACCAATAAATTAACAAGCTCAGTGCTATTCCGTTTAGGACATATACAACTCTGATGTGACTCATTTAGGGATAAAGAACTTTGGGTTACTAAATGTACTATGACTTACCACCGAGTTTGACTTGTCAACCGAGACCCGCCCCGCAAATCAAAACCTGCACAACCGGGGCGTTTAAACTGTCGCACGGAACCCCGTAATGGAAGCTAACTGCTGCCCCTTCAAGCCGTGCGACTTGTCGCCAAAATGCTGACACACAAGCACTACTTGGCCGGTTCACCCAACGACCATGAGTGTTGATGGTGGGCGAGCAACTCAACTGAAAGGAACGTACTTTCGACCTTTACACACTCATTTGGTTGGGCTGCTACTTTCCTACGGGACGAGCGTCTTGTCAGCGGTAGCCTGCCCACGCGGAGCGGACAACAACGCAGGGAACCGATTCCTACACCGACGGGCGAAGCTGATCAACGCACTTCATCCGTTTTGCCCAACTACCCTTGAGGGGCGGTTGGCTTGTCGACCGAAACCCGACCAGGCTTGTCAACGTTGACCAACTCAGGCGCTTGGCTTGTCAACCGCAACCCGACCAGGCTGCTCAAGGCAGCCCAACTCCGAGGCTTACTCTGTCGGCCGCAACCCGATCAACGAGCCCCAAGCTAACCTGTCGAGCCATGCACCCTGTCGGACGGTACCCGCCCATGACTCCCATCATGTTTGGTTCACCCAACGCCCACAGGTGTTGATGGTGAGGGCATAACTTGACTCAATATACGTACTGCCGACCTTTACACACCTGTTTGGTTGGGCTGCCAACTTTCCTTTGGGACGGGCTTCTTGTCACAGGTAGCCTGCCCACGCGGAGCGGACAACAACGCACAATCCTATTTCTATGCCAAAGCGCGAAGCTCAACAACGCACGCTATCCGCTTTGTCCAAGCACCCTTGTGGGGCGG
This sequence comes from Spirosoma fluviale, assembly GCF_900230225.1. Classification (GTDB taxonomy): domain Bacteria; phylum Bacteroidota; class Bacteroidia; order Cytophagales; family Spirosomataceae; genus Spirosoma; species Spirosoma fluviale. The sequence continues at coordinate 66,918 of NZ_OCNH01000005.1, forward strand.
TTGGCTTGTCGACCGCAAGCTGACCCCGCCGGTCAAAGTAAACCCCTGGGGCGGCTGGCCTGTCGACCGGAAGCTACCCAACGAACCCTAAGCTTGCCTGTCGGGGCGGCTTCACTGTCGCAGGTAACCCGCCTAACGAGCCCATTATGGCTGGTTCACCCAACAAATACAAGGGCGAAACTTCGCTTAATATTAACTCTCTGATAGTGAAGCGCTTGATATTAAGCGTTAAGAGTAATTTTATGCAAGTCAGCAGTGCTGCTAATCGCACTCAAGTATACATCTTTTTTCTGAATGGTATACTATTGGTAAGGATAAATACATCGTTCTTCAACCTCAATCAATTATACGGTTATACCTAAAAGCACTGTTGTAGTATAAGCTCATCAAAAGACAGGGCGGAGCTAATAAAAGGGTATAACCACAGAGGCACAAAGCGCACAGAGGTTTTCAACGGTAGGCAAGTATCCTACCGTTGAAAATCTCTGTGCGCTTTGTGCCTCTGTGGTTATAAAAACCTTTTCGCCGGGAATTAAAAACAATCTTAACCAGGTGTTACTCCACTGGTGCCTCTACGATGGCTACGATCTTCCAAAGGCCGCGAATGTCCTGCAAGGGCACCGTTACGTTGCCGCCGTTGGGGTTGTCGGAGTGGAGGGTCAGGTATTTGCGGGTTAAGAGCTCATTGTCCCGGATGCGCTTTACCACGAAATAATCACGGTACATCACCGCATAAACACCCCCTGACTGGTACTCCCAGTTGTTTTCGCTGACGGGAATAGCCAGCACTTTAGCACCATGCGCCAACTGCGGGCTCATGCTGTTTCCCGAAATCTCCAGGACAACCGAGTTCTTATGGCCTTTCACAATGGGTTTCCGTACCCGAAAGGAATCGACATCGGTCGAGTGAATGCCTTCGGCGAAACTCTCGACGAAGGTGGCGTAAAATTTTACCGGTATGAATGGAACTTCAATGGTGTCGTCGTCGGCAGAAAGAAGCCGGGCATTCGCTTGTGGTGAATTCAGGACGGGCATGATCCCCCGAATCAGATAATCGGCGCTGATTTGTGGATAACAGGCCAGCAGACTCATGATCGTGTCGTAAGAAGGCTTTGCTCTGCCGTTCAAGATGTTGTAAAATTTTGATGGGTTTTCGCCCAACTCCTTGGCTATCTGATAAATAGTTATACCAAGGGCATCAAAAACCTGCTTCAGTCTGTCCTGGATTGTCACGGGGGATGATATTTTTTTTAAACAATTTTCGGCCATTGCCGTAAGGATAACTAGTGATTATAATACAAGTCAAATATATTGCGCTTGTATTACAACAAACATAGTCAAAATATAAACGACAATCCGCACCAAAAGTCACTTTCTTACCCAAAAACAATGAATCGTAATCGACTTTTTACCCAAAGGCATCCAACTGTTCTATTTGTGGATATGAACAGTTTCTTTGCCTCCTGCGAGCAACAGGATAATTACTGGTTGCGGGGAAGGCCGGTTGGCGTTTGTGTGTATACGGGTCGGAACGGGTGTGTAATTGCGCCGTCAATAGAAGCCAAGTTACGGGGTGTAAAAACCGGCATGCGTCTGGATCAGGCAATCGTGCTGTGCCCGGAACTGGTGCCGATCGAGACGCACCCCGGCCGGTATCGGGAATACCACGTAAAGATTATCGATGTTTTACGCACCTTTTCCGATGATGTTGTGCCGAAGAGCATCGACGAAGCGGTTGTCGACCTGACCAATTACCAACTGGTTTATAAAGACATGTCGCAGACGGCGGTGGCCATTAAACAGGCTATCCGGCAAAAGGTAGGCGACTGGCTGCGCTGTTCAATCGGTATTGCCCCGAATGTGTTTCTCGCCAAGTTGGCTTCTAATGTTCAAAAACCGGATGGCCTGACCATCATTACCCCCGACACGATTGATAGCGTGCTGCAAACCCTTACGCTTACCGATCTTCCCGGTATTGGTCACCGCATGGCTGCCCGGCTGGAAGCAGGTGGGGTGCGTACACCGCTTGAGCTTCGTTATGCCACGCCGGATCATCTGCGGGCCGTTTGTAAGAGTATCATTGGCTGGCACTGGCACATCCGGCTCAACTTTGGGGGCGAAGTTGATCTGGACACCAGCCCGGATAATAAAAGCATGTCGGCGATGCGTACCATTTCGCAGGAGCAGCGGAGCACGCCCGAACGCCTGGACGAACTCCTGCAATCGCTCTGCCTCACGCTCGAACGCCGGATGGTACAGAAAGGTGTTTTCTGCCAGGATATGTCGTTCTCCTGCCGGTACCATAACGGCAAAACCTATAACTACGAAGCCCGATTTAACGAGCCGAAACAGGACGGACCGGAGCTATACGGCATTATCAAAGAACGACTGGAAAAGTTTCAGTTGGCGCATCGCTGTGAGCCGGTGCTGAACGAACACCTGCGGAGTATGTGCGTGGCCGTTTTTCGCTTTATTCCGGCCGAAGTGGTGCCATTGAGCCTGTTTGAAAATGACGACCGAAAAGGGAAGTTTCGCCAAACGCTCTATGACCTCAAGGCGAAATTTGGTACCGATAAGCTGGTTCGAGCTACTGAACTGCGCGACAATCCGGTCTATAAAGATGTGATCGGGTTCGGCAATATTAAAGATTTATAACGCGTGGACGCACAGATGGTCAATGCCTGAGTGTCCACGCGACAAAAAACCAGCTTAGTTCAATGACCCCATGCGCCCGTTCTGAAAATCGTCAAAAGCGGCCATGATCTCCTCGCGGGTGTTCATCACAAAAGGACCATACACGGCCAGCGGCTCCTGAATGGGCTCACCAGCCAGTACAAGAGCTTTAGTGCCCGTGGTGGTTGATACCGTAATCGTGTCGCCGTCGGGGTTCGTAAGGGCTATCTGCCCCCGGTCCAGGTTGCTTCCGTTAATCGTTAACTGCCCACTCAGTACATACACCATCAGGTTATGCGTAGCCGGAATAGAAAGCGTTTCGGACTGACCACTGGCCAGGGTTAAATCCGCGACAACAACCGGGCTAAAGGTGTTTGCCGGGCCATGCAGACCGGCCAGATCGCCCGCAATTACCCGTAACTGACCACCACCGGGCAAGGTAGCTGTGGCAATTCGGGAGGACGCAATATCCTGATAACGCGGTAGACTCATTTTATCTTTGGCGGGCAGGTTGACCCACAATTGGACAAAGTCGAGCCGACCACCCTGCCGCGAAAACTCCCGTTCGTGTTTCTCTTCGTGAATAATCCCCGAAGCTGCCGTCATCCACTGCACATCGCCCGAGAAAAGTTTCCCTTTGTTGCCGGCAGAATCGCGGTGTTCGAGGGCACCTTCATACACGATCGTTACCGTTTCGAAACCCCGGTGCGGATGCTGATCGACACCTTTGGGCCGCTCCGACGGCTGAACCTGCATGGGGCCGTGGTGATCCAGTAATAAAAAAGGATTGAAAGGCCGTGACCCCTGCGGATGGAAAGCATTTAACCCAATGAACCCGTCACCCACACTGTTTGGGGCTGCCGTCCGTATAGCTGAAATTGTGCGTTGTGTTGCCATAATACGTGTATGTACATGTAATTTGGAAACCAACTAGTTTGGTGACTAGTTCATTGGGACACTGCTAAACGCGTTGCTCGTTTGGGCAGAAGAACGTGGTACGGCCACCCACTACGGAGCGTTCGATGCGTGTTTTGCAACGGGGGCAAAACTTATGCGCTTCCACATCATCGTAGGGAGAATCGTCCCACTCACGCACGTGAATCAGGAAACAGTTCGGAAAGTCGCGGTAGGTGGCTTCGTAGCGAATGGCAGTTTCGAGCACCAGCCGGATGGCCTCATGAAGAGTGCTCATCTGCCCGTCGGTGAGGGTGTCGGCGCGTTGTTCGGGGTGGATGAACGCCTGAAACAACACCTCGTCGACAATCCAGTTGCCCAATCCGGCAACTACACTCTGGTCGAGCAATACCGGTTTGATAAAGGCTTTTTTCCGGCGGACACGATCACTCAGTGTTTCCGGCGAAATGTCGAGGCCATCATCGCCAATCTTTTTGCGTTGTAAAAACGCGTCTATATCCGTAACCAGACCAACGCGCTCAAATTTTCGGGGGCACAGAAATCCCAGGTTGAAGCCGGAGGTAAACTCGAATACGATGCGGGCAAATCGGGGCCGGTCGAGCGAAGCATGGTAATACTCCAGATCGCCGGTCATGCCGAAATGCATATGAACAATCACATCGGGCGCATCGGTCAAAACGAACAGATTTTTACCAACTCGGCGAGTCCCCGTGAATTGCCGCCCGATAAGGGCCTGGTGCAGGGTAGCCAGATCGGTAGTGAGGAGTTTTTTATCCTCAACCTCTATGTGGCTGATTGGTTGATATAAAGACGATGTTTCGAGGTATTGCCGTCTGATTTCGACCTCCGGGAGCTCTGGCATGGGGATTTATTTTACTTGACAACACGCTGTTTGTTCGAGATGTTGCAGGTTGTAGAAATGGCCCGTTCAGGAGGTTTTTTCTGCCATCTGGGTAGAATTTCTTTATTTTGCGGTAGATTTGATTGATTATCAGTGGCTGGTTTTCATGCAATTAGCTATTGGATTAAAAACATTTTCAAAATGCTCGCCGTTGTATGTGGCAATACGGAGTATAATGAGGACGTTCAACTAACAGCCTGTTAGGTAATCGTATCGGCGAGTTTTCGCCTTTTTATTAAAAATAGTATCAGATGTAACAACCTCTACACAACCGCGAAAGCGGCTTTTTTGACAAAGTTTGTGCATGTTCAATAGTTAAACTGAAAATTTTAAATGGAAAATAATCCGCAAAAGTCAAAAACTAACGGCGCGCTGCTGGCTGCCCTTATCATCATGACGGGTCTGGCTGGTGTATCCAGTTATTTGTACTTCGATCAGAAGAAAGTTTCTGAAAATCAGGAAGTGACAATTTCGGAGCGTGTAGAGGAGCTATCAACGACCCGGGTTAAGTTAGATTCTATTTCGACCGCGCTGGATGCTAAAATTGCTGAAGTTCAGAAATTAGGCGGTGACGTTACCGAACTGGAGAAAATGAAGGTTCAACTGGAGCAGGACAAAGCTGCGTTGCGGAAAGGTAACCGAATTTCACTGGCCAAGTACGAGGAGAAGATAAAGCAATACGAGGCTTTTCTGGTTGAAAAAGATACGCTCATTTCTAATCTGCAACGCGAAAACGTAACCTTAGCGTCGAATGTTAAAGTGCTTGACGAAGAAAACAGTGGTCTGAAAACGGAACGCCAGCGGCTGGCCGATTCCGTAACGACGGTGGTTTCACAAAATCAGGAACTTTCGACGAAGGTTACCCGCGCTGCTGCACTGAAAGCCCAGAACGTAAAAGTATTTGCGGTGAACGCCAAAGGAAAGGTGAAAGACGACGACTCGTACAAGGCCAAGCGTCTGGATAAAATCAAACTGGTTTACACCCTGCTGGACAACCCGCTGACAAGAGAAGAACCCAAAGATGTATTTGTTCGGGTGCTTGACCCAACGGGGGCTGTTGTATCAGACATGGCCAATGGTTCCGGAACGTTCACGGTAGATGGCAACGAAACCATTTATACTACCAAGCAGACGGTTAATTATACCAGTAATGGCCAAAGCGTCGAATTACTGTACACACGGGGGATTCCTTACAAACCTGGTAAATATACCGTTGAACTGTATTCGGAAGGTTTCCGGATTGGCTCGGGTGAGTTTGCTGTTCGTTAAGGGCCTGATTTTATAAAAAAAGCGTGATACCCGGCGGCATCACGCTTTTTTTTATGAGTTGTATTTAGCTCTATTGCTTAGCACCTGAAAAACTAAGTGTGCTTTCGGAGCCATCCTGTAGTGTAATGCGTAAAAGCTTTCCCTCTTTTTCCATTCCGTTACTGGTAAAAACCCGGTCGTTCTGTAAGGTAGCAATGGTTGAACTGCCAACATTGAGTTGTATATTAGTTGACTGACGGCTCAGACTAACATGCTGAATAGTCCAGTCCGTTTGGGCCGGGGCAGGCCGATGAATGACCAGAGTAACCGTACTGTCTGATTCTGCCTTTATCTCCGCATACGGCAATTGACCCGATGAAAGGGCAATGGAGGGGTCGAGGTAAAAATTGGTGCGGTAAGTACCGACTACTTCACCTGTCAGCGTGGTGAGGGTTGGCTGAATATCCCCTTCACGCTGGCATGCTGTCAGTATCCCTACAAACGAGCAGAAAAGCAGTCGTTTTTTCATAGCTAGTTCATTGTTTGATTCGTAGACCCTACTGAGCTTGAAAGGGTTGGCGCGTCATCCGCTTTTTTTTCACTTTCATTCGGGTCTGTGTCGGCGGCCTCAACCCATACCTTCATTTGGTCAAGCGTCATGGCGCCAAACTGGGTTGTAAACGCCACATCGGCAGCATCTCGTCCGTAAGCTACCGTAATTCGGTTACCAAGCGGTTTGGCCTGGGTAGCGTCGAAGGTAAACCAACGGCCATCTATATAGGCTTCGAACCAGGCATGGAGGTCCATCGGGTCGAGTTGATACAAATAACCAACGACCATACGGGCCGGAATATTTAACGCACGACACAGAGAAATACCCAGATGGGTAAAATCACGGCAAACGCCAATCCGGCTGGCTGCCGTGTCCATTGCCGATGTACTGGCATCGCTGGTTCCATACTGGTACGTAACGGATTCCTGAATCCACTTTCTGATCGCTTCGGCCTGATCATAACCAGGCTCTACATTTTTTGTAATCTGTGCGGCTAATTCGCCTAGCTGGTCGGATTGACAGTACCGGCTGGGGAGCGTATAATGGAGCACGTCATCCGGCAAATCCTCAACGGGGGTATAGGGGGCACCGGGGGCTGTGTCGATCACATCGGCGGTTTGTACCGTAGCCGAAAAATGAATGGAAAAAGGTCCTTCCGGCGCAACAACCCGCTGGCAGAGGTTGCCATACATATCGGTGAATTCGGTAACATTGACGGCGGGCGTGATCTGATATTCCTCCCGAATGATCCACTGACCGGCTCCCGATCTAGGACGGAGCATCAGAATAAGGGGGGTTGGCGTTTGGGCATGAAACGAGAGTTCACAGCCAGCGTTGAGTTGCATCGCTTAGTATAATAGTGAGATGAGACGTTTGGTTTGTTGGTATTCTAACACGAATACACGCGTATAGTTGAGACTAAACCGTAGTTTGAGTCGGAAAAAGGCTGAAAACTACTTTACTTTTTGACGATAACAAACTCCACCCGCCTGTTCTGCTGGCGACCTTCGTCGGTATCGTTGGTCGCCGTTGGTTTCGCTTCGCCAAATCCCTTGCTGGCGATGCGGTCGGGTTCGATGCCTTTACTGATGAAATATTCCCGAACGGCGTCGGCCCGGTCCTGCGACAGTTTGGCGTTTATTTCCTTGGAACCCGTATTATCAGTATGTCCGCGCACTTCGATGGTCATTTTGGGCGCTTCGTTCAGCGTTGTTACGAGACGGTCGAGTTCGGGGCCGGACTCGGGGCGTAGTTCAGATTTGCCCGTGTCGAAGAAAATGTTATTCAGCCGAACAATGCTACCCACTTCGATCGGAATCAGTTTCAATTGTTTATCCGTAATCTGCTGATAGCCCTTAGGCTGGGTTAAGTCAATATTAGCCCCTTCGGCGATGAAGTCTTTGGCCACCGCCCTCATGGTGTATCGCTGGCCGTAAGGCAGCACAATTTTGTACTCGCCCGTAATGGGGTCAGAAGTGGCTTCGCCCGCTTCGGCACCGTCGGGCAGGGTTTGGTAAATAATCCGGGCTTCGATGGGTTTACCCGTAATCTGATCAACTACTTTACCGCTGATGAGGGCCACCGGATCGGGTCGAGTAACATCGGTATTCGCTGCTACATCTGTACTACCTCCCACTTTACCGGGTTGATCGGAGGGTGTATCATCCGTTAGTTTTACCCGTACAATGTCGCCTTTGCCAAGTGTATTTTTAAAGGTGGTCAGATAGGCATAATCACCCGTTGCGCTCAGGGTAAAATAGGCATCGTAGCCATCGGTATTCACTTTGGAGCCAAGGTTAACCGGCTTCGACCAGTGTTTCCAGGTTTTATCGACCCGCTTACATACGTATATGTCGTTGCTGCCCTGTCCGCCCTCGCGGTCGCTGGAAAAGTAGAGTGTAGCGCCATCGGGAGCCAGAAAGGGCGTTGTTTCGGTGAACTTCGTGTTGACTTCCACGCCCAGATTCATGGGTTTGCTCCACGATCCGTCTTTCTGACGGAAACTCACATAGATATCATCCTCCTTACTGTTCTTCTTTTCGCTGAACGCCATCAGCAGCACTTTGCCATCCGCCGACATGAACCCGCAGTCAAACTGCCCTTTACTCATGCTCACGTAGCCGGGAATGTCCATTTTTTGCGGGGGCGACCAGCCCGAAGTGGTCTTCTTACTCAGGGAGAACCCACGTGTTTCGTAATTGCCGTTGTTGTACTGGCCTTTAATGAGCATGGTGTTGCCATCGGGCGTAATGCTATAAGCGCAGTTGTATTCGTCTTTGTTGAGCGGAAACCCCATGCGCCGGGCAGGTCCCCATTTTCCGCTGGCCGCGTCGAGATCAGAAAACCAGATATCCTGACTGCCTTTAGTGCCGTGGGTGTTGTTCGGGTGGCTGATGCGGGCAAAATACAGCGTCTTCCCATCCGGCGAAATCGTCGGGTTAATCTCGTTGTATTCTGAGTTGACCTGATTACCGAGGTTTTCAACGTTGGTCGAATCCGCCTTCGGCTGGCCCTTAACGAATAGGGAGACAAGCAGTAAGAAGCAGGCCGCAACGGCACCGGAAACATTCATGGATGGTATGAAGGATAGTGGGATGCTTTCAGAAGAACGTTAAGAATTGGCGGTTTTGTATGCCATTATGTCTACGTTACCACGCGCAGTTTCGCGAAGCTTAAAAGCAACACCTTCTCGCCCGCTTTTTCGAAGGCAATGGTGGCTTTCCGTTCGGTACCGTTCACATCCACAGCTTTAACCGTGCCAAACCCGAATTTTGCGTGTTCAACCCGCTGGCCAGCGGCTAACTCGGCTGTGCTGGTGGGCGCGAAGTCCGAAGAGGGCGTGTGCGAAACGGTTGGCTGGGGTGCCTGCGAACGGGCGGTTTTTTGCGCCAGCGACCGCACAAAACTCATGGAACCCGACGAGGTGCTTTCACTGCGGTCGCGCTCGGGCCGGTCGAAGTCCGACCGGCTCGGTGCCGACCGAAGTTTGGACAGTTTCATGTACTTCTGGTCGATCTCCATCAGAAACCGGCTGGGCTCGCACATTTTCAGTCGTCCGTAGTGATAACGCGTTTCGGCATAGGAGACTGTCAGACGTTTCTCGGCGCGGGTAACGGCTACGTAAAACAAACGGCGCTCTTCTTCGAGGTCGCTGCGGCTTTCGAGCATCATCTGGCTCGGGAATAAGTCTTCCTCCAGCCCAACAATATGGACGTTCTTGAACTCAAGTCCTTTAGCCGCGTGGATGGTCATCAGCGTCACCTTGTCGTTGTCGCCATCCTCTTCTTTTTCATCGGCCGTGGTAAGTAGGGAAACGGACTGGAGAAACGCACTCAGGCTTTTTTCTTCGTTATCCGGGTTGTCGACAAACTCCTTGATGGCGTTCAGCAATTCCTGTACGTTTTCGTACCGGGCCAGACCTTCCACCGTTTTGTCATCGTACAGTTCCTTAAGCAAACCCGATGTTTTGGCAATGTGCGAGGCCACTTCAAAGGCGTCTTTCTGATCGAGCAGGAGCATATAACTCTTGATCAGGTTTGCAAAGCCTTCAATGGGAATCGCTGAGCGGCCGGCTACGTGCTGACCAATATTGGCGACGATCTCCCAGATGGAGTCCTGCTTTTCGGCCGCAATGACACTAAGTTTAGCAATGGTCGTATCGCCGATACCGCGCTTGGGCAGATTGATGATCCGTTTGAAAGCTTCCTCGTCCTGCTGATTGACCGTGAAGCGCAGGTATCCAATCAGATCCTTGATCTCTTTCCGCTGGTAGAACGACAGACCGCCAATGATGCGGTACTTGATGCTCACTTTCCGCAACGCTTCTTCAAACGCCCGCGACTGTGCGTTGGTCCGGTACAAAATGGCGAAGTCGTTGTTGGTGAGCGACTCGTTCATCTTGGCTTCGAAAATAGACGAGGCTACCAGCCGCCCCTCTTCGTTATCCGACGAGGCTTTGATCAGATCGATGAGCGGTCCGTCTTCGTTGGCCGTAAAGACCGATTTCTCCAACTGGTTTTTATTCCGGGAAATGATGGAGTTTGCGGCTTCTACGATCGTCTTGGTGGAGCGGTAGTTCTGCTCCAGCTTTACGATTTTGACGTTCTCTTTGCCGTAGTCGCGCTGAAAGTTGAGGATGTTCTCGATGTTGGCTCCCCGGAAGGCATAAATACTCTGAGCATCGTCGCCCACAATACAGATGTTCTGGTGAACGGCTGCCAGTTTGCGCGTGATGAGGTACTGCGAAACGTTGGTATCCTGAAACTCATCGACCATCACGTGCTGAAACTTGTGCTGGTATTTGTGCAGAATATCCAGATGATCGCGGAACAGCACGTTGGTGTTGAACAGCAGATCGTCGAAGTCCATGGCGTTAGCCGCAAAGCAGCGCAACGCATATTGTTTATAAATCTTGCCAATGTGCGGCATCCGGGCCGATTCGTCATCTGCCAGAATAACCGCGTTATTGATGTAATCTTCCGGTCCGATAAGCCGGTTTTTGGCGCCGGATATACGGCTAAAAACGCTGTTGACCCGGTAGACTTTATCATCCAGTGCCATCTCTTTTATGATACTGCGCAGCAACGACTTGGAGTCGTCCGTATCGTAGATGGAGAAATTACTGGTATAGCCGATGGCTTTGGCTTCGATGCGTAAAATCTTGGCAAAAACGGAGTGGAAAGTACCCATCCAGATGTTGCGGGCTTCGGTCCCGACCACCTTCTCGATCCGGTTCCGCATCTCACCAGCCGCTTTGTTGGTAAACGTCAGCGATAGGATGCGGAACGGGTCAACGCCGGTTTCGATGAGGTGGGCAATGCGGTACGTCAACACGCGGGTTTTTCCCGAACCCGCTCCGGCTATAATCATCAGCGGGCCGCTGCCGTGCATCACGGCTTCCCGCTGGGGGTCATTTAATCCTTGAATATAATCAACCATTCGGCTCGTATCTCTTCCTTCTATAACAAGTAAAAGTACGAAAAAATTTGGTTGGGGTGGAGACGGGAACGGACCGAACGCTACACAAACCCACCCATATCGATACCCATTACGTCTGAAACAGACGAAGCCGTTGCCGCCCCACCGTCGCCCTTTCGATAGCGAAACCACTCGCGGCTTTTGTAGTTGTAGACAAAGCCTTCCAGAATGCCGTACTCATTATCTTCTATGAGGTGGATAACTTTCTTCAGATCATTTTTTTGCCCGTTGTTCTGACAAACCTCGATAATCACTTTTGTGTCTTCAGCTACAGCGTCATAGAGAATGACATCCGGTATCGCATGACCCGGCCCTTCGTTTAGTGGCGTTTCGGGTAGTGGAATGAGCACTATTGTCTTTTTGTGATAATACAGCACTCCTAATTCAATGGTTAGCTTACTTATGGCAAACTGATGTTCCAATGGAGCATTAGGTCCATCGTCATGAACCAGAAAGGGCGAATTGTAACTTTGCTCGTACATAGCCATTAGACGGATTTGCTGATGTAAGTTACAGAAAAACAGTCCCTAAGCCGAGCGGTTGCAAAAACGTTGACTTTTTCTGAATTATTGTGCAACATTTCAGATATTCCTGCCTCTTTCTTTCGATAACAACCTAAAACCACCCCGAGACGCTGAATCTGTTGGAATCGAACCGAAATCGCGACGGTGCACCAGTCGGACCGCCTTATCCGGACCGTCATGCCGACCTGGTCAAACGCTGCCAACAGGGTGAGCGACGAGCGCAGTATGACCTGTATCAGCAATACGTGAAGGCGATGTATAATGTTTGCCTGCGGATTGTGAACCACGAGGCCGAGGCCGAAGATGTATTGCAGGAGGCTTTCATGGACGCTTTCAGCCATATCAACTCGTTTCGGGGCCAAAGTACGTTTGGCGCGTGGCTGAAACAGATCGTGGTGCATCGGGCCATCAACCATTTGCGTACAAGGCGGTTGGAACTGGTAGATCTGGAGTCGCATCGGCTGGGCGAGGATGACGGCCCCGATTATGCCGACCCTGAACCTTACGATGAAGAAGGTACACAGCTGGAAGTTGAGCGGGTAAAGCGGGCGATGCAGCAACTGCCGGAAGGGTACCGGGTGGTGTTATCACTGTACTTATTCGAAGGATACGACCACGAAGAAATCGGGAATGTCCTGAACATAAGTGAAACCACCTCACGAACGCAGTACTTACGCGGCAAAAAACGATTGCTGGAATTATTGTAAGTACGTCAATAAGCGGGGGTAATTAAACGAAGAGTACAACGAACAAATACGAACGACGAGTCAATTGATTCGACACCATAATGATGAAAAAAGACAATCTTGAACGCTTCGTCCGCGATAACCGCGAAGCTTTTGACGACAAGGAGCCACCCAACAGTTTGTGGCAGAAAATAGAAGCTGGTCTGGACAAGCAGCAAGCCGATCGGGATACGCCGTTCCGTCAGATTCACATCAACCCTGTTCAAACAGACAATGAGGAATTCGGAGCGTCGCGAACGATGCCATCCAAGACCGACAATGGCCGCTCCCGATTAGCTGGCAGACAAATTGGCTGGCCTTCGCTCGACTGGCGGGTAGCGGCTTCTGTTGCGGTGCTGTTGCTGGCGAGTGCTTTTCTGTACATGAATCACGAATACGGGGTAGCGCATCAGCCGGAGGTAGTAGCCGCCAGCCCACTTTATGCTAAAGAAGTGGTGCATTACACGGAGTTGATCGATGTGAAACGGGCCGAGTTAAAACAAATGACGCAAGATAACCCGGCTCTTTATCAGGAGTTTGCTACCGATCTCGACCGACTTGAGAAGTCTTATCTGTTATTGAAATCAGACTTACCCAAAAACCCTAATCAGGAAGTGCTTATTCAGGCCATGATACAGAATCTGCAACTCCAGATCAACCTGCTAAATGAACAGTTGCGTGTTATTGACCGCATTAAACAACAAACTCATGAAAATCCTGTGTAGTCTATTGCTGTGCCTGTTACCCCTGTTCACCTGGGCCGAAGAGCACGAGGGTTTCGGCGCAGTTGAAAAGAAGAAAACCATTATCAAACTGTTCGATGTGAACAGCAACGATAATCTGGTGATTGATAACCAGTTCGGTCAGGTATCGGTCGGGTTATGGGATAAGAGCGAGATCCGGGTGCAAATCACCATCATCGCCAATTCAGACTCCGACGAGCGGGTGCAGAAGTTTATGGATGCTGTTTCTATCGAAGAGAAGCGATCCGGCAACCAGATTACCGTCCGTACCAACTTTAGCCAGAGTAGCGTGTCGAACTGGAGCCTGGGGAAGTGGAAAAATGGCGGTGAGCGTAATTTCGTTAAAATCAATTATGAGGTCATGATGCCCCGGCAGAACGCACTATCTGTTCGAAATCGGTTCGGCGATACCAGTATTCCCGCGTTTCAGGCCCCGTTAACGGTCTACAGCCGGTATGGTAACTTCAGCGCGGATGATTTGACCAGCCGCCAGAACGACATTGACGTGGCCTACGGAAAAGCCGACATCGGCAACATCGGGCAGGGGAAAGTGGATATGGCGTATGGAAGCCTGGAATTGTCTAAAGCGAATGTGCTGGTGCTGACCAACCAGTTCGGCAAAATGAACATTGGCGATGTGGGTAAGCTGGATGCCGATATTAACTATTCGGGGGCTAAAATTGGCACCATCCGAGAGTCAGGAAAGATTAAGCTCGAATTTTCGAGCGGATTCCGGATCGAACAGCTGCCCAAAACCGCCGATAACTTGAATATTCAGGCGTCTTATTCATCGATAGGGCTACCATTAGACAATAGTAATGACTGCGACTTCGATGTGACGGTAAGTTATGGTAACTTCAATTACGGGTCCGGGTCAACGATGCACTTCACCAGTCAGCCCAGCGACAATGACAACCACCGTGGCCCCCGGCTCACTAAGCAGTACATTGGCAAAGTCGGCACCGGCAATGGCACCAAAGTACGCGTTGTAGCTAAGTTTGGAAATGTGAGCTTTAGGTAGTCTGAACCGGGATTTTTGTGATTTTTAGGATTACTCTGATTATTTCACAGATCGGCTTTCTTTGAAAGCAAAATCAGAGTAGTCCTAAAAATCACAAAATCCCGGTTCAGACAGTTTCTCTATCACCTCCCTATGCTCCGGGAATTCTTTTAGTAAACTTTCCCGGCTTGCCATTTCAAAATCAGCAAAGTCAAAACCTGGGGCTACGGTGCAGCCGACCAGCGAGAAGTCGACACCCGCAGCGGGTGCGGACCCGAACCAGCAACCCGCCGGAACGACCGCCTGAAATACCTCACCCTTTTCCGGATTATTCCCCAGCCGAATAACGGTCAACTCGCCGGTTGCGGTAATCACGAAAATCTCCAGCGCACCACCGGCATAGAAATGCCAGACTTCATCGGACGCTATCCGGTGTAGGGCCGACGTATGATGACTTTCGAGCAGGAAATAAATCGCCGTACTAAATGAACGCGTCCCGCCAAACCGCCCCGGCAAAGCAGATTGAGGAATAAGCTCGGTTGAGCGGTACGTCTCCGTAAAATAACCCCCTTCCGGATGGGGCTGCATAGTATAGGCCTGAACGTAGTAAGCGGCTGTCATGATTAATTTTGACTGATAGAATGAGTGAATGCCTCAATGATAAGCGCAAATCCGCCATTCATTAAGGCATTCACTCATTCTATCAGTCTCTCATTGATGTTTATTGTGCTGCTTTCACTACCGTCAGGAAGTCGCGGGATTTGAGCGAGGCACCACCGATGAGGCCACCGTCAACATCGGGGCGGGCGAAGAGTTCTTCGGCGTTCTGGGCGTTGGCGCTGCCCCCGTACAGGATGGTTGTATCCTGTGCAATGCTGTCGCCATACTGACCGGCAATGTGCTGACGGAGCTCGAAGTGCATGTCCTGCGCCTGAGCCGACGAAGCCGTTAGTCCTGTGCCGATGGCCCAGATGGGTTCATACGCGATAACAACATTGGCGAAGGACTCAGCTGAGAGGTGGAATAAGCTTTCGGTAATTTGATCTTTCACGAAGGCAATGTAATCACCATTTTCGCGGAGATCGCGGGATTCACCGCAGCAGAAGATGGGCTTCAGACCATTTTCCAGCGCAATGTTCACCTTTTCGGCTAATTGGGCATTGGTTTCTTCGAAATACTGCCGCCGTTCGCTGTGGCCGAGAATGACGTATTCAACACCAATCGACTTCAGCATAGGCGCAGAAATTTCGCCGGTGTATGCACCCGAAGCTTTTTCGTGGCAGTTCTGAGCACCTAACGCAACCTTGCCGCCTTCGGTCACGTATTGCCGGGCAGTAGCCAGATACAACGCGGGCGGGCAAAGGACCACCTCGACATCGCCGGTTACTTCATCCTTAACCATATTGATTACCTCCGATAGCAGGGCCTTTGCTTCTTCGGCTGTCTTATTCATTTTCCAGTTTCCGGCAACGATTTTCTTCCGCATAATCAATTAATAATGAGTTCAGAACCAATAAATAAACCCCTAGAAACAGTCGTTTCTTTGTCAATTCAGGGCGAAATTAGAACATTTCGGTCGAACACCCGGTCCGCACTGTTACTAAAATTTGTTTAGCTATCTGCCGAGGGGCTAAACCATTCATAAACAGAAAAAACCAATCCCTATATTCTTGTGTTATTCGGATAAAAAAATGCGTAATTTTAATGTAAGATAAACTCTATATGAAAACGCTGGTATTGATAATCGGGCTGTTATGCACCTGCGCGGTCACGCGGGGCGACGATCACCAGCAGGGGACACCTGACAAGGAGCGTTACGGATTTTTCATCGCCGGAAATCGGACCTGGACCCGCATCCCGTTCCAACTTCACTCGAACTTAATCATCGTTCCGGTACGCATCAATGAATCCGATACGCTGCGATTCATCCTCGACACGGGCGTAAGCAATACCATCATTACCGATCCAAATGCCTTTGCCAAAAAGCCGCTGACGCTTACCCGCAAGGTAAAAATAAGCGGGGCCGGCGAAGGGGGGAGTTTAACAGCCTCAATAGCCATCGATAACACGTTGAGCATGGGCGAGCTTCGGGCTGCCCATCATAACCTGGTTATTCTCGACGAAGACGTTTTAAAACTGTCCGAGTATGTAGGCACGCCCGTTCACGGCATCTTTGGCTACGATATTTTTGCCAATTTTGTCGTAAACGTTGATTTCCAGCGCCGGGAAATAACCCTGATGAAGCCGGAAAAATACACCTATCGAAAGCGTAAAGGCGACCGCTACCCGATTACCATCCAGGATACCAAAGCGTACACCGATGCATTGTCGGTGTTTGACGGCGAGAAAAGTTTACCCTTACGTGTTGTATTGGATACGGGAGCGGGTCATGCGTTGCTGCTCGATCGTTCGCGGAGTACGGCCGCTATGCCCATGCCCGCCAAAAGCATTCGGGCGCAGTTGGGTCGGGGCCTCAATGGGGTTATCAATGGCGTGATGGGACGAATTCAGAAAGTGCGCTTTGGTAAGTATGAACTGGATAACATCCTGGCCTCCTTTCCGGATAGTATGGCCTTCGGCATGAAACTGGTCGATATGCCGGAACGTCAGGGCAATGTGGGTTGCGAATTGCTGAGACGCTTTAACGTGACTTTCAATTATACAGATCGCTACATTGTCATGAAGCCCATCAAACGGCTCATGCGGGAGAGTTTTGAGCACGATATGAGCGGTATGGAACTCCGCGCCAAAGGTGAGCGACTTCGTAATTATTACGTCGATAAAGTCATCGACGGCTCCCCGGCCGACATGGCCGGTTTAAAAGAAGGCGATGAAGTCCTGTTCGTTAACAACAACTCGGCCAATGATTTGACCGTTAGCGATATTTATAAAATACTTCAGAAAGGAGAAGGGAAGGAGGTCTCTATCTTAGTCCGGCGAAACGGACAGATTATTGTAACAAGCTTTGTGCTGAAACGACTCATCTAGCGTTTCGCGGGCTTCCATCGAAAAGGCGTATTTTTAATATAAATTGGATTGGCTTTGTCTGGGCCAAGCTCTGGCTTGGCCGTATCTTTCATAGGTTCACGGGCCAAGCCAGAGCTTGGCCCAGACGAAAATATGCTACCATTTCCGTTGTACTAATCTAATCGTTCCAGCTTAAATCGAAAAGTGGTTCCTTTATCGACTTTGCTCATCACCGAAATCTTCGATTTATGAGCGTTCAGGATGTGTTTTACAATGGCTAGTCCCAAACCTGTGCCGCCCCGGTCTTTGGAGCGGCTTTTTTCAACCCGGTAAAACCGCTCGAAGATCCGGCTTAGGTGTTCCGGGGGAATGCCGGGACCATCGTCGCGAATGGAGACGAGAACAAATTTCTTGTCGTCCTCCAGATTGACCTGCACATGGCCGTTTTCATTCCCGTATTTGACCGCGTTTTCAATCAGATTGGTCATTACCTGTAAAATGCGCTGGGCATCGGCTTTTACCCAAACGGGGCCGGGGTGCGTACTCTTTAACACCAGCGATGTTCGCTTGGCGTGGGCAATTTTCTCCAGCTGCTCAAAAATTTCGTGCGTAACGTGCGCCAGATCGACCCGCTCGAAATTCATTCTCACTTCGCCCGTTTCCAGCTGCGAGAGGGCTACCAGGTCTTTCACCAGCGCATCGAGGCCGTCCAGGCTTTTGGCAGCCTTGGAAAGGAATTTATCCCGCACCCGTTCGTCGTCCACCGCCCCATCGATCAGGGTATGGATAAATCCCTGGGCGGCAAAAATGGGCGTCTTTAATTCGTGCGATACATCGGCCAGAAACTCCCGCCGAAACAGCTCCAGGCGTTTCAATTCATCGATTTCCTTTTGCTTTTTGGCGACGTAAACAAAAATCTCATCGTTTAGCTTTTTGAACGGATTCGTGTTTTTGATGATTGCCTTCCGGGAGATATTAAAGTCCCGGATTTTTAGTTTATGGATGGTCTTGTACATCTTGTTCACTTCGCGAAATACGAGTAACTCAATAGCGTACAAAACCAGAAAAAACGAAATGGCAAACGACGAAAGGCCCGCAACAAAAAGTATATTGATAGTCGCCCCGTCGACAAACGACAGGAATATCAGCGTCATGGCCGAAATCAGGCAGGCCAGCAAAAGCGCAATAATGCGGGGACTGAGGGACATGGGGCAAAGATATAAAGAGCGAAAGAGCGAAAGAGCGAGACAGTGAAAGGCTAAAATCGGTTTGAGCCAACTTTTCACGCTTTCACTCTCTCGCTCTTTCGCTCTTTATTCGGATTGGTCGGTAAACATATACCCGACACCTTTTAGCGTGCGGATGTGGGTATCGCCAATTTTTTCGCGGAGTTTCCGGATGTGTACGTCTACGGTACGTTCGAGCACGTAAATATCCGCCCCCCAGATTTTTTGCAGTAATTCTTCCCGACTGCAAACCTTATTGGGGTGCTGGGCCAGGAAAAATAACAGTTCAAATTCTTTCTTGGGCAGAATAACCTGTTTGTCGTTCTGGCTGACCGAGTAATTCTTGCGGTTGATGAGCAGGTCGGCAATCAGAATTTGTTCGCCGGGATCGGCTTTCTGGGCTTCCCGACGAAACAAGGCGTTGATGCGGCTCATCAGCGCGCGGGGCTTAATGGGTTTGGTAATGTAATCATCGGCCCCAACGTCAAAGGCAGCTACTTCGGAGTACTCCTCAGAACGGGCTGTCAGGTAAAGAATATAGGTCTGGCGTAGTTCGGGAATGTCGCGTAGTTGCCGACCGGCCTCAATGCCATCCAGATGCGGCATCATGATATCCAGCAGGACTAATTCGGGCAGGTACGTTCTGGCGACCTCAAGGGCTTTACGACCATCGGTTGCTGTGCGAACATCGTAGCCCTCTTTAGACAGATTGTATTCGAGCATCTCAAGGATGTCGGCGTCATCGTCAACGACTAAAACGCGGTGTAATGGTTGAGCAGCTTTAGCAGCACTCATACGAAGTGAAGTTGGTAAGAATCGTTTATCCGTTGGTACCTCTTTTAATCCATCGGTAGCCCGAAGTTACGTGGCTTATCCGCAACGTTACGAATCGGGAATGCATACTTAACAAAAACTTAACAGCTGTTTTCTGATTTGAGCCCTCGCCTGACGATTGATTTTGAGTTTATTAATTCCTCATTAAGCTCACCAAACTATCTGAACAAAGCGAAAGGATACGGGTTGGTTACATCGGTAAGCTATCCAAATTTAAACGAAAATTACAATTAAACTACCGAGTTGTTTTTACTTGCATTATGAATATTCGCTCCCGGGAAATCGAACTCCCATCGTACGCAAAACTTGTTTGCGTTCTACTGTCGCTGGTTATTATTGTATATGGCTTACATGAGTTGCAGGGTTTGCTGATCCCATTGGTTTTTGCCATCCTGTTTTCTGTTTTACTATTTCCGCTGGTGCAGCGACTCGAAAACTGGGGCGTTCCCCGGATTCTGGCCATTATACTATGTCTTGTGCTGGCACTGGGGGCATTAACTGCCTTGTTCTGGGGCGTTTCGGTTCAAATCAGTAGCTTCTCAGAAGTGATACCGCAGTTTGTAAAGCGTGGGAGTGAGTACATCGACAGTATTCAGACCTTCGCTGACGAACAACTAAATATCGACCGGAAACGGCAGGTGTCCGAAATTAAAAAATACCTGAATCAGGCGCTGGCCGAGGGGGGTACCATTCTAACGACGACGCTGCTGGCTACTACCAGTATTGTCACAAACCTGTTTCTGGTCTTATTATTCGCTTTCTTTTTTCTGCTGTACCGCGATTTCTTTCGCTCCTTCTTCTACAAGGCGTTCGACGATACCCGCCGGTCGAAGATCGACGATGTCATGAGCGGTATCTACGAAGTTGTGAAAGATTACCTCGCCGGTCTGGTGCTGGTGATTCTGATCATTGGCACCTTAATGACGGTTGGGCTCCTTATTCTGGGGGTAGATTATGCCGTGTTCTTCGGCTTTTTCGGGGCCTGTCTGGTGCTGATTCCGTATTTTGGTATCTCAATGGGGTCGTTACTACCGGCGGCTTACACGCTCGTTACACAGGATAATCCGCTTAAAGCGTTGGGCGTTATCGGCGTTTTTCTGTTTGTGCAAACGCTGGAGGGCAACTTCATCACCCCATACATCGTCGGCTCCAAAGTGAGTATCAACCCACTGGCGGCCATTGTTGTACTGATTTTGTGGGAAAACATCTGGGGATTACCGGGTCTGATCCTGGCTTTACCTATGACGGCCATCATAAAAGTTATTTTCGATTCCGTAGACGCCCTCAAACCATACGGCTTTGTGATCGGCGAAGCCGAAAAGCCACGTCCGCCCATCAAAAACCTTCAGGAACTAGCCGACCAACTGCCCAAACGAGCCATGAAAGTCGGGAAAGTGGAGGAGAAGAATTAATTATCAATGCGTGAATGATAGAATGAGTGAATGGCTTCCAGGATGTACTCACTCATTCTATCATTCACGCATTGATAATTAAAAATTAAGCGGGTCCAGGTTTTTAAAATGGCCGTTCATGCGGATGCGCTGCTTGGTGCGCTCCATGTCCGACACCACCGGAAGCACGTTATTGAGGTGCTGTATCAGAAAAAGCTGGCGTTCGGCTTCTGTTTCAAGGGTTAACAGTTCGTATTCCTGCTCAATGGACAGCCCAACTTTATGCGCCACCTTATAGGATAAGTTTTCCGATGTGGCTGAGTAATCCGTTTCAATTTGCAGAAGGTTGTACAAGCGTTCCAGCCGTTCGGTTAGGGCCGATGCGTGGGCGCTGTAGCTGTCGCCGGGGGGCACTAACGCAACTTCACCACCGGCATATAACTTTCCGGGTATCGGATTTTCGAAATTGACGAGCTTAAAAACACCCAGGCCTTTCGACTTTATGTCCATTCGGCCGTCGGGGTAGCGTTTATGTAGCGTCGTGACGTGCATTTCGGTACCGTATCCGGGAAGTTTGTTGTTGATGAAAGCAGGAATACCGAATGTCCGCTCTTCGTCCAGGCATTCGTTGATAAGTTGGCGGTAGCGTGGTTCAAAAATATGCAGATTCAAATCCTCGCCAGGATAAACAATCAGGTTGAGTGGGAACAGGGAGAGCGTCTTTTCCATAGCGACGAAAAGGTACGGGTTTTTAGTTAAAAAGGGCATCTGATTCCAGAAAACGAACGTTTCTGGATTGTGCTTCGGCATAAATCGGGTCGGCAAGATAACCCAGGCCCGTTACATCCGACATACAGTCGGTTACGATAACGAGTTTATGAACGAGTTCCGGAACAAAATCCAGTAGTTGCTTCAGGCTGTTTGCGACGCAGTGCGACTTCGCTTCGCCCATTAGATAGATGGTGTCGAAACGGGCCAGATCGGCGATGAGCGTTGTGTTCAGCTCCGTTTCGGGAACGGCGGCATCCGGCACCTGCGCCCGGAAAATGCCGAAATGCTCTGATAGCGGGTACAATCCCTTTTGTACGGCTACATAGTCGAGGTCCCGCTTTCGCGACCAGTCTTTGAGCGCGTCCAGCAGGGTATCATGCAAAGCCGCCCCACGCGAACCAATCAAACAGTGTTCGGGCCAGATAAAGTGAGCAAACTGACCGTCGGCTTCGAGCTCGTGAATGTACCTGATGGCTTTTTCGGGCGAGAAACGGGGTACCCATTGGCCCGCATCGACCTCCTCGCCCGAAATACGGGTAAACGGGTCCGGGTGTTTGCCCGACGCATCATGCCAGAAAAGCGGGTGCGCAATATCGAGCACCTGATGCGTATCGAGGGTAACGACAATATGGTCGATCTGATCGGCGTGGTTCCGGATCAGCGCCGACATGCGCTCAACATCCTGATCGGCTCCCGGCACAAATAGCGCCCCGTCGGGGTGGCAGAAATCAAACTGCGTGTCGATAATGAGGAAGGCATTTTTCATGGCTGGCAAAGGTATAGCGTGCGTCAGTTTGTGAACAGATGCCGAAACCGGATTTTAGTAAACATGAATAATTGTTAACTAATTGATAAGTTTCGGGCCGTCTTGGTTGGTGTTTAAGGAAGATGGTTAGTTTAGCGTTATAGATTGTTGCATCTGGGTGCATGATCTATGCTGTCGTGTATTTTGCCTGTATACTGTCATTTTTTAATTTGTCAACGTATGAAATTAGTCTATCCATTCCTGATTGTATTGGCGTTAATGCCAGGGATTTTGTCGGCTCAGGGTATTGTTTTTGAGAAAGGTAGCTGGGCTGATGCCGTAAAGAAAGCCAAAAAAGAGAAAAAACTGTTGTTCCTTCACTTCGATAATCCCGGTTGCGGGGCCTGCGGTGAGGTGGCCTCAACAGCCTTCAACAGCCCGCTCACAAAAGAGAAATTTGCCTTGAATTTTGTGAGTTTTCGCACCGATGGCACTACTGGTATTGGCAAAGAACTCGCTGAGCGACTGGAACAGGAATGCACCCCTTCGTCGGTGTATCTGGATGCCGACGAAAACCCGCTGGTTCGTTATTGTGGCAGCACTAGCTTTGACCGCATCTACCTCGAAAAAGCCGAAGAGGCACTCACAAAGAATCGGGAACGGCCACTGAAAGTGATGGCCGATGCCTATGCAAAAGGAGACCGTTCGTCTGCCCTGCTGCGTCAGTATATCGACCGTTTACGAGAACTGGACCTGTCGAATACCGAACCGCTGGAGGCTTATGTAATGAGTTTACCCGCCGATTCGCTGCAATCGGGCCGGGTGTTGCGGTTTATTTTTGAGCAGGCACCTGTGGTGGGCAGTAAGGCCGATTCGGTATTTCGACGGAACTACCCCAAAATGGACAGCCTGTATAAAGCCGTGGGCTGGAACAAAGCAGTTGAGCTGAATAACCGGATCACCGGCAATTCTCTGCGGAAAGCCATTAAAGAAAAAAATGTAGTGCTGGCCAGCCGAACGGCCTTTTTCCGGCAGCGAACGTTCAGTAATGATTACAAAAACGGTTTGGCGGCCCGTGACTGGGTCTTAATGCGGTATTTCAGGGGCGTTAAGGATACGCTTCAATACCTCAGACTGGCATCCGATTACTACGACAAACAATACATGACCGCCCGGGTCGACTCAGTTCAAAAGCTCGATGAACTGGAAAGCCAGCGTCGGATGCGAGGTGAATTTACCGGACCCGATGGCACAATTACCCGTCCGTCGAAACCCGGCCAGATGCTTCAGGTGATGGCTTTCCCGAATACACAACGGTTTGTAAGTGCTCTCAACCAGGCCGCTATGGACTTTCAGGACCTGACCCGTGACCCGGTTTACCTCAACAAAGCCCTGAGCTGGTCGAAACGAACGCTGGAATACCGGGAAGATGGCGGTCTGATGGATACCTACGCCCGTGTGCTGTACCGGCTCGGCCGAAAAGAGGAAGCACTGGAATGGCAGACGAAAGCCGTGAAAAAAGAAAAAGAACGCAACTCACCAATGGTCGCGTCGCTGGAAGAGGCATTGAAAAAGATGAAAGCCGGGACGTTGTAGTCCCGGCGGTCACCTTCGGGTAGTCTAAGCCTATTTGAATGCCCATCCGGCCGTTAGCTGGAATGAATGGAAACCGCCGTAGGGCGTGCTGGATATCTGGACCAGATCGCGCTGGTAACGCAGGTTGGCAGCTAGTCGATCCGTTATTTTATACGATGTGCCAAGCAATAGACCGCTACTGGTACTGGGTCGAATCGGTGGGTTCCGGTTCCCTTCAGTCTCGGTATACCCATTTAAGAAAAAGGCTAGATAAGGCCCCGTATACAAGTGCCAGCGATACGCCACCTCATGCCGGAATAAAAAAGGAATTTCAAGGAAGTTGAGGTTCGCATAATTCGATAAATACCGCATGTTACCAGTCGATACACCAACCGATCGGTAGCCGCGCTGGGCATAGTTTAGCTCAGCCCGAACGGCCCACGTTAACGATAGTGGTAATTCGGCCCAAAGGCCTCCCACAAAGCGTGTTCGATAACGTCCGCCCGGCCCCATGCTGTTTTGGCCCACCAGACTGGCCCCCAGCCGGACGCCTGCCCGAAGGTCGTTCCACGGCAGGGGTTTCATGCCAAGAGAATCGGCCGAGAGACCAAAGCGATACGTACCCCGTAAGCCTAACGTCGTTGTGGGTTGCCCACTGCCAGTGAAATAGGCGGTGCCATTAACACCAACAGCCCAGCGCGACGAGAGTCGGTAGTCGTAACTCAGCGCAGCCATTGGTACCACCCGACGGGTATTGATGATTTTGCCAACGACAAAATAAGCCGGGTTCTTCGGGTTTTCCCTGACAATACTGTCAACCCCAATTTCGTGCCGACGGTACACGGATAAACCAGCCTGAACTTTGACCTGATGGCGTTTGGTCAGAAGGGGTAGGGCAACGACCGAAAAATCGGTCATATACTCCTGACGCTTATAGAAAGCCGACAACTGAGTTGGGTTTGGTTGTGAAGAGGATGGAGAAGCCGGGTCCTGGGTCATAAGCGGATCGTTATTGGCCGATACGCCCCCGCCAATGCCCAACGCAATACCTAACCGGGGTCGGATATAAGCGGTTAGTTGTTGTCTAAGATGCCACCCGGAGCGATAGGGCGTTGGTAAATGAAGGGCCGAAATACCGGCTTCAAGCTCAAACCGCTGCTGACTGGACAACTGAGCCAGTACCGGGCCACTAAACAGTAAGCAGAAAAGTAAGGTAGTTTTCATGACGTGTTAGAATCGATAACCGGCTTGAATACCGATGTTGGCGTAATCTGGAGTAAGGAACGATTGCCCAAGTACCCGCAGCCAGGGACCCGCAATCAAACGGTCGGTGAGCGCAAATTGATAGTCGAGGCTGCTATGCCATCCGGTTGTCAATTTACCCGTAGCCATGTCGCCATTAAGATTTAAGTAGTACTGACCGTTCGTCGAAAAAGGGCCGTTCGGACTCGCCTGCAGCTCATCTCTATAGGTCAGCAGCGGCCCCGCCATGAATCCAATGGTGTGTCGACGGCTGTAGAGCGGTAGTAACCGAACCCCCGTTAGTAACGAAAACTGATTGGCCAGGTGCACGCGACTGGGTCGATCGGTAGGGCCAGTAAAATTGCTGGAGAAACTCAATCCACCCATCAGCCCAACTCGCCGACTGAGGTAGCGTGTATATCGGGTTTCGTACAGGAGGTGGCTACCGATATCTTCGCCCAGAAGCCCAGCCGATACATGAACTTCGTTTCGGTAGAACGGTATGTCCTGCCGGATGCGCTCATAGGCCTTATTTCTACGGGGAGCCAGCAGGTGTTCTTTTAATGGAAAGAGTTTGTAGCCTATTCCCAATGACCAGTATTCGTATTGCTGCCGGAAAGGATACGTCTGGTTTTGAACGGTAATGCCGTTGGCAACGGGTGTGATGTTATGCGCGTAAACGAGGTCGAGGGTTAAGCCGCCAATGTCGGCACCAATGCCCACCTGCCCTTCCAGGTTAATCGTTTTGTAGCTGTTCTGGATGGCGTCGGCAATTTGGTATTGCTCGATCCGACGGCCATAGAACGCCTGCTGGGATGGGTTTTTCTGGATGTACTCCTGATACAGGCGGATGCTACTGGCATAGTCGGTCAGTTTCCAATTGTTCTGAGCGCCCGTCAACCCCCCGCTCAGTCGGAGCCAGGGCAACGGTTTAGCACCGGCAATCAGTCGGATATCTGCCCGGACCGCTTTGGGGTAGGTGGGAAAACCGCCCCCGGGATTACTCAAAACAGCGTTTGTTAGTGAATAACTACCTCGGGTCGCTTCGGCCTGCATGTACCAGTGCAGGCGATCGTATCGGGCAAACGCACCTACCGAACCACCCACTGCATCGCCATCATTCGTGGCTGATACCAGCGTTGAGCCAATTAGTACCTGATCGCCTACACTGCGACGCTGACTTAGCCCCAGATACGCTTTTGGGCCAAAGGACCATTCCTGCGCCCAGGCTGTCCGGACCATTAACCCCATCAACAGGAGTAAAAGGTTTCGTTTTGTTCGGTTTGTTTTCATGGCGTTATCGTGAGTTTATCGGTCGACCAGGGTTTTTTCGCCCTGAATGACCACGGTGCTGTAGCTATTCTGGATGGTTATTTCAGGTTTCCGACCGGCGGGTTGGTAGGTAAAGACTTGCTTGCCGTTGTATTTGCTGAGCTGGTCGGCTAGCCAGTCGGGCACGCGGATGTCAGCAAATGTTGAAATGACATCGAATTTGAAGTCGGAGATACGCTTTGTCGCAATCAGAATTTCGGTACGGGCGGCTTCTATGGTCAGGGCGTGGCTGGTTGTTGCAGGAAAAACCGTGAGTTTTCCATAGCGGCTTTGCAGAACAGCCGTTCCCCCCAGTTCACGCAGGCTTACATCCGCTTTTTCGGCTTTCAGCGTCAGCGTACCATCAAGGTTGCGCCCGTCAATGTCGCCGTAGTTGGATACCACCGTCAGCTTTCCGCCAATGTCTTCCAGGGTTAATTTCCCGAATTCGAAGTTCACGGAAACATCACCAGCCAGATCAGTTAGCCGAATATCACCGAAGGAATTTTTCAGGATCAATAGCGCCTTGTTGGGCAAGCTGATTTCATAGATCGCCTTGAGCTGACTTTGTAGTTTTCCGGCCCGCTGCGGGATAATAAACTGGTTCGACAACTCAATCCGCCCGTTTTCGGCTTGCAAAACGTATTGATGATACGCTACTTCGCGCTCGGCAACGGCCCGGTCGGGGTGCCTGGCAACGAGTCGCAACCGGATCGAAACCGTTGGCCGGTTCCAGCCCTTTACGACCACATCGGCCTTTTGTGCCACCAGCCGGATGCGCTGGCCATCGGTATACGGCAGGTCTTTTTCCACCACTTTAGTAACTACCTGCATGGATACCTGAGCGATGCCGGGCATTGCCGGAAAAAGCAGGAACACTGCCAGACCTAATCTGCGCACTAGTGCCATCCCTACCCTGTGGGCCGTTACGAGTAGCTGTTTCATGAGCGCAGGAGGGTAATTAGTTCTTTCGTCACTTCGGCCCGCTGGTTTTCAATCCTGACCTGCGCCTGTACCAGAACCGGGTCATTACCGAATATCTGCTGTTCGCGCTCAATGCGCTGCTGTTCGGCCGTCAGACTAGCCAGCTGATTACGAAGCTCATGCACTTCGGGTCGCTGGCAGGCCAGTTGTTGTTCGGCGCACTGGCGGGCAATGAACTCCTCGGCGCGTTTGTCGGCCAACGACTCACTGGCGGGGGCCAGGGGTTCTTGGCCGGGTAGTGCATCGGTTTGTTCAACGGCATATTCTATCCGTACATCATCCGTTGCTTCGGGTCGTAGCAAAAGCCAACTGCCAATGAGGACAACAACCGCTGCAGCCGCAAGTCCTGCCCAAAGCGGCCGGCTTGTCCGCTGGGTCCGGAGCGGGCGCACTCTCGTTGGTTCAGGGGTGTTCAGGTTTTGCTCAATAGCGTGCCATAAACTGGCTTTGGGTTCATAGGATGGCAAATCAGGCAGGCGACGGCTCAATAGCTCATCGGCCTGTAAGTCGGCCTCAATTCGGGCCCAGAGGTCTGGGTGAGGGTCGTATTCGGGCAGTTGCGGTATTGAGTCGTTCATGATAGTCGCTGTCTGAGTAATTTTTTAGCGTAGCTCGTCTGCGATTTCGAGGTGCCTTCCGAAATGCCGAGCATCTCCGCCACTTCTTTGTGGGCATACCCTTCTACTTCAACTAATAGAAAAATGGTACGTGCTCCATCGGGCAAGGTTCGGATGGCGGCATCCAGTTCGGCACCGGTAAGGGAGTCACGAAAAGGCGCGGGCTGGTCGTGGAGCGCTTCGTCGATGGTTAAGAACCGCCCTTCGAGGTGTTGCTTTCGGATGGCCTGCCGCACCACGATGGTTTTGATCCAGGCCCCCAGCGTTGAGCGGAATGTAAACTGGTCGAGGTTGCGGAAAACATCGACGAATGCATCCTGCAGCGCATCATTGGCATGATCGTAATCGTTAAGGATGCGGTAGGCTGTTGAAAACATTGCCCGCTTATACTGCTCGAAGAGTTGCCGCTGGGCTGCCCGTTGAGCTACCGGCCGATCAGTAGCCCGGCACTGTTCGACAAGGTCTTTGCCAACCGGGTCACTCCTGACCGGGTCATTCCTGACGGGCCCCTGTTCATGTTTATCGGTTGGAGTTGCCAAGCGGAACATCGATTTAATTGCTGCTTCGGACTAAAGGGGAGCGGGGTGGGCAAAAGGTTGGAATCAGGCTAAAAATAAGTTGTACATCGGCAGATAATGAATTCTAAGCCAAACAGCTTTCCCTTTTTCGTTACTTTGATGTATGAATTACATTGAACTACAACTCCGCCTGTCGCCCGACTATACCGACATCCTTACCGCCGAACTCGCCGAACTGGGTTATGAGTCATTTGTCGAAACCGACGAGGGAATAAACGCGTACATTATAGAGCCTGATTATACAGAAGAAGCGGTTCAGGAATTGGTTGCGAAATACGCCGATCAAACGGCAATAGCCTACGAAGTCAATTCGTTAGAGAAGAAAAACTGGAACGCCGAGTGGGAGAGAGATTATGAGCCGATAGAAGTTGCCGACCAAGTACGGGTCCGGGCGTCCTTCCATGAGTCGGATGCCCGGTTTCGTTACGACATTGTCATTAATCCGAAAATGTCGTTCGGAACGGGCCACCACGAAACCACGGCCATGATGATGGAGCAGCAGCTTGGTCTCGATTTTTCGGGCAAAACGGTGCTCGACGTAGGTAGTGGAACCGGTATTCTGGCGATTCTGGCTGCGAAAATGGGCGCTGAAAAAGTACTGGCGTTCGACATTGAAGAGTGGGCGGTGGAAAACGCCCGCGAAAACGCCGAACTGAACAGTTGCCCGCAAGTCACGGTATTTCAGGGAACGATTGCCGATGTTGACCCTGCCAATCAGTATGAGATTGTGCTGGCGAACATCAACCGAAACGTTTTACTGGCCGAAATCCCCACCTATACCAACTTGTTGAAACAAAATGGGCATCTGGTTGTCAGTGGTTTTTACGATCACGATGCTGCCGATATTGAACAGAAAGCCGTGGAAGCCGGATTAGAACCAGCAAAACGGTTAACAACGAACCAGTGGACTTCTTTATCATTTTTTAAACGTTGATAGGAACGCCAGCCCGGCTGCGTTCCCATCAGCTATGAGCTATATGAATCGGATACAGTACAGCCTTATTGTTGCTTTCCTGACCCTGACCACCGCCTTCGGGCAGGCGGTTCGGCTTTCGGACAAGCCCGACCAGTTTGTGGCCGAGGTGCAGAAACTGATGGCTACGGGCGGGCCGGTGGCCGTTCGGGCCGGTACGAACCTGCAATCGCTCTGGTCGGAGAACAAGCTGTCGGCGCAGCAGCAGGAGCGTGTCATGGTGCTAAGCCGCAAGATGAACCAGAAACGGCTTCCGGCAGCAACCCATTTTACTCCCTTTTATGAGTCGGTTTACCTGGCCGCTCAGCAGCCAACCGGCGGTAATATCGACGGTATTCTGACCATTGCCGAAAAGCTGTTCGAGGCCAATGACCCGAAAATCTTTGCCCGAAGCCTGGAAACGACCCGGCGGTTTATGGAGCGTCAGGAGTTGTATGCCGGTTCGTACAATAAGCTCTACGCGCTGGGCGGCTCGTACCAGTTTCGCTACATCGACAATGTGCAGGTAGCTAACAAACCCGATGCCATTAAAACTCCCGCCGATTCGATAGCAGCCGCCAAAGCAGCCGCCGAACGTTCCCGCTTCGATGGTTGGGATACGCCCGCTGTCGATTCGACCATGCCGCGCCAGCTGGGGCCGCAATACATCCCCCAGCGTCGGCCTATCCCAACCGTTTCGGGGCCGGTCATTACGCTGAAAGATGTGTCTCTGGCGATGATCGCCAATGGCGATTCGGCCGTGCTGGCCAATACCAGTGGCGATCTGATGCTCAAAGATGGAACGCTGGTGGGGCAGGGGGGGAAGTTCACCTGGGCAACCGCCGGTCGGCCGGATGTTTTCGTGACCTTGAGCGAGTATGCCCTCGTCACTATGAACCCGCGCCTTCAGGCCGACGACGTGACACTAACGTACGGTACGACCAAGCCCATCAAGGGCGTCTTCGAATACGTCAGCAAGAAAAAGGGCGGACCGGTCACGTATCCGCGCTTTATGTCATGGCAAAACGACGTAAAAATGCCCGATCTGGGGCCAGATATTGAGTACCGGGGTGGTCTGGCGCTGTCGGGTACGCAGATGGTGGGCGCGTCGGCTAGTGGGCAGCCTGCGCAGATTATCGTGAAATACAACGGCAAACCGGCCTTCAAAGCCAGCAGCCGCCGGTTCGATTTCAACATGAGTGACACGACCGGCACCGTAGCTGGTCGCCCGGATTCTACGCAGGCAGGCCTGGCTTCGTCGGGCTTCAATACCACGCCCGAACTGACAAAATCGCCGACGGGTAAATCGCTTCCGATGATTTCGGCGAATTCGGCATCGTTTATCGGGTATGTCGATACGGATTCTGTTTCGCACCCGTCGGTGAAATTTCGGTACGATAAAAACCAGAAAATTGCCTGGCTCGACCGCGAGCAGCGCACAGATTTCGCCCGGGTTCCCTACGCCGATTCGTACCACAAATTTTACATCATGCCCGAGGTGGTCCGGTGGGATTTGCCGCGCCGGAAAGTGGATTTTTATCAGGTGGGAGCCAAGCGCGAAGTACCCGTACGGTTCGAGTCGTTCGACTATTTCCATCCCCAGCGCTATGCCGATTTAACAGTCGACTACGGCTTTCACCCGCTGCAAATTGTGGCGAACTACATCTCGACCACCAAGCAACAATCTTTCGTGGACGATGACATTACCCGCTTTGCCAAAAACGTAAACGCTACCTCTCTGCGGGGCGCTTTGGGGCGTATGGTGCTGGAAGGCTACCTCGACCGAAACCCCAATACGCAGGAGATGCGCCTGAGCCGGAAAGGATATCTGTATGTACTGGCTTACACACAAAAGCGCGACTACGATAATTTTCAGGTGCAATCGCTGTTTTCGTCGAACGACAGCACCAAAAACGCGACCATCAATCTGGACGATAAAATCCTGACGATTCGTGGCGTCAGGCAGTTTACGCTGTCCGATTCGCTAAAGATTTTCGGTTTCCCGTCCGACAAAACCCTGCGCGTCGGCAAGAACCGGGCGTTCACGCTCAACGGACAACTCAAAGCCGGGAACCTCCGGTATGCGGGCCGTGACCTCAAATTCGACTACGAGAAATTCGGGATGACGCTGAACAAGATCGACTCCATTACCTTCTCGTCGCAGAAACTGGCGGCTCAGGGTAAAGACGGAGAGATTGGGGGCGATATCAAATACGAGAATCCAGGAATGGTTTACCTGGGTGGGGCCGATAATAAGTCGGGCCGTATTGCGGGTAAAAAGACGACCCAGCGGCTGGTTATGCCCGAAGGGATGACCGTTTACTTCAACCAGCCTGTTCGCGGTAACATCACCTACAATCAGAAAGTATATTTCAAAATTCCGGCCATCGACAACGACAGTTTGGGTAAGGGCGACATTTCCTTCATGGGGACTTTCTACTCCGATGGTATTTTCCCTCCCTTCAAGGCGGAGTTGAAAACCATGCCCGACAATACCCTGGGCTTCGTTCATAAAGCACCGGCTGCGGGTTATCCGGTGTACAGCGCCAAAAAAGGTGTTGCTCCATCGACGGTCAAATTTACCGGCGAACTGACAATGGACAAAAGCGGACTTCGGGCCGAAGGCATTCTCAACCACCTTACTGCCAGCCTGGATACCAAAGGCATCCTGTTCATGACTGACTCACTACTGGCATCGGGTGAGAAAGGCGAAATAAAAGAGGGATTGATTGGTAAGCCCGGGGGCGCATCCGCCTACTTCCCACAGGTTCAATTGAATAACTACAGCCTGAAGTGGTGGCCCAAAGCTGACAGCATGGTCATTACGACTCAGAAAAATAATTTCAATTTCTATAACGCCACCACCAACCTCGAAGGTGGACTGGCTTTGCGCTCAACGGGCTTGTTTGGCAACGGAACCCTGCGCCGGAAAGATTCGGAAGCCGTTTCGGGTAGCATCAAGTTCAACAAAGAGGGCTTCATTGCCAGTAATGCACAATTTAAGATCATATCGGACAAAGAAACGCCCGGTACACCCATCGGCAAGCCCATCCTGCTGGGCAACGGCATCGACGTTGATTTCAACCAGACAAAAGGTATTGTCGGGCTGGCGATCAAGAAGAACGAAAGTCTGGACGATACGGTAAGTGCCAGCATGGAGTTTCCATTTGCGGCTTACAAAACCAATATCAACCGCGCCCAGTGGAATATCAACGCTAAAACGATTGTCATGAAAGCCGGGCCGACGCTCGGCGACGTGAACACGTCGACGTTCACGGCCACAGCCGAAGAACAGGAGGGACTCACGTTCAATGCCTCGGGCGGACTATACGATGTGGAAAAACGAACGCTGAATATTAGCGGAGTGCCTTACGTGACCTCGGCCGACGCCCGCATCTACCCCGACAAAGGGCAGGTGGCTATCCGGCGTAATGGCGAAATGATGGCGCTGAAGAATGCCCGGCTTGAGCTGGACACCATCAGTCGATTCCACCGGCTTAAGAACGGGAATATTCAGATACTTTCCCGGACCAAATTTGCCGGCGATGCCACCTACCAGTTTGCGACAGCCAAAGGCGATACGGCCAGTATTAAAATGGGTAGCTTTGAGCTAAAAGAAGCTCCCGCCGGAGCCGTTACCAAGCCTGATTCCCCAACATTGACCGCCGATACGAAGAAAGCCGGTCGGGTGGCCACGCGCAGCAAGCGGAACGCGGCAAACAAACCCGTAACGACTTATTTTACCGTGGCCCGTGCTGAAGTGGAGGAAGAGGACAACCTGCAACTGGCCCCGAAAATGCTCTTCAAGGGAACGATTGCCATGCAAGCCCCCTCGCCCGATCTGGCCATGGATGGGTTTATCAAACCGGCGCTGAAAAAACGGGTAGATCTGGTAGGCGGCTGGATTCCCTTTAAGGAAAAAGTTGAGGAACGGCTGGAAGTGAAGGTCGATAAAAATCTGAAAAACGAAGGTGGCCAGCAGTTGGTAGCCGGTATTCATTTCCGGTTGGGCAACGCAGGTTTATACCCAACCTTCCTTTCGCCCAAAGAAGACTCGAAAGACGATGACCTCTTTACCGCTACGGGCGTCATGCGCTACGACGAAAAGGATAAAGTTTACCGGATTGCCTCCAAAGGCAGTGATCTGGAGGCCAGTTCATCTGGTACAGACAGTACGGCTGTCGGAGCAGAAGAAGAGGTAGAGAATGCGTTTACCTTCAACGACGCTCGTGGTCTGATGACGTTCAAGGGCAAGATGAACCTGCTGAATTCAGGACCGCGTGAATACTTGATGACGTCGGGTTCAGCCCGAGTCAACATTGATAGTAGTTTGTACCGGTTCAACACCTTACTGGCTTTTGCGTTCCCCGTCCCCGATCCGATTACCGCGCTTATTTCGGATAAAATCGTCAAGACGAATCTGGAAGAAAAAAATGACGAAGCGGCCGATGATGACCTGAACCGGCTGTCGGATAAACTGGTGCCGTTGATTGGTCAGCAGGCGGTGGATGCTTACCGGCTCAAGGCGCAGAATCAGCACGTAGCGCTCAGTACGGCATCACCCAAACTCAATGCCATGCTGGTGCTCGCCAACGCCAACCTGCGCTGGTCCACTAAGTATAATACGTTCTACAGCGTAGGGAAACTAGGCGTGTCGAATATGATGGCCACCGATGTAAACGCTCAGATGGACGGGTTCGTTGAAATCCGGAAAACGGGCAATGGCGACGAAGCCAGCATCTACCTCGAATCGTCGCCCGATGTATGGGTATTTTACGATTACAAACCAGCCAGTACGCCAACGGGGCTGGGCCAACTGGCCATTGTAACCTCGGAACAGGATATAAACGATCGCTTGCTGGCCGGGTCTAAAAACGCGGGTAAAGCCACTATTGAGGTCGTAGCAGCTACTGCCGATGAGAAAGCTCTGTTTGTGGACCGGTATCTGGATCAATACAAGACGAAAACCAAGCCTGTGCCGAAACCAAAGCCACAACCCGGCCAGAAAGTGGTGAAGGAAGAGAAGAAGAAAGACGAGAAGAAAAAAGACAAAGAGGCCGAAAAAGAAGGGTTTTAAATGTTGTACCAACCGTCCCGGTCGATTGTGAAGCCAGACATTTCACAGCCGACCGGGACGGTCGGTATTACGGTTACGATTAAATACGAAAAGAGCAAAGCTGATATTCTGTGAAAGCCCTCTGGCGCGATCTGCGCGACCATCTCCGCACCGATTTTCGTCCCGACCTCTATGTTGCTACCGCGCTCTGGGCGGCACTGCTCCTCACTGTCAATTATCAGATCGACTTTGAAGATCGATACATCGACGCACATCAGGGAAAGCTCATCTGGCCGGTGCTGTATTTCTGTTTGTACGCAACGGCCTATTACGGCAGCGTCTGGCTCTGGACTCATTTTCATAATCGACCCGACATCTGGCGCAACCGCGAGTTCTGGCTCCGAAGCGGAACGGCACTGGTTTGTTATTCCGTCTACGCCGGTTTTTACGCCCACAGCGACTGGAGCCGTCAACTGTTCGATGGGCAGATCTACGTATTTGCCTACTACTGCCTGCACAACCTACAGTCGATCCTGACAATTGTGCTGCCACTTTATCTCTTTTACAGATTTGTAGACCCGTACCGATCCAATTTTTACGGGATGGCTCCCAAGCGAAAGGGGCTGGTTTTGTACGCGCTGCTGCTTACCCTGATGATTCCGCTTATTACGCTGGCGTCGTTCCAACCCGATTTCCTGCAATCGTATCCAACCTACCACGATACCAACGCCAACGAGTTTTTCGGTGTATCCGAGTGGGTAACCGCACTCGTTTATGAGCTTTGCTACGGATGGGACTTCGTGCCAACAGAACTGCTCTTTCGGGGCTTTTTGGTTATTGGTCTATCCCGAGTATTAGGCGATGGAGCCGTATTACCGATGGTCGTTTGGTACTGCTCCATCCATTTCGGGCGGCCTTTAGGCGAAGCAATTTCTTCCTTACTGGGCGGCTATCTGCTGGGTGTGCTGGCGTTAAGTACCCGGAGTATCTGGGGTGGCCTGCTCATTCATATCGGCATTGCGTGGGGCATGGAAATTGCCGCATTTTTGCAGAGCGAGTAGTGCCACATACGTTCTGTATTAACCATAGTTTTATATACCATCATGACTTCCGGCAAATATCCCCAACCGCCCATTCCATCCGGCAAAAAATTCGACGCCATTGTTGTTGGTTCCGGCATTAGTGGCGGGTGGTCGGCGAAGGAGCTTTGCGAAAAAGGGCTGAACGTGCTGCTGCTCGAACGGGGGCGCATGATTGAGCACGTGTCGGACTACCACACAGCCACGATGAACCCCTGGGATTTCCCGAACCGCAATCAGGCCATGCCGCTGGATGAGCTAAAGAAATACCCTGTTCAGAACCGGACCGGCTTTACCATCACGGAGGCTACCCACCAGCACTTTGTCAATGACCTGGACAATCCATACGTTGAGGAAAAGCCCTTCGACTGGATTCGAGGGTATCATGTGGGTGGAAAGTCGCTGATGTGGGGTCGGTATTCTTTCCGCTTTTCTGACCTTGATTTTGAAGCCAACGCCAAAGAAGGTATCGCCACCGACTGGCCTATTCGCTACAAAGACATTGCGCCCTGGTACGATTACGTCGAAACGTTTGCCGGTATAGCCGGTGACCGCGATGGCCTGCCACAGCTACCCGATGGCCAGTTTCAGCCTGCCCTGCCGGACAACTGTGTGGAAGCGCACCTTCGCCAATCCGTCAACGGGCAGTTTCCCGACCGGAAGGTGATTTCGGCGCGGGCGGCTCATTTAACCGCGCCTACCAAAGAGCAAACGAATTTGGGTCGCGCTAAATGCCAGTTCCGAAATTTGTGCATGCGCGGCTGTCCATATGGGGCGTATTTCAGTACACAATCGGCCACGCTACCAGCCGCCCGACGAACCAAACGGCTTACTGTTCGGCCGCATTCCATCGTCAACTCCATTATCTACGATGAAAAGACGGGCCGGGCAACGGGCGTTCGGGTCATTGATGAGCAAACGCACGAGTGGCACGAGTTTAAGGCCAGTATTATTTTCCTGAATGCCTCGGCGCTGGGGTCAACATTTATTCTAATGAACTCCAAATCAAGCCGGTTTCCGAACGGGATGGACGATAGTGGGCAACTGGGTCGTAACCTGATGGACCACCATTTTCACGTGGGGGCCACCGCCGATTACGAGCATGATCTGGATAAATATTACTACGGTCGGCATCCGGCCGGGCTGTACATTCCCCGGTTTCGGAACTTGCCTGGGCAGCCCGACCAGCCCTTTAAACGGGGCTACGGGTTTGAAGTCTACACCAGCCGCGAGAACTGGGATCACGCTTACCACGACGAGGGATTTGGCGCTGATTTCAAGGAGAAAGCTACGCAGTTTGGCGACTGGAAAATAACGCTCGATGCCTTCGGAGAGTGTATGCCTTATGAGGACAACCGCGTGTACCTGACCAATGACCTCACCGACAAATGGGGTCAACCCGTCTTGAAAATGGATGTTCACTATCGGGCAAACGAAGCCCTCATGCGGAAAGATGCGCAGGAGCAGGCCGTTCTGATGCTGGAAAAAGCTGGTTTCTCAAACATCAATGGCTTCGATGCTCAGGCGCATCCGGGCTTGAGCATTCACGAAATGGGTACCGCCCGCATGGGCACATCACCCGACAACTCGGTTTTCAACAAGTTTAACCAGCACCATATTGCAAAAAATGTATTCTGCACCGATGGGGCTTCTATGACCTCATCACCTTGCCAAAACCCATCACTTACCTACATGGCCTTGTCTGCACGAGCCGCTGATTATGCTGTAAAGGCGCTAAAGCGAGGTGACATTAAGCGGTAATGAGTAACCTTATCTTGAATTAATTTGATAATAATATATATATAGGTGCTATATTTATAAATGAATCTACTAGGTATGAGTAAATCGCAGGGTCTAATTAACCCAAGCTCAGCCTATTAAGTGTAGAGCCGTTCCTGAATGTATAGTAAGGGCCAGATTGTTCAATAACGAGTGAATCAGGCATAGTTAGGCTATAAATTACTCAACAAGACGCACACGGGTAAAACTTGGTAGTGAATGGAAAGACGCTTGCAACCAGACTATTTATAGGCGATTTGATTGATGAAACCAATGTATACTGCTGCTGTAGTTTGGCTATGTGCTATGAGTTTGACCGCCTTTACTCTACGGGCGCAACCTATCAATTTTAGTCATTTAACAACCAATCAGGGCCTCTCCCAGAGCCAGATCAGCGCCATTCTTAAAGATAAAAAGGGCTTTATGTGGTTTGGTAGTCAGGATGGCCTTAACAAATACGACGGCTATACCTTTACGCACTACAAACGGGAACTCGATAACAAGAGTAGTATTTGTAACAGCTATGTACAGGATCTACTGGAAGACAAAGCCGGAAACCTGTGGATTGGTACGGCCGGTGGTTTAGATCGGTTCAATAGGGAGAAAGAAAGTTTTGTTCATTACCCGGATGGTAAGCTAAACTACAGTATTAACGACATTTTTCAGGATAGCAAGAAACGATTGTGGATAGGAACCGACCAGGGCTTATTTTTATTGGACCTGGAAAGCGGCACATACAAACCCCAATCACCAGTCAACAAAGAAATAAGTAAGTATAGTAAGTATGTGAGCCGTATTGCGGAAGATAACAACGG
Source organism: Spirosoma fluviale (assembly GCF_900230225.1). GTDB lineage: Bacteria > Bacteroidota > Bacteroidia > Cytophagales > Spirosomataceae > Spirosoma > Spirosoma fluviale. Next base: position 105,099 of record NZ_OCNH01000005.1, read on the forward strand.
TAATTTATGGATTGGAACGGAAAAAGGGTTGTACAAGTATACTGCTTCCACCGGCCGGATTGTTCGCTATTTCAAAAAAACGGCTTCTACAGCTAGTTTACAGGCCGATTGGATCAAGGAACTGTATAAAGATAGTACGGGCGCTATCTGGATAGGAACGCACGGGGGCGGGCTGTCGGTCTACAATCAAAAAAACGATTCATTTCGCAGCTTCCTGCACAACCCTCATGATAGCCGGAGTATCGCCCATAACGATATTCTCTCCCTGATGGAAGACAGGAACGGCAGTTTGTGGGTTGGTACCGAAAACGGAGGTATAAGTGTGTATGATAAAGGCACAGCTACATTCACTACGTATCAGAACAATCCAGACGATAGCTCTACCCTTAACAACAATTCGGTGTATTGTCTTTACCGGGATAATGCAGACAATATCTGGATTGGCACCTATGCCGGGGGCGTAAATTTTGTGCCCAGGTTTGGGAAGAAGTTTATTTCTTATCGGCAGATTGCCAACGATCCCCGAAGCCTGAGTAATAATGTTGTATTGTCTATTTCAGGTGATCCGACGGGAAACAAGGTTTGGATTGGTACCGATGGCGGGGGACTAAATTTGTTTGATCGAAAAACAAAAAGTTTTACGCTTTACAAGCACTCTGATAAAAATCCTAATTCGCTCAGTAACAGTTATGTTATATCCGTGATTCAAGTAGCGCCTGATGTTTTGGGTCTTGGCTATCACAACGGCGGATTTGATTTTTTTAACGTTAAAACCGGCGTCTTCGAACATCATCTACCCAAAGCACATGATCAGCACAGCTTGTCCATTTCCGATGTGAACAACCTGTTTAAAGACCGGGACGGTAACATCTGGATAGGTACCTGGAAAGGCGGACTTAACTTCTATAATGTTAAGGATAAAACGTTTACACATTACCGTACAGACCCTAACGATGAAACAAGTATCAGCGATGATATTATAACGACTGTTTTTCAGGATGATAAAGGCGATATCTGGGTTGGTACTTATAAAGGCCTGAACCGGCTCGATCGTGCGCATAAACGATTTACGCACTATCAACATGACCCCCGCAACAAGTATAGTCTGTCCAACGATAATGTGCAGTCTATTTTGAGAGCTGATGATGGAAATATGTGGATAGGTACCGAAGGTGGTGGGGTAAATTATTTCAATACTGCCAAACAGACGTTCAAAGCTTACACCGAAAAAGAAGGACTGGCCAGCAACATTGTTTTTGCCATCCAGAAAGATCGAAAAAATAACCTTTGGTTAAGTACGAACAATGGTCTATCCCGGTTCGACCCTAAACTGGAGACATTTCAGAATTTTGGATATTCGGATGGGTTGCAGGGGAATGAGTTTCGGGATAACTCCAGCTTCCAGACGGCAGATGGGCAACTGTTTTTTGGTGGCGTGAACGGGTTTAGTACCTTTCATCCGGATAGTTTGCAAAGGAATACGTTTATTCCGCCGGTCCACATCACCGATTTTCTTGTTTTCAATAAATCGGTTTCTGCTGACGACCGAAATCAGTTCATTCATAAGCACATTAGCGAAACGGACCTGATTACTCTTTCCTACAAAGAATCCGTATTTACATTCGAATTTGCAGCGCTTAATTATACCGTTCCGGAAAAAAATCAATACGCCTATAAACTGGAGGGTTTCGATAACGGATGGAATTACATTGGCACAAAACGGACCGCAACTTACACGAACCTGGACCCCGGAACGTATACCTTCAGAGTAAAAGCCTCCAATAACGATGGGTTATGGAATGCGGAGGGGGCGTCCTTAACGGTTGTTATTACGCCCCCTTACTGGCTGACCTGGTGGTTTAAAACGTTGATGGCCGTGTTTCTGGTGGGAACACTCTATGGTGCTTATCGACTGCGGGTTAACCGTATAAGAAAGCTACAGATATACCTACAAAATGAGGTTCAGGCGCGAACCAGTGAGGTACTCAAGCAAAAGCAGGAGTTACAGGACCAGGCACTCCATGTGCAATTACTTCAAGCTAAAGTAGAGCAGCAGACCGCTCAGCAGCAATTGCAGGAAAGTAAGCAGCGCTTTCAGGAAATTGCTGAAAATGTTGACGAAGTATTCTGGATTCATTCGGCCAGGCCCTTTCAATTGCTTTATGTCAACGCGGCCTTTGAACGGGTCTGGAATACCACCTTTGAACAAGTACAGGAAAACCCATTCTCGTTTATGCAAACGGTCTTGCCCGAAGATCGTTCTGCGGTTCTGGCTTTCATTGAGCAATACAAGGCTGGCATAGAGGGGGAGTTGTATTATAGACTACAAGCTAAAGATGCGCCGTTACGCTGGCTGTTAATTCGCAGTTTTACCATCCGCGATGAAGCCGGGCAGGCGCTACGTCACATTGGTATTGCCAGTGATGTGACCGTACAGAAAGAGAAGGAGTTCGTTTTGCAGAAGTCACTCCTTCGGGAGCAGGAGTTAAATCAACTCAAGTCGCAGTTTGTTTCTACAGCCTCGCATGAGTTTCGTACGCCACTAACTACCATTCAGTCTAGTGTTGAGTTGATCAAGCTGTATATCGACTCACCGGCTGCCAATGCCCGAACCTCTGTTCAAAAGCACCTGGCAGTCATTGAAAAGCAGATCGATCAGTTTAGCTCACTTTTAATTGATGTGTTGACCATCGGTCAAATTGAAGCTGGCAAGATAACATACATTCCTTGTTTAGAAGACGTAGTTGCCCTTTGTGAGACATTAATCGAAACACACTTCAGCGAACGGGCCGATCATCGAAGCGTTCAATTACTCATTGAGGGAACGCCCAAATGGGTCAATCTGGATGCCAAACTGATGGAGCATGTGCTGATTAACTTACTGTCGAATGCCTTTAAATTTTCGGTTAATACATCGCCCATTCTTCGTGTCGTTTTCAATCCTGACAATCTGGTACTGCAAGTAATCGATACGGGTATAGGTATCCCAATTCGCGAGCAGCCTTCACTTTTTCAGGCATTTCATCGGGGCAGTAATACCAATGGCATACAGGGTACTGGTTTAGGACTGGTTATTGCCCGTCAATTTGTGGATTGCCACGGAGGCAAGCTGGAACTGGAGAGCCAGGAGAAAAAAGGAACCACATTCACCGTAACGTTGCCACTGGTAGCTTCAGCGCCAGTCCTTCTGGAAAATGCGCCGAATGCAGTAGCGAGTAAAATTACGTTATAGGCCAATCGGTTATGGAGTAAGAGTTTAGCAGAGCCACCTTTTGGGTTTGTTTCAAACGCATACATATGAAATAAGCGATGGATACCCGACTCCGGGAGGCTTCTGCTTTTGCGTTTAATAAAATTACTATAGGCTATGAACCTCCGATTTCTCATCATTCCATATCTGATAGGCACAATAACCGCCTTTGCGCAACCCAATCCGGCCCGCCCGGATCTGTGCCAGGGGGCGTACTTCACTGAGGCAGAAGGGGCGGCTGCGCTAAAGACGTTCACCAAAACGCACCACGACCGCGCCAGTTGGGAAGCCCGCGCCAAACTCATTCGGCAGGGACTTCGCGAGGGGATGCAGTTGCCCGACAAACCGAAATTTGCTCCGCTGCAACCTATTCGGCACAGCCTGAAAAAAATGAATGGCTATACGGTCGAGAACGTGTATTTCGAGAGCGTCCCCGGCCTTTTCGTGACGGGTAATCTGTACAAACCGCTGAACGTAACGGGGAAGATTCCGGCGGTATTGTGTCCGCATGGCCACACGCCGAAAGAGGATGCCCGGTTTGTGGAGCAGACCCAGCAGCGATGCGCTACGATGGCGCGTATGGGCGCCGTTGTGTTCGTGTACGACATGCTTGGCTACGGCGACTCGAAACAGACATCGCATAAAATTCCCGAAGCACTGAAACTGCAAACCCTAAATGGCATGCGGGCACTGGATTTCCTGACCAGCCTGCCCGAAGTCGATAAGAATCGGGTCGCTATGTCGGGCGAATCGGGCGGGGGAACGCAGACGTTTTTGCTCACCGCCCTCGATCAACGTATTAAAGTATCGGTGCCCGTTGTAATGGTATCGGCGCACTTTTTCGGGGGTTGTACCTGTGAGAGCGGTATGCCCATTCATAAACGCCCCACCCACCAGACTAGCAATGTGGAACTGGCCGCCCTGGCCGCACCACGTCCCATGATTCTGATTTCGGACGGGAAAGACTGGACCAAAAACACGCCCGACGTCGAGTTTCCGTATATCCAGGGCATTTACGGCTATTACGGTGCCAAAGACCGGGTTGAAAATGTACACCTGCCCACAGAAGGGCATGATTACGGCCCCAGCAAGCGGGCTGCCGCTTACCGGTTCCTGGCGAAAGAACTGAAGCTGGATTTGAACCGGGTGCTGAAAGATGGCCAAATCGACGAAGCACCAAATAAGCTGCTTGAGCCAGCGGATTTAGCCGTTTTCGACGCGGCTCACCCCCGCCCGGCCCGCGCCGTTATAGGCGATGAGGCTGTAATGGCCTTACTGAAATAAGCGATTGGTGTCGAATGGTATGTCGATATAGTAGTATATGGGCCTGCTTGTATTTAGTATTCAGTCCCCAGTTTCCTGAGTCTGTAAATCGTGATTCGTTTACCCTAAACCCCCGGCTCTGCCGTCTGAAAAACCTTAACTCGCATGGATATTTTCAATATCAACCGTCGTCGTTTTATACAGGGCACTACTGCCTCACTTGCTCTTTCGGCCTTTGGGGCGAGGGGGATGGATCTTATTAACCCGCCCAAAGCCTACCGGGTTGGCCTGATCGGTACGGGCTGGTATGGTAAAAGTGATTTACTTCGTCTGATTCAAGTCGCCCCCGTTGAGGTGGTGGCCCTCTGTGATGTCGACAAAAATATGCTGGCCGGTGCCGCTAAACTCGTGAGCCAGCGTCAGAAATCGGGCAAAACACCCAAGCTGTACGGCGATTATAAAAAAATGCTGGCCGAAAACCAGATGGATATTGTGCTCATTGGTACCCCCGACCACTGGCACGCTCTGCAAATGATCGACTGCGTGAAAGCGGGGTCGCACGTGTATGTCCAGAAGCCCATCAGTGTCGATGTCATGGAAGGCGAAGCCATGGTGGCAGCCGCCCGGAAGTACAACAAGGTGGTACAGGTCGGTACGCAGCGCAAAAGTACTCCTCACCTGATCGATGCCAAGAAACGAATCGTTGATGCCGGATTGCTCGGCAAAATATCGCACGTGGAGATGGCCTGCGACTTTCATATGCGCAATAACGGAAACCCTCCGGTACAGGCCGTGCCCGATTTTCTGGATTACGAAATGTGGACCGGACCGGCTCCGCTTCGCCCGTACGATGGATTGCCGCACGTGCGCTGGTGGCGGACATTCATGGAATACGGCAACGGCGTTACGGGCGATATGTGCGTACACATGCTTGATACCGTTCGCTGGATGCTCAAACTGGGCTGGCCCAAACGCATTACGTCCCACGGCGGCATTTATGTCCAGAAAGAAGGAAAATCGAACATCTCCGACACGCAATCGGCCTTGTTTGAGTATGAAGATCTGAACTGTGTGTGGCATCATAAAACCTGGGGGACGCCCAACAATCCCGATTACCCCTGGTCATTCACGCTCTATGGCGAAAAAGGTACACTGTGGGGTAGTACGATGCAATGCGACTTTATTCCGGAGGGGAAAGGCGAAAAAATACACTTCGATGTTCTCTACGAAAAAGAGAAGTACCCGGAAGATGTTACGGAAGATACCAGCCCGAAAATTGAGCTGAATGCAGCCCCGGCCACGCGTCTGCACATGCTCAACTTCCTCGACGCCATCGAGAAAAACAGCCGCCCCGTCGCCGACATCGAAGAAGGCCACATCTCGACATCAAGCTGTATTCTGGCGAACATGGCCATGAAAACCGGCCGCCCCATGATCTACGACCCCATCAAACGCGAAGTCGTCGGCGACAAAGAAGCCACTAAAATGCTAGCGCGGGATTACCGTTCGCCGTATACCCACCCTGATCCTAAGAAAGTGTAGTGGTGGAGTAAGTGTAGTACCGACCGGGACGGTCGGTACTACATACTCACCCCAAACTCATCAGCTCTTTCAACTCATCATCGCTCAAATCGCCGAGCCAGGTTTCGTCTGCAGGTAACGTATCATCAGTTTAGCTGAATAAAGTAGTTGTTACCTCCGCTTTATCAACACCAAAATGTTTTGCAACTTCTGTCAGAATGCCATTTAGCGTACCAATCTTGATAGGGTCATGATTGGGAATGGCGATATGATGTTGACCGTTTAGCTCAGTGGTTACCTTTATGTGGCTTCCATTTTGGCTAACAGCTTCGTAGCCCTATTTTTTAAGGGACTTTATTAACTCTTTTCCAGATATATCGCGCGGAATCTTCATGCGTTAAATCAAAGGGCAAATACCTCGTCTTTGACAAAATGCAAATGTGCCAATTTGGGCATATCCGGGCTATTCTCATAGTAGCACTCGACGCCACCTTTGATATTGGCTTTCAGTTCTTCTACAGAATCGCCTTCCGCGAAAATAGCAGGGCCTTCAGATTTAGCGAAATAGCCACCTTCTTCAGCTTCGTGAACGACAAAAATGATCTCGGTCATAGTTAGTCTGTTTTACACTAAGGTACGTTAATCTTGTTTTTATTAAAAATTCCAGCCCTACCCCAAACTCACCAGTTCCTTCAACTCATCATCACTCAGATCGCCGAGCCAGGTTTCGCCCGTTTTGATGCTGAGGTCGGCGAGTTCGCGTTTGGAACGGATCATGGCGTCGATTTTCTCTTCCAGCGTGCCCTGGTTCATGAGTCGATAAACCATGACGTTCTTCGTCTGGCCGATCCGGAAAGCCCGGTCGGTGGCTTGCGACTCTACCGCCGGGTTCCACCACAAATCGAAGTGAATGACGTGGTTTGCCTGGGTTAGGTTTAGCCCCGTACCGCCCGCCTTGAGCGACAGGATAAACGTGTGATCACTTCGGTTGCGCTGAAACTGCTCCACCAACCGGTCGCGTTCGGGTCGGGAGGTGCCGCCATGCAGGAACAGCGGCTGCGTACCAAACGCCTGCTGGATAAACTGGGTTAGCAATTCGCCCATTTCCCGATACTGGGTGAAAATCAGCACCTTTTCGTGGTTGGCGTAAATCGTTTCGAGCAGACTGAGCAACAGCGTCGCCTTGCCGGACAGCGATGGAGCCGCATTGCCTTTTTTGAGGTACTGATGCGGGTGATTTCCAATTTGCTTGAGAGCGGTCATTAGCTTCAGCACCAGACCCCGGCGGGCAATGCCGTCTTTCTCTTCAATGGCCCGCAAACTCTCCTGTACCACACTTTCGTACAGCACGGCCTGCTCCGTAGTAAGGGCGCAAAACTGATTGGTCTCGATTTTATCGGGAAGATCGCTGATGATGGTGCGGTCGGTTTTGACGCGCCGGAGCAAGAACGGACTCGTGATGCGCCGGAACTGGTCGAGCTTCTGGTGGTCCCGCTCCTGCTGAATCGGCTTGCCGAACTCTTCGTTGAATTTGGTCAGTCCGCCCAGATACCCTTTGTTCACGAAATCCATAATGCTCCAGAACTCCGAGAGCCGGTTTTCGACCGGCGTGCCGCTCAACGCGATGCGAATGGGCGATTTCAGGGCTTTAACGGCTTTTGTCTGTTCGGTATCCGCATTTTTGATGTTCTGTGCTTCGTCGATGACCACAACGGCCCAGGTTATTTTTTTGAGTTCATTCAGGTCGCTGCGAATGACCCCGTAGGTCGTCAGCAACAGGTCATAATCGCCGTTGCGTTCGATAGGGAGCTTACGGTTGGAGCCGTGATAAATCCGCGCCTGCAACTCGGGGGCGAACCGGGCAATCTCTTTTTGCCAGTTGGTCAGTAAGGTCGTGGGCAACACCACCAGCCCTTTCTGTTTCTTGAATCGACCTTCCTGCCTGAATTTGAGCAGCAGCGCAATGACTTGAAGGGTTTTGCCAAGGCCCATGTCATCGGCGAGTAGACTGCCCATGCCGAGGGCCGTGTTCTTGACAAGCCAGTCGTAGCCGCGCTGCTGGTAAGGGCGCAGGTTTGCGTGCAGCGAATTGGGGAGGGGTTGCGATTCACTTTCGGTAAACTGCCGAACCAGGTCGCGAATCTCAGCCGTTAAGCCAACGCGGTTGCCTTTGTACTCCTCCGATAAAGCCGCTCGGAGCAATTCTGTACCAGTTAATTCGGGCGGGTTTTCGAGTTGTTTGTAAAGCTTGTTCAGCTCCGTTGGGTCGACGAGCACGTACTGATCTTTAATCTTGACCAGCCCCGTTGTGCGGCCTACCAGTTTCTGGAACTCTTTCACGCTCACCATTTCGCTGCCCAAGGCAATCTGCCAGTCGAAGGTGAGCATGTCGTCCAGCCGCATAAACGCAGTATTGGCCGTGACTTTAGCCTTTAGCCGCCCGCCCGCCTGCGGCCGAACCCAGTGCTGAAGCGATTTGGGCAGCAGCAGCGCAATCCCGAGCAACTGCATCCGGGGCAACTGCTCCAGCAGCACCTTTACAAACTGTTCGGGGGTGTAGGACAAATAGGCGGGGCCGTCCGTTTTGGTCATTTTAGCTAGATCGGGGAAGTGCCGTGCCAGCACCAGCAAATCCTGCAAAACGGCCATCCGAATGCGCTGATGCCGGTCGATGCCGTTCACGCGTTTGTCGAGCAAGTCCGGCAACGGGATTGGTGCGGTTGGTGCGCCATTAATGGTGGGGGCTTCGCGGTCGCGAATGAGCAGACTCAGCCGGAATTCTTCGCCCAATTCACTGTCTTCAACGGCCAGAATCGGCACAAACCGCTTGTGTGTCAGAAAGAAATCATTGACCCAAAGCTGCATGGCCAGCGGCATTTCCTTCCGGCCAAAGCCTTCAAAACGGATAGTCTCGACACCAAAGAAAAGGCGGTCGGCATCTTCCAGCGGCCAGCGTTCCCAAAGTTCGACGGTGGCGGGTTTGATAGCTCGGCGGAGGAACAACGAGCAGAGGGTCAGCACCTGCTGTTCGTCGGGCAGGGCCAGCCACTCTTTTTGCCAGCGTACAGTTAGCAACGTTGGCGGCAGTTGAGCGGCCAGCAGATCGGTCTGACGTTTCACCGTTTCGTTGAGCGTGGCCGGGAGCCACCGAACCCGGTACTGTTCTTCCGTTGGCCCCACGCGCAGGAGCTGGGGCACCACGGCTCCCCGGCGCAGCAGTGCGGCTGCAAACTGCATGGTTAGGTAAAGACCCCGCACAGAATCGCTCATTTCGGCCCAGTCGGCTTCGGTGAGGGTATTGAGCCAGGCCATCAGGTCGCTCATGTCGAAACCGGGAATGGACCGGGGTTCGCCATGCTCGCTGAACATATTGATCTTCTTGACCGTCATCAACTCATCTAGTTGTAGCTCAATGCTGTCGCTGAAGGCCGGTACGCTGGTAGTATTGCGTTGTTCGTTCAGGAGTGCTTTATCGACTTCGACCGGCTTGCTGAACAGCTTGTACGCCCGCGCCAGCGATTTGTGAAAGTCGCCTTTGGTGAACGTAACGTCGGTAGAGAGCAACCCTAAAAGCTGATCGGTCAATGGTGGAATGGTAGCGAAATCCAGATTAGCCTGCGCCTTCTCGTCAGGTTTCCAGTCTTCGTCGTCTGGCAGATCGTCGGTGCCGATGTCCTTAAACGACAGTACCGTTTCCAGGGCACCCTGAATGCCTTCTACCTGAAACTTTTGTAGTTCGCTGAGAATATCGAGGCCTTTCAACTGAAAAACCAGGAACGGATTCCGGTCAATTTCATTGGCAATCGTATAAATAACGGCGGCAAGGTGCTTGCAGGGTACGGCTTCATCGGGGCAGGAGCAGCCCATCGACAAATCCCGAAACGAACGGGGAAACAACTGGATGTCCCGCTTATCGGCAAACTCGGTCAGTTCGGGTGGTAGCTGCCGGTTCAGAAGTTGCGCCAGCGTGGCCGGATTTTCCCGGATTTCGGTCAGCAGCCAGTCTTTTTCCTGTTCCGTGAATAGCGGTACCGATAATTTGGACTTATAAGGTCGGGGCGCGGTGCCTTTAATCGACGCACTGATCTGATTCTGAGAAATGGATAGCCCTTGCACCGCCCCCTTGTTCGCGTAAGTTTTACCTCGCGGCAATCGGTTCGCCATGTCAATGCTGGTTAGGGCATTGAGCCACTGTTGTCCCCACCATGTCTTGCCGTAGGTGATTCGTTCCGCCATGTTACCGAATTGAAAATTTCTTCGTAAAAATAGTTGATCAGGCCATTTACCCGCGTGCCGACGCTAACGGGCTGGCTTTATCCGATACCGTCCATTAGTTGGTCAACGAATGAAACCGGATTATCCGCACAAAAAGTTAACCGACTTACCTGTTTGGTCAGCCCATAAGGCCCTTGAAACCGGATCGGCTCCCGGAATACCAGCAAGGCCGTGGGCGCTGTCAGAAAGGCACCCTGAAGTTGGCCGGGCTGTTTAGCTGGTTTTTCGTGGATGCGTTCCACTGTAACAATTGCCGGGCGCGGAATAGTTGCCCGCCAGCGTACACCAAATCGTATGTGCAGGTGGGTATCGGTCAGATACGAAGGCCGTTTGACCGTCGCGATGCAATCGGCAATGAAAAACAAAAATCCATAGACACTCGCCAGCGTCACCCAGAATGCGACCGATGGACTCCAGCGATTCAGCAGCAGGTGGACGCCAGCGGTTTCAATAACGCCCACCACCAGCAGGCCGATGACCAGGGCAATCTGCCCCGACTCGCGGTGTGTAGTTACGGCAGTCGACCCGAACGGAACCGCTGATGTAAGCCGCCATCCCAGTAATACATAATAGAGGGTAAGGCCTTCGCCGATGATGAAGCCAGCCGCTTTTTCGCCAAAAACACCAGCCAGACTGCCGTGCAGGGCAGATTCTGCATCCATCAGGGGGCGTAATCGTTTGTAGGTCTGCACGATGGTTCGGATGCGGAAACCGGCCAGCGTCAGGGCCATTGCCTCAGTCAGGACTAACAAGTACGGCCAAAACTGGTTTGACAGGAAAGCGGCTTCGGGCAGTATCAACGATGCTAGTCGCAGCATTAAAATGGCGACCAGGATGGTACGGCTGCGGGGGAGCTGAAGGGGTTTTGCCACGAGCCAGTAAAACAGACCCGTAGTGACGACCACCAGATCGAACAGAACACCCAACGACACGGCTACCGGATGCCGACTAAAACCGGTTGTATGGGTTACGGCCAGTTCAACGCTGATGAGCAGTGCTGTTAGCAGGATGAAAAACCCGGTTTTGGGCGTGAGAAAGAGCCGGACAGAGGCCATAAAGCAGATGAGTTACGTTTGACGAAGGCGGTTCAGGGCACAGTTTATCAAAACTAAACCTTTTTAAGGTTAACCAAATTGGACAGGAACAGGAATAGACTACACTTTAGGAATAACAGGGCCTCCAGGCCTTTAAAACGGTGATTTTCACGCACCATAGGGTTAGATAGTTCGCCTTTTGTCTTATATTTACCTACTCCCTATCTCTCAGTTAAACCAGTTAGTCTTATGGTTTTGGATGTACCGGCCACCAGTACCCCGCTTGGTCGTGGTATCAAACACATTGGCATTGGTAAGTATGGCAGTAAGCCACTCACCCCCGAAATGCTTGCCGAATGTCGTGTTGCGCTGGTCGACCCGACGTCCCATCCGCTCCAGCGCGGGGCTTTTCTGGGAGCCTTGCTGGCCAAAGGACCAACCGACGACGAACGGACACTGGAAGAGGTAATTGGAAAGGGCGCTTTTTCGCATCCCACGTTTTTTATCAATAAAGTTTGCCCCGACCTGCCGGAAGGCATGCTTCATATTGCAACCAAACTGGTGCGGGGAGCAAACCTTCAGGTCGCCGAGGCTGAACAACTGGGCGACTATCTGTTTGGTGATGGTTCCTGCGAGACGTTTCGGGGGCTGGCTGCCAGTATTATGCGGGTGCGTCACGAAACGAATGAAGAATACCAGGGCTTGATGCGGGCCGCCGAACGGACGTTTACACCCGGTTTTGGTCCGATGAGCTGCGCAGACCGGCCGCTCATCCAACTGGCCGAACCCTTCGATGGCGTCGAGAACAGCTACCTGATTACGCCCTTGCTGGCGCAGTTTTTCCAGAAACGCGGCTACGGCGCTATTTCCATGGTGGGCCGGTCCGGTGGGCCGAAGTTTACGCTCAATACCCTCGATTTATACATGAATCTCGGTTGTCGGTTCCTTCAGAGCAACCACGAACTGGATACACCGCTGGCATCATACGGCTGGGTGCTGGATCAAAAAGCCCTGTCGCCCGCGCTAAATCGGTGGGTAGAGCGTCGGCATATCCTTATCAAACGCCCATTTCTGGCCACCCTCGAAAAAGTATTGAACCCCTGCCACGCCCAGATTCTGGTGACGTCGGTGTTTCACATTACCTACCAGATGAAAATGGCCGAACTGGCCATGCTCGCCGGATTCGATGCCGTCATTGTGCTGAAACGTGGGCTGGAGGGTAGCCTGGCTCCATCCACTAGCCGGGCAACGGGGGTATTGTGCGCCGTCCGAACGCCCAAAGGCCATTTGTTCTTCCAACATTTTGAGGGCGATACCCCTGCATTCTCGGCCTTCCGTACGGAGTCGGAACCCGAATATGACCAGCCTCAGGCGCTGGACAATGCCCGACTCGTGAAGCAGTTTATGACCACTGGTCAAACCACGAATGCCGATTTTGACAACCGGGTTCGCTTCGCTCATGCCCTTTACGGCCGGGGCCTCGACTGGATTGAGGGACAGTTGCGGTAACGAGCTGTAATTGCCTATTCTACATCAGCAAAAAACGGCTGTGGCGCTGTACCTTTGTGATTCTTTGCTGGTTTTGAATCAGGGAAGAATGGCTCACTGAACAACCCATGACAGACGTAGTAATTATTGGCGGAGGCATCGTAGGGTTAGCCACCGCGCTTCAGCTGAAGCAGCAACGACCTAACTTATCCGTTATTTTAATCGAAAAAGAGCCCGCTGTCGCGCGTCACCAGACGGGGCACAACAGCGGAGTTATTCACTCGGGATTATATTACAAGCCCGGCAGTCTGAAAGCCACCAACTGCATTCGGGGCTATCACATGCTCATCGACTTTTGCGATGTAGAAGGTATCCCGTATGACCTTTGTGGCAAAATCGTTGTCGCCACCAAACCCGAAGAACTTCCTCAATTAGACACCCTCTACGAGCGGGGCCAGCTCAATGGTCTTGGCGGATTGAAAAAGCTATCGCTGGCCGAAATGCGCGAGATCGAACCGCACGTGATAGGAGTGGCCGGTATGTTTGTGCCCCAAACGGGTATTGTCGACTACAAGCAGGTATCCGACAAGTATGCGGAGAAGTTTCTGGCGCTGGGGGGCGAAATTCGGCTCAACGAGCGCGTAGAACAGGTAACGCCGGGCACAAGCCTGAGCATTGTTGTAACGAACAGGAGTCGGTATGAAGCGAAACTCGTGGTCAACTGCGCGGGTCTGTACTCCGATAAAATAGCTCAGCTTACCCAACGGGAGCCGGTCGATGTACGCATCGTGCCATTCCGGGGGGAGTACTTCAAAATTAAGCCTGAGAAGGAATATTTAGTTAAAAACCTGATCTACCCCGTTCCCGACCCGAACTTCCCGTTCCTGGGCGTTCACTTCACCCGCATGGTTCACGGTGGTGTAGAGGCCGGTCCGAACGCGGTATTGGCGTTCCAGCGCGAAGGCTATAAGAAGTCGGATGTGAATCTGAAAGAACTGTACGAAACGCTGTCGTGGCCGGGTTTCCAGAAGGTGGCCGCCAAATACTGGGAAACGGGTCTGGGCGAAATGTACCGGTCGTTCTCCAAAGCGGCTTTCACCAAAGCCTTGCAGGGTCTGATTCCGGAAGTTCAGGAATCGGATCTGGAACCGGGGGGGGCAGGTGTCCGGGCGCAGGCCTGTGACCGTACCGGCGGATTGCTCGATGATTTTGCCATTCTGGAAAGCGATAAGGCTATTAATGTGGTCAATGCGCCCTCACCGGCGGCCACGTCGTCGCTGTCTATCGGCAAAACAGTTTCCGAGAAAGTGCTCGCTCGGTTTTAAGCCAGATTTAACAAACAATATCAGGGACATCGGGTTTTTTAGTAGAATGGTTTTACACCTTCTAACTGATTAACCTTATGAAAGCTGATAATCGAGTTGACGTACTGGATACGCCCTCTGATCTCAAGGATAAAGGCATACAAAAGGTAGCCGAAGCCGTAAACGGCCTGGTAGCCGATGCCTTCGCGCTCTATATCAAAACGAAAAATTTCCACTGGCATATGTCGGGTCGCCATTTCCGCGACTATCATTTGCTGCTGGATGAGCAGGCCGACCAGATCTTTGCTACCATCGACCCGCTGGCCGAGCGCGTTCGAAAATTGGGCGAAAATACCATCCGGTCGGTAGCGCACATTGCCCAGTTGCAGCGGGTGAAGGACAACGATGAGGATTTCGTTGCACCCAAAGACATGCTGGTCGATCTAATGAATGAGAACAAAAAGATGGCAAAAGCGATGCGCGACGCGCACAAAGTAGCTGATGATGCCGAAGACGTAGCTACTGCCAGTCTTCTCGAAGTCTACATCGACGAAACCGAACGCCGTGTGTGGTTCCTGTTCGAAACAACGCGGGAGTTGAATTAGTGTAGTACCGACTATTATGTAATACCGACCGTCCCGGTCGGGCGAGACACAGGTTAATCCTCGCCCGACCGGGACGGTCGGTACTACATTAGTCAATTACTTCAAACCCGCAATACGGCACCAATACTTTAGGTATCTTGATGCCTTCGGGCGTTTGGTTATTCTCCAGAATAGAAGCCAGAATACGCGGCAGGGCCAGCGCCGAGCCGTTCAGCGTGTGCATGAGTTGCATTTTACCCTCTAATTTGCTTCGTAACTTCAGCCGGTTGGCCTGATAAGTTTCAAAGTTCGATACCGAGCTAACCTCCAGCCAGCGTTGCTGTGCCGCCGACCATACTTCCATATCGTAGGTAAGCGCCGAGGTGAAGCCCATATCGCCCCCGCACAGGCGCAGGACGCGGTAGGGGAGTTCCAGCTTTTGCAACAGGCTCTGCACATGTAGGCTCATTTCTTCCAGAGCCGCGTACGAGTTTTCGGGTTTCTCAATCCGGACAATCTCAACCTTGTCGAACTGGTGCAGCCGGTTCAGCCCGCGAACATGAGCGCCCCACGAACCCGCTTCCCGACGAAAACAGGGCGTGTAACCCACATTTTTGACCGGCAATTGATTTTCGGTCAGAATCACATCCCGGTAAATGTTCGTGATGGGTACTTCGGCGGTTGGGATCAGGTATAATTTATCCTCAGTGGCAAAGTACATCTGTCCCTCTTTATCGGGCAGTTGACCGGTGCCGAAGCCCGAATCTTCGTTAACCAGAATCGGCGGCTGTACTTCTACGTAACCGGCTTTCAGGGCTTCGTCGAGGAAGAAGTTGATCATCGCCCGTTGTATCCGGGCACCTTTGCCTTTGTAGACCGGAAAACCCGCGCCGGTGATTTTTACACCCAGTTCGAAGTCGATGATGTCATACTTTTTGATCAGCTCCCAGTGCGGTTGCGCGGCATCGTGGAGCGTGGGCTTGTCGCCATGCTCCAGCATTACTTCGTTATCGTCGGCAGTTCGTCCGGGTGGCACGCTGCTGTGCGGAATGTTTGGAATGGTAACGAGCACGGCCTGCAACTCAACTTCTACTTGCCGCAGGGCTTCGGCGAGGTCTTTCGAGCGGGCTTTCAACTCAGCTGTTTCGGCTTTGGCGGCTTCGGCAGCGGCTTTGTCGCCGGACTTCATCAATGCACCGATTTGACTGGCTTTGGCATTGGACTGAGCCAGCACATCGTCCAGGTCTTTTTGGGTATCGCGCCGTTTCTGGTCAAGCGTCAGCACATTGTCGACCACTGTTTCGGCATTGGCGAAGTACCGTTTGCCAAGGCCCGCCAACACGGTGTCTTTGTTCTCGCGGATAAAATTAAGTTGAAGCATATTACTGGTTAATCAGACGTTTGATAACGTCAATAAATTCTTGGGTTTGGGGGAGTAGGGGTAAGATGTCGTCTTGGTCGAACGTTGAAAAAGCGGCATAATCACTCTCGTGTCGGGCGTCTGATAGGCGTACATATAATTTCCCCCATCTTGGCTCTACTTTACCGGTTTTTATAAAGTGTAATTCGAACATTGCTTTGGCACCCGAATGCGATTTAATACGAATATCTTCCTGAGCCATCAACGCAGAAACGGCCTGATAGACAGCATAATATAGTCTATTAGCTGCGCCAAACCAGTCCTTACCTTCTATTAGTATTCGGGCCGTTTCCAACGTCATGTCGGCACGTTCAAGACGATAATTTATCAAATCAGCTTTCGTGCCGCTCATAACCTTTTCCCTTCGTCCATTACATTCTGATATAAGTCTGTAACCTCATAACGACGTCTTTGCTGTTGAGGCCACACAATGGTACTAATCATCCGACCGCTTTCTAATTGAATATCATACAATCGATCAGAAAACTGCCATCTGCGTCCCCCCGACAGGTCGTTATTTGTCAGTACTAAAAAATCCCAGTCTGAATCCGCACGCGCATCGCCCCGCGCCCTTGAACCGAATAGCCAAACTTCGGCCTGGGGATCAATAGCGCACACTTGCTTCTTTACTTCCTGTAAAAACTGCTCGTCAGTCATGGTCGGAAAGGTTAATTGTTTTGTTGATCAAACTGGTCAAACGCTATATCTTGAAGATATGGCGTTTGACCAGTTTGATCAACAAAACATCTCAGAACGCAAAGTTACACCGAAAACAATCCGTCGTTCAAGGCATTCAGCGCGTCGGACTTGTAACGGCCGTGAACGAGCAGCGACAGGTTACTTTCCGTGCCACCGTATGATACCATACGAATCGGGATGTTTTTCATGGCGTTGAACACCCGAACGGCAACCCCTTCGTTATCCGCACTGAAATTGCCCACCACGCAAATAATTGTCTGGTCATAGTCAGGTTCTTCGAGCGTACAGAAGGTGTTGAGTTCGTCGGTGATCTCCTGAATCCGTTCGGTATTATCAATCGTTACCGAAACCGAAACCTCGGATGTCGTTATCATGTCGACCGGTGTTTTGTACTTCTCGAAAATTTCGAAAATACGACGCAGAAACCCGTAGGCATTCAGCATGCGGGTCGAGTGAATGTACAAAGCCGTAATGCCGTCTTTAGCCGCAATCGCTTTGAATACCTCTCTGGATGCGGCCGACGCTTCGGGACGGTCGGCGATGAGTGTGCCGGGGGCGGCAGGGTCCATCGTGTTTTTCAGGCGAACGGGTACACCGAACATCCGGGCGGGGGTGATTGTGGACGGGTGCAGAATCTTCGCTCCGAAATACGCCAGTTCAGCCGCTTCATCGAAAGTTAGCTCGCGAACGGGGAAGGTATTTTTAACGATACGGGGGTCATTGTTGTGCATCCCGTCGATGTCGGTCCAGATCTGGATTTCTTCCGCCCGGATGGCACCGCCAATCAGCGAAGCCGTATAATCCGAACCGCCCCGCTTGAGGTTGTCGACTTCGCCCCGTGGGTTCCGGCAAATAAAGCCCTGCGTAACAATAATTTGCTTGTCGTCGTGAGCAGGCAGCAGTTCGGCGAGTTTCGCTTCCGTGTACTGGATTTCGGGTTCGTTATCGGCGTCGATGCGCATGAATTCCAGCGCGGGCAGCAGCGTCGACGGAACGCCTTCCTCGACCAGATACGCCTGGAAAATCTGCGTACTCAGCAACTCACCTTCGGCCACCAGTTCTTTCTCCTGCTTCAGCGTAAACGGTTTGATGCCCGTCAGCGAGCGGATGAATGAGAATTCGCTGTCCACAATCTTCTGACCAGCCGCTTTCCCGCCGGCGGTTTTATAAAGCTCGCTCAGAAACGCATCGTAATGCGCTTTCAGCGTGTCGATCTTGGCATGGGCATCGGCATCGTTGTTCGCTTTCAGCGATTCGCCAATAGCCAACAGCGCATTGGTGGTGCCGGATAAAGCCGACAGGACGACGATCTTACGGGTATCGTCGCTGGTAATCAGAGTACGGATGGAGTGCATACGCTCGGGCTTCCCGACCGATGTGCCGCCAAATTTCCAGACGTGCATTTTAATGAGTGAATTAGGGAATGAGTGAATGATAGAATGAGGAAACGGACTGTGTTATACTATTCGCTCATTCTATCATTCACACAGTCAGAATTAAAATTTGGAGTAAACCTGTTGCTGTAAGCCTAACATTTTAATGGCGGTGATGGCCGCTTCGTCGCCTTTGTTGCCGTGTTTGCCGCCCGCCCGGTCAATGGCCTGTTGCTGGTCGTTAGGCGTCAGGACGCCGAAGATGACGGGCTTGCCGGTTTTGAGGCTAACGTTCGTCAGCCCCTGGGCCACCGCGTGATTGATGTAATCGTTGTGCTTGGTTTCGCCCTGAATAACGCAACCCAGTGCAATAACGGCATCAATATCGTCGCGTTGAGCAAACCAGAGCGAGGCCAAACTCAACTCATAACTACCCGGCACGTTGCCCCGGATAATGTTTTCGGCCTTGGCTCCGTGAAAAAGCAGGGTTTGATAAGCTCCCTCAAACAGGGCTTCTGTCACTTCGGTGTTCCATTCCGAAACCAGAATGCCAAACCGGCGATGAGTTATATCGGGTAATTCGTCTGTTGAAAAGACGCTTAGGTTTTTTAAGTCTGATGCCATCTAAACCGGGATTTATTTGATTTTAATGATTTCCTTGATTAGCCCGCTAAAGCGACCTTTATAGGATTTTTATGATTTCCTTAACTGACCAGTATTCATTGAATATTTGCGAAGGTCCCGCAAATCGAATCATAGTCAGTCAATAAAATCATAAAAATCCAGGTTAAGACAAACAAAAAAAAGGACAAAACCGGGTCGGCCTTGTCCTTTGCTGTATTGATTTGTTCAAGTACGCTTACGACTCACCGACCGCTGCTTCAAGTACGGATTTATACTTTTTGGCAGTAGGTGCTTCAGCCGATTGATTGTACTTCTCGATGATCTCGTTGTAAGCAGCAATTGCTTTATCATTCTGTTTCGCCTGTTCATAGGCAACTCCTAACTTAAGCAGGTAGCCTGGCGAAAAGAATTTGTTTGACTTATAATCAGCCGCTTTCCGATAATGATCGGCGGCTTCGTCAAAGCTTTTCTTTTCCATATAGGCATCGCCAATGAGTGCATAAGCACGCGCCTGCACCAACAGATCAGAAGAGCTAAACCCTTTCAGATGGTCAATGGCTTCATCGTACTTACCTTCTTTCAACAAGCCAAGGCCGGCATAGAATTCGGCCAGGTTACCACCGGGCGTTGACCCGTAATTATCAGCAACAGCTAACAAACCGGGATTTCGTCCGTCGCCGTTGAGCGCTTTTTTCAATGAATCGGCTTCGAGCTGATAAAGTGAGGGGAACATCTCGACCTGGGCCGTTTCGTCCTGCGTGCTGATGTAGTACCGATAGCCGAAGAAACCAACGACCAAGAGTACGATGCCGCCAAGGATGCCGAGCACAATATTTTTGTTCTGCTGGAAATAATCACCAACGTCCTCTAATTTTCCTTCTAATGCGTCTGGATCTTCCAGAAAATCCAGGCCTGGGTTCTTCTTGCTCATGCTTTTGCAATTTGGAGTGCAAAATTAGGAATATTTACTATCATGGAAAAGGGTATGGGTCAAAAGTTTATGATTCATTTTATTCCTGTAGCGCCATATCGCGCACAGCTAATACTTCCGATGATCGAACCGGCCTGATTTGATGCGCCAGAAGCGTCTCAACGGCCACAGATTCGCCGGTTAACGTCACAAATTCGACTTCAAAGCCTTTCCCTTCATTATAGACAGTTAAAATCGTGCCAACATCACCTACTCGTAAGCGTCCGTTAGCTGTATCCTCCTGTAAAACAACTAAATCAAACTCATTCATACGTCAATACACTAGTTCGAAACAAAAACGACCAAGGACGAAATCTTGTTTTGTTAAAATTAAGTTAACTTTGTCCCGCTAATCTTCTAAGGGGTGCCCTAACCTAACGGGCTGAGATTATACCCATTGAACCTGCGCGGGTAATGCCGCGAAGGGAAATGAATTCACAGATTGTGTCTGTGAGTAAATACAACCATCATACCTAAAAACAGGTAGGACAGGCCCCTTGCCTATCGTCATGCTTTTTCGTCATGAAAAAACCGACGACCTATTCTTTTCTTACGATAGCGCTTTTGTGGCTATCGACGTTGCCCGCCTGGGCTCAACTCACCATTTTGGGTACTGTCAGCGATGCCGATGGCGGTCCATTGCCCGGTGCTTCTATTGTCCTTACAGGTACGTATAAAGGTACCTTCACGGATGCCTCAGGCGCTTTTCGTCTGACTAATCTTAAATCTGCCCCCGCATCAATACAGGTATCTATGCTGGGCTATGAAACTAAAAACCAGACGATTGATCCTACTCAAAACGCTTCATTGTCGATAAAATTATTCAAAACGGCTGTTGCAGTCGATGAAGTCGTTGTCAGTGCTACGCGGGCGAATCAGAAATCGGCCATTGCCTACACGGATGTTACGCGCCGGGATCTTAATAAATTGAACCTGGGGCAGGATATTCCACAACTGCTCAATTTCACGCCATCCATCGTCACAACCTCCGATGCTGGGGCAGGTGTGGGCTACACAGGCATTCGTATTCGCGGGTCCGATGCCACGCGGGTAAACGTGACGTTGAACGGGATTCCATACAATGATGCCGAGTCGCAGGGTACCTTCTTTGTCAATATGCCGGACTTTGCGTCGTCTGTCAGTACGATTCAGATTCAGCGCGGGGTGGGTACATCGACCAACGGAGCCGGGGCGTTTGGCGCTTCGGTCAATATCCAAACCAACAAACTGGAAGAGAAACCGTATGCTGAGGTAAACCTGTCGGGTGGTTCGTTCGGGACACGAAAGGTGAATGTGCTGGCTGGAACGGGCCTTCTTAATAACCACTTCGTGCTGGATGCCCGGCTGTCCAAAATTCATTCGGATGGCTACATCGACCGCGCTTCCTCCGATCTGAAGTCTTTTTATCTATCGGGTGGCTACTACACTAAAAAGAGTTTCTTTCGGCTGAATGTGTTTTCGGGTCAGGAGAAAACGTATCAGGCCTGGAATGGAGTGCCGGAGCAATTTCTTAAAACGAACCGAACGTATAATTCCTTCACCTACGATAACCAGACGGATAATTATCAGCAGGACAATTACCAGTTGATCACTTCGCATGAGTTAACCAAAAACTGGCGGGCCAATTTGTCGTTCTTTTACACGAAAGGGAAAGGGTATTATGAAGAATATAAAGCAGACGACCCGTTCAGCAAGTACGGACTGCCCGATGTTGTCATTGGCGATTCGACTATCAAGAGTACGGATTTGATCCGGCGGCTGTGGCTCGACAACGATTTTTACGGCACCGTTTTCTCGTTCGACTACAACAGTTTCGGGAAGTTGACGGCCAATATTGGTGGTGGCTGGAATCAGTACAAAGGCATTCACTACGGTGAAATAATCTGGTCGCGGATGGCCGGAGCCAGCAATATCCGGGACCGCTATTATCAGGACGATGCGACCAAACGTGATTTCAACCTGTTTGCCAAAACGTTTTACCAATTCACGCCCCAACTGAACGGCTTTGTCGACGCTCAGATTCGGACCATCAATTATTCATTTTTGGGCTTTAACAGCCAGTTGCAGAACGTTCAGCAGAACGCTACTCTCACGTTCTTCAACCCGAAGGCCGGTTTTACCTACACGATCAACGACCGCAGCACAGTGTACGCGTCGGTGGGTGTGGGGCAGCGGGAACCAAACCGCAACGATTACACCCAGTCGACACCCGAAAGTCGACCAAAAGCCGAGAAGTTGATTGATTACGAAGCCGGTTATAAAGTTCAGAATGAAAAGCTGGCGTTTACGGCTAATGCGTATTTTATGAACTACAGGGACCAGTTGGTTTTATCGGGTCAGTTGAACGACGTAGGCGCGTATAACCGGGTGAATATACCAAGTAGTTACCGGACCGGCATTGAATTGGAAGCGGGGGCGCGTTTAGCTCAGCAATTGCGCTGGAACGTTAACGCGACCTTCAGCCAAAACAAAGTGAAGAATTTTACCGAGTACCTGGATAATTTCGACAACGGCGAACAGGAAAGTCGGCAGTACCGTGAGACGGACATTTCGTTTTCGCCAAACGTCATTGCCGGTTCACAGTTGTTGTTTACTCCCGCAAAGGGATTAGAACTCGGTCTGCTCTCGAAGTACGTCGGCAAACAGTACATGGACAACACCTCGAACGAAAGTCGTAAGTTGAACTCGTATTTTACGAATGATATTCGAGTGATTTATAGTCTGAAGCCCAAATTCGCACAGGAAATCGCGTTCACGTTGCTGTTCAACAATGTACTCAACGAGCTTTACGAGTCGAACGGCTTCACGGTTCCGTACATTGCCGAAGGCAAAGTAACCGCCGATAATAGCTATTATCCGCAAGCCGGTCGGAATTTCCTGGCTGGCGTTCGGGTAAGGTTCTAGACTGGGATTTTTATGATTTTTTTGACGGACTATGATCTTGAAATTTCTGCTTTCACAGAAGCTTAATCTAAAAATCATAGTCCGTCAAAAAAATCATAAAAATCCTGGTTCAGACTAATTTATTGCCCGCTCCAGATCCTGAATCAAATCTTCCACATCCTCAATACCCACACTGAGCCGGATAAGGATGTCTTTGAGGCCGTTTTTGATTCGCTCTTCTTTCGGAATGCTGGCGTGCGTCATGCTGGCGGGGTGCGTACACAACGATTCAACGCCACCCAACGATTCGCCCAGCGAAAACACTTCGAAGCTCTCCATAACCCGAACGGCTTCGGGCATCGAATCGCCTTTCAATTCAAATGATAACATACCGCCAAAGCCACGCATCTGCTTCTTCGCCAGCTCATGGCCGATGTGCGAAGGCAGGCCGGGGTAATAGACCTGGCTCACTTTAGGGTGCTGCTGCAAATATTCGGCTACTTTCTGTGCGTTCTCGCAATGGCGCTGCATCCGGACGTGCAGCGTTTTGATGCCGCGTAGTACCAGAAAACAATCCTGCGGGCCAGGTACCGCGCCACAGGCATTTTGAATGAATGCCAGTCGCTGGGCGGTTTCGTCGTCGTTCAGGACGATAGCACCCATGACGGTATCTGAGTGGCCACCGAGGTATTTCGTCACCGAGTGCATGACAATGTCGGCCCCTAAATCGAGCGGATTTTGCAGATAGGGCGAAGCAAAGGTGTTATCGACGACTAGCTGAATACCGTGTTGCTTGGTAATGGCCGCTACAGCCGTTATATCCACTAAACGAAGTAGGGGGTTGGTTGGCGTTTCGATCCAAACCATCTTTGTGGCGGGCGTAATGGCCGCTTCCAGCTTCGAGGCATCCGATAAATCGACAAAGTTGAACTTCAGCCCGAATTCCTGAAAAACACGTACCATAATGCGGTAAGTGCCGCCGTAGAGGTCATTACTGGCAATGATTTCGTCGCCGGGTTTGAACAGTTTCAGGATTGCGTCTGTTGCGCCCAGACCCGATGAGTAGCAAATGCCATATTTCCCGTTTTCGAGGGCAGCGAGGTTATTTTGCAGGACTGTTCGGGTTGGGTTTTGCGTGCGGGCGTATTCGTAGCCTTTATGCTTACCCGGCGACTCCTGGACGTAGGTCGATGTTTGATAAATGGGCGTCATAATCGCGCCCGTTGTGGGGTCCGGCTCAATACCGGCATGGATGGCTTTGGTTCCGAATTTCATAATCAAATGTAACGAAGATTGTAACGCAGAGCGGTACGTCGCCCGACAACTAAAACCAGAACGGCCCTTAACCCGTTTGATACAGTGTGAAGTTATCTATTCCAAAATCCGTTACCGGTCCGGCCCTTCTGGGAGTTCTATTGTCGGTAACGCCCATCGTCTTTACCTCGCTATTGACCTACTTTTCGGTAGTTCACGAAGCCACCATTGCGAACTTTACCACCTGGGAGTGGGCACTTATCACACTTGTCTGTTCCATAACATCGGCCGGGCTTACCCCGCCCACCATGCTGGCGCTTATTTTTGGGTATTTTCTAGGCTGGGGTGCTGTGCTCCCTATTTTCATCATCAATTTCGGCGGTATCCTCTTTATAAACATGCTGGTTCACTGGCTCGACCACGACCGATTTATCGCTTTTTTGAAGCGTAATCCCAAAGCTCAGTCGGTACTGGATCGAATCCTGAATAATGAACTGGAAGTTATTTTCTTCGCCAAACTATCGCCCATTCTGCCCTTTGGCCTGACAAATTTGCTTTTCGCTTTATCGGGAGCGAAGCTGAGAAATATTTTGCTGGGTGGTTTTTTGGGGATGACCCCCCGAACGCTGATCGCTATCTGGTCGGGCCACGAAGCCCGGGAAATAAAAGCGTTGCTTGAGAATCCCAACCAGAGCTCCTGGACCCAAATTATTATCGTTGTCCTGATTCTGGTTTCCATTGCCGGGCTCTGGCAAGTTATCCAACGGTCCCTGAGTACTACCAACGACCGTCGACCTGTCGATCCCCCCGCCGGGCCTTAATAGTTCAGTACCTAACTTACGCTAATTTCTCTCCCGTCATTTCGATCAATCGATTGTGCCCCGTTTTTAACACCGTTAGCTCGTAGTGTGGAAGTTGGTCTGTTAAGGGAAGAATGTACGAGCCGGGAATAATCCGATCAAAAGCACCGGTAAAAAAACGAACCTGCACCGAATGCTCCCTGAGTGTTTTGGCAATAGCATTCAGATTCGGGCGGATCAACCGAAATTGCGTCCAGCTCCGGTATACCAGCGCTCGTTGTTCCGGGGTTGCCAGTGAAATTTCGGCAAAGCGCATAATGGTCTTATTCAAAAAGCCGAGCCGTGTCAATAGATGGCCGAACGTGCTTAGCATAGATAGATGGTGCATTACGTAGCGAAATAACGCACGTCCTACCACAGAACTCGTTGCCAGTAGATACCAGCCATTACGAGTAATACCATCAGGAGCAATCAGGATTAATTGATCGAGTCGGTTTGCGAAGGCCTCTGCGGTTACAAGGGCAAATCGTCCGCCCAGGCTAAAGCCCATCAGAGAAAATCGATCGATAGCGTGTGCCTGCAAAAACTGCCCGATCAACTGGCACCAGACGGCTTTGGTTAGCAATTGGTGGCCGAGGTAATGACTATTTCCGTGAAAGAATAAATCGATGGCGAAAATGGTAAATTGCCCCTGTGTAGAGTTTTCCAGCGTCTTGAAAACATGACTGCTTTGTCCGAAACCATGAAACGCCAGTAGAATAACAGGCCCATTACCAAATTTCTGGTAAGTAATGCGGCTATCCTGAAACGTAAACTGTTGACTATCGGCAGTTTCAAACATATTGACAAAATTACGTACGAAGTTGATAATCCTGCTTAACTCTCTTATTCGATTACACGATGAAGATATTCACTGATCTGGCCCGCTTTTCAGCCCATGCCGGGCACTCCTTGGGCGAAACCGACTACCTCACAATTACCCAGGAAATGGTAAATCTGTTTGCTGAGGCTACCGGCGATCATCAGTGGATTCATACGAACCCGGCACGAGCTGAGCAGGAATCGCCGTTCAAAGCACCCATTGCGCATGGGTTTCTGACGCTTTCACTGGCACCAAAATTTATGGCCCAACTCTACCGGATCGATTCTGTCAGGATGGGCATTAATTACGGGGCTAATAAAATCCGGTTTACAAATGTTGTGCCGGTAGGTAGTCGTTTACGAATGAGAGCAACTCTTAAAACGGTGGAACCACAGGATAAAGGGCTTCGTGTAACTATGGAATGCACGTTTGAACTGGAACATTCGCCCAAGCCAGCTTGTGTTGCCGAACTGATCACCTTACTCTTCGAATAAGTAAACAGTATGCATGCATACTATTGTATCTTTTTTACTTACTTTTACGTTACTCTCAACAATCAACAATACTAAACCACACAATTCAGATGGCATCAGCAACGCTGGAGTTACAGGGGTTGAATTTTAATTTATCCGAAGAGCATCTTGCCGTGCAGGAGGCTGCTCGCGATTTTGCCCAAACCGAGCTATTACCCGGCATTGTCGAGCGTGATAACGAAGCCCGTTTTCCGGCCGAGCAGGTTAAGCGCATGGGCGAATTAGGTTTTATGGGCATGATGGTGTCGCCCGACTACGGTGGGGGTGGTATGGACACAGTTTCTTATGTACTGGCTATGGAAGAAATTTCCAAGGTCGATGCCTCGGCTTCGGTCGTCATGTCAGTTAATAATTCGCTGGTTTGTTATGGCCTCGAAGCATTTGGAACCGAAGAACAAAAGCAGAAGTACCTGACCCGGCTGGCATCGGGCGAAACCCTGGGTGCTTTTTGCCTGTCGGAACCTGAAGCGGGCTCCGATGCGACTTCGCAAGCCACCAGCGCTGAAGATAAAGGAGATTATTATTTAGTTAACGGTACCAAGAACTGGATCACCAACGGGGGTTCGTCCGGAATATGTCTGGTGATTGCACAAACTGACCGTGAGAAAAAACACCGGGGTATCAACTGTCTCATCATTGAGAAGGGAACGCCCGGTTTTGTTGTTGGTAAGAAAGAAGATAAAATGGGTATTCGTGCCTCCGACACGCACTCGCTGCTGTTTACAGATGTGCAGGTACCCAAGGAGAACCGGATTGGTGAAGACGGATTTGGTTTTAAATTCGCCATGTCGACGCTTAACGGCGGTCGTATCGGTATTGCTGCCCAAGCCTTGGGTATTGCCGCTGGTGCTTACGAACTGGCCTTGAAATATAGCCAGGAACGGAAAGCATTCGGAAAGCAAATATTTGACCATCAGGCTATTCAG
Source organism: Spirosoma fluviale (assembly GCF_900230225.1). Classification (GTDB taxonomy): domain Bacteria; phylum Bacteroidota; class Bacteroidia; order Cytophagales; family Spirosomataceae; genus Spirosoma; species Spirosoma fluviale. The sequence goes on from NZ_OCNH01000005.1 coordinate 132,162, forward strand.
TTTAAATTGGCCGAAATGGTGACCAAAATTGAAGCGGCCCGGTTATTGGTATACAAAGCCGCCCGTCTTAAAGATGAACACAAGGATTACGTACAGGCTGCTGCAATGGCCAAATTATTCGCATCGGATGTCGCGATGTGGGCGACAACAGAGGCTGTACAGATTCATGGTGGATACGGATATGTGAAAGAATTTCACGTGGAGCGCATGATGCGGGATGCTAAAATCACCCAGATATATGAAGGTACATCTGAAATACAAAAACTTGTGATAGCCCGCGAACTCATTCGCTAGCCCATTTCTTGGTAAAATAGAATTTTTCTAAAGGTGTAGTGCGTGTTCGATGCGAATACGCACTATTTTTTTTATTATTTGGAAACTTTTATACTTGTATTAGTTTTGTACAAATTATTAGTTTTGTGCAACTTTACGCACGAATACAATCTAGGAGACGAACCTTTCAGCTATGGAAGACTACAATAAAATTATCGAATCACTGGGCGTGAAGTTTATTAAGGCCCGCAACATTCGGATTCTACAGCCTATCACCATCAAAAATTTTTACGATGTTGAGAATACGCTACTCATTCTTTTCAATGGAGATGTTTCAATTGGAGACGAAAAGATAAAAGTGGATGTAGGGGATATGCTGTTCATTCCGGGTGGCAAACACGTTACCGTAACGTACGGCGACCCCACAAACCCCAAAATCGTTTCGAATGAGGAGTTCATGACGCATCGGGAATCGTATTGGGAAGGAAACCACGACCCCAAGCTAATCGGGCATCTGCCTAATTCCTTTGGCTATGTGTCCTTCGAAGCGAAGGTGTTCGACTCGGTTAACTTCTTCAACTCACTCGACGTACCCCCCTTCATTATCAAGCGGGAAGAACATCTGGCCACAACCATCGATCAGATTCTGGCCGAAGAGATGACCGATTTGGCGGGTAAGGGGCGGATTATTAAGATCAAAACCGAAGAAATCGTTATTGAGGTTGTTCGCTACATTCTGAAAAACCACCTCTTTGTTGAGCAACTGGTTACCAACAGCACCTACTTCAAAGACCCACGACTGATCGACATCTTCGCGTACATCAAGGAAAATCTGGGTGGCGACCTGTCGAACAAAGTGCTAGCAAACGTAGCCAACGTATCGGAAGATTACGTTGGGCAGTATTTTAAAATGCTAACAGGTATCAATCCGCAGGATTATATTGAGTACCAGCGCATGGAAGCGGCCGTTGGCTTGCTACGGACGAGCAAAAAGAGCATCCGGGCCATCGGTGCCGAAGTGGGCTATAAAGACACCGCCTACTTCTGCCGACGCTTCAAAATGATGTTCGGTATTCCGGCCGGTAAAATGCGCCGTCGAGAATCGTTGATGAATGTGTAGTTAAGTTTTAACGTGATTAAGTAATAAATGGTAAGTGGCTGGCGCAAAAGATATAGCGCCAGCCACTTACTATTTCTTACTGCATCGTTATCTCAATCGGCAGTGTATAAAACACCGGTACAGCTTTACCCCCTACCTGACCGGGCTGCCAGCGCGGCATCTTCTCAATAGCAGCAATAATGTTTGTTATGTAAGCCTGTACCCCTCTCAACGTTTTTTTGTCGAGGGGTTTCATCGTAATGCGCACATCCTGAACGTAACCGATGTCATTGATAATAAATTTGGCTGCTATCGGTCCGGTGTCGTAATGTTTCCGCACCATAGATCCCGGCACTTTTATTGTTTCGGCCAGGTAACGGCTTAACGCTGTATACCCGCCGGGAAATTCTGGTTGTACTTCGGCAACGGTATACACTTTTTGAGTCGCTGATTGGGCAGCACTCTGGTGACTTAGTAGGGAACACAAGGTGACAATTACCCCAACCAGTAGGGTTCGTATAAAGTATTTCATGGATTTAGGCTTGAACAACGGATTGGTTAAACTCGCGCACTACAGTGGCTAATTGAGGTAATAAGTCCGGATCCTGCTCCACCCCATTACCTACAACAATCAGATCGGCACCGGCTTTCAGTGCTTCGTAGGCTTTTTCGCCGGACGTTATCCCCCCACCCACAATAATTGGGACATTAACGGCTTTGCGAACCGCAGCAATCATAGCGGTTGAGACCGGTTTGCGTGCTCCACTTCCGGCGTCGAGATACATTAACTGTAGTCCAAGCATTTCGCCTGCCAGAGCGGTACAGGCGGCTACGTCGGGTTTATCGTACGGCAACGGCATTGTACCGCTAATGTAGGATACGGTCGTTTGAGTGCCACTGTCGACTACCATGTAGCCCGTGGGTAAAATTTCCAGTCCACTTTTCTTCAGCAAAGGAGCGGCTATAACATGCTGTCCAATCAAAAAGTCCGGATTTCGCCCGGAAATAAGCGACAGAAGAAGGATGGCATCTGCCGATGGTTCGATATGCAACGGGTTGCCGGGAAAGAGAATAACGGGCGTGTTGGCGTGTCGGCGAATTGTTGCAATTACCTCTTTATGCGAATAATCAGTAACCAGGCTACCACCTACCAGGAAAAAATCGACAGGATAATCAGCCGTGCGATTCAATAGGGTAGAAAACGCGTCTTGCTCGACCTTATCAGGGTCGAGCAAGACGGCAAATGCTTTGCGGCCAGACAGCTTATAATCCCGGAGTATAGTCAACAGGCTCTGTTGAGGCCTGTTTGTGGTATTGGGTTGGTTGGGCAGTTGGATTGATGGCATTATTTGTACGTATGCGGGCTAAAAATCCAGTCAACTGCTCGCGGGCTATGTTGGTCAGAACAGATGTTAGAAGACCACCAATCAACCCACTGGCTGCGGCTGACTTTTGAACTTTGTTGGCCTGCTGCTTTATGGCTTTATGCGCTGGCGCTTTAGGATGAGGGTAGTCGCTATCCTCGTCGTCGCTTTCATCATAGTCATAATCCTCGTCGTCTGGTTCACCATATTTTTCGGCGTACCGATACTCGTCGGATTTGGGCAGAATGGCATTTACAACCAAATATACAGCTAAAGCGGCACCTGCTACAAACGCAGCCGTTTTGCCTACTTCCGTTGCATCTCCTTTAATAGCACCGACGCTATCGGTAATTGATGTTTTAAACTGCTCAGTGGCAGCCATTAGCTGGGCTCGGCGCGCAGTTGTATCGGCAAAAGGTACTTTAGGGTCTTCCATTGCAAATAAGTAAGGATTCGAGTAAAAGGAATCAATAAGTACTAGATTCTTGGTTAGTTATCACTACGCTAACGTAACTCACGGGTTTGCACTGTTGCTCATTGACGATCGCGTTTGGGCCATCAACTGCTCAACGGCATCTGATTTTTCTTCAAGCTTTTTTTCCTGACTCTTCTTAAGTGCGCTATAAGCAGCTTCCCGGATTTTCGATTTAAAGAAATCTTTTGCCGCAATCCAAATTACACTTAAAAGCAGAAAAAAGGCAGCTACGATTAGAAAACCCAGATACTTACTATTTGTTACTTCGTTTAGATAAGCTGCCAGCAGACTGAATAAAAAGATGACCGTCATTGTGCCGAGCAACGCCAACACAATGCTATGAACAGCAACAACAACACCCTCTTCAATTTTTCCCCGACTCTCCAGGGTGAATAGCTCAATACGGGCTTCCAGATAGCGGAATATATTTTCCCGAATTTCTTCCAGGCGTTCAAGCATGATTTCGATTAATTAAATTTTCTTCTGACCTATTTACTCGAAAGTGATTAATTTGTTTAAAATTATAAGGAAAAAAAAGCTCCGGTACCTGGTAGGTACCGGAGCTTTTTTTTCCTTACGAAAAAATAATGCTCTCTTCTTTATTGGTTGTACATAAAAGAGAAAAGATGCCTTTATTTCGACTGGCGCAACTTAGCCTCAATTGTCTGTTGGGTGTGTGGTACAGCCCGAAGCCGCTCTTTAGGAATAAGCTTACCTGTATCCTTACAAATACCGTAAGTTCCGTTCTTGATCCGCACCATAGCCGCATCCAATTGCTGAATAAACTTCTGGAGCCGGGCCGCAAGCTGACTTAGGTTTTCACGCTCACTGGTATCAGCGCCGTCTTCAAGCAGTTTTGAATTGCCAGATGTATTGTCTGTACCGCTGTCGTTGCGTTTGCTAAGCGTCTCTTTTATGTAGTTCAGCTCACTACGAGTAGCATCGAGTTTCTGACCGATCAGCTCCTCAAACTCTTTTAAATCTTCTTCTGAATAACGCTTTTTCTCGTCCTGAACCATATCAAGTACTACGTTAAATGGTGCGTACCTTATTTTGGCCACAAAATTAATGTTTATTAACCATTATTTCAATCTACTAGTTAGCTATTGCTTATTTTTTTAGAAAAATCATCGAATGGACAATTCCTATTTTAACAGATTAAAATTTGGAACTTGTGAATAATAGTGATAAATACGTTTTAAAAGACCTAAAAATCAAGAATGTTCCTATGGTTTATTGTTATTATATTAATCTTAGGAAAAATAGACTTTTCGCAATGTGACCGTTGATTTATTAAGTTTGCGGGACACTTCACCAACAAATTTGTTTCATACAAAGAAGTTAAAGTAAAGACATGGGATATATTGAACCAGCTCCAATAAAAGACAAGGAAAATCCGCTTGAGTCAATGATGTCGCGTTTCGATGCCGCTGCCAAATTGGTGGGCATATCGGACGAAATGTATGATATATTGAAAGTGCCGGCCCGGCAGGTGATTGTAGGGCTACCCGTTACCATGGATAATGGGTCTATTAAGGTTTTTGAAGGTTATCGGGTCATTCACTCCAATATTTTGGGACCAGCCAAGGGAGGTATTCGGCTCGATCCGGGTGTTCACCTCGATGAAGTCCGCGCTCTGGCTGCCTGGATGACCTGGAAGTGCGCCGTCGTTGATATTCCCTACGGCGGAGCCAAGGGCGGAATCGCCTGTAACCCCCGCGAAATGTCGGCCGGTGAAATCGAACGGCTTATTCGGCAATACACCGTTGCGATGCTCGATGTGATTGGGCCCGACCGCGATATTCCGGCTCCCGATATGGGCACCGGTCCCCGCGAAATGGCCTGGATTGTCGATGAATACTCGAAAGCAAAAGGTATGACCGTCAACAACGTTGTAACGGGGAAACCACTCGTTTTGGGCGGGTCGCTGGGCCGTACCGAAGCAACGGGTCGGGGCGTTACCGTGGCGGCTCTGGCGGCTATGGACAAAATGCGCATGAATCCTTACCGGGCTACGGCCGCTATTCAGGGATTTGGAAACGTGGGCTCCTTTGCGGCTGAACTACTGCACGAACGGGGTGTTACGGTAGTGGCCGTAAGCGATATTTCGGGTGGCTATTACAACAAGAGCGGTATTGACATCACGGCGGCTGTAGAGTATCGCAATAAAAATAAAGGAACGCTGGAAGGATTTGGCGGGGCCGAGAAGATTTCGAACGAAGAGTTGCTGTCGCTGGCGGTAGATGTACTGGTTCCGGCGGCTAAAGAAGACGTCATTACGGAAGATAATGCAGCCTCCATTCAGGCCAAGATGATCGTGGAAGGTGCTAACGGCCCAACCTCAGCCAGCGCCGATGAAATTATCAACAGCAAAGGTATTCTGGTCGTGCCCGATATTCTGGCCAATGCTGGTGGCGTTACGGTTTCTTACTTCGAATGGGTGCAAAATCGCATTGGTTATAAATGGACCCTCGACCGGATCAATCGCCGGGCCGACCGGGTTATGAAAGACGCCTTCGATCGGGTATTTGATACGTCGCAACGCTATCAGGTACCGCTGCGGCTGGCCGCTTACGTTGTCGCTATAGACAAAGTGTCAAGCACCTACAAGTTCCGTGGAGGATATTGATTTGCCATAAAAAATATGATGTATACTGTATGATGTCTATTTTTGCTCATACTTGATGCATTAGCAACACATCATACCACACGGGCGATCCCGATCATTCATTATACATTTTATTATGCGCTTACACCGCGAAGGCAAAACCATAATGATTACGACAGGGCTGGTGCTACTGGCCCTGAACCTGCTTGCTTATTTTTATTTGTTCTCCGATAATTCAACAGCCATTGTCTTATTGGCCGTAATAAGTCTGATTCTGTTTTTGCTGGTTGTACAGTTCTTTCGTATTCCAACACGCCTACTAACAACCGGCGAAACGCAGATAATTGCTCCGGCTGATGGAAAGGTGGTTGTTATTGAGGAAACCGTTGAAAGTGAATACTTTAACGATAGACGTCGGCAAGTGTCGATTTTCATGTCGCCACTAAACGTACACGTCAATCGGAATCCGATTACAGGTGTTGTAAAGTATTTTAAGTATTTCCCTGGGAAGTATTTAGTGGCCTGGCACCCGAAATCAAGTACGGAAAACGAACGCACTACGGTGGTTGTTCAGGCCGCAAGCGGGACAGAGATTTTGTTCAGGCAAATTGCCGGTGCAGTAGCCCGACGGATCATCTGGTACGTAAAAGAAGGACAGCCCGTTAAACAGGGCGATGAGTTCGGCTTTATTAAATTTGGCTCCCGGGTAGATCTGTTTCTCCCATTAGATGCCGAAATCAAAGTAAACATTGGCGATGTAACCAAGGGTGGTGTTACAGTAATTGCTGAGTTGCCGGAAAAAGAATAAACAAAGGTTAACAAGAATGCGGCCTTAGAAGTAGACAGGCCATCTACTTCTAAGGCCGCATTCTTGTTTTGTGCTTATTTTTAGAAATAGTTGTAATTTATGACCCTAAAACCTTCTCTGTTATGGACGTCGATTACATTATTATTGGGGCCGGCTCGGCTGGTTGCGTATTAGCCAATCGGCTCTCAGCCGATCCGACAAATTCAGTTCTGTTGCTGGAAGCGGGTGGCCCTGATACGAAAATGGAGATTCAGATTCCGGCGGCTTACACCAAATTACATGGATCGACCGTTGACTGGGGATTCTGGACCGAACCGCAACAAGCCCTCAACGGACGGCGAATGTATCAGCCTCGCGGGAAAACACTGGGCGGCTGCTCATCGACTAATGCAATGGCTTACGTACGCGGCAACCGACTCGACTACGACGACTGGGCTTCGTTTGGTAATCCGGGGTGGGGGTACAACGACGTGTTGCCTTACTTTATCCGGTCAGAGCATAATGAGCAATTCGCTCAGCTCGACTCGCGCTACCACGGTAAGGACGGGCCGTTGAATGTTACGTTTGCTACCCGGTTTCAAACACCGCTTGCCGGCGCTTTTGTCAATGCCTGTATGCAATCGGGCATTCGGAAAAATGATGATTATAACGGAGCCGACCAGGGAGGCACGGGTTTGTTTCAATTCACGATCAAGGACGGTCGACGACATAGTGCCGCAACGGCCTTTTTAAAGCCCGCCCTGACCCGTCCCAATCTTAAAGTCATTACCCACGCGCATACAAAGCAGATTCTGATTGAGCAGGATCGGGCAACCGGGGTCGAGTTTATAATTGGTAAGAACCAGACCCAGCACGCCAGAGCACGAAAGGAAGTTATTTTATCGGCAGGCTCATTTCAGTCACCTCAATTGTTGATGCTATCCGGTATTGGACCTGCCGATGTGCTGCAGTCGGCGGGGGTGTCCGTCAAGAAAGAGCTGCCCGGTGTGGGGCAAAACTTGCAGGATCATCTTTTCTCGGGGGTTAGCAGTTTGTGCTCGCAACGGGGTATTTCGGCTAATTTTCACCTCAAGCCTTTGAACCAGCTGAAAGGACTGGCTCAGTTCCTGATCAGTAAAAAAGGGCCAATGACCATAAGCCCGCTCGAAGCTGTTGCCTTCTACCAAACCGATCTGCTGAGCATCGCCGATGCCGATGCGGGCCGCATCGACATGCAGCTTCACTTTGCCCCGGTTCATTTTGATACTGGCGATAAGACGGACTTCTATGATCTGTCAACTTACCCCGTAACGGATGGCTATACCGTTCTGCCAACCTTACTCAAGCCCAGAAGCCGGGGCTATGTTGGACTGCGTTCCAATAACCCACTCGATGCTCCCCTTATTCAGCCGAATTACCTGACCGACGAACAAGATAGGCAGGTGTTGCTGAGCGGTCTTCGAAAAACGATTGACGTGATGCAAGCCGACGCCTTCGGTCCCTACAGCCGGGGTATTAATGTACCAGCGGTCCATGCATCGGACGATGATCTGTGGCAACATATACTTAGTATATTGGAAACGGTTTACCATCCGGTTGGCACTTGTAAAATGGGACCCTCGTCCGATGAACTGGCCGTTGTGGATGCAGATTTGCGGGTGAGGGGTATTGACGGGCTACGGGTAGTCGATGCTTCCATCATACCGACGATCGTGTCGGGCAATACCAACGCACCGGTTATTATGATTGCCGAAAAAGCTGCCGATCTGATTTTGGGGAAGACTTTCCAGCATAATGAACACCAGTATGAAAGCACTCGGTAAAAGAGCTAAAGGCATTTGACGCCTATACCTCAAAAACTTTCCGCAGAATATCGTCCAGGTACTCCCTTGAATTTGCCAGACGGGGCACTTTGTGCTGACCGCCTACTTTGCCACGCTGTTTCATCCAGGCGTAGAACGTACCCGGTGGCACTATGTGGATACGGGGCCGTTTGAGCACCATATCGTTATACCGTTTAGCGTCGTAGTCGGAATTGATCCGGCGAAGGGTGTCGTCGAGAATTTGATTGAACCGCTGCTGGTCGTTTGGCTCCTGCGAAAATTCGATGACCCACTCGTGGCATCCATTGGCACCGTTGCTCATGTAGCTCGGTCCGGCGGTATAATCGGTGATGACTGCTCCCGTAGCTTCACAGGCCTGGGTAATGGCCGTTTCGGCGTTTTCAACGATTACTTCTTCGCCAAAGGCGTTGATGAAATGCTTGGTCCGGCCGCTGACCTTTAACCGATGCGGATAGAGCGAGGTAAATCGGACGGTGTCGCCCACTTTGTAGCGCCAAAGGCCGCCATTGGTGGAAACGACGAGCGCGTAATTTTTATCCAGCTCTACTTCTTCGATGGTCAACGCTTTAGGAAATGGCTGGTCGGCTTCGTGAATGGGCACAAACTCATAGAAAATACCGTAATCGAGCATGAGCAGCATTTCGCCCACACGCGAAAGGTCGTCCTGAATGGCAAAAAAACCTTCCGACGCATTGTAAACTTCCTGATACCGGACGCTTTTGGAAGGGAAAACGTGTTGCTGAAACAGCTCGCGGTACGGTTGGAAATTAACGGCCCCGTGCATCATCACCTCAAAGTTGGGCCATACTTCCAGAATGTTCGATTTACCCGTTCGGGTCAGGATTCGATCGATGAGCACCATGCCCCAGGTGGGCGTTCCCAACATGCTGGTCACGTTTTCCTGCGACGTAATGTCGACCATGCGTTCCAGTTTGGCTTCCCATTCGTCCATCAGGGCGACCTGGAGGGAAGGCGTGCGGATATACTGTGCCCAGCTGGGCAGATTTTTCATGACTACAGCCGACACATCGCCAGCCGCACTGTTATTTCCGTACGGATTCTGATGAAGACTGCCACCAATGGATAACCCTTTGCCTTCAAACGCCCGGCTATCGGGGTTGTTGGCAATGTACAGGGCCATCATATCCTTGCCCCCTTTGAAGTGACTCTCATCCAGCGACTCGGTCGTGACCGGAATGAATTTGCTCCGTGCGTTGGTCGTTCCGGACGACTTGGAAAACCAGCGTACGGGCGATGGCCAGAGAACTTTATTCTCCCCTTTCAGCACCCGTTCGATGTAAGGAAACAGGTCTTCGTAACTTGAGACCGGCACCTGTTTCTGAAAATCCTGAATGGTTTGAATGGATTTGTACGCGTGTTTTTTGCCCCAATCCGTCCGACGACCGGCCCGAATCAGTTGATTAAAGACTTTTTGCTGCACCACTCCGGGGTTTTGCTTCATAGCCTCAATGCGCGGCAGTCGCCGTTGAAGGAGCCATTTGAGCGTGGTATTTAGAAAAGTCATGGGGCTAAAATAACATAAACTAACCATATAGAAGAGGTTAGTGATGAAAACGTAAAACCAAAGAATCTGTTTACAAGCCGCTTGCCCGGTCTGGATAATCCGTAATGAGCCCATCGACACCCCACCGTTTCAGCCGTTCCATGTCGGCCCGTTGGTTAATCGTCCATGGAATAACCCGAATACCCTGATCGTGCAACCAGGTAATTTTTCGTTGGCTAAGCAGACGGAAATTGGGGCTGTAAATGTCGGGTTTGAAGCCAAGTTCATTAAGATTGGTTGACGGACTTCGCAGGTTCTCTACCAAAGCCGATAGCCGAACAGGTGGATAATTGCTCTCCGCAACGCCTTTCTTCCACTGCTTCAGCATGGCAAAATCAAAGCTTTGAATAACAATCCGGTCTGGGTTAACACGCCCAGTCGGAAACTGTTTTTTTAAGACCATCTGGACAAGGTCACAAAACTCCGCCGGTTCGGGTTGACTTTTCCCGTACTCGGATGGCTCACTTTTGATTTCGATGTTATACGAAAATTGGGGGAGATTATGTGATGCACGATACGCTTCGGTCTGCTCAATAACCTCACTCAACAGAGGCTTGTATACCTTAAGCTTTTGCTGTTCGGGATAAGCTGGATTTCCATTGGAGCCCACATCATAGCGTTTGATGGTGGCATAATCCAGTTTATAAAGAATCAGATTCTTCTGCTCTTTCTTATTAACCGGCACGCCGTCCGGAGCAATACTGAATGCCGCGTTGAAATACGGTTCGTGCGACACAACCACTTGCCGGTCTTTACTGATTACTACATCCATTTCGAGGGTTGTCACGCCAAGATCCAGCGCTTTCAGAAAAGCAGGAGCGGTATTCTCTGGCATTAAACCCCGGCAACCCCGATGCCCCTGTATATCGAACGTAGGTGAATCTGACGAAACAAGAGCATTTATAAGCATAGTAACCAATACGAACAAAAAGCGCATGAGGCAGATGGAATGGCTTCCAAATGTACAATTTCTTTTTTAGTTGTGATTTTTTTCTGAAATCGTCCTGAGCTGTACCCACGATGATTGAGATAGGTAGCTGTTGCCGTAGTTAAATTCCTGTTTTCGCTGGGTAACACCAGTTGCCGGGTGTAGGCTGGCAGGGTTTAGGCGATGATAGACCGCTTCGGGTGCTGTTGCCGTAAATACCCGCAGCGGGCCATTGTTCTGTGTTGCTATGTACCACAACTGTCCATTCGCCACCAGGAGACTGGCCAGTGCTTTGGCATCACCATCAACGACAAAGCCGGATTTGGCTAGTGAAAGTGGTCTGAAATTGCCCCGTCCATCGCCCAGCAAGCCTAACCCAAGCCCCGCATCCTGCCAGCCCGAAAGGACTTCGGTTGCGTAATCGTTACCTACCAAGAGAATATCCAGATTGCCGTCGTGGTTAAGGTCTGTAACCGAACTGCCGAACATGGGTGAAAATTGAGCTTCAAGGGGTAAATCATGTACCAAAAAAGTGCCCGCCCGATTTTCAATGTAAGCAGATGCCAGAAAAGTAGCGCGCTTAACCTGTGCAAGCGTTTTTTTCTCGGTTGATAACAGGCTGGGTAAGGTCGTTTTTCCGTAAGCGGCATAGGTCGTCATCTTCTTTTTGAAAGAAGGGATTTGATCCGTCAGCACATCGCGCGGGTGAACCGGATATTCGACGCCCCCGTTGAAAAAACTCAGGATAGGGTCCAGCGTGCCGTTTTTGTCGTAATCCGCTGCGTAGACGGATATAGGTTGCTCAACTGACGCCCGTAATCGGCTATTCAGACCATTATTTCCCGCTATATAGTCCATGTCGCCGTCGTTGTCGAAATCCCCCGCTGAAAGGCTGTTCCAGAAACCAACGGCTTTAGCCAGTTCAGGCGTGTTAACGGGCGAAAACGCGCGGCCCTGTTGATTCCTAAAGATAATAATGGGCATAAACTCACCCGCCAGCATGAGATCGGGCCAGTTGTCGTTGTCAACGTCGGTCCAAAGCGCCGAACAGATCAAGCCCGCCCGGCTCAGGCCTGGAGCCAATTGATTCGTAACGTTGGTGAAGCGGACTGAGCCCGGTTTGCTGTCATTGCGTAACAAGTAGCTTCGGGCGGGCTCCGGATAGCGCTGCGGTACGATACGGCCGCCGATGAACAGGTCCAGGTCGCCGTCGTGGTCAAAGTCGGTGGCAATGACGCACGAGCCGCTGGACATGGTGTTGGGCAGCGCAGTTGACGACGCTCGAAAATTGCCTTTTCCGTCATTCAGGTATAGACTGTCCTGACAGACTTTTTCATCCCGACCAAACTCAGTGCTGCCATGAACGGTATAGAGGTCGAGGTCTCCGTCGTTATCGGCGTCAAAGAGGAGTACGCCGGTTTCTTCCGGCTTTTTTGCCAGCCGGTCTTTCCGCCGAAAGGAGACGGGTCCTCCGGTTTGGCTTTTCTGTTGCAGAAAGAACGTACCTCCTTTGTAGGCGCTGCCTGCGATGTAAACATCATCTAGGCCGTTGCCATCCACATCGCCAACCGCGAGCCCCGGCCCAATCTGCGAATGTTTATGGGCGAGAAGTGTTTGCTGGGCTTTATAATCGACAAAGTCGTCTTCCTGATGCTGATAGTCCAGACCCGCCAGTTTGGTCGAGACTTCAGTGAGTAAAGGCTTCGCCAGGAGCTGTAACTGCATAAACGAAGGTGACTGAGGAGTGGCTTTTCGCTCATCCAGGGTCAGGACTTGGTTCGTTTTTATAGTCCGAATGAGCTGACCGTTGCCCGTTGGCCAGACGATCTTCAACGAGTCGATGCGTTTGGCAGAACCCAGCCCCACATGAATACCCGACGCCATCGTGGATAGGTAGCCACGTTGCCGGGTATATTCGGTGTAGTGCAACTGCCCGTTCGCCCAGACGGCAATTTTAGCACCAAGGCCCTCCAGATTACCGGGTTTCCCACGCAACTGTATCGTTAGAAAATGCCCGTCCGACGAATCTTTGACACGCTCAACGATCTGATTTCGATAAATGAAGGCCGGGTCGTTGATGTTATTCATGACCAGATCCAGATCGCCGTCGTTGTCGAAGTCGGCGTAGGCGGTGCCGTTCGTGAAGGAGGATTCGGTCAGGCCCCAGTCAGCAGCGACATTGGTAAAGTGGAGGTCGCCGGTATTGTGAAAAAGGAAATTTGGTTTGTAAACGGGCTCCAGATCAACAATCCGTTTCAGGAGCTGGGCACGCCTGTCGGCATCGGTGCCGAAGTTGCCATCATCCCGGTTATAGCTGGTAAAGTCCAGATCAGTAATGTCTTTGCGGTAGCCGTTTGTAATCAGCAAGTCCGAAAAGCCATCGTTGTCCAGATCCGAAAACAGGGCGCTCCAGCTCCAGTCGGTTGCCGCCGTCCCGGCCAGGTAGCCAATGTCGGAGAAGTGGGGGAGGGCAGAGGGTAGGGGGTTCGGGGCAGGGGGCATAGGGGTTTGGGCATAGGGGGTAGGGTTGGGGCTTTCTTTGTTACCCTTTACCCCTTGTCCCACGCCTTCTGCCCTCTGCCCTCTGCCCTCTGCCCCAAACCCACTGTTCAGTTGAAGGACATTTCGAATGTATTGCGGCTGGTAACCGAGCCGACGAGCCATCTGAAAACGGTCGTAGGGAATGGTGGAGAACATGGTTTTCTGCCGAAGGTTATCATCGGGCAGCATGTCCACCACGGCGAAGTCGATCAGTCCATCGTTATTAATGTCGGCCATGTCCATGCCCATGCTGTTGTGGCTCTGGTGTTTCAGGGTTTCGGCAATGCGATTACTAAACGTTCCATCCCGATTATTGACGAGCCAGACATCGTTCGACTGAAAATCATTGGCCACATAAATATCCGGCCACCCATCCTGATTTACATCGTTCACCATCACGCCCAGTCCCCAACCTTCATGAACAAGCCCCGCCTGAGCGGAAACATCTTTGTATTGAGGAGTGAGTTGTTTAGGAGTTAGTAGCGAGGAGCGAGGAGTGAGGAGCCTGCCGGGAGCAGTGGCTGAACGCGATAGCGTTTTCTCCGCCGGATGGCTCCTCACTTCTCGATCCTCGCTACTAACTCCTAAATTCTCATACAGCTTATCCACACTCCGGGCGGAGCCGTCGTTTCTGGGGCCGATGACGTTGTTTCGATTGAAGTTTTCGAGGGCGTTGGTTAACAGGAACAGGTCAAGGTCACCGTCGCGGTCGTAGTCGAGAAAGGTGGCTTGCGTGGAGTAGCTCGAATCGGCTAATCCGGCGGCTTTAGCCGATTCGACAAAATGAGGAATGCCGTTGGCGTCGTTGCCCTGATTAAGGAAAAGCAGGTTAGGGACGGCCTTGTTGCGGTCGGGGTGAATAGTCGATACGTAAATGTCCTGTCGCCCGTCCTGGTTAATATCGGCCACAGCTACGCCCGTACACCAGTAGGTCGTGCCAACGCCCGCTGAGTCGGTTATATCCTCGAAGTTGAAATCACCTTTATTGAGGTACATCCGGCTGGAAACCTGATTCCCGGCAAAGAACACATCGGGTTGGCCATCGCCGTTGAAATCGCCAACGCCAACGCCACCCCCATTGTAGAGATACTCAAATTCCAGCACATTCAGGGAGTCACTTTCTGTAATGGTATTGGCAAAGTCAATACCCGTTCGACTGGCTGTCAGCCGCTCAAATCGTGACGATGAATGCGTACAGCCGACCAATGTAAGTGCCGAAAACGCGGCCAGTCTGAGTAAGTGATGCATACTTGAAATATAGACAAAATCCCCGATTGACAACAAGGCCAGCCGGGGATTCACTATTTACATTAGGTTGGTAATTCGTAAGGATATTAATACCCCGGATTCTGGTCTTGCTGGGACAATTTACTGTTGTTGTCCAGTTCCTGCTGTGGAATGGGCAGTAGCTCCTGTTTTCCCTTCGCGAAGTACGAAATCGGCTCGGCCGGTAGCTTATTTTGGGCCCTCCAGCGCAGAATGTCCCGGTTGCGAATCTGTTCGCCCGCTTGCTCGACTCGTTTCTCGTGGACAACGGCGCGGAACACTTCGGCTTTGCTGTTAACGGGGTATTTGGCCGTTGGGTAGGCGGGCATAGCCACGCTCGCCCGCCCCCGCACCTGGTTGAGCAGCGCAATGGCGTTGGCGCTGTTACCGGTTTCGTTCTCGGCTTCGGCCATCATGAGTAGCACTTCAGCATACCGGATCAGCCGCATGTTGATGCCCGATGTGTAGAAGGTTTCGTTGTTTTTATACATGGCCGTATACTTCCGCCAGCTAACTTTCTGCGTCACTCCATTTACAACCGAAGTGTTGCCCTGCACCTGCGATTCGCCCAGTGTGTTCAAACCATTATTGTAGGTGTCGCCAATGAAGTAAAAATTATACCTCAGGCGCGGGTCCGTTTTGGAATCGCCTTTAACCGTGTTTTCGTATTCGTTCAGCAGACCGTCTGAAGGAATCAGATTTCGCCAGCCAATAGCTGAATACTCCTGGCTGCGGGTCATTGTTTCGTTGGCACCGTTATCGTTGCCGTCGGCATCCCAGTTGAAGTCACCGATTTTGGAGAACCCTATTTCGAGGAGCGACTCCGAGTTGAATTCGGCTTCTTCGATAAAGTTATCGAGGTAGTTATCCGTCAGCTTATATAGCCCCGAACTGATGATCGACTGAAGCTGGGTTTTGGCATTGGCATAATCGCCTTTCTGCATATAGATCCGTGCCAGCAATCCTTGGGCCGCTCCTTTCGTAGCCCGGCCGAGGTCGGCGCCGGTAGCTGTAGCGGGCAGATCAGCCTGAACGGCCAGCAGATCAGCGATGAGCAGCGTGTAAATTTCATCGACCGATGATTTCGCTTTTGTGCCATCTACTTCGGTAACATAGTTGGTATACAGTGGTACTGCACCCCAAAACGTGGTTAGATCGAAATAGGCCATGGCGCGGAGAAACTTCGCTTCGGCCACCACCCGCTTTGCCAAAGTTGGATTGTCTGTAACGGCGGGGCCATTGTCAATTACAACGTTTGCCCGATGAACGACGCGGTAAAGGCCGTTCCAGACCGACAGTGAAACGCCGTTTCCGGGGTTTTGGGCACCCGATAGAATCTGATTTCGGGGCGCTTCCAACTGCCCGCCACCCGAGGCTACGTCGTCGGAGCGGAGATCGTGGAGGAAGAACCATTCACGGCCGGTCAGGTTGGCGCTTTGCCAGACGGCGTAGACCGAGTTGACGCCTTTGAGCAACTCGGCGGAGTCTTTGTAATAATTAGCGGTAATGACCTGATTAGGGTTTACTTTATCCAGACTGCTGGTGCTGCATCCGAAGAACAGCCCCATTGCCACGATACCCGAGGTCCAATATGTCGATTTCATAGTGACGTTGTTTATCTGTGTTTCTTAAAAACCAAGTTGAAGGCCTACCATGAAGGTGCGGGCCTGCGGAAACTGTCCGTAATCGATACCGTTAGTCAGCGTTGGGTTGGTGTTGCTGGTTCGCGAGCCAACTTCGGGGTCGTAGCCGGTATATTTGGTGAACGTCAGCAGGTTGGTCGACGCTACATAAATCCGCGCCCGGCTCAGGGTTCCACGAGAAAACGTCTGTAAAGCACCCGCTGGTATCGAATAGCCAATGCTCAGGTTTTTCAGCCGTAAATAGGAGCCATCTTCAATAAACCGGTCCGAAGTGCGCGAGTTGCCATTGGGGTCGCCATCGACGGCACGGGGTACGTCCGTGACCGTATTGGTTGGTGTCCAGGCCCGCAGCACATCCGTGCCAGCGTTGAACAACCGGAGCATACCCTGCTCAAGAACTTTTACGCCGTTGTAAATTTTGTTACCCTGCACACCCTGAAAAAACAGCGACATATCGAAGCCCCGGTAATTGGCCGACAGGTTCAGGCCATACGTGAACTTGGGCAGGAAGCTGCCCAGATTGACCCGGTCGCTAGCGTCAATTCGGCCATCGCCATTTGCATCAACAAAGCGAAGGTCGCCGGGCGCAGCGTTATCCTGCGTTGGGGCCGCTTTGATTTCGTCGGCGTTCTGGAAAATACCCGCTACCCGCCAGCCGTAGAAATATTGAATTGGCTGACCGGCTTCGGTGCGGGTAATGTCAAATCCGCCGTAATCGGCATTAGCACCATTGAGCAGGGGCGAAACGGTGGGTCCGAGGCTCAGCACTTTATTGTTAATAAAGCTAATGTTGCCCGATGCGTTGAACCGCAGCGCGCCCTTCGTTTTGTTGTAGCCGAGTTGCATTTCGACACCCGTATTTCGCATACTGCCCACGTTGACAATGGGGGATTGCGAGTAGCCAATGGAGGGTGCAATAGGTTGGTTCAGGATCAGCCCGTCCGTGTTTCGCTGGTAAACTTCAGCCGAGAGGGTGATGCTATTGTTGAATAATCCCAGGTCGAGCCCAACGTTGCTCATCTTCGTAACTTCCCACCGAAGGTCGGTGTTGCCCAGACGGTCAAAGTACGTTCCCTGCGAGCGGTCGCCCCCGATGATGGCGTTGGTATTCTGCGAAACGGCCACCTGCCAGGAGTAATCGCCGATGCCGTTGAAGCCCATGGTACCGTAGCTGGCACGAAGTTTCAACTCCGAAATGGCGGGTACATTTTTCAGGAACGCTTCTTCGCTGATTCGCCAGCCTGCCGATACCGATGGAAAATTCCCCCATTTGTTGCCCGGTGCAAACCGCGACGAGCCATCCCGCCGGAACGATGCACCCAAGAGATACTTGCCCGCGTATTCGTAATTAAGGCGCCCCAGATACGACAGCAGCACGTTTTGAGAGCGGGTGCCGTTTAAACCCGCGCTCGTACTGATCACGGCACTTAACTCGCGGATGGTATTGGATGCCGCCTGCCCCGTACCCACTATCTGAAGGCTGTTACCCGCCTGTCGTTCGGCCACAGCTACCACGTTTAAACTATGCTTGCCAAAGGTTTTCTCGTAGGTCAACTGGTTAGAAATCAAGGGCGATGAGTACGTCAGCCGGTCGTCGGAAATGTTGGCCAGTGCCCGGGCGTTGAAACTCTCGCTATAGATCGGCAGGAATGAAAAAGTGCGTGCCGTTACGTAGTCTATACCTCCGCGCAGCCGGTATGTTAGACCATCAATGAGTTTAACGTCAACATAGGCGCTTCCCAGAATTTTCATACGCTGCGTGTTGCTCTGGTCCTGTAGTGCCGCACGAACCGGGTTTTGGGGGTCGGAACCGTCCGAGCCGTCTGGCCCACGGTAGCCACCCACCAGATTAGGGTCTTCAATGGGCATGTAGGGTGTCATGCGGATCATGTTCTGCACCTGAGTCCGGCCGCCGGCGCTTACTTCGTTGAGCTTATCGTCGTACGAGATGGTCAGCGTTTGGCCGAATGAAAAGCGCTTGCTAATGGTGTGGTCGGAGTTGATGCGGAAGTTGCCGCGCTTGTACCCTGTACCGATCATAATCCCCTGCTGATTGAAATAACCAACGGACGAATAGAACCGCGACTTTTCATTACCACCTGACAACTGCACGCTGTGCTGCGTAATGGGTGCAGCCTGGAACACGGCCTTCTGCCAGTCTGTATCCGTTTGGGCATACGTTTGTGATGCACTGGCGTAAATGGGCTGATTCAGGTTACCGAACCGCGTTGGTACTGGCTGACCAGCATTGGTTCGGAGAGCTGTTCCATACTGGATGTACTCGTCCCGATTCAACAAGTCGAGTTGACGCCAAGCGCTTTGTGTGCCTACGTAGCCATCGTAATTAACGTGCAGTTTACCATCGCTGGTACCTTTTTTAGTGGTTACGATGATAACGCCATTGGCGGCCCGTGATCCGTAGATAGCCGCCGAGGAGGCATCCTTCAATACATCGACGGACTCGATGTCGCGGGTGTCGAAGTTATTCAGATCGCTCGTTGGGAAGCCGTCGATAACATACAGGGGGTTGGCTGCATAGTTGATCGAGCCTATTCCCCGGATACGCACAATGGGCGTTTCGCCGGGGGAGCCGTTACTCACGACCGTTACACCCGGTACGCGTCCCTGAATGGCCTGTTCTACACTCGGTACGGGTAATTGCGTGACTTCCTGCGCCGATACCGACGAGATAGCACCCGTTACAGACGCCCGTTTCTGGGTTCCGTACCCGACAACTACCACTTCGCTGATGGATTTTACATCGTCCAGCAGGGTAATGTTAATGCGACTTCGGTTAGCTACGGCTACCTCCTGCGAGGCATAGCCCACAAAACTGAACACCAGCACCGCGTTGTTTGGGGCATTCAAATTGTATTCTCCTTCTACGTTTGTGGTGGTGCCCCGCGTGGTGCCTTTGATAACGACACTCACCCCCGGAATCCCCTGCCCGTTTTTGTCGAGCACTTTGCCCGTGATGTCGGCCAGGGGCTGGGCCGATGTGGTAGACCACCCGATGCGTTCCAGTTTGTCGATGGTCCGGTCGGGTAATCTTACGGCTTCGGTCGATGGATCGGTGGTGGTTTTGGTTTCGATCTGTTCGATTTTACGAAAAAGCCGCGTACTTTTTTCCTTTTCCGGAACAATAGCGTAAAAGCGGGGCTGCACCTTTCGGTACGTCAGCCCAGTGCTGGTCAGCAAATTGGCGAGTTCTGTTTCCAGATTCAGATTGCGCTGATTAACCATCAACACTTTAGTGTTAACCAGGTTGGTTGGGTAAATAAATGAAACGCTGTAGTGCTGTTCAAGCTCACTTAACGCACTTTTCAACGTAATCAGGCGCGTGTCTGTTGGTTGCTTTTGATAGGAAGTGAACCGACTGCTGGAAGCCACAAGCTGGGCCCGGGTCGGTAGTATTCCAATCAACAGCAATGAACCAAGCGCAATTAATTGTTTAGTCATGGCAGTAAGAGGTTGCGTCATTGTATAATAATCTGATTTGATTGTTGAGTAATATGCAGGTCGAATAAAGTGGTAAGGCCGTTGAGTATTGTTTGCATAGATTGATTGGGGATAGTTCCAGAGATTGTTTGCCGCTGAAGGGCTGGGTCGGTAATAATCACCTTCACGCCATAGGTATCTTCCAGCATCTGCGCGACCTCCTGCAGGGTGGTGCCATCGAATGTCAGCTTTCCAGACTGCCAGGCCGACTGCGCGGCCGCATCGACGTGTTTGCGGTAATAGACTTTCGCTTTCACATCGGCATAAAACAAATCGCCGGGGCGCATAACCAGCTTTTCTTTGGCCTGTTCGCCAACATCAAGCCGGATTTTACCCGTATTCAGTACCACCTTAGCCCGCGCTTGCCGGGCCATCACGTTAAACTGAGTACCGAGCACTTCGATGTTCAGTTTGTTAGGCAGGTGGACTACAAACCGTTCGTGATTTTGTTTGTGGGTCACCCGAAAATAACCTTCCCCGTCGAGCCATACTTCACGGGTCTGGTGGCTGGCCCAGCGGGGCGCATACCGTAAACGGCTGTTGCCATTCAGGGTAACCGTTGAGCCGTCGGGCAAAGTCAGCGTCGACATTTTGCCGAAGGCCGTCTGGCGAACGAGGTCGTCGGGATACCACTGCCGATAGGCCATAAATGCGCCCGTTGCCAGCAGGATAAAACCTGCCAGCGCAGCGGCCCAACGCAGCGGTCGTGCCCAGGTCGTGAGTTGTCGAACGGGTATTTCAGTTGGTGTTGTAGCGGGTTCCATTCGCCCACGAATGGCGTTTAGCATTCGTTCGGCATCGGGTGCCGGAACAATAGCCGGTGCCAGCCAGGCTAGTTCGTCAAACTGGGCGTCGAGCCGGGTTTGTAAATACGTCTGACCAGCCTCTGTATTGAACCAGTCCAGCACGCGCCGGGCTTCGTCGGGTGTGACCTGATTAGCAAAATAGCGTTGAAGTAGTTGTTCTGTCATGGGTATAGGAATGCTATGTGCTACCTATACACCACCCGGTAAGGAAAGTATTATCGGAAAGAAAAAAATAATTCAGGATTAACTGCAAAAAGCAGCCATGATGAGGAGCATCGCTTCAATACCCGCGTGTTGACGCAGATAGTCGCGGAGGAACCGGCAGGCCTGGTAATACTGCACCTTGACCGTATTGATGGAAATATGGAGTTTAGACGCTACCTCCTCGTTGGATAAACCCTGCTCGGATCGGAGGGTGAAAACCAGCCGCCGTTGGGCCGAAAGCTTACGCAGCCCTTCCCGAAAAACGGAGCTGTATTCGTTAAGCAGGAGGGTTTCTTCGGTGGTGGTGTCGGTATCAGATTGGCTTACCTGGTGCGTAATGTGCCGCAAAATGGCCCGCTTGTTGTCCCGAATACTGTTTAAGACCTGATGCCGCATGGCGGTAGCCAGGTAGCTCCGAACGGATTGCAATTCGTCCAGTTGAGAACGGTTCACCCATAATTTAAGGTAGATTTCCTGAAGGGCATCTTCAGCCAGCGCGGGGTCCTTTACGTATTGAACAGCAATGCTATACAGATAATGGTAGTACCGTCGAAACAACGTTTCGAACGCTACTTCATCATCTTGTTTGAGACGAATCACTAAATCCTTATCCGTCAGTTCCATATCCATTTTTCTCAAGGATCTGCCAGCGACAGTGGTCAAACGCTAAATTTGAACTATCTCCATTAACAAATGTAAAAAAGAATTACCCTCGTTAGGAAAAGAATAGTTTTTATTTGCTGTATGCAATTATGAACTTGCATTTCTAATACCCCCGTTGCTTATTTTATTATGCGCTACACAAAAGCAGTTATTGTTTCATTACTTACAATCGCACTTATTTGGGCACTTAACCGGTCGTGGGGCAGCGTTCCGGCCTTTGCCCCGCTGCTCAGCCCGTTTGTTGGCTTCTGGCAAAATGCCGAATCGGTTAATAATGCCGATGAAGAGATTACACTTAATGGGACCAAAGCACCCGTTACGGTCATTTTTGACGATTTAGCCATTCCACACGTTTTTGCGCAAAATGACGCCGACGCTTATTTCGCGCAGGGCTACCTGACCGCCCGCGACCGGCTTTGGCAGATGGAGTTCCAAACCCACGCAGCAGCCGGGCGCGTTTCGGAACTGGTTGGGGATAAAGCCCTGGAGCTGGACCGCTATAATCGTCACCTGGGCATGGGATTCGGGGCCGAAAAATCTCTCAAAGAGTTAATGAAAGATTCGCGCACACGCGAACAAGTTGAATCGTACACAGCTGGTATCAATGCCTATATAAAGCAGCTCTCTCCGGCTCATTATCCGCTTGAGTACAAATTACTGGGTTACGCCCCCGAGCCCTGGCAGCCCATCAAGTGTGCCTACTTCCTCAAATACATGTCGGGTGTACTGGCCCTCGGTGCCGATGACCTGAACATGAGCAATGTGCTGAAAAAATACGGCACGGTCGTTACCAGCGATCTTTTTCCGGACTATCCCTTTCGCGAAGACCCCATCATTCCAGCCGGAACGAAGTGGGATTTCGCCCCGGTTAAAATTCCGGATGTTCCGGCTAATCCATTCCCCGATACGAAACCGCTGGCCATGAACTGGCCCGAACACGACCCGGCCATTGGCAGCAACAACTGGGCCGTTGGTCCGCAGAAATCAGCGACAGGTTACCCAATTCTGGCCAACGACCCTCACCTGACGCTTAGTTTACCGTCGATCTGGTACCAGATTCAACTGGTTACGCCAACCATGAACGTGTATGGAGCCTCAATGCCGGGCTCACCGGGGGTAATTATTGGGTTCAATAAACAGATCGCCTGGGGCGTAACCAACGTTGGTGCCGATGTATTGGATTTCTACCAGATTCGGTTCAAAGACGCTTCCCGGCGTGAGTATTGGCACGACAACAGGTGGAAGCCGATAACTCGTCGGTTGGAGGTGATCAAAGTAAAGGGACGTGCCGATGTGATTGATACTGTTTTATATACGCATCATGGTCCAATTATGTACGAAGTGGGCCAGAAGCCGTTCGCGAAAAACGTTCCGGTGGGGTATGCCGCCCGCTGGATCGCCCACGAAGCGTCTAATGATTTTCTGACGTATTATTTACTCGACCGCGCCAAAAACCACGACGATTACCGAAAAGCGTTGAGTTATTACGGTGCTCCAGCTCAGAATTTCGTCTTTGCCGATGTTGCTAAGGACATTGCTATTTCGCCAAACGGCCGGTTTCCATTAAAGTGGAAAGATCAGGGCAAGTTCTTGCTCGATGGCACAAACCCCGCCCACGACTGGCAGGGCTGGATTCCGGCGGCCCATAACCCACACGTTAAAAACCCGCCCAGAAGTTTTGTCAGCTCGGCCAATCAATCATCAACCGACCCTGCTTATCCGTATTACATCAACTGGCAATTTGGCTCTTATGAGCGGGGTGCCCGGATCAATCAACGCCTGACGGCTATGCAAGGGGCCACACCCGACAGCCTGCGTGTCTTGCAGAATGACAATCGGAATTTGCGGGCTGCTGATGCGCTTCCCGTTCTTCTGCCTTATATGCAGGAGAAGATCTTATCCGGCGAGCAAACCAAAGCACTGGCTATCATTAAAACCTGGCGGTACAATAATGACGTCGCGGAGGTAGCCCCAACCATTTTTACAGAGTGGATGCGTCAATACATGGAGGGTGTGTGGCAAGATGATTTCCCGAGCAATGACACTACTACGCTTCGCTACCCCAGCTTTGACCGGACGCTCCAACTTGTCGAAAAAGAACCGACGGCTCATTGGTTCGATAATCTAACAACGCCCACCCAAGAAACAATCGGTAGTGTATTGACCAAGTCATTTCAGTCAACCATCGATTCACTGACCCGCAAACATGGTCCAATAGGGGATTCGTGGCAGTGGGGCAAGCACAAAGCGACACGTATCGGACACCTGGCTCGGTTGGATGCCCTGAGCGCACTGAATGTGCAGATTGGGGGCGGGGCTGGTATCGTTAACGCCACTACCGAGCGTACCGGTCCGTCGTGGCGGATGGTGGTGGCTCTGGGGCCAACACCCAAAGCGTACGGTGTGTATCCGGGTGGGCAATCGGGCAATCCGGGTAGCCCGTACTACCTGAATATGCTCGAAACCTGGCGAACGGGTCAACTCAATGAGTTGCTTTTTCTGCAAACCCCGCAGGATAAAAACTCAAGATTAAAACGGAAGGTGACGCTGAAATAACCAAGTCGTAGACCTATCCAAATAAATATATAAATAGGGCTTCATCTGCCTGCATACAATGATTGAACTCATTCTTATTGCTATTCTGAGTCTGTTGGCTCAACTTTTTCTTCCCTGGTGGAGCCTTGCTATTGTTGCTTTTAGTATTTGCTTCTGGCGCAGCCAACGTGCCGGTGGGGCCTTTTTACAGGGGTTCGTGGGTGTAGGGGTTGTGTGGCTAGGCTACGCCCTACTAGTTCATACACAAACCGATGGCATCTTTATCGGACGCATGAGTGAACTGCTTTTCAAAACAAACACCAACGTGCTTCCCTTGCTGGTCGTTACCCTATTAAGTGGCCTTGTAGGCGGCTTGGCAGGCTTATCAGGTTTTCTGGTTAAAAAGGCAACGGCAAATTAATCCGTTCGGATCACTACCGCTTAATCTGGTTCTTAATTCGATAAATCCCTCTACCTTTGTACTATAAACTGTTAACTAACTGATTCATTTCCTGTGAAGAATGCCTCATTAATTCTGAACGTCGTCCTGACGATTGCCGTAGCTGTACTATACTACCTACATTTTAAAGGCCCCCAGGCAGAAGCTGACTCTGCCGTAAAAGCACCTGTAGAAGCCAAAGGCCGGGCTATTGTCTATGTAAACGTTGACTCGCTGCTAACCAAATACGATTACTTTAAAGACACGCAGAAAGTTCTTGAGAGCAAGCGTTTCCAGTTGGAAAACGATCTGGCTGCCAAAGGCCGGAATTTACAGAATAAAGTGGCTTTCTTTCAGCAACGTGCTGCTACCATGACGCAGGAGCAGGGCCGTGCTACCGAAGCATCGCTTCAGAAAGAACAGCAGGATATTCTGGCCTTTCGGGAGCGTGCCGCACAGGGTCTTGCCAGCGAAGAACAGGACAAGAACAAGCAGTTGTATGACCAGATCTACGACTACCTCAAAAAAGAGAATGCTACCAACAAATATGAATTTGTGCTGGGCTACACAAAAGGTGGCGGTATCCTGTTCGCCGACCCATCCGGCGACCGCACCAGCAAAATTCTGGCCGGTCTGAACAAAGAATACCAGGCGAAGCAAACTAAGAAGTAAATCTTCCTGCCTCTTAAGCAGGTATCGATCCATCCGGCTACTAAGCGAGAGTTTAGTAGCCGGATGTGCTTTTTTTGTGGTCAGACAAACCTCTCTCACTTTTCGGATGTTCATGGTCTTACCAAGTTACCTTTATGTTTCAATTATGGATGTATGACGTACCCACGGGTTTCAACCCGTGTTCTTGAAAAATAAACACGGGTTGAAACCCGTGGGTACGTTATACATCACATATCCTACATCAGTACATGGCTACCGCTTCTATTGTTAAACAAGTTGATATCCGAAACCGACGGGCTTCGTTTGAGTATTCGTTTCTGGAAACCTATACCGCTGGTATTGTCTTGACGGGTACAGAAATAAAATCCGTTCGGCAGGGTAAAGTGAACTTGCAGGACGCTTACTGCCTGATTCATGGCGATGAACTGTTTATTCGTCAGATGAGCATATCCATTTATACCGAAGGAACGCACTACAACCACGAACCCCTCCGCGACCGGAAACTGTTGCTGACAAAGCGCGAAATCCGGCGACTTGCCGAGAAACTGAAAGATCAGGGGCTCACTATCGTACCCATCCGTATGTTCACGAGCGAACGCGGGTTTGCCAAAGTCGATATTGCCTTGGCGAAAGGGAAGAAATTGTACGATAAGCGTGACAGTATCAAAGAACGTGATGTAGAACGGGAGATGCAACGGGAACGATATTAACCGTGATCTGTATCAAAAAATAGTAGTTTTGTAGAGTAATAGAGTACCATTCCTTTCACTGGTGTTGTGTGTTGCTCCTTTTGTCTATTTATTACTTCGTTAATTTTTATCATAGCTATTGTCGTTATGTGGATAACTCTGTAACTTGCTACCGTACAGAGGCTCTAAACGCGATATGGGTAGGAAAGTATTAGTCTTAAATCAAGATTACAGTGCATTCAGCATCTGCTCCGTTCCCAAAGCATTCTTGCTGGTTTACTTAGATAAAGCAGAACTTGTTGCAGAATCTGAGCAGTTCATGCTTCGAACCGTTTCGGCAGAATACCCCATGCCATCGGTCATTCGTCTTCACCGGTACGTCAGTCTGCCTTACAAGGGCGTTATGCTTACCCGGCAGAATATCTTCAAGCGCGATGGGCATCATTGCCAGTATTGCGGCACCACCGAAGACTTGACGCTGGACCACGTACTGCCAAAATCGAGAGGAGGTAAGACCAGTTGGGACAACCTGGCCACTGCCTGCAAGCGGTGCAACTCCCGAAAAGGCGATTATACGCCCGAGGAGGCAAATCTTAAATTACGGCAGAAGCCATTTAAACCAACCTTCCTGGTTTTCCTACGTGAATTTTCAGGCTCCCTTGAGCAAAGCTGGATGCCGTTCTTGGCGAAAAAGGAAAAAGCATTCAAGTAAAAGGAGTAAAGGGCCGAGGGGGAGAAAGGGATCATGCCATGAGCAAACTCCTTTCTCCCCCTTGGCCTTTTCCTCCTTTTATCCTCTCTCTCAAAGACTTTTGCCAGTTTCGAAACTTTTTTTGGAAAGCATTTGCTATCTTTGCAGTCCTTTTTCAAAAGGAAAAAATTCACAACTAAAGTCAGTCCGCCATTGACCCACGGGCTGATGTACTGAGGGGGTCAGGGAAACTTTTTTTATGAGCAAAACGCAGCAACGCGAACTGCCGGCATTTGATTGGGACCGGGCAGACAACAAAGGGTTTGGAAGCGGCTATTCGGTTGAAGAACACAACCGGATGTTGGAACTTTACGACAACACCTTGTCGGAAGTTAAAGAGAAAGAAGTGGTAATGGGAACCGTCGTTGGGATAACGGACCGGGAAGTACTACTCAACATCGGCTTCAAGTCGGATGGCTTAGTGCCAGCTTCTGAATTCCGGGATATGCCGGACCTGAAGATGGGTGATGAAATTGAAGTTTACGTAGAAAATCAGGAAGACCCGAACGGCCAGCTGGTACTCTCTCGCAAAAAAGCGAAAGTGATCACCGCCTGGCAGAAAATTCAGCGTGCACTGGACGAAGACCTCGTTATCGATGGTTTCGTTAAGCGCCGGACAAAAGGTGGCCTGATCGTTGATATTTTCAGCATTGAAGCGTTCTTGCCAGGTTCGCAGATCGACGTGAAGCCAATTCGCGATTTCGACATCTTCGTTGGTAAGAAAATGGAGGTTAAAGTCGTTAAGATCAACTATGCAAACGACAACGTAGTCGTTTCGCACAAAGTCCTGATCGAGAAAGACCTCGAAGCACAACGTGCTCAAATCCTGAACAACCTTGAAAAAGGTCAGGTACTGGAAGGCGTTATCAAGAACATGACAAACTTCGGTGTGTTCATCGATCTTGGTGGCGTAGATGGTCTGTTGCACATCACGGATATTTCGTGGGGTCGTATCAGCCATCCATCCGAAGTGCTGCACCTCGACCAGAAGGTCAACGTGGTTGTACTCGACTTCGACGAAGACAAGAAGCGTATTTCGCTGGGTATGAAGCAACTGCAGGCTCACCCCTGGGATGCTCTGGCTGAAGACATTCAGGTTGGTTCGAAAGTGAAGGGTAAAATCGTGAACGTAGCTGATTACGGCGCGTTCCTCGAAATTCAACCGGGTGTTGAAGGGCTGATCCACGTGTCAGAAATGTCGTGGTCGCAGCACCTGCGCAACCCACAGGAGTTCCTGAAAGTTGGTGACGAAGTAGAAGCACAAGTGCTGACGCTGGACCGCAACGATCGTAAAATGTCGTTAGGCATCAAACAACTGACGGAAGATCCCTGGACTCGTCCAGAACTGCGTACGAAATACGCCGTTGGCACGAAGCACAAAGGCATGGTACGTAACCTGACAAACTTCGGCCTGTTCCTCGAACTGGAAGAAGGTATCGATGGTCTGGTACACGTGTCTGACCTATCGTGGACGAAGAAGGTGAAACACCCTTCGGACTTCATCAAGGTTGGTGACGAACTCGAAGTACTGGTACTTGAACTGGACGTCGATAACCGTCGTCTGGCTTTAGGTCACAAGCAACTCGAAGAGAACCCATGGGATACGTTCGAAACCGTATTCGCTGTTGGAACCATTCACCGTTGCACGATTCTGAACAAGAACGACAAGATGGCCACTCTCGAACTGCCCTACGGCATCGAAGGCTTCTCGTCGCTTAAGAATTTGGGCAAAGAAGACGGTACCTTCGCTGAAGTTGGCGAAACGCTCGACTTCAAAGTAACAGAGTTCTCCAAAGAAGAGAAGCGCATCATGCTCTCTCACACGAAAACGTGGGGTGAGAAAAATGAGCCTGTTAAGGAAGCCAAAGCTCCCAAAGTTGCCGCTCCGAAAGCAGCATCAGCACCGGCTCAGGCCGATCGTGGAGCTACCCTGGGCGACCTCGATGCACTGGCTGCATTGAAAGAGCAACTGGAAGGCCGGAACTAAGCCGTTTCGCCTTAAACGATATAAAATGCCCCTGGCCTTTGTGGCTTAGGGGCATTTTTTTGAGAAAGCGTTTCCTTATAAAGGATAAAGTCCTATCTTTGCACTCCCGGACGCTTGACTCGTCATCTTTGGGGTCAAATTGGTTCCGTGGCCGAGTGGCTAGGCAGAGGTCTGCAAAACCTCCTACAGCGGTTCGAATCCGCTCGGAACCTCACTTACTTTAAATGCCATTTAACTAGCTTTCTATATCAGAGGCCGGTTAAATGGCATTTTTTTATGGTTGATTAGCATTACTCTATAGAAAGAGAAGGAAAGGTTACAAGGTTCTTAATTAGAAACAATATAAATAAAATGGGCTTTGAAATAACTAAAGATCAATTTTTGCCTATACAGCAATCGTGTCGTACTTTTGG
This sequence comes from Spirosoma fluviale, assembly GCF_900230225.1. Classification (GTDB taxonomy): domain Bacteria; phylum Bacteroidota; class Bacteroidia; order Cytophagales; family Spirosomataceae; genus Spirosoma; species Spirosoma fluviale. The sequence continues at coordinate 161,211 of NZ_OCNH01000005.1, forward strand.
GGGCTAATAAAATAGCAGTGCTGATTATGTTGATCAACTCAAAAAATATAGTTCATAAAATGAGTCGCTTCTATAAGCTTTGCGTGGCTATCGTCCTATCGCTGACGCTGTTGGTTTCCAGCAGTCAGGTGAAAGCGCAGGATGCGGCAGCAGGTGGTGCTCCAGCCGCAGACGCGGCTGCCCCTGCGGGCGGTGGTGATGTTGAAAAAGGAAAGTCGCTGTTTACCAATAACTGCGCACAATGCCATGCGGTAACCGCTGAGAAAGTTGTTGGACCTGGTCTGAAAGGAATTGAAGAGCGGGCACCAAGTAAAGACTGGCTGCACAAGTGGATTCGGAACTCTTCGGCTCTGATTGCCTCGGGTGATGCCTACGCTAATCAGGTATTCAATGCCAATGGTAAAGTTCAGATGTCGAGCTTTCCGAACTTGTCCGACGCTGACATCGATGGAATTCTCGCTTACGTTGATCAGGCCAGTAAGCCGGCAGCTGTTGCCTCGGTAGCCGGTGCTGACAATACTAAAAACGCCGGCGGTGCTGGCGGAGCAGGTCCATCAACTGGTGGCCCTTCAGAACTCTTCACGTTCGTTCTGGTTGCTCTGCTGATCGTTATGTTATTAGTGCTTGGCGTTTTACTAGCAATCGTAACAATCCTGTCGAAAGCGGTAACGCCAGCGACAGCTGATGGTACACTGGCAGCTTCGTCGTTCGGTCAGCGGTTAAAAACGGGTCTGTCCGATGCATTCAATAACCCAACACTTCGCTCAATCGTAATCTGGTTGTTTCTGTTAGTTGTAACGAAAGCAACCATCGACGGTGCCTATAGCGTTGGTGTACAGCAGGGTTATGCGCCAAAGCAACCAATCGCCTACTCGCACAAACTGCACGCCGGTCAATACAAAATTGACTGTAATTACTGCCATACAGGAGCACAAAAGGGTAAGAGTGCAACGATTCCTTCGGCCAACATCTGTATGAACTGCCACGGCGTCATCAAGAAAGAGTCGCCAGAAATTCAGAAGATTTATACGGCTATCGAAAAGAATCAGCCAATTGAATGGGTTCGGGTGCACAACCTCCCTGATCTGGCTTACTTCAACCACGCTCAGCACGTAAACGTTGGTAACGTAGCGTGTCAAACCTGTCACGGCGAAATCGAGAAGATGGAAGTGGTAGAACAGCGGTCGTCGTTAACGATGGGCTGGTGTATCGACTGCCACCGCCGGACGGAAGTAAACACCAAAGACAACGCGTACTACGATAAGTTAGTGGCTTTACACAAGAAAGAAAGTAAAGACGCACTTAAAGTAGCCAACATTGGTGGTCTGGAATGTTCTAAATGTCACTATTAATTTAATGTATAGGAACAGTTGAAAGGAAGCTGATTCCGTTTCATTTTGTCGTATACATTCTCATTTTAACCATTGCCGCATACAACACGCATGGAAAATACATCTAAACGGTATTGGAAAGGGGTTGAAGAATTACGCAATGACGCGACGTTTGTCAAGAACGCCAATAGCGAATTTGCTAATCCAGACCTAAGTGAATCATCGAATGACCTGGACGGTTTGCTCGGTGGCTCAAATACCCAACGCCGTGACTTTTTGAAAGTAATGGGCTTTGGTATGGCAGCCGTATCGCTGGCAGCTTGCGAAGCACCAGTTCACAAGGCCATTCCGTACATTAATAAACCAGAGTTCACGTTCCCGTCTATTTCCGATTACTATGCGTCTACGTATAGCGAAAATGGTGATTATGCGGCTGTATTGGTTGAAACACGGGAAGGTCGACCTATTAAAATAGAAGGTAACCCACAATCAAGCATAACGAAAGGCGGTACAACTGCCCGTGTTCAGGCCTCTGTTTTATCATTGTATGACATTGATAAACTGAAAGGCCCCAAGCGTGGCGAGACAGACATTGACTGGTCAACTGCTGACCGTGAAGTTGTCAATCAACTTAACGCAGCCGCTGCAAAAGGCGCTGGTATCCGGATTGTTACATCAACGATCCTGAGTCCGGCTACGAAAGCGGTTGTAGCTGATTTCGTAGCTAAATACCCGACGGCGCGTCACATCATGTACGATGCTAACTCGGTATTTGGTCTTGTTCAGGCAAACCAGACATCGTTTGGTAAAGCGGTTGTTCCTTCCTACGATTTTAGTAAAGCAGAAACGATCGTTAGCGTCGGTGCTGACTTCTTGGGTACGTGGGTAGCTCCGCTTGAGTTCATGAATGCGTATGCGAAAGGCCGTAAAATTGGTGCTGTCGGAAATGGTAAGAAAACCATGTCGCGTCACTATCAGTTTGAAACGGGCCTGTCAATGACGGGTGCCAACGCCGATTACCGGACGCCGATCAAACCATCGCAGGAAGGTTTGGTTGTGGCTGCACTTTACAATAAAGTAGCGGCTAAGTTAGGTGGTACGGCTGTCGGTACGCCTTCGGTTACAGTTGAGCACTTAGACAAAGCAGCCGCCGATTTGGCCAAGTCACGTGGTAAGGCGCTGGTTGTTTCGGGTTCGAACGATCCTAACGTACAAGTCATTGTCAATGCTCTTAATAACCTACTGGGCAGCTATGGCAGCACGATTGATATCAATACGCCGGTCAATTACCGTCAGGGTAATGACCAGCAAATGAATGCCTTCATCAACGAGGCAAAGGCAGGTCAGGTTGGCGCGGTTCTGTTCTTTGGAGCTAATCCAGTGTATGACCACCCTCGTGGCGCTGAACTGGCAGAAGCGTTGCCGAAAATTGCTTTATCGGTGTCTTTTGCCGACCGGGCTGATGAAACGGCTTCGTTATCGAAATTTATAACCCCAGCTCCTCATTACCTCGAATGCTGGAACGATGCTGAGCCAAAGCAGGGATATTACAGCCTGACGCAGCCAGCTATCACGCTCATTTTCAAAACTCGTCAATTTCAGTCGAGCCTACTGACATGGGCCGGTAAGCCTGCTGATTATCAGGTTTATCTGAAAAACTTCTGGCGGACAACACGCTATCCACAGGCCACGGGCTTTAGCTCCTTCGAAGCTTTCTGGGTACAGTCGCTGAATGATGGTGTGTTTGAACCAAACAAAGCAGCTGCCGCTACGGGTGGTGCTTCATTCGCTGGTAACGTAGCTCAGGCTGCTGCTGGTATTGCTCAACGCTACAAGCCAACGACCGGTATGGAGTTATCTCTGTACGAATCGGTTGGTGTCGGTACTGGAGCTTTCGCTAATAACCCCTGGTTACAGGAACTTCCTGATCCGGTTTCGAAAGCGTGCTGGGACAATTACGCGGCCCTGTCGCAGAAAACGGCCAATGACATGAAACTGGCCCAGAATGATCTAGTAACAGTTACGGTCAACGGCAAATCCGTTGAGTTACCGGTGCTGATTCAACCCGGTCAGGCTGATAACACGGTGTCTATTGCGGTTGGATACGGTCGTGAAAAGGCGGGTAAGTCAGCAAACGGTGTTGGTAAGAATGCCTATCCATTTGCGTCGGTTACCAATGGTACGGTAAACTTTGCTTCGTTCACGGCTACGGTAGCGAAGGCGAGTGGTCGTCATGAGATCGCCCAAACACAAACGCACGATACCGTAATGGGTCGTCGGGCGGTATTGCAGGAGTCGAAACTGGCTTCTTATCAGAAGAACCCTAAGGCTGGTCGCTACGAGCCTAAAGTACAAACCTCTGTAGGACCAACCGACCCAACCGATATTACGCTCTGGAATGGTTACGGTAAGCCGAACCACTCATGGGGTATGGTTATTGACCTGAACTCCTGCGTAGGCTGCGGAACGTGCGTAGTTGCCTGTAATGCTGAAAACAATATTCAGGTTGTTGGCCGTCAGGAAGTGCTCAACCGTCGTGAAATGCACTGGATGCGTATCGACCGGTATTACAGCAGCGACGCCGAAGCTGAGGATTTCTCGGGTCTTGAAGTTGCTTCGGCCAATCCGGAGATTACTTTCCAGCCTATGCTTTGCCAGCATTGCAGCAATGCTCCCTGCGAAACGGTATGTCCGGTATTGGCTACCACACACAGCACGGAAGGGTTGAACCAGATGACGTACAACCGTTGCGTTGGAACCCGTTACTGCGCGAACAACTGCCCATATAAAGTGCGTCGTTTTAACTGGTTTAAATACCACGATAACGATAACTACGACTATCATTTCAATAATGACCTGGGCAAAATGGTCATTAACCCAGATGTAACGGTCCGCTCGCGTGGTGTTATTGAGAAGTGTTCGTTCTGCGTACAACGTATCCAGGAAACGAAACTGACCGCTAAGAAAGAGCGTCGTCGGTTAGCACCTGATGAAGTTCAGACCGCCTGTTCGCAAGCTTGTCCAACCGATGCGATCACATTTGGTGACATGAACAATCCGGAGAGTACAATCTCCAAAATTTTGGTTGAAGAACTGGAAGGCCGTGCATTCCACGTGCTGGAAGAGATCAACGTGAGACCGCAAATCTCGTACCTGACTAAGATTCGGAACAAAGACGAAGAAGCTAAGCATAACGAGAATGCTCGTCAGGAAACAAACGCATAAATAAATCACAAGTTACGTGGGTTGGTTTTAGAACAATCTGGGGTCACAAAGCGTAATTTGTCTATCGTAAATCATACATCGTAAATCAGTAAATTATATGTCGCATGTTACATCAGCCGTAAGAACTCCCCTCGTCACCGGTGGTAAAACCTACGCCGACGTGACGGAGGATATCAGCAGACAGGTTGAGGGAAAACCCACTCGCGAGTGGACGATTGCCTTTACCATCTCGGTGATTGTGCTACTTTACGGAACCGCCTGTGTATTCTGGACCTGGTGGGAAGGCCTGGGTGTTTGGGGTCTTAACAAGACTGTTGGCTGGGCGTGGGATATTACCAACTTTGTATGGTGGGTAGGTATCGGTCACGCCGGAACATTGATCTCGGCTATTTTGCTTTTATTCCGTCAGAAGTGGCGGACAGCAGTAAACCGGGCGGCTGAAGCCATGACGATCTTCGCGGTATTGTGTGCAGCAAGCTTCATTCTAATGCACATGGGTCGGCCTTGGTTGGCTTATTGGGCGCTACCGTTGCCTAACACATTTGGGTCGTTGTGGGTGAACTTCAAATCCCCTCTTGTATGGGACGTATTTGCTATCAGCACGTACTTTACTGTATCCCTCGTGTTCTGGTACATGGGTTTGATTCCTGATCTGGCTACTATTCGTGATCGTGCCCGGAGCAAAGTATCCCGGTATATCTATGGCGCATTTGCTATGGGTTGGAACGGTTCGGCAAAGACATGGGCTCGTTATGAATACATGAGTTTGATTCTGGCCGGTCTGTCGACACCTCTTGTACTTTCGGTACACACGATTGTAAGTATGGACTTTGCTACGTCGGTTATTCCAGGATGGCACACTACTATTTTCCCTCCTTACTTCGTAGCTGGTGCTATCTTTTCGGGATTTGCCATGGTGCAGAACCTAGTGTTAATCATCCGGGTCGTTTTCAAACTGGAAGATTACATTACCATCGAGCACATTGAGTCAATGAACAAGGTCATCACGCTAACCGGCTCTATTGTTGGTGTGGCTTACCTGACAGAGTTTTTCATTGCCTGGTACTCGGGTGTTGAATTTGAAAGTTATGCGTTCATCAACCGGGCAACCGGTCCATACTGGTGGGCTTACTGGGCCATGATGACTTGTAACGTAATTACGCCACAGTTATTCTGGTCACGGGCTATCCGCCGGAGCATCGTCTGGACGTTCGTTCTGTCGGTTATTGTGAACATCGGTATGTGGTTCGAACGATTCGTAATTATCGTTACATCGCTGCATCGCGATTACCTGCCATCAAGCTGGGCGATGTTCCACCCAACACTGTTTGACATAAGCGATTATATTTTCTCGTTCGGTTTCTTCTTCACCCTGTTCCTACTGTTTGCGAAATTCCTGCCGGTAGTTAACATGGCCGAAGTTAAAACGATCATTAAATCATCGTCCGAGAAACTGCCGGTTTCAGTATCGGGAGTGGCAAAAGGAGAACGCGTCGCCAATCCGACGTTCAATAAAGACGTAGAATAAGATAGTTTTAGGTTTGCAGTTCCCGGAGGATTGATGCGCAGGCAACCGGGAACTGTAAACGAAACTGCAAACTGAATTAATCATGTCAGATGTAAATGGTAACGGTAAGTTCTTAGTCGGCATCTATGATGATGACGATGTAGTGCTGAGTGCCGTTAAAGAAGTTAAAGGAGCGGGCGTTCGGATTCAGGAAGTCTACTCGCCGTTTCCGATTCACGGATTAGATGTTGCCCTTGGGCACCCTCGTAGTCGCTTAGGCATTGCTGCTTTCTTGTTTGGGCTAAGTGGTACCCTTACTGCATTGGCACTGACATATTACACGGAAGGTTTTGACTGGCCAATGATTGTTGGTGGCAAGGATTCGTACTCGCCCGTAATCTATGTACCGATTATTTTTGAATTAACGGTATTATTCTGTGCGCTGGGTATGGTCGGTACATTCCTAATCTCGAATGGTATGGGACCAACAGTTAAGCCATTAATGTATGACCTCCGAACCACTGATAACAAATTTGCGATGGCCATTGACCTGAGCAAAAACAATATTGGCGAAGGTGATATAGAGCAGATTTTGAGAAAATCAGGTGCTGCTGAAGTCAACATCAAGCAGTTCTAACGATCAGTATAAGGATGATAACTAACCATAAAAGTGTTACTACAGCACTAGCTATTATCGGACTGTTAATCACGGGTACGTCCTGTGAAAGAGGTCATGATGATACGGGGACTGTTTATGCCCCTAACATGTACGAATCTGTTGGATACGAGCCTTACCGTCAGATCCGCCCGAATACAATAAATGTAAGGGAGAATGGTCTCAACATGCGTTTGCCGGCTCAGGGTACTGTTGCACGTCCTAATTACCATACAACATTTAATGAAGGGGCTTTTAAGACCACAGATTTGATGATGTATAATATTCCGGCTGACAGCATAGGTATTGCAGAACGTGTTTTAACAAATCCCATTCAGGATTCGGAGAAGACGCTGGCTGAAGGTCAAGTGCTATATACCCGTTATTGCAGCCATTGTCATGGTGCAACGGGCAAGGGTGATGGACCTGTAGCTGCTCAGTATAAAGGTGTTCCAAACTACTCGGCAGATGCGTACAAGACTATGAATGACGGACATGTTTTTCACGTCATTACCCATGGTAAAGGTCGGATGTGGCCACATGGCTCGCAAATCACACCAGAAGATCGGTGGAAGATTGTACAATACGTTCACAAACTCCAACAAGGATAAATGACGGTGAATGCACCAGCCAATACTAATTCAGTTTTGGCTGTAAGCATCCAGGGTCTTTAAATTAATTGACAAACCAATAAGAATGGCATCGGCTCACGCAATACCGTCCTTAGACGAAGAATTTGAATTTACTGCGGACTCCAAACGTCGGTTAATGATCGGTATTGGAGCCGGAGTCGCGTTAGTAGCAATTGGCGCATACCTGTTGGCATCGGGCGTTGGATCACATGAAACCCATGTGGTACATGAAGCTGGTGCTGGCGCTCATGAAGGCGGTGGTCATCATGCATACAAATGGACTAACCGTTTGTGGGCTAACGTATGGCTAAACGCTGTCTATTTTGCAGGGGCTTCGGTTATCGGGATGTTTTTTATCTCGTATAATTATTTAGCCCAGGCAGGCTGGTCATCGGCATTTAAGCGTATCCCCGAGGCTCTACCCGCTTTTTTACCGTTTACCGGCATTGCCATACTGGCGGTATTCTTTTTAGCGGGACATGATTTGTTTCACTGGCTGAACCCTGCCTTATTTGACCCATCGAGCGCTGAATTTGACCCGATCATTAATGGTAAAAAAGGCTTTTTAAATATGCCCTTCTACCTAACCCGTATCGTTCTCTATTTTGCCTTGTGGTACATGATGTGGCGTGTTATTCGGAACTACTCAATTCAGGAAGACCTGGAAGGTGGTACAGAATATTACGATAAGAGTATTAAACTGGGAACGGCCTTCCTGTTAGTGTTTGGCGTTACTTCGTCAACATCGGCGTGGGACTTCGTTATGTCGATTGATACCCACTGGTTCAGTACTATGTTTGGCTGGTACACGCTGGCTAGCTGGCACGTGACTGGCTTGGCAATAATTACCTTAACGGTTGTTTCATTAAAGGAAAAAGGCTACTTAAAAATTGTCAATGAAAGCCATTTACATGACCTTGGCAAGTTCATGTTTGCTTTCAGTATCTTCTGGACGTATGTATGGTTCGCACAGTTTATGCTGATCTACTACGCCAACTTACCGGAAGAAACAATCTATTATCGTGAGCGTTTTAGCGGGTTTGGCGGGATTTATAAAGCGCCATTCTTTGTTACTTTATTCCTGAACTTCGTGTGTCCATTCTTAATCTTGATGACACGCGATGCCAAGCGTACGTACATAATTTTGAAGCTGGCTGCCTGGTGTATTATTATCGGTCACTACTTTGATTTCTACGTTAATATTATGCCAGGAACGGTAGGTGAGCACGGTGGTTTTGGTCCGATTGAATTCGGTATGATTCTTATTTTCGCGTGTGGTTTTATCTGGAGTGTTTCTAGTCAGTTAACAAAGGCGAATTTGATTCCAAAGAATCACCCGATGCTGGTAGAGACATTACACCATGATATTTAATTTCTAACCTGTAAAAAAATGGTCTATATAGTCGCATTATTAGCAGTAGTCTTTTTAGGATTGGCCGCGATGGTTGTGTCCAAAATGGCAGCTGTTGTTAAAACCGCAGGTGGCCCTAAAGAAGAGGGTGAGATTGGTTTGAGCAACAAGATCAATGGGGCTCTGTTTGTTGTGTTTTTTGTAGTTGGCTTAATAGCCGCTGTTTGGTCGTTTATGTATGCCCGGCAGTTCTTCTTACCCGAAGCTTCATCTCCTCACGGACGGCGTACGGATAACCTGTTCTGGATTTCGATGGCGATGATCACTGCTGCGTTTGTTCTGACGAATGCTTTGCTCTTCATATTTGCATGGATGTACCAGCACAGAGAAGGATATAAGGCAGCTTATTATCCGGAAAACCACAAGTTGGAGTTGATCTGGACAATTGTTCCGGCCGTTATCATGGCCGTAATGGTGTTCACCGGTTGGAGAGCATGGCGCGATATTATGTCAGAAGCACCAGCAAATGCCCAGGTATTCGAAATTGTTGGTAAGCAGTTTAACTGGATTGCCCGCTATCCTGGAGTTGACAACAATAAGCTGGGCAATTTCAACTACAAGTTGATCGACAATAATAACGAGACTGGGATCGACTACACGGATGAATCTTCTTTTGATGATTTCGTATCTACTTCGGAGCTACACATTCCAGCTAACAAGCCCGTTTTGTTGAAAATTCGTGCTCGTGATGTTCTGCACAGCGTATTTATTCCTCACCTGCGTGTGAAGATGGACGCTGTTCCAGGTATGCCAACCCGTTTTTGGTTCATAGCCGATAAGACGACGGACGAAATGCGTAACCTCACCGGAAATCCTGATTTTACCTACGAAATTGCCTGCACAGAAGTATGTGGACAAGGGCACTTTTCAATGCGTATTCGCCTTATTGTTGAAGATGAGGCAAGTTGGGAAGCTTGGTGCAAGCAGCAAAAACCGCTGTTAACCTCAACTCCTGAATTGGCTACTCGTATTCCAGCAAATTTGAAAGCAAAAGCAGCAAAGTATCTGCCTGCTGATGCCACTGCTGCGCCATCCGATAGTTCTACCGCATTAATACCACGCCAAGGTGGAGTTTCTGTAGCAACCACTACACTTCGTTAATTTTTAACTTACAACAAACCAATACGATGGCGACTGTATCAGCTAACCCGGTAATTGTGGCACATGCAACAGAGCATGACCATCACGAGCCGCAAAGTTTTTGGCGCAAGTATATTTTCTCTGAAGACCACAAGACGATTGCAAAACAGTACCTGATCTCTGGTATTCTGTGGTCAATCATAGGAATTAGCTTGTCCGTAATGTTCCGGCTTCAGTTGGGTTTCCCAAACCTGAAGTTGGGTTTCCTGCGCCCGGTATTGGGTAGCTGGATCAATGAGACTGATAAACTTGACCCTGATTTTTACCTGGCATTAGTTACCATGCACGGTACAATCATGGTGTTCTTCGTACTAACGGCTGGTTTGAGCGGTACTTTCTCAAACTTCCTGATTCCGTTGCAGGTGGGAGCTCGTGATATGGCATCTGGCTTTTTGAATATGCTGTCATATTGGTTCTTCTTTATCGCCAGTGTTGTCATGTTCTCTTCGATGTTCATCGAAACGGGTCCGGCAGCTGGTGGATGGGTCATTTATCCTCCACTGAGTGCATTACCACAGGCTCACAAAGGTTCTGAACTGGGAATGACACTATGGCTGATTAGTATGGCCTTGTTCATTGTCTCACAATTGCTGGGTGGTATTAACTACATCACTACAGTGATCAACCTGCGGACTCGGGGGATGTCATTCAGCAAATTGCCCCTGACGATCTGGGCGTTTTTGCTAACGGCTATTCTGGGATTAATTTCTTTCCCTGTATTATTGTCGGCTGCTCTGCTGCTTATCTTCGACCGTAGCTTCGGTACCAGTTTCTACTTGTCTGAGATTTATATTAAAGGCGAAGCATTACCGAACGTAGGGGGTAGTCCAATCTTATTCCAACACTTATTCTGGTTCCTAGGTCACCCGGAGGTATACATCGTTATCCTGCCAGCGCTGGGTATGACATCGGAAATTATTGCGACCAATGCTCGTAAGCCAATTTTTGGATACCGTGCCATGATTGCATCTATGATGGGTATTGCCTTCCTGGCGTTCATCGTATGGGCTCACCACATGTTTGTGACCGGGATGAACCCATTCTTAGGGTCTATCTTTATGTTCCTGACATTGATCATTGCGGTTCCATCGGCTGTAAAAGCGTTTAACTACATTACGACACTATGGCGTGGTAACATTCGCTTTACGCCTGCCATGTTGTTCTCGATTGGTCTGGTATCGTTCTTTATCTCGGGTGGTATCACTGGTCTGATTTTAGGTAACTCGGCTCTTGACATTCAATTGCACGATACATACTTCGTAGTCGCTCACTTCCACCTTGTGATGGGTGCTGCTTCAGCCTTTGGTTTGCTGGCGGGTGTGTACCACTGGTTCCCCAAGATGTTTGGCCGGATGATGGACGAGAAACTGGGTTATATCCACTTCTGGTTAACTTTCATTGGTATTTACCTTGTGTTCTTCCCAATGCACTATGTAGGTATTGCTGGTTTTCCACGTCGTTACTATGCATTCACCAGCTATGATTTCACGAAGAATATCTTTGCTGACATGAATGCATTTATCAGCCTGGCGGCAATCTTCACCTTTGTAGCCCAGTGGGTATTTATCTATAATTTTGTTAATAGCTTAATTAGAGGTAAAAGAGCAACGCAGAATCCATGGAAGTCGAATACACTCGAATGGACAACGCCAATCGTTCCAGGTCATGGTAACTGGGTAGGTGAGATACCAGCCGTTTACCGCTGGCCATATGATTACAGCAAACCAGGTGCAAAGGATGACTTCATCCCACAAAACGTACCTTACTCTCAAACGCCAGAATCAAATCTTCCACACGAGAATGAATTGATTAGCCTGGAAAGTGAGATCGAGGCACAAAACCTGAATGATCAGTTCAAACAGCCTCATTAATAAAAAAGAACAGCGCTTCCAGAGCCTGGCTTTTCTGACGGTAATTGTCATCTATCTGCTAATTCTTGCTGGTGGAATCGTTAGAGGCACAGGCTCTGGAATGGGCTGTCCTGATTGGCCCAAGTGCTTTGGCCAATGGATTCCTCCCACAGAGATTTCGCAGCTTCCTGCTAATTACCAAGAAGTTTATGGAGCAAAACTCAAAGGTGAAATTGAATTTAACGCCGTTAAGACCTGGATTGAATATATTAACCGCTTATTAGGTGTTCTTTCAGGCTTTCTCGTCTTTGCTACCCTAATTAACTCCTTCACTTATTTACGGAAAGACAAATCAATTGTTATAGGAAGCCTGGTGGCTTTTTTAATGATTGGTGTCAATGGCTGGTTAGGCTCACGTGTTGTTGCTACTGAATTAGCACAACACATGATCACTTTACACCTGTTACTGGCTATTGTTGTCGTCTTTGCACTATTATTTGTACTCATTCGCGCAAATGCTGTAAAGCTAAAGGACGAGCGTAACACGAGTAATATAGGTGGATTGAGAGGACTGGTAGTATTAGTAATGATACTAACATTGGGGCAAATCATACTCGGTGCCCAAGTTCGGGATGCGCTTGATTTCGTTGTAAAACGATTAGGATACGCGCAACGAAACAGCTGGATTGAAGGGTTAGACTGGCGCTTTTATATTCACCGCTCCTTCTCATTAGTGCTGTTTGGCTTACATGTGCTTGTGCTCTACCGGCTAAGAAAGTTAAGTACATCAATAGTAATTCGTCGACTGACCAACTATCTCATTATACTAGTTGTTGCAGAGATAGGCACGGGTGTAATTATGGCTTATCTGGGCGTGCCTGCTGCAGCTCAACCAATCCACCTTTTGTTAGCCATATTGATTGTAGGGTTGCAGTTTTCGGTTAGCATCCTGCTAACCCCCAAACTTCTAATAGCTCAGGACAAGCAAGACATGTCCCAATTAGTACAAGCTTAGTATGGAAAAAATACTGGCAATCGCCACTCTTAACGGGAAAGCAAAAGCGTATATCGAGTTAATCAAGCTTAAACTAACACTGGCGGTCGTTTTTTCGGGCGTCTTTGGGTACTGTCTGGCCTCAGACAATGTGGTTTGGTGGAAAATTGCTGTATTGACGATTGCTTCAATCTGCATCACCGGAGCAGCAAACATTATCAACCAAATTATAGAGAAAGAGTCGGATAAAGTAATGAAACGTACAGCTGTGCGGCCATTACCGACTGAGCGTCTATCCGTCAATGAGGCTGCTGTATTTGCCTTTTTGTTATTCAGTATTGGATGCTATTTATTCGTAGAAGTCTTTAACATACGGGCGGCTGCATTGGCCGTACTTTCGTTGTTACTGTACGGATTCGTTTATACACCACTAAAGCAGAAAGGACAGATTGCTGTGTTTGTGGGAGCCTTACCGGGCGCATTTCCGCCAATGATTGGCTGGGTTGCCGCTACAAACCATTTTGGCTGGGCTCCAGGAATATTATTCGCCATTCAGTTCTTTTGGCAGTTCCCTCACTTCTGGGCCATTGGCTGGCTTGCTTTTGACGAGTACAAGAAAGCAGGTATTCAAATGATGCCGGGTGACGGAAAAACAGCCGAAACAGCTTATAAGATCATGATCTACACACTGTTTCTAATACCTGTGGGATGGTTACCTTATTTGCTCGGTATGACGGGTATTAATTCAGCGCTGGTAGCAATGGTTGGCGGAATCTTGTTTCTGGCACAAACGTTTCACTTAATGAGAACCTGTACCGACAAAGCAGCTTTGCAAATGATGTTTGGTTCATTGCTGTATTTGCCCATTGTACAGATTGTTTATCTACTAGATAAAGTATAACAACAAATCATGAGTGAGTTAGTCAACGATATTTCAATTGCCGAAGAGCCACAGGAAACGCTCTCAATGAACCCCCGCAAGTTTATCATGTGGTTGTTTGTTGTTAGTATTATCATGCTCTTTGCCGCTATGACCAGTGCTTATCTGGTGCGTAGAGCGGAAGGTAACTGGCTTGAATATGATATTCCAGCCGTCTTCTCGTACAGTACAATTGTTTTGGTCATTAGTAGTCTGACAATGCACTGGGCTTATCTGGCCGCAAAAAAAGACAACTTTCCGAGCTTGAAAATAGCGATATCTATTACTTTTGTACTCGGAGCAATATTTTTATACATGCAGTTCCAGGGTTGGGTTGAATTAGTAAACGAAAATGTATTCTTCGTTGGCAACCCGGCTGGTTCTTTTATGTACATTTTTACCGGTCTACACGGCTTTCACCTTATTTCCGGTTTAGTCGTTTTACTAGTTGCCTTGATTGCTTCGTTCCGACTCCGTATTCATGCTAAAAGCCTGAATCAGATAGAAATAGCGGCAACGTATTGGCATTTTTTAGACATTTTGTGGTTGTATTTGTTTTTCTTTTTAGTCTATTTTCATTGATAATCTTTTAGACGCATGGCGGCTACTGTAACGCACGATACCCTGACGACCGATTCGGATCAAGTGTTCGATAAGAAAACCTGGATGGGTGGAGTTGAACCTATGAAAGTGAGCTACGGCAAGCTGATGATGTGGTTCTTCTTAATTTCGGATACTTTCACCTTTTCGGCGCTATTAGTAACGTATGGCCTGATTCGGTACAGCTACCCGGCCTGGGATCCAGCAGTATTCGGCGAGGTGTTCAAATTTTCCAACCTTTACTGGCCAACACCAGAGAAGGTGTATAATTCAGTACCATTTTTGCATGGCGTTGATCTACCCCTGATTTTTGTGGGTATCATGACGTTCATTCTTATCTTCAGTAGCGTAACGATGGTATTGGCCGTTGAAGCTGGTCACCGGATGGATCGTAAGGATGTTGAGAAGTATATGCTATGGACTATCCTGGGAGGTTTTACTTTTTTGGGTAGCCAGGCTTGGGAATGGAGCCACTTTATTCACGGTACGGAGACTGGTACAACCATTACCGAGCTGATCAATGGTCAGGCCGTTCAACGTACTATCTTTGGCGCTAACTTGGTCGAAAACCAGTATGGACCGCCAGCCTTTGCTGACTTGTTCTTCTTTATTACGGGTTTTCACGGAACGCACGTATTTAGTGGAGTTGTTCTGAACATCCTGATTTTCTATCGGGCATCTACCGGCCTGTACGAACGTCGGGGCCATTATGAAATGGTTGAGAAAGTTGGTCTTTACTGGCACTTTGTTGATCTGGTTTGGGTATTCGTCTTTACATTTTTCTATCTGGTTTAATTACCCTGAGTCATGTCTGATCATTCACACGGAACCCACGAGGTTGGTGAAATTCCACCAGCTAATACAGGCCTTATCTGGCGCACGTTTTTCATTCTGTCGGCTATAACCGCTGTTGAATTTACCCTGGCTTACTTTATGAAAGCGGGTGGTTTGAGAACGTCGATTTTCGTAATCATGACGTTGGTGAAAGCCTTCTACATTGTTGGTGAGTTCATGCACTTAAAGCATGAGGTGAAAAGCCTCATCTGGGCAATCGTTATCCCTATTGTCTTTATCATCTGGCTACTTGTGGCTTTATTGACCGAAGGCGGTTCTATTTTTCAATTACGATAACTAATGACGGTTAATCGAAAAGCCGGGATCCTGCTCGTTACGTTGCTGGTCCCGGCTTTGCTGTATGTATTCCTTCGATTTGGAACGCAAAATCACTATGCGTTACCCCGCTATTTGCCTAAAATCGACTCAACAAACGGTGAGCCGTTAATGGGTAAAGTTAATCTTCCCGATGGAAGTCAGGTAACGGATACCATCTTCAACCAAATCCCACCCTTCAAGCTGATTGATCAGGACGGGAAGACGGTTGATCAGTCGATTGTAAAGAACAAAATCTACGTAGCCGATTTCTTCTTTACCCGGTGCGGGACCATCTGTCCGCGCATTTCATCCCAGCTAACCAGGGTACAGGATATCTTTCGCAACAACCCGGATATTGTGTTTCTTTCGCATACGGTAGACCCCGAACATGACCGGCCAGCCCAGTTGAAGGCCTATGCAACCAAGTATGAGGCTATACCGGGAAAGTGGTACTTCTTAACGGGGAATAAAGCAGATATTTACGATCTGGCGATGCATGGCTATTATTTGCCTACGGTAGATGCAGGGGTGAAAGAGGGTAAGCCGGACGAAACTTTTATTCACAGCGAGAAGTTGGTATTAGTAGATAAACAGGGGATTGTCAGAGGGTTCTACGATGGAACCGACAAAGAAGACGTTGATCGTCTGGTCCTTGAAATTCGCGTGTTACTGGACATTTACAGCAAAGAATAATCAGGAATTTATGGAAGCGTTGAAACCCGTTCAGGAACAAAAAGCTAATCGGGTTATTAATGTGCTCTCGATAGCTATTCCGGTGGCCGTGGCTATTCTGCTCGGCATTCGGCAAAAGGTTGATTTGGGTAGCTGGACGACCGTCCTGCCCCATCTAAATGCGGTTATCAACTCACTCACAGCGTTACTGCTGCTGATAGGCTTTTACTTCATACGTAAGGGAAATATTGCGGCCCACAAACGGACTATGTTGATGGCGTTTGCGCTAGGCTCGGTATTCCTGGTCAGTTACGTGCTCTATCATCTAACCAATCAGTCAACGCCGTTTGGCGGTAAAGGCTGGATAAGACCAGTATATTACTTTTTACTGGTATCTCACATCTTTCTTTCGATTGTAGTTGTTTGGTTTGTATTACGAGCCGTTTATTTTGCATTAAGTGGTCAAATAGAAAAACACAGGCAAACTGTAAAGTATGCCTTTCCCATCTGGTTGTACGTAAGTATAACAGGTGTAATTGTCTATTTTTTGATCGAACCTTATTACATTTATTAACACGGAGAAAATCATGAGAACCTGGAAGGTGTGGCTCGTAATTGTTATTCTGTTAGCTGTTTCTCCTGAATTAATGGCTCAGTGTGCCATGTGTCGGGGAACGGTTGAAAGTACTGTAAGCAATGGCCGAAGTGTGGTTGCTTCGAACCTGAACCTTGGCATTGTCTATTTATTAATGATTCCGTACCTGATTGTAGTATCAATTGCTTATTTGTGGTACAGGAACAGCAAACGTGAGTATGGAAGACGTCTCGAAATCGCAGGCCGCGTTAAAAGGGCTATGTCCTAGATGTAGACAGGGCAAAATATTTAAAAAGCCTTTCTACTCGCCCACGGGCTTTGATGAGATGTACGAACTGTGCCCTCATTGCGGATTACGCTATGAAATTGAACCCGGTTACTTTATCGGAGCCATGTATGTTAGCTATGCCATATCAGGTGGCGTTGCCTTAGTCTTGGGATTTCTGATATTTTATTTGGGGGGCGATCCGGACGGTTGGGTATATGCTAGCATTATAGCACCGGTCATGGTCGTAATTGCACCGGTTAACTTTCGAATATCACGGGTAATCTGGCTCCATTATGTTGCCGGTATCAAATATGTAAAAGGGCTGTAATGGCCCTTTTTTTATTGCCCGAAAAAATAATCACTGGGTGATTATTTTTTTTGACCTCATGCAACCAGCCTCCCTTAACTTGCATCTACTCAATGAACCTGAACGAATATGCTTCGAATTATACCGTTTTTTACAACAGAAGCTAAGCTGATTGGAGCGCTGAAACGGGGCGAAAGCCGCGCGCACAAGGTCATCTATGAACGGTATGCTGGTAAAATGCTGGCTGTTTGCACACGGTATTGCGCGAACAGGGCGGATGCCGAAGAAGTAATGCTGGACGGTTTTATGAAGGTTTTTGAGAAAATAGAGCAGTTCCGGGAAGATGGTAGTTTTGAAGGGTGGATCAGACGTATTATGGTGACAGAGTCGTTAATGTTTCTGCGAAAAGCAAAACAATGGCGACAGGAGGTACCTCTTGAAGATATTACCGTTGAACCGGATTATGAATGGGCCGATACAGCCGTCAATGAAAATGATTTACTGCGGTTAGTGAATCAAATGCCCGATGGATACCGTACAGTATTTAATCTGTATGCTATTGAGGGATACTCACATGCCGAAATAGCGGAAATGCTTGGAATCTCGGAGGGGACGTCAAAGTCTCAGCTGAGTCGTGCGCGGGTGTTGCTGCAAACGAACTTGAAGAAAATGGAACAGGAAATTCGATCTGAATCCTATGAAAAAAAATACAGAAAAACTGCCAATTGACGATTTGTTTGCCCGAAAGCTGGGTAACATGTCACTTCCGCCCAGTGCCGATGGCTTTGAGCGACTACAGGCACGTATGAACCAGCAGAAACCGGAACCACGCCTGGTTTTCTGGCGAGGTCCGGCTGTGCAACCGTATTTGGCGGCAGCGGCCTGTATAGCGATAGTTTGCCTGTTTGGCTGGCTATATTGGCCATCAGGGGCTGGCAATAATTCAGAACAAAACAGTGTAGCGGTGAAGGGGAATGTGCTTGAAAAACAAAAGCTGGACAATCAACGGCCATCAGGTACTCAGCCACAATCCAAAGAGACTGAGGAGACCCCTGCTGGATTGCAACCCGCAGCCAATACGCCACAGCTTGCCGATAACAATGAACCGGTGACGGTGAACGAGAAGGTAACGAATCCGGCGTCAGAAAGCGTGAAGAGGGCAAAAGTGGTTGACAATGCACCATCGGTAATAACGCAGGTACAGAACGAAGCGGTAATGGCGCAAACAAAAACCGTTGAAAACAAGGGAAATGCGACCCATAATGCGCCCGTCTATGTAACCCCAATAACCCCAATAGAAACGGTAAATACGGATCGTGTCGCCGAAAACAAAGCCGTGGCTAAGCCAACTCCTACTGCTGAACGCGTATTGGAAGTAACAATTGCAGAGCCACAGGCATTGGTAGCGGCCCGTCTGGAAGCGAAAGCAATTATCGAAGAAAAAACAGCAGTGGCCCAAACTGATAAAGCGGAGAAGGAAACGAAAGGAAGTTTGTGGCAACAAGTGAAGCGTATTAAGCAAGGCGAAGTATTTGCCCGGCAGGATGATGTAAATAACGAAGACCGTGGCCTGCTCGGACGGGCTTATAGTGGCCTGAAAAATAGTTTAGATAAAGAGAAAGCAGCAAAACAATGACCCCACGAATACATAAACTAATCATGCTGGTACTGGCTATTCCGATGTTTGCCAGCGCTGGAACCAGGTCAACCCATCCAACCGATTCGCTGGTAATTCGCTTTGCGAACCGGACTCGCTTGGTAATTTATGCACCCGACAAGGCCGCTATTCAGGCGCTATCCAGTTACGACCTGAACAAGATTGTTCGGGAGATGGGTATGAAACTTGATTCGGTGCCGGATGGAAAGACCGCTATTTCGAAAGATGGAGGCCAGTTTCTGAAAGACACCGTTCTTGTTGTAACGAAGAAGAAAGACGGAGTCACCATTGTTATAAACAATACAGGTGATACGCTTACCAACCCATCCCGGAAAACCGATAAGCAAGACGAGGATTATCAACGGGCCAAACGTCGGAAAAATGACCGAAACAGAAGCAGCTTTGATTATGGCTTGAGTATTGGCCTCAATAATTTTATTCAGCAGAGTTCAAGTCCGGCTTATCCCGAAGATAATTATGATTTACGGCCAATAGGGTCGCGGTACGTGGCGTTGTCGATGGGAGCCATGCCAACTCTAATACGCGGTAAATACGCGTCGCTGAAGCTCTATTATGGCGTTGAAGTGGCCTGGAACAATTTCATGTTCCAGGGAGACAACATTGCTGAAAAGACGCCAACGGGAGTCGCATTCCCAGATGCCGGTCGTGATCTGCAAAAAAGTAAACTGACCGTTTGCACCATTGGCGTACCCGTAGTGCCCCGCGTAACGTTTTACAACAGCGACGGCCGGAAAATATGCCATCTCGGAGTGGGAGGTTATGTAAACTATCGACTAGACAGCTATCGGAAAATAAAAGAGGCCGATGGCAGCAAAGATCGTCGTCACTCCGACTATTACCTGAATAACTATCGCTACGGTCTCATGGCACACCTGGGCCTGCGTAGCCTCGACTTCTTTGTGAAATACGATTTAAATCCACTTTTTCAAGCCGAAAAAGGCCCCGATGTTCGAACACTCACGTTTGGGATCGGTTTTTAAGCTATGCCCGACAAAACGATTGCAATTATTGGCTGTGGCTGGCTTGGATTACCGCTCGGTAGTGAGCTGGCAGCGGATGGTTACCGCGTAAAAGGAAGTACCACAACGCCCGAAAAGCTCACCAGGCTAGAACAAGCAAGTATTCAGGGACATCTGTTGCGGTTAAATCCAGAACCGGATGGTGAACTGGAGACCTTACTGCAAGCCGATGTATTACTAATCGACATTCCGCCGAAAGCCGGTAAACAGGGAGATGCGTTTCATCCGGCCCAGATCAAGAACCTGACAGACGCAATCCGGCAATCGTCCATAAAGCATGTTATTTATGTGAGCTCTACCTCGGTCTACTCCGAACTAAACCGGATAATGGTTGAGGAAGACGTTACAGAAGTCAGTCAATCGGCTTCTCCAGCTTTAGTACAGGCCGAACAGTATGTGCAGAGCCTGGCTCCAGATCGACTTGTGACCATCGTCCGATGCGGTGGATTAATGGGCTATGATCGTATACCCGGCAAATACGTGGCAGGACGCACTGTCGATAGCGGAGAGGTACCAGTTAACTACCTGCATCGAAATGATGCTATAGGCCTTTTAAAAGCAGTTATAACGCAATCTTTGACGGGCGTCTACAATGCCGTTGCTCCAGAGCACCCAACGAGGGAGGCTATTTATCGCAAAAGCTGTGCTGACTTCGGTTACGCATTGCCAACGTTTATTGAGCCGGTAAATCCGGTGCCTTATAAAATAATCTCACCAGAGAAAATCATGTCTGATACAGGCTACCAGTTCCAATATCCAAACCCGCTGGATTTTTTGTATGAACTAGGAGCGTAGCAGATGCCGGACCCGAGGCCGGAAAAAGCCGCCCGAAGGTTTTCCCGTAGGCATAACCGCCCGGTTCAATGCGGCCAGAAACAGGAAGTAACCCCGTGCATGCCAGGCACGGAAACGCTCGCTTAACCGGGTGTCGTACTGCAGCATAAAATCCGACAGCTTGTTCAGATCGAACGTGTCCGAAGCAACACCAACGCCCGCCCGCTGCCCATCAATGGCATTACAGGCCTGCTCGAAATGATTCGGTTGCGGAATCATCAGGACGGGTTTACCCAAAAAAGCCGCTTCACAAACCGATTCAAAACCGGCCGTAGTGACAATCGCTTTGCAGCGGGCCATGAACTCCAGAAACCGTTTACCATCAATCGCATGATACGTCAGGGTGTCGTCAATAACTTGGTCTGGCCCGGTAGCATCTGCGTGAAAAGCATCCATCTTTTGCATAAGATGCTGCTGATGGGCCTTTTGTAATTCAACCTTCAGACCGGGCTGGGTTACGTAAGCCAGCAAAAAATCGGTAGTGAACGATGGTTTCAATTCGGTGACCTCCTGGCGAAGCAGCGGGGGCACCACTCGTAGCCGCTCGCGCGGTTCGTCTGCCTGGGCGTCGAACGACAGAGCAAGTAATTCCTTAGCGCCAAAGCAGGTAAGCCGGGTGTTTAATTTAAAGGCCTGCTCGTAGAACCACTGGCCTTTTGGGCGTTGAAAATTAGGGTGAAAGGCCATGTACTGATGAGCAATGCAGACCATCGGCACGGAAGGACGCAGCAGCGCGTAGGTCATTCCTCCCAGCATTTCGTAGAAATTAACAACCACATCCGGCCGCTCTGTCTCAATATGATCGCGTACTTGCTGTAGACTACGCCAGAATGGCTTCATCGTTTTGAGTGCCAGCAACGTAGTCTTGAATGGGTCCAGTGCATTGGTACCCGCATTATACACAAGACCCGGACTGAATACAGGCAGAATAGGTGCCGTAAACTTCTCGGCAAAAAAAGCAGGAACGCTGCGCTCAGCTGTAACGCCAACTATTGCGCCAATCACTTCATGACCGGCCATGTGTAAAATCTGGGCCAGCGACAGAGCCTGCGTTAAATGGCCCCGACCTTCACCTTGCACTAAAAATAAAACGCGCATGATAAGAGAATTAATTTATCTGAACGGATTCGTTGCTCTTTACGGGTTGACGCTCCCGATTAGTGGGAGAAGTATCTGAATCATCATTGCTCAGATCGCAGGTGTAGTATAGGAGACTCCAGTTCCCGGCATGGTCTTCTACCAGGGCACTGAGGGATTCAACCCAGTCGCCGGAGTTCATGTAAATGATGCCGTCAAATTCGTGAATGGCAGGTTGGTGAATATGACCGCAAATAACCCCGTTGCAGTGGCGGGCGCGGGCCAGCTCGGTTAGCTTCTGTTCGTAGTCGGAGATGTAGCTAACGGCTTTCTTTATGCGGGATTTTATTTGTTGAGAGAGAGAATAGTACGGTAAGCCCCGCCGGGTACGGTAGTGATTGTAAAATTTATTTACCCATAAAAGAAAAGTATAGCCAATGTCGCCCAGGTAGGCCAGCCATTTCATTTGTGAGGTAATAGAATCGAATACATCACCGTGCGTAACATAAAACTTTTTGGTTCCGGAGGTCAGGGTGTAATCCTTCCGGATCGAAAAATTCCTGCCCACCTTAAGCGGCATCACCTGATCGAGAAAGTCGTCGTGATTGCCCCGGAGATAGATAACTTTGGTGTCGTAATGAACGATTTGCTTTAAAACCGTTTTAAAAAAGGCGGTGTGTTTCTTTTTCCAGGTTCCGTACTGCTTCAACTGCCAACCGTCAATGATGTCGCCATTAAGAATAAGTTTTTGACAGGAGTAATTACGCAAAAACTCAGTAGCTTCTTTGGCCTTCGACCCGGCGGTGCCCAGGTGAATGTCAGACATAACGATGGTGCGGAAGTGCGTACTTGATTTCATGAACGAAACTACTGTTCATGAATGAATTAGGATTTACCGGAATGTTACCAAATTGACAAGCTTATAGCGTTGTTAAACAGATGCTTAACATTGACTTAACACAATAAGAATAGATGGAAAACCCAGTGCTTATTTTTGGAGCCGGTAGCCTCGGAATGACGGCTTTAGACATATTTCAGCGAAATACTGTAGTTGTCTATGGTCTATTAGATGATAATAAAGAACTGCACGGCAAAGAATTCAGTGATGTTTCTGTGCTTGGCGAAACAGACGATGATGGATTTCTAAAACTGATTGGCCAGAAATGCGAAGCCTTTGTCGCGATTAGTGACGGACGGGTTCGCAAGCGGCTGGTCAAGATGCTTAACGAACGACGCAAGATTCAGCCCGTAAATGCGATCCATGATACCGCAACCGTATCGGGTATGGCAACTATCGGGCATGGTAACCTTATTGCGGCCCGTGTGGTCATCAACCCCCTGGCCGAAGTAGGGCAGCATTGCATCCTGCAATCGGGAGTGATTATTGACAGCCAGGCTAAAGTGGGCGACTACGTTCTGCTTGGTACCGGAAGCGTTGTTAACAGTGGGGCAATTATCGAAGAAGGGGCTTTTATTGGCACCGGTGCCACGATTATTGGCGGGGTGACAATTGGCAAAAACGCCCGCATTGGCGCGGGATCAGTGGTGATAGAGAACGTAGAAGCCGGAACGACCGTATTCGGGAATCCGGCCAAAAAATTGTAATCCGTAGAGACGCGATACCTCGCGTCTCCTGTGCGTCAGCCATTAATTTCTTAGTGAAACGTCTAATAATGAGACTAGTGGCTGACGCACAGAAGACGCGAGGTATCGCGTCTCTACAAAAGAACGGTTTATTCAACGTATAAAACCTCGTTGGTCAGGAAATCCTGATAGGTGCGTTCCAAACCATCTTTTAATTCGGTGGTGTGTTTCCAGCCCATATTATGGAGTCGCGAAACATCCATAAGTTTTCGAGGTGTACCATCGGGTTTATCGGTGTTCCAGCGCAATTCACCCGTAAAGCCAACCGTTTCTTTTATCAATTCCGCTACTTCACGAATCGTGACGTCTTCGCCAGTACCGATGTTGACAAATAAGGCATCGTTGTAATTCTCCATCAGAAAGAAACAGGCAGCGGCCAGATCGTCGGCATGAAGAAACTCGCGTTTTGGCGAGCCAGTTCCCCATACTTCAACCGTCGGCTGACCATTTACTTTAGCCTCATGAAACTTACGAATCAGTGCAGGCAGTACGTGCGAACCCTGTAAATCGTAATTGTCATTAGGGCCGTACAGGTTCGTTGGCATTGCCGAAATGAAATTACAGCCATATTGACTCCGGTACGCTTCGCAAAGTTTAATACCCGTAATTTTGGCAATAGCATACGGCTCATTTGTTTCCTCAAGAAAACCGCTTAGCAAATACTCTTCTTTCAAAGGCTGGGGTGCTAACTTTGGATAAATACAGGAAGAGCCCAAAAACAATAATTTTTTGACGGCTGACTGATAAGCGCTGTGGATAATGTTGGCCTCAATCATCAGGTTGTCGTAGAGGAATTCGGCACGATAGATGTTATTGGCCATGATGCCGCCTACTTTCGCAGCCGCCAGAAAAACGTATTCGGGTTGCTCCTGTTGGAAAAAATCACTCACAGCAGCCTGATTACGCAAATCCAGTTCAGATGACGTGCGGGTAATGATGTTGGTAAAGCCTTCTGTCTGAAGCTTACGAACGAGAGCCGAACCAACCATACCCCGGTGTCCGGCAACATAAATGCGAGCGTGTTTTTCCACGTTAATTGAAGATGGACATAACCGCCTGACTAGTAGACGGACAGATTATAAAATAATATGACTTTGTATATCGTTGCAAAACTAACAAACTTCAGGCACCAATCGTTTGCCAATGCCATGTTTGCTTCTGACTTGAAACAACGGATTGTACTCATATTATTTACTGGTCTTTTGGCGTTTACAACACACGCACAAACGGCCCCGGCTTCGCTTACGACGGCGACTAAACCGGTTTTAGCGCCTTCGGGCGCGGCACCGTCGTTGTTGGATGGGTTTTCTTCCGTTCCTTCGTCGCTGACAACCCTGGGCTTACCAACACCAGCTTCGGTAAAGTCGTCGGTGAAAGCAAAAAAAGATGCTTTGGGTTCGCTGACATCACCCACATCAGGGACTTCTTCCGTACCATCATCGCTTACGACGCTGGGTTTACCAACTATGTCCTCTCTTAAAGATCAGAAAGATACCTATCTGAATGGGATCATGCCTGATCTGGGATTGAAGGTGAAGCAGCTTAAAAAACTGAAAGCCGACCGAAAGAGTAAGAGCAAACTGTCGAAGACGGAATACGAAGGACTATCGATGGTGAAAGCATACACCAAATTTGGGAGTGGTGATCGGACTGTGATCGAGGAGTTCTTTGTCCTGCGCGACAACGATGCCGTAAAACCACTGGCTTATGTTCGCGAGATCTACCGGTATTATCAGAAGTCTGCACGTGTAACCAGTTCTATTGTGCGGGATGAAGGAGCCGGATTGCTACTTCACGGGCCTTACAAACGCTATCAGAACAGCGATCTGGTTGAAGAAGGATATTATTATGCCGGTATGAAAGATGGCCGTTGGGAAAAATACGACAGTAAATTTATGCTGGTCGATAAAACCCGCTGGCATCGGGGCGTTCCGGCCGAGTCACGTCTGGTTTATTACGACTCTACACATCGGAAAGTAAAAGAAATCATTCCGATGGAGTACGGGAAAGTAAAGGGAACATACATGGCCTTTTACGAAAACGGACTACTGGCCGAGGAAGGGAAATACGATAATGGAATAAAAATTGGCCGATGGACGGAATACTACCCGCTCAATCCGAATGGCCGTCGAATGCGCCGAAAACTGTCACAATACGCCAAAGATCAGTGGGACACGGAGTTCGAGCCGTATACAGTAACCGAGTGGGATGAAAAAGGCAAGGTAACCTTCGAGCGTGCCAAAGAAAAAGTAATCCAGGAAGAAGAAACGGAGAATTAGTGATTGCTTAAGTCGTTTCACTTAAATACCCGTTTGGGATCAGGATGTTTAGCCAGTAACTCGTTCAGGTAGCTTAAGTCGAGTACGGACAAATCCAGATTACGGGCCTGATGGAAATAATCCCACGCTTTGGGATAATCAGCTTTCAAAAAATAGACAACCGACAGCTTTTGGATGGCCCCGGCGTTGTCGGGACTTAAGCTCACTGCATGGGTTAAAAATTCCTCCGCTTCGGTTAGCAAATCGGGGGTCGGTTTTTCCTGATAGTGTTTAATTTCGACGGTTGCTAAATCGGTTATCAGAGCCACG
This sequence comes from Spirosoma fluviale, assembly GCF_900230225.1. Classification (GTDB taxonomy): domain Bacteria; phylum Bacteroidota; class Bacteroidia; order Cytophagales; family Spirosomataceae; genus Spirosoma; species Spirosoma fluviale. The sequence continues at coordinate 187,309 of NZ_OCNH01000005.1, forward strand.
TTACTATCGGCAACAGCCAACCCTTTTTTGAGCATTCGAATGGCATTCGGCAGTTGGTTTTTCTGGTAGCACACAACGCCAAGTCCCCAATACGCATCGGCGTTATGATCATTCAGTAACCACGACAAGTTGAATCGGTGAGCAGCGGTATCCAACTGACCGCTGGATACGTAATCCCAACCACGAGCGGCAAAAAAGTCACTGGCTTCCGGACGACTGGCAAAGTTGCGATCACAGTCGTTCAAAAAGTGGATCTCTGCATCAATCTGTTCGGCAGTTTTTGGGCGTTCTCCAAAAAGAGGAAGGATAGTAGCCGAAACACCAGCCGTTTCTGTTGCGTCTGTCGAAACAGATTCTGTAGGCTGATGAGCAATCGTCTCAAGGGATTTTTCTGCGGGCTGATTTCGTCGAATCGAATCGCCCGAACGCGCCGATATAATAAGTTGCTTCGGTTGAGCTGCCGATAAAAACGGCAACGCAACTAAAGTCCACTGTATCAGATTCATCCGAACGTTCATAGAAAGTACTGTACCAGGGGGTTTTGTCTCGATAGAACGAAATGGGAATCCAAATTAGTACATTTTTAATGCATTACCGACGTCCCCCCCGAGAACCTGAACGCTTGCCTGATCCAGTTTTTGTACTTACCGGACCACCAGATTTGCGACCAAAGCCCCCAGGGCGGCCTCCTAGGCCGGATGTTGCGGGTTTCTTAGCACCGGAAAGCTTTGCTTTGGCTTTATCTCGCTCTCGTCCGGGAGCCATATTTGTGATTTTTTTCTCGTGAAAAGCTCCCAAAAAGGTTGGATCTTCCTTGCGTCGCTGTTCGTCAATCTCACGAAGCATGGCTTGTTCTTCCTCAACAGGGGTTTCAGCGACCACTACGCCAGCAGGCAGGGGTTGCCGTGGAATAGTCGCCTTAATGATTCGTTCGATCTTTTGAACGTGGTATTCCTCGGCTTTTGTCAAAAACGTAATAGCCTCCCCGGTATGATTAGCCCGTCCCGTGCGACCAATGCGGTGAACGTAATCTTCATAAATCAATGGCAGGTCGAAGTTGATCACATGGCTTACCTCGACTACGTCAATACCTCGTGCGGCTACATCTGTCGACACCAGTACTTGTATATTGCCTTCCTTAAAGGCATCCATGGCATTGATGCGCGTGTTCTGCCCTTTGTTGGCGTGAATCACCCGAATCTTTTCCGGCTCGATCACTTTCCGCGACAAGAACTTGTAGATGTTATCGGCAGTACCCTTGGTACGGGCAAAAATAATAACCCGCTGGAATTCTTCCTGACGCATGAGGTAATCCAGCATGTTGATTTTGGTCCGGAAGTTAGGGGCTTCGTAAATTACCTGGCTTACCATTTCGGCGGTAGATGCCTGTGGTGTTACTTCCACTTTTATTGGCGCTTCCAGAAACTCCGCCGATAGCCGTTCAACGCGACCGCCAAACGTAGCCGAGAACAACAGGTTCTGACGCTTGGTTGGAATGATCTCCAGGATAGAACGGATTTGAGGCATAAAACCCATATCCATCATTTTATCGGCTTCATCCAGCACCATCGTGCGAATCTCTTTCGTTACCAGTTCGCCGGATCGGTACAGATCCATGAACCGGCCGGGAGTGGCAACGATAATATCAACACCGTTTCGAAGGGTTTCAATCTGGGTTTTAGGGCCGAGGCCGCCGTACAACGCCAGGTGGCGGAGGTCGGTGTATTTGCCCAGTTCGCTAACGGCTTCGTTGATCTGCATGACCAGTTCACGCGTGGGTGCCAGAATCAACGCACGCGGATTTTTGCCCTGCGCGTATTTTACTTTCATCAGAATTGGCAGCAGATAAGCCGCTGTTTTGCCGGTTCCTGTCTGGGCAATACCCAATACATCGTGATTGCCAAGGCTCAGCGGAATGGTTTTCTGCTGAATGGGGGTGGGTTCTGTATAACCAAGGTCGGCCACGGCGTTAAGCAACTGCCGGTTCAACTCGAACTGTTCGAAGGAAGTAATTTCCATGGGAGGTAACAAGTCGATAAGTCAGCCAATGGGTAATGGGGCCACCCCATTACCCATTGGCTGACTTATCGACTCGCTTATTAAAACTGTTTCAATATTCTTTCTACGCCACTAACGTAACCGGAGCCAAACAGATTCACGTGAACGAGTAAGGGGTACAAATTATAAATGGCAACGCGCTCACTGAAACCGTTTTCCAGCGGAAACGTTTCGTTATAGGCATCGTAAAAGCGGTCGTCAAAACCAGCGAATAACTTCGTAAAAGCCAGGTCTGCTTCCCGAAAGCCATAGTAAACCGCAGGATCTACCAATGCCGGTTGCCCTGCTTCGTTAACCAGCACATTGCCGGACCATAGATCGCCGTGCAATAAGGCAGGGCGATCATTTGGGAGAAGATTCGGCAATTGCTCACGCAGCCGAAGCAGCGCATCGTACGTTGGCCTGGAGAGTAAGCCTTTGTATAACGCTAAACCAGCCTGGGGTAGTAATCGGTGCTCAAAGAAGAAATCGTAACCGTTAGATGTCGGTGTATTAGTTTGCGGTAGCGAGCCAATGTAATTCTCAAAATTCAGTCCGAAGGCGGGTTGCGTATGTGAATGCAACACCGCCAGCGACTGTCCAAGGGTTTCCCAGTATTGTTTATCAGGAGTGCCTGGGTCGATGTATTCCAGAATTAAGTACGCTTTGTCGAGCAGACGGCCGTAGCCAATAACCTGCGGAATGTGTAATGCGTCGGTCTGTCGGAGCAAATCCAGCCCACGTGCTTCGGAGGCAAACATGTCTGGCTGCTCATTAGTCGACTCCTCCAGCTGATTCCATTTAATGAAAAAAACACCTTCCGACGAAAATACCTGAGCCGATGTGTTGATATTTCCACCCGAAACAAACTGCATTTCGATAACCTGAACCGGATGGCCCAACGCTGAAAACAGAATGCTTTCAAAAAAAGAAAATTGCTCGTCGCCCCAAAAATCCATGCGTTATTTGCGTAGCGGCTGGTTTATACCGGTAACTACCGGCCAGTCAAAATCAATTGACAGTTTATGAATCGTCAAATTCAGCACCTTTACGACATTGCCCGAAAGCCCGTTCGCCGAATTATCGGCCTTATGTCTGGAACATCGCTCGATGGACTCGATGTGGCTCTTTGCCATATTTCAGGTAGTGGACCTAGTACGGAGGTTGTTCTTCATCGGTTTGCTACGGTGCCTTACGATGAAGACGTCAAAACCGAGATTCGGACCATCTTCGCTAAAGACAAAATCGAATTTGAGAAGCTTTGTTTGTTAAATCCATATATCGGTCGGCTGCATGGGCAACTCATCCTCGACTGCCTGAAAAACTGGGGTATTGATACCACTGAGGTAGATGTGGTTGCCAGTCACGGGCAAACCGTCTATCACGCTCCAAAAAGTCAGCACCAGCGCGATAAGTTCCCAAATGCCACCCTCCAGATTGGCGATGGTGATCACATTGCTGCCGTTACCGGAGTTATCACGCTGAGCGATTTCCGGCAGAAACACGTAGCACACGGGGGAGAGGGCGCACCATTAGCTGTTTACGGGGATTATTTCATGTTTTCTAAGGCGGGTGAGAATCGGCTTTTGCTCAACATGGGCGGCATTGCCAACTTCACGTACCTGCCCGCCGATGAAGACGCCAGCAACGTCTTTACTACTGATACCGGACCGGGCAATACACTTCTGGACGCCTACGCCCGCAAATTTCTGAACAAACCCTACGACGAAGACGGCAAACTAGCCGCTCAGGGAACGGTTAATGCTCATCTGCTGAATGCCCTAAACGTAAATCCGTTCTTCGACGCAGCTTTCCCAAAAACAACTGGCCCCGAAGTGTTTAACGTACCCTATGTGGAAAAAGCACAAGCTCGGAGCCAGACAATAGGCATCTCTGCCAAAGATTTGATGGCAACGCTCGTTCAATTCAGCGCCGATACCATTATTGACGCGATCCGGCGTGTTATGCGTGAAGGAGAAACGTATCGTATTTACATGAGCGGGGGAGGTGCACACAACCCAATGCTGACAACGGCCCTTAAAAAAGGGCTGCCCAATTGTTCGTTTGGCTTGACCGATGAACTCAATATCAACGGCGACGCCAAAGAAGCGGTACTGTTTGCCGTACTCGCCAACGAAAGCCTGACGGGAGGAAATACCTCATTCGGTAATCGGCAGGGCGTCCCAACGGTTTCGATGGGGAAGGTCAGTTTTCCGAAGTAGTTCCTTTTAAACCTCTAAGGTTTTAGAAACCTTAGAGGTTTTGGGAGAAGTTTGGCGCTAACTTTTAGGCCGGAACACGTTCATTTTATCCTCGTGGGTCGTTAAAAATGGTCCGCCAATCAAGTCGATGCAGTATGGAATAGCTGGGAACACTGCCGAGAGGCATTGGCCAATGGCTTTTGGTTTGCCGGGTAAATTCAGGATAAGTGTCTTATTTCGAATACCGGCCGTTTGCCGGGACAGGATAGCCGTGGGAACGTATTTGAGACTTTCCTGACGCATCAGTTCACCAAAACCGGGCATCATTTTCTGACAAACGGCTTCGGTCGCTTCGGGCGTTACGTCGCGCAGGGCGGGGCCGGTTCCACCCGTTGTAACAACCAGACAACAGCCCTCGGCATCTGCCAATTCGATCAGGGTTGCTTCGAGCTGGTCCTGTTCATCGGGAATTATACGATACACGGGTTCCCATTCGCAGTTCAGCCATTCGGTTAAAAAGCCAACGACCGCTTTGCCAGGAATGTCTTCATAAATCCCCGCGCTAGCCCGGTCCGAAACGTTGATAATGCCGATTTTGGTCATGATTAAAATGTGAGCTTTATGCTGCCGCTAATCGAACATTTAAATGCAAGGATTGTAATGCAGCTTCCAGTTCGGCAATAAGTTCGTCTCGTTTATAAGTATACTGACGAATCATCGACTGGTTATTGGACGATTCATGATGCATAGTTATCATGCCATTGACTCGTTCAATTTGTTCTGATAATTCGGCTATACGAATGTATTTATCACCCATACCGTCAGTATTCATAATCATTCGATGTTTACTTGTATAAAACCTTTATTAAACCGTTTTCGGTTTCGATTGTAGCGCGTGCGCCCAAACAAATCCTGCCAGTAAGCACAGTCGGCCTGAAATATAGCCGACTGTTTGTGCTCAACTGGGTATGTCCAAACAGTAAATGCATCTAGTCCTGTATAATGCTGAGAAACAGACCACTTACTAAAAAGTTGATCAATTAATGTCTCTTTTTCGTAGTAGCTACTGTGGTCAATAAAGCTAATTAAATCAATATCACTGGGGTTAAACCTATTTGATATGAAGCTTCCATCTATCCATTGATAAAATGAACGACCAAGCAGGCTTCGTAAATCGAGTGTATATCGTTTATACTCTCTAAAAAATTCGTATCGCTTAGAGGTTATATCAAAAGGGCTGACAAAAAACTGTTCGATTTCTTGAAGCGATAAGTCAACACATATTGATGGTTGAAGATTACCTCGGATATCAAATAATATAGTCTCCATCTAAGGCTTCTTTCGCTTCAATGCCAGATCGTGCGCGGTGTCGTAATACGACCGAAGGCTGCTCCAGTCGAACACATCGGCAATGCTCTCGACGCGGTTCCGTTGCTGAATCCGGTCGCGCTGGGCCATCCGAACGAAACGATAAAGCACATCAGCCAATTGGTCGGCAGCTTCGTCAAACGACTGCGTCCGGCGGTTAATTACATAGATGCCCCGGTTTTCGTAGTCGCGCATGATCTGCATGATGAAATCGCCAAAGCCCGACTGATCGCTGGTGACAGTTGGAATTCCCCGAACTACGCACTCCAGCGGGGTGTATCCCCAAGGCTCATAGTAGCTTGGAAATACGCCAAGATGGCAACCCCGAACGAACTGGCTATAGTCCAGCCCAAAGAGGGGGTTGGTCGAAGCAATGAAGTCGGGGTGATACACGATTTTGACCCGGTCGTATTCATTATTGACCAGATTGGCCTGCTGAATAAACCGCGTCATATCATCCTCCTGAACCAGATTATGAGTCACGAAAGGCGGCAGGTGCTTTGTTTTCCAGCTCTGTACCGTCCGCCGAAGACGTAGCCGCCAGTATTCGTCAACAAAGTTATTCAGGTCGGGTAGCGACGTGCCGTTTGGATCGGATGCCGCAGCCTGGAACAGCCGTTCGCCAACCTGTTTTTCAATGCTCTCGCAGGTTTCCTGAATCTCATCGAGCAACGCCCGTGAGTGAAGAACGTCCGGATTGATGGAGGTATAAGGCTGTTTGGTCACCATAAACATAACGACGGTCATGTCCATGCCAGCCTCGCGCATCCGGTAATTTAGCCGGGCGAGGGCTTCGAGAGTCAGGTCGTAGCCCTTGTTCGAAAACTCAAATCGGCCCGAGGTAAAGAAGTACAGGGTTTTCTCCAGGTCGAACGAATAACTCTGGAAGAAGTGGCCCATCACGAACTCATGAATCTTCTGCTTGTAGCGAACGTGCAGGTTCTGGAACTCGTGAACGGCCGCAAAGCGCGTAACGTTGAGGCCGTTGGGCAGGACCAGATCCGGGTTTCGCCCCAGGAACACCTCGCACTCGCGGGCCGTAACATCGCTGACCGTGGTGAACACGTGCGCCTGCATAGCTGCGAGCCGCTCAATGGTTGCCTGGGTGTCGATACCGTAATGCAGTGCTTCCCGCTTCCAGTCGAAAAACGGCAGCTTGCCATAAAAGCCCGGCTCATTCTGTGCCAGATAGCGCCCCAGCATGGTGGCATGGGTGGTGAAAACGGTAGCTACCTTAACGTTATCGTGCCGTAGATCGGGCAGGCCGGTGCTGGCCATCCATTCGTGAAAATGAGCCACGAAGTCAACCCGGCGGGCATGGTCCTCAGCCAGCAGCGTAATAAACAGGCGGACCATTTCGCCAAACGCAATCGTTTGGTTAACGAGGTCTTCAATGTTAAGCGTGGAAAGCTGGTAGTTGAGCCAAAGCCGCGTTTTTATTTCGTTGAGCTGTTCGACGCTAATGCTGCTAATATCGAACAGCACCACCCGTGGGCGACCCGTAACGAGCCAATAGCCGTACTCGACACGGAAGCCAAGCTGCCGCATTTTTCGAACCGTCTGGCCAATCTCCGTTGCGTCGGAGTCGGGAATGGGTTCAAACTCGGCTGCCGCCCGCTGCGGGAAATAGGGGCCAAGGGCTACGTAGTTATCGTCCCACTTTTCCACCATTGCCGGCACTTTCGACCGAATCACTGTATAAATTCCACCTACTTGATTACACACCTCCCAGGCGATTTCCAGTAGTAATTTTCGCTTCGATGTTGAAAATACCGCTTCCAAATTAGTTAGTAGTTTTGGCGCAATGGTTGATCATAACGACTTATAGCGCCTTTGCTGTGCAAATAAACGATATAAACAATAAGAGATAAATTTGTTTATTTTAAATATGACTTGGCGTCTGTTACTTCGGTTCGGTTATTCTTCGATAAGGTAATGTTAAAGCCCGGTTGAATACTGAATGCACCGTGTTCCCCTTGTTTGTTTACTGCCAGAAAACCTACCTGTATATCCTTGAACTCCTGTTTGTTGACGATTCGGAGGGCGGCTTCTTCACAGGCTTGCTGGGGCGTTCGTCCCTGTCGCATTAGCTCTACTACTAAAAATGAGCCACAGGTTCGCATAACCAGTTCGCCAAGACCGGTAGCACAGGCTCCCCCAATTTCGTTGTCGACAAACAAACCCGCCCCGATAATGGGCGAATCGCCAACGCGCCCTCGCATTTTATAGGCCAGACCGCTGGTGGTGCAGGCCCCTGAAATGTTGCCCTTTGCGTCAATAGCCAGCATACCAATGGTGTCGTGCCGTTCAATGTTGGCAATGGGTTTGTACTGGGCCGTTTTGAGCCATTCTTTCCATTCCTTCTCGGCTTTTGCCGTCAGCATTTTCTCTTTTTTGAAGCCTTGGGCAAGTGCAAATTGAAGGGCCCCTTCGCCACTGAGCATAACATGGGGTGTCTTCTCCATCACGGCTCTGGCTACCGAGATCGGGTGCATAATATGTTCCAGAAACGTAACGGAGCCCGCATTCCCTTTCTCGTCCATAATACACGCATCGAGAGTAACGTGACCGTCGCGGTCGGGTCGGCCACCGTAGCCAACGCTCATATCGTCGGGGTCGGCTTCGGGAATGCGGACGCCGGCTTCAACGGCATCGAGGGCGCTGCCCCCTTTATCGAGTACGGCCTGAGCGGCTGCATTAGCTTTGGGCTGTTTCCAGGTCGAAATAACCAGCGGACCAGAAGGCGGTGGGCCAGCGGGCAACAGGTTTTGGCCAAGTCCCTGGGGTACTGAAAGGGGGTCTGAATTGCCGGTAATGGTTGATCTTGTGCGGCTAAACGATAAGGAGGGGAGGAGCCCGGCCAGTGAGCCAAGCGTTAGAAAACGGCGTCTATTTACCATACATATAAGGCTTACGGCTCAAATTAAAGGAATAAACGCTTGGCATTTACTACTTTTGGCCGATTTATTCGAAACGCTTTATGACGGCTACTGATAAACATATATTGCTCATGGACGGCCCCGACAGCAAGGGTCTGATTTACCACGTGACCGGCGTATTGTTCCGTCACAACCTGAACATCATTCATAATGATGAGTACGTAAGTCCGTCAGGCCGGTTTTTCATGCGCACGGAGTTCGAATCGACCGGGGGGCAGGATACCTTCGATAGCACGGCTTTGTTACACGAATTAGCCTCAACCATACCCGGCTCCGAAACGGCGGAAAATAGGGGTTCTATAGGGCAAAGTAACCGGACAAATACGGCTTATCAATCAGGAATCACTTTTCGGCTGAATCCCCGGCGTAAAAAGAATATTGTAGTGATGGTAACGAAGGAACACCATTGCCTGGGTGAACTCCTCATTCGATATGCGTTCGATGAACTGGATGCGGATATTCTGGCGGTAGTGAGTAACTACAACATCCTACAGCCGCTGGTCAGCAAGTTCGGAATTCCGTTTCACTATATCTCGCACGAGGGCAAAACACGGGAGGAGCATGAGGAGGCCATTTTGCGGACGCTGGCAATTTATGAACCGGAGTATCTGGTTCTGGCCAAATACATGCGCGTACTGACGCCCGGCTTTGTTAACCATTATCCAAACCGGATCATTAATATCCACCATTCCTTTCTGCCCGCCTTCATTGGAGCAAACCCGTACCGGCAGGCTTACGAACGGGGTGTGAAGATTATTGGCGCCACGGCTCACTTTGTCAATAACGATCTGGACGAAGGGCCAATTATTGCCCAGAATGTGAAAGAAGTGGATCATCGCCATACCGCAGCCGATATGGCAACCGAAGGAAAAGACGTTGAAAAAATCGTGCTGTCGCAGGCGTTAAAACTGGTCTTCAACGACCGGGTCTTTATTTCGGGGAACCGGGCAATTGTTTTGTAAGCGCGACCAGCGCCTTAACTTTTTCTTCGTTCGCTTCAATATGTTCGTATTCGTCAGGTATGGCCGAAGCCATGGATACGGCGGGCTGGCGAAATACCATTCGACTATTTTCTGTCTGGCTACCGCTCGAATGCAACGCATTGGCCCCAGCCTCAATAAACAGCGCAGCGTTCCGGACATTCACGCCCGCGCCAGCCATGATTTCGATGCGCCCGGCTGCCTGTTTTGCCAGTTGCTGAATGATGGATAAGCCTGCTTCGGCGGTCTGATGCTGGCCGGAGGTGAGAATCCGAACGGCACCGGTACGAATAACGGCTTCAAGGGCTTCGAGGGGATCGCGGGTCATGTCGAAAGCCCGGTGGAAGGTAACGGGTAGCGGGTGCGCCAGTTCTACCAGGGCCCGCGTCGCTGCTTCATCGACAGTACCGTCGGGCTTTAATATACCCAGCACCAGCCCATCTGCGCCGAGTGCTTTGGCCAGACTGATATCCGCACGCATAACGGCCAGTTCGGTATCGGAATACAGAAAATCGCCCCCGCGTGGCCGGATCATGACATAAATTGGAATATGAACTTGTTGCCGGACGAGCTGGATCAGGCCGGCGCTGGGTGTAGTACCGCCCTCGGCCATACCGCCACAGAGTTCTATTCGTCCCGCACCTGCCCGTTGGGCCGTAATACATGAATCAAGAGAATAAGCGCATACTTCCAGTAGCATATTCGTAGAATTGATGGGTAAGAATAAAAATTACTCGTTAATTAGACGACTAATGGGGATAAATAAGTCTTAAGTGGGATTAAATAGGGTGTTTAACCGGTTAAAATAAACCGTTAAATATACATGTTTGGATGTTACAGGTTAAATGGCATCTTTATCCCGCCGAAGAGAAACAATACTCAAGTTTACACGTTAATGGCCTAAATCCTTTTAAACTAACGGTTAAGAACATTTCTGCTGAAAAGAGCTTGGATATTAACGGTTTTTTTACTTTTGCACCCTTATTAGAAAGCTGTCATCAAAATATCGGACACACTATGTACTGGACACTCGAACTAGCATCCTATTTGGAAGATGCGCCCTGGCCTGCCACCAAAGACGAATTGATTGATTATTCCATTCGCTCAGGAGCCCCCCTCGAAGTTGTTGAAAATCTTCAGGAACTTGAAGATGATGGGCAACCCTATGAGAGCATTGAAGAAATCTGGCCGGATTACCCAACCAAAGATGATTTCTTCTTTAATGAAGATGAGTATTGAGCCAGTTAGGCAGTACTACTAAAAAAGGCGTATCCAGCTAAATGGGTACGCCTTTTTTAGTGATCTAATCAATATACCTACGGGATTGAGCCCGTAGGTACATATCTATTACCTTAGTTTGATCCAGATGTTACTTCTGCCTTTGGGGTTTTTACCGGGCGGTCATACTTCTTGGGCGCATATAGAAAGCCAAATGCTTCGGCCCCTTCTTTGGAGTGTACTTTATGATGGATATAATGCGCCCGCATAATCCGTTGCATGTAGCGACCGCTTGTGTCAATCTTCACCTTCACGCGCCGATGAACAATTACGTCGTGGAAAATGAAGTAGAATAAGCCATAAAGCGTTACGCCCGCGCCAATCCAGGTCAGGAAACTAAACTCCGGAATAGCTACCCCGGCCAGAAACAGACCAATGGCTGTTACGCTAAAAACAACGGCAAACAGGTCGTTTATTTCAAAAAAGCCGTTGTGGTGGTTATGGTGGTCACGGTGCCAGCTCCATAAAAAACCGTGCATAATGTATTTGTGCGTAAACCATGCTACGCCTTCCATAAACAGGAAAGTACCTAGTACCAAAGCAACATTTACCAGCATTTTTGTGTTTCTTTAGTAGCGCAGGTCAATAATAAACAAGCCATCGGCGGTCTTGTACTGAACCTACACCAGCGGTCAGATGATATGCTCTACTAACGGTTTGTGTCCTCGAAAAGTTGACGGATATACCCTTAGTTTTTAACGCAAAATAGAGATACGAGTCGATTACTTGCAAATTTGTGGAAAATCCGTATCTTTATAACAAGTCAGTGCTCAACCAGATGAACCCATCGGTTATGGACTATCAGGCACTCAAAAACCTGGTCAGGCGGGGAGAGGGTAGCAATTTAGAGTTTAAGTTGAAAACGAATCATCCCGAAAAAATTATTCGGGGCGTGGTTGCTTTCGCTAATACAAACGGTGGAATCATGCTCATCGGCGTCGGTGACGACAAGAAGATTCCTGGACTCAAATACGCCGACGAGGACGAATACCTGCTCGTTAGGGCCATCAACAAGTTTTGTTTCCCACGCATTTCGTACACCATTGAGCGGGTTCAGCTTTACGATGAACGCGAAGTTCTCGTGATCCGGGTGCCCCGAAGTCCAACACGCCCCCATTATATTGTTCCCGACCCGGCCGACCCGGATAATAAGAAAGCCTATGTGCGCGTCGGCGACAAATCTGTTCAGGCCAGCCGCGAAGTGCGCGAAATTTTAAAAGGTGAACAGGCTGAGCGCCAGATTCGCTTTAGCTACGGCGACAAAGAACGGATGCTTATGCAGCACCTTGGGGAACACAACAGCATAACGGTCGATCTGTTTGCCTCGATTGCCGGGATCTCCCGCCGAATTGCCTCCCGAACGCTGGTATTGCTGGTACTGGCTAATGTGCTCGAAATCCATCCCAGCGATGTAATGGATAAATACACGCCCCGGGCGATTCAATAATGTTGGCCCCGTTTTTCGGTATGTTCCGGGAATGTCTTACTTTGTCATGCTCAGGAATGATGCACAACAAACCCGAAGACAATGGTCTCACCTCCACCTGCCCATAAACCTTTTGTTCCGGCAACGGAATCCCCCGCCGAGTTCACTGCTAAAGCCGTTATTACGGGTGCCGTATTTGGGGTACTATTTGGAGCGGCAACGGTTTATCTGTCGCTAAAAGCCGGTCTATCGGTATCGGCTTCTATTCCAATTGCCGTACTGGCCATTTCGCTCGGGCGTCGGTTCCTGAACACGACCATTCTTGAAAACAACATCATTCAAACAACCGGCTCGGCCGGAGAGAGCATTGCATCCGGGGTAGTGTTCACCATGCCCGGGTTTCTCTTCCTGACGAACGGCTCTGGTGCCGACTTCTTTAATTACTGGACAATTCTCACACTGGCCATTCTGGGCGGGCTGATCGGTACGCTGATGATGATTCCACTGCGCCGGTCGCTTATTGTGCAGGAGCATGGTACGCTACCCTATCCCGAAGGTACGGCCTGTGCCTCGGTGCTGATTGCGGGCGAAAAAGGGGGTGACTTCGCCAAAACGGCCTACCAGGGCCTGGGCGCAGCACTCGTGTATGCCTTTCTCCAGAAAGTACTGCACATCATTGCCGAAGTGCCGGTATGGGCCACGAAGCAGGCGAATCGCTATTTCCCATCGGCGCAGGTAGCGGGCGAGATAACACCGGAGTATCTGGGCGTGGGCTATATCATTGGTTTTCGCATTTCGGCGGTGCTGGTCGGAGGTGGAATCCTGGCCTGGCTTGGTCTTATTCCCCTGCTGGCGTCGGTGGTGCCGGGCGATACCATTGCACTACAGTTACAGAAGCTGGGCTATCTGGACAATCTGCAAACGGCTGGCGGACCGGGTGGGTGGAATCCGGCAACACACACTTTCTCAGATACGGCAGCGGCTATCTATCGGGCGTACATCCGCCAAATTGGGGCCGGGGCTGTTACGGCGGGTGGGTTTATGACGCTCATAAAAACCATTCCAACCATTGTCTCTTCGTTTAAACAGAGTTTCAGCAAAACATCCATTAACGCCATCGAAGCCGAAAATGCGTTGAGTGGCCACAGCGGCATTCCCCGTACCGAACAGGATTTGAGCGTTCGAATTGTGATTATCGGTAGCATTGTGCTGGCGGCCCTGATGATTGTGTTGCCCCAAATTCCCGGCGATTCTATTCTGACTAAATTGTTGATCGCTGTACTCGTCATCGTATTCGGCTTCTTTTTCGTTACGGTGGCCAGCCGGATTGTGGGACTGATCGGGTCAAGTTCGTCGCCCGTTTCGGGAATGACCATCGCCACGATTATGGGCACGTCGCTTGTGTTCATCGGTTTTGGTCTGACCGGAAAACTGTATGAACCGGCCGTACTGGTGGTGGGCAGTATGATTTGTGTGGCGGCCGCCAATGCCGGTGCAACGTCGCAGGATCTCAAAACCGGCTATATCGTTGGCGCGACGCCGAAATACCAGCAGATGGCTCTGTTTGTTGGCGTTATAGTATCATCGCTGGTGGTGGGAGCCACAGTAAAAATTCTGGACACACCCACGCCCGATCTGCTGGCGCAGGGTATTACGCATGCCATTGGCTCCGATAAGTTTCCGGCTCCGCAGGGTACGCTGATGGCCACGCTCATAAAAGGACTCTTATCCTTTAACCTCGACTGGCAGTTTGTGCTAGTGGGGGCTTTTATTGCCTTTGTCTTTGAACTGGTTGGCGTGAGTGCGCTGGCGTTTGCCGTGGGGCTGTATCTGCCATTATCAACTACGTTGCCCATTTTTGCCGGCGGGCTGGTCAAAGCCATTGTCGACGCCAGTAAAAAGCGGAAAGGCATCGTTGAGGAAGATGCCGATCTGGGCAAAGGCAATCTGTTCGCAACGGGTCTGGTGGCTGGAGGGGCCTTGGCGGGTGTAGCCGTAGCCTTGTTATCGGTCAACGCATCCATTTACAATGGCCTGGCTTCACTAACGCTGGAGCCGGTATTGGGCAGGGCATTGGGCGAAGGCGGCTACATGCTGCTGGGCGCACTGTCGTTCGTTGGTTTGGCGATTCTGCTGTGGCGTGTGGGTGAGCAGAAGCAGGAAGGCTGAAAAGTCTACCGGTAGGTAAATTGGTTGGGGCGAAAGGTTGAATTATGGGATTTATTGGTTTATTAAGCCTCCGACTTCCAATTTTTAACCTACCCTTATATGCTTTCTGCTCTGTCAACTTTCTTTTATCGGATATCATCCTGGAAAACGTTACTGCTGGGAATTGCACTGTATGTGCCGTTCCCAGCCTACATGTTCAAGAACCTCGAAGCCCGCATGAATGCGCTGGCCGGACAGGCCGTTGGCCCCATCGACTTGCTGGTTGGTTATGACCCCGCCCGAATTCAGCAGATGATTGAAATGTATGGGCCAGAAGGCCGGTCGGTTTACGCACAGGGAGAACTTACCATCGATATTGCTTATCCATTCATTTACACCTTCCTTTTTTGTGTTATTCTCACGCTGCTGTTCAGGCACAGAAAATACAACTCGTTTCGATTGGTGAATGTGTTGCCCGTAGGTATACTTGTTTCTGATCTGCTGGAAAATAGTTGTATCGTCTATTTGCTCAAAGCGTTTCCCGATTCGCCGTACGTTATCGCGTCCCTGTGCTCCGTTTTGACTAACTTAAAGTGGACCGTTACGATGATTGTGTTGGGGTTAGTGGTTTATGGGTTAGTGAAGCTAGCCATACGAAACAGTCAGCAGAAGGCCAACCATGGTCAAGCGATCCATTAGAGTTTTCTTAGCGAGCCTGTCCGGCTTTCTTTAACAAGTCCACAACTTTTTCGATGGGTAGTTGTTCGACGGTATGGCCCTGATCGCCCGTGCTCGTTTTGGCTGCAAACAGGGAGTTGATAATGGCTTCTTCGGTCGCTTCGATGGCGGCCATGAACAAGGGAGATATGTTGTCGTTGCGGAGCAGTTTCAGCTCATCGAACGAGCTGGCGGTTTCGTGCGGAATGCGGTAAGCGGTCGATACAGCAATGACATAATCGCCACTGCCATTCGAGGCAATGCCGCCCGTTTGGGCCAGCCCCATAAACGCCCGCTTCGCCAGTCGTTTGAGATTTCGGGCGTCCAGCGGAGCATCGGTCAGGACAACCATCATACACGAGCCGTCGAGTTTTTCTTTGAATGAATACTTCCCAAGCGCTACCCCAATCGGTACACCGGCAATCTGTAGTACCCCGCCAAAATTCGTCTGAACCAGTGCGCCCACAGTGTAGCCGCCCAGGGAGGCCGGTAACTTTCGGGAGGCTGTACCAATGCCACCCTTATAGCCAAAGCAAACCGTTCCGGTTCCGGCCCCCACGTTGCCTTCTTCAACAAGGCCGGTTTTGGCTTGCTGAATGGCATCGAGTACGTGTTGCTTCGTAACATGCCGCCCGCGAATATCATTTAACGAACCATCGTTGGTTTCGCCCACAACCGTGTTTACGGAGCGAACCTGCTCATTACCCTTTTGCGCCAGGGTGTAATCAATAACTGCATCGGCCGCGATTGGAACACTGAGCGTGTTGGTTAGTATAATAGGTGTTTCGAGGGTGCCCAGTTCCTCAACCTGGCTGTAGCCAGTCAGTTTACCAAAGCCGTTGCCGATATAAATGGCCGCCGGACTCTTCTGCTGGAACAGATTGCCCCCGTGGGGAATAATAGCCGTAACCCCGGTACGGATGTTCTGACCCTGATTCACCGTAATCTGCCCCACCCGGACACCTGGCACATCGGTAATGGCATTGAGCGGCCCGGTTGGTAGCACCCCGAACTTGATTCCATACTCGCGGGGGCGTTTGGAGATTTGGGCCATGGTAACAGAGACAATGGTAACGAGTGAGGTGACTGTCAGGACAAAGCGAAAAGTAAACCGCATGCTACGAGATCTTAGATATGGCATTTATGAGCTAATTTACATCCGTAGTCGATGATGATTTAATTGAGGCCTGTTTAAATCTGAAGGTGCAGTACCGAACGTGGGCCCGGCGACCGTCGCGGTCGGGTGTATATTTTTCCAGCGTTTCTCTCCCCAGCGGGACGGTCGCCGGGCCGACGTTCGGTACTACAAGCTTTTACTCACGCTCGTAAAAGACCAGCCGGTTTTGTAATTGAGTTAACTCGTCCTGCAAGCCCTCCAGACGCTCCAGCAAGTCGCTCACAACGTCAAGGTCGTCGGGATGAATAGCCAGGTCCTGATGCAGCCGAACGAGTTTTTCTAAACGAGGGAGTTGATCTGGTTGGACGTAAACCAACTGCTCAACACAAATCGTTTCAACAAGGCCCTGCTGTTCCAGCGAGTTGACAAACGCGATTTCAACGTGGTGATGAACGCAAAATTCGCTGATGGGGATAAGGTGGTTAGGCTGCATATTACATGGTGGCTATTTTTCGGAATAGGTCTTTCTGTTCGTCGGTTAGTTTGGTGGGAAGCTTAATTTGCCATTGCACGTACAGGTCGCCAAAGGAACCTTCCTGCTTGTACACAGGGAAACCTTTTCCCTTCAAACGTACTTTCGTGCCGTTCTGGGTCTCGGGCTGGACGGCCAGCTTTACTTTGCCATCCAGCGTCTCTATGATCTTCTCTCCACCGAGCAGGGCCGTGTACAGGTCGATTTCTTCATCGACGTACAAATCGTTGCCTTTTCGTTTATAATGGCTGTCATCGGCAATGACGAAGGTAATGTACAGATCGCCGTTGGGACCACCATTAACGCCCGGCGATCCATAGCCCGCCAGCTTTATTTTCTGTCCATTGTCAATACCAGCGGGTACGGTAATGCGGATATTCTTACCGTCGACGGTCAGTGTTTGTTTATGCGTTGTATACGCTTCGCGCAGGGTTAGGTTCAATTCGGCCTGGTAATCCTGCCCCCGGAACTGCGCCCGCTGCCGACCTCCGCGCGGCCCCGCATCCTGACCGAACATCGACGAGAAAAAGTCCGAGAAGTCAGAGCCACCGAAGCCGCCCGAAAAATCGCCGGTATCACCTTGCGCGTATTGCGGGCGGGATCGCTGTTGACGCCGAGCTTCCTCAAACTGGTCGGCATGCTGCCAGTCTTTACCGTACTGATCGTATTTCTTGCGTTTCTCGGGGTCGCTCAATACCTCGTTTGCTTCGTTGATCTGCTGAAATTTCTTGCTGGCCTCCGCATCATTCGGGTTTAGATCGGGGTGATGTTTACGGGCCAGTTTACGATATGCTTTTTTGATGTCTTCGTCCGAAGCCGTTTTCGGTAGGCCCAGGACGCTATAATAGTCGATAAAGTCCATGTTATATTTTGGCGGGTATACGGAGTTAAATGATAGCTACTAATCACTTCTATAAACACATATTTTGGTGGGAAGGTTGTTTTTAGGGTAGGAAAATGGCCGGATGAAACGGTAGGTATCCTTACCTGTTATCTTTCCAGTTCATTCCCAAATTCCTAGACAAAATGAAAAAATCGATTCTGTCGCTACTTGTTACTCTGTCTCTTCTTGCAACCCTGACCGCCCAGGCCCAAACCGGCTCCCTTTCCGATGTTGCTTTTATGGAAGGCCGCTGGCGGGGAACGTTCAACGGCGGCCCCATTGAAGCCGCCTGGATTGCGCCCGTCGGCGATAACCTGAGCGGCTTCATGCGGATGATGAAAGACAACAAAGTGACGATGTACGAAATGCTGATCTTCGAACAGACCGAGCAGGGGCCTATTGTGCTGGTCAAGCACTTCAAACCTGGCCTGATCGGGCAGGAGGAGAAGGATAAGTCGGACCGGTATAAATTCATTGAGGCCGGTAAAGAGAAGGCGCTATTTGAGAAAGAAGACGGCTCCATCCGCATCATCTACGAAAAGCGGGGGAACGACCAGCTCGTCATCCAGCGCGGACAGCAAAAGGAAGGCAAATGGGCATTTGCCGACTTGTTTGTGTTTAACCGGGTGAAGTAGGAATCTGGTTTTAAAGTAAAAAGCGGTGCCACGATTTGAACCGTAGCACCGCTTTTAGTATGTAGTACCGACCGTCCCGGTCGGGCGTATATCGTTTTAACGTTTCTCACCCGACCGAGACGGTCGGTACTACATGCTAAAACCACTTCTATTACTTCCCACTGCTCACTTTCGAAGTCTTCGCTTTGTTCAGTTCCTTCAGCAACTCAGCCACAGCCGTGTCCAGCTGAACGTTTTTGTCCGTATAGCTCTCGCCAATGGGCCGCGATACAGCGATGTCGACCGGGCGGGGTGCCAGTTCCATGTTCTTGCCGGTGTTGTCCGTGATTTTAGAGAACGGTAACCGCAGGTTCGAGCCGTCGATGAGCTGGGCGGCTGAGGTGAAGATGATCCAGCCAGCCGTTGGTTCGCCAACTACTTTGCCCAGCTTGAGCGTCCGGTAACCTTCCGTGAAATCTTCGGCATCGGAGAGCGAGTGCTGGTTGGTGACCAGAATGGTAGGTGTTTCCAGTGCCCGCTGACCCAGTTGCGTACGGGCCGGTGCTGACGGCAGTCCGCGCGATGTCATGGTCAGATAGCCCTTGCGGGTAAATACGTCCAGTGCGTAGGCATTGACAAACCCGCCGTTGTTATTCCGTACGTCCACAACGACACCTTCTTTAGCGTGGTTGTCCGCATCAAGGTCGAGGCTTAACTGGGCAAGAGCATCCGCCGACATGTCGTACATGTGCACGTAACCGAGTCGGCCGCCACTCACTTTTTCAACGTACTGCCGCTGCTGCTGTACCCACTGCTTATACAGCAATCCTTTTTCGGTCGTCAGATTGACCGGGCGTATCGTCACGTCGCGCGGGGTGCCGTCGGGTGTGGAGGCAATCTGGAGCGAAATTCGCCGGTTGATCTGGTTTTCGAGTAACTGGTCGAGGTTGGTGGTGGCCGTAATCTTCGTATCATCGACGCCAACCAGATAATCACCAGCTTTGATTGTGCCCGTCAGAGCCGCCGGACTAAGCGGGATGACTTCGGTAATTTTCAGCTTTCCTTTGCTCTCGTATTCGTCCCGGTCGAAGCGCAGACCCGTGCGGCCCGTTGTGGTTTGTAAGGAGCCAGCCGGCCCCGAAATACCCGAGTGTGACGCGTTCAGTTCGCCCAGCATCAGGCTGATGAGTCGACGGAGTTCGTCGGGCGTGCGGGCACCGGCGGCAAGGGGTTCGTATTGGGCTTTTACCGCTTTCCAGTCTGTACCGTGGAACGTCGAATCATAGAAGCCTTTGCTCTGAATATCCCACGCCTGCCGGAACACCTGTACTTTCTCCTCACCAAAGTCAACGTCCATCTCGGCCGTTACCGCCAGCGGCTTCGGCTCCCGTTTGTCCAGCGAAATAGACTGAATCCGGCCCTGTTCCAGATAATAAATCTCTTTGCCATCGGGCGAAAACTGCGCGCCGTTCTTGTTGCCTGCCGTTGACGTCAGTTGGCGCGCTACGCTCTGATCGCGGCCCAGTTCATCGAGTGAATAGGTGTACAGGTTCTGCTGGCCCGCTACGGTAGCGATCAGCAACAGCGTTTTGCCGTCCTTGCTGATTGAATGCGCATCGACGTCAACACCCACGGGCAGCAGGCTTAGCCGCTGTCGAATGTCCTCAAAAACGATCTTCGTTGGCGCGCCACTCTTACCCAGCTTTGCGGTATCGCCCAGCGCCGATGTGCTGGTATCCCGCGAGGCAGTTTTCGCCACGGCGGGGGCGGTTGGAGCGGGTTTCAGTGTTTTGGGCACCTCTTCGTTGAACAGATCCCGGAACTGATCTTCCCGGAACTTAGGCGAACGGGGCACCAGGTCAATGCGGGCAATCTGGGCTGTTTCGGTCCGTTGGGTGGTGCTGAACAGAATGTATTTTCCGTCCGGACTCCAGGTCACGTTGCCGCCAAAGGTATTGGCCAGAAAACTAACAGGCTTGCTTTCGCCCCCAGCGGCCGAAATGACCGAGATATTGCGGAACGTCTTCGCGCCGTAGGACGCAAAGGCAATCCATTTCCCATCCGGCGACCAGACTACGGCCCCATTGGAGCCAAACGGCGGACGACCAAGATATGCTCTTTTCAGAAGCCGGTCTTTTTTAGTCGCAATGTCCAGCACCCTTAGCTCCTGCCCGTTACGAACATAAGCCAGTGATTTACCATCGGGCGAAAACACCGGCGAGCCATCGTCCAACGAGCCATCGGTCAGGCGGATTTCGTCGCGGGTGGCGAAATCGTAGCGGTAGAGGTGCGATACACCGTCGCGGGTAGAGGTGTAGACGAGACTTCGGCTGTTGGGCGTCCAGACGGGCTGCGATTCGTTGGCAGCACTGTTGCTGATTCGGGTAGCGTCGCCCCCGTCTTTGGTCGATGCGGCAAATACCTCGCCGTGGGCTACAAAGGCTACTTTCCTGCCATCGGGCGATAAGGCCAGTTCACGGAACTGGTTGGTTAGCTTGAGCCGATCAACCGCCGGACTGGCCGCAACGCCCCGCAACTTAACCGGCAAGGGTGCGGCCTGTTTGCTCCCAATGTCGTATTTCCAAAGCTGGAAATCCCGCTCGAAGACAATGCTTTTACCGTCGTAGCTGATGGTTGGCCATAAAACACGCCCGTTGGTAAACGACGTCAGCATGGCTGGTTTGCCGCCCAGCGGTAATGTCCACAGATTTTGTCCTTGCGTACGGTCCGAGACGTAAATGAGCGTTTTGCCGTCCGCGCTCCACATGGGCCAGAGTTCTTTCGCTCCGCCTTCGGTCAGTCGCTCGTAGGCGGTTCCTGCCTTCTTAGCGTCGGTATGAAACAGCCAGATTTCGGATTCATCGAGGTGGCTATGGCCTTTCCGCCACCACTGGTTAGAGGCAATGCCCCGCGCCGAAAAAGCCAGCGTTTTGCCATCGGGCGAGGGAACACCATAAAACTCGTTAGCGTAACGGTCGGCGGTAATGGCCATGGGCGTACCGCCGTTGACCGACACCCGGTAGATGTCGTTCATACCCGCAATGTCCTTGCTGGTCGACTGAAAATAGATCATCTTTCCATCCCGCGACCAGGCGTTGAGCACTTCGGCCCCATCATCGTAGGTGAGTCGTTTGGTTGCGCCCGTTTCGAGGGTCAGCAAATACACATCGCCGTTTCCGGTTCGGGACGAAACGAACGCTATATACTTGCCATCCGGTGAGTACAGCGGCCTGGATTCGTTATCAGGATGCGAAACCAGCAGCCGGGCTTCACCACCGGCACTCGGCACCGTCCAGATGTCGCCCCCCGACACAAACGCCACTTCGGCCCCATCGGGCGAGAGACTGGGTTCAGCAAAGGCGAATTTAGGCGTTGGTGGGGCCGGTTGTGCTTGTGCTAAAGCGGGTACCGCCAGGGCAAGCAGCAGGGCCGATCGGAGAAGGGCTTTTGTAGAGGTGTACATCGGAAAATGTATCAGGTTGTTGATGAGCTTAGTAATTGAGACTAATGAAGCTGACTGGTAAATTGAATTTCGTAAATTCGACATAGCTACATAAAAATACGGCTGTTGGCTGGGGTTGGCAAATTAAATATGGGGGTGGTAGATTTTAACAATTACTATATTCACCTATACGATACTCCTATCTAAATGACCAATGCCATCTTCTACCAGTTTCTTCAGCGCTTCTGCCCATTTACCGAAACGGAATCCGATGCCCTGTTTGCCTTGTTCGAGCCGTTGGCGGCAGGCCGGAAACAACATCTCCAGCAGGAAGGCGACCGGGTAGAACGGGTTTACTTTGTGCAATCGGGCGTGTTGCGCGGCTATTACCTCAAAGAAGGCGAAGAGATAACATCTAACTTTTACTTCGGGCCAACATTGACGGGCGATGTGGTGGCCCTGCGGGAAAAGACAACTACCCGACTGAATATTCAGGTGATCGAAGAGGGGATACTCTGGCAGGCACGACTCGCTCAGATTGATGAACTATCAGAACAATACCCGATCATGTACCGGTTGTTTATGGTCTTTTTTGAGCGGCTCTATGCTTTCAATCACAAACGCCAGCTCTCGTTTATTTACGACACGCCCACCGAACGGTATCTAAAACTATTTGCCGAACGCCCCAAAGTAATAGCGCAGATTCCGCAGCATTACATCGCTTCTTACCTCGGTATCAAACCCGAATCGCTTAGTCGTATCCGAAAGCGGATTATGCACGAGTGAGTTTTTCTTAACCGAAGTCAACGTTTTCGGCGAAGGCGGTCCGCCACCTTTGTCCTGTCCAACGACGGACATTAAAACATGTTGACGATGAAAAATTATCTGATTGGGCTGACGTTGGCCTTTGCCGTTAGCAGCCCGCTGGCCGCACAAACGCAGAAGTTACCCGTTTATGGGGAAATTGGTTTAGGCGTTGGTCAAACGCTTTTTGGAAGCGGAACGAGAGCCAGTTTGCAGAGAGCCCTCGGCGGCAGTGGCTTCGACCCCGGTACCGGAAACAATGTAATGATGGGGTTTTACGTAGCCCCCGAGAACTGGCACGGGCTGGGCGTTGGCTCGCGCATTCGGGGTACGTTCGGAGCGCCTGTTAAGGGCGATGCGGGTGACCAGTACATTTTCAATTATTACAACCTCGCTTTATCGGCCAAATACTATGTGTCCGGACAATTCAACCGGGGGTTTTATGGGCGGGGTAGTTTTGGTTTCGGGCAGTTCACAACCAAGCGGCTCATCGAAAGTAGCAACATCTTTGCCCATCAGTACGCCATTGGCACTTCGGTGATGCTTGGGGCGGGGTATACGGTGCCGTTCCGACGAACGGCCCTGAGTCTTGAAGGCGAATGGGAATCGGCCAGTCGTAACGGTACCGTAAATGGCGTGGGCGACGTTCGGTTTCGCTCGGGCCAGCTTGGGGTGAACCTTATTCTATCGTACTAATTAGCCACAAACTCAGTACCTTTCAGAGCTATGAACAGACAAACCATTTTGGGCGCTGGCGGGGTGATTGCTACCAAATTGGCCCGCCAGCTTCCCACCTATACCGACACCATTCGGCTGGTTAGCCGTAACCCCAAAGCGGTCAACCCGACCGATGAACTGGTTCAGGCCGATCTGACCGATGCTCAGGAAACGGATGCCGTTGTAGCCGGTTCGGACATCGTGTATCTGGTAGTTGGATTGCCGTACAAGACGTCCATCTGGCAGGAAAAATGGCCTAAAGTCATGCAGAACACGATAGATGCCTGCGAACGACACGGCGCTAAGCTCGTCTTTTTCGATAACGTGTACATGTATGGGCGCGTGAGCGGCTGGATGACGGAAGAAACGCCATTCAACCCCGTCAGTAAAAAAGGCGAAGTACGCGCCCACATTGCCCGGATGCTGCTCGACGCTATGCAAGCCGGGCGGGTAACGGCACTCATTGCCCGCTCCGCCGATTTCTACGGGCCAAATGTGCCCAACTCCGTTACCGAAGCTCTCGTATTTAGCAAATTGAAAGTTGGTAAAATGGCTAACTGGCTGGTGAATGCGCAGGTGAAACACTCCATGACGCTGGTTGCCGATGCGGCCCGAGGTACGGCCGTTCTCGGAAACACACCGGCTGCTTACGGACAAACCTGGCACCTCCCCACCGACCGCCAGCCGCTAACGGGCCACGAGTTCATTACTCAGGCAGTGGCTGCGTATGGGGTCAAACCCAACTACTCGGTACTGTCGAACTGGATGGTTTGGCTGGGCGGATTGTTCAACCCGGTTGTCGGCGAAACGCGGGAAATGCTCTATCAGAGCGACTCGGACTACTTGTTCGACAGTACTAAATTCGAGAAGCAGTTCTTCCCGGCTACAAGGTATAGTGAAGGAATTCGCCAGTCGGCCGTTTGATGAAGGCGACTAGGCGAGATAAACGAAAAGTCAAAATTTCATGTTGATACATCAAATTGACAATCCGGGTTATTCGCTATGTCTGATTACACTATCCCCGCTCAAACGCGCATTGGGCATATTCACCTAAAAGTCGCCGACCTCGACCGGGCGCTGGCGTTTTACCGCGACCTGCTCGGTTTCTCGCTCGTTACCATGTACGGGACCGAAGCCGCGTTTATTTCCGCTGGCGGCTACCATCATCACATCGGGTTAAATACCTGGTATAGTAAAGACGCGCCCCCCGCGCCAACACGGGCCGCTGGCTTGTTTCATACCGCCATTTTGTACCCAACCCGTCGTGATCTGGCTGTGGCGTTGAAACGGCTCATCGACGCAAAATACCCCATAACGGGCGCATCCGATCACGGTGTTTCCGAAGCCATCTACCTCAACGACCCCGACCACAACGGCGTTGAACTCTACTGGGACCGCCCCCGCGACGAATGGCCGCTCAAACCTGATGGCTCCATCGAAATGTTCACGCACCCGCTGGATCTGGAAGGGTTGCTTGGGGAGATATAAGTTTTTAGAGTGGTTTTGCCATGCCTCTTCGACAGCTAATCTTGTAGGGTAGGCAAGGCGTCAAAACAGTCGCGTAGCGACGAAATGTTTGTAGATAAGAGCTCTCCAGTGTCTAGCAGCGTGCCGTAGGTACGCAACAATCGGTAGAAGTCGCGTACCTACGGCACGCCAGTTGAGACCATTACCAACTTTTGCTACAAACATTTCGTCGCTATGCGACTGGCTAGCCACGCTACTGGGTCTATCACGATAGTGTGCTTTAAAAATTCAGGAGTGCTTAGCGAGTAATAGCCTCAGGATAAAGGCTTGTGTCATCCATGCAAAGTCCTCATATCCTTTATGAGTTGGGGCCATCAACTCCTCCTACTTCACCAACTCCGTCGGCAACTGATCAATGTTCCGAATTTGGATATTCCGGTAGAACACCTCGGCCCCTTCGGATTGAATCTGAATTTTACCCTTCGTCAGCGGCTCCACCTGACCGTTGACGAGGTGGCGGGTTTTGGTGAGTACCAGATTGACTTTGCCGTTCATGACGTGGACACAGGTGTCGTCGAAACAATACAACTCCAGCACGTTCCACTGACCGGATGGTTTCTCGGCGTCCGGGTTTTTGAGGCACGACCGTCCGGCGGGTGTTTTGTCCTGGAAGGTGACGAGCGGAGCGCCCGGCTCATACACGTAAGTGCCCTTCTCGTTTTTACGGGCGGTAATATCGGTCAGCACGTTCATAACGCCCCAGTAATCGCCACAATCGCCCTCCTGCACCTGCAATTCAAACGATTCCATCCATAACATCGGCGTGCCGTGCGGACCGACACTGTGGTACAATAGGCCGCTGTCTCGCGGACGGTCGAGTTTGGGTGGCCATTTCTGCGTTCCCCATTGGAACTCCATTCGGAGGTGATAGTTGCCGTAATCGGCCAGGGTATTGATGCCGCCGAAGGTCTCGCCCGATATGCGTAACGCCGGTTTACCATCGACCGTCACGACCGAAAAAACATGATTGGGGTCGTTGTTCAGGCCCAGCGGGGGCGTTTTGTCGTTCGCGCCGTCTTTGGCGTACGGTTTATCCAGATACGTTTCCCAGCCGCTGAGGTTTTTGCCGTTGAACAACGATTGCCATTTCGCCGACGATTGGGCCGTTACCGACGAAGCGATCAGCAAACAAATACCGGCAGACAGTAAGCGTAATGTCATCATAAAAAGGGTTTGGTGATAATGTATTTGAGCAGAATTAGTCTACTACTATCGGTCGTTTAAAGTGGGTGCAAACTGAGGTAGTATTTTGCGTCGGACTACCCCCAACCCCCTAAAGGGGGCTAAAGCTTGACTATTCTCAACCTGAGCCCCCTTTAGGGGGTTGGGGGTGGTCCGACGGATCGGTAAAACGTCCGAATACTCAGTTTACACTGTATTTAAAGTCGTTCCCTTACTCGCTTTTCGCTCTTTCACTCTTTCGTTCTTTAACTAAGGTATTCCAACCTTTCCGTGAACACTCCGTTACTATCGGGATGTATTACGTACTCAACATACAATCATGAAACAGTTCATTATTCCGATTCTACTCGGACTGGGCCTGGCCGCTGGCTGCCAGAAGAAAGAAAATGCCAAAGGTGTGGATACCGGCGATCTCGATAGTGCCAAAGAGACCGTTTCGACGGTGGGCGATCCCAAACTCCTGTACACGCTCCCCGCTAAATACAACACGCCCGATGGCATGGCGCTGGCTCCCGATGGCACGGTCTATCTGTCCGTTCCCAATCTGGCCGACAACAGCTACCCCGGCGTTATCGTGACGTTTGCCGCCGATTCGGTGCAGTTCTTCACCAGCTTACCCGCGCACCCTGATACTAAACATGCCTGCCCGATGGATCTGGCGTTTGGTCCCGATGGTAATTTGTACTATGCCGACAACCAGTACGAAAACGATAAAAACTACAAATCGCGGCTGATGCGTATCAAGATGAGTGGCGGCAAGGCGGTGGGCGTGGAGCCGGTGGTAACGGGCTTCGGCCTGTCGAATGCGGTGGTCTGGAAAGGCAACACCATTTACGTAACCGACAGCCAGTGGGATATGCCCGACAACGACAAAGGCAGTGCCGTTTTCCATTTCACGCTCGATGAACTGAACAAAGGTTTGGTGGCCCTGAAACCCAAAACGATGGACCCGCACGTGCTGGCGACCTTTACCACAACAGTAAACGAAACGGGCGTCGATAACGGCGCGGATGGGCTGGATTATGACAGCAAAGGCAATTTCTACACCGGCTCCTTCGGCGATGGCACGCTTTACAAACTAACCCTCAAACCCGATGGCTCACTGGCCTCGAAAGAAGTGGTGAAGGTAAGCGAACCAATTGCCTGCGTAGACGGCCTGATCATTGACCGCAAATCGGACAAAATCTACCTCTGCAACTCGCGCATGAACTCGATCCAAACCGTTACGCCCGATGGTAAAGTAAGTACGCTGGTACAAAACGGCGATACCGACGGAAAAGACGGCCGAATCGACCAACCCGCCGAAGTCCTGCTAAAAGGCAACCGGCTCTTTATCACCGACTTCGACAAGCCCGAAAAGAAATTCGTCAACACCAAAGCCGACGATGTGCATACGATGTCGTATGTTGATTTAGGGAAATAGTGGATGGTGCTCGGTGCTGATGAAGTTGGTGTGAGTCGGCTTTGTCAGCACCGTTGAAAAGTGAAAATGTGCGATAAGTGAATTGTTTAATCTGGACAGGTTCCCGTCTGTGCCTTCTACCTACCTTATATTTGTAAAACAGTAGAGTTATTAAATGGAAAGTTAATATATTTATGAAGAAAGGGGTTTTCAATATTTGAGCTAGGTAGAATTATATAGGTTTACTTAAACCGTTCTTTAAATTCCTTCCATTTCTTAAATAAATCTGGCCAATCAACCTGTAAATCGCTTGTTTTGGAGGACTCTACTTCAAAATGATTTACGAGAAATTTCAACTGAAAACAACTTTCTGTACTTATGTCATTTATTTGGTTAAGTAAGAATTGAATGGTGTCATCAATACTTGGCCTAAGTGATGGTTCTACGGAAAGCATCCTTTTTATAAATTTAAAGACAGTTTCGTTAATACTCACGCCATCTTCTAGTAACTCTATTTTACAGTCGTTTTTAATCCATTTTTCCCATTTATCCTTTTTTGTCCATTTTCCTGAGTTTCCATGTTGAGCTTTGGGCCAAAAGTCGCTTAGTTTAATGCCAACTGGATGATAGCCATTGGTAATTAATTCATAAAAGATAACTCCTAATGCAAAAACATCTGTAGCTTGAGTTAATCTAAGTTTTTTCCATTGCTCAGGAGCCATATATGGTCTTGAACCATCATAGATACCGCAATCAATTGAGGCATTTGCAAGTCCAAAATCAGCAATAATGGCAAAGTCATATATGTCTAAGTTAGGTAAACCAACAACATCATTTTTGATATTTTGAATAAAAATGTTTGCTGGCTTTAAATCTTGATGGGCAATCAATCCTCTTCGGTAACAATGTCTTAAGCCAATACATATATAAAAAAGAAGTGAATACTTTGATACTTGACTTAGTTGAGCTGTTCTAATTAAGTTTGCTAAGTCATTACCCCAATACTTAAAAGAAGCGATCGGAATGTCAAAAAAAGAATCAAAATCGAATGCCCAATGAACAAATCTGTTGTGATAAAATGATAATTGAAGTTCTAATTCTCTAACAAATCTCCTTGCAGATTCTTCTTTAGAAACGCCAGCAATTGGCTTAGGTAATTTAATACAAGTATGACGAGGAAATGAATTTGCTCCGTAATCAAAAAGGAATATCTCCCCGCACATTCCACTAGTATGAAAAGTACATTCTCCTCTACCGAAAAAACCTTCAAGTAATATCTCCTTATAAGTATTATTGAGTTTGTGAAAATTAAATTTTTCGTCAGGTATATAATCTTGAAGCATCTGTATTGTGTGTTTACTTACAGCTATTTTATAGTTATATGTGCTGCCTTGATTATCGGTTCTATACTTAAAAATAACTTTTTGGAGCTTTACGTTTAGGCGGAAAGTCGAAGTATAACTCTATAGTTTTTTGCTTCAGCCTACCTTATCAAAACTTTTTTTTGATCGTAATCTTTTAGAAGCTATCGCCATTAAGTCCTTCAAGATAAATGAATGACCACATTCCATTGGCAGAAGTTCCACAACCTGGATAACCCTCAACCATCGCAAACTTAATTCTTCTCCCTGGAACCATTAAAGAAGGCAGATTCATAGAAGCTGAATGGCTCATTTCATTTTCTCCACTCCAACTTGTTTGATCTAAATGTACTGTCCAGTCTTCATTTTTTATGTCTCGGAAGTCATTAGCGAAAGAAGGGCTTGATTTAACAATATGTACTTTTACTTCGCCTAAATCTTTCGATACTTCTGTAATAATGCCATATAGGAAATGATAGCTTCCATACCAAATTTCATTATTTTCAGCAGTTCTATACTCTTCTCGAATTAGACTTCTTACATCATAAATAGGGAAATTATTTTCATTGTCATTTGGTGGCGGTGGAATTGCACCGTTATATCGAGTTTGATTTGCTTCATTCCAACCTTGTGTAATGGCTTCTATTCTCTCAGACTTAGGTGGATGGGTTGTAGAGCCGGTTTCACTACCAAGAGTTCTAATCGCATTTGTAGCATCATCAAGTGTCGCACCCAACTTGTATAATATAAAGCCTGAGTATTTATCTGCTTCTAACTCATCCCTTGGGTTTGAACCTTTGCTTGTGATTGTATGCCCAGAAAGATGGTGTCCTATTTCGTGGGCTAATATTGACATTGAAGACCAGTAACTGCCTGATTTTATATCGGTATATGAGAGTAATCTTGGGTCATACAATATGTACCTTTTATTATCAATGACTGTTGCAATTGCATTATCAATTGACGCACTATATATTTTGAAATTTGAAGCCAAACCTGAAAACTTTAGGATTGAGTTGATTTGACTTATTTCTCTTTGTCGTGGTTCATAAAGGGTAATTGTTTCATTACTTGGGGTGTAATTATAACCACACCCTCCAAAATTGCCATTTATACTACCATTTATGTTACTATTCGGTTCTACAACTACAATCGGTTTTTCGGCTATTGAACTATCGGTTTGCTTAGCCTTATTGTCGTTGGTGTTGTTACAGGATGTCAAAAGAATAAGTGTTGTCAGGATTAGTATTAGATGTATGTTCATCACGGTGTGTTTAGAGAGGCTATGTATAACTTTTCAATATAAGGAATTTTATAATAGGTTCACACCTATTTGTACTCTACTAGACTTAAAGTATAATAATAGGGAAGTTTAAGCTAACCGTTACCCTTAAGGAAATTGGTGACTTTCACTCTGATTTGTTGAATTAAAGGATAAATTATTAACTCAAAAACGAATCCCAGTCCATCGAAACGTAATAATTAGAACGTCTCGGTAAACTGGGATTTATATATTTCTAACTCAACTTAGCCTTAGCCTTCGGCTGCGCGGGCTGAAGGACCGCGGTACGTTTGTTTACAATTCTTTCAGCTTCATGTTCCGCCAGCGGACTTTAATGCCGCCACCGTCGTGGATTTGCAGGGCAACGGAGCCTTCACCTTTGCCGATTTTCTCGTCGGTCAGGTCGACCATCTGGGTGCCGTTCAGGAAGGTTTGTACGTGGTCGCCCTCTACCCGGATGCGGAGCTTGTTCCAGTCGGTTGGTTTCAGGATGTTCTCTTTCTCGTCGGGAATCTGGATCAGCCAGCCCCGGCCGTACGATTCGTAGATGCCGCCCGTGTCGTGGTTGGGGGGCGCTACTTCGACCTGCCAGCCGTTCACTTTGGTGCCCTCTACCGTCGAGCGGAAGAATACCCCGCTGTTGCCGTTCGCTTCTTCTTTAAATTCCAGCGTCAGGTCGAAGTTTTTATAGTGCTTCTCCGTGGCCAGGTAGCCGTATTGTTTGTCCGGGCCGCTCTCGCAGATGAGTTCGCCGTTTTGGACGTACCATTTCTCGGTGCCGTAGATCTTCCAGCCAGACAAGTCTTTTCCGTTAAACAGCTTAACGGTCTTGGTAGGAGCCGTGAACGCGAGTGCCGCAAACAGCAGGCATATAGCAAGGCATTGTTTCATGGGGTATTAGGTTTTGGGGTTAATAAAATTTTTAAAGAATTACGATT
The DNA here is from genome assembly GCF_900230225.1 of Spirosoma fluviale. GTDB lineage: Bacteria > Bacteroidota > Bacteroidia > Cytophagales > Spirosomataceae > Spirosoma > Spirosoma fluviale. The sequence continues at coordinate 218,204 of NZ_OCNH01000005.1, forward strand.
TTCGGCTAAAATACGCCAGTTGCCTCACTTCTTTCGCAAACGAATCAAAAATCCACCACCAGGTGCCAGATGTACCGGCAGGGATTCCGTTCGGGTTACGGTTTTGGTGCTGAACTGGTAATCGACAGGGTTGCGGTCGGCGTTGGGGCCATCCGTACAACTGACAGCTTCGAAGGCACCATCGCCCAGAAAATCCAGCGATAGCTTCAGGTCATGGGCCGACCAGTTGCCAAGTCCGCCAATGTACCAATCGTTCCCTTTCTGGCGGGCGGTCACGATATACTGACCCAATTGGGCATCCAGCACTTTCGTTTCGTCAAACGCCGACGACACGCTTCCCAGAAACTCCATGAAACGGGGCTCCAGCAGGGCCTGCGATGGATTGCCCGAAAAAATAGAGATAGGGCTGTCGTATACAACGAACATCGCCAGTTGGTGGCAGCGCGTTCCCTGCGACATTACCTGTCCGCTGATGGGCTTGAACTGCTCTTTGGTGGCGTTGCTCAACAAACCCGGTTCGTAGTCCATCGGGCCGGACACCATCCGGATAAACGGCAGCAGCACATCATGGTCGGGCGTGGCTTTGTTGCTCCATATGTTGTACTCCGAGCCCAGCACACCCTCACGGGTGATGGCGTTTGGGTACGTTCGTTCGAAACCCGCCGGTTTATACGCGCCGTGGTACATGATCATGATCTTCGCGCGGGCACAGGCTTCGGCCACGCGGGTGTAAAAATTGACCATCTTCTGATCGTCGCGGTCCATGAAGTCGGTCATGATAAAATCGACGCCCCACGACTGAAACTGTTTCAGGGCGGGTTCCAGTTGACGGTCGAGGGTAGCGGCCAGCGTCCACATGCTGAGCTTAACCCCCTGCGAATGGGCATAGGCGACTAACTCCGGGATGTTCATGCCGGGCGTAATCTTGAACAGATCGTTGTTGTCCGACCAGCCCGCATCCAGCAAAATCCGGTCGAACCCGAAGCGTTTGGCAAAGTCTACGTAATACTTGTAGGTCTCCGTATTGACTCCCGCCCGGAACGGAACATTGAACAGATTAATGTTGGTGATCCATTCATCGGTGCATTTGCCCGGCTTCACCCACGAGGCATCGCCGATCCGATTGGGCGTGGCGAGTCGATAGACCATGTCCGAGGCCGGTAAATCACGGTCTGAGCCGATGACCAGTACCCGCCACGGAAACGTTCGCTTTCCGGTGGTGCGGGCAATGAAATCGGCTCGGTTGGCCACGACAACCTGCGAATACTCCGCTTCGATACGCTTTTCGGTGAGCGGATAAGGCGCAAAAACGCCGGTGAGCCCGTTGCCTTGCCGGGCCAGAAACATGCCCGGATAATCCAGCAGATCGGATTCCGTCAGCACGATGCGCGGGCCGGTGGGCGGGGCAAGCAATACCGGCGAAAAACAAAGTACCGAATCCGGCAACTGGCTTAGCGATCGAATCTGATACGGTTCTTCGAACGACGTATGAAAGCGGTCAACTTCCGGGCGGGGCTGCACGGCGGGGTAATACACGGTTGGGTTGTTGGCAAAGGCAAACCGCGCCGTTTCGCTGCGAACCGTGATCGAATCGGTAAAGTCGGTGCGGAACCGATACGCTACGCCATCGTCATACACGCGAAACTCCAGCGCGTGTTTATCCCGAAACTCCAGCACCAGTTCCTTATAACGGTCTCGAATAACCCGCCGTTTGGTTACTACGGGCGGCAGGATGGAGTCTCGCACGCTTTGCACTCGGCTCCGTTGCGGAACGCCATTGCCCAACGTCCGGCCATCGGCTAATATCATGGCAATAACCGAGGGGTTTACCAAGGTTTGCCCCGCTGAACTCACCGAAAAGCGAACACTGTCTGAAGCCGAAACTGTCAGCGTCAATCGGCCATTAGGCGAACTGAGTATGCGTTGAAACGGTCTTGGTGCCGCCATCACCGACAGGCTGTAGCTTACGAGCAGAACAATTAGCAGATGGCGCATAGCAATTAGGTGGGACAGTAATTTATCGGGTAGCCATGATCACACATACGGCAGCCGGTACTTTTACCGATTGGCCGGTGTACGTGAGCAAGCCCGTTTTCTTATCGCGTCTGAAAATGGTGATGTTGTCTGTATCCTGATGTGCAACAAAGACGAAATCACCTTTGGGGTCGATCAGGAAGTTGCGGGGTGTTTTGCCTTCGGTTGGTTGATCACCTACCTTGGTCAGACGTCCATCAGAACCGATGGCGAAAATAGCCAGCGTGTTGGCTCCCCGGTTAGACTGGTACAGAAACTTGCCTGACGGATCAACGTGAATATCAGCACTGGTATTCTGCCCTGAAAAGCCATCGGGTAGCGTCTTGATGTTATCGTCGAGCAGTGTCAACGCGCCGGTTTTTGGGTTGCGGGAAAAAACGGCCACCGTAGAGGTCAGCTCTTCGACCAGATAGGCGTATTTACCGTTAGGGTGAAACGTGAAATGGCGCGGCCCCGACCCTGGTTTTACACTCGCGTAGGGTGTAGAGGCTGGTTTAACCGTACTCGTCTTGGTGTCGACATCGAAAATATTGACTTTGTCGGTAGTCAAGTCGGCGACGTACACAAAGCGGTTGTCGGGAGCCAGCGTAGCCGAGTGGACGTGGGCTTTCTCCTGCCGTGCCGTATTGGGGCCGGTACCTGCATCCTGAACACTGTCGGAAGGAGCGGCCAGACTGCCATCGGTGTTAATTGGCAGAACGGCCAGACTGCCGCCACCATAGTTGGAGACAAAGGCCGTTTTGCCCGTTTGGTCCACACTAACGTGGCATGGACCGGCACCGAGCGTCGACTGGCCATTCATGAATGTTAGCTTACCGGTGGCTTTATCAATGGCATACGAACTGACGCCCCCCAGTTTATCGGCCCCTTCGTTGACCGAGTACAGGTAGTTACCCGATGGGTGAATGGCCAGGAATGACGGGCTTTTGCCGTTCGAAATCGACTGGATGGGCTGCATGGTGCCTGCCTTTCGGTCGAACTCGAACACGTAGATGCCCTCGCTCCCCCGAACGGAGTAGGTTCCTACATACATAATCTCTTTTGTCGATTGAGCCTGTGCTGCGAGGCCCACACTAATTAGAATACCCGCGAATAATTTGTTCATAAAATCAAGGATGAGTCTTTTTAATAAGGAGCGACAGAATGTAAACTACCGATGCCAATTGAGCTACGTTATTGGCGGATTTGCTCTTTTTTTTAAATTTTAAGCGTCAGATAAGGAAATAATATTGATAGAAGTGTTTTAGATAAAGATTGCATTAAAAACGATTGGCTGTAATACATTACTTTTGTAAAACGATTAAAGCCGTTCATTTCACGCATTTATCGTTTAAACCTAACTTTTCGTTAACACCTCCAGTACTATGAAACGAGTATTGATAATTTTTGCGGCCGTAGCTATGCTAGCTTCCTGTAACAGTAAGAAGCGCCTGGCCGAGATTAAAGCACTACAGGATGCCCGTGACAAGGCTGTTGCGTCATTGAATGACTGCGATCAGCGTACCGCAACTCTTCGTTCACAACTATCGGCTAAGGACACCGACCTGCAAGGGAAAGATAAGCAGGTGGGTGATCTACAGGCTCAGATCGACTACCTCAAGAAGACGAACATCAACCTCCTTGACCGGATGTCTGATTTGTCGATTGTGAGTAAGTCGGGTGCCGAAAGCATTCGGAAATCGCTCGAAACACTGAACGAGCAAACCAAGTACACAAACAACCTCAACTCGACCATTCAGCGGAAAGATTCGCTGAACCTGGCCCTGGTAATGAGTCTGAAGCGTTCACTGGACGATATCAACGACCAGGACGTACAGATCGAAGTGAAGAAAGGTGTTGTTTACGTATCTATCTCGGACAAACTCCTGTTTAAGTCGGGTAGCTACGACATCACGCCGAAAGCAGAAGTGGTATTGGGTAAAGTAGCTAAAGTAGTAAACGACCACAAAGACCTGGATATCCTGGTTGAAGGTCATACGGATGCTGTCCCCATTTCGACGGCAGCCATCAAAGACAACTGGGATTTGAGCGCTCTGCGTGCTACGTCGGTTGTTCGTACATTGCAGGCTAAATTTGGCGTTTCGCCCGAGCGTCTGACCGCCGGTGGCCGGTCGGAGTTCTCGCCAAAAGATGACAACACCACAGCGGTTGGTCGTCAGCAAAACCGTCGTACGGAAATCATCATCACCCCAAAACTTGATCAGTTCTTTAATCTGTTGTCGAGCGGTCAGGCTGGTGGTAGCAAATAAGGTCTAAAAGCATTTCGAAGGCTAATTGAAGCCCTCTCAGGTAGTCCTGAGAGGGCTTTTTTATATAGCTTGGAATGGTATTCCGCGTAGCCCGGTCTTAACGCAATTCGGGCTGCTTAAGATTTCTTAAGCAGCCCGAGTTATATGGTCAACATCTATTTTTCGACGCGTTATTCAGACCGTTTGGATTCTTCTTCGGGTAATACCGACTCGGGTGTAGGTTGCTGAGGTGTATCGTCTGCTATTTCAGTCACATTATTCGTTGGCTCCTGTGGCCTATGGGGTTCCTCATCGAGCAACTCCGAGGCTGGCAACACGGCTGCTTCGGTCGCATCGGGGCCGTTAACAGGCAATAGGCTATCTTCAATGGGAGGTTCGCCAAAGAAACGGCGCTGGAAGAACAGGATGATACAAACACCCACAAAAATGCAGGAATCGGCGATGTTAAAAATGGGCGTCGAATAATATTGCCCACCCCATACCGGCACCCATTCTGGAATAAACCCTTCCCAAACATCAATGAAAATCATGTCGATCACCTGCCCATGAAACCAGGGTGTAGGTGAACCATAGGGGAAATTATTCAAAAATACGCCGTAAAAGGTGCTGTCAATCACGTTGCCTACGGCCCCGGCCAGGATCATCGACATGGCCCAAAGCAACCCATTTGGTGCCCCCCTATGAGCCAGATTGACTAGATAAAAGCCAATGCCAACCATGGCGAAGAGCCGGAAAATACTCAGCAGGAGCTTACCATATTCATGGCCCAGTTGCATACCAAAGGCCATCCCGGGGTTCAGTACATAGTGGAGCTTGAGCCAATCGCCAGCGACCTTGATCTGACCCGCAAAGCCGGGGGCCATATAAAAATGTACGGCCAGCTTCACGCCCTGATCCAGTAAAATCAGTATCAGCGTCAGCAGAAAAAACTTATAGGGGCTTTTCTGAATCATATTAAAAAAGACAGCAAGAGTCCGACCAATCGGCCGGAGCCTTGCTGTGCTTAAAGTACGCTATTATTGACGACAGCCTTTACGGCGTTTTAACTCATTACTAACCAGCATAAACTCCCGGCTACTCTGGCCCGCAATCGACTTGTTCTCGTCGGCTCGCCGGAACAGATAAGGCATAACGGCTTCTACGGGACCGTAAGGTACGTATTTTGCCACGTTATAACCCGCATTGGCGAGGTTGTACGAAATGTTGTCGCTCATACCCAATAGCTGAGCAAAATAAATATGCGGGTCGCTGGGCTCAACACCCAATTGCTTCATCAACTCAACGCAGTACAGGCAACTCTCCTCATTGTGCGTTCCCAGACAAATCGAGATCGTATCGCGATTTTGCAGACAAAACTCAATGGCTTCGTTAAAGGCAATGTCGGTATCTTCTTTGGTGGCCTGAATAGGGTCCTGGTACTCCTCTTCGTGCGCCCGGAGCCGTTCCTTCTCCAGGTAAGCACCTCGAACCAGTTTCACGCCAAGGTAATAGCCTTTGGCACGTGCTTCGGCGGAGTCGCGCCGGAGGTGATCCAGACTTTCCCAGCGGTACATCTGGTACGTATTGTAGACAATAGGCCGCTCGTGGTTATAGCGATCCATCATTTCGTAGGCCAGCGTGTCGATTGTATCCTGAATCCAGCTTTCTTCCGCATCGATAAAAATGCGCACATTTCGCTCGTGAGCTCGTCGGCAAAGCGTATCAACCCGCTTCATAACGCGATCAAATTCGGCCTTTTGCTCCTTGTTGAGGGAGTCGCCAATCTGAATCGCTTCGAGAAGCTCGGTCGAGGCCACGCCGGTTACCTTGAAAACAGAAAATGGAATATCGCTTGATTCGCTGGCGCGTTCGATGGTGCGTAAAATTTCGAGCGTTGTTTCGTCGAAACTTTTTTCAGTCTCCTCACCTTCAATCGAATAGTCGAGAATGGTGCCTACGTGAACATCGTGCAGATTTCGGATGGTTCTCTCGGAGTCCTGGATACTCTCGCCACCACAAAATTGTTCGAAAATCGTATTTTTAATGAGGAATTTGATCGGGAGACGCAGGCGCAGGGCGATCTTTATAAAAAAAGTCCCTAAATTTACCAGCCATCCCTTATTCATCAACGCAAATAACCAGTAGGTCTTTCGGAGTTTGAAATCCGACTGGGACGAAAAAGCAATCGAAGTGTCCTCAAATGAAAGTGGGCGGAAGTCCGACGTTGAGGCCGAGTTCGGCTTAGTGTCTTTAAGGCCCTGGACAGTCTCCGGCATTAGATTACTTCGGTTCGACATATCAGTGCTCCGTTTGGGCGGTGCTACTAGCATAGCTTAAGTGCGTGTCAGCTAACACGACCGAAATATATAACGAAATTTCGGTCAAACAGTTAATGCGCCAACACGGCTTGGTTCGACAAACTAAAAAGCTTTTAGACAAATGAAGGAACCGGCTTGAAAGACAGCCAATTCCTCTGCAAATATACCACAAAATTAAATTTAAAGTTCCCCATAGAGTAGTAGGTGTTACTCTTAGATTAAGCGTTAGTATGAAAGTAGAATTAGCCGTAGAGCCGCTTGGATCGTGGATTGATACCAACGGCAAGCCTCTGATCATTGCCGGTCCGTGCAGTGCTGAGACCGAAGATCAGTTAGTGGAAACCGCACGCCAGTTAAAGGCGCTGAACGCGGTTCACGTTATCCGTGCGGGCGTGTGGAAGCCCCGCACCCGGCCGGGTAGTTTTGAAGGGATGGGCGAAGCCGCTCTGCCCTGGATTCAGCGCGCCAAAGCCGAAACGGGCCTCCCGTTTGCTGTGGAAGTCGCTACCCCCGAGCACATCGAACTGGCCCTTAAGTATGGCGTTGATATCCTGTGGGTAGGTGCTCGTACGACCGTTAACCCATTTAACGTACAGGAGATTGCCGATGCCCTGCGTGGCGTTGATGTGCCTGTACTGGTTAAGAACCCGGTAAATCCTGATCTGGCTCTCTGGGTGGGTGCTTTTGAGCGCCTTGCCGGAGCAGGTATCAAGAAACTGGGCGCTATTCACCGTGGCTTTGCTACGGGAGAAGCCAGCAAGTACCGTAACATCCCGATGTGGCAAATGGCCATCGAGTTGAAGTCGATCTTCCCTCAGTTGCCCATCATTGGTGACCCCAGCCACATGGCGGGTAAGCGTGCCTACCTGAACGAACTCGCTCAGATGGCCATGGACCTGAACTACGACGGGTTGATCGTTGAATCGCACATCGACCCCGATAAAGCGTGGAGCGATGCGGCTCAGCAGTTAACCCCGACCGCTTTTGGTGAAATGCTGGACCACCTGCAAATTCGTCAGGTTGAATCACAGAATCTGGAATTCCAGAGCTTTGTGGAGCAATCGCGTCGTAATATCGACAACGTAGACCGGCAGATCGTTGAAATGCTGGGTGCCCGGATGGCCCTCGTTGAGCGTCTGGCTGAATACAAACGCGACAATAACGTAACGCTGTTCCAGCCTGAGCGTTGGAAAGAAATTCTGAAAACACGTACCGAACTCGGTAAAAAACTGAATTTGTACCCCGAACTGGTGGAAGAAATCTATAAGATCATCCACATGGAGTCGATTCGGAAGCAGACCGAAATCATAAACAGTGCCGAGCAAAACGTCTAGTTCGTTTTGATCCAGTTAGTGAAATGGGTGGAGTAGGGAGCAGTCCTTACTCCATTTTTTGTGTTTAAGGTGTATAATGAATAATACCCCCTGCTTGTCATACCGTTATTTGCCGCGTAGCGGTTAAATGTTTATAGTAAAATGGTTCTTGGATTTGATTGACGTGCCTTAGGTACGCGACCTGCGCCGATTGTTGCGTACCTACGGCACGCTGATGGAGACGATCTTCAGCTTTTGCTACAAACATTTAACCGCTACGCGGCCATTATGCACGTTATTTAATGCAGTAGATGGATATTGGAACAATAACTCACTCCACCAATTCACCTCAGCCGAAGGATCAGCGTCGCGTTATTGTACCCCGCAAAACAGCCTAACCCACCCTGAATATTGCTCGGAATCAGCACGGGTTCGGCAAAGGGATTGTTACGGACGCGCCGTTGGCGGATAACTGCTTCCTGAAATTGGTAATAATGCTGGTCAACACTCATCAGGTTTACCGTAACCGTAGCGTTCCGGTATTGACCGTAAAAATTCGTTAGCTGATTGCTCGTGAAGGGGGTCGAGGAGACGTAAGCCTTTCCGGAAATCATTTGAGTGCCATCTACACCCGCATCGGAAAACAGGCCCCGGTTATCGTCGGAAATAGATAGCTGGGTAGCTCCGACCTGTTTGGCCCCGCAGGAGTCGCATTTGGTTGTGTATTGAAAAAAGCCCGTCACCTGATAGTAATTAGCCTGTGCCGGTGGGTCCTGCCAGCGAGCCAGCACGTAATACCGCCGAAGCAGCGAGCGCCCCTGATTTTCTGTGGTCGAATCGAACGTAACCGCCGTTGGGCGAACAGGAGCCGGTATGGTACAGGTGCTTGTTGCCCGCTCCCCGTTGGGCGTTACGACGGTAAGTGTGTACGTTCGGCCCGCAACAATGGGCAATAGCCGGGCGCTGGCGCTGTAATAGGGCTGTTTAAGGGAATCGACCGGCGAGTTGGGGCTGTTGTAGCGCAGGGTGACGGATCGATTGCCTTCGGCGAGGGTAACGGTCGCGTTGGTCACGTTGCTACCCCCCGTATCGAGGCTATCATCGCTGACAACGGTTTTTGATCGTGTGACTTTTACGGCCAGGTTCGTATCCTGTGGCGACAAATAGCTAGTGACAACCAGTTTGGGTGCAGCAAATCCTAACTGGCTTGGATCTACTTCGTTCCGCAGGCTGCTGCATCCCGTAAACATTCCGATGACAGCCAGGAGCGTAATCAACGCAGAATAGCCAATCGGAAGAGATAGGTTCGTACGCATCAGAATTTGAAATTATAGCTAACCGCTGGTACAATCGGGAACACTGAGTAACGGAACAGGGCCGTTCGGGCGGGTTCTGTAGTCGTAGCCGCAACCGATTCGAGCCGGTAGAAAAAGGGGTTTCGCCGGTTGTAAAGGTTATAGGCGCTAAATTCCCAAGTCCGTTCGTGGTGTTTCTTTTTCTTGTGAAACTGAATACCCACATCAAAGCGATGGTAGGCTTCGGCCCGGAAACTGTTCTTTTGCATTCCGTAGTCATCATTCGTCCGGGCATTCTGGAAATACTGCTGAACAATGGTAGGCGTACCGCCGTAGATGAGCGTATTGCTGGGGCGGTAGGTTTCGAAACGGCCAACCGGAATGGTGAGGGCGTTGCCGGTTCCATACACCCAAACCGCCGATAGGGTAACCCGCTTGCTGAGATCATAAATACCTACCAGCGAAACATCATGCCGGCGGTCGTAGCGTGGGTAGTAGGGCTGGCCACCATTGAGTTCGGCAAATTGCCACTGCGTCCAGGAAAGGGTGTAGCCCGCCCAGCCGGAGAAGCGCCCTACTTTTTTCTGCAAGAGAAACTCCGCTCCGTACGACCAGCCCCGGCCTGCTGTCACGTTATCTTCCCACCGTACGCTGTTGGCGGCTGCTGGGTCATTGATAAGCAGAAAACTGGCTCCCTCTTTGTAATTGATGATGTTGCTCATCGTTTTGTAATACCCCTCAACCGTCAGCGTCAACCCTCTGACGAACGCACTCCCGGTTGTAAAGTCTTTGGCAATACCAACCGCCACCTGCTGCGATTGCTGGGGTTTCACACGGTCTGTGGTGGGCACCCACAAATCGGTAGGGAGGCCGATGCCCGTGTTCGACAATAAATGAACGTACTGATTCATCATGGCGTACGAAGCCTTGACCGACAATTCTGGTTTGAGCGTAAAAGCTGCCGACAGCCGGGGTTCGGGCCGGAAATAGCTCGCGTCTTTCTGCTGGAAATAACTTAGCCGCAACCCACCATTCACGCGCCACCGGCTCGATGGACGCCAGGTATCCTCGGCGTAGATGCCCGATTCCAGCACATTAATGTTATCGATATTATTGATTGACTGATTGATCAGGGCATTTTGCAGCACAACAGCGCTTGGTGTGAAGCGATGGTATGTACTCTGAATTCCCATTTTTATAGAGTGCTGGGGCGCTGGATAATAATCCATGTCGTATTTCAACGAGACATCCCGAATGCCCGAGTTGTAATAAAGCGAGTAGGTCTGAGCATCCAGCGCGCCCTTCTCGACCGATGAAATCTGGAACTTGTAATCGCTGAAGATCAGGGACAGATTCGAGAAAAGCTTCTGGTTAAACAAGTGATTCCAGCGGAGCGTACCGGTGGCATTGCCCCAGCTTAATCCCGTGTTGGTATTAAGCGAGTTATCGTCGGCGTAGAATTTATCCCGGCCGAAGTACCCGCTCAGGTAAAGCTTGTTAGTGGGGCTGAAATCGTAGTTGGCTTTGGCATTAAGATCGTAGAAATAGTAACCTGCGGTAAGCGTACCACCCGATTGTTGCCGTACCAGCGGAGCCGCCACCACATCCAGATAAGTTCGTCGGGCGGAGACCAGAAAAGAAGCTTTTTTATTTTTTGTGAGCGGCCCTTCGAGCATGAGCCGGGAGGCAATCAGACCAATTCCCCCTTCGCCATGTAGTTTCTCGCGGTTGCCGTCCTTCATATTGAGGTCAATCACCGATGAAAGCCGCCCGCCGTACCGCGCCGGGAAACCACCTTTTATCAACTCGACACTTTTTATGGCATCGCCATTAAAGACCGAGAAGAATCCGAACAGGTGATTGGCGTTGTACACGACGGCATCGTCCAGAATGATGAGGTTCTGGTCCGGGCCGCCCCCGCGCACGTAAATCCCCGTTTGCCCTTCCGACCCCTTTTGTACACCGGGCATCAGTTGCAGCACTTTCAGTACGTCTTTCTCACCCAGAAAAGCCGGTATTTTCTTAATCTGGGCAACGGGTATATCAATGGTGCTCATCTGGGCGCTTTCGCTCACTTTTTCGGTCGGCCCACCGGCTTTTACCTCAACCTCCGCCAGTGCCTGACCAGGTGACAAGAGTACGTTGACGGTTTGGTTGTTGCGAAAGGTAACCGCTCGCTCAGCGACTTCGTAACCAACAAAGGAATAGGCCAGACGCAAACTATCCCGGGCCGGTACTGTGAGCGAGTAGAAACCATAAGTGTTGGTGGTAGTGCCGGTAGTTGTGCCGGGTAAATACACGTTTACGCCCGTCAATGCTTCCAAACTTCCCGTTTCGCGAACATACCCGCTTATGGTGAAACGGCTGGCTATATTCTGGGCCTGTAAACTACTGATAAACAGAAGAGAAAAAAGAAATACCTGTACTCGGCTGCGCATGGGTAAGCGGGCAAACTAAAGAGCGTATTAGGTTTGTTCTATGTATAGAAAACGTAAATAACGTTGCAACCGCAGTCACTTTTCCGGGGGGACCTATAACGAAACGACGAAGCTAGCGATCAATTGCTCAAATTCGGTCGTCGGTTAAAACAAAAGGTCTGATAACAAGGTACTATACCCAGAAAAGAACCGCGTGCTGAACGCCCGACGACTATGCTTCAATTCGATAAACTTTCGCTCAATATACCCGATACAACCAAACCCCGGGTCGTCATTATCGGTGGTGGATTTGGTGGTATGAATCTGGCCAAAAGCCTCCGCAATACCGATGTGCAGGTGGTGCTGATGGACAAGCAAAATTACAATGGCTTCTGGCCACTGCTGTATCAGGTAGCTACCGCCGGTTTGGAGCCGGACGCCATTGCCGAACCGTTTCGGAAGATGTTTGATGGGTTTGAAGACTTTCATTACCGAATGGTGCGGGTCAACAAAATAGACCCGGCAACCAAAACGGTAACGACTCTGATCGGCGATTTACACTATGATTACCTGATTATCGCCAGCGGCACAAAGTCTAACTTCTTTGGTAATAAAGATATCCAGAAATATTCGTTTCCGCTGAAGACCATCCCGGAAGCACTCAACGTACGGAGTCAGTTTCTGCAATGCTTTGAGCAGGCCAGCGTCACGACCGACCCTGCCGAACGGGAGAGTCTGCTCACCTTCGTCATTGCCGGGGCCGGTCCAACAGGTGTAGAGATGGCCGGTTCGCTGGCCGAAATGCGCAAACACGTACTTCCCAGCGATTACCCAGGGCTGGATTTCAGCCAAATGCAGATTTATATCGTCGAAGGACTTGGTAAAGTCCTGCCGCCAATGTCGGAGGAGGCTGGTAAAAAAGCCCAACGGTATCTCGAAGATCTGGGCGTCATCATCAAACTGAACACGCTGGTGGAAGGGTACGATGGCGAAACGGTCACGTTTAAAGGTGGTGAAAAGATCAGAACGCAGACACTCGTTTGGGGTGCGGGCGTAACCGGTGCGCTGATCGACGGTATTCCGGCTGAATCCGTTGAGCGGGGCCGTATTCTCGTAGATCCCATCAACCGGGTGCAGGGTCTGACGAATGTATTTGCCATTGGTGATATTGCCTTGATGAAACTGGAGGATTACCCCAAAGGGCATCCGGGCGTGGCGCAACCTGCCATTCAGCAGGGTGAGCATCTGGCAAAAAATATTCGTCGCTTGATGAAGAACGAGCCGACGGAGCCGTTTAAGTATTTCGACAAAGGATCACTGGCCATTGTGGGCCGCAGCCGTGCCGTAGCGGATTTGCCGGGAAACATTCACCTGGGAGGTTTTGTGGCCTGGATGGCGTGGCTGTTCGTCCACATCTGGTATCTGGTGGGCTTTCGAAGCAAGCTCGTTGTGTTCAGCAACTGGGTATACCGGCTGTTTACCTACGAGCGAGGCACCCGGATTATTATCCGGCCGTTTATCCGGAAAGATGACAAAGTAGGGCAGGAGATCATGGCCCAGAGTGAGTAAGGTAATTGGTATTGAACACAAAGGCACGGAGAACACAGAGAAAAACTGAAACTCCGTGCCTCTGTGTTTCTAGCTGGCGCGAGCATTGGCTCGTGCTTTTTCATAAAGTCAGTATTCAGTGACGCCAGCGAACCGGAACGGCGCTGGCCAGCAGCGCCAGTCTCTGTCACCGCGCTAGTTTACAATACTAAACGGTTTACCCTAAATTCACGTTTTAGTATCGAACAGTACCATCCTCCTCGCTAATGTACCGTATCAAGCTTCATTCTTCCTTGCTGAAAATTATCTGCTGTGCGCTGTTAACGGCTGGCTCCGCTTTTTCCCAATCCACGCCATCAACGGCAGGGCCGTCAACGCCTGTTGATACAACGAAAGGCGGCCCGCTCGATCTGGGCAAAATGTGGACGTTCGACAGTCCGCCCTCCGCGTTTTTCAAAAAGACCTATAACTTCACTGCCGACGAAAAGTGGTTCGACGAAGCTAGGCTGGCTTCGTTGCGGTTCGCCGATTATTGCTCAGCTTCGTTTGTGTCGGCTAATGGGCTGGTAATGACCAACCACCACTGCGCCCGTGAATCGGGAACGGGCGTAACCCGCAAGGGCGAAGACCTGAACGCAACCGGGTTCTTTGCCAAAACACCCGCCGAAGAACGGAAAGTGGATGGCCTGTTCGTTGACCAGCTGGTGAAACTACAGGACATCACCAAACAGGTACAGGATGCCATGAGCAGCGCCACCTCCGAACAGGCGCAGTTGCAGGCTCGTGAGCAGGCGTTTACGGCGATTAAGCAGGAGTATGGAACCAGAGAAGGCTGGAAAGGACTCGAACTGCAAACCATCACGTTTTATAACGGAGGCCGTTATGCGCTATACGGTTTCAAACGCTATACCGATGTGCGGCTGGTGTTCATGCCTGAGTTGCAACTCGGCTTCTTCGGGGGCGATTACGACAACTTTACCTATCCTCGTTATGCCCTCGACTGCTCGTTTTTTCGGGTATATGACGGAGGTAAACCCTTACAGACGACCCACTTTTTCAAGTTCAACACAAACGGCGTCCGCGATGGTGAACCCATTTTTGTGATTGGCAACCCCGGCCATACCGAGCGGCTCAAGACCGTTGCCGAACTTGAATTTGACCGGGATTTGCAGACGCCCGCTACCATTCAGATGCTCCGAAACCGATCAGCGGCTTTACAGGCTTATAATGCTACGGCGAAGAATGACAGTGTATTGAACGAAATTTTCAGCTACGAAAATAGTCTGAAAGCCTACGGTGGTCAGCTCGAAGGGCTGCGCGATGCCAGCTTACTGGCCCGTAAAGCCGTGTTTGAAAAGCAGTTTAAAGCCGCAGCCAAAGCCAAAAACCTGCCCACCGACCAGCTAAAAACCTGGGACGAACTGGCCGCAAACACCGCTCAGTTACGGGCTCTTTTCAACGACGCCAACTACCTCGGGCCCAGCGAACGCACTATGGGCGAGTTGCTCACCTTTGCCAATGTAGTCACTCAGTTTAGTGAACTGTTGGCCACCCGCCCGCAGGATGCCGAACGCGCCCGCTCGCTGATGGTTACGCCGGAGGTTAAAAGTAAGGCGCTGGACGAAGCCTATCTGGCGGCCCACCTGACCGAAGCACAGCTTGGTTTAGGTAATGATGACCCGTACGTCAAAGCCGCTTTAACCGGAGCCAATGGCCAGCGGCTAACCCCCAAAGAAGCCGCTGCATATCTGGTGAAAAATACAAAGCTAACCGACGCGGCCTTCGTGAGTGAGTTATCCACCCGGCCCAATGCCGCAGCGGCCTCTAACGATCCCATGCTGGCGCTGGCCCGGATTGGTTTTCCCCGCTATCTGACAGCAGCCCGGCAGGCTCGCCAGATTTCGCAAAAGCAGGAGGTGCTTCGCGGGCAACTGGGCCGGATGCTGTACGATGTATATGGTACAGCCGTGCCACCGGATGCTACCTTTTCGCTCCGTATCAACGATGGCGTGGTGCAATCCTATGATTACAATGGCACAAAAGCACCCATCCTGACAACCTTCGCGGGCCTGTATGACCGCAATTACTCCTTCGCCGACAAAGCACCCTGGAATCTGCCCGCCCGCTGGAAGAATCCACCGCTTGAGTTACTGAAGCAGCCTATGTGCTTTATCTCGACTAATGACATCATTGGTGGTAATTCGGGGAGTCCGATGATCAACAAAAACCTCGAAGCCGTTGGTCTTGCCTTCGACGGAAATATGGAAAGCCTGCCCGGCGAATTCATCTTCGTCCCCGACCGTAACCGAACCATTTCAGTGCATACCGGAGGCATCATTGCCGCTATGCGGTACATTTATAAAGCGGATCGGCTGGTGAGTGAACTGACAGGTGCGCCGGTGACGGCGAAACCCAAACCGGCAAAAAAATAGAGAATTATTGCGCTATTGACATTTTAGGCCGCACAAACTCCCCGAAAGTTCAGTACTTTCGGGGAGTTTGTGTTTTGCCTTTATACGATAGTAATGACTAAGTCCGACATTCCGGTGATGCCAGAATTCTTCGACCGGTATATCAATCTGGCCGACAATGACTGGCTCCTTCTTGATGCCCTCACCCAGGGCGCATCGTTTGAAACCCTGATCCCTGCCGAAACGCTCGAAAAGCTGGGTGATCTCCGCTACGCCCCCGAAAAGTGGACGGTGAAAGATATTCTACAACACATCATTGATACCGAACGCATCATGAGCTACCGGGCCATGCGCATTGCCCGCAATGACAAAACGCCCTTACCCGGCTTCGATGAGGTGATGTTCGGTGAGTTTGCCAATGGTATCAACCGGACCATCCCGGACTTGTACGAAGAATATGGTCTGCTGAGACAAGCCAACATCGCTATGTTCAAGAGCTTCGACCACGAAATGCTGGTACGTTCGGGAACCTGTTCCGATCAGCCTATTTCCGTCATCGCGTTGGGTTTCGTGCTGGTAGGCCACGCCACGCATCACGTCAATGTCATCAACGAGCGGTATCTACCGCTTCTGGCTTAATCGTACCTACGGACTTTAGTCCGTGTTTCGTGCTACTGCCATTTACGGACTAAAGTCCGTAGGTACGTAACTTTTTCACCAACAACCAAATACAACCAGCACTTCATGAGAGCAACGTTTTTACTGCTTATTACTCTAGTGGCGCAGACGGTCTGTGCCCAGCAAAAGTCGAAAGTTACGGTTACCGACCTGACCCGCATTAAACAGGTTGGCGGAATCTCGTTGTCGCCCGATGGGCAGCGGGCCGTTTACGCCCTTGCTACTATTGAACCGAACCCGGACAATAAAGAAGAATATGAGTACAAAACCCATGTCTATTTAACCGGTCTGAAACCTGGCGATAGCAAAGCCCTGACACGCGGCCCGGAGTCGGCCCGGCAGGCCGTCTGGTCGCCCGATGGACAGCGGATCGCTTTTGTGCGGACCGTGAAAGGGAAAGGCCAGATTTTTATTATGCCGCTGGATGGGGGAGAAGCCTGGCAGCTAACGAACACGACTTACGGCGCATCGACGCCCCTCTGGTCGCCGGATGGAACTCGCATTTCGTTTACATCGGGCATTACAATGGCGCAGATGCTGACCGATTCGCTGGTGAATCCCGGCAAAAACACGCCCCTCTGGTCGCTTGAGAAACCGGGCTTTGTGAACAACAACTTTATCAAGAGTGATAAGAAAATAAAGCCTAATCCGGATGGGTCGCTGGCCGAGGTGCGGGCGTATCTGGAAAAAGACGTTGAGGATAAAAAAGCGAAAGTATTCAACCGGCTCAATTTCCAGGGTGAAGCGACGACGGAACCCGACATGTCGTTTACACACATGTATGTCGTAGACGTAAAGGAGGGCGCTACGCCCAAAGCTCTGACGCGCGGGTTTTATTCCTACCAGGGCGGCAACTGGCTGCCAAACGGGCAGGGGCTTCTGGTGGTTACCGACCGCGATTCGCTCAAACACCCCGACCGGGAGCAGGATAACATGATCGTCTATATTCCGGCCGACGGATCGGCTACCCGAAAAACACTTCTGTCGGAAGCCGGTAAAAGCTATCGCTCCCCCAGTATATCGCCTGATGGGAAGCAACTGGTGTTCATGGTAACGCCTTCGGAAGGTGTCAATTTTGCTCAGCTTGGGTTGGCAACGTTAAACGGTACCGCTGTGTCGGGCATCGAACTCGTCACCTTCGACCGGGCACCCAGCAGCATGGCCTGGACAACGACGCCAGCCCCGGCAAAAGGCAAAAAAGGAACCACTGGTTATGTTCTTTACTTTAATGCGTCGGCAAACGGTGGTTCGCCCCTGTACCGGCTCGACCCCGCTACAAAGCAAGTTACGCAGCTAACCGATTTTACGGCGGGCGTCACCAGCTTCGACGTAAGCGGCAACCGCTTAGTGCTGGCAAAGACCGAAGTAGCAAACCCGTCGGAACTATACCTGACCGATGCAACGGCCAAAACACAGACAAAACTCAGCAGTCATAACGATTGGGTAGCGCAGCGGCAGTTGAGTACGCCGGAGAAACGCACGTACAAAAATTCACTTGGGCAAACGGTCGATTACTGGATCATGAAGCCATCGTTTTTCGAGGGCAACAAAAAATACCCGCTGTTGTTAAACATGCACGGTGGCCCAACGGCCATGTGGGGGCCGGGTGAGCCATCCATGTGGCATGAGTTTCAGTACATGTGTTCGCAGGGGTACGGCGTAGTGTATGCCAATCCGCGCGGATCGGGAGGGTACGGCATCAATTTCCAGCGTGCCAACATTAAAGATTGGGGCACCGGCCCGGCCGAAGATGTGCTGGCCGCGGTTACCGATGCCGCCAAAGAAACCTGGGTCGATACCAGTCGGCAGGTGATAACGGGTGGTTCGTATGCCGGTTACCTCACGGCCTGGATCGTGGGCCACGACAACCGGTTTAAGGCCGCTTTTGCCCAGCGGGGCGTGTATGACCTCACGACTTTTTTGGGTGAAGGCAATGCTTGGCGGTTAATTCCCAGCTATTTTGCCTATCCGTGGTCGGCGGAGGCTAAAGTGCTGGATGCTAACTCGCCTTATACCTTCGTGCAGAACATCAAAACGCCCCTGTTGATCAAACATGGTGAAAATGACCTTCGCACCGGGCCAATCCAGAGCGAGATGATGTATAAAAGTCTGAAAATACTGGGTCGCCCGGTTGAGTACGTCCGCATGCCGGGCGCTACGCATGAACTGAGCCGCACGGGTAACGTTCGGCAGCGGATTGACCGTCTGCTGCGGATTTACGAGTTTTTTGAGCGGTATGTAGGAGCCGATGCCCAGGCGATTACACAGAAATAACCGACTCTGACCGATAAATTCAAAAAAAAGCCGATTACTCAAAGAAACGATTTGTCGGTCGTCGGATTAAGTTAATTTGTTCATAACCAATTAACAACTCAACTTAATCCGATGAACAGACAGCTTCTTATACTTGCTTTACTTCTTGTCACAACGGTTTCATTCGGGCAAATTGCCAACGATAACACGCTCAAAGCCCAGATCGACGGAAAGGAATTTGCTACTCAACCCCGCCGGGTCAGGATCGGTAATTTCTGGTGGATAACCGCTAATACGGTTAAACCCGATAAATCGCTACGGATCTGGCTCGGTAGTTACGACAAGCGTGAAATCATTGAAACCGGTACTTACCTCGTTGTCGATGCCGATAAACCCGATACCAAAGAGAATAAGAAAAAGGTAGAGGATTTAGGCAAGTACAAGGGTATTGCGGCCATCAAGTACGTGGAGGAAACCCGCGAACCCCGCATGGAGTACCACGTTGGCAAATCGCAGAACGGCGACGAAACAATAGAGGTCAAAATGGGTGCAGATGGGTTTCTGGAAGCAAAATTCTCGACCAACCTCGTTGGAAGCTACTGGAAAGAAAAAGGTACGGCGACGGTATTTGGCGGTATGGGACGGCTGATCAACAAAATGGAAGACAAAGCCATTACCAAAGCATCCGGCTACGATTCGGACATCGACCCGGAAGGCAACGGCTATAAAAAACAGGACAAACAGGACCAGATCGTTATAAAAGACGGGATGGTTAAGTTAAAAATGAAGTAGCCGAACCTCGCAACCAACATACCCGATACATCGTTACGTCTTTAATCTGACAAACATCAGGTTAAAGACGTTTTTTATGTAGTGACGACCGTCGATGCGTCGAACCGTCCCGGTCGGCACTACACACTTTATTGAAAAAGTTAAAACGTGGAAGCCGTTTTACACGTAACTAGCGGTATGAAAAACCACAAAGAATCGCTTGAGAATGCGCCCAAGTTTCGCTACTGGAAAAGCCAGGCCGAAGCCAATGGCTTAAAGATTAACGGTGTAAAGGACTTTTATATCCGTTACCGACATAACGGCGAAGTGTTGTTTGCCATGCTCGAAGTGGACGCCGACACACCCGAAGGCGACAAAATTCCACCCGCACTCTTCCTGAAAGGCCACGCCGTTTCGGTATTGGTATGTTTAATCGACAAAGAAACCCGTCAGAAATTCGTGGTACTGGTCAAGCAGCGACGTATTGCCGACGGCTCGCAAACGTACGAACACCCGGCGGGGATGGTCGATGCCAGCGACGCCCCCGACGAAGTAGCTGCCCGTGAACTCGGCGAAGAAATTGGGCTAACCGTTTCAGCCAGTGAGTTGACGAAGCTGAACCCGAGAGTGTGGCACCCCAGCACCGGCACCAGCGACGAGGGCATGCACTTCTTCTGTCTGGAGAAAGAAATGGCTCGCGAAGAGATTATGGCGTTCCACTTGCAGAACATGGGCAATCAGTCGGAGTTTGAGCGGATCACGAGTGTAGTGGCTACGCTGCCCGAAGCGCATAAATTGATTACCAATGTGAATGGCCTGCTGCTGCATTTCCTGTATCTGCAACACATCGGGGATTATGAGACAATGAAGCTGTTATAGTGTAGGATAAACCGAAATAATATGGATGAATTTATGCAGGAGGCCATCAACCAGGCCCGAAAGAGTTTGAGCGAAGGGGGCATTCCCATTGGCTCAGCTCTGATTAAAAATGGTGAACTGGTGGCGTCGGGTCATAACAAGCGGGTGCAGGAAAATAACCCCATTCTGCATGGCGAGATGGATTGTCTGAACAATGCCGGTCGGGTGGGATCGTTTCGGGACACGGTTATTTACTCGACACTGATGCCCTGCTATATGTGCGCTGGAACCATTGTGCAGTTCAAAATACCTAAAGTTATCGTTGGTGAGTCCCGCACATTTCCGGGTGCGCGGGCTTTTATGGAGGAGCATGGCGTTGAAGTGATTGATCTCGACCTGCCCGAGTGTGTAGACATGATGAACCAGTTTATTGCCGAAAAACCAACACTCTGGAATGAAGATATTGGCGAACTGTGAGTAACGCCTGGTTACCTTCCCTTTCGTCGTCCGTCACAGGGGTCTATCGTAATGATTTACCCCTGTGCGCTATTTGTGGTATTGGTTTAGTTTACTTAGCTGTATCGGCTACCCGTCAGGATCGCTGGCGCAACGTTCTGAAATATGGCGGGAGCGCCCCGGCACCTGGCTCCTGAACGGCGGTCTGGGGGTTACGCATTATCTGGGCGATTTGACCGAAGCGGGTAATCTGGGGTATCTTCGTTTAGGGGTAGCCATAAATGGGGCTGCTGCCTATCGGTATTCCCCCCAGCTAACACTCCGGGCGGAGGGACAGATTTATTACATCCGGGGTACGCACCAAAATACCCATCTGGAATACAACAACCTCTCGTTTCTCAGCATAAACCCAGACCTATGGGTGGGTGCACAGTGGGATTTCTGGCCCGCCAGTGACCCCAATCATGTCATTATTCCCTATGCGCTGGCTGGTGTGGGGCTTACGTATATGACACCAAGGGCAGTATTTAGCGGACAGCTCGTTAGCTTGGCCCCTTTGCAAACCGAAGAGGTAAAGTACAACCGGCTACCTTTTATTGCGCGTTACGGCCTGGGTGTTCCCATTCATACAACAGAGCGGTTTCGGTTGAATGTAGAGGCTACCTATACCCACGTTTTCAGCGATTACCTGGACGATGTGAGCACGGTATATCCCGACCTGATCAAGATGGATCCGTTTGCCGCAGCCTTGTCGGACAGGCGACTTGAGCTGGGCCTGAGGCCCAATGCGCCGGGCGCCCAACGCGGTAACAGTCAGTGTCGTGATGGCTATTTTATCCTGTCGGGTAGACTTATTTTTGTAATCAATACACCTTCTTACCGAAATTATCGACGGATATTTCCCCGTTAGGGTTTTGAGGTCTTTTGCTGTAATTTTGGCCGAAACGTAACCCTGCCGAATGAGTCCTGCTATTTTTATTGATGCACTTCAACAAGAACTTCAGTCTATACAATACGGGCAAAATCCGCCCGAACTCTACAATCCAATTCGCTACATAATGAGTTTGGGAGGTAAGCGAATGCGTCCGTTACTGACGCTGATGGGCGCTTACCTTTTTACGGATGACTGGAGAAAGGCCGTTCGCCCCGCCCTGGGCGTCGAGGTTTTTCACAATTTCACGCTCATGCACGACGATATCATGGATCAGGCTCCCCTGCGCCGGGGGCAACCAACCGTGCATGAAAAATGGAACGGCAACATTGCAATTCTATCGGGCGATGTTATGCTCGTCAATGCCTACCAGCTTTTGCTGAACGTCGAAGCCGATAAGCTGGCCGTTGCGCTGGCCCGGTTTAGCCGTACAGCCGCTGAAGTCTGCGAAGGGCAGCAGATGGACATGAATTTTGAAACCCGCTGGGACGTTTCCGAAGCCGAATACATTGACATGATTCGCCTTAAAACGTCCGTTCTGCTTGGTTATGCGCTGGAATTGGGCGGCTTGATTGGTGGCGCAGACGAAGAGACTACCTTACACCTCTACGAAGGCGGAATGAACATTGGCGTTGGCTTTCAATTAAAAGATGACTTACTGGATGTATATGGCGACCCGGTCAAGTTTGGCAAACAGGTAGGCGGAGACATTATTGCCAACAAAAAAACGTTTCTGCTCATCGAGGCTCTGGCGCAGGCCAAAGGTGCTCTTCGGGATGAATTAATCGACTGGCTCACCCGTACTAAATTTGATAAAGCCGAAAAAGTGAAGGCGGTCACGGCCATTTATGACCAATTGGGTATCCGGGAGCTAACAGAATCGCGCATCAATGACTACTTCGCCCGTGGATTTACTAACTTCGACCAGATTAATGCCCGACCCGAGCGAAAAGCATTATTAATTCAATTTGCCCGCCAACTAGTCGAACGGGAAAGCTAGATAGAGGGATGGATGAGGTATGATATAGGATGTATAATCATCCAGAGTCATCCCTCCTATGTCAAACCTCATCCATCCAAAGTCACACATCCAACTATGAGTATTACCCTAATTATCATTGTTGTCACGGTTATCATTAGTGTAGCCGCCTGGAACAACTATAACCTGATGAATCAGTGGATTATGAATCCCTATCAGGTAGCCAGCCGGGGGCAGTATTACCGGCTGATCACCTCCGGATTCCTCCATGCCGATTGGGGTCATCTGTTCTTCAATATGCTCAGCCTGTATTTCTTCGGCGGTTTTATCGAGCAGGTATTTACCATGTTGTTTGAGGGAAATGGGGCCCCTTATCTGATTGGATTCTATCTGGTTGCTATTCTGGTATCGGATATTCCCAGTTTTCTGAAACACCGGAACGACCCCGGTTACAACTCGCTGGGAGCATCGGGGGGTGTATCGGCGGTGATTTTTGCGGCCATTTTATTCCGGCCGCTAACACCGATCTACCTGTATTTTATTCCCATCGGAATCCCCGGATTCATTTTTGGTGCGCTGTATCTGGCTTATTCGTACTACGAATCCCGACGTGGAGCGGGCAATGTTAACCACGACGCGCACTTTTACGGTGCCTTGTTTGGGGTTGTGTTTATGATCATTGTATACCCTGCAGTGCTTCCCAGTTTTTTTGAGCAGATTGCAGGCTGGCGACTATTCTAGCTCGGTTTATATACCGCGCAGTCGTAACGCATTGGCCAACTTATTCGTTGTATTTAACGCATGGTTCGATTTCTTAGTCAACCCTATCCAATCGATTACTCGGCCCGGTCGCAATTCCGCAAGGCTACCTTAATTGGCTTATTTGTGGGGCTGTTCTTGCTCATATTCCAGCCATTCGGGATGAACTTGTGGGAAACGCCCAATAAGGCGCTCAAGATTCTGGGTTTTGGTGCGGTGACGTTTGCGGTTACCGCCTTTAATTTTATCATTCTGCGAAGGCTGTTTCCGCGTCTATACGTAGAAGAACAATGGACGGTTGGGCGGGAAATTGTGGCGTTAATGGTCAATATTTTATTGATCGCCGTGGCGAACCGGCTCTATCTGGGCTGGCTGCTGAACGAAGAAGAAAGTAGCGGGATGAGCTGGTCAGGAATGATTCTGGTTACGTTCCTCATCGGGCTATTTCCCGTAACAGGACTTGTATTTGTCAGCTACATTACCCAGCTCAAAAAATACAGCCAGGGCGCTGCCAGCCTGCCTATTCATGTGCATAACGACGTAACGACACTCGCCCGAAATGCTCCCGCCAGTCCGGCTCCTGAGCCCGTCGATGCAACCGTTACCCTCGTGGCAGATAATGAAAAAGATAGCGTCAGCGTCGACGCAGAAGATCTCCTCTTCATTGAATCGAGTGATAACTACTGCACCGTTACGTATCTCAGGGATAAGCAGGTAGCCAAACCGTTACTGCGCAGTAGTCTTAGCCGGTTAGAGAAACAGATTACGCAACCTTACGTTGTTAGATGCCACCGTTCGTACATCGTTAACCTCAATCGGGTGGAGCGGGTAACGGGGAATGCACAGGGCTATAAACTGCATCTATTGGCCGGGCAGTTTGTGGTACCGGTAGCCCGGCAATACAACGAGACCCTTATTGCCGAGCTAAAAGCTTTGTAGAACGTCCCACCATTCGTCCCAGTGGCCGTTTTGTTTTGTCAAACGCCCCAAACTGTGTCGTAGAACCCTATTTTTTGCCTAGTGCCCGTAGGTCGCCGTACGTTTGTCTCAACGAAAAACAAACCCGGCAACGGCCATGAAAACAGTAATTCTCTCTCTACTTATTCTCCACATTGCTACCGGCATCACGGCCTTGCTGGTTGGCCTCATCCCAATGATCGCTCAGAAAGGTGGCCGCCTGCATAACCGCGCCGGACTCATCTATGTCTATTGCATGATTGCGGTAGCCGTATCAGCCTTGTTGCTATGTGTCCTACAGCCGTTTAAGATGATGCGGTTATTTCTGACGGGCATCGCCGTGTTTAGCTTCTACCTGAGCATGACCGGCTGGCGGGCCACCAAACAAAAAAAGTCGGGGCCAACCACGGGCGATAAAGGGCTTACGTTCGTAACGCTGCTGGTCAGTCTGGCCATGATCGGCTTTGGGGTTTATTTACTGATACTGAACGGAGCGTCTTTCTTCCCCATCTTATTTACCTTCTTTGGCCTGTTGACCATGACGTTTGCCGGTCGGGATGTTCAGTCCATGACACGCCCTACCGAGAAGATGCATTGGTTCTTCCAGCATTTCACCCGCATGGGCGGCTCTTACATTGCTACGTTTACGGCTGCCCTGGTAACGAACGTGTCTCGGCTGTTACCCGCCAATGCTCCCGAATGGATGGCCACTGCAAGTTGGATCGCGCCGTCACTGGTAGGTGGGATGCTCATTGGCTTTACCGTTCGATACTACAAGCTGAAATTTAGTGGTTCTAAACGCCCTGCTGTTGCTTAACCATGCGTCGACTCATTATTACTCTGTTAAGTTTAGTGACCTGTTTAAAAGTAGGTAAAAGCCAGCCGGTTTTATCGCAGGAACAGCTTCGGGCCGATCTGAACCAGATGCGTACTGTGCTGGAATCCTGGCATCCCGGCTATGCAAATTACCAATCGCAGGGTAGTCTCTATCAAAAGTTTGAAACAATTGGCCGTCAGATTGAGCAGCCCATGACGGCCCGGCAGTTTATGCGTATTGCCCGGGTAGCGTCGGCGCAATTACAATGCCTGCACACAACGATCTCGCTGCCCGCCAGTGACTATCGGTCCATAAAGCCCGCCACAACCGTCTTCCCGATCAACGTTTTCCTGACCCCTTCCAATCAACTCGTCAATCGCGACACGGGCGATACCATCCGGCAAATCAACGGACGTTCGGCCAAAGTCATTGCTGATAGCCTGCAACTCTATTTCAGTAGTGACGGTCCCAATTCATCCCTGAAACGCTGGGCGGTTAACCGACAGTTCTCATCGCTATACGCGGTCCGTTTCGGCCTGGCCGACAGCGTACAACTAACGGTTGTTTCAACCAAAGGAGACGTGAGGGATATTCGGATGGCCAGCAAAGCCAAAGCAGATTCACCACCGGCGTATCTGGCCGACCAGCCGCATCGGGTTTTGTACCGGAGTACCCATTTTGCGCTTTATACGCTTTATAACCAGCCCGATGTGGCGGTACTGCAACTGCGTTCCGTAGGCGGTTTGCTGGATCATTTCAAGCTGAACCGAGCTATCCGGTTGCTTCAGAAACAGTCGATTCGACAGTTGGTGCTTGATGTGCGCAACAATACGGGTGGGCGGATCTGGACGGCCACAAGCTTGCTGAAACGACTGCTTCCGCAACCGACAACGCTGGCGTTTGAGCGGTATCGAAGGGCCAGCGGACGGGCATCGATTGGCTTGGGCAATCAATTGTTACGAGTTGTCTATAACGCCAAACTAACCCTACGAATGCCGGTAAGCCGGACGGAGCAGCGGGTACGCTACACCTACACGATACAACCCAAACGACAGCAGTTTGCCGGCCAGTTAACGGTCTTAACCAATGGCGGGACAGCCTCTGCGGCTTCGTTAATCGCGGCCTACCTACGCGAACAGAACCGGGCTACATTTATTGGCGAAGAGACCGGAGGAAGCCGGTTTGTGAGTGCTGGTATGCAGGTGCCTACCCTTCGGCTGAGCAATTCAGGTTTACAATTCAGAGTACCCATGTTTCAGGTAATACACACAACCCGACTGCTAAACGACGGCCACGGCGTTCAGCCCGACGTAGTTGTGAACGAATATGCATCCGGTAAAGATTTGATCATGCAGAAAGCACTCGAAAGGCCTGCCCAATCGAGTAAGCTTATCACCGAATGACCGTAGCGTCAGTGGCTCATCAGTTGTTTTACCACTGGCAATGCCTGTTTGGCCCACTGCTTCATTTGCTTTCCCGAGTAATGAAGTCCGTCCGATGCGAACTGACTTTCGTCGCCGGTGGCGGAGCGGGTCAGGGGGGTGATGTCGACATACGCAATACCGGCCTTCCCACATTCTTCCTTCACCAGGGTGTTGAACTGGTCGATTTCGCGGGTAATTTTGGTCCTGTCCCGATCAGCCGCAAACGGAGAATCGCCCCAGTCTGGAATAGACAATACAAAAACATGTGCCGACTCGCCACCGGCAAACTGAGTGGCCGTTTGCAGTAATTCCCGGAATTCTGTCCGATACTGGTCCAGGCCCTGTTCCCGGTACTGATTATTGACGCCAATCAGCAGCGAAACCAGATGGTAGGTTTTCTGATTTCCGTTGATGTTGATCGCTTCCTGCAATTCGGCCGTGGTCCAGCCTGTTTTGGCAATAATATCCGGATTGGTTATAGCGAGACCTTCCTCCCGCAGCATCCCGGCCAATTGAACGCTCCATCGCTCTACTTCGAACACACTCTCGCCAATAGTATACGAATCGCCGAGGGATAAAAACGTGTATTTGGCCTCCGGCGCGGTTGGGTTAACGCTGCTCATCAGGCTTTTAACGTGCTTTTTTGATCGCGCAAATTAATTGAAAAGGGTTTCATGGCTGGAACCAGTAAATGAATGCTCAGTAAAGCGATAAGGTAAGCGCTTCCACACACAACAAAAAGGATGTTGTAGCCAGTTGCGATACTGCCTATTGCCTTATAGGAATCCAGCAGAGAACCGACCAGTAGCGGAAAGAGTAAACCCCCAATTGAGCCAGCCATACCACCTATTCCCACAACCGAACTCACGGCTTTTTGAGGGAATAAATCCGAAACGAGTGTAAACAGATTGGCGCTCCAGGCCTGATGCGCTGCAACGGCCAGTCCGAGTAACGCAATCACCTGCCAGAGATCGGTTGCAAACTGAATGGCCATAATGGGAACAATACAAAGGGCAAATACCAGCATCGACGCTTTGCGTGCCCAGTTAACGGACCATCCTTTCCCCAAGAAATAACCGGAGATATAACCGCCCCCCACGCTTCCAATAGTGGCAGACGAATAGATCAGAATGAGGGGTAAGCTGGGCTTGGTTAGATTGATCTGGAAGGTAGATGCTAAAAAGGAAGGAAGCCAGAACAGAAAAAACCACCAGACCGGATCTGTTAAAAGTTTTCCGAGGATGAAAGCCCAGGTCTGCCGACGGTTCAATAGGTCGAGCCATTTAAGCGGAGGCTCAACGGTATTCGTTGGGATAGCTTCGCTAACGTAGTCCCGTTCTTCAGGCGAGATTTTTTTGTGAAGACTCGGCTTTTCATAGTACATCCACCAGAAGATCAGCCAGATAAAGCCGATGGCTCCGGTAGCCAGAAAAGCCGCCTGCCAACCATACTGCCCCAGAATCCAGGGGACCATGAGCGGAGCAACAACGGCCCCAATGTTAGTGCCTGAGTTAAAAATGCCCGTAGCAAACGCCCGGTCCTTCTGCGGAAACCATTCGGTAACCGTTTTAATAGAGGCCGGAAAATTTCCGCCTTCGCCTAACCCCAGCAGGGCTCTGAAAACGCCGAAACCAAACGTACTGCTGGCCGCAGCATGAAGCATGGCCCCAATACTCCAGACAAAGACGGATAGACTGTATCCGATTCTGGCACCAATCCGATCAATTGCCCAGCCAAAACCAATGAAACTGAGCGCGTAGGCACCCTGAAACGCCATAACGATATGGCTGTAGTCCGTTTCAGTCCACACAAATACTTTTTCCAATGTCGGTTTAAGCAGACTGATAACCTGCCGATCCAGGTAATTAATCGTGGTAGCTACAAAAAGCAAAGCGGTCATCTGCCATCGGTAGCTGGTTGGGAATTTAGGCATTGGGAAAGTGGTGTTAAATGGTAGGGTTCTCTTCAGAAGGGCAGTGTTCGTCCTTCCAGGCTGCTTTGTTGGGCGAGGGCAATGACACGGGCAATTTGTCGTATCTCATGGGGTTTTACCATCGGCTCGGCCCCGTCGACAAGGGAAGCATGCAGGCCCTCGTAAAAGGCGCCATATGTACCGACAAGGCTTTCAATCTGTTCTGATTGCCCGTTGGCGGTGAGTGTACCCCAACGATCGGTTGGTTCGTAGCCGAATGATGGCTCGTTGGGGAGCCTATTTTTCCGTAGTTCTTCTTCCTGAACATCCAGCCCACCTTTGACGAATGAACCCGCCGTACCGTGAACGCTAAAACGAAGTTGATTCTGGTGCATCATCAGACTCGACTTGAGCGTCACTTGTTTACCCGTATAGCCAAGCCGGATGGTAAACAAGTCTTCGATCCTGCTGTTGGGCCGTACAATCCTGACCTCTGCCGAAACGGATTCTGGCTTGCCGAATAACTGGAGTGCCTGATCGATCAGGTGAGGCCCGAGGTTATAGAGACTGCCCCGTCCTTCGCCCGGCTGCTCTTTCCATGATTGATTGCGACTGTCCACCGGCATCAGCCGATCATAGCGGGCTTCATAATCAAGTACGTCTCCCAATCGACTTTCGTCAATCAATTGTTTGACCGTCAGAAAATCAGAATCCCAGCGTCGGTTCTGGTAGGCGGTAGCCATCAATCCTCTTTTTTCGGCGAGTTCGAGCAACTGATCGGTTTCGGATTCATTCGTGGCAAAGGGTTTCTCGACAACAACATGCTTATTGTGCTCCAGAGCAGCCTTTGCATACTGGAAATGAGTTTCGTTGGGTGAACAGATAAAAATCAGTTGAATGGAGTCGTCGGCAAACAGCTCGTCGGCGGTAGATACCGTGCTTAATCCGGGGTCAAAGGTGGCCACTTCATCCGGGCGGCTGGTGACTACCTTTCGTAACTCAAAACCGGGGTGTGTCGATAAGAAGGGCGCGTGGAAATAGCGGCCCGATAAACCGAACCCCACCAGACCGACCGTTATTTTTTGCTGGGATATCATACAGTTAACGCAAGCAACAGGAGTTTAGTCGTTGTCATTTACCCGTTGCTCAGCGTTAATGAAGACATTTTAAATGATCTTTTACTTAAATTCTGCATTCTGAGCCACTTTTAAATCTTTTAACAGAGCAGGCACCAGGGTGTAAGGGTCGTACGGTTTGTTTTTGACGTACAAGGTTTCAACAGGGATACAGCCCCGGTAACCACTTTTTTTCAGAATCTTCATCAGGCGGGGAATATTGGTGAAAATATCGCTGCCAATCCCAAATAGGCTGTAAAAACGGATGAAAAAAATAGGGTATATACTGGAGAGGGGATAATAAATACCTGATGAGCAATACCCCTTCCGTTTGGGCCGGTATAGACCGCTGTTGGTTTGCTGCCTATGGTAAGGTAAATGTGAAAGTTCGGAAAAAAATTAATGCCGCCCACCACCAAAGAGGGTAATGGGCGGCAGACTTTCTGCACTAACTGCGCATTGACTCTATAGTAGACATGTCCCGTTACCAGGCAAATCCATACGGCCAGGACTTACTCCTGCTCCAGCAGAAACGCCTTGATAAACGGGTCGAGGTCGCCATCGAGTACGGCTTCCGTGTTCGACGTCTGGTAACCGGTACGGTGGTCCTTCACCCGACGGTCATCGAGGACGTACGAACGGATTTGCGAACCCCACTCAATCTTTTGCTTGCTGGCTTCTACTTCGGCCCGGGCGGCATTGCGTTTCTGAACCTCAATTTCGTATAGCTTGGACTTGAGCAGTCGAATGGCCACTTCTTTGTTCTGCAATTGGCTCCGTTCCTGCTGACATTCGATAATCAGGCCGGATGGTTTGTGTTTGAGACGAACGGCCGTTTCAACTTTGTTTACGTTCTGGCCACCCGCACCCCCCGACCGGAATGTATCCCAGTCAATATCCGCCGGATTTACTTCAATGTTGATCGTATCGTCAATCAATGGATACGCATAAACGGAGGCAAATGATGTATGCCGACGGGCGTTGGAATCGAACGGCGAAATACGCACCAGCCGGTGAACGCCGTTCTCGGATTTCAAAAATCCATAGGCCAGCGGACCATCGACTTCAATCGTGGCGGATTTAATGCCCGCCGTATCGCCTTCCTGATAATCGACCTGCTTCAGTCCGTAGCCGTGTTTTTCGGCCCAGCGCATGTACATCCGGTACAGCATATCGGCCCAGTCCTGGCTTTCTGTACCACCTGCCCCAGCGTTTATTTCGAGAACGGCGCTAAGCTGGTCCTCTTCATTACCGAGCATTTTCTTGAGTTCGAGTTCTTCGAGGGTAGTAGTCACCTTGCGGCCCTCTTCGTCGACCTCTTCTTCCGTTACATCGCCCGCTTCGTAAAATTCAAACAAGGTTTCGAGGTCGCCGAACTGGCTGTTCAATTTCTCGTAGCCGGTGGTCCAGCCTTTCAGGCCGCGTACCTGTTTCATGACGCCTTCGGCACGGGCCGCATCGGTCCAAAACTCAGGTTGAAATGTTTGCTGTTCGAGTTCAGCTAGTTGTTCTTTCTTATTATCGTAGTCAAAGATACCCCCTCAGGGCCTCTACTCTGGCTCTCAAGTCGGTCAACTGGTCGGTTGTCATGAACTTGTCGTACTTGTTTGAAAAATTGGATTTTGACACAGAGATGCACCAAGGAGCACAAAGAGACACTAAGGTATTTTTCTAATCTTTCTCTGTGAGTCTCTGTGCTCCTTGGTGCATCTCTGTGTCGTACCACAAAGATAGAACAAAACAAGCTGGGGTAAGGGTTTACGTCGGGTATCAACTTTTCAGCCTACCTTTGCGTTCTCTTTTTAAGACGAGTTTATTTATTCATTCTACATTATTCATTCATTAACTAATGGCTTCACAGTACGATGTAATCGTTGTGGGTAGCGGGCCGGGCGGCTATGTGGCCGCTATCCGGGCGTCGCAGTTGGGTCTGAAAACGGCCGTCATCGAGCGCGAAAGCCTCGGCGGCATTTGTCTGAACTGGGGCTGTATCCCAACCAAAGCCCTGCTGAAATCGGCGCAGGTTTTTGAATATATCAAGCACTCGGCAGATTATGGGATCACCATTTCGGGCGAGTCGAAAGCTGATTTTGGTGCCGTCATCAAGCGGAGCCGTGGCGTTGCCGACAGCATGAGCAAAGGTGTTCAGTTCTTGATGAAAAAGAACAAGATTGATGTCATCAACGGCTTTGGTAAAGTAAAAGCAGGTAAAAAAGTAGAGGTAACGGCTGCCGATGGTACCGTTACGACCTACGATGCTAAACATATTATCATTGCTACCGGAAGCCGTGCCCGTCAATTGCCCAGCGTCCCCATTGATGGGAACAAAGTAATTGAGTACCGGAAGGCCATGACGCTCGAAAAGCGCCCTGACAGTCTGCTGGTCATTGGTTCCGGCGCTATCGGTGTTGAGTTTGCTTACGTCTACGCCAGCATGGGTACTAAAGTGACCATTATCGAGTTCATGCCCAATATAGTGCCTATCGAAGACGAAGAAATTTCGAAAGAACTGGCCAAGCAGTACAAGAAGCTCGGGGTCGATATTTATACGAAGTCTGAAGTAACCAAAGTAGACACCAGCGGCAACGGCTGCAAAGTGTTCGTAAAAACACCAGACGGAGAGAAAACTTTCGACGTCGATATTGTGCTTTCAGCCGCCGGTATTGTCGCTAACGTAGAGAATATAGGCCTGGAAGAACTGGGTATTTCGGTCGACCGGGGCAAGATTGTCACGGACGATTACTATCGCACGAATGTAGAAGGTTTCTACGCCATCGGTGACGTAACGAAAGGCCAGGCCCTGGCGCACGTAGCTTCTGCCGAAGCGATTATCTGTATCGAGAAAATTGCCGGTTTACCCCACGTTGAACCACTCAACTACAACAACATTCCAGGCTGTACGTACTGCTCTCCTGAAATTGCTTCGGTTGGCTATACTGAAAAAGCCGCGCGTGAAGCGGGTTACGAGCTGAAAGTGGGTAAGTTTCCGTTCTCGGCATCGGGTAAAGCGAAAGCTGGTGGTGTTCCGGAAGGTTTCGTGAAAGTTATTTTCGATGCCAAGTACGGCGAGTTCCTAGGCGCTCACTTCATTGGAGCGAACGTAACGGAAATGATTGCCGAAGTGGTAACGGCTCGTAAACTGGAAACAACGGGGGAGGAAATTCTCAAAGCGGTTCACCCGCACCCAACCATGTCGGAAGCCATCAAAGATGCGACCGAAGCGGCTTACGGCGAAGCCATTCACCTGTAGTAAGCTGTTCAATTAGTAACACAAAACGGCCGCGTTGACATGTCAACGCGGCCGTTTTTTATGTAGTACCGACCGTCCCGGTCGGGTGTGAAAAGATAACTCACCCGACCGGGACGGTCGGCACTACACAAAACTCCTACTTCAGTACTTTCCAGTTAAACAAACCAAGCTTGGTCAGGAAATAAAGGAAAGAAGTCCGCAACACACCGAGCCCGTAGATGGAACTACGCCGGAAGTTGATGGAGGAGGCTTCTTTAAAATATTTGGTTGGACAGGTCACTTCGCCGATTTCGTAGCCTTTGTAGAAAATCTGGGCTACCATTTCGTTGTCGAAGATGAAATCGTCGGAATTGTGGGTAAAATCCAGACTGCGGAGCACTTCCCCCGAAAAAGCCCGATACCCCGTGTGGTATTCAGACAGTTTCTGGTTCATCAAGACGTTCTGTGATAAGGTAAGAAAGCGGTTAGCGATGTATTTATACATCGGCATGCCCCCTTTCAGGGCCCCTTTTCCTAAGATTCGAGACGCGAAGACAACAGGATATAATTCATTGCCAATAATGGAAATTATAGCCGGTAAAAGCAGGGGAGTGTATTGGTAATCAGGGTGAAGCATAACTACAATGTCGGCCCCGAGTTCGAGGGCTTTGGCATAGCAGGTTTTCTGATTTCCGCCATACCCCTTGTTGCGATCATGCCGGATTATGTGCCGGATGCCCAATTGCGTAGCTACCTCAACGGTATTGTCTGGGCTGGCATCATCAACTAAAATGACATCGTCGACTAAATCGAGCGGAATTTCTCGGTAAGTACGTTCCAGCGTTAAGGCTGCCCGGTAGGCGGGCATCACGACAATTACCTTCTTATTGTTAAACATTAGAGCAAAATTAAGCGGTGGGTGTTATCTAGCCAATAAATTTGACAATTAAAGCCATTTCGTATGACATAATGGCCGTAGATTTGTTGTTTAACCGGGAGCACCATTGGGCCAAAGGCTTCATTATCTGTTCATTTTTACATCATGTTATCTAGCGAAACCATTTTTTTCCTTGCCTTTGCTGCCTTTGTTCTAATTATAATGGCGTTGGATCTGGGCGTTTTTTCCAAGCGTAAAAGCCACGTTGTTCAGTTCAAAGAAGCGGCTATCTGGAGTGCAATCTGGGTTGCCTTATCAATCGCTTTTTATTTTTTCCTGCAAAATTACGGGTATCTGGTTCATGGTATTACCGATATGGCGCGGCTTCAGGAAGTGCGCAATAAATACGCTGAGCATGTTGAGTTAATCCCCGGCAATTTTTCGGCCAGTTTAGCACGTTTTCAGGCTAACATGTCGCTGGAGTACATCACGGGTTATCTGGTGGAGTATTCGCTGTCGGCCGATAATATCTTTGTATTTATCCTGATTTTCAGCTCGTTTGGCGTTCGTGAACGGTACTATAAAAAAATTCTGGTGTGGGGTATTCTGGGTGCCATTGTTCTTCGCTTCGTTTTTATTTTCCTGGGGTCTGCTTTGATTCAGCGCTTTGAATGGATCATGTACCTGTTCGGAGCTTTTCTGGTATATACGGGTGTTCAGTTGTTTTTTCAGAAAGAGGAAGATGAGAAAATTGACCCGTCAAATCACCCGGTGGTCCGTTTTGCCAGCAAATACCTGAATGTGTATAACCGAAATGTTACCGATAATTTTTTTATTCGCCGAAAATCGGATCAAAAGCTTTTCGTAACCCCGCTATTTCTAATTGTGATTGTAGTGGCTTTTACGGACTTAGTGTTCGCCGTTGATTCCATTCCGGCTATTTTTTCGATTACGAAAGACCCCTACATTGTCTTTTTCTCGAACGTATTTGCCATTATGGGCTTACGGTCGATGTTCTTTTTCCTGTCCAGTATCATGGATCAGTTCCGTTTCCTGAAAGTAGGTCTGGCTGTATTGCTGACTTTTATTGGAGCGAAAATGCTGGCCGAGCACTGGCTGGCCGAGCAAGGGTTTAAGCCGGTCTATTCCCTGTATATCATTATTGCTATTTTGGGTATCAGTGTTTTAGCCTCCTGGCTCATCCCCGAAAAGAAAGAAGCAGGGGCGTAAACCAAGCAATTTGCAGAGTGCATGCAGAAGCCGTCGAGAGTTCTATCTCGACGGCTTTTTATCTTATTTTTTACCTATATCAATAATTGCTATAAACTTTCTGATAAAGATGTACGAGTAATCACCGTGTTTCTACTTTTGTATTAGAATTAGTCTAAATAAGAATGAAAACACTTTTCTATACATATCGACACTATATAACAGCCTTGGGTTTGCTGTGGGGAACTTTAGGAAGTCTGGTGAGCCTGGCGCAAACCAATGGAACCATTACGGGGCGGGTTCTTGCCGTCGACGCTCAACCAATGGCACAGGTAACCGTACGGCTGACCAATGGCCGTACAGGGACGTTGACGAACGAACAGGGCGAGTTTACACTCAATCATGTTCCCGCCGGTACGCACACACTGTTGATTAGCCGGATGGGGTACAGCCGCATTCGACAATCGGTGACGGTAGGCGCCGGAGAAACCGTAACCCTGACTGATATTACTCTGATGGAAAGCAGTGAGTCGCTTCAGGAAGTGACGGTCGAGGGCAAAAACTCTTACAAAGCTGATATTCCTTCTTACAGTTTGCGAGTGAAAACGCCCCTCATTGAACTGCCCCAGAACATTCAGGTTATCAATCGGCAGCTTATTGCCGATCAGCAGATCTTCGATATGCTGGAAGGTGTTTCGCGTAATGTAAGCGGGGTGACCAAACAGGAACACTGGGACAATTATGCTCGGCTGAACATGCGCGGTTCTCGCGTGGCACCCTTTAGAAACGGGATGAATGTCCAGTCGACCTGGGGGCCGCTGGCGGAAGATATGTCGATGGTCGAGCGGATTGAATTTGTAAAAGGCCCTGCAGGTTTCATGATGGCCAACGGCGAACCCAGTGGTTTTTACAATGTAGTGACCAAGAAACCAACGGGTGTCTCGAAAGGTGAAGTGAACATGACAACGGGAAGTTTCGACACTTACCGCGCCACCCTCGATCTGGACGGCAAACTCAAGCAGGACGGTAGCTTATTGTATCGGCTGAACGTAATGGGGCAGGCAAGGGGCTCGTTCCGCGATTTTGAGTACAACAACCGCTACACGGTGGCACCTGTACTAAAATACAAATTGAGCGAGCAAACGTCGATAACGGCCGAGTATACGTACCAGTATTCACAAATGTCCGCCATTGGTTCGGCTTATGTTTTCAATGCCACGGGCATGGGTAATCTTCCCCGTGCCTCAACCGCGGCCTCAGCGAACCTCGACCCAACGAACGTCCATGACCACAGCGCCTTTCTGATTCTGGAGCATCAGCTTAACCCGAACTGGAAGCTGACCGGCCAACTGGCTTATTTTAACATGAGTCAGGCAGGTAGCTCCATCTGGGCCGACTCCGCTAAAGCGGATGGCACGGTCTACCGAAATACCAGTATCTGGGACGCGGCCAACGAAGGGAAATTTGCCCAGATTTTCGTGAATGGTGATGTAAAAACAGGCGGTATCACCCACCGCATTCTGGCCGGTCTTGATTTAGGTAATAAAAAATACATGGCCGACTGGGGCCAGAGTTTCCCGCTCTATAGCAAGGAGTTCGTTTTCAACGTTAATGCACCTAATTATTACTTGCCATCTAGTCTACTGCCCAAGTTCGACCGGACGCAAAGCTTGCGAAACCGCGCCGGAGCCAATGTGCTAAGCCAATCCTACAGCGGTATCTATTTGCAGGACGAGTTACGCTTTTTGCAGGACCGCATTCGCCTGACGCTAGCTGGACGCGTAACCTCGGCAAAAGATAGCCAATATGGCTCGGGAACAAACGAAACCGTCTTCACGCCCCGTGTCGGTATTAGCGCATCGCTCACGAAACAAACCTCACTCTATGCGCTTTACGATCAGGCGTTTGTTCCCCAGGCGGGTGTCGACCGGGCTGGAAATGCCTTCAAGCCAATTACTGGCAACAACATGGAAGTTGGTCTAAAGAGAGACTGGGCTGGTGGACGCTGGAATTCGACCCTGTCGTTGTATCAGATCACGAAAAATAACGTGCTCACCACCGATCCAACCAATCCCAACTACTCCATTCAGCTCGGTCAGACGGAAACGAAAGGTATTGAATTTGACCTGCGGGGCGAATTATTGCCGGGCCTGAATCTGGTCGCCAACTACGCGTACACTGACTCAAAAATCACGAAAGACACTAGATCGGAGAATGTAGGGATGCCGGTACCGGGCTATAGCAAGCACATAACCAATGCCTGGCTTGCCTACCGCGTACGGGAGGGAAATTTGCAGGGTCTGGGCGTTTCGCTCGGGTATCAGTGGCAACTCGACCGGTATGCCTGGTTTTCAGATGCCACGTCAAAAGAGCCGACCTTACCGAATACCTTCCGGGCAGACGGTGCTATTTCGTGGCAGAACAGCCGTGTTAACATCGCGCTTAATGTCAATAATCTCTTCGATGCCTACCTGTATTCGGGAGCTTATTACCCATACGGCGGCTATTACTACTATCAGGCAGAAGCCCCGCGCAATTTCCGTTTGAGCATGGGGTATAAATTTTAATGAGTTAACTGACTAACCATGACAGCGAAAAAACTGATTGGTAAAGTACACCTCTGGCTCGGACTCTCGTCCGGGCTATTGGTGTTTGTAGTGGCCATTACGGGCTGCGTGCTGGCGTTCGAGCAGGAAATCAAGACCGTGCTGCGGCCTTATCAATTTATCGAACCGGTTGCGAATGGGGTTGTACTGCCACCCTCTCAGCTAAAAGCCATTGCCGGGAAAGTTGTGCCGGGTAAGCCTGCTAAAGCCGTCATTTACGGAGATGGGGAGCATAGTGCCATCGTGCCTTTTTATGGGGTTGCCCCGGATTCCTACTACCAGGTGTACATCAATCCATATACGGGCAAGGTGCTGCATGTACACGATGAGGAAACAGATTTCTTTCACTTCATCCTCCACGGGCATTATTACTTGTGGCTGCCCGAAACGATTGGCCAGCCGGTGGTAGCTTACGGGACGCTGGTATTTGCGGTGATGTTGATTACCGGTCTAGTGTTGTGGTGGCCCAAAAACCTAAAAAAGGCCAACCGGGAGAAAAGTTTCCGCATCAAGTGGAAAGCTAAATGGCGTCGGGTCAATTATGACCTGCACAATGTTCCCGGTTTTTACGCGCTGTCCATCGGTCTGGTACTGGCGTTGACGGGAATGATCTTTGGTATTCAGTGGTTCGCCGATTCTGTATATTGGGTTAGCTCCGGTGGGAAAACAGCCCCGGTCTACCAGTTACCATTGTCCGATACAACGGCCGTTCGACGGTTTTCTGCACCGGAAGACCGCGTCTGGCAACAGCTGTCGAAAGGTAAGCCGAATACGGCCGGGCTGTACATCTCCTTCCCTGAGAAAGCGTCGGAATCCATTTACGCGTTTGTCAATTACAAACCCGGCACGTACTACAAAATGGATTACTACTCGTTTGACCAGAACACGCTAAAGCCGTTGATTAGCGAAGGGCCTTATTCTGGCACGTACGCAAAAGCTGGTTTTGGCGATAAGCTTCGCCGGATGAACTACGACATTCATACGGGAGCCATCTTGAGTTTGCCCGGCAAAATACTGGCTTTTTGTGCCAGTTTGATCTGTGCCAGTTTACCCGTAACCGGAACGATTATCTGGTGGGGGCGCCGGAAGAAGAAGTCGCCTAACATAAAACAGCACTCCAGTTCACGGGTCAGGGAAAAAGTCTGAGGTAGCAGACGAATGATTTAGCGGATTTTTCTGGATTTTGCGTTATAATCCTGCCTATCAGAAAAATCCTGTGGAAATCCCGGTCCAGACTGTATTAAAGACATTCCGTCGACGCTTAACCAACCTCAGCAGCCGTAATCGGTCGCTTTTACTGACAAGCTTACCGGCTGGTCAATATCTGGATTTACAGGAAACGGATTTCCTGCTCAACAAACCGGCCTTCACCATTATTACCGACCTGATTGGTCGGAAAAGCTCGATATCGTTGTGCGATGTGCTCGACCCCCGTCAGGAGCGCAGCAACGAAGTAAGCAAAAAACTACGGCGTATTGACCGAACCGCCCGTTTTATTGAAGAGGAGCGGGGCACGGAAGATTTATACGTGGGCTGGCCTTTTGTAAAAGGTAAATTTCTTGATGAGTCGGTGGTTCACGGGCCGCTTTTGTTCTTCCCCGTTCAGATTGAGCAGCAGGGTAAATGCTGGAAACTTACTCGTCGGGGCGATGAGCTGGCGTTTCTGAATCCAACCCTTTTACTGGCCTACGGGCAATTCAATCAGATAAAGCTCACGGAAGAAGTCATCGAGAAATCCGTCGATGATTTCGACCGCGACCCGCTCGTATTTCGTACTCAACTCTACGAATGGCTCAAAGCCAGTCCGCTGGAGCTGAATTTCAATCAAGAGCTGTTCACCGACAAACTTCAGTTTTTCAATAAACAAAGTGCCAAAGACCTCGCCCAGCTCGAACATTCCGGCGAGTTAAAACTCTACCCTGAAGCCGTTCTTGGCATATTTCCGCAAGCGGGATCGTTCCTGGTCCCTGATTACGAGAAGCTGCTAGAAAGGAGCGAGGAGCGAGGAGCGAGGACGGGGCCGCCCGGCGGTGAGGAGCCGTCCGGTGGTGAAGAACCATCCCGCGGGCGGGAGCTAGTAGTTGGTGAAGAACTCTCCAACTCACTTTTTTCTTTTTTGCTCCCGGACGGCTCCTCACCGCCGGGCGGCCCCGTCCTTGCTCCTCGCTCCTCGCTCCTTAAAGAGCGCCAGCTCCACACCCCCCTGCCTCTCGATGCGTCGCAGGAGACGGCGGTTCGGGCGGTGAAAGAAGGGCAGTCGCTGGTGGTGCAGGGACCGCCGGGAACGGGGAAGTCGCAGCTGATCGCGAATCTCATGGCCGACGCGGCAGCGGCCGGGAAACGAGTGTTGCTGGTGTGTCAGAAACGGGCCGCGCTGGATGTTGTACAGCATCGTCTTGAGGAAGTGGGCATGGCTCCCTTTCTGGCACTGGTACACGATTTCCAGAATGACCGGCGGGCGCTTTTCACCCAGATCGCAAGCCAGATTGAGCGGATCGACGCCTATCGTCAGCAGAACAATGGCCTAAACGCCGTTTTGCTGGAGCGGGATTTCGACGTGGAGAGCCGCCGGATTGACGACGCCATTGCCGAGTTGCAATCCTTCAAAACGGCTCTGTTCGACACCGCTGAAAGTGGCGTCTCCGCCAAAGAGTTGTACCTGACATTGCTTTCCGGTGACAGTTATCAACAGCTAATCGATCTTAATGGTAGTTATCCACAGTTTCGTCTGGATAATGTGGATAACTATCGGCAACGCTTAACCAATTATGCAGCTTATCAACAGGCATTAGGCCTCAATCATAGCTGGGCGGATCGGGTTAATTTTTCGTCATTTACCAATGCCGATTTAGGTAAGGCAGATCAAACCATTATAGGTTGGCAGCAAGTCCGACAAATAATTATCGACCAAATGACGACTCTCCTGGGTCAGCCACTTTCGCTTACCAACCTTCTGAATTGGCAGGCGCATGATTGGGAGTTAACGGCTCTTTTGCATCTTCTCGATGCACCCGACGCTTCTAGATTATGGGCAACTACCCGGCATTTACTGGCCAATACCGCTCACTCGGTTCTAATTATCGACGAAACACGGTTCGATCAATTGGCCGAACGTTGGGAAGAAACTTTACTGCCGCCTGGCCCGGAAACTTCA
Source organism: Spirosoma fluviale (assembly GCF_900230225.1). Lineage (GTDB taxonomy): Bacteria > Bacteroidota > Bacteroidia > Cytophagales > Spirosomataceae > Spirosoma > Spirosoma fluviale. The sequence goes on from NZ_OCNH01000005.1 coordinate 258,753, forward strand.
TTATCGACCAGTGAATTAAGGGCTTTTCGTGATCTTCTGGCTGATGCCCTGAGCGCCCGGTCGTCGTGGGTGAGCTGGAACTGGTGGCAGTTGACCCATTCGGGAAAGACGCAACTTCAAACGGTTGTCTCGGCTAACGGCCTGACGCTTTCCGAATCCGATTTGCAAACCCTTGCCACAAAGGTTAATCAGCGAATTTTGCTGGAAGCGATACGTCACGAAGCCAATTCATTACTGGCCGGTTTGTCGCTCACCGAGGCTCCGGAGAGTTTACGGCTTCTGCATCGTGCGCGCCATCTGGCCGAACGCTTAACGACCCTGACCGTCTTGCGATCATTGCCTGAAACGCATTGGCAGACGCCTACAGTATTTGCAGAGAGTGTTCGAACGATGAGCCAACTGGCCACTACGGTTGCCCGGCAACAGGCTGAATCGGCCACGTACCTCACGGCTGAACAACTGGTGAAAAGCTGGGAAGATACTGTCTATGCTGCCGAACTCCGCCGAACACTTCGGGCTGATTTCGATTTGCTCGTTGAAGCAGATCGCTTGCAGGAAGGCTTTTCTACCGTTGAACGAACGGTTATTGACCAATTGAGTACCCACAAACCCGAACGTTGGGTTGACATATTCATGGATAGCCTGCGGACCGCGTGGCTCGATCATATTGAGCGACAATATCCTGAACTTCGTGCCGTATCATCGCTTAAAATGGCCCAGCTTGAACAGACGTTACAGGCCAGTATTCGGCGGAAACAGGCATTAAGCCGGGAAAACCTGCTGGTTAAACTTCGGGAGCAGACGTATCGAAACCTGACGTTCAACCGCCTGAACAACGTGGTTACCTACCGCGATCTGCAGCATCAGGTGACTAAAAAACGCAGTGTGTGGCCGGTACGGAAGCTGATGGAATCCTTCGCCGATGAGGTGTTCAAACTGGTGCCCTGCTGGCTGGCTTCGCCCGAGTCGGTATCGGCAATGTTTCCGCTTCGGGAAGGACTTTTCGATCTGGTCATTTTTGATGAAGCCTCGCAGTGCTTTGCCGAGAATGGCATTCCGGCCATGGCGAGGGGCAAGCAGGTCGTCATTACCGGCGACAGCCAGCAGCTTCGCCCGAGCGATCTCTACCGAATCCGCCTGGATGATGAGACCGACGAGGAAACGCCAGCCGCCCTCGAAGTGGAGTCGTTACTTGAACTGGCCGCTCAATACCTGCCGCAGGTGTCGCTGACCGAACACTACCGGAGCCATTCGCTCGATCTGATCACCTTCTCGAATGAGCATTTTTACCAAAATAAACTGTCGTTGCTACCGCATTTCGACGACATTAACCGGCGTGAACCGGCTATTCGGTACATGAACGTGAAAGGCGTCTGGCAGCATAATACGAACCGGGCCGAAGCAGAGGTTATTCTAACCCTCCTCGACAAGCTGGCGGTTGAGCTTCCCGGCCGCTCTATTGGCATTGTTACGTTCAACTATCCCCAACAGCAATTGATTCAGGACATGCTGGAGGGAAGTGTAGCCGGGCAACCCCAGGCTGCAGAACCGCCCCGAAGATATCCGGCGTCGCTCTTCGTCAAAAACATTGAGAACGTACAGGGTGATGAACGGGACGTTATCATTTTCTCCGTTGGCTACGCACCGGATGAGCGCGGCCGCTTGGCTATGCAGTTTGGTAGCCTAAACGCCAAAGGGGGCGAAAACCGACTCAACGTCGCCGTGACGCGGGCGCGGGAGCGGGTGTATGTAGTTACCAGCCTCTGGCCCGAACAACTTACCGTAGCCGATACGGCCAACGACGGCCCCCGATTCCTCAAAGCGTACCTCACCTACGCACTTGATGTGGCGCAGGAGCGGTTTCGACCAATGCCCAAACCACAACAAATTATCCCATCGGGGACGTTGTTAAAAGATAAATTGGCTGCTCAGCACACCAACTGGCAACCTGAACTTCCCTTTGCCGATCTGACGGTGAAGGCAACGAATGATACGTATGAATCCATCATCCTGACTGATGACGATGCCTATTATCAGCAGACGACGAAGCAGGCTCATGCGTATCTGCCCATGGCGTTGCAAGGCCGAAACTGGCCCTTTCAGCGCATCTGGAGCCGTGAATTCTGGCGGGCAAATACATAGTGCATCGGAAATAAGAGGTAGTATGCGTTCAATGACAGGCTTTTAGCTAATATTGCATACTCCTTCATCTTGTAGCGCTCTCAAGCCAAACGCGTATGGTATCATCACCTATACAAGCCACCAATTCGCCGGAAAAGCTACAGGTTCTATGGGCGGGTGTCCGTCGGCAGCACTACCAAAGCCTGACGGAGCTTTATCAGCAGATGTATACCGATCTGCTAAACTTCGGGTTGTTCTTCGGTCACGACAGCGTCGCTGCAAAAGATGCGGTCAATCAGATATTCCTCGAAATCTGGGAGCGCGGTAACAGTTTGCCCGCTGTTGACAATGTACGCTCCTATCTGATTACTTACCTCCGCCGGAAGCTCCTCCGCGAGTTCGAACACGGAAACCGGTTTGTTGAGTTGACGGATAGCGAAATCATGAGCCAGCGTTCGTACGAAGAGGTTATCGTGCAGGCTCAGCAGGAGGAACGTATCAAAAAACGGTTACAGGCCGCCCTTGCCGAACTAACGCCCCGCCAGAAGGAGCTGATCGAGATGCGGTTCTTTCGAAATTTATCCAACGAGGCCATCAGTCAGGAAACGGGTATGCACATCAACACAGTGTATAACACCACTTCGTCGGCTCTAAAAACGCTTCGGCAACAGTTAGGGCAGGAAGATTATTATAATCTACTAACGGTGTGGCCATTGCTGTTTCCGTTGCTTTTTCAGGCCGATTCGCTGACCTATAGCTGAAAATTTTATAAAATTCTCTGTGAGATTCCCGTTGGTTAGCGCACTATAAGGTAGTACACCTCATCAACAGAAATTTTAGTTACGGACTACGGTCTATTTAACAAATGAATTACGAAAACTACACGGTCGACGACTTTCTGATGGACGATCAGTTTCTGGCGTACTGTCAGGGGAGCGATTCGGCGGCCGTGTTGTTTTGGGAGACGTGGCAATTGGGGAAACCGCCCAACATCTTTGCTTTTCAGGAAGCTGAAAGATTATGCAGGCTCCTGAATGGGCAAAAGCCACGGCTGAACGAATCGCTGCGAGAGTTGGACGATCTGATTCGCAGCCGGGATCGTCCGGTGCCGATTATCCCATTGCCCGTGTCCCGTGGCTTTCAGCGATGGGTCGTGGCGGCATCGGTTTTACTCGCTATAGGGCTTTGCTGGGCTGGATACCAGTACTGGAACAATCAGTACATCAGCTACGAAACGGGCTACAACCAGCAACGTACGGTTTCTTTGCCCGATGGGTCGCGCGTGGTACTCAACAGCCATTCGGTGCTGCGGCATCGACGAAATGGATTTTCGGGTAACGAACGGGTCGTTGAACTAACAGGCGAAGGGTATTTCTCCGTTCGGCACCTGGTGCCGCTTACGCCTTTTCGGGTCGTAACCAACGATGCCTTCGATGTGCAGGTGTTAGGAACGGAGTTTACCCTGTCTAACCGACCGACTCTCCACCGTGTTGTGCTGAATTCCGGTCGTATACGGGTCAGCTTTCACGACAACCGTCCGGCGGTGGTGATGCAGCCCGGTCAACTGGTCGAGGTAGATGACAGCACCCGGAGGCTTCGGCAGCGTGCTGTTCGGGCCGATCAGTATAATGCCTGGCTTCGCAATCAGTTCTTGTTCGACAACACCAGCCTAACAGACGTGATCCACCAAATTGAAGAGCAGTTTGGCGTAACCGTGCAAATTGACGGCGACAAACTCGCGGAACAAACCGTAACGGGTATTCTACCGATCAGCAAGCCCGAAACGGTGCTGGAGGCCGTTGCTGCGTTGGCTCAGTTAAAGGTTCGCAAGACGAAGAACGTGTTTATCCTTAGCAAAAATTAATTGCCGTTACAAAAGCACTCTATGTTATCTGCTCTGATTGGGCGGGTATTAGCTATTACCTGGCTTACGGGTAATCTGCTGGCCGTTGGCTCCATCGCCTTCGGGCAGACCCCTATGCCCCTGCGGGATGGTTTGAAAAAATTAAATCAGAAACGGGGTACCTATTTTTTATACGACCCCAAACTAATTGATGGCCAGCTTATAAGGGATCAGCCTAACTGGAAAGCCGATACCGAGCCACTGTTGACCCAGCTTTTAGCTGGAACACATTTATCCTTCCGCAAAGTTGGTGATTGCTACGTTATCGAACCGCTAACGGAAAAGGTTAACCCGTTGCCCATTCGGCCCAAAATCACCCGGCAGTTTACCATCAGCGGCTTCGTTAAAGAACAGCATAGTGGTGAGCAACTGATTGGTGCAACGGTTTTTGTTGACGGTAAATCGGGGACTGTTACGAATAATTACGGTTTTTATGCCTTCTCCCTCCCCGAAACCGATGAGGTAGAGCTGATTGTTTCACTGGTTGGCTATCAGCGGGCGTATCGGCGGATTCGGTTAGACCAGCCCGTATCACTTACCGTCGAACTGACCCCCGATGATCTCCTCGATGAAGTTATTCTCACGTCCGATGCCACGGAACGAGCCGGGGCAAACCCACAAACGAGCCAACATACCGTCCCTATTCCGTTGGTGCAGAGTGCTCCGGCGGTTGCGGGCGAAAAAGATGTGTTGAAAACGCTTCAGTTTCTTCCGGGTATTCAGAAAGGACTCGATGGGCAGGCTGGGTTGCATGTGCGGGGGGGAGGAGCCGACCAGAACCTGCTTATCCTGGACGAAGCACCCGTTTATAATGCCAACCACCTGTTTGGATTTGTGTCGGTTTTTAACGTCGATGCGCTCAAGAACGTCCGGTTGCAGAAAGGTGGTTTTTCGCCCCGCTACGGCGGTCGATTATCGTCGGTGGTGGAAATGAACATGCGAGAGGGTAGTAAAGAAAGTTTGCACGGTGAGGTAGGCACTGGCCTGATTACCTCCCGGCTCATGCTCGAAGGGCCACTCATTCGCAATAAGGCATCGTTTCTGCTCACAGCCCGGCATACCAACTTTAGTTCGCTGCTGGGAGGATTTGTGGCCGGTTTGGTAGGAAATTACACCGGCACAAACTGGAAAGCGAATTTTTATGACCTGAACGCCAAGGTAAATTTTCAGTTGAACCGCCGAAACCAGCTTTACCTGAGCGGCTACTTCGGGCGCGATTTCTTCGGCGGGGGTGATAGTCTGGACCGAAATCGTCGGTGGGAGAATGTCGTGCGCTGGGGTAATTCAACGGGTACGCTGCGCTGGAATCACCTGTTTAGCGAACGCCTTTTCTCCAACCTGTCGCTCATTTATAGCAACTACGATTTCACGACGCACACCAAATACATTCCCATCGATCCGTCAGACCCGACGGTAAGCCAGAATACCTGGCGGTATTTCGATGGGGTAACGGATTTCACCCTGAAATATGACCTCGATTATTTCCCGACGCTTAAGCACCAGATTCATGCCGGTTTTACAACCACGCAACGGTCGTTTCGGCTCAACGGGTACGACGTGATCGCTTCTGCCGAACAAATTCACCGGACGCACCACGAAGCTAGCCGATCTACCGAAACGTCGGCTTATGCCGAGGATAACTGGGAGGTCAATTCCTGGCTGAAGGCCCTCATCGGTGCCCGAGCTACAGTCTACCAGATGCAGGATCAATTGTACACACGGGTAGAACCCCGGCTTTCGCTGTCGGCCAAGATGAGTGGGAGCACGGCCGTACGAGCCTCGTACTCGGTCATGAACCAGTTTATCCACCAATTGTCTAATACCGGCGAAGTGCTTCCTACCGATCTCTGGGTTCCGGCCACGGCCCAGGTAAAACCGCAGCAATCACAGCAGGCAGTACTGGGCATTGTGCATGACCTGACGCCAAAATGGCAGCTGACTGTAGAGGCCTATCAGAAAAGGATGCGACATATTATAGGCTATCACCAAAATGCCGACTTTATCGGAATTACCAATGCCCAGCGGGCCGAGGGAATACAGTGGGAGAAAAACGTGACCAGTGGTAACGGCGATGCGTACGGCGTTGAACTGATGCTTCAGCGAAAAACGGGCCGGTTATCGGGCTGGGTAGGCTACACCTGGGCATTGACACGCTTGGTTTTGGATGAACTCAACAACGGGCAGCCGTTTTACCCCGCTCATGATCGTCGGCATACGCTAACCTGGGTAGGAGCCTATGAATTCACTTCTTCGTTGAAGTTATCGGCGTCCTGGTCATACAGTTCGGGCAATCCGCAGTCGCTTCCAGTATCGGGCGTACCCAGTTTTGGCCACTTAGGGCTGGGAAAGGGTGATAGTCCGGTTACCCCGGCCGATCAGCTTTTTGGCACCGAAGGTCCGCTGGTACAGGTTCGCCGGTCGTACAACAGTTTCCGGGCAGAGCCCTTTCATCGGCTCGATCTCAGTCTGCAAAAGACGTTTACGGCCCGTCGGGTCAGGCATGTACTGGAAGCAACCGTTGTCAATGTCTATGGACGCCGGAATCCTTTCTATTATGATCTGCAAGTCGATAACGCCAGTCAACTGACGCTCAGGCGGGTTTCGCTGTTCACCTTTCTGCCCTCCATCAATTACACATTCCGATTCTAAGCCGATGCGGGTTTGGGTTGCTTTCATACTCTGTCTGATAATGGCCGGTTGTCTCAAAACAACGGATCAGGTGGATATTGGCTTGCTGCTTCCGGAACGAGATTCAAAATTGTATGTCATCTGCTTTATTTCTCCGCAGGATACCGTGCTGGCGGCTAAAGTGGCCCTGTCAGATCCGGCTGTCAGCCCCACGGCTGAACCGTCATTGCTGGTTGAAACGGCTACCGTTACCATTACCGATGAGCAGACCAGCGTTCGTTTACCGTACGACAATGCGCTGGGGTATTACCGATTGAAAATAGGAAGTAAGTTTTCAATAAAAGCGGGCCAAACCTACCAACTCACCGTTCAACTAGGCGAGGGACGTCGGGTAACGGCTCAGACTACCGTGCCAATGGCCGTGCCCATCCAGCGGGTTCAGCGGGATTCATCCATTACGGCAACGGCTACGAATCAGTCTATTCTTTACAGAACAACTATTTTCTGGAATGCGCCGGGGGGTGTTAATTATTATCGGGGATATGGTGAGGTTCGTCAGTCGATTGTTAACCAGCAGGGTGCTTTGCTGGAAACGCGTGTCAGTCAGCCTTCGTTTTTTGTTGACCGCGAAACCAGCCCCGGCCCTGCAATTCGTTCGCTTACCGGCACACATACGCTTGTTATACCGTTGAATGCCAGTGTTCGAACGGGCGTGTCGCGAATCGGGCTGTTCACTACCGATTTAAATTACTACCGCTATCACGAAACGCTACGGGATCAGATCAATGCGCCCAATAATTCATTTGCCGCATCGACAGTGTTGTTTTCCAATATAGTGGGAGGATACGGTGTTTTTGCTGCTTACAACGCAATGTACATAACGTTATGAATAAAAATAAGGAGCAGGTAATACCCGCCCCTTATCTGTCCCACCGAGCTTCCATTTAAGGTAATAAGACCTGATTGATTACGTGTACAATGCCGTTGCGGGTTATTACATCGCCGATTACTACGTTCGAAGGAGTTGCATTCCCATTTCCTTTAACCGTTATGGCCTGATTAGGCCCCACGGCTACCAGAACATCCAGACCCCGTAAGGTCGTTACTTGTCCACTACGTAACGTAGACGAAAGTTCGCGTCCTGCCACAACATGATACGTCAGGATACGGGCGAGCACATCCGGATCTGCCGCCCGAACAGCCTCGATTGTCGGGAAGCCCGCTGCCTGAAACGCACTATTAGTTGGCGCAAAAACGGTTAAGGCACCCGCCGAGGCAACTGTTTGCACCAGTCCGGCCCGTTGCAGAGCGGCTACCAGATACGTCAGATTCGGATTAGCTGCGGCCACTTCGGCCAGATTTCCGGTAGGCGGAATAAGCACTTTGTTGATGACATGAATAACCCCGTTGGTTGCCTGTATATTGGCTTGTTCAACAAATATGCCGTTTACCGAGATGTTTTGCCGTTTGGCAACGAATACTTCATCGCCCTGAAGCGTTTTGTAGCCCGTAACGTTCGTTGACAGGATTTGGGTTGGGAAACGGTTGCCAACAACGTGGTAAAGGAGAATGTTACGCAATACGTTTACATCGGCGTTGTTGATGGCGTCGGTATTAGCAAAGCCAGCCGCCTGAAAAGCCGCATCCGTTGGCGCAAAGACAGTCAGGTTTCCGGTTGCCAGCGCACCGGCAAGTCCGGCTTTTATCACGGCGGCTTCCAACAGGGAGAAGGCAGGATTCGCTACCACAATATCTGTGATGGATGTTGTTATGGTGCCGCCATCGGGGAGTAAAACCTGGTCAATCACATGAACTACCCCGTTTGTTGTCACTATATCCGACAACAGAACAGACGCTGGCGAACTGTTGCCCAGCCCCTTCACTGTTGCTTTGGCGGGTGTTTTGGTTGTTGCCAGTGCGTTGCCCTGAATGCTTGTGAGGCTTCCTTCACTAAGCTGAGAGGAAAAGAAACGACTCCGAACAATGTGATAACGGAGAATGCGGCCCAGCACGTTTGGATCGACGGCTCTGATCGATTCTATAGTTGGAAAGCCAGCGGCCATAAAAGCGGCATTAGTTGGCGCAAATACCGTGAACCGTTCACTTAGCAGAATCTGTAAAACATTGATCTCTCCCTGACTGGCACGCTGAACAGCCGCCACCAGATAGGTGAGATTAGGATTGGCAACGGCCACCTCGACGGTGTTCCCGGCGGGGGGTAGCAGCACTTTGTCGATCACGTGAATAACCCCGTTGTTGGTGTTCAGGTCCGCTTGCGACACCGGGACACCATTTACAGAAAGACCTCCTAACCGGGTGGCAAATACTTCCTGGCCCTGTAGCGTGGTAAAGCCCGTCAGGTTTTCGGAAATCCGGTCTTCGAAGAACCGTTCTGTCCCAATAACATGATAGAGCAGAATGTTACGCAGTGCGTTTACATCAGCATTGTTAATGGCATCGGCATTAGCAAACCCGGCCGCCTGAAAAGCCGCATCTGTTGGGGCAAAGACAGTCAGGTTGCCACTAGCCAGCGCATCTGCCAGTCCTGCTTTTATCACCGCAGCTTCTAATAGAGAAAAATTAGGGGAATTGACAACGACTTGAGTAATTGTTTGATTGAATTGAATCCGGGCACCAGATTTCCGGGCTGGTTCCTGTGGTTGAATGGCCCTGTCGCAGGCACCAATGGTTAGCAGAGTCAGGAAGAGTAGCCCTACGCATTGCGAAAAAAGGGTTAAGTGTTTCATAAAATCGGTGAACAGTTTTAGTTGAAGATGTAGTTAGTGCGTCCGGTCTGTCAGGAAGCGTTTCAACGGATAGTGCCACGGATTCACCTTATCTCACAAAAATTTTTGAGAAATTTTACACGGAATAACTAAAGCTGGGTAACCGGCTAACCTTTACTGCTTTGTTTTTGCGTGTGTACAGCAGGCCTTACTGACTGATTAGCAGGGGCATATCATAAAAAGAGCCGCCTTGATTTATTTCAAGGCGGCTCTTTTTATGATATACTCTAGGCTTTCTACTCCTTCATCATCCCTACAAACTGGTCGAAGAGGTAATGTGAATCGTGCGGACCGGGCGACGATTCGGGGTGGTACTGCACCGAAAACGCTGGTTTATCCTTCCGGCGGATACCTTCAATGGTATTGTCATTCAGGTTGATGTGCGTTAGCTCAACGTTGGCGTGATCCATCACTTCTTCTGCCCGAACGGCAAAGCCGTGGTTTTGGGAGGTAATTTCACAAAGGCCGGTTGTTAGGTTTTTCACAGGATGATTCAGACCACGATGACCATTGTGCATTTTATACGTTGAAATGCCACTGGCCAGGGAAAGAATCTGGTGACCCAGGCAAATTCCGAACAAAGGTTTATCAGTTTCCAATGCCTGCTTTACGGTTTCGACGGCATAGGGCATGGCCGCTGGATCGCCAGGGCCGTTGGCGATGAAGTAGCCGTTGGGTTTCCAGGCTGCTAGTTCGGCATGAGACGTCCGGGCCGGAAATACCTTACAGAATACACCCCGCTCATTAAAGTTGCTCAGAATGCTTCTTTTGACGCCTAAATCAAGTACCGCAACGCGCAGATCGGCTTCCGGGTTGCCCTGTTCATACGCTTCTTTCGTGCAAACCTCGGAGGATAGCTCCAGACCGTCCATGTCAGGCACTTTATTCAACTCGGCGAGAAGGATAGCAGGGTCCAGAATCTCGGATGAGATAATGCAGTTCATGACGCCTTTCGACCGGATATAACGTACCAATTGCCGGGTATCGACCCCGTGAATACCAACTATATTAGCGCGTTCGAAGTATTCCTGCAACGATCCGTCGGCCGTATAGCGTGAATGGATATTCGAGAAGAAGTTACAAACCATGCCCCGGATCTTCACACTACCCGATTCCTGTTCGGCATTGTTCAACACACCATAATTGCCAATGTGCGAGGTTGTGTTGATAATTACCTGACCATAGTACGATGGGTCGGTGTAAATTTCCTGGTAACCGGTCATGCCGGTGTTGAAGCATATTTCACCTCCGGCTGTACCAATCTTACCAAGTGCCAGGCCTCGGTAAACGGTTCCGTCTTGTAAAACCAACAGGGCTTCAGGTTGCTGTGTATGTTTCATTGTTCGGTTTGACTTGATAGGCTAAAAAAAAGGGCTAACCGTTTCCGGCTAACCCATTTTCTATATGATATGTGTGTAAATCACTCAGTTTTTCGCTTTATAAGCTAACGACCTTACGCTTCTTTGGGTTCATCCGACGAATCAGATGGAGTGATTTGTTCATCCTGTGTCGGTGCTTCTTCAGCAGCCGATGCCTCAACGGCTGGTGTTTCTTCAACCACTTCGGCTTCGGCAATGGGCGTTTCAACCACCTCAGCAGCAGCAACGGGTGCAGCCGCATCAGCTTTAGCACCTGATCCACGACGGCTACGACGAGTTTTCGTGGTGGTAGCAGCTGTTTTCTCAGCAGCAGCGGCCAGCAACAGTTCGTTGAAGTCAACCAGTTCGATCAGGCAGGTATCAGCGTTATCACCTAACCGGTTGCCCAGTTTGATGATGCGGGTGTATCCGCCGGGACGGCTGGCGATTTTGTCAGCTACCGTTCCGAACAATTCCTTCATGGTCTCTTTGTCATTCAATGACCGAAACACAATCCGACGATTCTGAAAGGTATCGTCTTTGGCCCGTGTCAGAATGGGCTCCACAAATTTGCGGAGTTCTTTTGCTTTCGCGACCGTGGTTTCGATTCGCTTATGCAGGATGAGCGACGACGCCATGTTCTGCAACATCGCTTCGCGGTGCGAATGTGTGCGACTTAGGTGATTATCTTTTTTACCGTGTCTCATTATCTTTTTGGCTTAGGGCTTGGGGCATAGGGTAGGAGTTTGAACCCCTGTGCCCCAAGCCCTATTCCCAAATCTTAGTCTTCGTCTAGTCTGTACTTAGCGACGTCCATACCGAACGTCAGGTTTTTTTCTGCAACAAGTTGCTCAAGTTCCGTTAGCGACTTCTTACCGAAGTTGCGGAACTTCATCATGTCGGAAATTTCTAACCGAACAAGATCACCCAATGTCCGAACGTCAGCCGATTTGAGACAGTTGTAAGCCCGTACCGACAGATCGAGATCTGCCAATGACGTTTTCAGAAGCTTGCGCATGTGCAGTACTTCTTCATCCACAACATTTTCTTCTTCCGGTTTAGCCGTTTCAAACGTCATCGTCTGATCTGAGAACAGCATGAAGTGCTGAATCAGGATGTAAGCCGCACCTTTCAGCGCTTCTTCCGGGTGAATAGATCCATCCGTTTCGATGTCTAACAGCAACCGCTCGTAGTCGGTTTTCTGCTCAACCCGAGTATTTTCAACACTATATTTCACGTTTTTGATTGGCGTGTAAATAGCATCGATTGGAATATGACCGAAAGGCAGTTCATTAATCCGTGGCTCATCGGATGGAACGTATCCACGACCTTTTTCCACGAAAATTTCCATTTCCAGGTCACGCGTGTCGTCGATGTGGCAGATTTCCAGTTCTGGATTCAGCACCTCGAACGAAGGCGAAAACTTAGATATATCACCGGCTTTGAGAACCGATTGTTTCTTTATATTGACGGTGATCTTGTTGTCGACCATGTCATTGATCTTCTTGAAGCGAACCATTTTCAGGTTCAGAATGATCTCCGTCACGTCTTCAACGACGCCCTCAATTGATGAAAACTCATGCAACACACCGGGAAATTTTACGCTTGTGATGGCGTATCCTTCCAGTGATGACAGCAAAATACGCCGAAGCGCATTACCGATTGTTACACCGTATCCTTTTTCAAGGGGTTTGAATTCAAACACCCCGTGAAAGTCGTCAGCTTTCTCCACTACGACTTTGTCGGGCATTTGGAACGCTAAAATTGACATACGTTTCGTATTTTACAGCAGTTCTCTGCCTTGGCGTGAAGACTGAAATTGTGTTTACGGTTTTCAGGTCTTCGGTTTCTATACTCTCTTGGGTTAATGACTAGCCTCCAACTGAAAACCAATCACCCGTAACCGTAAACTATATAAAGGCGGCAGATGCCGGAAGCATCTGCCAACCCAATGAATTACTTCGAATACAATTCGACGATGGCTTGCTCGTTGAAGTTCTCAGGAATTTGATCGCGCTCAGGGTAACTGATGAATTTGCCAACCAATTGCTGACCATCCCATTCAACCCAGTTGTACCGCTTGGTGTTCCGGGCCGACAAGCTTGTCGATACGGCTTCCAGCGACTTCGATTTTTCACGAACGCCGATCAGCTGACCTGGCTTCAGTGAATACGAAGGAATGTTAACAACTTCGCCATCGACGATGATGTGCTTGTGAGATACTAACTGACGAGCAGCCCGGCGAGAAGAAGCAATGCCCATGCGATAAACGGTATTATCTAAACGGGCTTCGCACAATTTGAGCAGGTTTTCACCCGTAATTCCCTCGCGAACCTGTGCCCGGTGGAACAAGGCACGGAACTGACGCTCCAGGATACCATATGTATATTTTACCTTCTGCTTTTCCAGAAGTTGGAGCGCATATTCGGATTGTTTCCGCTTGCGACCCCGACCGTGCATACCCGGTCCGTAATTCTTTTTCTGAAGCGCTTTGCTCGGGCCCATAATTGGCTCTCCGAACTTGCGCGAAATTTTGGCTTTTGGCCCAATGTAACGTGCCATTCTTCAATGAATGAATAAGTGTGAAACAATGAACAGACACAACCTAATGTCACCTGTTCCTATTCATGCCATCCGTGTTATACGCGACGACGTTTTGGCGGCCGGCACCCATTGTGCGGCAGCGGGGTAATGTCACGAATCGTGGTTACTTCGATTCCCGAATTCTGAATGGTACGGATAGCCGACTCACGACCTGATCCTGGACCTTTCACGAAAACTTCGGCTTTCCGCATACCCAGATCATGGGCAACGGCAGCACAGTTAGAAGCGGCAGTTTGTGCAGCGTACGGCGTGTTCTTCTTAGAACCACGGAAGCCCATTTTACCGGCCGATGCCCAGGAAATAACCTGGCCGTTCATGTTGGTGATCGAGATGATGATGTTGTTGAACGTAGCCCGGATGTGTACCTGACCAACGGGTTCAACAACTACCACCCGCTTTTTCGCTTTGTCTTTGCGTTTTGCTTGAGCCATTGTTTGTAGGTAATCGTCAATGTGTCACCGGTGTCATTACTTGCCAGTTGATTAGTTAACCAACCAGCCACAAATGGTCCGTATGACGATGAGCGACCGATTTATTATTTCGTTACTTTCTTCTTGTTAGCAACAGTCTTCCGCTTACCTTTCCGGGTACGGGAGTTGTTTTTGGTATGCTGACCACGAACCGGCAGACCTTTACGGTGCCGCAGACCCCGGTAGCAACCGATGTCCATTAGTCGTTTAATGCTCAGCTGCACTTCGGAGCGCAACTGACCTTCAACCTTGTATTCGTTCGAGATGGCGTTACGAACGGCACTCGCTTCTTCATCAGACCATTCGCTGGCTTTCTTATCAACGCTGATACCAGCGTCGGTCAGAATTTTTTTCGCCCGACTACGGCCGATGCCAAAAATGTATGTGAGCGCAATCTCGCCACGCTTCTTGTCTGGAATATCAACACCTGCAATACGTGCCATGCTTAGCCTTGTCTTTGTTTATAACGGGGATTCTTTTTGTTGATCACGTACAGCTTTCCTTTCCGACGGATCACGATGCAGTCTTCGCTGCGCTTCTTGATTGACGCTTTAACTTTCATCTGTTTGGAGTTAAGAGTAAAAATTGATGAGTAATGAGTGAAAATTGAAGAGAAATTACATACTGACGTAATAGCCCTTGATTCTCAATTGGTAACTCTTCATTCTCTACTTACTTGTATCGGTACACAATTCGCGCCTTACTCAAATCATAAGGCGACATTTCTAATTTTACGCGATCTCCAGGCAAAATCTTGATGTAGTTCATCCGCATTTTGCCAGAGATGTGAGCAATTACTTCATGCTTGTTGGCCAATTCGACCCGAAACATTGCATTCGATAATGCCTCCAAAATCACACCGTCCTGTTCTATAGAATTCTGCTTTGCCATATTCGCTTTAAGCCGCCATCATTTCTTGTGTGTCGACCATCAGACTTGTGTTCGCGGTCACTGCTTCTATGTATTCAAAAGTGGTCAGGATTTCGGCTTTCCCTTTCCGTACAGCTACTGTGTGTTCAAAGTGAGCTGATGGTTTACGATCTACCGTTCGAATGGTCCAGCCATCCCGTTCCTGAACAACCCCTTTCTTACCAAAGTTAATCATTGGCTCAATCGCTAAAATCATTCCTTCTTTTAGCTTGGGACCTTGTCCACGTTTACCATAGTTAGGTACTTCCGGAGCTTCGTGCAGATTCTCACCTACGCCGTGGCCTACCAGTTCCCGAACTACTGAATACCCGAATTTTTCGGCATATGTCTGAATCCCGTAACCAATATCCCCAACTCGGTTTCCATCTATCGCTTGTTCAATACCGATATAAAGGGATTCCTTGGTGCGGGTGAGTAATCGGCGTACTGCCGGGTTTACGTCGCCCACGGGATATGTGTAAGCGCTATCACTGTGATAGCCGTTCAGTTTTACACCGCAGTCAATCGAGATAATATCACCGTCTTTTAGTTCGTAGCGGCTTGGGAAACCATGTACCACTACGTCGTTGACCGAAATACAGAGTGAAGCTGGAAACTTGTTGTATCCTAAAAATGAAGGAGATCCTCCATTATCTTTGATAAACGTTTCGGCAACCTTATCAAGTTCCTTTGTGGCTATGCCGGGTCGGATAAGTTTTGCCACTTCTGCATGGGCTTTGCCAAGCACCTGTGCACTGATTCTAATCAAAGCGATCTCTTCGTCGCTCCGGAGAAAAATCGTTTTATCCTTCTTATCGGAACTACTCATTTTGTTAGACGGCTACTGTCTCGCTATTAGCACGTCCCTGTACACGACCTGATTTCATCAGACCTTCGTACCGGCGCATCAATAGATAGCTTTCTACTTGTTGCAGTGTGTCAAGTACTACACCTACCATGATTAGCAATGATGTGCCGCCAAAGAACTGAGCAAAGCCACTAGTCATGCCTAATAAATTGGCAATGGCTGGCAGGATAGCTACAATAGCGAGCATTACAGCACCTGGTAAGGTAATCCGGTCCAGTACAGTTCCTATGTACTCTGATGTCTGAAGACCAGGCTTAACGCCTGGAATGAATCCACCACTACGCTTCATGTCATCAGCAATCTGAACGGGGTTAACCGAGATAGCTGTGTAGAAGAATGTAAAGATGATAATCAGCAGAGAAAATAACAGGTTGTACTGCCAGGTCGTGTAGCTTTGAAACGCGTTTTGAACACTAGCGGCAAAATCGCTCTTCTCAGCAAACAGTCCCGCAACGTAAGTTGGAATAAACATCAGTGCCTGAGCAAAGATGATAGGCATAACGCCAGCTGCATTTAACTTTAGAGGTAAATACTGCCGCTGACCGCCTACAACTTTGTTGCCTATTACCTGTTTTGCGTATTGGATAGGAATGCGTCGAACAGCTTGCGTTAACACAACCGCACCCATAATAACGAAGAACAGACCAACTAATTCCAGTACGAAAATCAACGAACCGCCTGTACCGCGTGATAACGCTTCACCGTAGATAGCACCTGGCAGCCGTGACACGATCCCGATCATAATGATCATCGAGATACCGTTACCAATTCCTTTGTCGGTGATCCGCTCGCCCAACCACATACAAAATATGGTACCAGCGGTTAAGATGAACAACGATGAAATGGTAAATAAGCCGCGGTCAATCAACAGCGCTTCGGCTGGAATCGTTGTCCGAACGTAGGTAATTGCCTGTACAGCCGTTACACCAATCGTTAGTACACGCGTGATTTGATTCAATCGCTTACGTCCTGATTCGCCTTCCTTCTGCATTTTCTGGAAGTAAGGCAATGCCAGCGTTAATAATTGAATAGCAATCGAAGCCGAGATGTACGGCATGATTCCCAACGCAAAAATTGACGCTTTGCTGAACGCACCACCTAAAAAGGTATCCAGCAAACCAAGTAATCCTTGCGGATTAAGGTTGAGTTTGTTTGGATCAACACCAGGCAGTACAATAGCCGAGCCAAGACGGAATGCCGTTATGAACAACAACGTGTTCAGGATTCGACCCCGCAACTCGTCAATTGCAAAAATATTTTTAAACGTGGTGATGAGTCGATTCATAGAAGTAGGTCGGACGTTACAGTGATCACAACTTAGTTAGCTGCTTCCTCTTTCGCTTGCTTAACGGGAACAATTGCTTTGCCCCCCGCTTTTTCAATCGCTTCTTTTGCGCTGCTGGAGAACGCATGGGCATGAACTTCAACAGCTGCTGTCAGCTCACCCCGGTTTAATACTTTCACAAGGTCTTTCTTGCTTACCAGGCCATGCTGGAGCAGGAAGTCCATGTCAACTACAGTTGCTTTGGTTTCTTCAACCAGTGCCTGGATAGAGTCCAGGTTAAGAGGCTTGTATTCGACGCGGTTGATGTTTTTGAAGCCGAATTTAGGAACACGACGTTGAAGCGGCATCTGACCACCCTCGAAGTGTACTTTACGACTGTATCCTGAGCGCGACTGCGCTCCTTTGTGACCACGCGTGGACGTTCCGCCCATGCCTGATCCCTGCCCGCGTCCGACTCGCTTGCGCTCTCTGACGGAACCTTTTGCCGGTCTAAGGTTGCTTAAATTCATTTGATTTGCTGGACTAAAGAAGGTAAACTAAGTTTGAGAGTAGTCATAAATAAATTACTCTCTTTCCAAGTTTGCTGCTCGCATCCGTATTTAGATGTAAAAAAGATGATTCTTTTGGCCTTTCGGCACGCCTTATTAAAGCCAAGACTGCCTGAAAACCAAAAGAATCGCAAAGATACTTAAATTTCTTCAACCTTCACCAAGTGCTGCACCTTAATGATAGCACCTTTCAACGCGTCGTTATATTCTAATTCGACGCTGCGGTTGATTTTGCCCAAGCCTAACGACTTGATAGCGTTTTTCTGAGATAGCGGTCGTTTGATGGTGCTGCTGACCTGCGTGATGCGTACTCGTGCCATGTCTGTTGCTCCTGTTTATTAACCGTTAAATACTTTAGCCAGGCTGATCTGACGCTGGAACGCTACCTGGTGAGGTAAACGCATTTTCAGCAGTGCAGCAAGCGTTGCTTTTACTACGTTGTGTGGGTTTGACGAACCTTTCGATTTAGCCAGGATGTCGTGGATACCAGCTGATTCAAGAACAGCTCGCATAGCACCACCAGCAATCACACCTGTACCAGGAGCAGCTGGTTTCAGCAGGACAAAGCCACCGCTGAATTTACCTTCCATCTCGTGAGGAACTGTACGCTTCAAAAGAGGAATCTGAACCAGATTCTTTTTCGCGTCTTCCACGCCTTTGGCGATAGCGTCCGTTACTTCATTGGCCTTGCCTAATCCGTAACCAACGACACCGTTACCGTCGCCAACCACGACAATAGCCGAGAAGCTGAACCGTCGGCCACCTTTTACCACCTTCGCTACGCGGTTGATGGCTACAACCTTTTCTTTAAGGTCGGCTTCGTTAAATTTTGTCGGTCTTGCTGAATTGATGTTCATCGCTTAGAACTTAAGGCCTCCCTCGCGGGCTGCATCGGCCAATGCTTTTACTTTACCGTGATATAAGTAGCCGTTACGGTCGAACACAGCCGCGCTGATGTTCTGTGCAACTGCTTTTTCAGCCAACCGCTGGCCTACTTTTTTCGCCGTTTCGATGGTGTTGCCATCAGCTTCGCTCTTCAATTCTACCGATGATGCAGCTGCAAGCGTGCGGCCGGCAATATCGTCGATGAGTTGTGCGTAGATCGCTTTGTTAGAGCGGAAAACGGACAGACGGGGGCGTTCTGCAGTACCCGATACTTTCGCCCGGATACCAAACTTGATCCGCTGTCTTCTTTCTTGTTTATTCGTTGCCATGTTATTTGATTCCGACCAAATAGGCGTTTAAAATGTATTTGGTAATGCGTTTTCGGTTCGAAGCTGTGAAGACAAACCTCAAACCGAAAACCATAGACCAACGTATTATTTCTTGGACGAAGATTTACCAGCTTTCCGGCGAACTTGCTCACCAATGAAGCGGATACCTTTGCCTTTGTACGGTTCAACTTTACGGAGCGAACGGATTTTAGCCGCTACATCGCCAAGAAGTTGCTTATCCGAACCTTCCAGATATACCTTAGGGTTCTGACCTTTCTCAGTTACGGCTGTTACTTTAATCTCTGTTGGAACGGCCAGATACACATTGTGTGAGTAGCCAAGTTGCAATTCGAGAATGTTGTTCGCAACAGATGCTTTATAACCAACCCCGATTACTTCGAGATTCAGTTTAAAACCTTCACTCACACCCACAACCATATTGCTCACCAGCGAACGGTATAGACCGTGCAGGGCTTTGTGACGCTTCTGTTCTGTGGGGCGTGATACCTGAATTTGACCTTCTTCAACGGCTACCGAAATATCCGGATCAACCACTTGAGTCAAGGTGCCTTTAGGCCCTTTTACCGTGACGATGTTTTGATCGTCGACAGACAATGTTACATTGCTGGGTAGGGCGATGGGTTTCTTACCTATACGTGACATCGTTCGTTCGGATTAATATACGTAACACAATACTTCTCCGCCGACGTTCAGCGTCTTGGCTTCTTTATCCGTCATTACACCTTTGGAGGTAGAAATGATAGCGACACCCAAGCCATTCAGGATACGCGGCAGATTGTCGGCACCCCGATACTGGCGCAGACCTGGACGACTGATGCGTTGCAGATCAACGATAGCAGGCTGCTTCGTAGTTGGGTTGTACTTGAGCGCTATCTTGATAGAGCCCTGTGGGGTGCTGTCGTCGAACTTATAGTTCTGGATGTACCCTTTTTCGTACAAAACCTTGGTAATTTCTTTTTTTATGTTGGAAGCAGGGATCTCTACAACCCGGTGCTTAGCCCGGATGGCGTTTCTAACGCGGGTGAGAAAGTCTGCTATTGGGTCTGTATTCATTCGTTGCGTTGCGTTACTTGCAAACCCCTGTTTTTTAGAAAGTTCGCAAAATTACGGAAACTGAATTACAAATAGAAATGGAATCTGGAATTACCAGCTTGCTTTGGTTACACCCGGAATCTTCCCTGCCGATGCCATTTCCCGGAATGTTACCCGTGAAATACCAAACTTACGCATGTAGCCCCGAGGACGACCTGTTAGTTTGCAACGGTTGTGCAGACGTACAGGAGACGAATTCTTAGGCAGTTTATCCAGACCGATGTAATCACCGGCGGCTTTTAAAGCGGCCCGCTTGGTAGCATATTTCGCTACCATTGCTTCGCGTTTCCGTTCCCGTGCTTTTATTGATTCTTTTGCCATTATCTTAACCTTTAAATCGGTTGTTATTTACCACTTTTAGCAAACGGCATACCCATCGCTTTCAGCAACTCGTAACTCTCATTATCGGTGTCGGCAGTCGTCACAAATGTGATGTCCATTCCCGAAATGCGGGCTACTTTATCAATGCTGATTTCAGGGAAGATAATCTGCTCCTGCACCCCGAAGGTGTAGTTGCCACGGCCATCAAACCCTTTATCGCTAATGCCTTTGAAGTCACGAACACGGGGCAACGATACAGTTGTTAACCGGTCCATGAACTCATACATCTTCACACCACGCAGCGTAACTTTCGCACCGATGGGCATTTTCTCCCGCAGTTTGAAGTTCGAGACAGCCTTTTTCGACAGCGTCGGAACGGCTTTCTGGCCCGTGATGGTCGTCAATTCTTCGACGCCCACGTCCACCAATTTTTTATCGGCGACAGCGGCTCCAATACCTTTGTTGATGACAATTTTGCTCAGGCGGGGCACTTGCATGACCGACTTGTACTGAAATTTGTCTTTCAACTGAGGTACGACTTCGCTTAAGTATTTTTCTTTAAGTCTTGGCGTTGCCATTTTCTTAGACCTGCTTAAGGTTATTTACGACCCGCCTGGGCGGACTGATCAGGGATGAAGTTGCCTGTCTTCTTGGAGAAGCGCTGTAACTTACCCTTTTCGTTTACTTTACGTCCCGTGCGGGTAGGTTCGCCGGTGGCAGGATCAACCAGTTTCAGATTACTGATGTGGATAGAACCTTCCGTTTTTACCAGGCTCCCCTGCGGGTTAGAAGCCGTTGGCTTCATGTGCTTGGTAATCATAGCGACGCCCTCAACCCGAGCACGATCTTTTTCTACGATTACTTCTGTCACTACACCGCGCTGACCTTTCGAGTTACCACCAATCACGACGACAGTATCGCCCGATTTGATGTGAAATTTGTGTTTCGGTAGCGTTATTTTCTTCTCCATTGCTTACAATACCTCCGGGGCTAACGATACGATTTTCATAAACTGCTTCTCACGCAATTCACGGGCTACTGGCCCGAAAATCCGGGTGCCGCGAGGCTCATCGTTGTTATTGAGCAATACGGCGGCATTGTCTTCAAAGCGGATATACGATCCATCTTTCCGACGCACTTCCTTCTTGGTCCGAACAACTACGGCTTTCGAAACCGTACCTTTCTTCATACTGCTGGACGACAGGGCTTGTTTCACCGTCACGACAATCTTGTCACCGACTGATGCATACCGCTTACCTGTACCGCCCAGGACGCGGATAACGAGCACTTCTTTAGCGCCACTGTTATCGGCTACTCCTAATCTTGATTCTTGCTGTACCATGGCTTACTTCGCTTTTTCGATGATTTCGACTAAACGCCAACGCTTATTCTTGCTCAATGGGCGGGTTTCCATAACACGAACCGTGTCGCCGATACCACACTCATTTTTCTCGTCATGAACCGTCAGTTTTTTCGTCTTGTTCATGAACTTGCCATACATCGGGTGTTTCACCTTGCGATCAATCGCTACAGTGATGGTCTTCTGCATTTTATTGCTGGTCACCCGTCCGATACGCTCTTTCCGAGCGTTGCGCTCCGAAGCCGCTACAGTGGCGCTCGTTGTGGGAGCGGCTGTGGTAGGCTGTTCTGTTGCTGCTGCCACCGGGGTTACTTCCTCCTGTGGTGCTGGTGCTTGTTGCTCTTCCATCGTCGTGTCTTATTAGGCTTGCCGCGATTTAACCGTCAGTTCAGTGTTCAGGCGAGCAATCCGTTTGCGGCTCTCGCGGATGCGCATTGGGTTCTCGATTGGAGAGACCGCATGCGCGAACTTGAGTTTTAACAGTCGGTCCTGTTCTGCACCAATCTCGGTGCGGATCTCGTCGGCCGACAACCCTTTCAAATCTTCTTTTTTCATTTTGTTCGTCGCTTAGGGGTACTAGTCTTCGACTTGCTCCTGATAATCACGCCGGACAACAAACTTGGTCCGAACTGGCAATTTCTGAGCCGCCAGGCGCAGGGCTTCCATACCCGTTGCCAGATCAACGCCCGTCGTTTCGAACATAATCGTGCCGGGCTTTACTACGGCTACCCAATACTCGGGTGCACCTTTACCTTTACCCATCCGAACTTCGGCTGGTTTCTTGGTGATTGGTTTGTCGGGGAATATGCGAATCCAAACCTGGCCTTCGCGTTTCATTGCCCGCGTTACGGAAATACGAGCGGCTTCAATCTGGCGAGCGGTAATCCGACCTGGTTCCAGTGATTTGATACCGAACGTTCCGAAGGCGATTTCGTGACCGCGTGATGCGATGCCTGGAATCCTGCCTTTATGTTGTTTACGGAATTTAGTTCTTTTTGGCTGTAACATAGCTCTGAAAGTTAGCGTCGATAGTGGTTAGTTGTTTGTCGCTGTAGTTTGTGAACTGACGACTGTGAACTGACAACTGACGACAGAATTTATCGTCTTGGTCCGCCACCACCGCGGTTGCCACCCTGGCCACCAGCGCCACCCCGGTTGCCGCCTGGGCCGCCACCACGATTACCGCCCTGACCACCACCAGCAGCACCACCACGGGCGTTGCCACCCCGGTCACCACCGCGATCTCCGCCACGGCCACGACCACCACGGTCGTTACCATCCCGGTCACCACGTGGGCCACGACGGTCGCCACGATCGTTTGCCGAAGCAGTACGCTCACCGGCTTGCGCCTGGCTCATCATAGCTGCCGGAGACAGATCACGCTTACCGTAAACCTCACCTTTGAAAATCCACACTTTGATGCCGATTTTACCGTATACGGTTTGGGCTTCAGAGATAGCATAGTCAATATCAGCACGCAATGTGTGCAGCGGTACACGACCTTCTTTGTATTGTTCCGAGCGGGCAATTTCTGCACCACCTAAACGACCTGACACTTTCACTTTGATACCCTGAGCACCTACCCGAATCGCCGATTGGATAGCTTGCTTCATGGCACGACGGAATGAAATACGAGCCTGTAACTGCTGGGCAATTGCTTCGCCAACCAGTTTAGCATCGATTTCAGGGCGTTTGATTTCGAAGATATTGATCTGGACATCTTTGCCCGTGATCTTTTTCAGCTCTTCTTTGATCTTGTCGACCTCTCCACCACCTTTACCGATAACAATACCCGGACGAGCCGTGTGAATTGTTAGGGTTACGCGCTTCAGGGTACGCTCGATAACGACCCGCGCAATGGCGCCTTTCGGGATACGGGCTGCTACGTATTTCCGGATTTTCTCGTCTTCAACAAGTTTCTCCGAAAACTCTTTGCCGCCGTACCAGCTCGACTCCCAGCCCCGAACAATACCAAGTCGCAGGCCAATTGGATTTATTTTTTGTCCCATTTCTGTCTATTGTTCATTTTCAGGGGTAGAAACTTCAGCCTGGCTCAATACCGTATCAGCAGCGCTGTCTACCACAAGTGTAATGTGGTTTGACCGCTTCCGAATCCGGTGGCCACGGCCTTGTGGTGCTGGCCGAAGACGCTTCAGCATCGGACCGCCATCAACAAAAATCGTTTTTACATACAGATCGGCATCTTCAATGCGCTGATCTTCGTTCTTCTGCTGCCAGTTGGCAACGGCCGACAAAAGCACTTTCTGCAATACGTCGGCACCAGCCTGTGGCTGATATTTTAACAGGCCCAACGCCCGGCTAACGCGCTGACCACGAATGAGGTCGGCGATTAACCGCATCTTACGGGGCGACGTGGGCACATCTTTAAGTTTTGCTACTGCTTCCATGTTTGTATGGCTTTGGGTTCGGGGCAGAGGGTGGAGGGCTTAATACCCTTGGCCCAATGCCCAACGCCCTATGCTAGTTTATCGTTTGCCCTTGTCTTTCTTTGCGGTGTGACCCCGGAAGTTGCGCGTTGGTGAAAATTCACCGAGCTTGTGACCTACCATGTTCTCCGTTACATAAACCGGGATAAACTTGTTGCCGTTATGCACAGCGAAGGTGTGGCCTACGAAATCCGGCGAAATCATCGAACGACGCGACCAGGTTTTGATGACCGATTTCTTGCCCGAATCATTCTGAGCCTGAACTTTATTGTCCAGACGGAAATCAATATATGGGCCTTTTTTGAGTGAACGTGCCATGTTTATCTGTTACTTTTTGCGTCGGCTAATAATCATGCTTTCAGATGCCTTGTTCTTGTTACGGGTCTTCTGACCTTTCGCGAACTGGCCATTGCGTGAGCGTGGGTGACCACCCGATGCCCGACCTTCGCCACCACCCATTGGGTGATCGACAGGGTTCATAACTACCGCACGAACACGGGGACGACGACCTAACCAGCGATTACGGCCAGCTTTACCGACGACAACGTTCATGTGGTCGGGGTTCGATACCGAACCTACCGTTGCCATGCCTGCGCTCAGAACCCGACGTGTTTCACCCGAAGGTAAACGCAGGATAGCGTACTTGTCTTCACGACCAACCAACTGGGCGTATGTGCCAGCCGAACGGGCCATGGCACCACCTTTACCTGGTGTCAATTCAATGTTGTGAACGATGGTACCGATTGGCATCAGAGCCAGTGGCAGTGCGTTACCAACATCGGGAGTTGACCCTTCGCCCGACCGGATGGTCTGGCCTACGGTGATACCCTGTGGTGCGATGATGTAGCGTTTTTCGCCGTCAGCATATTGCACCAAAGCGATGCGTGCTGTACGGTTTGGATCGTATTCTACAGTCAAAACTTCGGCAGGCTGGCCGACTTTATCGCGCTTGAAGTCAATAATACGGTATTGCCGCTTGTGACCTCCTCCAATGTAGCGCATAGTGCGGTGACCTTCGTTATTACGGCCACCGGTTCTCTTAATGGGCTCCAGCAGACTTTTTTCTGGCTTGGAGGCTGTTATTTCCGCAAAGTCGGGTGCCACGCGAAAACGTGTACTCGGCGTTATTGGTCTTAGTTTTTTAACTCCCATGACTGATTAATTGGTAGAGCAGTGCTCGGTTTACAGGTCAGCGTAGATATCAATTACTTCGCCTTCGGCAACCGTAACAATTGCTTTCTTAGTGGTTGGGGTCTTGCCCGATACAACACGTCCGTTGATGTTCTTGCTGCGTTTCTTTCCGTATACCCGGAAGGTGTTGACAGCTTCAACGTTTACGCCATACATTTTCTCGATGGCTTTGCCGATTTCGAGTTTGTTGGCTTTTAGTTCAACCTCAAAAGCATACTTCCCCTGCTTGTTAAGGCCCGTCATTTTTTCAGTGACGATTGGTCGTTTTAGTACGCTCATGGTTTATTTGTCGAACAACGTTTGGATGGTTGACAGCGCGTCTTCGCTGATGAGCAGTTGGTCGGCGTTCATCAGATCGTAGGTGTTCACCTGCGAAGCTGTCGTAACTTTCGCCTTCTGTACGTTCCGGCTCGACAACACAACATTGGTGTTTACGTCGGGCAGGATCAGCAGCGTTTTCTTGCCCGTTACATTCAGATCGCTCAGGAACTGGATGTAATCTTTCGTGCGGGGAGCTTCCAGCGCAATGCTGTCGATAACTGAAATCTTTTCAGCTTTTGCTTTAACGGCGTAAGCCGACTGGCGAGCCAGTGCTTTCACTTTCTTGTTCAGTTTGAAGCTGTAATCACGGGGGCGAGGTCCGAAAATTGTACCACCACCAATGAATACCGGCGACTTGGCGCTACCGGCACGGGCACCACCTGTACCTTTTTGCTTCTTCAGTTTGCGGGTTGAGTGGGCATTTTCAGCACGCTCTTTCGCTTTGTGCGTTCCCTGGCGCTGATTGGCCAGGTATTGTTTCACGTCGAGGTAAATCGCGTGTTGGTTCGGCTCAATACCGAAAACCTCTTCCGGAAGCGTGACCTTTTTGCCTGTGTCCTCGCCTTTGCTGTTATATACGATTACTTCCATGACCTACTTCTCGATAATAACGTATGAATTTTTGGCTCCTGGAATTGAACCGCTAACAACGAGCAGGTTTTGCTCAGGCAGAACACGCAAAACGCGTAGGTTTTGAACCTTCACACGGTTGCCGCCCATACGGCCGGCCATCCGAAGACCTTTGAACACACGCGATGGGAACGAACAGGCACCGATCGAACCTGGGTGACGACCCCGGTTATGCTGACCGTGCGTTTGACCGCCTACACCACCGAATCCGTGACGTTTCACAACGCCCTGGAAACCACGACCTTTTGCTGTTCCAACTACGTCAACGAAGTCAGTTTCTGCAAATACGTCGGCTACCGTAAGTGTTGCACCTAGAGCCAGTTCCTGTTCGAATTCTTTGAATTCAACCAGTTTCCGCTTAGGTGTGGTGCCCGCTTTTTTGAAGTGGCCCATCTCCGGCTTGTTGCTGTGCTTTTCTTTTTTGTCGCCATAACCCAGCTGCACAGCTGTGTAGCCATCTTTCTCGACGCTACGAACTTGAGTTACGACACAGGGACCCGTCTCAATCACTGTACATGCCAGAGCCTGCCCGTCCGCATTGTACACGCTGGTCATCCCGATTTTCTTGCCAATTAAACCAGACATTTGTGTTTGTTTAAAGTAAGCAGGTAAAAAATAGGTATTCATTTCCCCGTTCGGACCTTCCGAATCGGGGCGCAAAGGTAGGAAAATAATCAGACGAATCCTATATCTGCTTAACAATCAGTCCCAAAACGACATAAAAAAAGGTCGGGCGCAAAGCACCTGACCTCAAATGGCAGACAGCACGATGCACTGCAACGTTCGCTTGCCGAAAAAGTCAGATGTGGTTTCCTTGCGGACCTTCATCCTCGTATGTCGTTAGACTCGATGTTCCGAGTTTGGGAGTGCAAAAGTATGAAATAGTTAGGAGAAATAGAAAATTTATTTTAAAGAAAGTTTTTTGAAGGCAGATCATACAGTCTATAGCTACGACGTCGCTGTTATAGTCATTACCAATTAGTTTAACGGATAAGTCGTGTTTGAGCATAAAGAGCTGATGATCCTGGTTATAGTAGGGCTTTACATAAAAGCGCGTCAATTCTGAGCAGATACTAGGTAGCGTAGGCTGGGAAAACGATTGTTGCGTCGCTACGCGACTTGGAGCCTTAATGGGATACGGTTAGGCTACAGACATTTCGTCGCTAACGCGACATCCTGGGGTACTTTTGAGTTAGTTTAATCCGGGCAAAAGGGTAACGTTTCTGTCGCATAGCGACCTGATGTTTGTAGCTCAAGATAGTAACCAGTTTCTTAAGTCGCGTAGCGACGAAATACAAGTATCAGCCACTATTCCAATGGCTTAAAGAGATAGCGATCATCATAGGGCACGTCAAACTTTTGTAAGAATGCTGTATACTCTTCTGCAAAAGTGCGCTTTCGATGATGCTCTTCCTGACTTAGAATATACTGTATGACCCCATCAATCTGTGAGTGGCCATACGAAAAGGCACCATATCCAGATTGCCACTCAAAATATCCTTTGACAATACCCTTTTCGTTAATCCACTTCGATGAACTGCCTTTGAGGTCTTGCATCATATCAGAAATGGATTGTTTAGGATTGATGCCTATGAAAACGTGAACATGATCTGACATTCCATTGATGGCTAGTAATTTATGCCCCTGATTTTGCACGATGCCAGTCATATATCTGTACAAATCTTCCTTCCAAGGTTGTAGTATGAGGCCATAACGGTGCTTGACCGCAAATACGGTGTGTAAATAAATTTGAGTGTAGGTGTTTGGCATGTTTCTTAGACGGGGATACATCCGTTCGGTCGCTATGCGACTATAAATAGGGTTGATTCATCTTGGTGCTACAACTATCAAGTCGCTAACGCGACTAAGTGGGGGGATGAGTAGGTAATTGGGTTTAGTTAGCGGTTAACGCTTTAGTCGCGTTAGCGACCTAATGTTTATAGCCTATTATAGTTCAACTACGTTCTCAAGTCGCGTATCGACGAAACTCTGTGATATAGGGCCAAGGTTGATATTGTTGGAAACCCTTCATCGTTAAGATAACCTGAATAGGCTCCCCTATTTAAAATCTTACCGATAGTACTGTACAGTAGGTTTGCCCTATTTCTTCATTTATTATAGGTATTCCAAAAACGCCTGAATTCTTAGCTCTTCATGTCTCAATCTGTAACTCGCCGTCAAACGCTCGCGGCTCTGACTGCCTCTGTAGGCGCATCACTATCGACCAATTCGCTGCAAGCCATGCCTGTGCCAGCCGCTCAGTCTCCGTTCACGATTTGCCTGAACATGAGTACCATTCGGGGGCAAAAGCTTGGCTTTGTGAAAGAACTAGAAGCCGCTTCGAAAGCTGGGTTCCGGTCGGTTGAAATATGGATTGAGACGTTACAGACTTACCTGAAAAACGGCGGAACAACGGCAGAGGCTCGCCGGATTCTGAGTGATAACGGAATAAAGGTTGAAAA
Source organism: Spirosoma fluviale (assembly GCF_900230225.1). GTDB lineage: Bacteria > Bacteroidota > Bacteroidia > Cytophagales > Spirosomataceae > Spirosoma > Spirosoma fluviale. Next base: position 287,292 of record NZ_OCNH01000005.1, read on the forward strand.
TGCCATTGGCTTTGCTCCCTGGATCATCGACGATGAAACGGCCCGCGCCAAAGGACTTGCTCAACTGAAGAGCGAGATGGAAATGCTGGCCGAAGTCGGTTGCAAGCGCGTCGCGACTCCGCCCATTGGCGCACAATCGCCGGGGAGCCCCAAAGTCGATCTATATAAAGCGGCCGAACGCTACCGGGCTATTCTCGAAATAGGCGACAAAACCGGTGTGGTGCCGCAACTGGAACTATGGGGTTTTTCTCCTAACCTGAGCCGACTGGGCGAGGTGATGTTTGTTGCCATTGAAAGTGGCCACCCATCGGCACGGGTACTGCTGGACATTTATCATCTGTACAAAGGCGGTTCAGGGAATACAATGCTCCCGCTGGTGGGGAAATCGGCCATTGAGGTATTTCACGTGAATGACTATACGGCCAACTTCACCCGTGAGAAGATCGTTGATGCTGACCGCGTTTTTCCAGGCGATGGCGTGGCACCGATTCGCGAGACGCTAAAACTCATCAAGCGAACCGACCAGCCTATTGTTCTCTCCCTGGAGGTTTTCAACAAAGAGTATTATGCGCAGGACGCCCTGACCGTTACCAAAACGGCCATGGCGAAAATGAAAGCAATGGTAGCCGGAGTTTAATACGCCCAGGCCATCAGACCACCATCCGCCGAGATCGTTTGCCCCGTCACGTAGCTTGATGCGGGCATACAGAGGAACGACACCACCGACGCCACTTCTACCGGTTCGCCGACGCGATTCATGGGCGTTCGTTTCAGAATACCCGCTAATTTCTCAGGATTGGTCAGTACGGGAGTTGCCAAAGGGGTATTGATGTACCAGGGCGCGACCGAATTGACCCGAATGCCATCCGCAGCCCATTCGACCGCCAGGTTCCGGGTAAGCTGGATCATGGCCGCTTTGGTCATGCCGTATAGCGAGCCGCTGCTGGTATGCGCCAACCCCGATACCGACGAAATCATGACAACTTTCCCACCCGAAGACGATTCTTTTAAGAGGGCATAAGCCGCCTGGGTAAGTTCATAGGCCGATCGCAGGTTCGTATTTAGCACATGGTCATACTCCGCCGGGCTGTACTCGGCGGTGGGTTTTCGAATGTTGGTGCCCGCATTATTGACCAGAATGTCCAGACTCCCCCAATTTGTCGTTACGGCTTCTATTACCTGAGCCGATGTGCCGGGTTGGCTCATGTCGACGGCCAGTCCATCCACAGTATGGCCCTGTTGCCGGTAATCGGTTAGTTGTTGCTGGAGAAGCGTATTGTCCCGCGCTACAATGAAAACAGAAGCGCCGAGGTCGAGGAATTGCCGCACGATGGCTTCGCCAATTCCTTTAGTTCCGCCCGTTACGAGGGCACGTTGGCCGTTAAGCGACCAGAGTGATTGGTTCATGAGCTAAAGGTCATTAATTTTAGCTTTTCACCAAACTAAAACTGCTCCCATGGACAAACGAATGAGGCTTCTGGCCGTACTGACGCTCGTTACAGGCGTTGTGCTGGCGCAGAATAAGCCTAAAGCCGAGGATGTACAAACGTTCACGCTGAAGAACGGCATGAAATTCATGGTTCTCGAAGATCACTCCATTCCCAACGCCAATTTTTACACGTTCTGGAAAGTTGGCTCCCGTAACGAAGTACATGGTATAACGGGCCTATCGCACTTTTTTGAACACATGATGTTCAACGGTGCCAAAAAGTACGGCCCTAAACAGTTCGACCGCGTGATGGAAGCCAATGGCGGATCGAACAATGCCTACACCACGCAAAATACGACGGTGTATACCGACTGGTTTCAAAGCGGTGCCCTTGAAACAATCTTCGATCTCGAAGCCGACCGGATTCGTGATTTGGCCATTGACCCCAAGATGGTCGACAGTGAGCGGGGCGTCGTTTTGTCGGAGCGGAGTACGGGGCTGGAAAACAGCAACTACCGGGTTATCAGCGAACTGGTACAGGCAACGGCCTTTGTCGAACATCCGTATATGTTTCCGGTGATTGGTTTCGAGTCGGACATTAAGAAATGGACGCAGGCCGATCTGGAACGGTATTTTAAAACGTATTACTCATCAAACAACGCCGTAGCCGTTGTGGTGGGTGATGTAACGGCCGCGCAGGTGAAGAAGCTGGCGGAGCAATACATCGAGCCTATTCCGGCCCAGAAACTCCCCGATAGTCTGCGAACCGTTGAGCCACCCCAGAACGGCGAACGACGTGTGACGACCTACAAGGACGTGGCCACACCGAATATTCTGATGGCTTACCATACCCCAGCCACAAGTCATCCGGATTACTACGCCCTCGATCTGCTAAGTGGTGTGTTAAGCTCGGGAAACTCATCACGACTGGTGAAATCGCTGGTGCTCGACTCAACCATCGCATCGCGGGCCTTTACCAGCTTTGGCGAATCATTCGACCCGAGTCTATTCTCAATCTACGCCATTGCCGCCAGTGGTATTTCGGCCGAAAAACTGGAACAGTCCGTGCTGCATCAGATTGACAAAGTAATCAACGAGGGCATTACGGATGCGGAACTGCAAAAGCTGAAGAATCAGAAACTGATGGAGTTTTACCGAACAATGGAGTCAATCAACGGGAAAGCTAATTCGCTGGGTACCTACGAACTGTTTTTCGGTGATTATAAAAAACTCTACGAGGCCCCGGCTCTCTACGAAAAGGTGACCAAAGAAGACGTTCAGCGGGTAGCTAAAACATATCTGACCAACCGAAATCGGACCGTTGGTTATCTCCTGCCGGAACCCAAAGCTAACCCGGTCAAGAACAATTAAACAACTCAATTTTCGGTCGCATAGCGACTAGATGTTTGTAGAAACCCGCTTGTCCTTCTTGGTTCCTGGTCGCGTAGCGATCGAATGATGCCATTGACAAGTAAAATAATAGGTTTCGTCGCTAAGCGACTAAGTACATCCCTAATCGAAATAACTACAAACATTTCGTCGCTAACGCGACCCGTATGTCGATTCAAAAATTAACTGACATCCCTCAATGAAATATATACTTACCTTATTCATTACCTTGATCATAACGGGAGCGTCATGGGCGCAGACGTTTAAAGTGCCACCCTATCAAAAAGTAAAGTTAAAGAATGGGCTGACGGTCTATTTGATGGAACAGCATGAGGTACCGCTCATCAATGTCTCGGCCGTGTTCGATGCGGGGGCGGTGCAGGATGGGAATCGGTACGGGTTGGCCAGCATGACGGCCGATGCGCTGCTGTTTGGCAGTTCAAAGTACACTAAGGCACAACTGGAAGAGAAAATCGAATACGTAGGAGCCAGTGTGGATACCTATGCCGGGAAAGAAGTGGCTAAACTAAGTGCCTCGTTTGCCGTAAAAGATCAGGATCTGCTCTTCGACATTATTCAGGACGTACTTACGAAGCCAACCTTCGATCAGGGTGAATTTGATAAGTACAAACAACGCCAGTTACTCCAGTTGACCCAGCAGAAAGAAAGCCCACGGGGCGTTGTGGGATCGTACTTCAATAAGTTTGTATTTGAGGGCCACCCCTATGCGAACCCACTGACCGGGACGCCTAACTCGGTATCGGCTATCTCGGCGAACGATGTCCGGCAGTTTTATCAGAAGAACTTCACGACCGACCGGGCGGCCATTGCCATCGTGGGCGACTTCAACACAGCGGCCATGAAGAAACGCATCACCGACCTGTTTGGTACCTGGAAAACAGCTCCCGCCACATCGCCCGCGCTAACGGACCCGGTCGTTTCGTTCGACAAAAGTCGCGTGTTGCTCGTCAATAAGGATGATGCTCGTGAAACAACGTTCTTGATTGGCGGAAAAGGCATCACCCAGAATAACCCCGATTTCATACCTGTTACCGTTGTCAACACCATTTTGGGCGGGCGGTTTACGTCCTGGCTGAACGATGCTCTGCGCGTAAATTCCGGCCTGACGTACGGGGCCAGTAGCCGGTTTGGCACATTCCGCAAGAGTGGTACCTTCGCTATCTCGACATTTACGAAGGTCAGCACGACCACGCAGGCGATCGACATGGCGATACAGGTACTCGACAGTCTGCACCGGACGGGCATCGATGAAAAAACGCTTTCGTCGGCTAAAAACTACGTTAAAGCCGACTTCCCGCCGAGGTACGAATCGGCCGCTGAACTGGCTAACCTGTTGACGGATATGTTCAGTCTGGGCTTCGATGAGTCGTTCATCAACAACTTTCAGAAGAACGTCGACGGGCTTACAGTGGCCAGAACCCGGCAGATTATTGATCAGTACTTCCCTAAAGACAAGCTTCAGTTCGTCCTGATCGGCAAAGCGGAAACCATTCGCGACAAGGTGAAGAAATACGGAACCATCACCGAAAAAGAAATTAAAGCCGAAGGGTTTTAAATAAGTAGCGCTACTAATAAAAAGCGGCACTGGGAACACAATGAATAGATTTCTTCGTGTTCCCAGTGCCGCTTTGTGTAAATAACCCTACCTTTGCTGTCGAGTTATCGGTGCCTGATGCTGTTTCGTAGCAGCTTTCAAGGCTTAAAAGGGAAGTTGGTGCAATACCAGCGCTGTCCCCGCAACTGTAAGTCTTACCTAAAATCGGTTCAATCTACATGACCACTGCGCTGACTATCAGCATGGGAAGGTCCGAACCGACAAGACGAGCCAGGAGACCTGCCGAAGACCATCCGTTGTTCTGGCGTTCGGAGGAAACGCCCCAACCGCGTGCTGTCGGTCACTTTGGTGCGCTGGCGTTTATATGCACATTTTGTTCAGGAAGATAGTGGGAAAGAAAGCCCTTTATTGGTGGCTGCTGATGCCGTTTGTCGGTCCGTTTATGGCGTATAACGGATATGGGCAAATGGATTCGTCGGTCGTGTCATTATCGGCGGTGACAGTGCGGGCCATCGCACCCGAACGGTTTCTGGCAGGGCAGAAGCTCCAGCGTATTGACTCGGCCACGCTGCTTCAATTCCGGTTCGGTTCGCTGACCGATCTGCTGGCGTTGAATACGCCGATAGCATTCAAGAATTACGGGCCGGGACAATTGGCTACGGTGGCCTTTCGGGGTACATCGGCCAGTCATACGGCGGTGCTCTGGAATGGCATCAACATCAACCAGCCGAATCTGGGTCTGACAGATTTTTCTACCCTGCCCATCGCGGGTTTCGACCGGCTGGCGGTTCAGTACGGCTCGTCGGCCAGCGTGGTTGGCTCCGATGCCGTGGGGGGCAGTATTCTGCTGGGCAGTAGCCCCGTTTGGAAGTCCGGCGTTCAGGTAACGATTGGGCAGCAACTGGCCAGCTTTCAGAATAATAATACGCAGGTGGGCGTTCGTTACAGCACCGGGCTGGGGCCGTCCTGGACGTTATCGGGCAAGACATTTGCTTACCGAAACCAGTTTAACAATGCCTATCCGTATACCGAGCGCCGAAACTATTTTCTTGAACGATCTACAACGGCGCAGCGAGGCCTTGTTCAGGATTTGTACTTCATGCACAAAAGCGGTCGGCAATTGTCCGTCAATGCCTGGATTACGGACAACGATCTGGTACTGGCACCACAGGACCCTATTGCGCGGGAACGCACCCGGACGCAGTCGGCACGGTTTCTGACCACCTACGAAACCAACCTCCTTACCCTGCGGCTGGGCTGGATTCACGATGTGCTGGACTACGGAAAAGGAGACTTCGTATCGCCCGACCATACCGAAACGGATCGGTTCATTAGCCGCGTTGAGCGGGAGTTTTCCTTAATTCCTCACAAAGAGAATCTGTCGCTGAACCTGCGCGTTGGGGGCGAGTGGTCGCACTACCGCACCCGGACGGATGGGTACGGCGATCAATTGATTCAGGAAGATCGGGGCGATTTGTATGCTTTACTCCGCTTACAAACCAGTCGCTGGCTGCTGTCGGCCAATATACGGCAGGCGTTTGTTACGCGCTTCAATCCGCCCGTCACGCCATCCCTCGGTGCTGAATACAAACTGGCACAGGGCAACCGGTTCGCGCTGACCGCCAAAGGGGCCGTTAGCCGTAGTTACCGCGTCCCGACCTTGAATGAACGCTACTGGATTGAGCTGGGCGACCCAAATTTATTGCCCGAAGACGGATTCAATCTGGAAGCCGGACTTGCCTCGACCGTTGTCCTGAACGAACACCTTACGCTAACATCGGACCTGACAGCCTACCGAAATCGGGTAGATAACTGGACGTACTGGAATCCAACGACCAATTACCACGTCGAAAACCTGCAACTGGTGGTGGCGCGTGGGGGCGAGTTGACCTTAAACCTCGCTTACGCGCGTGACAGCTGGCGGGCGGGGGTTCGGGCGGGTTATGCGCTGACGCGGTCGTCGCAGGAGCGGGCGTATGACGCCTACTCGCAGGATGTGATCGGCAAGCAACTGGTCTATGTGCCGCTTCATACCGAAACCATCAACGCTTATCTTCAACGGGGCAAAACCCGGCTGACGGTGCAAACGCAAGCCAACTCCCGCCGGTATATCACCTTCGACAACAGCCAGTTTTTCAAGGGGTCTACGCTAACCAATGTGTTACTGGAAACGACTACCAAACTAGGCCCGGTGCCAGTTCGGCTTCAGGGACAGATCAATAACGTATTCGACGCGCTGACGTTCAGTGTGAAGCGGAATGCTTTGCCGGGGCGCAACTGGGCACTCAATGTTCTTATCAATTTACCATCTAATACCCAATGAATTACCAACCAACGAAAGGAATCCTGATGGGCTTACTGGCCCTGACCCTCTGGAACTGTAAAACCACTGACCCAGAGCCAACGCCCTACGAGTCGGGCGTACTTATATTGAATCAGGGTAACTTCTCCCAGAATAACGGGACAATTTCGTTTCTGTCACGTACCGGCACTTCCGTGGCTACCAGTATCTTTCAAACCGCAAACCCGTCGATGTCGATTAGCGGTAGCTTACAGGGGTATACTGATGTAAACGGCAAAGGCCTGATTCTGGTCGATAACAGTACCGCCGGTCAGGATAAGGTTGAGATTGTGGAGTCTGCAACCTTTAAATCGCGGGCTACGCTGAAAACTCCAGATATCGAAAACCCACGTCAGGTTATTTCGGCAGGTCCGAACAAGGCGTATATCAGTTGCTGGGACGTTTCCGGCGATTTCAGTGCAGGCACGTTTTACAAAGATCCTGGCTACATTGCCGTTGTCGATTTAAATACCAACGCGGTGATCAAGAAAATACCCGCCGTGAAGGGTGTTGAAAAGATGGTCGTTGCCGGAACTGAAGTGTTTGTAGGCAGTGGCAGCTACACCGGTAGCAAAACACTCTTGATCATTGATTTGAACACAGACACGGAGAAACAACGGATCGACTTCGGTTCAACTCCCGAACCCATTGCGGTCGATGCAACTGGTAAACTGTGGATACAGGCAGGTAATGATCTGGTACAGATTGACCCGGCAAGCCGGATCGTTGCTAAACGAATAACGTTTGCAGCCGCGCCGAGTTCGGTAGTAATCAGCGCTGACAAAAGGGCCTTTTATTACACATTGAGTGGTAAAACCTACCGCCTGCCCATTGAGGCTACTGCGGCTCCGGGTAGCCAGATTGTAGCGCGCTCGTTTAGTGCGTTAGGGATCGACCCGCAAACCAAACGAATTTATGGCAGTGTCATTCCGTCCTACGCACAAGCGGGATACGTACTTCGCTATGAAGAAAGTGGCGCATTGGTCGACTCGGTTAGAGCTGAAATTGCCCCTTTCGGGTTTTATTTCCGGTGAGTCGCCAGCGAGCCATCATGAACTGGAGCGGGGGCAAAGATTCGGCCCTCGCTCTGTATCATAGCCTCCGTTCCGAGCGGTGGGATATACAAACATTACTAACCAGCGTCAACGAACAGTTTGGCCGGGTGAGTATGCACGGCGTTCGTACGGAGCTGCTGACTGCCCAGGCCGAGCGGCTCGGTATTCCGTTAACCTTATTAAAGCTCCCCGGCGATGTGTCGATGGAGGAGTATGACGACCGGATGCAAACGACGCTTCAGGCATTGACGCAACAGGGTAGTACCCATTCTATTTTTGGGGATATTTTTCTCGAAGACCTGCGTCAGTACCGGGAGGAGCAATTGAAGCGGGTAAACATCATCGGCGCGTTTCCTCTCTGGCAACGTAACACCACCGAACTGATCCATGAGTTTGTGGATTTGGGCTTCCGGGCGGTGCTTGTCTGCGTCAATGACAAGCAACTTGGTGCGGAGTTCGTCGGGCGTGAGCTGGATCTGGATTTATTAAGAGACCTCCCCAAAAACGTCGACCCTTGTGGCGAAAATGGCGAGTACCACTCGTTCGTGTACGACGGGCCTATCTTTTCAAGCCCCATTTCCTTCACAAAAGGCGACATCGTCCGCCGAACGTATGCGCCCTCTGGCGGCACCGACTGCCATTCCGATCAGGCCGATAGTCGTTGGGATACGGGCTTCTGGTATCAGGATTTAGTAGTGCCGGGCTTGTAGTACCGACCGTTCCGGTCGGGCGATTATGACTATTTTTTATATACACCCGACCGGGACGGTCGGTACTACAAGCCCGGCACCACAGGCTCGTATTCTCCAACAGCACTAGCGGCAGGTAGCTATTCCAGGTGGAGGTGAACTTCACTTCGTTCAATAAGCCCGTCAAGTGGGTGCCCAGCACAACTACCGCAGCCCAGCGCCAGACGGGTAACTGTTGCCAGACAACAGGCTGTACAAATGGAGCCAGTTCCTGAAAGGGGATACTGATAAAACGAATCAGCTGTGGCATCATTTACTTATGGAATATGAATAGTTGCAGGGAATGTTCGGTTGATAAGATACCGTGCAACAAAAAAGCAATTTCGGAGTAGAAGCGTTAACAGGAAAGTAAGAACAGGTTTGAGGGTTTCGATTAGGTATAGCACGGGTTAAAACCCGTAGGTACATTTAGGCAGTCAACGTTATGAAAAAGCAATTGGTAGCATTAGCATCGCTATGTCTGATGAGCTTGTCGGTTATAGCGCAAACAAAAACAGCACCGGCTGTTCCGTCATCCATTGTCGCGGCCATCGAGGGAATTACCAGCAAAAGGTTCGTGGCCGACACCACCTATGGTGCATTAACGACGCAGGACGATTCTCTGCTGGCCAAAGAACCAAGAGCCAACTGGAGTCTGCTTCAGGAATCGGGTAATATGAGCTACTCGAACCTGGTAATTGGCACCCGTTCGTATCAGTTGTTAATCACAAAGTCGCCGAAAGACGTACATGCAACGGCAACCCTGCTTCGGTACACAACGCCAAAATCCAAACCCGAACCCATTGCGCGGGGAACATTACAGCCAAAAGCGGAGGATAAGTCAAAGTAAAAACGGAGCTATAACTGGCTTTTCCTGCCATGTTAAAGAAAGGATACTTTATGTTTCTGCTGCTCCTGATGGCAGTTTCTGTAAGAGCGATTGGCCAAAATGCCTCTGGTCAAACCAGTATTATGCCCCGAATGCGGGTAATTGTCGATAACGACTTTAGTGGCGACCCGGACGGCCTGTTCCAGTTGGCTCATTTGTTGCTGTCGCCTTCGGTTGAGGTGAGGGCTATAATCGGTTCGCATCTACGCGTAGGAGACGGGTTCGATAATTCGACTACCCAGGCCGATAATGCCGCCCAAAAGGCAAGGGAGCTTGTCCAGATGATGGGCTTGAAGACCGCCTTTCCCATCATGGCGGGGTCGAACACCGCTATGCCAAACGACAGTACACCCGTAAAAAGCGAAGCGGTGGCGTTTATCATCCGGGAAGCCTTACGCACCGATACAAAATTGCCTTTGTATGTTCTCTGCGGGGCCGGGCTTACCGAAGTGGCTTCGGCATTGCTGACCAATCCGCAAATCGCCAATAAACTGACGCTGGTCTGGATCGGCGGCCCGGAATACACCGATCTGGCACTTCCGCCACCAAATTATTCTACGCCGGAGTATAACCTTAATATAGACATTGCCGCAGCGCGGGTTGTGTTTAACCGAACAACCCTGCCGATCTGGCAAATACCCAGAAATGCTTACCGGCAGGCCCTGCTGCCCTATTCGCAGCTTTTAGTAAAGGTGAAACCACACGGTAAAGTGGGGAAGTATCTGGTTGATGTTCTTGAGCAGCTAATGGCCCGGATGAAGCAGTATGGACTCAACATTGGGGAAACGTATGTGCTTGGCGATAGTCCGCTGGTGTTGCTCACGGCCTTGCAATCCTCCTTCGAGGCCGACCCATCTTCCAGCGAGTATGCGCTTAGACTGTCTCCGCGCATTACGCCACAAGGGACGTACGAATACAACCATGCCGGTCGGCTGATCCGGGTGTATAACCGGTTGGATATTCAATTGATGTTTACGGATTTCTTTGCCAAGCTGGAGTTGATGAACAGGTAAGGTGCAAATCTTAAAATTTGCTTAGAGTTTACTTTATCCTCAACCAGATAGATAGTTCGGTCGTTTAGTAGGCATTAAAGATTTATCTACTACCGAATGGCCGATAGACCTTCCCGATATGCGCAGGTGCTGGCCTGGCTCGATCAACACATTATTCGGCGGCTATATACCGAGCGCATTCGCCGGGTTATTCTGCAAAGTTTGCCGTTCTGGGTCGCTTCGCTGCTTACCGGCCTTGTGGCAGTCGGTTATGAAGAACTGTTCGTATTAGCGGAAGATATTAGTTTCACCTGGATTGAGGCAAATCCACTGCTGGTGTTTGTGCTGACGCCTTTGGGTTTTATTCTGGCCTGGCTGCTGGTACGAAAACTGGCTCCGGCGGCAAGGGGAAGCGGTATTCCGCAGGTAATGGCCGGTATCGAACTCTCCAATCCTACATCGCACGGACGTATTGGCTACCTGTTGAATTTGCGGGTGGTAGCGGTAAAAATTGTGAGCAGTCTGGTCTTGCTGGCGGGCGGTGGGGTCATTGGTCGGGAAGGGCCAACGATTCAGATTTCGGCGGCTATTTTTCGGGCTATTAATCGATTACAACCGGCGGGCTGGCCTCAATTGTCTCGCCAGATTGCCCTCGTTACGGGTGGAGCTGCCGGGCTGGCGGCTGCATTCAATACACCCCTTGGCGGAATCGTTTTTGTGGTCGAAGAACTTACGCAGACGCATATCACCCGCTTTCGGACCGCAGTGTTTACGGCCGTTATCATTGCCGGTATGACGGCGCAGGCCATTCAGGGGCCTTATCTCTACCTTGGTTTCCCCAAAGTCACGGCCTCCACCGGCTGGTTTCTGGGCATCGTGGTGCTGGTGGCTATGTTCTGCGGACTGGCGGGTGCCGTATTCGCCAAAACCCTGTTGTGGGTGAATGCCTATCGACGTCGGTTCACCACATTGTCCCAGCAGGCCGCCTGGGTAGCCGGTTGTGGGCTGATCATGGCAACTCTGGCGTATGTAATCGGTACCGATGCCGTTGGAACGGGTAAACCCATCATCAATCGGTTGCTGTTTCAAAATGATCACCTGACCCCTTGGTATCTCTTCCCGGTCCGATTTGCGGGTATGGCACTCAGCTACAGCAGTGGAGCCGCCGGGGGCGTTTTTGCGACTTCGCTCAGTGCGGGGGCTATTCTTGGTGATGCCCTCTCCCGGTTAGCCCGCGTAACCCCGAGCGATACAAATCTGGTTATTCTGGTCAGCATGGTCAGCTTCCTGACGGGCGTCGTTCGGTCGCCATTCACGGCGGCTATTCTTGTGCTGGAAATGACCGACCGGCATTCGGCCATTTTCCAGTTGCTCCTTGGTGGCCTTATGGCGCAGGGAGCCGCATCGCTGATCGACCCGGTTTCGTTCTATGAGCATTTAAAAGAAGGATTTATCAAGGAAACACTGGCGCAACCTGGCGCGTCGCCACCGGCCGTTGTGCGGAGAGAGACCGACTAATATTCTTTTCCGAAAGCGGCCCTAGGTCAACATAATGGGCGCTTTCGAGTCGAGTTCGAGACAGCAACGGGCCAGCGTAAACGGAATCAGAATAGCCAGATAGGGCGACAGCAGAACAATCAGGATAACCAGTACATAGATGGGCCAGTAGGAGATGTGAAAGTCGATCACCACAAGCTCAATACCGATCAGGAAACGTAGTCGACGGTAAGGTTGCCTTTAGTTGACGAATCAAAAAATACCTGGGTAGTTTGTTCTTGTTTTTTAATGCCATCCTGTGTAGATGCTTCATCGAAAAATAGAAAGAATCAAACATTTATCTGGTTTATTATGAGTTCACAATCAGGCTTTTTGGCATTAATTCCTTAGTATTGGAGAAAACTTTGTTTATCAAACCTTACTATACTAACAATACTCATCTCATATATGCAACGTAGAGAAGCCCTACAACAGGCAGCCTTAATGATGGGGGTTATGCTATCGGCTCCCACGCTGGCGGGTGCTATGGGGCGCGTGACCAATACGGGTCCAAGCCTAGCCGTCTCGCCCGATCAGGAAGCCTTGCTGGCCGAGGTAGCCGATGTGATCATCCCAACTACCAGCACACCAGGAGCCAAAGCGGCCGGTGCTGAAAAATTCATTGTTCGGGTTATGCGTGATTGCTACCCCAAAGCCGATCAGGAAAAATTTTACGCAGGTTTGGCCAAGCTGGATGCCGACAGTAAAACTAAATTTGGCAAAGGCTTTGCCGCACTGGAAGGAGCCCAGAAAATTGAGATGGTCAAACAAACCATGACTGCCGACAAACCCTTCTTCCTGCGTATGAAAGAGCTAACCACTACCGGGTACTTTACCTCCGAAATTGGTGCCACCAAAGCCCTAGAATATCTACCCGTTCCGGGCCAGTTTAACGGGTGTATGCCCATGAAACCCGGCCAGAAAGCGTGGGCATTGTAAATAGTATGTAGGAGCGAGTAGTGAGGAGCCATCCGGCGGCATTCATCATGCCTCAGCCCTCCTCACTCCTAGTACTCACTCCTAGTACTGACTCTTAACAAATGAGTAAGTAGTAAGCAGTGAACAGGGTGATCGCGCCATCAAACGGCATGCCGGTCCGCCGACCGGCTGAGGCTGCGGTGCGGTCAGCCCTCCTCACTCCTCGCTCCTCGCTCCTAACTCCTCAAAAAAACATGTATCTCAATATAGATTCCATTAAAGACCAGACTTACGATGCCATTGTCATTGGGTCGGGCATATCGGGTGGCTGGGCCGCTAAAGAATTGACCGAAAAGGGCCTCCGGGTACTAATGCTCGAAAAAGGGCATAAACTCGATCACGTAACGGACTACGAGTACGCCATGAAAGATCCCTGGCAGACCCAGTACAATGGTCGGCTGACGGAAGAGCAGAAGGAGTCGCACCCGAAGCTGGCGCGCGATTACCCGTACAACGAGATGACCCAGAATTACTGGATGAAGGATACCGACTCGAACTACAAAGAAGTAAAGCGGTTCGACTGGTACCGGCCAAATATTGTTGGTGGTAAATCCATTATGTGGGGTCGGCAGTCGTACCGGCTGAGTGATATTGATTTTGGTGCCAATGAGCGGGAAGGTATTGCCGTCGACTGGCCTATTCGGTATAAAGACGTAGCGCCCTGGTATTCCTACGTCGAGAAGTTTGCCGGTATTTCAGGGGAAAAACTAAACCTGCCCCAACTGCCCGACAGTGAGTTTCTGCCACCCATGGAAATGTATTGCGTGGAGAAGGAAGTTCGCAAGCGGATCGAGAAGAACTTCCCCGGCCGAACCATGACCATCGGACGGGTAGCTAACCTGTCGAAAGCCGCTCAGGCGCAGATGGGCGTTGGCCGGGCCTCGTGCCAGTACCGGAACAAATGTTCGCTGGGTTGCCCGTACGGTGCTTACTTCAGTACGCAGTCGTGTACGTTGCCACCAGCCGCCAAAACGGGCCGGTTAACCCTGCGTCCCGATTCGGTCGTGACCGAAGTGATGTACGACGAGAACAAAAAGCGGGCAACGGGCGTCCGCATCGTCGATGCCGTGACCTTACAGCCTAAAGAATATTACGCCAGCATCATCTTCGTGTGTGGCAGTACGCTGGGCTCAACAACGGTGTTGCTGAACTCAAAATCGAACCGCTTCCCAAATGGTCTGGGTAACGACTCGGAGCAATTGGGTCATAACCTCATGGATCACCACTTCCGCATCGGTGCATCGGGCGATTGGGAAGGCGATCTGGACAAATACTACATTGGTCGGCGGGCCAATGGTATTTACGTACCCCGCTACCGTAACATTGGTGCCGACAAGCGCGATTATGTGCGAGGCTTCGGTTATCAGGGTGGTGGCAGCCGTCAGGGCTGGCAGCGCAACGTGGCGGAATTAAGCTTCGGGGCCGATTATAAGGAAGAGCTGACCAAACCCGGTCCCTGGACAATGGGCTTGGCCGGTTTCGGTGAGACGCTTCCTTACCACGAAAACCGGATGTATCTCGATAAAAACGAGAAAGACAAATGGGGTATGCCGCTGGTGGTGTTCGATGCCGAACTTAAGGAAAACGAAAAGAAAATGCGGATCGACATGATGAACGATGCCAAAGAAATGCTGGAGGCATCGGGCGTTAAAAATGTCAAATCCTATGACCGGGGCTCGTATCTGGGCATGGCGATTCACGAAATGGGTACCGCCCGTATGGGTAGCGATCCCAAAACATCGGTACTAAACGGCAATAACCAGATGCACGCCGTCAAGAACGTTTTCGTAACGGACGGTGCCTGTATGACCTCGGCCTCCTGCGTGAACCCCTCGCTAACGTACATGGCCCTCACCGCCCGCGCGGCCGACTTCGCCGTTAAAGAGATGAAGCGGAAGGTTATTTAATGAGTTCTTAAGCTAAGTAGTAGCCCCCGTTGTGACAGAAACTGGTCACGGCGGGGGCTAGTTTTTGCTGTACATTGATAATTAGTTCAGACAAACTGGGGGCTATTGCAAAACTCTGGAGGTAGTTGAATAAGTTTACTTTGTTAGTAAAATAGCAAAGTAAACTTATATGAAATTACACTTATTCAATGGTTTTTGTTTTTAACCTATAACACTATGACAAAAATCTACTTCCGAATAGTTATCGTGAGTCTGTTTCTAAGCTGTGAAGTTTTCGGTCAGGAACCAACGAAACGTAGCTTCTTTGCTATTAGAACGGGTTATGTACACTCTGCCAGCAACCTGATTTATTCACCAGATGCGATGAATTATGGAACAAATGTAGTTGGCGTAGCTGATAAAAGCGGGTTTTATGGAGGAGCTTTCTATCAACATACTGTAGGAAAATCATTCGCCTATCGGGTAGACCTTACTTATCAGGAAAAAGGGTCAACCCAAAACGACCAGCTCGGCAACTATATGTATTCACTACCCTATAATTATGTTGGCGTGACGCCACTGGTTGGTATTACACCCGTAACTGGACTAGGGATTTTTGTTGGTCCTGAAGCCAATTTACGCGTCAATTCGATACCAACTGGATCAGGTACTCTTACCGTGTCGCCCACAGCAATTGAGCTGGGTATAAGCAGTCGGCTGTCCTATCGTTATAAAGCAATAGGCGTGGAGGTAAGCTATTTTAAAGGCCTGAACCAGTATTATACGTTCAATCTGGGAGGACCCGTAAAAGTCGACTTTAAGAATCAGAATTGGCAGGCAGGTATTTTCATCATACTGTTTCAATCCAAACAAAATAAGTGAGTTATACCGGCAGACTTTACCTAACTTAATGGGTATAAATAGCTGTAAATCTCACTTTAAGGAGCAGTACTCAGCTCTCTAAATCAAACAGCTACTTACAGCTTAAGTAGATCATCTATATGAATCGATCAGTATTAGCGAAACGCTCGGCATTTACGCGCCGGGTAATTGCTCTGTCGGCCGCCGGATTAGTGGTTGGTGGAGCCTTTATTGGGGCTTATCAGAACAAGAACCTTAACGGGGCGTCAAATCCGTACCTGACGAGCCTGTTCGCCCAGTTAAGCGATGATGACAAGCACGACCCCAAATACGCGGTTGGTAGCTTAAACGTAGCAGCGGGCCTCGAAGCAACTCTGTTTGCCGCCGAGCCTATGCTGACTAACCCAACCGACATTGATGTCGATGCACGCGGGCGGGTCTGGGTTTGCGAAGCGTACAACTACCGGCCGGCGATCAACGGAAATCCGACCCGTAAGGAAGGCGACCGTATCGTCATCCTGGAAGATACCAATGGCGATGGTAAAGCTGATGTAACAAAGGTGTTTTATCAGGACCCTAGCATTGAATCACCCCTCGGTATCTGGGTGCAGGGCAACAAAGTCATCGTGTCCGACAGCCCGAACGTGTGGGTGCTAACCGATGAAAACGGCGACGATAAAGCCGACAAAAAAGAGCTTCTCTTTACCGGCATCGGTGGCGAACAGCACGACCACGGCATGCACACCTTCGTATTCGGCCCTGATGGAAAATGGTACTTCAACTTCGGTAACGCGGGCGAGCAACTTCTCGATAAGGACGGCAAACCGGTCATCGACATTGCTACGGGCAAAGCGATTAATAAGCAGAACTTCAAACAAGGCATGGTTTTCCGTTGCGACCCCGACGGAAAGAATGTAGAACTCCTCGGTCAGAACTTCCGCAATAACTACGAAGTGGCGGTCGATTCGTACGGTACGCTTTGGCAGTCGGATAACGACGACGACGGCAACAAAGGCGTTCGTATCAACTACGTCATGGAGTATGGCAACTACGGCTATACCGACGAGCTGACCGGCGCAGGCTGGCAGGCGAATCGGGAAAACATCGAACCCGAAATTCCACGGCGTCACTGGCACCTCAACGACCCCGGTGCTATGCCTAACCTGCTTCAGACGGGAGCCGGTTCGCCAACGGGTATGATCGTATATGAGGGAAATCTGCTCCCAGAAGTGTTCCGGAACCAGATGATTCACTGCGATGCCGGTCCGAATGTGGTACGGTCGTATCCGGTTCAGAAAGATGGCGCGGGTTACAAAGCTGAAATCGTGAACGTGCTGGAAGGTGCCCGCGATCAGTGGTTCCGGCCCGCCGATGTTTGCGTGGCTCCCGATGGCTCACTCATTATTGCCGACTGGTACGATCCCGGCGTGGGTGGACACCAGGCCGGTGACCAGAATCGGGGACGCGTGTACCGGGTGGCTCCGCCAAATTCGCCCTATAAAATGCCAAAAGTTGACGTAACAACCGTCGACGGCGCTATTGAAGCACTTCAAAGCCCAAACATGTCGATTCGGTATGCGGGCTGGCAGTCGCTGCGAACCATGGATAAGAAGGCGGAAAAGGCACTGGCGAAACTCTACAAAACGTCAGCTAACCCACGGATGCAGGCTCGCGCGTTGTGGTTGTTAAGCAAGCTGGACAAAGGTCAGAAATACATCGAAACGGCCCTGAAAAGCGATAATTCCGACATGCGGATTACGGCACTTCGGGCCGCTCGTGAGCTGAAAGGCGATATCACGCCGTACATCAAGCAATTGGTGAACGACCCCGAACCACAAGTTCGGCGGGAGTGCGCCATTGCGTTGCGGAAGAACCTGTCTACCGGGCCGCAATCGCCCGAAGCACCTGCTTTGTGGGCGCAATTGGCGAGTCAGTACGATGGCAAAGACCGTTGGTACTTAGAAGCCCTCGGTATTGGTGCCGATGGCAGTTGGGATACGTATTACACCGCCTGGGTGAAGCAAATGAACAACGACCCCCTCGCCAACGCCGGTGGACGTGACATTGTGTGGCGAGCCCGCACCAAGGAGTCGATACCAATGCTGGCCAAACTGGCGGGTGATCAGTCGGTGAATGTGAGCCAGCGGCTGCGCTACTTCCGGGCGTTTGATTTCAACCCCGCTGCGCTTGAAAAGTCAAATGCCTTGCTCGGCATCTTACAGGCAAACAGTAACTCGACCGACGTAACCAAGCTGGCTCTGCGTCACCTTGATCCGGATTTTGTTAAAAACTCTCCTGTAGCAACAACGGCACTCACCAAAGTAATGAACGATGTATATGGCACTCCCGAATACATTGATCTGGTCAGTCGTTACGAACCCACTTCCGAAAACGCCCGGCTGAAGCAGTTAGCCGTTCAAAAGGCGAGTGACGGTATGGGGCGTGATGCGGCCCGGCAATTATTGAAGCAAAAAGGCGCTTCAATGGCCTGGGAGGTGATTAACGGAAATGACGCCGATGCTGCCGCTAATATGCTGGTAGCCTTACGTCGGGTAGGAAATAAAGAATCCATCGACATGCTGAAGACCGTGGCGCTCGATGAAAAGAAACCGGCAACTTTACGTCGGGAAGCAACTCGTTCGCTGGGCGGTAGCTCGGAAGGGGCCGATCTGGTGGTGGCGCTGCTTAAATCCGGCGATATCAAAGGCGACTTCAAAAAGGCGGCTGTTCAGGGCGTAAGCAACGACTGGCGTAAAAGCATCCGGCAGCAAGCCGCCAGCTTTCTTGACGGTGGACAAAGCGCCGAAGGGAAAAAACTGCCTAATATTCAGGAGTTGATAGCTATGAACGGCGATGCCGCCCGAGGTGTATCGGTGTTCAAGAACAACTGTAACATCTGTCACCAGGTCAACGGAGAGGGCATGGACTTCGGGCCTAAGCTGTCGGAGATTGGTGCCAAATTGCCCAAAGAAGGTCAGTATTTGGCCATTCTGCACCCCGATGCCGGTATCAGTTTCGGCTATGAAGGCTGGGAAGTGAAGTTTAAAGACGGTAGCTCCATGGCCGGCATCGTGTCCAGCAAAACCGAAACCGACCTGCAAATGAAGTTTCCGGGGGGCGTGGTCCAGAATTACAAAATGGCCGACGTCGTTTCGATGAAGCAGATGGAAAACTCTATGATGCCATCCGGTTTACAGGAAGCCATGAGTACCAAAGATTTAGTGGATTTAGTAGAATATTTAGCCAGTTTAAAAAAGAAGTAGAACCGGGATTTACCTGATTTTTTTGACCGACTATGATTAAATTAATGGCTTTTCTGGAAAGCAAAAATCATAGTCAGTCAGAGAAATCATAAAAATCCCGGTTCAGATACCCTCCTTATGCAACGACGCAACTTTGTAAAATCAACTTTTGGTGTGGCTGGCTTAGGTGCGGCTGGCCTGGGCCTGACTGGTGCCGCCGTAACCGCCAGCGAATCTGTAGCCGGTAACTGGCATTCGCAGCCTTCGTTTCTGGCCAAGAACAATTTCAAACTGAAATATGCCCCGCACTTTGGCATGTTTGAAAACAGTGCGGGTAAAGACCCTATCGACCAGCTTAAATTCATGGCCGACCTGGGCTTTACGGCCTTGGAAGACAACGGCATGATGGGCCGGGAGCCCGCTCTGCAAAGCAAGATAGGGGAGGAGATGGCCCGTTTGGGCATGACAATGGGTGTATTCGTCCTCGACAAAGGCGGCAACTCGCAGAACACATTAGCCGCTGGCAAACAGGAGTTTGTTGATATTTTCCTGAACGGATGTCGCAAAGCCGTTGAAACCGCCAAGCGCTGCAACACGAAATTCACAACGGTGGTGCCGGGCGATTTCGAGCGGAATCTGCCCATTGGTATTCAGACGGGACACGTAATCGACGCGCTACGTCGGGGTGCCGACATTCTGGCGCCTGCCGGACTAACCATGGTGCTCGAACCCCTCAGCGATTCGCCGAACCTGTTCCTGCGCACGTCGGACCAGACCTACGAAATCTGCCGGGCGGTGAATAGTCCAGCCTGTAAAATTCTGTTCGATATTTACCACATGCAGAAGAACGAGGGGCACGTTATCCCTCATATTAACTGGTGCTGGAGCGAAATCGGGTACTTCCAGATTGGTGATAACCCCGGCCGTAACGAGCCAACAACGGGTGAGATCAATTACAAGAATATCTTCAAGCACATCTACCAAAAGCAAAAAGCCGAGGGTAAGGAGTTTATCTTCGGCATGGAACACGGCAAGTCGCAGAAAGGGAAAGAAGGCGAAGTCGCCCTGGTCAAAGCCTACGTAGAATCGGATAGCTTTACGGTGTAATACCGAGCGTTGGCCCGGCGAGCGTCCCGCTCGGGCGTTTTGAGTAAGCAATTCGCCCGAGCGGGACGGTCGGTACTATGAAAAAAGGGGAATCTGACTGTTTAGCCGGATTCCCCTTTTTTGTAATCAAATGTCTTTGTTAAAGAACAACTACCGAGTTCTCGTCGTATGAAACACCGCTAGGAACGTATTTGTCAGCGGTCGAATCATTTGTCCATGTTGTACCATCCAAAACGTAACGGAATTGATATTCGCCACCAACGGGCAGTTCTACCGTCGTTTTGTAAGAACCATCTTTCTGTTTCTTCAGGGCCTGGGCATCCCAGCCATTGAATTCACCGGCCAGAGCGACCGTTTTAGCACCGTTGACGGCTTCGGCCGACAACTCAAATGTAACTTTCGCAAGAGGCTTGCTTTTGAGGAATTGTTTGGCAACTGCCATAGAGGTTCACTGTTTGGTTTTCAGTGTAAAGTTATAGTACAAAATTAGTAATATTATAATTATCAGTAGGTTAACTAGCTATATTCTTATTTTTATTATAATTTATACCTCTTGTCTTATACTTGTCTGTCTAAAAATCGTACTAATTTCATATACTTGCCCGGCTCATTGATGGACAGTGGACAAGTACCTACCGTTTACTAAAAACATACTCGCTTGTACCAGATGGGTTGAGAATTAACTGACTATTGGTTACAGATACCATCCTTATTAACTGCCCATTGATAGACGACATACAAACAGCCCTGATTCGTAAGCTATCTCCTTCGATGGTGAAACTGCCACCGCCACATCCCAGAAAACTGTATTCAATCGGCTTTGTATTCTGGTAAGATTCGTTGAACTGCCCCCTATTATCAAAACTGATGAATACGCCTTTGTCAGCAGGTACAGTTATTGGTGTACAGGTTGAACTACTCGTTGGTTTGCAGTAGCTGATCAACTGCCATGTACCTACCAGCCCATTCGGTAATAGCCCACTGTCAGACTGCGAACAGGATAACGTGGCAAAGGTGACGAGCAGAAGTATAAGGTGTTTCATTGGAGATATTCAGCCAGTTTATACACTAGACCCCTGTCGGTCAATATTGGTTGTAGTGTACTCATATGTAGCTGGACGGCCACGTCCGGGAGTAATAAGTAATCAGCTATGATTTACCCGGACGTAGCCATCCAGGCTACGTGGGCTGTACTGGGTAGCTTCGGTATTCGCGCCACCAAAACCAGGCACCCTGAAAGGCGATCAGGCAAAAAACGGCGTACTCGACTCCCACCAGCTTTACTCCTTTCGTGAAATACATGTAAGTACTGATGATGTCGACGAGCAGCCATACCCACCAGCATTCCAGCTTTTTATGAATCATCATAAACGTACCAATGATGCTCATGACCGTGGTGAACGAATCCAGATACGGAAACGCACTGGGCTGGTTGAACAGCACCGGAAACCAGATATGAAGGTTCTGCGCGAAGGTGCCCAGCATAGCGGTAGCCACCAGCCCGCCAAGGAGTGTCAGAACAAGTGGGCGACCAAGTAGTCGCGTAATGCGAAGTTCATTGCGGCTGTCGGCTTCCTGGGCTTTGGGGTGTGTCCAGCGCCACCAGCCGTGCAGGTTGGTGATGAAGAAAAACACCTGCAAAAACATATCGGGGTAAAGCTGAATCTGGTAGAACAGAAAGAAGAACAGCAGCACACTGGCTGCGCCGATGGGCCAGCTCCACACGTTCGCTTTAGCCGCCAGCCAGGTAGCCACCGCTCCCGATGCCGCCCCGAAGAATTCGAGGTAGCTCATGGGGTAGTCCCATAGCGTAAAGAAGATGGTATGGATGTCGAAAAAATCGGCCATGGGTAAAAATAAACGGTGGGGGTTCTTTACTTTAACGCCACGAAAGTACGGATTAACCCTTTACCTAAATCGTTACTTATGCAACGTATTGCCATGCTTGGGGGCGGCTTCATTGGCCGCTTCTACGCCGAATCCATCCACGGCCAGCGCAGCCGCGACAAAGTAGTCGCCATTTATGCCCGCCGGGAAGAAACTGCCCAAAAATTTGCGACCGATTACGGCTGCGATTTCGCTTCGACCAACATGGAAGAAGTCATTGCCCACCCCGACGTCGATATGGTGTGTATCGCTCTGCCGAATAACATCCATGAAACGGCGGTCAACCTGTGTGCGAAACACAAAAAATCGGTGGTGTGTACCAAGCCGCTCGGCCGCAATGCTGAGGAAGCCCTGCGGATGATGCAGACGGTTGAGGAAGCCGGAATTTTTGCGGGTTATCTGGAAGACTTATGCTACACGCCAAAGTTCTTAAAATCGCTGGAAAGCGTTAAAAGCGGGGCGTTGGGCCGTATTCTTTGGGCAAAGTCCCGCGAAACGCACCCCGGTCCGCACTCCGACTGGTTCTGGGACAAAGAACAGGCCGGGGGCGGCTGTATGCTCGATCTGGGTTGCCATTGCGTGGAGATTTCCCGGAATTTTATCGGTAAAGATGTACGGCCGGTTGAGGTGATGTGCTGGGCCGCCACGCAGGTGAAACCCATCGACGCCGAAGACCACGCCATTGCACTGGTGAAGTACGAGAACGGGGCCATCGGGCAGTTTGAAGTGAGCTGGACCTTCCGGGGCGGTATGGACCTCCGCGACGAAGTGATGGGCACTGAAGGCACAATCTGGATCAACAACTTCCTGAGAACAGGCTTCGAGATGTTTACCACGGGCAAAGGTGCCGACTACGTAGCCGAAAAAGCCGAATCCAACACGGGCTGGCTATTCCCCGTTGGCGACGAGGTGAACGACCTGGGTTACAATCACATGTTTACCGACATGTTCAAGTCGCAGGAAGAAGGCCGCGACCCCGCCGAAACGTTTTATGATGGCTATATCGTAAACGCGGTGCTGGATGCAGCTTATAAATCAGCCGAAACGAAGCAATGGGAACCGGTGAATCTGCCCGTCTGGCGCGGTCAGGAGGGGCTTAAACCCGAATCGACCCTGGTCGAGTACGACGCTGATCATTACCTCATCAAGCAGGAAATGACCCACGACGGCCGGAATAAGGTGATCTTGAAAGAGAAAGCCAGCGGTAAGATTATTGAGCGGGATATAGTGTAACAGGCCAACAAGGCGTGGGTCATGGACTCACGCTTCTTTTTGCTGGACACTTACTTAAATAAATACCCCAGATCTATCTCCATACCTGTAATCGGGTCTTTCATAATCCCATTCGACCAAGTTTGAATAGAGCCGTCAGGCAGTATTGCCTGTGTAATGCGTAGTGTAGGAATTATTAACCAGACAACCTGAACGCCCGCCGGGAAATATTGACTCATCGCTTTATCGGTTAAATCGGTAACGGCTTGCTTAGGCGAAAGTACTTCAACAGCAATTATTGGCGGCTGGGTATAATAGATAATGTCGTTGAACCAGTCGGATGGGAGATTTTTGTAAATAGCTACATCCGGCTTGCACTTACCTGTCGATAACTCAAGCTCTAATTCTGGAAAAACGTCGTATTCATCGTCATAGCGATCTAAGGCTACGCCAACACGATTGATAATACGGGAGTGATTCAATGACATAATGTCCTCTGAGTGGTATTCTTCTAAGAACTCTACCCGATTCGTCTCCATAGCGACTTGAGTTTTTACCAAAGATAAGCAAAAAGGGTAATTTTGAGCGGGATCAGAGGCTTCTATTAGACAGACGCTTATCCAAGGCATTGGTAACGAATATCTGAGGCTTTAGGGAAGTTCGTTTCTTACTATACAACTAATCAATCTGTATACTTATACGTTTTATGTGGTTGGAATCTAAAAAAATTGTGGTGGTGGGTGGCACTACCGGAATGGGCTTGTCGGCGGCACTGGCGTTTGTTCGGGAAGGGGCACAGGTCGTTGTAGTGGGGCGTAATCCGGAAAGCTGTACAACGGCGGAGAAACAACTGGATGGCAACGGGCTGGCCATGTCTGGCGATGCCTCCGACCCGCAAACGTCCCCCCAAGCCATTGCTCTCTGTCAGCAGATTTTCGGAGGGTTCGATGGTCTGTATCACGTAGCTGGTGGCAGCGGCCGACGCTTTGGCGATGGCCCCCTACACGACATTACGCTCGAAGGCTGGAATTATACCGTGAACCTTAACCTGACGTCGATGATGCTGTCGAATCAGGCAGCGGTGCGGGCGTTTCGAGCGCAGGGTGGGGGTGGCGTTATCCTCAACATGGGTTCGGTACTGGGGTCGCGGCCCTCACCGGCGTATTTTGGCACCCATGCCTATGCAGCCATGAAATCGGCGGTAATTGGCTTTAGTAAATCGGTGGCGGCTTACTATGCGAACGACAATATCCGTGTCAATGTGATTGCCCCGGCCCTGGTCGAAACCCCCATGGCCCAGCGTGCCACTAAAGACGATACGATCATGGCTTTCACGAAAACCAAACAGCCGCTCGATGGCGGGCGTATTGGTCAGCCGGACGACCTCGACGGGGCCGCCGTCTATTTCATGTCCGACTATTCGGCCTTCACCACCGGGCAGGTACTCACCGTCGATGGCGGCTGGAGTGTAAGCGAAGGGCAGATTTGAACGTTGCCGATTGGCCTGATAGGAACGCGGATTGAACAGATTGAACGGATAAAAACGGACAAAATCTTTATTATTGCCTGTAACTATTTGCCACCATGTACTTACTACAAAAAGACTTAACCGAGGTAATCATCAAATCTTATTATCAGGTTTATAACACGCTCGGATTTGGCTTCCTTGAGAAGGTTTATGAAAATGCCTTATTGATGGAGTTGCGAAACCGTGGGTATAAAGCCATTGGCCAGCAGCAAATAAAAGTATACTATCACGGAGTAGAAGTAGGTAACTACTTTGCTGACTTGATTGTAAACGATGCCGTAATTATAGAATTAAAGGCGGCTGAAACTATTATTGCAGAACATGAACAGCAGTTACTCAATTACCTTAAGGCAACTCAGATAGAAGTTGGCTTGCTTTTGAACTTCGGTAAAAAGCCTGAATTCAGACGTAGAGTATTTGAAAATCAGTTTAAATCAGTTCCATCCGTTTAATCCGCGTTCCCATCAAACGTCATGATTGAAACGCCCCGCCTGACGATCATTCCCCTAACGCTCGACCAGCTTCGGCTCCACTTGGCCAACAAGTACGAATTAGAGCAAACGATGGGCCTGAAAAAAGGCTACCGGGAAGTTGTTGACCCGGTTCGAAGTATCGTCGTTTATTTCACGATCCCTCGTTTGCAGGACCCCACGCTCGACCCACTTTATCATACGTTGTGGCTGGCCACCGACCGGGAGAAAAAGCTGTTTGTGGCCGAAGCCAAATTCAAAGGAGAGCCCGATGAAACGGGAACCATCGAAATTGGCTACGGCACGTATCCCGGCGTGCATCGCAAGGGATACATGACCGAAATGGTTGGCGGGATGGTGAACTGGGCACTTCAGCAACCCGGCGTTCTGCGGGTAGTGGCGGATACAACGGCAGAAAACGTAGCGTCGCAGAAAGTGCTCGAAAAAAATGGCTTTCATTTGTTCGACCAGATTGAAGACATGCTCTGGTGGGAGATTAGTAAATAAACCGGTACGCCGTCTTTTTTGAGCTAACAAACCCCTACCATTTTGCAACCCGTACCCATCAAAACCACGGTTGTCGGCTCGATGCCGTTTCCCGGCTGGCTCGAATTTTCCAGCCAGAACCTGTCCCAGTTCGGCCCGGCCGACATCAATGAAATGATTGAAGACGCGGTCGTTACTTCGGTCCATGATCAGGTTGCCGCCGGACTGGACGTCATCACCGATGGCGAACAAACCCGCTTCGACTTCAATCTGTCGTTCTACGGCTATATCAATGGCATTCAGAACAACGACACGGAACTCCGGCGTTACGGGCCACCGGCTCACGACCAGCGGGGAAAACACAATATTATTGAACCCCTCACTGCCCCGAAAGGCTTGGGCGTGGTGGAGGAATACCTTCGTTTGAAGCGCCTGGCTCCTGAAGGACAGGGCTTGAAGGTATCCATTCCGGGGCCGTATACACTCAGCGGTCGGTTGTTGCCCGGTAGCCTGTATAAAGATCGCTGGGAGGTCACGGAGGCTTTATTGCCCCTCGTGAATAAAGAAATCGCGGATCTGGTCGCGCTGGGCGTACCGGAAATCTGCGTCGATGAGCCATCCATGTCGTGTTATGCGTACCGCGAAGACACCAAACGGTTTGTCGATATCTTCAACCGGACGGTAGCGCCCGGTGTGGGCAAAACGCGCCTGTCGATGCACCTCTGCTTTGGGAATTACAAAGGCCGGTCGGTGGGTAAAAAGAGCATTGCGCCCATGCTCCCCGATTTTCTGGACATGACCGTCGATGAGTTGCATTCAGAAATGACCATTCTCAACTTCTCGGAAGTGAACCTGCTGGCCCGCTTCGCCGAGAAGTTCGACGTGGCGGTGGGGGTCATCGACGTGAAAAGTTATTACATCGAA
The DNA here is from genome assembly GCF_900230225.1 of Spirosoma fluviale. GTDB lineage: Bacteria > Bacteroidota > Bacteroidia > Cytophagales > Spirosomataceae > Spirosoma > Spirosoma fluviale. Next base: position 313,808 of record NZ_OCNH01000005.1, read on the forward strand.
ACCCCCGAAGACGTAGCCGAACGCATTCGCAAATGCCTCCCCTACGTTCCCGCCGAAAAGCTAGCCGTCGCCCCAGACTGTGGCCTGAGCCAAACCGCTCGCTGGGCCGCCAAACAAAAACTGGCCAATATGGTGGCAGGGGCGAAGATTGTAAGGGGGGAGGTCTGAACCGCATGGGCGACCCCGCAGGATTTATTTGATTTTTTTGATTGATATGACTGGTGAAAAGGAAAGCAAGTAGACTATACGGGTGTATGGTAAGGCAAAAGTCAAGCTAATCAAACAAATCCTATAAATCCAGGTTCAGACCATCCGCCAGCTTACACCGCTCCTTCACTAATTGGCCGATGTTTTCGTGAAGCAGCATGCGCGTTCGGGCGTTGTCGAAGTGTTCGCTGTAGGATGCCCGAAGTTCTTTGCGTTTCATCGCTTCCAGAAAACGCCGAATATCATCGACGGTTTCGAGGAGGAGGGGCGGTACTTCGGTAGGGCGTTCGTTATCGTCTTTCGCGACCATGGTGAAGTAGGAAGTATTTGTGTGCTTTACGGTTCCGGATTTCACATTCTCGGCAATGACTTTAATGCCCACCACTAGCGACGTACGGCCCACATAATTCACGGAAGCCATCAGCGAAACCAATTCGCCGACTTCCACCGGCTGACGAAAATTAACGCCATCGACGGATACCGTTACGCAATACTGGCCCGCGTGTTTGGCCGCACAGGCGTAGGCAACTTTATCCATCAGCGACAGTAGGATGCCTCCATGCACGTGCCCTCCAAAATTGGCATAGGATGGAATCATCAACTCAGTAAGTGTTGTCTGGGAATAGCGAACGGGCTTGGCTGTCATCTGAATTGCACCGGCAACCCGGCGGGAGTTAGTTGATTTGTACGATTTTTGAGATTTTGCCAGAAGATGCTGAGTAAAGAAAAAATATTTTAATCTTGAAAGGTACAAAAATGAAGAAGCCACCCTTGTTTTGGAGTGGCTTCTTCAAAAATCAAGCTAATCAAATAAATCCTATAAATCCAGGTTCAGACGGCAAAGCTTTCCCCACAACCACAAGTCCGGGTTGCATTGGGGTTTTTGAACTGGAAGCCTTTCCCGTTCAGGCCGTCGGAGAAATCGAGTTCAGTACCGGCCAGATACAGTAAACTTTTGCGGTCTACCAAAATCTTGATGCCTTTATCTTCAACAAGATGGTCGGTTGGTTGCTGGGTCGCGTCGAATTGAAGGTCGTACATCAACCCTGAACAGCCCCCACCTTCAACTGCTACCCGGATGGCCGTATCTTCAGCAAGACCGTCTTTAAGACGGAGTTCAACAATCTTATTTTTGGCGATATCAGAAACCGTAACCATAGTTGTAATCGAATCAATGTTGAGGCATATCAATGCTTTCTCTATAACTTTCGGCCAAACGGAAAAGTTCTTGTTACGTACCCGACAGCTTCTAGCTGTCGGTTGGCTCTTAACACCGACAGCCAGAGGCTGTCGGGTACAAACAACTATGCTAACCAACGTCGAACACATCGGCATTGCCGTCCGCGATCTGGCGGCATCGAATGAGTTATTTGCCAAACTGCTGGACGTTCAGCCCTACAAAGCCGAAACGGTGGCATCGGAAGGGGTCTCTACATCGTTCTTCAAGGTAAACCAGACCAAGATCGAACTGCTTGAAGCGACAAATCCGGAGAGCCCGATTGCAAAATTTCTGGAGAAAAAAGGGGAAGGAGTTCACCACATCGCCTTTGAAGTAGATGATATATTGGCTGAGATTGACCGATTGAAAGCCGAAGGGTTTACCGTGTTGAACGAGGTGCCCAAACGGGGCGCCGATAATAAATTAGTATGTTTCCTGCATCCCAAAGGCACAAACGGCGTTTTGGTTGAATTGTGTCAGGAGATAAAGGAATAATGAGTACGACAGAATGAAAGAAGGGAAAAGAGGATTTTTAGCCGGGCTACTGCTACTGATAGCCACCACCGTCACGCACGCTCAGTTAGCCAGCGGCTACGCAGCCCGTTATACGCAACCCGGCGTCGATGTACAGAACTACGCTTTTTCGCTCATGCTGAGCGACTCAACGAACCAGATCAAAGGCGAAACCACCATCCGGTTCACCCGCGCCGACGACCGGCAAACGGTCTGGTTCGACCTCATAAGCCCGCGCGACTCATCGGAAACGGGCATGCGTGTACGTTCGGTGAGCTTATCGGATGGGAAACCGGCTCCGTTCAGCCAGCGTAATGACCGCGTCTTTATCAACCTGCCAGCCGCGCCCAACCAGGCAACGGAGGTGGCGATCAGATACGATGGGACACCCGCCCGTGGGCTCATTATCAGCCAGAATAAATTTGGTGAACGAACCTTCTTCGGCGACAACTGGCCCAACAACGCCCGAAACTACCTGCCCGTAGTCGATCACCCGTCCGACAAAGCAACCTGTTCGTTTACCGTCAACGCCCCTGCCACCTATCGCATCATCTCCAACGGCAAGCTTCAGAGTGAAAGCAGTTTGCCCGGTGGCCGCAAACTGACGCGCTGGCAGGAGAATACGCCCATTCCCACGAAGGTGATGGTGATTGGTGCGGCCCGGTTCGCGGTTGAAGAGGTTGGCTCGGCAGGTGGGGTGCCCGTGCAAAGCTGGCTCTACCCCAACGACAGCCAGAAGGGGTTTGTCGATTATCGGCCAGCCAAAGAGATTTTGCAGTATTTCGTAGATAAAGTTGGGCCGTATTCGTACGAGAAGCTCGCCAATGTGGAGTCGACCACGATTTTTGGCGGGATGGAAAATGCCAGTTGTATTTTCTACAATGAGAAAATCATTGTCGGCAAGAAAGACTCTGACGTGGAAGCTTTGCTGGCGCACGAAATCGCGCACCAATGGTTTGGCAACTCCGCTACCGAAGCCGACTGGTCGCAGTTGTGGCTGAGCGAGGGGTTTGCTACTTATTTCTCGGCCCTTTACCTCGAACATGCGTATGGGAAAGACACGCTCAACGCCGTCATGAACCAGAATAAAGGCCAGATTTTCCGATTCTCGGCCCTGAAACCTAAAGGCACGATTGTCGACTCAACGGCGAGCAATTTAATGGATTTACTCAACCCGAACTCGTACCAGAAAGGTGGCTGGGTGCTGCACATGCTGCGTCACGAACTTGGCGACGATCTGTTCTGGAAAGGCATTCGGGCGTATTACGAGAAGTACCGCAATGCCAACGCCCAGTCCAGCGATTTGCAGGCCGTGATGGAAAATGTTTCGGGCAAGAAACTCGGTCCCTTTTTCCAGCAATGGTTGTATCAGCCCGGCTACCCCGAGATTGTCTGGGGTTCACAATACGATGCGGCTAAGAAGGCGCTGGTGATCGACGTTCGGCAGGCGCAGCGGTCGGGCGCGGTTTTTGTGATACCGCTCACGTTCAGCATCCGGGGGGCCAACGGACGCGAAATCAGCCGCACCGCCCGCCTAACCATGACCGGGCAAAACCAAACATTCACCGTGCCGCTGGCCACCAAACCGGCCTCCGTAACCATCGATCCCGACAATACCGTCCTGATGCGGGCTGTCGAAATGGGTAAGTAAATTAGTACCTTGTGTACCAAACAGCCTCTGGCTATTTACGACAAACAGCCAGAGGCTGTTTGGTACAATCATACAAACCATGCTCAAGCGCGTATCTATCCAGAATTTCAAGAGCCTGAAAGACGTCACGCTCGATCTTCAGAAAGTGAATTTGCTTATCGGGCCTAATAACTCGGGCAAGACGAATTTTTTGAAGGCGCTGGAGTACTTCAACCAGAGAGTTTTGCAGAGAACTTATAATGACAGTCAGGAAAGAAACTTTAGATACAAGCGTTCTACAGACTACTTATCTATTGGATTAACTTTTCAGGGAAATGATGAAGAGTTGCAATTTCTTCATAAGATGAATTTTTTGGAGTCGCCTGATCGGAATGAAGTTCAATCATCTCAAATCAATAGTAGGAAAGGAATTATACTTAATAAAAATGAGGACGGCTATCCTAATGCCGAGTTTTTACGCCGAGAGCTTAATTCGTTAAGCATTTACCGGCCTGACCCTAATAAACTTACTCAACCTGGTCCTGTAGGTACCGGCGCAGAGATAGTTAATTCAGATTCATCAAATCTGATCGGGTTTTTAGACAGAATGCTGGGTAATAAATACAGAAAATCTGTTTTCAATCGCATCGAAACTGATTTACAGACCTGCGTTCCTGAATTTGATGAGATTAATATCGATGACGAATCCCCAACGGAAGAGATGAAGCGACTCTTTCCAAATAATTCGTTCAAGCGGCTTGGTCTAACCAACAGTGAGCAAGGAGTAACCTATTGGGCTGATGAACTCTCTGAAGGTACACTTTACTTTCTAGCCCTCCTCTGCATTATTAACCAGCCCAATCCCCCCAAACTTTTGCTTCTTGAAGAACCTGAAAAGGGAATTCATCCACGGCGGATTCGAGAGGTGATGAACTTCATCCGTCGGTTGGTTGCTGAAAAAGACATTCAGGTTATCATGACAACGCATAGTCCATTGTTGCTGGATGAGTTTGCCGAATCGCCTGAAAGCGTATTTGTCTTCGATAAGGATGCTGAAGGCGCAACAATCGTGAACAATCTACTGCGTGATGTAATTGAGCCCGCAAATCAGAAAAATGCTGAATTAGGCATACCGCCCGTCCATTACACAGATGCATTGGGTGAATACTGGACAATTGGATTTTTAGGTGGCGTACCGCATGAAACAGCTTAAATATGGTTTTTATGGCGAGGATGACGCCCATAAAATATTCCTTTAGAACTACCTTAGCCACTTTGTTGAAACTGTCTTTTTTGAGAAAGATGAAGCCTTTTGTGAGAAGTTTAGAGCTAACAACAGGAAACAAGTTGACACGAAATTTGCCATTGTAGCAAGAACTGGCCTAGGATGGTATCAGCATGAGGTATTTTTCGTTGTACGAGATGTTGATAGTTTACATCCATCAGAGTTTGATGAACGGTACAGCCATTTTGTGAAGGAAAAGATTGACAAACTTTTGATCGCGCTCCCTGTACAGTGCATTGAACATTGGCTCTGGTACTTGAAACACAAGAAAGACAATCCGGCTTTGACGAAAAATATTTCGCTTGAGTCTCAACCGCGCAAAAAGGTAAAGTTTATTTTATATGGGTATGAAGACCCGCCCAACGAGATATCAAACCCCATAGTTGATGGACTGTCGAAAAATTTCGACGCTTCCTGGCTAGAGCAACGTTCCGAAAGTTTCAAGCATTTTCATAGTCAGGTCAAAGCCTTTATCGATAAACAGGTTTAAGTTTCTCCCCAAACACACAAAACGCCACGACCTCACGACCGTGGCGCTTTGTATAAATACCCCTTGTTTAGTTCAACGCAATCGTGCGAGTTACTGATTTATACGACGGGGTCGCCAGGGTAACGGAATGCTCCGATACATCGCTGCCAGACATAATCTCAATCGTATAGGTGCCATCTTTCAAGTCCGATATGTCGAACAGGAAATGAAAATTGCCCTGCTTTTTACCGATTGACAGCTTCTCTAACACCGCGCCGTCTGTCGACTTAAATGACACACTCATGAGTTGACCCGGCGTCCGCTCAACGTATACGTTTAGTTTTGACGGGATTGTCGATGGGAAAATGGCGGCTTTATACGAGTTCGTCGTAACGATCGAACTACCCGTTGATATTGGGTTAGCGCTTTCGGCAGTAGCAAGGGTGGCAGTACTTAAAAGCAGCGCCGTGAGTAAAGATTGAGCTAATGTTTTCATGATGTTTATGTATTTGTTGTTGGTTATAAAAGAAGAACAGGTCAAAAGTAAAGTGCTTTAAACTCCTCATAGATAGGTCATTGACTGAACACGCGAAAACGTAGGCTGAACTGGTAGAAACAGGCAACGAATTGCGAAGAAGCAACCGCAACGTTAGGGAGTGGTCAAACGAACGGTGGGCTTCCGGCGTTTAATGATAAACCACAGAACGAACATAAGTCGGCCGGAATGGCCCTTCGCCAACATGAACTATTATAACTCCATCATCGACACCATTGGCAATACGCCCCTGGTGAAACTCAATAAAGTCACCAAGGGAATTCGGGGAACGATACTGGCGAAGGTCGAGTATTTTAATCCCGGCAACTCGGTAAAAGACCGGATTGCCGTGCGCATGATCGACGATGCCGAAGCACGGGGTGTTCTCAAGCCCGGCGGCACTATCATCGAAGGCACCAGCGGCAATACCGGTATGGGTCTGGCGCTGGCGGCTATCGGGAAAGGCTACAAATGCATTTTCACCATGGCCGACAAGCAGTCGCAGGAGAAGATTGACATTTTGCGGGCGGTGGGTGCCGAGGTCGTGGTATGCCCCACGAACGTAGCCCCCGATGATCCGCGCTCGTATTACTCCGTTGCGAAGAAGTTGAACCGCGATATTCCCAATTCGCTTTACCCGAATCAGTACGATAACCCCGCCAATACGGCCGCCCACTACGAAACCACCGGCCCCGAAATCTGGCGCGATACCGATGGCAAGATCACGCACTTTGCCGCTGGCGTCGGTACGGGTGGTACCATCTGCGGAACGTCGAAATTTCTGAAAGAGCAGAATCCCAATATCGTTTCGCTGGGGCTGGATACCTACGGCTCGGTCTTCAAAAAATATAAAGAAACCGGCCAGTTCGATGAGGGCGAGATCTATCCCTACCTCACCGAAGGCATTGGCGAAGATATTCTGCCGCAGAACGTAGACTTCAGCGTGATCGACTTTTTCGAGAAGGTGACCGATAAAGATGCGGCCATCATGACCCGGCGACTAGCGCGCGAAGAGGGCCTGTTTGTGGGCTGGTCGTGTGGTACTGCCGTGCATGGCGCGCTGGAATGGGCCAAGCAGCACCTTACTGACGACGATGTTATGGTGATTCTATTGCCCGATCACGGTACGCGCTACCTCGCCAAAATTTACAATGATACCTGGATGAAAGACCACGGTTTTCTGGAAGACCGCGCCTTCAAAACTGCCCGTGACATTGTTCATCACAAAACGGGTCAGTCCCAACTAACCACTATAGGTATGGGTGTATCGGTGAGTCAGGCGATACAGATATTGAACCGTTACGGTATTTCGCAGATTCCGGTTACGGACGAGAATGGCCACATCGTTGGTAGCCTCACCGATTCGACCGTGCTGAACCGCCTGATCGACGACCCTGCGGTGAAAGATCACCCCGTAAGTGAGGTGATGGACAAACCATTCAAGTTCGTCGGCCTAGATAATACCATCGACGCTCTGTCGTCCTTAATCGACCGCGACAACAAAGCCTTGCTGGTCCGCGACGAGCGCGAGCAGGTTCACATCATCACACAAGCGGATTTGCTGGCCGCAATGACGAATTGATGTAGAGACGCAATACCTTGCGTCTCCTGACCGGATGGCTTTAGGCCAGATGAATTTGCTAACGCCTAGGAGGAGACGCAAGGTATTGCGTCTCTACGTTACCGCCTGTTATCTCCGCCTTCTACCATGCTCAGGTAGCTCATGTAGCGGCTTTCGGCGATTTCGTCTTCGGCGACGGCTTCTTTGATGGCGCAGCCGGGTTCGTTGATGTGCAGACAGTTATTGAAGCGGCACTGGTTCATCCGGTCGCGCATTTCGGGGAAATAGTGGCCTATTTCGGTTTTCGACGTGTTCATTAAGCCTAATTCCTTGATGCCAGGCGTGTCGATAATGAACGTTTCGGGGGCCAGCTCGAACATTTCGGCGAATGTGGTCGTGTGAACGCCCTTGTTGGCAAAAGACGACACTTCGTTGGTGCGTAGATTCAACGTCGGGGCAATAGCGTTTACGAGCGACGATTTCCCAACGCCCGAGTGTCCGGCCAATAAAGTGACTTTCTGGTCGAGTAACGCCCGGAATTCTTCTACGCCTACACCTTCTGTGGCTGAGGTAGATAGGCAATTATAACCAATGCGTTCGTACAAGTCGATAATTTCCTGCTGAAACTCCAACCCTTCGTCGTTCAGAATGTCGATTTTATTAAAGACAATCGTTGTCGGAATACGGAACGATTCGGCAGAGACCAGAAATCGGTCAATGAACCCTGCCGACGTTCGGGGCATGGCCAGCGTGGCCAGCAGTACGGCCTGGTCGAGGTTAGCCGCCAAAATATGCCCGTGCGCCGTCTTATGGACGGACTGCCGGATAATGTAATTGTCGCGGGGCGAAATGTCGGTGATGATAGCTGTATTTTCGGCCTCATCTTCAACGTCAAACACCACCCGGTCGCCCACGGCAATCGGGTTGGTGACCTTGAGGTCTTTCAATTTGAACTTTCCTTTCAGCCGACCCTGAAAAATATGTCCGTCTGCGTTACGAATTTCGTACCAGGAGCCGGTTGACCGTATGACTAAGCCGTGTTGTGCCAATGAGTGATTGTGATAGTAAACCTATAAGGTCTCGAAGGCCTTATAGGTTTGTAAGCAATAGCGATTTCTGTACAATCTCCATAACCTTCGCCGTTGCGCCAATGTTCCGCTGCACATAATCCCGACTCACCCGAGTCGCTTTTGCGGGGTTATCGTACTGTTTCAGAAACGTTGTCGTTAATTCGTCTGTGTCGTGGATTGAGAAAGCAGCCTCTTCTCCGACGAGGTCGACGGCTTCCTGATACTTATCGTAATCTGGTCCGAAAAACAGGGGCATGCCAAAGGTAGCGGCTTCAAGAATATTATGCAGGCCCTGCTTGAAGGCCCCGCCAATGTAGGCAAACTCCCCATACTGATAGAGCGACGAAAGCATACCGATGTTGTCAATGAACAGCACATCAGCCGAACGAGCAGTGTCTATGTTGGCCTGCGAAAAACGTACCGATGACCTTATCAACTGCTTTCTCCAGCGTTCGATTTCTTCCTCCTTAATCTCGTGCGGGGCAATAACAACCTTAAGAGGTTTGTTGAATTGGTTAATGAACGGGATCAAAACAGCCATATCTTCGGGCCAGGCGCTGCCGACCACCAGCAGGGGCGTGTTGGCCTTGAAGGCTTCGGCCACGGGAATGGCCTTCTTGGTAACTACCACCTGCGACACCCGGTCGAAGCGCGTATCGCCCCCGAGGGTCACGTTTTTTAAGCCGATACCGGCCAATAAATTGACCGACTCCTTATTCTGAACCAGAATATGGCTGAAATAGCGAAGCATATTTTGGTAAAACTGTCCCCAAGGCTTAAAGAAAAGCTGATCGGGACGGAAAATGGCGGAGAACGAGATGATCGGAACCTGTGCTGCATCCAACTCACGCAGGTAGTTGTACCAGAACTCGTATTTAATAAAAAACGCGATTCGGGGCTTCACCAGCGTCACAAATTGGCAGGCATTGTTGGGCGTGTCGGCGGGTAGATAGACGATGTAATCCGCACCGTCGTAGTCCTTGCGAACCTCATAACCGGAGGGTGAAAAGAAGGTCAGCAGGATTTTATAGTCCGGATAGGCGGCCCGAAAAGCTTCGATAACCGGGCAGCCCTGCTCAAATTCACCCAGTGAAGCGGCATGAAACCAGGCAATGGGGCTTGTGTTGCCAGCAAGAAGTCGCCATAGTTTATCAGCCCAGTCGCGTCGGCCATCAACCCAGAGCCGTGCTTTGGGGTTAAAAGACGCCACCAATCGCAACAGCGATTGAAAAGCCATAATGCCGGTGTTATAGAGGCCCGAAAACAAGCGATGATAAGGTTGGTTATACGTAACAAAGCTACGAACTCATTTAATAAACTACCTCTCATGCACGCGTACGATACACTTACTGAAGCTTTGGAGGGCTTACGTGCCCGCGGATTCACGCAGGATTACAACCTTAAGTCCGATCACCTGCATTGCCAGCCGGATAATATTGAACTACGTCCGGCGGACTTTGACGTTGTTGACGTTTACCGTTTCGAGGGGCCAACCGATCCCGGCGATGAGATGGTTTTGTATGCTATTGAGGCTAAGAATGGTAATAAAGGGACATTAGTTGATGCGTACGGAACATACGCCGAAGCGGTCACGCCAGAAATGGCGGATAAACTACGTTATACACCGGAAAATTGACGAACTTTTCATACTTAAAAATGATTTTACGTCAACAGAATGGATGTTGGTACAATGAACTGGAACAAGCTAACGAGTGACACTCAACTAGATACGATCAAAGCAGAATCAGCAAGGCAGCCTGTTCTGATTTTTAAACACAGCACAACTTGCTCAATCAGTGCAATGGCGCTTAGCCGGATGGAACGTAACTGGAATGACCAGCTTGGTGTGAAGCCATATTACCTTGACTTACTAGCCAATCGGCCTATTTCCAATAAAATTGAACACGAATTTGGTGTCGAACATGAGTCGCCCCAAGTGTTGCTGATTCGGAACGGTGCCTGCATTTATGATGCGTCGCACATGGCCATTTCGTTTGCCGGTATTCAGCAGGCAGTTTAAGGAAGGAGTTAGGAGCTTAGTACAAGTAGTTAGGAGCGAGGAGTTAGAAGTGAGGAGGGCTGACGCGTCGTTAAAAACATGCGTCAGCCCTCCTCACTTCTAACTCCTCGCTCCTAACTACTCCTTTAAAGTTATCTTCGCCCGGTGGCAAACGCCCCCGATGGGTGGGTTGAATTTTGATACGCTCACTTCTACCGCTTCGAGTTCAGTGTATGTCGACCTGATTTCCTGAATAATCTGGTGAGCGATGTGTTCGAGCAAGCGGGCGGGTTGTTTCATGACACCGGCCGTAATTCGATATAAATCTTCATAGTTGACCGTAGCACTGAGCCGGTCGCGTCGGGCGGCTTCCGAAAAATCGGCCGTTACCACAATATCGACGGAGTATTTATTGCCAATTTTCTGCTCCTCGTCGTAGAAGCCGTGGTACGAAAAAAACTCTAATCCTTCTAAAGCAATTGTTCCCATAACGTGCGTAAAGATGAATCACCCCGATAAATCCCCAGCTAAATAGCCAAAGATTTATCGGGGTGATATTATTTTTGTTGTGCTTAAATCTGATCGAAAAAAGAACCGGTTTTTTTTATCGTTACCTCTTCGCTTGCCTCTACGGAATCACCTTCGGGATCAGTTGTATTTACTTCAGTGAGTAAAGGCTCTTGTGCTGAATTATCTTGGATCTCAGTAACAACCGGGCTTTCGGTATGGTGGTCAATGTGAAGGGCTTCATCGAGTTTTTCAATAACGGCCTCATCAACCGGAATCGCTTCCGGAACGGACTCTTCCCGGTCAATCAGCGGGGGTAATTCAGCCATTGTGTTGGTAGGTGTTGCTGCATCTGGCTGAACGTCAGTTTCGGGTTGTTTCAACTCCTCTGTTAGCTGCGCAGTCACATCATCCATTTTACCCTTCAGATTTTGCCGGGAAAATTTCTTTTCAAAACGATCTACGCTATCAACGGCATTGCTGGCAAGCGTGCGAATCTGAATGGCCAGATTTTCCTTGTAATTCTCCAGGGCTTTGAAATCGTGCTCTAATGATTTGATGTCATTGAGGATGTTGTCTTTCAGATACCGGGCTTGGTTTTCGGCATCCTGTACCATCAGTGCCGACCGTTTACGGGCATCGGCCAGTATTTCGTCGGCTTTCTGCCGAGCGTCATCAATGTATTTTTCCCCCGCTTTGTTCGCCTGTTCGGTGATTTGAGTGCTTGTGTCTTCGGCTGTTTTAAGCGTCCGGAACAAAGTCATTTCTACTTCCTTGAGCTTGCCTAATTCTTTTTCGGCCAGTTCAAGTTGCATTTTCAACATTTTATATTCGCCGGTCAAGCGTTCCCATTCTTGAGATAGCGAAGCCAGAAATGCGTCAACTTCTTCGGTTTTATAGCCGCGCAACCCTTTTTCAAATGTGTGCTGCCGGATTTCAATTGGCGTAATTTTCATTGGTGCGCTACAAGTTTAATGTGTTACTAAATACCTAGATAAAGGTGAATTAACTGCCTTAATATCTATTTTACAAAAAATAGTCGGAAAAATAGACGAAACCTACTTTACCTAAAGGTCTTAAATCAATTTCCATACCGAAATGGTACGGTCGTCGCTGGCTGAAAGTAATAATTGATGGTAATTTGTCCAAAGTACTTTATTGACGGATGTACCATGTCCGGCATGGCGGGCGCGGTCCACTACTTTCAGTAATTTGTAGGTTTCGGCATCCCAAATCTTAAGCGACTTATCCATGCTGGCTGTAGCAATCAGGCGTCCGTCCGGGCTAAAAGACAAGTGATTAATGGCAAACATATGCCCCACAATATCCTGCTGAAGGGTATATCCTTTCTCTACCGCCCAAACTTTCAAATGCGCATCGCGCCCTGCGGTGAGCAACTGCTGAAAATTAGGTGAGTACGCAATTGTAAAAATAGAATTGCCGTGGGCCGGAATAACCTGCTTGAGTTCGTAGGTAATTAAATCGAAAATACGGACAACATTATCGCTGTAGCCAACGGCCAGTTCACGCTCAACCGGATTCACGGCAATGCACCGTGCCGATTGATCGGACGCTTTAAGGTGCTTCCGAACCGCGAGCTGATCGGTAGAAACAATGGCGACAACCCCATCCGACAGAGCGAGAAAGGCGTCGTCTTTATAAAACTTGATGTCGAAGATAGCGGCCGACGTAAGTTTGAGCGAGGCCACTTCCTGTTTTCTGACCGGGTCGATCAGGTGAATGCCTTCGTAGTTCTGGCCAACCCACAGCAACCTGCTGGTTGGATGCAGGGCCAGTGCATACACCGAAGCGGGTACTTTGGCTACCAGTTCGCCCAAATCTGGCCGATCCAGGTGCCACCGGACAACCTGCCCGTCGCCACCGGCCGAAAAAAACTGTTCGGCCATCAAGCCGTGTTCCAGGGTGTAAACCGGGTCGCGGTGGCCACCAAATGTATCTAGTTTTTCTACAATCACTGGATGAAAAGACAAGTTGTTGCTCAAAGGTCGTTAATCCTTTCTTTTTCTCGAATGACTTCCGATTTTTGATGGTGACTTTTCAACTAGACATAAACGGTGACTGCATAGCCCGGCTAAAGGCTATTACGGAGGATGAACCTGCATTACGGGCTAAGGTGCTGTTAACCGTGTCTGAACAGGAGGATCTGGCGCGCATCAGCCATCCTGCCCAGCGCATTGAATGGCTGGCCTGTCGGGTAACGATTCGACAATTGGTTGAAGAACAGGGCGTGGATTACGGTGGTTTGTACAAAGATGAATACGGGAAGCCGCACCTTATCAACTCTCCCTGGCATATTTCCCTGTCTCATACGAATGGATGGGCCGCTGCGGTACTGCATCGGTCGCGCCCGGTGGGCATTGATATTGAACCCATCCGGGAGCAATTCAGGCGGGTGGTACCGCGTGTTTTATCGGAGAGTGAACTTGCACATGCGGCTGGCGACCCAAACCGGCTGGCGGTTTATTGGTGCGCTAAAGAAGCCTTGTATAAACTTTACGGAAAGCGTCAGCTTACTTTTCGGGAGCACTTACTGATCGAGCCCTTTGCTGATGGCCTTGAGCAGTTGGTGGGGCATGTTCGCTTACCCGATCACCAGGAGCAACTCATTATCCGTTGCTTTCAGGAAGGACCCGGCCTGCTGGCGGTGGCCTATTAACGTACCCACGGGATTCATCCCGTGATTTTAGTTGACGAACTTATAACCTAGAAATCACGGGATGAATCCCGTGGGTACGTATTTACCGTTGGGTATAATCCGATAGGGGAAGGCCATCGCCGTCGTCCCGGACGGTATTGAGAATTTGCTCTACTTCCCGGACGCGCTCGGCATCACCATTCTTTTCGAAAGCCAGCGTCAAGTTTCGGAGTACACGCCGGACAATATCGGCATTTGTGCAGGGTTGATAGAAAGTATCCAGCCGTTTGATATTCAACTGGTCAATGTACTGATCGATATCTTTGGTAGTGAAGACCAGCCCCCGGTTGAATACATTGATATAGAACTGAACACCGCTGCTATTCTTATAGGTAAGCACAAAGAGATTAGGCAGGTTTACGCCGTAAACGGGCAGATTTAGCCGTTTGGCAATGAGCATGTAGAGCACACAAAGCGTTATAGGATTGCCCCGGCGCGATTCGAGTACCTGGTTGATCATGGAGTTGGCCGGCGAGTGAAAATGCTTGGTGTTTGGCGCAAATTTCAGCTTGGAGAAGAAAGCACTGTTCATGGCTTTGATCTGCTCGTCGGGATGCATATCTGCTTTAAAATCAACCCAGACATCATAAAATAACTGTTCTACCTCCTGCTTCAGTTTATCGAGCGATAGGTCAGGGTACTGGTAGGTCGCGATGATCCAGAGACCTTCCAGTAAATCCATGGCTCCGCCATTTTTCCAGTCGCGCATACGATCCAAAACCGATTCATATTGAAGATCATGGATAATTTCTTCAATTCGCTTTTGAAGTTCAGGATTGAAACTGCCTTCCCATTCCGACTCCAGAAGCGGGATCATCTGCCCCCCCATCTGTCGAATTTGTTGTTCAACGTGTTCAACGACTTCCCGGTCTTCATCGTCCAGAAGCGAGATAAGGGCTTTCAATTCGTTGTCATTCATCCGTTTGTATTGCTTTATCAGGGTACCCCAGAATAAAAACTGTTTTCGGAAACCTACTGAATATGCTACTTTTGTCTGGTTATGAAACTAGCTATGCTAATATAGCAACAAAATTTTTATAAAAAACGGTTTGACTCTTTCAGGCAATTCTCCCAAAATTCTGGTAACCGGAGGTGCAGGGTTCATAGGATCGCACACGGTTGTTTCGTTGGTTAACGCCGGTTTTGAGCCGGTCATCATCGATGATTTTTCCAACTCCGAACGCTCTGCTCTCGATGGATTGCGGGCTATCCTGGGCCGCGATGTAACGTGTTATGCGGTAAACTGCAACGATGCCGACATCATGGCAGACATCTTCAGGAAAGAAGCACCAATTGGCGTTATTCATTTTGCCGCCAACAAAGCGGTAGGCGAATCGGTCGCTAAACCGCTGAAATACTACCGCAATAACCTTGATCCGTTGCTACTGCTATTGGAACTGATGCCTCAGTATTCGGTGCAGAACTTCGTATTCTCATCGTCCTGCACGGTGTATGGCCAACCGGAGCATCTGCCCGTAACGGAAGAGACGCCCCGTTTGCCAGCCCAGTCGCCTTATGGAAATACCAAAGCCATTGGCGAAGATATTATCCGTGATGCCGTAACGGCACAGATACCCGTTAAAGCATTGGCACTTCGCTACTTCAACCCGATTGGAGCTCACCCATCCGCTGAGATTGGGGAGTTGCCGCTGGGTGTTCCGGCCAATCTGGTACCGTTCATCACGCAAACGGCCGCTGGCATACGCCCCAGCCTGACCGTATACGGTGATGATTATAATACGCCGGACGGAACCTGTGTTCGCGATTATATCGATGTGGTTGACCTGGCCGATGCCCACGTTCAGGCCCTGAAAAAACTGATAGAAGCCCCGGAAGGAGCATCTTACGACGTTATCAATATTGGTACAGGCCGTGGCGAAACAGTGCTGAACGTGATCAAAACGTTTGAAGAGGCTACCGGGGTTAATGTAAACTATGTTATTGGGCCACGTCGGGCGGGTGATGTTGAGCAGGTTTATGCCGATGTTACCAAGGCAAACCGTGTGCTGGAGTGGTCTGCCCGTCGTTCGCTCGCTGAGTCGTTACGGGATGCGTGGAACTGGCAGAAAAAATTAATGAAGTAAATTTATTATTTATGGTTAGTGGATACTATATTACTTTAGTTTCCGCTAATCATAAATGATTAACCGTAGACTTAAAACCTAAAACAGAATGAAACTCCTCATCACAGGTGGAGCCGGGTTCATTGGCTCGCATGTCGTTCGGCTATTCGTTACGAAATACCCCGAATATCAGATTTATAACCTCGATGCCCTGACATATGCCGGTAACCTGGCAAACCTGAAAGACATCGAGAATGCACCTAACTATACATTTATCAAAGGTGATATTACCGATGCGAAATTTCTGGAAGATATGTTCGCTGAGTTATCACTGGATGGGGTTATTCACCTGGCAGCTGAGTCGCACGTCGACCGGTCCATTACCGATCCTATGTCGTTTGTAATGACCAACGTTGTTGGTACGGTCAATCTGCTTAATGCAGCTAAAAACAGCTGGGCTTCCACGGGTGGATTTGAGGGTAAACGCTTCTATCACGTATCGACGGATGAGGTGTATGGTTCCCTGCACAACCCCGAGGACTTTTTTACCGAAGAAACCCCCTACGATCCGCAATCGCCTTACTCGGCATCGAAAGCCGCTTCCGATCACTTCGTGCGGGCGTACGGCAATACCTACAAGTTACCTGTGGTCTTGTCGAACTGCTCAAATAATTACGGTCCCAATCACTTTCCTGAGAAGTTGATTCCGTTAATGATTCACAACATCCAGACCAACAAGCCATTGCCCGTTTACGGGAAAGGTGAAAACGTTCGGGACTGGCTGTTCGTGGTCGATCATGCCCGCGCCATAGACGCGGTATTCCACAAGGGCAAAGAAGGCGAAACGTATAATATTGGCGGCTTCAACGAGTGGAAAAATATTGACATTGTTCACCTGCTGTGCGGCATTATGGACCGTAAACTCGGTCGGCCGGAAGGGACTTCGGCACAACTGATCACTTACGTAACCGACCGCGCCGGACACGACCTGCGCTACGCCATCGACGCACACAAAATCATGAACGAACTCGGGTGGGAGCCCTCCCTTCAGTTCGCCGAAGGGCTCGAAAAAACCGTCGACTGGTTCCTGGCCAATCAGGAATGGATGGACAACGTAACGTCGGGGGCTTATCAAAGTTATTACCAGGGAATGTACGCGAATAGATAAATTTTGAATGAGTGAATGAACGAATGAGTGAATGGATTTTCGGTCTGTTCATTTATTCGCTGGTACGCCAGCCCGGTCATTCACTCATTTGCTCATTCACTCAGTAGGAAAATGAAAGGAATTATACTTGCCGGAGGCTCTGGCACTCGTCTTCATCCGCTTACGCTGGCCGTTTCAAAACAACTGATGCCGGTATACGACAAGCCGATGATCTATTACCCCCTGTCGATTCTGATGCTGGCCGGCATTCGGGAGATCCTGATCATCTCGACACCGCACGATCTGCCCCATTTTGAAAAACTGCTCGGCGATGGAGAGCGCCTAGGCTGTAAATTCACGTATGCCGTTCAGCCTAGTCCGGATGGTCTGGCGCAGGCGTTTATTATCGGTGAAGAATTTATTGGTGATGATAAAGTTGCGCTGGTGCTGGGCGATAACATCTTCTACGGCTCAGGCTTGTCAAAACTGTTACAGGCTAACAATGACCCGGATGGTGGCGTAGTATACGCGTATCAGGTACACGATCCGGAACGCTACGGCGTAGTGGAGTTCGATGACGACTTTAACGTATTATCCATTGAGGAAAAACCAGAGAAGCCTAAGTCAAATTATGCGGTTCCTGGTTTGTACTTCTACGATAACGATGTTGTCAATATTGCCAAGAATATAAAGCCTTCCGTGAGAGGTGAGCTGGAAATTACCGATATCAACCGGGTCTATCTGGAACAGGGTAAATTGAAGGTTGGCGTTTTGGATCGGGGAACTGCCTGGCTCGATACGGGTACCTTCGAATCACTGATGCAGGCAGGTCAGTTCGTTCACGTCATTGAAGAGCGGCAGGGTCTGAAAATCGGTTGTCCCGAAGAGATCGCCTATCGTATGAAATTCATCGACGCCACGCAATTGGCAACGATTGCCCAACCACTGGTAAAAAGCGGGTACGGCGCTTACCTGTTAAATCTACTGAAATAGGGACATACAAGACCTCTAACTCGCTTATACAAAAACGCCGGAGCAAGCTGCTCCGGCGTTTTTTGTAAACCTAACCTATGAGAAATTTTTAGTGCTACGCCAAATGTTCATCAGTAATGGAACAAAGGTAGAGGTAAGGATAAGCTCGGATAAGCGCATAAACACGGAATTTTATTGTCACGAACAAACTACGCAGAAGTCCGCACTTTGGTACGTATAACTACGTATTGATAAGTATTTTATAAGGTTTAAAGACTTGATTGTGAGATGATTGGTTATATGGTAGGTTGTTCGTTAGTGTTCGCCGGAAAACATCAATGTAGTAATTTAGATGTGCTTTCCGGTTTTATCCATTCTACCAGCATTCGACTAAAAACTTATCAACTTAATTTCAATCTGATTCATCATGAGTGTCTTTACAAAAGATGCGGGCCGCATTCTGGAACCGCACGAAACGCAGGCCATGACAGGTGCCTACCAAGAGCGCAAACTTCAAGCTGGTCTTTCAAAAGACGAATATATTCGTTCAGAGTTTTTCGGTATAAATCAAATCCAGCACCTGCTTAGTCAGCCTGGTTGTGTGGGATTGCGAATTCATCATGCCAAGCGCTGGGAAGATGCAAATGGTAAGCCTACGAGTCAGGATAAAGGGCAACTTGTACCGCGTGTTCTGTTGACCGGAGTAGACGCTAAAGGAAAAGATATGCCTATTCGTGTCGATAAAGCCGGTATGAAAGATATGCCTGCGGACGATGGCAGTAGAACGGCAGTGGGCGACGGTCATACCTGTCCGCAGCATTGTGAAAATTAATAACTAATCGCTAAAATCAATACTATGCTCGAGAGGCTACTACTGTTATGTGAGAAATATCCGCTGGACTTTGTTGCTCATATAAGTAGTAGCCTACCAGTTTTGGTAGGCTTACTTCATTATAAATACATCAATAATAAGTCGAAATATATAGTTCTTTTCTTTCTGTTCGCTTTTTTAAAAGAATCTTTAGCCCTTTGGCTATCTATTTTAAGAAGTAATAATTTGTTCCTGCAAAATATTGAAAGTATAGCTGAAACGGGTATTCTGCTACTCATTGCGTTAGCGTGCTTTAAAGAGGTCAAATGGAGACGATTATGGATTTTGATGGCGGTCATTTGCCTTATAATCAGCATACTTAATTATAGTAACGACCAAATTTCATCCGCTTCATTATCGGTGTTCAGATTATTTGCTATACTTTTTTGCCTATCTTACTTTAGTAAAATATTAATCGATGTTAGCGTAAAAAATATATTGCAACATACAATGTTTTGGTTTAGTGCTGGCCTACTTATTTATTCAACCGGTACTTTTTTCATTGTATTATTTAGTGAGTATTGGTATAAAGATATCAACAAAGTACCAGCCGAAGTTTTTGACAAATACTGGAATGCCAGCCAGGTCTTGTTCATAATCTTTTGTTGTTTGTCAGCTTATGGTCTCTGGACAAGCAAATTCGATAAAGACAATTTGCTTTGAGCACGTTACTACCATCAGTCGGGTTTATAATAGGTACTTTATGTCTGGGTTTCAGCTCATTGAGTTTGCCATTCACTCAAATGTTATACATCTTCGTTGACATTCAACCATAGATTCTTGAACTTTACTTACTACCGATTGCTGTAAAACGCTAATGTCAATAGATTCCGGTTTTTTGATTGCCGTTGGTACGGCTGTGTTGCTGGTGATGGCCGTCTTCATCATCATCTTCGTCGCCTTTTACCAGCAAAAGCAGGCAAAGCAACAACTGGCATTTAAAGAACTACAGGCTCAGCATCGGCGGGATTTGATGGAAGCGACTTTTCGGGGGCAGGAAGAAGAACGAAAACGCTTGGCCGAAGATATGCACGATGGCATCGGCACCATGCTGTCGGTCACTAAAATGAGTCTCAATCAGTTAGAACGCCAGGTTGCAGGGGATGGACAGATAAGTTTTCAGTTTCAGAAAACGCGCTCCATGATAGACGAGACCATGACCAATGTTCGGCGAATAAGCCGGAACCTAGTGCCCACCACACTGGATCGATTTGGGCTGCTGGCTGCACTGGAAGAACTGGCCGACCGCGCTACCGACTCAAACACGGAAGTACAGTTGACTTTTCCTGAATGTGAGACTCCATTTCCGCCGTCGCTCGACCTGATGCTGTACCGAATTGCACAGGAGCTGGTCAATAATGCCATTCGCCACGCCCGGGCTAGCCAGATTACTATTCAACTGTTTTGCATTGATCAGGAGGTGCGTATGTCGGTTATGGACAACGGGGTAGGCTTTGATTTCGATGCTGTCATGGAAAATAAACAGGGCGGGCTGGGCCTACGGAATATCGAAAGTCGCCTTAGCGTGGTGAACGGACACGTAACATTCGATGTAGCCCCCGGCCGAGGGTCGCAAATTCATATACAGGTTCAACTGCACGACGCGCAACCTGTTAATTTATTGAGTTAATTTGTTTGCCAAATGGCTGCTCTATGCGACTAATAGGGTATCAGCTCTTAACTTTTCTTTCTCTATGCGAAAAATTAAACTGGCCCTCTGCGATGATCACACCCTGTTTCGGGTTGGGATGTCCACCATACTTGGGCAGATCAATGATTTTGAGTTAGTCCTCGAAGCCGGCAACGGTCAGGAACTGATCGATAGGATTGCCCGCAAACTTCCCGACGTCGTTTTGCTCGACCTTCAGATGCCGGTCATGGATGGCACCGCCACCGCCGATTATCTGCGGGAGAATTACCCGCTTATCAAGATCGTTGTGCTCACCATGCACGATGAGGACCGCATGGTACTTCACCTGCTCGAAAAAGGCGTTAGCGGATACCTGCTGAAAGATGCCGAAGCGGGCGAAGTGGAAAAGGCTGTCCGGAAGGTAATGGACGAAGGCGTTTACCTAAACGAATTCGTATCGAAGGCTATGCTGCGAAAGATGACCAACAAGACAACTGTAACGAAGCCCGTCAATGCATTTTACAATAGCAAGATCCTGCTTTCCGAACGCGAAAAAGAAGTGCTGATGCTTATCTGCGAAGGCCTTTCTACGCTGGAAATTAGCGAAAAGATATTTCTTAGCCCTCGAACTGTTGAAGGCCATCGACTCCGTATTCTCGAAAAGACAGGCACCAAAAACACTGCTGGCATGGTCGCCTACGCGTTCAAGAACAGTCTTGTTTGAGGCTGGTTATTGGTTATTAAGTTATTGGTTAATGAGTAGGTAATCGCGAGGTTAGACTATTTTCCAATAACCAATAACCAATAACCAATAACCAATAACCAATAACCAATAACCAACTCACAAACTTCCCGTTCGTCCGCCATCTACCGGCAAGTTGATGCCGTTGATCGACGCGGCTGCTGGGGTGCATAGGAAAGCAATGGCAGCCGCCACTTCCTCCGCTTTCACAAACCGTCCGGTTGGAATCTCGCGCTCCATCTGTCTCGCTACTTCTTCTTCCGACTTTCCAGACGTTTTCGACCTCATGGCGAGTACTGCGGCCAAACGTGCCGTTTCGGTATAACCAGGCAGCACATTATTGACCGTAATGCCAAAGTGAGCAATCTCCAGCGAAAGCGTTTTGGCCCACTGCGCCACCGCTCCCCGAATAGTATTTGAGACGCCCAGCCCCACAATAGGTTGTTTCACAGATGTTGAGATGACGTTAATAATCCGTCCGAAACCGGCTTCCTTCATGGCTGGAAAAACCGCCTGAACCAGCGCCTGGTTGTTGAGCAAATGATTATGGAATGTCTGAGTAAACTCTTCCGGTTTGGCGTCAAGCAATGCGCCACCCGCTGGCCCGCCCGTATTATTTATCAATATGTGCATGGCTGGAAACTTGGCCAGATGTTGGCTGAGTACCGCCGGAGCTTCGCCCGGCTTATTAAAGTCGGCTACCAGATATCGGTGGGTTTGCCCCTGGTTGGTATCCAGTTCGGCTAGTGTTTCGCGAAGTGTTTGCTCGTTCCGTGCCATCAGCACAATGCTGGCGCCCAGCAGAGCTAGCTCAACAGCCGCAGCGCGGCCAATGCCTTGTGTACTACCGCAAACAAGGGCGGTCTTTCCGGTTAGTGTAAGGTTCATATAAGCTCGTTTGTACATAACCAGTCATCAATACAAACTGGTCTTAAAATGGGTAAAAAAACCACTGACGTAGTTTTGCGTTTACAAAGTAGTAGTTTTGACCAACTTTGAATCCAGTATCAACTATTTGCATTCCAACAGACCATGTCAAAGACATTAATTATTGTGGTGGTTCTTGCCCTTATCCTGGGTATGTACGGCTGTAGCTCTTATAACGGTTTAGTCCAGTCCGACACAAACGTACAGGAAAAATGGGCTCAGGTGCAGACCCAGTACCAACGCCGGGCCGATTTAATTCCTAACCTCGTTCGGACGGTACAGGGCGCTGCTAATTTCGAGAAAAGTACGCTGACGGCCGTTATTCAGGCGCGCGCCAGTGCTACACAGGTGAAATTTACAGCCGACCAGTTGACACCGGAGAACGTCCAGAAGTTTCAGGCCGCTCAGGATCAGTTGAGTGGTTCGCTGTCGCGCTTGCTGGCGGTAGCCGAGAGTTATCCCAACCTGAAAGCCAATCAGAACTTTTCGGAGTTACAGGCTCAGCTGGAAGGAACGGAGAATCGAATTGCCGTATCGAGAAATGACTTTAACGGTGCGGTAAAGACGTATAATCAGTCGGTGCGTTCGTTCCCAAACAACATTTTCGCCGGTATTTTTGGCTTTGCTGTCAAAGGCTTTTTCGAAGCGTCGCAAGCCGCTCAAAGCGCTCCAACGGTACAGTTTTAACGGTAGTGGGCAAAGGGGTTAGGGTATAGGGCTATCTGCTCTATCGCTAGCCCCTTTGCCCCATGCCCACCGCCTTATGCAAAACAACCCATTCACTCAAGACGAACAACAGCGCATTGTGGAAGCCATCCGACAGGCCGAAAAGGCTACGTCGGGTGAAATTCGGGTGCATGTAGAGCCACATTGCGCCCATGCCGACCCCGTACAGCGGGCCATTGAGGTGTTTGCTCAGTTGGGAATGCACCAGACTAAAGAACAGAATGGCGTACTCTTTTATCTGGCCCATACCGACCGGAAGTTTGCTATCCTGGGCGATAAAGGGATCAACGCCAAAGTACCCGACAATTTTTGGGAGAGTACAAAGGAACTGCTGCGAAGCCACTTTAAAGCAGGCCATTATGCCGAAGGGCTGAGCCTGGGCATCGAGCGGGCCGGGCAACAATTGAAACAGTACTTTCCCTACGCCAGCGACGACGTTAACGAACTCGCCGACGATATTTCGTTTGACTGACACTGCCGTGAACGTACTCTCATTTATTTCATTTATTGCCCGATGGCTACGGCTTGGGTTGCTATTCGTGCTGCTGGCGGTTGTCCCGGCTACGGTGCGGGCACAGGATACCGCGACGGATAACGGTGCATCGGCGAATGATGTCATTCCCAATAAGCCAAACCCGCCCCGTCTGGTTAATGACTTTGCCGGAATCCTGAATCCGACCGAGCGTAGCCAGCTGGAACAGAAACTCCGTGCTTACAACGACTCTACATCGACCCAGATCACCATTGTGATTGTAAAAACCACGGAGCCTTACCCCATTGGTGATTTTGCCTTTCAGGTAGGACGCAAGTGGGGAGTTGGGCAAGAAGGTAAAAACAATGGGCTGGTGCTGGCCTGGGCTACTCAGACCCGTAAGATTTTCATCGCGCCCGGTTATGGGCTGGAGGGAGCTATTCCCGATGCTATTGCCAAGCGCATCATTACCAATCTTATCGCTCCAGCTTTTAAACAGGAACAGTATTACCAAGGCTTGGACGCGGCTACGACCGAAATCATCAAACGTGCCCAGGGTGAATATAAAGCTGAGCCGGATTCAAGCACAGATGATGGCCCATGGGGATTCATTATCATGATTATTGTTTTCATGGTTATCATCTTCATCATTGCCCGACGCAACAAGGGTGGTGGTAATAGTGGTAATCGTGGTGGCGGTTGGGGAGGTCCCATCTTTTTGCCAACATCGACTTACTCCGGCTGGGGTGGTTCCAGCGGTGGTGGATGGAGTGGCGGGGGTGGTAGCAGTGGTGGTGGCTTCGGCGGATTTGGGGGTGGCAGCTTCGGTGGTGGTGGCGCTGGTGGCGATTATTAAGAAAGTATAAACGGTTTGTATACACTGCCGATGAATGGGTCTTATAGGCCGCTTATCGAAAAATAGGTACATGTACTTACCCATGTACCTATTTTTGTTGGTAAGCCATTCACCAGCGTATGTTTCTTTTTACCGTCCGTAACGTTTTTCTGTTCGTCTTTTTACCACTTCTATCACGAGCACAAACTACTCCCATTACCCCTAATACAACTCAGCCTAATATTGTGCAGTCGGACTCAACCGATGACTTTAGAGCCGAAGAGAATACGTATTCCACGAATACAAGCGTTGGGCAGTCGGTAATTTTTGCCCCCTCAGCCCGTCGCCGGGCCATTCAGGCGGTTGAAATAAAGAACAGACTAAAAATTGATGGGCGTCTGGACGAAGCTGACTGGAAGCAGAGTAAACTAGCCCGGCGTTTTGTACAGGTAGACCCGCAACAAGGACGTCCGGCTATGTTCAGGACCGATGTTCGCGTACTATACAATCGACAATTTCTTTATATAGCGGCTATAAATCACGATTCACTTGGCCGGAAAGCGCTGCGCGTGCCCAACTTCAAACGCGATTTCAGCAACCGGGCACACGATTTATTCGGGGTGTCAATTGATGGCTTTAACGACCGGCGTAATGCCATGACCTTCGTGACTAATCCGCACAGTACACAGCGCGATTTGCTTTCGTTCGATGATGTGCTGTACGACGAAGACTGGGACGGTTTCTGGAAAGTGCGTACCACGCGTACCGATTCGGGCTGGGTGGCTGAGATGCAGATTCCTTGGCAGACACTGCGTTACGCACATTCAGTCGATTCAACCCAGTCGTGGGGTATCAACTTCTTCCGTAACCGTCGGTACTCCAATGAACTGTCGGCCTGGTCGCCGTTTCCCCGTGCGTTCACATCCAGCCGGATGACCTATGCCGGGTTGTTAACGGGCCTGAAACCACCACCGCCTTCGCCCAATATCCGTATCCAGCCCTACGTATTGGTTAGTGATGATCGCTATAACGGAACGGAAGTTGGCTACGGCCAGAGTGCCAACGTAAAGCTCGGTGGTGACGCCAAATGGGCGATTAACCCCAATACGGTGCTTGACTTGACCCTAAACACCGACTTTGCACAGGCCGACGTTGATCGGCAGGTTAATAACCTCACGCGTTTTTCGGTATTATTTCCCGAACGACGGGCTTTCTTTCTGGAAAACGCGAGCCTGTTCGGAGCAGGCTTGCCGGGTAACAAAAACTCGGGCGAGGGCGGAAGTATGGTGATCAAGCCGTTCTTCAGCCGAACAATTGGTCTGGCGACGTTGGCCGATGGCACCAGCGGCCCTGTCCCGATTGATGCCGGTGCCCGGCTGGTCTATCGGTCGCTCAACCGTAATTATGGAGGTATGGTTATTCGGCAGCGTGGCGTTCCCGGTAGTCCCACAACCGACTTTGTCGTGGGTCGCTATGTCGAAAACATTGGTCAGCGAAACCGCATTGGGACGCTGTTTACCCTGAAAAATGTGCATGAGACAGATAGTACCGGCAGTCGGCAGAACGGAACACTGGCGCTGGACGGCTTTTTTCGCCTGAGCGAGAAATGGACTTATAGCGCAATGGTCGTTGGTTCCCTGAGTTCGGCGGGAGCGGATCAGGGACTATCAGCCTATAGCCAGGTGATGTACCGCACCAACCAGGTGGTTGGCTGGTGGACGCAATCACTCGTTACGAAGACTTTTAACCCGGAAATGGGCTTTGTATCGCGCAGCGATGTGATTGCTACTACGCCGGGTCTGTATCTGGTTAATCGGTCGAAGTGGTTACCCAAGTGGGTACGTAACTTTGAACCCGGCGCTTTCTTCGAGATCTATCACAAAGCATCGACCGGCTATTTGCAGGAAACGCAGGCCAACTTTAATCCAATCTGGCTGACGTTTCAGAACGGGGGTAGTATCGGGATATTTGCTAATTCAACGTTTCAGCGGCTGGACGATGGCGACTATCGGCCGCTGGGCTTGGCTATTCCTTCGGGCAAGTACCGTTACGTTCGCTATACGACCATGTTCAGTACAGACCCGTCTAAAAAAGTATCGTTTCAGTTCAACGGGGAGACGGGTGCCTATTACGATGGCCATCTGAATTTCGGACGGGCTACGCTGCTTGTTGCGCCGGTTCCGCACGCGGCTTTTACGCTCAGTGCCGAGGCAAACGATTTCAAGAAGGTAGGTGGTTATACCGGCACTATTTCCCTGTATAGCGTAGAGAGTCGGCTGGCGGTTAATCCACGATTGCAGTTAATCAGCTTCTTTCAGCGGAATACGTTTACCGAAAAGAACGCCTGGAATATTCGGCTAGCCTGGGAGTTTCAACCCCTGTCGTTTCTGTACATCGTCTACAACTCAGGAACCTACGCTGGCTCCATTCGCACCATCGACCGCCAGCGCGAGCAACACGTAATTGGCAAGCTGTCGTATTTAAAGCAGTTTTAACCGGGATTTATTTGATTTTTATGATTAGCTTGATTTATCCTTGATGGGGCTTATGAACTAGTTAATTTATTTGACTTATGTAGTTCTTCGGTTGAAGATAAAATCAGGCAATCAAATAAATCCCGGTTTCAGATGACCTGCTTCTCAATCAGCAGGATAAACAGGTGAATCACCTTGATGTGTATTTCCTGAATGCGGTCGGCGTAACCAAAATGGGGCACCCGTATCTCAACGTCGGCTTTACCGGCTAGCTTACCGCCGTCTTTACCGGTTAAAAGGACCACTTTCATGCCTTTTTCGCGGGCGGCTTCAACGGCCCGGATAACATTGGCTGAGTTACCACTCGTACTCAGGCCCAGCAGCACATCGCCTTCGCTTCCCAGGCCTTCGATAAAACGGGAGAAGACGAAGTCATAGCCGAAATCATTACTTACACAGGAAAGATGACTAACGTCGGAGATGGCAATAGCCGCCAGCGACCGGCGATTGTCCCGATACCGCCCGGAAAGTTCTTCGGCAAAATGCATGGCGTCGCAATGCGAACCGCCGTTGCCGCAGGATATAATCTTACGTCCGCTTTTAAGCGCGTCGGCCATCAGGACGGCGGCCTGTTCAATGGCTATTAGATGAGCAGGGTTGTTAAGGAAGGTATCTAAAACAGTCTGAGCTTCGGTTAGCTCCTGACGAATAATATCAAGCATTTTTCTAATCGTAAATGATAAAGTCGTAAGCCAGCAGGAAACGGTGACGTAAACTTAGTTACGACTAGTGGTTTTTCGGCTGTTGACTGACTAAAACACCCAGTTTCGGTAGGGCAGGTTCCAGCGAAGCGCGAAGCTGGCTGTCTGGTCGGTGTAGCTGTTTGGCCGATACTGGCTATCCTGATACCGGTACATATAGCGACCTTCCAGAAATATGTTGTGACGAATCATGTAAGAAACCCGTAAATCGGCATACGTGACCACGGTTTTGCGGCCCTGACCAATAAAGTTTCCCTCATCCCGAAACCGGAAAGTGTAGTCCTTCAAGATGTTGCCGCCATAGTTAATATCAACGGCGGGGTCGGCACCAAACATCATCACCCCAAAGATGCCATTGGCCGATAACTTTTGTCGTTGAAACCGGACAATGCCCAGCCCTTCCATGAAGTTACTGCCCAGCGGGTGCGCCAGTGGTTGACTATAATGTGCATAATTGGTTTGACCAGACGTAACCGTAGGGGAGGACTCGTGCGAATACGTATAGGGGCGTGCCAGGTTGAACTCCGTTTGCAGGTCGAGGTTTGGCACCCCGAAGGCGTCAATGTATTTGGCCCCGAGCTGTACCGCAAATTTGTTTGTCCAGTCACCTTTCCCCGCCAGCAATGGTCTTAGCCGAAATTCATCCAGCATAAACTGGCTGTAGACCAGAAAGTGTGACAGAAAATTAGCTTTAAAATCGATACCAATAAAGGCGTTGTCTCTACTACCCAAACTTGATTCAACGTAGCGGTACAGAATAATAGGGTTCAGGTAACTCAGATCCAGACGGTCACGACTAAAAACCTCCGCTTCAAAAACGCCCACGTTGATGTGATCGCTCAGGTTGATGCTCACATGGTGCATGGCCGCAAATTTGGGCGGAATGAGCTTGTCGTCCAGCACACGGGGCGTTTGCGTGTTTTGCAGCGACGTGAACAGGTTCGTGTACTGAATATTGCGTCCTAAGCGGGTCGATAATTTCAGGAAGAGGTAAGCCGGGCTATTGTCCGATAAGAGTAGCGACCGGAAGCCGTTCCCGAAGAAATTCCGGTCGTGACCAAACTGGACGTTGATGACTTTTAGCGTGTTGAATGTAATGTACCCTCTGGCCGTCAGGAAATCGGCACCGTTGGTGCGGAAAGGCTTCACAAACCCTTCGCCCGGTGCTGTCGTCTGCAGAACACCCTCGGCGTTGTACGTTTGTCCGTAGGTCTGCCCGTAACGCTGAATATACTCCGGATAGATGGCTTGATTATCAGCGAAAAAAGTATAAAAACCTAGCTTTTTGCCAATGGTTCCGCGCACTTCCAGCCCACGGGTATTGACAAACAGCGGGTCAGGTTTGCTGGTCGTTGCCGTTGCCAGACCCGAAAGCGTTTCGGCACCGAAGCCGATATTGAAAACCGGGTTTACGTGTAAATCGACATCCGGTGTTTGCAGGCTGTAGAAGTCAGCCTTCTTTTTGTAAAAATGAGTTAGAACAGGCTTTTTACTGTCACCTGCGGCCGCTGAAGATGCCGGTTCTACCCTTGTGAAGAGATTCGGGTTAAGCGAATCGGCTGGCGATACCCACTCCCAGCTGTCATTCAACAGGTAATTAAAATTGAAATAGTCTGTATCTGAAAAATCACGCCTGGGGTGTGCCGCAACACTGTCGGCTAACTGAACTATACTCTGCCGATTATAAGGCTTTACCGAACTGTGAAACCCGTCGGCCCAACTGTTTTTACGTATTTCGAGCCGGTCAATGATGTGATAATAATCTGCATTGAGCGGAACAAACGGACTTTGTGCCAGAGCTGACAACGAAAGTAGGAGGAAAGAAATTAAGTAAACGTTGATGCGCATGTAACTACTGACCGGAGGTCTTATTGTGCTTATCTTGTGGCTGATTAGGTCATAAAAGCCGCTTAAATTAGCCATTAAGTTTGGATATACGCCAACCTTGCGGCTAATTTACAGGCAAAGACGTCTCCAGACTATGTTTGTGTTTACCCACCAGCCTTCATTGGCCAATCAATACATTGCCGAGCTTCGGGATGTATCTATACAGCAGGATAGACTTCGGTTTCGTCGAAATCTGGAAAGATTAGGGGAATTGATGGCCTACGAAATCTCCAAAAGTTTGTCTTATCAGGCAGTAGCCGTGCAAACGCCCCTGGGTATTGCCAACACACAAGTACTTCGTAAGCAACCCGTTCTGGCAACCATTATGCGGGCTGGGCTACCCTTCCATCAGGGGTTTGCTAACTACTTCGACCAGGCTGAGAATGCCTTTGCGGGTGCCTACCGTGGATACACACCCGGTGGTGAGGATGAATTCGAAATTGCCATGGATTACATCGTAAGCCCTGACCTGAGCGGAAAAACGCTTATCCTCTGCGACCCCATGCTGGCCACGGGCCGTTCGCTCGAAAAAGTCTATCACGCGCTTTTGCGTTATGGCATTCCCGCCCAAACGCACATTGCGGCTGTTATTGCCAGTCCGGAAGGCGTACGGCATGTGCAACAGCAATTGCCGCAATGTCATTTGTGGTTAGGGGCTATCGACGATCACCTCAATGAGCATTCCTACATAGTACCCGGCCTCGGCGACTCCGGCGACCTGTCCTTCGGCCCAAAAGTGTAAAAAGATGTAAGATGTATGATATAGGATGGATTTTTCACAAATCATACATCGTACACCCTATCTCAGATCGACTACCTCTACGCCGGGGTATTTTGATTTGTCGAAGGCGAAATAGGAATCTGGAGCGTTCACGTTGGGCGTGAATTTGGTGATTGTGTACGACGTTTGTTTGCCGTCTTTATTGATGATGAGCCAGTTGCGTACGGACTTGTCTAGTTTATCGACTGCGATCTGTACCGTTTTAATGGCGCTCTTCGGACGGCTGGACGTCAGCTCAATGACTTCGAGGGTTCTACCTGCCTGTTTCTGTTCTTTCAGAAATCGGTAGTCAAAACCACGTTTGTAGATGGTGTATATCTGCGTTGGGTTCAGCTCACTGTTGCTACCGGCATCGTAGTCCTGTACGTTTACCTCGTTTGACTCTTTGATGTAAGTAGACATCGTTTTGCCGTCGGTAAACACTTCCTGACCACCGAGCAGTAACCGGAATTTCTCATTTTTTACGGTCAAATCGCCTTTATACGACTCTTTTGCTCCGCCACCGGCACTGGCAAAGGTAAAGCTGGCCTGATACGATTTCAGTGATTTGTATTTTTTACTCATCGCATCCAGGATACCCTGCGCCCGTTTATCTTTCTGAGCAAAAGCAGGTAGCGTCATGACAAACGCTAAACTAAGCAGTACTGCAAATTTTTTCATTGTTAGTGGAATTTCCCGTCAAGTTAATCCTTGTATTCGTTCGGGAAACGAATCTCTAATTGCTTAGACGAGAAAGTAAGGGGAAAAGTTTAATAATGATTAAA
Source organism: Spirosoma fluviale (assembly GCF_900230225.1). Lineage (GTDB taxonomy): Bacteria > Bacteroidota > Bacteroidia > Cytophagales > Spirosomataceae > Spirosoma > Spirosoma fluviale. The sequence goes on from NZ_OCNH01000005.1 coordinate 344,571, forward strand.
GCCAACTAATATGCGGAGCTGGTTACTCACCTTTTAAGCGCTTGAGTATCTCTTCCAGCGTTTGTAAATCCTGCACGAGCACATCACGAGCTTTACTTCCCTCAAACGGCCCAACAATTCGGGCGGCTTCCAGCTGGTCGACCAGGCGACCGGCGCGGTTGTAGCCGAGTTTGAGTTTACGCTGAATGAGGGAGGTACTTCCCTGCTGATGGATAACGATGAGTCGGGCGGCTTCGTCGAACATCGGGTCGCGGTTAGCCATGTCTACGTCCTTGTCGTCGCCCTGTCCGCCATCGTCGCCAACAAATTCGGGTAGCGCATACGCTTCATCGTAGCCGCGCTGATTGCCGACGAACTCGCAGATGTCTTCGATCTCGTTGGTATCGACAAATGGGCACTGCAACCGAATGATGTCGGAGTTCGAAGACAAGAGCATGTCGCCCATACCCACCAGCTGTTCAGCACCACCCGTATCCAAAATGGTGCGGGAGTCGATTTTTGAGGTAACCTTGAAGGAAAGACGCGCCGGGAAGTTGGCCTTGATCAAGCCGGTAATAACATTTACAGACGGCCGTTGCGTAGCCACAACCAGGTGAATGCCAATGGCCCGCGCCAACTGTGCCAATCGGGCAATGGGTTGCTCAACTTCTTTGCCCGCTGTCATCATGAGGTCGGCCAGCTCGTCAATAATCAGGACAATGTAGGGCAGGAATCGATGGCCTTTGTCGGGGTTGAGTCGTCGCTTAATGAACTTTGCGTTGTATTCTTTCAAATTCCGGCAACCGGCATCTTTGAGCAGGTTATACCGGTTATCCATCTCGATACACAACGAGTTCAGGGTGTTAACCACCTTCTTGGTATCGGTAATGATCGGCTCTTCCGAATCCGGAAGTTTGGCCAGGAAGTGCCGTTCCAGCTTGTTGAACAGGGTTAACTCCACCTTTTTGGGGTCGACCAGCACCAGCTTGAGTTGCGAGGGGTGCTTCTTGTAGATGAGCGATGTGAGCAGTACGTTCAAACCTACGGACTTACCCTGTCCGGTAGCTCCGGCCATGAGCAAGTGCGGCATCTTGGCCAGGTCGGCTACGTAGATTTCATTCGAAATAGTTTTGCCCAGTACGATGGGAAGGTCGAATTTGCTGCTACTAAAGATGTCGCTAGTAATAACCGACCGCATCGAAACCATTTCCCGGTTTTTGTTCGGTACCTCAATACCAATCGTTCCCATACCGGGCATGGGGGCAATAATCCGGATGCCCAGTGCCGACAAACTCAATGCGATGTCATCTTCCAGACTTTTGATCTTGGAAATACGAACACCTTTGGCCGGAATAATTTCATACAGCGTAACCGTTGGCCCGATTGATGCCTGAATCGAGTCAATTTCAATACCAAAGTTGCGGAGCGTATTCTCGATCTTCTCTTTGTTAACGGTCAGTTCATCGTCCGAAACCTGCGCTTTGCGGCTGTTGGGATAGTCCGTTAGCAACTCATTGACCGGGTACTGGTACTGCGGTAGATCAATGGTTGGGTCATACAGCCCATGCAGCGCTACCAGATCGTCCTCTTCAAACGGGTCCGGCTCAAAAGTAGGAGCAGGGGTGGCGCTCAGCTCTTCTGCCGGATCGGAGGTGTCGGCTATGGCTTCCCGGTTTTTGATCGTAAGCGTAACGCCCGTTGATTGGGCGATAACCTCCGGCAAAGGCGTCTCCGGTTCTCGGGCAGGGGGAGTTACCGGAGCAGTGGCAAACGTATTGGCCAGTGGTGTACGAACCGGTTCGGGCGCTGTTTCTGCGGAGTCTTCGAGCTCCTGTTCGTCTTCATCGTCGGGTTCCTGCTCACTTTCTTCATAAGTCTGTAATGAATCAGACGACCGCCGGTTAGGTTTAGTGAATGCTGGCTGGGAAAAGGTGGGCAGCTTGATCGACCGTACATCGAAGAAATAAATGACGAAGCTAAAGAGTGCAAAGGCAATGAAGGCCAGATTTCCCCAGCCGAACAGACTGTAGAGCCCTACGTTGAACTCGTAGCCAATACCTCCGCACCAGACGCTGGCCGTTTCGGCCGAATCGGTAACGAGAACAATGTAACCCAGCATGAGACTGCTCCAGACGGCGGCAAATAAAAGGCCCGTTGTTGTCCGGCTTAGGGGCAGCAGTTCACTCCCAAAGGTCATTTTGTAGCCAGCCAGAAAAACGATGATCGGTATGGCCAGCGCGCCCACGCCGAACCAGCGGAAAACAAACACATGTGCCACATAAGCCCCTACTAAACCGACCCAGTTGCGGGTTTCGGTTCCCGATTCGGCCAGTGGTTCGGAAAAGGCAGCGCCTACTACACTCTGATCGGCCGGGCCGTTGAGCAGGTAGGAAATAAACGCCACCAGTAAACCGAGCGCCAAACCCATTAGCAACACGCCTAATGTTAGGGTCGAACGCTGATCGGTAAGCCATCGGTCAAGTGCTGCCCCCCAGTTGAACGACGTACTCTGCGAACGCCCGGGCGATGGATTGCCATCGCGGCTTGGTCGCGGACGTGGTTCAGCAGGTCGTCGGAGTGTATTTTGGCGGGGCGAAGTAGTTGGTTGTGCCATGCGTTGATTTTAGGCGGTAGCTACTGGTAAATTTCTCATTTTTTTACCGAGAAACTATGATGAGAACGGTGTATACACACAAAAATTTGACTACCTGATTATACGGCGAGGGGTATGGGGGGTGGGGCATAGGGCAAAGGGTAGGGGCGTAGGTAATGAGAACCTTACCCCTATGCCCTTACCCCCATGCCCTCTGCCATCAGCAGTCCCTTGTTGATGCGTTTGGCCAAAGCCGGGCCTTCGTAAATAAAACTCGTGTAAACCTGCACCAGACTGGCACCGGCGCGGAGTTTCTCCTGAGCGTCCTCGGCCGAGAAGATGCCACCAACGCCGATGATGGGAAAGGCACCGCCCGATTGCTGATGGAGGTAGCGGATAACTTCGGTAGCCCGTTCGCGCAGGGGGCGGCCACTTACGCCACCGGCCCCCAGTTGGGTAACCGTGGCCGCGTCGGTTGCGAGTCCATCGCGACTAATGGTCGTGTTGGTTGCAATAACTCCCGCAATGCCGGTTTCGGCTACAATACCAATAATGTCGTCTAACTGACCATTGGTTAAGTCGGGAGCAATTTTTAACAGGATTGGTTTAGGAGCCGGACGCTGGCGATTTTCCTGCTGAAGGGCCGTCAGGAGTTGGGTGAGGGGTGCCCGTTCCTGCAAATCACGTAAACCCGGCGTATTGGGCGAACTGACGTTGACCACAAAATAATCGACCGCATCGAACAGCTCCCGAAAACTGATCAGGTAATCGTTCAGGGCCTGTTCATTCGGGGTATCTTTATTCTTGCCGATGTTTCCGCCAACGATCACCTGCCGTCCACCCCGGTTCTTCGCAAAATGCCGAAGCCGTTCTGCCGCCGGACCTGCTCCTTTGTTGTTAAAACCCATCCGGTTGATCAGACCGCCATCGGCTTTCAACCGAAAAAGGCGGGGACGTGGATTGCCGGGTTGCGGCCGGGGAGTTACCGTACCGATCTCAACGAATCCAAACCCCAAGTCGCTCAGCTCACTGATTAGCTCCGCATTTTTGTCGAATCCAGCGGCCATGCCTACTGGATTTGGGAATGTCAGCCCAAACACCGTGCGGGCCAGGCGCGGATCGTTAACGACGTAGAGCGAACGAAAAAGCGCCGAAACGCCGGGAATCGACAGGGCTATTTTCAGAAAGCGCGTTACGGTATGGTGAATGGTTTCCGCATCGAAACGGAAGAGTAGGGGCAGAATAATATGCTTGTACATGAGTACAAAGATAACTGTAACTAGCCAAACAGGTCGGAGGAAAGATAACGATCGCCACGGTCGCAGATGATGCAGACGATAACGCCTGATTCGAGCTCCTGCGCCAGTTGAACTGCCGCGTGGACAGACCCGCCACTACTCATGCCCGCAAAGACACCTTCTATGTTGGCCAGTTTACGGGTCATGTGGGTGGCTTCGTCGGCCGAAACCTCTATGATACGGTCTACGCGCTGTGGTTCGAAGATTTTAGGCAGGTATTCGACGGGCCATTTTCGAATGCCCGGTATTGAGGAGCCATCGGTAGGTTGGCAACCCACAATCTGAACATCGGGATTTTGTTCTTTCAAAAAGCGGGAGGTGCCCATAATGGTCCCCGTGGTGCCCATCGACGAAACAAAATGGGTGATTTCTCCGGCGGTATCGCGCCAGATTTCGGGGCCTGTTGTCCGGTAGTGAGCCAGGTAATTATCAGGGTTGGCAAATTGGTTGAGCATCAGAAAGCCGCCTTTCTGCACCTGTGCATCGGCGTAATCGCGCGCACTCTCAATGGTTTCGGTCAGGGTCACTTTAGCCCCGAAGGCTTCCATGGTCAGCACACGTTCGCGCGTTGAGTTTTCAGGCATGACCAGCTCAATGGGAATGTCGTAGAGTCGGGCAATCATAGCCAGTGCAATACCAGTATTCCCGCTGGTGGCTTCAACGAGTGTCATGCCGGGTTTAAAGTCACCACGAGCTAATGCACCCTGAATCATACTGACGGCGGCCCGGTCTTTTACACTACCGCCTGGATTATTGCCTTCGAGTTTGCCGTATAGCGTAACGTTGGGATTTGGATTCAATCGATTGAGCTCAACCAGAGGAGTGTTACCGACCAAATCAAGCAGGGTTGCCATGCTGATGTATCAAAAAAATGTCCTGTAGTTTTCAAGGAGAAAGAGGCTTAATAAGTTCGCCCGATGGACTGTTTCCCCAAAAAAGGGCACCTGTTTCCCTGAATTCAACTACCCTGATCATGGTATTTTTAGCATTAAGAGCTCATTTTTAGGAGGTAATGCATTGGCTAGCAGGTAATAATTTGTAAACTTGGTAACGTATTCATCCCGCCAGATGAGCACATTACCAGTCTACTTGATAACAAAAGTATTCACACCCTTTTTGCCCCAATACCATGAAATCAACCCTAGTGCCCCATCCTCTGACCAAAAGAGAAGTTGAACAATTAGCAGGCGAGTTTGCCATGTCAGATTTGACTCTACCGTTTTGGGGGTATCGTAAAAAGATGCCCATGCACCGCATTGTCCGGCTGGAAGGTGAAGGTAACTATACCTTGTTTCACTTCGCCGACGGAAGCCAGTTAATGGTATCGCTGACGCTCAAGAAAATGGAGAGCCGACTTTCGTCGAAAGTGTTTGTTCGGCCGCACAAAAAAAACATTATTAACTTGCTGTATTTGGAAGGTATTTATCCCGGAGAGCAACTTTGCGCGGGTCTTATTAATGGCGATCGGGTAGAAGTGTCCCGCCGGAAAGCAAGTCGCTTTATTAAGCAGGTAAAGGGTTTCCAGCAGGAATTAAAAACGATGGATAGCTTCTCACCAATAGCGTAAAAGCTAATGTAGTTCGTAGCCTGGTTGAAATGCAGGTTAACGTGAAATTCAGGACAGCTGAATATCTATGAACGGCAAAAAAGGGGCTTCCTTACTCAGGAAGCCCCTTTTTTGGGAAAACTAAACGCGACTACTTCGCTAATTTGGCTAACTCTTCATCCCGTAGAGGTTTGCGAAGAATCTTACCCACATTCGACTTCGGCAACTCCGTCCGGAACTCGATAACACGGGGTACTTTATAGGCGGTCAGGTTCTCACGGCAGAATGCCTTGATGGTGTCGGCCGTCAGGTCTGGGTCTTTTTTCACCACAAAGATCTTAACCACCTCCGTCGACTTCTCGTCGGGGACACCAATGCAGGCTACTTCGAGCACACCCGGACACTGAGCAACGACATCTTCGATCTCGTTGGGGTAGACGTTAAAGCCGGAAACCAGAATCATATCCTTTTTCCGGTCGACAATCTTAAAGAAGCCTTCCTCATTCATGACACCTACATCACCGGTTTTAAACCAGTCACCCAGCATGGATTTGGCCGTTTCTTCGGGCCGGTTATAGTATCCGCTGAACACCTGCGGGCCACGGGCAACTATTTCGCCGGCTTCGCCAATGGCCGCATCGCTACCATCGTCCCGGATGATTTTCATTTCAGTACTTGGCCAGGGTATGCCAATCGTACCCACCCGAACGGAGCCGTCGATCGGATTGGAGCACAGTACCGGCGATGTCTCCGTTAGACCATATCCTTCGCAGGGGGTGTTACCGGTCAGTTTCGTCCAGCGTTCGGCAACGGATGTTTGCAGCGCCATACCACCCGCCGAAGTTACCTTAAGGTGACTAAAATCGACTTCACCAATGCGGGGGTTATTAAGCAAACCATTATAAAGCGTATTGACGCCCGTAAACGCGGTGATCTTGTACTTTTTCAGATCGTTGATAAACGCGTTCATATCGCGCGGATTGGTAATCAGCAGGTTCATAGACCCGCTTTTCAGTGCTGCCAGCGCGTTGGTCGTTAGGGCATAGACATGATAGAGCGGTAAAGCTGCTACGATGATGCCTTCGCCATCGGGAATGCCACCGGGTTTCATCCAGTAATCCTGTCCTTCAACGTTAGCCAGGATATTCCGGTGAGTTAGCACAGCACCTTTCGAAACGCCCGTGGTCCCGCCGGTGTACTGAACAAATGCCATGTCCGTATTTTTGATCGCTACCGGCTTAAAAGGCTGGCTGCTACCCCGGCTCAGGGCATCATTGAATGAAATAGCGTCGGGCAGGTTGTAAGCGGGCACCAGTTTCTTTACATACTTGACAACCGCGTTGACGATCTGCTTCTTGGGAAAGCCCAGCAAGTCGCCAAGGGAGGTGACAACGATGTGCTGAATGTCTGTTCGGTCCAGAATTTTTTCCAGATTGCTGGCGAAGTTGCTCAGGATGACAATGGCTTTCGCCCCGGAATCCTTAAACTGATGCTGCATTTCGCGGGGGGTGTAGAGCGGGTTCGTGTTGACAACCGCCAGACCCGCCCGGAGTGCCCCAAACATGGCTACCGGATATTGCAGCGTGTTGGGCATCTGAATGGCAATCCGATCCCCTTTCTGAAGCTTCAGTTCGTTTTGCAGGAATGAGGCAAACTGGGCCGATAGCCTGTCGACCTCACCAAAGGTGATTTCTTTTCCCATGCAGGAGTAAGCTGGCCGGTCGGTAAACCGGCGGAAGCCATCTTCCATCAAAGCTGCCAATGATGGGAAAGCATCTGGATTTATCTCATGCGGCACCTCTTTAGGGTAAAAACGGCGCCAGGGATACGGATTTAGTGTTGACTCAGTGTTCATGTAGTGTACAGGTTTTAGAGCGAAAATGAATTCGTCTGTCTTAAATAGGTATAGTAGGTATGAGTTATGGTACCTGGATCAGGTATCCGCAAATCATTGATACGTGCAACAAAACTAAGGAAATTGTTCAATCTGTGCCTATGTCAAACACCTTTATACTAACGAAATACAAACGCCGGACTTGTTGAAGCCCGGCGTTTATATGTTGTCCATTTGTACAGGAATTATACCGTTCGTACAAAATGAACGTCTTGATGCAACGCTAAGGTTGAAATTTTCGTCATATACCCAGCGCGTAACAGCGTTTAAGTTAAGAAAATAGTGCAGAAACGCCGGGCCACTGATGTGTTCGGCGTTTTTAGTTCGTGCAGTGAATGCAAGGTACGCACTATTTTAACGACTTTCTCTATGCCCGGTAAATTTTGTAACCAGTTGTAACTATAACTCCATAACCTCCTTGCTTTACGCAGGTTATGAGCCATAGATTAGCTGGCTTCTACGGCTATTGGAACCGCCGACGTGCTTCCTTCGGGTAGACGTTCGGCAACGGCCTCTACCGTGACAATAATAAATTTCGACGTTGGCGTATTGCTGATGTAAGCCACGCTGGCAACGGGAACCAGCGGGTTCACTTCCGGGTAATAAGCGGCTGTGTCGCCCTTCGGAATGTTATACGGAATAGCAATGAACCGTTCCAGTTTCCGCTGTTGTCCTTCAAAATGGCTCGTGATATTGACTAACTGCCGTTCCTGGATACCCCGTTCTTTCATGTCCTGCGGGTTCATGAAAATGACCCGGCGCTCACCGTACACGCCCCGATACCGGTCATTGTAATCATAAATCGTGGTGTTGAACTGGTCATGACTGCGAATGGACATCATCACCAATTGATCGGGTTCAATCTCGTGCCTCACCATGTCGGTGACGGTAAAGTTAGCTTTGCCATTTTCGGTCGTGAAGTTCCGCTCGCGGGGGCCGTTGGGCAGGTAGAAGCCGCCGGGTATACGAATTTTCTCGTTGAACTTGTCAAAGCCCGGAATCACGCGGGCAATAGAATCCCGGATGGTATCGTAGTTTTCGGTATACGCTACCCAATCGACCTTTGTACGCTCCCCCAGCGTAGTCAGGGCAATGCCGGATATAATGGCCACTTCACTCAACATTTCACCTTCCAGCGGTTGCAGTATGCCCTTATTCATACTCACTACCCCCATCGAGTTTTCGCAAGAGGTGAACTGATGCCCCGACTTCTGCATGTCGATATCCAGGTGTGTGAAGCAGGGCAGCATGAGAGACGTTTTGCCCGTAACGAGGTGGCCGCGGTTGAGCTTAGTACTGATAAAAACAGTCAGACTCTGTTTGCGGATAGCTTCTGCCACCAGTTCTGTATCGGGAGCGGCCGAAAGGAAATTGCCGCCCAAACTTATAAAGACATTCGTTTTGCCTTCATGCATCACCTTGATCGACTCTACGGTGTCGTGGCCGTGTTCGCGGGGTGGCTCAAAGCCGTATTCTTTTTTCAACGCATCCAGAAAGTCGTCATGAGGTCGCTCCCAGATGCCCATGGTACGGTCGCCCTGCACGTTGGAGTGGCCGCGAACGGGACAGGTACCGGCACCGGGTTTGCCAACGGCCCCTTTCATCAGGTGCAGGTTGACAATTTCCTGAATGCTCATTACCCCATTTTTCTGCTGGGTAAGACCCATTGCCCAACAGGTGATAATCTTCTGTTTGGGCGCAATGATGTTGGCCGCTTCGAGCAACTGCTCCCGCGATAGGCCGCTCATTTCTTCGATATCCTCCCAACTGGTGTTCCGAATCGTTTCCAGAAACTCGTCGTAACCGGCGGTATACTCCTCGATGAATTTGTGGTCGATCACTTCGCCAGGGTTCAACTCCTCGGCTCGCAGCAGGTGTTTCATGATGCCCCGCAACACGGCCATGTCGCCATTGATCTTCACCTGTAGATGCAGATCAGAAATGGGTGTGCCTTTACCGAGCAATGTGCCTACGGCTTTGATGGGATTCATATAATCCTGCGGATTTTTGAAGTGGCTCAGCCCGGCCTCGTGCAACGGATTGATGGCAATTATCTTGGCCCCCTTACGTTTAGCGATTTCCAGCGCCGAGAGCATACGCGGGTGATTGGTGCCGGGATTCTGGCCCATGATCAGGATAACCTCCGCGTCGTGAACATCATTGAGCGTTACCGAACCTTTACCTAAGCCAAGGGTAGGACTCAGCGCCGAGCCGCTGCTTTCGTGGCACATGTTGGAGCAGTCGGGCAGGTTGTTGGTGCCAAACTCTCGTACAAAAAGCTGGTACAGGTAAGCCGGTTCATTAGGCACCTTCCCCGATGTATAAAAAATGGCTTCATCGGGCGATTTCAGCGCGTTCAGTTCATCGGCCACTATCTGAAAGGCTTCCCGCCAGGCTATGGGCCGATAGTGCGTATCGCCGGGTCTGAGCACCAGCGGGTGCGTTAACCGACCGGCATTGTTCAAATCCCGGTCGGTCATGTGCGACAGATCGACCAGGCTGTGTTTGGTGAAAAACTCGGGATCGGCCCGTCGTGAGTCGGCATCAGAAGCCGTTGCTTTGGCCCCGTTCTCGCAGAACTCCGCCACCGACCGATGATCGTCGGGGTCGGGCCAGGCGCAGGACGAGCAGTCGAAGCCGTCTTTCTGGTTGAGTTTCAGAAGGGCATGGGTACCCCGGCCAACGCCCGCTTCGCTCCACGAAAACTCCATGGATTTAAGTACGGCGGTAACGCCAGCGGCCACCGTAGCGGGTTTGCCGAGTTTTAGGCCGGTGAATTCTTCGGGCGGCTGCGCCAGCACCGGGTTTTTATGTTTTGCGCCCACGTTATCAGGAGTTGGGAAAATACGTTTGTCGGCATCCGGTTTCCCCTGAGGGTCGTAGTGGTCGTTGGTACGCTCGGTACCCTGACCGGGGCGATCGCCACTCTGGGGAACGTTGTTAACATCCTGTTCGGCCGGATTGCTGGGCCTGCTCTCGTTATTGGGCGACTTTTCCATAGTATAGGGCGACCTGCAGGCCGAAAGTAAAGCGTTGACAAAGTACGTAACTACCTAACGAAATCAGGGGGGCAATGGCCTGACAGGCTATCTGTTTTTGCCGTATTTTAATGGTAATTACCCGTTAATGAATTGTTGAGTCAGGTTGTTTTGAGAAAAAGACAAAGTAAGAGTGTGATTACTAACGGAATGGTGAGTGTATATTGCCCGGCCGCTTGCACACGGCAACCTTGCATGAAAGGTGAGTATGTTACGTGTGCGGTTTAAGCTAGTACGTAGGGATGTCTGCTTAGAAAACAGTTCTGAAAACAGAAAAAGCCTTCACACTGTATGTATGAAGGCTTTTTCTTGTGTTGTGCTCCCGAAGGGACTTGAACTATTGTTGATATTCAGATAGTTACAAGGCATTTTTTTAGTGGTTGACGGAATAGTTGACGGTTTGCCCAATATGCGAAACTATTTATGCATCAGTTGACGGTCGGGTTGACGGAGGTTGTAACTTTAGACCTTAATCGAGCGGCCTTTACTGGCTACTTGGTTTGGTCAGAGTCGGGCGGGTGGTTCCCCCGGCTCATTGGGTCGGGTGGGTGGTTCCCCCGGCCCGTTTTTTTTGCGCGTATCGTTCCCGCCTTCGTGCATTGTGGCTGTCACGTCGTACTTTCTCAATTGCCTGTTCATGTTCCCTTAACCAGATCATAACAGCCTTAAAAATTGTAGCCCGGTTTGGTTGTCCCTTTTTGCGTCCCCGGTTTTGTGGCTGGTTGTCGCGGCTGAACTGGGTTTTAACTCCGTTCTGCCAAATGTCATATCTAGGCATCGTCCTAATTCTTTCGTAGTAAATAACCGTTAAATAGCCGTTAGTCATGCATTCCGTGCCCGCGTATGACTGACTGAAATAAACTTCACAAGTACGCGCCCGCGTTATGACCGTGATAAAATCTTACTTGAGGTTTCCGCCTTTACCTGACTCCGAAAAACTTACACGTGTGTGTATTGACTGTGGAAAAACCTTTATCCCTTTTTTATGGACTCCGGAAACTCTTTAAGTCCTTCTTAATACTGACTAAAAAAAACTTTAAACTGTCCTCCCTCTCGTGCGCGTTAGGGACTCCAATAAACTCAAATTATCTCCAAACACTGAAATGGTATGTTGAGAAGATGTTGAGAAGAACGTGTTAGGAACTCCAATAAACTTAATCTATCTCTAAACAGCCTTTATATACGAATCTCCCAACGTATCCCCTTTCAATACTCCAGCGCGGTCAGTAGTCGGTCAGTTGGGGACGGTAGCGTTTGCTCCTCTTTTGGTCTACACTTCTGTGAGTTTATATTGAGACAATATAGAGAAGTACTCCCATTGAGGTATATAGCCGTACAACGGATAGCCATTTAATTACAGACACAAATTGACACATATGGGTATAAAGACTAAGTTTTACTAAGGTGTATCTTTCCCTTATACAGGTTCTTCAATGTTAGCATTTGTTATCATTTTACCGATAAATCGAACGACCCTAAATGTTAGGTTTTGTTAGGTTGTTCATTCGCAGGAGCCGCCCGTCAATGTTGACATTTGTTGACGTTATCCTAGTCTTACCTCCCATGGTGTCCCCTGCCAATGATCGAGCAAGGCCCGTTTGTCAGCAGGTAGTCGTAATGTGCTGGAGACATCAAACAAGGTAGGTTCACGGTAAATCTTGAGTACCGCCCGTTTTAGGTTGTTACGCGGGTTACTGTGGGTGTTACGGACGTTATGAGCTGCCCGGTTATAATCGTCCTCTTTTGAGCCTTTGGCGTATTGATCGAACCGACTGTTTAACCTCATCAGCAGGTCATCGTTATTGCGTAACATTTTGGCGGATACGAACCGACGAACGCCCCGCCCTACCTTGGGAGTTGAGGGAATTGATACGCCCGTTATTGGGCAAATAACCGCCCCCGGTTGTGTGTTGGTCGGGATAAACGGTATGTCCTGTTTTAACTCTAAATACAAGGGGTTAAAACGGGACATTTCCGGTTTTTGAGGGTCGGTTAAAACGGGACATTTTTCTAGTTCTGTCACTGGTTTATCGCTCTGGGTAGGCGATTCAGCAAGGGGTGAAATGTTAAGTTTTGTTAAGGTGTACCAAACCGCCCGGCGTTCGTTAATTCGTGTCAGCAGGTCATCGTTAACGGTAGTTAGTTGCTCCCATTTCTGACGGATTAACCCGGCTGTTAATGTCTGCCAGTTTTCGCCTTTTTGGTGTTTCTCAATTAACGCTCTGTATTTGCGCTCTGTGCGTTGCAATCGGTGCCTATAGGTGTTTGCCTGTCTGGGTGTAAGATCGTCGGGTATATGCCAGAATTTAGGGTTACGCCCGTTTTGGTAAACGTCACGTTCTTTCGCCGTTAATGTTGCCGGGTTGATTGTTGGGTCATCGAATAGTATTTCGATAAAGGTGTCAACCAGTAACGTACCCAATATACTGTAATTGGCAACAGTCAGCAGGTCGGTTAATGTGTCGAGCCGAACGCCTGTTTTTTTGAAATACTCCATCCTCAAAACCTTCACCTCAACCCGTAACAAGTTTTCTCCCAAATTGAATTGATGACCTTTGTCGTACAACTTTACAACATACCGTTGTGTCACACATTGGTAATAGGGGGTAGAACTGTAGGTGTCGAGGGTAAACGGTTTGTTCTTATAGCTAACAAGGTTGTTGAGGACTCGGGTAACCGGAAACGGCAAACGAATATTAACGCCAAATTCTACATTGTTAAGTTTCGAACTGAACGGGTTAACGCCGTAGGTTGTCACAAATTGATCGAGCGCGGTTATCAGGTCATTAGCGGTAAAGTCATTAGCATTGTGTAAACCGTTGTTGTGGAACTTATGTAGGCTCCCTTTAATCTCAACCCGATATCCGCCCGTTAATCGAGGTATGAGCATAAATTTTATTCCTCTGTCCTGAGCGGTGCGGTTACGGTCGAGAATAGCCCCGGTTTGTTCATCTATGGGTAAGGCAAATAGTAGGCGGTCGTGTGTCAGCAGGAGGTCGGCACTTACCGAAAGATCCTGTATTTTGATTCCGTCGTACATGGGATAGTGAACCGCCCCCGGCTGTGATCGTTGGGGGCGGTTGTTGGTCTGGTGTGAAGTTGATTAGAGTAAACCCCGTACTATTACCTCCGTTACGAACTTATCCCGTTGGTTGGGATAGGGACCGCCAAAACCGGGAAAGTATAGAATAGTCAGTGTATTTGCATCGGGCGTAAATCGAGCCAGTAGGTAACTATGGCTCATCTTGCCTCCCTTGCCTTTTGAGCGAATACTACCCGTATATACATCAGCGTACCGGGTTGGTTGTAACCCTGTGAAGAAATTAGCCTTTCTTTTTCCGCTATCCTGGTCTTTTGTTTTTGGACCTGATAAAAGTAGATCGGCGTTAATATCCCGGTTAAATCGTCTATCCTCAACGGTTAAATCTTGAGGAACGGCCGTAAATCCCGGTGGGCAAATACGAAGCTGGTAACGTCTCTTTTCGTGGTTGAGGTCGTGTACTGTCCGTCTGGTAATGGTTGGTAGAACAATCATACGCCCTCCTCCTTTTTGGTCCCTACCGTCAGACCTTCTACAAGTGTGATTAATTCCAATGTCACTTTATGCTGTAATGAGTCGAGGGCGTATAATTCGGCTGACTCATTATTGAATAGCGCAACATTGCATTTGTAATGGTCGAGGGCGTTTAATAATGCCCTACATTCACTCATTCGGTCGTTGCTGGAGTTGTCGACCGGATTGCAGACTATTGGAATGTTAATTACCATGGGTCCGGCCCTCCACTGCCTTACTGTGTTTAAAACGGCGCGGCTGTTTCAGCGCGGCCATTACGTCAGTTTTACGGTATCGAACGCGCCCGTTTATCTTGAGGGGAATTAAAACAGCATTACGGTCGTCGGTGTCTGTTGCCCAATCGTGTAATGTCGTGAGGGACACTTGCAACGTTTCAGCCGTTTGTCGACGTGTCAGCAGGTCCGGGAGGTCAAAGCCTGCGGGGGTGGGTGGTGTGTAGTTCGCTAACTCTGAGCGAACTATTGCGCGGAAGCTCTCTATCAGTTCCGGCGTAGGCTGTAGGTGTAATGTAATATTTTGCATAGTCGTAGCGGGTTTGTGTCTGAGCTACGATGCAAAATTGATTCAACCGTATAGGTGTAGTGGGTATGTAGTAACTACGAACTTTATTGTTTCTTTCGACCGATGACCAACGGAATTCCCAAATCTTTTTCTGTTATGAGGTTATTAGTCTTTTCAACAATAGAGGGTAAGTTTTTAGGATTTCTGTCTGTGTTTGCGTTACCATAAAGAGCCGTTAACGCGTTTTTTACGTTACCCTTAGTCTTTCCAAAAAGTAACGATAGAACGCTGTATTGTTTCTCTGGCGGTAGTGTATGGAACGTTCCGTTAAGAATACCACTCTGATACGCCAACAAAATTTTTACATTTAGGTCTATCATGCCCGGCTCCGTTGTTTTTGGCTCCTGATCGGTCGAAGTAGGCAAAGATTTAGGTTCCTCTTCTGGTTCACCCAAATAACCGCTCAACTTTTCGCCGTTCTCTTTATAGAGTTCTGGGGCAAACTCAGTGAGCCTTTTTACTATAATTTTAATGCATCCTCTCAAGGTTGCAGAGATTAAATAAACCTTATCGTAAAGGGTTTTTATGTGTAACGCCTGTTCATCCGGTAACACCTTTTCAGTAACACTATTCAGGTTCCCAGATTCATCAAAATGATAATCTATTCCTCTTGCATTGTGAACCCCTATTTTAGCCTTTTCACTCAATTCAAAGGAAGGTATCAAGTTTTCTAAAAGTAAATTCACAAGGCGTTTTGAGTACCTATCTTGTAGTTTCGACTCATTACCAAACCTGTGCCAGCAATCCATTAACTCTTTGTCTAATTTTCCATAGAATTCATGTTGTCGAAAGTTATTCAACCAACCTACTTTATCGTTATCAAGAGCAGACGGTTGTATTCCAAAGGGACTGGCCGAACAAACGAAAAGGGCAGTTTGTAGATACTCTTTTGTTAGTTCTAATGCTGATATAGGTTCATTGGTTGGCATTGCTGGCCTTGGTTTGGTCGGTGGGTAACTATGCTGAGGTAGACAAAAAAGGTTACAGTAAAATTGTCCTTACCCCTGAGAGAAGTGAGAAATAACCTATACATATGTTTGGGTTATTTCTCCTTACTCCATGGTATTCTCTTTACTGAAAGTGTGCATGGTCGAGTAACATTACCGCGTTTTCCTGCGACGATATTTTGATGTAGCGTAACAGCATCTTTTCCGAACGGTGTCCTGTAATCTTCATAATGGCAACAGGTGGCACTTTCGCGAGGTAGGCGTTTGTAGCAAATGAACGTCGGGCTGTATGAGTCCCTACCAATTCCCACTTTGCAGGATATCGGGTTTCATTGGCTCCGCCCTTTGTCCGGCTCACTTCAATCCGTTCTGTAAGTCCCGCCCGTTTGCATAATTCCTTTAGATGGTCATTAAGCCGTTGATTACTGATAGGGCGGGGTGGCACTCCGTTGTATTTAGCGACGATAGCGAGGACTTTGGAGTTTAGCGGTATAGAAACTCGTTCGGAGGTTTTGAGCGTGTTACGCGTCAAAATACGGTCTTTGATATTCTCCGCCCGAAGGTGCATGAAGTCTGAGAACCTCAACCCCGTATAACAACCAATCAAAAACAAATCTCTTGCCTTATCCAGACCTGGCGTACTGGTCAGGTTGAGGTTATAAAGTTTCGTCAGTTCGGTTTCTGTCAGATATACGCTATCAACGTCCTCCGAGAACTTTTTAAAGTCCTTATGCTCAAATATGGTGTTTGTATGTAGCCCGTCGCCGTGTGCCTGTTTCAGCATCACTTTTAAATCTTTCATCAGCGACCCTACATAATTGAGCGTTAACCCGCGCCCGGTTAGCCAACCTTTGAAATTATTATAAAACTCAAGGCTATACGCGGGGTAGTCAATTTTCTGCCCTGTAGCATTGCTGTAGTCCTGTAACAACCTTTTTAGTTTGAGGTATCCCGCGAGGGTGTAGGGGGAGTAGTGAGTACTTTTTGCATTGAGCCGACGACCGGCGCGGCCCTCATCAACAAATCGTTCAATAAACTGCATGAACGTTTCCTGAGCCGTTACAACAACCGGTGCGGGTTTAATTTTCTGAACGTGTCCTAGTTCTGCGTTGAGGTGCTGTTTTAAAATGGTATTGTCCAGAGAGACAGTAGCCAGTTGTAGCCGGGTTAATATCTTCTTTAACGCGGCTCTATGTCGGTCGAGTCCTGCGTTGATCGTCTGGTAAGTTTCCCGGTCTGCGCGGCCCTTTTGATTTGTGTAGGCGCGTTGATCCTCTGTGTTCCACTGATAGGGGTCTATGGTTAGTCCCGTTGAATACACGAAGCGCGTGTTATTGTAGCGGTAAACTAGGGAAATGAGGGTAGGGCGGTCAGCGCGAGGGTCTTTGAGCAAGAACTTTATGTTCTCATCTGTAATCGTTTTCATTGGTCTAACTTGGTTTGGTCAGTACCAAGTTACAAACAATATCAATCCAGTTGACGGATTGGTTGACGGATTTAGTTGACGAAACTGTATTTCTTTTAATAAAGTACCGAAAAGGAAAAAGGCTAATCAGTTGATTTTGAGCTACATTAACTCTAATCCTGATTAGCCTTTTTCCTTAATTTGTGCTCCCGAAGGGATTCGAACCCCTATCGTCGGTACCGGAAACCGAAATTCTATCCATTGAACTACGGAAGCAGGCAATGTCCCTGTTTGGGAGTGCAAATATAGCAGATTACACCACTAAAACGCAAGTTGTTTTCGAAACAACTGGCAGGGATTACGCCATTATTTAGCGTAATCCCCGCAAACACTAGCGCCGTCCGCGTCCTCCGCGCCGGTTTTCACCTTTCGCAGCTACGCTTTCTTTGCCTCGTCCACCGCCCGAGCGGGACGACGATGCCCCACGCGAACTACCTGACCGGCTGCTGTCGCTGCGGACCGACCGACGACCGGAGCCCGCATCGGTAGCCCGACCGGCACTGTCGCTGACGAGCGCGAAGTCCATGCTTCGGCGGGCGAGGTTGGTTTCTTTCACCCGTACCACCACGGCATCGCCAAAGGTGTACATCTTTTTGGTACGGCTGCCAATGATGCGGTAGTTGTCCCGGTCGAATTCGTAGAAGTCGTCGCTCAGGTCCTGCATACGCACGAGACCCTCGCAACTGTTCTCGGTGATTTCTACGAAGATACCGAACTCCGTAACGCCTGAGATGACACCCTCAAACACCTGATCGGGAGCCATCCGGCTCATGAACTCAACCTGTTTGTACTTGATGCTGGCCCGTTCCGCATCGGAAGCCATTTTCTCCCGTTCCGACGAATGCCGACATTTCTCTTCGTATTCGTCGCGATCGGCGGGTTTGCCTTTGTCCAGGTAATGCTGCAACAGGCGGTGCGCCATCATGTCGGGATAACGACGGATGGGAGAGGTGAAGTGCGAATACCGTTTAAAGGCCAACCCGAAGTGTCCCAGGTCTTCGGTGCTGTACCGCGCCTTCGACATGGTTCGTACGGCCAGTTGCTGTAGCATATTGGCTTCCGGCTTGCCCTCGATGCTCGCCATAAACCGGTTCATGGAGTTTGACAGATGCTCATCGTCGACGTTGAGTTTGTACCCCAACTTCCGGGCGAAATCCGAGAAACTGCGCAATTTATCCTCGGCCGGGGATTCGTGTACCCGGTAAACCATCGTGTTCTCTTCACCGCCTTTGTTGCGTTTCGAGAGTGAGTGCACAAACTCGGCCACCCGTTTGTTCGCCAGCAGCATAAACTCTTCGATGAGCTTGTTCGTGTCCTGCCGAATCTTCGGGTAAACGGCCAGCGGAACGCCATTCTCGTCGAGCCGGAAACGCACCTCAACCGTTTCAAAGTTGATCGCTCCGTTTTTAAAACGCTCGTCGCGGAGTTTGTAGGCCAGCTCGTTCAGCAGGCGCAGCTCTTCTATGTAGTCGCCACTGTTGCTGTTGAGAATATCCTGTGCTTCTTCGTAGGCGAATCGGCGGTTGGAGTGGATGGCTGTTCGACCAAACCATTCATTCGCGATTTTGGCGTCGGGCGTCATCTCGAAAACGGCCGAGAAAGTCAGTTTGTCTTCGTTGGGACGCAGCGAGCACAGTCCGTTCGACAGTTTTTCTGGAAGCATGGGCACCACCCGATCAACGAGATAAACGGACGTTGCCCGTTTGAAGGCTTCTTCTTCCAGCTTCGAACCGGGTAGCACATAGTGGGTTACATCGGCGATGTGAATGCCAATTTCAAAGTTGCCATTATCAAGTATTTGTACCGACAGGGCATCATCGAAATCTTTAGCGTCAATGGGGTCGATGGTGAAGGTCGTCACATCCCGCATGTCGCGCCGTTTAGCCAGATCCTTTTTCAGAATTTTGGTCGGGATGGCTTCGGCTTCTTTCTCCACCTCGGCGGGGAAGTGAATGGGCAGGCCGAATTCTGCCAGAATCGCGTGCATTTCAGTGTTGTTCTGACCAGCCACGCCCAGTACCGTGATCACCTCGCCTTCAAACCGCTGTTTGCTGCTATTGGGGTCGGGGAATTTCGTCAGGCGAACAATGACCTTCTCGTTATCATTGGCACCACCGAGTTTTTCTTTCGGGATGAAAATGTCATCGTAGATTTTCTTGCTGTCGGGCACTACGAATCCGTAGGTTGGCCAGACTTCAATGCGGCCCACCAGTTCTGTACGGCCCCGCTCCACGATGCTGGCCACTTTGCCTTCAATCCGGCGTCGGGTGGCATTACGGCCTCCATTGCGGGAGTCTTGAAGGCGCACCACGCGTACGCGGTCACCATCGACAGCCCCGGCGAGGTCGTCCGACGATACCCAAATATCATCATCGCGGTCGCGGACTGTGCCAGCGGCTGTATCGGGAATAACGAAGGCAAAGCGCGAGTTCACGTGGTCGACAACGCCTTCAATAATGTTGGCGTCGGCATCTGCGCGGTAGCTACCGTCGGGCTGGCGCACAATTGTGCCTTCGTCGGTAAGTTCACCAATGAGGCCGTGCATGATAAGTTTCATGCGCCGGTCGCTGGTGTCGAAATGCTCGAGAACCTGCTCCTGCGTAAACGATTGTTGGTCGTTAATCTGGAAAAACGCCATAATGTCGTTTTTCATCTCGTCCAGAAACGAGTCGGCCTGCTGAATAGGACGACCGTGGCTTTTGCCTGATTTTTCTACCCCTTTTTCGCGTGGGCGTGCGGTGTTGGACTGCCGACCGGTCGGTTGGCTGGCGGCATCCTTTGTATAGTTAGTTTGTTTCGGTTTTCCGTTTCTCATGTTACTTGCCGGACGTTATTGGCCCGACTAAAAATTATGGACTGCTGTTGCAGTTATTCGTTATAAAGTTGTTGGTCATTGAGTTCCTGTCGTTTGGGTTAGGGCTATCAATGTCGAGAGGAGTAAGGCTAAAACTCAAACGGCACTTTATTGTTGAGTGGATTCACTATCAACTAATAACGGATAACCAATCCCTAAAGGCAACTTAGTCACTCATAACAATGTGCTCGTCGGCCACGAGCGGGGCACCCACCATCTTCAGGTAAACCTGCACCAGCATCACCATCGAGTCGCGGGCGTACTTTTCAATACGGGGCCAGTCGTGTTCGCGGTAATACACCTCGCTGGTGCGGTCGCCGGTCCATTCGAGGGGGCGGGTGGGTACATTGAGAACGGCAGCCAGCAAATCGAGGGGCACAAAATGCCGTTTATCGCCAAACTGCCAGTACTCAAGCGTGTCGCGGTGGGGAATATCCCAGGGTTTCTTGCCGGAAATCTGCAGGGCCGGTGGTAGTGGAAGTCCATTGGCCATCAGCCGCCGACACAGATATGGGAAGTCAAATTCCTTGCCATTGTGTGCGCAAAGGGTCAGTTCGCCGGGTGGGTACCGGTTCACGATGGCCAGAAACTCCGTTAGCAGCGGAACTTCGTCGTCATTGCTCAGCAACTTGACCTTCAGGTGGGGTTTGTCGTCGTCATCGAAAAACAGCCCACCTACCCCAATGCAGATGATCTTGCCAAATTCGGCAAAGAACGAGGCCCTCCGGTCGTACCAGCCTGCGGCCGAAAGTTCATCATCATTTTTAAAATACCGGCTTTTCTCTTCCCACTGCCGCTGCAAACGGGGATCGACCGATAGGAGCGATGGCTCTCCCGCCACCGTTTTAAGGTCGATAAACAAGAAGTTTTTAAGACGACGTTTCCAGGAGACGGGTTGAGGCATAGGGTATTTTGAGTAGCGCGGGTAGTGGGTAACGCAGCCTGTCCGCGTTACTTAAGCGTGCAGAATTCCCTCCAGACCCAGCGCGGGGATAGTTACAAGATTTTCTTCGACAATGCTGTCGGGCACGAAGATGAATTTCTTGTCGAAAATCTGCTCGTCAATGAAATAGCTGACCCAGTATTCATTGTTCAGGTGAAATACGTCGGGCATGATCGTTTCGACAACCTCATGGGCACCGGGCATCACTTCGACGAAAAAATGCCGTAAGGTCGACGTTTTCTGCTCTTCATCATTCTTAAGCCCGTATCCTTTCGAGGTAACGAAGACTGTTTTAATCGGCACGTCGTTTTGATTAATCAGAAACACCTGCCAGTCATACCCTCCAAGGACATTCTCTTTACGGGCAATTACTATCTGTACGCCCTCAACGGGCAAAAAATTAATGTCTTTTTTCATTGTCAAGGTTTAGATAAAAGCAAGGCTGTAAAGATGATTCCGGGTCATGTCCGGGCATCGGGCCACGTCTTGTATCGCGATCTCACTGAGTAACCGGTTCCATGTCAAACAGCGTAAACAGATGCTGTTGTACTTTGTCTGACACCTCGTCCAGCGGCACCTCATGACCCAACTCAAGCGCGAGTGAGGTAACGGCTTTGTCGGTGATGCCACAGGGGACAATATGGTTAAAATAACTCAAATCTGTATTAACGTTCAGGGCGAAACCGTGCATCGTTACCCAACGGCTTGCCTTAACGCCCAATGCGCAGATTTTTCGGGGGTTGATTCCGCCCACATCGAGCCAGACGCCCGTGAGCCGTTCGGCCCCAGCGCCTTCGATTCTGCCTGCCTGCAAACCATAATCTGCCAGCGTCAGAATGATGCTTTCTTCCAGCAGCCGCATGTAACGATGAATGTCCGTGAAGAAATTATCCAGATCCAGAATTGGGTAACCCACCAACTGGCCGGGACCATGGTAGGTGATATCGCCCCCGCGCCGAATCTTGAAAAGCGATGCGCCAAACTCCGAAGCCAGCCGGGTTTCATCGACCAGAAGGTTTTCCTCATGCCCACTCGTGCCAATGGTATATACGTGTGGGTGTTCGCAGAAGAGCAGGTAATTGGCAGTCGGTTGCTGTTCATCCGGGGAAACGGCACGGTTCGCCAATTTCTGATCGACGATGGTGGCGAACAGACGTTCCTGTTCATCCCAGGCTTCCTGATACGCGATGGAGCCTAATTTACGAACGTCAACTTGTTTATTAATAACCCTATTCATTGCTTTACGTAGGAACCAGCCTTTCATAAGGCAACTTCCTTATATTAACAATCAGACGGGCCTGTTTCGTTCGATTTTGTCTCCGTAACCTACTTAAACTGATGGCACAGCACAATGAAACCGGCAAACAGGGTGAAGCGGAAGCCGCCCGTTACCTGCGCGAAAAAGGCTATGAAATTATGGCCCAAAACTACCGCTACCAACATGCGGAGATTGACCTGATCGCCAAAAAAGGGAAAATAATGGTCTTTGCCGAAGTCAAAACCCGAACGAATGTCAGTTACGGGAATCCGGAGGAGTTTGTGTCCTATACGAAGGCTAAACTGATTATGAAAGCGGCTGAACACTACATATTCGCTCACGGCTGGTTTCATGATGTTCGGTTCGACATCATTGCTATTACCCTTGTGAATAACGAGCCTCAGGTGAAACACATTGAAGATGCATTCGCCTGAACCTGACTACGTGTATACACATCCAGCATTATGGCTTGGAAGGCGAGAAGCCGGGTTATGTGCTTACCTGCCCGTTTCACTACCGCCTTTTAAGTCGATACGATACCCCCTCTTCCGATTCGAGCATTAGTTCACCTTTCTGGAGCGTCGCCTTTACAATACTATTTACAGGGATTGTCTGTTCCACAAACTGTCGGCTACTTTTCAGTAAGGGCGGTGTATCGATACTATACGTGCCATGTCGGGTAACATCGGTGTTAAGTTTGCCCTGCATGGTGGCGATCACTTTACCGGTATTGTCCTTTAAACGTAGTTGGCTGCCTGCAATTTCCAGGTAAACCGGTGAAGCCTGTTCCTGATGGTACTGAATCCAGTCGCATAGGTTATGTATCCGGGTAGGCTGAAAGTGCGCACCCTCGTCATCCAGATGGTTCCAGTCGTAGGTGTCGCCCGTTGATGTGTTGGTAATGCGCCATTGCCCATCCATAGGGTTTTCGCTTCGGCACTGGCCAAACAAGCCAATGACACCTGAAAAGAATAACAGGCTCGTAGTCCTGAGTATCGTTTTTTGCATCGGTGCGTTTGGGCGTATGGTTGTCGAATCCATCGAGACTAGTTAGAATTTAGGGGGCGTTGTTAGTTTTTGGCGCTTTTGTTCGCAGCTGTCGATCTGTTTCTGAACCGCATTCTTGTTTTCCGGCTTCAGTTGGCTGTATTGCCTGAAACGATCTAAGGCTGCCTGGTACTGAACAATTGCTTCTTGGACCTTCCCATTATCTTCAAGTTTTTTGGCTTTATGGAAAGCCGTCATCCCCGTCTCCCGATACCATTCGGCGGGCTGACCTGCCTTTGTTTTTGAATTTGGTGTCCTGTTATTGTTATCCACTTGTGGCGGTCCCGAATCGGCTGATGGCGGCAAGGGCTCGCGCGACGTTGAGTCTGCTTCGACGGTTTCGGGCGTGGTTTGTATTGAATCTACCAAAGCAGGAAGTGGCCTTTCGGCAACAGGAGTAGAATCGACTGGGAGCACCCGGAGCGTGTCGGGCATAGCCTGGGTGGTATCCTGAGCAACCGGCTCATCGGTCGGAAACGGGAGCCAACCCTGATAAACGGCCCATACCAAGCCCGCCATCAGGCCCGTTATCAGGGCAATGCCTAGTCTGGCCCATAACGGATTCGGGATTGGCGGAATTGGCGGGGGCGGTGTTTCACGTACGCCCTGGGTCCATACCAGGCCAACCGGGTGCAAAAACGATTGGGTTATCAAAACATCCCACTGCTCGTTATTATCCCGGTACGCTTTAATCACCGATTCGGCTACACTGGAGCGGGTAGGGTCGGCCAGAATAAGCGCACCGACGGGGAGTTGCAGAGTTTGGTCATTTGGGGCAATAGGTTGCAGTTGGTTGTTGTGTAGATAACAAAACTGAAAATTCCCCAGACTTATCAGCACGGCCTTTCCGTCGGTACTGGCCCAGAACAGCCCCACACCCTCAGTAATCTCATCGTCTGAAAAAGGGCAGGGCGAGCCTTTTGTTTGCTCGTAGCCTTGCCGAAACCAGCTCAGAAAACCGTCGAGGGCTTGTTGAAACTGTTCCATTGTGGGCGCTTCGGGGGTGCTGAGCAACGGAGCCAGGCGGGTGAGTAAATCGGTTGCTTTTCGACCCGTTGCCCCCGCCAAAGCGGTATGTGTCTGGGTGGGGGCTGCCTGTTGAAACGCTGTGTTGGGCCCCGATTGTGTATGTAGATGGTAGGTATAGGTAATCATTTTAATGGCTGTACAATCGGTGGCTACTTTGCTCGCTTCGGTTTTTTTGTGGGTTGACGAGCCCTTGTTGGCAACGTGCTAGGTTGGAGGGCTTCGGCAACTTTCTGCATCACGTCCAGAATCTCCGGCGGGGTGTGCCCATTCTTGTTGGGGTAAACGGTCATTTTCATTTATTTGGGGATTTTTTCTAAAGCGAGACACGGGCCGACAATCTCATCAGGCTGACACAAAAAACGCGTAGTACCATTTACTGAGCCCGGGAGACGACCCGGAAGCCAACGTGGTAGTTTTGGTACGAGGGAGTGATGCTAAGGCGATCCTGAACCCGAACGGACTGAGGGAAAATGGCCCAACTGCCCCCTCGAAACACACGGGTCAACCCGGTAGTGGGGCCGACCGGACTACTTTGGCTACTGCTGCTGTAAGTGCCATACCAGTCGGCACACCACTCCCATACATTTCCACTCATGTCATACAGGCCAAGGGCGTTTGCCCGGAAAGTGCCCACTGGTATAGTTTCACCTCGGTAATTGCCCGCTTTCGAGTAGGGTTTTTTATAGGTCTCACGCCCATCAAAGTTCGCTTCGGCGGGGTCAAGTACATCACGTCCGTTACCAAAGCGGGTACGGGTGCCTGCCCCGCCCCCTGCTGCATACTCCCACTCGGCTTCGGTGGGTAGGCGATAGTTGCCACCCGTGCGGGCGTTGAGCTTTTCAAGAAACTCCTGCACATCATTCCACGATACCTGCTCCACCGGGCAATCAGGGCAGTCTTTGAAATGCGAGGGGTTGTTGCTCATGATAGCTTCCCACTGCCGTTGGGTTACTTCGTACTTGCCCATCAGAAAGCCACTGACCGTTACGGTATGCACGGGTTTTTCGTCCTTATCCCCCTCGTTCCGCGTATCGCCCATCTGGAAGGTGCCTTCGGGGATGTAGACCATCTGGGCAAAGGGCAGGTCGAGGTATTGGCGGTTTTTCGGGGCGGGGGGCGGGGGCATATCGGGAGTAGTTGACTGGCTTTGGATCAGAACAAACTCATGGTCCAGTTCGTCGACACAGCCGGGTACCTGCGGCTCTTTAAACTTCGCTGTGGCTGTTTGCAGGCTCTGCCGGGTGGCTTTGAAAATCTGGTTCAGCGTCAGGTTCGGCGTTTCTATGTACTTCAGCAGTTCCTGCGTAAAATAACTATTGCGCCCCTGTAGGTTTTCGCGGGCGGGTTTGCCTGAGCGCGTCGCAAACATGGTGAAGGTGCCGGCCGGGTTGTTGGCGGGCAAAACCATGCCACTGGTAAGCCCCCCTTTGCCAATGGCCAGATTGCGGCAGGCATCCGACACCACAATGCTCGTTTTAACCCCGGCGGCCTCCATAGCCTTGTACACACTAGAAAGGGAAATGCCGTAGGTTTGTACATCGGCATTATCTTCAACAATGGGCACGTCGACCGGAATCATGTAGTTCTGCTCATCGTAAATGCCGCCATGCCCGGAGTAATAGACAAAAGCCACTTCGTACCCCTTTAGCCGGGTGGCGAGGGCTTTGATCTGAGTGTCAAGATTCCGGCGGTCGAGGTCTTTCTGGAATACCACAGCCGTGAAGCCGAGCCGTTCCAGGGCGGCTTTCATATCGTCGGCATCGTTGTAGGTTTTGCGCAGGTCATATTGGTCGACTGCATAGTTTTGGTTGGCAAAAATGACGGCCGCTCGTTTGTGGGGCCCTGTGGGTAGTGGTTGTACGATCAGCGTTTTGTCCTGGGCTAGCACGGGCTGCCAGAGCATCATGAGCAGCAAACAGTATAGAATGGATTTCATGTATGAGGTGAGTTAAAAAGAATGGAACCATACACTGCTTTATTGAGCCTCGGAGACGACCCGGAAGCCGCTGTAGGAGTTTCGAGTCGAGGGAGTGCCGAAATTGCGCACTGGGCCCCGAAACTGTGGGTTGCTGAGCCAACAGCCCCCGCGTAATACGCGACCACGCTTGGTGGCCGCTGGGCCGGTTGGGTTGTGTTGGCTTCTGTGGCTGTAATCAGCATACCAGTCTGCGCACCACTCATATACGTTGCCGGTCATATCGTGCAAGCCCAGTGCATTCGCCCGGAAGCTGCCCACTGGTACGACTTTTCTTCGCCACTCACCCACCACCGAGTAGGTTTCTTTATAAGCCTCCCTCGCGTCGAAATTTGCTTCGGCTGGGTCGAGCACATCGCGTCCATTGCCAAAGCGGGTGCGGGTGCCCGAGCCACCCCCGGCGGCATACTCCCACTCGGCTTCGGTGGGCAGGCGGTAGGTGCCCCCGGTGCGGGCATTGAGCTGTTGCAGGAACGCCTGCACGTCGTCCCAGGATACCTGCTCCACCGGGCAATCGGGGCAATCTTTGAAATACGAGGGGTTGTTGCCCATGACGGCTTCCCACTGCCGTTGGGTGACTTCATACTTGCCCATCAGAAAGCTACTGACTGTTACGGTGTGTACGGGTTTTTCGTCCTTGTCACCCTCACGTCGTGTGTCGCCCATCTGGAAGGTGCCTCCGGGGATGTAGACCATCTGGGCAAAGGGCAGGTCGAGGTATTGGCGGGTTTTCGGGCCGGGGGGCGGTGGTGTGTCGTCTATTTTCTGGATTAACACAAACTCATCATCGAGTTCGTTGGCAATGCCGGGCTCCTGCGGGCGGGGGAAGTGGGCCGTAGCGGCTTTAACGCCCTGCCGGGTGCGGTAATAAATCTGGTTCAGCGTTAGGTTGGGCGTTTCGAGGTGTTTGAGCAACTCCTGCGTAAAGTAGCTATTGCGGCCCTGTAGGTTTTCTTTGGCAATGTCGCCCTGTCGGGTGGCAAAGAGGGTGAACGTACCGGCGGGGTTGTTCGCCGGAATCACCATGCCCGGTGCCAGCGTGCTTTTACCCATGCCAAAGCCCCGGCAGGCATCCGACACCACAATGCCCGTTTTTACCTGTGCTTTGGTGAAGGCTTCATACACCCGGTTGAGCGAAATACCGAAGGTCTGCACATCGCGTGCGTCGCTCAGGGGTTCAATATCGGTGGGCAGCAGGAAGTTCTCCTGGCCATAGCTGCCGCCATGACCGGAGTAGTAGAAGAAGGCCACATCGTAGCCCCGCAGGGTCGTTTCGAGCTGAAGCAGTTCGCGGTTCAGAGCCGAGCGGCTCAGGTCGCGGCTGAATACCAGCACCTTGAAGCCGAGCCGCTCCAGGGCAGCTTTCATGTCGTCGGCATCGTTGTAGGTTTTACTGAGGTCCAGCGGGTTGAACCGGTAGTTCTGGTTGGCGATGATGACAGCGGCCCGGCGTTCGGTACCGCTGGGCAGGGTGGTTACTTTCAGGGTTTTGTCCTGTGCTTGTATTGGCATGACCATTGTCAGCCAAAGCAGCAGGGAGAGTACAAGTTTCATGGTGGTTAGGTGGGCCAGTGAGTTAGTCGCTTGGTTTTCAATCGGATATATTTATGTGGGTCGGGGTTTCGGTAACAGGTTAGTATCTGTCCGGAGTCTCCATTTACCACCACGACGATGTTTCGGGCGTTAATTTTTCGGCAAAGCGCAGCGGGCAGCTTCTTTTCGCCGAGTACATAGAAAATAAGCCCCTGTTTATGATACGTTTCACCGTAGGCCAGGGCCAACGCCAATTGCTCTTTACCAATACTTCGTTGTGAAGCCCTCTCCAACGAGTGATGCGTGTGCCTAAACTGGTATTGTTGTGTTTGGCGGGTGGTCAGGTCTTGTATGTCAACGATTATATTAAACAGGTTATCCATGGCGTCAATTGGTTTTAGCGTGTCTCTTTCGTTAATCGACAGAAACCACCAGAATCCAATCAGCGCCATGGAGTCAATTTGTTAAAAACGTACGGTTGCCCTTATCCGGCCATTCGTTTGCTACTGGTTGTGCTCATACAACTGCATACTCTGCACCATATGGGCCGGTAACCGCACAAGCCGTACCCCCTTTTGTTCGGTTACCGGCAGCGAAAACCCTTGCCCGTTGGCTGCGGCCTTTATGGGATTGTGCTGCAGTTTGGTAAAATCGGGTAGGGCATATCCCATCAGGAATAATTGTTCAAATTGTTTTATATCGCCCTGATTATCAATCTGTAGTTTGTTGCCCTCGTCGGCCCAGGCAAACACGCCCGAGCGCTGTAGGGTATTGAGGAGGGTAGCCAGCGAATCGACCCGGAGCAGCAGGGTTTGCCGCTCGGTATCGAGCTTATTTTCTGCCAGGCTGCGGGCCGGGGGCAACGAGCCCGGCAACGGTCGGCTGAACCAGAGGATCAGGCCTATAACAAATACCAGCAGAATGCCATAATGCAGCACCCGGCTAAGGTCAGTGGTTGGTTTCATTGTGCATCAGGGTTTGAAAACTATCAGACTCAATTACAGCGCGTACCATGTTTCGGAGGGTTTCGCCAGCATCGCCCCATTCTGCCTCTTCCGACGACTCTTTGTAGAACGAAAAATACAACACCATAAACCGGTTGTTGCGGAGGGCTTCGGGGGTTAGGTTGCGCTCGTGAACAGGCTCGCGGCTGATAATGAGCATCAGGTGCTTGTCGCGTTTGCCACCGTTTTTGCGGTCGCCACTGATAGTTCCGGTTTTGGCGTAGAAATGGTATTGCCCGAACTCGGCCCGAATGGGCCGCAACAAGTCCGCGCTTGTACCCGTTTCGGTAGCGTGCTGCATGGCCCGGAAGAGCGTATTGCTGTAAAACTGGCTCAGGTTTGAAGCTCTCTCCCAGCTACTATGTGCGTTCAATGGCTGGTACAGGTTCTGATGGCTTGCCAGCACACTTCCCCGAAACTCCTTGTTGAACGAGAAGAGCGAGGCCGCCATCTCGGCCATTTTGTAGGGCGTAACGTTGATCGGATCGGCACCGGTGGCACACTGCACAATGGCATTGTGCGTATTGTTGCGGTCAATCAGGTACAGATGCGAGGGCTCCGGGAAACTCCAGACCTTGTTAGAACTCATTGAGTTGTCGAACACGGTGCTGTCTAAGCCGCGCGCCAGGTTCTGCCGGGGAATGGCCCGCTGTTGGTTCGCCTTCCGAATGGGCAAATCGTAGTTGAACCATAAGCCCTGCCCCAGCAACGACTGTTGATTACTCCAGTCGATTTGCATGGAGCCGATGTGGTAATCGGTGCCGTTGATGCGAAGCAAGGGGAAATTGCGTTCGGGTTGAGCGGCACGGCCGCGCACCAGAAACACCTCCCGCTCGTGCTGTAGTTGGTCTGGAGTCAGCGAACCCAGATATACCATCATGGAGTTGTAGGTGTTGGTCGATTGTCCGATGTAATAATCCAGATCGTGCGGAGGCAGATTATTATTCCCGATGGTAAACCGGACCGGATCGCCCCCAAACCGGCGCACTTGATAATCGCGGCCGTTTTGTTCCAGAAAACCAGGTTGTACGGTCGGGTTGAGCCCGCCAAATTCCAGGCCTTCCCAATCGAAGCGGTATTGCGACGTAACGGCGCTGTACAGTATGGGCTTAAAGGTTGAAGCGGGTCCGTTGTCCATCCGCATTAGGCATCGGTTACCAAACAGGAGCCGTTCTTCGTTGGTTTGCGCGTTCAGGTAGAGGTCGGTAAGCAGGTCGTTATACCGATTCAGGCGGTTGGGGTCAATGCGCACCGATGCCCCTTTCTGGAAACTGGTGAGCGCCCGCAACTTGCCGTCGCTGCCCAGCACGACCAGGTTCAGCGCTCTGGCCCGTTCGGTTTTGGCATCCCACTTAGCTGCCCTAAAGTAGCGGTCGGCTTCGTCGTACAGTTGTTCGTTCAGGCGGGGGTCGAGGCTGAGGGTTACGCTTTGCTGGCTGGCGGCTTTTTCGTGCTCAAACTTACTTTTGGCGAGGTTGGCAAAATGATAACTCCACAGCAGTTTGTGACCCATCGGGTAAAAGAACTGTTGATGGCCGTTAAGCCAAACGTTTTTAGCCAGATACTGCCGGGGCTGATACTGGAATTGCAATGTGGCCGTTCGGCGTTCGTCGCGGGGCTGAAACTGCACCACATCGTTAGGCCGCAGCACAACGGCATACGCCGATCCACGGGAGTCGTAGAGATCGGGGCCACTTTTGACCACAAAACTGGCCTGATTGGTTTGCCGTTTGCCTTCGTCGCGGCTGGCTAGTACAATAGGAAGCGAGTCGGCACTCCACCCGGCGGGTAGGCTCGTGAGCCGAATGTTGTTGTTGGCAGTTTGGTTAAACAGTCCGGCCATGGCGTTATCCAGGTCAGCATCGGCCTGATGGGTATCGAGGGTATAGCGGTTCTGATTTTGTCGATTGACAAACAAAGCGTCCTGACTTCGTTGCTCCGCGAGCAGATGACCGCGCCAGGCGTTGAGCGTTACGTCAGGACTCGTAACGTTGTAATACAGGCGATTGACGGCAAACTCATACCGATTGTCGTTGCGTCGGCGCAGGTGAACCAAATTTTCCGGTGAATTTTGCCCGGTTGCCAGCCGGACGATATAGGCATCGTAAGCACTTCGGGCAAACCGGTTTGAATCCAGCAGAGCTTTGTTTTGCCGGGGCGATAGGCTACTGGCATCAAACCGTTGAATGAGTTGGTTCGGGCCCCATTGCCGGGCCTGGGGAGTATCGTCCTGAAAGGCCAGAAATTCCCTGTTCAGTTCGTCGAAAGCGTTGGTCAGGCGGGAGATAGTGGCTTCGAGATTAAACTGTTCTTCCGAGAAGCGATGCTCGCGTACCAGCGGAAGCACGAAAATGGCCCCCAGCATAAGGGTACGAATAATGGAGTTGGCGCGTTCCTTGCCGGGTTCTATAAACTCAACCGAACTGGAGGTGAGGCTGGCTCGGTCGCCCCAGATAATGACCCACAGTAAAATCGTGAACGTAAAGAGCCAGGTGAGCCGACTGTTCAGGCTAAGCATCGGGAAATCCTGCCCCAGAAAAACCATGCGGTTCGTGGCGGCCATCCAGACAAAAAAACCGGATGCAAACAACAGGCAAAGCATTCGGACCCGCAACACGCTGAACCGATTAAACGGGGTGTCGGCATCGGTAGTAGCCAGGATGAGTATAATCATCAGGCCGAGCAGAAACGTAATCACAAACTGACTGTGTTCGGCAATCACGTACCGAACCGTTACGAGGTCGCAGATTTGGGTCAGGTACGACGAGCCTTTTTTGAAGCTGGGCAGAATCCGGAAGTAGTGTTGGGGGTTAATGCTCCCTTTTTGGTAAAAATGATTGATCAGCCACTGATTCTGAGCCGCCCGAAGTAGTTCGGAATCTCGGCCAGTACTGAACCGAAACTCCTCATTTTGCATAATTTCGTCGGGTGTTCGGATGAGCACTTCGGCCCGGTAACGGGTGTATACTTTTTTCTGTACCACCTTATTTAGGGCGCCATTACCAATTGCCAGCCCAATTGCCACGACCAGGCAAACCAGCGGCACAGTCCAGCGCGACGGTTTATGCCCAAAAAAAACCGGAACACGGCCCCGCCAGGCCGCCCAGCCTGCATAGACCAACACCCCTCCCGCCAGTAGGTACAAAAAAAGTGGTGTGTACAGAAACAGACAGGAAACCAGATAGGGTGAAAGCCACAGAAACAGGCCCAGTACCACCGCCCATAAAAAGGCCCACACGGTTCGGTTGATCACCTCCTGCTCTGCTGTTACGGTCTTTGGCCGCGGAAAGGTCAGTTCCAGAATGATTTGATAAATCAGCGTGGCCACCAGAAAAATTATACTGAAGCCGGCATCGGACAAACCCAGAAAAGCCAGACACAATAGCCAGTTCAACACCGAAAGCCGGCGATAATCGGGGTCTTTGATGGTGTCGCGGCCCGCATTGACCAACACCCGCAGGTACCAGAATTCCAGCCCGAAATAAACCAGTAACGGGAAGTAAATGGAGCCAATGCGCTCTGCCGACCCTCCGATAAGCTTTAAGCCAATGGCTGGCACGTACAGCCCGAGCCCCACGAGCAGCCAGGGCGACAATGCCTCTCCCGACGGACGGGGCGACAACCGGTTCATCAGATGGCTTCCCCAGGCGGTTATCCGGATGGTTCCAAGTTTCCAGAGAGCCACTAACCCAAAGAAGGCCAGACACGCCCCCGCTCCCTCCCTAAAGGAAGCTAACCCTAGTTTGCTCAGGAAGTTGAACTCGTCGGGGGTGGCGTCTTCGAGGGGCAAAAAAGTAGATGCTCGCCAGAGCAGAATAGAGCGAACCGTCATCAGGGCCAGCACCAACATGTACAGAATGTATTCAGCTTTCGTTTGCCGTTCGTAGGGGGTGAGGAGTAAACAACTCCAAATACTCCCCACAATGAGCAGGGTTAGCAAGAGCATATGCCAGAATTGCAGTGGGTTGGTGGCTTTAAGGTCGCGGATACGAAACAGCCACTGTGTCTGATTCAGGCCGTGGCTCATTCCCCGTGATGGCAAAAGCAGGGTATCGCCAGCCTGGTAGTGCCGAATACCCTGATTCGAGAGGTCGTCCTGATCGTAATTGATCACCCGAAACTGCATGGCCTCCCGGGTGGACCCTGTATGGTAAAATAAATTGGCCGACAGGTGGTTGCGGTTGGCTTCGTTACCAAATAGCGGGAAATAAAACCCCGCCATTTGTTCGCTGCGGGTTACTTCAGTGGCTGAGGAGGTTAAAAAGAGCGACTCCCCGTCATTGTCTAACCGTTTCAGGTATTCCCGATGTGGGCTCCGCGTTACCCATGCCGAGCCGAATGGCCCCCGGTTAGCACTGTAAACCGGCTTCTGACTGCTCCACAAGCCGAAAAAGACCCCTTGCCTGGGCGTCAGTGTTACATCACACGTTACTTGGTTTTGTATGTTAAATTCCTGGTTGTCAATTAATATACGGGCATTGCTCTGCATTAATCGTGTAGAAGGAAAGAGCAGCACCGTATCGCGTTGGGGCATGTCGTCTTCATTAAGGAAAATCCGTTGCCGTAACAAATAGACGCTATCGAGGACCGCCACTAAGTCGCCAATACCGGGCGCATCGGCGCGGGTGCGGGCCAGCATCTTTCCAAGCGAGTACCCCTTTTTCAACGGCATGGGCAACGGCACCTGAAACGGCCCGTAAGTTCGCCCACCCTGAATAACCCGGAATGACGAAGCCGTGTCTACATCGAACTGAAGGCTAAAGTCTAACGCTACCGAATCCAACTCCACCCGTAGTTGGTGCCTAATCGGTTGCGGCAAAAGTGGGTTTTGCAGGCGATAGACCTTTGGCGCAATTTCGGTGTAAATGGGTTCGGCAAACCCACGTCCATGCAACCTGAAATGCCCCGAATCGATCTGATAATCCAGCTGTAATTGCCCCGGCTTATCGTCCCAGAGTGCCGTTTGTGGTCGGTTCTGGTCAATGAGTGTCAGGCGTTGGTCGAAGGCAAAGCCCAACTGCTCAAGAACGTGGTGATCGCTGTTGGTAAAGATGCGTGGGGGTGCATACACATAGCACCACTGCGTCAGAATGGCCGCCACACCTGCCCACAAATAATAACGAAGAAAGCGCGGCTTGTTATAAACACCTGTCTTTCCGAGCTTGATGTCGAACAAAATGTACGTCATCAAAAACAGAATTAACCCCAGAAAAGGCAAGAGGTGAAAGACGTATGATAAAAAGTGAGTTACGGTCATGGCTCAGAACGGTTAAAGATGGGCTGGCGGCAGATAAATGGTTTGCATAAGCGCCCCATTCAGATGCCCCAGGTTCATTTCCTGCAGAATTTCCTGCAAAAACTGGTGCTTTTTGCTGAATGCGTAAGCGCCCTGTTCAAACGGTTTATAGCGGTCGGGCGGCAAATCGCCAACCTGTTTATCGTACCAGATAAGCTGTAGATTAGGCTCGTCGGTGATACGGCTGAGCGAAGGGTCGTGCTTGTAGGCCCGCGCCAGGCTATGCGCGTGCAGGGCCATCTCAACCAATCGCCGACGGATGGTCTGTTTCTGACGCTCATCGGGCTCAATAGGGATTTCGTGCAGGTACTGGTACAAATCGCCATACCGCTCGTAGAACTGCCGCAGATACTGATCCAGCAGCGGGTGCTCCTGGGCTTGATGGTCGGGTATTTCCCGCCCATCGGCAGCCGAGTCCGGCGATTCAGTTGCCAATTCGGACGAGGATTCAGTTGATGGGCTATCAGCCGCAGCGGGCGTTGGGAAATCGTCGGTCAAATCAGTGACCAGGCTCGTTCGTTGGTATTTATACGTCAGCCATAAGCCAGCCAGAACCGTCAGCAGCCCTAGCCCCAGCAGTACCAGCCGGAGTTTCCGATGGTCGGGCTGTGGGGTGGTTGCCTGCAACACGAGTGCGTCGGAGCGTTTCAGGGGTACCGACCTGGCACCCGCCAGATTGTAGAGGTTGCTATCGAGCCGATAAGCCGCCGAATCGGGTAGCCGAAGCCGACCCGACAGCCGGGTGGTGTCGATTCGTAATCGGGCAGAAGGCTGGGCCTCGCGGGTCACGGGCAGCATCGAAACTAACCAGACTTTGCCGGTGCTATCCGTCAGGAAACAAGACCCATTCTGACGCAGCGGCCATTGTGGGGGCGTTGGCGGGGGGGGTGACGCCAACCACCCCAGTAATCCGAAGCAGCAGCCAACAAACAACCATAGCAGATAGCTGAGCCAACCCGGAAATGTTTGTGTCGCCATGCTTAAAAATCGTCGTCGGTTAAGGGCGTTACACTGACATCGGCGGGGTCCAGTATGTCGACAAATGGGTAAAGTGTCTGAAAAACACGCTGCGTGTTGCGAAAGAAATCGGGCTCAACCTGTAAGGGACTGTAGGTGTGGCCATCGCGGATAATAAAGTCTTCGCCCGTAAAAAATACATTTACCGTGTGGCTATTGATGGTGTGCCGCTTGTAATCTAGCCCGCAGATGGTAACGACTTTGGCGTTTCGATTAAAATTATCAAACTCTCGCCCCTCATTCAGGAAATTTTCCTCCTGGCTTAGGTCGTAAGATACATCGACGAGGTTGGTTTTGGGGAGGGTACTCGCCTGAATTACGTGCCCATCGCCATATTCCATTACTTGCCTAACCTGTTCCTGCAAAGCCGCTCCGGTGTGCTGTACCCAGTTTTTCAGCCGGTTATAAGCCGGAATGTTCAGAACCTGACCGTCGCCGGTATCAATTTGTTTCGACTGTCGTTCGTGTTGCCCAAACAGTTCGTACACTTCCGGAAAACCAACCAGATTAGATTCAAAGTTGATGGGCTCGCTGCTAAACGCGCCCGCCAGACATACTTTCTTGAGGTCGTCGGTACTCTCAACGGGTACATCAAATGTTTTGCTGATAGCCGACCGAAGGGGGATGAACTTGAATCCACGCCCGGTCAGGATAATTTTGTCGACCAGCACCCGGCCGGTTTCGGGGTCGGCATATCGTCCCGACTGCACCACCTCCCGGTGAATCCGGTTGGCTACTTCGTTGACGGCCCGGTTGATAATGCCCCACTCGTCGCGGATAGAGCCCTGATGCTGCCAGATTTTCTCCAGCCATTGCGTTAACGTTGCCAGTACGGCCTCGTTTTTGTCGAAAAGCTGACTACGGATGGTCGACAGGTCAAAGCCATCGCCGTATAGTTTGGTCAGGACTTCGGTAAAAGACGTGTAATTTCGTTGGGCATCGTAGTTGTGTTTCAGCTTTTCAATTGCTTCTGTAAACTGTAGTTTTTCGACTACATCGGCCCGCTGCGTAACGGCCTGAATGGCCCGCTTGCGGTCGTCGCTGTTGAGCCCGCATATGGCCGCAAAGATGGTGTCGATGAAGGCATACGACAGCACATTGCCCGCCCCGATAAACCCCGACCGGTAGAGCGATACCAACTGCGTACTCCGGGCGTTCATTTTCAGAATAGAGTAATCAGTGGTGCCCTTGCCGACATCGATAATCAGGTAGCGCCCTCCTTTTTTCAGTCCATTGGCCCGCCCCTGCCGCGCTTTTTCTTCCTGTTCGCGTTTAAAGCCCAGAAAAGCCGCATCGCTCTCCGAAAGGGTAGATACCTCGAATCCCTGGAGTTGACAAGTTGCTTGCTGCCGGGTCATTTCAGCTAAACCATTGGCTGTCCCTTTGACCAGACGGCTCACCTTGCTTTGCTCAAATACATTGGGAACCAGTAACTTGGTGACCAGGTAAATGGGTTGGCCTTCGGGCGTGCTTCGTTTTATCTCTTCCAGCACTACCTGCAGGAAATAGTTGACGACTGCTTGCTGCAACTGCACGATGGTATCAATGAAGTTACGTTCCTTTACCCGGAAGGCATTGGTCTCACGCGAGGCAAACCGAACCATAAAATTATAGGCACCCAAATGCGCCAATTTGAGGTTCGAGACCAGCACCCGTTCTTCGGCCAACAGGTTTTTCTGGCCTTTGTCGGTGAGCAGATTCAGTAACTCCTTATCGCGGTTGGTGCCGGGGCTGGCATTGGGGTCGAAAACCGCTCCTTCTTTTTTAATGAAATAAGCCGAGCGGTACAAATCGGATTCAGTATCCTGCTGATGCAGTTCTTTACCTTTTAAATCCGGGTAATAATAGTCGAGCAAATTACCCACCAGTTGCATCCGCCGATTTACGGCACCACGCCCCCGCCGGTAGGTCACGATCTGACTGGCTTCTGACCCAAAGTCCATCACCACATCATGAACGTAACGCTGCGGCACCAGATGAAACAGCAACTCGCCCCGATGCGCCACGTCATCGACGGTGATGGTTAGTGTGAGTCGAAGTGCCGACTCGCTAAAGTGGCGGGTGACGCCCAGCATAAAATGGGCTTTGTTCAGGCTGAACTCAACCGTTGGGGGGGGCTCCGGCAACGGCGGAAGAGCGTCCTGTTCGGGCCTGGTGGAGGTAGCCTGTAGGTGCAGGTGCAGGCCATCGCCCGTGGTCTCGGCGGTTAGGCTGCCCCAGTCGATCCAGCGATCCCGGTCGAAGCCGCCCCGGCAAACTACCCGCGCTTCCCGCAGCAAGCTAAGTACCAGACGGGCCTGTCCAGGCTGATGCTCCAGTATAAACGAAGGGACAAACGATTCGGCAGGGGCTACATCAGCGGGCCGAAGCTGTACCGTATGGTATTTTCGATTTTCGATTTTAAGGGCTACGTAGTACATACAGGTAGGTTTACTGACCGATGATTTTCAGGACTAAAGGCACCACACTACCGGGGCTATTGGCCGGTACGGCGAAGCGCATGGTTTGGGTATCGAACCGTACGGCCCGCCAGGGCACCATCTGTTTGCCCAGTGCTCGCTCCAGTGTTGGAAGTACGGGAGCATTGGACTCACTCAGTTGCGCCCTCCACTTATCCATCTGAACGAGTTCGAGCGGTTGCCTGCTGTAGAGGACAATGAGCCACTCGTCGCCAGCTACCTGTTTGGAGAAGCCCTGTTCTATAGCCGTAAACGTGCCATTGGGGCTATACTCGATACGGGGCGTTGGAAAAGAGAGCCGGGCTTCGTCGTCGGCTACATAAGCCGACTCTCCCGGCTGTGGAAAATGGAGTTTTACCTCCCGGTTGGGGTCTACGCCCAGGATATACACGTAGCCGTAACGGGGTAGTTGGTTCGATACAAACCGCACCATGTCGCTGGTTTGTAAAGGGTTTATTGTTTCGTAGTACGTACCCCGATGCCGCACCGCCACGGCCGATGCCTGAATGGTGTTATCGGCGGTGGCATGTAGTTGTTGCAAACCGCCACTGCCCCGGAGCAGCACCAACGGTTTGGGCCGAACCACCACGGCTGGCCCCGGCGCGGGGGGTGTGGGCGCGTCGGGATGGTCGACAAGTCGGGTGCCACTATCCACCCGCCCGATAAAATCGTCGTAGCCAATCCAGGCAAACCCCTTGTTGCCCCAGGTGTCGCCCATGCTATTCATAAATTCAAATGCCCTCCTACGATCATCGTAGCCGATAATGACCACCGGCTGCCAGATGTTCTGTTGCAGCCGCATGGCGTTGTTAGGCTGCCAGGTTTCGCCCCGGAATGGTGTAAAACTCCGGTCGATTTGCAGCAGCACCACCACCGGGTACCCCGCCTGTAAGGATTTGCGGGTGGCGGCCAGTTTTTCATCAGGTGACGTTTGGAGGTCAAACACGCGTTCGAGCCGGTCGATCCGGTAGCGTTGCGCCAGCCGACGGTCGGCGGGGGCGGGGCTGCGTTGGCACGAGGTCGGTTGGGTATCATAG
Organism: Spirosoma fluviale; assembly: GCF_900230225.1. GTDB lineage: Bacteria > Bacteroidota > Bacteroidia > Cytophagales > Spirosomataceae > Spirosoma > Spirosoma fluviale. The sequence goes on from NZ_OCNH01000005.1 coordinate 382,918, forward strand.
GCAGCCGTTTTCAGGTTACCCGCTTTGGTCAGCACCTCCCGCACGGCCGGTAAAAAATCGCCGGCAATGCTACACCCGCCCGGTTCTTTCTCCAGCATCTCGAACGGGAACCAGGCCGAGAACGCTTCCCGCTGAATCTGAGCACCTGCCCATTTGTTTTGTCTGGCTTTCAGAATGGTCATAGCGCCGTAGCCGTAGGCCAGCCCTAAGCGAGCCCCGCCCGGCAAACCGGCCTGGTTGCGCGGTTTGGGGCAGTAGGGCCGCAAACTTACCGCCTGTTGGGTCACGCTTTTGCTGGCGTCGCCAAACTCAAACGGCGATAGTTCCAGTTGCTCAATACCCGATTCGGCAGGGTTCAGCTCATCGGTTGACGTTTCCTGAGCAAGAGCGCTGCCAGCCAGCAGGAGGCCGTATAACAGTAATAAGGTTAGTTTCATCGGTTACGGTTGGTTTTGGGCAGCAAGTGCGTTGGCTACTAGGTTTGCTTCGGTTTGGTAGGGGTGGTTTGGCTGGTTCTGGATTTGGTCGAGCAGTGGCCGGGCGGCTTCGGGCTGGCGGAGTTGGAGGTAAGCCAACACCCGGTACCACTGTGCCGTTTGGGCCAGCGGAGGGCGATTTACCCGTTCGAGTTCGGTCAGTGCCTGTTTGGGCTGGCCGTTCTGGAAGTAGCTCAGGCCGAGATAAAACCGGCGGTAGACCGTTGTTTGCGCGGATTCGGTTGCGGCCGACGGGCTTTCTCCAGCCGTATCGTCGCGAACGGCCCCAAACTCAGGGGCGGGCGCGTTGGTGCGACCAATGGGTTGACGCAGTTGGGCAATGGCTTCTTTAAACCGCCCCTGCCCATAGTCGGCTATGGGGCCGGCCAGATCAGACGGCACCTCGCCTATGCCTTTGGGCGATTGTTGACCGTAGGTTTTCGCTAAGGCCAGCAGCGACGGGGCTGCGTCCTGAATGCCGGGCTGCGCTGGTCTGGGTTGTGGTGGGGCCGCGTCGGGCTTAGGAACCACTACGGGGGGCATTTTCGTCGCTACCGACGGGCTGTCAGGCTGTTGGCGCTGTTGCCAATACCAAACGCCACCCACCACCACAGCTGCCACCGAGGCCGCTACGGCTACCCAACGCCCTATTTCGCCCCAAAGTGGCCGAACGGGCACCTCTCGCTCCAGGGCTCCCTGTTCAGTCAATGATTGATGAATAGCGCGCACGGTGTCTTGCAGCCGCAGGTGTTCGTAGTTGGCGTATAGTTTGTTCAGCCACGCTACTTCGTCGGCGAGTTCGGGTTCGGTCAGCAACCGTTTTTCAAAGGCCTGTCGTTCGCTGTCCGGCAGTTGCCCCAGGATGTATTGATCCATTTGTTTGTAATCAGTTTCGGAGAAGTTTTTCATGATTGAGTAGGTGTAAGAAGTCTGCGGAGATACTTGATACAGCGGGTCTTTTGGTTGTACACCGAATCGACGGAGACGCCCATTTCGGCGGCCACCTCTTCGGGGGTGTAGTGCTGATAGGTGAGCAAGTCCATCAGTTGCTGGCTGCGCGGGTCAAGTTGGGCAATGGCCTTCCGAAGCCGTTGCTGCATTTCGGAGTCGAGCAGGTGCGCCAGCGGATTGTCGGCACTTGGTAAAGAGTCCTGCTCGTTGAGGTCGTCGTACGATTGATGTTTACGGGTAATATCAATCCAGCGGTTTTTGGCCACCTGATAAAACTGAGTGTCGAGTTTGGCACGAAGGTCTCGCTGACCGATTCCGGCCATAAATTCAATCATGGCGTTCTGTATGGCATCTTCAATATCTTGCCGGGAACCGCCTTTCCAGCCCAGACTTGATATGATTTTTTTGAAATTTCGTTGATAAAAACAAGCAATAGCTTCGCGGACGCGCCGTTGCAGGGCGGGCAACAGCCGTTCGTCGGTGGGGAAGTTGGCACACGGATTGGTATCGTTTTGGGGCATATTGATCAGTACGTTACAAGCGGGAAATCCTGGCTTTCGGTGAGCGTTTCGGGGTATATTTTAGGGTGCTGGTCTTCAGCCTTTTTGGCTTTCACCAGGGCGGGTACCGTTTTTTGGAGGTAGGAAAACAGCTCGCTCACCAGCACAAAACGGTCGCCGTTGGTGTCGGCTTTGCCTTGTAATCCATCTAACAGGGCTTTGGTAAAGGCCCCGTGTTGCCAGGCGGGGTCTTCCCATGAGAGTTCGTTTTCACTGCTACTGGCGAGGGTAATCAACCCGGCAGGGGTTTGTTTGATAATGGCCTGTGCCTGCTGCAAGTCCTCCAGAAACTTGGCTTTGCCGCCCTGTTTCCGCACAGCTTCGCCCGAATGGCAGGCGTCGAATAGAATGAGTTTCTTGCACTTCAGGCCGGTAATGTTGTCCAGAATGTCGTGTTTGTAGAGCAGGGTGGTGGTTTCTTCGGTGATGAGGGTTCGCCCATCATAATCTTCCGACAGGATGGCAAAATCACTTTGCCCATTTCTCAGATTCAGCTTTTTGCCGTGTGCCGACACAAACAGTAGCAGCACATCGTTGGGCGTGATGTCGAATGTGGGGAGCAGACCCATCTCAATCCGTAGCTGCGTGGCGTTGGCCTGCCCCTTGCGGTTCAGATAGGTAGTCTGCACTCGATTAAAAAGCTTTCCCTGTTGTTGTTTGAGCAATTGTCCTACCTGCTCGGCATCGGCGGAGGCATAGGTAAGCCCGTTTCCGGGCACACCAATCGCCAATACATATAGGTTGGGTTTAGCCGGGGGCAGATACGTAATCCGCAACGGTTCGGAGCGCACTTCGGGCTGACCGGGCAAGGTGAGTCCCAGTACAATCTCGTTCTCGCCTTCGCGCAGGGGCAGGGTTTGCTGCCAGTTGTAGCGGCCGGGCTGGGGTTGCCGCAGGGATTGGATGATGAGGTCTTTCTGCCCGGCCGGTTGCGGCTTTCCGTTTATATAGAGTTGGAGTTGCTGAGGAGTTACCGGAGTGGGCGCATTGCTAACCACCACCGCTTTGGCGGTGAAAGTGGGTTCATGAACGGTGGCAGGCTGGGAGAGCCAGATGAATTGGGAGAAGACCGGGGCCGTTTGCTGACGGACAGGCTCCTGTGGTTTGGGTGCTACCCCCGGCAGCAGAAAGCTGACAAAGTAAACGTCTGTTCCTACCAAGGCCGACGCACCATCGGGCGAAAAAGCGACCTCTTTTGCTTGATAATTTAACTCCCATTTGCTGAGTTCTTGGGCTGTAGTAACCTCCCACAGCTTGATGGTCTTGTCATAACTGCCGCTGAGGGCGTATCGACCATCGGGGCTGAAACAAACGGAATTGACAGAACTAGCATGCCCTTTGAATGTACGAACTTCCTGCCCGGTGGCCACACCCCACAGCTTGAGAGTCTCGTCATAACTGCCACTGAGGGCGTATCGGCCATCGGGGCTGAAACAAACAGACCAGACAGAACTAGCATGCCCTTTGAATGTACGAACTTCCTGCCCGGTGGCCACATCCCACAGCTTGATGGTCTTGTCATAACTGCCACTGAGGATGTATCGGCCATCGGGGCTGAAACAAACGGACCAGACAGAACTAGCATGCCCTTTGAATGTACGAACTTCCTGCCCGGTGGCCACATCCCACAGCTTGAGAGTCTCGTCATAACTGCCGCTGAGGGCGTATCGACCATCGGGGCTGAAACAAACGGAACTGACAGAACTACTATGCCCCTTGAAGGTGCGTAGTTTCTTTCCTGTAGCAACCTCCCACAGCTTGATGGTCTTGTCATAACTACCGCTGAGGGCGTATCGGCCATCGGGGCTGAAACACCCAGAACTGACAGAAATGCCATGCCCTTTGAATGTACGAACTTCCTGCCTGGTGGCCACATCCCACAGCTTGATGGTCTTGTCATAACTGCCACTGAGGGCGTATCGGCCATCGGGGCTGAAACACACCGAATTTATGCTAACACCATCCACCAGCTGACTTGTAAACCGCTTTGCTCCCGGTGGGTCCTTGGCAAAGAGGGCAGAGGTGGTTAGCAATGCGGCAAAACCAAGAATAAGCCGGAGGAGATAAACGCGTTTCATAAGGGTCGGTTAGTTACGGGCAGTACGTCTTATTTTTCCAGCAATACGGCATCGTCTTTCTGCCGGATGAGCCAGGTGGGTTGTTGTTCTTTCTGTTTTTGAGTTTGCACTAGGGCAGGTACAGCTTCGCTCAGGTAGCTACCGAGTTCGCTCAGGCGCAGTTGGCCGTCGCGGTTGGTGTCGGCGGGGCCGGTCAGGCCGTCGAGCAGAGCGCGGGTAAAGGCCCCATGTTGCCAGGCGGGGTCTTCGTAGGCAGGTTGGTCAGGTTGGCTCGCCATCAGCACGTAGGTATTCGGGAAGTCGCGGGGCAAAAAGCTGAACGTTCGGTCATTGGCCGGTGGGCCGACCTGTTCGGGTTGCCCCATATCAAGCAGCACGAGCTTGCGGCAAGGCAGAGCGTTGAGGTCGCGGAGGAGCTGCCGCAGGCTCAGGCTCGTGTTGCGTGGAGCCGCCTGGTCGTAGTCGGCTCCAATGAGCCGGAGGTCGTGCTGTAGGTCGATGGCCAGCCCCGACACAAATACCAGTACCCAATCGTCGGGGTTTGGTTTCAGTGTCAGGCTCCAGCGTTCGATGGCCGCGCCAATCTGCGTGGTTGTCGCCTGTTGAGGAGCGTTGAGCAGTTGCACGGCTACTTTCGTAAAGGACTGTCCCTGCTGGCGTTGCAGGGTTTCAGCTATGGCACGGGCATCGGCCTCGGCAAATCGGATAGGCGGGTACGACACCCCTACCGACAGGCCGTAGAGGGCGGGGCGTTTGGCATTAGGGCGGGGGGAGGGTGTTGGACGGCCCATTTCCTGCCATATAGTTTGATGGGCCGTAGCCGCAACAAGTCCATATCGGTCGGCCGAACACTGCACAAGGGCTATATAGTTAACCACTTGTTGGGCTGGCGATTTAATTCGGCTAACAACCCGAAGCTCATGCCGGGCATTGAGGTGTAATAAACTGGCCCCGGTAGGCTCCTGCATCAACACGAACAGGGTTTGATCCGGTTTTTCGACTAGATCTATCCCCGCTTCGCGCATGTCGGAAAACGTAAGTACTTTAGACCAAATCTGATGGCCTGTTTGCGGGTTTAGCACGATCAGCCGCCCGTCGAGGTTATCCGGGCTAAACGCAATAGCTGTACCTTGCCCCACTAGAGCAACCTGACCATTTCGTAACAGCCGCATCCGGTTCCACTGGATTTTGTCGCGCCCAAAATCAAACGACCAGCGTTTGCTACCTTCGTTGTTCAGCCCAATCACGGTGCTCCCAACGGTCAGTACCAGCCCATTATCGGGTAATGATAACAGCCCCAGTTGCCCCCCCGGCTCAGGATCTGTCAGAGCGATAGGCGTTTCTCTGTCCGATTGACCGGAAGGTTCCAGGCTGTAGAGCATCAGCCCGGTGGGCGTTCGGGTCACAACGGCCACGCTTTGGTCGGGCCGAATAGCGGTCTCGGCCTCGGTACCGGGGCCAACGTCAGCCCGCCAGATGAGCTTACCTTCATCGTTCAGATTCAGAACCGACAGGCTCATTTGCCCGTTGGTTGTTTGCTGCACCAATGCCAGTTGGTTTTTGACCATCGAAACCGCCCGCAGATTACTCACGACCCGGCTCCATTGTTCGGCCCCTGTTTGGTCGACCCGGCTCACTACGGCGTTCTTTTCGGAGCGACCCACCAGCAAAAATCCGTTTGGGAGCGGCATGGCCAATGATGAGGGTCCATTACGAAGAACATGCTTACGCACAACCGTGAGCGTATCCGCAGGTTGGGCCATCACCCAACTGGTGGTCCATAGCACCAGGGCAAACCAAACCGAGCAAACCGTTTGATGTTTCATCTGTGTAGTCGTGGGAGGTTATGGGTTTTCAGCGAACAGATTGAACCTTCAGGATGAGCGGGAAAATATCGCCCTGTCCGGTAGTGGCCGAGGCTCCCATTCGGCTACTCTGATAGTTAATGTTGCGGGCTGGTATCAGTCGGCTGCCTACACCTTCCTGTAGCCGCCCGTACAGTGTTGACGCATTGCTGTTCTGAATGCGGGTGAGCATGTACGGAATGTCGTTCAGGAGCGGTTTATTACTGTAGAGGACGCAGAGGTAATCAGTACCAGGTTCCTGAATCACCAACACTTTATCGACTGCCGGAATAACGAGGTCGAATTTTTCAGCAGGCAACAAATCGGTTATGCCCAATCCGAACGAGTTTTCCTGCACGGCGGCCAGTTGCGTGTTGAGTGGGTAATGCGCTTTAACCTCGTTTTTTGGGTTAATGCTAAACACACAAATGTATTGCCCGGCCCGGTCGTTGCTGGTCAGTAGTTGAAACCGGTCGCCCACCTGCCAGTCTTTACGGCTCATTTCGTAGATGCCATTGCCTGTGTGGCTAGGTGTTACCTGATTAAAACTGCCCGTGTTGCTGTCGAGATACTGAAAGGCAAAGGTTCCGCCGATTTGGGTTTTCGTAGGTGCTGGGTTAGGGCCGGGATTGTAGTCGTCGGGGATAGTAAGCGCCATGCCCGCGACAGCAATTTTCTTAAAATCTTCGAAGCGAACCGAGAAGAGGCCGTTACGCCCCCAGGATGGACCCCATGAATTCAGAATTTTAAAACTAACGGCGTCGTACCCTACAACCGTTACCGCATGGAGTTCGCCCTCTCTTCCCCCCGGCCGATAATAGTCGTCGGAAGCGGTGAGTTTATTCAGGTTTTCGGTTGTTTGAATACCCACAATCACCGGTGTTTTGAATATGGCTAACTGGCGTTGCGTGGCGTAGAACTTTTGCTGTTCGGTGTCTGCAGGCTTAAACACCGAAACCACGCCCTGAACCGGGCGGTTTTGGCGGGCCCGGCTGACCATGTCGCTCGATGGCGCTGGCATACACGTATTAATACCAAACTCAGAATAGGGCAAATTTCCATTTCGCACCAATTGCATGGCGATGTCGGAGATATTTAGCCCCGCATCGCATCCGGGCCGAAGTTGTTTGTAAGGCAACATCGCCGAGAGGGCCAGACGTTGTATCTGGTTGGGGTCGGTAATGCCTTTTTTGGCAGCATACTGTGTGGCAAAGGCACTGTAAGCGGTTGACCAGGCTACGCAGCTTGGCACACTGCCCTGATTGCCTGCTGGTGGGCAATATTTCGATAAATCGAACGCGATAGGCAGATTATCGCCAAACGATTTGGCTCCCTGATCGGGGGTGGGCAGGGTTGGAATAGCATTAAAGGCTGCTTCGTCAAAAATAAGCCCCTTGCCGCGTTGCTGGGCGAAGGTCGCAACGGTGAAGGTCAGGAGCAGAAAGGTAATTAGTGAAGTTTTCATGGAATTTGTGTAGGTTATGTTTGTGTAGCGTACGAGTGGTGTAAATTCTAATCAGGGACGGTGAAAAAAAGTATATCTCTTCAATCAGGACTGAATGTACCCCCTTACTGAGCCTGGGAGACGACGCGGAAGCCAATGTAGTTGTCCCGATTCGAGGGGCTGTTGCTGCCCCGATTGGCAACGCGCGCGTCCTGCGGGAAGTAGTTCCAACTGCCCCCGCGTAACACGCGGCTAATGCCGGTAGCGGGGCCAGTTGGGTTGGTTTGGCTACTACTGCCGTAAGGTCCATACCAGTCGGCGCACCACTCCCATACGTTGCCGCTCATATCATGCAAGCCCAGTGTATTAGCCGTAAAGCTCCCTACCTGAAGGGTTTTAGCGCGGTATTTATTAGATAATGGTATTTTTGGATGAGTAGCCCATCTACGAGTATCATAGTTTGCATTTGTTGAATCGAGCTCGTTGCGTCCGTTGCCAAAGCGCGTGCGAGTGCTTGCTCCACCCCCGGCGGCATACTCCCATTCGGCTTCGGTGGGCAGGCGGTAGTTACCCCCGGTGCGGGCGTTTAACTTTTTGAGGAACTCCTGCACGTCGTCCCAGGATACATTTTCTACCGGGCAGTCGGGACAGTCTTTGAAATGAGAGGGGTTACTGCCCATGACAGTTTCCCACTGGCGTTGGGTTACTTCGTATTTGCCTATCAGGAAGGGGCTGACTGTAACGGTATGCACAGGTACTTCGTACTTGTCGCCCATCTGGAAGGTGCCGCCGGGGATGTAGACCATCTCGGCAAAGGGCAGGTCGAGGTATTGGCGGGTTTGGGGACGGGGGGGCGAGGGTGTGTTGGGGGTAATTAGTTTCAGGAAGTAGTAATCATCATAAATCATTGGGATGTAATGTGGATGCTGGGTGGACAGTTTCAGCCTTTGGGTTTCGGCATAGGTGCGGTTGTTGGCCCGTTTGAATATCTCCTGCACCTCCAGCGGTTGCCGCAGGTACATCAGCAGCGATTCGGTGTAAAGGCTGTTTTTATTGTTGCGGCTTTTATAGGTGGCCGTTTGACCGTAGTCGGTGGCAAAGGCGATGAGCGTGCCGGGCGGGTTGTTTTCAGGTGGCACCAGCTCGTAAGCCCGGTCGGTTGCTTTGTCCGCCATTTCGCTACGGCAGGCGTCGACCACCATAAACAGGTTGCGTACACTCCGGCCCACGATGCGGCTACGCAGGTTGGCGAAGCTGATGGCGCGGTTTTTTAGGCCATCCATCTCGCTGATGGCGAACTCGACGGGCAACAGGTAGTTGTCGTGCTGATAGCCCAGACCGTGCCCACTATAGTACACGAACGCGACATCCGCCGGTTGGAGCGATTGCTCAAAGCGGTCGATAGCGTCTTGTGTATCGGCCAGGGTTTTATCTTTGACCACCGTTACCTGAAAGCCCAGGTAGCGCAGGGCCACGGCCATACTGTCGGCATCGCGCAGGGTATTATTGAGCGACTTCTGAAACTGGTAGGTCTGGTTGGCAATTATCAGGGCTTTGCGCTGCCCCTCGCGGGTATTCTTGTGGAGCTGTACGATGCCCAGCGTTTTGTCCTGTGCCAGCAAGGGTTGCCAGAGCAGCAGGAGCAACAAACAGTAAAGGATTGGTTTCATGTGTTCGGTGAGTTACAGAAAATGGATATTACAGATTGTATTACTGAGCCTGGGAAACGACGCGGAAGCCAATGTCTTTGTACCGATTCGAGGGGATGCTGAGGTCCCGATTGGCAACGCGCGTGATCTGCGAGTAGTCGACCCAACAGCCCCCGCGCAACACGCGGATAGTGCCGGTAGCGGGGCCAGTTGGGTTAGTTTCGCTGTTGGCGCTGTAAGGCCCATACCAGTCCGCACACCACTCCCACACGTTGCCACTCATATTATATAAACCCAGTGTGTTAGCCCGGAAGCTGCCCACCGGTACGGTTTTTTGGCGGTACTCCCCCGCCACCGAGTACGGTTTTTTATAGGTCACACTCCCATCGAAATTGGCTTCGGCGGGGTCGAGAATATCCCGGCCGTTGCCAAAGCGGGTACGGCTGCCTGCCCCGCCCCCGGCGGCATACTCCCATTCCGCTTCGGTGGGCAGGCGGTAGTTGCCCCCGGTGCGGGCGTTTAACTTTTTGAGAAACTCCTGCACGTCGTCCCAGGATACATTCTCCACCGGGCAATCGGGGCAATCTTTGAAATAAGACGGGTTGTTACCCATCACGGCTTCCCATTGCCGTTGGGTTACTTCGTACTTGCCCATCAGAAAGGAACTCACCGTTACACTGCGTACGGGTTTCTCGTCGCTACTACCCTCGCTCCGCGTATCGCCCATTTGGAAGGTGCTGCCGGGGATGTACACCATCTCGGAAAAGGGCAGGTCTAAGTATTGGGGCGTTTGGGGGCGGCTGGGTGGGGGCGCAGGGGTTTGTATAAACACAAAATCACCCCGGATTTTGTCGTACAGGGCGGGCGATTGCTTAAAGTTACTTTTGGCTTCTACATCGGCGGCTGCACGGTCACAGATCTGTTTCAGGGTTAAGTTGGGCCGGGTCAGGTAGCGCAACAGAGCCTCCGTAAACAACCCGTTGCGGCCTGTCTGGTTGTCGTCGGCGGCTGTCCCTTGCTCCGTCGAGAATACCACTGCACTGCCGGGCGGATTTCGGGGTGTTACCAGACCCGCCTGGGCGTTAGGGCTTCGGTCGGGGGTGGGGCAACGGTCGAGATTCGGAATTTTGCGGCAGGCATCCAGAAACACAATACCGTTTCGACATACCCGCGTGTGGCTCAGAATCAGGTCGAGCTTTACCCCCCAAACACCCACATCTTCCTGACAAGTGATGTTGGCATCTACCGGAATGAGGTAGTTGGTGTTATCGTAGCTCATGCCATGCCCGGAGAAGTACACCACGGCCACCGTTGTTGGCCCCAGTTTGGAGCGGAAGATCTCCAGCCCTTTGAGCAGTTGATGGTTGGTGGTGTTGGTGAGAGTAGTGACCTCAAACTGCAACGCCTTGAGGGCGCGGGCCATATCCTCGGCATCGTTGAGCGGGTTCCTCAGGGGATTCATGCTTTGGTAATCGCGGTTACCAATCACGAGGGCCACGCGCTTTTCGGTACCGGTGGGCAGGGTAGCTGTAACGATGGTTTTGTCGTGCGATACGGCTTTTTGCAGTAGCATGAGTAACAACAGGAACGGCAGGTATCGGTGGGGTTTCATGATGGCAATAGGTTTATTGTTGCACAGGTAAGGCCCAATCTGTAAATCCGACTAAGTCCTGCGATGGCCCGCTTATGAAAAAACCGAGTCGCAGATACCGCCTGTTTTTGTACACCACGGGCAGCATCGATGCTTTTTTGAGAACCTCATCAAACGAGGCATTATACCGGTTTAGCTTATCTCCTTCGTACAGAGCGCGTTTTTCGGCCAAATGCTTCACTTTCTGAAACGAAGGGTACTGACCTTCTATCTCACCCACATACAGGTTAGACCACCGGGCGCGCATGGCTTTCTCAAATTGCTGATCGCTAACGCCCAGCCGCGCCAACAGGCCGCAGTTCGACAGGCGTTTGTGGGCTTTCAGATCGTAATTCAGCGAGGTACTATAATAGTGGCAATGGTTACTGCATGTCCTGCCTGTCAGATGAATAGACAGAAACGATTCGTTTTGTACCACTACTTCGTACCAGAATTGTTCCAGCCCATGGGGGCTGTCACTAAAATCCGTTTGATTGCACTCCTCTTCAAAACAAGTCCTAATGAGTGCATTAATTTGCTTTTCAAACGGTTTGTGCTGCTGGCTGATGGCCTTAAAAACAGGGTAGTTAACCCTTGTTTTCCCCCGCTTCACCGCCTTAGGCGCAATCCGGTATGAGTTGACGGGTTGGCGATCAAACATATCCGCGAATTGTTGCGGAGAAGGTTTTCGCACCACCGTTTGCTGACACCGAAAGTGCCGGGCGAATGCGGAGCGGGGCTTTTTGGCAGGGCTGTTCTGAGCGACCAGCAAGTGGCTGTCCGGGTAAAGCAGAAGAAACAGGAAAAAAGCAAAAAACGGGCGATGGTGGTGTTTTGGGGGCATACTCAGAAAAGCTTGAAGTAGGATAGTATGGGTAAGCCGCCAATGACCCAGGCATATAGCCCGTAGGTAATCAGGTGCATTGTCGGGATAAATACGGTCGAGTAGGCCAGACCCATTTTTTGAAGGTCGGTTTGGTAATACCGGGTTTGGGTCAGAAACGCGTAGGTATGGAATGCCAGCAGAAAGCCAATCAGCCCATCGACGTAAACCCGTCCTTCGGAGAGCATAAGCCACCGCAGCGCCAGCAGGCCCAGACTGGTGTAGGAGAAGAAATACGGGGCCAGCGTAATCAGGGGCGACGCTCCGGTGTTTTCGTAGATGATATAGCCCGTTCCATCCTGCTGAATGTTGTAGCCAAACAGCCGCCGACCCGACAGAAAGGCCATTTTTTCGTGTGCTCCTTCGTGTACTTTGGTGCCAAAATAGGTGAGCCAGTTTTGCACCAGCGACCACCGGTTGCGCATGGCCCAAAGGGCCGCAAATGCGCACGCGCCAACCAACAAGCCGCTATACCGACTTGCGTGCGAAACCACATACTGGCTGTGTGCCCAAAGCTGAAGCGCGCAGCGCCAGGCCAGAAAAACGGCGGGTAACAGAAAAACCATTTTGCGAAACATATCCAGAAAAGTTGCTTTTGGTGTTTAGCGGAGCTGCGTGCCCGAATCTCATCAGTTCATTAAAAAAATTTTAGGACTGTTTTGGTCAGGATTGAATCAATAAACCAACAGTTCTTTTTGCTGCCATCAGACTACCTGCTGACGGTTTGCTGCCGATAGCGTCAGGGGTGGCCAACCACTAAATCTGTATAGCCCACAGCGGTCCGGTTGAATACCGAGAGGTTAAACCCCAGCCGCAGGTAGAACTGATTTTGATAGACGACGGGTAACAAGGAGGCTTCTTGTAAAATCAGGTCAAAAGGCCCGCTACGATAGCGGTTTTGTTCATCCGTTTCTTCGTCATCATCATCGGCGATTCTATACGCTCTGACCTCCTTGAAAGACGGATATTTTTTGTCGTATTCCAGAATCGCCAGCTTTTTCCATCGTTGGCGAACGGCCTTTTCAAACTGTTGGTCGGTTATTCCCAGCCGGGCCAACAGTTCGCAGTTCGACACTTGCTTGCCCGTTTGCAGATCGTAGTTGAACGAAACCGTGGCGTAGTGGCAGCGATTGCCGCAGGTTGTCAGCGAGAGATGAATCGAAAAAAAAGATTCGTTCATTACGACGACTTCATATTTTATGCCCTGAGAGGGTTGATCTTCGGGTTCTGACAGATTCAATCCTTTGTTCTGTAAGCACTGACGAATTTGCCGGTTGATGGTGGGAGCTAAGGCCTTGTGTTTGGGTGTTAGCGGGGTGAAAACGGGGTACGTTGCCATCCGTTTGGGATTTATGCCCACCGATTGTTCCGTAAAGCGATAGGTTTGGGGACGGGTGCTTTCAAACAGTATATCGGGGCGGCTTTTGGCCATTATCCTTTGGTTGCATCGGAAGTGGCGATAAAATTCGGCGGACGGGTTTATGGTTTGTGCCCCACAATTCAAGGGCAATGCAATCAGCAAAAAAGCGAAGTGGTGACTCATGAAACCGTGTTAGTGTTTAGCGGGTTGGTTAGGATAGGTTTTGGTTGTTGAGCCATGCCAGAAGAGCGGTATCTTATCGAGTTGGGAATTAGCATCTGAGGCTTTTAGGAGCGGGGTTTGTGGCTTATTTTTAAGACTTTGCACCATGGTTGGAACTGTTTGCTCCAGGTATTTATACAGCTCCCGAACCGTTGTTGTCTGATCGTCATTTTTATTGGCTCTTCCTTCAATAGCTTCCAGCAACGCTTTTGTGAAAGCCCCATGTCCCCAGCTTTTGTCTTCCCAGGACGATTCGTCGCCTTTGCTGCTGGTAATTAGTACAGATTGTGGGGGCAGGTTTGCCAGTATACGCTGGGTATCTTCCACAGACGGGGTGGTACGGCTGCCAAATTTGGCATCTCCGCTATGACAGGCATCCAGCAGGATTAATTTTTTGCATTCAAGTTCGGCCAACTGAGCAAACACTTCACGATGTAAATCAACGCTGGTTGTACTGGCTTTTCGGTTCGAGTAATCGCTTCCGGCGATACGAAACGCTCCACGAACGGTTTGACCGTGGCCAGAAATAAAAACGATCAACAAATCTTTAGGCAGAATTTTGTCGCCCATCTGGCCTATCTCTTCAAACGTCTCCCGTATTTTCTGACAGGAGGTTTCGGCTGATGTCGTGTATGTCTGTACGTCAACCTCATCAAATAGTTTACCCCGTTGCTGTTTCAGGGCCTCTGCTAACTCGATGGCATCCGGCACGGTATAAAGAAGCGGAGTAAGGTCTGAGGACTGGTTAACAATCCCAAAGGCAAAAACAAACAGGTTTGGTTTGGAAGGGGGTGTGTACCGAATCGTGTATGTCGAACTCACTACATCGGGCAATCCTGTACGCGTCATACGCCATTGAAGTGTGTTGGTTCCTTCGCTCAACTGCACGGATTTTTCGAGGTCGAAACCTCCATCTGGCCGATTGATACTTCTGGTTTCTAGTGTTTTGCCTCCTGTTACAGGCTGTGCATTAAGATATAGTTTAACACTATCTTTCAGAGCAGGGTCGGCTCCTATCAGTAGGGCATGTGCGGTATACGTGGGCGCACTAATCTGTGCCGGTGGCTGGCCCACCCAACTCACATAAACAGAGCCTTCTTCGGTGTCCATGACAACGGGTGGTAAACCACTCCACCACACGGATACGCGCCCCCCTGGCTCGTTGCTTCCGCTAAAAATATACTGGCGGTCGGGACTAAACCGGACAGCGGTTATTGGCTTGCAGGTGGCAGCAATGGTTCGGGGTGGTTCGGGACTTTGCGGTGCCCAGCGTAGAATAGTTCCGTTCTGATCGCTACTGACCACGTATTGCCCATCGGTACTAAAACACACACTCCGTACCCACGACTGGTGTATCACCGTATCGATACACCGTTTCTGTTCCCAGTTCCAAACCCGGGCCGAGTTATCGGTGCCACCACTGACCATTAACTGCTTATCGGGGCTAAAGGCCAGTGTGTATACCGAGCCTGTATGGCCAATCAGCCTGTTTTTTATGCTTCGCAAGCGCCAGTCCCAGACTATGATTGCCTGACTGTTACCACTGGAAACGAGAAATTTATTATCGTAAAATCGTACACATTCTACCGATCCTACTGGCATTTTCAGGCTATCTGTTGAGGTTCGTGCTGCCGTCCAGTCCCATAGTGAAATTATACCATCTGAACGGCCTAAAGCCAGCCATTGTCCATCGGGGCTGAAGTCTAACGAAATGGTTTGAACCGGTAACCGGAGTTTATATACAGGTTGGTCGGGCCGGTTGGTTTCATAGACGTATACTGAGCTGTCTGTACTACTAATGGCCAAAAACTGGCCGTTAGGGCTAAACTCCATACTTTTTACCACCCGCCGGAACCCTTTATAGGTATGAATTTGCCGTCCGTCTTTAGCCTGCCAGCTTCTGAGGTTGTTTGTTCCTCGTCCGCCCGCTAGTACCAGTCGACTATCCGGGCTGATGGCCAGGCATTCGACTCCCTGCCTTGGGTCGATGTTTGCCGCCTGAAGCCTTTTTTGTTCAACGCCGGAGGCCCATTCCCAGATGTACACGGCTTTTTCCGTGCCTACACTCAGTAGGTACCACCCGTCGCGGCTCAGGGTTAATCCGCGCAAACGACGGTGGCCGGTGTCAAAGGTTTTTATCGTGTCTTTGGTGACCTCGTTGTGTACCCGTATCAGGCCGTTGCGTTGCCCCAGCAACACATATCCTGGCTGATAGGCTACAGCCGATACGTCATCTTCAGCCGGAAAGGTTCGTACATAATCAGGGTTTGATAGTGACCATATTCGTACCGTTTTATCGTCACTTGCACTCATGACAGACTCACCATCAGGCAGAAATAGCACCTGATTGATATCTCCACTGTGTCCTTCAAATGCCGTTGCCGATGAATTTTCCAGCCAGGGCCAAACCCATACGATCTCATCGGTGCCGCCACAAACCACTTGCCGGCCATCGGGGCTAAAGCCAACGGATCGGATGTGGTTATTCTGAAACCAGCCCTTGACTCCCTTAATTGACAGATTCTGCTGCCTGATTTCACTGCGCTTACGCCACTCCCATACGCGGACTGTTTCATCATCACTACCAGAGGCAATGTAATTGCCATCAGGACTAAAGGCAATGCTGTTCACATCCTTGCGGTGCCCAGGCAAAGACGCCACTAATTGTATCTCAGTAGGCCAATTCCAGACCCAAATACTACCTGCGTTGCCTGCTGCTGCCAGATAGGTGCCATCGGGGCTAAATGCAAGCGTGCGAATCTCCTTGCGGGGAATGGTTATCTCCCGGACAAGTTTCCCGGACAAACGATTAAAAACTTGGATAGTTTTGTGATGGGCTAATGCAAAAAAATGACCATCAGGCGTAAATGCCGTCGCATCTTCACCATCCATAGGAGGAGTGCGTAATGAGTCGGAAGCTACTTTACAGGGTGTGGATCGAATTGGATTATCCCAATTAGGTGTAGATGATCGATTAATGTTTGTTATGGGTACCACTAGAGTTGCCCATACTATTACGATCGCTGTAATCGACAATACTGGTACAGATTTATCCATAAGGCGGCATCTATAAGTTTACCTTTTTATATATAAAAAACCCAATCATGTATATATATGCAATAATAACCTTTTGGTAAGTATAGTCAAATTTTAGTAGCCTTTCCTTTAAGGCTATCGTGTCAGATTAGCTGTTTTCAGGAGGAATAGAAGCGTTTTTGCCCTAAACTGGACAAGCTTATTTAAGAGCGTTAACGAGTATCGTGGCCAAGGTGATTGGCGACATCGTTTGGCAGATATATAATTTCAGGCGGGCTGTCAGCCGATTGAAGCCTGCTGGGTATAAGTCTATTAAAAAAGTAGTATCTACGTCCGATTGGGCTAGCTCACTATAGTCAGAACCATCACGTTACTCATATGTAAGCACATGACCTAAACTATTATTAAGTAGTTACAACTAAATTTTTTTGCTCTCGATTACGTTATTAGTGGGCATCGAAATTGCACATCAACAACTTACTATGAAGGTATTTCACGTTTGGCGTCCGGCATTGCTTCTGGCGGTTTCGGCTACTGTCCTGCTTACAGGATGTAAGAAAAATGAAGACGTTTCACCCGGCAACCTGTCGTCGACAACGGTTGCAACGGGCGTTGTAACGGATACGGAGGTAAACGAATGGATCCTGCAAAACATGCAGAGCTACTATTTCTGGAATGATAAACTCCCGGCCAGCCCTAATAAATCGCTAAGTCCGGATAAGTTTTTTGCTTCTCTGCTGAATACCTACAATGCTACGAGTAATACCGATGGCGACCGTTTTTCGTGGATTCAGCCGAGTGCCGAAACACTGAAGGCTTCCCTGAGCGGCCAATCGAAAACAACCGGCCTGCAATACAAACTGTATTATCGGGACAATACCAGAACTACCGTCATTGCGTCGGTGCTGTATGTTTTGCCCGGTTCGCCAGCCGCCAAAGCTGGTATTAAACGAGGTGACATCATCTCAAAAGTGAATGGCCAAACCCTGACTGGTACGAATTATTCTGAGCTGTTATCGGGTAGCTCAGATACCTACACATACGGGTTTGCCACGGTAGCTGCGAACGGCTCAACAGTCGATACCGACCAGACAAAACAGGTAACGGCTATTGTCTTTCAGGAAGATCCTGTTTTGCTGGATTCGATCTATACCATCAATGGAAAAACGATCGGGTATGTTGTTTACAACCAGTTTATTCCCGGCACTTATACGTCAGATGGCACAACGGATAAAACGTACGATCTGAAGCTGGATAACATTTTTGGGAAGTTCAAGCAGAAAGGCGTCAACGAACTGGTGCTGGATTTGCGCTACAATCGCGGGGGATATGTAAGTTCTGCCGTTAACCTAGCCAGTTCGATCGGTAAAAATGTAGATGCCTCAAAGGTATTCTACTCTCAGAAGTGGAATCCCGCGGCATCGGCTGCCTATGCTGCCAAATACGGCTCTAACTGGAATATTCAGAACTTTGTAAACAAATCTACCAGCATTGGTTCTAATCTAAGCCGTGTTTTTGTTCTGACAACCAGTAGTACTGCATCCGCCAGCGAGTTGATTATAAATGGATTACGGCCGTTTATGACCGTAACCACCATTGGTACCACCACCGTTGGCAAAAACGTTGGTTCTATTACAATTTCGGACGCTACGGGTCGCATTAAATGGGGTATGCAGCCCATTACCTTTAAATCGGCCAATGCGCAGGGCTTTACCGAATATGGCAACGGGTTTGTGCCCTCCGTTGAAGTGAAAGAGCCAACCGTAGCCATGAAGCCCTTCGGCGATTTGAGCGAATCGATGTTAAGCGAAGCCGTTTTTCAAATTGCGGGTGTGCGAAATGCCCGTCGGGTGGCCACTCTAGAAATTGATCGACCATTTATTGGCTCATCCCTCGATGAAAAAGCCGGAGGAGGGAACATGTATATTAGTGATAAACAGCTGATGCCGGCGCATTAATATTGTATTATTTTGCGTTTGAAGCAGCCCCACAGGCTGCTTTTGGCGTTTTATCCTGTAACTTTAACATCAGCAACCTAACAAGACTATGTACGAAAAGAATATAGGTACTAAGCAAAAAGCATTACGTATAAATCTTGACCGTCGTATTTATGGTTCCTTTGCCGAGATCGGAGCGGGTCAGGAAACAGCCGCTATGTTCTTTAAAGCGGGCGGCTCATCGGGCACTATTGCCAAGACCATGTCGGCCTACGACATGACTTTTAGTGACTCCATCTACGGGGTTGAAGAAAGCGGACGCTATGTGGTCGAGTCGCGACTGGTAAAGATGCTCAACAAAGAGTATAGCTTACTCGAAAAACGGTTGGCTGAAAAGCGCGGCTCCGATACGACCTTTTTTGCCTTTGCCAATACGGTTGTTGCCCTAAACTATCAGAAAACCAACGAAGCGCATGGCTGGCTCGGCTGTCGGTTTCAGCTAAATCCGGAATCCGGCTACAACGATGTCATTATCCACGTCCGGATGATCGACAATGAGAATATTTTGCAGCAACAGGCCCTGGGTATTATCGGCGTCAACCTGATTTATGGGTGCTATTACTACTCGAAGTCGCCCGAAACGCTGGTCCTCTCGCTCATGGACGATCTGGCTCCGGAACGGATTCAGATTGATATGATCCGGTTCAGCGGCCCGGACTTTGCCGATGTCGATAACCGCCTGATGAGTTTACACCTTGTTAAAAACGGCTTTACGGATGCCGCACTTTTCGGCCCCGACGGACAGGTGCTCCAGCCATCCGAAGCCCTGTATAAAAAGCATATTCTGGTCATGCGCGGCCGACTGCGCCCCGTAACCAATGTCCAGATGGATATGATCGAGAACGGGCTGAAGCAGTTTAAGGATGAGCCGGATGTTGATCCCAACCGGGTTGTATCGATGGCGGAGTTAACTCTGCACAACCTGAAAGCCAATGAACAGGGTATCGACGAAAAAGACTTTCTGGACCGGGTCGACATCCTGTGCTCGATGGGCCAGACGGTAATGATCTCCAACTACCTCGAATACTATAAACTTGTTGCGTACCTGGCCCGGTTGACGCGGCTTAAAATAGGCCTGATTGTGGGTATTCCGAACCTGGAGTACATTTTCGAAGAAGGACACTACGAGTTCTTGCCGGGTGGTATTCTGGAATCCTTCGCTACGTTGTTCAGCCGGAAGGTCAAGTTATTCGTCTATCCAACCCTGAAACACGGTGCCATTTATACCTGCAACGAATTCAAACTACCCCCAACCCTGGAGCCTCTGTTCCAATACCTGGTACGAAACGATAAAATCGAGGATATCACCGACTATAATGAACAGAACCTGCACATTTCGACCGATCATGTGCTGGAAATGATTCAGCAGGGAGAAGACGGCTGGGAAAACATGGTACCCGCCCGAGTAGCTGATCAAATAAAAACCAACTGCCTGTTCGGCTATCCGTGCGAGGTAGAATATGTGCCCATTGGGCAGCAGGTGCGCCAGCAGCAGGTGGAGGAACAAATGCCAACCCCGTTACCAACTCCTGTGAGTTAGCGTTCAGAGCGAGCCGGGGCCAGGTGGCAAACGTGATGTAATTAGGGTAACTGGAAAAGGTTGATGTTTTGCCACTAGATAGTTTTTTAGAGTTGGTAAGGGTATAGTAGGCTGCAATTGAGTTGATGAGCAGAATAAAGTTCATCTAATGAGATGGCAGTAATGAAAGAACACATAACATTAACCGTTTGGACGGGGGCGGCATATGGTGCTGTGAAACGAATTGTTGTTCCGTACGAATACGGTTTGATCATGTCGGAAATGATGAGCCAGTACGCCGACGAAAACGGCTTTGTACTGGCTCTATTAGGAGAAAATAATACAGCAGGAATTTTCTGGAACAGAGAAGGGCAATTGGTCCGTCTGGCTATTGAAGAAGCTATCTGAGTAGTGCTGAACGTACCTATTCTCCAGGTCGATCGAGGTAACCGTATCCTAAGCTGGTTCCTATAGGCCTCACCTATGGCGCTTATGGTAATATCCACTTCCATTTGCTATTAACAGGTCACCCTGACAGGTCTTTGCGGCTCTGTGGTTGAACTTATCTGCATTGCAGGTGTGCTGCAGTCTTTAATTGACCAGATTTCAACCGACATACAGCCACTATTCCTGTTACATTAACTGGTAACTTAAATACGTTTTAATAATTTTTTTTGTTAGATAGGTTAAATTTAATATACATTTATATTAAATAATCGCGATTTACGGGGTTTATATTTTAAGTAAGGAAAATTAAGTTACATAAGGCAGGTTTTATCTGGTTAAAACCTCCTTACGGGTATAAGCCAACAATTCATTATGATCATCACCTTCGCTCAATATTGTATTCTTACGGCAACGTATGGCGGTGCAACAGCCTGCGAAGTACAACGCAAAACAACGCTCAACCAGTTGATGATTGATTATTATCTGAATGGTTTACTCAAGAGTGAACTTGTTGAGATAGCTCAAAAGAAGGCTGCTGAACCGTTATGTTACAAGGTAAGTGAACTAGGATTAGACTGCATTGATGATTATGAGCGGGCTAATTCGGAGTTAGTTATCAGACGTGCCACTTATGAAGTCGGACGTATATAAAGACAATTGATCAACCATTCGGATTGATTCGCTTCAGTACCTACCTTTTTTTCTTGAAATCACCCGCCTGTTGTCAGTCTTCAGACATACAGACCACTTTACACAATCTGCCAAGACACCGTTGCTAGTTGAAAAGGGATCTTGCTTGTTTGCGTATGTAAGTTAAACGGTCTTATTATCAATTCAGCTAACCAGTTACTATGATTCAGGTGAAATCGAATATATATCTGTTATCTTATTTGTATTTTAGTTAACAATTAGTTAGCTTTATATCGAAAAATTAAAAAGAATGAAGATATATAAACCCGTGAGCGATTTGATTTGCGGGTTTTTCTTCATGTGGTAAAAAGGAAAAGAGCCCTGTTGACTAAGGACCACTACAGCCTTGCTCTTCCGCTTCAAGAGGTTGCTTCATACACATCACCACGGCACGGCTAAACAACTCGTATGTAAAGTGAAGGAAACAGCGCAAAAGCTAATCAGGTAGTTGATCTGGACTGGCCTGTTGAAGCAACCAATCGCGTACTTCCTGCAACATCGCAGCCGCCGACTTTCTGGTAGCGGCTACTTCACTATGCAGCCATTGAATTTGAGTGGCTACTGCACCCGGCAGGTTAAGAAACACGCTGTATTCATTGACATGTTGTGGGCCACTTGGGAGGGATCGGCCGCGAAAGAAATTTTCTAATTCTTCGTGTTCGTTACTGAAATGCATAAGACGAAAATAGGCATCAAATTATTTATATACACCATAATCAGGAAGATTCCCCAGGCAGAAGTCGTAAGACAGGGGTTTTGCTTACTGCAAAAAAAACAAAAGCCAGGCATTGCCCGGCTATGTCGCACCTAACCCTTGAAATAATAAATCCCTATCTAAACACTTACTAACCTAATGCTAATTATAAATGAACTACTATATATAATACTCTATAAATCAAGCTAATGCATTTTTTCTGGTAGCAAAATGAGTCTCAAGTTGGCTGATAACCAAAGGCACCCGTCGCCGACTCACGTGGAGCCAGTTTCCAGCCACAAGTAACTCCGCTGATCGATCGCTCTTTCGACGAATCTGCGATATATGAGCCGGATTGGCAGCCACGCTTTTGCTTAATCGAATGAATCCGGGCAGCGTATCAACACACTTCTTCAGCGTGGTTGCATTGATTGCTGGAGAGGAATCAATAAAAAATACGCGTGTGTAATTTCCCCAACCCATTAAATACATAATACGAACTGTGTTAGTACTCAACTTAGTAAAAGTCATGTCTAATATTTACCTATGGGTAACTCTTAGTTAACTATTATATTCTTTTGCAAACATAACAAATAAATATGTTATCCAATAGGAAAGGGAGAAATTTATTCTGTGGCTGTAAAAAAAGTAGCTTTATTAGTTGCCTGTAACTCACATAAATCATGAATTGACGTGGGAGGATAAGGCGTAAGAGCATCTCAGAAGCTATAGTTAACCGGGCTTTCCGGAAAATTGCGGGCCTACGAAGAAATACGTCGAAATAAACCTTAACCTGCCTGTCATCTTATCAAGAAACAGACGTTAACAATACGATCGACTGGCTATTTGGTAAATGAGACCTATCTTTAAGCTGTATCCTGACAACTCAGATGGAGCGCACCTCAACGAACGAAAAGCCAGCGCGACAATGGGTAATACTAACCAGCGTCGACCTACCGTAATCTCCTTATTGACTGCCGATTTAAGCGATGCTACTCTTTTTTGTGCGGATATGCACGACCATGTTGATAGGGCTTATGCTACGACCGGGATACGCGGTCATTGCTCAGCCGTTCCGGCAGCAAAGTGAAGTAATCATTAGCGATGATTTGGTGTATGTAAAAGTCCACGTCAATGGTCGCGGCCCCTTTAATTTTATTATCGATTCGGGAACTGCCGGTATGGGGCGTATTGATCGTCAGTTGGCTAAAGAGATTGGGCTCAAAATCATCGGTTACCAGCAGGTATCAGACATCTACCAGTCGAAAATCGAGATTCTGGTTGCTGTTGAAAACCTTAGCCTGGGCCAGCTTACAAACTCGGGGCTCAGGATGATGATTGGCGATTACAACACAAAACCCAAACACATACGGATAGACGGCGTGTTAAGCCGGGATTTCTTTTACAATCACCTGCTCACTATTGACGGACCGGCGCGCCAGCTGATTGTCTCGAAAGAGACGCTGGAGGTGGGGACGAAAGGTGTTTTTAGTTATAGCAAAGCCTTTGTTATTCCGGGCAGGATTGGACAAACGGAGTTTTTGTTCAACCTCGATACCGGATCGAACCTGCCGATGCATTTTCCAACTGGTAAATTAACAGGCCTTCGCTACGACAATACGTCGAATAAACGGGAGGAGACAAAAGCTAATACAACGTTTATTGTACAGGAAGCTGTACTACATGACGAACTGGCGCTGGGGTCAGTTAGCGTAAAAAACCAGAAAGTATATTATTCTGATAAAGCACACCAGATTAATGTAGGGGAAGGTTTTTTGAAAGAGCATGTTGTCACGTTCGATCAGCGAAAAAAGCTCATCAGAATAGACTAAAAGCTCCCGGTTAATCAACCGGGAGCTTTTAGTCTATTCTCAAAACCGAAGGTATCTGTTTGTGTACGGTTTAGTAGGCCAGATCAAACATGTCTTTTTCTACATCGTCACCCTGTTGCTCTAGCGCTTCCAGAACAAGCGTTGCAAAAGCTACTTTATCTGACTTACGATAGTCACTCTGACGTAATCGACCGGAGGGAGCTTTGAAGTCCTGACTTACTCGCTCACACATCGCCCACACTTTAGGATTCATTCTGATTTTGTATTGCCGGATCGGTGTGTCTTCACCAAACCAAAGGGCAATTACATTCTTCGTTGTTAATTTAATAATAGCGCCCACACCCAAAATTTTAGACGAAAAGGATAAACGTGATATTTTTTAACGATAAAATTATCTAAATAACGTAATTATTCTGGAAATGTTAATACTAACCAGGTATATATAATTTAAGGAACAGCCGAAAACTGCCTTATTCTGTCGAATTAGACGGTTTTTTAGCATCAGGAGTTATCTGGATAAAACATTCCGTAAAGTACGCTAAAGCCAAATTAAGGCGTTGTTAATTTTTTAGCGACTCCTCGTTGGAAGATAGCACGATCCGTCAAATTTTTCTTGTTAGCATAAAGAAAATAGACGTACTTTTGCGCAATGGCTTTATGGTGTAATGGATAGCATCACAGTCTTCGGAACTGTTGGTTGGGGTTCGAGTCCCTATAAGGCCACTTCTTACAAACTCTCTGCCTAGCCTAACAATCTCTTGTTCGGTAAACAGGCTCAAATGCTGGCCGTTCGTTCTACATTCGCCAGACTTACCCCTTCCATAAACAGAAAACGTTAGCAGCCTGGCAATTGCCTACCGGTCAGCCTGTGCTTACCCTCACCTGAAGCCCTTCCGGTCGTTTCAACCAAAGGTTTGTATATGTATCCTATATTGATAGTATTTTAAATTAATAATTAACAATAACCTTGTGTAACGAATGTATACGGACTAATATTGAGGTTGCATGACAACTCGCTGGCCAGTATTACCCTGGTTAGGTAACTAGAGTAACTTGTGTTTACACAGTACAGACTGGCGGGCTCTCTACCAACTGAAAAGATCAATAAGCGCATAAGAAAGCTCTTTTTGACCTTACATCGTTCTATCGTATGGCAGTGTTTACTGGTCAATTCGTACCTCGCGTAAGCCGTGGGGTATCTGTATCTAAAGGGCTGGCTTGTTTAGGTATTAGTATACCCATCTTAGTATGGCTCTGGACGCTGAACCGGTACGCGCTGGATGTCGTGCATGATGATGACTTCGTACTATTGACGTTTTTGAGTCGCTGGACCTACCCAGGGCAATCCTGGCTCAACCGGGCCATTGATTTAATAGCTCTGCATAATACCCATCGGATTGTTTACGACCGCCTGGTGACCTTAGGCATTTATTATGGGCTGGGCCGGATGGATGTCCGGTTATTAATTGGGTTGGGTAATGTTGCACTGGCTGGTATTGGCTGGCAGTTCTGGCGTAGCTATCGGTTGATGGCCTGGCCCATCTGGTATTTTCTTCCCCTGCCTTTCTGGCTGTTCAGTCTACAGTCGCACGAGAACATGTTTTGGGGGATGGCCGCCTTGCAGAACTTTACGGTAATCTGGTTAATCTTTGAAGCGATTCATCAACTCAATTGCCAACGGTGGCTTGGCTGGCCACTGCTTTTAGGGCTGGCTGCTACCTTAACCAGCGGTAATGGGTTGATTGTATTTCCGGTGGGCGTAGTGTTGCTGGCCAGGCAGTCGGGTCGAAACAGGGAATTGGGTGTGTGGCTGATCGCTACGATTCTGGTTCTAGGCCTGATGCTGGGGCTTTCGCCACCAACTGAACATCGATATCCGTTTGTTACCTGGCTACCCAATGTATGTTTAGTACTTGGTGGCACGTTTACCAATATGGTTACAACTTCAGTGCCAATGGCAGGAGGGGCTTTGCTGGCTGGTGCCTTTTGTTTGGCTGGTGTAAGCTGGTTAATTCAGCGCGGTTGGCTGGCAAATCGGCTGAATAAAACGACAATCTCTACCGAATGGTTAATGATGGGGCTTGTGGTACTGAGTACGGCTCTCTTGCTGGCCATTCACCGCACACCAGCCGAAATCCTTCGGGATCGCTATAAGATCTATGCGCACCTCGCACTTTGTGTAGTCTATTTTCTGGGACTGGTCATTGCCGGCTCACGCTGGCGTGGACGACTGGCTGCTGGTGTGGTGTTAGTTGCTGTGGTAATGAATATCAACGCATATCTGGCCTGTTTGCCCAGAGTGATTACCGGCTTTCAGGACCGGCAGGCGGATGCTGCTAATTTCCGATACTATGGTACAACACTGGCTCCCCCTTACTGGCGTCATTCAGTCGATAGTTTATTGCAACAGGCGCAAAAACAGGGTATTTATCGTCTTCCGGATGCGTTTGGACCACCCGCGCATTGGGTAGATCGTTTGCTGTCCGATTCATTAAAGGTCACGGTGCTTCAGAACAACGAGGCCGGGAATGTATACATCGGACTCAATCCGTTGTTTGTTCAGATGATTGACCAACAGTTGCCCCGGCGTCTGAGTGATGACACGGACCGAGGGTTATACCTGGTGGTTGAAATGCCCGATAAACGTCGATTTATCCTGCCCGCTCCGCCTACAGGGGCGGGGGTGCGTCGATGGCTGAAAGGAGAAGGGGTATTTGCTCCAGGGTTTATCGTTACAGTTTTGAGGAGCCGGTTAGGGGCAGGCCGCTATCGTTTGAAGGTACTTCAAACAACAGCGGCTGGAAATATGCTGCTCGATAGCGGCCAGACCCTACTCGTACCACTTACTTAACTGAATGGGTTGTTCTGAAAGGCACTCATCGTGAAGAATCGGATGTAGTTAAGCCGTTAGGCTTACAGATGCCTCAATGGGTGCCTGTAAGTCGTTTCTACGGCTGAATGAAATAACTACTTTCGGCAGATTGAACCGTTTCGCCCTTGCTGCGTTTGTCGTAAAATGCCGTGCGGCCTTTGCGTTCCTGCGCAAAGAGGTCCTTCATGCTAGCCTCGTTGGTTTGAAAGGTGATGGACTGCGTAATAGACAGCGACGAAGCCGTTTTCTGAGCGTCCTGATTGGCCCCCATGTAGGTAAACGACCAGTTGTGCTGCTTCAGTCGTTCGACCATCGCCTGAATCTGGCGGCCGGTGAACTCCCGGGAAGCGTTTTCTTCGCCATCGGTCAGGATGCTGACCAGCACCGTATAGTTGGTTTCTTTTTCGGTGAGCCATTCCATGCGCATCAGGCTGCGCCCCATGGCATCGTATAGGGGTGTACCGGCATCGGGCCTGAACAGATCGTCGGTTAGTTCCATAAGTTGGTCGGCGGGCTGATTGTCCAGACGGGTCTGAATCCCCAGGCTATTGAAGGTCACCAGCGTAACGGTATGTAACTGTTCGGGAAACTGCCCGCTCACCCCTTTAATGGTTTGCACCACCTCGTTGAAACCACTGAGCGTAGGGGCCTTGATGCTTTCCATCGAGCCGCTTTCATCAAGAATGATCAGGTTGAAAATCGTGTGCGTAGTCGTCGTGTTCATTGTTTTTTGTTGTTTTATGAGACTATAATTTACGAAAAAACAGGGGTGATTGCAAACTTAGACAACAATATAATAGGTTGATTAACAGGGAACTGTATGGACTTCGCTGTTGTGTGGGCCACATACCCCACCAAAGAAAAAAACCGGCCAACCTTTCGGCTAACCGGCTTTATGTCAATATATTAGACTTGAGCGGGAAATGGGGTTCGAACCCACGGCCTGCAGCTTGGGAAGCTGCCGCTCTACCAACTGAGCTACTCCCGCGCTAATTGGTAAAACAAAGGTGTGTTATTAAAACTAAAATGTCAAGCCATGCTATCAGATGACTGCCAGTAACTTTTCGATCTGTTCGTGGGTGTAAGTAAGCTGTTCGTCTGTCGTGCAATAGGGGGGCATCATGTACAAGACATTGCCCAATGGTCGCATCAGAACCCCACGATCAAGCAGGAAATTATAGGCTGTATCGCGTATGTTGTTGAAATAGGATGTCTGCTCGCCAGCTTTTAAATCAAAGGCCAGTAAGGTGCCGTGCTGCCGGATGTTTTCGACGGTTGGGTAGGTTGTTAGCTTCTTGGCAAAGACTGCGTGGCTGGTGGTAATGCGCTGAATATTGGCCAGCGTTTCGGGCAACAGTAGCAAATCCATACTCGCCAGTGCCGCCGTACAAGCCAGCGGATTGGCCGTAAACGAATGACCGTGAAAGAGTGTCTTGTGTTTATCGTCAGATAGAAACGCATTGTAGATGTGTTCCGCACAGGCCGTAACACCCAGCGCCATTGTTCCGCCAGTCAACCCCTTTGATAGACACATCATATCGGGTTTTTCGGCCAGATGATCGGAGGCAAAGAGCTTGCCCGTCCGGCCGAAACCCGTCATTACTTCGTCGGCAATGATGAGCGCGCCTTTACTGCGGGCTAAGCGGAACAGCTTATCGAGCACCGCCGGTTCATACATCACCATGCCCCCGGCTCCCTGCACAAGCGGTTCGGCAATAAAGGCGGCTACCTCGTCCGTGAACAGGGCTTCGGCCTGTTCACGGACGGCCTCTTCTTGGCCTGGAATGGGCACCGGCAAGTACACGACATCAAACAGAAAGGGAACGAAGGGGGCCGTAAAGGCACTCCGGGCACTTACGGCCATCGCCCCAAAGGTATCCCCATGATAAGCATTCTCGAACGCCACTATCTTTTTACGTGGCTGGCCCAGATTATGCCAATACTGAAAGGCCATTTTTAACGCCACTTCAACGGCGGTCGAGCCATTGTCCGAATAAAAAACCTTCGACTGATTAGGTGGCAAAATAGCCAGTAGTCGCTCGGCTAATTCAACGGCGGGCTGGTGCGTAAAACCCGCGAAGATGACGTGTTCGAGCGTTTGTAACTGCTCCGATACCCGATTGGCGATGTGCGGGTGGGCGTGTCCGTGGATATTAACCCACCAGGACGAAACCATATCGAGGTACTCTCGGCCATCGACATCATATAATACTGAACCGCTGCCCCGCACAATTGGAATCGGCAACGGGGCTGTTTGCATTTGCGTAAACGGGTGCCAGATCACAGCCCGGTCACGTTCGGCTAACTCATTCATTAAACGTCAATTCTTGTAAGAAATAGTTGAGTAATCAGCGCATAGATTCACAAACCCCATTTTCCCTGCGTTTTCATCACTTGTTCGATCACATCCCGAACGGCACCCCGACCACCCACTTTAGGCGATATATACTGAGAAACTGCCTGAACTTCGTCGACGGCATCGGCCGGACAGGTACTCAACACCGCCGACCGATTCAGAATCGGGAGGTCGGGGAGGTCGTCGCCCATGTACAGGATTTCGGATTCGTTCAGGCCGTCGCGGGCAATGTAGCCGAGGAAGGCATTCACTTTCTGGTCGGAAGGGCCACCCATGAAAATGTCTTTCACGTTCATGGACGTCAGCCAGCTGCGAAGACCATCCGCATTGGCGGCCGAAATAATGGCTACCCGGAAATCGGCCTTTAGTGCCTGTTCAATGGCGTAAGTATCACGGATAAAGACCGTTCTGTAGCGTTCGCCCGACGCAAGCAGTGAGACACCGCCATCGGTTAATACACCATCTATATCGAAAATAAAGGTTTTTATTTGTCGGAATTGTTCCTCTACTGCTGTCATGTTGCAAGTTTAGTGAAAACCGCCCGACAGTTCCGTATTTTTGTGGTATGACAACAAACAAGCTGCCGGGTGGTGCTCCATTTCCGGCCGGGGAAGGGGCGGCTGGATGGCCTCCCGAATTTCTGGCCCAAATGCAGATGCAGTTGGGTGCCGAATTCACCGAATTTGAATCGGCATTGGCAAAACCAACGCCGGTGAGTATCCGCATTAACTCCCGGAAACTGGCCGGGGCGGCTTATGACACAACAGGCTTAACGCCGGTGCCCTGGTGCCCCGATGGCTATTACCTGCCTGAGCGCCCAAGTTTTACGCTTGATCCGCTCTTTCAGGCGGGGGCTTATTATGTACAGGAGGCCTCGTCCATGTTGTTGTACGAAGCCCTCCGGCAAACGGTTAACCTTGGGCGGCCTCTGCGGGTACTGGATCTGTGTGCCGCACCGGGTGGAAAAAGTACGCTGCTGGCGTCGGCTCTTCACCCTGATAGTCTGCTGATTTGTAATGAAGTGATTCGGAGCCGGGTGTCGGTCCTGCGCGAAAATCTGGATAAATGGGGCTACCCAAATGTGGTGGTCAGCAACCACGACCCGGAAGACATGAGCAAGCTGACCGGCTTTTTCGATGTCGTGCTGGTCGATGCGCCCTGCTCGGGCGAAGGACTGTTCCGCAAAGACCCCGACGCCATGCAGGAGTGGTCGGAAGCGAGTGTCGAGTTGTGCTCGGCCCGGCAGAAACGGATTCTGGCCGCAGCCGCGCCTTTACTCGACAAAGACGGCATTCTGATTTATAGTACCTGTACCTATAACGATACAGAGAACGCCGAAAACGTCCGGTACTTAACTGAAATCGGGTTTCGAAATAAGCCGCTTATTCTGCCTTCGGAATGGAATATCGTTGAACGACAGGCGGGCGACCCCGAAACGGGTGAGGCAGTTGGGTATCAGTGCTATCCGCAGCGGGTGCGGGGCGAAGGCTTTTTCATCAGCGTCTTCAAGAAAACCACGTTTACGGCCCCGGTAAAACTCGACGCCCGTACGTTTCGGACCATTCGCGCGCTTCGTCCCCGCGAAACAGCATCGGCGGCAAAATGGCTTCAGAACCCGGCCGACTTCTCGTTCTGGGAAAAGCCCAATGGCGATGTAATGGCCCTACCCAAAGCGCTGGAAAAAACGTATTTGTTTCTCGATAGTGCGCTCAAAAGCAAAGGCTTTGGTCTGGAGATGGGCCAGTTTAAAGGAACGGATTTTGTGCCGTCGCACGCGCTGGCACTGAGTACGGCTGTGAATCAGGGCCTTCCGGGGCTCGAACTGAGTAAGGAAGATGCGCTGCGTTACTTTAAGAAAGAGAACCTGGTGTTTGATGAACCCGTAAAAGGCTGGCTACTCGCTCAATATAAAGGGGTAAATCTAGGCTGGGTAAAAGGAGTGGGTACTCGCGTTAATAACTATCTTCCGAAAGACTGGCGAATTAGAATGGACATAAAAGAATACGTATGAAACGGTTTTTCACGATTACAGGCCTGTTGGTAGCCGCTATCGGCGTAAGTTATTTCCTGGGTCCCACTGCCAAACCCGATGCGGTGAAGGAGGAATCCATTGTGCTCGACCCTGATCTGGTCAAGCTGGAGAAAAGTATTGCCGAATCGGAAGGCAAGGCGAACCTACGCCCCGACAACGAAGCCCGCATTATTTGGGCCGACAGCCTGAAAAAGGTTAAAACGCCTTATAGTATCGTTTATATTCACGGCTATTCGGCCAGTTGGGCCGAAGGTGACCCCATTCACAAACAAATCGCGAAGAAGTTTGGGTGTAATCTGTACCTCGCCCGTACTGCCGAACATGGCGTTGATTCGCCCGATGCACTTAAAGATATAACGCCCGCTAATTTCGCTGCTTCCGCCGAACGCGCATTGGCGATTGGTAAACTACTGGGCGACAAGGTGATCGTGATGGGCACCTCGGCAGGCGGGATGCTCACGCTGTATCTGGCTGCCCACCACCCAGAAATTGATGGCTTAATCCTGTATTCGCCCTGTATCGCTACAGCTAATTCGGCGCTGAAACTGACAACAGGCCCCTGGGGCAAGCAAATACTCGACCAGGTCTTCAAAGGCGACCATGTTGTCAATACCAATTATAGCGGTGAGCGGGCCAAATACTGGTTTCCGCAGTACCATACCAATGGACTGATTACCCTGCAAACCATGCTCGACCGATATATGACGCCCGAGCAGTTCCAAAAAGTGAAGCAGCCGGTTTTTATGGGCTATTATTATAAGGACGACGAACATCAGGATAAAGTGGTGTCGGTACCAGCCATGCTGGAGATGTTCGACGCACTGGGAACACCCGCCGATAAAAAACAAAAACTGGCTTTCCCGAACGCGGGCGAACACGTTATTGCCTCTCACTTTACCTCCGGCGACCTGAAAGGCGTGTACAAAGCCACCGAAACGTTTATGTCGACGGTATTAAACATGCCATCTGCCCCGGCATCAACCCCCACGCTTGCCCTGCAATCAAACAGTGCTACGACCAAAAAATAACCTAACTTTGCGGGAAATTAGTGAAGAATGAAGAGTGAAACGTGAAGAATAAAAATGAATAACCTGTTGGTTTTTAACTACTTTACTAGTCTTCACTCTGTATTTTACTCTTTGCTCTTCATTTTCCATTCTTCATTAAAATTATGGCTTACGGATTACTGAACGGAAAACGCGGCATCATTTCCGGTGCCCTGGACGAAAAATCAATCGCCTGGAAGGTCGCTTTGAAAGCGAAGGAAGAAGGTGCTACGTTTACCCTCACCAACGCGCCGATTGCGATGCGCATGGGAGCAATCAAACAACTCGCTGAGCAGTGCAACGCCGAAATTATCCCGGCTGATGCGACATCGGTTGAAGATCTGGAAAACCTGTTTACCAAATCGACCGAGATTTTAGGCGGTAAAGTTGACTTCGTGCTGCACAGCATCGGGATGAGCCCGAACATCCGCAAGGGCAAAGCGTACACGGATTTAAACTACGACTGGTTCAAGCAAAGCATCGACATCTCGGCGCTGTCGTTTCATAAAATGATGCAGACGGCCTATAAGCTGGATGCCATCAGCGAATGGGGCTCGGTGGTAGCACTGACCTACATGGCGGCCCAGCGGACGTTTCCGTTCTATACGGACATGGCCGATGCTAAAGCTATATTAGAGTCGATTGCCCGGAGCTTTGGTTACCGCTACGGCAAATCGCATAAGGTACGCGTGAATACAATTTCGCAATCCCCCACGCCAACAACGGCGGGTGGCGGTATCGGTGGCTTCGACAAGTTCTATGACTTCGCCGACAAAACTGCCCCATTGGGCAACGCTACCGCCGACCAGTGCGCTGACTATTGCATCACGCTCTTCTCTGACCTGACCCGCATGGTAACCATGCAGAACCTGTTCCACGACGGCGGTTTCTCCATGACCGGTATTTCGGAAGAGGTGATGGCACTCGTTACTAAGGAATAAGAAAAAAGGAGGAAAGGGAGGAGGGACGAGAGGGAGGAAAGGGATAAATTGACATCAGCTATATTCCTTTCCTCCCTCTCGTCCCTCCTCCCTTTCCTCCTTTAAAAGATTATTTCCTGCGTCAGGTAGGTTGCCTGTTCGTCGCCATTAATGCGGACGGTGGCTTTTAGCGGTTTGGCGTTCCAGTCGATGGTGATCAGGCCGTAGTTCAGTTTGGCTACCATGTCGCCAACGCGGTGGCGGTTAGCTTCTACGTGCGGGGCCGATACATGAGTTAGGCCGCTGCTCGTAATATCGAATAGGTCATAGCCCAGACCGGGCACACTTACCTTCGAAACTTCGGCAATGTGCCGGTCGCCACTGATAAACAGGGCACCTTTGGGTTTCGTTTTGGCGATTAGATCCAGTAATCGTTTACGGGCCGTGGGGAAGTTCGCCCATTTCTCATAAACGTGTTCCTCGGGCAGCACTTGAACGCCACTGCCTATAATATGCACCTCGGCGTCTGATTTGGTCAATTGCTGCTCCAGCCATTTCCACTGCGCTTCGCCCAGCATATCGCCCGATGGGTCGGGTACGTTGGCCTTGCCGTCTTTCTTCAACGGGTCGCGGAAATACCGGGCGTCGAGTAAAATAACCTTCACCCGTTGACCTTTCGAGCCGTAGGTGTGGGCAGAATAACCGCCTTCCTGTGTCCGTAATGGGCTGGTTTTGGGTACATCCAGGAAATCGAGCATTAGTTGCTGACTTTCTTTCCGCTTCGGATATTCCTTACCCCCATCGTTAACGCCGTAATCGTGGTCGTCCCACACGCCGATAACGGACGTCGACTGCCGCAACTGCTGATACACCGGATTCGACTTTTGTCGGGCGTATTTGGCGCTAAGCGTATCCATTACTTCCGAGTCGCCATAGATGTTGTCGCCCAGCCAGATCCACACGTCCGGTTTCTGCGCCACAATATCATCCCACAACGGTTGTGGCCGTTTCTGATCGCTGCACGAGCCAAAGGCAATTTTTGTAACAGGCTTCTCCTGCTGAGTAGTAGTAGTTCCCGATTTTGGTGTACGACACCCGGCCAATGCAACGCAACCAATCAGGCCAAGGGTAACAAGTGTTTTCATCCGAATTGTGGTAAAGTTGTATTTATAGAACCGCGCTACGAAGTCGGGCCAAAAGTAAAACAGCCAGATTGTTTATTCGTCAAGTTCAAGATTTGTTAACAGACAGAAATTCCTTTCCTCCCCCTCGTCCCTCTTCTCCTTTTTTAACTTTCCCAACTCCGAATAATCCGGCTGCCGTTTTCCGTCGATTCGGCGCGGATAAAATTGTCCACTTCCTGCTGAAGCTCTTCTACGTGCGAAATAATGCCGACCACCCGGTTTTCGGAACGGAGGGCTTTCAGCGTTTTGAAGACCGTTTGCAGGGAATCCTTATCGAGCGTACCGAAGCCTTCATCCAGGAAAAACAGGTTTTGCTTCGCTTTGGTCAGGTGCTGAATATTGTCCGACAACGCCAGCGCAAGCGACAAGGCCGCCTGGAAGGTCTGACCGCCCGAAAGTGTTTTCACACTCCGCACCTCACCGCTGTTAAGGAAGTCGCGAACCAGGAAGTTGTTTTTATCGTCCAGTTCGAGCCGCAGTTGGTTGTTGGTCAGCTTAAAGAATCGCTCATTAGCCGATTCGCAGAGGTTTTTCAGATAAACCGACGACACGTAGTTCACGAAGCCCTGCGCTCGGAACATCTCGTCCATTTTCTTTAAATCCTGCTTTCGGAGATCCAGCTCGTCGTGCCGTTTCTTGTGTTCCAGTTTTTGTTGCAGCTGACTTTCGAGAGAGGCCAGCACACTGGTGGCGCGGCCGTGTTCCTTATTCAGCGCATCCTTCTCGGCCTGTAGTGTCGCCAGTTGTTGTTGAACCG
The DNA here is from genome assembly GCF_900230225.1 of Spirosoma fluviale. Lineage (GTDB taxonomy): Bacteria > Bacteroidota > Bacteroidia > Cytophagales > Spirosomataceae > Spirosoma > Spirosoma fluviale. Next base: position 417,397 of record NZ_OCNH01000005.1, read on the forward strand.
TCGCCAGTTCGGCCGGCTCAAACGGGTTTTCGGCTAGTTCGGTCTGCAACGTGCCGACCTGGAGTTGCAACCCACTCCGCTTTTCGTTGTATTCGTTGATCTGCTGTCGTTCCTGGTTAATGTTCAGGTTAGCCTGTAAAATCCGCTTTACCTGCTCACGGGTGAGGTTTTGTTCCGTCAGATTCTGCCCAATGGTGGCTTCCAGAGCGGCCAGTTCGGCAGCAACTTCGGCCAGTTGGTTATTCAACTGCTGAATTTGTTCGTCAACCGTTGCCTGTTCCTTTTCGGCTTCACCTTTTTGTTTCGACGTATCGTCGAAGTGGACTTTTGCCTGACGGTAGGTTTTGCTGAGTGACTCGCGCAGGTCGGCAATCTGGTCGAGGCCCCAGTCTTTCACTTCATCCAGCCGGAAATGTTCCAGCGATTCGGCCGCCGTTTTTAATTGCCCGTTCAGCCCGAAAATGGCATTGCCCGCGTCGACCACTTTTTTAGTTAGGTCGTTATGGATCGCGTCGACTTCTCCAATGAGCTTTTCGAGATCTTGAATCGCTTTTTGAGCGTCCAGAATTTGCCTCTGTGCATCGCTTTCTTTCTGGATGGCCCTGATCACGTCGCCTTCCTGCTCTTTCGAGAACTCCGGCCACATAAAATTGTCCTCGTGCTCAGTCAACTGCCGGACGATTTCGGTGCGCTCCTGCGTGAGCCGTTTACCGTTGTCGTGTTCGCTCCGAAGTTTTGTGGTTAGTTCCTTGATCGTGAGTTGTAGCTTGCTGGTGATTTCTATTCGCTGGATTACCTTTTGTAAACCCGCTTCGCTGCCTTTTACATCAATGCTTTTCTCATCGCCACTGTGTCGGTTAGGGTGGTGCGTTGATCCGCAAAGTGGGCACGGTTGCCCTTCATTCAGCGCATCGGCGTATTTTCGTAACTCATCCTGCACCAGGAGTTGCCGGTGTCTGGCCTCGCGCTCCTCCCGAACTTCTTTAAATTTCTCAAGAGCTTGCTCAATCGCATCGGGTAAGGTTTTAAGTGTTAGTTCAACCCAATCGGCCGGGAAGCTTACCAGCGCATCGTTCTTCTGTTGCTTCAGTTTGTCAATGGCCCGGTCGTAGTTGTCGACGGCCAGTTGAAGATCGTCAGCCTGTTTCTTCAGGGGTTTATAGGCCGTAAACCAGTTCTTTACTTTATAAAGCCGTTCCAGATCGGACGTCCGACCGATGCCATTCTCGATAATGAGCTGGTGTTTGGCGCGGGCTGCTTTATGGCGTTCGATTAACGTTGCCTGTTGGTCGAGTCGACTAACCAGCAAATCACGGTAATGGGTTTGCTCTCCAATGGTTTGTTGGTGCAGTCTGATTTGCTGCACTGTATCCAGTTCATCAATTTTCTGCTGTAGTTCGTCGCGCGTTTCGTAAGCCTGTTTGGCCGCTTCGTACAAACTTCGCAAACCCACCAGCCGCTTCGTTACAGACAGAAGTTGCCGCTGGGCCGCTTGTTCCTGTTCAACCAGCCGGGTTTTGCGGGAATTAAGCTTGTCGAGGCTGGCAAAATCGGCCTGAAAAACGAGCAGGCAGGTTTCGTAGAGCGCCAGCGCCTGTTCTCGTTGCTGATAGAGCGGTGCCCGGTTGAGGAGTTGCGTCAGCTCCTGTTGGGTCAACACCAGCGTTTGACTTCGTTGCTGGTTTTCGAGTAAGCGTTTTTCGGTAGGAGACAGTTCGTTGATTTCGGCTTCCTTTTGGCTTAACGACGCAGAAATACCAGAAATATCAGTACGGGCTTGCTCAATCGCTTCGGGCGTTACCGTTTCCAGGGGGGATAACAACCCGCGTAGTTCAGCCAGTTGGTCGTCGTTAGCTTTGCTTAATTTGCTGACCCGGGCAGCCAGGTCATACTGATCCAGTTTGAACAACTGGTTCATCATCTTCGTCCGCTCGACGGGGCTAAGCTCCAGAAACTCCCGAAACTGGTTTTGGGGAATGATGATGGTCCGCTTGAAGTTATCGTAGTCCAGCCCCAGAATCTGCTTTGACAGGACGGCTACATCTTCTTTCTCATTTCCGATGGGTTGCCATTCATCGCCCTGGCGAATAAACATCCGACGTTCGCCGGGACCTATTTCGTGGTGTTTTTTGGGATGGCGTTTCGCTTCGTAAACAAACTTGTATAATTGCTGGTCTGGCCCGGCCTGAAACTGAAAGTCGATAATCAGGTGCTTCGACTTCAGGTTCATCATATTATACTGACGATTGTCGCGGCTGTTGAGTCGCTCCGTTTCGCCATACAACGCAAAGCTTATCGCTTCCAGCAGCGACGTTTTGCCACTGCCTACCTTGCCGAAGATGCCAAAAACGCTCGAACCAATTAATTGCTGGAAGTCGATTTCCTGTAAGTCCTGATATGAATAGAGTCCTTGAATTGACAGTTTAATCGGTATCATTCAGGTTCGGTAGCTAAAATCTCTTTGAACAAGTGCTGCAGGCGCTCATTTGGCTCCTGTCCTTTGTTCTTATTCTTAAAATAACTCGTAAACAGCGCTTCCATAGATTGAGTAAGGTCGATGGCGGGTGCCGATTCCTGCTTCGTTTCTTCTACATCGCGTACGTCCGGGATGATCGTCACCAGGAATTCGTGCGCCTGTTGTAACTGTCGGCGCTCATCGCTTGTTAGAAACGTTGGCGTTTGCATGGTTATTTCGGGATAACAGTTCGGGTTCTCGCGTAGCCAGTCCACTGCTTCATCGACCCGTTTGAACTTGGGACGCAGCAACCGCTTACCAGTAGCGAGAGGAACGGGAGTAACCGTAACGGGCTGGCCAGGTTCGGCGTCAATCAGAACGACGTATTTCTGTTGATCGGCTTCGGCAAAACTATACGCTAGTGGGCTGCTGCTATATATAACAGGAGAAGGCCCGCCCGCGATCTGTTGATACCGATGCAAATGACCAAGCGCCGTGTACTGAATCTGAGCCGGAATCATGTCTGTATACACAACCGATGCGCCACCTACCTGTAAAATACTACGCTCATCATCGGACTCTTCGGGCGGCTCAGCCCCCCGTTTCATTACGAACAGATGGGCCATCAACAAATTGATGCCCTGTTCATCCATATAAGTATCGGCCAGAGCGGCCCAGTGCTGGTGAAGGTGATGCCGAAGCTCATCGTCAAGGCTCACCATACCAAGGTATGACCGAAGTCGGGTCTCGTTGGCATAAGGCGTCAGTATAATACGAACGGGTGCTTCATGCCGAGGAAGCTTTAATTCAATAAAGCCCGGCGCTGAACAAAGCAACTTGGCTTCGCAACTCAGTTCATACGAACGCACCTCTGTCTTCGGAAAACCGGCGAAGATGATTCCGCACTCCCGCCCGAAATGGTCCTGCGCTTCGATCCGGTCGGGGTTATCGTGGTTTCCGGCAATGGCCACCACCGTCCGCCGACCATTGGCGGTTAACTCTTTTAGGGTACTATATAATAAGTCCTCGGCTCTAGGGTCAGGATTAAACGTATCGAACAGATCGCCCGCTACCAACACCAGGTCAACATCCTCCCGATTAGCTACCTGAACGATCTCGGCCAATACGTCCCGTTGTTCCTGAAGGCGCTGAAAATCCTGAAGTCGCTTTCCCAGATGCCAGTCTGCTGTGTGTAATAGTTTCATTAGATGACAAATTGTATCGGATGAATTGATACAAAAGGAAGATGCAATATAACGCATAGCCCCTGCAAAACGGGTAAAAAAGCGCCCTAAAGCGGGTTTTCGACAGGCTGAGGCTCCGGCAACACGGTTGATCGAAAAAAGTTTGATAATATTTTCATGCGGTAACTAATTGAGCTTACGGGCCTTACCAAATAATCTTTGGCACTTTCTAAACTATTTTCAGAACAGGTCTTGACAAGGGTGTAAAATCAGCCTACCTTTGCACTCCCAAACATCGGGAATGAGTTGAAAACATAAGCGAAAGCCACTGGTAATCAATTCATTACGTGCAAAGTCCTGAGAATCAACGTAAAAATTTATTTTCAGATTTACTTGACAAATAAAAGAAAGTCTCGTACCTTTGCACTCCCAAACAATAAGGGAGATTGAGAAAAAGAGATTAACGCTTTGACTATCAATCTGTTACCAGGAAAAAAGAGAAAAATAAATTAAAAAATATTTTTACCTTTTACTTGACAATCGGGAAATAAAGTGTACCTTTGCACTCCCAAACAACGAGACATAGTTTAACCAGTTTAAACGACACCTCAACAACGCTTCGACCAACGGGTCAGGCGCCAAGTTCTTTGACAAACGGTCAGCACAAGAAGACTCAACTTTGCAACTTCGGTTGCCGGTTGAACAACATAGTGACCTTTAGCGGGTCACGCAATTATTTACGATGGAGAGTTTGATCCTGGCTCAGGATGAACGCTAGCGGCAGGCCTAATACATGCAAGTCGAACGGTAGATTCCTTCGGGATTCTAT
>NZ_OCNH01000006.1:0-311418 GCF_900230225.1 Spirosoma fluviale
ATAGAATCCCGAAGGAATCTACCGTTCGACTTGCATGTATTAGGCCTGCCGCTAGCGTTCATCCTGAGCCAGGATCAAACTCTCCATCGTAAATATGTTTGTCCCACCCGAAAGCGGGACGATGTTTATAGCCTTAAATAGTACTAACCTATTGATGTCAACATGTCAAAGAACTGTCTCACACTCTTCAGTGTGATTGCAAGACCAACCGTTGTTGGTCTTCCTTATATTTGGGAGTGCAAAGGTACAACACTCTTTCTTACTTGTCAAGTAAAAATTGAAAATATTTTTTGTCAATTTTTTCAAATCCCAATTGTAACTAATTGACTTAAAAGCATTTAGATTATTAATCTGCCTGATCTTTCGTCGTTTGGGAGTGCAAAATTAGGTGTTTAAAATCCTTTACGCAAGCATTGTTCAAAACTTTTTCTAAAAATTTATTCGACCTGCAAAAAAGGATATTCATAAGTCTTGGGAGGAGAAAACGTCTCCTTAATGGTACGGGCTGATACCCAACGATATAGGTTCAACGCCGACCCGGCTTTATCGTTTGTACCCGATGCCCGTGCGCCACCAAATGGCTGTTGCCCTACTACAGCTCCCGTTGGTTTATCGTTGATATAAAAGTTACCCGCAGCATTTTGAAGGACTTTTGCGGCCTGTTCGATTACATATCTGTCCTTCGAAAATATTGATCCCGTCAGCGCATAAGGCGAAGTTGTGTTGACAATTTGTAAGACATTGTCAAACTCTGAGGGTTCATAAACATATATAGATAGCAAGGGGCCAAAAATTTCTTCACACATAGTCCGGTAAGCCGGGTCTTCTACCTGCAACACGGTTGGTTCTATAAAGTAGCCTATACTTCCATCGAAATTCCCTCCCGCTACTATTCTTACATTATCCGTTTGTTTTGCCTCTTCTATGTAAGCCGTAATTTTTTCAAAAGCCCTTTCATCAATAACCGCGTTAACGAAGTTGGAGAAATCTTCCGTTACGCCCATTTTAATACTACTCAGGAACTGCTTCATCTTCGCTTCAACGGCTGGCCATAGGGTAGTTGGTATGTAGGCCCGTGAAGCCGCTGAACACTTTTGTCCCTGGTATTCGAAAGCACCACGTACTAAACCTGTGGCCACTTCATCAGCATCCGCCGATTCATGAACCATCACGAAGTCTTTCCCACCGGTTTCACCCACTATGCGAGGGTAGGTCTTGTACCTATGAATGTTTGCGCCAATTGTTCCCCAGATCTGTTGAAACACACCTGTGCTTCCAGTAAAGTGGATACCCGCAAAATCAGGGTGGTTGAAGATGACATCACCTGCTACCGGCCCATCTACGTAAATCAAGTTGATCACTCCAGCCGGTAACCCTGCTTCGATCAGAACTTCCATGATTACCTTAGCCGATAACACCTGCGTGTATGCAGGTTTCCAAACGACAGTATTGCCCATTAGGGCTGCTGACGTCGGTAGGTTTCCGGCGATAGCTGTGAAATTGAATGGCGTTAAGGCAAAGACGAACCCTTCGAGCGGACGGTATTCCAGGCGATTCCAGACCCCCGGCGCTGAACCTGGTTGTTGTCTATATATATCCGTTGCATAATGCACGTTGAACCGCAGGAAGTCGATCAATTCACAAGCTGAATCAATTTCGGCCTGGTACGCGTTTTTCGATTGCCCTAACATGGTGGCAGCATTGATTCTGGCCCGATATGGCCCGGCTATCAATTCGGCTGCTTTCAGGAAAATACCGGCTCTATGTTCCCAGCTTAAATCGGCCCAGGCTTTTTTAGCTTCTAAGGCCGCATTGATTGCGTTTTGAACGTGTTCGGCCTCTCCTTCATAGAAATAGCCGAGAGTGTGCTGGTGATCATGGGGAGGGGCAACTCGAAGTTTTCGATCTGTCCTTACTTCTTCCCCACCTATATACATTGGAATATCCGTTTCCTGCGATCGGAATTCTGCTAATGCTTTTTTAAGTGCTTCCCGCTCTGGAGAACCCGGGCGGTATTCTTTTACCGGTTCGTTTACCGGTGTTGGCACATTGAATGTTCCAAATGACATAATGAAGTGTTTTATTTTTTACAAATTTACGGATTGCCTTACTTATCCACTAATCCACAATAGTTTTCCACATTTTATGCCCATTTTTCGATTCATTGCCTTGATTTGCCGTACTTTGTATCTTTATTTTTCACATTGTCTATGCGTTTTTACAGCACCAATAGCCCGTCTGTAACTGTTTCAACTAAGCAGGCTCTCTTCCAAAGTATGCCTGCCGATAAGGGGCTTTACATGCCAACTCCCTTACCTTATCTCGGCGCTGACTTTTTTGCAGCTATTGCCAATCAATCACTAGCCGACATAGGATTTGCCATTAGTCAGGCATTGTTTGGTGATGAAATCAGTAAGGTTGATCTGGAAGAACTGACACATCATGCGTTTCCATTTTCAACGCCAGTTGTCGAATTGGAATCTGGTAAGGTTAGTGTTCTGGAATTGTTTCATGGCCCTTCACTTGCCTTTAAAGACGTTGGTGCTCGCTACATGGCCGGCCTGATGTCGTACTTCTCGAAGGAAACGGATAAAGAAGTGAATATTCTGGTTGCAACATCAGGTGACACCGGTGGTGCTGTCGCGATGGGCTTCCATAATGTGCCGGGCGTTCGGGTTTCTATCCTCTACCCCAGTGGTCGGGTTAGTGAATTACAGGAAAAGCAACTGACAACGCTTGGTGGAAATATCCAGGCCTTTGAAGTCGATGGTTCTTTCGACGATTGTCAGGCTATTGTAAAACAGGCTTTTGTTGATGCTGAGTTAAACGCCCATCTTTCCCTATCGTCGGCTAACTCAATCAACATCTTCCGTCTGATTCCTCAAGGCTTTTATTATGTAAGTGCTTTCGGGCAAGTGCAGTCCCACGGCAAGCCGGTTGTTTTCTCCACACCTAGTGGGAATTTCGGCAACTTAAGTGCTGGTGCGCTTGTGCAGAAAATGGGGTTGCCGGTTGCCCACTTTGTTGCTGCTACTAATCTCAATCACGTTGTCCCCAACTACCTTAAGACAGGTGATTACGTTCCTAAAGCGTCTATTGCTACCATTTCAAATGCGATGGACGTAGGAAGCCCAAGTAATTTTGTTCGGCTAGCGCACTTATACGACGATAACTATGACCAGTTTAAAGCGAACATGTCTGGTTATTTCTTCGATGACGATGAAACCCGGTCGGGAATGAAACGCATTTACCAAGATTATAATTATGTGTCTTGCCCACATACAGCTATTGGTATCATGGGTTTAGAGAACTATTTGAATTCTTCAAATCAGGATTTTACCGGTGTTGCTCTGGCCACAGCACATCCATCGAAGTTCAAGCCACTTGTTGAAGAAGTTCTTAACATACCTGTTGATGTTCCTGAGCGGCTTTCGGTCTTGTCGCGTCGTACCAAAATGAGCATACAGATACCGGCTACTTATGACGCTTTCAAAGAATCCTTTCTACAAACAGTTTAACATAGTTATCCACAAAAAAAGGCCTATTCACGTGAATAAGCCTTTTTTTGTGGATAACTATGTTACTATTAATTTAATGTATCTCCACGTAACGCTCTAAAGCGTTTGCGAGCCTCAGCGCCATAAATGCTCCCTGGATACTGAGTTAATACTTTCTGGTAGGCCTCCATGGCTGCCTGTTTATCTTTTAAACGCTCTTCATAGATTTTGCCCTGCGTGAATTGTGCATCATCACCCAGAATATCTTTCGGATAAGAAGCGACTATTTTTTTTAAGTCATCAAGTGCCTCTGCATATTTTCCTTGCTTCATGTAGGTATTTGCCCGCAGCCACAGTATCTCATCGACCAGACTATGTTCAGGGTAAGTTTTCAACATTTTGTTCAGTTCCTGCACGGCTTCATCTGTTTTATTCTGAAATAACATCAGGTCAATATCTGCATAATGACGCATGGCAGCCTCTGTACTATCCATCCCTGTGTTATCCACAATTAGCAAACTTAACTGCTCGGCATCGTTGGCAATTTCGCGAGAGGTTGCCAGCTTGAGCACGTCTAGCAGATCTTTCGCCACAGCCATATTACCCCGGTAATACTGTAGTTTGGCATTTTTCAGTTTCGCTTCGTAGCCAAGCAATTCTTCTTTTTGTGACTTCTCCACCTGTGAGTAAAGTAATGTCGATTCCCAGGGCTCTCCCTTTAAGAGGTAAATATCTCCTTTATCCAGTTTGCATCGGTCTACAAAGTTCTTATCAGTTTTACCCAGGTCGATGGCCAAGTCTAAAACAGTAAGCGCGGTGTCCTTGCTATCCAGGTAGTTCCCATACAGGTTTGCGGTACTCCGTAATGCTTCAAGGGTTTTCAGGTTTGTACCAATTTCCTGAAGCATTTTTTGGTAATCATTGATTAATTTTCTTATCTCTAGTTTATCAACAGGATATGTATTTTTAACCTGCTCCTCCCTGGCGTTGATCACTAACCGCCGGGCAAAAGGATATAGCTGTCCCTGTGGATATGTTGTGCACACATAGTCAAATGACTCAGCCGCTGTTTTGTATTCTTTGTTGTTCATCGCCAGCATACCCAGATCGTATACCCGGCTCCCGTTTAACTTTAGCCGCTTATCCGTTGCTTTCTCCTGGAGGAGTGCACGGCTGAATTTTTGTTTTTGGACAAAATACCAGATCAAAAGCTCATTGTAGGATAATTCGTTTGGCTCCTGCTGAATTTTAGAATATAGAGCTTTTTCCACAAGGGGTTCATCTTTGGTGTTGATAAACCCTTGTAAAGCGGCCAAAACGGTTTCTTTCTTTTCCGGTTGCTTACCCGTCAGAATAATTTCGTCGATGGCTTTTTCGGTTTGACCAGTCGATCGATACAACGTCATTAATTCTTCACTGTAGGCCGTCTGGTCTTTGCTGACTTCACGGGCCGTCTCCAGCGCTCGGATCGCCCAGCGGCTCTCTCCTGCTTCGCTGAAGGCAGCCGCCAGCTTTTCGAGCTTGGCTATGGACGACTTACTCGATTGTACTGCGGCTGTGAACTGGGTTTTAGCCTGGGTCGTGTCGCCCTGTTGGCTGGCCAGCTGTCCACTCAATAGCTCATAGTATGATTTGTTGGCCTCATCACCTCGCTGTTGCTTACGCAGATACTTGACGGCATCCTCTGCTTTGTTTATTTTTTGTAAGCTATACACATACCTGGAAAGCCTGGACCAGGTCACCTCCGTCTTTAACAACTTGGCGTATTCATTCGCGGCTTTTTCAAATTCGCCGGCTTTATAATATTCTTCGGCCAGCGTCGCTCCGCTCGATGCGGGCCCAACTTGTGCGCAGGCTAGTCCAGCAGACAACACCCACAGTAGTGCAATAATGACTTTTGACCTTATTAACATTTTATAAAAAGGCTTTTTAAAAAGAACGTTGTTTCAACTATTAGTCATGTGGAAATGTGTATAAATAAGTTGTCCACCAATCAATATACTCAATGTGGATAAGAAGAACAAGATATCCACTTACTTAACTTCAATTATCCACCTCCAAATGGTTAGTTGTTAAGTAAATAACATTTTATCCACAATTTGTGTGTTGAGATCTTGTGGATTTGTGTATAAACTTAATGCACAACTTTAACTGGGGAAAATTTGTGGAGCTAACTGGTATATGTTGTAGTTTCTCCACAAGTACTCATCTTTCTTTCACGGTTGTGGATTACTTATAGCTTCTTCCACATCTACTGTAGGCCTTGTGAACACATTATCCACGTATCGGTATGAGTTATTCACACGGTTATTCACACAAAAGTTTAATTTTTTTAATTTAGAATTGACCTTTCCCCGATTTGTCAGAATTCACCCCGATACACATCTGGTAACGCAATAATTATGCCTGCTTAAAGAGATAGATTAGGCTGGAGGAATTACCTGTACTTCTAGCCTTTACGTTTGATGATAATCCGACCTGTACGCTTTTCAGATAATCGGTCTTTCCGTTTTGATAGCGGGTGCTTAACATGGCAATGTAAAAAGCATCGAATACCATAGGTAGTTGCTTAACCAATTTAAAACCGTGTTTGTTAAAGAGAGGCTCTATTGTTAAGGGAGTGAAATGATGTAAGTGGCGAGGTACATCATAAGCAGCCCAGTACTCTTTAAAGAGCTGAGCATCGTATGAATCTGAATTTGGTACGGCTATTAATAAGGTGCCCTGCTCTGTTAATAAATTACGGAGTTGCTGTATAGATTCGCTCAGATTTGGAATATGTTCGAGCACATGCCATAGTGAGACAATATCGAAGGGTTCAGCTCCTGCTAGTGCTTCTAAGTCAGGTTTTACTTCTGCCTGTAGTTTTTCTTTAGCCATGGCGCGGGCGTCTGGATCTGGTTCCATACCCGTTATCGCCCAACCACCCTTCTGACAACTTTCCAGAAAAGCACCTGTTCCACAACCCACGTCTACTATTCTTCCGGGTTTTCCAGTAAGCTCGTTGATCAGATTTAACTTCGACTGTAAGGTATAATTTCTGACTGTCCGATAAGCCGTGTTGATTAGACCGCCACCCTTATCGTTGTGGGAAACATACTGGTCAGACTTATAATAAGCGCCAATCGAATTTCCATCTGGCCGTGGATTTGTCAATCGAAACCCGCATTGCTGACACTGCTGTATTTCAAATTTTTGATTGCTAACCAGGTAGTCTTCACAAACTAAATAAGGGCTAAATGTGCTGTTGTCACAGACTGGGCAATGTGTTACGGTTTCCAAAGCAGTTAGTAGAATTGAGTGAATACAATAAGGGTGTCAACTTTTCAGATTAAGCTGACACCCTAAAATTTTTAGCGGCCCATATAGACCAATAGAATAGAAACATCTGACGGACTAACCCCACTAATTCGAGAAGCCTGCCCGATGGTTGATGGCCGTAGACGTTTAAGCTTTTCTTTACCTTCGTAGGAAAGTGCTTTCAGCCGGTCATAATCGAATGTGGGGTTAATGGAAAGGTTTTCCCATTTATCGAGTTTATCGGCATTTTGCTTCTCTCGGTTTAGGTAGTCTTCGTATTTAATTTCGATGACCGTTTGCTCAATCGTCTCCTCCCCTACCCCACTCGGCATATCCGGCAGATTGCTGAGGATGCTTTTTACGTCAGCTTGGTCAATTTCTGGACGTTTTAATAGGGTGTATAAACTCCCCTTTTCCCGTAGTGGTGCACTTCCCTTAGATTCCAGAAAACTGTTTATCTCTTCAGGTTTTACTTTAGTGATCCGAATGGCTTCAGTTAACTGAGCGATTCCTTCCCGCTTTGCCACCATTGTATCGTAGCGTTCCTGCGAAGCTAATCCGATAGCATATCCTTTTTCGGTAAGGCGAAGGTCCGCATTATCCTGTCTTAGTAAGGTCCGGTATTCTGCCCGGGACGTGAACATACGATAGGGCTCTTCTGTCCCTTTTGTAATCAAATCATCAATTAATACGCCGATGTATCCTTCCGAACGCTTGATTGTAAACTCAGCTTCTTCGTTGCTATTTCTGTGTGCATTAATACCGGCCATTAGTCCCTGACAGGCGGCTTCCTCATAACCGGTTGTCCCGTTTATCTGCCCGGCAAAAAAGAGATTATGTACTAATTGGGTTTCAAGTGTTGGCTTCAACTGGGTTGGTGGAAAGAAATCATACTCAACCGCGTAGCCTGGTCGAAACATCCGTACGTTTTCAAACCCCTGAATTTTGCGGAGGGCATTGTATTGGACTGTTTCTGGCAACGATGTAGAAAAGCCATTCACATACACCTCTACAGTATCCCAGCCTTCTGGTTCTACGAAGATTTGATGTCGGTCTTTGTCGGCAAACCGATTGATTTTGTCTTCCACCGATGGACAATACCGTGGCCCAAGCCCTTTGATCCGACCCGTAAACATGGGGGATTTATCGAAGCCAGTTTTTAGTTCATCGTGTACTGCCTGGTTGGTGTAGGTTATCCAGCAACTGCGCTGCTTGGTTAGAGCTGGCGTATTTGTGTAGGAAAACTTACTAGGGTTTTCATCGCCCAACTGTTCTTCCATTAACCCGTAGTTGAGGCTTCTTCCGTCGACTCGGGGTGGAGTTCCGGTTTTCATCCGGCCTGCTTCAAAGCCTAGTTGAACCAACTGCTCAGTTAATCCAGTTGCCGAACGTTCTGCCGTTCTGCCTCCACCAAATACTTTCTCGCCAATAAACATCTGGCCATTTAGAAATGTACCGTTCGTCAATACAACTGCTTTGGCATTGAATTCAACGCCCAGACTTGTTTTAACTCCCTTTACACGGCCATCTTTAACAATAACTTCATTAACTGTGTCCTGCCAGAAATCTACATTCAGGTTTTCTTCCAATGCTTTCCGCCACTCCCAGGCAAATACATTCCGGTCGCTTTGGCAACGTGGACTCCACATAGCTGGGCCTTTTGAGCGATTTAGCATTCTAAATTGAATCATGCTTTTATCGCTTATTATTCCCGAAAGCCCGCCAAGTGCGTCCACTTCCCGTACAATTTGACCCTTTGCAACTCCTCCCATGGCAGGGTTACAAGACATCTGCGCAATGGTTTGCATATTCATTGTAATCAGTAAAACCTTGGAACCCATGGTTGCTGCAGCATTTGCCGCTTCGCAACCAGCATGACCCGCCCCTACTACAATGACATCGTATGAAGAATACATTTCTGTGTTTTTTGAAAAATGTTTCACGTGGAAACTTTTCACAAAATTGTTAAAAGTTGTTGAAAAGGTAAAACGTGATAGTTGATTGATACAAGCGCAACAAAAAACCGCCGACCTTAGTGCAAAGTCGGCGGTCTTAAAAAAAAAGTGAGATTTTACTTACTTACCTTCTGTAAATACTGATTTGCTTCTTTTTTGTAGAAAAGATTATAATTCGGTGTAACAGAGCGAAGAACTTCAACTTGCTTTGTTTTTTGTTGAAAGTTTGTTGAATCAAAGAAAGATGGGGTACTTTTCTTCGTTGTCTTTGCGGCTTCTGCCTGCCGCTTTGGATCTTCTTCCTGTTGCTTCAACGCTTTTTCTGATTCGAGTAAACGAGTTAATATCTCATTCTGCCGATTGATTGTATTCGGATTCACCCTTTTATTAACTAAGTCAGTTTCGGCTTCATCCATCTTTTCCATCAGTTCTTTCACCTGTTTTTCCTGTTGTTTACCCGCTTCCGTCCCTTTTGCATTTTCCTCAAGCTTTTTGAGCATGCTGCGAATCATTGCCTGCTCGGCGGCCATTTGCGAAAGTTCTTCTGAAAGTCCCCTACCCGTCTTTCCTCCTTTCTGCATCTGCTGCATCTTGGCATTTAACTGCTTCTGCATTTCGCCCATGCCACTGGGGTTATCACCTTTTTTACCACCTTTTCCTTTACCGGGCATTGACATGGCGTTCATTTGTTGCTGCATGTTTTTCAGTACATCGCTAAGCATGAGCGCTAGGTTATTGATCGAAGTCATGGCGAACTGCTGTTTAGACGAAGCCATGCTTAACCGACGATCTTTTAGCTGTTGAACACTTTCATCCATGTAGAACTTCATATTGGTAAGTTCCCGAGTCACGAACGACTGAATCTGTACTACCCGACTAGCAAGTGCATTCAGGCTATCTTCAATGATTTTAGCATCATCCTGAAGCTTCAATTGTTCTTGTGATAACTTCGTAACGCGTGGGTCCTGAAGGCTCATACCACGGAAATCTTTCATGACCCGTTCCTGGCCAAAAGACAGAGTGATAAGGTTATCGAGGATATTTCTGAGATCATCCATGTTTTCCTGCATCTCTTCCATTTCTGACGATTGCATAGATTCTTTCATGGCTTTACTCATCTGTTTCATAGCCTTTGCTGACTTTTTCTGTTTTGAAGAGGCCTGTTTTCCCTGGTTGCTCTTCATATCTTTGGCCGCATCTTCCATTTCTTTCTCAATTTCCTGCTGTTCCTTTTCGGTAGATTCAGGCTTATTGAGATCATCCTTTTCAGCTTCTTTCTCAAGCTCCTTTATTTGCTCTTTTGTATTTTTAAAGTCTTCTTGAGACTTCTCCTGTTGTTTCTGCTGCTCTTGGGTGGTCTCATTCTTCTTCTCACTTTCTTGTGCTTGCTTTTCCAGTTGCTCCGCCTGTTTTTCCAAATTTTCAGCAACGTTATTTACTTTTTGCTCAAGTTGCATCTGCTTGAAAAGCTTGAGCGCCCGGTCTAAATCGCGTTCCAGATTCTTCTCTTTTCGAGTCAATCGATCCAGCATGTCCGAAGCTTTCTCATCCTGTTTACGTTCGAGAAGTTGTTTGAGTTGCTCATACAACTGTTTCGATTCGGGATCTAGCAAGTCTTTAAACAGCTTTTGAAGCTGCTCCATTTTATCCTGTAGTGCCTGATTTTTTTCAGCAAAACGTTGTTGTGTATCATTCGTTTTCTGCATCTGCTCCTGTAGCTTCTGAACCTCTTTCATCAGCTCTTCTCGCTTCTGCAGTATCTCCTGAAGTTGCTTCTTGTCCTGGAAATCGGATGATTTCTTCGTCCGCATCCGGTCTTCCATCGTTTGAAGCTCTTTCTTTATCTCTTGCGTTTTGCTTAGTGCGTTGTCAATCTGCTGCTCCGTTTTCTCGGCTGATTTATCAACCTGCTTCTGGATTTCGGCATTAGACGGAATAATAAAGTTGAGCTGATTTGATCGGCTGGACTTCGCTCCATTAACACCATCATTGTCCCAAACCTGTACAAAGTATTCCAAACGGTCTTCCTGTCCAAGCTTTAGACTATCGAGCGACCAGTTATAGACAAAATTTTGCGAGGTGGTTGACCTATTGACCGGGATGTCTTTTACATACGTTTGTGATGATTTTCCATTGCGGTTAATCTTGTAATTCAGCTTTAGTTTCGAGAAGCCGTAATCATCGGATATTAGCCCGGAAAGTGCTATGTAATTATAAGTTACAGTGTCCTGAATTCGATCGACTGAAATCTGCGGATAACGATCTGGAATTACCTGGACATTATACTGTATTGTAGACGGAGACGCAACCTGCCCATTTTTTAACGACACCGTATAAGCAGCATTTTGCATCAAACGTCGATTCAAAATGAAGGTATTGTCATCAACCAGTCGAGCAGCAGTGGGCTTAGCTTCTGTGTTAAACCTGAATAATAAGGAATCAGTATGATCAGCTGCAAACTCCCAATTGACAACAGTTCCTTGTGGAACAAGCAGGTTACCAACGTTTGAAAGCTGCTCAGATGGCTTATTTAAATAAGCGGGATAATCAAGCTTAACATTGAACGAAAGGACGGCTGGCCGGTCAATTAAGGCCACTTTATACTCCGGCGAGTTGTAGTCAGAGGCCTCCAGACGAAAGTCGAGATCTCGCTGAAGATTATCAAAATTGTAGGTAAACTGATTTCCCGATTGTTCGAGTTTAAAGCGGGTTCCGTTTGCAACAACGTAAACGGACTGGGGTAATACATCGCCCACCAGTTTGACCGAAAGTGGGAAATCTTCGTTTCTAAATGCTTTAAGCTCTTTGTTCTGAACAACGAATTGAAACGGAGCTTCTTCTACAAACTCTTTATTGTAATTGACCAGCCGCGTCGATGACTTGGCAAAAAAGGCTGGGTTTAGAATCAGAATCAACAAGATAATTGCCAACGGAGGAATAGCATATTTTAAAAATTGCCGGTTCCGACTAATCTGAATAGCATTTGCAAAACGGTTAATTAATAGTTGCTGCGACCGCTGGTTTAAGCTAGCCTGCAATAAATCACTTTGATCGTTTGAGATGCGCTGTAATTGAAGCGTGTTCAGCAGCTTATCCCCTACTTCTGGAAAAAACATACCGATTTGACGAGCTGCTTCATCATTTGAAAGTGGCTTATTCAGCCCGTATAAATTAAATAAGGGACGAAGAACCAAGAGGTAAAGTCCCACCAAAACGCTGAGTAAAAAACCAAAAAACAAAGCGCCCCGCCCTACTGAGTTGAAGCGGCCAATAAACTCAGCCGTGTTAATAAACAAGTAACCAGTACACAGCAGGGCTACGAAAAATAAGCTACCCTTCACTAACTGATTCTGAAAATAACGTTTTTTATACTCATCAATTCGCTGAAGCAGCGTGGTATAAGCAGATGAAGCTTGCATAAAATTCAGATTGAGCAGTTAAACTAATAGAGTATCGAAGTACTGAATAACGTGTTGTTTTAAAAAAATCTCCTGAGCTAACAAATCCCCATGAGGAATTGGCTTTGCCAGTGTCCATTGGGGCCATCCGTCTTTATCGTGGCCTTCGAACACATAATAGCCTTCTGTGCTAAGCACCCGGCAAACGGCAATATGCATTAAGTCTTGTTTGGCTTCTTTCGAAAAACGTTTTGGACCTGTGCCCAATTCCTGCACACCAATTAAGAACAGAACAGCGTTAAGATCGGCGGGACGTTTTCCAACGAGAGCCTGTAACTGATTCAATAATTCTTCCCACCGTTTATCGAGACTATTTTCAGTTTCTGAAAGCATAAAATTTATTCTTCTTCCTAAATTACAACGTTTTATCTTATCAAACGAATGCGCACCATCGTTCAAAGAATTTATCTGCTTATAGGCGATTTTGTCGATCTACTCTATCCCACCCTATGTGTTGGTTGCGCTAAATCTTTGGGTTTCAATGAAAGGGTATTATGTACAAAATGCCGGATCAACCTTCCCGAAACAAATCAACACAAGGAGCCGTATGATGAAAATCTCCTCAATAAGTTTGCCGGAAAAGTGCCTGTACGGTTTTTAGCGTCGTTTGTCTATTTTAAAAAAGGTGGAATTGTCCAGAAACTAATTCATACTATCAAGTACAAGGGACAAAAAGAAGCTGCTAAAGAACTAGGAAACTGGTATGGGTATCAATTAGCTACTGAGAGTACTCTACTAACGGAAATAGACATGTTTATTGGCGTTCCTTTGCACAAGAGCCGTCTTCGGCAACGTGGTTACAATCAGGCAGATTGGATTGCAAGAGGACTCTCTGAAGCCCTTAACATACCTGTAGCGGAAGATGTTTTAATCTGTCTAAAGATTAAGAATTCACAGACTCGAAAAAATAGAATGGAGCGTTGGGAAAATGTTAAAACCGTTTTTTCAGTTCAGAATTCTAGTAAGGTGAAAGGTAAAAACATTGTTCTTGTTGATGATGTCTTAACCACAGGAGCTACTCTTGAAGCCTGTACCGCTGAATTACTGAAATTTGGTTGTAATTCAGTTGGTATTTTAACGTTAGCCGCAGTCAACCGATAAGTCAAGTCGCTGTATACCAGTATAATACAAAAGCGGACAACCTTTTTAGGTTGCCCGCTTTAAATAAGGGTTGAACAGCTTATTTGTTCCTTCCTACACCAATCATGGCGCATCGGAAACCGATCATTGCCGTAGCCGAATCCTGATCCAGGAACCGGCGTGTACCTGGCGATAACCAGTAAGCAACATCATTCCAAGAACCTCCTTTGTACACACGAAGCTTGTCATCAATCAGTGACTGCTTATTCTTTGTGTCATAATTTTTGGAGTCATCCAAATAACCATTCCGACGAATTGGGTTTAGGTCATTAACGTCCTGATAAGACAATGGACGATAAACGTCATACACCCACTCGTTCACGTTACCGGCCATATTGTAAAGACCGAAATCGTTGGCTGGATACGCATAAATTTCAGCTGTGATAATAGCACCATCGTTCGAACGACCGGCAATACCGGCGTAGTCACCCCGGCCACGCTTGAAGTTTGCCAGCATTTGGCCTTGTTTGCGACCTTTCTTAGGATTACGAACCGAAGAACCATCCCACGGGTATATTCGCTGATTGATTTGGTTCTCGTCCATGTACTGCGTGCCTATGAGCGCTTTAGCAGCGTATTCCCATTCGGCCTCCGTTGGTAGACGGTAATCAGGAAGAACTAGCCCACTTTCCAGACTTGGTTTGGCGGGAGCTGTTGACGCTGTTGCTTCAGCTAAAGCCGGTTCAGCAGGGGCTTTAGATTTACGTTTTAAAGAGAAGCCACCACTTTTTGCTTTTGGCGCACCACCTTTAGCTAATTCGTTGTTAACGGCATTGGACCGCCAAACGGCATAATCGCTAGCCTGTACCCAGGATACACCCACAACCGGATAATATCGGAAGGCAGGGTAACGAAGGTATTGGGTTACGTAAGAATCATTGAACGAGAGTGGATTCGCCCAAACGGTTGTGTCTGGCAGAGCCGCTTTAACAACCTCTTCGGATGAATCACGAGAAATAGCGTTCAAATATTCAAGATAGTGAACGTTCGCCATCTCAGTTTCGTCCATGTAGAACGACTGAATCGAAACAGTGCGCTCCCGGTTATCCCGGCTATTCATCACATCCTCTTCAAGCGCGCCCATCGTGAAACGGCCTCCCTCGATAAAAACAAGGTTTGGACCTGCTTTCTGTCCCGCAAATTTCTTTACCTGGAAACCTTCTTTCTGGTTATAAGCAATTCCCGTCGCCGTACTCTTTTTACCGGGCTGCACACTGGTCGGGTGCTTGGACTTACAGGATGCCAGGGCCGCCGTTGCCAGGAGCACAAAAGCCGCTCGTTGCAGGTGATACTTTTGAATCATTGCTCTTATTTGTGTAAAACGTAGGTGCAAAAATCGTAATTAATTTGTCAATGCGCCCATTATTTCGTCTAATTGCTCGACTGAATAAACGTCGGAATGCGTTATAATTGGCCTTCCCTTTGACTCCTTTAACGAACTTTTAGTTGGGTTTCGCTTGATGTACTCAATTACCTTGCCAAACTGGTCAGACTTAAAGAACTCATCGTTCCCGTTAGAAACGAAGTATCCTTTCATGATATTATTCTTAAGCGTCAGTTTTTCAAGGTACAATTGCTCTGCTTTCCAGCGAACATTTACCATTTTAATGAGGTTTTCGACTTCTTCTGGCATTGGCCCGAACCGGTCGATAACTTCCTGCCGAAAGGCCTGAACCTCATCGTTGTTCTTAAGACTGTCAAGGCGAGTATATAACGCTAATCGTTCCGAAATATTCGATACATACTTTTCTGGAATAACAACTTGTAAATCAGTTTCGATGACTGTGTCTGGAAGAGATAGTTTTAGATCGCCCGGCTTTGTTTCGAAGAGGTCTTTAAACTCATTTTCCCGCAATTCCTGAACAGCTTCGTCAAGTACTTTATGGTACATTTCAAAGCCAAGATCATTTACAAATCCACTCTGTTCGGCTCCTAGTAAATTTCCAGCTCCCCGAATGTCCAGATCGCGCATGGCTATTTTAAACCCTTCACCCAAATCAGAGAAATCTTCGAGTGTTTGCAGTCGTTTGCGGGCATCGGCGGTAAGTACAGAGGGCGGTGGTGTAAGCAGATAACAAAACGCTTTACGATTTGACCGTCCTACTCTGCCGCGCATCTGGTGAAGGTCTGATAAACCAAAATAATGTGCATTGTTGATCAGAATCGTATTCGCGTTTGGTATATCCAAGCCTGATTCAATGATATTCGTTGAAATCAGTACGTCATAATCACCTTCAATGAAGCGGGTCATCATTCGCTCCAGTCGATCTCCCTCCATCTGTCCATGCGCAACGCCAACACGGGCTTCAGGAACAAGACGCATGATCAAGTTTCCAATCGACTCGATGTCATTGACCCGATTATGAACAAAAAATACCTGCCCGCCACGACGAATTTCATAACTGACTGCATCCCTGATTGTCGCTTCGTTAAACGCGTGAACTTCTGTCGTTACGGGTTGTCGGTTTGGTGGTGGTGTGGCAATAACGGATAAGTCCCGTGCGCCCATTAAGGAGAAGTGTAGCGTGCGTGGAATAGGCGTGGCTGTAAGGGTAAGAACATCAACTTCAACACGCATTTCTTTCAACCGATCTTTGGTTTTTACGCCAAATTTCTGTTCTTCATCAATGACCAGCAGGCCTAAATCCTTGAATTTGATGTCTTTGTTCACAATGCGATGGGTACCAATCAGAATCCCAATTTCGCCAGATGTAACCCCTTTTAAGATTTCCTTGATCTGTCCTGCCGATCGAAACCGATTAATGTACTCAATCTTGACCGGAAAGTCGGCCATACGCTCCGAAAATGTTTTGAAGTGCTGCATAGCCAGAATGGTCGTTGGTACCAATACTGCCACTTGTTTATTATCCGTTACGGCCTTAAAGGCTGCCCGTATGGCAATTTCTGTCTTGCCAAAGCCTACATCGCCACAGACCAGACGGTCCATTGGGTGCGGACGTTCCATATCATCTTTAACGTCGTTGGTCGCTTTAGCCTGATCGGGGGTATCCTCGTAGAGAAATGACGATTCGAGTTCGGCTTGCAGGAAACTATCGCGGCTGTAGGCAAAGCCAGGCGCTGTTCGACGTTTGGCGTACAGGGCAATCAGCTCACGCGCTATGTCTTTTACCTGCTTCCGGATACGGGATTTTTTCTGCTCCCATTCCTGCGAGCCAAGCTTACTCATCGTTGGTGGGCCCCCTTCCCTACCACTGTATTTGGCTATCTTGTGAAGACTGTGAATACTGACCAGCAAGATGTCATTATCACGGTATATGAGTCGGATTGCTTCCTGCTCATTTCCGGAATGATCAACTTTTTCAAGACCGGCGAACCGACCGATTCCATAATCAACATGCGTGACATAATCGCCCGGTTGAAGGGTTTTTAACTCACGAAGGGTTAATGCTTTTGACTTCGAGAATTTGTCCTGAACGCGGTATTTGTAATACCGGTCGAATATCTGGTGATCGGTGAAACAAGCGATTTTCAACGCTTCGTCCATGAAGCCTTCTCGTAGCCCGATATTCATAGGTTGAAACTTGACAAAGGGGTCAAGCTCCTCGAAAATTGTCCTTAAGCGATCAAGCTGTTTGTATGATTCCCCCGCAATAATGTTGGTAAATCCCTTAGACTGGTTATCGCCCAGTGTATCGATCAAGCGCTTGAAATCTTTATTAAAAGATGGCTGTGGCTTTGAACTGTACTGTTGACGGCCTTCGGTTTTAAAATAGAATTTGCGTCCAAACTCGACTGTTCGTAACCGTTTTAACTCATTCAGAAAAGTGCGCCGAGTTTCAAATAGTGAGTTTGGATCAGAAACAACCTTAATGCCACCGCTGTTAGCCAGGACGGTAGCAAAACTCTGCTCTGCTTTTTCGAAACATTTTTCAATGATCTCCAGCGTAAATTCGACATCTTTTGCCCAGACAGTTGTGGCCTCCGGGAGAAAATCGAAGAAGGGCTCACGGCTTTCCTGAACCAGTTTTGTCTGAATGTTCGGGATGATGTTGATAAACTCTACCGGATCTGTTGATAACTGCGACTCTGGATTGAATTTTCGAATGCTTTCTACCTCATCGTCAAACAGATCTATCCGAAACGGAAACTCGCTGGCGAAGGAAAAGACATCAATGATACCTCCCCTTACCGAGAATTGTCCGGCTTCGTAGACAAAATCAGTCTTTTCGAACTCGTAAGTCTGAAGTAATTCGGAAACGAAATGCGTATCCAGCTTCTCACCTACCCGAATCGTTAGAGTATTGGCTTGTAGAGAACGTTTATTGATTACCTTTTCCGAAAGAGCTTCGGGATAGGTAACCATTAATAAGCCATCTTTCGGTGCCGGGTTCAGCTTATTAAGTACTTCGGCTCGCATCAACACATTGGCGTTCTCAATCTCCTCGTATTGGTACGGCTTTTTATAGGACATTGGGAATAGCAGCACTTCCCTTCCCAACAAATTTTGCAAATCATTAAAGAAGTAGGCCGCTTCATCCCGATCAGTCAAAATGTATAAGTGGTTTCCGCCAACCGTCTTAAAGATTGTTGATGCCAGCACAGCGTCCAGACTTCCGGCCAAGCCTTTAATTTGCAATCGCTGTGGCTCGCTGGATGGTTTACGACTGAACGGTTCTGCCAGTAGTTTAATAAAACTATCGTCGGCATAGAGGCCGAGTAATTCGTCAGGTTTCAAACGGAAGTCAGGTTGTATGACACACACGAAAAGCCGCTGGAAGGTCTTTCCGGCGGCATAATCGTGTAACAGCGGGTTTTGAAAATTTGTTGCGTCAAAGGATTATTTAAGCTCCGATAATTGGGCATAGGCTATACTTTCCCCGTCGAGCAGCTTACGAATGCGCGGGCTCTCTTCGAAAACGATAATAATCTCTTTTCTATCGAGTGCTTCATCCTCGTCTACCCATTTCCAATCTTCGGCGGTGGCGTCCAGAATGCTGAGCACGCTGCCAATTTTGGCTGGGTCGCGCTCTTTATTGATGAATTCGTTTGTGTTTGTAAAGTATAAAATTAACCGTTCATCTTCCAGCCATTGAAGATCATTTAACGAATCGTTAAGAGCTTCCAGTGTAAAACCGAAGTTTGGAATCTCCAGTAAATCAGCCATTTCTTCGTAAAACTGTCGTAAAGTTAGGGCATGTTTTCCGTCAATGTTGGCAATAAAATCGTTCGCAAAATGGGCTTCTAATTCGCGTTCAGTCTGACAAATGAGGATGTTGGGTGTCATGAGATTTTTATAAAGAAGTGCTTGAGAATATAAAGAGTAATAGTTTCACGTGAAACTGAAAATCAAGCAGTTGTAATGCTAAGTAACCACTTATACCCTGGTTACTTAAGTGAATGAGAATACAAATTACTTACAAAAGTACAATTTTAGTAAATAAAAAAACCCTCTAAAATCAGAGGGTTTTGTGAGATGATTAATTTAAAGAGAAGAGCGGAATTCGAGCGGCTACCATATTATGAAACATAAGCTCTGTGATCATGGGTGTCATGTACTTGATCAATGGAAACTCTGAAATAAATTCAATTACTTCCAGTTCCGAATCTGCTTTACAAATGCACCAAAGTTTATGTCGATCAATAGAAAGTGAATATGACAGTAAAAACCCCTTTTCCATCAACTCCTCCACTTTGAGCCGTTGGGCAGGAATGCGGTTCTCAAATCCTTCATCCAGCACGGTCGGAAGATCAAATTCAACCATATATTGGCTCATAGGCGTTATCGTTAAATAAGAGCCGGACGTGGTCGGTCTCCGGCTATCAGCAAATTAACAATGTTTAGCTCATCTTCGTTAATACTATGCGGAAAATTTGGGTACAATTTAGTCGTGACGTCGGCCCCTAAACCCTGAAATAT
Organism: Spirosoma fluviale; assembly: GCF_900230225.1. Lineage (GTDB taxonomy): Bacteria > Bacteroidota > Bacteroidia > Cytophagales > Spirosomataceae > Spirosoma > Spirosoma fluviale. The sequence goes on from NZ_OCNH01000006.1 coordinate 19,229, forward strand.
AGTCTCAGATTCCAGAACGCGATTTTTTGGTATATGAGAATCGGTATCACTGCAGCCCAAAAAGATCGGTGTTTTAGTAAGTGACCCTTCGTAGGTACGGGGAGTACCGTCCGGGCCGATTAATCCGCCACTAAGGCCAAACACCCCCCCATATTCCGTAGCATTGCGGGCGACAAATTCGAGCATTAGACAGGCCCCCTGCGAAAAACCGAGCCAGTAAATTTGCGGTAATTTGAAATTAAAGTCAGCCTGAAGCCGACCGCGTAAGCTTGCCAGTACTTCGAGAGCCGAGGATAAATACGGTTCATTTTCATTCATCGGCCGCAGAAATGAATGCGGATACCAAGTATTTCCCTGAGCTTCTGGAGCGATAAAGGCAAAATCTTTATCCTGAATATGATTGGATAAGGACAAAATATCCCGTGCTGAACCCCCGCGGCCATGAACCATAACCATGACTTTGGTAGCTTCTTCCAACGGTTTTCCCGCCGTATGGATGTTGTTCGGATTGTGTATCATAAGTGGATGAACATAGTGGCACGGAGAACACAACGAATTGATAAATGCTAAAACCTAGTGTTCTACATGCCACTCTGTTTAAAAAGTTATATCAGACTGATTACAGGCAACCCGGCTTCAATTTTGGCCCGTCGGGGTTCATATTGTGGGGGCAGTTTTAAAGCTGTACCCAATTCCGCGAGGGGCTCATCAACGGTAAATCCAGGAGGATTGGTTGCTATTTCAAACAGGATTCCGCCCGGCTCACGGAAGTAGATACTGTTAAAGTAATTTCGATCCTGAACGGGGGTAACATGATAACCGGATTCGGATAACTGCTGTTGAATAATTAACTGCGTTTCGTCGGAATCCGTCGAGAAAGCGACGTGGTGAACCGAACCAGCCCCCTGCAACGCATGTACGTCTTTAGGAGAATGTAATACGTCGACAAAGTTACCGGAACCGCCAACACCCGCTTTGAACCGGAAACGGCCTTCTTCCTCCCCTACAAGTGTATGCTGCATGGTTTCCGTTAACAATTTAACGGTCCGGTCAGGATTGATTTCGTTCAGAGTCACTGTATGAAAACCTCGTACAGCGTACTCAGCGGGTATCCGGCCGTTGGCCCAGCCGGGGCGCTGGTCCTCATCCGTAAAGACGAGTTCAATACCCATGCCGTCAAAATCCTCAAAACGTACATACGATTCCGAAAACCGTTTGTACGGACCAGCATACGGAATATTCCGTTCGTGCAGTCGGTCCATCCAAAAGCTAAGAGATGCAATTGGTGCCGAAAACGCCGTGTACGTTAATTGCCCAACACCTTTTCGTCCACGGGGTAAATTGCCGTATGGGAAAAAGGTTAATATAGTACCAGGCGAACCCGTTTCGTTTCCATAATATAAATGGTAAACATCCGGGGCATCGAAATTGACGGTTTTTTTAACCAGCCGTAATCCCAAAATGTCTGTATAGTAGTCAACATTCCGTTGGGTATCACCTGCTAAGGTAGTAACGTGGTGCAAGCCGTTTATGAGCGTTTCCATAAATATTTAAAGTTTCTAACTGGCTAAAAGGTTTTAAATGTTTCTACATTTGATGTATATACATTTAATTTTGGCAAAATGTTCAAACCTACAAAAGCAATTTGTAAAAGGCTGTAAAATAGACACTATTAACAAAAAAGAGCGCCCAGATAAATAACCCGGACGCTCTCAATGTACTTGATTCCAGCAAGGATCTATTCCATCAAAAATGGATAATCTTCCTGCATGTAAACGTCTTTGAATGCTTCTTCAGGAGCCGGATAAGGAGACTCTTCAGCAAACTTGACCGACTCGTCAACAATACCTTTTATTTTCTGGTCGATCGCATTCAGGTCTTCCTGAGTAGCCAGACCTTTCTCAAGGATCGTGGCTTTCACTTGCTCAATTGGGTCGCGGAGTTTGTACTCCTCGACTTCTTCTTTCTTACGGTATTTCTGCGGATCCGACATCGAGTGACCACGATACCGGTATGTCCGAAACTCAAGGAACGTTGGTCCCTCACCGGCACGGGCACGTTCGGCGGCACGGCTTACCGCTTCGTGAACGGCTTCAACGTTCATCGCATCGACCGGTTCAGAAGGCATGTCATAAGCCTCGGCCAGGGTATACAGATCGGTTACGTTTGAGGTACGCTCAACGGAGGTTCCCATAGCGTAGCCGTTGTTCTCAACGACGAAAATAACAGGTAATTTCCACAGCATGGCCATGTTGAAAGCCTCGTGCAGGGCACCCTGACGAACGGCACCATCGCCCATAAAGGTGATGCAGAGGTTACCGGTCTTATTATATTTTTCGGTGAAAGCAATGCCCGCACCCATTGGGATTTGAGCACCTACAATACCGTGACCACCAATAAAATTGACCGATTTATCGAAGATGTGCATCGAACCGCCTTTCCCTTTCGAGGAGCCGGTTTGTTTGGCGAACAGCTCGGCCATAATTGCTTTTGGGTCGGAGCCCAGGGCAATTGGGATACCATGATCGCGGTAAGCGGTAATCCACTTGTCATCTTTTGTCAGGGCCGTATAAGAGCCCGAAGAGCAGGCTTCCTGACCAATGTAAAGATGGCAAAACCCACGGATTTTTTGTTGACCGTACAATTGACCGGCTTTCTCTTCAAATTTCCGCTGCAACTGCATGGATTCATACCAATACATGTACCGCTCTTTGGGGTGCTGTATTTTCTCGGCTACGGCTGCCGGAGCTGCCGGAGCTTTACCATTCTGTTTGGATTTCTCTTTGACGCTTGCCATGAGGAATGTGTTCGATAAAATGAGCTATCGCAGGCGCTCTGCCGTACCTGGCTAACCGGCTAAGGGTCTGTTAACCTAACAAACCGACCGTATCTTTGTTGCCAAACTGGTTGCGCACACAGTTATAGTGACCAAATGCACAACTAATTCCTGCGAAATTACGCATTATCGCGTTATCTGCTACTCTCATGCATCTTGAAAAGCTAAGCCTGACCAATTTTAAGAACTATGAAGATGTTCGGTACACCTTTAGCAGGCAGGTAAATGTACTGGTAGGGCCTAATGGAAGCGGAAAAACCAACTTGCTGGATGCGGTCTACTTCCTGTCGCTGAGCAAAAGCGCCTTCCAGAGCCAGGACGCATTGAGCATTTTGCACGATACCGATTACTTTATCATCGACGGCATTTTTGAGGAACACGACGACCGCACCGTTCAGATAACCATCAGTTTACAAAGAGGTCAGCGGAAAGTGCTGATGGCTGACAAGAAACCGTATGAGCGGGTTAGCGAACACATTGGCCGGTTTCCGGTGGTGCTGGTTGCCCCCAATGATACGGACCTCGTCCGGGAACACAGCGAAGATCGGCGGCATTTTTTCGATGGGGTTCTCTCGCAACTCGACCCGGAGTACCTCCGCAATTACCTTATGTATCAGCAGATACTGAAGCAACGAAATAGTCTGCTTAAGCTTTTCGCCGAACGAAACCAGGTGGACAACGACTTGCTGGATACGTACGACGAACCGCTGCTGGAGTTAGGTCAGAAGATTCACGACCGCAGGCGTCAGTTCATTGACGAGTTTCTGCCAGGCTTCCGCTCGCATTACGCTTACCTGAGTGATGACCGGGAAGAAGTAACGATCCTGTACGAGTCGGAGGTGAGTAACCCCGGCTTTGCCGACGAGTTCAGGCACTTCCGTCGGCGTGATACTGTGCTTCAACGAACGACGATGGGTATTCACAAGGACGATTACTCATTCATTATTGGGTCGGGAGGTGGTCAACCGCCCGTTCCGCTAAAAAAGTTTGGATCGCAGGGCCAACAGAAAACGTTCGTCATTGCTCTGAAACTAGCCCAGTTTGCTCAATTGCAGGCCGAAAAAGGGGTAAAACCTATTCTGCTGCTGGATGATATTTTTGATAAACTGGACGACCGACGCATCGGGAAGCTCATTCAGCAAATGGACGAGGGTGTGTTTGGGCAACTGTTTATAACGGATGCCCGGCCGGAGCGTACCCGCCAGCTTCTCGCCAATGTCAAAGCGGATATACAGTTTCTTGAAATCGGTAGTTAAATCTTTGTCAATTAGTTAACACCGTTAGGTTACTAGAAAGTTGTAGTTGAATTGTACCAAAAAGCCCGGCTACCAAGAGGTTCGTCGGGCTTTTTGGTTGTTTCACTCTACCATTTCGGCCGTTCATCATATTCTCTAAACTTACTTTGGAAACTGCGAACTATATTTGAGTTTCCGGAGTTCATCCTGTAAAAGTTCTATTCATTGATGAAAGAAAGGATTCTGGAAGAGGCCGAGCGGTTGTTTTGGAAGTATGGCGTTCGGTCTGTAACGATGGAGGATATTGCGCGTAATCTTGGTATATCCAAGAAAACGATTTATCAGCATTTTTCTGATAAAGAGCAGATTCTGTATCAGGTAATTGAGAGCAAAATTGGCCGAAACCTTTCAGAAATGAACTGTATGGTGGTTGAGATGGCGAATCCGGTTGAGGAGCTTCTGAGCGTTCTAAACATGATGCAGCGAAACGCCGACCATGTCAGCCCAAATTTACTTATTGACGTAAAACGATACTATCCACAGGCCTTTACACTGTTTAGTAAGTATAAAGAGGATGCGATAATGCGATCTATTCTTGAAAATATACAAAAAGGTATTTCTCAAGGCCTATACCGAGACGACATAAGCCCGGCTATTTTAGCTCGTTTGCGCGTCGAACAAATTGAGCTGGCTTTCGACAACGAGATTTTTCCCACCGACCAATACTCCATGCATGACATACAGTACGAACTGATTCATCACTTCGTGCGCGGTATGCTTACCGAAAAAGGCTTTACCATTTACAACCAGTACGTTAATCAATACAACCATGAGGTTAAAGTTTACAAGAAAGATGGTAGTGATCTGGCTGCTCGCCTTACTGAGTAGTACAGGGTCATTACTTGCCCAAAACCGCCAGGAGTTTTCGCTCAACGAAGCAATCAAGTTTGCGATTGAGAATAACATCAACGTGAAGAATTCGGGGCTGGATGCGCTAAGCTCCGAAGCCCGGATTCAGGAGATCAGGGGGGTGGCCTTACCACAGGTAAGTGTTGCTGGATCAATATCAGATAACCTGATTATTCAGCGGGCTTTCCTTCCCGCCAAGTTTTTTAACCAAAATGCGTCTGATAGCGATCCTCCGGTTGCGGTTCAATTTGGCGTAGCTTATTCAGGAAATGCGACGGGTACGCTTAACCAACTATTGTTCGACGCTTCGTATCGGCTGGGATTGAAAGCGGCTGAGACGTATCGCCAGTTGGCGCAGAAAAACATAATGGCTTCAAAAATCGGCGTGGCCGAGCAGGTTGCCAAAGCGTACTACGGTGTACTGGTGAACGAACAACAGATTAAGTTGCTCGATCTGAATATTGCCCGGGTTGATACCTTATTCAAGAACACACAAGCCCTCAACAAGCAGGGATTTGCCGAAAAAATAGATGTGAGCCGCCTTGAAGTGCAGGTGAATAACCTGAAAGCTGAACGTCAGAACGTAAAAAATCTCGTTGAGTTGAGTTATTACCTGCTCAAGTTTCAGATGGGGCTGGGTATCAATGATAACATAACGCTGACTGAGCAAATTCAGGATATCGATCTCGATGCCATGGAGCGCAGCACCGTTCAGTCATCGGCGGAGTTCGATTACAACCAGCGCATCGAATTTTCAACATTACAATCGCAGATTCAACTGGCCGATCTGGATGTTCAGAGTGTTGCCAAGCTGTATTATCCAAGACTAAGCGCTTTTGCCAATTACGGCTACAATACGGGTCGAAATAGATTTAGTGAAGTAATTGGTTCGCCCTGGTTCAATTCGGCGCTAGTTGGTATTAACCTGTCGGTACCCGTTTTCGATGGTTTTCAGAAGAAATACCAGGCGCAGCAAAAGCGATTCACGCTGCAGAAAGCGCAGAATAGCGGCCAATTGCTGAAGAACTCGATTGATCTGCAAATTCGCCAGTCGACGATCACGTTGGGTAACAGCCTGCAAACCCTGCGGACTCAAAAGCGGAATGTCGAACTGGCTCAGGAAGTAGCGCGCGTAACCAAGATCAAGTACCAGGAAGGCGTTGGCTCGAACATCGAAGTGCTGGACGCCGAAAACTCGTTTCGGCAGGCGCAAACGAATTACTTCGGTTCGCTGTACAACTTCCTGCAAACCAAAGTGGATGCTGATAAGGCGAATGGAAAGCTATACATCGGTAACTAAACTGCTCTACATACACTGTTAACCGGTGTGTAGAAGTAACCTGAACGATTTTTAACACTGCAAACGATTACAAATGAAACCATATTACGCAATTGCCTTGGTGAGCTTATTAGCGGCTTGCTCGGGAGAAAAGAAAACAGATGTCCAAGGTAAACGGGCGGAACTTACTGAGCTGAAGTCGCAGCAGACGGAGTTGACCACCAAAATCAAGACGCTGGAGACTGAACTGGCCAAACTGGAACCGAAAAAGAAAGAAGACGAACGGGTAAAAGAAGTAACCGTGTCGCCAGTGGCAGCCACGACGTTTAAGCACTTTGTGGAACTACAGGGTACAATTGATGCAAAGAACAACGTACAGGTATCGCCTAAATCTGGTGGTGTCGTTACTGCGGTTTATGTGAAAGAGGGAGATCAGGTACGGGCCGGGCAGGCGATCGCGAAAATTGATGATCAACTGCTGCGGGAGTCGATGGCCGAGGTAAAAACCCAGCTATCACTGGTAAATACGGTTTATGAAAAACAGGCGGCTTTGTGGAATCAGCAGATCGGTACGGAAATACAGTACCTACAGGCAAAGAACAACAAAGAATCGCTCGAACGCCGACTGGCTACGCTCAACGCGCAACTGGGCCAGTCAACGGTTGCATCCCCTATTTCGGGGGTGGTGGATCAGGTGATGATCAAAATTGGCCAGTCGGCCGCGCCGGGAATGGGACTGGTTCGGGTCGTGAATTTAGCCCAGCTGAAAGTGGTGGCCAAAGTGTCGGATACCTATTCGGGTAGTGTTCACAAGGGTGATGTCGTATTGATTGAATTTCCGGACTTACAAAAAACCATGAACTCGCGCATCTCGTTTGTGGCAACAACGGTAGACGCGCTAACCCGGACGTTCACCATTGAGGCCCCTCTCCCATCCGATAATGCGCTGAAACCGAATATGCTGGCACGCATCAAGATCAACGACGAAACGAAAGCGAATGCCATTGTGATCAACCAAAACCTCATCCAGAGCACAGAAAACGGGCAACTAGTGTACGTAGCGGTGAGCGAAGGCGGTAAGAAAGTAGCTAAAGCACGGACCATCAAAACCGGCCCGTCTTATGGCGGTCAGATTGCCATCACGCAGGGATTACAGGCCGGTGACCAGATCGTTACCACGGGCTATCAGGATTTGGTTGACGGACAGGCGATCAATTTTTAATAACGTTTATGGTATTCGGTTTACAGTGGTAGCTGTAATAAAACGTATCACTGTAAACCGAATACCATAAACCGACAAACTCCTTCTTTATGAAATTTGAACAGTACAAAACCCTCGGATTCACCAACTGGTGCGTGGAGAACCGAACGGCGATTTACATCTTCACCTTCCTGATTACAATAGGTGGGCTGTTCGTTTATAACAACCTGCCGAAAGAGCAATTTCCGGACATCAAGGTTCCGCAGGTGTATATTAATACGGTGTATGTAGGAACGGCCCCGGCTGATATTGAAAACACCATCAACAAGCAGATCGAGAAGCAGCTCAAGTCAATCTCGGGTGTGAAGCGCATTAAATCCAATGCTTTGCAGGACGTGTCGGTAATTCTAATCGAATTCAATCCGGATGTCAATTCGGCCGAAGCCCTGCAACGGGTTCGCGACGCGATCGATAAAGCGAAGCCTGATTTGCCGCAAAAGCTGGACGCTGGTCCAACGGCGCAGGATGTCGACTTCTCCGAAATGGCGATCATGAACATCAACATGGCCGGTAATTTCTCGCTGAAACAACTAAAAGAATACGCCGAGGACTTACAGGACGTGATTGAAGGAATGCCCGAAATTCGTCGGGTAGACATCGTTGGAGCGCTGGATCGCGAAATTCAGATCAACGTCGACCTGCCCCGGATGCAGTCGGCTGGTCTGGCTTTCTCGGATATTCAACAGGCGATTCAGGGTGAAAACGTAAACGTATCGGGTGGAGAGCTGCCCATCGACGGGGTTCGCCGGACGGTGCGGGTGAAAGGTGAATTTACCGACGTTACTCAGCTTCAGAATCTACAGATCCGGACCGCTACGGGAGCTACCGTTCGGCTCGGCGATATTGCCGAGGTTCGGGATAACTTCGAGGAGCAACAGAACTTCGCCCGCCTGAATAACAAATCGGTTGTTACGCTGAACGTAATCAAACGCGCCGGTGCCAACCTGATCTCGGCCGCCGACCGCATTGAGAAAACGATTGAAGACTATAAGGAAACCCGTTTCCCCGAAGGGCTGGAAGTGAAGATCACCGCCGACCAGTCGGAGCGGACCCGCGAAAACGTCAATGACCTGATCAACACCGTTGTGCTGGGTTTCATCTTCGTGGTATTGATCCTGATGTTCTTCATGGGCGTTCGGGATGCTATTTTCGTGGGTCTATCGGTACCGCTGTCGGCGCTTGTCGCTTTTGTTCTGATGCCGATTTTAGGACCCGCTGTTGGTGCTTCGTTTACGCTGAACACGATGGTGCTCTTTGCCTTCCTGCTCGGGTTAGGTCTGGTGGTGGATGATGCCATTGTGGTTATCGAAAACTCGCACCGGCTTTTTAACGAGAATAAAGACTGGGATATCAAACAGGCTGTAAAAGCGGCTGCGGGTGAGGTATTCGTACCGGTTTTGTCCGGCACCTTGACGACCATTGCGCCGTTCTTCCCGCTGTTGTTCTGGCCGGGTATTGTGGGTGAGTTTATGAAATTCCTGCCCCTGACGCTTATTCTAACGCTGTTCGCTTCGCTCTTCGTTGCCTACGTGATCAACCCGGTGTTTGCCGTAACGTTCATGAAACGGCACGACGACGACAATCACGAAGACAAACAGACCTTCCAGGAAATCAAGCGGCCGCTTATGATCATGACGGTGCTGGCCGGTGTGGGCTATGTCGTAGACCGGGGTATTGGCAACCTGTTCGTCCTGTTCATTATCCTGTATGTGTTTAACCATTACGTGTTAACCCCGAAGCTGATCGTGCCTTTCCAGGAGGGCTTATTACCCGCCCTTAAAAACGGGTATCGCCGGTTGATTTCGTGGATATTGACGGGATGGCGTCCGGTGGGTGCTATCGCAGCGGCCTTTGGTTTGCTGATTCTGACGTTCATTATCGTCGGTATTGCTAAGCCGAAAGTGTTGTTCTTCCCAAGCGGTGAGCCCGATTACATCTATGTGTACAACGTAATGCCAATTGGTACCGATGCCCGCGTAACCGATTCGGTAACCAGAGTCATTGAGAAGCGCGTATTTAAGGTGCTGGAGGATAACAAGGCTACTGACATCGTTAACTCGGTAATCTCGAACGTTGGTAAAAACGCCGGTGACCCCATGAATCCCGACCGTTCGGCCACTCCGCAGAAGTCGAAAGTGACGATTGCCTTTAAGCCAAATGAAGAACGGAACGGTATTTCGACCGACTCGCTCCTGGCCAAAGTACGGGTGGCGGTGAGTGGAATGCCCGGTACGGAGCTATCCGTAGAGCGGGAATCAAGTGGACCGCCAACGGGTAAGCCGATTGCCATTGAAATTGCCGGTGAGGAATTTGGCGAACTTCAGAAGCTGGAAAAACAGGTTCGCCAGAAGATTTCGCAGGCGGGCATTAAAGGCATCGACCAGTTGAAGTCGGACTTGATTACCAACAAGCCGGAAATCGTTATCAACATCGACCGCGAAAAAGCCGAGCGCGAAGGCATTTCGTCAGGTCAGGTGGCTATGGCCATTCGGACCGCCCTGTTCGGTTTAGAGGTGTCTAAATTCCGGGATGCGAAGGACGAGTACCCAATCATGGTCCGTCTGAAATCTGACGACCGGAGCCAGATCGACAAGTTGTTAAGTCTGAATGTGGTGTATCGGGACATGGTCATGGGTGGGCAACTACGTCAGGTACCGATCACGTCCGTCGCGAACATTAGTTACTCGACAACCTTCAGTCAGATCAACCGGAAAAATCAGCAGCGCCTTGTTACGTTAAGTTCTGACGTTGTACCGGGCTATAACGCCAACGAGATTGTGGCCCAGATTCAGGAAGTCATCAAAGAAATTGAGGTTCCGAACGGGTATACGCTCAAAATTGGCGGTGAACAGGAAGATCAGCAGGAGTCGATGAGCTTCCTGGTATCGGCCTTTGGCATTGCCATGATGCTTATCTACCTGATTATGGCCACGCAGTTCAACTCGGTGGTGAAGCCGCTGATTATCTTCGTAACGATCCTGTTCTCGTTGATTGGCGTACTGCTCGGGTTCGTTATTTTCAATAAAGAGTTCTCCGTCATCATGTCGGGTGTGGGTATCATTGCCCTCGCCGGTATCGTGGTGAAGAACGGGATTCTGCTGATCGAATTCATCGAAGAACTTCGTGGACGGGGCGTCCCCTTGCGCGAAGCCATCATCGAAGCGGGCGGTATTCGTCTGACGCCGGTATTGCTGACCGCATCGGCGGCCGTACTGGGTCTGATTCCGCTGGCATTGGGCATCACCGTCGATTTCGTGGGCCTGTTCCGTAATTTCGATCCGCACATCATTGTAGGTGGCGATAGCTCCGTATTCTGGAACATCCTCGCCTGGACCATCATCTTCGGCCTAACGTTCTCCACCATTCTAACACTTGTAATTGTACCTTGTATGTACTGGATCAACGAGCGTATTCGGATGAAGTGGTTCGGTAAGAAAGACCCGGCTTTGGAAATGCGCCGTCGTCAAGAAGAGCCGGAAGAGGAGTTGGTGTAGAGTGAAAGTAGTAAATAGCGAAAGAGCGATGAGTCCTGTTGGGATTTATCGCTCTTTCACTTTTTATAGTGGTGTCAGTTTCTCAAAACCTCGTTCGGCCATTTAAGAAGACTGATATCAACGGATGCTACACAGCCACACGAGGTTTTGAGAATCGCAACGGCGAACCGTCCTCACTGTGTCGGGTCTGGGGCCCGACACCACGGCATCATTCGTTAAACACCACCCGGCTCCATCGTTCCGGTTGGTGGGTGTCGTAAACGCCATGGGGCGTCATGACCATGGCGGGGTGAGGCTGCACTTCCTGGCCGGACGCCATCAATTTTTGAAAGCGACCCAGAAACATTCGCCACTCATCACCAGGTTGGGGAGGTAGGTTACGACCGTTAGCTAACAGCGTCAGACTGGCCCACGGAATGGCTATTTCCAGTGTCCAGCCCTTATCAATATCGCTGTTGTCATTCAGGGTGCCGTCAATCTGAACGGCTGTTTCCAGACCCGGCATGTCATAGTTCAGGAAGGCCCAGCGCAGGCCGCGCGGGTGCGTACCGTACCAGAACGAAGGGCCGCTGCGGTCGAGGTCACCGCCAAAGGTGAGTGCCTGCGGATCGAATACATCAAATTGCGGAACATCGAACCGGCTACCCCGCTGGTAGGCATCTTTCCAGATGAAAAATACTTCATACACTGTATTACAGGCATTTAGTTCCAGTTCATAGTAACAGTCGCCCCCATCAATAAAGAGTTCCAGGTCGCTTTCCAGAAAAATGATCGAATCCCGTTCGGTCAAGTGCGCTTCCAGGAACGGTTCTTCGGCCTGGAAGGCAACGTACAAGTGCGTATCGTTCCAAACGATAGCCGCTTTGGTGTCGTACATGCCCGGTGCGCCGGAAGCCATATCCACAAATCGGTGGCTCCAGACGGTCTGTTGCCAGATGGGTTTCGTTAAATCGCCGTCGATAGTGATTGACTCCGTGATTTTGGTTGCTGTGTATGAATGCATATAGAGTTAAAGGGCTTACACTGTAAACCTGAGGGGTAGCAATTGATACCCAAATGTAAGAGGTACAGCTTAACCGGAAGTCTTTTCATAATTGAGTAATTACACTGAACCCCTTATCTTTAGCGACTATCATGAAGACACAAAAACACCTCGTAACGACACTGCTTGCAGGGGCCTTAGCGGGTCTATTATTCATTGGCTGTTCTGGCAAAAAAGAGGATGACCAAAAAGCCGAAGGTACGCCAGCGTACAAACTCATTCCCGCCAAACGGGTACTGTTCAACTCCTTTGTGGACTGTAACATGGCCGAAGCCTGGGTGAGTGATACCTTCCGGATTTTTCCGGGAAAGTACGGCGAAGACCCGCTCTGGGGCAACGCCCGCGACCTGAAATATGCCGACGGCAAAAATGCCGAAGAAGCCTTCGCCCGGCAGGGAAAGGATTTTACGGAACCCCAAATGCCGCCGAACGTACCGATTGGCCAGGCAGGCTTGCACGGGGCCGTTTGGTTTGAAACCGTTTATCAAGACACTACCGACAAGAGTGGCAAAACACTTTACGCTGTTTACCACAACGAGAATTACCCCGCTACCCTCCCTTACGACCCGAAAACCGGCGAAGGGTACATTGATAAAAAATGGCCGCAGGGTCTGACCGGCCCGACCTCGCCCGCGGCTGTTTGCCGGATTGGTATCATGAAATCGACCAACGGCGGGAAAGCCTGGGAAAACAAAGGGCTCTTTATCGAGGACCTGCAACCCCGCATGATTCTTAAGCCGCATAATACCTCCAAGACCTTTGCCGGGGGCGTCGGCGATCCCTCTGCCGTAGCCAGTGGCGACTACCTGTATCTGTTTTATGGAGAGTATGGCTATCCCGGCCAATACGACGAAGCCAGGTACGACCGGAAAAAAGAATCGAGCGGCCAATGCATCAGCGTTGCCCGAATCAAACTGAGCGATCTGGACAACCCCGTTGGCAAAGCCCGGCGATGGGACGGCAAAGGATTCAATGCGCCCTACAACGGCGTAGGGGCACCCATTGCGTCGCTACAGATTCCAGAAAGCGAAGGCGGTGGGGCCGCTTCCTCGCCAACGGGCGGCTTTCACTGGGGGCCATCCGTCAGTTGGAACACCTACCTTAATTGTTGGGTTATGCTCATGGGCAAAGTCGTAGGGCAGTCGTGGGCAGGGAGCAGCATTCATATTTCGTTTAACACAAACCGTGATTTGGGCGAAGCCCTCCAATCGCAGGCGTGGTCGAAACCGAAATTGCTGCTCGATAAACCGGGATTTTTCCTGTGGTATCCATCCCTGCAACCCATGAACACGCCGGACGATATTGCCAATAAACATACTTGCCTGCGTTTGGGGCAGCGGGCGCGGCTGTTCGTGAAGAACATCAAACCCGAAAAAAGTGAGTACCTGTCCGAATACATCCTTGAGTTCAGCAAGGGCACTAACTAACAATTCATGAATCGTACGGCTTTATTTTTCATTCTTCCTGCCATCCTGCTGCTGATCGACTGGTATGTTTTTCAGGCGATCAAAACCCTCAGTCGGTCGGCTACCGAAAGTACGCAGCGGATTATTACCATTGCCTTCTGGGGATTTACGGCGCTATCGCTGCTGCTGTACGTCATCATGCAACTGCTCCCTCCGGACTCCATTAGTCGCAACACCCGTACCTTTCTGTGGGCCGCCATTGCCATTCCTTACTTTTCGAAAATATTTGCCGTACTGATTATTCTGATCGACGACATCGGCCGGTTTTTCCGGTGGATTGTTTCGCTCTTCTACAAACCCGAAGTTCGGGAAGCGGTTGAAGATTCGACTCGTCAGACCATGCCCGCAACGGACACCATTACCCGCTCCGATTTTCTGATGAAAACGGCGCTGGTGGTCAGTGCTGTGCCGCTGGTTGGTTTTACGTGGGGAATCGTCTCGGGCGCGCATGATTACCGAATCCGGCGGATTAAACTCCCGCTGAAAAACCTGCCTTCCGGTTTCAACGGCATGACCATTGCCCAGATTTCGGATATTCACTCGGGGAGCTTTTTTAATAAAACGGCGGTGAAAGGGGGCGTTGACATGCTCCTCGGCCAGAAACCCGACATGGTCTTTTTTACCGGCGATCTGGTTAACAGCCATGCGGAAGAGGTGAATAGCTACATCGATATTTTCAACAAAGTGAAAGCCCCGCTGGGTGTTTATTCGACCCTCGGCAATCACGATTACGGGAAGTACGTGCAATGGCCAAGCGTACAGGCCGAACGGCAGAACGTAATGAATGTGGTGGCGGCTCACAAACAAATGGGCTGGAACATCATGATGGACGAAAACAAGATTCTGGAGCAGAACGGCGACAAGATTGCCCTGATTGGTGTGCAGAATCTCGGCTTTGGTCCGGCGGCTCTGCGGGCGGGTAATCTGGCAAAAGCCTACGAAGGCACGCAGGATTATCCTGTCAAGCTGCTCCTCTCCCACGATCCGACCCACTGGGATGCCGAAGTCCGGCCGAAGTACCCGGATATCGACGTTCAGTTTAGCGGACATACGCATGGCGCTCAGTTTGGTGTCGATTTGGGTGATGTTCGCTGGAGCCCGGCGCAGTATTTTTATAAGCAGTGGGCAGGGTTATATCAGGAAGGCGACCAGCGCCTGTATGTGAACCGAGGCTACGGCTACATCGGCTACCCCGGCCGCGTAGGCATACTTCCCGAAATTACCATTTTTGAACTGGTAAAAGCCTGATCGACGCATCAATCCGGTGTATCGACATCAATTAGACGAAAGCTTGTCGTAAATTGCCGTAGCTTACTCAGTAATTGACTAACTTATTCCCTGCTCATTCAGTTACCCTAATCAATTAACCATCACATACCCTATGAAAATCGTATTCATTACGGGACTCTCGTTCTTCATGTCGCTGCTCTCACTGTTAAACATCAAACCAGCGCAACCTAAAGAGACGGCGATTCCGCTTTGCCATGCACCCGCTACCGACGGCGAAGGCAACGACATGTCGGCCATGGCTGCCGACCCGGCTTTCCAGCGGTTGCACGAAGCGCCCCTACCCTTCACCTACGTTGGCGCGGGCGAAATGATCAAGTTCTCGACTCCCGATGGCCAGTCGGCTAACGGGTTCCTGCTGAAATCGAAAAAGAACTCTAACAAATGGCTGCTCGTGTATCAGGAATGGTGGGGCTTGAACGAGAACATCAAGCAGCAGTCCGAAACGTTCTACAACGACCTGAAGGACGTAAACGTGCTGGCTGTTGACATGTACGATGGCAAAGTAGCGACCGAGCCATCAGAAGCGGGTAAACTGATGCAGGGTGCCAACAAAGACCGGCTGGCCAGCATCATGAAAGGAGCCATTGAGTACGCGGGTCCCAAAGCTGAATTTGCCAGCGTTGGCTGGTGCTTCGGCGGTATGCTCTCGTTGCAGTCGGCCATGCTCGAAGGTAAAAAAGCAAAAGGATGCGTCATGTACTACGGTCGTCCGGAGCAGGATGTTGAAAAACTGAAAACCCTCGACACCGACGTGCTGGGTATTTTTGGTAGTCAGGACAAAGGCATCACGCCCGAGTCGGTTAAAACGTTTGAAGAGAATATGGCGAAGGCAGGCGAGAAGGTAACTGTGAAAATGTACGACGCCGGTCACGGCTTTGCCAATCCAAGCAACCCGGTTTTCAATAAGGAAGCCGCAGCTGATGCGTACAAGCTGGCGCTGACCTACCTGAAAGATAAATTAAAAGCGTAAACGCTTAAAATAGCCTACTGAATCGAAAGCCTGACTACTGCCCAGTGGTCAGGCTTTTTAATTAAACTTTAAGCATATTATTCACGTTTTGATTAAACGCTGGCGGGCTTACACTGTCTAACTGACAAGTCGGGTGAAAACCTGTCAGCGATGAAAACGATTACGTTGAGTGGGGTTGTAGTTGGTCTGCTGTTAGGCACAGCCAGTGTTAGTTTTGAACAGGTGTACGAGCCTGGCAACTCTATCCGGAGTAACTATAGTCTCACTGGTAGTTAGTAGCTTGATGTAATTAATAGATTGGTCCAATACGTTAACAACCAAAGCGGAAATCATGAAAACGATAAAAATCTTGCCTTTATTCGTAGCTGGTTTAGTAGCTGTTCTATTAACCAGTTGCGGCCCATCCTACGTAAGTACAGGTCCTGGCTATGGACCCGGTTATGGACCTGGCTATTACGGTGCCCGTCCTTATTACGGATATGGCTATAACCGGCCTTATGGTTATTACCGTCCGCCGGTAGTCGTCCGCCCGCCAGTGGTGGTTCGCCCGCGGTATTACGCACCATCACCTCGTAACTACGGTGGTGGCCCACGCGGAGGGTACAACGGCGGTCGCAGTGGAGGTGCCTACAGTGGCGGCAACCGCTCTCGCGGACCTAGGTAGTTAATAGGTTATTGGTTATACGTTATTGGTTTCCTAAATTATCAGGCATAGATAACGATGCACAAATAACGTATAACCAATAACTAGTTACGAGTAACTACGCTGGCCAGGAAAAGGGTTTTCCGATGTGAATGGAATAATCGCCGGATCCGATCAGAGGTTTATCGTCTGTCGAGAGGTTGTAAAGGTAAATCCAGCAGTCGGCGGTTTGGTCGTTGAACTGAACGGGAATGATGGCCCGGATGTATTCGGTGGGCTGTTCGAATCCTTCGCCAACCCCTTCGTAGTAATCGAGATACGTAAGAATAGCGGATTTCTGGTTGCTGATCTCAAATACCGATCCATGTACAAGACATGGGCTATCTGGCTGATAAACAGCACCGGGATAACTACCCATATCGAATGACTGGCCGGTAAAGGAGCCTTCACCTACATAACGCCCACGTTGCCGGAGGTACTGCGAAAACGTGTTATCAAATGGCGGGCGGAGGGTTCCGTAAACGATCAGGAAGTCAGGTGTATGGGTCATCTAATAAAAAAATCTAATGCAGCGCGACGAAAATAGGCTTTTTGACGTTACATATGAAATCGCCGGGTCATGAAAAAGACAAAGATTCTTCTGCTTATTGCTGCATCACTGGTAGTAACGACCCCTTCACTGGAAACGATGGCCGCTAAAAATACGGCTGAGTCAACGGCTATTGGCCGCAAACGGAAGGGCTACAAACCGAAGCGCGGAGGCCTGTTCAATACGGGACTTTTCCGTAAGAAAAGTGGCTGTGGCTGCCCGAATCATTAAGCAATTGTTAAGAAATTGTACTTATAGCATAACCAGGCCCTTACATGGGCCTTTTTTCGTTAAATTAGTTGTAAAAATCTGTGTTTCAGCGTAAAATTTCGTACCTTTGCGGCTTGAAATAGCTGAACCGTCCGGTTACCCGGTAGAATTTATTTGATTTTTCATGGTTTTCATGACGGCTTATAAACGGGTTCAGAGAATATAACCAAATCATGAAAGTCAACCGAATCAGGGAAACCCGGATTCAGACAACATTTGTATGCAATCAATTCGCAATATAGCAATCATCGCCCACGTTGACCACGGCAAAACGACTCTGGTTGACAAAATTATTCACGCATCGAAGCTCTTTCGGGACAATCAGGAGTTTGGCGACCTGATTCTGGACAACAATGACCTTGAACGTGAACGGGGTATCACCATAACCTCGAAGAACGTATCGGTACGCTACAAAGACGTTAAAATCAACATCATCGACACACCGGGCCACAGTGACTTCGGCGGTGAAGTTGAACGCGTTCTGAAAATGGCCGATGGCGTTTGTCTGCTGGTCGACGCCTTCGAAGGCGCCATGCCACAAACGCGCTTCGTGCTGGGCAAAGCCCTTCAACTGGGTCTGAAGCCAATCGTAATTGTTAACAAAGTCGACAAAGAAAACTGTCGGCCCGACGAAGTACACGAACAGGTGTTCGACCTGATGTTCAACCTGGGCGCTACCGAAGACCAGTTGGATTTCCCAACCGTATACGGTTCGTCGAAACAGGGCTGGATGGGACCGGATTGGAAAACCCCAACCGACAGCATCACGTATCTGCTCGATGTAATTGTTGAGCAAATCAAGCCTGCGGCTATGAATGAAGGCTTGCCACAAATGCAAATTACCTCGCTTGACTATTCGGCCTTCGTAGGTCGGATCGCCATCGGTCGGGTGCATCGTGGTACTTTGAAAGAAGGTGCTACCATGGGCCTTATCAAGTCAGATGGTACCGTGAAGCGTGTGAAAGTCAAAGAACTTCAGTCATTCGAAGGGCTTGGTAAAGTCAAGGTAGCTGAAGTTGCCTGTGGCGACATCTGTGCGGTGACTGGTTTGGAAGAGTTTGAGATTGGTGATACGCTGACCGATCTGGAAACCCCCGAAGCACTGCCTCGGATTTCGGTGGACGAGCCGACGATGAACATGTTGTTCACCATCAACAACTCGCCGTTCTTTGGTAAGGAAGGTAAATTTGTTACGTCGCGTCACCTGCGTGACCGGCTGTATAAGGAAATCGAAAAAAACCTGGCGCTGCGTGTTGAAACGACAGACAGCGAAGACCGCTTCCTGGTTTATGGCCGGGGCATCCTTCACCTTTCGGTTCTGATCGAAACCATGCGTCGTGAAGGTTACGAATTGCAAGTTGGTCAGCCACAGGTGCTGTACAAAGAAGACGAGAAAGGCCACAAACTGGAGCCAATCGAAACCCTCGTGGTCGATGTTCCGGAAGAAACGGCCGGTAAGGTAATCGAACTGGCAACCCAGCGTAAAGGTGAGTTGCTGATCATGGAACCAAAAGGCGATCTGCAACACCTGGAATTCGATATTCCATCACGTGGTCTGATTGGTCTGCGTTCCAACGTTCTGACTGCCACTTTTGGTGAGGCTGTTATGAGCCACCGGTTCAAAGAGTATCAGGAATACAAAGGACCCATCCCTGAGCGGATCAACGGTTCGCTGATTTCGATGACCAGCGGTCAGGCAACGGCTTACTCGATTGACAAACTTCAGGATCGGGGATCTTTTTTCATAGAGCCGGGAGACGAAATTTACACGGGTCAGGTAATTGGCGAACATAACCGTCAGAACGACATTGTTGTCAATGTAATAACCGCCAAGCAGCTGACCAACATGCGTGCTTCGGGTTCAGACAACAACGTGAAGATTGCTCCGAAAATCTCGTTCTCACTTGAAGAGAATATGGAATACATCCAGAAGGATGAATACCTGGAGGTGACGCCGAAGTCGATGCGTATCCGTAAGATCTACCTCGACGAAAACGAGCGGAAACGGAACCAGAATAAGTTCGCTATGGCTTAATTGTCAGCTTATTATAAATCAATAAAAAATCCCCCTCCGAGATTCGGAGGGGGATTTTTTATTGATCGCAAGGTTTCTAAAAACGAATTGATCGATGGCCTTACTAATTAGACCGTAAGGCAAATGCGGGGATTGTTTTAAGTGAAAACAAGGACACAGGACTTACCGGTGTCGTGGCCGGTGCTACAAAGCCGGTCTGGGTATTTTGTGTGTCTAAGTAAGCCGCCTGATGATGAACATGGTAATAACCAGCTATAAACAGCGAACCGCCAACAACTGATAGAATAACTTTCTTCATAATGGATTGATTGTGAGTAATTTACAAATGGTGTGTCAATCTTAGTGTGAACATCAATTGCACACAAATTGTTTCAAAATGCGATTCCTGCCCGGAAGCACATACGGTTATAAATACGGTGTTCATCACGCTGAATATCAACGCCACTCAGCGGTTTTTGCACATCCACAATCTGCCGTTTGTACGATAATGACATTACAAAGGCCGTTGAGGTCGGTTTACCAACACGCAAAGCTAAGCCCGGATTAACCATCCATCCACCGTTAAGTTCGTAACCGGTCGAATTTTTATTGAACCACGCAAACCCATATCCTGCATCGGCAATGGCTAGCAGGCGTACATTTTGCTGTGGATGGCTTAGTAAGTCGAACCGAAGTCCGGCACCAACGGGCATCAATAACGCGGTCTTGTACCAGTCCATGCCCACCAGACCACCTATGGCTAACTGGCGGCTTACCTGCGCCCCGTTAAAAGTCTGCGCAGTAAAACTGAGTCGGCTGTCAACCGTTTGTGCAGTCGATGGACCATAAGCCACCCGTCCGAACAAGCCGCCAAATTCTGTGTAATTGACGTACGTAGTCCGCGTAAAAGGGCTTTGTGCGTAACTGGTTCCAATGAGCAACACCAGTATGTACGGGAGAAGTCGTTTCATAGTTTTTGTCAATAATACGATGGACGACTAATTGGGATACGGCTGATCTGGCGCAACTGGCGAGGGTTGCTGATGTCGAACTGATAGAAACCATCTTTGCCAATCATGAGCAGCGATTTCTCCAGTGGAATAACGTCGAATGCATTGATCCCTTCGAGGTGCTGCAACAGGTTCCGGTCAATGTTCAGCGCGTCGCGCACATCGAATGATTTCAGTCCGTAGGCACCTTCGCAGATAAACAGATTCGGGAAGGAGATGCCCAGACCATGCGGGTTGCGCATCGGGTAGCTCTTGAGCAGTTTTGGGCTCGTCAGGTTTGTTACATCGACAACGTCGAGCTGGTTGGTAAAGCCACCGCACTGATTACCCGAGCGGAGGGTAACGTAGGCCAGATTTTCGTGAACAACCACTGGGTCGCAAACGCGGGCATGTTGAAAAACCGATAGGAGGGATGGCTTTTCCGGATTGGCATTGTCGTAAATGTGCATGCCCGACTGCGAGCCGATGAACAGTTTATCTTTATAGGGGAAGATCGTCTCAATACCCCAGCCTAACTGCACCTTGTTGCCCAGTTGAGGGTCGGCCGGATTTTTGATGTCAAATAACTGCATAGCCGACTGATTAACCGTATACAGGTAATTGTCGTACAGGGCAAACCGCGCCATTGAACCTGCTACGCCATTCGTTGTTGCACCCCCCGATTTGTCATTAAACGTAGTAGAGCTTTGCGCACTGAAAAATACACCACCCCAGAAATTGGTTGGTGTAACGTTGTCTTCACAATTGGTTTCGGTGGTTTCGGTGACGTAACTCACCTTCTGGTCGTAAAGCATCTGGCTGGTTGGATCGAAACTCCACCAGCCCCCTTCAAATGAACCATTCGGGAACACATTCGGGATTCGTTTCACAACCTGAATAGCCGCCGGATTGCTGATGTCGAAGGTCACAAGATCCATGTAACTATCGGCATACAGGATATTATTCCGGATGGCTATATCGCCATTACCGGGTATTCGCAGAAAGGCTACCGGCTTAGGGTCAGAAGGGTTCCGGTTATCAATGATATGAATTCCTTCCTTCAGCTCATTGATGAACAGAAATTGGTCTTTCGTATAAATCTTGCCGGGATTGACCAGCGCCTGTGCCGGCTCTGTCTGAACGCCCTGCCGGAGTTGTGCCGCCGTGAACGTAACGGGCGAATACCGGCGGAAAGTGCGGGTTTCTTTACAGGTGTCCGTACAGCCCGTCAGGGAGAGTAAGGGCAGTACAAAAAGAAGTAGACGGTTCGGTTTCATATGCAAAATTAGTAGGGTTTGTTATCAGGATTCTTTGCGCGGGCAAACCGTTGGAAGGCAACAAAAAATTACCCGGCTGTCCTGATTACGGCCGGGTAATACTAATCTTACACAAAAAGAGTAATAATTATTGTCGTTGATGACGAGTGCGTCTTCTCATACGCTTGTTTTGGTGGGGTCCGCAATTTTCCCGACAAATAGAACGGTGCCTGAAGTTTTTTCGTGAATAACGAACGCGAAAGGCCGGTCGCAGAGGGTTGGCATCTGTACCGAGGTTGTTGAAATACCGCCCGTTGTTACGGCAGCTGCTTCGGTTCCTGCTTCATCGACGGCCACAAACGTGTTCTGCTTGACAAAACTCAGTAATAAGCCACCCCTGGTGTTTATTTTGGTGAAATCGGCCTGATCTGTAAAGGCGGTTGGCATACCGAGTGTACTGAGCACATTGTTGAGCTTAGCTTCGTAGTTCACCGTGAATTTGGGTAGGCCAATGTCGAGCGTACTTTTGACCATCTCTTTTTGAAGCTGTGTCCATTCGTTGCTGTTTAGGCTGTTGATCAGCGCGTCGGCTGTTGTGCTTCCCGTGGGCAGCAACACCGTCATCACATAATTGCCCGCGCCGTAAGGAAGTTCGAATGCAGTATAGGTGGACCGAAACGCGTGGTTCAGTTCTGTATTCAGCCGCATCATCCGAACGGTTGTCTGGGCGTCGGAAGCCAGCGTGAAGGGCCAATCGGTGGTTTTGGCAGCATCAAAGCGCGTAGTCCAGTCTCCTTTGAAATACAGTGCGTTCATCAGAAACATCACATTGTCGGGTTGTATCTGATCAATCACCTTCGGAATTTTGCCATTGGTCTTCTGACTCGCCCAATTGTTGATTGTACCAACGGTGGCGGGATTAGTAAAATCCTGCGCCGAAATTTCCGCGCTGAAGGTCTGTTTCAGCAAATCCTGAAAAGCCGTTTCGACCGAAAACGTATTCCGGTACCAAACTGAATTTGCCAGCCTCATGGTAACCTTTGGATCGACTCCGGGCAGATTGGCCATCAGGTTCTGGTAGGTCGAATTAGCTTCGGCCAGCGTTTGTGCATCCAGCTTGAGCGTTTTCTGTATCTCCTGAGCCGTTTGGCCGTTGGCACCATTCATGATCATCCCCAGGGCCATATGCAGGCTGAGGGGTGAGATGAACATGTTTTTTGCCGGGCCGTCCTGTGTGTTTACCTGTTTGGCCAGATCGAAGGCAAACTGGGTCGTTTGCGCGGTAAATGGAGCCGAAAGCCGCAGTTCACCGCCTGTTCCGGGCGTTGGCGCTACCGTGGATGTGTTGCAACTAACCGCCGTGAGCAGAATACCCGTCACGGCTGCGGAAACGGTTGAAAAGAGGGTTGTTTTCATTGTAGTAGTTGAATTAAGAACTCACTGCTTATACTCGTTCGGGAGACGCTGAAACCAAGCCTTACTTACACTCTTTAAGGGCTTCACGTTGAGCACGCAGGCCGGTAACCAGTGTCTCAAATCCCGGAATGGTCTTGCCGTGTTCGAAAATAACCCGATGATTCTGACCATCAGCTTCCAGTTCGATGTACTCGGCACCACCATCGGCGCAGTCAGGACAACCCAGTTGTTCCGGTTGCTGGAAAAATAAGGTTGGGTTTGCCGCTGCTTTGAGCGTGTCCCAAACGGCCGGAGAGATCGTTGTCTGGCAAGTTTTTACCGGGTTTTGGTTTGGTGTTCTTAACTGACTCGTTTGGGTCAGCATGAGAGTTGTACCACTGATGACATAGTCATGCTTACAATACCCAACACACATCCCGAACGATGTGCCGGTGCGAATAATAAGCCCATCTGTCGATAAAGGCTCTGCCAGGGCTGATTTGTCTGGCGAGCAACGGCCTAAAAGGCTGAGAAACAAAAGGCAGATCCCCAGAAGTTTCATGGTTGAGAGCAGTTAAAAATGATAATCGACACCGAAACTCATACCAGACGACGTCGGGCGGTTTTGTATTTGCGAATCGGTGGTTGTACTTGTTTCCAGCGAGGGTTGATAAACACCAGCGATGGAGGCCGACCATTGCCGCGAGGGCCGGTAGCGTACCCGTGCCCCCATCGTAGCCGCCAGCGACACAGGACGATAGACACCATCTTTGCTGGTTATAACCAAGGTTTCACCAACGGTGTTTTTAACAAAAATATTTGTAAGCAAACCGCCCAGTACCGCCATACTCAGCTTTTTGCGGGGTCGGAATTGATAACCTACCTGAACCGGAACCTGTACGAATTGATAGTCATTCGTTACCGCTTGAATATTTCGGCTATCGTAAGCGGATTTGTAGTTGTTGGCTGCCATGCCTGAGTAATTGGCCTGAGGAGCGCTCGCCAGATCATTGCTGCGGACACTGCTCCGAAGGGCATCCGCGTATAGGTTATTTAACCCTGTGTTTCGATTGCTCAGGGCATCCATCTGTACCGAAGCCAGATACTGTTGAGCCGGCGTTTCTACCGTTGACCGCCCCGACAGGTAACCAACCCCTGATTCAACCGACCAGCGGTCAGTCAATTGAACACCCGCCCCGGCCTGGTACGCCACCGAAAAACTAGCCCGGCTGTTAACCGCCGATTGATTCGATCCTGCCGAAGAGGCAATCAGTGTGTTGGAAAAGGCGGGCTGGGCCTCCTTGATCGATACGGCCGGGTTAAACGAACCTGGCATCATACTCACTGAGGCCCACAATTCGCGGGATTTCTGCTTCGACTTCACCATCTCCGGTTCCATACTGGCCTCTGCCGGACGAGCCCAGACAATGCGCTGAATGGCGCCAACGGTACGCAGCCGCAGGGGCCTGCCCGACAGCTTATCGAAAGCAGCTACTGTGTTCGAACCAAATGCCTGAATACCTGATCCTGCATGATGATCGGCTGAATAAGAAGCAGCCGCCACTCTGGAAGCTACAGGTTGTGTGCGCTGCGACATTTCAACGGCTGCTATATGCTCTTGAAGAGCCGCTAAACCTGACCCAAACGCTGGTTCATTTGTATCAATAGCTCGGTTTGTATCCTTAACGCGGGCTTTACGCCCACCGGCATCGGGCAGGGAGCGTGCCAAGCTTAATTGGGATTTGTCGCTGAACGAAGTTATGGAGTTTTTCAAAGCCTCATTCGCACGCGTCGTTTGCGTCGTTGACACATCTGCCAGACTATTTTTCGGGTCAGCGGATGTTGTTAATCCGCTTTGGCTCTGTGAAGTAACGCCGTTCTCTGATGGAGCAACTGGCCGAGTATGATGGGCCACGGGTGCAGAAGAGGTCGATGCTGTTCGAACGACCCACCAGCCAACGAGCAGCAATGCCACCGCAGCGGCCAATCCCGAACCCCAGATAAGCGGACGTGATGACGCTAGCCCCGAGCCCCACAAGGGTACCACTTTGGGACTATCAGCCTCGTCCAGCTTGCGCTCTATAGCCGCCCAAACGCGCGGTGGGGGCGTTTCGGTGGCTTCGTCAAAGGTCTTTCGCCAGAAATCGTCCGGCAGATTCTTATCTAACTCATCCATTTCTGTATCCTTGTTCATTGGGACCGACCCGGTGCGGGGTGTCCATCCGATTGAAGTTTTTGTTGTAGTAATCCCCTGGCACGGGCATATTGAGATTTAGACGTTCCTTCGGCAATGTCGAGCATCTCCGCAATTTCAGGGTGGTTATAGCCTTCAATGGCGTACAGGTTAAAGACCGCCCGGCAACCGGGGGGGAGTTCCTGAATCAATTGCAGCAGGTATTTATAATTCAATGACGGTAAACTTTCGTCGGCCTGGGGTAATATCGGTGCCAACTCCTGAACGTCGGCCGTGTGTTCCCAGGGTTTTTGTTTGCGTATGGCTTTCAGAGCTGTGTTAATGACGATTCGCTTCAACCAGGCTTCCAGCGGGCACTCAAACCGGAATGAATCGATGTGCCGATATATCTTTACAAATGCATCCTGCAACACATCTTCGGCTTCGTCCGGGTCATGAATGTACCGCTTACAAACGACAAAGAGCTTCCCGGCAAACCGCTCATAGAGCTGTCGCTGCACAATTCGGTCTTGCCGACGGCACCCTTCAACTAGTTCGTATTCATCCTGCATAACAACGTGGACAGTATAAAGACCTCTTTCGGAAGTAAACGGTTGGAAAGGATCTGAATTTTTTTTGTCTTCTCACTCAATCGATAATTTGATGATTTACGACATTGGGTAGGTTAACGAATAACGCAGATTATAGTCTTAAGATAGTTTATGTTGGATATTTTATAGATATGTATATTTGAGAAACCTTTTTCGGCAACTACACATGAATCGACGTGACGCGCTGCGGTACTCACTTGGTGCAGGACTGTCTGCACTGACTTACCCTACTTTCGGACAAACAAAAGTAGCCAACAACCGATTCAGGATTGGTGCCTGCGATTGGTCAATTGGACCCGCAGGCGATATAAAGTCTTTCGCCATTGCAAAGCAGATTGGTTTAGATGGGGTGCAGGTAAGCCTGAACACCGCGTCGGATCATGAACACCTGCGTAAGCCGGAACTTCAGCGGCTAATGAAAGAGGCCGCGCAACAAGCGGGTGTGCAAATTGGCGGACTGGCCATTGGCATGCTCAACCAGATTCCCTATAAGTCAGACCCACGCACCGAAGCCTGGGTGCAGGATAGTGTAGATGTTGCCAAAGCGCTGGGTGTCAAGAATATTCTGCTGGCGTTCTTCTCGAACAACGACTTAAAGAATGATCCGAAGGGCACACAAATTGTGATCGAACGACTGAAAGCCGTTGCCCCAAAGGCCGAAAAAGCAGGGGTGGTACTAGGCATTGAATCGTGGTTATCCGCGCCCGAACACCTGGCTATTCTGGATGCCGTGGGCTCTCCGGCGGTGAAAGTGTATTACGACGTCTGTAACTCATCGGATATGGGGTATGATATTTTCAGCGAGATACGAACGTTAGGTAAAGACCGAATCTGCGAAGTGCATCTGAAAGAAAATGGCTACCTGATCGGGCAGGGGAAAGTCAATTTGCCTAAGGTTAAGCAAGCGCTGGATGACATTGGCTACGCAGGCTGGTTACACCTGGAAGGCGCCGTTCCCAAAGGAAAACCAATGCTGGAGAGTTATATTGAGAACAACAGGACTGTGCGATCGCTATTTGCCTGAATCAGTTATACTGGCGCGGGTATTCGCCCGTGCCTATCAATGTAGCGAGCATAGGCTCGCGTTTATAGTACAGACACGGGCGAATGCCCGTGCCAGAATGCATTTGACGTTTGACTTAAATTATGAAGGCAATCTTCTCCTCAAATCCCCTTCCATTCGTTCTGACAACGTTTGGTTTTCTATACCTGGCCGGGCAGACGTTCCGGCCAACGACGCAATTTGGCCCTCCGTTGTCCGGGGCAGAGCCATCCCGGCAGCATAGTATGGTAGTAAGCGCGGATTCAAATACGCTCTACCTACCTAATGACCTGGAGGCTACTCTGTGGGCCGAGGCTCCCATGTTCTACAACCCGACCAACATGGATATCGACGCCAAAGGGCGGGTCTGGATTACGGAGGCCGTGAACTACCGGAAATTCAATAACAAACCCGATAGCAGGCTCGACCATCCCGAAGGGGAACGGATCGTTATTTTGGAAGATACCAACGGCGATGGCAAAGCCGACGACAGCAAAGTCTTTGTAACGGACCCGGATCTGGTGTCGCCCCTGGGCATTGCCGTCGTCGGAAATAAAGTCATTGTATCGGCCGCCCCTAATCTGGTAGTGTACACCGATGAGAACGGCGACGATAAACCCGATAAGAAAGAGGTGATGCTAACCGGTTTTGGTGGGTTAGACCACGACCATTCGCTGCATGCGGTGGTAGCCGGGCCGGATGGCAAATACTATTTCAACACCGGAAACGCTGGCCCGCATATCGTTAGCGACAAAGATGGCTGGACGTTGCGCTCGGGTAGTTTGTACGTGGGCGGAACTCCCTACAACAAAGCGAATAAGGGCAACCAGGTGAGCGACGACGGGCGAATCTGGACGGGTGGCATGGCGCTGCGGATCAATCCGGACGGGTCGAACCTGAAAGTAATGGCACATAACTTCCGGAATAACTACGAAACCGCTCTGGATTCGTACGGCAACATGTGGCAGAACGACAACGACGATCAGGTGGTTGCCTGCCGCACCAGCTTTTTGATGGAAGGGGCCAATGCCGGGTATTTCAGCAGCGACGGCACCCGCTACTGGCAGGGCGATCAGCGGCCGGGCCAGACCATTCCAATTGCCCACTGGCACCAGGAAGATCCCGGCGTGATGCCCGCTGGCGACATCAGCGGGGCCGGTTCGCCAACGGGTATGGTTATGTACGAAGGCGATGAACTCGGGCCGCAGTACCGGGGAATGTTACTCAGTGCCGAAGCAGGCCGCAACGTGATTTTCAGCTACAAGCCCGAGCCAATGGGTGCCGGTTACCGGATGCCCCGCACCGATTTTATCAGCACTTTCCCCGAAGTAGACCCCAACTATAAGTGGGATGCCGCTACGGACGATACACGCAAGTGGTTTCGGCCCAGCGACGTAGCCGTTGGCCCTGACGGAGCCATTTACATTGCCGACTGGTATGATCCCGTGGTAGGTGGACACCAAATGAAAGATGCCAAAGGATACGGCCGTATCTACCGAATTACACCCAAAGGCAAAAAGCTCAAAACGCCAAAGATCGATTTGCGGAACATACAGGGACAAATTGCGGCTCTCTTGAACCCCGCCGTAAATGTACGGATGATGGGTTTCGAGGCTTTGGTGGCGCAGGGCGAGAAGGCGGTAGAACCGGTTATGGGTATTCTGTCGTCATCGAATCCGTTCCATCGCGCCCGCGCCATCTATCTGCTGGCGCAACTCGGTGCCGAAGGCCAGTTTGAGGTGGAGCGATTGCTCAAGGCTGTCGATGCCCCGGTTCGACTGACCGCCTTCCGGGCATTACGGAGTATTACTCCCGAAAACTCTAAGTCCATTCCGGCCCTTACGGCGTCTCAAAAAGCTTTACTGCCACTCATGGGCAACTTGTCCGTCGATAAAAGTGCGGCCGTTCGTCGGGAGGTAGCCATTGCTCTCCGCGACGTTCCATTTGATAACTGCCGATTTTTACTGATGAACCTGGTAAAGGGATACGACGGGCAGGACCCCTGGTATCTGGACGCCCTCGAAAAGGCCGCCGATGGTAAGGAAGAAGCCTTGTTCTTTGAGCTTCAGCAAATAATGCCCAAAAATCCCGTTGAGTGGGATCAACGGGCGGCAAATCTTGTTTGGGAATTTCACCCGCCCTCTGCGGTAACGATGCTGAAGAAACGAGCGGCTAGTCCCTCGTTGTCTGCCGATGCCCGAAAGCAATCCATTGTTGCGCTGGGATTTATTAAAACGCCACAGGCCGCGCAGGCAATGGTTGAGTTATCGAAATTGACGGATAAGGACGTGGCCGATCAGGCGCTGTACTGGATGGGTTTTCGGCGCGGCAATGACTGGGCCAAATTCCTGAACTGGGAGGAGGTTATGCCAACGAAAGTATCGTCGCAGGAGCAAAAGATGCTGACGAACCGGCAAATTCTGCTGGATGAATACAAATCGGATACCGAAAAACGGAGGATAGCCCTGGAAATGGCCCGTGATCCCGAAGGGGGCAAAATTCTGGTTGGCCTGGCTGCCGATAAGAAACTGTCGGATAAGCTGGTCAAAGCCGTTACGCCAACACTACTCAAAAACCCGGATCAAAGCGTTAGGACGATGGCTAAAGAGTACTTCTCCGTAAAGTCGGAGGCCCCGGCATCCGATGAAACCGCTTCGGTTGCTGCCAAACCAGCTTCGGTGGCTACTGCTGAACCGGCCATAGCGAAACCGGCAATAGTGAGTACCAGCAGTAGCAGCAGTTCAGACCCGGTGCTTGACCAGATAGCAATGCTGTCGGGAAATGAGCGGACGGGCAAAACGGTTTTCAGTGCCAATTGTGCCACCTGTCACAAGCATGGCCAGCTGGGAAGTGACGTTGGCCCGGAGCTAACGAAGATTCACCAGAAATTTGATAAGAATGGACTCCTGGATGCCATTTTACACCCCAGCGCGGGGATTGCCTTTGGCTACGAACCCTGGCTGATAACCACCAAGACGGGGCAAACATTTTATGGCTTTCTGGTAAGCGATAACGATCAGGCGGTTGTGGTTCGGGGTATAAAAGGACCTAAGCACACCATCCCCGCCGATCAGGTTTCGTCAAAGCGGCAGTACAAAACCAGCCTCATGCCCGACCCCGTCGCCATGGGTCTTAGCAACCAGCAAGTCGCTGATTTGACAGCTTTCCTGCTGAAGCAGTAAAA
The DNA here is from genome assembly GCF_900230225.1 of Spirosoma fluviale. Lineage (GTDB taxonomy): Bacteria > Bacteroidota > Bacteroidia > Cytophagales > Spirosomataceae > Spirosoma > Spirosoma fluviale. The sequence continues at coordinate 49,177 of NZ_OCNH01000006.1, forward strand.
AAGTTTGATTGAACACAGAAACGGTCCGCCGTTTCTGTGTTCAATCCTTAACCTCATTTCACCACATACCCCGCCTTCTTTAACTCGGCGGCTGTGAGGTTGATTACGTTCACATCCAGTTTAATGGGCTCCAGTGGTGTGTCGGTTTTATCGGTCTTGACGGCTACGATGGCGTCGACTACGTTCATACCTTTGAAAACCTGCCCAAACACCGTGAATTTATCGTCCAGACGGGCCAGCCCCTTCTTGTTCTGCACAATATAAAACTGGCAACCCGCCGACAGCATCTCTGGGTTGTTGTCACGCCCGGAACCTACCGCGCCATATACGTGCCGTATGGTGGGTACGAACTCCGGTTTCAGCAGATAGGGAGAATCGGAAAATCCCGCTGGTGTATCGGGGCAACCACCCTGCGCCACAAAGTTGTTAATGACCCGGTTGAAGGTGAGCGTATCCCAGTAATTTGCCTTCGCGAGTTTCATGAAGCTGGTCTTATGGTTCGGCGTTTCGTCGTAAAGCCAGAAAAGTATCTCGCCTTTAGGCGTCTTTATCTGCCCAACGGGATACGTTTTGGCGGGTTTGGGAGGGCTGAAAAAGGCCGCAAGGCAGGCTAATAGCAGGAGAATAGTGGGCATGGTTGTCCAGATTTATTTTTGAGCTTGTGTTAAAGATAAGAATTGGCAGCATAAAAAGGCCTTGATAAGCGGTCCCTGTAGCCTGGACGGCCACGTCCGGGTAAGCATGGAGCTACTTTATTCCCGGACGTGGCCGTCCAGGCTACAGGGGTTCACCTGAAAATTTCACTTGACCACCTTATACGTCATGCCGTCTGATTTAGTCATCAGATACAGCTCGCCAGCGGCATCCTGACCAATTCGGAAATCGACTTTGCTGGCTTTGCTCAACTCTTTCAGGGTCGTTGGTTGTCCATCCAGCATCAGCGGAAACTCATGGATGGTTGCCTGCGAGCCTTCCTTAATCTCATTGAGGTTGACGTAGAAAACCCGCCCCCGAACGATTTCGCCGAAAATGTATTTCCCTCTCAATTGTGGAAGTTGCTTCCCCGTGTATTCGAATCCACCCATGATCGCGTTGCCCTCGTCGTGGTCGAACTGTGCCGCCGGATACGAATAGCCATACCGGGCGTCATTCTTGGGTAGTGGGTAAACGTTGTTTACGTTGTCGGTCGAGTCGATACGAAAGGTGCCTTCCCGGTCGGGCCAACCGTAGTTTTTGCCCGGTTTGATCAGATACAGCGATTCGATCTGTCGCTGACCGATGTTGGTAACCAGCATTTTTCCGTCTGACGTCCACGAAATTCGGTTGGGATTCCGAAAGCCTGCGGCATATACTTCGTCCAGGCCGTCTTTACCGACAAATGGATTGGTTTTGGGAATGCCGTACTGCCCGTTTTTACTCGTTCGGCCGGTGGGGTCTATGCGGAGTACTTTCCCCCAGACATGGTTTTTGTCCCGCGCAATAAACGGATACCCTTTTTCAACGGCCCCACCGTCGCCTATGCCAATATAAAGCAATCCGTAATCCTGATCGGTGAGTTTTGCATACGGATTGAAGGCAATTTCCTGCATGCCATGAATCTGGTCGACCACGTTTACCCGAAGCAACTCACGGGGCTTACCGGTCAGCACACGCGAACGAGGATCGACAACCGTCCATTCGTTCACCACCCATTGCAGTCGAACGGGAATGCTGTCGGCGTAGGCGAAATCAGCTTTGGCGGCATCTTTGGGTTCCGTATGGGTCGTGTAGACGAGCCCGTTTTTAGCGTAATCCGGATGAAAAGCGAAACTGCCTAAGCCCGTTGCCAGACCGGGTGCGTTGGTGAAATTTTTGAAATGCTCCGTGGCATCAAAGTACACATCGGGCTGATTATTTGCCGTCAGGATATAGATTTTGCCCTGTAGATCGGCCACCATCGTTTCTTTGGTGATCGGGTGGAAGCCCATCTTGTTGATCCGTGTGCGGGGCTGCGTTTTGTTCGTAAAGGGAAACTGCATGACCTTTTGCAGATTCAGAACAATAGACGACGGGGCTATTGCCGGAACAATCGGGTTTTCCAGTGGCATTTTCCCAGACGAAATTCGAACGCTGGGAGCGGGCTTCTCAAGAATGTAAGCCACTACATCGTCGAGTTCTGTAGCCGTCAGCTGCTTGAAATCGGGCATAACGGTGCCGAATTTTTTGGCTTTATCGAGCGCCCGGGCCACCCGCGCATCGATCTGGGCTTTGGGGCTTTTAATGAATTCGGTTAGGTAAGTTCGGTCAACAATGTTCTTTAGTCCACCCAGTTGCGGACCAATGCCATCCTGTTTGAAGTTATGGCAACCGGCACAATTGGCGTCAAAGAGCTTTTCCCCATTACGTATATTCTGTGCAAGCAAAGACTCGTTTGGCAGGACAACGATTATAGCAATAACAATAAGCCGACAAAGCACTGCAAGAGAATAGGAGCGAAACGGGTGCATGAGGGAGTGAATGATTTATCCTGACAAAGCCTGTTGGCTAGTCTTATCTAATTCTGTACACCAAACTATTTTATCCGAGCACTAAGATTATTGAATCCATCGGACAGCGTCCATGACTTAAATCAAATGCACATTAAACCCTTACCCACAAATCGGAATCATACCGGTAACGGTTATGGAAAAATAGATTTACATTCATCCATCTCAACAACCTGCCATCGATACTTGCTATGAACGCTTACTGGTCTTTCTTTTTCGTGCTGGTCGCCATGGCGGCATCCGCGCAAAACCGTCCACAACCTAACTATACCCGCGACTGGAAACGGGCCGACTCACTGGTGGCGAAAGGGTTACCCAAATCGGCGCTCGACATTGCCAATCGAATTTATAAAGAAGCCAAAGTCCAGAAAAACTACCCGCAGGTAGCCAGAGCTGCCATGGCCCGGCAAGTTTTCCGAAGTTACTCCGATGAGGATTCCTACGTCGAACTGGTTCGCTCGTTGCAGATCGACATTCAGGATACTCCTGAACCCGCTAAATCGGTGCTGCAATCGGTGCTGGCTGATATTTACTGGCAGTATTTTCAGCAAAACCGCTACAAATTTTATAATCGGGCCACGATAGGCCGGGCCAATCCAAGCCGGGCCACGATAGGAAAAGTTGCTACTGGAAAGCCCTCATCGGGAAGTACGGCACCGTCAGTGGTTCCGAACGATTCAACGGCCACCGATTTTACCACCTGGGATGCTCCGCACCTCATCGAGGTGATCACGGCCGCTTACCGGACTTCTGTTCAGGACAAGGCGTTGCTACAAAAAACGCCCATTACCGATTATGACGTGCTCATCGACAAAGGCGACGCCGATGCGCGGCCACTCCGGCCAACGTTATATGACCTGCTGGCGCATCGAGCTATCGGCTTCTTTCAGAATACCGAGCCCGATTTACTCAAGCCAGTCTTTAAGTTTGAACTGAATCAGCCTAGCTATCTGGCCGGGCCATCGGAGTTTACAAAGCTGACCATTCAGAGTCAGGATTCGCTTTCGGGCCGTTATCAGGCTTTGCTGCTCTATCAGCAACTGCTCGCCTTTCACCTGTCGGACGCAAATCCCGACGCGCTGGTCGATGTCGATGCCCTTCGGCTGGCCTTTGTGCATCGGCATAGTGTGTTACCTGATAAAGATGCCTTGTTTCAGCAGACGCTGGAAAAACAGATCACAATGTATAAAGGCAAATCCGCCGAAGCGATTTATGCCTACCAGTTGGCGGAGTTCCTGACAAATCAGGGCGGTATAGTTCGCCCGCTGGACGATACCGATGACCCGGACCCCGCTAAGCCAAACCCATTTCGCTGGAACCGCAAACGAGCCGCCGACCTCTGCCGGGATCTGATCAAACGTTTTCCAAACACGCTGGCCCGTAAGCAGGCAGATGCGTTGCTGACCCAACTGCTGGCTGCTTCTTATTCGACACAGGTCGAACAGGTGAATACGCCGGAAAAGCCGTTCCGGGCGCTGGTCAATTACCAGAATACGCCGAAGATTACCTATCGGATTATCCGGTTGCCGCTGGCCGACGTTCGACAGCCGTACAATCAAGTTGAAAATACGGATGAACAGCGACGAAGGCGAATCGGCAGGTGGCTAAAGCGCCCATCTGTCATTGAAACGTCCGTGGTGCTTCCCGACGATGGCGACCTGAACAGTCATTCGGTCGAAATACCGATTGCGGGTTTACCCGTTGGTCAATATGTGCTTTTGCTTACTTCGGAAAACAGCTTTAGCGAAACGTCGGAAAATCTACAGCTATCGCTTTTTACGGTGTCGGCGCTAAGCTATCTGGTGCGGCAGGACAACAGGAGCGATAAAACGCAAACGTTGTTCGTCATGAACCGGCTTACGGGCGAGCCCATACCCAACGCGTCGGTAACCCTGGTCGATGTGGAGAACTTCAGGCTGACAAACACGAAAAAGTCATTCATGACCGATGCCGCTGGCCTGCTTGCCCTACCTGACAGCGAGACACCCACGGCCCAGCGTTTCGGATACCTGATTGCTTCGGGTCGCGATACCCTGCTTTCCGGTACGCTTTACAATTACAGAAACCCACCGCAGCAAGAGCGGGAAGAAACCTACGCCCGATTGTTCACCGACCGCGCCATCTATAGGCCCGGTCAGCCAATTTATGTGAAAGGGTTGCTCTATAACGGCAAGATGAACCAGTATGCCGTGCTGGCCGGTGAAGAAGTGGATGTTGAATTTCTCGATCAGAATGGAGAACGGATAGCCGAAAAAACGCTTAAAACCAACGAATTCGGTACGTTCGAGGCCTCGTTTACAGCACCCGTAGGCCGACTTACCGGAAACATGACCATTCGGACGAGTGACGGCAGTACCGGCATCCGGGTTGAAGAGTACAAACGCCCGACGTTCGAGGTGAAGGTCGACCCTATAAAAGAGTCGTTTAAACTGGAGCAGACCGTTACGCTCTCTGCATCGGCCAAAACGTTCTCGGGCGCGGTGGTCGATGGGGCTGAGGTGCGGTATCGCGTGGTACGGAGCCTGCAGCCACGCTGGGAGTGGTGGTATGGCTATCGTACGGGTGGCCGACCGGTGAGCCAGGCTGAAATTGCCAGCGGCACAGCACAAACCGACGCTCAGGGTAACGTCCGTATAACCTTCCCGGCCACCCCCGACCGCGAGCAGTCCCGCGAGAGCAACCCTGTTTTTGATTTCAACGTAACGATTGATGTGACCGACCGGGCGGGCGAAACGCGGTCGGCCACTAAAACGCTGCGTATTGGCTACTCGGCCATACAGGTCAGTCTGGCGATTCCGCCCCAGATTGAGAGCAATGCCCCAGCGACTTTTCCGGTCAACATTACCAACCAATCCGGCGAGAAAGTGGCCGCAAAAGGGCAGTTGACCGTCTATCGGCTGCAACCGCCCGCCCGGCCTTTACGAAACCGGCTCTGGAGCCGCCCCGACCGGCAGTTTCTGAGCCGGGATGAATTTGAGCGCTTATTTCCCAACGACCTGTACGCTAACGAAAATGACCCACGCTACTGGCCGAAGGGTGATGTGGTGCAACAACAGTCCATTACTAGTCCGGCCGATTCACTGGTGAAAGCCGACCTTAGCCGCTACACACTGGGTGAATACGTGGCCGAGGTCACCGTTACGGATGCCAATGGGGAGACTGTAAAGGAGCGGGCCTTTTTCGCCATTGTCAACGATAAACAGCCTACGGCATCGGCCCGGCCGGAGAATTGGGTACAGGTACGAAAAGCCACCGCCGAACCCGGAGAGGAAGCCGTTTTCTGGGTGGGTAACGGTCAGCCGTCCTGGATCTTGATGAGCGTTGAAGAAAATCAGACGATTGTGCGGAACGAGTGGCTGAAAACCGATGGTCGGCCCCGCCGTATCGCTATCCCCGTCACCGAAAAACAGCGGGGCGGCTTTGCCGTGCATTTCGCTATGGTACAGAATGGGCGATTGTCTGAAAAATCGCAGACGATTGCTGTGCCGTTTACCAACAAAGAATTACACATCGAAACGCAGACCTTCCGCAGTAAACTCAAGCCCGGTGAGCGGGAGCAGTGGACGTTGAAAATCAGTGGCCTGGGTAAGTCACCTGCCGAGTTTGTCGCCACCTTGTACGATGCCTCGCTCGATGTATTCGACCGGCTCGACTGGCCGACATCGTTTTACCAACCTTATTCACTGGCTTTCGGTAATTGGGAGTCGCAGGCATTTGGTGTGCAGGGCAGTCAGGTGATTGCGTACCGGTATCGCCCGCAACCCCCGGTGCCTGTGCGTCAGTACGACCAACTAGGCTGGCTGGGATATCGGTTCAGTGTTTATGGAAGTCACCCGTTTGGACTGTCTCCATTACAGATAACCAACGATGCCATTCGGGTGAACGTCAGTCGGACAGAGAAAACGATTACCGGAACGGCGAAATTCAAAGATGGTTCGGCCGTAGCGGGACTTAGTGTGTTGGTAGAAGGAACAACTTTTGGAGCCAGTACGGATGCAAAAGGGAGGTTTTCGATCAATACAATTCCGGTCAGTAAAGACGTGACGCTAATCTTCTCTTTCATTGGCTACAAGACGCAGGAAGTTGTGTTTACGCAAAAGTCGAAGTCGTTTCAGTTGTTGCCCGATGCCATGGCGCTGAGCGAAGTCGTCGTGACCGGATACGGTACGCTAAGAAGGAAGGATGTAACAGGAGCCGTAGCGATGGTAGCTCCTATGCCGGATGGAATTGTTGAACTTAAAGAGGCTGTCGCTGCGGAATCAATAACCGCTTATGGCAAAGATGCCTCTAAACCGACTCCTCAACCTGTCATTAACCCCCGCAAAAACTTCAACGAAACGGCGTTTTTTATCCCGCAAATGCAGACGGATAAAGAGGGGCGGGTGGTGCTCAAATTTACCATGCCCGAAGCCCTCACGCGCTGGCGGCTGTTGGCCTTTGCGCATACCAAAGACCTGAAAACGGGTACCCTAGAGCGGGAAATTATCACCCAGAAAGAGCTGATGATCACAGCCAACGCCCCCCGCTTCTTCCGCGAAGGTGACACCATCCGCGTGACGGCCCGAATCAACAACCTGAGCGATAAAACCTTACCCGTAACAGCCACGCTGGCACTGCTGGACGCCCTAACCGGCGAACCGATTCATCAGAAACTTAAGCTGAGCAATCCGCAGACGAGCGTTTCCGTTGCCGCCGGAAAGGGACAGGCCGTGGGCTGGACGCTGGTAATTCCAGCCGGACTGGAAACTGTCACCTGCCGCCTGACGGCCCAATCGGGGAGTTTTACGGATGGCGAAGAGTTTACCGTACCCGTGTTGCCCAACCGGATGCTCGTGACCGATACGAAACCGTTCTGGGTGAATGGCAAAGAAACAAAGACGTTTACCCTGAAGCCGTTGACCAATCTGAACCCGGAGCTACCCGTTCAGCACGAGCGGTTAACGATCGAGGTGACCAGCAACCCGAGCTGGTACGCGCTGCAATCGCTACCGTACCTGATGGAGTACCGCTACGAATGCGCCGAGCAATTGTTTAGTCGGTTATACGCCAATAGTCTGGCCGCGCATATTGTAGGTAGTAAACCCGCCTTTAAACAGGTAATTGCCGAATGGCAGAAAAACCCGCCACGAAGCCCGCTTCAGTCGAACGAAGAGTTAAAAGCCGTGACGCTGGAAAACTCGCCCTGGCTGGCCGAGGCCCACTCTGAAGCCGAACGGCAGGCCAAGCTGGGCCAGTTGCTGGATGCCAATCGCATGGCGAGCGAGCAAATCCAGACGTTAGAGAAATTGAAGCAGTTACAAACAGCGGGCGGTGGCTTCCGTTGGTTTGGCGGCATGGAGCCGAATTTGTCCATAACCCTGCATATTCTGAGCGGCCTGGGCCATTTAAAGAAATTAGGCGTTCAATTCCCGACTGAGCTACAAGCCGATTTGACCGACATGCAAACCCGCGCCATCCAGTATGCCGACGCTGAAATGAAGCAATGGTTTGTCGAACAGAAAAAGATAGACGCGCAGCAGAAAGGGAAGGTCGTTGGCGGGTGGTACTTCTCCGCCACGCAATATCTGTACGCCCGTAGTTTTTACCTCGACAAACCAGTCGATAGTGGTGTGCTGGCTTACCTGAAGCAGCACATGGCCAGTAACTGGCTCGCGCAAAGTTTACAGGGGCAAGCGCTGTCGGCGATGGCGCTCAACCGGTTTGGCGATACCAAAACGGCGGCCGGTATTCTGCAATCCCTGCTCGAACGGTCGAAGATGTCTGAAGAAATGGGCTTGTACTGGCCCGACAACGTAAGCGGATTGAGTTGGTACCAAACGCCCATCGAAACACAGGCGTACCTGATCGAGATGGTTGACGAAGTGGGGTACTCCCCTCAGGGACTGGCTTGTTTTGAGTGGATGGGCCAGCAGTCGAAGCGGACGCTGGGGCCTGCGATCATCGTCGACGAAATGAAACGCTGGCTCCTTCGGCAGAAACAAACCCAGTCGTGGTCATCCACCAAAGCCACGACCGAAGCCATTTATGCGCTTTTGCTACGGGGCAGCGACTGGCTCGGAACGGGCGTAAACACCCAGGTGAGTCTCGGCGGGAAGTCGATCCAAAGCCGCGTGTCGAAAGCCGATGTCATTACAGGTTATGAAAAAGTGACCTATGCGGCTACGGAGATCAAGCCGGAAATGGGCGCAATTCAGATCACGAAAACCAGCGATGGTCCGGCCTGGGGTGCTTTATACTGGCAGCATTTCGAACCGCTCGATCAGGTGATGCCGGGTAGCGCGGGCTTATCGGTCCAGAAAACGCTCTACGTGCAACGCGACTCGCCGAGCGGTCCAGTAATCTCAACGGTAGCATCGCAATCGGCCCTCAAACCCGGTGATCTGGTCAAAGTCCGGCTCATCCTCAAAACCGACCGGGCGATGGAATATGTCCATTTGAAAGACGGTCGGGCGTCGGGTTTCGAACCCGTAGCGGCACTATCGGGCTACAAATACCAAAACGGACTCGGCTATTACGAATCCCCCCGCGACGCCAGCACCGATTTCTTCATGAGTTACCTGCCCGTAGGGACGCACGTGTTCGAATATGACCTGCGCGTGGCCCAGTCCGGCGATTTCTCGGCGGGTGTCGCTACGGTTCAGTGTTTCTACGCGCCCGAGTTCTCAGCCCATTCGGCTGGGGAGCGGGTGAAGGTAAAGTAGGGCGGGCGGGTTTCCATCTGCGCTACTCAAGAATGGCAATGGCTTCCAGTTCAATGCCAAAGCCATAATGAAGCGGATTGCACGGCACCACCGAACGGGCCGGGCGATGGTCGCCGAAGAATTGGGCATACACCTGATTGACCGCGCCCCAGGCATTAATATCAGCAATAAAGACGGTTACTTTCAGGACCTTGTTTCGCTGGCTGCCCGCTGCCTTTAGAATAGCGTCGAGGTTGGCCAGAATCTGTTCGGTCTGTTCGGCAATCGTGGCGTTGGTTAGTTTCTCACCGGCGGGCGTAATGGGCAGAATGCCGGATAAATAGACCTGCCCGTTATGGACAGCGGCCTGCGAGTAATGTCCACCCGGTACGGGGGCATTTGGGGTTTCAATGAAGGTCATAAAAGTTGACGACTAAGTGTAGTTTGAGCAATGAGGGGTGGTAGTTGTAACGGGTGATTGGATAAAATAAACGCCATATCTTGAAGATATGGCGTTTATTTTATCCAATCACCCGTTACCGGGAAACGTAATTAATTAAACAATCGCGTCGATCAGCGAAGTCACTATGGAAACGACAATACTGAAAAGTAGTGCCGCGATAAATCCGGTAACGTGAAAATTAGGAATCAGGTAAGCCGTCAGATAGACCATCAGCACGTTGAGCACCAGCAAAAATAGACCAAGCGTGACAATCGTGATTGGAATGGTCAATACCGTCAGGATTGGTTTGATGAAGGCGTTTAGAAAGCCCAGCACAATCGCCACAATCAGGTACGTACCGGCACCACCTGTTACAGAAACGCCGGGAATAAAATACGCGGCTACCCAAACGGCAACTGCGCTGATAAGAATACGGATAATCAGGCCCATGAATGATAGGGGGTTAAATGATCAATAAGTACGGTTCCAAGGTGCGGTACGGGCCCGCCAGACAGGGAACTCGGAATCTTGAACATGAAACCGGTTTCTATTGTTTGACGTGGCGCGACTGCAACACGGCAACAATATCGTCTAAATTCATATTTTTCTGCTCCAGCAAGACCAGAAAATGAAATAACAAGTCGGCGGCTTCCCCTTTGAAGAGGTCGTCGTTGTCGTCTTTGGCTTCGATCACCAGTTCAACGGCTTCTTCGCCCACTTTCTGCGCGATCTTGTTGACACCCCGTTCGAACAGGCTGGCCGTATATGATTTGTCGGATGGATTCACCTTCCGGTCGTGGATAATGCTTTGCAGGTAGTTCAGAAACTGCCCTTTGCCCTGATTGACCTCATCGAAACACGTATCGGCACCGGTATGGCAGGTTGGTCCAGCGGGAGCCGATTTGATCAGTAGCGTGTCACCATCGCAGTCGATCAGGATTTCCCGAACGTGCAGGAAATTATTGGACGTTTCGCCCTTGGTCCAGAGCCGTTGTTTGCTTCGGCTGAAAAACGTCACGACGTTTTCGGCAACGGTTTTGTCGTAAGCCTCGCGGTTCATATACCCCAGCATCAGGACTTTACCCGTTTCGGCATCCTGTATCACCGCCGGAATGAGGCCGTCGGGGGACTTATCAAAGTTAATCTCGGAATTCATGCCGCAAAGGTAGTCGTTACGACCGAATCGTTTCTACAAAGGCGCGAATGCTCTCGGGCGATGTGCCTTTTTCGGACAAGTGCCGGATAAACGCACTGCCCACAATGGCACCGTTGGCAAACTGACTGGCTGTATCAAAGGTCTCGTGATCATTGATACCGAAACCAATCAGACGTGGATTGCGCAGGTTCATGGCCTTGATCCGCTCGAAGTATGTCTTCATGGTGGCGCTAACGCCTTTTACGGAGCCCGTGATGCTGGCCGAAGAAACCATGTAAATGAATCCGTCTGACTCGGTATCAATAAATCGAATACGGGCCTCGGTGGTTTGGGGCGTAATTAGATGGACGTTCAAAATGCCATACTTGCGGAACGTCGGCGCGTATTCTTCCAGAAACAAATCCAGCGGAAGGTCGGGCAGAATCACGCCATCGACACCCACTTCCTGACATTTCTGACAGAAATTCTCCACGCCAAACTGGAGTACCGGATTAATGTACCCCATCAGCAGAATGGGCACCGTAATGGGTTCACCATGCGTGTCATTCCGGCAATCGGCCAGTTGGGCGAAAAGCGTTTTGATCGACATGCCATTGTCCAGCGCCACGCCGTTGCTTTGCTGAATGGTTTCGCCATCGGCAACGGGGTCGGAGTAGGGCATGCCGATTTCAACAATGTCCACGCCAGCGGTCTGAAGGCCCCGCAGAATGGTTGTGGTATCGTTGAGATTCGGGTATCCGGCCGTAAAATATACGTTCAAAAGCCGCTCGCTTTTGTGCGAGAAGAGGCTGGTGATGCGGTTTTGAGTAAGTTCCTGGGTCATTGGTAGTGCGGGTGGGAACCCGCAATTATTGTCAATCATGTTGCGGGTTCCCACCCGCACTACTGCGTGCACTACAAAAACTTCGAGTATGTGCTTAAGTCTTTATCGCCACGGCCGGAGAGGCAAACCACCACGACATCGTCGGCGTTGAGGTTCATTTTCTCCAGAGCAGCCAGCGCGTGGGCTGTTTCCAGCGCCGGAATGATGCCTTCGAGTTTGCTGAGCTGGAAACCGGCCTGTAGAGCTTCATCGTCCGTAATGGCGTAGAAGTCGCCCCGGCCCGATTCGAACAGGTGCGCGTGAAGCGGACCAATGCCGGGATAGTCCAGACCCGCCGAGATCGAATACGGCTCTGTTACCTGACCGTCTTCGGTCTGCATCAGAATGGTACGGCTTCCGTGCAACACGCCTGGCTTGCCCAGTGCCGTTGTCGCGGCCGAATGTCCCGTGCTGATACCCTGGCCAGCGGCTTCGGCGGCTACAAGCCGTACTGTTGGCTCGTTCAGGTAATGATAGAAAGCACCGGCGGCATTGCTGCCACCACCTACGCAGGCCACCATATAATCGGGGTTTTCGCTACCCGTTTTGGCGAACAACTGCTTCTTCACTTCTTCGGAAATAACCGACTGGAACCGCGCCACCATATCCGGGTAGGGGTGAGGTCCCACCACCGAACCGATGATGTAGTGCGTATCGACGGGGTTGTTTATCCAGTGGCGCATGGCTTCGTTGGTAGCGTCTTTGAGCGTCTGGCTGCCCGACGTGGCCGGTACAACTTTTGCCCCCAGCATCCGCATCCGGTCGACGTTGGGTTTCTGCCGCTCCATGTCGATGCTGCCCATGTATACAATGCACTCCAGGCCCATCAGGGCACAAACCGTTGCCGTTGCCACGCCATGCTGACCAGCGCCCGTTTCAGCCACGATCCGTTGCTTGCCGAGCCGTTGCGCGACCAGAATCTGACCAATGGTGTTGTTGATCTTGTGCGCTCCCGTATGACACAGGTCTTCGCGTTTGAGGTAAATCGTAGCTCCGATATGCGCGGACAGACGTTTCGCCAGAAACAAGGGCGTTGGCCGACCAACATATTCTTCGAGCAACTGCCAGAACTCCGCCTGAAACGCCGGATCGGCGATGATGTTGAGGTAGTTCTGCCGGAGCTCTTCAACATTAGGGTAGAGCATTTCGGGGATGAAGGCGCCACCAAAGTGGCCGTAAAAGCCTTTATCAGATACCTCAAATGAGGTTTGTGGTTCAAGAGTGGTTTGCATGGTACTCAATGCTTTACTAAGCGTAAGCCGATGGTCGGCAGGTGATCGAAATCGTTGTCAGTTGTATGTAACTCCATATCTAAATACAGAGCGGTAGCTGCAATCCAAATATCATTTTTGCCCATGTTACGGGCTGAGGAGTTAAGGGGTGCTGTTTTAAGCTTGCCCTGGCTGAATGCATCAACTTCTGCATAATACCTTACTAATCCACGCGTCACATCGATACTTGGATAACGAGATATCATATCAAGCATAAAATCTAGCTTTTGTATACCCCAGTCAGATTTCAGGGCGAAAGCTTCTAGCTCACCAATTGTAATAATTGATAATATTGTCTTGATTGGTGGCAACTCTTTCCTCCGCACATGAGCTATAAGCATATTTGTGTCGTAGATCATACAGCACCTCTATCTCCTTCTGCTAATAATTCGTCCATTCGACGGTTTTCTTCCTCCGTAAATTCAGGAAAAACACGGTTAAACGGTTCTCTCACAGCAGTCGCTTCTAAGAATCGTTCGACACCCCAACGCCGAATGTCCTCTGGTTTATAAGAGTTTAATTGCCCCCTTCTCATTGGGGGAATTTCGTCTTCAATCTTTTTGGTCGTTTCCATCAGCCTTGTTGTTTAAGAATGTAACAAGATTTTACTTCTGGCCGTTACCGACTCACTCCACTTCCTCCTCAATAGGCCGCAACCGGTTGATGAGCTCTTTTACTTTCGTAACGTCTTTCACCCCCGGCGATGTTTCGACCTGGCTGTTTACATCGACGCCGTAAAGCTTCATGCCTTTCAGCGCGACCAACTGGTCGAGGTTGTCGAGGCCGATGCCGCCACTGATGAAAAACGGCTTCTCGTTGTCGTAACGGCTCAGAATACTCCAGTCGAAAGTATGTCCATTACCGCCGGGCTGATCGCCTTTGGCATCGAACAGGAAAAAGTCACACTGGGCTTTGTAGTTGTTCAGCATGGAAAAGTTGAACGACTCATCAACCCGAAACGCTTTGATGATGTTGATACCCCGGTTGCGAAGGCTCCGGCAATATTCCGGGGCTTCGTTACCGTGTAACTGCACGTACTGAAAATCGTATTTCTTCACCGACCGCAGAATCAAATCCGGGCTGGCGTTCACGAACACGCCCACTTTCCGAATGGAACGGGGCAGCGATTTAACCACATCAGCATCTAACTCTTCACCAACAAAGCGCGGAGACTGGTCGTAGAAGATGAACCCAACGAAGTCAGGACCAAGGGCGGCAATCTCTTTCAGGTTGTCGGCATCACGCAGACCGCACACTTTGATTTTCATGGTTGTACAAGCTAAAGAGTTAATGTGTTATTGATGGAGTATTGAGTCACTAAGTTGGCTAACGCCTGGGCTGGATCGTCCGTTTTCATGAACGCTTCGCCAATCAAAAATCCGTCGAATCCCGCCCGAAACAGCGTCAGCATGGTATCCGCATCGTGCAGACCGCTTTCGGTGATCTTGGCGAAGGTGTCCGGAATTTTATCAATCAATCGCAACGACGTTTCGATGGAAGTTGTAAACGTTTTGAGGTCGCGGTTATTGACGCCCACCAGGTCAATGTTGTAGTTCAGCGAGCGGTCGAGTTCTTCCTCGTCGTGTACTTCAAGTAAAACCTGCAGACTTAGGTCGTGGGCCTGCATACTGAGTTCGGTAATTTCCTCCGGTGTCAGGCAGGCGGCAATGAGCAACACGACATCGGCACCCCAGGCTTTGGCCTCGATTAATTGGTATCGATCAACGATGAAATCCTTCCGCAGAATCGGTGTGCCGGGATTGGCAATCCGGGCCGCCTGTAAATCGGCGAGGGTACCCCCAAAAAAGGACTCATCCGTCAACACCGACAAAACGGCGGCACCGGATTTGACGTATCCCTGCGTGGTCGTAGCCACATCGGCGTGGTCATTGATGATTCCTTTGGAAGGAGATTTGCGTTTGAACTCGGCAATGATGCCTGTCGAGTGTAAATCCTGAATGGCATCCCGTGCCGACAGGGTTTCCCGTCTGAAGTCGGGCATTTGTTCCAGCGCCTGAATGGTGGTGGCGGCTTTGCGCTCCTCTACTTCGATGCGCTTCTGGGCAATTATCTGGTCAAGAATGGTCATGCTATTAACTTCTTAAAACACGCCAACGCCCGTTTACTTTCCAGCGACTCGCGAGCCATGGCAACGGCGTCAGTACGAGTTTCGGCCTTGCCGGCAGCCAATAGTGCCATCGCGGAGTTGGCTAATACGGCCTGCTTTTGCGCCGACGTGGATTCGTTGTTCAGTACGTTCAAAAATATCTGTGCCGACTCGTCCAATGTATGCCCGCCAGCCAGTGATTCGGCCGTTTGAATGTCCAAGCCTAAGTCCTCTGGTTCAAGCACTTGCTCCGTCTTATTGCTAATAACTTTGAAAGCACCCGTTAGCGAAATTTCATCGTACCCGTCGAGGGCGTGCAGAATCATAAACTGCTTATCAGTTTGTTGATAAAGGTACGCATATAATCGTGCCAATTCAAGATTAAACACGCCAACAAGCTGTTTGGCAGGCTTTGATGGGTTGATCATTGGTCCCAACACATTAAAAAATGTTTTGACACCCAAATCCCGACGGATGGGTGCTACGTTCTTCATGGCCGGGTGAAACAAGGGCGCGTGTAAAAAGCAGATGCCCGCCGTTTCCATCTTGCGCTGCAACTCGCCCACATCGTTGGTAAACTGATACCCCAGCTTCTCCATCACCGTCGACGAACCCACCAGCGACGACACGCCGTGATTCCCGTGCTTGGCCACGCGCTGTCCGGCACCAGCCACCACAAACGACGACAGTGTCGAGATGTTGAAGGTGTCTTTGCCGTCGCCCCCAGTGCCGCACAGGTCCATCGGGTCGTAAGCATCAAGGTCGACGGGCAGACAGAGTTCGAGCATGGCGTCGCGGAAGCCTTCCAGCTCTTCCAGCCGCAGGCTCCGCATCATGTACACGGTCAGGAAGGAGGCAATCTGCGCGGGGTTGTACTCGCCCCGGCCAATGCCCAGCAACACCTCACGCGCCTGGTCTTTTGCTAGGTGTTTATATTCAAAAAGGTGATTTAGAATGGCTTTCATTGTGTGTGTTTGTGTAGAGACGCGATACCTCGCGTCTCATGACCGGATGGTTTTTGATGCAGAAAATTGCTGACGCACAGGAGACGCAATGTATTGCGTCTCTACATACCCAACCAATTCTCCAGCATCTTCACGCCGTTCTCGGTCAGTACCGATTCGGGGTGGAATTGCAGGCCTTTTACATCGAAACGTACGTGCGACAAGCCCATTACGCGGCCCTGCTCATCGACGGCGGTGATGCGTAGCTCGTCAGGCATCGAATCAGGGACGACTGTCCAGGAGTGATACCGGCCCACGGTTAGTTCCTCGGGGATGCCCGCGAAGAGCCGTTCAGAACGGTCGGTTACGGTCGCTTTATGCCCGACGCCATGCAGCACATCGCCCAGGTTTTCGAGGGAGGCTCCGTACACTTCGCCGATACCTTGGTGGCCAAGGCAGATGCCCAGGATGCTTTTTGTCGGGCCGTATTCGGCGACCAGATCCTGCATGATGCCCGCTTCGGAGGGAATGCCCGGCCCCGGCGACAGCATAATTTTGTCGTACTGCCCAACGGCGTCGAGGGCAATCTTGTCATTCCGGATCACATCGGGCCGATGCCCCAACTCGCGTAGAATATACACGAGGTTGTAAGTGAATGAGTCGTAGTTATCTAATACCAGGAGTTTCATGTTTTTTTAAGAAGTGAGGAGTTGGGAGCGAGGAGTGAGGAGGGCTGACCGCACCGGCGGACCGGCGTTAGCAAAAAACATGCGTCAGCAACTCCTCACTCCTCGCTCCTAATACTAAATCGTTTTTGCCTGCTCAATGGCCGTTCTTAGGGCGGCCAGTTTGTTGTGTACTTCCTGTAATTCACTTTCGACGACCGATTTAGCGACCACACCGGCACCGGCCTGGTAGTAGAGCGTATTGTCTTTGCTCATAAATGTCCGGATCATGATGCAGTGGTTAAACTCCCCGTCGAAACCCATATAGCCGATGCTCCCCGCGTAGAAACTCCGGCTGATATTCTCGTATCGGTCGATCAACTGCATGGCGTTGTGCTTGGGTGCTCCCGAAAGCGTTCCGGCGGGGAAAGTTTCGGCCACGATCTGGAGCGGGTCGGCGGTTTCGGTCAGGTCGCCAACAACTTTCGAAACGAGGTGAATTACGTGCGAATAATACTGCACTTCCTTAAAGGTCTCGACTTTCACTACGTCGCAGTTGCGGCTCAGGTCGTTGCGGGCCAGGTCGACCAGCATCACGTGCTCGGCCGATTCTTTGGGGTCGTCGTACAGCTTCTGGGCTAGTTCGGCATCGTGAATATCGTCGCCGGTTCGCCGGAAGGTTCCGGCGATGGGGTAGATAGTGGCCTTGCGGTTTTTAACGACAATCTGCGATTCGGGTGAGGAGCCGAAGAGTTTGTAGTTGCCGTAGTCGAAGTAGAACAGGTAAGGAGAGGGGTTCAGCGAGCGAAGGGCCCGGTAAACATTAAACTCATCGCCGAGGAAAGGCGTGGAGAATCGGCGAGATAGAACAATCTGGAACACGTCGCCCCGCTGGCAGTGATCTTTCCCTTTCTGAATAACCGCCCGGAACTCATCGTCCGTAAAATTCGAC
Source organism: Spirosoma fluviale (assembly GCF_900230225.1). Taxonomy (GTDB): domain Bacteria; phylum Bacteroidota; class Bacteroidia; order Cytophagales; family Spirosomataceae; genus Spirosoma; species Spirosoma fluviale. Next base: position 66,781 of record NZ_OCNH01000006.1, read on the forward strand.
TGTTCAGCCCCGGCCGAATTGAATGAGTAAGTCGGGTAGTTACGGCCCGTAATCAAATCGCTGATGTACTCCAGCGTGCTTTCGGCTTCGGTTTCACCCTCGCGCAAGTAGCTGTGTTCAAACAAAAACAGCTCGTCCTTAAAGTGGTTAATGGCCAGTACGTACCGGTAAACCGTGAAAACGGCGGCTGGGATCTGGTTCTCCGTCGGGACGGGTGCGTGCAGCGAAATATCCTCAAAACTCTGGACTGCCGGGTAGCCGAAGTAGCCGAACAGCCCATTGGTGATGAACGGAAAAGGTGCCTTCTCGTGCTGGAAGCTGTCTTTAAACTGCTGAAGGGCGTCGAGCATGTCGGGCTCAGCTACCGGACTCGTATGTTCCTCTTCGCCCGGCATTCGGGTTGTCAACTGACCCAGATCATAGGAAAAACTGGCAACGGGGTTGAAGGCGATGTACGAAAAGCTGTTGTCGTTGCCGTGGTAGTCCGAGCTTTCGAGCAGAATGCTGTTCAGGAAACGGTCGCGGATGCGCAGGTAAATGCTCACCGGTGTGATGATGTCGGCCAGCATCCGTTTGTGGCGGCTGACAACGCGGTAGGTAGTTGGGGTTGTAGCTGTGGTCATGCTTTCTGTGGTTATAGGCAAAAAATAAGGCTCACCGGGATGACGGTGAGCCTTTGTATATGTGTTGGTAAACAACAATAGCGGCAACCTCATCCCTGTTGAGAAGAGTGCCACCACCAAATCATGTTGTTAACCGAATGAATCATGTCTTTATACTTTTTCTTCCTTGTGTCGGGGTGGCGGGATTCGAACCCACGACCTCTACGTCCCGAACGTAGCGCGCTACCAGGCTGCGCTACACCCCGCCTTGCGGCCACAAATATAAAACCTTTGTTTTGTCCCGAACAAGACTAGCCTATTTTTTTCTGAATAAAAGTCGCCAGTTGATCCGGGATTTCCCATGGCAATAAGTGCCCGGCATTCTCTACCGTATCGAATGACGCATTTTTAAGGTAAGGCAACACCAGGCGGGTCTGTACGTCAGGCGGTAAAGCGCGGTCTTCGGTGCCGACGATGATGTGAACCGGAACGTTAATGTCCGCCATTCGCTCGGAAATATCTTCTTTGCTACCCGCCAGTAGCCAGGCATCCCAGGCTGGCTTGGCCGTTCGTAAATCGTCGGCGATGATCTGCTCGCGAACGGCTTCCGAAACAGGGGCTTCGGTGATGTTCTTTAAGGTTTTTTCGGCAGATGACCGTTTGCCGTGCCCCGTCAGCAGCTTCTCCCGCTCATCGTCGGGGATGGGTTCCGGTACGGGGGGCGAGGGCGAAACCAGCACCAGCGCCTGAAGGCCGGCGGGTTGCCGAGCGGCTACTGCCAGCGCCACTTTGCCGCTCATCGAATGCGCAACCAGTACATAGTCCTGTAAACCAAACAGATCAATCAATCCCAAAACATCATCGGCCATGTCATCGACGGCGTAGCCCGTTTTCGGAGCTTCTGAATTGCCGTGACCGCGTAGGTCAATGGCTACACAGCGATAGTCTCTTTCCAGGAGGTTCATCACAATTTCCCATTCTACAGCTGACCCGCCAAAATAGTGCAGAAAAACCAGTGGTAAAGATGCGCCAAGACCTTGCTCCAGCACGTTGAGATTGACACCGTTAGTTGCGTATTTCATCAGACCTGAACTTTAAGCCGGGCGGGCCGGTCGGTGAGTTCGAGGACTTCGCCATAAGGCACGACGGTGATCTGACCAAACTCATTGAGCAGACTTTTGTACGCTTCTGCTACCGGGCGTGGTTTACGGTCGAGGTCAAATAAGCCACACTCGTTGACGTGGTTGTTCAACTCGCCCAACTGCGAATCCCAGTCGATCTGGTCAATGAGGCTGTACCACGTAAAGCCCAGCACCGGCACCCCATCCCGACGCATTTTCATAACCCCAACCCATTGTTTGTAGAGCCAGATAGGCGCCTGGTCGGCTTCGAACACGTTGGTTTCCGTATGCATCACCGGCATACGGTAGCGTTCGTAGTAATCTTTGGTGATTTCGTACCAGCCCAGCACGTCCATCGAGGTTTGAATAGACCCATCGGCCAAGCGTATGCGCTCGTTTCGTCCGTAGTAATCGTTTCCCATGATCTGGTAGCCCGGCGGTTTTCCGGCCATGAACCAGTTGTATTCTTCGCGGCTCATGCCATTGTCCAGCAGGTACATACCTACCGTGGCCGAGGGTGGATTGGCATACAGCAGATCTAGCGACAAAAAGCGCAGTTCATTTTCCAGTGCTACCTGGGGCGAAGGCTTGGCATACAGTTCATGCGTGAATTCGGCACTTTCGCTCTGTACAATCACGCAGTCGTTCCGGCGTTTGGCAATCTGCTGATTGGCCATGATGCTGGCTGCGGCACAGTGCTTGAGTGCTGTAACAAAGCCTTTATCGGTTTTAAGCTGCTCATTCCAGACACCATCTTTCGCGCTGATTCGGGCCGTGACGTAGATTTCGTTGACGGGCGTGTAAAAACGCACCCATGGGTAGCGGTCGGCTACGGCTGCGGCATAGTCGGCGAAGTGAATGGGCAGTTCGGGATTCTGGAAGTTCTCGATCCAGTCGGGTACACCAAAATGCATGAGGTCCAGAATGGGCGTAATCTTGAGCCGTTTGATCTCGCGCATCACTTCATCGGCAAAGCTCCAGTCGAACTTTCCCGGTGCCTGGTGGATGCTATAATAGGGGAGACCATAGCGCAGCACGTTCAGCCCCATTTCTTTCACAAGCCCCAAGTCTTCCTTCCAGCGGTCGTAATGGCCGCACTCGCGCAACTGATCACGGCGCACCTTTCCTTTCTGAATAGTGGGATAAGAGCATTCGATGCCCGTGGCGAACATGAAATTGGCCGGGTTATCTTGTGGTGGACCGCTGCCGTCGTGGCCACCGGCCCCGCCAAACTGGTCGCCGTCATAATTGCCATCGCCGTATTTTTTCTTTATGATGTCGAGAAATCCTTTGTTTGCCATTTGTTGGGCGGGTGTTGATGATTAGAGCCCGCTTTATAATGCTGAGAGCGGGTTCCCACCCGCATTACGTAGAAACCTATCCGCCGTTCTCAACGCCACCGCCATGATGGTCAGAGCGGGGTTTACGCTCAAAGCGCTGGGGAATGTCGAATTGTCACTGATGTATAGATTCGGAATATCGAACGACTGGCCGTTGGCGTTAACAACGGCTGTTTCGGGGTTGTTGCCCATGCGGCAGGTGCCAATCACGTGGGCGTTTCGGGAGAAAGCCCAGATGTTTTTGGCTCCGGCAGCGGTCCAGATGTCCCGCATGAGCTTGTCGGCATGGGCGGTCATTCGTTTTTCGTTTTCGCCGTTGGTGAAATAGATACGTGGTTTGGGTAAGCCACGGATGTCTTTCTCGTCCGATAATTCGAGGTAGTTGTGGTCGTAGGGCAGGCAGTCGCCGAGGATGTTGATCCCCGCCACGTGGTTGTAGGCCAGTGCCGCCCGTTTTAACGCCTGCCCCCACAAACCCCGTCCTCGTGCCATCTGGGTCATGTAAGTAACCGGCATAACACCGATGGACTGAAGCAGGTATCCACCCGCAAAGTCGACCAGTCCGCCGTTATGATCTTTCGGGCGGTGGGTGTCTTCCGAAATCAGGGCACCGGGAATGCCTTTATACGGGCGAACATCTTCGTCAAATTCGCCCCAGATTTGCAGGCCGGGGTGCGCCATCACGTTTCGACCCACCTGTCCGCTGCTGTTGGCTAGTCCGTTGAGCAACAGGAGACGGGCCGTTTCAATCGTGCCTGCGCAGAGAAAAACATTTCGGCAGCGTTGCCGTATTTCCTGCCCGTTATGGATGTAGACAACCTCGCTGATTTTGCCGGACGCCGATTTGACCAACTGCGTTACGAAGCATTCCGGACGGATTTCGGCCCCATAATGAACCGCCAGCGGAATGTACGTAACGTCCATACTGGCCTTAGCCCCGATGTTACACCCCGCCTGGCAAAAGCCCCGATTCGCACAGGCGGGCCGGTGACCAACGCCTTCCTGATAATAACCCGCCGACAGAGCCGCGTTAGCCGCTGCTGATGTTTTTATCCCCAACTCTTTACAGCCTCGTTCCATTAGCTGACCAGCCCCGTTGATGGGCAATGGCCCTAGGGTGTACGATCGTTTTCGGGCTGGCCCCCAGGGGTAAACCGCCGGGCCGGAAACGCCCAAAAATTGCTCGACCTCTTCGTAATACGGTTCAATCTGATCAAAACCCATCGGCCAGTCGACACCAACCCCGAAATCAGTATGGAGTTGAAAATCATCGGGTTGGGCGCGGGGGGTGTAGGCCGTGTAATGCAGGGTTGAGCCGCCAACGCCCGTACCGGAATTGTTGCTGCCGAAGGGCAGAGGATCATTGCCTGCACTAAGCCGTTCGTCGTTCCAGAACAGCTTTTCCTGCGATTTTTCGTCGGTGGCAAAGTCACGCGCCGGGTTCCAGTGTGTACCGGCTTCGAGCGCCACAACGCTCAGGCCTGCTTTTGCCAGCCGGGCCAGCAGGGGAGCACCCCCCGCACCGGTGCCAATAATGACCGCGTCAACGGTTTCTGTAGTTGAGTAAGTTTTCATCATATGCCCTCCGCCCTCGGCTCGCGGTCTTCCAGTTGATTCAGGCCAATGCGTTGCCAGGTCGGGACATCGGCCATACCAACGTAGCCGATTTCTTCCTGCGCGAGGGGATGGCTGTAATAGTTTTCGGCTGCTTCGGTTAGTAGTTCTTCAAAAAAGCGGTCTGCGGGCAGTTGCTGCCAGATTTGGCCCGGTGCCTCATTCTTTTGAACGGCTCCGAGAAGAACGTCCTGCTGTTCCGTTGATAGACTTTGAAAGGACTGGCCAAATCGCAACAGAGCACTTTCGTCAATGCCTTTCAGACCCAGTTTGTAGGCGTCACCGTCGGCAGGCATAACGTCGTACCGCCAGCCATCGCCCTTATTTTCAGTTAGTCGTTTATCAATATTTCCTGCAATGTCGATCAATTGCTCGTGGTCGTCCTGCGGGATGAGCCGCCTGCATATAGCTTGCAAGAGGTCGCATTCCTGCGCCGTGAAAAATGTCGGCGGGTGCGAAGACGTGTTTAATCGCTCCGTCAGTTCCTGGCGTGTAGCCTCCGTGACCTGGTCAGTTTTAAGCAGGTCACGAACGGTGTTGGGTGGGTAGGGCATGATATAAGATGTAATATGTATAATGTATAATATAGGATGTACGTACCCACGGGCTTCAGCCCGTGTTTAGTTCATAGATTAAAAGAACACGGGCTGAAGCCCGTGGGTACGTACATCCTATATCATACATATTTTACCCCAGCTTGCCGCCGGTTACTTCCACAATGCTGCCGGTCATGAAACTGCCTTCACTGGAGGCCAGGAGCACATAGGCGGGGGCTAGTTCTTCGGGTTGGCCGGGGCGGGCGAGGGCTACCTCATGACCAAAGTTCTTGACTTCATCTTCGGGCATGGTGGCGGGAATGTTGGGTGTCCAGACGGGGCCGGGCGCTACGCAGTTGACCCGGATGTTGCGCTTACCGAGCTGGATCGCCAATGATTTGGTGAAGGCATGAATGGCCCCTTTCGTAGCGGTATAATCGACCAGAATCGGATTGCCCACAATGCCGACAATGCTGCCGGTGTTCACGATGGCGTCGCCTTCGTGCAGGTGCGGCAGAGCGGCCTGCGCCATGAAGAAATACGCCAGTATGTTGGTGTCGAAGGTGCGACGGAGCTGCTCTTCTGAAATGTCTTCCAGTTTCTCCTGCGCCATCTGAAAAGCCGCGTTGTTGACCAGAATATTCAGCTTGCCGTATTTATCCACTGTTTGCTGAACGGCGTCTTTGCAGGCGGCCGAACTCCGAACATCGGCCTGAATGACCAGACACGAACGGCCTTTGCTTTCGACCAGGCGCTTCGTGTATTTGGCATCATCGGTATTTTCGTTGTAGACAATGGCGACATCGGCTCCTTCCATCGCAAACGCAATGGCTACCGCCCGCCCAATTCCTGAATCAGCCCCGGTAATGATGGCTACTTTGTCGGTGAGTTTACCCGCTGGTTTGTAATTGGAAAGATCGCTGTCGGGGGCGGGGTTCATGTCCGACTGGCGGGCCGGGTAGGGCAGTTGCTGGCCGGGAATCTCTTTCGAGTCCGGCCGAAATTCAGTTGTTTCCATAAGATCGTCGAGTCGAGTGCTTTCCGCCAGGTTGGTGGCTGGTTTGAGCATGTTGAGATAAACGGACGTTCAACGGTTTTGTTATCGGGCACAAAAAAAGAGCCTTCTGTTAGGAAAGCTCTTGCTATTTTTTCGGTAACGAACGTGCTACAAACTCATCATGCCGACCTGAATCGTTTTGTTCTCGCCCAGGGTAAAGGCGCACTGGTCGAAGGTAGGTGGCCCCATGAGCATGGTCACGTTCGAGAAACCGAACGGCTCGGCAGGCATCTGACCCGAGAAATCCATTTTCTTATTGTCGTTCAGGTCCTGATAAACCCGAACGGCATACCGTCCCGGTTTCAGGCCGTCGAAATTTACCGTAACGTCGCCCGAAGCAGATACGTCGACCGTTGCTGTTGCGGCTGATTCGCCGTTGAACGTCTCGGCGTTATTTGCCAGACCGACATATAGTTTTCCTGCGCGTTTTTCGATGCCCGATATCACCGCTGTTAATTTGTAGGTAGTGGCTGTTGCCGATGTCGTTGAGGTCGTTTGTTGCGCCAGACAGGGTTTCGTGCTATTTCCGATGAATAAAGCGATGGTCAGGAGGGTGGTGATGATCGTTTTCATAATTTGTAGTAAAAGTTTGTGGCTATTGCCGTTTGTTTGACAGCACAAACATAACGGCCGCAAGAACCCGCAAAAAACGAAAGGGATGAACAGCAAACCTTTGGGATAAATAACAAAATGGAGGGCCGAATGGTAACCGGAGGGGCGTCTGGGAGCCTGTACTACCCCTGATTCAGCGTCAGATTGCCGTTTTTGTTGTACTGAATTTCTTCTTCGGCCAGCATTTGTTTCACTGTTTTGGCGAGGGTATCAGCGTCCATCTGGGCAAAATAATGCGACAGTTGTTTGGGCGATACACCGGGACCATTCGCCAGCGCCACGTAATCACGCACCTGCTCACGCACGGCCGACAAAGATGCTTCGGCCTTTTTCTTCTTCTTGATGCAGTTGTCGCAAATGCCGCAACGCTCGTCGGTTTTCTCCCCGAAGTACGCTTGCAGCAGGCGGGTACGGCACTGGGTTGGGTGTTCGGTGTACAGGATAGCGGCCTGTACTTTGCGCATTGCCAGCTCTTTCCGGCGGGCTAACTCCTGAAAGTTGATGGGCAGCGAACCCGCATCGTAGCGGGGCGTCAGAAAAGTGAGTTGAGGCTTGTCTTTCTGCTTTTCGTAAATAACCACATTGCGCTCGTGCAGTTGCAGGAGCAGGGTTTCGATCTCGGGCTGGTTAATCATAAATGCCCGCGCCAGCGCCGACTCCGAGATGGTGATGAAATCGGTGAATAACTCCCCGCCGTACATCCGAAGTAATAATTTCAGGAAGGAGTCGAAGCGTGGGTGCAGCACCTGAAACTCGTATAACTGCCGATTATCCAGTACAATCGTCAGCCGGGAGGGATGATAATAGTTTTCGTTCAGCTGAATAAATCCTTCGAGCTGAAGCTGTTTGAGCGCATAATGCGTTTCCTGCGGGGGCAGTTTGAACGTATTGGCAAACGCACTCAGGTCGAAATCGTAACTGCTGAACTCACCTCCGCCAACGGGCACGGCGGTATAATTGGCAATGGCCTGGTACACCCGGCGCAGCATCTCGACGGGTTGGTAAAGCTGCTCGGTTCGAAAGGTCAGGTTTTCGAGATCGCCCGCCGTGTACAGCATAACGGCATAGGCTTTTTGGCCATCGCGCCCGGCCCGCCCCGCTTCCTGATAATAGGCTTCAAGCGAATCGGGTACGTCGAGGTGAACCACCACCCGAACGTCGGGTTTGTCGATGCCCATCCCAAAGGCGTTGGTGGCAACTACCACCCGCGTCCGGTCCTGAATCCAGGCATCCTGTTTTTCGGCCCGTTGCTGAGTAGTGAGCCCGGCATGATAAAAATCGGCGGAAATTCCCTGCCGCACGAGCCATTGGGCTATGTTTTGGGTTTGTTTCCGGCTGCGGACGTAGACGATGGCGCAACCCGGTACGTTTTGCAGAACCCGCAACAGCCGGGCTTCTTTGTTCTCTTCCAGCACCGCCGAATACGACAGATTGGCCCGCGCAAACGATTGCCTGAATACCTGTGGGGTTTTTAAAGCCAATTTGTCAACAATATCTGTCTGCACATCGGGCGTGGCCGACGCGGTCAACGCAATGACCGGTGTATCAGGAATTAACTCCCGGAACTCGGCAATTTGCAGATAGGGCGGCCGGAAGTCGTACCCCCAGGCCGAAATGCAGTGCGCTTCGTCGACGGCCAGCAGGCAAACGGTCATCTGCTTCACCCGCTCGATGACCAGCTCGGTGCGTAGCCGTTCGGGCGACACGTAGAGGAATTTAGTGTTGCCGTAAATGCAGTTGTCGAGGGCGGTGTCAATCTCGCGGTAGTGCATACCGGAATAGATGGCTGCTGCCGGAATGCCCCGTCGGCGCAGTTGCTCCACCTGGTCTTTCATCAGCGCGATGAGGGGCGTTACCACAATGCAAACGCCTTTCATGGCCAGCGTGGGCACCTGAAAGCAAATGGACTTACCCCCACCGGTGGGCATCAGCACCAGCGAATCCTGCCGGGCCAGCACCGTGTTGACCACGTCTTCCTGCATAGGCCGGAAGTCGGAGTATCCCCAAAACTGCTGTAAAATCTGCCGGATGGTCAATGTCTTGCTGGTTTACTGTATTCAGTTTACACGAACGGCCAACGCCACGCACCGCCGTGAATCGAATAACTGGCTGCAAATTTACGGCGGGGAAAAGACAAATCGGTTGACTATGGGGTTTAGCTTTGCAAACAAAGACGTGAACACTAACGAGAAGAACCATGATTCAAAAAGTTATCAAGACGGACGAGGAGTGGCGGCAGCTACTAACACCGGAACAATATCGGGTAGCTCGCGGCAAAGGGACCGAGCGGGCATTTTCGGGCGAATACTGCGAAGCACACGACCCCGGCCTTTATGCCTGCGTGTGCTGCGGCACGGAGCTGTTCGAGTCGACAAACAAGTTTGAGTCGGGAACGGGCTGGCCAAGTTTTACGGAGCCTATCGAAGAAGAGCGTGTCCGACTCGAAAAAGATTACAGCTATGGCATGACCCGCGTTGAGGTGCTTTGTAATGTTTGCGATGCCCACCTAGGTCACGTGTTCAACGATGGCCCGCCACCGGGTGGCCTGCGCTATTGCCTGAACTCCGTATCGCTGGTACTCAAGCGAGCCGCCGACGTTGCCTGAATGCATAGCTAGGCGGGAATAGCGAGAATTTAGGTCTTGAGGGCCATTGGGTCGTATATACATCTTTTTGTTGCCATTGGTCGATTGATGTCGAAATTCGCATGTCGATCAATACGAACTTTCGTGGCCGAAAGATTTACAACGATATGAATTACTGGAATGTGTTCCGACTGACTTGCGCAATCGGATTCCTGGGGGCGCATCTGGGACTGGCGCAAACGACCGGTTCATCCTGGCTGCCCGAATCGGTCACGAAGCCGATAAGTCTGTCGATTCAGGGCAATAAAATTAGTTATTATTCAACGGGTCAGGATGGGTCGGGGCATGTTCCGGCACCGGCGTCGTTCCTTCGGCAAACCAGCACCAAACGGTACGCCGTCGCGGGCCGCCCGTTGGCACCTACGGCCCAATTTGTTGTCAATTACACAAACTTCACCGCCGAAGCCCGACGTGCGTTTCAATATGCCGTAGACATATGGTCGACATTGATTGTCTCGCCGGTGCCCATTCGGATTCAGGCGAACTGGGTCTCTCAGGAACCTAATTTACTGGGTTCGGCGGGTCCGGCGTCGTATCGGTATAGTTTTGATGGCAGTCAAAAAGTACGTGCGTTTTACCCGGTGGCCCTGGCCGAAAAAATTGCCCGTCGTGAATTGAATAGCCCAACGGACGCCGACATCGTCGCGGATTTTAACCGGAATAACAACTGGTATTACGGAACGGATGGCAAAACGCCCAAAGGACAAACCGACCTTGTAACGGCGGTGCTGCACGAACTGGCCCACGGACTTGGTTTCATTGGGTTCTTCAGCGTCGAAAGCGGCAAGGGCGATCAGGGGAATGGTCAGTATCTGGCCGACCTGCCGTCTGTTTACGATTGTTTCATCGAAAATGGGCTGCGAAAGCGGTTGATCACGTCGCAGGCCGATTACCCGAACAACTCGATTGCGCTGAACCGGCAGCTGACCGGGGGCGATTTGTACCTGAACGGAACGGTATTGCGCCAGACAAGCGGCCTCAAACTGAAACTGAACGCGCAGGCTCAGTTTGATCGGGCGGCCAATATTTACCATTTAAATGAGGATGCTTACCCCGCCGGTACCATAAACTCGTTGATGAGTGCCCGGCTGGCGCAGGGCCAGTCGATGCACACGCCCGGCCCGCTGGTGCTGGCATTCTTCGCTGACATGGAATGGAAAACGACTTCGGTCCTGCACCAGCCCGTGCTGAATGTTGAAGAGACGCGGGATTTCGTGTTCAGTGTACGGGTTATCAGCGACACCACCCTGACACCCGCTTCTGTTCGGTTATTCTACCGAAAAAGTGCGCCCACTGCTACCGATTCTGTCGCTACGGCCGTCTCGCCCGTTCGGGTGGGCAGTACCGATGAGTACCGGTATACCTTACCGGCCTCCCAGGCATCGGGCGACACCTGGTATTATTTTCAGGCGCAGGATGCATCGGGTCGTACGTTTACCAATCCGGGTAAGTTTACGACCGGGTCGCAAACCTGGCACCATATGCGGGTTGGTCCGGACAATGTACCGCCTGGTATTCAGTACAGCCCATCCAGATACAGTATTTTGTCGACAACGGTGGCGGATAGTTTGCCCATCTACGCCCGAATTGCCGACGATCGGAGTGGTATTGGGGCCGCTTATGTCGAATACCAGCTTAACGGTGTGGCCCAGCCCAACCGAGTGATGCGGTATGGTCGTCGGACGGTTAACAACATTATCTACGATAGTGTCTACTCGGCCCGGATTGACTTTCCCGCTAATTCGCTAAAGGCTGGGGATCGGATTGCGTATCGGATTGTCGCCAGAGATTCATCGAGGGCTAAGAACCAGCGGGTCAATCCGGCCACCGGATTTTATGAGTTAAGGGTTACTGCCCAACAGCCGGTGCGCGACCAATACATCAATACCTTCGATAATGTGGCTACCGCCAGCGATTTCGCCGGAGCAGGCTTCAGTATGGCTACGCCGGTAGGGTTTGGAACCGGGGCCATTCACTCTGAGCATCCCTATCGAAATGGTGCCGATTTTCAGGGGCAAAGTAGTATTGAGTATGTGTTGCTGTCGCCTATCCGGATAAAAGCCAACCCGGACAGCGCCGTCATTCGATTCGATGAAGTGGTTTTGGTAGAGCCTGGTAATCCCGGAAGCAAGCCCGGCGATGCTACCTTTTACGATTATGTGTTGGTTGAAGGCTCCACCGATAACGGCCGAACCTGGACGGCACTGGTTGACGCCTACAGTTCGGTCGATAAGATGGACTGGCTTAACGCCTATAAGGCCAGGCTAGTTTCTGGCCTAAATGGCGAGCAGAGCTCCGAAACGATGGGCGTTCCAGCCCTTTATCGGCATCGGGATATTCCTATCCTGAAAGCGGGTAGCCCTTTCCGGGCGGGTGACCAACTGCTGATTCGCTTCCGGTTGGTATCCGATCAACTGGCATACGGCTGGGGCTGGGCAATTGACAACCTTCGGATTCAGGCACCCCCCGCCCCGCTTGTACTAGCGGAGGAACCCGCTTCGGCAGGATTCTTTCAGGTTTACCCTAATCCGGTTACCAGCGGGGTGGTACAATTGAGTGCTGATCTAACTACCAGTATTGCGAACGTTCACTTGCGGATTATCAGCCCCACCGGGCAGGTATTACGTCAGCAGACGTTACGTGTTAGTGGCAGGAAAGTGCGAGAGCAACTTGATCTGAGTTACATGGCCTCAGGTTTATACATCTGCCAACTGTCCGTTGGCAATGCCGTCCTGACGCAGAAAGTTGTGCTGGTGAATTAGTTGATTGTACAACGGATTGGTAATCCGTTGTACAATAACCACTCACTAAAAAGTAGCTAGTTGATTGATATTGCGCTCTACTACTTCAATCACCACAATGGTTGGCTTCTCCGCTTTTATAACCGCAGGGTCCAGGTAGCGGCCCCTGATAAAGTAGGATTCGCGGAAGTAGCCGGGCAAATAATTCATAAGCCCGTGACTAAAGGAGTCGCCGATGACCAACAGACGCCCCGTACCCGGTCCAGAAAATCGGGTGGACGGGTAGCCTAGTTCTTCATTCGGAATAAGCGCCGTTTGCCGCCCGGCCCGGCCTGGGAGGGGCTTTATATAATAATAGATAGGGTCTTTCTGCTCGTCCTGAAGGGTAAGCATCGTGGTCAGGTCACCGGCCCCGCCCAATTGCTTTTCTATATGATAATCCGACAGCAGAACGGGAGGTATAGCCGGATGCTCCTGCCGAATCCGGTTCAGCAGGGTTGCGCTGCCAATCAGGGTTCCGTATTCGTTCCAATGGGTATCGGTTTGGTAGTAGACTACATGCTCCCGTTTGGCGACCCAAAGCGTATCCCGAATGTCGACAAAGCGAAGATTGGTCTGCGCAATTACCTGCTTGAGCACATCCAGACGCGAAGGATCTGTACTTTGCTGTAAGTGGTCGGGCAGGTATTCGGGGTAGATCGTGTGCGAGTCGGGAGCCACCAGAATATAGAGTTGGGCACCCTGCCGGGCCAGTTCCTGCTGTCGCTGCATCAGATGGCTGGCAATGCGCCGGGCCGAATCCAGCGAAAGTGGTTGGAGGCCCCGGTGCTGGTCGATAACCTTGTTGTAGCTGTTGCCCAGATACAGCCAGCCATTTTTGCCAACGACTACCTTTTCGGGCAGGGGCGATTCGCCCAGCACATTGAATTTCCAGCGGCTATACACGTAAAACAGCGCATTCCGCCAGCCGAAATTCTCCTTGTAGTAGCGGTCGAATTGTTTGACAAAGCTACGCAGATGCGGAAAATTCAGCGCGGGCATCTTGTTCAGTTCCCGGTTTTCGGTACTGCTGAATCGGGACGACAGACCGAGCAGTTGATCGAGCGTCGGAAGGATAAGAAAAAGTGAAAAAACGACAGCGATTATACGGGTGCGGCTGCTATTCATAGTGTCTTTCGGTAGCTATAACTGACCCTTAAAAGCGGAAATAGATGAACGGATTATAGGTATCGGCAGCCAGATACATAACGGCTAATACAAACAGGCTAAACAAACCTGCTACATACAGCGAGTTGATGAGCGACCCGATTGGGGCCAGCCGGGCGGTCAGGCGCTCCATGCCCCGCTGAAAATGAGGATAAACGGGCGTTGTCAGGACAAGGCCAATCAATAGTGAAACGATTAATTCAGGCTGTAAAAAATAAGTGAGCGGATAAGCCATGACCGTCGTGGACTGAATGCCTAGCCCCAGCATCTTCTGTAAGAAGTGGATAGCCTCGGGTAAGGTCTCGACCCGGAAAAACACCCAGCCAACCAGCACGACCAAAATCGTGTAGCCATGCGCGATGGGGGGCCATGCACGCTCCAGCCGCTTGCCCAGTCCCGCCCGCTCGATCAGCAGAAACAAGCCGTGAAACAAGCCCCAGATGATAAAATTCCAGCTCGCTCCGTGCCATAATCCAGTTACAAAGAACACAATAAGCAGGTTGCGATAGGTTCGCAGTTTGCTGGCCCGGCTGCCACCCAATGGGATGTACACATAATCGCGAAACCAGCTCGACAGCGAAATATGCCACCGACGCCAAAAGTCCTGAATGGACCGGGCCACGTAGGGATAGTTGAAGTTCTCTTTAAAGTCGAACCCGACCATTTTGCCCAGACCAATGGCCATATCGGAGTAGCCCGAGAAGTCGAAATAAATCTGGAGCGAGTACGCTACAATGCCCAGCCAGGCGGTTGCGGTACCGTAGCTGGTAGCGGGAGCATTGAAGACGGTATCGGCCAGACTGGCGAAGGTATTAGCCAGCAGTACTTTCTTGGCCAGCCCCAGAATGAACCGCTCTGCCCCGATACCAAACTTCTCTATCGTGGTAGATCGATCCGCCAGTTCGGGGGCAATATCCGCGTAACGGACAATTGGTCCGGCGATCTGGTGCGGAAACATGGCTACGTAGGTGCCGTAATCCAGAAAGCTCCGGTTGGCTTTTATGCGTCCCCAGTAAATATCGAGTGTGTAGGAAATGCCCTGAAACGTGTAAAAGCTAATACCAATTGGCAAGGCAATGTGCCCCAGTGTCAGGCTTTGGCCAATTGGCAAGGCAAAGATTTCGGCCGTGCCCCGGATGGAGTCGACGAAGAAATTAGCGTATTTGTAATAAAATAGCAGGGATAGACTGCCGATGAGCGATACCCATAAGCCCGTCTGGCGACGGCCCTGTTCAATCAGGCGACCTGCTACGTAATTCACTAATGCTGAAAGTAAAAGCACCAGAACAACTGGTCCTTCGCCCCAGGCATAAAAGAGTAAGCTTGCAAAAAACAGAAAGGTGTTATGCCAGCGCTTCGGCAATAGATAATAAATAACTAAGAAGGAGGGCAGGTACAGAAATAAAAATATTGCTGAACTAAACAGCATAATCGTTACGGATAGGGATGGGCGTAAATTTACATGTTTTGCAGTATACGAGGGCTACTGCTGGTGGAGCGCTGTAGAACTATAGCTAGTTGAACCCGAGAACGTCCATGAGCAAATATACTATAAATACACAATTATAGGCCTTCTGACTACTATAGACCGCTTTACCGGTAAAAAACTGCTAATAGTAGATGTTTATTGTTTGTACTGCTTTATGGTAGGCACTAGCCTAAACAGCATGATTGCCAAATGGGTTAATAACGTAAGAGAAGCTAATATCTGTGGTTGCTTATGCCTGATTTTTTCATTCCCAAACTATGCGTGCTGGTTCTGTTGATCGCTGTAATCGGCTGTACCCGAGACTACCCATCGCTGGATGGACCGCGCGTTGTGGCTGTTACTCCGCCAGCATCAACTACACCGGGGAGCAGCAGTACTAGTTCGCCCGGTTCATCGACCGCTGTTCCACCAGCTCCCTTTGATACACTCAAAGTGTCACCCCCTCGTTTTTCGCCCGATGGCGGTACGTTTTACCTGAATACCCCCGTACGCTTAATCGCCGACACCCTGCCTGCCGGAGCTGTAATCGAGTATTCGCTGGATAACGGCAGTAACTGGCTCACCGGCGATCAGTTCACCGTAGCTACGGGGGGAACGGTACTTGCCCGGATTCGGGCGGGTAGTAAGCTGTCTATCAGCCGGGGGGCTTCGTTTGCGCTCTATTTTAAACGGATGTTGATTCTGGGCAACAGCATTATGAGCCACGGCCCGGTGCCTGATTTAGGCTGGTTCAATTTTAACGGTATGGCCGCTTCGGCACCCGAAAAGGATTTCGTTCACCTGTTAACGGGTCGGTTGCGGGCGCTTTACCCCACCATCACCGTGGACCTGGAATCGGGGGGAGGTTTTGAACGGGATTTTGGAACGGCAGCGTACAGCATCGATGAATTTACACCCATCCTGCAACGGGTCAAGCCCGATCTGATCGTGTTGCGGATTGGCGAAAATATTGATCAGGAGCTGGTTGCACCGCGTAATTTTGAAAAGCAGTTTCGGGAGCTTCTCGATTTATTAGCTAACTATGGCCAGCCGGTAAGACTTGTCTGTACAACCAGTGTTTGGAATAAACCTAAGTCCGACGCTATAGTCCGGGCTGTTACTCTGGAAAAAGGACATGCCCTTGTCGATTTAAGCCCACTGGTAGGGCAGGGGGGCTACTTCGCCAGCCAGTATAAGGACCCCGGCGTAGCGGCTCACCCTAACGATGCCGGTATGCAGCGCATTGCCGATCTGATCTGGGAGAAGATTCAGTGATGGTTTATTAATTACAGATTGTTAACCGCAGAGTACACAGAGAAATCCGCATGGAAACCTCTGTGCGCTCTGTGGTTAACAATCCTATGGGTTCACAAATGTGCGGGTATCGACTTAAAAGAACGATAGCCGCAGTACAAAGGGACTACCGTAAATCAAATTAGATGCGCCCGTATTTGAGTAATTCAAATTATACAGGGCCGTTAAGTTGACGCCAAATCGTCGGGAAATAGGCTGTGAGTACGTTACACCTACCAGGGGTGCTGTCATGCTATACGTAGCGGGTGCTGGTAAGCCGGGCTGCTCAAATTTGTCTTTTATAGTCGTACTCTCAACCTCACCGTGTAAATACAGGTTCGGCAGAATGGATGGAATGAACTCGTACATCAAAAAGCCCCGTCCGCCATATTGGTTAAGTGTTCGATACGGAACTGTAGTGTTTGTGCTCGTATATGCTTTGTAACGCGTGTATGTGTAACTGCCACCAAGCCCGACAATCAGCCGTTCGGTAGCCTGATAGGCAACAACCGGCGAAACGCCCAGGCTGAATGGATTACCGAAACGAAAGCCATTGATGCCGCCACCAAACCGCAACCGCTGGCCAAACGGTAAGGGTCGGCCTTCCGGCGTTTGGGTCCGAAGCGGGTCTTTGCCCTGATCCCGGCGGTCGTCGGGATCTTCGGTAAGTTGGCCAAAAGCCATACTGCTGGTTAATAAAGCCGTAATAAAGAGTAACTTTTGGATATGATTCATGGTGTTTTAGGCGATATAATAACTCTGTGTACATAACGAAATCAGAAGGTAAATTCTTTTACCTCGGGGTCTCTCAACAAACGTTTAATGCACTTTTCATGGTTCTGCTCGGAACCGCTAACCCGCCAGTTGCCAATAATTTCGGCCCCGATGCGCTGTTGCTGGTTGCGAGTCGATTTGAGCTTGAACTCACTAAAAAGGTCTTCGTACTGCTTCAGCGTCTTGTTGTGAAATGCTGTTACAATCTTATAATCACGCGTTTGGTTCATTTTCTGGATGCGGCTCGATAACCCCTGTAACACGAGCAACGACCCAAGGATAAAGACGAACCCGATCACGGCAAGGTCGTAATGGCCCGAACCCACGCACATGCCCAGTGCCGACACCGCCCAAACGGTAGCGGCTGTGGTAAGTCCCTTGATCCGGTTGTCTTCCCGAAAAATAATGCCCGCCCCCAGAAAACCAATCCCGTTTACAATATTAGCTGCAATGCGGTCGCCGGTGCCGCCAATACGACCCGAAATCATCGTAAACAGGGCGGAGCCTACGCAAATCATGATCATCGTGCGTAACCCGGCCGACTTGCCGGTATACTCGCGCTCGGCACCTATGGTTCCGCCAATAACCAGCGCAACGATCAGGCTAATAAGGTCTTCCTGCGTAAACTCCATTTCTTTCGTTACTCAATACGGCATTAAACCGACTCCTGTTGCAAAGCAGATTATTATTAGGCTCCCCGGCCCGTTTTAACCAGTCAGGAGAAACCATATTCTGAAATAAACCGTTAAAATCTAGATAGAGTTTACCCTCATTACTTCAGAATGACTCAGACTACGGAAACCGAACGCTTTAGTTCCGTTGACCAGCTCGACCCCAAACAGTTCATTATTATTAAAGGGGCGAAAGTACATAATCTTAAAGGAATTGATGTTGCTATTCCACGCAACAAATTAGTTGTCCTGACCGGGCTGTCTGGTTCCGGCAAGTCATCGCTGGCGTTCGATACGCTCTTTGCCGAAGGCCAGCGGATGTACGTCGAAAGCCTGAGCAGCTACGCCCGGCAGTTTCTGGGGCGGATGGAAAAGCCCGAGGTCGAGTACATCAAGGGGGTGTCGCCCGCTATTGCCATCGAGCAGAAAGTATCGACCCGCAACCCCCGCTCAACAGTAGGCACCTCCACTGAAATTTACGATTACCTGAAGCTGCTCTTCGCCCGATCGGGAACAACCTACTCGCCTGTTTCGGGTCACGAAGTTCGAAGGGATACGGTTACGGACGTTGTCAACTTTATGTATGCGTATGAGGCTGGTCAGCGGGTGATGATCATGGCACCCTTGCGCATCCGCGAAGACCGAACACTGCCCTACGAACTCAATATCCTGCTCCAGAAAGGCTACACCCGTATTGTGGCGGATGGCCGGGTAGTGCAGATCGAAGATATTTTGGAGAATGAAGAGTTGCGAGTTAAGAATGAAGAATACAACAGTGAGTATGCTTCACTCTTAACAGATCACGCTTCACTGGCTTCACTCGAAATCCTCGTTGATCGCGGAACGGTGCTGTATGATGACAATGGTAATCCGGATGAAGACAACCAGTACCGTTTCTCAGACTCCGTACAAACGGCGTTCAGCGAAGGAGAAGGCACTTGCCGGGTGGATGTTGTGGGCAAAGAGTCGCGGGTTTTCTCCGATAAGTTTGAGCTCGACGGGATTATCTTCGAAGAGCCAAGCGTAAACCTGTTTACGTTCAACAATCCCTACGGGGCCTGCCGCCGGTGCGATGGCTTCGGCAAGGTACTGGGTATCGACCCGGACCTGGTCGTTCCCGATAAAAATCTGTCGGTCTTTGAAGGGGCCATTGCGCCCTGGCGGAGCGAGAAAATGAGCGAAGAGTTTTTGAAACCACTGCTCAAAAACGGAATCCGGTTCGATTTCCCGATTCATCGCCCGTACAAAGACCTTACGCCCGCCGAGCAGGAGCTGCTCTGGACCGGAAATAAGTATTTCGACGGAATCAACTCATTCTTTGCCTTCGTCGAAAGCCAGACGTTTAAGGTGCAGTATCGGGTGATGCTGTCGCGCTATCGGGGCAAAACGACCTGCCCGGAATGCCGGGGCTCGCGGCTGCGGAAGGATGCGGGCTACGTAAAAGTAGGCGGGAAGTCCATTACCGACCTTGTGCTGCTGCCGCTGACGCACGTTACGGCGTTTTTTAAAGATCTGGAACTGCCCGCACACCAGCAGCAGGTAGCCAACCGAATACTGATCGAGATCCGTAACCGGCTGGATTACATGGAGCGCGTTGGGCTGGGCTACCTGACACTTAACCGTCTGACCAATACGCTGTCGGGGGGCGAATACCAGCGCATCAAGCTGGCTACGTCCCTTGGCTCGGCGCTGGTGGGTTCCATGTACATTCTGGACGAACCTAGTATTGGGTTACACCCCCGCGATACCCAGCGGCTGGTGAGTGTTCTGGAAACCCTCCGCGACATGGGCAACACCGTGATTGTGGTGGAGCACGAGGAAGAGGTCATGCGTGCCGCCGACCAACTCATCGACATTGGCCCCGACGCCGGTTCGCTGGGTGGGCACCTCATGTTTCAGGGGACATGGCAGGATATTAAGGAGTTAGGAGCGAGGAGCGAGGAGCGAGGAGTTGCTGACGCCGGTCCGCCGGTGCGGTCAGCAAAAACGGATGCGTCAGCAACTCCTCACTCCTCGCTCCTCGCTCCTAACTCCTTCAAAAATTCACATACCATCGACTTCCTTACGGGGCGGGAAACCGTTCCGGTGCCGACTTTCCGGCGGAAGGCGACTAGCTTTATCGAACTGAAGGGCGCTCGGGAGAATAACCTCAAGAGTGTGGACGTGCGGTTTCCGCTCAACACGCTAACGGTTGTAACGGGCGTGTCGGGTTCGGGTAAGAGTACGCTGATCCGAAAAGTGTTGTTCCCGGCCCTGATGCGGCAACGGGGCGAAGGCACCGAAGAGGCCGGTAAATTTGACAGTCTCGGCGGTTCGCTCGACCGGATTTCGTCGGTTGAAATGATCGACCAGAACCCAATCGGTAAATCGAGCCGGTCGAATCCGGTTACGTACATCAAAGCCTACGATTACCTCCGGCAGGTAATGGCCGACCAGCCCGTATCGAAATCGCGCGGGTACAAGCCCAGCCATTTCTCATTCAACGTCGATGGCGGGCGCTGTGAAGTATGCCAGGGCGAGGGCGAAGTAAAGATCGAAATGCAGTTCATGGCCGATATTTACCTCAAGTGCGAAGGCTGTGGCGGCAAACGCTTCAAGCAGGAAGTGCTGGAGGTAACGCTGCATGACAAGAACATTTCGGGCATCCTGGACATGACCGTCGACGAGGCCATTGAGTTCTTCCGCAAAGTCGACAACAAAATGGCGGATAAGCTCCAGCCGCTGCAGGATGTAGGACTAGGGTACATCGGTCTGGGACAGTCGGCTAATACGCTGTCGGGTGGAGAAGCCCAGCGCGTAAAATTGGCATCGTTCCTGGGCAAAGGAAACCCGAACAAAGGGAGCACGTTGTTCATCTTCGACGAACCCACAACGGGGCTGCACTTCCACGATATTCGTAAATTACTATCGGCCATCAACGCGCTGGTCGATCAGGGCGACTCGGTCATCATCATCGAGCATAACATGGAAGTCATCAAAAACGCCGACCATATTATCGACATCGGTCCCGAAGGTGGCGAAACGGGGGGCTATATCACCTTCACCGGCACACCCGAAGAGATGGTAAAGCTGGACGACAGCAACCACACTGCCCGTTACCTTAAAGGAAAAGTGTAGTTATTCAGTTAATGAAGTTTCCTGTAAGGCTGAATAAATAACTCACTTATTCAGCCTTACAGGAAACTCTTTTTTTGCCTACATGACCACTTGGTAAAATAGATTTCAGAAGGTTTTTATGAAGCCTCTAACACTGAGCACATTAAATCAATTAGTTGTAGTAGTTAATCGGCAGAAAGTGAATCGGTAGGTTTTTACTTAGCCTTCTAGCCGATCTTTCCCGTATTTTCACGGTAATTTTATCTACCCACCGCGAATGCTTACGTTTTTTAGATGGGCTGTTTTGCTCATTGGCTGGCCATTGATGGCTACGGCTCAGCTTCAGATTTCTCACCCGATGGCTCGGCTTGTAGTGCAGCGTGGGACCGATGGTAACGGTCGATTGTATTTGTCCGGACGGTTTACCGGAACGGTAGACCGGGTTGAGGCCCAACTAACGCCCGCTGTGGCTGGTCAGGGAGTAGCTACGGCCTGGCAAACGGTGCAAACGGCACCTACCAATAACCTTTTTCTGGGCTATATTACGGCTACCGGGGGCTGGTATGTGCTCACTGTACGTACGCTCGTGGGCAGCACCGTCGTCGAACAGGCCAGCGTACAGCCGGTTGGCATTGGCGAAGTGTTTATTACGGCGGGGCAATCGAACTCGCGTGGGCTGGGTATCGGCGATAATGACCTCGGTACCAATACCGACCGCGTCAATGCCATCGATTCCATCAACCACTATTATCCCCAGCCGCCTTCGTTACCGGCCCTGATTTCGTCCGGCGACCCGATGCCGGTGCCCCGGTATAAAGCCCTTACGGCCACCCGGCGAATTTTTCCAATGGCCGAAAGCTCCTGGGGGTGGGGCGAACTAGGCGATTACATTGTGAATCGGTACAATGTGCCCGTTGCGTTTTATGTGGCTGGCTGGGATGCGTCGACCATAGATAACTGGTACCAGACGGCCAATGGCGTAGCCGCCTGTAATGCCTATTACTGCGTTGGTGGCGACTGGCCCAACTTACAGCCTTACACCAACCTGAAAAATGTGCTTCGCTATTATGGGTCAGTAGCTGGTGTTCGGGCTGTTTTGTGGCATCAGGGCGAGGCCGAAGGGGATATTTCGGCGTCGAGCATTCCTAATTATGCCAATCAGCTTCGGGCCGTTATCGCTAAATCGCGATCCGATTTTAACGGGTGGAGTATGCCGTGGATGGTGGCCCGTGTATCGTTTAACGGTCGCATTACCTATCCGGATGTCGTGACTCAGCAGCAGGCCGTAATCGATACGCCCGGATTCAATGTTTTTCAGGGGCCACTCAACGATACTATTCAGAACCGGGCTGCGGGGACGGTTGATGGGCACTTTCGTAATGTGTCGCGTTTGTCGCCCCATCCGCAGTACTACCTGAACAAGCCCATTCCAGCCAACATGGGTCTGTCGCGGTTTGCCCGAAACTGGAGCAACAGTCTCAACAATTCATTTTTTCAGAATGCCCAGCCCATTACCCCGGCCCAGTTTGCCGTAACCGGTAATGTAGCGGCTTATGTACCGCCCGGCGCAACGATTCCCGTTTCGTTTTCTACGCTGGGTACATTCAAGGCCGATAATAAATGGGAGGTACAGTTGCTGGATTCCCTAGGCCAATACATGAGTGTGCTTGGGACCGGTACCAGCAGCCCAATCAGTGTGACATTGTCCAGTTCTCTCCAAAGCGGCCGGTATCAAATGCGGGTGGTGGCCTCATCGCCAGCCATGCCCGGCGTGCCCTCCAACCTTTTTCTGCTGACAAACAAGGCCGATGTAAATCTGACGATGGGCATTGATCAGCGAACGCCGGAGGTCAACAAACCCGTAAGCGTAAGTCTGGCCGTTCGGAACGAGGGGCCGGGTCTGGCCAGAAGCGTTGTTGTACGCAACCGCCTTCCTGCCAACCTGACGTTCGTTTCATCGAGTGATTTTACGCTAACCGGAGCGGTCCTCACCAGTGCCGCCATCGACATCATACCGGGTGCAACCCGAATGCTGAGTTTTACGGCAAAACCTACACTGGCCGGTACCTTTCAGAATGCAGCCGAAATATCGAGTTCTGCCAGTGTCGACACGGATAGCCAGCCCAACTCCGGCACAGGCGATGGGCAGGATGATGCCGCTGAACTGGATTTTCGGACTCGTCAAACCAGTTCAGCCGTATTTATATCGCCCAACCCCAACCAGGTGCCTTTGCCCACCGTCAGCAGTAATCAGCCCACTCCCGATCCGGCAAAAGCCGATGTGAGTATTGCTCTGTCTGTCAATAATCGGACACCGACTATTGGCGATACCATTTTGTATACGCTAACGGTAACGAATCAGGGCGGATTAACGGCAACCGGCTTAAGTATGTCTGCTTATTTGCCAGCGGGACAAACATTCGTTCCGGGCGATGATTTTATACTGTCTGGCGGCAGTCCGGTCGTTGGAGTGAGCAGTTTAGCAATGGGTAGTAGTCGCGCGCTTCGTTTTCGGGCCAGCGTTACCGCTGTTGGCAGGGGCGTCTGTTCCGCTCAGGTAGTAATCGCCAGCGTACCCGACCCAGATTCTATGCCGGGTAATGGTATAACCAATGGCGAAGATGATACGGCGCAGGTTGATGTACGCGTGAGGTGATTTTTCCTGCCGTTAGTGATTCATACAGAATACTTTATGGCTGAGAATCGTTTAAATTGCAGTTAATCGGCATTTGGATAGTTACAAATGCCCGTCTTCCTGCTTTTAATGGTCGCAACTCGCTATATGTCTGAATCGTATGAAAACTAGCTGGGTTCTCTTTGGCGCATTAGGCATCGGTACCACGGTGATGCTGTCGTCGTTTCTCGGTTTTTTTGAGAAACGGGTGGATTATAATACCCAGGTCAAACCGCTCCTCAACAAGAACTGCATTGTTTGTCATGGCGGGGTAAAAAAAGCGTCTGACTTTTCCCTGCTCTTCAAACACGAAGCCCTTGCTCCGGCCAAGTCTGGCAAACCCGCCATCATTCCCGGCGATGCCGATGCAAGCGAGATGATTCGTCGCCTGACCCTATCGGACCCCGATGAGCGGATGCCGCTGGACCACCCCGCCCTAAAACCCGACGAGATTGACCTGCTTCGGAAATGGATCGATCAGGGTGCCGAGTGGGGTGACCATTGGGCGTATCAACCCGTTCAAAAGCCCGAAGTACCCAAAATCGGTACGCTATGGAGTCGCCTGGGTATTGCCGAAAATGACGAAACGAACTGGGCTACAAATGAAATAGACCATTTCATTCTGGATAAACTCAAGCAGGATGGTCTCAAACCCTCGCCCGAAGCCGACCGGGCCACGCTCATCCGACGCGTCTCGCTCGATCTGACCGGCTTACCCCCTACAGAAAAAGAAGCCGCCGACTTCCTGGCGGATAAATCAGCAAACGCCTACGAAAAAGTCGTTGACCGCTTGCTAAGATCGCCCGCTTATGGCGAACGCTGGACGGGTATGTGGCTGGATCTGGCCCGCTATGCCGATACCAAAGGTTATGAACGCGACCCCGGCCGCAAGATCTGGCGCTACCGCGACTGGCTTATCAAGGCATTCAACGAAGATAAACCCTTCGACCAGTTCACCATTGAGCAATTAGCGGGCGACCTGCTGCCAAATCCTACCGACGATCAACTCGTAGCGACGGGTTTCCACCGCAACACCATGACCAATGATGAGGGCGGCACGCAAGACGAAGAGTTCAGGACGGCGGCCGTGATCGACCGGGTCAACACCACCTGGGATGTGTTTCAGGGAACAACTTTCGCCTGTATCCAGTGCCACAGCCACCCGTATGACCCCTTCACGCACGATGAATACTACAAGTACCTCGCCTTCTTCAACAACACCCGCGACGAAGATGTAACGAGCGATACGCCCACGCTCCGGTTCTACAAACCTGCCGACTCGCTCAAGGTACTTGACTTACAGCAATACATTGCATCGGCCGTACCCACGCCCAAACAGGCCCAGGCCACCATTGCGCAGGTTACGCATCTATTGCGAACCGTTGAACCCAAAATCAATTCGCACGACTTCGATCAGTACGTCAACGCGTCATTGCTGGATGCCAAGTATTTCGGTTTTCAGGACAAGGGTTCCTGCCGGATCAAGAACGTGACCCTCACCGGTCGCCCTCGGTTGCTGATCAAGTGGGGCACCAAAGCGACGAACGCCACGGTTACGCTTCGTCAGGATAAGCCGGACGGCCCGATTCTGGCTCAAATTCCAACGCCCAAGCCGGGCAAAGATACCGTGCAAATGATTGCCTTGCCCGCCGTTCAGGGTCGGCATAATCTGTACTTATCGCTGAACAGCCCGGAAAAGCCAAAAGATTGGGTGCAGATAAAATGGGTGGCGTTTACGCCCGTTTTACCCGGACAGCCGCAGAATGCCATCGGCGAAAAGGACAAACTGTTGCTGGAGCTGCTCAATGCAGATGCTGAACAAACGCCCATCATGCTCGACGGTTCGGGCGATCTGGTCCGCGAAACGCATATTTTCGAACGGGGCAACTGGATGGTGAAAGGCAAACGCGTTTCGCCCGATGTGCCGAAGTCGTTTCCGGCTATGGAACCTAAATTACCCAAAAATCGGCTGGGACTAGCCCGTTGGATAGTGAGCCGGGAGCATCCGCTAACGGCGCGGGTGGCGGTGAACCGTTTCTGGGAGCAGCTATTCGGGACGGGCATTGTTGAAACCGTGGAGGACATGGGTACGCAGGGTATTCAGCCAACGCACCGGGAATTGCTGGATTATCTGGCGGCTGAGTTCATGGAAACCGATCAGTGGAGCGTCAAGAAACTCCTGAAGCGGATGGTGCTGTCTGCCACTTATCGGCAGCAGTCCAGTGCAACGCCCGAGATGCTGGCGAAAGACCCGTTCAACAAACTGCTGGCGCGTGGACCACGCGTTCGGCTATCGGCCGAGGCTGTCCACGATCAGGCGCTGGCGGTGAGTAAGCTACTGAGCCAGAAAATGTACGGTCCCAGCGTGATGCCCATCCAGCCCGACGGCATTTGGCAGTCGCCTTACGACGGCGAATCCTGGAAGCAAAGCACCGGCGAAGACCTGCATCGGCGCGCGCTGTACACTTACTGGAAACGCACCGCCCCTTATCCATCGATGGTTACCTTCGATAGTCCGAGCCGGGAGTTTTGCCAACTCCGGCGATTACGCACCAACACGCCCTTACAGGCGCTGGTAACGCTGAACGATCCGGTGTATGTAGAAGCCGCCGAACATCTGGCTAGCTACATGCGCTCGCAGGGACAAACGCCGGAGCAACAGATTCAGGCCGGTTTTCGGCAAGTCATGCTGCGCGACTTACCTCCTAAGAAGCTGGCTGTGCTGGTCCGTCTTTACCGAGCAACCGAACAATATTACCGGCAGAAACCCGGCGAAGTGGATAAACTGCTGGATCGCCCTGGTGCTGACTGCTCCGCCGTTTCGCCCCAGCTGGCCGCGCTGACGGTTACGGCCAACACGATGCTAAATCTGGATGAGGTGATCACGAAAGAATAGTACCCCTTCTCTAACAACATGAACAAACTCATTCAGGAACTCCAGCAGGCTGCCGCTGAGCGCGAAACCCGGCGTCATTTTCTTCATACCTGCTCAACGGGTCTGGGTGCTATGGCCCTCAGTTCTGTCTTGGGAAGTTGCGGCTTTTTCGGAAAAGAAAACCCGCAGTCAAATGCCGTTGGCTCTGCATTGCCTTCTGGCGAACCAACGGCCCCGCATCCATCGCAGTATATTCCCAAAGCTAAACGAATCATTTACATCCACATGGCCGGTTCGCCGAGTCAGCTGGAGCTGTTCGATTATAAGCCCGAATTGGCAAAGTACAACGGCAAAGACTGTCCGCAGGCGTTGCTCGAAGGGAAGAAGTTTGCGTTTATTCGGGGGACGCCCAAAATGCTGGGGCCACAGGGGAAATTTGCCCAGCGGGGTCAGTCAGGGGCTTGGGTATCGGATTATATGCCCCATTTGCAGGGTGTGGTCGATGATATTTCGTTCCTCAAAGCCATGCACACCGACCAGTTCAACCACGCCCCGGCGCAGTTGCTCATGCATACCGGCAGCGCGCGACTGGGACGACCCAGTATGGGTTCGTGGGTGACCTACGGGCTGGGAACTGAAAACGACAACCTGCCGGGTTACATCGTGCTGGCTTCCGGCGGGAAGCAACCCGACGCGGGGAAATCCGTTTGGGGAAGCGGGTTCCTGCCAACGGTTTACCAGGGCGTTCAGTGCCGCACCGACGGCGACCCCGTGCTGTTTGCCTCGGACCCCTCGGGAATAAGCCGCGACATTCGGAAGCAGACTATTGACGCCATTAGCCAGATCAATCAGCAGCAGTACGACGAGGTTAAAGACCCCGAAATTCTAACCCGTATTGCCCAATATGAACTGGCCTTTCGGATGCAGATGTCGGTGCCCGATGCGATGGACATCAAGAGCGAGCCGCAGTATATGCTGGATAGCTACGGCGTCGATCCAAATAAGGGTTCTTTTGCCCGAAACTGCCTGCTGGCCCGGCGACTGGTGGAGCGCGGTGTCCGGTTCGTACAACTCTTCGACTGGGGCTGGGACACCCACGGAACCAGCGCCGACGGGTCTATTGACATTGGCCTGAAAGCTAAATGCCAGGAGTCAGATCAGGCCGTAGCTGCCCTGCTCAATGATTTGAAACAGCGTGGGTTGCTGGAGGATACGCTGGTGGTCTGGGGTGGTGAATTTGGCCGGACGCCCATGCAGGAAAACCGCGATGGACAAACCCTGCCGTTCATGGGGCGCGACCATCACCTCGAAGCGTTCACCGTCTGGATGGCGGGGGGCGGAGTAAAAAAAGGCTTCTCATTCGGCGAAACCGACGATATTGGCTACTACGGTGTCAAAGATAAAGTACATATTCACGACCTGCAGGCCACAATTCTGCACCTGCTTGGCTTCGATCATACGAAGCTAACCTATCAGTTTCAGGGTCGCCCGTTCCGGCTGACCGATGTGGCCGGGAAGATCGTGAAGCCGATTCTGGCTTAGTAGTTGGCCGTTGCAATGGCTGAGGTGAGGCAACTCGTAACAATTTCTTAATCATCTTGTTACAGGTTCAGGTTGTATTGGCTGGCGAATAAACGCTTCCTTTACGGCTGTATACTGCCGGGCCATCATGAAGGAAAATACACTGTCGTGGGTCTATCTGATCGGTGCAGCCGCCTGCCAGATGGCGTGGATGTACGCGCTGAAGTATATGCGGCTGGATGAGCTGAAAGCGCTTCGCTGGGATACGTTCTACAAACCTGATGTAGGGCTGCCCGCCTTGCTTCCCTGGATAGCTTACGTTGTTTTTGGTATTGTAAATACAGTTCTGCTGGCCATTGCCATGCGTACCATACCAACAACAACTGCTTTTGCGGTTTGGATGGCACTTTCTCTCGTGTTTCTGAAAACTACCGATGTTCTCTGGTTAAAGACAGGCTGGTCGTGGGGCGAGTTGTTTTTTGTACTCTTGATTGCCGTCGGCGTTATCGGCCTGAAAGTCGTTGGGCCAGTGGATTAGTGGAGTAAGTGTAGTTGTGAAGTGAGTGGACTGGTGTAGCAAGTGGAGTGGTGGAAGTTAGTAGGAGACTACTTTACTTACTACACCCACTCCACTTACTACACCAGTCCACTACTCCAGCACCTTAGGTACTTCAAAGAAATGATCGTCGTGCTGTGGCGCGTTAGACAGGGCCTTCTCTCGTGACAAATGGTTACCGGCTACATCTTCCCGAAGCACGTTGACCTCGTCCGACATGTGGGTTAG
The DNA here is from genome assembly GCF_900230225.1 of Spirosoma fluviale. Classification (GTDB taxonomy): domain Bacteria; phylum Bacteroidota; class Bacteroidia; order Cytophagales; family Spirosomataceae; genus Spirosoma; species Spirosoma fluviale. Next base: position 95,410 of record NZ_OCNH01000006.1, read on the forward strand.
CGGCTCAACGCCCGTGGTGTCAACTTCATTGAGTTGCTCCATCCACGTCAGCACGCCGTTCAGACTGTTCAGCAAAGCCGCTTCTTCGTCGGGTTTTACCTCCAGACGAGCCAGATGGGCAATTTTATGTAAGGTTTCGTGATCTACTTTCATTGGTGTACGACGGCTGGGAAGCCACTTTTTTTCAATTCAGAATCAATAATCTGGTATGTCTCCTGCTTCAATCGGCCTACATCGGCCTGGGTCATGCCAGTTGTTTCGATGGGCGAGTGAACGATGGCCCGCAGGGGATGCCAGTTAAAGCGAACGGGGCTTCGATCCGGCAAAATCAGGTGGTTGTTCACCAACGTAATCGGTACGATAGGCACCTGCTGCTGAATCGCCATCGTAAACGCGCCATCCTTAAACGGCACCATCTGAGGTGGTTCCGGTGCCCGGATACCGCCCTCGGGGAAAATCATAATGCTTCGGCCCGAGGCTAGCGTCCGGATGGACTTCGCCAGTGAATACGCCCGGCTGTTGGGCCTGTCCCGGTCAACCTGCACATGTAACTTCGCGAACATATAGCCCAGCAGTGGAATGTTTTTTACGTCGCTCTTCCCCACAAAGGCGTAATAGTTTTTCACAATGACGCCCATGACGGCTATGTCCAGATACGAGAAGTGATTGGCGCAAAACACATACGTCCGTTTCGGATCAGGATGAAAGCGATGCTCTATACGGACCGGTATTCCGATGCCCCAAAAAAACAGTTTGCCCCAAACAGCATTAGTCTTGTGAGCCAGCGGTTTCCAGCTGTCACGTTGCAGAAACACAAACTGGACGGGAAACAGCAGCAGGTACAGAACAACAAGATACGTGACGCACCAGATCGTGTAGAGCATAATGTCTGAACCGGGATTTATATGATTTTTCTGACTGACTATGATTTTTTTTACGTTTTCTATGAAAGCGGAGCTGGTCAATTTGAATCACAGTCAGTCATAAAAATCACATAAATCCCGGTTAAGGTTAGTGTTTAAAATGCCTCACCCCCGTAGTCACCATGGCCAGACTATGCTGGTTGCAGTAGTCGATCGAATCCTGGTCGCGGATGGAGCCGCCGGGCTGAACGACCGCCGTGATGCCCGCATTTCCCGCGATTTCAACGCAGTCGGGGAAGGGAAAAAACGCGTCGGATGCCATTACTGAGCCGGTTAGATCAAAACCGAACGAATGTGCTTTCTCAATGGCCTGCCGAAGCGCATCCACGCGCGACGTTTGCCCGACGCCACTGGCCAGCAACTGACCTTCTTTGGCCAGAACGATGGTGTTTGACTTCGTGTGCTTACAAACCTTCAGGGCAAATTCCAGCGCCCGGACTTCACTGTCGGTTGGGGCTTTGTCGGTAACGGTGGTGAACTGACTGGCAGTTTCGGTCTGGTTGTCTTTATCTTGTTCCAAAACGCCATTTAGGATCGTCTTGAACATAACCGACGGTAATTCAACGGCATTGCGCTTCAGCAGAATCCGGTTTTTCTTCGACTTTAAGAGCGTGAGGGCTTCCGGCGTATAATCGGGTGCAATCAGGATTTCCATGAACAGCTTGTTCAGCTCTTCGGCGGTTTCCAGATCGACCGTGGCCGTTGTGATAATCACGCCCCCAAATGCAGAGACCGGGTCGCAGGCGAGGGCGTTCAGGTACGCTTCTTTGGCGGTCGGAGCGGTGGCAATACCACAGGCATTCGTGTGCTTGATGATGGCAAACGCTTTTTCTTCCGTAGCGACAAATTCATCGATCAGGCTCACACAGGCGTCTACATCGACCAGGTTGTTGTACGATAGTTCTTTGCCGTGCAGCTTGTCGAACATGGCTTCCAGATCACCGTAGAACGTTGCCTGCTGGTGTGGGTTTTCGCCATACCGAAGGTGACTGGCGGGCATCGTCCTGAAGTCATAGACCGTACCGGTCGCATCAGCCTTTGAGGCTTGCTCTCCGGCAAAGTATGCCTGAATGGCCGTATCATAGTGAGAGGTGACGGTAAACGCTTTTCCGGCATACGCACGGCGATCAGTCAGATCGGTCGTTCCGTTCTTCTCAGTCAGTAGAGTCACCACGTCGCCGTACTGGCTCCGCGACGAAACGATCAGCACGTCATTGTAATTTTTGGCAGCCGCCCGGATGAGAGAAATACCGCCAATGTCGATTTTCTCGATAATGTCTTCATCCGATGCGCCCGACGCCACCGTTTCTTCAAACGGATACAGATCAACAATTACCAGATCGATAGGTGGAATCTGATGCCGTTCGGCTTGTGCCAGATCTTCCGGCATTTCCCGACGGTACAGAATGCCGCCCATCACGGCGGGGTGCAATGTTTTAACCCGTCCGCCAAAAATGGACGGATAGCCCGTTAGGTCTTCCACAGCCGTAACCGGAATACCAAGTTGTTCTATGAATGCCTGAGTGCCGCCCGTCGAATATAGTTTGACGTTCTGCTCGTGTAAAAGTCGGACCAGGGGCTCGAGACCGTCTTTATAAAAAACGGAAATCAGCGCGGAGGAGATTTTGAGAGACATGGACATGGCCGGAACGCGCTCCGGCTGTTTCAGTAGATAAGTAGCAATTTTCGCGAAACAGGCTTCGGACTGTTTCGACCTAAGATGCAAAGATAGCCAAAGGTCTTAACTTTGTCAGCCCGGTGGCCTGAAAGCCGAAACCAGAGGGTGGGTATTTCTACATGAGTACGTTTAAAAAATTAGCGAGTGATACCGCACTGTATGGTGTCAGCACAATTCTGGGTCGGTTACTCAACTACGCCCTGCTTCCCATTCAGACATACGCCTTTGAGAAACCGGCCGCTATGGCCTCCAACGTCGAGTTTTATAGCTGGATTGGCGTTTTACTGGTCGTGTACACCCTGGGTCTGGAAACGGCGTTCTTCCGATTCATGGCCCGCTCCAAAGACAAGTCTGCCGAAGAACAGAACCGTATTTTCAGTCAATCGCTCAGCATTGTCATCACGATAAGCGTACTAACGACCATTTTGCTGTGCAGCTTAGCAACGGAAATTACACAGTGGCTAAATTACCCCGGTCAGGAGCGGTTCGTATACTGGTCGGCCCTGCTGGTGGCCATCGACGCCATTGTAGCAATTCCGTTTGCCCGGCTGCGGGTGGAGAACCGGGCTCGTGAGTTCGTATGGGCTAAAATCACAAACATCGTTATTGTCGTTGCGCTGAATGTCTTTTTTCTCGTGCTGGCGAAAGACATTCACGAAGGCAAATACATGGCTGCGCTGAAGCCAATCGCCGATTTTATCTATAGACCTTCGATTGGTCCAGGCTATATTTTTCTGGCTAATCTACTTGGCAACGGACTGTACTTTGTCATCATCCGAAAAGCCTTTGCCGGGTTCCATTTTCAGCTGAATGGCACACAAGTTCGGGCGTTGCTTGTCTACGCGTTTCCCATCATGCTCACCAACCTGGCGAGTGTGCTGAACACGCTGACCGACCGTCTGTTTCTGCGACATTCGTTACCGCCCGATTTTTATCCGGGCCTATCGTCGGAAGCTGTGCTGGGTATTTATGGCAGTTGTCTGAAACTATCGGTCTTTATGGCGCTGGCGATTCAGTCGTTCAAATTTGCCGCCGATCCCTTCTTTTTCTCCCAGGCCGAAGACAAAAAGGCCCCCGCTTTACTGGCAACGGTTACGAAGTGGTTCATCATTGTCTGCGTGGTGATCTGGGTGGGCGTTAGTCTGAACCTCGATTTGCTGGGCCAGTTATTTCTGCGGTCCAAAGCGTACCGGGTAGGGCTCGACATTGTGCCGCTGCTGCTGCTGGGAAACTTGTTGCTGGGCGTATATTATAACATTTCGTTCTGGTTTAAACTGAGTGATAAGACGTATTACGGCACACTTATCACGGTTATTGGCGTAACGGTAACAATTGTACTGAACCTGGTACTTATTCCAATAATTGGCTACATGGGTTGCGCCGTCGCCTTCGTTACGTCGACGTTTGTTATGACGGCGCTTTGTTACCTACTGGGCGAAAAATACTATCCTGTACCCTACAATGTCGGCTCAGCGGTGGGGTATGTTGTGGGGGCTGGCTTGCTCATCTGGGCGTGCTGGCAGTATCCCATCGCTAATCTCTGGGTTGCCGTACCGGTACACATGGCGCTATTCGGGCTATTTATCGGCATTATGCTATTCATCGAACGAAACACCCTTCAGCCGATGGTGGCGCGGTTCCGAAAACGCAAGTAGGGATGTTAACCATAAGTTGCCTGGTGAACGTTTTTTGTCATGCTGACGAAGGAAGCATCCTATAAGTACCCTACCGAAGATGCATCCTTCGTCAGCATGACAAAAAACGCAATCGAAAATACGCTACTGTTCACGTAGTGTCAAGTTGAAAAACCTGACATCACCTAATCTAAACCCTCGCATTAAAAACGGCCCTTTTGTAATTTTGGGGATTTTTTATAGGTAAATTTGGGGATAAACTGATTAGTCTGCCACCGTAAAACGGCACATTAGTATTCATGAAACCATCTTTCCGAAACAGCGGCTGGATAGTGCCCGTCGCGTTTCTGTTTCTCTTGACCGGATGCCGCGAGAAACCCCTTTTCGAACGGCTCGATTCCTCCGATACCGGAATCACTTTCGCCAATACCATCACCGATAGCGATACGCTTAATATTCTCAACTACCAGTACATCTACAACGGTGGGGGCGTGGGCGTCGGAGATTTTAACGGCGACCAGAAGCCGGACGTTTTTTTTGCCGGAAATCAGGTGCCAAATCGGTTGTACATCAACGAAACCGAAACGGGTGAGGGTCTTCATTTTAAGGATGTTACACAAACGGCTGGCGTTGGCGGTAGTGGCCGCTGGTGTTCGGGCGTATCCGTGGTGGATGTCAATGCGGATGGAAAACTGGACGTGTATATCTCCACAACGCTTCACAAAAAAGCTGCGAACCGGACCAACCTGCTGTATGTCAATCAGGGAAATGATGGCAATGGCGCTCCCAAATTCCGGGAAATGGCCGCTGAATATGGCGTTGCCGATACTACATTTTCGACCCACTCCGCCTTTTTCGACTACGACAATGACGGCGACTTAGACCTGTTCGTGTTGGTTGACCAGATTGACGACCCCAAAAATCCAACTAATCTGCGGGCACGTGTCAATGATGGCACATCGCCCAACGTCGACCGGCTTTACCGGAATGATTTCGACTCGACCCGTGGCCATGCCTACTTCACTGATGTGACGATAAAAGCAGGTCTATTAGCCGAAGGCTTCGGTTTGGGAGTGAACATCTGCGACATTAACCGTGATGGATGGAAGGATATTTACGTTACCAACGACTTTGCCAGCAGTGATGTCCTCTACGTGAACAACCATGATGGAACCTTCACGAACCGGGCGCACGAGTCGTTCAAACATACCAGTTCATCGGCGATGGGGAATGACGTGGCGGATATAAACGGCGACGGTCTGGCCGATATTATCGTGATGGACATGCTGCCCGAAGACAACCTTCGCAAGAAGAGCCTGATGGGACCCAGCAGCTATTATGCCTACCAGGAATGGGACCGGCTGGGGTACGAACACCAGTACGCCCGCAACACCCTGCAACTGAACCAGGGGGTACGGCCATCCGGAGATACGTCGAAGGTAGGCATGCCTACTTTCAGTGAGGTGAGTATGCTGTCGGGGGTGGCCGAAACAGAGTGGAGCTGGTCGCCGTTGCTGGCCGATTTCGATCAGGATGGCTACCGTGACCTACTGGTAACCAACGGCTTTCCCCGCGATATTACCGACCGCGACTTCACGAATTATTACAGTTCGGTGAATACTTACCTGACCGATGCGCTTCGGAAAGAACTGACCGAGAAAATGCCGAGGGTGAAAGTAAGTGACTACGCTTACCGCAACCGGGGCGATGCCACGTTTGAGAATGTAACCGATCGCTGGGGCATGAGTGAGCCCAACTTCGCCAACGGAGCCGCCTATGCTGATTTCGACGGTGATGGCGACTTGGATTATGTCGTGAGCAACATTGACGACGAGGCTTTCGTCTACCGCAATACGCTGGCCGACAAAAAGACGGAACTGGCGCATTATCTCCGGATTCAATTCAAGGGTGATGGTGCTAACCCAATGGGCCTTGGGGCTACGGTCGAATACGACTTGCCCGATGGCCGGAAAGAGTTTTACGAGCATACGCCGTACCGGGGGTTCCTGTCGAGTGTCGATCCCATTGCGCACTTCGGGCTCGGCAAGAATACGACCATCAAGAATCTGAAAATAATCTGGCCCGGTGGTCGGGTGCAGATTCTGCCGAGCGTCAACGCCGACCAGACGATCGTTCTCAAAGCGACCGACGCGCGACCCGGCGAAACGAACGAGACGATTGCTGTTCCTGCCAGTTTGATGAAGGATGTCACCGCTGATCTGGGATTAACCTATAGACACGAGGAAAACGACATTATTGATTTCAATGGCCAGAAAACCCTGTTGCACAAACTCACTGAATATGGCCCGGCGCTGGCCGTGGGTGACGTAAATGGCGATGGTCTGGCCGATATGGTTGTGGGCGGAAGCTCCAAATACTCGACAGAACTGTTGCTGCAACAGCCATCGGGCCGCTTCGTGCTGAGGCCGATGCCAACCAAACTATCGGAAGATGCCGGATTGCTACTATTCGACGCCGATGCCGACGGCGACCTCGATCTATACATTGCCAGCGGTAGCCCCGAGTTTTCGCCCGAGCAGATGAAGGAGGCCATGCGCCACCGGCTCTACGTGAACGATGGCAACGGCAATTTTACCTTAGCTCCCGATGCTCTGCCCGACTTTCGGGTAAACGGCTCCTGCGTGAAAGCCGGAGATTTTGACAACGACGGTGATCTTGACCTGTTCGTTGGCGGGCGGGTTGAACCCAACAAATACCCGATGGGCGTTCAGAGCTATCTGCTTCGGAATGATCGGTCCGCCGTTGCGGGTCAGAAAGGAAGTCCGAAATTCACGGATGCTACGGCGCAGGTGGCACCAACGCTCACCAAAGCGGGTTTGACCTGCGATGCGCTCTGGACCGACTACGACAACGACGGCTACCTTGACCTGATGCTGGCCAGTGAGTGGGCACCCATCACCATGCTTCATAACGTGAAAGGTAAGTTGCAGCCTCTTGAAAACAGCGGCCTCAATGACAAACTTGGCTTCTGGAACTCACTAACCCCCGGCGATTTCGACAACGACGGCGATATTGATTATCTGGCGGGGAATATGGGCCTGAACACGTTACTCCGCGCCAGCACCGAACGCCCGGTACGTATTTATGCCGGAGACTTTGATAACAACGGCTTCTATGATGCTTTTCCGTCGGTCTACTTCAAAAACGCCAAAGGTCAGTACGAAGAGTACCCTTATTTCGGATGGGACGATATGGTGAAGCAGATGATTGGCATTAAGAAACGGTACGTGAATTATGCGCCGTTCGGCGAAGCTACCATAAGCCAGATCCTGACCGAAGAAGAACGCGCCCAGGCGTTGAAACTAACGGCCAACTACATGCAAAGCAGTTATATCGAAAACCAGGGAAATGGGAAGTTTGCCGTTCGGCCACTCCCGGTCATGGCGCAAACGGCTCCACTCTTTGGTATGCTGGCACAGGATGTCGACGGCGATGGAAATCTGGATGCCGTGCTGGTTGGTAATGAACACGGTAGCGATCTGGTAGCCGGACGTATGGATGCCTTCAACGGCCTCGTGCTCAAAGGAGACGGAAAGGGTGATTTCAGGCCGCTACCCATTGCGCAATCCGGTTTCTACGCGCCTGGTAACGCCAAAGCCCTTGTTAGCCTGCCGGATGCGAAGGGCCATCTGCTCCTGGCTGTTACTGAAAACCGGGGGCCACTTCGCCTGTTTGCCGTGCAGCAACCGCAACTATTCACCCCGGTCGATGCCGCCAAACCCGTCGTTACGGTACGGTTGAAAAACGGACGTACCCGTCGGCAGGAAATTCCGTTCGGCACGTCTTTCTACGGGCAGTCAGCGCGGGGCGTGTGGCTGATGCCCGGTGAGCAGATTGTTAAGAAGTAAACTGCTTGTCTGGGCCAAGCTCCAGCTTGGCCCAGGTTCTGCATTCTGGTATATAAGGCCAAGCTGGAGCTTGGCCCAGACAGGTATGAGATTACTCTTTCCCCTCCTTTTTTTATTAGTCTTTATTGGCTGCTCGCCCGCCCGGCGAATTAGCCATGAACTGCGAACCAGCCCGACTTATACCGACCATTTTACAGGGGTAGCGCTGTATGACCCTGTTCAGAAGCGGGCGTTGATTCAGCACAACGCCGATAAGCTGTTTACGCCCGCGTCGAATACCAAATTATTTAGTTTTTATGCGGGTCTGCTTTCTCTTCGGGATTCGTTGCCCACTCTTCGCTACATTGTCCGAAACGATTCGCTGATTTTCTGGGGAACGGGTAACCCATTGCTCCTGCACCCGGATTTACCCGATACAACCGCCCTGGCGTTTCTGCGGAGTAGGCCGGAGCGGCTGTTTTTTTCACCCGAAAACTATACTGGGCCGCGTTTTGGGCCGGGTTGGGCGTGGGATGATTACAATGACGATTACTCGGCCGAACTGGCCCCGCTTCCGATTTACGGTAATGTCGTGCGCTTTTCTGCCGGAAAAATAAGTCCTGCCCGGTTCACAGATAGCACGTTTACTCGTCTGGATGCGTCAAATGGCATACGTCGGGCTGAGTTTGCGAACCAGTTTGTGCGACCGACTAATGATAAAAGTAAACGGCAGGATGTACCCTTTCGGTGGTCGGGGGAGTTAGCGGCTCAATTGCTGGCCGATACGCTCCACCGGGCGGTTGGCGTTGTGAACATGCCCGTAGTTGCGAACGCCCGGCTCCTGCGCGGCTCGTCGACCGATTCGCTCTACAAACGGATGCTCTACGTGAGCGATAATCAATTCGCCGAGCAGGTCCTGTTCATGGCCTCCGCCGAACACAGTACGGGGCCGCTTAGTCCGTTGGTTGAGTTACGTCAAACCGCCGACAGCCTGCATCTGTCACCAGTAATGGCAGGTTCAATCCGCTGGGTCGACGGCTCGGGGCTTTCGCGGTACAACCTGTTCACACCTAACGTGCTGATTGGTTTACTTGGTCGGATTTATGCTAAAGTACCCCAGCAGCGGTTATTTTCTCTATTGCCAGCCGCCGGACAATCGGGCACGTTGAGAAGCCTGAATATGCAGGGGAAGCCGTATGTATTTGCCAAATCCGGCTCCATGACCGGCGTTTACAACCTGAGCGGCTACGTGCTCACCAAACGAAGCAAGTTGCTGTACTTCAGTATCATGCACAACAACTTCACCCAAGCCGTGAGCGAAATGCGCCGTCGCACCGCCGAGTTACTCAAGGAGATTCACGAGCGGTATTAAACTGGTACTTAACGGGATAACGGATTGAACTGATTCGGTTTTAGTTTCTGCACATTCCCTATTTACATTAGTCAGCTAAGGGCGGTGATTAGTAGGGTTATTCTCCGCACAATTTGCGGAGAATAAATCCTAATTCGTCTCTTTCTTCTTCTCCAACTCAATCGAGTATGCTTTCTGGTCGTACTTCATCACCGCACCGGTAGCTACATCGACACCCCAACCCAGAATACCAAACAGGTTCAATACGCTGACGGCGTTAAACTCTTTGGTTAGGTCGAAGGTGCGCGGATGGTATCCATCAAGGTTCATCGTCACGGTTCGGGCCGCAATGCTGCGGGTTACGGGCACGTCGACGGGCGTACGACCAACGTCAAGGCCCTGAATCTGGACTTTAGCCCCCGACGGCTGACTTTCGAAGTGAATAGTGTCTTTTGTTCCAGTAAAGAGAGTAGCACAGCTTTGGAGACTAAGTAAACTGATTGCCGCTGTAACGACGAAAAGGTGTTTTGGCGTAGCCGTTTTGTTCATAACGTAAAAACAAGATTAGTTTTCACAAATAAACCAATCAAATATTTACATACAAACATGTTATAGTTATTTTTTTATGAGCAAATACACCGGGTAGCTTACCGCTATAAAACCAAGTGCATACATGCTGCTCGAAAAATCGCCGATAACCACGCCAAACAGAAACGCCAGCGAGGCAATGAGCAGTGTCCAGGTTGAAAAGGGATAGCCCCACGCATGCACAGGCCGGTCAAGTTCCGGCTCGGTCTGGCGAAGTCGAATAAGAGCGGCAAAAGCCGATGCGTAACAGAGCACGAAAAAGAAAGTGGCAATGTCCGAGAGTTTGCTGTAGGTGTTGGTCAAAATCATCAGGATAGAAGCACCGGCTGTCAGCAGCGTAGCATTCAGCGGGGTACCACCCGAATTGACCTGCGTCACGAAGCGGAAAAAGAGTCCGTCGCGGCCCATCGCGAAAATAACGCGGGGGTTAAACATGATCTGGGCGTTGATGATGCCCATAATGGAAATCATCAGCAGGAAGGTAACGACCTGTGCACTGCCCGGCCCGAACAGCACCTGCACGGCATCGGCCGCCGGGAGTTTCGTTCCCGCCAGCGCCGAAACGGGTAACACGTACAACAGTGCCAGATTTACCAGTACGTAAATACCGATGATCAGCAGCACCCCGCTGATCATGGACCGGGGGAGGTTTCGGCTTGGGTCAACGTCTTCTTCCGTAAAATAGGCCGCTGTATGCCATCCATCGTAGGTATAAAAAACGGCCTGTAAAGCTGCTAACACACCCAGCCAAACGCCCCCTTCGGCCAGGGGCCGGATGGTTTCGGCGGTGGCGGCAACTGGCTGGTCGGGTTTGACCACGAAGCAAACGACAACGAATACCAGCAGACCAACGCCCTTCAGCACGCTCATGACTTCCTGCGCCCGGCTCGCCAGCCGTACGCCAATCGAGTGAAACGCCACAAAAGCGGCCAGAATGCCAATGGCGATAATCTTCTGATAATCAACCATCGAAGGGGCCATGAGGCTGATGTATTCGCTCATAACGGCCGCTCCAAAGGCCATGGCCGACACGCTGCCGAGCCAGCTGCTAATGCCGATGATAAAGCCCGCGTAATTGCCGAACGCCCGCCGGGCATACACATACCAGCCCCCGGCTTTGGGCAGCATGGTGCCCAGTTCCATGACCGAGAGCGATCCCGCCAGCGCATAGACGCCCACAATCAGCCAAACGGCGATGATCAGAACCGGATTGCCGATGTCCTGCGCAATCGGGCCGGGCTTCCGCAAAATGCCGGTGCCAATGGTGCCGCCAATGGTAACGGCCACGCCGAAACCGACGCCTAATAATTTTTTGAGTTGATTCTGGGCCATAGTCGGGCGGTGGGGGCAACGTTTTGGACTCGGGTATTTTACAATGATAGCGAAAAAAATGGCCCATCGGCGATTCTAATGGCCGTTCTGCCGTTCGGCGTTGCCGTTTTTTGTATGTTTGCCGTAGCTGGCAGTACCGACCGTCGATACGTCGAACCGTCCCGGTCGGGCGTAAATCGAACGATGCCTCTGCTCAATGCTAAACTGCACTTCACCCGACCGGGACGGTCGGCACTACATGAGATCTCTACTAACACATCCGTATGTACTGGTTTTTGTGGGCGGTGGGGCTGGTAGCCTGCTTCGGTACGCTACAGGCAAGCTCATGCCGACCACATTCCTGGGTATATCTTTCCCAACAGCTACGCTGGTCGTTAACGTAATCGCCAGTTTTGTGCTGGGTTCGGTGATGGGTTGGGTTCTGAGTCGGACTACGGGCGAGGAGATGCGTTTGCTAATTGGCGTTGGCTTTTGTGGAGGGCTCAGCACTTTTTCCAGCTTTAGTAATGATACCGTCGCACTCCTGCAAAGTAATCGGCCGGGAGCTGCACTTGTTAATATTGGTCTTAATGTAACCCTGTGTTTACTGGCTTCGGTTGGCGGGCTATGGCTTGGACAAAAAACAGCATGAAGCTACCTGTCTTTCTCTCTTTATTTCTAATGACCTCAACTCACTTGCTCGCTCAGGAAGAAGCCCGTCGGTTACACGACACCCACGAAATATACAAAGAAAAAGCCTTCAGTCACCGGCGATTCAAACATGCCGAGATGGTGACCGTTTTGCAGGCAGTCGGGCAACCACTGTCGGTGAGTCAGGTGGGGGAGTCGCTGGAGAAACGGGCGATCTATCAGGTGAAAGCTGGAACGGGCGCAACGAAGGTGCTGCTCTGGAGCCAGATGCACGGCGACGAGGCCACGGCCACGATGGCGCTGTTCGACATTTTCAATTTCCTCCAGGCAAAAAACGATGGCTTCGACACTTTCCGGCAGACTATTCTGGACAAAACGAGCCTCTATTTTATTCCGATGCTCAATCCCGATGGGGCCGAGCGTTTCCAGCGCCGAACAGCCACGGACATTGACATGAACCGGGATGCGCTGCGGCTGCAAACGCCGGAAGGAGCCTTGTTGAAACAGATGCAACAGACCCTCAGGCCACTTGTCGGCTTTAACCTGCACGACCAGAATCCTCGCTACAGTGTGGGTAAAACCGGCAAACAGGCGGTGGTGTCGTTTCTGGCTACGGCCTACGACGAAGACCGCAACATTAACGACGTACGTCAGCGATCCATGCAGCTTATTACGGGTATGAACCGCGTGTTGCAGCAGTTTATACCGGGGCAGGTGGCGCGTTACGACGATGAATTTGAGCCCAGAGCCTTCGGTGATAACATCCAGAAATGGGGAACAACGCTGATTCTGATCGAGTCGGGGGGCTTCAAAGGCGACTCCGAAAAGATGACTATTCGTCGGCTCAACTTCGTAGCGATCCTATCCGCGCTAAAGTCCATTGCCGATGGGTCGTACCGGCAGGAGGGTGTTGCCGAGTATCAGGCCATTCCCGAAAACGGTCGTGCCCTGTTCGATGTACTCATTCGCAACGCCACGGTTGTGCGCGAAGGCCGACCGGTGATGGTCGATGTAGGCATCAACTACAGTGAGGTCAACGATAAGGAAGCTAGAACGTTTCAGTATAAAAGCAGCATCGACGACATAGGCGATCTGTCGACCTTTTATGGGCTGGACGAAATCGACGCCACCGGCCTGACCCTCGTTCCCGCGAAAACCTATGTTGATGTGCTCAACTCCGTTGCCGATCTGGACAAACTCGATTTGCCCGCCCTCCGGCGCGATGGAATTGTTTTGTTCAGAATAAAGCAGGCCGACAAAGAAAGTCAGCCGAAGCAATTGGTGCATCTTTTATATGAGGGTGACGCTCCGGCGCAACCGCTTCAACTGGAGCAAATTCCAACTTTTCTACTGATGAAGGGGAAGGAGATCAAATACACCTTCGTCAACGGATTCTGGCAGGAGAAGGGAGAGGGTATCAACAGTCCGCAAAATGGCGTAATTGAGTAAGGCTGATGGCTGACATCATATATAACCTTAGCATAATCGTGTCGTAATATTGATGTAACACAGGGCGTTTACCTTTACTGCATAGATCGTCGCCGGAAGGCGGCAAGTAAAATTCTTATATTGGTGTCGCCAGAAAGGCCAGCGCATTGCGCTGGCTTTTTTCTTTGGTGGTCAATAGTACAGGCAAGCGTCAAATAAGTATTGAGATTAAGTTCCATATGAATAATAGATTAATTATTGGCCCTTTAGAATATAATTATTGTTCTTAATAATATATTTACTGGCAACTGAAAGTATATACAATCAGCATACTTAATAACCGTACACGTACTTCTCCAATTCAAATGAAAACTAACTATTTAATTCCTGAAAACGAGTTTCAGCGGCTTGTTGATCTAGCAGACCTGGACCTGGATTATTCCGGGCTTCAGGACAAATTTAAAGACCTTACCCGGCTGGCGGCCAAAGTTACCGGAACGGAAATCTCGCTGATCAACCTTATTGACTCCTATACCCAGTGGACTATTACCAATCATGGGCTAGACCTGGATTCTATGCCCCGTGAGAACTCTGTCTGTCAGTATACTATTCTGGAGCCTGACAGTTTTGAAGTCAAAGATTTACAACTCGACAGCCGTTTTTCGAGCCAATCCTATGTAGCCGACGACCCTCGTTTGCGGTATTATTTTGGTATTCCCTTAAAGTCGAGCAATGGCCGCCACCTTGGCGCACTTTGCGTACTCGACACAAGTACCAAGGAGCTTGATCCCGAAAAAATTGAACTCCTGCGAATTATAGCCGCTGAAGTAGTTAGCCGATTGAATACCGTTCGGGAAATACAGTATTTAAAACGGCAGGCATCGGAACTCAACGAATCCCGAAAACGGGCAGCGCACGACATCCGGGGGCCTTTGGGAGGTATCATCAGCATGGCCCAGCTGGTTACTGCCGGTGGGGACAGTTTTAAGCTCAAAGAGATATTGGATTTTATTCAGCTCATTCAGATGAGTAGTAAATCACTGCTCGAACTGGCCGATGAGATCCTGGTAAACGACGACAAATGGAAGCACGAAAACGAGAGCACCTATCAAAAAGAGATTTTCCACCAGGTCAAGTTAAAGGAGAACCTGGAAAAGCTGTATGCTCCTCAGGCACTCGCCAAGGGAATTCGTTTTTCGGTTTCGACGGATGCAACCACGGAACTGATTCCGTTTTCCCGTAATAAGATCGCTCAGATTGTAGGGAATCTGATCTCCAATGCCATTAAGTTTACGCAGGAGGAAGGTTTGGTACTGGTTAATACCAAGTTGACAATGGAGGGATCACACAACATTCTCAACCTTACCGTTCAGGATTCTGGTACCGGTATGACGAGCGAAAAGATTGCGACTTTACTAAACGGGCAAAATCATTCGAGTAACGGAACGGCCGGAGAGTCGGGCTATGGTTTTGGACTTCCTTTGGTCAAACATCTGGTCGATACGCTGAATGGCCAGATTTCGGTGACATCTACCCCCGGCGTTGGCACCTGTTTTGAGGTAAGCTTAATACAACAGAAAACGAATTGATATAGTATTGTAGTCTACTGTATGCCGTAACCGCCATAGGAATGAAAATAGAAAATGGTCTTACGAAGTAGCATCTTACATCTTTGCTATCGGGCGGCTGGTAGCCTCCTCAATCAACGATAACACGTCTTCATATTCCGTCAGCGACTCTAGCGGTTTGGTGTGGCCAGTGATAAATAGCCTGCAGTACGTACTCGCCGTACGAGTTACTGTATCGATACTATTTACATTGACTAGACAGGGCATCTGGTCATCGGCACTGATCACTTGAATAAAAACGGGATTCATACTTGAGGGGGATTAAGATACTCCCAACATTACAAAAAAATCGGATTGGCAACTGATCTTCATGTCAACTTTACTTCCTAATTTAGATAATACAGATCTTTCTTCTTGCGCCCTTGTGGCTGTTGCGAAAGTCTGGAAGGATGCCGGAGAGCCAAGCTTACCCGTCAAATACCTGCCATAAGATGGCCGAAAAGTCCGGATCAACGGAGCTTAGAAAGTGGCCTATCGACTTTTGCAACAGCCACCCTAGTTATAAAACTGCCCTTTTAAACGTACAACTCCTAACTACTTCAACTAGTAATCAGGAGTTGTACGTTTACGTAATAAACGTTCTATTTGGCCCTCTTCGTGGTCACAAAAATCACTCCGTTCTTAGCTTTTGGGCCATATGTGCTGACCAGGTCGTTGGTGGCCGATGGCTTCAAGACGTTGATACTTTCAATATCATTCGGCCCAATTTTAGCTTGCTTAAAATCCTTCACCTCTACGTTGTTGACAAAAAAGAGGGGACGCGAATCCTCACCTTGTTTGTTGACTAAGGCAGCAGTGGGTGCCGCGGGTATAACCAGGTTGGTTTTACTACACGCACTCCCTAAAAAGCTAGAACCTATTACTAAAGTCAGTCCGGTTAGTTGTCTATAATTCATAGCTTTATTTGTTAAGATTATCTGTTTAGTTGTTGGCAAATACATGAATAATCCAGGTAGTAACAAACCTATAAGCGACTAGTCACACCCGTTTTGCCACCTCGTCCGCAAACGGCGTCAGTACCCGCTACGTAAAGTCGTTGCTGACTATCTAAGAATAGACTGTTGAGTTGATGAAGTTGAGGCAGATCAATCCTACGCCCATCCGAAGTAATCACGCCAGGCGTTTCAAATGGACCACTGGTAGCTGAAGGACCATCTAAAAAGACTTGGTTAATCCTGTATGTAGTTCCCGTAGATGCAGTCACAGGATTAATCAATAGTCGCTTATCGATTGTTTGACCTGATCGAGGTTCATCAAGCAAAGGATTCCGCTTTGTGTATGGCTGCCAGGTTATCCCATCGTCCAGACTATAATTATTAGCGTGAACCAGCACTTGCTGATAGGTATTTCCGTTGGATTGATTGTTTAGGCCGGTCATCGTAAACAAGGTATCTTGATTCTGAACGATGCCAAATATGCCAATGGACTGTTGGGGGAGCACCTCTTGCCAGTGCTGACCTTGGTCGGTCGATCGGAACACGGCGAAACCCGTGGTGACTAGTACTGTCTTGTCCCGGTCGCCCCACACCCCTTTAATTTCTTTGTCCACGGGAGCTGTGAGCGTGTACCAGTCTGGGTATTCGGCTAGCACGGTGTCTGGTTCAGGATCGACGATATCAGATGGAGCCTTTTTACAAGACAAGGTTAATAGCAGTAGGCTACAGTAAAGCAAAGTTTTCATGGTTGTTGAGTTTGGATTTACTGCTTTTAAAAGATAATAACCGTTGCTTTTACTCTTTGACTTAACCAACGGTCATGCTGTCAACCTAGAGATATTCCATTCACATAATCCGCACAAAACCATTCAGAAAAATAGCACAATACAGACCTATATAAGCATTTTATAGTAGTCAAAGGAATATGGCATAACTGCCTGTCGTTCGAGATACGGTTGGCAGGGTAGTCGCATAAGATGAACGCGCAATGCATAGCTGGCTGGTAAAATTTTATGCGTACTCTCTTTAGGTAATAGGATTGATAGGAGAATCCTGTATAACCAAATCTGCCGATGAACTGGTGGTTTATCTTTCAGCTCAGCCAATGGCTTACGCAGATGCCCGGCCCGCCACCACCGGACTATCAACTGGTTGACGACGTATTTTTTGCGCAGTCGCGCACCCAGCAACTGTTGCCTTTAGAGAGCCCAGATACACTCTTGCTGGACCTCGCTCTGTTTCAGGCCACTAATGAGGCCCGCCGGGCGGCCGGGTTACCGATTCTTACCTACGATCCGGCTTTATATCAGGCTGCTCAGGGTCATGCCAGCTCCATGATTCAGTATGATTATGTCAGTCACGACAATCTCTACAACTTGTCGGAAGTTACCTTGCTTAACCGGGTTCAGAAACAGACGGATCGCTTCAATCGGATGGCCGAGAACATCGGGCAGTATCAAACCATTGATACACCCGACTCGTTTGGCGTTCGGTTTAACAGAAGCACGCGTCAATATGAGTATCTGAACGTGCAGAGTAAGCAACTATACCGTCCCCACACCTATGCCAGTTATGCCCGCTACGCCGTAGTACAATGGCTGAACTCGCCCCACCACCGGGCTAACTTACTCAACCCGCTATTTACGCATGTCGGCTGTGCGGCCCGGCTGTCGGCTAACCCCTTTCGGGAACGCAGGCCACCTTATGGACGGCTGGTTCAAAATTTTGGGACTCCACGGTGGTCAACTCAGCTAAGCCGATAAGCCACGAATGCCAGACCAACAGTAATTCCCTACCTGACGTTACTGGAACAAAAAGAGCACCTATTAAAACGTGTAGTGGGTACCAACCTGCATTTGCCAATGTGAACACGGCGGGTCAATCGAACTCTTGAATAGCCATCTCATCTGACGATAAGTTGGTGACTATCACCGCAAACTCACGTTTATCCGCTGATGGCTGTTACCTCAATATTACGAAATGACCACTTGAGACTAACTGTTAACTAAAGGAAAAATGGTTTGCATTTGTAGGATAATTATTTGATTATCAGTGGATTAATAGTTAATTTAGAGTTTTGATTTATTGCTTCACATTGTCTATTTGTTGAGTAGATTTCTCTAGATAAGTTGTCTGAATCCACATTTCGTTCCAAAGAAATTAGACTGTAAAAGTCTTTATGCCATATATTATTTTGTCTGATTAGGCGTTGACCAAACGAGTAGGCATAAAAATGGGGCATTTATAGGGAATAATGGGGAGTAGTTTATATTACTAAAATCGGCTTAAACGTTAATATTCGTGTAATATTGAGGTAATACTGAACAGGTAGTTTTGCAGCGCTTAAAAGCGATACCAAAACTAAAAATGAACCGCAACGTATTACTTATCCTCTTCTCCCTGCTGTCAACGGCAGTATTTGCGCAGACTGGCACTATTCGGGGAACCGTTAAAGACGGAAAAACAAAAGAATCGCTTATTGGCTGTACTGTACGCGTAGACGGTACCCAACTCGGTAGCACCACCGACATCGAAGGCAACTTCAATCTGGCCAACGTGCCAGCCGGTACACACAAAATCGTTATTTCGTACATCTCTTATAAAACCCGGGAAATTCCAAACGTTCGGGTTGAGTCGGGCAACACCACGGCCATCGAGACGGAACTGGATGAAGAAGGCACATCACTCCAGGAGGTAGTTGTCCGGGCCAACAAGGCAACGAATACGGAGATCGCTGTTATTACCGAAATCAAGCAGTTGAAACCAATTGCTGTTGGTATTTCGGCCCAGCAAATCCAGAAATCGCAGGACCGCGATGCCGCAGCGGCCATTCGCCGGGTGCCGGGTGTGAGTCTTGTCGATAACCGGTTTGTGCTGATTCGGGGTCTGGGTACTCGATATAATAACGTTCTTATCAATGACGTTATCGCCCCATCAACCGAAGTAGAATCCCGCTCCTTTTCATTCGATATCGTGCCCAGTAACATCCTCGACCGGATGATCGTCTACAAATCCGGTTCAGCGGAATTGCCTGGAGATTTTGCCGGCGGTGTTATCAAGATCTATACGAAGCGCCGTCCCGAACAAAACTTTACCGATGTGGGCGTCACCGTAGGCTACCGGGCCAATACAACCTTTCAGAATGTACAGTCACATAATCGGGGTGGCCTCAATGCATTAGGGATGTGGGATTCAAAACAGCAGATTCCAACGAGTTTTCCACAAAAGGCGGGCGAATTTAATAGTCTGAGCACCATTCGGCGGGCTACTTACGCTCGTCTGTTGCCCAATAACTGGGGGCTAACCAATGTGAACGTGGCACCTGATGTGCGGATTGCGTTCAATACTGGTCGGCGGTTTGAACTGGGAAATGTACGGGTAAGCAACCTGACGAGTATCAACTACGCCCTGACGAATCAATTTACTGACGTGAACCTGAAGCTGTATGAAAATACGACAGCAAATGACGTTCAGCAGGAATACAATGATGCCACCTACGCCCGGTCTACCCGGCTAGGCGTTTTACATAACTGGACGTTTCGCTTCTCGCCTAATTTTACGCTGGAATGGAAAACGCTCTTTAATCAGTTAGGATCGACCGAAACGGTTGTCCGGAACGGGAGCTTCGTGATCGATGGTGTTGATGTGCAAAGCTACTCGGAGCGTTTTGAGAACCGGAGTATCCTAAGCTCGCAGGTATCGGGCGAGCATTCGCTGAGCCAGTTGACTAAAGTGAACTGGATTGCCAGCTACGGGTATTCCGGACGTTGGGAGCCCGACTGGAAACGCGCTCAGTATACACGCCCGCAGGGTGCCTTGGGTGCCGATGGGCAGCCTGAACCGTTCCGGCTCAATGTGCCGGTTCAGCCTAACCCACTCAACGTTGGCCGTTTCTACTCCAAGTTGAATGAGCAGGTCGTATCATTGATTGGTAATTACGAACATACGTTCGGCAATCCAACCGACCGGGAACCGAATCGTATCCGGGCTGGGGTGTATGGGGAGCGTCGCAACCGCGACTTTGCCGCCCGTTTCTATGGCTATGAGCGCGTAGGGTTGATCAATAACATTAGTGGTCTGGGCGTTGGTCAGGCATTTGCCCCTGAAAACGTAACCGGTCGGGAAGGAAGCTTCAGCCTTCTGGATGGTACGGTTGATAACGACTCATATAATGGTAAGACCACCTATGCCGCAGGGTATGTGTCGGGCGACGTTAACTTTGGGTCGCGGGCCAACCTTACGCTTGGTTTCCGGGGCGAGTTTTACAACCAAACTCTCCGGTTAGCCAATGCGCCCACCGGAAAACCACTGGTCGATAACAATATTTTCAGTCCGCTGCCTTCGGTCAACTTTACCTATAAACTTACTGACCGGCAGAACCTTCGCGCAGCCTATTCAACAACGGTCAACCGACCTGAGTTACGTGAATTGGCACCGTTTCGGTATTATGATTTTGCCCGGCAGATTGAAGTGCAGGGAAATACTGGACTTAAGACGGCCACCATTCAGAACTTCGACTTAAAGTATGAGTTCTACCCAACGCCTAACGAATTGATTTCGATTACCGCGTTTTACAAAGGCTTTACCAACCCCATAGAATCATTCCTGATTCCTATTCCGGGGGCCTTCACCTTTACGTTTACGAATGCGATTTCGGCTCGTAACTATGGTCTGGAACTGGAGTTTCGGAAAGGCTTCAGCAACTCCAGCAGCGCCTTCTTACAAAACCTCCAGGTTGTGGGCAACGCTTCGTACATAAACAGTCGGGTAACAACCGGAGATGTTATTGAAGCACCGGGACCAAGCGGCATCATCGAGCGATTCGGGAACAGTACCGACCGGAACCGCGCCCTGGCCAATCAGTCGCCCTACCTGATCAATCTGGGACTGTATTACGCCAACCCCACCACCGACTGGCAGTACAATGTGCTATATAACGTAGCCGGTCCGCGCATATTTCTGGTGGGTAATATCGAAGACCCAACTACCTACGAAATGCCCCGCCATGTGGTGGACGTCAATATCAGCAAAACATTCAACAAGCAGCTTGAACTGCGTCTGGGTATACAGGACATCTTCAATGCGCCTTTCCGGTTCTCTCAGGACTTTAACGGGGATCGCAAGATTGGAAAGGATGTTACCTCGCGCACCGCTAACGCCGATCAGGATTATATAAAATACCGCCGTGGCCAGTATATAACACTAACCGGTGTTTATACCCTGGGTCGACGCATTGTAGTTCCCTGATAAACACATTGATACTCAACAACTATCATAATAATCTAACCAAATCCATTTTATGCAATTTATTAAACGTTATCAGTCGCTGCTGCTTCTTGCAATTGGCCTGACCGTAACTATTTCAGCCTGTAAGAACGACGATGAGCCAACCATCGACCCCCTTTCTATCACAAGCATCAACCCAACACAGGCTCCGATAGGTGCGTCAATCGTTATTACCGGAACTAGCTTCAATGCTACGCCTGCCAGTAACACGGTTGTATTCAGTGGCAATGCACCAGCGCAGGTTACGGCGGCTACAACAACATCGTTGACGGTAGTTGTACCCGCAACGGCACAAAATGGACCTATTTCAATTACCTCAGGTGGTGTAACGGTTCAGAGCCCATCGACAGCTAGCTTTACAATAGCCAACCGTCCTGTCGAAACGCTGCCCAATTCGATCACGGCCAGCAGAACCCTTTCTGCCAATACCATTTACGCGTTGAAGGGGTATGTGTACGTAACCAATAATGCTGTACTTACAATTGAGCCGGGCACCATCATCCGGGGCTATACAGGAAGCCAGGACCCTGAAGGACAGAACCGTCCCGGAACGTTAATTATCGACCGGGGTTCACGGATAGAAGCTAAAGGGACGGCTACGCAGCCAATCATATTTACATCGTCACAGCCTGCCGGTTCACGTAAATATGGCGACTGGGGTGGCGTGGTGCTGATTGGTCGCGCACCGTCCAACCAAGGTACGTCGCGGGCATTTGAAGGCGGTATCCGGGGTACGTTCGACGCAACCCTGAATGTGTCGAATGACAATTCAGGCACGATGCAGTATGTCCGGATTGAGTTTCCGGGGGTTGCGTTGTCAGCTACGCCAAACAGTGAAATCAACGGATTAACGCTATATCAGGTTGGTTCGGGTACAACCCTCGATCACATTCAGGTTTCCTACAGTGGTGACGATGCATTTGAGTGGTTTGGTGGTACGGCTAATGCTAAATACCTGGTTGCCCTCCGCACCTTCGACGATGATTTCGATACTGATTTTGGCTATAGCGGCAAGGTACAGTTTGGTGTAGCCCTGCGCGATCCAAACGTGGCCGATCAGTCGGGTTCCGAAGCCTTTGAATCAGACAATTTCGATCCGGGGGTACCCGTTACGGCTGGTCTGCCCATAACGTCACCTATCTTCGCCAACATGAGTGCGTTTGCCTTCAACCCAGGTGTTCCAAGCAGCGCCAACACGCCGGGCGGTTCAGGTGCCTACCGGGCGGCCATGCACTTACGCCGTAATACAAGAATCAGTATTTATAACTCAGTGATGACCGGATTTCCGGAAGGCTTACGTCTGGAAGGAACAACTGCCGGCACACTGGCTAATATAAACGACGGTAGCTTGGAATTACAGGGAATTGTTCTGGGTAACTCTGAAGTTCCGAACTCGACTACAGTTGTTCGTGGTATCGGTGATGTAACGACAGGGGCTGCTCAGGCGTACTTTAATCTGGCGTCCCGCAAGAATCAGATCATCGGAACGGACATCACGTCGTTACTGCTGAATGCACAAAACTTCAACCTGACAGCGCCGAACTTCCTGCCACAGGCAACGTCTCCTTTATTGGTGGCCGCTAACGCAGCAACAGGTGGCAAACTGGCCGATTCATTCTTCACAGCGGCTCCTTACCGCGGTGCTTTCAATACAGAAAACTGGTTAGCTGGCTGGACAAACTTCGATCCTCAGAATGCCAATTACGATAAATAGTAAGAAAGAGTAAACAATTTTTATATTGGTGTCGCAAGAAAAGGCCGGGGCTTTGCACCGGCTTTTTTTATTTTGGTATGTACCGTAGGATATAAATATAGAAATGAATTATATGGATTAAAGAGCCTATAATCAGTAATTAATGAAAATAAATGTTACTTCTGGTATCCTTATAAGTCTAATACCCAACTAAATCCATGAACTTTTAGGCCAAAATGCAATGTTTGGCTATAGATTTAATTAAACGTTACGGAAGGGTAGGTGACTGCGTAAAAACGCTGCTTTTTTTCTTTTGCATAATATCGTTGACTTTTTGACTGATAATTAAGGACTTATTAATTTGCATACTTGTTCTGGCCAAAAGCCAGTTCGGGAAGTGAACATGTTCATTTCCAAAACCCAATCAATCACCGTAACAATGATTTCTAAGAAAGCAAAGTATGCCATCAAAGCCCTCAAGGTTTTGACTGAAGAGTACGGCAAAGGCCCCGTACTAATCTCTTACATTTCTGCAAAGGAGAACATCCCTAAAAAGTTTTTAGAGGCTATTCTTCTTGAACTGCGAAACCACGGAATCCTGCAAAGCCAAAAGGGAAAAGGTGGTGGTTATTTGCTTCGTGTAGATCCGGGCCGGGTAAATCTAGCACAGGTACTGCGGGTTATTGATGGCCCCATTGCGCCAACCCCCTGCGTTTCGTTTAATTTCTACGTCAAATGCGATGATTGCAATGATGAAGTGACTTGTGCACTTCGGCCTATCATGGAACGTGTTCGGGATGCGAACTTAGGCGTGTATGAAAATACAACCCTGTTGTCGTTTCAAAACCTGGGCTCAATTGAAACAAAAGAAGTGGCTATCGGTGCTGAACTAGCTGATGCATCCGTCAATCGGATGTCAGCATAAGCTTGATAAGGCGTAAACTAATAAGTGGTAAGTAGTAAGTCTCTGATAAAACAGACCCTTATTACTTACCACTTATTAGTTTATAACTAATTGCTGTCAAGACCTATTCCAACTCCGAAGGTTGGTGTTCTTTCCGCAGCAAATCGTTCACTGTTTTTACCGGGTTGAACGTAATGAGCGGAACTTCAACGAAAATCGTGTTCCAGTCGGCCATAGCGCCGTTCCACAAGCCGGGCAATTCCTGCGCTTTGAGGTCTTTTCCATCTTTCGATTTGGCGGTAATGAATCCCGTGAGTGGGTCGCGGTAGGCGGGCAAATCGTATTTCTTGCCGGTATGGTCTTTCAGGCCACACACCAGATCGACGGGGTTAAAGTGCGTTGCTTCATCAAAAATGGCTTTCTGACCGGCATCGGTTAAATCAATCTGCGCTGATTCAACTACTTGCAGCGATACCGAGCCATCCTGATTTTTGGCCCAGAAGGGACCGCCACCTGGCTCACCAACGTTTTTAACCATGCCACAAGCGCGAACCGGGCGGTCCAGTTTCCGACGGAGGTAATCCAGTTTCTCGGCTTTCGATAGCTCAGCAAAGCCTGCCGGTGGTAACGTATACAGCGTCCGTTGGAGAAGTTCGTCCGCTTCGGCCAGATAGCCGTCACTTACTTCCTCCGAGTTCAATAATCCCTGTAAACGGGCAATCTGCTGCTGGGCGTCGAGCAACACAGCCGCCAGTACTTTTTTGTAGGTAATGGTCGGCTCCTTTATTTCGTCGGGAACCACGTTGTCAATATTCTTGATGAAGACAATATCGGCGTCGATGTCATTCAGGTTTTCAATGAGTGCGCCATGTCCTGCCGGACGGAATAAGAGTGAGCCCGGTCCGCCGTTGCGGTCTGAATTCCGAAACGGTGAATTATCCATGTTGACCGAGATAGTATCCGTCGATTTCTTTTGTTCCGAAAAACTAATATCGAACGTCACGCCAAGCCAGGCTTCATAGTCCGCTTTTTGTTCGTCGATCAACTGCTCGAAGCGGCTACGGTGTTCGGGCGAAACGGTAAAGTGGATTTTCACCAGTCCATCGGAATTGGCATAGGCTGCGCCTTCAACCAGATGCTCTTCAACGGGTGTTCGGGCACCGTCGGCATAGTTATGAAACTTCAATAGCCCTTTTGGCAGACTGCCGTAGTCCAGCCCCTCTTCGGTTAAGATAAATTTTAGAACGGTTATCCGATCGTTTTCGGCAACGGCTTTATCCAGATCCTGCCCTTTAGCAGCCATAGCGGCTTTCAAATCTTCGTAGAATGCGAAATCAGTCAGGCGCGCAAACACTTCATCGACCGATTTATCGAACTTGCCATCGAGTCCCGCAAACAGCGATTTAAACATCCGGGTTGCGGCTCCCGATGCGGGTACAAACTTCACCAGGGTGCGATCGTGAGCCGCTTCGTCAAAACGATGGATGTAAGCGGACAGCTGGTCTTCATCGATACGAACGATGCCATCGCCTATGGTCGCTGCTTTAATAACATTTAGATAAGGGAAGCCGTGAATGAAATAATTTATCTGCTGATCGATCTGGTCGAGTGAAACGCCCTGAACCAAAATCTGGTCCTGATCCTGCTCTGTGAACTGCATAGAGATGACGGTAATAATTGCGTTAAGAACGGGGGGCAAATTGCGGAATTACCGAATGGTACGCAAATCAAATTAATGCAATGGCTGGTAACTAAATAAGATTCTGGCGACCAGCTATCTTTGTTGCTTTTACCCATTAACCAAGACGTCTATGAAACTAATCGCTTTTGATGCCGACGATACGCTGTGGGTCAATGAACCTAATTACGTGGATGTGAAACAAAAGCTTTGCGAAATGCTCTCCCATCACGTTGATGAAGAGACGCTGGCCGTACGCTTCTACGACGCGCAGATTCGTAGCCTCAACACCTTTGGCTACGGAGCCAAGAGCTTTATGCTCTCCATGATTGAAACAGCAATTGAACTCACGAATGGGACAATTACGGGGACGGAGATTCAGCAAATCATTAATGTTGGCCGGAAACTGCTGGACTTCCCGATCGAATTGCTCGACGGAGTGGCCGAGGTGCTGGAAACGCTCTCTAAACATTTTGATCTGATGGTGCTGACCAAAGGTGATCTGTTCGATCAGGAGAGTAAGATTGCCCGGTCGGGGTTGGGGCATTACTTTAAGCACGTCGAAATCGTAAGCGAAAAGGATGAACAGGCCTACCTGCGGATTTTACAGAAATACAACGTCCAGCCTGCCGATTTCCTGATGATCGGCAACTCCCTGAAATCGGACATACTGCCGGTGGTACACATTGGAGCGCGGGCCATTCACATCCCCTACGCAACCGTGTGGGCGCATGAACAAGTGGTCGACGAACAATTAGTAGGAAAGTCGTTTACAACGCTGAACAGTGCGCGGGAGTTGCTGGAACTACTTGAAACGATCAAGGGAGCAACGTAAACGTATCGGCGTCCAGATTGGCCGGAAACTTGGCTCGGAAAGCGCGTAACTCGTCAAGCGAGAGGGTTTGCTGGTGGACCGTCTCGGTGTCTGTTTCCCGGAAAAGCGGCTCACCTTTGAAGTCAATTACGGCCGAGTCACCGCTGTATGGGTGCCCGTTTCCATCCTGCCCAACCCGATTGACGCCGATTACATAACTCAGGTTTTCGATGGCGCGGGCTTGCAGCAGTGTGTTCCAGGGGTTTCGGCGGGCGGCTGGCCAGTTGGCTACGTATAGCAGAAGGTCGTAGTCGAAGTCTGTGGACGGGTTAAAACCCGTCGGTACGGGGGGGGGGATGTTTCGGCTCCAGACGGGAAAACGGAGGTCGTAGCAGATAAGCGGACAGATACGCCAGCCTTTCCATTCTTTCACGATCCGACGCGTTCCGGCGGTGTAAACGCCTTCTTCGCCCGCCATCCGGAACAGGTGCCGTTTGTCGTAGGTATCGAACTGGCCGTCGGGTTGCATCCAGACGAGTCGGTTAAAGAAGCGGCCGTTCTCCTTGACCACATAACTGCCTGTCACCACCGCCCCCGTTTGGGCAGCCATCTGCTTCATCCACCGAAACGTAGTAAGATTCATCGGCTCAGCCACCGCCCGGGCGTCCATCGTGAAACCCGTGGTAAACATTTCGGGCAACACGATCAAATCCGTTGGTTCAGGTAGATTGAAGATACGCTCCTCCAGCATGGCGCGGTTCGCCACCGGGTCTTGCCAATACAAGTTGGTCTGAAGGAGAGTAATGTTCATGATTTCTGTAGAGACGCAATACCTTGCGTCTCAGTAACCGGATGGTTTTGACATACATACAGGAGACGCAAAAGACGCAAGGTATAGCGTCTCTACGTTATTTCGGGAATTTCATCTTGTATTCCGCGTCCGTTTTTCCTTTCGAAATATCGGATAGCTTTTTCTTGATGAGTGTCCGGCGAAGGGAAGGGAGGTAATCGGTGAAAAGCTTCCCGTCGAGGTGATCGTATTCGTGTTGGATGATCCGGGCGGCCATGCCGTCGTATTCTTCTTCGTGCTCGTTCCAGTCGACATCGAAGTATCGGATCACGATAATTTCGGGTCGGAACACTTCGCCCCGAATACCGGGAATACTCAGACAGCCTTCTTCAAATCCCCAATCGTCGCCGGCTTCCTCAATGATCTCGGGGTTGATGAACACTTTCTTAAAGCCAATCAGACTCTGGTCGATATCTTCTTCGGCTTCATCTTCGTTCAGGGGTTCGCCATCGACCACGAACATCCGTACGCTCTGCCCGACTTGCGGAGCCGCCAAGCCAATGCCGGATGCTGCATACATCGTCTCGAACATGTTCTGGCTCAGCGTTTTCACGTCGAGGCTGTCGGGTTCAATATCTTTGGCCCGCTTCCGCAATACCGGGTCGCCGTAGGCAATAATTGGGAGAATCATAATAGTATATTGTCTGAACCTGGATTTGTGGGATTAAACCGATTGGCCTGATTTTCTCATGAATCAAAAAGTGACTGAATCATGTAAATCAATAAAATCTTATAAATCCCGGTTCAGACGGTTGCTTTCCATGTATGACTGAAGAATAATGGCGGCACTGACTTTGTCAATGTTGCCCTTCTCGCGTCTGTCTTTTTTTGTGCTGCCGCCCGCAATCATCGCTTTTAGTGCCATGACAGAGGTAAACCGTTCGTCATGCCAATAAACCGGAATATCGGGGAATGCGTTCTGCAAATGCGTTACGAACTTCCTGACTCTCGGGGTGTTATCGGTATCCTCGCCATCCAGCCCTTTGGGCAGGCCGACAATAAATGCGTCGACTGGCTCCCGGACAAGGTAGGCCTTCAGAAATTTCAGCACCTCGTGAGAGGGTACCGTTTCCAGCGCCGACGCAATGATCTGTAAAGGGTCCGTAACGGCTATGCCGGTCCGTTTCATTCCGTAATCAATTGCGAGGAGTCGTGCCATTCTGGCGGCAAAGGTACGAAGGACATGGGCAAGGGGCAAGGGGAAGATGGCATAGGGCTTGGGGCAAAGGGCATAGGGTCCGGGGCAGGGGTATAGGGCATTAGGAGCGGCAGCATGCTAATCCAATCATAGGCGACATTCCCTATGCCCCCTGCCCATTGCCCTATACTCCCTGCCCCGAACCCGCTGCCCGTTGCCATGCATCTACGTCCTGCCATGTATCGAGGTCGATAGCTGCCAGGGGAAAGGAAATTTCGGCGCAGTCGTTGGCATACATCTTAATAAGTTTGCGGGCACCCATATCGCCGGTTAGGCGCATAAACTCAGACTGGTAGCGGATGTCGAACAAGGCCGGAACGCCCAGGTGTCCCATCTCGCCGTATCGGCAGGCAACAATGCCACGTCCTGTTTCCTGTTGGGTGGTAATAAGCTGGCGGAGCAAGTCGGCTGTAACGTGCGGCTGATCGGTCAAAACCACCAGAAAAGCGTCGAGGGGCTCGTCCGATAAGGCGGCAAGTCCCACACGCAGCGAAGAAGCCATCCCTTCGGTCCAATTTGGGTTGACCGGCCAATAGAGTGGCAGATCATTAATTTCGGCTTGAATACGTTCCGAATTAGCGCCCAGCACAACAACCACCGGGCCTGTCTGAAGCGATA
Source organism: Spirosoma fluviale (assembly GCF_900230225.1). GTDB lineage: Bacteria > Bacteroidota > Bacteroidia > Cytophagales > Spirosomataceae > Spirosoma > Spirosoma fluviale. Next base: position 124,426 of record NZ_OCNH01000006.1, read on the forward strand.
GAACGGCTTCGGCTATGCGTCGGACCAGTGTCGTTCCGTTAGCAGTAAGCAGCTGTTTAGGCTCGCCCCCCAGACGGGAAGACGAACCGGCTGCCAGAATAATTGTTGCAATACGCATGTTTAGACCGTATCCAGGTCAATCGCGTCCAGACCTATTCCGTTGGTATGCCGGTGATGGTCGTTGGTATTGCCCGAGAGTCGTTCGTGAATGGGGCCGGTCTTGTTTTTCAGGAAACCTGCGGCTCCTCGGGTAAAAAACGCTTTAATTTCGGCCATAATGGACAGGGCAATCTCATCGGGAGTTTCCGCGCCCAGGTCCAGGCCAATAGGGGCGTGAACCCGGTTAAGGGATGTTTCGCTGAAAGCAAGGCCGTCTTTTTTGAACTCGTCCTGCATCTTGTCGAACCGTTTGCGCGGCCCCAGCATACCAATATAGGGTACATCGGTCGTGAGCAGTTTCTGAAGCACAGCGCGGTCGTAGTTGAAGTTGTGCGACATCAGCACGGCGGCCGTTCGGTTCGTGATCGAAAGCTGGTCGATCACCACCTGGCGGTCTGCATACAGCACGCAGGTAGCCACCGGAAACCGTTTGGGCGACAGGTGCGCAATGCAATCGTCGGTAACGGTAACCTGCCAACCCAGTTCGCGGGCCAGTTTGGCCACCGGAATAACGTCGTAGCCCGCCCCGAAAATGATCAGCTCAATACCGGGATCGATTCGCTCGATGAACACCTCCGCACTCCCCGATACTACCGGATAGGTGCGGGTTAGCGGCTTGCCGGTCTCAAAGACCGTACGCATGTCGTCGTGCAGCCAGCCGGGTATCGACTCTGCGTTTTCTTCGGTAAGCGTAAAGCGGTTGCCGGGTGCAAGGCCCGTAAAGTCGTTGCTCTTGAGCACGGTAGCCAGTGCCCGTACATCGCGTTTCTGGGTAAATTCTTTCAGCAGCGCAACGGGATTTTGATCGCTATCGGGCGTGATGGGCTCAATCAGTACATCAATGATGCCATTGCAGCCCAGGCCAACGCCAAAGCTATTGGCCCCATCGTCCATCGTATCGTACGTAACAACAATCGGTTGCCCGTCGAGCATCACCTGCCGGGCTTTGCGCAAGGCATCGCCTTCCAGGCAACCCCCGCTGATGGCCCCTTCCCAGCGACCATCATCCGTGATGAGCATACGTGCTCCCGGACGCCGGTACGACGACCCTTCGACCCAGACTACGGTTGCCAAAGCGGCTTTTCGCTGCGAAAAATCGATTTGTTCAAAAACCTCAACAATACGACTGATCTCTTTCATAGTTTTTGGTTTGCGGGTTGGGTTTTCGGGTTTGCCCAGAACCCAACCCGCCAGAAATTATACTTTCTCCAGATCAAAAGGCAGCTTACGGATGCGTTTGCCGGTAGCGGCAAAAACAGCGTTCGCCAACGCGGGGGCGAAGGGGGGCAAGCCCGGTTCGCCAACGCCTTTGATGGTGGGGCCGCCTTCGGCCAGAATATGGACTTCTACCGTAGGCATCTCGTTGATGCGGAGCATTCGGTTGGCATCGAAATTCTTCTGCACGGCCTGACCATTTTCAAACGTAATGCCATCTTTCGTAGCAGCAGTCAAGGCCATGGCAATAGATCCTTCAATCTGGGCCTTTACCGTATCTGGATTCACAACCGTACCTAGGTCAATTACGCAGTAAACTTTATCAACCGTAATACCACCAGTCTTGTTCTTGGAAACCTCTACAACCTGTGCGGATAGTCCGGCGAAGAATTCCCACTGGGCAATACCGCGTCCTTTCCCGGCGGGCAGTGGGTTGTCCCATCCCGATACTTCTTTCAGTTTCGTAAGTACTCGTTTGGAGTCGCTGTCTTTGGTGAGCATGCTCATCCGGAACGCCAGCGGGTCCTGACCGGCTTTCTGGGCCATCTCGTCGATAAAACACTCGTGCGAGAACGCCAGTGTCGAACTCGTTACCGAGCGCCAGTACGTGAGGGGCACGTGAATGTCGGCGTGGACGTAACGCGTGTTAAGATTCGGGATTTCGTATTTCTGATCACCCGTTCCTTCGAGCATGGTATCGTCGGCTTTCGTCTTATCGTATGTTTCGTTCATCGTCGCGTCGATCGACGGCGAGATGACCTTATGCTGGAGCGCAACGGCTTTACCATCGGCAGATAATGCCCCGCGCATGGCCGAGAACGTCATGGGTCGGAATGGACCAAGCTGGGTGTCGTCTTCCCGCGTCCAGATGACTTTTACCGGTTTGCCGATCGTTTTGGACAGGGTAGCCGCTTCGGTGGCAAAATCCTGCGTAATGCGCCGACCAAAGCCACCGCCGTTGAACAGGATATGAACGGTGATGTCGTCCGGCTTTACATTGAGCACTTTGGCAACGTCACCCCGAACGAGGTCACCCCCCTGCGAGGACACCCACAGTTCCACTTTGCCGTCCGGCTTATAATGGGCCAGGGCATTCATGGGTTCCATAGTCGAGTGGCTCACCATGGGCGTTTCGTAAAACGCTTCGACTTTGTTCGGCGCATCGGCAAAAGACTTCTCAAAATCGCCGGTGTTATGGCCCTGCACACCGTCTGTTTTAGCCAGGTCGCGAAGCTTATTCTCGAAACTGGCCGAGTTGAAGGTATCGAACTGATTGTGATCCCAGGTTACGCTGAGGGCTTTCCGGCCCTGTAACGCAGCCCAGTAATTGTCGGCGATGATGGCTACACCTTCGTAGCGGTTCTTGCCCACCACGCGCTCTATTTTTACGGCTTTCTGAACGCCTTTGACCTTTAGCGATTTAGACGCATCGAAACTAACCAGTTTGCTGCCCAATACCGGGCAGCGTTCAATGGATGCGTAGACCATGCCGGGTACTTTTGCGTCGATACCAAAGGTGGCCTGTCCGGTTACTTTAAGCGGGACATCGGGCCGGGGCATGGGCTTGCCCAGCATCGAAAACTGTTTCGGGTCTTTCAGCGCGGGCTCTTTGGGAACGGGCAGTTTGGCGGCTACCTCGGCTAGCTGTCCATAGGTAAGTTTTTTGCCGCTGGGCTTATGAACGATGGTCGCGTTTTCGGCCATGCATTCCTCGATGGGCACCGCCCACTGCTGGCTGGCGGCCTGCCGAAGCATCTCGCGGGCGGAGGCTCCCACTTTACGCATCTGCATATAGCCACCCCGAACGGAGCCGCTGCCACCCACCGCCTGCGACCACATGCCGCCGTACTTGGTTTCGCCACCGGTTTGCCGGATGGTAACCTTGTCGAGCGACACTTCCAGTTCTTCGGCAATGAGCGCCGGAATGGATTGGTAAGTTCCCTGACCAATTTCGGGTCGTGGGTTCATCAGGGTAATACGCCCCGATTTGTCGATAAGTATATACGGATTCAGTTCAACGGATTCCGGCAGACCCATACCCGGCTGACCACTGAGGTTCAGGACGGGGCTGGCGAAGGAATCGGCCGATGAAAAGCCGAGGGCAAAAGCCGCTCCGGTAAGGCCCGCAGCTTTCAGGAAATTCCGGCGGCTCGTACCGGTTTCAGTTGCTGTAGAGGTAGGAGTCGTGCTCATCGCTTGCCGATTTTAGGAGTGGATTTAGGCATTTTAGGGGCGCTGGCCATCTCTGTCGAAGCCGAGTGAATGGCTTTCCGAATGCGCTCGTACGTGCCGCAGCGGCAAATGTTGCCCTGCATGGCCGTATCAATATCCTCCTCGGATGGTTTGGGGTTTTGCTTCAGCAAGGCTACCGCCGACATAATTTGTCCGGACTGGCAATAGCCACATTGGGGTACCTGGTGTTCGATCCAGGCTTTCTGAACCGGGTGGTCGGCGTTTTTCGACAGCCCTTCGATGGTGGTAATTTTATGCCCCGCAGCGGCTGATGCCGGGTAGCTGCAGGAACGGATCGGTGCCCCGTCGAGGTGAACCGTACAGGCTCCGCACTGGGCAATGCCACAACCGAATTTGGTGCCGGTCAGGCCAACTACATCACGGATAGCCCAGAGGAGCGGCATCTCGGGGTCTACGTCTATCGTATGTGGTTGATTGTTAATCGTTAACTTTACTAAGGCCATAACCTGGAGGGATAAGGGGTAAATGGGGAGATTCTGTATAAGTATATATGAATGAAAAAAATCCGAACTAAAATTAACGGTTTTTGCTGATAAATCATCTACCAGGATTCCAACCGCAAAGACGCAGGAATAAGCGCGTAGTAAGCTACTTATTTACCTTTGCCATCCAGAAGCTACTCGTGTTCTGATGACCCGTAGCAATGAACGAGGATTTGCTTCCGCAGGTGGGAATTCCTGACAGGCTATCGACAAAGATTGGCTAAATCAGAAAATACCAGTAATTATACACGAATTCATTTTCATTGTGTACGATTAACATAAAGAAAGTTGCCCTTGCGTATGACTTACTCCGACAAGCTCATTTCGTATTATAAAATCATAGCCAACGACTGCGTATTAGGCGTATCGCTCGATTGTGTCATCTTCGGTTTTCATGATACCCGGCTGAAAGTGTTTCTATTACGCTGGAAAGAAACGGACGAGTGGTGTTTGCCGGGTGGATTCATCTATAAAACAGAGTCGGTGGATGATGCCGCCAGTCGGGTGCTGTACGAACGGACGGGCCTGAACCAGTTATTTCTACAGCAATTCCACTTGTTTGGCGACGCGAACCGCTACGACCGGGACGATACCTGGCAACGCCAGAAAATGCCCATGCCCTTTTCCGGTGCCTGGCCCGACCGCACCATTTCGATGGGCTACTACGCCCTGGTCGATTATACAAAAGTGACCCCTACTGCCGATTTCCTGTCGGACGCCTGCGACTGGTTTGACGTAGGGGAGTTGCCCTCTTTGCTGTATGACCACTGCCGAATTATTAACGTGGCCCTTCAGACCCTTCGTCTGCAACTGAACTGGCAGCCCATTGGCCTGAACCTGATGCCCGAAAAGTTTACGATTCCGGAACTACAGCGCCTGTATGAAGCGGTGCTCGGGCGACCGCTCGATTCCCGAAATTTCCACAAGAAAATTACGGGCCTGAGTATCCTGACCCGACTGGATGAACGCCGGACGGGTAAAGCGCATAAATCGCCCTATCTCTACCAGTTCGACCAGTTAAATTACCAAAAAGCACTTATTAACGGAAATTTGATCTTTGTATAAGCAGGCCGATAAGAAGGTTAGTGGTAACATAGGGTGAATATAGGCGTCAAACCTTATATATTTGTCCACTAACTTTCTCATTTCATGACTGCTTTTGATACTGTTTCCAAGTACTACGAGGCTTTTAATCGTAAAGATTGGGACACCATGCTTGACCTGATTCACCCGGATGTTCGCCACGATAGCAACCAGGGGGATACGCGAATCGGGAAAGAGAAATTCAGCCAGTTTCTCCAGCATATGGACGACTGTTACAACGAAACCCTAACCGATCTGGTCATCCTGACGGAGCCAACGGGTACACGCGTCGGCTGCGAGTTCGTCGTGAACGGGATCTATAAGAAAACCGACGGCGATCTGCCACCGGCTACCGGCCAAACCTATGTGTTGCCTGCCGGTTCGTTTCTTGAGCTCACAGACGGAAAAATCACCCGGATTACAACCTACTATAATCTGCCGCACTGGGAGTCGTTGGTGTTGGGTAATCAATAAACCGCTCATTATTTTGCCAGAATTAAATCCTTCGTCAATTACGTATGTCCGGCTTGAGGGGGCCGCGTTTCGATCTGTTTTCGATGATTTGGCGGCCCTGCGTATCGCTGTATTTTATGACTTCCCGTACTTGTACGAGGGCTCGATGGCCTACGAGAAAACGTATCTGGAAACCTATGCCCGCTCGGAACGTTCGTTTCTATTTGCGGTCTACGATGGCAACCGGATGGTAGGGGCTACAACGGCAATTCCCCTCGCTGACGAAACTCCTGAGGTGCAGATGCCTTTTCAGAAGGCGGGATACGATCTCGACACCGTCTTCTACTTTGGCGAAAGTGTGCTGCTGCCTGCTTATCGGAGGCTGGGCATCGGCAATAAATTCTTCGATGAACGGGAAGCCCACGCCCGCAAATTTGAACAGTATACAATGACCTGTTTCTGCGCCGTACAGCGCCCCGAAAACCACCCGCTTCGCCCCGCCGATTATCGTCCCCTTGATGAATTCTGGCAAAAGCGCGGTTACCGGCGAGATAGTAGTCTGCAAAGTGAAATGATCTGGCCCGACCGCGATGAAGCCGTGGAAACAGCTAAGCCGATGATTTACTGGACAAAAAATCTGTTATGAAATTAAAAAAGCCGTTCCGGCCAATCGCTTTGGTATACAGGCGGTTGACCGGAACGGCTTCTCAATGGAAGGTAATACGGCGAAGATTAATAACCGGGATTTTGCTTTAACTGCGTAGAGACGTTAAGCACATTTTGACCAATGGGGAAAATCGCCGTGTGGTTATCTGCATCCGGCTGTTTGTCCCACCAGGAGCCCGTATTGAATACACCCCAGCGAATCATGTCGGTACGCCGACGGCCTTCTACTAAAAATTCGCGGCCCCATTCGTCCAGCATCTCCTGATCGGTCAACTGGCTACCATCTGGTTTATACAGACTCGGTGAACCGGCTGGGTAATTTCTGGCCCGAACCGTATTCAGAAGAACCGCAGCCCCTGCTTTATCCCCCGCCCGGTATTTGCACTCGGCCAGTGAGTAATAGATTTCGGCCAACCGGATTTCAGCGTAAGCCGATGAGATTTTATTCAGGTCGCTGCTCGGGTAATAGGGATACTTCACCGGGGTAATCCCTGAATTCTGGTCGGCATTGTTCATGTTTGAGGTCTTGTCGGCAATTTTGGTGCCGGGCTTAGCTCCCAGGAACAGACCAACCTGATCGCGGAAAAACAAGGGATAAGGTCCTTTGGTCGAGCGTACCGTGTCGACTCTCCCGTTTGAGTTGATGTAAGGCAGATAGCCTTGTAAAAACATGCCTTCCCGTTTGCTGTTACCCAGGTTTTTGTAAGTTTTCAGCCGAACATCGTCCGGGTATTTCTGGAATTTTATAAAAGGTTTACCCAGCGCAAAGCTATACTCCGTACTATCGACATCCCGGCCCGGCTGAAGCGCATATTTCGGGTTGGCTGTACCAAAATCCGTGAACCCGAAGTAAAAGGTAGCATTGACCGGCAGCATCCAGAAATACATGCCCCCATCATACTGCCAGTGGGTCTGGGCAAAACTGCCCGGAAAGCCAAAGACCGTTTCGCCCGATGTTGGATTGGTGTAGTCGAAAGGCGCATCCCAACGGCTTTCCAGCGCGTACTGCCCGTATTTACCGGCCAGAATATCCGTGCATACGGTAGCGCAATCGGCAAAATGGTCGGTGCCGGTATATACTTTCGCGTTCAGATACAAGCGAACCAATAGGGCCGCAGCTCCGCCCTGGGTCCAGCGGCCAATGGCGTTGGCGCCCAGACTTTGCCGGGTTGGCAAGTTAGGGATCGACTCTTTCAGCTCCTGCTCGATATAACTGAATGCTTCCTGCGGAGGTACCTGCAAACCTCCCTGCGATTCACCTTTTACTTTTTTGACCAGCACAATGTTGCGATAAAAGTCCAGCAGCCGCAGGTTGAGCCAGGCACGCAGGGTCCGGACTTCGGCAATCATATCGTCCAGTTCAGCCTGCGTCATGTTGAACCTGGCCGGGTCCGTAATGCCCTGCAAATCTTCCAGCGTGTTGGTGGCCAGCGTAACCCCGCCGTAGAGCGCGTTCCAGGCATCACTGGTGTACCCGTCATTTGGCGTCCAGGTGTGGTAATGAACCCGCTGGAACTGCCCACCGTCGAACCAGTCGCCCTGCCGGTTGGGGGTCATCAGCTCATCCGAGCTGTTCTCCTGAAGCATAAACGTCGCCCCACCCTGAATAGTCCAGTAGCTGTGCTCGAAGGGGCGCAGGAAGTCGCGGATGACATCTTCTTTAGTCTGGAGGAAGTTGTCGGACGTGATCCGGTCAGAAAGTACTTCATCTAAATTGGTACATCCACCGGTCAGAACGAGTACTAAAGCGACGGATGCAATGCGTATGGTATTGAAAAAACGAGATCGTTTCATAAGTTGGGTAACTAATTAAAAGGTGACCTGAAGGCCCAGCAAAAGTTGGGTTGTTGATGGGAAGTAATTCAAGGTGTTGTTAACGCCTGGATACAGACCGTTAATTTGAACCAGATCCGGATCGCCCCCCGTGTATTTGGTGAAGGTTTTCAAATTGCGGGTTGTCACATAGATCCGCGCCGAGCGCAGGAATTTGCTCGTAACAGGCTGCGTATAACTCAGGGTTACGTTATCGATCTTGACGAAGCTACCCGGCTCCATAAAGTAGTCTGACAGGGACGAGTAGGTAGCAGGACTCGTCAGTTTTGAGTACTTGCTGCCGTCGTAGGCCGAGGTAAGTGTATTGATATTCTGCTGGGTGGCTGGCGTTCCTAAGTAAAACGCATAGGTGTTAAAAATCCGGTAGCCGAACGTACCCCGCAGAAATACCGTCAGATCCCATTTTTTGTATCTGAGGTTATTCGTCAAACCACCTGTAAAGGTGGGCAGGCCATTCCCCACAAACTGTCTGTCGTCGTTGTTGGCTTTGTTAGCCTGAATAACATCGCCATTCTTATTGTAAACCAGCAAAGCACCCGTCTCATCGACCCCCGCTGACTTCAGCATGTAAAAGCTGCCAATCCGGGTGCCTTCCTGCAGGCGTTGGGCGTTACCGGGGCTACCCGGTGCGGGCATGCCTACTACGTCAATAAAGGTTTGGCCTTTATACGCTTCACTGGAGAAAGCGACAAACTTATTGCTGTTGGTGGCTCCGGCGAAGTTTATGTTATAACTGAAATCCTTGTTGTTGACCACGGCCACATTCAGCTGGATTTCCAGACCGGAATTCTTCATGGTACCCACATTGGCAAAGGTCGACCCCTGTACGTTTGGCGGGTTAGGCACAGCATAGGAACCCAGCAAATCTTTGTTGGTACGCACGTAGTAGTTCAGGCTACCCGTTAGGCGGCTGTTCTTAAACAGATCGAAGTCGACGCCAACGTTAAAGTTGATGGCTTTTTCCCAGCGTAAATTATAGTTCGTGTTCTGGCTGGGTCCCCAAACCTGATACGATGTGTTATTGTAGAGATAATACCCGTAACCGCCATACGTATCCAGTGAGAGGTAATTGCCGAAATCCTGGTTGCCCGTTACGCCGTAATCGGCCCGTAGTTTCAGTTCGTTTAACCAGGAGGTGCCCTGTGCAAACTTTTCCTGGGTGATGCGCCAGCCTACCGATGCCGCCGGGAAGTTTCCCCATTTGTTGTCGTAGCCAAATTTAGACGAACCTTCCCGCCGTAAACTGGCCGACATATAATACTTCTGATCGTAGTCGTAATTCACGCGCCCGAAAAAAGCCGCCAGTTTGGAGTTATTCCGGTAAGAGCCTACGTTATTGACGCCTTGCTGTAAGTTCCATAATCCAGTGCCCAGGCTGTTATATGTCAGTACATCGGAGGGGAAATTTTCATTGGATGCGTTAAAGCCGGATGACGTAAAATACTGGTATGAATAGCCGCCCAGTAACTTGATAGCGTGTTTCTGAACTTCCAGCGCATAATTGCCCGTCCACTCAAAGCTTTTCTGATCATTTTCGTCTAAGGATTGCGAGGCCGTGTTGCGCTTCGTGCCATTGATGACCGTGGTTAAGGTCGATGGCGAAAAATTCTCATTCCGGAACGAGGACGTTACTTCTCCCAGCGTGATCAGTGTCGACAGGTTTTGCAGGATGTTCAGTTTAAACGAACCATTGATGTCCAGGTATTTTACTTCCTGCCCTGATACTACATTTCTAGCCCGTTCAACGGGATTATTCGCAAAAAAACCAGTGTTCACGTACGCATACTTTCCGTCAGTATCATAAACGGGCTGGGTCGGATTGAGGGTCGACGCGTAATTGAAACCACTGTAGTCGGCCAGGTTCGTTTTTGTATACCGGGGAGCGGCCGTGAAGGTAAGGGCATACAGGTTATTGGCGGAGGTATGGTTGATGTTTACCCGGCCACCGTATTCCTGCTTGCTGGACCGCAGGTCGATACCCTCAGCCTTACGGTAGTCGACCGAAGTGAAATAGTTGGTTTGCCCGTTTCCACCCGAAAACTGCAGGGTGTGTTTCTGTGCAAAAGCCGGACTACGGCTTACCGCTTTCGTCCAGTCGGTATTACCACCCAGGTCGACGCCCCGTTTATTGGCCAGAAATTCATCTCGGTTCAACAACTTCAACTTGTTGGTAATGTAATCAAAGGACGTGTAGCCGTCGTAGAAGATGCGGGATTCGGACGATCCTTTCTTGGTCGTGATCACAATAACCCCGTTACTACCCCGCGTGCCGTAGATGGCCGAAGCCGCCCCGCCTTTCAGTACATCGATCGACTCGATCTCGTTCTGGTTGATGTTGTCCAGGTTACCGCCGGGTATGCCGTTGATAACGAACAACGGCCCCAGTCCGGCGCTTCTCGACGATACCCCGCGAAGCTGAATGCTGGGCGTCGAGTTAGGGTCACCGGAGGCTGTATTGGTCACGGACAGGCCCGCCACTTTGCCCTGAATGGCCATTAACGGGCTGTTGCTGCCCACCCGAAGCAAGTCTGACGACGATAAGTGCGTGACCGCGCTGGTCACTTCCTTGCGGTTCAGCGAACCGTAACCAATAACAACAACTTCATTGATGGACTTTACATCGGGCTTGAGTTGTACCGACAGCGTTGACTGACCGGTAACGGCGACCTCCTGACTGGTGTACCCAACAAAACTAAAGACCAGCGTCTGGGCTCCGTCAGGAATGGTTAACCGATACGTCCCCGATGCGTCGGTTACCGCACCACGGGGTGAGCCTTTCACGACCACACTGACCCCTGGCAGCCCTTCGCCTTTTTCGTCGGAAACGACCCCGGTTATTGTCCGTTCTGCTGGCGCACCTGCGTCCTCAACGGCTTCACCCGCCTGAATGCTGATGGCCTGCTCAGTCGTACGCGCCAGAATAATCTGTTCGCCGGAAATGCTGAAATTTACCTTTAATGGAACAAGCAACTTTTCCAGCACTTCCTTTAGTGTGCTGTTCTGCACGCGCATCGAGACAAGCTGTTTGGAGCGAACAATTTGCGGACTGTACGAAAATTTGACGTTAGCCGCTTTCTCAATGCTTTGTAGTACCGTCTTGATATTCTGATCCCGGACAATGAGGCTTATTCGCCGGTCAAGCAGTTCCTGGGCTGAGACATCAGTAGCCCACGAAACGCCCATGAAAAGCACGGCCAGCAGGAGTTGCAGAGCCGTAAGCTGCATCAACCTTAGTAAGGTAGAATTTACGTTTTTCATTCTGTTGATTAATTGGATGGAGTAAAAAAACTGGGTAAGAACCTACCTTCTGTCATGAAAATCCATAGAACAAAAGGAATAAAGTCGGATAGATAGACCTCTCCGATCGGAGTGATAGAAATCTGGATCAATGCATACGTTGAGAAATTAGATGGGTGAAAGAATTAATAGACAGTCGTCAGCGGAGGTGGCTATTGGGGCTGACAGTTTCCGCCGTTGATAATGACCTGACCGTCGATGATCTCATACGTGGCACCAACCGTAGCGCAAACGATGGTCAGTTTTTGCTCAAACGATTCGTTGGTCATTGACGAGTTCAACTGGCAATCGGCCAGTGCTTCTTTGTTGTAGCGAATCTCAATACCATAGGCTTCCTGCAACTCCTGCAATACCTGAGGAATGGGCGTATCGTTGTATACGAATGAAGGAGTTTTCTTTTGGCGAGTCGGTGCGGGGACGAGGGTAGGCGCATCGACCAGCATTTTATCAAACTGGGCCGTTTCCCGATTAAAGACAACCTGCTGATTGGGTAGCAGCATTACCCCTTTTTGCCGGACTGAAGAGGCAGATGCTGGCTCATTGCGATAGACCGACACCTGACCGGATTGAACCTGAACCTGAACCCGGTTTTCCTGAGCAAAGGCCCGCACGGTAAACCTCGTTCCTACCACCTTCGTAACCACTTCATTGGCATGTACCAGAAAGGGTTTTCCGCTGTTTCGGGTTACGCTGAAGGTTGCTTCGCCGGATAAATAAACAATCCGGTTTTGCTGACCGAAATTAGTTGGATACCCAATCCGGCTGTCGGGAGCCAGCGATACAACCGACTGATCGGGCAACTGAATGGTTTGAACTTGCTGGCTGGTATTTATTTTTTCGGTAAACGTATCCGGCAGCTTGGCCAGTTGTTGCTCGTAGACAGAAGGACGCTGTTTGGTTTGCCACCAGAAACCGATACCCAGCGCCAGAAAAATGGTAGCCGCAGCCGCCCACCGCATCCAGCCCAACGAACGGATGGCGGTTTGAGCTAGTGGGGGCTGCGCATTCGTGTGCTGAATCCGAATCAGCAGTTGCCGGATAGTCTCTTCTGGTATTTGCGTTTGTGCATACGCGGTCAGGCCAAGCCGGATGGCATCGACTATATCGACCGCCTGCTGGTGCTCTTTCTGACGGTGCGGGTGTTGAGTGAGCCACCTGTGCCAAAACTCAGTCGACTCGGGTGTAGGGTCAAGCTGATGGTGGACGAAAGCATCGTCTGTTAAGAAATCGGCCGCCGAAAAGTTCTCGTAAACGTGTTCCACTAACTACTGATTTGCCAGTAGATGACGGATTGTGAAAAACGTACTCACTAAATCCTAAAAAAAGGTGGAAAAAGTTAAAATGGAAAGTACGGTCCAGCCACGAAGCCGCTCAACGGCCCGAAAAACCAGGTTTTTGGCTGACTGCTGATTGACATCCAGTACTTCGCCGATCTGATTATAATTCATATTTTCGACAAAGCGCAGTTTCAGGGCTTCCTGCTGCCGGGGTGGCAGTTGTGCAATAAGCCGCTCAAGTCGCTGCTGACGGGTACTGGCCGCTTCCAGTTCTTCACGTATTTCCAGCTCATTGGGCTCCGTCCAGAGGGCATCATAATCTGCTTCGTCCAATGATTTATTGTACCGCTCTTTCCGTTCGAGCAAATGCATGATTCGATTTTTAAGCGCTCTCAGCAGATAGTGACGGATGTTGTCGGGAATGGTCAACCGGTTGCGTTTTGCCCATAATTCCGTAAAGACGTCATGTACACAGTCCAGCACAAAGGCTTCTGAAGCGGCCACCAGACTCATGCCATAGCGATACATAGCCCGAATATGAAGCTGGTATAATTGTGTGTAAGCCTCTTCATCTCCCGATTGGAAAGCGGCCCAAAGCTGCTGTTCGTTCACCTGACGTTTTTAAGCAAAAAAGTTTACCCTCAGTTGTATTATCGGCTTACATGATTAAAGGTTATATGAACGAAATTTACTATTCGTTTCATATACTACCTGAGAACTACGTTGTCTTAACCACGTGCCTCCACAGACTAATGCTCTTCCAATTTAATTCTTAAACTTTTGGCCCAGACAAAGCCGCCAACTTTTAGTCTAACTTCTATTTTGGTAAAGCACTGGTTTCGATGCCCGCCTGGGGTTGTCACGTAATCCAAAGCGCAGGATTCTTCCAACATAAGTGCCTTACTGGCTGTTGTTTTCACAGACATAACCTAAAATAGCATGGAAGCAAACGCGCCAAACGAACGCGAAATCGGAATTGGAGTTATCGGCATGGGCGGCTTTGGGCTGTTTGCCGTTCAGCAATTCTTACAAACACCGCATACAAAATTAGTTGCCATTGCCGGCTCGAAACGGGAGGAAGCCATCCGCACGGCCAAACGATTCGGAGCCGAGCAGCTCGGGAGTCTGGACGAGCTGGTCAATCATCCGGACGTCGATATTGTGTACATTGCCACGCCCCCCTTTCTGCATTATGAACAGGCAATGCTCGCCCTCAATGCCGGAAAACACGTCATTTGTGAGAAGCCACTGGCCATGAATCCCGAAGAGGGAGCCGAAATGCTGGCGCTGGCGAAAGAAAAAGGGTTGCTGATGGTTACGAACCTGATGCAGCGATACAACCCCATGTTTGCCCGGATCAAACACCTGATCGACAAAAACCTTTTGGGCGATTTTCTGCACGGGTATTTTGAAAATTACGCGGGCGATGAAGGTCTCTCGCCCGAACACTGGTTCTGGGACCGCAGTAAGAGTGGCGGCATCTTTATTGAACACGGCGTTCACTTCTTCGATATGTTTGAAGGCTGGTTCGGGCATGGCACCGTAAAAGCCGCCCAGGTAATTAAGCGTCCGAACAGTAATGACGTTGAAGATCAGGTGCAGGCCGTCGTTGAATACGGCGATGACGAAACCGGCCGGAAACTGGTTAATTTTTACCACGGTTTTACACAAACAGGGCGCATGGACCGTCAGGAAATGCGGCTTGTGTTTGAACGGGGCGACATTACGCTGTTCGAGTGGGTACCAACCCGAATGATCCTGCGCTGTGTAGCCGACGAAGAAACCAGTCGGGCGTTGATGGACCTCTTTCCGGGGGCTCAACTCAATGTAACAGCCAATGTGAGTGGTAAGGATTTACCCCTGCGCGGTCGGCATAAGGAATTTAATGCCTACCAGCAGATCGAACTTCGCTTTGGTTTCGGTGAGGAAAAACAGCATTTGTATAGCGAATTGCTGCGGCTCATGTTTCGGGATCAGGTCAATGGAATTCATTATCCGGGTACGCACCGGCTCATTACAGAAGACAACGGCCTGCACTCTCTGCAAACCGCTACCCTGGCCGATCAGCTGGCGCGTCAATGAATGAGCCTGAGAACGAGAGGAGTGAGTTAATAAAAAAATTTAAAAATATTAGCTTGCGGTAGGAAATCAGGTAAAAACTACCTGATTTTTTTCGACCTTTGTGTCATCTCATCTTTTTCTCCGCACAGCGCAACATGATTACGGAGTCTTTATTACTCGATAACCCAGACGGGCAAATTCCGGGTGCAGCAGCCAATGGTGGTCCCATTCAGTCGGCCATTACCTACGAGAAAATTCCTACACACATTTACGCCGATGCCAAAGATGCATCGCGGGCAGTGGCTCAGGAAATTGCAGAACTGATTCGTCAGAAACAACGCGAGAACAAGCCCTGCGTGTTGGGTCTGGCGACGGGCTCATCGCCTAAAACGGTTTATGCGGAACTCATTCGGATGCACCGGGAAGAGGGGTTAAGCTTCAAAAACGTTGTTTCCTTTAATCTGGACGAATATTTCCCAATGGAACCGAACTCGTTGCAGAGTTACTGGCGATTTATGCGGGAGCAGTTGTTCGACCATGTGGATATTGAGGACGGAAATTACCATGTTCCCGATGGCACGCTTCAGGCCGATAAGGTAGGCGAGTTTTCGAAGCAATACGAAGCGGCTATTGAGGCTGCTGGCGGACTGGATTTTCAGTTGCTGGGTATTGGCGGTAACGGACACATTGGGTTCAACGAGCCGGGTTCGCTCATTAACTCACATACCCGCCTGATGATGCTCGACAACTCGACGCGGGCTGCCGCATCGGTCGATTTCGGTGGCCTTCCCAAGACGCCCCGCAAGGCGATCACGATGGGGGTTGCGAGTATTCTGGGTGCCCGCCGGGTGGTGCTACTTGCCTGGGGTGAGCGAAAAGCCCCCGTTATCCGGGGTGCTGTTGAGGGGTTGGTAACGGAGCTGAACCCGGCATCGTACCTGCAAACACACCCGAACGCGCTCTTCGTTATTGATGCAGCCGCAGCCTCTGAGTTGACCCGCATGAAAACACCCTGGCTGGTGGATTCGGTTGAGTGGGATAACAAAATGAAGAAGAAAGCCGTCACCTATTTGTCCCTGGCGCTCGGTAAGCCTATTCTTAAACTAACCGACCGCGACTATAACGACAATGGGATGAGCGACCTGCTGGCTCAATACGGCCAGTCGTACGATATTAACATCGACGTTTTTAACCAGCTTCAGCATACCATTACGGGCTGGCCGGGCGGCAAACCCAATGCCGACGATACCAATCGGCCGGAACGGGCGCTGCCTGCCAAAAAGCGCTGCCTGATTTTCAGCCCCCACCCGGATGATGACATCATCTCGATGGGCGGTACGTTCCAGCGTCTGCGCGATCAGGGCCATGAAGTACATGTAGGCTATCAAACATCCGGCAACATTGCCGTGGCCGATGACGAAGCGCTGCGTTTTGCCGATTACGTGGTCGACTTTAACTCGAAATTTGGCATTAACAGCCCCGAAGCTACCCGTATTTTCCAGGATGCGGCTCAGTCCCTGCGGGATAAGAAAGATTCCGAAATGGACACCGCCGAAGTCCGTTATGTGAAAGGCCTTATTCGGATGGGCGAAGCTAAATCGACCTGCCGATTCGTTGGTATTCCGGTTGAGAACGCACACTTCCTGAACATGCCATTTTACGAAACCGGAACAGTAGCGAAGAAGCCACTTAGTGAAGAAGATATCAAGATTACGATGGCGTTGATCGAAGAGATCAAACCACATCAAATCTATGCTGCCGGTGACCTCGCCGATCCGCACGGAACGCACAAGGTTTGCCTGGATGCCATTCTGGAATCGGTACGGCGGTTAAAACACAAGAATTTTATGAAAGACTGCTGGGTTTGGCTCTACCGTGGTGCCTGGGCTGAGTGGGATATTCACGAAATCGAAATGGCCGTACCCATGTCGCCCGATCAGGTCATGAAAAAGCGGTTAGGGATCTTTAAACACCAGTCGCAGAAAGACGGTGTAGTGTACCAGGGTACCGACTCCCGCGAGTTCTGGCAGCGGGCCGAAGAGCGTAACGGTGCCACGGCCGGCCTGTACAACAAACTGGGTCTGGCCGAATACGAAGCCATGGAAGCGTTTGTTCGCTGGCGGTTTTAGAGTACTACTATTTTAATAAAAAAGGACCTTCTCTAAAAGGTCCTTTTTTATTAAAACTTGAACAAAAAATCCAGATCAACGGGATGATCTAGCAAGCATTTTCTATTCATTTACAAATTGTATGAATAAAACTTATTGGAGTCGACAATCACAAATAATGCATTAAGGGTTTCATCGACAACGTAAACAGGAGTCAAATCTTTGAGGATAATTTTACCGTTTTCGCTGCCTGTATCTTTATTGATTTTCAGCAGACCGGTACGTTTTAGCCCATCCTCCTCAATACCTGTCAGTATATATTGTGCATCCTTTGTGGCAAACGTGGCCTTGTAGCGCTTTGCGTACATATCTGTAAAAGCACTATTCGCCCCCGCACTTGTCTCCGCAATTGAGTAAGAGTTGTTGGCACTACGTAGGTTTGAATTGGCTTGGGTCTCATTACCCATAACTGTATTACCGGCTGCTGATGCTACATTTTTGGTGAAATTCACAGTGCCCGCTACCATACCATAGGCTGACGCAGCCTGACCTACTAAAGCCAGCGCACGTTTTCCCGCACCGGGCTCCCGATAAAATTTATTATACAGTGCTTTCCCATCGTAACTAATCAGCCACATATTCTGGCTTGAACTGAGCAGATAACCAGTTTTCCGGGTTTCTATCAGTTCAACATCTTCATCCTTACCTTTAAATTTGATGTCTTCGGCAAGTAATTTATTCGACAGATCGCCGAGATCAACTGTATAGAGTTTGTCATTGCTGTAAATGAGCATCGTATTGCGGTCACGATCAATCGAAATCACAGGTCTGCCCCGCAGTTTAATTCGACGTTTCCAGATATCATCGCGGCCATCTTTAAAGTCAATCACATTAGCCTCTTCTGCATTAGCGAATAATAACCCTTTTGAGGTAATTTGATACGTTGTTACAGGCTTGTCTGTTTTGTACGATTTACGCCACAGATCCTTTCCGGTATAATCCATATAGTCGAATTGCGATTCCTTTTCCGAACTGGAAAGTACCAATAGTCCATCCTGAAGGAATTCAACAGACTGTAGGGGCAAGTCAACCGTGTTAGCCTTTTTCCAAACGGATTTCCCTGTGGTTTCATCAATACGCGTCAGGCCATTTTTGGACACGGACAGTAGTGTATTTTGCGACATTGGTACGAAATACATGAACTCGCCCGATATTTTATACGGGTCTTTCCAGATCGCGGTACCTTTATCCAGCGAGTAACCCATGATATTGCGGCCCGCTCCGGTATAGACTACAGTACCGTTCTCCGACATCTCTACATGACCAACGGGTTCGTCAAATTTAACTTGCCAGAGTATTGTGCCGCTTTTTCCATTGTATCGGGTCAAGGTTTGCCCTGAAGCAAACAGAATATTGCTATCCTTATCAAGAGTGGTCTCTAAGGCGGGGCTCATACCTGAAGCTTTCATGGCCAGACTCATCATTGACCCCATCATTCCCCGTTTTACCCCGGGTATTTCGGTACGCCAGCGCTCCTGCCCCGTTGCCAGGTCTAACAGAACAAGGTACTCTTTTTTGTCCTGCTTAATTTGCAATAGCATAGCACCTATGGCAAATAGGGGAGAGGTGCCGGTAATGGACATCGTACTACCTTTGCTTGTGAAAATCTGCTGACCTGTCAGATAATTAATGATTGAGGTCTGGGATTTACTTAGCATACTTGATTCTTCCTGAATCAGTGCAAAAGGGGTGGACTGGATTTCCTGTAATGCATTGGCCGATAAACCTTTTTCAAGGTTAGTAATTGGAACATCCCACTTTATCTGCCAGCTTATTTTATGCGTCTCCGGATCAATACCAAACAGCCCTTTCGAACTGTAGGCTACCAACATACCCGTAGAGGTTTGTTTAAGCCATTTGATATTTCCATCCAGATCTAATGACCAGTTAGGTGTTTTTGTATCCTGAGCCGATAAATTCTTTCCAGCCAATAGAGTAATGGCAAAGATCAGGTTAATGAGCGTATTTTTAAGAGTCATGCGTGTGTGTGATTCGTGAAAAAATTAATTTGTGCCTAACGGCAATTTTTTATGTATTTATCAAAGGTATAGTATTATTAATATTGTTTTGTGTAATAAAATTTATATTTAATAATACTTAAATAGTATACTAGTAGGGTTGAATTGAACTTATGTGGCTCTGTCCTGGATAGTAAAAAAATAACAAGTTGCGGTTCTGCGGGGCAATCACCCTGGAAGTGGCTGGCCTGTCTTAAAAGTTTGTAGTTTTATCCAATGCAGCTACTCAACGACAACCAACAGGTACCGGTTTACGGGTTAGAGCCCGACGAAGAGACCGGCAATACCCAGTTTAGGGTGTATAATTTTGAGGGGACTCTCCCTAACCAGTCAGAGCTTCTTATTCCGCACCGAAAGAACCATTATCTGTTTGTGTTTATAAGGCGGGCGGGTAGCCGTCAATGGATAGACATGACGCCCTATCGCCTGAAAGACAATACGATCTACTTCACGGGACCCGATCAAATCATTGTAAAAGAGGAATTTATTCAGTTGTGGAGCACAGGCATTGCCTTTACGAAGGAGTTTCTGGCCTTTCAGGAGAATGAGTCATTAAGCAAACTGCCGCTCATTCAAAATCTCCAAAGCGGCCATGAACTACTGCTTACAGAGGCTGATGTAAATTTTGTTGAGGATGCGCTGGCCAAGATCAATGCCGAGTACCAACGCCCCGGTGAGTGGCAGCAACGCATGCTGACTGCCTACCTGACGGTGCTGCTTACCTATTTGAGCCGCCTGTATACAGAGCAGTATGCCCGTAAGCCGGTTTCGACAGACAACCTGTTATTAAAAAAATATCAGACCAAAATAGACGAGCACTTCCGCGAGCTGCATCAGGTGAGTGAATATGCTTCGTTGCTCAATGTATCGGCCGGGTATTTGAGCGAAGTGGTAAAAGCCCAAAGCGGCAAACCGGCCATTATGCACATCCATGAGCGCCTGGTACTCGAAGCCCGGCGGTTACTGTTTCATACGCAACAGTCGCTCAAGGAAATCGCGTTCGATCTTGGTTTTTCGGATGCTTCCTACTTTAACCGCTTCTTCAAACGCGAAACGAACCTGACACCCGCCGAGTATCGGGCCAGTATCCGCGAAATGTACCAGTAATACCGAAAGATGTGTTTCAGTTGCCAGGGTGGGACGCGGTAGCTTTGTGCCCATAAACAACTGAAACATGAAAACAGTACTGATAACAGGCGCAAACAAAAGCATTGGCTTTGAAACAGCCCGGCAATTATTACAACAAGGCTATTATGTGTACCTGGGCAGCCGGGATATACAGAAAGGTCAGCAGGCGGTTCGCCAGCTACAGGCCGAGGGCTTGACTCAGGTAGAGCCCATCGAGATCAATGTAGATGACCTTGCCTCGATAAAGGCCGCCCGCGAAACACTTGATCAGAAAACGACCGTGCTGGATGTGCTCATCAACAATGCGGGAATTCATGGCGCTATGCCGCAAACATCACTGGAAGCGGATATAAGCGTCTTCAAGCAGGTATTCGACACCAACGTTTTTGGCGTCATTAGTGTAACACAGGCGTTCATCGACCTGCTAAGGCAGTCGCCGGAGCCACGAATCGTTAACGTGACTTCGGGCTTGGGTTCACTCACGCTGCATAGCGATCCCAACTGGAAATACTATATGGTGAAGCCTACGGCTTATGTAGCGTCCAAAGCGGCTCTCAATGCGTACACCATTGTGTTGGCTTACGACCTGCGCGACACGGCGTTCAAGGTAAATTCGGTTGACCCTGGCTACACCGCCACCGACTTTAACAACCATAGTGGACCCGGAACTGTGCCCGATGCTGCTGCCCGAGTGGTGAAAGCGGCCACTTTTGGTCCGGACGGCCCAACAGGTCAATTCTTCAGTGACGATAACGTACCCGAAACAGGAATCAGTCCATGGTAATCTGTAGCCAATAGCTTGTGTTAACTACTTGTTTGTTATGATATAGATTTTGGATATACTTGCATCAATATATAATAGTTGTATTATAACTTGACGTTTTTCCAACTCTATGACCAGACAGAACAAGCAGCGAACGCTTCGGCTGTTTGCGCTTCATGAATTCATTCAGGACCACTTCACCAAGTCTGACTGGATCAAAGTAGCGTACCTGACCGATAGCCTTGACTTAATTGAAGATCACCCGAGGTTGTTGCGGAGCCTTGACTTCAAAGATGATGATTATGAGGGCAATAGCTTGCAGGTTCTGTCGAAACTGATTAGCGAGAGCAGTAGTAATTTATACGAGATCGAACACTTTATCGAGGCTAAAAAAGCGACCATGCATCGGCCGCTGCGCGAAGTGACCGACTTTATTTCGACGGTTCAAAGCCATGCGCCCGAACGAGTAATCACCTTTGCTCCCGACGTTTTTCGGATTCCGGCCAAACCCGTCGAGTCGAATGTGTTGTCGGTCATGATGCCGTTTGAAGGAAGATTTTCCGGCACCTACACCGCCATTCGGAATGTGTGCGACCGGCTGGGTATCGACTGCAAACGGGCCGACGATATCTGGGACAACAGCATTTTGATTCAGGATGTGTTCGACCTGATCTTTACCTCCCGCGCCGTCATCACCGATTTCACGGATCGAAACCCAAACGTATTCTATGAAACGGGGGTAGCGCATACGCTGGGCAAACTGGTCATTCCCATTACCCAGTCGGTAGGCGATATTCCCTTCGACTTACGCCATCACCGCGCCCTAACGTACCTGTCGAATGCCGAAGGATTACAAAAACTGGAAGCCGATCTGGAGAAAAAGCTGGCGAAAGTATTTAGTTAACAACGTACCCACGGGTTTCAACCCGTGATAATAGAACTAGTAATTATCACGTGGGCACCGAGAACATAATGTCGCGGTCGATGTTGGGTTTCAACCCGTGATAATGGAACTAGTAATTATCACGGGTTGAAACCCGTGGGTACGTTTGCTGTTACTTATCTTTCCTATTCCGTCAGAGTCAGGAACAAATTTTTGCCTGATGAAGATAGAATATGCACGTAACCTGCCCCATCTTCAATACGTTGGGGCTACTTTTTTTATCACCTTTTGCTTAAAAGGGTCGCTGCCGGCGGCTGTAGTACAGGAGTTAATCGCAGAACGAGATCGAGCCATCAAGTTACTAAAGGAGAAAAATGCAGAGGGATTTAGCGAGGAAGTTTATAAAGAGCACAAACGGTATTTTGCCCGTATCGAACGGACGCTGGATGCTTGCCAATACGGCCCTGACTGGCTTAAGCAGCCATCGGTCGCCGAACTAGTCGCCAGGCGAATTCGGGAGGCTAATGGCGCTGGTTATGAGCTGCTGGCCTATTGCATTATGTCAAATCATGTACATCTGGTCGTGAATACGGCCAATCAACTGGATACGTTACAACCTGACGAGGAGGTCACATCAGCTAATTATCGTCAGGTATACCAAACCTTGAAAGTAATTAAGGGTGGTTCGGCATTTGAGGCTAACCGCTTGCTGGATCGAAAGGGCGCGTTCTGGCAGTCGGAAAGTTATGACCATTACGTCCGCGATTCTGGTGAACTGAAACGCATTTTGAACTACACTGTGCAAAATCCTGTCAAAGCTGGTTTGGTGATGGATTGGCAGGATTGGCCGTTTACGTATCTTAGCGAACGAGTTTGATTGGATGGTTTTGTATGGAAGCGAAAGAATATATAGTAGAGAATAAACACGGGCTAAAGCTCGTGGGTACATCCCGCCTGCTCTCCCTCGACTTTTTTCGGGGGCTGACGGTGGCCGCTATGATCCTGGTCAATAATCCCGGCGACTGGGGGCATATCTACGCGCCCCTCGAACACGCGCCCTGGCATGGCTGGACACCTACCGATCTGATTTTCCCGTTCTTCCTGTTCATCGTTGGCGTCTCGATTACGTTTGCGCTGGAGGGAGGCAAGGATAAAAAGGGTGTTGTCGGGAAGATTGTGAAGCGAAGTATGACGCTGTTTTTGCTGGGCCTGTTTCTGAATTTCTTCCCGAAATTCGACATTACCCTCGTGCGGATTCCGGGCGTTTTGCAGCGGATTGCCATCGTTTACCTCGTTTGCTCGCTCATTTTCCTGAAAACAACGTCCCGGCAGCAGCTGTACATTCTCGTCAGCGTACTGATTGGCTATTGGTTGCTCCTGACGGTGGTGCCAGTACCGGGTGTGGGCTATGCTAACCTCGAACCCGCCACCAATTTGGCCGCCTGGTTCGATTACTCTATCCTGACGCCAGCGCACGTTTACAAACCCGCCAAAACCTGGGACCCAGAGGGGCTCTTAAGCACATTGCCTGCTGTGGGTACGGGAGTTATCGGTATGTTGGTCGGAACGTGGCTGCGTAGTAGCCGACCCGCAGCTGATAAAGTTGCCTGGCTGTTCGCCAGCGGCTGTTTGGCCACGCTGGGCGGGTTAATCTGGGATGGAGTCTTCCCGATTAATAAAGCGCTTTGGACCAGTTCCTACGTGCTGCTTGCCGGTGGGCTGGCTATGCTCGGGCTTGCCTTGTGCTACTGGTTGATTGATGTACAGAACTACCGGCGGGGGGTATTGCCGTTTGTGGCCTTTGGCGTCAATGCCATTACCGTGTTCTTCCTTTCGGGATTAATTCCCCGAGTCATGAACCTGATTCATGTCAACCAGCCCGACGGTACTGAACTCGGGTCGAAGGAATACCTCTACCGAAGTTTCATTGCGCCACCGTTCGCCGATCCTAAAAATGCCTCGCTGGCCGGTGCGTTGACGTTCGTGCTGATCTGGTTTGGGATCTTGTGGTGGATGTATAAAAAGGATGTGATTATTAAGGTGTGATCTGGAACCAGGATTTTTATGATTATTTTGATTTACATGATTTTTTGGGCAATCATACAAATCAAAATAATCATAAAAATCCTGGTTCTACCTTTTTTCTTCCAGTGCCAGCCGAATCAGATCGGCTGTGTTTTTGACGCCCGCTTTGCGGATAATGCTGGCACGCTGGTTAGCTACTGTGTTGGGACTGATGCCAAACTTTTCCGCAATTTCGGGGCTGCTCATGCCATCGATCAGGCAGGTTAACACCTGTCCTTCGCGGGACGTAATTCGATTCCAGACAGAGTTGGATACGCTCGCGCTGGACCTGGCGGGTTCCTTAATGAGACGGGCATTTGGTAGAACAAGGCTTCGGATAATGACCGAAGAGGCATTGGGAGGATAATATAAATCGCCATCGACAACCGTCCGGACGGCCCGCAGAATTTCTTCCAGACCGGTGTCTTTCAATAGATAGCCAGCCGCTCCATGCTGTACTGCTTTGACAATGTAATCCGGGTTGTTGTGCATACTGAACATCAACGTCCGAACGGCCGGGTACCTTTTTGAAATTACTTTCAGTGCTTCAATGCCCGACATGCGGGGCATAGTTATGTCTAACAGCAGAACATCGGTGCTGATGCTGGCCAGCAGATCGATGGCTTCGTCGCCGTCCGAGGCTTCGCCTACAATCTGAATATCGTTTTCGTCCTCCAGCAGCATTCGGATTCCTTTTCTCACTACAGAATGGTCATCGGCAATAAGAATTCGTATCGGCATAACTAGTTCGGGTTATCAGATAAGTTAACACTTACGCGCACTTTCGTTCCTTTCTTGAGCTTTGATGTAATACTGAATTCCCCATTGAGTAAACGGGTTCGGGTACGCATATTCTGAAGGCCATTGATCACCGGTAAGGCGTTGTCGTCTTTTGGCGAGGGTTGCATTGCAAAGCCTTTGCCGTCGTCTTCAATTGCCAGCACAAGCTTTTGCGTATTCCGTTGCAAGATAATTTTAATAGTTTGTGCTTCCGCATATTTCACAGCATTGTGCAACGCTTCCTGGGCAATACGATACATACCGATCTCCATAGCCGGACTTAATCGTTTTGTATCGGTTTGGCCGCTGAAGATAACCGAAATGCCCGTTGATCGGGTCGTTTGTTCGGCCAGCAGCTGAAGGGTCGACCCCAGACCAAAGTCGCTGAGGGTCGAGGGCATCAGGTTATAAGATACCTGCCGGGTGGTTTGAATGGTGTCGGCAATTAAATCGCACAGTTCGGCGAACCGCTGTCGTTGCTTTTCGTCGGCAAATGAAGTGGATTTTAGCTTTTCGGCGTGGAGTTTCAGCCCGGTGAGCATCTGTCCGATGCCGTCGTGAAGTTCGCGAGCAAAGCGCCGTCGTTCTTCTTCCTGCCCTTCCAGCAGTGCCGCCGACCGGACGTTTTCTTCGGCCAGTTGAAGCTGGTATTTTTCTTCGGTAGTCCGGAGGAGTTCTTTCTGGGTTTCGACCAGTTTTTGATTTGTATGTGCCAGGTTCTGGTTGGTAGCTTCCAGCTCGTGGTTGGCGATTTCCATGTGGCTGTTGGCCATCTGTAACGCTTTCTCAGACCGAGCCAGCCGCCGAATCACATTTTTGGTATGATTGACAACGGGTCTGAAAATAAATAAGCCTTCAATCAGAAGCGTTAATAAGGTGGCTAAGGTTAGCAGCCATTCGATGCGCTCGAGGGAGCGGACCCGTTCGAAACTTTCCGTATCTACCTGAAAGACAATGGCGTTCATCTGTTGCAGGTAAGAAAACTCATCCCGGAGAATAGTCTGAAGGGCGTTTTTCTTTTCTGCCGGTGTTGTCTGTAGATTGTTTATCTGCGAGAACCCTTTGTAAATAGATTGAAAAACGGGCTCAATGTGGGTGAACATACTATCGAGCTGCCTGCTCTTCCGAACCGTATACACCTTTTCCATAGTCAATCTGCCGTTTCGCAGTTGATTATGGCTTTGGCTCCATGAGTTTAGCAGGGAGTCAAACGAAACCGAATCGGCAGTAGCAAGGCCTTCGGTTCGTAACAACGCCAGCTTGGTCAGTCGCTGGCTCAGCATTCGTTGCCGACCGGTTACATTCACCACCCGGCTGTCGTCGTCATGATTGCTAATCGTACGCTTGATAAACAGTAGCCCGCTTACCGACAATACGGCAATAACCGTGAGGGCTATTATGTAAAACCGGGTCAATCGGCGGGCTACCTGTTCGTCGAGTTGAGTCATGAAACGTTGGAGGGAGGATTATACGCCAATATACACCATATCGTCTACTACTTTGATAGGGAATGTGGCAATCTTATAACCATCGTCATTGAGACATTCGCCGGATTGAAGCGAGAACGTCTTTTTGTGAAACGGGCAGGCAACTTTCGGCTCGTCGCCCTGGCTACCGATCATGCCCCTTGACAAAGCCATTTGCTGTCGGTGGGGGCATTCATTCTCCGTTGCGTACCATTCTCCCCGCCGGGTAAAGTTGAATATAGCGATCTGACGGCCTCCCAGTAGCACACACGCGCCACCATTTTCGGGAATATGGCTCGTTGGGCAAGCCAGTTGCCAGGTAATTTCGTCTTTATGAATTGTGAGTGTTTCCATGTCGATTGATTTGGAGCTGGCGCGAGCATAGGCTCGTGCCATTTATTTCGTCAGCATTCGCTGACGCATGCAGAGCTAGGCAATTAACGTCAGCGAATGCTGACGAAATAAAGGCACGGGTTCAAACCCGCGCCAGCCTCGTCAGTTAAACCCACTCCTTCGCCCGCTTCTGATCGCGCAGGGCGTCGAACTGAATGGTTGGGTCTTTCTGCTCGGGGGCGTTGACGAAGTGGGCAAAACGAGCGCGGAGGGCCGGATTTTCGACGGCTTCTTTCCACTCGCACTTGAAGGTGTCGACCAGTAGCTGCATTTCCCGTTCCAGCTCATCGGCAAGTTGAAGTACATCGTCCACGACCACCGCTCGGAGGTAATTCATGCCGCCGTCCATCTTGTTGAGCCAGGTAGCGGTGCGGGTGAGGGGATCGGCGGTTTTGATGTAGAACATCAGAAACCGGTCGATGTATCGGATGCAGGTTTCCTTGTCTACGTCCGATGCCAGTAGCTGGGCGTGCTGGGGCTTGGAGCCGCCGTTGCCGCCGATGTACAGATTCCAGCCTTTCTCGGTGGCGATGATGCCGAAGTCTTTGCTCTGCGCTTCGGCGCATTCGCGAATGCAACCCGACACGCCCGACTTTAGCTTATGTGGCGACCGAATGCCTTTGTAGCGTTCCTCAACTTCAATGGCAAACGAAACGGAATCCTGCACGCCAAACCGGCACCAGGTGCTGCCCACGCAGCTTTTCACTGTTCGCAGAGATTTGCCGTAGGCATGACCACTTTCAAAACCGGCGGCTATCAGCTCTTCCCAGATTACGGGTAAGTCGCCAACGTGAGCACCGAACAGATCAATCCGTTGACCACCCGTAATTTTGGTATACAGACCGTATTTCTTAGCGACCTGCCCAATCACGATCAGCTTATCGGGCGTGATTTCGCCACCCGGAATTCGGGGCACAACCGAATACGTGCCGCCTTTCTGGATATTCGCCAGAAACCGGTCGTTGGAGTCCTGTATGGTCGCCCGGCCTTTTTCCAGAATATTCTCATTCCAGAGACTCGCCAGAATGGAGGCCACTGCCGGTTTACACACCTCGCAGCCGTCGCCTTTGCCAACTTTATCCACTACAGCGTCGAAGGTTTTCAGGCTGTTGATTTTCACCAGATCCAGCAATTCCTGGCGGGTGAAGTCGAAGTGTTCGCAAAGGATGTTGCGAACGTAAACGCCTTTTTGCTTCAGCACACCCTGGATAATATCTTTCACCATGGGCGTACAGCCTCCGCAGCCGGTACAGGCTTTGGTTGCCTTCTTGAGCGCATCGACGGTCGTGTGGCCGTTCTCGCCAATCTCGTGGCAGAGCATGGCTTTCGTTACCGCTTCGCAGGAGCAAATCAGCGCATCATCGGGCAGGCTCATGACGCCTGCGCCTGCTTCTTCACCCCCTCGTGAGCCCAGAATCAGGTCTTCAGGATCGGGCGGGAGAATGGTCTTATTCTTACAGGTTTGCAGGAGCATGTTGTACTGTTCGGCATCGCCTACCAGAATACCGCCCAGCAACTCCTTGCCATCGGCCGATATATTGATCCGTTTGTAAACC
Organism: Spirosoma fluviale; assembly: GCF_900230225.1. Lineage (GTDB taxonomy): Bacteria > Bacteroidota > Bacteroidia > Cytophagales > Spirosomataceae > Spirosoma > Spirosoma fluviale. Next base: position 152,424 of record NZ_OCNH01000006.1, read on the forward strand.
CCTTTCGCCTTGTTCTCGTAGACGATGGTTTTACAGTCCGACGCAAACGGGTCGCCGAACGAGCCTACGTCCGTACCAATCAGCTTAAGCTTTGTGGACATATCGTAGGGCTTGAATTCCTTTTCCTCGCCGATCAGGCGCGACGCTACCACCTCGGCCATTTCGTAGCCGGGGGCCACCAGCCCGTAAATCATGTGATGCGCCACGGCACATTCGCCAATGGCAAAAATTGAGGGATCGGAGGTTTGCAGAAAGTTATCGACCAGGATGCCACCACGCGGGTGCGTTTCGATCCCCGAGGCTTTGGCCAGTTCATCGCGCGGACGAATACCAGCCGAAATAACCAGCATATCGACATCTATACGCGACCCATCGGCAAACAACATGCCGGTAATGGCATCGTCGCCGGTGATCTCCTGCGTGCTTTTCGACAGATGTATTTTTAGACCGAGCGATTCGAGTTGACGCTGTAAAACACCCGAACCCGCGTCGTCGATCTGCCGGGGCATCAGGCGGGGGGCAAACTCCACTACGTGGGCTTCATCCAGCCCCAGGTCGAGCAGAGCTTTGGCCGCTTCGAGACCTAATAAACCACCACCCAAAACGGCCCCTTTCCGGGCTTTACGGGCATAGGACTGAATGAGGTCGAGGTCTTCGATGGTCCGGTAAACAAAGACCCCATCTTTTTCGACACCTGCCACGGGTGGCACAAACGCACCGGAGCCGGTAGCTAGTATAAGGTAGTCATAAGGCACTACAACGCCATGGTGTGATCGGACTTCTTTTCGCTCCCGGTCGATATCGATGACCGGATCGGTGAGGTAGAGCGTGATACCGTTATCGGCGTACCAGCTCTGGGGGGCAAGCGTCAGATCGTTGGCGGTTTTGCCATCGAAATAGGCGCTTAAATGAACCCGATCGTAAGCTACACGCGGCTCTTCCCCAAAAACCGTCAGTGTAAATCGCTGGTCATTTTTTTCTTTGGCTACTAATTTCTCGCAGAATTTGTAGCCCACCATGCCGTTGCCAATGACGACGACACGCCTGTTTTTGTTTGTGTTCATAGTTATTGTTAACTATAACATTGTGAAAACCCCGTTTTATTATTGTACTTATTCAAGAAAATAGCCCTTCTCCTCCCCAGAAGGACTAGTCAAAAGTAAGAGGTGTTTTTCGTAAATCCTAATGTATTATTCTGTTATATGGTTATTATTAAACATATTTTTTCGAAAAAGTCTTGTTTTTACGAATATCATCTCTACTTTTGAACCATAATTAACAATAGGGGAAAAGTACCACTAATAGTACATTATCACTATTTAACCCATAAACGGTAAAGTCAGATGAAGCCAAAGCTTACACTCGTGGGGGCGGGTCCCGGCGACGGCGAATTGATCACCTTAAAAGGGATCAGGGCGCTTCGGCAAGCAGACGTTGTTTTATACGACGATCTTGCCAACCACACTTTACTGGAGTTTGCACCCGAGCAGGCTCTGAAAATTTATGTGGGGAAACGGGCCGGTCAGACATCTTTCACCCAGGAAGAAATCAATGAGTTGATCGTCCGGTTTGCTCAGGAACACGGGCATGTGGTTCGGCTTAAGGGGGGCGACCCGTACGTGTTCGGACGTGGATTTGAAGAGTGTGCGTATGCCCGGCAATATGGGATTGAGTGCGAGGTAGTACCGGGTGTGTCGAGTTGTATAGCGGTTCCGGCTTCGCAGGGTATTCCGGTAACGAGCCGGGGCGTAAGTGAAAGTTTTTGGGTCATTACGGGCACCACGCGCCGGGGCGAACTATCCGACGATCTGCAACTTGCCGCCCAGTCGAAAGCAACCATTGTGGTGCTGATGGGTATGAGTAAGTTAACGGAGATATGCACGCTGTTTAGTGAAGCCGGACGCGGTCACCTGCCTATGGCAATCGTGCAGAACGGCACACGCGCTGATGAACAGTGCGTAATTGGTCAGGTCTGGAATATGCCGCAACTGGCAGCAGAGCAGGGCGTGGGGGCGCCCGCTGTGCTGGTCATCGGCGAAGTCGTTGCGCTGCATCCGTCGTATCTGGCGGAATCCATGCGAAACTTCTCCATGGCCTGGTAACGATGCACAGTGTATTCTGTTTTTGGTGAGCTATCTGATTCCGCAGTCACCGTAACCTATAAGGCCAAAAACAGACTACAAAAAAAGCCGATCCGGTGTGGGGGCACCTTTGGATCGGCTAAAACGGGATTTGTCTATGCGAAAAACACAAACGCTTCAAAGAAAATGAAAAAAAACAGGTAAAGCAAATCAGCGTCTTCCGCTACAGGCCATATCCCTGGTCATTGGTTAATAGTGATTGGTTAATTAGTTAATAGGTCTACTATATCTCTATTGCAGAGTACTGATCAGCCAGTCAACCAATTACAAATAACTACGCCTTTAGGTCTACCACTACAGTCTGTTCTACACATCCTTGCCCAATCTGGGTCAAGTCCACTCACTGTTGTCTCTACCATTCATCTTCTACGTAAACTGGCTCTCTATTTCGATGAAAAATATACATAAGGTAATGTTTCTGGCCTGTTTTATTCTGCTGGCATTACAACCCGAATCATTCGCACAGTTCTCGCTCGTGGGGCAACTGCGCACCCGCACCGAGCTTCGGAATGGTCTGGGGAACCTCGCTCCCAAAAATGCATCGGCTGCTTTTTTTACTTCGCAGCGCACCCGCCTGACGTTCGGCTACAAATGGGATCGCGTACAGTTTCAGACATCCATTCAGGATGTTCGCGTGTGGGGGCAGGATGCGGCCACCATCAATAACATTGACGGTAACCGCCTGATGGTACACGAAGCCTGGGCCGAAGTAACCCTGGCCAACAGCGCCGACACCACTATTAAATTCAGACCCATTCAGAACCTGTCGCTTAAAATTGGCCGTCAGGAGCTTGTATACGACGATGTTCGTCTATTAGGCAACCTCGACTGGCTCCAGCAGGGACGCCGTTTTGATGCTGCTCTGTTGAAAGGACAACACAAAGGGTGGGCGCTCGACCTCGGCGTTGGCTTTAACCAGAACACGGATGCCTTCGGTACCGTGGGCGACAATTACACACCGGGCAACGTAGCAACTTCGACCCTGTCGAACAAAAACGTGTCGCTGACCATTCCAGCCGGGTTTATTCCAACTGCCGGAAGAGGTGGCGCACCGGTACTCGCCACGCCACTGAGTACCAACGGCCAGAATCAGCAGTTCAAGTCGTTTCAGATGGCGTACCTGACGCGGAAGTTCAACCAGACAAAATTCTCGGCCCTGTTCTTTAAAGACGATTTCCAGAAGTACCGCGCCGACTCGCTTGGCAACGCTACGGCAGGTTACGTATATGGGAGACGTTATGACGTGGCCGGGACAAATTCACGCTTAACCTACGGCGCTATGCTGGTCGGTCAGTTGGGTGCCGGCTCCCCAAAATCCAGTAAAGTACAATGGCAAGCGTTTGCTTACGGACAGAGTGGTAAAGACCGCGATGGCCTGAGCATTAAAGGCGCTTACCACTACGGCGGTAATGTCATGTTTCAGAAAGGTCTGCTGAGTGTTGGACCTGGTTATGAAGTGCTGTCGGGCAACAACGCCACTACAATTCAGGCGGGGCAAACGAGCCGCTTCGATCCGCTGTATGGCACGCCACACCGGCACTGGGGCTATATGGACTACTTCTACGTAGGCACCGGCTCGCCAGCGGGTGGTTTACAGGACGCTTTCCTGAAGTTCAAATACGCCAGCACCCGCCTGACCACCACCTTCGATATTCACTACTTCGCCCTGGCGGCATCGACGTACAACAAGATGGCCGACGCCCCTACCGGTGCCCTGTTATCATCTAAACTGGGTATGGAATATGACTTCGTGGCAAACTACGCGCTCAACAAGTTCACCAACCTGGAATTCGGCTATTCAGTCATGAATGGCACCAACAGCCTCGAATATTCGAAGCAGGGCACCATGAACGAGAAGAATCACATCGGCACCTGGTCGTACCTGATGATCAACATCCGCCCCGACTTTCTGGCGGCAAAGCCAGCCACGAAATAGTAGTGCAGGTGTGCTGTGGTGTCGGATCCTGGAGCGCCAGCCCGGTCAGACCGGACACAAATTGCTGACGCGAGCGTGTCGGGTTTGAGAACCCGACACCACAACAGACACTACAACGGTGGGACCAATACCCCGATACTACTTTTCTCTGTGCGCTTTGCGTCTCTGTGGTTAAACTCTTTTTGAATACATACTCCTTATCTATAAACTCATGCAAACGAACAAACCGCTCGAATCGCTCAATGTATTCCGTTTCAAAGGGGTGCAGATGCAGACTTTCCACATTACGTGGCTCACTTTCTTTGTCTGTTTCTTCGGCTGGTTTGGGCTGGCTCCGCTGATGCCCGCCATCCGGGCTGATCTTGGGCTGACCAAACCGGAAGTTGGCAATACCATCATTGCGGCCGTATCGGCAACTATTCTGGCCCGTCTGGTGATCGGTCGCCTGTGCGATACCTGGGGGCCACGTAAAACCTATACGGCTCTGCTCGTATTAGGTGCCTGGCCGGTTATGTTCGTTGGGTTGGCGCATGATTATACCACCTTTTTGTTATTCCGGCTGGCGATTGGCGTTATTGGTGCATCGTTCGTGATCACGCAGTTTCATACGTCGATGATGTTTGCGCCCAAAATCAAGGGCACGGCCAATGCCGTAGCCGGTGGCTGGGGAAACCTTGGCGGGGGTATTACCCAGTTGGCGATGCCCGTCATTATGGCAACCATCGTCGGTTTCGGCTACACCAAGCCCGAAGCGTGGCGGCTGGCCATGATTGTACCGGGCGTCATGATGCTCATTATGGCATTCATTTACTACCGTTTTACAAAAGACACACCGGCAGGTAACTATAGTGATATAGAAAGGTCAATTGCCACAGGCGAGAAGGTAAGTTTTTGGACGGCCTGCGCCGATGTCCGTGTGTGGGCGCTGGCACTGGCTTATGCCTGCTGCTTCGGTATGGAAATCACCTTCGATGGCGTGGCCGCGCTTTATTTCTTCGATAATTTCAAGCTGGCCGAAACCGAAGCCGGTTTCTGGGCCATGCTCTTTGGCGGGATGAACATTTTTGCCCGTGCCCTCGGCGGTATCGTCGCGGATAAAGTCGGGAACAAATACGGTATGCGGGGTAAGGGCATTTTACTGGCTGGGTTGCTGGTATTGGAAGGGGCCGGTATAATGCTTTTCGCCCAGGCGGGTAGCTTGCCGCTGGCTATCATTTCGATGATTACGTTCGCCTTGTTCTTGAAAATGTCCAACGGGAGTACCTATGCCATTGTTCCTTTCGTAAACCCGAAAGCGGTGGGCGTTATTTCCGGTGTGGTGGGAGCGGGCGGCAACCTCGGCGGTATGCTGATGGCGTTTCTGTTCAAATCCCAATCCATCAGTTACGGACAGGCGTTTCTGTACATCGGATGCATCGTAGGGGCCATTGGCTTACTATTATTCCTGGTAAATTTCAGCAAAGAGACCGTTGTCGAACCCGTCGAAGCGGAATTGCAAACAGCTTGATAGGAACGCGGATGAAACGGATTGAACGGATCAGGACGGATTAACACCTATTTTTTATCCGTTTTTATCCGTTCAATCCGTTTCATCCGCGTTCCCACCATTTATCGAAGATAAATCATGACTCATCAAACGACCTGTTGCTATTGTGGTGTTGGCTGTGGAATTGTCGTCAAACAGGAACCGACCGGACGATTGACCGTCGAGGGCGATAAGCAGCACCCATCGAACAAGGGCATGCTGTGCTCGAAGGGCATGAATCTGCATTATACCGTCATGGACCAGTCGGACCGGCTGCTGTATCCGCAAATGCGGCTCAATCGGAATATGCCCATGCAACGGGTGAGCTGGGATGCCGCGCTGGAGCGGACAGCCGCTGTGTTCAAAACGTTTATCAAGAAATATGGTCCTGATTCCGTCGCGTTTTATGTGTCGGGGCAGTGCCTTACCGAAGAATATTACCTGGTCAATAAACTCATCAAAGGGTTTATTGGCTCGAATAACATCGATACCAACTCGCGCCTGTGCATGAGTTCGGCGGTGGTGGGCTACAAACTGTCGCTGGGCGAAGATTCGGTGCCGGTTTGTTACGACGATATCGAAGAAGCCGATGTGTTTCTGGTGCAGGGCGCTAACCCCGCCTGGTGCCATCCCGTCCTCTGGCGTCGGGTTGAAGCGCACAAAGCGGCCAATCCGAATGTCAAAATCATCTGCGTTGACCCGCGTAAAACGGATACCGCCCGCTCGTCGGATCTGCACCTGCCCATCCGGCCCGGCACCGACATTGTGCTGAACAACGCCATCGGCCGGTTGCTGATCGAGAATGGCGACATTGACGTAGATTTCATCACCAACCACGCCGACGGCTTTGCCGCCTATAGCGAGCAGGTCATGCAGCGCACCATCGACGAAGCCTCTGACATCTGCGGGGTTCCGGCTACGGATATTCAGAAAGCGGCTGACTGGATTGGTCGCTCGAAAGGATTTCTGTCGCTCTGGACGATGGGTTTGAACCAGTCGGTCATTGGTGTCAACAAGAATCTGGCGCTGATCAACCTGCACCTGATTACGGGGCGGATTGGCACACCCGGCAATGGGCCTTTCTCACTCACGGGCCAGCCTAACGCCATGGGTGGCCGCGAAACGGGTGGCCTTGCCAATGTGCTGCCCGCCCACCGCGACGTAACCAACGCCACCCACCGCGCCGAAGTCGAAGCGTTCTGGAACAGCCCAGTCAAGATTGCGTCGAAACCCGGCCTGACCGCTACGGAAATGTTCGAAGCCTTGGCAGACGACCGCTTGAAAGCCATCTGGATCATCAACACCAATCCGCTGGTGAGTATGCCCGATGTGAATGCTGCCGAGAAAGCGTTAAAAAATGCTCGTTTCGTGGTCGTTCAGGACGTGTCGAACCGGGCCGATACGGTGCAGTTTGCCGATGTGGTGCTGCCCGCAGCCGCTTGGCTCGAAAAAGAGGGCACCATGACCAACGCCGAACGCCGGATCGCCTACTTGCCCAAAGTCATCGACGCCCCCGGCGAAGCCCTGCCCGATTCCGAGATCATCTGGCGTTTTGCCCAAAAAATGGGTTTCGTCGACGCCTTCGCTTACCCAAACACCTCCGCCGTTTACGACGAATACGCCCAACTCACCGCTGGCACCAACGTCGACATTACGGGTGTCAACTATGACCTGCTCAAAGAAAAACGCACCGTCCAGTGGCCGTATAGGAAGGGAGAAAGGAGGAAGGAGGAAAGGGAAGAGAGGAGTAAAAGGGGCGAGTCACCCCTCCCCTTTGTTCAAGGTGGTCCGGCATTCCGGGAGGGGCCGGGGGTGGGGTCAAACTCCACCGGTACCAAACGCTTATTCACTGACCACAAATTTTATACGCCGAACGGCCGGGCGCAGATACACGCCGTGCCCGACGAAAATACCTCCGAACTCACTGATGCTGACTTTCCGCTTATCTTAACCACGGGTCGTATCCGCGACCAGTGGCACACCATGACAAAAACGGGCCGTGTTGCCAAGTTGAATCAGCATAGTCCGCAACCCTTTTTGCAGATTCACCCCGACGATGCCAACGCGCGCGGCATTGAAGACGGCCAACTGGTTGAAGTTCGTGGACGCCGGGGCGAGGTACGGGTGAAGGCCCAACTGACCGATGATGTGCGGCCGGGACTGTGCTTTTTGCCGATGCACTGGGGAAAGGTGCTGGCCGGTAAGCCGGGCGAGAGCAACCTGAACCGCGCCAACAACCTGACCAACGCACTTGTCGACCCGCGCTCCAAAGAGCCGGACTTCAAGTTCACAGCGGTGGAGGTGGTGCCGTTCAGCAAGCCGGTCGAGAAAATTGTCATTATCGGTGCCGGTTCGGCTGGGCTAGGGTTTATCAACGCCTACCGTGCCCTGAAATCGGGGCGGGTCGAAAGCCCGGAAACACCCGTCAACGATGAACTGCATATTTTCTCGAAAGAGATTTACCCGTTCTACAATCGCGTGCTGCTGCCCGACTACATCAGTGGGGCGCAGTCGTGGGAGCAGTTGGTCAAGCTTCGGGAAGACCAGTTTGCCGAAGCCCGCATTATTGTCCACAAAGGCGTTGGCATTGCCCATATCGACCGGAAAGCGAAAGTGGTGGTCGATACCAATGGCGTTGAACATACGTATGATAAACTCCTGCTCGGCACGGGCAGCAATGCGTTTATGCCGAAAGGGATTCCCCGTTTGCCGGGGATTTTCAACATGCGGTCGCGGCTCGACGCCGATTCGCTGATGCCGTTCCTCAACCGTCCAGCCGATGGCTCGGAGCCTCACACGGTCATTGTGGGTGGTGGCTTACTCGGTCTGGAACTGGCGGCATCGTTACGGCAGATCAACGTTCGGGTGACGGTCATTCAGCGAGTGGGTCGGTTCATGGAACGCCAGCTCGACCCGCTGGCCAGCGAATTGCTTTACCTCGAACTTCTCGACCGGGGCATCGATGTCTACTTCAACGAAGAAGTGCAGACGTTCATCGGCACCGATAAAGTGGAAGGCATTCAATTGAAATCGGGAAAGAAACTTACCTGTCAGGTGGTCGTTATGGCTATTGGCACCGTACCTAATATCGAACTCGCTCGCGAAGCCGGACTGACCTGCAACCGGGGCGTGGTTGTAAACGATTACCTGCAAACCTCCGACCCCGACATTTTTGCGGCCGGTGAAGTGGCGCAGTGGAACGGTCAGATGTGGGGCATCACCCTGGCCGCCGAGCAACAGGCCGAAGCAGCCGCCCGCTTCATCGCGGGCGATGTGTCGCAGCCCTACAAAGGCAGTCTGTCCATCAGCATTCTGAAAATGGAAGGGCTTCACTTGTGCAGTATGGGCCTGACGGAAGTGCCGCCCAACGCCGGGCCGGAGTTCGAAGAGATCGTCTTCATCGACAAATCGAAGCGGTACTATAAGAAGTGCATCGTTCAGGGCGACAAGCTGGTCGGGGCGATTCTCGTTGGCGACAAGAACGAGTTTGCCGAGTTTCGCGAACTGATCGCCAACGGCACCGAACTCTCCGAAAAGCGACTCCAGCTCCTGCGGGCCAGCAAACAGGTTGACCCGGTGGAAGGCAAGCTGGTATGTTCCTGCAACACCGTCGGGCAGGGGAATCTGGAGCGAGCCATCCAGGCCGGTTGCACCGATTTTCAGCAACTGTGCCAGAAGACAGGCGCCGGAACGGGCTGCGGCTCGTGCAGACCGGAGGTACGGAGTATTCTGGAGAAGATGAAGGAAGCCATTCTGGTTAATGAATAATGGAAAATGTATAACGTAGAAAACGCAAGGCTGAGCTTTCATTATTCATTAAACATTATTCAGTTTTCATTCAAAAAATGCGCGATTACTATACCTTAAAAGTCAACATGCCCGCCGGGATTGTTTCGCCGGGAGCGCTGCAAACGGTGTTGCGGCTGGCCTACGAAGCGAAGGTTCGGAAGGTCCGTTTTGGTGCCCGTCAGCAGTTGCTCATGACGGTGCATTACGAAGACATGCGGTTTCTGGAAAAAGACTTGAAACAACATCAGATTTCGTACGAGCTGAACACGGAGCAGTACCCGAATATCATCAGCTCGTATTGTGGCGAAGATGTGTTTCGGACGGGGGCGTGGCTGCGGGAAAGCGAGTACCATACGGTGCTGGACCAGTTCGATTACCAGCCCCGGCTGAAAATCAACCTGTCGGATTCCAACCAGAGTTTTACGCCGTTCTTTACGGGAAATCTCAATTTTATTGCCTCCCCCGAACCGCATTTCTGGTACTTGTACGTCCGCCCGAAACAGAGCAACAACCTGTTCCGCTGGCCCGAGTTAATCTACACCAACGACATTGGCCGGGTAGCCAAAGCTGTTGAAGAGACTTTGCTGGCGCAGGATTTTCAGGGGGAAGACGCGTTGTATAAAGCCGTTACGGCCAATCAGCACTTTATTACGCAACCGGCCACCCACGAAGTAGAACTGCCCGAGTTTTCGTTGCCGTATTACGAAGGTTTTAACCGCTACGGCGAGCGGTCGTGGCTGGGGCTCTACCGCCGGGATGAGCAGTTTACCATTGCTTTTTTACTCGATGTGTGCGCCTTGTGTTTGAAGACCCGCGTCGGCGAAATCTGCGCTACACCCTGGAAATCGCTCATTATTAAAGGGATCGAAGCGAAAGACCGGGCGGCCTGGTCGCAGGTGTTGGGCAAGCATAACATAAACGTGCGCCATGCCGCCAATGAACTGGCCTGGCAAACGGAAGATCATACCGACGAAGGCACCGAGCTGAAGCATTACGTCATTCGGAATTTTGAGAAGAACGACACGCGCACGTTTGGGCTTTGTTTCGGGGTGCAGACCCGCGCTAAATCGGAAGTGTTTGGCTCCGTGCTGATCCGGAAGCGGCCACTGCTCCAACTTGGGCAACTGTCGTTGTTCAGCGTATATGATTTGTATTATACGGAAAACTTCAACCCTAATAGCCGGACGTACCATGTTTTTGAGAAAGGGCTGTTTCGCATGCATGTTCCGAATCAACTCAATCGGTTGTGCCGAAAATTCAACGCTAGCCGGTCGCAGGATCGGGCCGAAACGGCATGGGTTGAAACCGAAAAGCCGGAGCCTTCGCCAGGTGTCGAGGCTACCGTACACCAGTGTCCACATTGCTTCACTGTCTATGATGAGCAGTATGGTGATGCCCGGCATGGCGATGCCCGGCGCAACATCCCGGCGGGTACGCCATTCAGCCAGCTACCCACTAACTACACTTGCTCCACCTGCGACGCCCCGAAGCAGGAGATGACACCCGTGCAACTAATAGCGGTGCCGTAACAACCCCGACGGGGTTGACTGTAGATAACCCCGGACTGCGTCCGGGGCAAAGCCAGTAGGTAATCGCTGCTCCAACCCCGACGGGGTTGACTATGGATGACCCCGGACTGCGTCCGGGGCAGATGGCAGGTGTGCTCCGGGGGCAGGCGGTGGACTAGAGTAGGTATTGCGGTGTGTCGTATGGCGGTGCTGTCTGCCGAGGGCTGCGCCCCCGGTTATCCATAGTCAACCCCTTCGGGGTTAGTTAGCGTGGTGGGTGTCTTCTGTCTGAAGGGGCATGAGAGGTGTGCACACCATCCGAGGGCTGTGCCCCCGGTTATCGACAGTCAACCCCGTCGGGGTTAATGGGTTAGGCTTTTCTGGGGGAAATTAGTAGTATTAGGGTATGAGTACGCATCATGCCAACGACCTTAAGCAGCAGATAGAGCACATACTCCGATGGGAGCAATCGTCCCACTGGCGGGTACACGATTACGTGTATCTGAGCGAACTCGTTTCCCGTCATACCCAACGACAGGTCGATGCTCGGGAGTTACAGGCATTTTGGGAGTCATCGGCGGTGCCGCCCAAACCGTCGCTGGATACCCTCGCTAGTTTCGTTGATTATACCGACTGGGACGACTTCTGCTCCCGCAATGCCTACGGGGTTATGGAGGTCGATGAAGAGACACAACTGCTTCATGCTCCCATGTGGGAAATTCCCGTACGTTGGGTGATTGTCCTCTGCTGGCTGTCGGTTATAACCTCTGTTGTGGTTGGGATTTTGTTAGTATGGAAACGCTAAACGATTCCACGTTTCGTAACGTTATTGTCCATATTATTGCCCCGAGAACCACAACCCAATTTAAGCGACCGAATGGTACGTTATCCTTTATGCCTGAGTCTGTTCCTCAGCGCAACGCTGGTGCTGGCACAATCCACGCCCAAAGCTAAATCATCAACAAAACCGGCTCAAACGTCTGCCAAGACCCAGACGACGACGCCAAATCTGAACAGCCCCATTCCTCTCGACCCCGACGTGAAAGTCGGTAAGTTGCCGAACGGCCTGACCTATTACATTCGCAAGAATGCCGAGCCCAAAAACCGGGCGGAGTTGCGGTTGGTGATCCGGGCGGGGTCGGTGCTGGAGAACGACAACCAGCAGGGGCTGGCTCACTTTATGGAACACATGGAGTTCAACGGCACCAAGAATTTTCCGAAAAACGAGCTGGTCAACTTCCTGCAATCGGCGGGTGTCCGGTTCGGGGCCGACCTGAACGCGTATACGGGTTTTGACGAAACGGTGTATCAGCTGCCCGTTCCGACGGATTCGGCCAACGTGTTCACCAACGCTTTCCAAATTCTGGAAGACTGGGCACACAACGCCACCATCGACCCTACCGAAGTCGACAAAGAACGTGGTGTCATTCTGGAAGAACGTCGGCTTGGTCGCGGGGCGGGTCAGCGGATGCGGGACCAGTATTTTCCGATGCTGCTGAACAATTCGCAGTACGCCAAACGTCTGCCCATCGGTACCGAACAGGTGCTGACCACCTTCAAGCCCGAAGTGCTGCGGCAGTTCTATAAAGACTGGTACCGACCCGACCTGATGGCTGTTATTGCCGTTGGTGATTTCGATCTGAAGCAGGTGGAAGGCATTATCCGACAGAAGTTCGGTCGAATTCCGGCGGTGAAAAATCCCAAACCCCGCACAGAGTACGACATTCCGGCGCACAAAGACACCAAAGTGGTCATCGTAACCGATCCTGAACAGCCGAACACGGTGGTGCAGGTGATTTATAAGCGGCCCGAAATCAAGGAAAAAACGCTGAATGACCTTCGCGAAAGCATCAAGCGCGGCCTGTTCAATACCATGCTCGGCAACCGGATTCAGGAGTTGACCCAGCAGGCGAACCCCCCATTTTTGGGCGGATACAGCAACTACAGCGATTTTCTGGGTAACCTTGATGCCTTTACGTCCATTGCTGTGGCGAAAGAAGGCAACGTCGAAAAAGCTATCCGGGCCGTGCTCGACGAGAATGCCCGTGTCAAACAATTTGGCTTTACCCCCACCGAATTGGCCCGCGCCAAGCAGGAATTCATGACCAACGTGGAGCAGGCCTATAGCGAGCGCGATAAAACCCGGTCGGTCAATTACGTAAACGAATACGTGCAGAACTTCACGGATAAGGCTCCCTACACAAGCATTGATTTCTATTACAACTTCCTCAAAAAAGAGCAGGATGGTATCAAACTCGCCGAAGTCAACGCGCTGGTCGACCAGTTTATCCACAACGACAACCGGGCGGTCATTGTCATGGCACCCGAAAAAGACAAAGCCAAATTGCCAACCGTCGAACAGATCATCAGCTACGTCGACGATGCCGGAAAGGGCCTGACGGCCTATGAAGACAAAACCCTCGACAGCCCCTTGCTGACCACTCAACCCACAGCATCGCCCGTGGTGAACGAGAAGCAGATCAAGGACATTGGCGTAACGGAATGGACGTTGAAGAACGGCGTTCGGGTGGTGCTGAAACCCACTAATTTCAAGAACGACCAGATTCTGTTTTCGGCCAGTAGCCCCGGTGGCACGTCGCTTTATGATTTGAAGGATTTTCAGTCGGCGCGGTTCTCGTCAACGCTGGCGGCTATGGGCGGCACGGGTGCATATAACCAGATTCAGTTAGGCAAATTTCTGTCGGGCAAGCAGGTTAGCGTGTTCCCGTATGTGGGTGAACTGAACGAAGGTATCAACGGCAGCGCGGCCCCGAAAGACCTGGAAACGGCCTTGCAACTGCTATATAGCTACTTTACCCAGCCCCGCAAAGACCCCGACGTGGTGAAAGGCTTCCTGTCGAACCAGCGGAGTGCGTTGCAGAACCGCATCAATACCCCGACTCCGCAGGGCGTTTTTCAGGATACCGTCACCGTCACGCTGGGCAACAACAACCCCCGTCGGCAGCCGCTCAAGCCCGAAGATCTGGACAACATCGACCTCGACCGGGCGCTGAAAATCTATCAGGAGCGTTTTGCCAATGCCGGTGATTTCACGTTCTACTTCGTCGGTAACTTCAAGGAAGATCAGCTAAAGCCGTTGGTCGAGAAATACCTCGGCGGCTTGCCTGCTACGGGTAAATCCGAGAAATTCAACGACCTCGGCATCCGGGCACCCAAAGGCCAGATCAGCAAAACCGTATACCGGGGCGTCGACCCCAAAGCCGCCGTGCAACTGGTATACACGGGTGACATAAACTGGTCGCCGGAAACATCGACCCAACTGGACGCGCTGGCCGAAGTGCTGGAAATCAAGCTGACCGAGAAGTTGCGCGAAGAGGAAAGTGGCGTGTATGGCGTTGGGGCCAGTGCGGCCTACGCCAAATATCCGGTGCCGCGCTACACCTTCCGCATCAACTTCGGCTGTGCGCCCGAAAACGTGGAGAAGCTCATTGCCAAAACGCAGGAGTTGATCAACAGCCTGAAAGAGAAAGGAGCCCTCCCCGCCGACATTGCCAAGTTCAAAGCCGAAACCCGTCGCGAAACGGAAGTTCAGCTGAAGGACAACCAGTTCTGGCTGGGTTATCTGCAAAACCAGTACTACAACGGCGACGCCCCCGACGAGGTACTGCACGAAGCTGAGCAATTGAACAAAGTGACCGTCGAGAGCACCAAAGCCACTGCCAACCAGTACCTGAGTTCGAATTTGATTCGGCTGGTATTGATGCCGGAGAAGAAGCAATAAGAAATTTAACGACCTTTGCCAACTAGTAGTCAAGAGCTTATGGAGCTGAACAAACAAACTGTCCTACAATTCATACAGCGTAATCGCGAACACATCAAGTCCTTTGGTGTGGCTCGGATTGGCCTATTTGGCTCATTTGTCCGGAATGAGCAGCGGGTGGATAGTGATATTGATTTGCTGGTTGATTATGAAGTAGGGAAGGCATCGTTCAGAAATCTAATGGACTTAGCTTTCTTCTTTGAAGATTCGTTTCACCGAAAAATAGAGTTGGTTACGCCATCGTCATTGAGTGAACGACTGAAACAGTACATCGCAAAGGAAGTGGAATATGTCGCGCTCACTGATTGAATACCTGGAGCATACCGCCGAAGAAACTGATTTTCTTGATTAGTGTGTCCACTGATCTCTCCCTCGAACGATTATTAGCCGATGAGCTACGGAAGCGAGCTATTGTCAGAAGTCTTGAGATAATAGGTGAAGCCGCTAAAAAAGTAGATGAAGAAACCCAATATGCTTACCCGGAAGTTAGCTGGCGCGCTTTTGCTGGTATGCGGGATATTCTGATTCACCAGTATTTTGGGATCAACTATGATATTGTATGGGAGACGGTTCAGAATGAGATTCCCGAACTAGCCTTTCAGATTAAACGGATTATTGCTGATTTACAGAAACGAGGTATAGACTGAGTTCGAATTTGATTCGGCTGGTATTGATGCCGGAGAAGAAGCAATGAGAGTGGAATGATTTGTCGTGCGTCGTTTATACAGCTATAAACGACGCACGACTTTTTCTAAACTTACAGTTTAAGATCGTATGCCGCCATGTGAACGCGTAGGTATTCAGGAAAGCGAAAAACAAAAAAGGCCTTGACGAAATCAAGGCCTTTTAAGTAGGGTGAAAGACGGGGCTCGAACCCGCGACCTCCGGAACCACAATCCGGCGCTCTAACCGACTGAGCTACAATCACCATTTTTGAGAGTGCAAAAGTAGCGATGATTTGTGAATTATGAGTTATAAATGACAAGTTTTTTTGCAGTCAAGACTCGGAAAAACCATCATTTATAACTCACACAAATTCATCTTTTACGCCTGTTTGCCCTGCTGGTACCGTTTTTCGGCGGCATTCCAGTCAACTACATTAAAGTAAGCGGCAATGTAATCGGGTCGGCGGTTCTGGTATTTCAGGTAGTAGGCATGTTCCCAAACATCAAGACCGATAATAGGGAAACCTTTCACTTCGGCAATGTCCATCAGCGGGTTATCCTGGTTTGGCGACGATGTGATCGCCAGTTCACCTTGAGGTGTAACGATCAGCCACGCCCAGCCCGAACCAAAGCGCGTTGTTGCTGCCTTGGTAAACTCTTCTTTGAAGGCATCGAAAGAACCAAATTTCTGATCGATAGCTTCGGCGAGGGTACCCGTTGGCTGACCGCCACCGCTACCGGAGATTGTATTCCAGAACAGGGTGTGGTTGTAGTGACCACCTCCATTATTACGAACCGCAACGGGCGCTGAACTTACAGAAGCCAGGAGGTCTTCAATGGATTTGTTTTCCATTTCGGTGCCTGCAATGGCGTTATTGAGATTCGTCACGTAAGCATTGTGGTGCTTCCCGTGGTGAATTTCCATGGTTTGCTTGTCGATATTCGGTTCGAGCGAATCGCTTGGGTAAGGAAGTGGGTCTAATACAAATGCCATTTTACTAATCAGTTAGATGGAAGAACAATCGGTTGAAGTAACAACCCTATTTCGAATTATGTTCTTAAGCGTGTAAAAAACTTAGCGAGCAAAGCCTGACTTTCTTCGGCAAGTACGCCGGTTTCAACCCGGGTTTTTGGGTGTAACAGGTTGGTTTCTATGCGGCTGTATCCCCGCCTGGCATCAGCGGCTCCAATAACGAGCCGACCGAGTTGCGCCCAGAATAACGCACCAGCACACATGACACAGGGTTCCAGCGTTACGTACATGGTACAGTCTGGCAGATATTTACTGCCTAAATATTGCGTAGCCGATGTAATCGCCATGATCTCGGCATGGGCCGTTACATCCTTTAACTGCTCCGTTTGGTTGCGTGCTTTGGCAATAATTCGGTTCCGACAAACAACAATGGCGCCAACGGGGATTTCGCCGTTATCGGCGGCTTCCTCGGCCAGTGCCAGGGCCATTTCCATAAAGTAGTCGTCGGGCATGCTGGTTATCGGTTAGTAGAAATTAGTTATTGAGTTAATACACACTAGAAACCTTCGTGTCTGGTACATAACAATGACGTATTAACTCAATAACTAATAAGCAATTTTACTGCTTCAGTACCTTTCGTATGGTTTGGCGTTCGCCCACCTGAATACGAAGGAAGTACTGCCCACTCGGCTGATCTGTCAGGTTCAGCTCATTAAGTTGAGCACGCGTTGTGTGTTGTAGAACCGGCTGGCCGCGTTGATCCGTGAGGGTTATGCGGGCTGGCTCACGGGTCAATGGAAGGTTCAATTCAATGAGCAGGGTGGTGGCCGTTGGTACCGGATACGCCTTGACCAGCGGGTCGAGTGAGTTATCATCAACACCCAGCAACGGCAGTACGGAGATCGTTGCCGTACCCGAAACAGGGCCGCTGCCACAACTGTTGCTTACGCTTGTCAGGCGATAAGCCGTTGTTCGGGCCGGTCGGGCCTCCACAACGAACGGATTGGTGCTTGCCGTTATTGGGTAAGTACGCAGGCTATCGGCATAGACGGCGTCCCAGGGGCCATCGCCCCCGAAGGTGATCGTCAGATTGGCCGGGGAGCCTTCGTAAATATTCTGAGAGCCGGTCAGCGTAGCGCTTGCCAAAGAACGTACCGTCAGCAGCGTAGGGCTATTGGCACCTATAATACCAATTTCCGGATTGTCGGCTTTTACCCGTACATAATATTGGCCGCTTGCCAGGGTAATCGGGATTGGCCCGGTGACTGGTGAACTGGTTGCTGTGCTCTGGAAGGTAAACTTTTTTGATGTGTCGGCTACGCTGGCCACTTCAATCCGAAAGGCGTTACCCGGATTAAACTCGCCGGTTGTCGTAAAAGGAACCGATAGTGACGTACCTGCACACAAAGTCGTCGTGGCAAACGAGCTGGTCGATACCGTTGGTACCCGAACCGTGATCGTGGCCGTTGTACCCGGTAACCCTACTCCACAGCCATTACTAACGCTGACAATCTGATAGGTTGTATTGCCGCGTGGTAACACGGAAATAGTTGTATCGCCCTTCGTCTGGCCCGAGTAGCCTTCGGTTAGGCTATAGCTGTAGGGACCGGCACCCGTAAACTTAAGTTGTAAAGGTGCTCGCTGGCCGAGGTTGACATTCGTAACTGGTGCTGACAGGGCTAGTGTTGGGGGGGTGTTGACAATAACCCGAATGGTTGCCCGGGCACTGGCGCATCCGTAGTTGGCTATCTGATACACATAAAATGGGTCGCCACCCGCCTGTACATTCTTGTTCAATGTGGAGGGAACGGGTGCATTAATGCTCACATTACCCGCCGGGTCAACCCATCGTAACTGAGCACCGGTTTCGTTGGTGCTAGCTTCCAGCGGAACGGCCCGGTCATTGACACAATATGTAACAACTGGCTTTAATACTGTAGGAAGTGCCGGGGTTAACACCGATACCTCCAGCCGCGCTGCTGTGCTTGTACAACCATTTACTGTCTGCGTAACCAAGAACACCTGAATACCGGCTTTCTCAACAGAAGGGACGGGCGCGTTGGAAAATGGATTCCCATCACTGAGCGACCATTTCAGTTCCGAGCCACTCGCCGTTAACGGGGGTATATCTTGTTCAAGTTGGTCGAACTGCTTCTGGCAGTAAATGAGTGGCTTAACACCGGGTGCAGCCGGTAAGGGTTTGATCGTTACCGTAAGGATCGCTTTGGTTCTGCTTTCACAGCCATCGAGCGTCTGGGTAGTTTTGTACACCTGGTCGCCAACGGTGCCGGTAGGTGGCTCCGGTGCTTTGGAAAGCGGACTATCAGACGCATCAAACCATTTTATATTTGTTCCGCTGGCGGTCAGCTGTTGTGTTGGAGCATTATTGCAAAGGCCAAGTGGACTAACACCGGGCGCACCCGGCGTCGTTTTGACCCGAACGGTAATGGGAGCCCGGCCTGAAGAAGTCCCTAAGCCCGATTCACAGCCATTCAACGTCTGGCTTACGTAAAAGGTATAAGTCTTATCAACTGTATTGGGAACCGTCGGTGGATTATCTGTCCTCGTACCTCCCGAAGAACTTTCCCCATACCAGTTTAATGTAGCCCCACTGGCAGCCGTTGCACTGAGCGGCAGTGCATCGTAGTTTTGGCAAAAGCTAATATCCTTTGTGGCAGGCCGTTCCGGCGTATCTTTTACTTGCACAGGAATTGTCTGCACATTACTTATGCAGCCATTTTGGGTCTGGGCAACGTAATAATTTCTAATGCCAATGAATGAGGCTCCCGTTTCCGGTCTGGATGCAGTCCCGCTGGGCGTGCTTGTCGAATCCAGGCCAAACCAATTCAAGGTACCAGCAGCGTTCGCTATTAATGGATCGGACGCCTGACCTTCGCAATATACCTTAGGAGTTGGAAACGTAGGCCGATCGGGGACTTTATTCACCGTTACGGTTATGGCTGCCGTAGTACTTGTACAGCCGGTACTGTATTGTTGATTAACATAATAGGTAACTTGCCCGGCTGCATTGGTTGGTGGCGAGGGAGCGCCTGTCAGTGCACTACCATTAGCATTGAACCAGTTCAACGTTGCACCGCTAGCGGCATTGGCTACCAGACTACGAGTGGCTCTATTCTGGCAGAAGGTACCGGGGTCCTGGAAAGTGGGTGCAGCCGGTACCGGGTTTATGATGACAGAAATAGGCGTTCTGGGAGAGCTTTGGCAGTTCCCAACTTTTGATGCCTGCGTTACATAGTAAGTTGCACTCTGTGTATTGCTTACGCTCGGAGCCGTTGGAGATGATGTGCCGCCTGACGAAGAGGTACCCCACCAGCGTAATTCATAATCGCTGGCATTGGTTACCGTTGCCGTTAACGACCCAATTGGTGAACCTGAGCAAACGGGACTTGGTCCTTTTACAATAGGCTCCGGTGGTGTTTTAACAATGGTGACGGAAATAGACGCCCGACTTGTACCGACGCAGCCTTCCGGAGTTCTCTGACTAACATAGTAGGTGTTACTGTTCTGATTATCAGGGCGGGGTGCCGTTGCTGATGAGGTGCCGTCGGCCGAAGCAGTACCCCACCACAGGAGGGTATTACTACCCGTGGGAGTAGCCGTCAGTAGATCTGTTGTAACACCCTGACAGTAGGATGGACCAGGTGTTGGTACGGATGGGGCCGCTGGAAGTGGTATCACTTTAAACTCAACCAATGTACGATCACTTTCACAGCCAAACGCGTTGGTTTGACTAACATAGTAAGTCCCGCTGGTCGAAGGCTGGGGTGTGCTTGCCAGCCTACTACCCCCTGAAGAAGAATTATACCAGTTTAGTTGAGTGCCACCATCACTAAGGGTAGCGGTTAAGGGTTTCACCGGATCACCGCTACACAACATTTGTGGGGAGGTAGCCACCGGAACATCCGGCTTACTAACCGTTAGCTTCGTCGCACTAGTCGACACGCTGGTCTGCGAACTTGAGGGAGTAACGCGAAAAACATAGTTTGTTCCTTTGGCCAGTGTTACAGGCAACGTAACCTGAGTAGCCCCTGTCCCTCTGCCTGCAAAAGATCCGAAGTTAGTAGGGAACGTAGTACCCGAAGGGTCGGATAAAGAGATCGCAAATGTGTTGCCAGCAGTAAACGAGCCACTTACTACGTACGTAACTGTAACCGCACTACCTGGACAAACAGTTGATGGAGAAAAGGTGACACCGGTTATCGTCTGTGCCAGACTTTTGTTAGTTAACCCGGCAATACACAACCAGGCAAGTAAACAGGAGTAGAATATACGTCCCTTCATAAACAGAAAAGTGAATCATTTAGACCCCTAAAGTTAATGCATTTATGGACTACTTAACGATTCTGGTAAATCGCGAGCCTATGGCGGTTGCTCCTACTATTCGTATAAATACAGAAAGTTGCCGTATACAAATTAGGCATTTTGGTAAAGGCAAAATGATCTATAATCAGTAAATAAGCATATTCAGGACGTATACAAATAAAAAACCACTCCCAAATAAGAGTGGTTTATCAGCCTGGATTAGGCATTTGTTGTACGAAGTAATTTTGAAATGAATGCTAAAATCTATTATTGAATGGCACTATAGATAACTTCGTGGATGCGTCGACGAAGCTTTGTCGTGTTAATGGAATTGTTGCCCGCAGTTGGGTAAATACGGTTCGAGAGAAAAATGAATATCAACTCCTGATCGGGGTCAACCCAAACAACGTTGCCTGTGAAACCCGTATGGCCGAACGATCGGGCTGAAACCTGTTGCGCCATATACACACTGCTGGCACTTTCAGGATTTGGTTTGTCCCAGCCGAGGGAGCGGTGACTACGATTGCTCAGGGTCTGGGTAAAGTAAGGTACCGTCATTGGCTGGAAAATACGCTCGTTGCCATATACGCCTTTTTGTAAGTTCATTTGTAGCAGCGTGGCAATGTCACGGGCATTGCCAAACAGCCCGGCATGACCGGAAACCCCGCCTTGTACAGCCGCCATCTGGTCGTGTACGGTACCTACCAGAAGCTGGTTTCGGTAATAGGTGTCCTGTTCGGTGGGCGCACACTGCGGGTTGGGTAGCCGCTGCAAAGGCGTAAAACCGAGTTGGTGGAGCCCCAGGGGTTTATACACATTCTCGGTAACGAACTTATCCAGTGGCTGCTTGCTAACCCGTTCAACGATTTTCTGTAGCGTCAGGAAATTCAGATCGCTGTACACAAACGCCGGTTTTCCCGATTCGTCCGTCTTGCGCGACATGGGCGATTGAACCACCCATTTCCAGACAGAATCTTTCAATGCGGGTACACCCCAAAGGGTTGGCGCAATTTGAAGCGTGTGCAAACTATCGCGAACGGCTCCGTAATATTCCGCTTTCAGGCCCCCGCCGGGTAAACGGGTGCGGTCCCAGGTAGTTGGGTAGAAAGAAACCATGCCAGACTGGTGCCAGAGAAGATCCTGAAGTGTAATATTCTGCTTGTTTGTATTGCGCAACTCCGGCAGATAAAGGGATGCTTTCTGTGTCAGGTCAATTTGTTTGCGGTCATACAACACCATGACCGATTGTAACGTAGCCAGCACTTTCGTCAGCGAGGCCAGGTCATACAGGGTTTCGTCGGTCACTTTCTCGGCACCGGCCGCGTAGGTCAAGGCACCGAAGTTTTTGCTGTATACAACTTTTCCCTTCCGGGCCACCAGAATCTCACAGCCGGGCACAACGTGGTTTTTAACTGCCCCCTGCGCAATGGCGTCAATCTGGTTCAGAACCGTTGTTTTCATGCCAACGCTCTCCGGCGAACCCGTCGATAGTCGTCCTTCCGGGTTGAGTGTATGGCCAAGACCCACTTTCAGATCACCAATCGAAACGGGCAGCATTCCCTTCGCGCCCAGTCCCCCAAACAAAACCTGCGGAACCACCCGCTCCATGTCTTCCAGTTCCTGATAAGCACAAACCAGGGCGTCTGCTGCAGAAAACTGAGGTAAGCTGTAGGGCGACCCAAAGGCTGTTACGATGACGTTCTTCCCTTGCTGCTTCAGCCGGGTAATTAAGTCGAGAGACGGTTTCGTGATTCCGTATTTCCGAAGCCCGGATTCACTCATCCGATGAAAACTAACCACAACCGTGTTGGCTTCGCTCAGTTGAGCAACAATATGGGAGAGATCTGCTTCCGAAACGGGTTTTTCGGGATAAGCCAGCGTCTGGAAAGGCGCATATTGATTCAGCGTTTTCTGAAACACATTTCCCGGCTCGGCCCCAATCGCTACGGACGCCAGTTTCAGTGTATCCAACTGCTTTAATGGCAGTAAGTCTTTCTTGTTGTCGATAACCGTTACCGACTGCTCGCAGAGTTCCTGCTTTAACAGTTGCGCTTCGGGCGAGTTAAGTTCTCCTGACAGACCCGCCAGATTAATAGGTTTGTAATGATGAAGACCGACCCAATACTTGGCGCGAAGAATCTTCTTGACCTTTTCGTTGATGAACTCCTGGCTGATGATTCCCTGCTGAACAGCGTTGAGGATGTTTAGCGTTGCCTCCCGGACGTTTTCGGGATAAAGTAAAATGTCGTTTCCTGCCATCAGAGCACGCAGATTGACATCAATCGCCTTCGGCGACCGGCTAATGCCGCCCATGTTCAGTGCATCGGTAAACACCAGTCCCCGAAAGCCCAGTTCTTTCTTGAGCAGTTCGGTAACGATTTTTTCGGATAGTGTTGCCGCCAGTGCGGGGGTATTGTCCATCACCGGCACGTGCAGGTGGCCCGTTACAACGCCCATCAAACTGTCGGCAATAAGCTTGCGAAATGGATACAGATCAATGTCCCGCATCTGCTCCGACGACCGGCTAACGGTTGGTAGCGTGTGGTGCGAATCGGCGTTGGTATCGCCGTGGCCCGGAAAGTGCTTAGCGGTGGCGATGACGTGCGTCTGCTGCAATCCCCGCATATAAGCTGAGGCTTTCAGAGCCACATTTTCCTTGGACTCCCCAAAGGAGCGAACACCGATAACCGGATTGGCCGGGTTGCTGTTGATGTCGGATACCGGGGCGAAGTTGATATGAATACCCAGCCGCTGACACTGCCGACCAATTTCGGCACCCATCCGGTAAATCAGTTCATTATTCCGAATAGCCCCCAGCGACATTTGTTTGGGGAAATTCATGGTGCTATCCAGCCGCATACCCAGTCCCCATTCGCCATCAATGCCAACGAGTAACGGTACCTTAGATGCTGCCTGGTATCGGTTTGTTAGAATAGCCTGCCGGTAAGGTCCACCCTGGAAGAAGATCAAGCCACCAATGTGGTTTGTTTGAATAAGGTGTTCAATGTATTGGTAATGATTTTCGTGACGATTTGAGAAGGTTGCCACCATGAAGAACTGACCAATTTTCTGTTCGGCAGTAAGCGTATTGAAGACACTATCCACCCAATGCTGGCCGCTATCAGACATGGTGAATACCTCAACCGGACGGGCATCCGGCCCGAATTTATATGAGGCAATAACAGCTTTTGGCACAACGGCTACAGGCCGTTTGGCCACCAATCGGTGCGTTTTCTTTGAGGCAATTCTCGCCCATATGTTACGCCCTGGCTTTGTGAAACCGAGAGCAGTAAGCAAACTGACGAGCAGGAGGCCGACGAGTAAAATTGGTCTTAAAACAATGTTCCGCATGGGCACTCAGTAAGTAAATAATGACGGTCAGCTGGCGGCAGTTACAGGCCAAACCATAAAAATAGCCAATGACTACCGTAAACCATAGATAATCGTTGAATTGTCTAATTTTTTAACGAAATATTATAGGACAATAGTTTATTGTACTAGATTAATACAATATTAAATGTATAAGCAGGATTATATTTAGTCCAGTAAATCAGTTGGTTAAGGGTACGTGTTCAAAAAAAATAAGTACAAAAGTGGCGTTAGCTTACTGGATAAATTTGTCTGGAGAGAAGCCTGTAAAAATTGGCTGAACGAGAAACTGTAACTAGCTTACCGGCTGGCTTACAGGAAGGACAACAATGAGTTGATAAGAGAAGAAATAAAAAAAGCCCAGTAATGGGCAAAGGACAGTTGATGCCTGGCTGACAACTGATCGAAATAAGAAAAAAGCAGATAGCCTACATGAAATCGACTAAGCAACTACCTGAAAATGGGAAACATGCATGGCAGATTTTACCACCTGAAGTTGCACACCCACAGGACTAAATGAAAATCAATAAGGACGTGCTGGCCGCACATGCGTGAGCGCAGCTATCAGGCGTTCGCTGATGATTAATTTCGTTGTTTGAACGGTCTGTTGCCAGCAGGCCGAAGCGGTTTCTTTATGCCTGCCTACCGAAGCGGATGATTTCGCCCGCATCTGTTTCCGGGCGGCAAACATATTGTGTGGATGCCCCATGCCAAACGACTGTCCGCTGATGCCCACGAGTAAAATGCCGATGACGAGAAGAGTTTTCATGACCTTTGGTTTCTAAGAACAATACAAAGATATAGGTTTAGTTTGGTATCTTGCAATACATAGTACTAAAATTTTAAAAATATTTTTGGGTTTGGTGGAGTTGGTTAAGTTAGTGTAATAGGCGAAGTGGGTTAAGTGAGTGAAGTAAGTAGGTTGAGTAAGTGGAGGCTAACCAATACAGGTATCAGTACTTACTGCACCTACTCCACTCACTTCACTAACTCCACCCACTCTACTACTCCACCTACTCCACAATAACCCGCTTTACCGCGCCGTCTTCATTCTGAGTAACGGTAATGAAATAAGCACCCTGTGCCTTTTTGCCCAGATCGATCTGCCCGACAAATTCTCCGGAGAAGTCTTTTATATCCCGACGCGCTACTTCTTTGCCTTTCGGGTTAGTCACAACAATACTTACATCGCCCTTGGCAGGTGCTGTAAATCGGACATTCAGTTGATCACGATCCGGATTGTTCGGGAATACATCCAGCCCACGAATGGTGGACGGCTTACCACCAACATTCCGGGCCCAGTCTTCAAACGGGCGAACCAGTTGTCGATCGAAATCGCGGGGGATCGTTAGTTTTAGTCGGTTAAGTTGATCGGCCAGTGAATCCGTTCCGCGCCGGAATTCGTACCGCCAGGTCTGGTTGTTCCAGAAATCCTGATCGTTCCGGGGCAGTCTGTTCCGCTGGGCGTATGCATCGGCTGGTTCTCGTCGTTTGTTAGGCGTAACCCGCTCCCGCGTCACCACCCGATCTCCAGCACCATCTTCGATAATAATGGTCATCTGGCGTTTACTGCCGTCTTTGCGGGTAGCTTTCAGGGAATCGACCAGTTTCATCACCAGCTTATCCCGATCCGGGTCAGTCATTCCATCCGTCCGGTAAGTACGTTCAATTTCTCGCACCTCACCGCCATTGCGCTCAATAATGCGCACGTTTACTTCCCCTTTATCTGGTTTTTTTGAGGGGCTGGTCGGCTTCTGAGCAAGAGCAGCTCCATTGAACACAACGGCCAGCAACAGGGCCGACGCGAACTGGTATCCGGCAAAAACTGTTTTTTTCATGGTATATACGAGTTGCAAACGAAAGAACCATAGGGTATTAAACGGATTGATACTGGGCTTGTTAAAGTTTGTTAACGAGCCAATGTGTAGCGGGGCTGGTTCGTACTTTTACTAACCCCTAAGCCCGCTTTCCTATAGATGATAAAGTTGGTTAAAGGTTGCATGAGCGAGTAAAAAAATGTCGAAACAACGCATACGCTGGATTGTGGCACTGATGGCTATCGGCCTTTTGGGGCTGGTAGGGCTGCAATTGTACTGGATTAGCAGCGCCTTACAGTTGCAGAAAGAACAATTTGCCTATAAAGTGACGGATGCCCTGCAGGAAGTTGTTCGGGCATTGGAGCGGCAGGAGGTTTATTACCAGACCAATCAGCGCGTTCGGGCCCGCGAACAGCAGGACCGCCTGATGGCTATCGCCAAAAAAGAAGGCCGGGCGGCACCAAAGTCATCAGGCGAACACGTAGCCGTACATTCGGAAGCCACACCGCTCACCAAACCCAAACGTACCCGGCAAGCATCAACAGACCAGTTGGCGGCCCGGTACGGTTTGCCACCGGGTATGACGGCCGCCGGTACTATGGTGGTTCAATCGGATGTGCTGCATCCAATCGTTCGGCCGCTCTCGGCCGAACAGATGGCGGTCGTTGAAGAGTTTTTTCGTCAGCAGGATGAATTAATGGCCGTTGGCGACTGGCAGGCGCAGCTGGCCCAGCAACAACAATTTGACCACTGGGTCGAAAACGTACTGAATAGTGAATTGACCCGCATTAATAATCAGATGGGCCACCAGACCGGGCAGGATTCGTCTGGGCGGGTGGCTAAAAATCGGCTTCGCCGGGCCGCACAAGAGCGAAAAAAACAGTCGCCAGATGGCGTTGCCACGTTAAAACCTGGTTTGCCAACCCGACCGGCCAGTGTAAGTCAGAACCGGGCTGAGGAGCAATCGCACAGGATCAAAGACGTTCTGAAAGGTCTTCTGATGTCTGACCGCCCAATTGAAGAACGCATCAATCGGCTGGCACTCGATACGCTACTACGGCAGTCTCTGTCCGAACGGGGCATCGATATTCCGTTTGCTTACGCAGTGCGAACTCGCCAGCACCCTCAATTCCTGTTTACGTCTCTGGGTATTGATGCACAGCAGTTTGATAAAAATGGCTACAAAGCGGCTCTTTTTCCAATTAACCTAATGGAAAGAGGAAATTACGTGTATGTCTATTTCCCTACCCAGCAACAGTTCATCCTGAGTCGGCTGGGATTTACGTTTGGGGCATCGGTCGTGCTGATTCTGGTCATTCTGGCCTGTTTTTACATTGCGATCAGTACAATTGTTCAGCAAAAGAAGCTGGCCGATATCAAGAATGACTTCATCAATAATATGACCCACGAGTTCAAAACGCCCATTTCAACGATCTCACTGGCCGTTGAGATGGCGCAGGAGCAGATGAACGCGGGAAAGGCCACCTGGCCCAAAGAGCCAACGCCCGGCCCGTTGAGTGATGAACTGGCGGGGCGTCTATCGCGGTATATGGGCATTATCCGGGACGAGACCCGGCGGTTGGGCTCGCACGTTGAGAAAGTGCTGCAAATGGCATTGCTGGATCGGGGCGAGATTAAACTCAACCTATCACCCGTAAACGTGCATGACGTCATCGAAAAAGTCCTGAACAATCTGGGACTGCAAATCGAGCAGCGGGGGGGCGAAGTCGACCTTCATTTCGAAGCCGACCGCGAAGTGGTGGAAGCGGATGAACTGCACCTGACCAACATCATCTATAATCTTCTCGATAATGCCCTGAAATACTCGCCCGAAAGTCCGCACATTACCATCAGCACACGGAGTCTGCCCGATGCATCGGCGGTGCCCGGCGCAGCCACCACACTTCCGGGGGTAAGCATTACAGTCTCAGATCAGGGCATGGGTATGACCAAAGAGCAGACCAGCCGGATTTTTGAAAAATTTTACCGGGTACCCACCGGCAACCGACACGATGTAAAGGGATTTGGTCTGGGGCTCAGCTATGTAAAAAAGATGGTCGATGAACACCACGGCCAAATCATGGTTGACAGCCAACCCGGCAAAGGCAGTTCATTCGAAGTCATTATACCGTACAAACAAGAGTTTGTAGTCAAGTAAGAAACTAAGTGGAGTAGTGAAACAAACTCGCGGGTATACTTCACTCATTTCACCTACTACACCAAATACTGAAACTATGCCAACAATTTTGCTTGTTGAAGACGACCCCAACCTGGGTCAGTTAGTGCAGGAATACCTGACCATGAAAGGCTACCCAACCGACCGGGCTACCGACGGGAATCAGGGTCTGCAGTTATTCATGGCGGGTAAGTACGACCTCTGTATTTTCGACGTGATGATGCCCAAGAAGGACGGATTTACGCTGGCGAAGGAGGTACGTATGGATCACCGCGACGTGCCCATCATTTTTCTGACGGCAAAATCCATGCAGGAGGACACCATTCAGGGATTTAAGGCCGGGGCCGATGATTACATGACCAAACCGTTCAGCATGGAGGAACTGCTGCTCCGGATTCAGGCCATTCTGCGCCGGTACCAGCGCACCACCGAATCGGCCGAACCCACTACTTACCGGATCGGCTCGTTTTCGTTCGATTATCCCCATCAGCTGCTTTCCCGCACTATAGACGAAGCCTCACTTAATGATCAGGAATTGGTTCCGCAGAAACTAACCAGTAAGGAATCGGAGTTATTAAAACTGCTGGCACAAAACCTGAATCAACCGGTCAGTCGTAGTTTTGCCTTGAAAATGGTTTGGGGGGACGATTCGTATTTCAACGCCCGAAGCATGGATGTGTACGTGACAAAACTGCGCAAGTACCTTCGGGAAGATCCCGCAGTTCAGCTTGTGAATGTGCACGGCGAAGGATTTAAATTAATCGTGTAAAATGAATTTAATACGTCGTCCGCGTCGGAACCGCCAATCGGCCGTTATTCGCGACATGGTGCAGGAGACGCGCCTATCGGTCACTGATTTTATCTTGCCGGTCTTCATTATGGAAGGTCAGAATCTGCGTTCGGAGGTATCGTCCATGCCGGGCATTTATCGGTACTCGCTGGATTTACTGCTCAACGAAATCCAGGAGTGTGTAGATCTTGGGGTTAAAACGTTCGACCTGTTTCCCAACCTTCCCGAATCCAGAAAGGACAAATACGCCACGGAAAGCTACAACCCCGACGGCCTGTATCCGACCGCCATCCGGGCTATTAAAGAGCGCTTTCCGGAAGTGGTCATTATGACCGACGTAGCCATGGACCCTTACAGCTCAGACGGGCACGATGGTATTGTGGAAAACGGCAAAATCCTGAACGATCCAACGCTTGAGGTATTGGGTAAAATGGCTCTGGCGCAGGCGCAGGCGGGTGCCAACATTATCGGTCCGTCGGATATGATGGATGGCCGGGTTGGTTATCTGCGTCAGGTGCTGGACGAAGGTAGCTTCCACGACGTTGCCATCATGTCGTATGCGGCTAAGTACGCCAGCGCCTTTTACGGGCCATTTCGCGACGCGCTGGACTCCGCTCCCAAGTTTGGCGATAAGAAGACCTACCAGATGAACCCGGCCAACAGCCGGGAAGCCCTCATTGAAGCCCAGCTCGACTTTGAAGAAGGAGCCGATTTCCTGATGGTAAAACCGGCTTTGGCGTATTTGGACATTATTAAATTGTTGAATGATAATTTCCATCTGCCCATTGCGGCTTACAATGTGAGCGGTGAGTATGCCATGATCAAGGCAGCCGCGCAAAATGGCTGGCTCGACGGCGAACGTGCTATGATGGAGTCGCTAATGTCCATCAAACGGGCAGGGGCTAACGTTATTTTGACGTACTTTGCCAAAGAGGCAGCCCGGTATTTGTCAAAAAATAATTAAGCCTAAAAAGACAAGTAAGTAACTGCCATAAGGGAGTGTATCATTAGCTAAGGTTGTAAATAAGGTATTAGCTCGCTAACTACCAAAAGCTGTCATTGTAAAATTAATCATCGCCAGCTTTCTCTCTCGAACGGCTGAACTAGGTTCGTAAGTGCCAAAGAAGGTAGCACATCTGGCATCTAATTGTCAAACGCCCTCTGTCAGATCGACCACCAGGCCGATTCAACAGAGGGCGTTTGACGATAAACGTTCCCGACGTTTAGCATACTAACTCTACGAATAAATTTACTTTGTCGCTAAGTTTGCAGAGGAATACACCAACTGGGCGAGGTAAACGCGAAGAAGGTGCTGAGTTGTACTGTGGGTATAGCAGGCAAATTAGACTTCACTATTGAACGGAATTTTCTGATATGAGTCAATTATTGATACGAAATGCCAGACTGGTGAATGAAGGCAGTATTACTGAAACAGATGTTTTAATTGAAGATGGGTTCATCGCTAAACTGGGTTCAGGCCTCTCAAACGCCCATGCCGATAAAGTCATTGATGCTAACGGCAACTACCTATTGCCCGGTGTCATCGACGATCAGGTGCATTTCCGGGAACCCGGTCTGACGCATAAAGCCACGATTGGCTCAGAAGCGCGGGCGGCTGTGGCGGGGGGCGTTACCAGTTTTATGGAAATGCCCAATACCGTTCCCAACGCCCTGACGCAGGAACTTCTCGCTCAGAAATACGCCATTGCGGCCAATACTTCACTGGCCAACTACTCGTTTTTCATGGGCGCTTCGAACGACAACCTCGACGAAGTGCTGCGAACCAACACCGCCGATGTGTGTGGTATCAAGGTGTTTATGGGTTCATCGACGGGGAATATGCTCGTTGATAATGAACAGGTGCTGGATCGCCTGTTTAAAGAAAGTCCCATGCTCATTGCCACTCACTGTGAGGACGAAGCCACGGTTCGGGCAAACACGGAGCATTATAAAGCCGAATACGGAGAGCACGCAACGGCTGGCCTTCATCCGCTGATTCGCAACGAAGAGGCCTGCCTGCGGTCGTCTTCTATGGCCGTTGAACTGGCAAAGCGACACAACACCCGCCTGCACATTCTGCATATCTCAACCGCCGACGAACTGGCGCTGTTTAGAAACGACATACCCCTCACCGAAAAACGGATAACGTCCGAAGTGTGTGTGCATCACCTCTGGTTCGACAGTGAGGACTATGCTACGCTGGGTAACCAGATCAAGTGCAATCCCGCCATAAAAGCTCCGTACCACAAAGAGGCATTATTGGCCGGGCTTCTCGACGATCGGCTCGATATCATCGCAACCGATCATGCGCCCCACACCTGGGCCGAAAAGCAACAGCATTACTGGCAGGCCCCGGCGGGTTTGCCGCTGGTACAGCACCCACTACTGCTCATGCTCGATTTTGTGAAGCAGGGCAAACTCTCTATCGAAACCCTAGTCCGCAAAATGTGTCACGCCCCCGCCGATTGTTTTGAGATCGACCGGCGCGGCTATGTTCGCGAAGGCTACTGGGCCGATCTGGTTCTGGTTGATCCAGCCCGGCCAATGACGGTTTCGAAGGAAAACATTCTGTATCAGTGCGGATGGTCGCCGTTGGAGGGTCATACCTTCGGAGCAAGCGTAACCCATACGATTGTTTCGGGCAGGCTCGTGTATGAAAACGGCCGTTTCGTGACTGACCAGCCGGGTGAGCGAATGACGTTTATACGATAGGGAAGAAAAAATTTTATACAAAACCCTTGTGCAATCGGGTTTATACGCCTTATCTTTGCACTCCCAACACGGGGAAAGCGTACCTGCCGAAGTGGTGAAATTGGTAGACACGCACGTTTCAGGGGCGTGTGTCTTTACGGACATGCGAGTTCGAGTCTCGCCTTCGGCACATAAAAAACCGCAATCAACAGATTGCGGTTTTTTTGTTTCTAGCGGCAAGTGATCCGGAAATAGCTATCTATAGAAACAGCAAAAGCCACCTATTACAGTAGCTTCTGCAATTAATCGACGTGCGTAGAAGGTCAACAACCCAAGGCCGTTCGCTAACTAACTAAAATCTGCCATGCCGACAGGCATCATTTAAGGTTATACCTCCGCAACTGAGTAATCGCATTATGACGCAAACATACTTTAAAGCCTTCGGCCTTGGCGTAGTAATTGGCATGCGGGCTATGGTTGGTCCTGCTCTTTTGAGCCGCCGACTGGCCGGTACTGCACCGACAAAACAACCCAAAACACTACTTCATTCCCTGACTCAACCGGCTGTGGTTACAGCGCTGGAGGGGGTGGCTGCGGCTGAGGTAGTCACCGACAAGTTTCCCGGCGTACCGAACCGCACTATTCCATTTCAATTTGGTGGACGTATGGTTTCGGCGGCTGTTTGCGGGGCTTTTTTAAGTCAGGTTGAAGAGGGCGAGATCCCGCTCGGAGCAGCGGCCGGAGCAGTGGGAGCCATAGCGGGTACACTCGCGTTCTTTCGGCTTCGGCAATGGCTGACGCATAGCCAGGGAGTTGCCGACCCCGTGGTGGCATTGGTGGAAGATGCTTTATGTATTGGCGGTGGCTGGGCTATTGTGAATCGTGTAGAGCCAGTTGCGCAACCGGTTTAGCTGGACTGTTAGCCTAGGCAGATAAACTTTCCAGGGGAAATTGAAGCATAAAAGTTGTTCCTTCTCCTTCCTCACTCGTTACCGATAAACTTCCCATGTGAGTTTTGGTAACTATATCATAAGAGAGCGACAGGCCTAAGCCGGTTCCTTCTCCGGTAGGTTTAGTGGTAAAAAATGGCTGAAAAATCTTTTCCTGTACGTGGGCAGGAATGCCCGTTCCGTTGTCGCTTACCTGAATCTGAACATATCCATCGACAAAGGTGGTCGTAACGGTTACGGTTGGCTGATAGTCAGTGGGGAGTGTTTTCTTTTTTTTCCTTGACCGCGTAAAAGGCGTTGTTGTACAGGTTCAGTAAAACCCGTCCAATCTCCTGGGGGATCATGTCGACCTTACCTAACTGGGGCCAGAAATCCGTTTTCAGCTCAGCGGTAAAATTGATGTCTTTGGCACGCATGCCCTGGTAAGCAATCTTGAGGTATTCGTTGGCTAACGCATTGAGATCGGTGGGTCGTTTCTCCCCAGTGCCACTGCGCGAGTGTTCTACCATGCCATTGACAATAGCCGAAGCCCGCCCGCCATGGTGACTGATTTTCTGGAGGCTTTGTATTAGAGTCGCTAAAATATCGTCAGCATATGCTTTCTCGGCTGGGGGGAGTTGTTGGAAGGGGCCTTCTTTGAGTTCGCCAATGAGATCGATACTGACTTCGGAGAAGTTATTGACAAAGTGTAAGTTAGTAGTCAAAAGGAACAACCAGATTGTATTTTACATTGACGGGGTGACCGGATTGCCTGCCGGGTATCCAGTTAGGCATAGCCTGTATTAAGCGTATCGCTTCTTCATTAATGCCATAGCCAAAGCCTTTCAAAATAGCCACATTCCGTATAGTGCCTTCTTTAGTTACCAGAAACGAGACGAATACTTTACCCTGAACTTTCGCTTTAATGGCGGCTTCAGGATAGCGTAAGTTCTCCCGCAGGTAGCTGCTAAGGCCGGCGTTTCCACCCGGAAAACCAGGGGGCACCTCCACGACTGTAAAAACTTCCTCGTCAATGGCAGCTTGATAGTCTGTTTGACTTGATTGAGTGGGCAAACTACGCTGGCTACAGGCCATTAGTAAGCCAATCAGGAGCGTGCTGATCGATAGGGCCAGTCTGGCGTTAGGGAACGCCCCGTTTCTTCGTTGCGGTACCATATTCTTTGTTCGTTAAGTTGAAAAAGAAAAACTAGTTAATTGAAAAGAAAGGGCTTAATACCCTGTGGCTTTAGTCGTAATTAGTATTGATCAGGTAATCATTTATTGGTAAGTTAATCCAGCTAATCCTATTTGATAGCGGATACTGTAACTTATTTACAACCTGAAACAGAGGTGGCTAGCTCAAAAATGGAATGATTCTTCTTGATCGGACTAACGTGCGGGCCTGCCGGTTAACCATATATACAGGAAAGGGCAGGAAAGACGAATAAATGGAAGTGGGTATATTGTCCGCGTAACGGCAAATCCGGTGCGTAGGCTCCAATCAATATGAAAACAAGAGTAGTTGCACTGGTGTGGGCGGTGTTGGTAAGCGCACAACTCATAGCGCAAAACGTGGAGAAAGCTTTTTTCCCGGATGGCAGTCCGATCAGTAGCTGGTTTACAACGATCCGGAAAGTAAGCCCTGATCAACTCGGAAAGCGGTACGTTATTACGGACTATGGGGTAAAATCAGACAGTAGCCTCGTGCAGACCGAGGGTATTCAGAAGGTGATCGACCTGGCAGTCCGTAAGGGTGGGGGTGTAGTTATAATCCCAAGAGGTACGTTTATGAGCGGGGCATTATTTTTTAAACCCAAAACCCATTTGCACGTAGTAGAAGGGGCCGTTCTCAAAGGTTCGAACAACATCGCCGACTACCCCAAATTGCCGTCCCGGATGGAGGGCCAGAATCTGGATTACTTTGCTGCACTGGTCAACGCCTATCAGGTGGATGGCTTTACTATTTCGGGAAAAGGTACGATTGACGGCAATGGACTGCGCTTCTGGGAGGCATTTTGGGCCAGACGGAAAGAAAATCCAAACTGTACGAATCTGGAAGTTTCCCGCCCCCGGCTGGTATTTATCTGGAAATGCAGCAACGTACAGGTTCAGGACGTAAATCTGCATAATTCGGGGTTTTGGACAAGCCATTATTATCAGTGCCAGAACGTGAAAGTGATTGATGCCCACATCTATTCGCCCTATGAGCCGGTGAAAGCACCAAGTACAGATGCCATTGACATT
Organism: Spirosoma fluviale; assembly: GCF_900230225.1. GTDB lineage: Bacteria > Bacteroidota > Bacteroidia > Cytophagales > Spirosomataceae > Spirosoma > Spirosoma fluviale. The sequence continues at coordinate 187,081 of NZ_OCNH01000006.1, forward strand.
GATGCCTGTACAAACGTACTCATCAAAGGGTGCTACATGTCGGTCAATGATGACGCCATTGCCCTCAAAGGAGGAAAAGGCCCCTGGGCCGACCGGATGCCCGGCAACGGAGCTAATACCAACATTATCATTGAGGATTGTGAATTTGGATTTTGCCATTCGGCGCTTACCTGCGGCAGTGAAGCGATTCATAACCGGAACATTATTATGCGAAACTGTCACGTAAGTAAGGCCGACCGGGTTCTATGGCTGAAAATGCGCCCCGACACCCCCCAACTGTATGAATACATCCGGGTCGAAAACATAAAAGGTCAGGCGCACAGCCTGCTGTATGTGAAGCCCTGGACACAGTTTTTCGATTTACAGGGGCGTCCGGACGTGCCACTTTCTTACTCTGATCATATAAGCCTCAAAAATATCGAGCTCACCTGCAATACGTTCTTCGACGTTGCCCCTTCAGAGCACAACAAGCTATCCAATTTTACATTCGAGAACCTGGTAGTCGACAGTAAAAATGCGGCTATTGATAAAACGGTGGTCAATGGGTTTACGCTCAAAAACGTGAACATCAACCATAAACTCATAGAGTAGCTACCGGGTAATGCAAAGGGTACCTGCATAGCCGAAGTAAGTTCAATTGGAATGAAAACCTCAAACAACTTTTTATCCTGACGCGCGATATGCTGTATTTCGTTCTAGTGGTCGCTTCGCTTGCCACGGGCCAGCCCAATGTATCAACGATAATGGCTGTCGGTCTGCCAGCCGATACGGTCAGACAGCGTATTGAGGAAACCACAGTTTTTCAAAACGGCGAAGGGGGCTACCTCTGCTACCGTATTCCGGCCATCGTAAGATCGCCGGGGGGTAACTTGCTGGCTTTTGCCGAAGGACGCCGAACCGATTGTAGCGACTTTGGGGACGTCGATATTGTACTGCGCATCAGCAAAGACAACGGACAGTCGTGGGGTCCCATTCAGACCGTAGTTGATTTTGGACCGGCGCAGGCTGGTAATCCGGCCCCGGTCTTTGACCTGACCGATGCTGCGTTTCCAAATGGTAAGCTGTTTCTGATGTACAATACCGGGACTACCTCGGAAGCCAATGTGCGAAAGGGACTGGCTGTGCGGGAGGTCTGGTATAAAACCAGTGCCAATGGCGGTCAGACCTGGTCGGAGCCGGTGAACATTACCGCTCAGGTTTCCCGTCCCAACAAGCTGGATATGAACCCGCGTTACGCCTTCACGGAAGACTGGCGGTCGTACGCCAACACACCGGGCCATGCCCTGCAACTCCAGAGTGGCCGCTACAAAGGCCGCATCTTTGTGGCGGCTAACCACTCCGAAGGGGAGCCTAATCCGCAGTTTCGCGACTACCGGGCGCATGGCTTCTATTCAGATGATCACGGCAAAACCTGGAAGCTATCACCTACTATCCCGTATCCTGGCGGCAACGAAAGTACAGCCGCCGAAACGGCCGACGGAGGTTTGCTGCTAAATGCCCGCAATCAATCCGGAGACGTTAAGAACCGGCTGCTGGCTGCTTCGACCAATGCGGGTGAAAGCTGGGCTCCAGTTAAGGTTGCCACCGATTTGCCCGATCCGGTGTGTCAGGGTAGTATGATTGACTATCATCCTCGCCGGGGTGCTGCTGTGCTACTCTTCTCGAATCTCAACAGCCAGACCAACCGAGCCAACTTAACCATTCGTGTCAGTCGGGATAACGGCAAAAGCTGGTCGGTGGGAAAATCCATTTACGCCGGTTCATCGGCATATTCCGATCTCGTGATCCAGTCGGATGGCCGCATTGGGGTACTTTATGAAAAAGACAACTATACCCGGATCACGTACGCCCGTTTCCGCTACGATTGGCTGGTTCGGTAAACTCAGGTATGATCCTCATGTGCATCAGTACCAGAACGCGCTGGAAAGGTTTGGTATACACAGGGGTTACGCTGGCTTGCCGCTCGCCAAAAAATCGGTTAGTACGTCTTTGATGGTATGCCAGCGCATGTTTGGATACCGATCATTATCGATGGTTGTGACCTTACCCCGTCCGTCCAGCATATCACGCATGTACTGCATCCCCTGCCAGGCGGGGTAAAGATCATCTCCACCGGGGGCCACAAAACGGGCAATGGCAATAAGGGTGCTGAGCGCCCCCAGTCCACCCAGCCGTAACACGCTGTAGTTCTCTCCGGTTACCTCACTCACCACTCCGGTCAACTCCCGAAGGCTCAGTTGATCACCGGCGATGCGCAGAAAGCGGGGCGTCGAGTTGTCCAGTGCCGCACTCGCCGTGAAGGCGGCTGTATCATCCTTGGTCGTGAAGTCAATGCGCTGATCCGGATTGCCCCAAACCATTACCCGGTGTAGCTTGAAGAGAATGATGGGCATCTGTCCCGTAATCATATCGGCAAAGGGGCCGTTGAAAATAGTGGTGGAGGCAATGGGTGCCTTGTCGAGATAGGCATGGAATTCCCGCCTTAAATCCAGATTGCGGTTTCGGCCGGCCGGAAGCTTAGTGAAATCAATCGAATAGTCGGATGGGATAAAGCGAGGAACACCAGCCGCCACAGCCGCATCGAGCAGTGCTTTCTGGGCATCAATGACCGTTTCCCGCAGGCCCGACAGAGCCGATACGACGCAGGAAACGCCCCGGCAGGCTTCCGTTAGTTCGTTGACGGTCCAGGCATTAAGCTTAACGACCTGAACCCCCATTTTTTCAAGCTCGGTTATTTTTGCGCTGTTGCTACTGGCGCGAACCAGCGCGCGAACGTTGGCACCCCGGTTTAGTAAAGCCTTAACAATTCGTTCGCCCATGTCGCCCGTTGCGCCAGCTACTGCTATACTGTTTTTCATATTTAGTCTTGTTGACGTAGTGGGGTATGCGCTCTTAAACAGAACTATCGTCGTTTAGTTAAATCTGATGCGCAACAAATCTATCTAATTCCTGTGCCATAAGCGTTGCGTGCGTTATCGTTGAACGAGAAAAGTGCGGGTTTGCTCAGCAGCCTGTGTAAACAATCTGCCGTAGGGCAAACTTTCCCGCTTCACAAGCCGTTCGTCAGCCGTACACAGGGTCCGAACAATCGTGCCGCCAACTTGGAAAAAATGAAGATTCTGCTGACGGGGGCCACCGGTTATATTGCCCAGCGATTACTGCCTATTTTGTTGCAGGATGGCCACGATGTAGTCTGTTGTGTTCGGGACAGGCTTCGCTTTCAGGCTTCGGAACTCGCTTCGCCCAAGGTGCAACTCGTTGAAGTAGACTTCCTCAAGCCGGAAACGCTCCGGAATATTCCCCCGGACATTGACGCGGCTTACTACCTGATTCACTCGATGGCCTCTCCAACCGGCGATTTCACCCAGCTGGAAGCCACTGCTGCTCAGAATTTTGTGGAAGCACTCCGGCCCACCGGCGCTCGCCAGATCATCTACCTAAGCGGCATTGTCAATCAACCCCAGCTGTCGAAACACTTACGCTCCCGCCAGCAGGTGGAACACATTCTGACTACGGCAGACATACCCCTAACGACTCTGCGGGCGGGTATCATCGTGGGCTCTGGCAGTGCCTCCTTCGAGATTATTCGCGATCTGGTCGAGAAACTACCCATCATGGTTGCCCCCCGCTGGCTGCATACCCGCTGCCAGCCCATTGCCATCCGCAATGTGGTCGCTTTTCTGGCCGGGGTACTCCTTCGCCCCGAAACGTATCAGGCCAGTTACGACATTGGGGGCCCCGATGTGCTTTCCTATAAGGAGATGCTCCTTCAGTTTGCGCAGGTAAGAGGACTCAAGCGCACTATTGTGGTGGTACCGGTCATGACGCCCAAACTGTCGTCGTACTGGCTGTACTTTGTGACGGCTACGTCTTATCCGCTGGCCTGCCATTTGGTAGACAGCATGAAAGTAGAAGTGGTGGGCTCGCCAAATAAGCTGGATTCTCTGTTGGGAATCGACCTGATTCCGTATAAAGAAGCCATATCCATGGCTTTCGATAAAATTGAGCAAAATGAAGTGATCTCCAGCTGGAAAGATGCGCTGGCTACGCCGGTCCTCCACAAAGGCCTGGCCCAGTATATCGAGGTGCCGGTGAAGGGATGCTTCAAAGATCATCGTCGAATTAAGGTGGCCGATGGTGAGCGGACCCTGGATAAGATATGGTCTATTGGCGGGCAAACGGGCTGGTATTACGGTAACTGGCTTTGGGCGTTGCGGGGACTGATGGATCAGATGGTGGGCGGGGTAGGTCTGCGCCGGGGTCGCCGGAGTCCAAGCCGCATCAAGGCGGGCGATGCCCTGGATTTCTGGCGGGTGCTATTAGCCAGCCGGTCTCAGAAACGATTATTATTATACGCCGAAATGAAACTGCCGGGAGAGGCCTGGCTGGAGTTTCGGCTCCTTCCCGACAATACTCTGGAGCAAACGGCCACGTTTCGGCCTTTGGGAATCTGGGGACGGCTGTACTGGTATGCGGTACTGCCTTTTCACGGATATATTTTTGAGGGAATGATTCGGCAGCTGGCCCGGCCCTGAAGCGAATAAGTCACGAGCCAACCTGAGGGTGTTGGTTTGAGATTGGGTAGTTTCGGCGGGATGATAGGTTTGTTGATGGAGCGGGTAATTTGACGACCGCTACGTTTCTCATGACTTCGCAACCACGTGACAACGACTCCCTTAATCGCCGGGAATTTATCCAGTCTGCAAGCGCATTGGTGGCGGCTGGTATGACTGGCTTCACTGCCGATTTGAGTAGTGAGCCACCAGTCAGGCAAGCACCGGTTTCTATCCGAATTAAGCGGGTCGATTCCAATTTCGAACGCGAACCCCTCAATCCGTATCGCTTTAAAGGCAGTGCCATCACAGAAAGCTGGCAAACGGCGGCCATGCTCGAAAGTGAATCGGGCATTCGTAAAGTTGGCTTGTGTACGCAGGGCGTGTTATGGTCGGATGCAAAGGTGTTTGCGGCTCACTCGGAGCGGGTTGGCAATGCGCTTATGTATGCGATAACGGATCGGGCGCTGCAACTCATGAAAGGCAACTCGTTCACCAACCCGGTTGATCTGGTGGATGAACTGCTGCCCGACGTCTACGCCTACGCCAAAAAAATTACGGGTAATCCGGACTTGCGGAAAACGTTTGCCCTCAACGCGCTCGTGAGTGTAGACAATGCGGCCTGGCTGTTATATGCTCAGGAAAATAAACTAACACATTTCGACGATATGATTCCGGAAAAATACCGGCCGGGCCTGTCGTACAAGCATACCAAAGTAGCCAGTATTCCATCGTTCAGCGTGGGAACAACGGCCGATAAAATTAAAGCGGCTGCCGACGAAGGGTATTTTATCCTGAAACTGAAGACCGGCTCGGCAGGAACGCAGGCCGAAATGCTGGAGAAAGACATCGCTTTTCTGACGGCGGTGCATAAAGCCATCGGGCATTACGAAACGCCCTACACCAAAAGCGGTAAAATCCCGTATTACTTCGACGCCAATGGACGCTATGAGAAGAAGGATACACTGCTTCGTTTTCTGGACCATGCTAAAAAGATTGGGGCCTTCGACCAAATCGCGGTGATTGAAGAGCCTTTCGAAGAACGGAATGAGGAATTTGTTGGGCAGTTGGGCGTCCGGATTGCCGCCGACGAAAGCGCGCATACCGTGGAGGATGCGGCTGTGCGGATTCAGCAGGGATATTCGGCCATTGCGGTCAAAGCCATTGCAAAGACGCTGAGTATGACCATGAAAATTACGCAGCTGGCTTACGAAAAAGGCGTCCCCTGCTTCTGCGCCGACCTGACCGTCAATCCGATTCTGGTCGACTGGAATAAGAACGTGGCCGCCCGACTGCCACCCTTTCCGGGCGTAACGATTGGCTTACAGGAAACGAATGGGCACCAGTACTTTAAGAACTGGGATAAGCTTATGAGTTATCATCCCAAAGCGGGGTCTAGCTGGACCAAAACTCAACAGGGCGTGTACCTCACCGATCAATCGTTCTATGCCGAAAGTGGCGGTATTCTCCTGCCATCGGCGCATTATGAACAGCTGTTCGAGCAGGCGTAAGTAACCTTGTATGGTGGTTCTGCCTACATTTCAAACGAGTAACTGTCGATGACTCCGTCAAACCTTCAGAGGGTAAGCTGGTTGATAAAGCAGAGCCTGTTAAAATATGTTGAAGGGTGACCTCGTCGCTGTAGTACCGACCGTCCCGGTCGGCTGAGAAGCGATTAGCTATACGCCCGACCGGGACGGTCGGTACTACAGCTCCGAAGTCATCATTTTTCGTAAAATAAAAGTTTAAACAGGTTCATAGATAACTTTTACTGAACGTACGGAAACGATGAACGAGAAAACCGCCAAAAAAGTAGCGAGGATTGTTTTAGGGGGTACTTTGATCTTTGCGGGTATCAGCCATTTAACCTTTGCCCGAAAAGCGTTTAAAGCGCAGGTTCCGGATTGGGTGCCTCTGCCCATAGATGACACGGTAGTCTATTCTGGTATCGCCGAAATCGCGCTGGGGAGTAGCTTGGTGCTGACAGATGAAAAACACCAGCGGGTAGTAGGACAGGCAGCAGCTGCCTTTTTTACAGCTGTTTTTCCCGGCAATATTTCTCAATACGTCAATAAGCGTAGCGCCTTTGGGCTAGATACAGATCGCAAACGGTTCGGTCGCCTGTTTTTTCAGCCAGCCCTGATCTACTGGGCCCTATCGAGTACCGACAATACGTAATCATGAGCGATCAGTTGCCGTAACGGGGGTTGACCCCAGTCGTCTGCTCACGGCATCGCCACGATATCGTTAAGAATCGTCGCTTCGTCGGCAAGGGTGGGTATGCCGTTGCGGAGGTAGCTGTAGTAAGCTCGGCCGGCCAGCGAGGCATGGCCTTTGTTGCCGCTGGCCAGTGCCCGCTGATACGCTTCCTGCAACTGTTTTCTTTTGAACTCCCTTTTGTTCGTTGTGTCGACAACCAGATAGATTATACCGCCTGCAATCAATAGGAATACCATGAGTGCCATCAATTATCGTGGAGAGATGTGGAGCCTTGTTTGGCTGAACCATAATTACAAGCCTTTACGTCAGGATCGTAATTAACTTGTTCACCCTTAGCAATCTACGAAAATCTGTCAAATCAGGATTTATCAATTGATTAAGCGTAGCAAAACCATCTTGCACTATGGCGAAGAAGGTCTTTTGGATAAATAAAAACTGATTACTACTGATTCCGCTGGTATTGATGTTTCGGCTAGCCCATTTCAATGGCACTCCAGGCGGTCTTTTTGTAATGCTGAAGCAAGAGAAAGAAAATACCCATCGAGAGCGGGGTGGCTACCCAGACGCCGTAGGGTATAAACGTCAGACCGTAATGCGAAAAGCCGATAACTGCCAGAATAAGGCTGGTCAACAAGCCACGAGCGGTGTTGTTCTGCTTGAGGGCATCGGGAGCTACTGAAAATGGCATGTACCGGGTCGAAAGAAGGGCTGAGCTAATGAGCATGACCAGCGAATTACTAAAGGCCAGCAGCACGTCGCTGATTTTGTCGAGACCGTAGCGGTACAGAATATAACTCGCCAGAATGACGTAAAAGGGCAGCAGCAATTTAAGGATAAGGGCTTTTAATGCCCCGACGAGTACATCGCCTGGTGCCTGAATAGGGGCGCTGCCGTATATCCAGGACGCTTTGTAATTATCGGAAATGCCCAGCTGATATTGCGCCACCATAACGTACAGCCCGGCAAAATACAGCGCGAATAAATAAAAGAAACCGCTAGAGCCCAGACTTCCCCCCTGAAAAGACATAGCCACCACATAAGCCAGCCCGAACCCCAGCTGTGGATACGTTTTGAGTTTAAACTTGCGATCGCGTCCGGTCACGCGCCACGTGAACGCAAAGGCTGCCCGCTCCAGTGGTTCCGTAGTTACCCAAGTCGACAGTTGCTCCAGCCAGCTTGCCTGGCCCGACTGTGGCTGTTGAGCGGAAGAGGTGGTCGCTTCGGGTCGGCTTTCGGAGTCGATACCGCTTAGCTTTTGGGTGAAATCGGTGGTCAGGAACCGGTTCATGAACCACAGGCCTGCAACTGGCATCAGCAAGGCCAGGATGGCAAAAACAAGGTGGTGTACATCCAGAACGGGCTTAATGAACAGATCGACGGTAGCCGCCATCCACATCGGCGGAATCAGGTAATGCCACCACTGGTGGTCGATGATTCGCGAAATGGAGCCCTGCGAGCTGATCAGGCGGGGGAGGAGCTGGTAGCCGCCGTAAAAAAGCACAGCCATTAAAATCTGAAAATAGTTGATGACTTCGCGCAGCTTCTCTTCATTGATAAAGCGCATCAATACCAGATAAAAGAGATTGGTCAAAAAGACCATCAGCACCGCCGATAGTAAGCTAAGCGCCAAAAACATCAGCCCCGCCAGCGGCCCAAATCGATACCCGACAATCAGGATACCACCAACCGACAGCGATAGGGCAATCCCAAACAAATAACTGGTAATGTGTACCACGCGGGCCAGCCAGAGTGTGCGGTTACCCACGGGGCGGGGGAGAATGATCTGGTTATCGGATGAGTCCAGGATGACCGATGAGAAATCGGAGATGAGTGTCATGGCGCACAGGGCCATGATATACGAAAACTGAAGAGTAAGCGGCAGGAATAGACTCTTCTGCGGAGGAATAGCCAGCATCCCCAGACTGATTACGCCACCAACAATGGTATAAATAAGCAGGATGCGCATAAAACTATTATTGTTCTCCGCCGACGGTTTACCGTAGCGACCCAGGCTCACAATGTTCCGGCGGTTGTCCATCATCAGTTTCACCTGGACGATAGCCCGCAGTTGGCCATAATCGGCACCCAGCGCCCGAAACAACGGTTGGATTCGGTCGAGAAGCCAAAGAATAAGTGTCGTCATAAAGTTGTCTCGCCGACGGGGCTGACTAGTTGTTGAGCGTGTGAATAAACTCTTCGGCTACACCCGTTTGTCCATCGCTGCCGGTGAGTTGGGCAAACAGTTGTTCGAGGGATTCCGGGCGCTGGTGCTGTAACTCGGCAAAGGTGCCGTCGGCAACGATTTGCCCCTGGTTGATGATAATAATTCGGTCAGAAATCTTTTCCACTACCTCCATGATGTGCGAGCTGTAGAAGATGGTTTTGCCGCTGCCCGCCAGTTGCCGGATAATTTCCTTAACCAGTACGACAGCGTTGGCATCCAGACCCGATAGGGGTTCGTCCAGAAAAATAACGTCGGGGTTATGCAGCAGCCCCGAAATGAGCAGCACTTTCTGCCGCATCCCTTTGGAGAAGGTTGTCATCCGGGCATTGGCGTAGTCGTTGAGCTGAAACAGCCGCAGTAAGTCAAGTGCTTTGCGGTCGATGTGCGTCGGATCTAATTCATACAACTGCCCAATGAACTGCAAGTATTCCATGGGCGTGAGGGTATCGTAGAGGGCTGCGTTTTCGGGAACGTAGCCAATCCGGCGTTTAATATCCAGGGATTGCGTTTTTACATCCATGCCCAGAACCCTTGCCTCACCGTCAAAATCGGGCAGCATGCCGATCAGGATTTTGATGGTTGTCGATTTGCCCGCGCCGTTGGGGCCAATGTAGCCCACAATCTGACCGGGCGAAACGCTCAGGTCGATACCTTTCAGAACGAGGGTCGCCCCGTATGATTTATGGATATTCTGAAGTTGAATAACGGGTGTCATTAGAAACGTGCGTTAATGAAAGCTCAAACAGTCTGGGACCGGCCGTCCGGCTGCCTGTTTAGGACTTTACCAACGTCAATCTACGCAAAAAGTCCCGATCAGCAGCAAGCCGAACGGGACTTTAGGTAAATAGTCAGGAAGAATGGTTACGCAGCAACTTCGTCGCTTTCAACCAGATTATGCTTCATTAAATATTCGGCGATCTGAACGGCGTTGGTAGCGGCTCCCTTGCGGAGGTTATCGGCCACAATCCACATGTTCAGCGTTTTAGGCTGGCTCTCGTCGCGACGGATACGGCCAACAAAAACTTCGTCTTTTCCGTGAGCCGTCAGCGGCATTGGGTAAATTTTATTGGCTGGATCATCCTGTACGATAACGCCTTCGGCATTGGTCAGTAACTCGACGACTTCGCTCAGTTCAAATTCATTTTCAAACTCAACGTTCACTGCTTCCGAGTGACCGCCGATGGTTGGAATCCGAACGGTAGTAGCGGTCACCTGAATCGAATCGTCGCCCATGATTTTCTTCGTCTCGTTCACCATCTTCATCTCTTCTTTGGTGTAGCCATTATCGAGGAAGACGTCGATGTGGGGCAGTACGTTCAGGTCGATGGGGTGCGGGTATACTTTCGCAACGCCTTCCTGTCCGGTTCGTTCGGCAAAAAGCTGATCGACGGCGGCTTTACCCGTTCCTGTTACCGACTGGTAGGTCGATACGACGACGCGTTTGATCTTGTACCGGTCGTGCAGGGGCTTCAACGCCACCACCATCTGAATGGTCGAGCAGTTTGGATTCGCGATGATCTTGTCTTCGGGTGTCAGCGTAACGGCGTTTATTTCCGGAACGACCAGTTTTTTGGTCGGGTCCATGCGCCAGGCCGACGAGTTGTCGACAACGGTAATGCCCGCTTCGGCAAATTTTGGTGCCAGCGCAAGCGATGTACCGCCACCGGCCGAGAAAATTGCAATGGCTGGTTTGGCCGCAATCGCATCTTCAAAGCTTACAACCGTGTACTGTTTACCCTTAAACTCGACCTGTTTACCAACCGACCGCTCGGAAGCGACAGGTATGAGTTCTGACACGGGGAAGTTGCGTTCTGCGAGCACCTTCAGGATTTCGCTACCGACCAAGCCAGTAGCCCCAACGACTGCGATTTTCATTTTGTGTGATGCGGAGGTCCGGGGTTGCCCGTGTGGGCCTGTGCCGGTAGAATCCGCTGTTAATTGGTTAATAAAATGGGGTATGTTGGCAATAACCAACCCCTATAGGTTAATTGGACTGCAAAAATAGGGTAAAACTTTGACGGTCAGGAATTATATTCTAAAAAAAATCAGAACCGCCCCACCAGACCAACGCCCGAATTAGACAGCGACGAGTAAGGTGTTACCCGCCAGGAGATGCCCTGCTGTTTGAGAGCCCGGTTGTAATACTGAACCGACCGGCGAAGATGCGGCCCCGGCATGTTTAACCCCCAGCCAATACCAGCCAGAATAGCACCACCTAGCATAAAGACACTACCCTTGGCATACATATTTTGTCGATGCGTATCGGTTACGGTTTGGTAGGTAACTGCCTGTCCACCATATACAGTACCGCCCGACCCACCACAAACATAGCCGGTTGGGCAGTAGTAAGGTTGCTGCATAGTAAACTTGCCATCACTTCCCGGCCCGTTCGACCCCATGATGACCGCGCCAATAATTGCCCAGGTGACACCACCCGCAATTAACCAGCCACCTGTATGTCGGCTTCTGATATAGCGGTTGAATTCGTAAATGGCATCGCGGTCGCCAGACGCCAGTATGTATTGCCCCAGGTCTTTGGCATGACGAACGTCGAGACCATCGTACATATACTGGGTTTTTACCTGCTGTCCATAACGTCCATTGTAGGAGGGGACTAAGTCACTTTCAATGGGTTTCAGGTTCTGAGATGAAACTGGCGGAGGGAGCCTGTCTTGTTGAGCCCATGTAGAAAGAGGGCAGAATAGGAGTAAAAGGAGTAGCGTTTTCATAGCCGTTATTTCTTTTAAGAAAGATAAAAAGAAACAACGGTTCATCATGTTAGGAAATAAATAAACCTTTATTAAATAGTCTTAATCAAAGCTGTGAAGATAATCGGGCGTAATGCAAACGTCCAACTTAATATCTGTTGGTTCAATATCAGTGATTTCATGAACTGCCTCGAATAACGACAATCCTACTTTAAGGCAATCTGGACGGCAACCTGCCAGAAACCGGTCGTAATAGCCACCGCCGTACCCAACGCGATTCCCTTGTTTATCGAAGGCCAATAAAGGCACAAGTACGATGCTAATCTGATTCAGTTCTGTTTCGTATCGGCTTCCGATGGCGGGTTCGGGGATACCCAAGCGGTTAGTAACCAGCGGTGTGCCGGGGAAAATGGTGTAATTCAGCAACTGGTGAGTATATTCATCCGTAACGGGAACGCTGATGTGTATATGGCCAAACGATTGCCAAATGGGCTCAATGATGGCCCAGGTGTTTACTTCATTATGCCGTTTAATTGGCAAAAATGTGTGGATTATTGTAGGCACATCGGCAAGGTCATTCTCTTCCAGATAGGTGAAAAAACGAGCGGCAATGAGTTCACTGCGGTAGGCTACCTCATCGGCCGTCAAGGCTTTCCGTTTGGCAAGGAACTCCCTGCGCAACTCCGCTTTTGTCATGTGGCTATTCGACCTGATGGATACGTTCGATGAGTAATGACAGCCAGTCGTATTACTGAAGACAAAGTTGCATACGGTAGTCGAACGGGTCGAAGGCGTCCAGCATTTTTGATAGAAACTGGCGGTCGTTGAGGTGGAAGGTCAGAAAGTTTTCGTTGCGCTCCTGTAAGCTCCCGTTCGGGAAAAGTTCGTTTTTGACGGTCAGCAGATGCCGGATACCTACTTCCTGATTCCGTTCTTCGGCACGTCGCATTTTCTTTTCCAATCGGGCAACGGCATCGGCAAAGCGCTTCGTTTCGGCCAGAACGGCCCGTTCCAGCGTTGGGTCGACCATCTGCGCCTTGTGCAAAATGGCGTCCAGCGCTTTATTGACGGTCTTGTTTTCGTTATCGAACTTAAGCGTGTGGCGGGTATGGTTGTCGACAAACTCCCGTTTGAGCGTAAGTGTGTCCTGGAAAAGCTGCTCAGGTGTAAGACCCAGTTTGGCAACGCGTTTGGCACTTACGGAAGGTATGTACATCGCGAAGTTACGGGGCATCAGTATCGGAAAGGGTGTTTGATAGTGCTCAAAGACGCTTTTCAACTGTAGCCAGTACGGTACTTCCGAAGGTCCGCCGATATACGCCAGATTCGGTAAAATAGTCTCCTGGTACAAGGGTCGCAGCACGACATTCGGGCTGAACTTTTCCGGGTGTTCGTCCAGGAGGGTTAAAATTTCGCTTTCCAAAAAGGTCTGCTTCGTGTGCAACACCTGATACGTTCCATCCTCTTTGCGTTCAATGCGTTCGCGAAGCTGATCATCGAGGTAGAACAGATTGATGTCGCGGGGGGCGATCACGGTCTTGTAACCCAGTGCTTCCAGTTCCGCCGTGCGCTTGCTCACCAGTTCACCCGACTGCTGGTTGATCAGTTCGTCGCGCATGACGGGGGCGAAAACGCGTTTCAAAGCCGCATCATCGGCATCCAGACAAACTAATCCTTCGGCACCGAACAGTTCGTTGATGTAATAGCGGGTGGCATCGGCCAGGGTGTCGTGTTTCAGGTAGGCGTCTTCAAACAAAGCGAGTTTCTCCGGAATCTGCGTAAAGAGGGTTTTTAACTCCTTTGGACTCATCCGGCCCACCGCACCCCGTTGCTCCGTTTCCCAGACGTACGGCTTGCCCATCAACGAAAAATGGTTGATTTCGGCGAAGTCATGGTCTTCGGTAGCCATCCAGTAGACTGGCACGAAGTTGTAAGCGGGGTACGTTTCTTTGAGCTTACGCGCCAGCTTGATCGTAGTGATCAGCTTATAGATGATGTAAAGCGGCCCGGTAAATATATTGAGCTGGTGCCCCGTAGTTACCGTAAACGTATTGGCCTGAAGGAGTGTCGAAAAATCAGGTTTTACGGCTATATGCTGGTACTGCCGTTCCAGCGCATCGACCAAAACCCGCCGGTTGGCCTCATCAAACGTCTTGTCGTTAATCTGACCCTCAAAGGCGGCCACATCGGGGAAACGACCGTAAAAGGGTTTTAAACTGTCTTTATTGGTAATGTAATCAAGGAATAAGGAGGAAAACTGGCCGGTTGAGGCCAGTGGCAGGTACTGACAGTCCATGCGGAGGGCGGGGGTTGCGGTTACCGGGTTTTAACAACGAAAAATCCGGCAAGGTTCGATGGAGGTTCGCCGGATGTTTTTAAGCTATAAGGATTTTAACCGCAAAGGCGCAAAGGGTAGGCGCAAAGATCGCTAAGTATATAATACGTGTATTGCGATCTTTGCGCCTACCCTTTGCGCCTTTGCGGTTAAAATTTATTTGGAAAAGTACTAAGCACCAACAACTTCGCCATACAAATCAAACTCTTCGGCCCGGTCGATGCGCACATTGGCGAAGTCGCCCAGCCGAACGTATTGAGCTGCCGAAACAAGCACTTCATTATCCACTTCGGGTGAGTCGGCTTCGGTGCGGCCGATGAAATAACCGCCTTCTTTCCGGTCGAACAGCACTTTGTAGGTTTTACCAACTTTCTGCTGGTTCAACTCCTGCGAAATGCCCTGTTGTACATCCATCAGTTCATCGGCGCGTTCCTGCTTGATGTCGGCCGGAATATCGTCGGGCATGCTAAAGGAGTGCGTATCGTCCTCGTGCGAATAGGTAAAGACCCCCAACCGATCGAAGCGCATGCGCTCCACGAAGTCGTAAGTTTCCTGGAACATAGCTTCCGTTTCGCCGGGGTGGCCGACGATCAGGGTGGTGCGGAGGGTGATGTCCGGCACTTTCTCCCGGATGGTTTCGATCAGACTTTCAGTTTTTTCCCGCGTAATACCCCGGCGCATGAGTTTCAGCAACTCGGTGGAGCCGGTTTGCAGGGGCATGTCGAGGTAATTGCAAACGTTGGGGCGGTTGCGCATCACGTCCAGTATATCCATTGGGAAACCCGACGGGTAAGCGTACTGCAACCGAATCCAGTCGATGCCTTCTACGTCGGCCAGTTGGTCGATGAGGTCGGCGAGGTTGCGCTTTTTGTACAGGTCGAGTCCGTAATAGGTCAGGTCCTGCGCAATCAGAATCAGCTCTTTGGTGCCGCGCCGGGCCAGCGATCGGGCTTCGGTCAGTAACTCGTCGATGGGGCGCGATACGTGACCACCCCGCATCAGCGGAATTGCGCAGAACGAGCAGGGACGGTCGCAGCCTTCGGCGATTTTAAGGTAAGCGTAGTGAGCCGGGGTTGTGAGCAGACGCTCGCCAACGAGTTCGTGCTTGTAGTCGGCACGAAGCGTTTTCAGCATCCGGGGCAGTTCATTGGTGCCAAACCAGGCATCGACGGTCGGCATTTCTATTTCAAGTTCGTCTTTGTAGCGGTGCGAAAGGCAGCCCGTTACGTAGACCTTATCCACAATACCGGCTTCTTTGGCGTCGACATAGCGCAGAATGGTATTGATGGATTCTTCTTTGGCGTTATCGATGAAGCCGCACGTATTGATCACAACGATGTTGGCATCGTCTTTCTTCGATTCGTGCGTCACGTTCATGCCATTGCCCTTGAGTTGCGTAAACAGCACCTCAGAGTCCACCAGGTTCTTCGAGCAACCGAGCGTGACAATATTAATTTTATTGGTACGTATTCCTTTGGTTTTCATTTAGTAGCGCAGGTAGAAACCCGCTTTTTATTCAGCACGGGCTCCCGCCCGCGTTACTCAAAATACGGCCTGATGGGTGATATCCACCGTTACCGAAACCGATTTATTCTTTTGTACCCTGACCGGGAAGATATTATTCTGACTGTCGGACAGATTGGCATAAAGCCCCTTCGGCTCCCGAACCATAACGGTGTACTGACCCACCGGCAGGCTCACGCAAAATTTGCCATCTTTTCCCGAGGTAACGGTTTTGACCGGTTTAGCATTCCCCACCGAATTGATGAATCCATTTTCCCCGGCTTCCACTTGGCTCATATTCAATAGCGGAAAAACCAGCACGTCGCGCACAACCGGCGACCCATCCGGGTTTTGCCGGGGGGAGTCGGGGCTGGGCATGTAATTACCACGCTTTTCGCGAACGACACCGCAAATTCCCTGCTTTGTTACGGCTTTAACGGCTTTCTGGCGGGGGGCTTTTTGGGCTGAGACGGTAAGTGCGTAACACAACGTCAACAGACTAAAAACAACCCATATGAATGGTAGGTCAGCAAACCATGAAGGTTGGTTTTTCATAGCCCAAGTTCTCGTTTTACATCGTCTAGCGAATGCCAGGTCGTTGTTTCACTCTTCACTTTTAGGGCATGTACGTAATCAAGAAAATCTTCGAGGCTATCAAATGATGCCAGACTTTTCTGCAAAGCTTCGTATTCTTCGTAGGCAATCACCGCGAATTTTGGCTTTCCTTCAGATTGAATAATTTGAGCGTTCAGTGTCATTCGTAGATATCTTTTCTGTGTCCAACATCAATAACGGCGATAATGCGAATCTGATCGTACTTGTCGTATAGCACACGATAATTTCCTACGCGCAACCGGAAAATAGCATCTGGATGATTTGTTAGCCGTTTAACATTTGTTTTGTTATCCGGGTCCTGAGCTAATTGTTCGAGTGCGGAGATAATTTTTTCCGTAGTAGCGTTCGGAATTTTCTTAAGACTCTTTAGCGCCTTATCGGAGAATGATAGTTGATAAGCCACCGGGTATCATTTCTTGAAAAACGAATCCACGAACTCCATCTTGTTAAACGTTTGCAAATCGTCAATCTTCTCGCCCACGCCGATGTACTTGACCGGAATCTTGAACTGATCCGAAATGCCAATCACCACGCCCCCTTTGGCGGTGCCATCCAGTTTAGTAATGGCGAGGGCCGTTACTTCGGTGGCTTTCGTAAATTCCGTGGCCTGAATAAAGGCGTTTTGCCCCGTCGAACCGTCGAGCACCAGCAGAACCTCGTGAGGGGCTTCGGACGTGAATTTTTGCATGACCCGCTTAATCTTCGTCAGCTCATTCATGAGGTTGACCTTCGTGTGCAGTCGGCCGGCGGTATCGATGATAACCACGTCGGCACCGATTTCAGTGGCCTTTTTTACGGCATCAAAGGCTACGGCCGAGGGATCGGTGTTCATGCCGTGCGAGATCACCGGAACGCCCACCCGGTCGCCCCAAAGCTTGAGCTGGTCGACGGCGGCTGCCCGGAACGTATCGCCCGCGCCGAGTACCACCACTTTGCCCCGTTTATGAAATTGGGCGGCCAGTTTGCCAATGGTGGTCGTTTTGCCAACGCCGTTCACCCCCACCACCATAATTACGTACGGCTTTACGCCAGCGGGTAGCGAAAAGTCATCAGCAACGTCAACCGTATTATTATCGGAAAGTAAAGCGGCAATTTCTTCGCGCAGGATTCGGTCCAGTTCGTCGGTACCTACGTATTTATCACGAGCCACCCGTTCTTCGATCCGCCGAATGATTTTTACCGTTGTTTCAACGCCTACGTCGGAGGAGATGAGCACGTTTTCGACTTCATCCAGTACGTCTTCGTCGACGGTCGATTTACCAACAACCGCCCGGCCCAGTTTAGAAAAAAAACTATCTTTTGTTTTCTCCAGACCTTTGTCGAGCGTTTCTTTCTTTTCTTTCGAGAATAAACCAAATAGGGCCATAAGGCAAAGTCAGTGAATTGGTCAGTTAGTGGTCAGATCGGGTAGCGTTTTCCGGTTAAGTCGTGGCTGGCTGTCTCGCTATCTGCCCTAACCGTTTTTTAATAAAAAAAAGTCCCACAGAACCCTATAAGGCTGTGGGACAAATGTCTTCGTGCAGGAAGCTGACTTATTCAATGCCTAGCTTTTCAGCGCAGCCTGTACTTCGTCAACCGGGACCATTTCTTCTTTGAAGGTATAGGCGCCAGTTTTGGGCGATTTAACGGCTTTGATAATTTTGGCGAACGCCTTGCCGTTGTCCTTCGTTTTCAGGGTTGCAACTACCTTTTTTGCCATTGTCTTTTTGTAGTTTACGGTTTACGGCTCTCCGTTTTCGGATGCGGCAGCAGATTGACTCTACCCACCGTAAACAGAAAACGATAAACCTAAAACCTATTTAATTTCTTTGTGCAGCGTTACTTTCTTAAGGAACGGATTGTACTTCTTCCGCTCGATACGAGCCGGCGTGTTTTTCCGGTTTTTCGTAGTAATGTACCGGGACATGCCGGGAACACCGCTGTCTTTCTGCTCGGTGCATTCCAGAATAACCTGGATTCTATTGGCGCCTTTCTTTGCCATTGCTAAAGTTCGTTTTCTCGATAAGGAGCGCAAAGGTACGAAATGCGTTTCACTTGACAAAGAGCTTGTTAGAAAAAAATGTAGGATTTTCCGTCAGCGACCTCAGAAAAGCCCGCCAACGTTTGGCTTTCGGGCACCTGCTTTCGACCTTTGAGGTAATATCGTACCAAACAGCATCTTGCTGTTTAATAATTTACACAAACAGCAAGATGCTGTTTGGTACAAGGAATGAACACACAAACCATTCAATACGAATACGCGCCGGGTCATTTTAAGGCATCGGAACCGACGGTCTATCGGCCCGATATGCTCAGCGAAGGTGAGATGATTCTGAACATGGGACCGCAACACCCGTCTACGCACGGTGTTTTGCGGTTTGAAGTGGTGACGGATGGCGAAATTGTGGTCGATGTTGTACCCCACCTGGGCTATTTGCACCGCTGTTTCGAAAAACATGCCCAGCACCTCCCGTTCAACCAGACGATTCCCTTTGTCGACCGGCTCGATTACCTGGCCGCCATGAACTCCGAACACGCGTTTGTCATGGGCGTGGAGCGTATGCTGGGTATTCAGAACGATATTCCCAAACGTACCGAATACATACGGGTGCTGGTGGCCGAACTGAACCGGATTGCCGCGCACTTTGTGGGCGTGGGTACCTATGCGCTTGATATTGGCGCGTACACGCCGTTTCTCTGGCTCATGCGCGACCGGGAGCACATCCAGCGCATGCTCGAATGGGTGAGTGGCGCCCGGATGCTGTACAACTACATCTGGGTAGGCGGGTTGTTTTACGATCTTCCCGTTGGCTTCGAAGAACGTTGCCGGGAGTTTGTCAACTACCTCAAACCAAAGCTGGTTGAGCTGCAACAACTGGTTATCGAAAACGAAATTTTCGTAAAACGAACGGCCAACGTGGGTGTCCTACCCTTACCGGTGGCCATTGACTATGGTTGTACCGGCCCCATGTTGCGGGGCTCGGGCTTACGGTACGACCTGCGTCGGGTGGATGGCTACTCGGTGTATCCCGAACTGGATTTCGATATTCCGATTGGCGAAGGCAAAGTGGGTACCGTAGGCGATTGCTGGGATCGGAACAACGTCCGGGTGCTGGAATGCCACGAGTCGATCCGTATTATTGAGCAATGCCTCGACCAACTCCTGGGTGATCACAAACGTACCCGCGATTACGACCCGCAGGCCGTTGTGCCTAAGAAAATCCGCCCGAAAGCCATGGATTTTTACGCCCGCGCCGAAAGTGCCAAAGGTGAGTTGGGTTTCTTCTTCCGAACGGATGGTAAGTCCGATATTCCGGTTCGCTGCAAAGCCCGTTCGTGCTGCTTCCACAACCTGTCGGTCATCAGCGAAATCAGCAAAGGAGCCATGCTCGCCGACCTGGTCGCCATTATCGGGTCGATTGACGTGGTGATGGGGGAGGTGGATCGGTAGTTTTGTAGTATTAGGAGTGAGGAGCGAGGAGTTAGGAGGGCTGGCGTGAGCATGGGTGCTGTCGCCAGCTCTCGCGCCAGCCCTCCTCACTTCTCGCTCCTCGCTCCTAATACTACAACCTCACTCCTCATGTAACACAAATATCTCCTTCGTATTCCGGCCCAGACCGTCGTAATCCAGGCCGTAGCCGAGCACAAAGCGGTTTTCAATTTCAAAGCCGACGTAATGCAGATCGAGCTTTTCTTTCAGGGCGCTGGGTTTGAATAATAAGGTCGCTATGGCAATGGATGTAGGATGCATGGCCTGAAGCTGTTGGCACACCTCATGAATGGTGAGGCCCGTGTCGACAATGTCTTCGACTACGATTAAATCCCGACCCGCGATTGACTCATTTAATCCCAGTATTTGTTTTAACTGACCGCTGGACTCCGTGGCGCTGTAGGACGCTACCCGGATGAAGGTGATCTCGCAGGGAATGGTGATGTGTTTGGCCAGATCGGCGGCAAACAAAAAAGCGCCGTTCAGAACGACTACAATGAGCGGCAGCTTGTCGGCGTACTCCTGATTGATTTGTTCGGCTAGTTCCTGAATACGCGCCTGAATGGCATCGGCGGGAATGAACGGGACAAATGTTTTGTCTTTGATCGTTATCATATCGGCGTCTTGGGGTCTCAAAGATACGCCCGTGCTGAGGTTGCGGACAAAAAAAAGCCGAAAAATAAGCCTGAGCAAACGGACAGCTACCAGTTTACGTTCATATACTACTAACGCAAAACTTAAGGAATGAAGAAGCTATTGTTGACGGTGTGCTTTATGGGGCTGGCCGTTCTAACTCAGGCTCAACTCTACGACCCGTCGGCTTTTGATAAAAAATATGACGGTTTGCTGAAGCACCCCGGCGTTCAGATTGAATCGGCGGAGGCCATCAACCTGATGTATAACTACAAGTTCTACGACGCCGACAAGGAGTTTCGGTGGTTGCGGCTGCGCTACCCGAAGCACCCGATGCCGTACTTCCTGATGGGCCTTGCCGAGTGGTGGAAAATTGTGCCCAATACCGACGTTACGGATTATGACGGACCCTGTCTGGCCTACATGGATTCGACCATTACGATGGCCGAAAGGCTGTATGAGAGCAGTGATAACAAGCTGGAGCCTTCGTTTTTTCTGGCCGCTGCCTATGCCTTCAAAGGCCGGTTGTATTCTGAACGGAAAAAGTGGACGAAAGCGACCATTGCCGGTAAAAACGCACTTAAGTATTTCGAAAAGTGTAAAGGCAATGCCGACTTCAGTCCTGAACTTCTCTTTGGCGATGGTATGTATAATTACTACGCCCAGTGGATTCCGGAAAATTACCCAATCCTGAAGCCAATTCTGATGTTCTTTCCAAAAGGGAACAAGGCAAATGGTATAAAAGAACTGGAGAAAACCGCTAATTCAGCGTTTTATACCCGCGTGGAGGCCCGGTACTTTCTGGTGCAGATCTACAGCATGGAGAATCAGTACGATAAGGCGTACGATATGTCGAAGTATATGTACGAGCAGTATCCCGACAATCCATTCTTTGAGCGGTATTTTGCCCGGTCGGCGTTCGTGACGGGACGTTTGGCGGAGGCTGAGCGGGCTTCCCGGGATATTCTGGCGAAGGTCGATCGTACGCAGGCGGGTTACGAAGGCGTGAGTGGCCGGACGGCCGCCTACATTCTGGCGTACATTAACCACTTGTTCTATAAGAATCTGCCGGAGGCTAAATTGAATTACCAAAAGTCAATCGACTATGCCAAACAGACTAACTCCACTAATTCGGGCTACTATTTATCGTCGGTATTAGGGCTGGCGAAAATTGCGACCGAAGCGCGAGATTATGACCTCGCCCAAACGTATTTTCAGGAAGTGATTGACAAAGCTGAGCGGAAATCCAGCCAGTACAAAGAAGCCAAAAAGGCGCTGGACGATGCGAAGAAATTACGCCGGGAAGAGAGACGCCGACGGAAAGGATGACTTATGATGTATGATGTATGATGTATTGCTTTCGCGCTAGATACATCATACATCAAACATAGTTACTCATCATGGAATAGGAAGTACTTTGCTTTCTTTGAAGGTCGACATGATTACCATCGTTTGCGTGCTGGCAACTTCGTCGATTTCGTTGATAACGTCCAGCATCAGGCCCTGATACGATGCAATGTCTTTGGCAATTACTTTAAGCAGGAAGTCGCCCGAGCCGGTGATGTGGTGGCACTCGATGATTTCCGGAATCTCGTGTACTTTATCCACAAAGGACATGGTTGTTTCTTTCTTGTGTCCTACAAGCGTTACCATCACGAAGGTAGTAACCCCAAGGCCAATCTTCTCACGGTTCAGTTGCGCGTGGTAGCTCTGAATAATTCCCGATGTTTCGAGTTTCTTGACGCGTTCCAGCGTTGGGGCCGGTGAAAGACCAATTTCTTTGGAAAGCTGAGCGTTGGTTATTTTAGCGTTGGCTTGCAGAATTTCTAATACATTGCGATCTATCTGATCTAATTTCTGGCTCGACATAAATGATGGAGTCTGTTAATACTTAATGATAAGATGGCTCAAAATTACCACCTTTTAAAATAGAAAATTCTTAAAAGTTATCGGATTCTTCCAAATCACAGAACAAATAGTACTAATACCCTTTTAAAACGGCACAAAATTAAGTTTATTCTATCGCTTGCCAAATTGCAAATTTATTGTTTGGTAATCCTGTTGAGCGATATTACTCGCTGTTGAGTTGACTTAAACCGGGCATCGTCTACCGCCGACAGCGCAGCGTGCTTCGTGGAACGCCCCTGCACACGTGCCCGCCATCGACGCCAGGAGGCCGGTTTCAGCTCCCGGCGCATTAACTCAATAACATCTTTTTCCGATAGACCAAATTGCGTGCCAATGGCGTCGAACGGGGTTCGGTCTTCCCAGGCCATCTCAATGATTCGGTCAATATCGCGTTCTGTCAGGTTCTTTATTGTATTGGCTGATTCCATGGGTAGGTAAACTTAGTGTTATACAGAAGAGTTTCAGTTATATGAAAATGCGTAAAAAGGCAGATTTGCCAACGAAGATTTGCCCCGTCTGCAACCGTCCTTTCTCATGGCGTAAGAAATGGGAACGGGATTGGGATTCTGTCATCTATTGCAGCGATGCCTGTCGGACAGCGGGTAAAGGACAAAAAACGACGTCGAAATCCACGTAGGTGTGCCCGACTATCGTTATTTTTGGGAATTAACCCATTCTACCTGATGCGTCTGATTGCTTATTTTGGTCTGTTGCTGGTTCTCTTAATGACAACTGATTGTCGGCAGGCCAAGCCCGTTGTTACTCAAAAACCCGCTTCCAGACCAACCAGGCCGGTTACGGCTGCTCCGGCACCTCCCAAACAAGTAGCGGTTAAACCCGCCACGCCCAAACCCATTCCACCCAGGGTACTGGTTCCCGACGTAGATACCCTTCCCTTCGACGATACTCCCGAGCAGATACTGGCCGCCCGTGGGCCTATACCCCCCAAGCGGGAGTTTCGGGCAGTGTGGGTCGCTACGGTCAATAATATCGACTGGCCCAGCAAGAAAGGATTACCCGTGGCCGACCAGCAGCGCGAAATCGTAGCTATGTTCGATCAGCACCAGCAGATGGGGCTCAATGCCGTGGTGGTGCAGGTCCGGTCGGCTGCCGATGCTTTTTACGCCCGAGGATCGGAGCCGTGGTCGGAATGGCTTACGGGTCAGCAGGGGTTAGCTCCGCAGCCATTCTATGACCCGCTGGAGTTCATGATTGACCAAGCGCACGAACGTGGGCTGGAGTTTCATGCCTGGTTTAACCTCGACCGGGCCACCTTCAGTAAAACCGCCAGTGTGGCCCCCTCAAACATCGTTAACCGGAAACCCGAATGGATGCTGACCTACGGTGGGCGGAAACTGTTCAATCTGGGGATTCCGGCCGTTCGTTCGTACATCGCCGGGATTGTTGCCAATGTGGTGCGCGAATACGATGTGGACGGGATTCACTTCGACGATTATTTCTATCCCTACGCCGAACCGGGTCAGGTTTTGCGGGACGATAGCACCTACAAGACTAATTACAACGGCATGAATAAAGCCGACTGGCGACGGGATAATGTAACAAAGCTAGTTACCGAACTGCGGGACTCGATCCGGGCCAACAAACCCTGGGTGAAGTTCGGGATCAGTCCGTTTGGCATCTGGAAAAACAAAAGCAGTGACCCCGAGGGGTCGGCCACCAACGGCGGTCAGGCCTACTACGAACTCTATGCCGATACCCGTAAATGGGTGCGCGACGGCCTGATCGACTATGTTGTTCCGCAGGTGTATTTCAGCTCGGAGTTTGGGAGGGTGCCCTACAAAACGCTGGTCGATTGGTGGACTCGCAATTGTACAGAAAATTGTCATTTATACATCGGGCACGGTGCTTACCGCGTGGGGCGCGGTTCGGAACGGGACCCCGGCTGGTGGCGGCCAACGGAATTTCCGGACCAGATGCGGTACAATCGGCAGCAGCAGGTCGTGAAGGGTAG
This sequence comes from Spirosoma fluviale, assembly GCF_900230225.1. GTDB lineage: Bacteria > Bacteroidota > Bacteroidia > Cytophagales > Spirosomataceae > Spirosoma > Spirosoma fluviale. The sequence continues at coordinate 211,221 of NZ_OCNH01000006.1, forward strand.
CGTTTTCTTTAGTGCCAAAAACCTGCAAATAAATCCCCTTTCAATTCGGGATTCACTCCAAACGAATTTTTACCGGCATCCGGCCCTTATTCCTACCATGAAATGGCTGGACAGTATTCCGCCCCTGCCGCCCCGCGATTTAAAAGCTGCGACGACCAGCGAAGGCATCGAATTGTACTGGCATGAGTCGCCCGAAGCGCAGGATGGCGACATTGCCACTTCGTATGTGGTGTACCGGTTCGAAGGGCGTAAGCCCCACTTACGGCTGGATGACCCACGTTACATAGTAGCGCAGTGCCTCGGCGAATCCAGTACGCGCTACATCGACAAGACGGCTGACCCGAAAAAGAAATACGTATACGCCGTAACCGCCCTCGACCGGCTACAGAACGAGAGCCGGGAGGTAATTGTCCGGGTTCCTTAGGCTTATTGGGCAAATTCTTCGATAACCTCAGACACGGGTCGGGCATTCGGGAAAAAGCTGATCAGCTTCAACAGTATACCTTCCACAACGGCATCCGGGCAGGAGGCTCCGCAGGTTAAGAGTACCGTAACCGGCGTCTCCAGCTCCGACCCTGCTCGTTTCGGAATGAAATTTTCGGTAACGATTTCCTCTTTGGTATGGCCGTTGAAATGCCGGATCAGCTTGTTGGATAGTATTTTCTGTTCCGATTCGATGAAGTACGTTGGCAACTTCTCCTCGCAAAGCTCAACAATGTGCGAAGTATTCGACGAATTATAGCCACCGGCAACAATGGCGAAATCGGCCGGGTAGGTCAGTAGCGCGTAGGTGGCGTCCTGGTTATCATTGGTGGCGTAGCAGAGTGTATCGCGGGTGTTGGCGAAATGGGCTTCGGTCGTGACAGGGGTCAGGGCATATTTCTGCACCATAATCTGCTTCAGGAAATCGGCAATGCTTTGCGTATCCGATGCCAGCATGGTGGTTTGGTTCACAACCCCAATGCGCTGTAAGTCGCGCTCCGGGTCAAAGCCAAGGGAATATTGCCCGGCGAACTCGGTGTAGAATTCGGCCACCGGTAACTCGCCCGTAATGTATTTAGCCAGTCGCTGCGCCTGTGCCATGTCTTTAACGACAACAGTAGGTGCCGCTTCTTTGCTGTGGGAGAAGGTGGCCCGGGTTTCTTCGTGACTTGGTTTGCCGTGGACAATGACCGTATAATCTTTCTGACCAATCTGACTGGCCTTATTCCACACTTTTTCAACAAAAGGGCAGGTGGTGTCGTATTTGGCAATGTCAAGACCAAGCGTCGAAAGTTGATGCTGGGTTTCCAGGGTTGTTCCGAAGGCCGGTATGATGACTACGTCTTCGGGGGCCAGCTCAGACCAGGGAATCAGCTGATTGCCCTTCGTATCCATAATAAACCGGACGCCCCGACTTTGCAGGTCGGCGTTTACGTCGGGGTTATGGATCATCTCGCTAAGCAGGAAAATCCGCTTGCCGGGGTTTTCTGCAATAGCTTTGTACGCGATCTCAACGGCGTTTTCGACCCCGTAGCAAAATCCGAAGTGTCGGGCAATCAACAGCCGGATCGGACCGAAATCCAGCAGAGTAGGAGTAAAATCGCGCTTCAATTTGTCGCGCTTCCGCCGAAACTCTTTCAGCGGGGTAATAATGCTACTGCGGTAATACTCAGGTATGTCGAACGATTTCATTGACTGGAAGAGCGAATGAGTGAGAGAACAGGCCGCCGATGCGGTGAAATCGGACCGCCAATGCGGAGCGAAATCACCATTTTAGACCTAACTCACGAATGAATCACTAGTAAAAGAACAGAAGAGCAAAACGCTTCGTTCGATACAAAGTTAACGATAGATATGGTATGTAGCATGGACGGGGCCGCCCGAGCGGTGGTACTCCGTGCAGCCGTAGGCTAAGTTGTAGTGCAATAAAATCCTATGCCCAAACGACTACTGAAATACAAGAATTACGACATTCACAGCGTCACAACCGTGGCGGGTGAGAAGCAGAATGCCAACATTGCCGCGTGGGTGATGCAAACGGATATGGGCGGTAAGGTGCTGGCCGTGGCTTTGTATAAAGTTGATTACACCATTGAACTGGTGCGGCAGAGCGGCATCCTGAATGTGAACTTGCTGGCAACCGACCAAACCCGCCTGATCCGTAAACTCGGCCAGCAATCGGGTCGGGGAAAGGACAAATTTAATAACCTGCCTTATGCCCTGGATAGCCGCCACTGCCCGTATTTAACCGAAGCTATCGGCTACACCCAATGCCGGGTTATGCACAGCACCGATGCGGGCGACCACGAGCTGTTCATTTGCGAAGTGATAAAACAGGTGGTACTCAATCCGGAGAAAGAAGTAATGACGTATGCTTTTCTGAGAGTTAAAAAGCTGATACGTGGGTAGATAGGGTTGTGTATTTGTCTATATTTGGCTATTGCACGACACACCAACTTCTCCTTTTATGACTATTGACGTCACTACCCCTGTCCGCAAATGGCCTCTGGGGCACAAGTTGCTCTTTCGCTTCGGCTGTATCTACATTCTACTGTTTACATCGCCCTGGGCCTGGCTTTCTGAGATCCCCATTCTTAATTTAATTGGTAAGTATTACGGCCTGGCCGAAGAGTGGCTCGTAAACCAGGCCAATGCCCATATTTTCCATATTAAGGACGTTCTGGTTCCGTTGAATGGCAGTGGCGATACATCCTACGGCTATGCTCAGTTGTGTTTTTTTCTTCTGGCAGCTGTTGTCGGTGCGCTGATCTGGTCGGTTTTCGACAAACGTAAAAATTATGATGTTGCCTACTACGGACTTATGGTGCTGGTGAGGTATTTCGTTGCGATCATGGCCTTCAGCTACGGCATCATCAAACTGTTTGGACTCCAAATGGTCTTTCCCTCGATGAGTGCCCTGGCTACCCCGCTGGGCGATTTTTTGCCCATGCGCCTGTCCTGGTATTTTATTGGGTATTCGACACCTTATCAGTTTTTTTCGGGTGCGGTGGAGGTGCTGGCAGGCACCCTGTTACTCTTCCGGCGAACCAGTACGCTGGGGGCCTTTGTGGCCGCCAGTGTTTTCCTCAACGTAATGGTCTTGAATTTTTGCTACGATATCCCGGTGAAGCTGTTTTCGGCCCACCTGTTTATTTTTAGTAACGTTCTGTTGCTGAGCGATGCCAAGCGGCTACTTAATTTCTTTATTTACAACAAAGCCACCCAGCCTGCTCCGCAAGTTGCACTCCCCGAAAAGTGGATGCGAACGACCCAGATAGTGCTGAAAATTGCCTTTGTAATCCTGTTTATCGGCATGCCATTGTACGGGTCATACCAGCGGGCGTTCGGACCGGGTGATTCGGGAGCAGCGAAGAAGCTGACGACGGGCTTTTTCTCGGTCGATCAGTTTCAGGGTAATGTGGCGGATAGCCTGCGCTGGAAAGATGTGGTCTTCGAACCGAACACCTCCGGAAGTATCCTGACGGCCGATACCCTCTTCCGGCAGCGCTACCGACGGGGCTATTTCAGCTATTCGTTCGACTCACTGGCGCATACCATCGCCTTCAAAAAGTTTCCATCCGATTCAACGGCACTGTTCACACTGGGCTATGTTATGCCCGACACGAATCATGTGGTGTTACGTGGGAAGATCAGGAACGATTCGGTGATGATTGCCCTAACTCGTCAGAAACGCCATTTTCAACTTGCCGAACGCCAGTTTCACTGGCTCTCCGAAGCCAACCGCTGAAACAGCTGATGGGCCGGAAGTCTCGTTACAGCCCGATCAGTCTTCCCGCACCCGAATATTGGCTTCGCTGACGGAGACGGTTTTGCTCCGAACGGCCGAGGTGATAAAGAAGCCGGTTGCTTTACGGCCGTTTGCCCTGGTATTGATGATGTTGGTGGGCAGATTGACCGAAGGCGTGGCGAACAGGCCCCCATTGGTAATCTGCGCTCGTAGTACCTGCCAGAAATCGAAGTCTGCCAGCGTGATCGACTGAACCTCTACCTTCACGACATCATTCAGGTTATACAAACTGTCTGGATTGATAGATCGTCGGATGGGTGCAATGAATACCAGCCCATCCGTAACGTTACCGGCCCCCCGGAAGCCACCATCCTGCGAAGTAATGATGTTGTCCGGCTTGTTCTGCAACTCGCCATTTCGAGAGAAACGAATCCGATAGTAGTCGGTTGCTCCCGCTATATCGGTTGCGTACAATTCAGCTCGGTACCCCTCCGTGCTCGAAAATGGGTTTAACTTCCGCTTGACGAAAATGATGGAGTCGATGGGTGGTACGCGGTTCATTTTCGTACTGGCCTGGTACGTTTCTCCCTGATAGGCGATGGAAAGCTGGTACGTCCGGCCAACGCGCCCGAGCGTGTCTTTAGTCGAAGGTTGCCAAACATAATACCCGTCGTTATCGGGGTCGGTAAAGGGGTACGTCTTCCCGGTATTATCCGAAACTGTGACAGTGGCACTGGTTGCGGGCGTTGGCTGGCTATTGTTGAAATAAGCCGCCGTTTGGGTGAGCCGGATGGTTTGCGGGCCGGGTAAGTCGGTAAGGGTACCGTCCACCGAAAGCTGCGTCGGACCGGTATCCAGCTTGGCATCAATCACCGTCGTACACCCGTTGAGGGCAAAAACGACAGCTAAAAAGAGGAAAAGAACACTGTATCGTTGCATAAGTAGTGCCGACCTCCCGGTCGGGTGTTTAGCAGTAGCTGTATCTCGTCCAACCGTCCCCGGTCGGTACGACTAAAATTTGAAATTATACGTTACAGACGGAATGGCGGTCGCAAAAACTGAATAGCGAATGGCTTCCGTTACGCGGGGATTATCGGCGTTCGGTTGGAAATACACGGAAAACGGGTTCTTACGGGCGTAGACGTTATAAACCGAGAATACCCAGTTGTCGTCTTTTCGCTTACCCGGCCGTTTGCGTCCCTGTAAGGTAGCGGCCAGATCGAGCCGGTGGTACGGCGGAATGCGGTAGTTATTCCGGGCATTGTCGGTATTCTGTGGCACTACGTAGCCCTGGTACTCAAAGCGGTTGGTTGGGAACGTGCCGGGGGTTCCGCTGGCCAGCGTGAAGGTAGCCGAGAAGTTCCAGCGTTTGGCGTTGGGTGGATCGACCAGCAGTACCGTTGTCAGCGTGTGCCGTTTGTCGAAGCGCGTTGCATACCAGTTATTGTTATTGATCCCGTCTACCTGCCGCTCCGTTTTCGCTAGCGTGTAGCTAACCCAGCCATTCACGACGCCCGTGTTGCGTTTTACATAAAACTCGGCCCCGTATGCGCGTCCTTTGCCGCTCAGCAGATCGCCTTCGAGGTATTTGTTCAGGATCAGGCTGGCTCCGTCGATGTAGTCAATCTGGTTCTGCAGCCATTTGTAATAAACTTCTACCGAGGCTTCGAACTCGCTGCCCGTTCCGCTGGAGCGTCCAAAGTTCTTGAAATACCCCCCGGCCACCTGATCGGCAATCTGCGGTTTAATGTTGTTGGTCGACGGTGTCCAGATGTCCAGGGGCGTCGACGCCGTTGTGTTGGAAACCAGGTGAATGTACTGCGCCATTCGGTTGTAGCTGAGTTTCAGCGAACTATTGCCAGACAGATCCAACTTGGTCGAAAAGCGGGGTTCCCAGTTACCGTACGTCTTGATCACCTCTCCGCCCCGGTACCCTACCGTAGTAATAACTTCCCGGCGGCTACCCAGCGGCACATCGGTCCGGAAGGTGTACGCTTCGCCCTGGCCAACATAATTGAATAATGAATAGCGAAGGCCGTATTGCAGTTGGATTTTTGGGGTCAGTTGCTGCTCATTGCCTACATAGAGAGCCGCTTCCATAGCCCGCTTGCTGGCTATGCCAAACGTCCGAACGCTGCCCGAGCTGGCGGCTGTTGCGGTGCCTGGCTGAAAATCATGCGCGATAACCTGACCGCCAAACGAGATGGTGTTTTTGCCCAGAAACAGCGAAAAGTCCGGCTTCAGGCTATAATCGACAATGCGGGAGTCGGTTCGGAAGAAGTCGTTAGGCCGTTTTCCTTTCAGATCGGAGTTCAGGGAGTAATCGTAATTGCTATAATACGCCGTCGTGTTCAGGAAAAGGCGGTCGCTGAAAACGTGGTTCCAGCGGGCCGAGAGTGTTGTATTGCCCCAGTTGAACCCGAAATCAGAGCCAAACACATCGCGACCCAGATAACCCGATAGAAACACCGTGTTTTTGTCGTTGATACGGTAATTGCCTTTCGCCGTGAGGTCGTAGAAATAGAACTTGGCTCCTTTCAGATCGCCGGTCAGGAACGGCTGGGCCAGCACGTCAGCGTAGGAGCGTCGGGCAGCTACAATAAACGACCCTTTTCCCTTGAAAAGTGGCCGCTCGTAGGCCAGGCGACTGAAAATAAGGCCGATACCTCCGCTAACTTCGGGTTTCTTGGCGTTACCTTCTTTCAGTCGGACATCCAGAATAGACGCAATCCGACCACCATAATTGGCCGGGATTCCCCCTTTGATAAGCTTTACGTCTTTCACCGCATCGGGGTTAAAGACCGAGAAGAAACCAAACAGGTGCGAGGAGTTGTAAACCGGGGCTTCGTCTAAAAGCACCAGATTTTGGTCGATACTGCCGCCCCGAACGTTGAAACCGGTAGCGCCTTCGCCCACCGTCGATACGCCCGGCAGCAGTTGAATGCTCCGGATCACGTCGACCTCGCCCAGCAGGGCCGGAATGCGTTGCAGGGTTTTGACATCGATCCGGTTGACGCTCATTTCGATGTTCTTCACGTTATCGTCTTCCCGTTTGGTCGAGACAACCACTTCCTGAAGCTGCTTGCCTTCCTGGGTCAGCTCGAGGTTAAGGCGTACGTTCCGGTCAACGAGATCGACCGTTCGGGTTTGTCGTGCATAGCCAACGTAGCTAATCACAAGGTTATAACTGCCCGCCGGAAGCGTAACAGCATAAAATCCGTAGCTATTGGTAACAGCGCCGGTTCCGGTTTCTTTCACGTACACAGAGACGCCGATTAGTCCTTCGCCATTACCGGCATCTTTTATGTAGCCGCTTACGGTCAGGGCGGCTGCCCGCACGCTTTTCTCCTGCGCACTGTTGCCCGCTGTATTTTGTGTTGCCTGCGCGCTGCCAGACTGTAGCGACATGACGTAAATAAGCAGGCTACAAAGCCAAAATGGTAATGTATGTTTCATTGCGTTTTTTCAAGGCATCCTTTCCACACAATAGTGGTTCAGGCTGCTGACGCAAAAGTACGTACGGGTATATTAACGATAGATAAAAAATAGATAAAACAGCTAAATACGATGCTGAACGGTGCGCTGTATAGGATAAAACCAATACAGGCTAATGTGGTCATGGAATGAAGGATAACAAAAAGGCGGCATGCGCTGTGTGGTCAGCCGGGTCGCCGGTGCGATTCTTAAAATTGACCACACGGCAGGAAACCGACCACACCACTATATACTACGTTAGCGCACCAAAAATTTCTTATTTAACGCCCGTCCTGCTTTTTAATCTGCTTAATCAGCTTCTGCGCTTCTTTCTCGTCAGTTTCCGGGAAATGGACGGGCAGTGACTCCAGAATTTCGGTCAGGATGTGGGCAATGATGAGTTGTTGATTGACGCGGTCGTCGCTCGGGATCACGTACCAGGGGTTTTGCTCCGTTGCCGTCGCCCGGATGGTATCCTCGTAGGCTTTCATGTATTCCGGCCAGAACTCCCGCTCTTCCAGGTCGTTCGGGCTAAGTTTCCACTGTTTTTCCGGGTCTTCGAGTCGGGCAACGAGCCGCTTTCCCTGTTCCTCTTTGGCTACGTGGAGGTAAAACTTCACGATAGGAAACCCGTTTCGGAACAGGTAATCCTCAAAATGGACAATATCTCCGAAACGCTGCTCCCAAAGCGTTTTCTTATTGGCGGGCACCAGACTTTTGGGAATGTATTGTTCCTCCAGCCGTTCCGGGTGAACACGCAACGCCAGCACTTCCTCGTAATACGAGCGGTTAAATACCCCAATATTGCCCCGCTCCGGCAACTCTTGCCAGAAACGCCACAGAAAATCGTGCTTCAAATCGGACTCGTCCGGTTTCTTGAACGGAGAAATCTTAAAACGCGACGGATTGACGCCCTTAAATACACGCCGGATAATACTGTCCTTCCCGGCGGCATCCATTGCCTGAAACACGACCAGCAGCCCGTAATGCTCATCGGCATGCATCCGGTTCTGCGCCTGATCCATTCGCTCGGCCAGTTCGTCCAACTGGCGACTCTGATCGGCTTCGTCGGTGTAAAACGGATCTATGCTCGTCGGCGTTTCCGCAATGGAAAAGGGTTGCTTTTCGTGGTACCGAAATGCCTTTGTGTCGATTTTTTTCATAACGTAACGCGGCTGGAAAGCCGCTATGAGTTTGGATAATAACGACTTTTAACCGGACTATGCACGGCTTTCCAGCCGTATTACTGGGCTTTAATGATGGGGATAAGCTTCTGTAATTCTTTGAACCGCTTTTCGTCTGGTTCCGGATTCTGGATGGGCAGCTTTTTAAGCTCGTCGATGATGATTCGACCAACCAGTAAACGCATGTTCTTTTTATCGTCGGCCGGAATAACGTACCAGGGTGCTTTGTCGGTGGCAGTTTGGGTAATGCACATTTCGTAGGCATCCTGATAAGCGTCCCAGAATTCTCGCTCTTTTACGTCGCCTTCCTCAAATTTCCAGTTCTTCTCTGCGTCTTCGATGCGGGCAATGAGCCGGTCGGCCTGTTCCTCTTTGGAGACATGCAGGTAAAATTTGACCGTTGGAAAGCCATTACGACTTAAAAAGGTTTCCATATCCTGAATGGCTTCGTACCGGTGTTTGAAGAGTTTGTCCAGATCTTCCGTTACTTTTTCGGGCAGTCGCTGGCTCTGGGTCAAAATTTCTGGGTGGACTTTGGTGACAAGTACTTCTTCATAATACGACCGGTTGAAAATGCCGATTTGGCCCCGTTCGGGCAGTTCACGCCAGCTGCGCCACAGAAAATCATGGTCGAGTTCCTGATCGGTGGGCCGTTTGAACGAATACACCTGCACCCCAGCCGGATTGGTTCCGGTAAACACGTGCTTAATGGTACCATCTTTTCCGGCAGCGTCCAGCGCCTGAAATACAACTAACAGCCCATACCGATTGTACGAGAACATCCGCTCCTGCCACTTGTCGATCTCGGCCGACTGTTGACGGAGCAGGGCTTCGTAATGGTCATCATCTTCGTAGAGGTCATCTACTTTGGTGGGTGCTTTTTTGATCTTGAAGGGCTTATCTCCATCGTAACGGAAACGGTCGGTGTCGAAATCTTTCACAGGCACGGGGGCGCAAACTTTACGCGGATCAGTTATGTTATTCGTTAGACTTTACAACCACAAACCTAACGAATGGTTGCGATTACACTTCGCAAACTAACTGCCTTACTGATAACGGTGCTTACTGCGGCTTCTGGTCGCGGGGCGGTCCGTGCATCGGCGGGGCAAACAAAACAAAACCGTATGAATACCGATCAATCTGCCAATCTGGCCAAAGCAACGTTTGGAACGGGCTGTTTCTGGTGTACAGAAGCCTTGTATGAATCACTCGACGGCGTCTTTGGCGCGGTATCCGGCTACGAAGGGGGGCAAAAACCGAATCCAACGTATAAGGAAGTATGTACTGGCACCACCGGCCATGCCGAATGCGTTGAGGTAACTTACGACCCGGCCAAAATCACGTATCAGGAGTTGCTGGAAGCGTTTTTCCGAAGCCATGACCCAACATCGCTGAACCGCCAGGGCGAGGACGTGGGCACGCAGTACCGGTCGGTGATTTTTTACCACAACGACGAGCAGAAAGAGCTGGCCGAAATGGCAAAAACAGAACTCGACAAATCCGGTGCGTACGACCGCCCGATCGTAACGGAAATCAGCCCCGCTGAAACCTTCTACGAAGCCGAAGCCTACCACCAGAGTTACTTCGCCAACAACCCCAATCAGGGCTATTGCGCCTTTGTCATCGCGCCTAAGGTCGACAAGTTTAAGAAGGTGTTTAAGGAGAAACTGAAGCCCCAAGTGGCTTAATCTCCTCGAATGGATCACAAAAGAAGGTTGCTCAAGCGGGCAGCCTTTTTTTATGGCTATGGCTTTTCCTGACAGGGTCCTGATATTATCGGTCAAAGTAGGAGCACATTGATTTATTTATAAGTAACTAAATTTTATGTTAATGGTCATTAAATTTAGGGAATGGTAAACTATCAGACCGATAAATAATTGGATACCTTTTAGGCTTGGTAGCCCATCAGATTCCCGTTTACTTTGTCCTGGATTCTAACGTAAATCAATTTTTTCAGATGAAAAATTTCAACTTTTCTATTTTGCTTATTCTCGGCTTGTTTGTCGGAACCCAATCTTTTGCACAATACGTCCCTGATAAGGGCTCGAAGTTATTAAACCTCGGTATTGGCGTAGGTGGTTACGGTGGCATCGGTTTTGGCGGTGGCGGTATTGCTTTTGGCGGCTCTTTTGAAGCTGGAGTCGCTAAGAATATCACCGTTGGTGGCATTGCCAGTTTCCGGTCTTACTCGGGTGTTGGCTCTTATTACAGCATCGGGGCAAGGGGCTCTTACCACTTTAATGAATTGTTGAATATGTCGGATGAGAAAGTAGATCTATACGGAGGTTTAGGATTGATCTATAGTGGCTTCTCCTATAAAGATGGCTTTTTAAGTTCTGCTTACAACTATGGCGGGATTGATCTGGGCCTACACATTGGCGGTCGTTACTTCTTTAGCGAGAAAGTTGGTGGCTTTGCCGAAGTTGGCGTAGGGGTTGCTCCGCTTCAGTTAGGGGTTACCTTCAAACTGTAAGTAGTGGCCTGATAAAGCAGGTATAGTTTATGAAAGGGGACAATCCCGGTCGCTAAATGGCCGGGATTGTTTATTTTTGGGCGTAGTCAATACCCACCGTCCATGAATCCTGTCCTTTTACTACTTGCGGGTAGTCTCGTTTTGTTGTCTCCCCAAACCATTGATCGTCTGTCGGCTACGGTGACCACCCGGCAGGTCCAGCAGGGTAAATCCGTTACCGTTCGGGGCGAAATGTTCTACCAGCGGAACGGGAATATGGTCACCCACTTCACCTTCCCGCGTGAGGTTATCATCCTGGCCAATAAACTCGGCGAAACCCGGATCTACGACCCCAACCGAAACGCCGTCATTCGCTACCAGAACGAATCATTTAGCACGCAAACCACACAGCTGGCTTTTTTTCTGAATGGCACCACCTCCGATATGGGATTGAGCCGACTGGGATTTGTGCAGGATAAAACAACGGCCAACGGCAAACTGCTGATTACGGAGTGGCGGCTCAAAACGCCCAACGCTAAACTGCCCATTCAGCGGGTCCGGATTGTGTACGACCGGGCAAACCCGATCTATATGCACTATGCCGATGGAGCTGGGAAAATAATCCGGAAAGTATTCTACTACGGTTATCAGCCCATCGAGGGTCGGCCTTTTCCGGCTACGACAACCGAAATCGTTTATCAGGATAAGGATTCGACCGTATCGAAAACGGTTTATGCTGATTTTCGTCTGAATAACGCGGCCAATAGCCCGTATTTCGATTATACCATTCCGGCAACGGCCAAAACAGATCAATGAAGCTGGTTATAACCTTGCTGGTCGTTGCTCTGGGAGGAACAACCAGCCTTTGGGCACAGACGCCCGTATCGGATCGGCAACTGCTCGCCGACCGTGATTTTCAGAATAATGCCGCGTTTGCCCAGTATCGCGGAGCAGGCAACTCCAATCGGGTGGTTCAGTACCGGAAGCAAAGCTGGCTGGCGAAGTACAACCCCGTTTCGCTGACCTTAAAAGGAGCCATGCTGGGGTATCAGCGGCTGATGTCGCAGCAACTGGCCCGAAGTTGTCCCTACGAGATTACCTGCTCCAATTTCAGCAAACTGGCCATTGAGGAGTATGGAATTCTGAAAGGGGTTTTCCTAAGCGCCGATCGCATCATGCGTTGTAATCGTATTGGTTTGCTGGACGTACCCCCAATGGACATAAACCCGGCCGATGGTACCATTCTTGACCCGCTGAGCCGTTACCGATGAATAGACTTCGTTATGGGCTGCTGGTTCTGGTCTGCCTTCTGGCTGAATCAGCCTTTTGTCAGACAGGCACGTTTAGTCGTGAATGGCAATTTGCCCGGTATTTATCCGAGAAGGAAGCAAACGATGAGGCTGCTTTTGTGCTTCAGGCAATTGATAAACAGGCGCTCTCGGCTGCGCAACGGGACTCACTGGCTTACCTGAGGGGCTGGCTGGCTTATGGTACAAAATCGCTCGATGAAGCCAGTCGCAACTTATTGGCGGTGTCGCCGGGATCGCCGTTTTATGTGAAATCCCGCTACTTTGGCGCGTATTGCCTGTCGTTTCAAACCCAACGCGATTCGGCACGTATAGTCATGCAGGGTTTACCGGCTACAGACTCTACACTCATCGAATTAAGAGCCTTCGAACAAGCCGGGCTGGCTCTCCTGCAACGTCGGTATAGCCGCTATGACATCCTCCGCCAACAGTTCAGTTATTCGTCCTACGCATTAAGTGCCGAAGAAACCCGGCTGGATGCGTACCGGAAAGGGCTGGCGGCCCAGAAACGACGTTCACCCGCCCTGGCGGGCCTGTTCAGTGCCGTTTTGCCGGGTTCTGGAAAAGTATACGCGGGCAAACCGAAGCAGGGCATAGCGGCTTTTTTACCCCTGCTGACGCTGGGTTTATTGACGTGGGAAGGTTACCGGAAAGACGGCCCCACGAGTTTACGCTTTTTGGGGTTTGGCTCGCTCTTTACCGTGTTTTATATAGGTAATATCTGGGGAAGTACGCTGGCGGTAAAAGTCCGGCGCGATGAATTTAACCGGGGTTATGACAACAAGATTTTGTTTGATATGCACATTCCTTTGCGGAATCTGCTCAATCGCTAAGGCACAAACCCCGCTCGCTCAGGTCGACTCACTCTTTGCGTCGGGGCAGTTTCTGGCGGCTCGTGTGGGGTATGAGCGCGTGCTGTTTACGGCTGAATCGTCTGCTCTACAGGTTGGGGCGGTTATGGGAAAAGCCCGCTGCCTGAAACAACAGGGGCTCTATGCGCAGGCTGTTACGTTCCTTAACAGTCAGACTCAGCCCGGCTACCCGGATAGTTTGCTGTATCCGCTTCGGCGGGAGCAGATTTTGTGTGCGTATCTGGCCGGACAGTTCGAGAACGCACTTTCGTTGCTGGACCGTTTGCCTTATCTGCATCCCGAAGTTCCGCCATCACCGTTGCTGATGGCGATTCGGGTACTCTCCCTGAATGAGTTACGGCGCTGGCCCGAAGCAGCTATAGCCTACCATAAATTGGCAATGATGGCCCAAGCCGACACGTTGTCAATGCCTTACAGGCAATTACCTCATCTCAAAAGTGAAAAGAAGGCGCAGTGGCTTTCGACCTTTATTCCGGGTGCCGGTCAATTCTACGCGGGCAGACCCGGCGAAGCGGCTCTGAGTATCGTGATGCAGTCGGCGGGTTTGTATTTTGGGATTACGAGCTTTTTGCAAGGCTATTACCTGTCTGCCTGGGGCGTAGGGGCGGGTCTGTTTGGCTCGTTTCACGCGGGGGGCGTGCGGAGGGCGGAGGTACTCGTACGGCAGTTGAATGAACGAAGGGCTGCTGCGTTTAACGCAAACGTGCGGCAACAAGTACTGGAGATGGTGAAATAGGGGAGAGGTGATTAGTGAAGTGGGTGGAGTCGTGGAGTGAGTAAGTGGCTAACGCAAATTTTGCTTACGTGTCAACCACTTACTTACTCCACGACTCCACCCACTTCACTAATCACCTACTTACTAGTTATTCGCCCACATGAAAAACTTCGAGTTGTCAACGTAGGGCGAAATGTCTTCGTTGTGCATGATCAGAACGATAAAATCGATCAGGGGAACAACACCAAAAATACCACCACAGGTTAGGATATAACCAACCCAGGTTAGGGTTTGTGTACCCAGATATAACCGGTGAATACCTAACCCGCCAAGGAAAAAGTTCAGCAGTATGGCTGGAACAAACTCTTTGCTTGCTTTTACGCGGGCGGTACCGGTTAAGCTGCCCGCCATTTGCTGGCTCTCCAACAGGTTAGTGCTGACAGCTGCCAGACTGACATCTTCGCTCTGAGCGATCAACTGTTCAACCTGCTGATCATTAATTACATAAGCGTCTGCGGAGAGATCGGCAGCCCGCGTTGTTAATGTTGCCACGGTGAGAAGGCAAAAAACGAACAATTGTTTCATATCGATATAAAGTGTGTAGTTAAGTTCAAAAATACAGATAATCTTAACAGATAAATACTCAATACTTAAAAAGCCACAGCTAATTTGGCTGAGTAATTATACGGTATCCTACACAGTTTCCATCTAATTTGCAAGCCCCCTTTCCGCGTTGCGTTCACTGTACAGAGAGTACAGTATACATCAGACGGTTTTGACGAGTTTCATGCCCACGGGGTCCCAATTGATGACTTTCTTCTGAGCGGCACTCATGTTTGCCGCCAGCGAAGGAGCAGCCGCCCGTAACCCAAATTCAGCATCTTCTTTAACCAGCGATGGGTTATTGGCCCGAATGGCATTGAAGAAAACGATCATGTGATCCAGCCGGTCATCATAGTTGGCCGGGGTGTTGAAGGCAATAGCGGGTTCGTTCTTGATTTCGCGGGTGTACTGGCCGGCCGGGTATTTCTGGTCATACTGCCGGATAAACTCGTCCTGCATCGCTTGTGGGTAGGTGAATAACGCGTCGTACCCTTTGCTGTACATGGGCGCGTTGGGCCGTTTGAGCCGGTTCATGACAAACGAATTCCAGCCAATGTCGATCACGCCTTCGGTACCCACTAGCCGCGTATGAATGTCACCCCCGGCCCCCGTAGCCAGATTGACGCGCGTCGTAAACTGGAACGACGGATTTTTATCGGTCTTTGGGTAATCCATAATGGCCGTCACCAGGTCGTAGGCATCACGGCCGTCTTTCCAGAAATTCAGATCGCCCAGGGCGAAAATCCGCGTTGGGCCCTGCGAGCCCGTAATGGTGTGCAGACCGGTAATGAGGTGAACGAATAAATCTCCGGCAACGCCCGTGCCGTAGTCGGTGTAGTTGCGCCAGCGGAAAAACCGTTCGGCCTGAAATGGTCGTTTGGGTGCGTCGCCCAGAAAACGATCCCAATCCACGTCTTTGGGGTTGAGGTTGGGGGGCATGGTGTACTGCCACGCACCCAGCGCATCGGTACGATCCAGAAAGGTTTCGACCGATGTCAGCTCACCAATATCACCGGCCTCGTACCGTTTTTTCGCTTCCAGCACGGCCGCGCTGCTCGCCCGCTGGCTACCTACCTGAAAGACTTTGCCCGATTTCTTGTGGGCGTCGATCACGGCTTTACCCTCGTCGATGTGGTGAATCATGGGTTTTTCGCAGTAGACATGCTTGCCCGCCCGGAGTGCATCAATCGAAATACGATCATGCCAGTGGTCGGGAACGCAGATGAGCACGGCGTCGACGTCTTTCCGGGCCAGCACTTCCCGATAATCGCGGGTGATAAATAGGTCTTTCCCCCAAACTTCTTTGGCCCGAACGAGTCGTGGGTCGTAGAGGTCTGCCACGGCAACAACTTTCGTGCCCGGCACACGCAGGGCTGTATTCAGGTCATAATGCCCGATAATGCCCGCACCAATAAGGCCAATGTTAATGGTATCGGCCGCAGAGCGGGGTTTTAGCGGTTTGATCAGGTGGACGGGAGCCGCCGACATACCCGCCGTTTCGGCGTTGACCAGCGTTCCGGTACCCGCCAGCAAAGCGGTAGAACCACCCAGTTGGCGAAGGAATTTTCGTCTTGAATTCATCGTAGAGATAGTTAAGTGTTCAGGTGATTAAGTTCGGTTTGCAGAAGCTGTATAGAGCGGCCGGATTGTCGATCATGAGTCGGTTCCAGTACTCGCCCAGGCCGCGCCGATAGAGTTCGTCGCGGAAGGTGGTAAGCAGGTACGTCAATCCCGGCGAGCCGCCGTACGATTGCCAATAGGTGTTTCGGGCGGCATCCATCCCGACGGTAATCTGGTCGGGGAAATCGGGCAGCAGGGCTTCCAGCAGCCGGTACGTCCAGTTTTCCTGCTCTTTCTTCCAGCGAAAAGCACTGTCAAATTCAACCCGAATGCCGGTTTGCAGCAGGTCGCGGTGGTAGCTCAGATCGGTATAGCGGTCCACGTGCGAGATGACCACGTGCGATAGATCAGCCCCGAGTTTGTCGAACAGGCTGGCCTGCGCCAGTGCGTGAAGCCCGGCGTTTGTGTGGGTCAAAATGGGTACGCCCGTAGCCCGGTGCGTGTTGACCACTGCCCGGAAAATCAGTTCCTGATGCGGGGTTATGGGGTCATCGCCGGTGGCCAGTTTGATCATACCGGCTTTGTGGGCTGTCCGCTCCACCACGGGGCCGTTGTAATCAAAAGCGTCGATGCCCTCTTCCACATCGGCGATGAACAGCCGCGTTAGCTGGTCTTCCGAATACTGATACCGCCAGTGGTGTGTCGGGTAATAGATTTCCAGATGAATACCCGTTGGCACCACGATCTGAATGCCCGTTCGGCGGGAGACCTCCGCCAGTTTCAGCACATTGCGGCCGCAGTTGGCGGGCATGGTGTCGACCATTGTCCGGCCACCGGCCCGGTAAACCTGCGTCAACTCGGCAGCTACCTTATCGACATCATTCAGCAGAAAATCGGCATTCGCCAGCGTCGGAAAGCTTTCCTCGATAATAAGGTGTTCGTGGGCGTAGGTGATGCCCGCCTGTGTGGCAGGAATATCCCCCAATACGGTTCGAATAAACGACATGATATGGGTTCGTTTAGGAAATTGACGGGCTTGCCAACCGGCTTTGGTGGTTGTTCTTCCACCCATTCCGGGAGGTATCGGCCACCCTATCCGGCAGGTCCAGAATAGCGCCCAGCCGGAGAAGTTCTTCCTGTAAAGAGCTGATCGTAATTTGGCTGGCCGGTTGGTCGTGCTGTAGTGACTGCACCGAAGCCAGCCCGGCGGCCTGCCCCATCGACATGGTTTGCGCCATAGACCGGCAGGACGCGTGGGCATCGTGCGTGGCCGAAAAACAGCGGCCTACGACCCAAACAGTCTGGCTGTTTTTCGGGACAATCGTACCGTAGGGAACGCCATACACGCCCGCGCCGGGAATGTACTCCCAGTAGGTTTCTTCGGTTCCGTGCTGGTCGTGGCGGTGGTCTTCAATGGGTGCTCCGCAGAGAAAGATCCGGTTGTCGGGCAGGAGCCCGGCCATGCATTCGGCCTTCGTAAGCCGATGTTCGCCGTACACGCGACGGGTTTCCCGAACGCCAATCTGGTGCGACAGACCGATGATGTTTGCCTGTGCAAAACCCGGCACCTCGTCCCGGAAAAAGTCTTCATAGACGAACGCCTGCCGCCGACCTTCGATTTCGGCTTTCGTCAGTTCATCCGCGTTGAGTGCCGACAGACCGGCCACTTTGACAGCAACGGTCGAAATACACTTTTGGGCGTTCATTTCGTGGGCCGAGCCTTCTTTCCGGGGGAGTGGGTGTCGCCCGCTGCTGACAGCCTCCTGCATGGTGCGGGCCAGCATCTTTTTGCCGCCCGCCCGTTCGTACTCGTCCAGCTCCACATTGCTCATGCGGAAGGTCGTGGTCAGGCTTTGCGCGGGCTCGTGTTCCCCCGCTATTTCGTAGGCCAAACCCGCCAGATGGCAGAAATCGGCATCGCCCGAGGCATCGATAACCCGCCGGGCCAATATTTTCTGAAAGCCGCCTTTATTCCAGAAAATACAGGCGTGTCGCTCTCCATCCGCGGCTACGTCGATGAGCGTCGTGTGCAGCAGATACCGGATACCCTGCTGCTGAATTAACTGATCCCAGACGAGTTTCAGGCGTTCGGGGTTGTAGTTGACGCCTGTTCCGGCCCCGTAGGTATTGGGACGAAGGAAGATGGCCCCGGCCCGGTCGAGTTCGTCGACGATACGGTCGGGCCAGCCGCCCACGATTTTGCGGGGTGTTTCGCCGGGGGTGAAAAAGCCGTAGAACGTATCGAGCATCTGGGTGGAGCTGCCTCCCGGAAATCCGTAGCGTTCGACCAGCATCACCGAGTACGCGGGCTTGCCGGAGGCAGCGGCCAGTGCCGCCACGCAACCCGCCGACCCCGCTCCAATGACGAGAATGTCCGTTTCGGCCAGCAGTGGAACGTTGAGGTAATTGAAAAGAGTAGCCATAGTTAGACACTAAACGGTTGTTTGCCTACTGGAACGCATCAGAGCTGTTCCGGGCCGGGCGTTGGTTGCTGTTCGCTCACGTAAGAAGGCACGCCCACCCGTTGGTAGAGTTTGGCAAGCCGGTGAGCGTGTTCATCATACGCGCTTTCGAATAGCGAGACGGCTTTTTCCGGCCCAACTACATTGCCCGCCGAGAGCACGGTGGGCGGACGACCGGCCTGGGTAAGAAGCTGGGCCACTTCGGCTTTGATGCAGTTCACCAACACCGCGCCCCCGACGGTAGATCCGGGCGCAACGGGCGTATCCAGACCCGGCACTGTCAGCATGGCATCGCCAACGGGAGCACCCGTGTCCAGCACCAGATCGGCAAAGTCGCTCAGTTTTTTGCCGTCCTGCCGCTTGCTGGTGCTTTTTTCGGCATGTTGTTTCGTAATCAGGGCCACTACTTTAATGCCGTTTTGCTGGAACAGTTCCGCCATCTCAATGGGTACCACGTTGGAGCCGCTGGATGAAATGACCAGTGCCGAATCGAGCGTCGACAGGTCGTAGTTGCGGAGGATTCTCCCGGCCAGACCCGGCACGTTTTCCAGAAACATGGCCTGACGCTGTCCGTTGGCCCCCACAACGAGGTTATGAAACGAAAGGGATAGCTCAACAATGGGGTTGAAACCCGCAAACGAGCCGTAGCGGGGCCACATCTCTTCGACCATTATCCGGCTGTGACCACTGCCGAACAGATGCACCATCCGCCCGGCCAGAATCGTCTGGCTAAACCAGCTGGCGGCCAGTTGAATGGCTTCTGTCTGTTGCTCGATGGTAGCCAGGATGCCCCTGGATCGCTCAATGTACTCGGCTGTCATGTTCATGTTATAGGTGGTTAATCGTTCAGGAAAGCCGCAGCACCAATGGCTCCCGCCCAGTCTTCAAAATAGGCTTTTCGTACAGTTGTTTTCTTTCCGGCGGGCCGCCACTCAAACAGGTTCAGGAACGTTTGAAGCGGGTTGAGCAGGGCCTCATCGGCCTGCATGATGCCACCGCCCAGCACCACGATCTCGGGCGAAAAGGCATTGGCCAGCGAGGCAATGGAAACGGCCAGATGCCGGATCGACGTTAGCCAGACCAGAGTGGCGAGGGGTTCGCCCTGCCGGTGCCCGTCGACCAGTTCGTGGGTGGTTTTATAACGACCAAAGGACCGCTGGCCAACGGTTACGTTGCCAATGGCATCTTCCAGACTGCCGGGCATGTTGGTGATGTCGGGGTGAACGCTATCGGCGTTGACGGTCATGTGGCCGAGGTGCCCCGCCATCTGGAAGAAGCCCTGGTACAAATGGCCATTCAGCAACAGGCCACCGCCAACGCCCGTACCGAGGGTGATCATCAGCCCGTGCTGAGCGCCTTTCAGTGCACCAAAGCGGGCTTCGGCCATGAGGGCCGCGTGGGCGTCGTTCAGTACGCGGACCGGTTTGCCCAGGTAAGCCGACCAGTCGAAACCTTCCAGTCCCTGCAACCGGCCGGGCATACAGGCAATGGCGGTATTGTCGGGCGTGGGAAGTCCCGGTGCCGACAAGCCAATCCCCTGCACCGGTTCCGTAGCGGACTCACTCAGCGCCTGAACCGTATCCGCTACGGCTCGTTGCCAGTGACTGCCTTCTCCATCGCCGGTTGGGGTAATCAACTGCTGAAGAACGCTGCCGGTGGTCGTGTCGATCAAAACGCCCTTGATGCGTGTGCCGCCTAAATCAATGCCTATTGCCTGACTCAATGTGGTTATTGGTTATTGAGTTAATAATTTATTGGATGATTAGTTGCAGGATGCCGATTATCAATAACCAATCACCCATTAACCACTAACCATTTACTAATTCTGCCCTTCGCTCACGCTCCAACCCCCATCAACTGACAAGATCTGACCGGTGGTGAACAGCGATGCGTCGGAGAGGAAGTAGACGGCGGCTCCGTCGAGGTCGGTGGGGTGCCCGATTCGGCCACCGGCCAGGGGTTGTTTGGTCTGAATGAACGATAGAATGGTGTCGTCCTGAGCGGCCCGTTGGGCCATGGGTGTTTCGACCAAAGCGGGGGCCAGCACATTGATGCGTATGTTGTTCGGAGCGTAATAAGCCGCAATGGAGCGCGTAAAGCCAATTACGGCCGATTTTGTAGCAGCATAGGCATGGGTGGCAAAATGGGTAGGGGAGGGTGAATAACCCAGAACGGAACCCATATTCAGGATGGTGCCGCCCGTTCCCTGCGCCAGAAAGGCCTGCACAGCCGCCTGATTCGATAGCATGAGGGATGTCAGGTTGAGGGCAAAGGTTTGATTCCAGCCGTCGAGGGTGAGTTCGTGCAGCGGGCCGTCGCCGTACCGCCGACCACTGCCGCCCGCCACGTGGTAAAGTCCATCGAAACCGCCAAAATGCTGCTGGCATTGGGCAATTGCCGTTGGGGCGGTGGTTGGATCAATGGCATCGCCACTTAGAGCGATCCCGCTGCCCTGTAGCTGGGCTTCGGCGAGCCGTCCACTCTCTGCATCGCGCCCCACCACAACTACCTGCGCTCCTTCCCGAACGAACGCTTTGGCCGCCGATAATCCTAAACCGGTTGTTCCGCCGATAATGACAATTCGTTTCTGTTCTAACCATTGGCTCATAACAACGGATTCAACGTTTCTTTTTCCTGAGTCCGAAGGTATAAATAATGCATTACTAATCAAACAACTTATTATAATAAGTAGCTAATTTTTACTGTAAAAAACTGATTTATAATAATATAGATAATATTGAATTTGCTATATTATTAAGAGTATGGCTTTGCGTGTCTACTTTCTGACAGGATTGACAGGATTTATCCTACACAACAATCCTGTTAATCATGTCAATCCTGTCAGAAAACCGAATAGACTGGGTTGTCTTATCTTTACGGACGCTATGACCGACCAAGCTACCCGCATTCCCCAGTACCAGTATTTGTATGAAACGCTCCGGCAGGATATAATCCGGGGAGTATTCAAGGCGGGTGATCTATTGCCGTCCGAAAGTGTGCTGCAACAGCAATACCGACTAACGCAGCCGACCATCCGGCAGGCGCTGTCGTTGCTGGTGCAGGATGGCTATATAAAGAAGCACCAGGGAAAAGGTAGTATCGTACAGGCCATTCCAATTGGCCTGGGGGTGATGTCCCTGAAAACACACGCGGTGCATACAGATGAAAAAACGACAGCTTCCGAAGAACTGCCTTCGGAACTGATTCGGACCGCGATTCTGGTTAAGCCGCACCTGGCTCCGTTTCCCGGCGAGTTGTTGTTTTATCCGACCAACGAAAACCCGCAGGTTACTTATTATTGTCTGGAACGGCTCCGGTCTGTCAATAATACGCCCGTATTTTACGAGAAGCTTATCTTGCCGAATCGGTATCTGCCAAATCTGGTGCGTCAGCGACTGGAGAACCGTTCGTTTTTTGATTTGCTCCGCACAAAATACGGGCTGGTGGTAACGGGTGGCGAACAGAAAATTCAGGCGTTGGCCGTTGAGCAGCCAATAGCCGATCAGCTTCGGGTGGAGCCGGGACAGCCGGTTTTGCGGCTGGAAAAACGCATCGACACCAACAAGAGCGATTTCAGTTTCTTCTCGATCCTTTTCGCCCGTACCGATCAGTTTCTGTTACAGGGCCGATTTTAAGCGGAAAGCAGCATAACTGCATCTATTAACCACTTCCTAGTTCTTCGCCCCGCCCGATACTTTGCCTGCTTTGGCCGGAACGCCGGGCTGGGTAATCTCGAAGTTCTCTTTCTGCTTCGCATCGGCTACCAGTTTCCGAACGTCGGCTAGTAGTTTCTTGGCGTCGTAGACCACACCGTCTTTTACGGTGTACGTAACGCCCCCAACGCGCTCCACTTCGTTTTTGTCGTTCAAACTGATCGCGCCCGTGCCGTATAATACTTTGAGGTTAGCCAGCGGATTCTGGTCGACAATCACGAAATCGGCGAGTTTACCGACCTCAACCGAGCCAATCTGGTCGGCCATACCGAGGGCTTCGGCCCCTTTCAGGGTAGCCGCCCGGATCACTTCGAGGGGGTGGAAACCGGCTTCGCGCAGCAGTTCGAGTTCGCGGATGTAGGCAAAGCCGTAAAGCTGGTAAATGAAGCCCGAATCGGAACCCGCCGTCACGCGGCCACCCCGGTTTTTGTATTCGTTGATGAACGCCATCCAGAGCTGATAATTTTTCTTCCAGGCCACTTCCTGTTCCGTTCCCCACGAATGCCAGTATGACCCGTGCGAAATCCGGCTTGGGCCGTAAAAACGCCACAGACTCGGCAGGGTGTAGTCGTCGTGCCACTCGGCGCGCCGGGCCAGCATCAGCTCCCGGTTGGCTTCGTAGATGTTGAAGGTGGGGTCGAGGGTGAAATCCAGCGAAATGAGTTCGTCCATTACCTTGTTCCAGCGATCGGTGCCGGGTTTGGCGGCTTGCTGCCAGAGGTTGCCGGCTTCTTCAAAGCGGTTCTGTTCGTTGTTGTAGTTGTAATTGGCGGGGTAATTCTGAACGGTCTTGTCGTCGAACAAAGCTTCGGGCAGGCCGTACCAGTGTTCGAGGGAAGTCAGACCGGCTTTGGCCGTTGCCAGGGCATTCATCCGGGCCACTTCCAGTTGGGCATGGTGACAGGCCGAGCGCAGACCAAGTTTCTTGTTTTCTTCCAGGGCTGCCCGAAAAATGTTGGGTTCGGCACCAAAAAATTTGATCCCGTCGGCCCCTTTTTTGGCATTTTGCTGTACCCAGGCGCGGGCCTGTTCCACGGTGCTGATGGGCTCTTTGGCTCCCTGACCGAAAACGGTGTACGCCTTGATGCGGGGTGCCGTAATTTCGTTTCGGTCGCTTTTGGCGCGGTGCTCCAGTACCCAGTCGAGGCCGTTACCGCACGATGGGTCGCGAATGGTGGTAATGCCGTGCCCCAGCCAGAGTTTAAAGACGTACTCGGCACTGGCGCCCTGGGCCTGTCCGCCGATGTGGCCGTGCATATCGACAAAGCCGGGCATGAGGTACATGCCTTCGCAGTTCAGCTCTTTATCGCCGGGCGATGCCTGCGGACGCCCTTTTGGGTCGATCGGAACGCCGGGGTAACCCACCTGCCTGATTTGCGTGATGCGGTTCTTCTCGACCACAATATCCATCGGCCCAACCGGTGGCGCACCGGTACTATTGACGAGCGTAACCCCCCGGATGATGAGTTTACCAAAGGGTCCATCGCCTTCGTGCCGGGGCGGAGATTTTTCCACCTGAGCCGATAAAGCGTGAAGAATGAAGAATGTAAAATGAAAAATAAAGGCTAAGCGAGTGAGAGGTCGTATCATGATCAGGAAAATCGTTTCGGTAAACAGTTGTAAGATAAGCGAATCTGCCAGACTTTTGCAATGCAGCCGGTACCAGACTGCCTCACCATGAAACAGTTCGTCACAAAAAACTTCCTGCTGATCATCCTCATACTGGCTGTCGGGTTTGCGTTTGCCATGCAGGTGACCATTTTCCAGACGCCACCCGCCACGCCACCGGCTGTTGCCGCCGTTTTACCCGCAGCCTTCACGACGTACTGGCAGACCGGAAAAGCGGAAGTAAATACCTACCGTCTCGAACAGGCCGAAGCCGGGGCGCTACACAAAGGGGAAGCCCGGCTGATCTTCGCCGTCGAAGACTTTCGAACGGATACACAAGTCCGGTCAGAAACTGAAGCCAGTCGCGACAAATCTATTCCGGTACTACGGGCAAACTTGTCCCGGCAGTTTGTCGTGGGCATGCAGGATTATGCGCTACACACATCGGTATTTACGCCCATTAACAGCCTTGTATTTCTCAATACACTGAAAGTCAGTACATCGGCGCAGGATTGGTCCGGTCATAGCTATCGTCAGCTCAATTACCGGACGAATGAATATCAGGTAACGGGCAAATCGTACGTTGAGCCGGAAGCCGACGAAGCGTATACGGTACCCAAAGCCCTGCTGGAAGATGAACTCTGGAGCCGTATTCGGATTGCTCCCGATAAATTGCCAATTGGAGAAATACAACTTATTCCGGGTACCATGACCGCCCGGCTACGGCACCGGAAACTGGAGCCGCTGGCCGCGAAGGTCAAACTCGAACCCTACGAAGGGGTGTTGTATCCGGGAAAGCTGCTAAAAGCGTATATTATCGAATACCCAACCGACGACCGGTCGTTACGCATTATTTTCGAGGGAGTGTTTCCGCATAGAATTGTAGGGTGGGCCGAGACGTACCCGAGCAAAAATAACCTGCTAACATCCCGTGCTGTTCTGAAAAAGACTATTCAATCTGACTACTGGAATCACAACGCCCCCGCCGATACCTCTTTACGGGCGGAACTACTGAACTGATCGTTATGCACCAATCTGTTTTGCCTCGTTTGCTTCATTGCTATACCCGGAACTACGGGGCTATTCGACAAACAGTTTACGCCCTTCTCTGGACGTTGGGTACACTGGCCGCGCTGGCTTTACTCCCGGCCTGCTCGTCGTCTCCCGATAAACCAACTCCGACTGACGATCCCGTTTACACCTTGATTTTCCTGGATAAAACCCGCAGCGTCGATGTGAACAAGGCGTTTGTGGGCCAGAAGTACCAGGAGGCAGTCAACGAGATCATCGAACAGAACATCCGGCAGAAAGGCGATAAGCTGGACGTTTACTTCATTCACGAGAATACATCCAAAGCCCGCGCCCTGAACGTTACCGTCCGCTCCGAAATGGAAGATGTATCGGCCGCCAGCCAGACCGACCGGGAAGCCGCCGAAACAGAGTTCAATCTCCTGCTCACCCGCGAAAAAGCCCAGATTCGGCAGCGGGTGCTGCAACAGCTGGTAGCGCAAAATACGGGCAGTTCGAATCGGGAAACCGATATATGGGCCAGTCTGCCCGTCATTGCCAAAGCCAACGAATCGGGTGCGACCGTGAAAGTTTACTACCTCAGCGATATGATCGAGAGCGTAAAGGGAACCGGCCGACGCGATTTTCAGGTAACCCCCCCCAAAGACAACGCCCAGGCCGATGCGTGGGCCAAAGCCGATGCCGAACAGCTCAAACGCCATACCATCGGCACCCCCGATATCACGATGATACTTCCCTTCGAGCCCAACGCATCGGTCCGGGAGAACAACCCAGCTGTAACGCAGTACTGGCAAACGCTGTTTGCTGAGTTGGGTGCGGGAGTGGTGGAGGAGCAGTAGAGGAATCAATCCGGCTTCTCGTCCAGAACTTCCTGTCCCGGTATTTCAAACTGGTAGCCTATTGAAAAGCCGGAAAAGTCGTTTTTCAGACAATACGACGTCAGCGAAAGCCCATCGTCATCGCGCCGGACCGACAGGTAGTGGAAAAGGGGTTTGTAGTCCGTTGCCAGATCGGGCAAGCGGGTGGGCGATACATTCAGCGGTTGCCTCAGTCCACCACCACCGCCAATCACCAGAAACGTTTTTCCTTCAAATTCGTAGCGCTCAAAGGCGTGCGAATGCCCCGTAATGAACAGGCGGCCCTTCTGCGAGCGCGTATAGGCCGGAACAAACCGCTGCTGGACCAGTTTGGATGAGCCAACCAATTTACTGTTCGAGTAAGGCGCGTGGTGGCAGGTAACGATAACGACCTTTACCGCCGGGTCTTCGTCCAGTTCGTTGAGCGTTTGCTCATACCAGGTCTGCTGTTTCACCAGATCGGCGATGGAGAGAATGCTGAAGTTGGAATTGAGCATAACCACCGCAATGCTGTCCGTTACCTTAACGTAACCCGTTGGAATGTGCTCCGGAAAGCGTTTCTGGAAGTTTTTGGCTCCTTTCCGGGGGCGTCCCATCACATCGTGGTTGCCCATAATGGCATATACCGCCGTGCCGACCGCCGTACAATTCGCCAGAAACTGGTCAATGATCCGCCACTTGTTGTTCCGGTAGCCTAATGAAACGATATCGCCCAGCCAATAGAGAACAGCCGGTTTGAGTCGGATAATCTCATTAAAAATAGTAGTCGTTGCTTTTGTATTCTGATGCGTTCGCAGCACCAGCCGCTCTACCCACATAGGTGCCTGCGTATCACTTAAAAACAAAAGCTCCCGTTTATTCTCTTCCTGATTCATAACTTCTATTTATACTTGGTGGAGTGAGTGAAGTAAGTGAAGTAGTCCCTTACTCACTTCACCTACTTCACTTACTCTACTCACTTCACTACTCACTATCAACTACCACGAATAGGGTCGCCAGACGAGTTGAAGTTCGGCCGTAAAGGCAGCGTTTTGAACCGCTACGGCATCAAACCATTTTACTTCGCCAGCTACTCTAAAACGACGGCCAATGGGGTATGTGTATGAAGCGGCCGCCATCCAGCCCGGACTATTTGTATAGGCATTAACTGTTCCGGCATACTCAAGGTGCGAATAATTTATGTAAATACCCGTTCCGGCCGTTACCGACAACCGGCGTGTAAGGCTCCGATCTGTCCCCCGCAGCCAGGCCAGCGGCATGGAGAACACCAGCAACACCGGAATGGCCGACACGTACATCCGGGCCGTTTCGCCCGCTATCCGGCCCCGGTAGCGATACATGGTTGTCCAGCCCGATTCCAGCCCGATTCGCAGCCGATGGTCGGGATACCACATAACCCGCAAAGAGGCCGGTGTACCCAACTTATTGAGCCGGGGTTCGGAAATCGTTTGCGGCACGCCGAGGTGGGATGCGTAATATGATAGGCCGCCCCCCGCCGTTACTACAATCGTATAAGGGCCACGTTTGGTGACGGTAGAGTCAGTTTCGAGTTGCTGAAGCGGCTGGGCGATGGTCGCAGAGGTGATGAAAAACAGGCCCATCAACCCCGGTAGGATGTATAAAAATGTTCGCATAGACTTATTGCTGTTCAACATAATGATAGTAGGCCACAACCGGCGAGTAATTGGACAGAATACCATCGAAGTTATTCTGGCTGATAAATTCACGGATAAACTCCGGCTCATCGAGCGTCCAGACATAGACTGTCAGGCCAGCTGCTTTCATGGCCCGTACTTCCTCGATTTGGGGGCCAAGCGTCCAGCGGGGTGCCCAGATACGGGCACCCAGACTACGGGTAATCGTGGTATCCAGCTCGCAAAGGATGGGTGTATTTTCTTTACTGGGTAATGCTTCGTACGAGGACACGGCCTCCGTGCTGGGTAGACCAATAACAATGCGCAGGTCGCGGCCCACTGTAGCCGCTTTTTGCAGGTACTTCTGCTGAATCTGCTGAACCTTGTCCATGGGGCCAATGTATTTCGTATCGAGCCAGACAAAATTCAGCGACGTATTGGTAAGAACCGTTTCTAGTGCCTCCTCCAGAGTCGGTATCTTCTCGCCATTGACGAGCCGCACCAGCGCATTTAGTTGCTGATACGTATACGCTTCGATGGGACCGGTAAGCCCGCTCTTTTGAATAAGCCGCAGGTTCAGGGTGTTATCGTGGTATAAAATCGGTACGCCATCTTTCGTATAGCGCACGTCGATCTCTATGCCGTTGGCCCCCAGGCGTGATGCCAGCTTTATGATCTCGATGGAGTTTTCTGAGGCAGGCAGCAAATCCGACGTACGTCCGCCAGAACGGTGGGCCATAATAGAAAACGGTCTCTGGTTGAGCGGGCGTTGATAGGTAAGCGTAAGTGGCTGGGTTGGCTCGGCTGTTCCAGTGCCGTAACCGCCCGTTAACACCAGCGTATCGCCCAAAAGCAGGGTGCCCGGAAAGGGTTGTAACTGCCCGTTACGTTTGGTTTTGACCGTTAATTGTACCAGCCCCGTATTGGTGTTGACCAGCCTTCGCCAGTAGCCATCAACTACCAGACTGTCGACTTTCTGGTTGGCTTCGAGATTGAAAAATCCCGCATCCAGCCCCGTAAAAATGGACAGATAGTGAGTCGTGTCGGCCCCGTTCAGGGTGTACGTCCATTTTACGGCTACCTGATCGCCAAACTGAGCAGCGCCATCGCTAACAGAATAGACACCTTCCATGGCTCGCCGGACACCCGGCACAAACTTGCCCGCGCCCGGCGTACCGGCGAAATCATAGGGTACTGGTGCTTCGTAGTCCTTCCGGCAACTGCTAATGGCTATGAGCGCAAAACCCAGGAATAAAAGATTGGTCAGTTTCACAGAATAAAGCCGAAAATGAGTTGAGGATATAACAAGTTTCTGTCGAAGGTGTCGTAGAGTGACCAAAGCTGCCAGTTGAAATTAGAATAGGCCATTCGCACTCCTACCGATACACGGCGTTGGTGGTAAAAAGGCTGTTCGAGGACGGCCGCAAAGGCCACACCGTTCACTTCCCGGCGATTGTACTCGACGGCCAGCGAACCCACCTGAGACCGGTAATACAGGTCGATGATGGCCTCCGACCGAACCGTTAGTTGCAGATCCCGCGTGAGTCGATACCCGACAGACAGACTTGGAAACGTCTGAACACCGTACGCCTGGCTGTTAAACACGTCTTTAATGCGCAGGGCTCCGAACCAGCCGCTCACATCATAACCAGCCCCTACCGACAGTCGCTCTGTAAGGGGCGTGGCCCAGCGCAGGCCTACGCCCAGGTTGCTTTGTACGAACTGGGTTTGAATGCGGCCCGTCAGGTAAAATCGTTTGCTCAATGCGCGCTGGATGTTGAAATCAACAGCCGGGACACTAATCCGTACCTCTTCGGTAATTTCGGGTGGGGTGGTGGTAAAGACGACGCCGATGGATCGTCGCCACTTCTGGAGCGGGGGCGCCTGCGGAAAGTAGATGCCCGTCTGTGCAGGCCAGGGTTTGGGTGTCTGAGCCAGCGAGGCCGATGCAAAAAGTATTATTGAACAAATTACCCGGCCTGATTTAGTAGAGATTCTTGCGATGGTGGTCACTTGACAGCTTATAGTGAAAGTCAGATGAAATAAACTGCGAGGATCGTACTTATGTTATGATAAGCCTTCAGAAGCCGTAAACAGAATTCGTTCGAATGGCTTCCGCCACTGGTTAAAATAATTCATCTTTTTGCCGAAAAAAGGTCTTCTTCTATGCATAAAATCTCATTTATTTTGTTCTTTATATAGAACGTAAACAACTCATAGACAGGAAAAATGGAGTCTATTCACTTACCTAAGCTGACCCGTCATTCTACGGAAACGACCGCCACACGCACCAGCCGACGCAAGGGAAACGGCCACGCTACGGCAGCCTTGCTAATTCAAATGGCGACAGAAATTTTAACCGCGTCACCAACACTCAGAAAGAAAGCAAACATTACACTGATGGACCTGGCTGCCGCCGATAAAGTCCGGAAGGACTTAGCTAAAAAGGCAGTCCCACTACAGTGACTGAGTAGACTATACGCATAGAAAAAGCCTGCCCTACAAAGCAGGCTTTTTCTGTTTACAACAAGCTAGTCTAGTCGATAACTGAACTAGTATAAGTCTTTGGCCGCACCGCTGGTGGACTCCTGTCTTTACCTGAAGACAGCGTAAGCATGAATTGGCCTTTATGAAAATTTATTTATATATAACTGTTTTGTTTTTAAGGCAAATTGTCAATTTTTACCCGCCGTAGACACTCCGACAAGTCGTTTTTACCCGCTACGAATGGATATCGCCTGCTCAAGGGAATGCGCGTATCCGTTTAAGTAAAAGGGGCGTCTACGGCTTCTATCCACTTATACATATCATTAGTATGAAGTCATCTGAAAATCAATCAGATAATCTTTTAGATACCAGATTAATTGACATTATAAAGACGAATATAAACACTATTAAATCGGGGATCGACTGGAGCCAGATCGAGTTTGAGAAAGATATCGCCGGAAACATAGTGCGATTACGGTCAAATGACCCAATGCTTTGCACGTGGCTCCAGCAAACCATTACGATAACCCGGCCGAAAGCTACTGAACCGGTTGTCTGTTACCCGAATGTCTTTTCGGATTGGAAACTTTGAAGACATTCGGGTAATTCATTTACCATGCATTACCAGTGGCAAAAAGCATCACTGTCGCAACCAATCCCTTGTCTCAGCTAACCGGTAGAACTGCCTGATAAGGCTTATTGGCGGTTCCTGTAACGGTCAGGGTAACATCCTTGAGTGTTAACTCCGCTGGTATGGTGAACGTTACTTGTCCCTGTTTATCCGTCTTTTTGACCCTGCTAAGCACCGCGCGGTCGTTATTCCAGCCACCAACCAGCGTAACCGTCTGATTCGCCAGTGGCGTTTGTTTCGCATTAGTAACGGTTACGACCACGGTGCTTCCCTTTTTGGCCGTAGCCGGATGCGTAACGATGAGTTTTTGGGGAATTGTTTGCCAGAGGGTCATTGCCGGGTCGCCGTACAGGGCCTGAGTAAAGAGGCACCACATGCCTTTGGAGCCATCGATCGACTGCCGGAGCCCGGCCGCCTGCCCTAAAGGAGCACCAAAAGCTGCCATCATCCAGAAAAACTGTTCGTAGAGGTAAGTAACCCCCGTATAACCCATATTGGTGTGACCGATGTAGGCCACCGCCCCTTTGTTCGCCATCGTAACCATCTTCTCGCCAAAGGTTTTGGTACTTTCTTCGGGAGCGCAGGTGTGGCAGGCATCGCCATAAGCGATAAAGTAGCCCGATGTATTGGTGAGGGCGTCGATAGAGCCAGTGTCGAGCCAGCAGATTGCCCAGGGAGCCCCATGTCCGGTTAAACTTAAAAAGTGCGTTCCCTGACTAATACCCGTGAGCAAACTCTGGGTACGGAGTGGCAAGGCAGGTTGTGGCTCTGCCAGTGTTTCGGTGTAATCGGCGTAGTACCGGCGGATGGTCGTAAAATCAGGGAACATGTCCTGCATCAGTTTCCGCTTCGTTTCCGCTTCGAAAGCCGCAAACTCCAGCCCTTTGGCATCCGTCTGGATTTGTGGCGGCTGAGTCGTGGTGGTGAAGCCAGTGATTTCAATGAAATTCGTCGCTTTATCAACCACCTTCTGGCTGAAGGTTTCGTCCATAAAATAAAACCGGGGCGATTCAATCTGGCTGATTGGGTTATATGGGATCAGCAGGTCTTTGTCGACGTAGAAGGCTTTCAGGTTAAAATTAGGCGTAAAGGAGCTTTCCAAAGACGCACCGGTGGCCGGTAGCAACCGCAACCGCATACGAATGCTGTTGGCCGCTGGACTCGTTTTCTTAGTTACGCTGAATAGCCCTTCCTTTTCCGGATTCTCCTTCCCGCTGTTGTCCGGCCAATAGTTGACTACGCCACCAAAGTAATCGGCGGCAAACACCATTGTTTTCAGAGATTGCTCGGCCGCGGGGTTGTTGATGGTCAGTCCTTCGTAAGCTAAAACCTTATCGACGAAGGCTGCGGCTTCGGCCCCGCTGGTAATGGGCGCGCGACCAACCCATATATCCTGCGTTGTCTTGTAGCTGTTCAGCAGCGGTTCCTCTTCTTTGGTGGTTGGATTAAGCGCAAACATGCCATACAAGCCCGACCCCAGCGGGTCGAAATCGTACCGGCCCGGCACCGAATAGCAGGAGCCGTCTACGCTGGCGTAGTAGAAATCGGTGGGAATGTTGCGGTCGTTCCCCAGCCAGTAAAAGCCGTATGTGCTGGCAACGCTGTCGTTGGGACCTTCTACAATCATATAAATTTCGCTTAGGTCGTCCGTTTCCGGTTTGCCGAGCCGGGTAAACCCTGTCGTTTTCTTGGTATCGACAAACTCCGATTTCTTCGTGAAATACCAGCCAGCCTGTTGCGATGAAGCAGTCAAATTGAATGGAATAAGCTTACCCGAGGTGGCATTGCAGAGCGTCCGGAACGGTGGCTTGTCGTCAAACTCCTGTTTGGTTTTGCCCGGATTCTGAGGGTCGGGTACGGTCCTGAGCGAAAAGACGCCCGTACTCATATCGTTACGAAGCTTGGCAATCGACTGGCCGGGAATCTTGAAGCATTTACGAATGGACGGCACCGGGTCTGACACATAGACAAAGTCCCAGCCGAAATTCCCTTTATCACTCACGTAGCTAACCATGTTGCGCATGGGTACTATGTCGGTATCGCCCCCGATCAGCAGATACCGGGTTTTCCAGTTTTTATAGGCATACTTTACGAAGTTCCGGATGATTTCGGCCAGATCACGCGCTTTCAGCCCCTGGCCGCAGTCCGTAAAGTCGCCCCATTTTGCACCCGTCGAACTGGCTCCCTGCACAATTTCGGATACTGTTACCACTTTGGCATCTACGCCCCGTTTGGCTTTCCATTCGGCCAGCCGCAGAAAGTGACTGGTAGCTGTCTTGCCCGCCGAATCCAGCGGGAGCGCATTGGCCGGAACCGGTTTTCCATTTTGGAACGTCCACCGCCGGTCGTCCGTAATAATCAGGTAGGGCGCTGTTGTAAACAAAAAAGGAAGTCCTCCGGGAATACGGAAATCGCCCGGCTTGAAATTCGTGATCCCTTTATTAAACTGGGTTAGTGCCGACTGATAACCCAGGGGGAAATTAAGTTTACGTAGTTCTCTAACCGGCGCGGCAGGCAGCGGTATGTCGGGTTGCTCTACTTCCAGGGTGTAACTCAGGTTGGGATACAGCAGGTATTGCTGCTGCCGGGGATCATACTGCATCGGCCGAACCCGGATGGCTACCGTAAGGGTGCGGTTTATCTCTTCGGTACGCTGAATCAGTGCCAGTTCCGTTGGCGCGGGTAATCCCCGAAGAACATGGGGTGCCAACGTAGCCCGCTGCCTACTGGCGGCCAGCACACTGGCCCGGAGTACTGGGTTGGTGTCGGGTACGTCCAACAAAACCGTCGGGACCGGTTTGGGGTTTACCCGTTCCGGCAGTCGTACCGGCTCACCCGGCTCGACAGTCAGCCCAATAATCCGGCTACCGCTGGGCAACGTAATAAACTGTAATTGTTCCGGCAGCGTTGGTTCGCCGGGTTGTGTGCTTGGGTAAAAGTTGGCCAGTTCGGGAATGTCGAACCCATCAGCATGTCGAATCCGTAAACGAGCCTGATCGGCATTGGACCGCCCCTGATGCCGCTGACGTACCCAGGTATACGCCTGCCGGGCATCGACGAACAAATCGGCGCTTTGAGTCGGGAGGGTCGGATTGATGGTGATAGTCGTATCGGCCAGAGGTTGGCGCGCATTGGGAGTACGTAGCACCTGTATCATTACCGCAACGGGCCGAATGGCGCGGGGAAAATCGAGCAACAATTCATAGTCTCCCCGTTCATCAGTCAGTGTTGAGCCTAGTAGTGTTTGAGGGGCGTTTGGTTGGAAAGCCTGAACGGTCAGTCCCGTGGCTAAGTAGGTGTTAGTCGCGCGATCGCGCACGGCGCCGGTTAATTGAATCTGCATGGTATCACTTGAGTTAACGATCGTTTAAAGTCGATTGGCTTTAACTCCTGAATAGTAGCGGATAATGAACCGATTGGAAACAAGTAATGGGTAAACGGATATGAATAAATGGTCTTTTGAGGGAACGGTAGTATATGGCAAACGTCTCCCGTCGACTTAAGATGTGTTTTCGGGAGACGTTTGTTCGGGTATGTAAACCAGTGGCCCTGTTCGGATACTACAGCTTATCGGGGCCGATGGGCTGTGGAACCAGATTTTCGACGGGTTTGCAGCTTTTCATGTACGCAAAAATTGCTACCAGATCTTCCTTTTTCATGCCTGCGTAATTGGGCCATGGCATGGGGGGCAGCAATGGGCGAGCCGTGCGAAGCCCTTTACTTTTACCTTCCGTAAGGGCAACAATAAACTGTTCTTCCGTCCAGTTGCCAATGCCGGTAGCATCCGGGGTTAGATTGGCCGCAAACGACACGCCCCACGGCCCTACGGCAATGGTGTTCATCGGATGAAACAATACCCAGTCTTTCAGGGCATCTTTGGTGACTTTACCCACCGGTATTTTAGCCGGGTGGCCGGAGAGCCCCAGTTGGGGGTCGGGAACGGGGCCTTGGGCGGTCATGACTTTAGGTGCATGGCAATCGGCACAGCCCATAATTTTAACCAGGTACTTGCCTTTCTCCAGTTGCGCCTTCGTATACGGGACGCTTTTAACGGCTTTCTTTGGTGGGGTGGAAGCGGGCTTGCCGGTAAATGATACCAGCGCTGCGGTGCTCAGAAATAGTGCGACTAGTGCGGAGGTAGCGAATTGCTTTTTCATGAGTACTTAATGGTTAAACGGGTGAATGCTTTTTGTAAAACGGAGTAATCGGTTCACACAACGCCCCAAAGGGGTATTTATGAGGATACTGTGTCCTTGAGCCACCTGACCGGGCCTGCGCCTTTTGGTGTTAGCCTGAGAAACAGTTAATATTCCATAGTAACTTTGTTGTAAGTAATGCAACAACTATCTGAACTCCAACTCCCTTCTCGGAGAATTAGTGAGCGGTAGGCGTTACCATTAGAAGTTTTTAGTATTTGCAAATAGGTTGACAATCAGAATTATAGCGAAGGCGAATCGGCCGGACCACGGTGCTGGTCTCCTTAATTTTCCGGCCCAGTTGGGTCTCCAGCCCCCGCGACTTACTGATAGCTAGCAGCTGAGACGAATAGAGGCTGCGATGGCCCGACATCAAAAAGCTAATGACGCAGGATACGGCCGCGTAGGGGGCTACGGCTGCCCCGAACAATTCAATAGCTAACATTTCAACACACTAAAAAATAAAACTACCTCTTCGTTTGGACGCATACCGGTTAGGAAACAATAAACTCGATGAGCAACGGATTAACGTCGTGACGGCCCACCTCAGTAGCTGGGCGGCTCCCAAAGAAGGCGGCAAAAAACTGAGAGCATCGACCTGGACACCAACGATGCCGTTGGTAGAACGTGTTGTCCGGTCGATTACCCCTTGTTGGGTCAGGGTTAACTACTTTGGCGTATGTCGTTTTTCCTTCACTTCTTCAAGAACCGTTAAGGCCGGATGGTTTTGTCTAAAGCGGCCGGGCAGGTAATCGCAGCGACACCCGCGTACCGGTTGCCGCCTGTGATTTTACCGCTAAAGATCCCTGATGCAGATCAACTATCCTCTTGGCCAGGGTCAGCCCTAGCCCAAAGCCGTGAATCCGGCCTACATTATTCGCCCGCATCATGGGCAGAAACACATGGGTCAGCTGATGATCGGGAATACCGATGCCCTGATCAATGACCTCGATCACCACCCAGGCCGATTCGTACATGACCCGAACCGAGATGGGCTTAAAGGCGGAGTACTTGGCCGCATTGTCCAGAATGTTGATCAGGGCCGTGCGCAGCAGCGTGGCATTACCCAGTACCCGGCTCGTTGAGCTTTGCTCGGTGAATTCGTCGGTAAGCTGTAGTTCAATATCCTGAAGTGGGTATTTCTCCCCGAAATACGTTACTGTGTCCAGAATAGTGTCCACCAGGTTGACATCGTCCAGCAATTGGGTAGCCTTAAGTCCTTCTACCTCGGCCAGCCGCAGCAGGGCGTTGGCCAGATCAATTGCCCCTTCCAATCGGCTTAAGGCCTTTTCTATACTTTGGCGGGTCGTTGGCAAATCGCCGTCATAAGCCAGTGACGTTTCCAGCATGCCTTTAACGACCGTGAGCGGGGTGCGTATCTCGTGGGAGGCATAGGCAACGAAGGTTTCCTGACTGACGGCTAATTGCTGCAGGTTACCCAGCAGCTGGTTGAAGGAAACGGCCAGGTAACGGGCTTCGTCGGCGGTACGGCCCTCGGTTAACCGGAATGAAAAATCATTGACAGTCGTCGTGTCCAGCTGGCTGATCAGCTGGTCGAAGGGGCGCATGGCCCGCCGGGCAAACAGGAACCCGACAAAGGCAATCACTACCAGCAGCAGCACATTGCCCAAGATGAGGATGAGCCGCAGGTTGCGGCTGGTTTGTCGGCCAGCCAGATCGTAGGCGGTGACCAGTGCCACATACGGCTGGTTGTTAACGGTAAACGAAAGGGCCATGCCTTCTTTGGGATCCTCCCAGGAGCGGCTCACGTAGGTAAAGTAGACCTCGCGCTGGCGAGCCCGGTTTAGCATGTCGCGGGTGATGCGGTAGTCGTCCGGGCCGGAGGAGGAGTAGATACGTCGGTTGAGCGTGTCGATTAGCGACTCGTGCTGCTCGGGCAGGGTCAGGTAGTTGTAACGCAAAAACTCCTGCCGGTCGCGCAGATAGAGTTGGGCCGACAGGGCGCGTCGCTGGAGTCGGGTGCGCATCTGCGAGCGACGGTACGATTCGTAGGTTTGGTAGATGAATACCGAAAAAAGCAGTAGCAGGGCGGCCACCAGTACGGTAAACCCAACGGTGATCCGCTGCTTGATGCTCATGGCTCTGCTTTAAGAATAAATCCTACGCCGAAAATGGTGTGGATGAGCTTGGGTTCAACGCGATCTATTTTGCGCCGAAGGTAATTCACGTACACGTCCACAACGTTTGTATTCGTGTTGAAATGCACATCCCAGACGTTTTCCAGCAACTCAGCCCGGCTCACAACCTTGCCCTGGCGCAGAAGCAGGTATTCGAGCAGCGCGTATTCCCGTGCCGTCAGGGTAACGCGTTCATCCGCTCGCCAAACCTGATGGGAACTGGTATCAACGACTAAATCCAGCAACTCGAGCCGCTGAGGCAGGGGCGCGCGGGCCGGGTGCCGCCGGGCCAGCGCCTTTAGCCGGAAAACCAGTTCCTTGAAGGCAAACGGCTTGGCTAAATAGTCATCAGCCCCCGATTCAAACCCCATCACTTTATTCTCTAAGCTGCCCAGGGCCGTGAGCATAATCACCGGAATGGCGGGCCAGTTTTGTTTCACAAACCGGCACAGGTCGTAGCCGTTCATCCCGGGCATATTCACATCCAGCACGACCACGTCATACTGATGCTCGTTAATCATGGAGCGGCCAATGACGCCGTCGTAGGCGGCCGATACCCCAATTCCCTCCGAAGTCAGTCCCTTCTGAATGAACTGGCTGACTTCTGCGTCGTCTTCTACTACCAATACATGCATAGCGTTGCGTCGTTGCTGAGCCGAAAATACGGCATTAGGCGCGTTTTGAATAGCCTGGTGCGATCTACTTAAGAGATTGTAATATCTTTCTCAGAGGTTTCTAATAAGTTGGATGGTTACTTTGACGGAGTTGGCCGGTGGGTCTTTAGCCCTCGGCGGCACTTCTTTAACGTCATTGGTATGACTTTTCATCGAACGAAATGGTTCCGGTATGCGGGATGGCTGGCGTGTAGCCTGAGTCTGTGGGGCGGGTTACAGGCACAGCCACTCACGATTGAAGCCGCCGTTGATCAGTCGCTCCGCCAGTTTCCAACCCTAACGGCCCAGCGATCCGCCATCGAAGCCCTGCGGGCGAATGTCGCGGTGTTGCAGGCTAACCGACTGCCGAATTTGCGGCTGCATAGCCAGACGAACATCGGTACGGCCAACGGCCTGTCGGGTTCCTATTTCTCGCTGGGCCTGATCGTCCCCACCTCCGGGGCACGCCGGGCGGAGAACAGTGGCAGTCTGGCTACGGGCAATATCGCGCTGGCTACTGCCGACTGGGAATTTTACAACTTCGGTCGGTTCCGCGCTGAAGATCAACTCCTGCGGGCCGACGTAGCAGTCGGCGAAGCGCAGTTTGACCGTGAGCAGTTTTCGCTCCGGCAATCGGTTGTGGGGGCCTACCTCGACGTGTTCTGGACCCAGCAGACGCTGCGCCTGGAGGGCCAAAACCTGGCCCGCGTCGATACGGTGCGCCGGATCATTGGTAACCTAGTTCGCAATGGCATAAAACCCGGCCTCGACTCCTCGCTGGCCAATGTGGCTTTTTCGCGGGCGAAACTCGCTTATCAGCGTGTGGAGGCCGATTATCAGCAGGCACGGGTATTGCTGGGTACGTTGACCGGCCAATCCGTAGCAACGCTCCAAATTGATACGACGTTTCGGGCTGACCCGCTATTGACAAGTATTCCGCCCGTCCAGTCAACCCTGAACCACCCGCTGCTGCGGGTAGCCGAACGGCTGGTGAGTCGGCAAACTGTTGAAATCGATTTGATCCGCAAAACGGCCCTACCCCGGCTGTCGGTACTGGCCGCAACCTGGGCGCGGGGAACGAGCTTAGGCGTCGATAATGAGTTCGGATCGCTGGGGTCGGGGCTTGGCTACAGCCGCACGAACTACCTGCTGGGGGTTGCCGCCACAGTAAACCTGCCCGATTTTAAGCGAGCCGGGGCGCGGGTTCGCCAGCAGCAGTTTCGCATCGAGCAGGCCCGGTCGCAGTTGGCCGCCCAGCAAATCGACCTGCAAAACACACTGCTTGGTGCCGACGCGCAGTTGGTCGTAGTCGGTCAGCAACTAGCGGAACTACCGAACGCGTTGCGGGCCGCCCGCGATGCCTACGCCCAGCGGTTATCGCTCTACAACAACGGCGTTGAGACGATTCTGAACCTGACGGATGCGCTTAACCTACTCATTGCCGTCGAGCGGGAGGTGGTACAGACCCGTACGGAGGCCGTTCGCCTTCGCTTTCAATACGCTCAGGCCACCAATAATTTCGAGGACTTCTATACCCTGTTCCGACGCTAACCCAACGCGCTATGTCTTTACTCTCAACGTCTTTGAAGCGCCCGATTGCGGTGCTGGTGGTAGTGGCCGGGATGGTCGTCTTTTCGGTGCTGGCGGCCATGCGCATCCCCATCGACATTTTCCCCCGCCTGAACTCGCCTACCATCTACGTTATTGAACCCTATGGGGGGATGTCGCCCGCTCAGATGGAAGGATTCTTCGCGACCCGAATGCAGGATCAGTTCCTGTACATCGGCGGCATTAAGGAAATTCAGAGCAAAAATACCCAGGGGCTAACCATTGTGAAGTTGGCTTTCTACGAAGGCACGGATATGGCGCAGGCTTCCGCCGAAGTAGCCATTCAAGTTAACCGGGCCATGAAGTTTTTTCCGCCCGGTGCCCTGCCCCCGCAGGTCGTGCGCTACGATGCGTCGTCGGTGCCCATCGGCGATCTGGTCTTTTCAAGTAAAACCCGGCCGCTGCGGGAAATTCATGAGATGGCCTCCACGCGTATTCGGCCCCTGTTCTCAACCGTACCGGGCCTGACCGCTCCGCCCCCCATTGGCACCAACGCCCGTACGGTGGTCATTAATCTTGACCCGCAAAAGATTCGAAGCCTGAATATCTCGCCCGACGAGGTGGTCGAAGCCTTAGCGGCTAATAATGCCATGACCCCGTCAGGAAACATCCGCATTGGTAATTCAACGTATATCACCACGCTGAACTCCCTGGAAGATCAGGTTGAGGACTTTGGGAAAATACCCGTCGTGACCCAGGGCCACCGTAGCGTCTTCCTGCGCGATGTGGCCACAATAGCGGATGCTTCGGACGTAACGGCGGGTTACGCGCTGGTCAATGGCAGCCGATCGTCCTACATTCCCGTGGTAAAAACCGCCGATGCGTCTACCTGGGACGTCGTGACGCGGCTCAAGGCCAAGCTGCCCGAAATGCGGAGTTTGCTGCCCGACGACATTGCCGTCAGCTATGAGTTCGACCAGTCGATATTTGTTATTAATGCGGTGAAAAGCTTACTGTTCGAGGGCGGGCTAGGGGCTATCCTGACCGGTTTGATGGTGCTGCTTTTCCTGGGTGACTGGCGAAGCTCGCTTATTGTTATCATCACCATCCCCATTTCGGTCGTGGCCGCCGTTTTGCTGTTGGGGCTGGTCAATCAGACGGTCAACATCATGACCCTGTCGGGGCTGGCGCTGTCCATCGGTATATTGGTTGATCAGGCCACGGTGACGATTGAAAATATTCACCAGCATTTAGAAATGGGTAA
Organism: Spirosoma fluviale; assembly: GCF_900230225.1. GTDB lineage: Bacteria > Bacteroidota > Bacteroidia > Cytophagales > Spirosomataceae > Spirosoma > Spirosoma fluviale. The sequence continues at coordinate 251,338 of NZ_OCNH01000006.1, forward strand.
AAGCAAGCAGCAGGCCATCTACGACGCCTGTAAAGAAGTGGCTCTTCCCCTTTTGTTGATTCTCCTGTGTATTCTGGCTGTGTTTGCCCCCTCGTTTATCATGACGGGCGTGCCCCGCGCCATGTTTCTGCCCCTGTCTTTGAGTATCGGCTTTGCCATGACGGTGTCGTATTTTCTGGCCCAGAGTTTGGTGCCCGTGCTGGCCAACTGGTTACTCAAAAGCCATCCTCACCCGGTGGTACCCGCATCACATGACGTACCAGATGGTGACGCTACGGTTGCGAAAAAACCCGGTTTGTTCGACCGGGTACGCAGCGGATTTGTGCAGCAGACAGAGAGGCTTCTCCAACGTAATAAGCTTATTATCGCCACCTATTTTGTGGCCGTATTGGTGCTGGCGGGTCTGGGCTTCGTTTTTATCGGGAAAGATATGCTGCCTCAGCTCAACGCCGGCCAGATGGTGATCCGGATGAAAACGCCAGATGGCAACCGGCTCGAACGCACTGAAGAGCGGGTCAAGCAGCTGACGGCCTTAGTCAACGAGGTTACCGATGGAAACCTGGCGGTATCGTCGGCCTACGTGGGCGTGGTGCCGACCAATTATGCAACGACCAATCTGTACGTGAGCACCACGGGGCCCAATGATGCCGTCATCAAGGTGGCCCTGAATACGGACTATCACGCCAATATGCAGGCGGTAAAAGAACGGATTCGTCAGGCTGTGGTAAAGCAGTTTCCTGATTTGACCCTTTCCTTTGAACCTGCCGACTTGACCGAGAAGCTCATGAGTGGCGGGGCCGCCACCCCGATTGAGGTGCAGGTGGCCGGGCGCGACATGAAGCAGATCGAGGGTTACGCCCGACAGGTGATGGCGGGTCTGGCGAAGGTGGACTACCTGCGTGATGTTCGCATCGTGCAGCCGCTGAAATTCCCGGTTATCAACATTACGCTGGACCGGCAGAAACTCGCCATGATGGGCCTGAACCTGCAGCAGGTTGCCCGCTCCATCACAGCCTCAACGTCGTCAAGTCGGTTCACCGAAAAAAATCAGTGGCTCGATACCCGTTCGGCCTATACCTATCAGGTACAGGTGCAGATTCCGGAATACGCCATGAGCGATATGACCCAGCTGGGAGAGGTTCCGCTGGTAGCGGGTCAGGTACGGCCCGTGCTGAGCGACGTGGCGACATTCTCCGTCGATACGCTGCCTGGGGAGTATGACCGCACCGGACCGCGTCGGTTCGTGACCGTCTCGGCCAACATTCACGGGCGCGATCTGGGCACGGCCACGCGGGCCGTCGAACAAACCCTGACTGACCTGGGCGAAACACCGAAAGGCCTGGTGACCCAGGTTAAGGGTATGTCCTCGCTGCTGACTGAAACATTGGACAGCCTGCAAACGGGACTGGGCATCGCGGTGCTGGTTATTTTTCTTTTGCTGGCGGCTAACTACCAGTCGTTCAAACTCTCCTTCGTGGTGCTGTCCACCGTGCCTGCCGTACTGGTGGGAGCCATCGGGCTGCTGCTACTGACGGGTAGTACGCTGAATTTGCAATCCTACATGGGCATCATCATGTCGGTGGGTATTTCGGTGGCCAATGCCATTTTGATTGTCACCAATGCCGAACGGCTGCGCTGGGAGTATCGAAACGTAAACCGGGCGGCCGTCGACAGCGTGGGCGTGCGTTTGCGCCCCGTGCTCATGACGACCTTTGCCATGATTGCGGGCATGGTGCCGATGGCACTGGGCACGGGCGAAGCCGGTGAACAGGTCGCTCCGCTGGGTCGGGCCGTGATCGGTGGTCTGATTGCTTCCACGCTGGCTGCGCTGTACATCGTACCGCAGGTATATGTCTGGCTGCAGCGCAGTACACCCTTCCATGATCCCTCGCTGCTCCCCACTGAGTCAGCCTATGCTATACAAATGGCTGACGATACCGCCGATCAATTCACCAAAGAACAGGCTCAAACTGAAGCGTATGAAAATCACCGGATATAGCCGTATCCTGGCCCTGCTGTGGCTGAGTGTATGGTTGCAAAATTGTAATAGTCCTGCGTCCCGGTCTTCGGAGTCGGCAGAGAATGCCAACCGAACCAACGCACAGGCTGCCGTTTCGGCACCCGTTTATCAGTTCGCCCCCGTGTCGCGGCAGCGGGTGAGTGAGTCGGTGCAGTTGCCGGGCGAGTTCCGGGCTTATCAGGAGGTGAGCATCTTTCCCCGGGCCAACGGTTTCGTGGAGCGGGTATTGGTAGACCGGGGCACGGCCGTTCGGCGGGGGCAGGTGCTGATGGTACTCGACGCGCCCGAAACCGAAGAGCGGCTGGTAGGGGCCCGCTCCAATACGCTCAAGGCCGAAGCGATGCTGACGGCCAGCCGCGAACATTACCGGCGTTTACTGGCCAGCAACAAAATTCCCGGCTCCGTCTCGGCGCTTGACCTCGAAACGGCCCAGGCCCGGCTGCGGGCCGACTCGGCCTCCGTACTGGGTGAGCGGGCAAATTACCGGGCTCTGACCAAGCTTCGCGATTACCTGACGGTTCGGGCCCCCTTCGACGGCATCATTACCGAACGCAACGTGCATCCGGGGGCATTGGTGGGATCGGGAGCCAAGCAGGAAAGCCCGATGCTGGTGCTCCAGCAGCAGAACCACCTGCGTTTGGTGGCCGACGTTCCCGAAACCTACAGCGTGGGCCTTCGCGAAGGCAGTTCGGTTCGCTTCACGGTCAGCGCCATGCCGGGCCGGGCGTTTACGGGTAAAATCAGCCGCCGGTCGGGCAGCATGAACCAACAGTTCCGTTCCGAGACCATTGAAATAGACGTACCCAACGGCGACCGGACGCTACGGCCGGGTATGTTCACGGAAATTACGCTGCCCACCACGGGTACACCCGGTGCCTTAGCCGTACCGACGACGGCGGTGGTTACCTCCACCGAGCGACAATACGTGATTCGGGTAGCCGACGGACGGGCGCAGTACGTACCGGTGCGGAAAGGCCAGAAAGCGGGCGGCATGACGGAAGTGTTTGGCGCTTTACGGCCTGACGACAGGATTGTGGTCAATGCCCGTGACGACATTAAAGAAGGGGTCGCCCTTCGTTAACCAACCGGGTACCTATCGTCAACGTGATGAGCATGCGCCAATACGTTCGCAGAAGAAGCTGGCTGTTCAGGGTGATCAGCATCATGCTGAGTATGTTAGCGTTATCGGGCTACATGAATCGGGCCGTTCAGCTTCTGGATTTGGCCACCGACATTGCCAGTCCGAACCAGACGGCCTGGGTACGGGCCGTTCGGCTAAAGCCCCGCCGGCATCAGGTGATGGTGGTCGATCAGGCCGGGGACAAGCAGCGCCTGGCCGGTTCGTCTATCTGGGGATATCGCACCCGGCGCAATGAGCTGTATCGACTGTATAAAGATACCTTTTACGAGGTATTGCAACGCGGACTACTGACCGTCTATTGCCTTGATGAATGGGCAGGCGATTCACACTGGCTACACTTTTACTTTAGCTTAACGCCGAATGGTGACCTCTACGATCTGGATCAACGCACCACCAGAGCTTATTGTAAAGACGATGCCTGTATGCAACAGCTACTAAGTCAAATGCGCGAACGGCACCTACTCCGCACGGACGGTCGTGGTTCCTTCGGTTTAGTAAACGCTTACTTGTTTTGCCACGGCCGGGAACCGGTGAAAGAGTGATGTTTTTTAGCCTCAAGCTACCCCTATGACAAATCCTAATCAACCGAGTCGGCCGGTCATCTCTCGGGCATTCATTCAGCGGGTGTGCGTCGTGATCGCCATCACCCTGACCTTCCTGCTGGTGCTGGGCCTTCTGGGTGCCATCATCGATATCCTGATGCTCGTTTTGGCCGCTGTACTAATTGCGCTGCCGCTGCGGGCGGGCGCTCGATGGTTAAGTCAGAAGACGAGTTGGAAAGAAGGCATTTGTCTGGCGGTGGTGTCTATCTTAACGCTAGGTCTGCTGACAGCACTAGTCTGGGCGTTGTCGTCGTCCATTGGTGGGCAGATGAACGGGCTGACCGAGCAGCTATCCAGCGCCATCAAAGAAGCCCGCGACCGACTCACCGGTTCGGAGTGGGGTCAGCGGCTGGTTGATGCTGTACCCTCTTTGGACAACCTGTTCGAGGGCAGGAGCCGGTCCTTGAGCAGGGTATTTGGCGCCGTGAGCACCACGATTGGCGTACTGGCGGATGTGTACGTTATCTTTTTTCTGGCCGCTTTTCTGGCGGCTCAGCCCAGCCTGTATCAGGAAGGATTGCTCCTGCTCATACCCAAGCCGGGACGGAAGCGGGGGGCAGAGGTGCTGGACAAACTTGGTCAAACCCTGCTTAGCTGGCTAATCGGTAAACTCTTTTCGATGATCGTCGTTGGGGTGTTGAGCTTTCTGGGCCTGTGGTTGCTGGGCGTGAAATTGGCCGCTGCGCTGGCTCTCTTCGCTGGATTAATTACGTTTATACCCAATTTTGGTCCTATCCTAGCGTTAGTCCCGGCGGTTTTGTTTGCCTTTTCCGATGGGCCGCAGCAGGCTCTTTATGTTGTGCTGCTCTACACGGGTATTCAGTTAATTGAGAGTAATCTGTTAACGCCACTGGTACAGAACAAAATGATTTCTATGCCGCCCGCGCTGGTGCTGATCTCTCAATTGGTTATGGGTGTTTTTGTCGGTGGTATAGGTCTGATTCTGGCGACACCTGTGATGGCCATTATACTTGTGCTGGTGAAGATGCTTTATATACAGGACGTATTAGAGGATGAGTCGATACAAGTTTAACCAGGGCCGTTAACGCCTTATTACGCTCACGGGATAAGTACTTTGTTGCCGGCGTAGTCAGTATGACGGGTTTCTATAAGCTTCATAGATAGAACGAATACAAACAGCTTAAAGAAATCAGGTGTCTTCGGCAGGAGGGCTTACTTCAGTACCTCGGTTATCCATTATACCAGGGAACAATTGTTGCTCTACTTGGCTTACTTGCCAATCAACCTGACTGGAAACATCTCCTCTTTAGGGTATCGGCATTCGTCTATTTGCGGGTGGGTATTTACTTTGAAGAACGAAAACCCGTTAAAACCTTTGGTGAACCGTACCGGCGGTATCATCGTCAGGTGCCAATGCTTTTCCCATACCGATTCGCACCCCATAACTAATACATACCAACCACTAGACCATGAAATTAACGATTGAGTATTTACAGGAAACCCTGAAAGGCCGATTCGAACTTTCGCTACTTCAGGAGTTGGTAGAGGTGGGCCAATTCAAGCGGGCTCCTGTTGGCTCTTACCTGATTCGACCTGGGGAGTATATCCGTTCCGTTCCCTTTATTATCCGCGGATCGGTTAAAATTATGCGTCCGGATCAGGAAGGCCGGGAAGCGTTACTTTATTATTTGGGTGGACTAGATGCCTGTGCGATGTCGCTCACGTGTTGTCTAGGCAGTAAACGAAGTGAAATTACGGCTGTGGTCGAGGAAGAAACGGAACTGATCGCCATTCCGGTAGAGAAAATTGACGACTGGCTGTGCCGGTACTCTACCTGGAAACAGTTCGTGTTTCAAACGTATCAAAAACGCTTCGATAATTTACTGATGACCATTGATGAAGTGATCTTCCATAAACTGGATGAACGTTTACTGGCCTACCTGCAGAAAAAAGTAGCCAGTTGCCAATGCACGGTCCTCAACATTACCCACGAAGAAATTGCACAGGAGCTGGCCACCTCGCGGGAGGTGATTTCCCGCTTGCTGAAACAACTGGAAAAGAATGGCCAGATTCAACTTACGCGAAATAAAATAACCATGCTGGCCTAATTACCAGCCTATGTAACAATTGTCACGGAAGCCTTGAGTGCTACTGTCGTATTTCGCTTAAAAATTAAGCGTATATGACACCATTACAACTAGCGGGTTTTTCGGCTTCCATTTTTATCGGAGTCAGTCTAGGCCTAATCGGGGGCGGTGGGAGTATATTAACCCTTCCCGTGCTGGTCTATTTATTGGGAGTCAGCCCGGTCATGTCAACGGCCTATTCCCTGTTCATCGTAGGAGCAACCTCACTGGTCGGTTCTGTCAACTATATGCGGCAGAAACAGGTCAATTACCAGGCGGCTTTACTGTTTGCGATCCCTTCTTTTCTGGCAGTTTTTCTAATCCGGAAATATATTGTTCCGGTCATACCAGACCCTGTTTTTGCAACGGATACATTTAGCCTTGGCAAGAACATGGCCATTATGGTGTTCTTCGCCCTGATCATGCTGGCGGCATCGGCTAGCATGATTCGGGACAAAAAAAATAAATCGGGTGACGTAGATGGCCCCGTTCAATTCAACCTACCCCTCATTGTTCTTGAAGGTTTGCTGGTTGGGTGCCTGACCGGGCTCGTAGGTGCCGGTGGTGGCTTTTTGATTATTCCGGCCCTGGTGTTGCTGGCTCGTTTACCCATGAAAATGGCCGTAGGAACCTCCCTGCTCATTATTGCCGCGAAGTCGCTGATTGGCTTTTTGGGCGATTTATCGAACGAGATTATTGATTGGCCCTTCCTGCTTGAATTTACGGCCTTATCCATCGCGGGTATTTTCCTGGGGACGTATGTAGCCCGGTTTGTTCCGAGCCAACACTTAAAAAAAGCATTCGGCTACTTCGTGCTGGTGATGGGCCTGTACATTATCGCGAAAGAGACTATTTTATAGATACTTACCTAGTATAATCTTCCGGAGAGTAAACCGGTTTAACAACTGACAACCATGTTAAAAGGGACGAAACTATACAGCATTCTTTTCAATAAATGTCCGCGCTGCCAGGAAGGTGATTTTTTTGTTAGCAAAAGCGCCTACAATCTGAAGCAGTTCGACAAGATGCACGAGCAGTGCAGCCACTGCCACCTTCGATATTCACCAGAACCGGGCTTTTTTACAGGAGCCATGTATGTCAGTTATGCCTATTACGTGGCTTTTATTATTAGTTCGTTTGTTCTCTTTAACGTTATACTCGACATTGATCTGGACTATTATCTGATGGTATTACTACCGTCCCTGCTTATCCTGACGCCATTCTTCTTTCGGCTGGCCCGCCGTACCTGGCTTAATTTTTTCGTTAGCTACAATCCTGACCAACGTAACGTAAAAGCCTGAACGCAGCGAAGAGGAAAGCTATAGTAATGCACTTAAAATCAGGATGGTTTGTGACTTATATCACAGAAATGTCTTGAAAAAAGTGAGTTCTTTATCCAAAAAAACTACTAATATGAAAAAGAACATGGGTTCAATTGACCGCGCAGTCCGGGTTGTTGTCGCGCTTGTGCTGATTGCTCTATATGCAACAGGTACCCTTACCGGAGTCTGGGGGATTGTTGGTCTGGTGCTGGCAGGTGTTTTTGTGTTGACGAGTCTGGTGAGTACTTGCCCTCTTTACCTGCCTTTTGGCATTCGGACAAATCGCATTCACAAGATGCTCAATAAGTAGCTTATCGTTAAGTCGCGTAGGCTCCTTGAAATAAATTATCTATCATGATTAATCTGCAAAATTGGGGGCTTATCCGCATTGTCCGGTTGGCGGCTGGTAGCATTGTGTTGTGGAACGCCATAGCCGATCATCAGCCGCTACTGGGTCTAATGGGTGGTTTTCTGTTGATTCAGGCAGTATTGAATACCGGTTGCGGAGCGGGTGGTTGTGGCGTAGCTGCGCCCAGGCAAAAACCGCAGCATTCCACGCAGAAATCGACAAAAAATATCGAGTATGAAGAAGTATAGTAACGTCTGGAAAATCGGGGGTGCCTTGCTGGGTGCATTTGGCGGCTATCTGTACTGGCATGAAGTCGGTTGCCAGACCGGGCATTGCCCCATACAGTCCCATTGGCAAACCATGACGATTTGGGGTGCTACTATGGGGTTTTTAGTAGCTGATTTACTGCATCCGTTTATACAATCAAGTAGAAATCGAAATGGAAACGCAAAAAAGACAATCGTTTAATGACATTATTCAGGGAGAAAACCCGTCCTGGTCGATTTCTTCGCCGAATGGTGCGGCCCCTGCAAAACGATGGCCCCGATCCTGAAAGCGTTTTCAAGTCAGATGGGCGACTGTGTACGCGTCCTGAAAATTGATGTGGACAAGAGTCCATTAGCCGCCAGTGGCTACAAAATTCAGGGCGTACCCACATTAATCCTGTTTAAAAATGGACAGATTGTTTGGCGTCAGTCGGGTGTAGTGTCTACTCAACAATTGGAACAGGTTGTCAGTCAGGCAGAAAAGAGCTTAAATTAATAAGACATAACTCAATGAATGAATTTTGGGAAACTCGCTACAGCAGTCCGACTTACGCCTACGGTACTCAGCCGAATGAGTTTTTTAAGCAGTGTATTGATACTTTACCACCGGGTCGTGTACTGTTGCCTGCCGAAGGCGAAGGGCGCAACGCCGTATATGCCGCTAGACAGAATTGGGCGGTTGATGCGTTTGATTTTAGTGAAGCAGGCCGCCAGAAAGCTCTGCAACTGGCCGAAACGTTTGGTATCAAATTTGCCTACACGATTGACACGTTTGCCGAAATTGATGTTCCTGAAAATACGTATGGTTTGATAGGGTTGATTTATGCACACATGCCTTCTGTAGAACGAAAAGTAGTTCACAAACGACTAATTTCGTTTTTAAAACCGGGTGGTTTTGTCATTCTCGAAGCCTTTCATAAAGAGCAGCTTGGGAACCCGTCGGGCGGTCCTAAAGACTCAGATATGCTTTATAACCGGACAGACTTACTGGAAGATTTTAACGAACTGAACATCCTGCAATTGGAAGAAGTGTACACTGATTTAAACGAAGGGCCTTTTCACCACGGTTCGGCCTGTGTTATTCGACTGGTTGCCAAAAAGAAGTAAATCGTATATAGATTATCGTTCGAAAAACGCTACCCCTAAACCTGTAGTGTTTTTTTATGTACTGCCCGGAGGGGTCTAGCTGTCGAATCGTACATTAATTCTCTCTATTCCGCGTAGCCTTATCGAGCGGGATGATAAAGAGATAGCAAGTACTGCCGAAATTCGTCCGTGTCGTAATTGGCCATGCCTTCAATACGCTTTGCCATCTGCCCACCTGAATTCAAAATGAGTATAGTTGGGATGTGTCAATGCAACGTTCTTTCGACGGGTAGTATAAACGCATGAATCGGGAATTTTGAATGCCCATTCTCATTATACTCCCGAATCACAGTCATAGTAGCCTCCGCTTTTGGGTCTTCGGTAAAGCTAATCAGGAAAATAGAATCTACCTGCTCGCTTCCATTGGCAAACCAACTGTCCAGCAAAATAGGTGAATCGTCCCCTTTGAATCCAACGGTTCCTGTGATGCTAAACGTTTGAATACCTGCCTGATGCATCAGTTTGGTAAGGGCTTTTTGTCTTCTTTTATGGCGGTATAGGAAATGCCCACCTGAGGCAGAAACATAGCATTGGTCTGTTTATAATAGGACTGGGACTTGCTTCGATCCAGCTCGGCCATTTGTATGGATTTATTGGCTGTCAGTGAGACCGTCAGCGCTTCGTCCAAGGTCAGGGTTTTAACCCCATCCTGGGCGAAAGCGGCATAACTGGTAACCGTCCACAAAAGCGCAATTGCCGTTTTTTTCATAAAAAGATAAGTAGTCACAACCTCGAACGTGTAGTCGTATACGTTTACTGATTCACTAATTCATTTACCGACCGCCAGCTGCCTCCATTTTCACAAGTAATGCCCTGTTCCCGTAAGTAAGCTACGGCCTGTCCGCTGCGGTTTCCGCTGGCGCAACAGAGTACGAGGGGTTGTGGTAAATCGGTAAATTCATTCAGGCGAGCCGGTACTTCCTTTAAGGGAATATTGATACTGCCAGCTACATGTCCGCTATTGTATTCTTCGGGCGTTCTTACGTCAACGATGGTCTGTTTGGAAGCTTTCATGGTTTTATCTGTTCAAATGTTTAACAAACTCTTCATCACTTGTGGCGCTCATTGGTGAGTCGATGAAGATCTACCCTGCAAAACTAGAGGGATGAAAAAGGGCGTTCTGCAACATTTGTCACACAGGGCCGAAAGAGCCACATTTTTCCAAGTTGACCAGTAGGCTAGATGCTAAACAAGTGCTGACTCTCCAGTAGCAGATGAAAAAAAGACGTAAACCTGCCAAAAACGATCAAGCCTAAATGAGCTTTCAGTAAGACCTGAAAAAATGATGATAATCAGTTCGTTTCTGTAACAAATATCACGGAACGCCCTCTGCCATACCGCCAACTTTGACTCATCATTTAAGTTCTGAAACGTCATGATTGTAGAACAGATTTATACGGGATGTCTGGCAGAGGCTGCCTATTATATTGAATCGGATGGCGAAGCGGCCATTATTGATCCTTTGCGCGAGACGAAACCTTATATTGACCGGGCCAGCGAAGGTGGCGCTGTCGTTAAATACGTTTTTGAGACCCACTTTCACGCCGATTTTGTGTCGGGGCATCTGGATTTAGCGGCTAAAACCGGGGCTACCATCGTTTTTGGCCCTACTGCTCAGCCTGGTTATGAGGCTTGCGTTGCCAGGGATGGCGAAGAATTTACGTTGGGTAAAGTCAAAATTCGGGTGCTGCATACACCCGGTCATACAATGGAGTCGTCGACCTTTTTATTGCTCGATGAAACGGGTAAGGAAACGGCCATTTTTACGGGCGACACACTCTTTATCGGCGATGTGGGCCGCCCCGATCTAGCCGTCAAAACCGATCTCACCCGCGAAGATTTGGCCGGGTATCTCTACGACAGTCTACAATCGAAAATCATGATCCTGCCCGACAAGGTGATCGTCTATCCCGGTCACGGTGCCGGTTCGGCCTGCGGAAAGAACATGAGTACCGAAACAACCGATACGCTTGGCAATCAGAAGCGGTTTAACTATGCGTTGCGCGCCCAAAGCAAAGAAGCGTTCGTTGAGGAAGTTACTGCCGGACTCATGCCTCCTCCCCAGTACTTCCCCAAAAATGCGGTGATGAACAGACTGGGATATGGTAATCTGGATGAGGTCATGCAGCAGGGTACTCAGTCGCTGTCACCAGCTGCCTTTGAAGCCGCAGCCAATGCCACGAATGCATTGATTCTGGATGTTCGTGAAGCCCAATTGTTTGCCAAAGGCTTTATCCCAAACTCGATCAATATCGGTCTGGAAGGCCAGTTTGCCGGTTGGGTGGGCACCCTTATTCCCGATTTAAAACAGCCTATTTTATTGGTAGTGCCAGAAGGGAAAGAGGAGGAAGCTGTATTAAGACTGGCACGCGTAGGGTATGATAACTGCATTGGTTATCTAAATGGTGGGTTCACTGCCTGGCAAACGGCTGGCTGGGAGGTCGACAAAATCCAGTCGATTACTGCGGAAACCTTTGCTACGCTGTTTGAGCAAAATCCAAACTTACCCGTATTGGACGTTCGGCGAAAAAGCGAATATGATTCGGAGCATATCGTTGGTGTTGAGAACCTGCCCTTAGATTCTATCAATGAAAACATGGCTCGTATCGACAAAGACACAACCTATTATGTGCATTGTGCGGGTGGTTACCGCTCAATGGTCGCTATCTCTATCCTTAAAGCACGGGGATTTACGAACCTTATCGATGTAGCGGGTGGCTTCTCTGCCATCAAGCAAACCAACAAACTCCCGCTGACCAACTACGTTTGCCCCAGTACGCTGCTGTAATTGTACGATTCAATCATCGCGGGCATGACAAGCTCGCAACGCCCACTATACAAGATGGAAACACACTATTATGAAGTTAATTTAGGATGGCAGTACGACCGGCTGGGCCAGTTGAGTTCGACCAGTTTAACCGATACGATTGATGTAGCTACACCCCCCGAATTTCCTAAAGGGATGGCTGGCGTCTGGTCGCCGGAGCATTTACTGGTCGCTGCCGTTTCGGGTTGTTTTATGACTACTTTTTTAGCCATTGCGGAGAATTTTCAGCTTGAATTCGAGGATTTTGACTGCAAGGCCGTCGGTAAACTGGAAAAGACCGACAAAGGACTACAGATAACCGAGATTGAACTTTTGCCCAAATTGCTCCTGAGGCATGAAAGTGATACTAATAAAGCGGGTAAAGTATTATTGAAAGCTGAAAAAGCCTGCCTTATTACCAACTCGATTTGTGCTAAGGTCACTATGCAGCCTACTATTCGAGTTGCCGATAAAGATTATGATTGACAATACAATTTGTATTGATTACATGAACGAGCGGCTGAATCAGCCACTCGTTTTACCCAGTGTATAGGATGGTTCAACTTTTTCTAGGACGATACAGTTAGGAAAGCGTCTTTTCAAACGCCCGAATTAATGAGCAGATGTATGAATACTTCGTCGTCTCAGGCGTGAGCTTATTCATGAACGTTTCCTCGTCTCACTATGGAGCGGTTTGTGAGACTGTGCTTTCATTTGTCAAACCTAATCGCTCGGACACGCGCAAACCAACCAATCAGGCAGTCAAATTCCAAGCTCAAAAATCATGGTCAACCGGGTGGCCAAAGCCACCCCCACACTCAGGGCTCTTGACCGGATTTGGCTAGGGGTAAGCTCAGGGTGATGCGGGTACCCTGGTGCAGCTCACTTTCCAGACGGATCTGCCCATTCATCAACGCCACATACTGACCAACGATGTGCAGTCCCAGCCCCGTGCCCGAAATATTGGTTGCGTTGCGCGCCCGGAAGAAGCGCTCGAACAGGCGGAGCTGGTCTTCGGCGGATATACCGATGCCTTGATCCGATACGGTTAGGCTAAGAAGATGACCTTTACTGTCGCCCTCCAGGATGATAACCGAGCCAGGACCGGAATATTTAATGGCATTCGAGAGCAGGTTAAGCAGGATTTTCCGCAGCAGGGATTCATCCACCCACACGGGCTGCGGACACGACAGGCTAAGCTGGATCGTTTGCTGCGCCTTCAAGCTGTCGGCCAGGTCCACCAGCACCTCCTCTACCAGACGGGGCACCTCGCATAAAACAGGGCGAACCCTAACCAGGCCCTCGGTTAACTTATCACTGGATAAAAACTCTTCCAGAATGGAATTGAGCTGCTTGACGGCCAGTCGAATGCGCTGAATGTGTTTTTGCCGCTTATCGGACTGCTGAGAACCCTCATACATCTCCAGCAGGCTCGCCGAACTCAGCACGGTCGTCAAGGGCGTTCGAAATTCGTGGGAAGCCATAGCCACAAAGCGCCCCTTTAGCTCGCTCAACTGTTTTTCTTTGGCCAGGGCCCCCTGTAAGTCGGCTTTGGATTGCTCCAGCCGGGCTAGGGATGTTTGCAGCGCCAGCGTGCGTTCCACCACTTGCTGTTCCAGTTCGGCATTGTAGCGTTTTTGTTGCTCGACCTGCCGTTGCTGGGTTACGTCCATAAACGTGGTGACACACCCTGTCTCCAGCGGGGAAATAACCAAAAACAGCACTCGCCCGTCAGCTAGCGTTAGTTCGCGTCGAGCGGACGCCCCGGTTTGAACCACCCGGGCCATTTGACGGACTAGTTCCTCTTTATCATCCCCAGCCGCCAGAAAGCGTACGCTTTGCCGGGTGACCTGCCCCAGATCCACGTTCAGCCAGCGCTGGGCTTGTTCATTGACATAGGTGAAGGCAAAGTCGTGGATGTGACCGGTTTGATCCCAGATGGGTTTGTGGGTCATAATGCCAATATGACCTGACTCACTGATGCGCTGCATCAAACCAGCCTGATGAAGGTGAGCCGCTTCGGCCTGATGGCGGTCGGTAATGTCCAGAAAGGAGATCAGCACGCGCTGCTGGGGCAGGGGGGAAGCGATCACCTCGAACCAGCCCGTCAGGTTATCATCCTGATAATGGGCTTCCAGTCGCTGAAGCTGGCCCGTTTGGGCCGTATGCAGGTAAGCCGCCATGAGCGCCGAGTCGGCCAGGGCTGGAAAAGCCGTTAACAGGGTTTTGCCCACCAGTTGCTCGCTGGCCAGGCCGTTGATGAGGGAAGCGGCCGGATTCACCAGCTCAATGCGTAAATCAACAATCTGGTCCATCTCGTTATAGGTGGGCGCACAGCTCAGCAGTCCGTTTTGAGAGCCGTTCAGGATGCCTTCCAGAAGACCCTGCTGCTGGCGCAATTGCTGATTCGTCGCTTGGAGTGCCTTCACTAGGTCGACCGTTGGGTGATTGAGCCCTTGAGCTGGTTTTTGGTCGGCGATGTCGTCGTATCGGCAAAGCATATCGCCCTCCACATAGTGAAAACTCAAGGCATACCCCAGGCTCCGATGAGGGGCCTCATAGTCCAGTCGAAATGCTTGACGGCTTACCAGTAAGGCGTTAAATGAGTCGAGGTGCTGGCGGGTGAAGGGGTGGCGCTGAAACAGCGTTTGGGTATGCCCTTGTGGGTCCGTACCGGGGCTGATGGCTTGCAGGGCCTGATTGGCATATCGGGTGGTAAAATCGGTCAGCCGGCCTTGCTGATCAATCAGGGGGTGGTAAAGCACGGAGGCTTGAGGCAACGTCTCTAACAAGGCATAAGCAAGTTCCATAACGCAGTTTATTAACCAAGGGGTAGGACGGCTATCCACAGGTAAATGTAAGCAAGGAGTTGGTAGATAGACAAAGTAGGTAAATTAGCCGAGCCACCGGGCACTACCCGCGTTTGGCTGGTGATTTGGCCTGCGTGACCTGCCTAGCTATCCGACCAGAGGGAAAGCCATCGGCCATGCGGATGTTGTCAAAGGGTTTGGTAAGGGCCCGTCGGAGTAAAGCCTGTTGAGGAATCGTGTGTTGAGCGGGTCGGTAGACGAAGGATCACCTTGGGCCGACAGGGAAGCTTCCAATCAAGGCCCTATTCAAAAAACGGAGCCATGAAAGCTCATCCATCTCGCATAAGAGCGTTTTACAAGAAAGTATTTTTTACTATCTGTTTAGTGGTCCCGCACAGGCGGTGGTGCGGCCCGGCCTGGACTGGCCCGGCCTGGACTGGCATTCCGACCGGCCACCGCGGCTCTATCAACAAGCAAACGGTTTTAGAAGAGGTACTCAGTTCATAATTCGTAGTTCTACCTGCTAAACTAAGTAGGATTTACCGTACTCTTGTCTTACCATTGATACCTACATCTTTACAGATGAACACTAACTCACTTTTTCATCGGATTTGACTGGCAGCCTATGAGCTGCTGACTATCGTGCTGAGTACGTTCTTGAGCCCAGCTCAGGCACAAACCGAGTTGGCTCGCTAGCGCGAGCTATTTACGATTGTCGAACAGCCCACCGAATTTGCGGGTGGTATGAAAGCGTATGAGTCGTTCATGAAAGCCAAGGTGCGCCAGGTATCTTCCGGCGACAGCACATCGACCCTGGCCGAGTTTGGTGTCAACAGCGATAATTCGAAACAAAATTTTAGGGCTCATCAGGGGTATCGTTTTGACGCAAATTCATTTTAAACAAGCAAATCAACTTATAAGAATCAACTCTGACTATGAATCGTGAAAAATTGGCGCTGGCAGCCGGGTTCGTCCTATTTGCAGGACTAGCGTTACAAGGCTGTTCCACCACCTCAAAGAGTCAAATCACAAGTGCTGCTAAAACCGACACCACCCGACGTATCGCCCCGTATTTCACTCAGGCTACAAAAGCCAAAAAGACACCGGATGCGGATGGCTTCATTCAACGCTGGCTACTGTTGGAGCCGATCAATAAGCCTAATCGTACCAATACTGTTTTTACGGATAGCTATCTCCGAACAGCCTTTACCACCGACTATTTTCCCAATCAATTTACGGTTATTCCCAAAGGTGGCGACAAAGTAAAAGCAGGCGATCAGGAACTGACCTGGCACGCCCTGGAAAGCACAAATTACAATGTCAAGCTGTTTCGGTTCGCCTATGGACTACGAAAACCAGTTTATGGTGTTCTGTTTTGGGCAGTAACGGTCATCAACAGTCCGCAGGAGCTGAAAAATGTCAGAATGGCGGTTGGTTCAAATTCAGCATCGATGTGGTGGCTGAACGGTGAGGAAGCCGTCCTCCTTGCTGGCGATCGGCGTATGGTAATGGATGATTGCGTTTCGACTCGGTTAACCCTGAACCAGGGGAAGAATATCATTCGGGGAGCCGTTATCAATGGCCCTGGCATGAGTGATTTCTGTGTTCGCTTCCTGGACGAAAACGGAAGGCCGGTAAAGAACCTCACGATTAGTTACGAGTAAATCCGTTCAACAACCTGTAATAAACGTTCGACTCTTCACACATTGATATTACCATGAACTTCAGTACTAACCTATTGGGCGCCATAGCCCTGTTTTCCCTGTGCTCAACCGGCCCCCTACTGGCACAAGTTGGCAAACCATTTATCCATGACCCATCAACCATCACCGAATGCGAAGGAAAGTATTTTACGTTTGGCACCGGTAGAGGGGGGTTGATATCCGAAGATGGCTGGACCTGGAACGGTGGCGCCGAAAGACCGGGTGGCGGAGCCGCGCCGGATGTAGTCAAAATTGGGGATCGTTACCTGGTCATATATGGATCAACCGGTGGCGGTTTAGGGGGCGGACACAATGGCCGAATCCTGACAATGTGGAACAAAACCCTGGACCCTAAGTCGCCCGATTTTAAGTTTTCGGAAGCGATTGTAGTGGCCTCGTCCGATGGTGTTGAAGATAACGATGCCATTGACCCAGGTCTGCTTCTTGATCCAACAGATGGTCGTTTGTGGGTGTCGTATGGCACTTATTTTGGGTTCATCCGCCTGATCGAGCTTGACCCTAAAACCGGGAAACGGGTTGAAGGAAATAAAGCCATCAATATCGCCATTGACTGTGAAGCCACCGATTTACTGTATCGGGATGGCTGGTATTACCTCCTTGGCACCCACGGAACCTGCTGCGACGGCGCCAACTCAACCTATAACATTGTGGTTGGCCGCTCCAGAAAAGTTACCGGTCCGTATCTGGATAATATGGGAAGAGACATGTTGAAAGGTGGTGGAAAAATGGTACTTGCTGCCGGTGAACGACTGATCGGCCCCGGGCATTTCGGCCGTTACGTGCTGGAGGACGGGGTTGAAAAAATGTCCTGCCATTACGAAGCCGATCTGGACCAAAGTGGCCGTAGTGTGTTAGGTATCCGACCGTTGCTATGGAAAAAAGAATGGCCTGCTGCGGGTGATAACGTTAAAGAAGGAACATACGAGATTGAGTCTGAACGAAGAGGCTATGCGCTGGAATTGATTGTTGACTTCACCAGAATGCCCGGTATCCCTCGCGGACCCCGCCCTACTGATGAGCCTATAAAACCCGTACCATCCCAGGAATTAACGGATGTAATAAAGACCTGGCCAACCGGAAATATTAGTGTGCGAATGGGTGATTATATGGTTCGTCCGCATCAACGATGGACAATTACGGCAGCTCCTAACGCAGGCGGGTATCTGGGCGGCCCCTATTATAAAATCGTAATTGCGGGAACAGAGCGAGCGCTGGCAGCAACGGCAGACGCTGAATTAACCACGGTTCCAAACTTTACCGGCGCACCCGAACAATTGTGGCGAATCGACCAGTTGACGGACGGCACCTACCGGATTATGCCGAAGGTAGTACCTAATTCCGGGAAGAAGCTGGCGCTGATATCGTCAGGAGACAGCACACCAACATTGGCAGAATTTGATTTTAGCAGCGATAATTCCAAGTGGAATTTAAAGGCGCACTAAACTCACCCTCACCTGCTTACCCTGAAAACACACATCGAAAGCCCCAATATGTCAACCGATCAAAAAACAGCTTCGGCTTACTAACAGCTTGGCGACCTACTGAATGAGCTTGAAAAAAGAATCTTAGCCCCCGGAGTCGTTGCGTTGATTGATGGGAAGGTGTACACAAAAAGCTACTTATGAGATGGTAAAAAAATACAGCACATAAAGGGTATAAAGTATGGATAAAGCCATATTAAAACGAGTGACTTCCTGTGAAAACCCTTTTAACCAACATGAAAAAAACAACTATTTTATCAGTAATCCTGCTCGTACTTGGGGCATACCAGTATGCTTCGAGTCAGGATCTAAAACTCAACAACCTTGAGTATTTCGAGACGCAGGGCGTCAACGTACTCGTGTACAACAACCTGTTTACGGGAGGTTTCAACGATGAGAAGAACGCCGGTATCGAATTGATTCATCATGGTGTCCGAACCGCGCAGGGCGGTGCCATACGGCTTTCCAATACACCGGAGCAGTGGGACCTCGTGCCGGACATTTCCAACCGGAAGGTAGACCGTGCGTCGAACACGATTGAGGCTACCTTGCGGTATAAAGACTACGATTTTGAGTCAAAAGTCGTCGTAACGCCAAAGGGAAAAGGGATAGAAATCGCTGTTTATCTCGACAAACCTGTCCCTAAGGCCCTGGAAAAAGCTGCCGGATTCAACCTGGAGTTTTTGCCTTCTCAGTATTGGGGCAAGGCCTATCTGATGGATGGGCGTTACAATCGGTTTCCGCGCTATGTGGTAGGTAACAGCACGACTAATCCCAACAGCGAAAAACCGAAACAATTCAAGGGTTACAACACGTCGGACGACCGGGGAACCGGCCGGTTTGTCGATCCGCTGCCCCTCGAAAAAGGACGTACCTTTCTGCTGGCACCCGACGAGCCTTCACGCCTGATAAAAATCACATCGCAGGATGCTGACCTCATGCTGTATGACGGCCGTGTGCTGGCTCAAAACGGCTGGTTCGTCGTCCGCAGCCTGTTGCCGGCGGGAAAAACGGGTAAGGTCTTGAGCTGGACCGTCGAGCCCAATGCGATTAAAGGCTGGGTACGTGAACCCAACATTGGTTTTTCGCAGGTTGGCTACCTTCCGGCTCAGCAAAAAGTGGCGGTCATCGAGCTTGACAAGAAAGACAAGCCACTGGCCACTGTCTCGCTTTATAAGATTGGGGCCGACGGAAATGCCGCTTCGGTATACAGTAGTAAAATACAGGACTGGGGTGACTATTATAAATACCACTACGTGAAGTTCGATTTTACGTCTGTCAAAGAGCCAGGTATCTACTTTATTAAGTACGGTAATTTCCAGACGAATAATTTCCTGATCGAAAACAGCGTCTATGATAAGATCACCGATGCCACCAGCGACATATGGATTCCAATCCACATGAACCATATGACGGTTAACGAGGCCTACCGGGTATGGCATGGAGAGCCGTTCAAGGAAGGCTATCGGCAGGCACCACCGAACACCGACCACTTTGACCTGCACGCTCAAGGACCCACCACCGACACCAAATACAAAGCGCTCGAATCGATTCCCGGCCTGAACGTTGGGGGCTTCTTCGACGCCGGTGATTTCGATATTGAGACGGGGGCGAATATCAGCGTAGTGCAAAACTTTGTACGAACCTGGGAGTATTTCAAGCCGCAGCGCGATCAAACATTTGTGAGCCAGAAGCAGCGTTATGTTGATCTTCACCGGCCCGATGGCACGCCCGACGTGTTGCAATTTATTGAACACGGCACCCTGAACCTGGTAGCGCAGGCCGAGAAAATCGGCCACATGTCGCAAACGCTCTCGAACGCGGTGCTGGACAATTACCACCACCTGGGCGATGCGGCCTCGCTGACCGATGGCCTGCCGTACAACCCGAACCTGGCCCCTTATGAGGTGGCCCCAGACGGCCGTTCCAGCGGAGTTAAGGATGATCTTTGGGCCTTTACCACCCGTAATCCCGGCCTTGACATGAACGCAGCCACCATGATGGCGGCTGCAAGCCGGGCATTAAAGGGATACAACGATGATCTGTCGGCGAGGGCGTTGCAGCAGTCGAAACGACTGCTCAAAGAGTCAACGGAATTAATAGCCAACCTGCCGCCGGACAGCTTTGCCAGACGGTTTGGCTCAAGCGCTTCGTCTAACCTTCAGTTGTACATCTCGACCGGGGAGCAACAGTACCTCGATAAGTTTCAGGAGCTTCTGTGGCCGGCGCTTGATCGTAACGTAAACTTCGGCCTGTTGACGGCTCTGGACGCCATTCCGCATCTGGACGCAGCTTATAAGGAAAAGCTTCGGCCGTATGTAGTGAAGTACAATGACTACATCAAAGGGCTTGAGAAGAACAATCCATACGGCGTACCCATTGGCCTGGGCAACTGGGCCGGTAGTGGCGAAGTCATCAACTTTGGTACCACAGTTTGCTTTGCCAGTAAGTATTTCCCGGATATCGTTGCCGCCAGTCATGCGTTTAAGGCGAGCAACTACCTGTTTGGCTGCCATCCCTATCATAATTATTCATTGGTGGCCACGGTAGGTGCTACACGTCCCAAAGCCGTCTTTTACGGGAATAACCGGGCTGATTTCTCGTTTATTCCGGGCAACGTGGCTCCCGGTTTGTTGTTCAGAAAACCCGACCACTTCGAAAACTACGACGATTGGCCGTTCTTCTGGGGACAGAACGAAGGCACGATTGCCGGCAACACCAGCTATTTGATTTTTGGATCAGCCTTCAAGAATCTGGTCAAGTAAGTAGATTCAACTGAATAGGTTTAGCGCCAGTGATAAGCCCGCTAGTTCGGCGCTTGTCACTGGCGCTTTTTTGTATTGTTTGATGGGGGATTTGAGAAACGTATACTACGAATAGTACCGCGGTGGCGACGGGCAGACTCGGGTGGGCATGGTCCGCCGATGCAGCACCGACTGCCGGCCACTTGACAGTTATTAAAATAAGCCATCCAGTTAAACACCCTATTTAAGGAGTAGATATATGAAGATTCGTCCGTCTCGTTGTGAGGAGCGTTTTGGCTTTCTCGCTCGCTTTATTTCTGACCAGCGCACGAACCGTAAACGTTCCTTGCTCCAATAAGCTTTTCGCTACAGCACTTCCCTGGTTACAGGTAGCACCGGTAACCAGAATAACGGGCTTCACAGTCATGTTGTAAATGTGTTTTGAGGACGAGAAAATGGCTTTGCGCTAGCCTGCTGTAGGCCATTATTGAGCATCCATGAACACAAACAGATGCGCTACTTTTCCATTTTCCAGCACAAAAAAATCCATACCGGTTAACACATTCGGCTGGGGGCCGGTACGAATATCCCAGTAGAGCCGGGCTCCGTTTTGCGTACTCTCCATGGGTTTTGCTGTCGTAAACTTGAAATTGTCATCGCCCGCGAAAAGTTTATCAATAAAATCAGAAACGGCGGTAGTGCCGGTAAGGATAAAATCCTTGTCGTACATTTTTATATCGTCAGCATAGATGGTCTGCATCAATGCATCACGCGATGTACGGTCTTTTTCATTCCAGACAGCGGTATGGGTTTGCTGGAGCGTAGTCATTAACTGGGCATCCATAAGTAGACTGGCTGATTGTTCTCCCAAAACGATTTGGTTTGGCTGCTCAAAAGTAAGGCTCGCCTTCGGTGCCAAACGTTGATGTATATCAATAAAGATCGGTGTATCAGCCAAAGGCTGTCCGTTAGGCCAGTCTCCTAATGAACCCTGCAACGGGTAAAGCGCTTAGTTATCATACATCAACAAATGACAGTGCAGGCCTGTTTTACATTTGTAATGGTAATGGGTAATGAGTTGCCATAGCGCTTTTCTGTTCGAGAATACTTGAAGCATCGTGAAATGCAATGATACGACTGAAAAAATACGGGTTTCTTATCGTTTTCATGGTGTATGCGCAACGTTTACCGGCGCAACACCTTCATCACGGAACGCCTGAGCAGGTTCCTAAACAGGTTTATCTGACCATGATGGATACGATGATGGTACGCATGGCAGAAGCACCGATTGGCAATAGTCTGGCCACTGTTTTTCTGCACCAAATGATAGTCCATCATCAGGGGGCTATTGCCATGGCGAATTATGAAATTAGTCATGGGACAAATAGGGAGATGATTCAACTGGCCAAAAGCATCCGGGTGGAACAAAAAAGCGAAATTGAACAGATGCGCCTATGGCTGAAACAAGCTGATGCCGATCGTACACCCCTACCGCCCACCTTTCAACCGGCAATGGACCAAACAATGGCCGTCATGATGAATACGATGCCGCTAACCCATGCGCTGACGGATACCGATAAAGCGTTTGCCGCCGTCATGAAGCCCCACCATCAGGCGGCTATTGATATGGCTAAAGTGCTGTTGCGATACAGCGGTTATGCGCCAGTAACCGCGTATGCTAAACAACTCATGGCCAACCAACAAATTGAGATTGACCAGATGACCGCTTTCCCAAAGTAATACAATGGACCAGAAACATTTTCTTTTAGGCATGCTACTGGTAAGCAGCGCCATTACTCACGCCCAGCCACGCTACGCCCGCGACCGGGTATACACAGCCAATCAGGTATCCAACACGGTATCGGTAGTAGATCCCTCGACCAATACCGTGTTGGGTGAAATCGACTTGGGTAAACCGTATCCCAACGTTCTGTCGCCCTTGTACCGGGGGCAGGCACTGGTACATGGCCTGCGCTATCTTCCTACTAAAAAGCTATTGGCGGTGGTGTCCATCGGTTCCAATGCCGTTACCTTTGTTTCTACCGAAACCAACAAGGTGATAAAAACGGTCTACGTTGGGCGCTCGCCCCATGAGCCAACCTTTACACCCGACGGCAAACAGGTGTGGGTTTCGGTGCGGGGCGAAGCGTATATCAGTGTGATCGACGTAGCTACCCTGACCGAAGTAAAGCAGGTACCGGTGGCTGATGGTCCGGGAATGGTATCCTTTTCGCCCGATGGCAAGCTGGCGTATGTGTGCTCCAGCTTCACGCCTGAACTCGACATTATTAATACCGCTACGTATAAGCCCGTCAAAAAGATACCTGTAGTAAGTCCGTTTTCGCCCAATATCTTCACCAGCCCCAAAGGCGAATGGGTTGCCTTCACGCACAAAGATGTCGGGAAGGTAACGGTATTGAATACCAGCACCCAAACCATCGCCAACGTACTGAACACGGGTGCCATTACCAACCACGTAACGTTTACGTACCTCGGCAAAAAACTGCTGATGCTGGTGACCGTAGGTGGCGAAAATAAAGTACGTGTGTTTGACCCGGCGCAGAATTTCAAACAGACTGATAGCCTCAATGTAGGAACCCTGCCGCATGGCATCTGGGCGGCACCCGATGGCAAGCTGGCGTACGTAGGGCTGGAGTATGCCGATGAAGTGCAGGGCATTAACCTGGAAACCATGCAGCCGCTGCCGCCGGTGAAAATTGGGCAAAGTCCGCAGGCATTAGTGTATGCGGAGAATGCCGTAAACGATGCCCGGAACAGAGCCAACCTGACATCACTAACCGATTCGTCCGCTACTCAGCTTTTTATGCTTAAGCCAGCTGGCAATAACTTTCATGGACTGGGAAGGCTGGCGGTGCGCCCAGTGGGCTTGGCCGATCTGGTAGAGCAGATTTTTTCAAATCTGCAACCCAACGGCTCGTATACGCTGGCGCTTACCCACTCTCAAACAGCGCCTTACACGGCCGATTATGAGATAAACCGGTTTATGACGGATGACAAGGGGAAATATATGGGCCAGTCTACCGGTCTGGTCCATTCAACCGAAAAAAAGGCAAGTTCGAACCCATATACACATATCGTATTGGTTGACAACAAAACCCGGGAAGTAGTTTTGATTGATTAATGTGGAATAAAAGTTAGCATAAACTAAAAGAGCATCTGGCTAAGGGCTCTTTTAGTTTATATAATCGGGTGTGTTTTCAGCGGTTATACTTTTAAAGCCGCTTTGATCACCGCAGCCGCCTGCAACAGGGCCGTTTGTACCGCCGGTACATTGGCAATGGGGTTTAGCAGCCCGTAATCGTGAATCAGACCGCTATACCGGGTGTGGGTTACGGGTACACCCGCTTCGTTCAACTTACGGGCATAGGCTTCGCCTTCATCCCGTAATACATCATTTTCGGCGGTCTGTACCAAAGCTTGTGGCAAGCCTTTCAGCTCATCTAGGGTTGCCTGTAGGGGCGATGCATAGATATCGTTCCGCTTGCTGGTATCGGGCAGGTAGTTGTCCCAAAACCACTCCATCATGTTTTTGGTCAGGAACCGGCCACTGGCAAACAAGTTGTATGAGTCGGTATCAAAATCAGCATTCGTAACGGGCCACAACAGCACCTGCAAGTTGATTTTAGGGCCGTTGTTATGCTTAGCCATCAAGGCTACTACCGCCGACATGTTACCGCCGACGCTATTGCCAACCACTGCCAGCTCACTGCCATCCACGCCTATCTCGCTGCCATTTTCGGCTACCCATTGCAGAGCCGCATAAATCTCGTTGATGGCCGTTGGGTACTGCGCTTCGGGCGAAGGCGTGTAATCGGGGAAGACGGCCACGGCTCCACTGTGCACCACCAGATCACGCACGAGTCGTCGGTGCGTGGGGTAGTCGCCCAGCACCCAGCCACCTCCGTGGATGAAGATGAACACCGCTGCGCCCTCCTGAACTTGCTCGGGCCTTACGATATGGACGTTTACCTGATAGCCATTCTGCGAAATCGTCTTTTCGGTTTCGGTGATACCGGAGTAATCGACTTCAACCGATTGTTGAGCACCGGTCAATACCTGCCGGGCATCGGCAGGGCTCAAGGCTTCCACAGGCTTGCCATCGCCTGAATTTAGCCCCTGCAAAAAAGTCCTGACCTCCGAAAAAATCTGTGGATCCTGCTCGCCTTTAAAAGGACGTTCCTGTGCCGTGCTGCTCATGGGGTATAACCGTTAAGTTTTAAATTGATGAATCCTGCATATTCCTTCAGGGACGCGACAAAACTAGGCTCCAGGAAAGCAGAAGGCATTGATGTATGATAAAAAACGCCGTTGATGTACATCAACGAATGTTGGCAGCGGAGCCCCTCCCTTTCGGAGGCAAAGCCAGGAGCAATCTCGTTACCTGACGTTAGTCATCGGTACTGACGCGGTAGCTAAGGGCACCGGATGGGCATTGACTAATCTGGTCGATAAGCTGTTGGGTAGTGGCGTTTTCGGGCTTAACCCACGGGGTGATACACGTTGGGCAACAGCCGTACACAGTTGGCAGAATGAATGCATTTTTCCGCCTGCCAGATGATGGTGATTTCGCCGTTGCTATATTCTTTTGTCATGTGTGTTATTCGTTTTCAAACGAAACTCCCGTTTCTTTTTCGGCGTAGGTCCACAAGGTTTTGGCTTCCACTTTATTGGTAGCCGTTTCGTTGATGAAGGCGGGTGCCGGATAACCCGTCAGTTCTTTTTCGCCATCAGGACCATAATACCCTCCCTTGATAGCCTCGGGCGAGGTGGCCGCAAAGAGAGCCGGTAAAGCGCCCTGCCAGGGTTCCATCACATCGTTGTAGGTGTTCAGAGCTGTGGCATCAATATGCCGTTGCAATCCCGTTCGTACAATACCCGGATGAGCAGCCAGGGAATACAGATCTGAGTCCGTATTCTCCATCCTACGCTGCAGTTCCAGCGCAAACCACATATCGGCCAGTTTACTGATCCCGTATTCACGCGTGGGGTCATACGATTTTTCGGAACGCAGGTTGTTGTAGTCAATGCCCGTTGCCCATTTGTAGGCCCCGCTGCTGAGGGTAACGACCCGAGCGCCCGGCGTCTGTTTCAGCAATGAATAGAGATGGCCCGTCAAGGCGAAATGACCTAAAAAATTGGTTCCGAATTGCAGTTCATACCCATCATCGGTAAGACGTTGGGGCGGCATCATTACCCCGGCATTATTGATCAGGATATCCAGACGGGTATGGGTGCTGACGTATTCCTGCGCAAACTGCTCTATCTGAGCCAGATTGGCCAGGTTGAGGACCGCCGTTTCTACGTTGCCTTTACCCGCCACCTCCTTTATTGGGTCGGCAGCCTGCCTTAGCCGGTGGGCATCACGTCCGGCAATGGTCACGGTGGCCCCGGCCTTGTACAGAGCCAACGCCGTTTCGTAGCCTATCCCGGAATTACCCCCGGTTACCAGGGCCTGTTTCCCGTCCAGATCAGGAATATTCTGGGTTGTCCACATGGTTTTTATCATCAAAAGAGCACGTCCTGGTAATCAGACGTTTTATCAAATACCGATCTGGCGAAGGGACAAAGCGGTAAAATTTTAAGCTGTTTTTCGCGGGCAAAAACGACGGTGGCCTGTACCAGTTGCTTACCAATACCCTGGCCTTTCAGGGCTTCGCTTACGGCGGTATGATCAATTATTATTCGTTGATCGCCCGACCATACGTAGGTCATCTCGGCTTCTGTTTTACCGTCTACCGCTACGTAAAACATCCCCTTCTGTCCGTTGTCCTTATGCTGAATGTCCATGTTTTGTTTGTGTTCGTTTGCGCCGTCAAAAGGCATTGGGCTATTGGCAGCGTAGCCCAATGTTTACCGGTTTACCTTAATAAGTTCAAACCCAGACAAAGCCCCGCCCACATCCTGAAGATGACCGCCCTGTTTGAAGGTGCCTAGATCAATCGGCTCGAAGCCCATTGCTTTCGTGATGTCGGCTACTTCTTTCTTTGCGTCGACATGGTCACCACTCATGAAAATGACCGTACTGCCTACGTTGGTTTGTGAGGGCTCGGCGAGCGTGGCAGCTGCGAGGGTGTTAAATGCTTTAACAACCCGGTGCGTGGGGAACAGGTCTGCTACGTACTCACCCGTTGATTTGCCCGCCGTATCGGCCAGTCGGAAAGGACTGACGGAGACAATATTATTGGAAGCATCGACAATGATCTTTCCGCTAGAATTCTGTAATTCCCTGGCCACATCCGGTATCTGTGCCCAGGGAACGGCGATAAATAAAACGTCGGCCCGGGCAATGGTTTGGCTCAAGTCAGCGGCCGTTAATGATCCGCTAATTGAAGACAGCAGATTTGTCAATGATGCCGGTCCCCGGCTATTGGTGATCAACACCGGGTAGTTTGTTTTGGCCAGATGCGTAGCCAGTCCACGGCCAATATGGCCTGAACCGATGATGCCAATGGTGTAACTCATGCTCGTTTCATTTAAAAATTAAAAGGTCAGTTTCTGGGCTTCAGGGGCGGTGGCAATGTGTTTCATCGTCCCGTCTCTGTAGTATTTGTACAAGTCGGCAATCTCCGTCTGGGTATCGGCAATAAAAGGCCCGTAGGAAACGATGGGTTCGTGGGTTGGCTCTGCCGCATACAACACGAAGCGCACCCCGTTTTCACCTGCCTGCATTGTCAGGTCACTCGCTTCTTGGGTGTCGAATATATCCAGCCAGGCTACCTGATCGTGGTTTATTTGTGTATCCGCGATTTGGACTGAACCGCTGATGACATACAGAAATGCATTGAAACGGGCCGGAAGCTGGACGCTGGTGTCAACGCCTGCTTTCATGGTAAACTCGGCAGTAATGAGGGGTGTATAATTCTTTACCGGGGAGCGAATACCGGCCAGCGTACCGCTGTAGAGCCGCATGTTGACACCATCTTTCTCCAATACCGGCACCTGTTCGGCGGGCAGGATTTGAATACGGGGGGTAACCCAGCGATCCTTCCGGGGCAGGTTCAACCACAGTTGAAACAAACGCCCTTTAGTTGAGCCATCTATGGTTTCGGTGTGAACCGTCCCGCTACCGGCCGTCATGAGCTGGAAGTCACCCTTTTTCATCGACTCCAGCATTTCTTTAATTTCCCCATCGATCAGAAGTGAGACCGTTTCAAAGCCTGCATGAGGATGAGGCCCACCAGCGGGTTCGTCGTCTGTTTTGTCCAGCATATCGTCCATCAGAAAAATGAACGGATCGGTTTTGGCGAAGCCGCCCGTTAAAACGGTACGAGCTACATGACCGGCACCCAGAAAGCCCCGTTCGTTTCTTGGTGTATATAAGCTGGAGACAGTCCTATGTATCATAACGTTTGCTCTTTTTATGGAGGAGCAAACTTACTAGCAGCCGGCAGGGCAAGCCGATGAGGTATGATAATTAAATATGTTGATGTAGATCAATTTGTTCCACTTTATAAATATCATTCGCAGCGTGATTACTTGTAAAACTAATGTAGGCCGCTGATCTTATTGCCTGTGCTTCAATAACTTATTTTGTTAAATAAAGAACTTTTTCGTGAACGATTTCAGGTTTAAAATCCATTAAGCGAACTGATCTGGAAACCATGAAAACGGGTTCATTCGTCGAAGGGGTTTTCCTGAACGCTTTTGTTCCTTAAAGAAAATATCTGTTATGGGTTGATTAATAAGAGTTTGTGCGTTCATTAAATGATCACCCGCACCCTTTCAAATAAACGAAATTGTAGTTGACCCGTCCGGGAATCATCCGATTGTGTAGATATCGCTAAATACCAAGGACAACTTGAGATGGGCAGGCTTCACTATTTTTCTATCGGCAAAATAGTCTTCGTGCGTTTTAATGTAAAGATGCTAGTTGAATCTTCAAGAAGGTATACTCCTGTAGCAGGAATATAAATCAATCGAAGCTTAGAGTTATCGAAGTTTCCGTATAAGCGGAGGGTATCATCAAACTGGTAAGATTTCATTTGAGAGTCAGTTTGTGAATAGATCAAAATAGCCAAAGAACTATCAGCTTCCGGATTGGCTATGCCGAAGTTTCGTTCGGCCCCGGTACTTGCAAATGGAATATATTTTAATTGGGGAGCAATAATCACATATTGAGTGCCAGCCTCGAACGTAGCCGTCCAGCCAACTTGTTTACCTTCACGCAGGAAAGCCCCGAGAAGACAAACTCCACCTGTAAACCCAAATTGACTGGATTGTTCTAATTTGTGTGAAATAGCCATCATATTCACCACAGAAGCTTTCATGTTGACTCCAGGTGTCCAGGTTAACTGGAATTGGGCTGATACCTTAATGGAGCATAAAATAAGGGCAATAGCAAAAAGCAGTGGAAATTTCGAGAACGTTTTCATTGGCTTGGCGAGTTACATTGTTCGATTGTTTCGCCCTTTTATTGCCAAATACAGTTGAGGTTACCCCGACTATTGAAAAATTACTTTCAACTCTATTTTACTTTTGTTTTTGAGTCGTTGATAGAAAGAATGGCCGCTTGGGTGAAAGCGGCCATTGTAGAATACAGCTAATCATGACCAAAGCTATTTAGGGCCATATTGCTTCATGAGATTTTTAAAATTCTCAGTCTGTCAAATATTCGTTAAGTCTTCATTTTCGACAATATGTGCAAAATCGGTATAGCCATTCCGTAGTGCTGTCCTTACCCCCTTTTGTGAGCCAGTTTTGACTGGACTTTAACTAACCAACTGATAATGAACTGACGTCATGAACTTTAAGGCCTGATGGGGCCGCTCCGTATTGTATTCCACCAACCAGGCTGCCACCGTCCGGCGTACCTGTGGCAAGCTCCCAAACGTATGGGCATTTAGTACTTCCCGTCTGAATGTACCGCACGGGCGGCCCCGCATTGAACCGTTCAATATACGCATTTTGAGTAGGCTTACCCGGCGCGATATGATGCAATTCGATTTGCTGATTGCTACACCAATCCTGCAAATCTTGGCTAATAAACTCAGGACCATTATCACTGCGTAAGCGTTCTGGTTTACCATACCATTTTACCAGTCGATCCAGTAATCGGATTACCCGTTGGGCAGGCAAGGAGTAATCCACCGCACGGGCGGCCCCGCTCGATACCCAGGGCTTCCCGACTATAATCATCAATCACGTTTAAGGTTCTGAACTTGTGACCACTCCGTAAACTATCCGAGCCGGTCCGCCCTTTAGGTTTGTGGGCTGGTAATATTCTAAGATTTAGTCTTTTACCAGTAGTCAACCAGAGTGGGGTACACTAACGGGCCGCCAAGGAGTCAGACCTATGCACCGATTCAGTCCCCACTCTGTTTTAACCTGCCTAAGACTCGGCGGGGTGGCCCGAGCCATAGAAATCAGGGTTCTCAGGCCCACAAAAGGGTTCGAGGAAAAGCAAGTTGTTGACTACATACTCAAAACTAAACAGCAACATGGACTTTTGCTATTTTATTGGTATTGACATTGCCAAAGACACTCTGGATTGGGCCGTGTACACTCAGCAACACGGCATTGTGCTTA
This sequence comes from Spirosoma fluviale, assembly GCF_900230225.1. GTDB lineage: Bacteria > Bacteroidota > Bacteroidia > Cytophagales > Spirosomataceae > Spirosoma > Spirosoma fluviale. The sequence continues at coordinate 281,382 of NZ_OCNH01000006.1, forward strand.
GTGGCCGACAACACTCTTAAAGGTATTAAGGAGGCTCTGACTCAGCTAAAGGCATTACCGGGCTGGAACTCAGCCCAGGCCGTGTTTTGTATGGAGCATACCGGAATTTACAACGCTCATTTGTTAGAACTACTCTATGAGTCGAAGCTGTCCATCTGGTTGGAGTCATCTCTTCAGATTAAGCAGGCTGGTGGGATGCAACGGGGCAAAACCGATAAAGTCGATGCTCAGCGAATCGCCCAATACGCCTATCGCTTCCGCGATCAGGTCCGATTGTGGACACCACCTCGCCAGGTGATGCAGAAATTGGCCTTTCTAAGCGCGACTCGTCAACGACTTAATCAGGCTTACAACCTATTGGCAGTTCCAGTTACCGAGCAGGAAACGTTCATCAGCAAGTCGCTCCAGAAGACACTTAAAGGCAATGTTAAAAAGTCCTTAGCCGCTCTCAAAGAAGAACAAAAAGCGATTGACGTGCAGATTCATGACCTGATCCAAGCGGATGCTCACCTGAAAGAGTTGTTTGATTTGATGGTCTCCGTACCGGGCGTTGGCCCCGTCATTGCTACTGAATTACTGTTGGCCACCAACGAAATGCAGGCCATTAGTGAGCCCAAAAAGCTGGCTTGCCATGCCGGGGTGGCCCCTTTTGACAGGGCCGCCTGTGCGGTACCGCTCCGGTAGTAGCATCCGGGGCCGAACAAAGGTGAGTCATCAGGCCCGTAAACGCCTGAAATCTTTGATCCACTTAGCAGGGCGGCCTGTGCCGTACTATGTCGGCGATTCAGATAACGGGAGACCTTCAGGAATACTACGTCCGCAAGATCAAGGAAGGCAAGCCCAAGATGCTGGTCATTAATGCAGCACGCAACAAACTGATTCATCGGGTTTGCGCGGTGGTTCGTCGCGGTGAAAAATATGACAAAAATTATGCACCAGCCCTTGCTTAAACCATAGAAATCGGTGCGGTAAAATCCAACGACCAACACCCATTCCGGATCGTTGATGTAGGTAATGGCTGACGGATTGCTTCAGGCAATCGCTTCTTGATCTTACGTCGCAAACTCAAACCAGAGAGCTTATATAACCGCCTGACTCGTTTATGATTAACCCGTTCTCCACCTTGACGCAGTTTATGATATATTTTCAACACGCCCCATTGTTTATAGCGGTTGGCAATCTGTTCAATCTGGTTTTGTAGGGCCTTCTCCTTCGCTCTAACGACTGCTGGTTCGGTGACCGCATTGCGACTCAGGCCTACCCAACGACAGGCTCGGCGTTGGCTGATCTTCTTTTCGGTGACCATCCATCTAACCAATGCCCGACGTTCGGCAGGCCCTACCACTTTTTTTGTAAGGCCTCCTTCGTGATCTCGTGCTGTAGACTTAGCTCAGCATACATTTTTTTAAGCCGCCGATTTTCATCTTCTAAATCTTTGAGTCGCTTGACTTCAGAGACTTGCATGCCCCCATATTTGGCTCGCCAATTATAAAAAGTAGCCTCACTAATACCGTGTTCGCGTGTGATTTGGGCGACCGTTTGGCCGCTATCCTGTTGTTTGAGAATCGCTACGATCTGCGATTCAGTGAATCGTTCGGACCGCCGATGCGGTTGCTTTCATTTCCCTTTCCAATTACTAGTGAAATTTAGGTTTTTTACTCTACTTTTCACTGGCTCACTTTTAAGGGTTCAGGACAGTTGCATTTCGCAATGCTTTGCCGCACCGGCACAGGGTGACCTGTGTCATCCGACTTTAAGCCGGGTCGCCGGTGTGAGCTGTAAGGACAGGAATAGTGGATATATTCAATATTCCTGTCCTTCACAAGGAAACGACCTATAATATTAAAGTATCAATTATGCTACTTCAATAGACGTGACTTGAACTGACCAAAATTTGGTTTGAACTGACTATTTTTGTCTCGTATGTTACGGCTTGCTTTGGATTACTATCGAAAAGCTTCATCTCATTAAAATGCTCCATTTCGCGAGACGCTCATTTTAGAGTCATGATGGTTTTGTGCTCTTTTTGACGCGCACTAAGTAGCCTAATCGGGGCGTTCCCTTTGTCGCCCCCAGTTCATCTATAGTGAACGAGACACGTTTCCTCCAAACGCCAAAAGTCCCAATTACCCAGTGGTAAGCTGGACAATTGGGACTTTTGGCGTTTACTAAGAAACTGCCTAGCTTTTCACGTTGGCTTTCTCAATCTGTTCTACTTGTGCGTGGCCTTCCGGGATGGGGGGCGCTAGTTTGGGCTCGCCACCGATGGGCTGGGCTTTCATTTCGCGGAACTCACTGCGGCCGTCGAAGGAGGGGCCCTGCGTCCAGCGACGATTCAGGCCCGCCGAGGGCTCGTCAGGGTCAATGTTCGTGTTGACGAAAGCATAGCTGAACTCCTGGTGCTCCTGGCTTTGCGGGAAGCTGTTCGGAATGGGCAGCACATTGCGGATGTCGCCGTTACCCAGCTCCTCCAGCACCGCCAGCCATTGCTGCTGGTGCATGGTGTCACGGGCAATCAGGAACGCCAGCATGTCTTTCATACCCGCATCGTCGGTCAATTCATAGAGCCGCGTGGCCAGCGTACGGCCGGTTGCTTCGGCCATGACGTTGGCATACATATCGGCGGCTATGTTACCCGAACTTACCACCCAGGAGCCGTTGAAGGGTACACCGTTGGCATCGGCCGCCAGCGCTCCCAGGCCACCCGATAAAAAATGACGGGGATCACCACCGCCCACAATTTTCTCCATCAGCGAATCGCCACCTACAATGCTCTCGATCACCCCGCTTGAGGCACCTTCCAGATTGAGCGACACTGCCGTAACCAGCATCTCGATGTGGGCCATTTCTTCGGTGCCGGTGTCTAGCAGCATATCCCGGTAACGTTGCGGACCGCGTGAATTCCAGGACTGGAACAGGTATTGCAGGCAGACCCGAATTTCGCCTTCAATGCCGCCAATGGCCTGTTGCAAGGCTCGGGCAAACTGTGGATTGGGCTTGTCGACCCGAACCTTGTATTGTAATTTCTTATCGTGATAGAACATGTCGATTCGGGTAAGGATCACTGATTGTTTTTACGGCTACTGCCGTTGCTACCCGTACCTGAGCCGGAACCGCTCGACGTGCTGCCGTTGCCGTTACCGCTGCTTTGGTGGGCTTTGCTCTTGCTTCCCGACTTACTGCCTTTGCTCATCGATCCCTGCCCTGAAGTACCCGCGCCCGTTTGGCCGTTGTTGCTGCCAATCCCGGCTCCGGATGCCGAACCACTCGTTCCGGCTCCAACGGTCGATCCGGCACTATGACCTTTTGTGCCTGATGTACCGGTTTGACCCGACGCCGTACCACGACCCGAGTTGGTGCCGCTCGTTTTGTGAGTACCAGAGCCGGTTGTGCCGCCCGAGGTATTGGCTGTATTACTACCCGATTGGGCCTGTGCGCCGATGGCTACTGCTACCAGCAGAGCGACCGTCATTACTGAAGTTTTCATACGTTGAATTGGTTTATGGTTTATTTGTGTACTCGTTGATCTAACCAACTGGTGCTGAGAAATTCCAGAAAGAATAAGCATGTGTTAGGGAACGGCCGGGTGGGTCAAACGCTGGGTTGGCCCCGGTACGATCAGCTGATTTTAGCGCCGAGGTATTCCCGGTTCAACCGCGCTATATTCTCCAGAGAGACGGATGCCGGGCACTCTACAGCACACGCGCCCGTAAACGAACACGCTCCAAACCCTTCCGAATCCATCTGGGCTACCATGCGCTCAGCCCGTGTACGGCGTTCCGACTGCCCCTGAGGAAGTAAGGCAAAACGCGAGACCTGTGCACTCACAAACAGCATGGCCGATGCATTCTTACAGGCGGCTACGCACGCACCGCAGGCAATGCAGGCAGCGGCATCCATCGTCGTCTCCTGAATCTCGTGGGAGACAAGAATTTCGTTGGCTTCGGGAGCGGCTCCCGTGTTGACGGAGATGTAGCCCCCCGCCTGCACAATCCGGTCGAAAGCCGATCGGTCGGTGGAGAGGTCCTTGATGACCGGAAATCCCCGCGACCGCCAGGGCTCCACGATGATGGTGTCCCCATCGTTGAAACTGCGCATGTAAAGCTGGCAGACGGCCGCGCCGGTTTGAGGACCGTGCGCTCGTCCGTTCACGTACATGGCACAGGAGCCACAGATGCCTTCCCGACAATCGTGGTCAAAGGCAATGATCTGCTCGCCTTTGTTCGTCAATTCGCCGTTTAAAATGTCGAACATTTCCAGAAACGACATGTCCGGGTCAATATTCGCCAGTTTGTACTCCACTAATTTACCCGGGGTACTGGTGTTTTTCTGTCGCCAGACTTTCAATGTTATGTTCATACAATTGATCCTGTTTTGCCGCATCGACTGTTCTGGTCGATGCGGCCTTGACATACAGTTTTATACCTTCCCTTTATAGTCCCAATGGTCTTTGACAATGGCTCCGCTGGCATCTTTTAGCAATCGGCGGGTAAACTGATCGCCTTTGATGATGCCCCGGTCGTCGGCTTTGCCGATAAACAGAAGCACAGGGTTTCCTGCCTCATCCGTTTTGGTGGCAACGTCGTATCGGCCAAACCTAAAGGCGATCATTCGGGATGGTTCGTACTTTTTGTTGAGATGTTTGAGCAACCGTTCGCCTATTTTCATCGTAACCAGAATTAACGGTGACTTAAAATCGGTATGAGCTAATCGCTTTGTGAATAAACGGATTAACTCATGCCGATTCTACCATTAGATCGTTGGGGAACCGCCGGTTACCTGAACGGTACTGCCGGTCATGTAGCTGGAATCGTTGGAGGCCAGCAGTACGTAAATGGGGGCCAGCTCGGCGGGTTGTCCGGCTCGCTTTAGCGGCACATCCTGCCCGAAATTTTTTACTTTTTCCGGAGGCATGGTCGACGGGATGAGCGGGGTCCAGATAGGTCCCGGCGCTACGCAGTTGACCCGGATGCCTTTCTCAGCCCATACCTGACCCAGATTGGCCGTGAAATTCTGGATAGCGGCCTTGGTGGCAGCATAGGCCAGCAACTGCGGGCTGGGCTTATACGCGTTTACGGAAGTCGTGTTAACCACCGTACTGCCGGGCTTCATGTGTTCTTCGGCCGCTTTGCAGAGGTAGAACATCGAGAAGATATTCGTGCGGAAGGTGCGGTCAAGCTCCTCACTGCTAATGTCCTGCAACGATTCGTGCGCCATCTGAAAAGCGGCATTGTTGACCAGAATGTCCAGCCCGCCCAGTTCACTGACTGCCTGCTGAACAAGCTGTTTACAATGCGCTTCGTCGCTGATATCGCCGGGAACGAGTACGGCTTTCCGACCGGCTTCTTCCACGAATCGGGCCGTTTCGCGGGCGTCCTGGTCTTCGTTCAGGTACGAAATCAATACATCGGCTCCTTCGCGGGCAAAGGCAATGGCTACAGCCCGGCCAATCCCCGAATCGCCCCCGGTGATGAGGGCTTTCCGGCCCGTCAGCTTGCCGGAACCCCGGTACGATTCTTCGCCATGATCGGCTTTGGGCTGCATTTCGGCTTCGGTGCCGGGTACCGACTGTTCCTGGTTGGAGTAAGGTGGCTGCGGATATTTTGTCAGCGGGTCCTGCTGGGTCGATGCGAAATTTTGGGAAGCTGGATTCATAACGTATTTGTTTTTTGGATTGCCAATACGTTATACTATACCCGGTACTTCCTAAATCGTTTGGCAAAAAAAGCAGGAATGAGGTAGCGGTTCGGGCTACCTCATTCCTGCTTTTTTGGTTAATGGTTATTAGTTATTGACGCCGTTTAAACTTTTTGTTTTATCAAAAATGGTGGCTTCGAGGCTGTAGTACCGACCGTCCCGGTCGGGCGTGTGTCTAATCGCTTCTCACCCGACCGTCCCGGTCGGTACTACAGCCTCGAAGCCACTCTTCGTTCGACATATTCTATAAAAATTTAAACAGGTTCATTAGTTAAGAATAACCAATCCGCTATTTCTGAGCGACTACCGATGGATTCGCCAGTACCAGGGTGCGTTTTTTGGCTACGATCCAGGCGGCCCGACGGCCAATGTTGTTGCTGTTGTAGCCGATCCACATGTACCCGTTCTCTCCCCAGTTGGTGCCCCAGGAGTTTTTCATGAGCCAAGCCTTGCGGACGTCGTCCCAACCTACGATCAGGATGGCGTGGTTCGTTGATGGGTTAGCGGGGTTGCTGGGCATTTCATTGAACGTACCACCGGCATAGTTCTGAAAAAGTGGCGTCACATTCACACTGGCCGCTACCGGGCCATACTTACAGATGGCCGCTTTGATCTGGGCGACCGAGGCAATTTTGTTGATGTCGCCGGAAGGGTCAACGACGCCCCAGGCGATTGCCCGGTAATCGGTAACGGGTGTTGCGGCCGGACACGAACCGTTGGTGCCAGTATCGGGAATGTTAGCTTCTGTAGCCAGTCGTTTATTCTGATTCACCAGCCATTCCATCACTTTGTAGGCAAATCCACCGCTACAACTGCCACCACCAGAGCAGCTGACGGCGTACTGCTCGGAAGCATCGATGGCGGTACTGGCCGTGTTGTTGACTTTAATGTAGCTTGACTCATATGCCCCAACGGCCGAATACGCCCAGCAGTTGCCGCATCGCTGCCTACGAACCGGCGATACCAGATTAGCCACCCGGGCATCGTATTTCGGTTTGGTGGCAAAACAAACTTTTTGCAGGGCCTGGAGGAGCGTGCTGTACCGTGGATCGAGCCGCGCACTGGTCACCTGTGTTTTTATTCGGGCGCGTTCGGCATCGGATAGTTCGTTTTTTTCACCCGCCAGTACGTCCAGGCTTATCGTCGATACACCAGTGTTGGCTACCTGGAAGGTAAGCCTGCGACTGGCAATCAGCTTTCGCTGTTCGGCAAGTGTGGCCTTGAGCTGGGCCGGAGCCTGAACTTCACGGGCCTTATATATTTGGGGTAGCTCGGCTGGAGCCTGCGCAAAGAGGGTTTTTGTTGCCAGGAGGCAGGCAACCACTAAGCTGGTGCGAAGAGAGACAGAATTCATGAGATGGATTATGGTTAAAAAACTGGGTTAAAAAATGGTAATGGAAAAGGTTTGATAGCGTGTGTCTTTAGGTAGCGTCTTTTCCCAGGGGCGTACGTACTGGAAGCGTAATTTGACCTGCCCTTTTTTCACCGCTCTAAACGTAAACTGATCGGTTCCGGACCCTCCGTCGAGGTCATTGGCGGCTTTATAGTGCTTCGACATGAACATGAGATAAGCGCGGTCGGCAGGGCTGGCCAGTTGCCAGGTGTAGCCCGTACCAATGGACGAAGGGATAGCTATAACAAACACTTCGCCCTGCCTGACCCGCCTGACAGCGTCTTCCTGCGATACCAGATTTGTACAACTCAATACCATATGTAACAGCAGCCCGATTGTCATAACTGATAAGAGCGAATGAGTCTTGGCCCGTAGCATCCGGTAGGATCGTGAGAGGAAAAGACGTGTTAATGTTGTTTCATGAGGTTAGTCGCGAACGCGTTGAGGGGTGGAAACACGCCGACCCCACTTTTACGAAAAAAGGGTCTTAACGTGACGAACGCTAAGACCCTTTTTCATTTGAGTGGTGTCTGGTCCTGGAGCGCCAGCCCGGTCAGACCCGACACCACAGACATCGCTTAAAAATTTGCCGACAGGTTTACGAAATAATACCCGCCGTTGAACCCGAACTGGGTGGCACTTCGGCTGTAGACGAACCGCCCGAAAGATGAGTTGTCCAGCGCTGCGGCTCCGTACCGCTCCGGCGTTGGGTAGTTGGTTACGCGCAGCGGGTCAGGATAAATATCGAACAGGTTATTGGCCCCAACCGTCATGTTGAGGTTTTTCAGGATGCGGTACGACAAACTCAGGTCGGTGATGAGCTTCGGATTCTGAATCTCGTCGAGGGCGGGGTTGGCCGGGTCGTAGGCTTGTACCGTACCGAAGCGCGAGAAACGCAGCACGGCGCCAAACTTACGGAGCCGGTAGTTGAACGCTAGCTGTATTTTGCTCTTGGGCTGGGCCACCGTTAGCCGGGCGCTGTCCTGCCGGTTGAACAGGAAATTGCCGAAGGTGGCATCTGTTGGCACATTAGCAGGCCGCTGAATGTCGCCTACGAGTTTCGTCCGGTTGAAGTTGGCCGCCAGGGTTATGTCCAGCGTACCCGTTCTGAGTCGGGGGTTGGTGGCAATCACCACGTCGATTCCCTGCGTTTGGGTGTTTACCGCATTGGCAAAAAACTGGGCGCTGTTCACGTCCGTCTGCCCGGCCCCGTTCAGGATATTGGCCACGATCAAACCCGCCCCTGTCGTGCCGCGCGAAAACTGGTTGCTGTAAATAATCCGGTTGGTAATGTTGATCTGGTACGCATCGACCGTAACGCTCACGTTGGGCAACGGCCGCGAGGTGATGCCGATGCTATAGTTGGTGGAACGTTCGGCACCCAGCGGAGGCACGCCAAAGGCCTGTGCAATGGGGCTGTCGTTGCGGAAGGTTCCCGTTTGGCGAGGTTCCAGGATGGTGCCGTTCGAGACGAAGACCGTGCTGATGGCGCTGAAATACCGCTGGTGCAGCGAAGGTGCCCGGAAGCCGTTGCTGATGGAGCCCCGCAGCGAGAACGCTTCACTGAACCGGTAACGGGCCGCTAGTTTCCCGGCGAGGTTCCCGCCAAAGTCACTGTAATATTCGTACCGACCAGCTGCGTTGAGCAGCAAACGGGTCGTCACGTCCGACTCCAGGTCGATGTAGCCGCCGTACACGTTCCGGGTGGCGTTGACCGCGTTGGCGGGCTGATAACCCGGAAACACCTGCGAGCCGCCGATCTGCCCCGATGTAGGACTGAAGTTGAGGTACGAAGCCGCTTCGCCGGGGTTGATCCGGTACTGGTCGTTGCGGTAGGTGAGGCCGGTGGCTACGTTAAAGGACGTCAGGCCCAGCTGCTTCCCGAAATCCTTGGCTGCACTCACATCGGCCGAGTTCTGGTAGAAGCTCAGCGTACCGGCATAGAATGTAGTCGGGTTGTTGAACGTGCCCAGATACGCCAGCGACGCGTTGTTGGAGTTGGTTACGTCGAAGCGGAACGAGTTGCCGCCATACACGTTGCTGATGTCCCAGCGCCAGCCCTTCGTTTCGCCATTGACACCCACCATCAACGACTGGTCGTTGATGCTCGACTGAATATTAGGCAGGAATCCGTTCGGGTAAATGGCCGTGATTACCTGCGAGGTCTGGTACGGATAGCGGTAGAAACCGGCTGCCAGTCCGCGTCGGTAGTTGAGCCCGCCCGATGCGTAGAAACTGGCATTGCTGTTGGCAATCGGGACGCGGGCGTTCAGGAAGAAACCGGCGTTGTCGACGCGGGCGTTGCCCACCTGAAGGTTGTTTTTCAGGCTGAAATTGTTCTGCTGAATCAGCCCCTGGTCCTGCTGATACAGGTTCTGCCGACGCGTTACGTAAGCTGCGGCACTTTCGCCCGTTTGCTGCCCTACGTTCCAGTTTACGTAAACCGGCCCGGTATAATCGCCCGCCCGGTTAGTGGCTCCCCGGTGGCGAAATTCACCCGTAAGGCTCAAAAAGCCTTTTTCGCCTATTTTGAAGCCATGGTTGATGCCAATCTGCGCCACCTGACCATCGCCTTTGTAGTACTGCCCCACCTGCGCATTGACCGTTGTGCCGGGCCGCTCTTTCAGCCGGAGATTAATAACGCCCGCAATGGCATCGGAACCATATTGCGAGGACGCGCCATCGCGCAGCACTTCAATCCGCTCAATCGCCGAACTCGGAATGGCGTTTAAATCCGTGCCGACAGAGCCACGACCAATGGTGCCGTTGATGTTGATAAGCGCCTGATTGTGCTGCCGTTTGCCGTTGAGCAGTACCAGCACCTGATCGGGGCCAAGTCCGCGCAGGGTAGCCGGGTCGATGTGGTCCGTACCATCCGACACGGTTTGGCGGGAGGAGTTGAAGGACGGAGCCACGAAGTTCAACTGCTGGGTCAAATCAATCTGGCCCGTTGCCTGTAAATCGCGCGACTGAATAACATCGACCGGGGCTACCGTTTCGGTGCTGGTCCGGGCCTGGGTCGAGCGCGATCCTACCACCACTACTTCATTGAGACTTGCCAGCCCTTCCGCGAGTTTTACGCTCACGGTAGAAGTGTTTCCGGCGGTAACCTGAACCGGTATATTCTGGGTCGTGTAGCCCACAAAGCTGAAGCGGAGCGTATACGAACCCGGACTGACCGACACGCTGTAAAGCCCGTTGGCATCGGTAATGGCCCCGGCCGTCTGGCCGGTTACCAGCACCGAAACACCCGGCAAACTGGCCCCCGTGGTGGCATCGGTTACCTGACCGCTAATTGTTTGAGCGTAGGTGGTAAACGCAATAAATAAGGTGAAAATACTGGCCAGAATCAGCCAGCGATGCGAGTATGTGTTTCTCATAGTTGAATAGCCGTGAGGGGTTGACGGCTGGTCACTTCGCGACGAATACCGTTGGGTACGGCGCAGGGACTCACCAGCCTCACTCTGCTGACAACTGCTTTGCAATCCTTTTTCTTTTGTTACGGTTGATTATTTAGCCAGTGGGACAGGTTTCAGGGGGTATTTCCTCGGGTCTGACTACAGCTTTAGGCACGGTGTGGCGACGATAAGTTGACCCTTATTGAGCGGAAACTACCCCAAATCCTCACAAGAAGACCATTCGGGTCTGCTGTTTAATCAAACCTTATGGTTGGTGGGTTAATCCCAGACAGTCAGTTATTGACTATTTATTTTCTCCCTATTTTCATTCTCGATTAATTTGCAGTTTTTTATAAGTTAGTCCATTGAAGAAGTATAATTTAACTGACGATTACCCTTTTCTCTCGGGAGGGGGTGAAATGGGTGAACTCACCCGGCAGTTCGATTGGTCGACCACAACACTGGGCGCGCCTGAGCAATGGCCGCAGAGTTTACGGACAACGGTGAGTATCCTCCTCAACTCCCGGTTTCCAATGCTCTTGTGGTGGGGCAAGTCGCTGATTCAGTTTTACAACGATGCGTACCGCCCCAGTTTGGGCAACAATGGTAAACACCCCGGTGCGCTCGGAAAAGCCGGTGAGTTATACTGGCCCGAAACATGGCCCGTTATCAAGCCCCTGATCGATCAGGTTCTCGACGGGGGCGAGGCCGTCTGGAGCGAAGACCAGCTGATCCCGATCTACCGCAACGGTCGGCTGGATGAAGCTTACTGGACGTTTTGCTACAGTCCCGTGAAAGATGAATCGGACCAGGTGGCGGGCGTGCTGGTGACCTGTACCGAAACCACCAATCAGCTCAAAATGGTCAGTCAGTTGAAGCTGTCTGAACAACGGTTTCAGAACCTGATCCGGGAAGCCTCCGTGGGTATTGTTGTACTGACCGGTCTGGACATGCGGGTGGAAGTGGTCAATAAAGCGTATGCCCAACTCATTGACCGCACGTCCGAGCAATTACTCGGCAAACCTATTTTTGAGAGTATACCGGAAGCTGAGGCTGTTTTTGGCCCCATTATAAAGCAGGTGCGGCAAACTGGCGAGCCACTTTACCTCTATGGGCATCCTTACCACATCTATACCAAAGACGGTATAAAAGAAGCTTTTCTCAATCTGACTTACCAGCCCTATCGGGAGCAGAATGGTACTATTACGGGCGTTATGGTGCTCTGTCAGGATGTGACCGAGCAGGTAATGGACCGCCAGAAAGTTGAAGAAAGTCGTGCGCAACTGGCCCAGTCTCTCAACGAGCAGCAGAAACTGATCGGCATCCTCGATGTTAGCAATGAATTTATTGGCATGACAGGCCTGGATGGGTCGGTTCAATACGTTAACCCCGCAGCGTTACGGATGCTGGGGTGGGATACCATCGAGGGAAAAACAATATGGGATATGTTGTATGAGGAAGATTGGGGAGCCGCCCGGAAAATCCTTGCCGAACTGCTGCATACAGGCCGTACCTCGTATGAGTTTCGGTTCAAGAATGCCAAAAAGGGTGAACCGTTCTGGCTGCAATGGAACGCAGTGGTCAATAAAAATGAAACGACCCGCGAAGTTATTGGTTTTGCAACCGTGAGTCAGGACATTACCCAGCAACGAAAAGTGCAGCAGGCACTGCTGGAAAGTGAGGAACGTTACCGCCGGTTGTCAGCCCATCTGGAGCTGGAGGTTTATGAGCGTACCAGCGAGCTGGCCAGTGTAAACGAAGAACTGGCTGCAGCCAATGAAGAACTGGCAACTTCCAACGAAGAGCTAACCGAGTCTAACGAACTATTGATGCGGTCGAACAATAATCTCGAACAGTTTGCCTACGTGGCCAGCCACGATTTGCAGGAGCCTCTTCGAAAGATTCAGCAGTTTGGCGATTTGCTGAAAGACCAGTGCCGGGCCGAGTTAGGCACCGGCGTTATGTATCTGGAACGTATGCAGTCGGCAGCGGGCCGGATGTCTACGTTGATCCGGGATTTGCTGAGCTTCTCCCGCATCTCTACCGGGCAGGCCAGTACGGTAACCGTTTCCTTAGCCAATGTGGTGGAAACCGTACTGATCGATCTCGACTTACGCATCCAAGAAACAGGGGCGGTCATTGAGGTCGACGACTTGCCTACCATCCAGGGCGACCGGTCGCAACTGGAGCAACTCTTCCAGAATCTGCTGAGTAACGCCCTGAAATTCCGGGATGCCGAACGTAGGCCCCAAGTTGGCATCTGGCTTCAGACGGTGCCCATTAACCAATTGCCGCTGTTGGTGAGGCCCGCCCGTACGGCCAAAAATTACTACCGTATTGACGTAGCCGACAACGGCATCGGTTTCGATGAAAAGTACGTGGATCGCATTTTTCAGGTTTTTCAACGCTTGCATGGCAAGAGTGAGTTTGCCGGAACGGGGGTTGGTCTGGCTATCTGCCAAAAAGTGGTAGCAAATCACGGGGGCGATATCACTGCAACAAGTCGGCCGGGAGCAGGGGCTACCTTTAGCGTATACCTTCCCGTAGTTTAACGATACCGCCATGCAGGAGCGACCTAGGCCCGCAGGTGGCTTTCAATGGGTTTCGGCTGGCGGGTTAAACTGGAGCCGGGTTGCAGAACATCCAGCTTCTGCCGGAGCTTTTGTGCCGTGCAAAACGCTAAAATAAAGCAAAGCCCAATGGTCGATACGGTGAGTATCCGGAAATGTTGCAGTACATCGTACGGATACCGGCCCATGAGGTCACTCGAAATGAACGGGGTAAAAACAAGCGCATTGACAGCAAAAATAGTCAGGAGAAGGTACCGGTTTTGACTCTTTATCCGGAATGAGACAAGCAGGTAATACACCAGATAAATAATGGCGGGAGCTATGTAAAGAAAGGCGTATTTCTGCTGATGCGGAAACAATAACGGGGTGACCAGAAACAGGTACGAACACTCCCAAACCGTCTGAAGTTTATTTGTATTCCGTTTGAACGGAAGGCTTCTGAGAAAATACAGGGTTACGGCTACAAAAACCAGCCGGATAAGGTTGGTGACGAACACTGCCTGATCGGCCGTGAGGCTTAGGAAATTCCGGTCTATATTGATTTTGTTGTGCGTTTCGGTCAGGTAAACGGGAATCAAACTAACCAGACTATGGGTGCCTAAATCGGCTTCGATGGAGTTTTCTGCATTTCCCGGATTGATAACGAGCCACCATTCTTTCAACAGAAAGGTGTTGAACTCAAACCCGAAAACGAGGGCAGGAGCGATCAGGAAGAAACCAAAGAACAGCAGGGTGTAGGCAAAGCCCGTGAAGTACCGTCGGTAAATCAGGTACGGTAAAAAAATAAGGGGTAATAGCTTGGTTGTGCAGGCAAACCCGAACAATATTCCTCCAACGACCGGGCGGTTTCTCTCAAAAAGGGCCAGGCTTTCCAATGTCGCCCACATTAGAAAAATGGTCATCTGGATCATTGAATAGTTGTACAGCAAAAAACGTAGCGACAAAAAGAAAACGACGAATATCCAGATTTTGGTTTCTTTCTGCGTCAACACCGTTACGTTCAAATACCGGGTCGTCAACAGCCATATTCTGTACAAAAGAAAGGTCGACAACAGCAGCCACGCTACCTCGGGAATCACAAAAGGGAGGTAGCTGAACGGCAGTAATACCAGCGCAAAGAATGGGCTGTAATAGTATTGAAGTCCTTTGGCAAATGGGGGACGATAGATATTCTGATGCCCGGCCAGTTTATGCCCGGCATCTAAAAATACATCGAAATCGCCACCTTGTACGGCGCAGAAAAGGCAGTAAGCCAGAATTATAGTAGCTACGAGTATCGCTGAAGTGGAGTATCTCGGCGATTGCTTACCTGATAGGCTCGATGCCGTCATGGTTGTGAAATGAATTTTTTAACGTTGAGTAGTACTGGCACCTAATTATACAGTAGACAAAATAAACATATTTCATGTGTATTGTTTCTATGTTTATAGGGCTACTTGGTTAATTGGGTTTTTTTAACTGGGGTGTCGGTTTTAAGAAACTGACACCTCACGAAACCCATCATCAGCCGGGCAGCTTCTTCATCGTTTCGAAATCACCCACTTTTTGCAGGTACTGCAAGTGGCTCATCACGCCATGAATATTGCTAACCAGCCCATGCGCTTCGGGGAAGGTGGCGATGTACAATTGCGTATGCTCATTCTCTCCTTCGGCCCCCGTCGATTTGTCGTTCATGGCCTGAATATCGGCCAGCGACATCCATCGTTCGAGGTAAAAGAAGTGCAGAGCTTCGTCGCTGGTGGCGGTGGCCGAGTAGAGTGGCTTGTTGAAGAGTGGAGTCAACTCCGATGGGTCAACGTCCAGTTGGGCCTCTTCGCCCAGTTCCCGCGCGGCCACTTCAATGGGCGACGGGTCTTCCTCATCGATCATCCCGGCGGGGTGTTCGTAGGTGAAGTCGCCGTTGCAGATGCGCCGTTGTTTCACCAGCAGCACGTATTTCTCGTTCGTCTCTTCGGCAATCAGGACAACCAGCATCGAAACGGCATCGCCTTTCAGAAAGCAGATTGGGTTAAGGGTAGTGACTTCCGGGGGGGTGGCATCCAGATCGAGCAGGGCGTACAAAATGCTGCCGTCCTTCTGCGCCCGATGAATGTACAGCGGGTTGATGTGGTTAATGGCAATCTGGTTGTTCAGCAATTGAGACCGCCAGTTTTTGTACTTCGTTGCGTCGTTGAGTTGTTGGGAATCCATTGGTAGTCAAATTAAGTACCCGACAGCATCTTGCTGTCGGGTACAGGCCACGAAAATCAGGGCTGCTGGCTGAGGAAAATCTTGGCTGAGTCGGAGCGGAGCGTGAATCCTTTATCTATTTTCTCGATGGAATACCCTTTTTTGTCGATGTACAGACTGTCCTGTTGAACCCTCCAGGTGAAAGGCGTATCTCTCGATACCATGCCCATCTGTAGGTGATTCATGCCTTTGCCGTCTTTGCCAAAGCTATAGACGGCCCTGGAACCCATCAGGTTGGCGAGATTGGTACTGTCGATGCCTTTCGTTGAATCAATATTATACGTAGCCGCAAACTGCTTGCTGACGAAATCAATATCCCGGGTACCGGTTTTGCAACTGCTGAGCAAACCCAGACAAAGGATTCCCGTTCTGATTGACCAATAATTCATAGAGTGATTGATTTTAAGATAATAAGGCGATGTCAGTGCTAAAGTTGCTTATAGACTGGCATAACTCGGCCTCAATAGATCAGGCAGTACATACTGGCCGAAATCGTCGATAAATCGTTCGTGTTCAAGGTTAACATTGTGCAGAAAAAGCTGTTCAAAACCCAGGTCGATATACCCCTGTAACCACGCCATATGCTGGCTTGTATTCGCCGAAATGTTGACCATCTTATCGACTTCGGCCAGATTGACGAGTTCACCGGCCATATCGAACTGCTCGGGTCGGCGGAGGTCGGTGAGCATCCCGTTCGGGAAAATGTTGCCTCGCCATTGGTCGTAGGCCCCTGCCCGGGCGCTTTCCAGGGTATTGGCGTAGGAAAGCTGTACCTTCAAATGCATCGGTTTACCCACGCCACCCCCTCGCCGGAAGGCATCAACAACTTCCCGGAGCTGATCGAGTGGCTGCGATATAGTTAGTAAGCCATCGGCCCAACTCCCCACCCATTCGGCGGTTTTGCTGGTTACAGCGGCACCGAACAGCAGCGGTTTTACGGCAGGTCGGGTATACAGTGTCGCTTCCTCAACCGTTACCAGCCCCTTGTGCGTGACGGTTTCGCCGTCCCACAACGCCCGGATAATGTCGACGCATTCTTTCAGACGGGCGTTCCGGTCGGCTTTAGCGGGCCATTTGTCGCCGGTGATGGCTTCGTTGAGGGCTTGCCCGGTACCCATCGCCACCCAGAATCGCTCCGGAAACATGTCGGCTAGGGTAGCGGCTGCCTGGGCAATAATGGCCGGGTGGTACCGCTGGCCGGGGGCGTTGACTACCCCGAACGACAGTGAGGTGGCCTGTAAAGCCGCACCCAGCCATGACCAGGCAAAGCCGCTTTCGCCCTGGCGGTTGCTCCAGGGATGAAAATGGTCGGACGAGGAGCCCGCCGTAAAACCCGCCTGCTGTGCCCGCTGAACATAGTCCAGTAAGGTGCTGGGTTTGAATTGCTCGTGCGATGCGTGATAGCCTATTTTTAACATAACGTTGTGTATGAGGTAAATACGATCAGGTAAGTGCCGGACAACTATCGGTCGTACACGCTGGTCCACTCGCGTAGGCGCTGTTCTATGGTTCGGTCCAACTGTCCGGGAAGAAGCCGCCACGTCCAGTTGCTGGCGTCCGAAGCGGGGGTGTTTAGCCGGGCCGATTCGTCCAGCCCCAGCACATCGGGCAGGGGCAAAATGGCGATATTCGCCACCGAGGCATACACCAGCCGACCCAGTACCAGATGCACATCGAGCTGCGATACCGGATGCCCGACGTAGCGTTCCAGCTGGCTGCGGTGTTCGTGGCTGCTGTCCTGCCGATACCAGCCCACGCTGGTGTTATTGTCGTGCGTACCGGTATAGGCGATGGCGTTGGGCGTGTGGTGATGCGGGATGTTCACGGTTTCGGGCATGTCCTCGCCAAAGGCAAACTGAATGACTTTCATGCCCGGCAATCCGAACTCGTCGCGCAGGGTGTACACATCGGCGTCGATGTCGCCCAGGTCTTCGGCCACAAAAGGGAGTTCGCCCAGTTCACGTTGCACCGTCCGGAAGAAGTCGGCTCCCGGCCCCGGTTTCCATTCGCCCCGGATGGCCGTCTCTTCGTGAGGGTGTACTTCCCAATAGCTGGCAAAGGCCCGAAAGTGGTCCAGCCGCAACAAGTCGTACCGTTCCTGATTCTTCCGCAGCCGTTCTATCCACCAGGAGTAACCCTGTTTTTCGAGGTTTTCCCACCGAAAGACGGGCATCCCCCACCGCTGGCCGTTGGCGTTGAAGTAATCGGGCGGCACACCGGCTACCCCAATCATGTTGCTGTCTTGATCAAGGCTGAAGAATTCCGGGTTCGCCCACACATCCACCGAATCGTAATTCATGTAGAACGGCAAATCCCCGAAAAGCTGAATTCCCAGGCTATTGCAGTACGTTTTTAGTCTGTCCCACTGGCTGGCAAACATAAACTGAAGCCATTTTACCTCCCGAATGGCCTCTGCCTGCTCGGTTCTGAACTGGTTCAGTGCTCTCGCCTGACGTGATTTATACGGTTTTGGCCAGCGGTGCCAGGGCTGGTTATCGTGGTGTTCTTTCAGAACGATGTAAAGGGCAAAGTCGTCGAGCCAATCCGCTTCCCGCTCGCAAAACCGGTGAAAGGCGTCGTCGTTGGTATCACTCGGCTGATGTTTAGCCGTTTTATAAGCCTTTTTCAGCAGTTCTTTTTTTGTCCGGTAAACCGCATTATAATCCACTTCAGCGGTAAGCGGCAGATGGCAGGCTTGCAGGTCAGCCTCCGTTAGCCATCCATCCTCAACCAGCCAGTCGGGGCTCAGCAAAAACGGGTTGCCCGCCATGCTCGACAGGGCGCTATAAGGCGAATAGGCACACTCGCCCGCCACCGGATTGAGGGGCAGCACCTGCCAGTACGTTTGCTGACTTCGGCTGAGAAAGTCGGCAAATGCCAGTGCTTCGGGGCCGAAATCGCCAATGCCAAAGGGCGAGGGGAGCGACGTGATGGGCATCAGAATTCCCGCACTGCGCTCCGTTGGTCGTTTTTCCAGCTTGAGTACGGCTAGCGGCAGTTTATCAAATAAATCGGCGACGAGGATGCCATCGGTGGCTTTGCCCTTCCGGTTTGTCAATCGGTGCTGCCAGGAAGCGGGAGCGCCATCGGGTAGAATGACCCGTGTATCCAGCCAAGCCAGTTCCAGGGCATCTTTTTTTTGCTGTCGGCACAGGCGCGCCAGACCCAGCGGCACCACCACCACGTACCAGAGTTGTTGATACCGGCGGGCGAAAGCCAGCACATGTTGTTTGTAGTGACCAGCTACCTGTAGCGGCACGTAATGCCCGTGGGCAAACAGCTCGGGGTGCTGGTTGCGTTCGGTGAGCAGGGTTTGCACCAGCCACTGCTTGATCCGGGCATCGTAGCGACTGTCCCACAAGTCAGCCAACAGGGTTTCCGGGTCGTGGGTTGCCAACTCGTTCAGTGCCTTCCGACGGGGCGCAAAGTCGACCGGCCGCCGGTTGTCGGGGTCGACCAGGCTCAGGTCCCAGCCTTCGCAACCCTGGTAAATATCGGGTACGCCCGGACTGGTGCATTTGAGCAGCACTTGCGCCAGCGAGTTGATGATGCCAAAGTCGGCTATGCGCTGGTGAAATTGTTGGAAACTAGCCCAAAAAGGTCGTTTCGGGTCCAGCAGTTGCCGGGCAAAGGTTTGGGTGGCTGTTTCGTACGCTTCGTTGGGAGCGTCGTAGGTCGAGTTGCGTTTGGCTTCCCGCATGGCTTTTTGCAGATATTCCTTGAGTCGGTCTGCAAAATCGGGGTCTTTCTGACCCGGCATGGGGTAGGCCCCTATCAGTGTCTGGTAAATAAAGTACTCGTCGTTGGCGTCGGGCGCTTCTGGTATGGCTTCGCTGGCGGTATCGGTCGACTTGAGGTCTTTGTTGAGCTGTTGCCATTCCTGCACGGCCGCAATCCATTCGTCGGTCAAATCGGTGAGCACATTCAGCCGACTCCGCACATCTTCGCCCCGCTTGGTATCGTGGGTGGAAGTAGCGTTGAGCGTCAGGGGCCAATGCGACTGCCGGTCCAGCATCTTCTGGTGGAAGGCCTCCACCGTCAGACCGAAATACTCGGGCGAGTCGCCCACTTCGTCGTGCCCGATGAAGCGGGTGTAGGTGTACATGAGCGTATCTTCCACGCCCTTCGCCATTAGCGGGCCCGTAAACTGCATGCACCGCTGGTAGAAACGTAAAGCCCGCTGCCGATAGTCGTCCGAACCCGAGGCCGGATTTTGTAACAGGGCTTCGTCCAGCAGACCAACGGCTGGAGCCAGTTCGGGCTTGCTCTTCCGGATGCGGCTGAAAATGGTTCGTACAGCGGTGGCTTCTTCCTCACTCAACGGCATCTGATTCCCGTAATAGCGGTACACGGGACACTGAACCAGAAACTCGCCGATGGCCGTTTTCAGGCTGCCCTCCGGTACGCTCGCCATTACGGACGCATCCAGCAGCTTCAGGTTTTCGAATAGCCCGTACAGGTTCTCCAATTCGCCATTCATGTGCTGGTAGAGAATGTAGGCTTTCTTGTCGTGCAGCTCCTCCCGAACGGCCATTTTTTCGCCTAGTAGCGCGTGGTAAAAATGGGTAAAGCTGGCTTCGCTCTCGGTTCGGGTGAAGAGGTTATTGACCATCGAGAGGTAGGCATAGCCCGTAGCACCCTGCACCGGCCAGTTGTTGGGAAGGGGTTCGTCGTTCTGGAGAATCTTCTCGACCACGATATAGGCTTCCGGTCCCGCCAGTTGGCGCAGTTGCCGGAGGTAGCGGCTGGGGTCCTGAAGTCCGTCGATGTGGTCGACCCTCAGACCGTGAAAGACGCCCGCTTCGAGCAGGATTTTAGGCAGCTGGTGCACCGCATCGAAAACCACCGGGTCCTGAATGTTGAGGCAGATAAGGGAGTTGACCGTAAAGAACCGCCGGTAGTTGATCTGATGATCGGTTTCGCCGTGAAAGCACAGCCGGTACGCTTGCTGATCGACGATTTCCCGGATGCAGGATGGGGTGCTGTTGACCGTTTTTAGACAGCTTTTGACATACGATCTTCCGTCTTTTCCGGTCATTAATTCCGTCAGGGCCAGTACGCACTCGTCCGTTTGTCGGGTGTACTTGTCCGGGTTTTTGGCGGACAGGCTCTTCTCAATTTTATTGAGTAATTGCCGGACGTCCTTGTCCGGGTTGGCATTGCCCGCTTTCAGAATGGTCGTGTACGCCCGTAAGTTCAGCGGATAAGTCGTATCGAAATAGGTAATGACGAATTTCTCCTGCTGATAATCGACAGTGAGTTCGTTTCGGTCGATGACTTCATCCAGCGGAGAACCCAGAAATGGAACCATGAGCCGCCCTTTGTGTATGGGACTTTGCCAGTCGATATCGAAAAATGGTGCGTAGGGCGACAGTTGGCCTTTCTCCAGCACGTCCATGAGCCATTTGTTGTGCGGGTCGAAGGCCATGTGATTGGGCACAATGTCCTGTACCCAGCTCATGCCCCGCTGGGTCAGTTGCTGACTGATGGCCCGCAGTTCCTCTTCGGTGCCAATTTCGGGGTTGATGCGCTGGGGATTTACCGAATCATAGCCGTGCAAGCTGCCGGGTACGGCTTCAAAGATGGGTGAAGCATACAGCGTACGGACACCCAGTTGGTCCAGATACGGGATGATTCGCTCAAATTCACGAAAGGTAAAGTCCTTGTGAAATTGGATCCGGTAGGTGGAAACGGGATTTTTCATGAGGTTGTACGTAAAGAATAAATGACTCGGGCGGACAGAGAACGGTGCCGGTGCTCGTTACCGATTCTGGTGCCTCGCTGGTGCCGGATGCGGATTCCGGTTGCCAGCGTTCATCGGCCGAGTCCAGTAATTTTTGCCAGTTTGCGTCGGGTTCGCCAACCGCTGGCAGGGTGATGGATTGGGCTTGTTTGGAAAAATTCATCAGGCACACCACATGCTGGTCGTCGTGCCAGCGATGCAGCACCAGCGTTTCGGTTTTGGGATCGGTATCGACGTTGAGTCTGGTCCGGTCCAGGTGAGCCAGGGCGGGCAACTCCCGGCGCAGGGCCAGTAACGTCTGGTAGTAGTGCAGTAAAATCCGGTGCGGTTTCTGGTCGATGAGCTTCCACTGGATTTTGGCCTGCTGGTAGGTTTCGCGGCTTTGCGGGTCGGGCACGTCTTCGCCGTTGGAGTGAAAGGAGGCAAATTCTTCTTTGCGCCCCTGCCGAACGGCTTCGACCAGTTCCGGTTCCGTATGGCTCACAAAATAGAAGAACGGACTCGTTTCGCCCCACTCTTCGCCCATGAACAACAGCGGAATGTACGGACTCACCAGCACCGCACCGGCCAGCAGCTTGAGCGCGTCGAAGCTGTATAACTGGCTCGACCGCTCGCCCAGTTTACGGTTGCCCACCTGGTCGTGGTTCTGCGAAAAGACGACAAACTGCTTGCCGGGATTGTTCGCGGCTTTACCCCCGAAAAACTGGTTACGGACAACGGAATACTGACCATCGTAGACGTAGGCATCTTTATAGGATTTCGCCAGGTGGTTCAGCCCGTCGAAATCGGCGTAGTAGCCGGTTGTCGCTTCGCCTGCGGCTACCCGGAGGGCATGGTGAAATTCGTCGTTCCACTGAGCGTCCATGCCGTAACCATGCTCAGAAAGCGGGTCGATGTAGCGCGGATCGTTGAGGTCGTTTTCAACAATGAGGTAGTGCTGGCGACCGGTGGCGGCCATGAGTTCATCGACTTTCTGACGGAGTTCCTGAAGGATATGTACCGGACTGAAATCTTTGATGGCATGAACGGCATCCAGCCGCAGGGCGTCGATGTGAAAATCCCGAAACCACATCAGGGCGTTTTCGAGCACATACCGCCGAACGCCATCGCACCACGCATCGTCGAAGTTAACGGCCTTCCCCCAGGGCGTGCAGTATTTATCCGTAAGGTAAGGGCCGAAGTTGCCGAGGTAATTGCCTTCCGGCCCAAAGTGGTTATAAACTACGTCCAGCACCACGGCAATGCCTTTTTTATGGCAGGTGTCGACCAGGTGTTGCAAGCCATTGGCACCCCCATACGAATTCTGAACGGCATAGGTATACACGCCGTCGTAGCCCCAGTTGCGCGAATCGGAGAATTGAGCGACGGGCATGATCTCGATGGCCGTTACGCCGAGTGCTTTCAGGTAATCCAGCTTGCTCTCCAGCGATTGAAAAGTGCCTTCTTCCGTGAAGGTGCCGGTATGAAGTTCATACAGCACATAACTCTCCAGCGCCGGATTTTTCCAGCTATCATCCGTCCACCGAAAAATCCCTGTATCGACCGCCTGCGAGGGTCCGTGTACGCCCTGCGGCTGGCAAAGGGATACCGGGTCGGGATATTCTTCCTGCCCGTCGAGCTTAAAGGTATATAGGTCGCCGGGTTTGATCTGGCTGGTGGTCAGGCTCCAGTACCCCAGTTCTTCACAGGTGAGGGGGAGTGCTGTTGGATGTCCGTATATTTTGATGGCTACGTATTTGGCCAGCGGTGCCCATACCTGTATGGTGGCTTCGTGCTCATTGGGGAACGTGACGCCCAGCGAGCGTTGGCCGCTGTCTACGAGGTGTGTCATACGTTAAATTCGTTTTCTTATCGTTGAGAAAGGTTCAATAAAGGCGTATTCAGAGCCTCTTTAGTGGTTTTAACAGCCGGGTATGAGCCGCGGCCTGTTCTGAACAGGGGGAAATGAGGCAACGGGCTAACGGATTGGTTCGGTACGTTGCCTCCGATTAGATTGGAGGGGAAGCGCAAGATGTGTGCGTCTGAACGTATATAGACGCCTTTACAGGCCGAACAGAATGTCGGAGGTGAATATTTTGAAACAAACAACCGCTTTAGCCACTTGTTACACTGCTCAACAAACCACCAGTCGATGAAGAAATTCCTGCGCGAAAATGGTCTTTCTCTGCTGTTTCTCTTTATTACCCTGCTTACGCTGGCGGGGCAGATCGTTGTGGGCTGGCACGAGTTCAACGGCGACCTGACCGATTACGGGCGGCCACAAATTCCGTTTCGTGCCTACCTGACCAGCGGTCATTGTATCGAAGCCGTCTTCGAAAACTGGGAAAGTGAGTTTCTACAGATGGGGTTGTATGTGCTGCTAACGGTCTGGCTCCGGCAGAAAGGATCGTCGGAGTCAAAGAGTCTGGACGAACCGGAGGAAGTGGACCGGGAGCCATCGCCAACCCGCGCCGGGGCACCCTGGCCCGTTCGGCAGGGCGGTCTGGTGCTGAAATTGTACAAAAACTCGCTCAGCATCGCCTTCTTTCTGCTTTTTGGCATTTCCTTTTTTCTGCATGCCTACGGGGGCGTTCGGGAGTATAATACCGAATCGGCCTTGAAAGGGAAATCAGAAGTGCTTTCGCTCTGGGAGTTTCTGGGCACCAGCGAATTCTGGTTTCAATCCCTACAAAACTGGCAGAGCGAATTTCTGTCGGTACTGTCGATCGTTGTCTTATCCATTTTTCTACGGCAGAAAGGTTCGCCCGAATCCAAACCGGTGGACGCTCCCCACTCCGAAACAGGCGAATAACCGGCTGTTTTTTTCTCAATACGCTCAACATGAAAAAACTTTTTCTGCTTTCCGGACTCCTCGGCTCGAGCCTGGCTGGTCTGGCGCAACAGACTATTTTCAGCGTTCCATCGTCCGACATTGTGCCCAAACATAAAATCATGGCGCAGCAGCAGGTCGATATTAACGGCGAACAGATGCGGTTCTCAACAACGGTCGACTATGGTCTGGGCCGCGACTGGGAGGTTGGTGTAAACCTGTACAATGTCGACTACCAGCGGCAGGAGCGTACCTGGCTACGCAACGACACGACCATTCAGGTGCCCTACGCCCCCCTGCTGCTGATCAACGCCCAGCGTACCTTTAACCTGACCGACGCGTTGCACATCGGGCTGGGTGGACAAACGGGCCTCAACCTGTTTCCAACCGGGCAGCGCAGTTCCTGGGAAGGCTGGGGCTATGCCAACCTGGGTGCGGGCCTGCATGATGATCACTACCAGGTAGTCGTTGGTGGATATGCTGGCAACCGGCGTTACCTGGCCGAAGGGTCGACGGTGGGTGGGCATATGGGGTTCGATGCGGGGGTATGGTATCAGAAAGTACACTTTCTGGGCGACTGGGCCACCGGTACGCACGAGTACGGGCAACTGGTGCTGGGCGTAGAGGTCTATCTACAGGAGCATTTGCCTCTGGCCCTTGGCTGGCGCCGGTCCAATCAGGATGGTAATCAGGGCGTTGTTGTCCAGCTGACCTACACGCCCAGGTGATCATTGGGGTACTGGAAACCCTTTTGTCTTTTCGGTAAATACATTCACCAGCCCCGTTACCGTGTCATAACTGAATGCATCGGCACCCGATACGGTAACGTGGGCAATGGGGCCTCCCGTTATGAGCAGGCTTATGTCGCGAAAGCGGGTAACGTCCGGCACGGCGCTCAGGTCGACCCGGACGGTCAGTGTATTTCCATTCAGGGATTGGGTTCTTTGGGCCAGTCGTTTCACTTCCCGGTATTCGAGTTGTTCGGTCATGCCTACAAACCAGACTCGGTCGGCGGCAATGGAGTCCGCATAATTAAAGAAATTACTCATTTCCGGGTAGGTGCCCGTGTGCGTACCGAGCCGCATGCCCAGATGTTTGTTGGCATTGCTTTTGGCCAGTAAATCCACGAACTGGGCCTTGAGGGTATTGATGACATTGGGTGTCCACGAGTCCTGAAAATTGCGGGTGTACTGTATAAAACCGGCGTTATTGAATTTACTGTAGCCGGTAACGGGCAGTGTTTCTTCCTGAGCAAAGTTACCGCCATTGTTGGCGGTGTTCAGATCGAAAAAACGCGGAAATCCCTCGTAGCCATCAAGGGCGTTTGTTGAGGTCGATCCCAGGTATTTGAGTGAATCGGCTCCTCTGGTGAAACCGGCGTAGTTGGTTGGCACAACGACGCACCGCATCAGGTACTCGACATCCTGGCTCTTTAGCTTGGCGTACGTAAACTTCTGATTCTCGGCAATGTTCCAGCCCGCCTGAGAAAAGGTAGGGCCGGAAAGCGGGTAGAAGTTATTGGTTGTGGCAAGCTCGTGGTAGTAGCCGTGGTTCATGACTCCCCATTTCCCAACCTTAACCATCGTGGCTACCTGCTGCGTCGTTAGTCTTCCCGTTACACCCCAGAAGTCCATATTGTTGAAGTTAGACCGCGCATTGGCCACTGCGGAGCCCCGCCAATTGACTTTGTTGCCACAGCCATCCGTAAACGTTTTGCCCGGATAGGTTCGTCCGTCCGGCGTTGTCCCGCCGTTGAAGAAAATATAGTCAGTCCAGGTGCCGGAGAGCAAATCGTCCCGTTCGTACTGGAACCAGGCTTGCTTATTGTACTTGAGAGCGGCAAATGTGGCAGATGGGGAGGTTGGAGCGGATGCGTAAGTGACGGTAATAGTAACGGTATTGGACGCTACTCCCGCTACGGTGCTCCGTCC
This sequence comes from Spirosoma fluviale, assembly GCF_900230225.1. Lineage (GTDB taxonomy): Bacteria > Bacteroidota > Bacteroidia > Cytophagales > Spirosomataceae > Spirosoma > Spirosoma fluviale. The sequence continues at coordinate 307,152 of NZ_OCNH01000006.1, forward strand.
ATAACGGCTACCTGATACACTAAACAAACCTCTTATCGATTGGGCTTGCCCCTGGCTAAAAGTAGCCAGGAGCAAGAACAGGATAATGAATTTTTTCATACGGTTAAAGGGGGACACTGGATTCGCGAATTACGCAGGTGGTAAACGGAGATATAGTTCCCGAAACATACTTATTGGAAACGGTAATTCGGCCATTGGCGTCGGGCTGAACGTTGAAATAAGTGACCAGAGCCCTGTTTGGCGTAAATTCACTTCCCCCGCCAACACCGGAATTAAAGCCTGCGTTGATCGTTTTAACCACCCCGTTTATGGTATAGCTCACCGTGGCGTTACTGGCTATGGTGGTGGCACTCAAAAAGTACAACTGATAATATTTGCCTGGTGTGAGTCCATTAATGCTGTATCGGCCGCCAGCCAGATTGGAAGAGGATACCTGCCAGGCTGATTGCATGATTGTTTGTGGGTAAATGCTTCCCGCCGTGGCGATAAAACTACTGGCTGTCGCCTGGGTATAGGGGCTTTCCAGGGTTACAAAAACTGTCGAACTAACCCCGCTTTCTGTCAGAAGCATGCCCGACGTGTATGAGTTGGGCGTCGTTAACTGAGCGGCCGTTGGCTTGATCTGGTTCCAGCCCGCTGTGGCAACACCGGAGGTTGCGCCCTGGAAGGCCAGCCTGAAGGTCCGTTCAGCAACAAAGGCCGCCGTCGTCGTTGCTGAAGCCGTTGGACTCGTGGTCGATGTGATGTAGCCCGAAGCCGTTGCCGATACGTCAACAAAGTAGGTCGTCAGGGTTGTTAGCCCCGTAATTGTTGTGCTCGTAGTCGAAGTAGTAACCGTGGTCGCCGAGGTCATACTGCTGTTGGTAGCGTAACGCACCGAATAGCTGGTAGCATTGGGAGAGGCCGTCCACGAAACATTGATGGCCGATCCGCCCAGGGCCGTTGCCACCACATTGGTGGGGGGTGTCAGAATACCAATCGTTCTTGCCGAAGCCGTTGCACTGGTGGCCGATGTAACAAAGCCCGAAGCACTGGCCGATACGTCGACAAAGTAGGTCGTTCCGGGCAATAGTTCCGTAAGTGTAAAGCTATTGGTGGTACTGGTTACCGTAGTGGCCGAACTCATCGAACTTGTAAGCGCGTAGCGGATCGAATAACTGGTGGCACTGGTAGAGGCTGCCCACGAAATGGCAATCGCTGAAGTGCTCAGGGGCGATGCCACCACATTGGTGGGCGTAGCCAGTGTTACGGGAGCATCACTGGTGCGTGCGGTAGCCGAAGCAGGTGCCGATGAGGTAAAGCCCGAAGCCGTTGCCGACACGTCAATAAAGTAAGTCGTTGATGCTCTCAAGCCCGTTAGTGTCGTGCTAGTGGCGGTCGTGGTTACGGTCGTGGCCGAGGTCATGCTGCTGTTCGTCGCGTAACGGATTGAGTAACCGGTGGCGTTGGCCGGGGCCGTCCACGACACGGCAATAGTTGAGGTACTTTGTGGGGTTGCTACCATGTTGTCGGGTGCCGCCAGCGTTACCGGCGCATCATTGGTTCTCGCCGAAGCCGTTGCACTGGTGGTCGATGTAACAAAGCCCGACGCACTGGCCGATACGTCGATAAAGTAGGTCGTTGCTGGCGTTAATCCCGTTAGGGTTGCGTTGGTGGTGGAGGTGGTTATGGTGGTCGCTGAACTCATCGAACTCGTGAGCGCGTAGCGGATCGAATAACTGGTAGCGTTGGCCGAGGCCGTCCAGGAAACGGCAATCGTTGAGGCACTCTGTGGCGTTGCCACGACATTGGTGGGTGCCGCCAGCGTTGGGGTCGTCGCGCCGGTTGTTGCCGTAACGACGGCGCTGGGTACCGATGAGATAAAGCCAGAGGCACTGGCCAACACATCAATAAAGTAAGTCGTTACCGGACTTAATCCCATCAAGGTTGCGCTGGTGGTGTTGGTGGTTACGGTGGTGGCTGAGGTCATACTGCTGTTCGTAGCATAACGGACCGAGTAACCGGTGGCATTGGCTGATGCCGTCCACGACACGGCAATGGTTGAGGTACTTTGTGGGGTTGCCACCACGTTGGTGGGTGCGGTCAGCGTTGGAGTAATCGCACTGGTCGTTGCCGTGACGACGGGGCTGGGCGCTGAAGGCATAAATTCAGAAGCACTGGCCGACACGTCAATGAAGTAGGTCGTTACCGGTGTTAAGCCTGTCAGCGTAATGTTATTGGTAGCACTGGTAACCGTGGTCGCCGAGGTCATACTGCTATTGGTGGCGTAGCGAACCGAGTAACTGGTGGCATTTAGTGAGCCCGTCCAGGAAACTGCAATCGCTGATTCGCTCGTTGCCGATGCCACGATGTTTGTCGGTGTTGCCAGCGTTGGTACGGGTGCATTCGTGGTTGCCGTGGCGATGGAGCTGGTAGCCGATTGCGTGAAGCCGGAAGCCGTTGCCGACACATCAATAAAGTAAGATGTTGCCGGACTTAACCCCGTCAGGGTCGTACTGGTGGCCGATGTTGTTATACTGGTGGCCGAGGTCATACTACTGTTCGTAGCATAACGGACCGAGTAACCGGTGGCATTGGCCGGAGCCGTCCACGAAATGGCAATCGTCGAGGTAGTGAGTGGCGTTGCTACCACGTTGGTGGGTGGATCGAGCGTTGGCTGAACGGTTGAAATGGTCGCCGAAACGGTGCCGTAACCGGATGGAGACGTGTTGGAGCCGCCCGACGCCTTTATTCGGAAATAATAGGTTACGCCTGCCGTTAGCCCGGTTGCCGTGAAGCTGGTACCGGATAGTACAGACAGCAGAGCCAGATTGTCTGTAAAGCTGGAATTCGTCGCCGACTCTAGCGTATATGAAGTCGCATTGGTCGACGCTGGCCAGGAAAGCACAATAGACGAATTACTGGAAATAGATGCGGTAAGTGTTGGTGTCGATATGGTGAATGTGCCTGAACTAATGGCGATCTGCTGCTGCAATTGACTGACTAAGGCAGACAGGCTGGCTACCTGGGCCATAGCCACGGATAGCTGTGTCTGTAAGGTAGTGACACTAGCTGCGTTGCTGGTAATACCAGCTGTGTTTGCTGCAACGGTAGTTGATAAATTGGCGATGTTCGCGTTTGCCTGATTGACGGCGGTCGTGTTATTCGCCAGGGCGGTCGTGTTGGCCGCTATATTGGTATTGACCTGATTAAAGGCCGATGTAATGGCGGCATTGGTAAGCGGGTTGGTCGAAGTTGGACTCAGGGCATTGTCAATCGTTGTCGGACTGCCAGTGCCACCCCCGTTCGGAATCGTTACGGTAAGTGAATTTCCGTTGCTGGTGACCACTGCATTGACGAAGGTAATGGCGCGAACGCTGTCTTTGATCGCCAATCGAACCTGCGAGAGATCCGGTTTATTATTCCAGGCTTCTTTTTCTGTATCCGTGACAAACCTGTATAAGCTGGTTTGGGTAATGCGGGTAGCATCGAAGGCACTTATCCAGCCCGGATTTGTGTAGGATCCCGTCGTTTTAACAATATTGGCACTTAGGCGGGCATCGTCAACCGGACCTGATAGGGTGGCGGTGGCTGCCGTCACCTGCGTTTGTAAGGCGCTTAAACTGGCCGCATTCGTAGCGATACCAATGGTGTTCGTCGCAATATTGGTGTTGGCCAAATTGATGGCCGCTGTATTGGTAGCCGTGGCCGCTGTATTGGCCGCAATGCTAGCATTGGCCTGATTGATGGTTGCCGTATTTGTCGCAATGTTGGCATTAGCCTGATTAATGGCTTCCGTATTGGTGGCGATGCTAGCGTTGGCCTGACTGATGGCTGCCGAGTTAGTGGCCACGTTGGCATTGGTCTGGTTGATGGCTTTGGCAACAGCGGCATTGGCAATGGCGTTGGGCGATGCCGTGCTCAGGACAGTATCGACCGGCATGGAAGTTCCGCCACCGGCGGGAATGGTGACGGTCGTGGAGGTGCCGGAGCTGGTGACGGCGGCATTGACGAAGGTGTAAGTGCGGGTGCTGTCTTTGATGGCTAGTTTAACCTGCGCCAGATCGGGTTTCTGGTTCCAGGTCTCCTTCTCGGCCTCGGAGACAAAGCGGTGGAGGCTGGTCTGGGTGATGCGGGTGGGATCCAGGGCGCTGATCCAGGCGGGGTTGGTGTAGGAACCGGTGGTTTTGACCACGTTTTCGCTTAAGCGGGCATCGTCGATGGGCCCCGTCTGGACAGCGGTGATGGCAGTAACGGCAGTCAGTTGGGTTTGCAGGGCACTTAGGCT
>NZ_OCNH01000006.1:311701-402691 GCF_900230225.1 Spirosoma fluviale
TGCGCCAGATCGGGTTTCTGGTTCCAGGCCTCTTTCTCGGCCTCGGAGACAAAGCGGTGGAGGCTGTTCTGGGTGATGCGGGTGGGATCCAGGGCGCTAATCCAGGCGGGGTTGGTGTAGGAACCGGTGGTCTTGACCACGTTTTCGCTCAGGCGGGCATCGTCGATGGGCCCCGTCTGGACAGCGGTAATGGCAGTAACGGCAGTCAGTTGGGTTTGCAGGGCACTTAGGCTGGCCGCATTGGTGGCGATATCTACTGTGTTGGTGGCGATGTTAGCGTTGGTCTGGTTGATAGCTTTGGCAACAGCGGCATTGGCAATGGCGTTGGGTGAGGCAACACTCAGGACCGTATCGACCGGCATGGAAGCGCCCCCACCCGAGGGAATGGTAACAGTAGTGGAGGTGCCCGAACTGGTCACGGCGGCATTGACGAAGGTGTAGGTGCGGGTGCTGTCTTTGATGGCCAGTTTAACCTGTGCCAGATCGGGTTTCTGGTTCCAGGCCTCTTTCTCGGCCTCGGAGACAAAGCGGTGGAGGCTGTTCTGGGTGATGCGGGTGGGATCGAGGGCACTGATCCAGGCGGGGTTGGTGTAGGAACCGGTGGTCTTGACCACGTTTTCGCTTAAGCGGGCATCGTCGATGGGCCCCGTCTGGACAGCGGTGATGGCAGTAACGGCAGTCAGTTGGGTTTGCAGGGCACTTAGGCTGGCCGCATTGGTGGCGATGCCTGCTGTATTGGTGGCAATGTTGGCATTAGCCTGATTAATGGCTTCCGTATTGGTGGCGATGTTGGCATTGGTCTGATTGATGGCTTTGGCAACGGCGGCATTGGCAATGGCGTTGGGCGAGGTAGCACTCAGGACCGTATCGACCGGCATGGAAGTTCCCCCACCCGAGGGAATGGTGACGGTCGTGGAGGTGCCCGAACTGGTCACAGCGGCATTGACGAAGGTGTAGGTGCGGGTGCTGTCTTTGATGGCCAGTTTGACCTGCGCCAGATCGGGTTTCTGGTTCCAGGCCTCTTTCTCGGCCTCGGAGACAAAGCGGTGGAGGCTGTTCTGGGTGATGCGGGTGGGATCGAGGGCACTGATCCAGGCGGGGTTGGTGTAGGAGCCGGTGGTCTTGACCACGTTTTCGCTCAGGCGGGCATCGTCGATGGGCCCCGTCTGGACAGCGGTAATGGCAGTAACGGCAGTCAGTTGGGTTTGCAGGGCACTTAGGCTGGCCGCATTGGTGGCGATGTTAGCGTTGGCCTGACTGATGGCTGCCGTATTGGTGGCCACGTTGGCATTGGTCTGATTGATGGCTTTGGCAACGGCGGCATTGGCAATGGCGTTGGGCGAGGTAGCACTCAGGACCGTATCGACCGGCATGGAAGCGCCCCCACCCGAGGGAATGGTGACGGTCGTGGAGGTGCCCGAACTGGTCACGGCGGCATTGACGAAGGTGTAGGTGCGGGTGCTGTCTTTGATGGCCAGTTTGACCTGCGCCAGATCGGGTTTCTGGTTCCAGGCCTCTTTCTCGGCCTCGGAGACAAAGCGGTGGAGGCTGTTCTGGGTGATGCGGGTGGGATCGAGGGCGCTGATCCAGGCGGGGTTAGTGTAGGAACCGGTGGTCTTGACTACGTTTTCGCTTAAGCGGGCATCGTCGATGGGCCCCGTCTGGACAGCGGTGATGGCAGTAACGGCAGTCAGTTGGGTTTGCAGGGCACTTAGGCTGGCCGCATTGGTAGCGATGTTGGCCGAGTTAGTGGCCACGTTGGCGTTGGTCTGGTTGATGGCTTTGGCAACAGCGGCATTGGCAATGGCGTTGGGCGATGCCGTGTTCAGGACCGTATCGACCGGCATGGAAGTTCCCCCACCCGAGGGAATGGTGACGGTCGTGGAGGTGCCCGAACTGGTCACGGCGGCATTGACGAAGGTATAGGTGCGGGTGCTGTCTTTGATGGCCAGTTTGACCTGCGCCAGATCGGGTTTCTGGTTCCAGGCCTCTTTCTCGGCCTCGGAGACAAAGCGGTGGAGGCTGTTCTGGGTGATGCGGGTGGGATCGAGGGCGCTAATCCAGGCGGGGTTGGTGTAGGAGCCGGTGGTTTTGACCACGTTTTCGCTCAGGCGGGCATCGTCCAGCGTGCCTGACGTTAATGAACTGGCATTAGTTGTCACGGCGGTTTCGCTGCTGCCTGTACCTGATGTGGCTGGAAGATTCAGCAAGTAGGCGTTTATGGCTGAGCTGACTGTAGTTCCGTATGGAATCCCCTGGTCATTCAGAAAAAGAGAAGGAAGGTAATAGGATGTACTTCCGCTTACGATACTTACCTCTATCAGGTCATTAATGGCACGTACATTGACATTTCCATAAGAATAGCTGACTGGATTGGAGCCATCCCCTTCTGCCCTGACCAGATGATCGTTGACTCGATAGAGCCGGATCGCCGTCGTTTCAGACACCTGAGCTTTTAAGGAAATCACGCTGGCAAAAAAGAAGAACAGAAAGAATACGTGTTTCATATTGAATGCAATTGAGTTAATTAAGTAAACGACCACGTTAGCGCTAACGTGGAGAATCGAGGTCGGCCAGCCGTCGACACCTGTGCAGCATGTAGCCATAGCAACTAAGTATGGCTGTGTTTGAGTGAATCAAGCCACAACTGTACTTTAGGAAGTTGTTGGAATAAAGCCGAATACTGACCTTGTGGTATATACGGAACAGGCCGGTTGAACGGACTGCCTACCAGGAGCTGCTTCTAGTACGTATATGTAGGAATGACAGTAAAAACAAGGAGCAGCCTACGTTTACAGATGCCTGATTCTACGATTGGTGCGTTTTCCCGATAGGAGCTTCCAGACAGTACATGTTACTAATCCACCAGACAGGTTGGCAGGCACCATACCAGTTGGGTAGATGTTCGTTTACAGAGCTCCTGAAGAAATAACGCAGGCGCAAAGCATACCCTGGGTCTGGTAGGCTCTGATGACTTGACGGGTACATTTTTTTTGAGTTACTCATATCCGTAAGGTTGGTGTTTAATGAATAGCCTTTGCTGTTTTAGCAGTAGCCATTCACTGGATAGACTTGTTAATTCACTGGCAGACGCCTGTAGTTAGTCCAGACTTCAACACTAATTATTTTCTGCTTCGACACGTTCATCAATCATCCAGTTTTTACTCAACGCTCTGTTAGTAGATGCGCTGTAAGCAAAATCCGCTCACTTAAATCTGTATACGAAGTGTGAATTTTTTGAACATAGAGTAGTCGATATTTTTCATCTTTGTCATGTCATGTTAGGTGATAATTAGCTTCCATTTTTAGACTAAAAAAATGCATTAGCTATATCATCAAAAGCCTGGCAACTGGCTAATAAAACCAAGTATGAAAGGTGAAAAAGAAGATCAGAAAGAAACAATATTCTGTAAACACTCGAAACAAATGTTCAATCTACTCAGTCCTTGTTTAGCACTACGACTTGAACAAAAATAAGTGCTGCTTTTATGTTGGCAAAAAGCTGCTGTACGGTTAAGAGGTTTTTAATGTACTCTTAGTATAAAATAAGTATATATTTTTACTTATAATGAGTATTAATTTATATATCGATTAAAATATAATATATAGGTAAAGTTCGTTGTCGAATAAAGTTAATTAACCCGCTCCGGGTAGTTACGGTCCTGATAAATAGCGATAAAAATGATCTGCAGGGCGGATTAATAGCTGGTAATCAATGCTATTTGATAAAAAGCACTTATAAATTATTAGGCATAAAATACTGTATTTCAAGTTTTTGATTTTAGGTAGTAGAGGCAATATCAGGACTCTGTGAACTTGATTTTCAACTGGTTTCGCTAAATGGATACTTATCTTTATTAGCGTGTGACTTCACTTTTTTTATACTAAAAGAGCCCGCCTGATATATACGTGAGCACCATTTTTTTTTCTTCTAAAATGATGTAGTAAAAAGAATCGAAAGTTACTAAGCGGTTAGTAAAAACGAGTTTAATTGTAGTTCTACTTCAGTGTTGTAAGATTTATAACGTCTATTTTTGCGGACGATAAAATAAAGGCATTGGCAGAGTTATGGCTGTTTAGAAAAATATTCCCATAATTTCAGTCTATCGGCCCTGGTTTAAACTCCCGAAAGAGGGAAAAAATCGTTAATGTCCACACTGCTAAATTAACAGGGTATGACCCATATACTAAAGCAAGCTATACTTGAAAATTTCCGGTTGTTATATCCAGTAAGTGATCGTTCAGGTACAGATTTACGTCAATATAGCTTGTCCCCCTCGTCAGGGGCTATGGCTTTAGTGAGAAACATACGTTTGTTGTATGCGCTCATGTTTCTGGTGTTTAGTGTTCAGTCTAAAGCGGCTTATTCTAAACCTCCGCTACCCACCAATAACAGCACAGCTGCATGGACTGAAAATGAAACACCGGTTATCACGACGAATGGAAACATAACCCTTCCCAATGATGCCGGTAAGCGTGGCGCTACGGTTGTCGTATCTGCTTCCGCAACGTGCAACTGCTCGGTTGGTCGACCCGTTGGCGTACGCAGTGATGGCAAGCCTTTAACGGCCGAGTACCCGGTGGGCACAACAGTCGTTACCTGGAATGCTAAAGACACTAACGGAAATGCAGTGACCCCCGTTATGCAAACCATCACGGTAGTTGACAAAGAAGCGCCGGTTATCAAGACTAATGGCAATAAAACGTTTACGTATAAGACGGGTAAGTGTGGGGTTTTCTTTGAGGCACTCGCGTTAGCTACCGACAATAGCTCGGTGGGCAAACCCAAAGCGGTACGTAGCGATGGGAAGCCCTTAACGGCTGAGTATCAGGCGGGGGTTACAACCATCGTCTGGAGCGTTACAGATGCGAATGGCAATCCTGCATCCACTGTTACGCAGACCGTCACAGTAATTGATAACGAAGCACCGGTTATCAGCACCAATGGCAATAAAGTGCTGGCGAACGATGCCGGGAAGTGTGGGGCCGTTGTTGACCTGTTTGCTTTGGCTACGGATAACTGCTCGGTTGGTCAACCCATTGGTGTACGTAGCGATGGGAAGCCCTTAACGGCCGCTTATCCGGTAGGCACAACAACCGTTACCTGGAATGCCAAAGACATTAACGGAAATGCAGCGACCGCCGTTACGCAAACCATCATGGTTACTAATACGCACCCCGTTCTAAGCCTGATCAAAGCACCTAATGACCCGGTAAAAGTAGGTAGCGAGGTAAACCTCAGTGTTAATTTTACCGATAACAATGGTTGGCAGGTTATATGGTACTGGGGAGACGATACATCGTCGGTTGGAACCATAGAAGGAACTGCCGGGCGGGGCGCTCATCGGTATACCAGGGCTGGCGTTTACTCGGTTACCGTTATGTTGACAGACATGTGCGGTAAATCGGCCAGTCAGGTACATCACTATGTTGTTGTCTATGATGCCAGTACCGAATCAGCAATCGGCGGGAGCTCGTCAGTTTCATCTGTCGGTGCCAGGGAGGCCGCAAAGACGCTGAACGATGCCTTCTTACTAAGGAACTATCCTAACCCATTTGCGACAAAAACCGCTATTGAATTTATCCTTCCCAACGGAGGAGACTATGTGTTGAGCATTCTGGATATGAAAGGAAGTATACTGCGTACACTTCAGACCGGGAAAGCCCAGGCCGGTGCCCTCAATCGCGTAATCTGGGAGGTCAAAGACTTGCCGGGGGGGCTTTACATTGGGCGGTTAACGACTCCGCAGGGCGTCAAATCCATAGAGCTGCTGGTTGAGTAAGGCCGCGGCCACGCTAGGTACAGCCCGATGCGTTGGGGGGGAGCACGGCTGTTTTAAACCAATGGGTAGCGATAGCCTGACAGTCCGCCACCAACTGTTGAAAATCGTCTGATCTAATCAGATGAGCACTGATAACAGATTCATATAAAGCCTGTACACTGGCTAACTCGGCGGGTGAACCCACGGCAATGACCGGAATAGAGGGCCTTGATGCATGTGAAGGGTAACTTCGCAGGTGCGCGAGAGCCTCTATTTTAGCGGCAGGGGTTAAAAAACGTACACTTAGGAAAATCAACCAGGGTGTCTCGTGACTCCTTTCTTCAATACGACGTAGGTAGTCTATCAGGCCAGGATGATCATTAACTATCGCCAACTGGACGTTTGGCACGCTTTCTTCGAGGGCCAGACAAAGTTCGACCGCATCGACGGGATTATCCTCAAGCAGAAGAATACGGGGGTTAAGGTACATGAAGTCGTTAGCTAATTGTGGATTTATTGCAAATGTACCAAAGTGATTTTAGCTCTGTATGGAGCCAGGCATGACTTTGCAAGCGGTTGATAGTCAATTGTATAGTCTTCTATTTGGATAGACTTTTCGAAATGGATTGATAATAAGTGACTTAGGTAGAAATAACTACAGACCTCGTAAGGGCTTGCTACTTAGGCACATTCACTTTTTTTAGTTTGGGGTACAGTTTATTGCACGAATAGTACAACGTGATCTTCAAGTACGCCTATCCACGAGGCTACTTCCTCATTATTACACGGGTATTGCTGCGGGGGTATATGCGCGTAAGAAACTAGTTGCTGGCTTGACGCTCAATTTCCCGGCCACAATTTTTGTTGTCCAGCATGTAGCGGCCGATGCACCAAGTTACCTGCCTCGGAGTACCAGACTCAGATCAGCCAGGCTAAATGGAAATTGAGAAGCTGCGTCCGCTGGTGTTTGCCGACCAGGCAACCCTTTTGAAAACCCATGACGAATCCCAAAGGATCGTACCTGGTAGTTGAGGCCCATTTAGGCACCTCATAGAAGCCACCTGTTCGTTAAAGTATGAAACTTTCAATTTGCTTGTAGATTACTGCATGCCCTTTATCATTTGGATGGATGCCATCCTCACTCAGCAGTTCCGACTTTATTAGATTATCCGGGTTTGCGACCGGGTCAAAAATGTTGATAGCAAACGGGGCATAGTTTTTCATAACCAGATCTCGTTGACGCAGCAATTTGGTCGTAACCTCTTCATTGAACCGACGCGGTATAGGCGTTGTAATTAGTACACTGGCTACACCAGCGGCCAAAGCACCACTCCTGATGGTATTGAAATTGGCTATGATCTCATCGACATCATAGCCAGCAACGGCATCATTGGACGATATACTAATGATCAACAGGGTGGGCTTTTCCTTAAGAGCAGCGGTTATGTTTCGCAGTGTATCTGCATCCGGCCGGTTAGCAGGACGACTGGCGCTTGTTGGCAAAAGTTGATAACTAGTATAGCCTCCTCTTGCCAGATTAACAATGCGACTGGTTGATAATCGCCGGGCGAGCGTTCCCGCCCATGAATTTTTGTACTCCGAGGCACCCCAGCCTTCTGCCGTAGACGAACCAAGTATGACAATTGTGTCTGTAGAGGGTTTTGGGCTCCCGTTGCCTCCTGTTGTTGGCGGATTGACGGCAATTGGGGTGGGCTCTACTGTAGTTCGCGTACAACTTAATACAAAAGCTATAATAAGTATTAAAAAGGTGACCTTTTTCATAAAGAATGAGTTTTTGTAAACTTTTTGTTTGCAAAAATGATAAAATATGAACTTTGTCAAAAATTACTTACGTAGAATTTTTGTGTTTAACTGTATTTTTAACGAATACCGGTCTACCTCCCTTGAAGTTCATGTTGGGGGGCTGCTCTTCAGCCCCCGAAGGCTGATTCTGGTTTAAAGTCGCTGTGGTGAATGTCTCCTCTTTAAGATAAGGCTGGGGGCCGTTTGCTCACCAATTCAGTCGATTACCGGAAAGTAGGAGCCATAGAACAGTTCAATAGCCACGATCACGCCAGTCCGGCAGGTTTTACAGGGTATGTAGCTTGCTGTCGGCTTAATGAATAGCCAATGAATTATTTTGTTAACAAGTCCGCCAAGAGTAGTGCCTTACAGCCCCAACCGGAAAAGGTACTCGTTAAAAATAGCGTAGCTTCCTACGCCTTTGCCAATTCGCCCGAGGTTCAGGATCTGATCTGTTTTTCACACCTGCGCTGGGATTTCGTTTATCAACGTCCGCAGCACCTGCTCAGCCGTGCCAGTAAACAATGGAAGGTCTGGTACATAGAAGAACCTCAGTGGAGCGAAACCCTGCGGCTCGATATCCGGTCGGTCGATGACCAGATTCGGGTCGTTGTACCGCATCTGCCGCACGGCATCGACGACGAAACCGCCGTTCGGTTGCAGCGCCAGCTGGTGAATCAGTTTCTGGAACAGGAACGGCTCACCAACTTTATTGCCTGGTACTATACCCCCATGGCCCTTCGTTTCAGCAGCCACCTAAAACCCCGCCTGACGGTCTACGACTGTATGGACGAACTATCCGCTTTTTCGGGAGCCTCCCCGCTACTGCTCGATCAGGAAGAAAAGCTCATCCGTCGGGCCGATCTGGTGTATACCGGTGGGTATAGCTTGTACGAAGCTAAACAAAACCGGCATCCGCAGGTGTTCGCGTTTCCCAGTTGCATCGACGCCCATCATTTTCTGCCCGGCCGGGCTGACATAGCCGACCCCGACGATCAGCGGGCCATTGGCGGCCCCCGCATTGGTTTTTGTGGTGTTATCGACGAGCGCCTTGATCTGAACCTGCTCCGGCAACTGGCCCAGCGTCGACCCGACTGGCAGTTTGTTCTGTTGGGGCCGGTCGTGAAGATCGATCCTGACAGTTTGCCCCAGGCACCCAACCTGCATTACCTGGGCATGAAAAACTACCGCGATCTGCCCGCCTATTTTGGCAACTGGCAGGTGGCTATGATGCCTTTTGCCATCAACGAAGCTACCCGCTACATTAGCCCGACCAAAACACCCGAATACCTGGCGGCTGGCCTGCCCGTTGTGTCGACGCCCATTCGGGATGTGGTACGCTCGTATGGCGGTTGGGGTCCGGTACTCATTGGCGATTCGGCCGTTACGCTCGAAAAGGCCATTGAGTTTGCCCTCAAAGCCGGTCATGATGCCGACTGGAAAGCCATTGACGCTCAGCTGAAAGAACAATCCTGGGATAACACCTGGCAGCAAATGCAGCGGCTTATGAATTCGCAGCTAAAGGGAGTTTTGGCGGAGCAGTAGAGGCCATAAACCAGTTCGTTTCCCGATATCAATCAGCCTTTCGCAAGCTATTTGTACTTACAGACATAAAAAATCGCAGCTCAATCCGTCGACTGAGCTGCGATTTTTCATTCATGCGAAGACTACTTACTGGCGATTTCCTTCAGGGTTTTCACGCCCATGTTCCAGAGGATAAAGGAATAAATATCAGCCGTCGTTTCGATGTTCTTTTTGGTGTTGCTGGCTCCGTGCCCCGAGTTCGTGTCAATTCGTATCAACACCGGATTCGGTCCTTTGTAGGCTGCCTGCAACGTTGCCGCGTATTTGAACGAGTGAGCCGGTACTACCCGGTCGTCGTGGTCGGCGGTGGTAATGAGCGTAGCGGGGTAATTGATGCCGGGTTTGATGTTGTGCAGGGGCGAATAGGCATACAGGGCTTTAAACTCCTCGGCATTGTCGCTGCTGCCATAATCGGCAATCCAGTTCCAGCCGATGGTGAATTTGTGGAACCGCAGCATGTCCATCACACCCACCTGCGGAATGGCCACCCGGAACAGCTCGGGCCGCTGGTTCATGACCGCACCCACCAGCAGGCCCCCGTTTGAGCCGCCCTGAATGGCGAGCTTGGCCGGGCTGGTGTAGTGCTGGGCAATGAGGTATTCGGCTGCGGCAATGAAATCATCAAAAACGTTCTGTTTCTTGAGCTTCATACCCTGTTCGTGCCACTTCTCGCCGTATTCGCTGCCGCCCCGCAGGTTGGCCTGGACATACACACCGCCCTGCTCCAGAAACGGAATCCGGAACGGACTGAACGATGGCGGTAGGCTAACGTTAAAACCGCCATAGCCATACAGCAGCGTTGGGTTGGTACCGTCCAGCTTCAGCCCCTTCCGGTACGTCAGGAACATGGGCACTTTGGTGCCGTCCTTGCTGGTGTAAAATACCTGTTTGGTTTCGTAATCGGCCGGTTTGAAATCGACTTCCGGCGCACGGAAAACGGTACTCTTGCGGCTGGCAATATCGTAGCGGTAAATAGTGGGCGGGAAAGTGAACGACGTAAACGAATAGAAAACGAATTTGTCGTCTTTCTCACCGCCAAACCCACTCGATGAGCCAATGCCGGGTAACTGAACGTCCGTTTCGTACTTGCCGCTGTAGTCGTACACTTCTACTTTGGAGGTCACGTCTTTAGCATATTCTACAAATAGTTTACCACCGGCCGCGCTGACACTGTTCTCGGAGATAGGCTCGGGTTTTTCGGGAATAAGCGTGGAAAACGTCCGTTTTTTTGTGTCGAAGGCAATGACTTTACTGTTTGGTGCTTTTTCGTTGGTCAGGATCAGCAACCGGTCGCCGTCATTGTCGACAACCCCGTAGCTGAAATCCGTAACCTCGGCCACCACAGGCGTGAACGTTTTTACTGTCGATTTGGCATCCAGGTAAAAAAGTGAGTTGCCATCTTTCCCCTTGCCCCGGTCGCTGATGGACAGTAGCGCAAACCGCTCGTCGTCGGTCGTGCTGATGGTGTGGAACCGTTGCGGATTTTTGGCGTCTTCGTACACCAGCCGGTCGGCCGATTGGGGCGTGTTCAGCTTGTGGAAATAAACCTGGTGGTTTTCGTTTTTAGCCGCCAGTGCGCTGCCGTCCGGTTTTGGGTAGCGGCTGTAGTAAAAACCGTCGCCCTGCCAGGCGGCCCCGGACACCTTGACCCATTCGATCCTGTCGGACAGGTACGTCTTGGTGGCTAGTTCCATCACCTGATATTCCTGCCAGTCGGACCCTCCTTTCGACAGGCCCACAACGGCGTATTTACCATCTTTGGAAAGCGAAAACGCGCCCAGCCGGGTGGTGCCATCGGTCGACAGTTTATTGGAGTCGATTACGAGTTCCGGTTTACCGTCGAGGCCCTTCTGCCGGTAGAGGACGGCCTGATTTTGCAAACCGTCATTTTTCGAGAAGTAGAACCAGTCGCCTTTCCGGCTCGGGGCCGAGTATTTCGGGTAATTGTATACCTGCTCAAGCCGGTCCTGAAACTGCTTGCGGTAGGGAATCTGCGAGAGGTAGTCGAACGTAACCTGATTTTCGGCTTTGACCCAGGCGGCTGTTTCGGCCGAGCGGTCATCTTCGAGCCATCGGTAGGGGTCAGCAACCGTTGTCGAGTGATACGTATCGACCTGATCCGTTTTTTTGGTAACCGGGTACGGAAGCGGGCCGGTGGTCTGGGCTAGAATAACAGACGAACTCAACATAGGAAGCAATCGAATGAGATGAAGGTAACGCATCATTGGGGCGTTTTTTAGACGGTTAGGGGAATCTACGCGAATTACGGGGCTGGCGATGAAAAAGCAAATAATCTAATTCGAATGGAGTAGATCGCCATTAGGAACATCAATTATTTATTTACATTTAGTCCCAAATCAAGTCAAAAAATACTATATAAGTGACTTATTCATAAGTCATTATTGTCATGTTCGTTGTTTAGTAACGATGCGAATCCTGCTGTGCATTTGTATTCAAGTCATTATCTGTTGCCAGTTGCATCAGACAGGGCAGGCACAGGCAGTTGGATCGGGTACCGCTCCGGTTTTTCGGGTCGATCACATTGGCGTGCGTGACGGGCTGACCCAGGGGTCGGTCTATTACATGCTGAAAGATAGCCGGGGCTTTCTGTGGTTCGGCACGCAGGACGGGCTCAATCGCTACGACGGACGTCAGTTTCGAACGTACCGGCCCGCCCTTGGGAAAGAGGGGGCTGTGGTGCCGGGCTCCATCCGGGGTATTAATATTTTCGGTATTGTGGAGGACCCCGACGGTAATTTGTGGATAGGTACCGAAGAAGGACTCAATCGTTATGACCGGCAACGCGACCGGTTCGATTGCTTTTTTGCGAATCGGCCGGGTGCAAGCCAGAAACGGCTTGCCAGCCGAATCCTGCCGTTCTTCGTCGATACGAATGAACTTCTCTATCTAAGTGATGCCGAAGGGCTGGTGCAGTATCAGTACCGAACCCAGCGTAAGACCGTTCTGGCGTCGGTCCCGCATCTAGCGAAAGAGTACGATTTGCAAAGTTCGACAGTTCGCACGCCCTCGGGCGATGTCTGGCTGCATGCCTCAACCGGGCTAATGCGCTACAATATTCGGAACCGGACGCTATCCCGTTATTTCAGCGATCATCCCGACAATCAGTTTGGCTCCGTTCAGAATGTCTTCTCCTTCTTTGTTGATGCCGATGATATTGCCTGGATTGGCACCGGAAATGGATTGATCCGGTTCGACCATCGCCGGAAAATGGCCCAGACCTACCAAACCGTTGGTACCAAACTCATCAGCGAAATCTATAGCATTGCCTCCGACCAGCGTAGTCAGCTCTGGTTAGGTACCCAGAGCGACGGGGTGCTGTACTTCGACAAGCGATCCCGGCTGTTTGGGCAGGTAAATCGGTTTACCCAGGATAGCCGCCAGTTGAGTGAGTTGAAAATCAGTAAAGTGTATGTTGACCGGCAGGGAATGATTTGGGCTAATATGGATCCCGACGGGCTGGCCAGAATCGTGCCCAATGCCTTTCTGTTTGGCGGACTTGTTAAAGCGGTCGCTTACGATACCTTGTCGGCTAATCAAAAACTGAGCAGTTATACCGTTCGAGGATTTATGGAGGAGCGGTTCGACCGATTATGGGTGCTTACCGAAAACGGTATTAATGTGTTTAACCCCCGCACAAACCGGATAGTAGAGCGTTTTCTGACGCGAAAACCGTCGGGCTCGGGCCTGGTAAACCCGCAGGTCAGATGCCTCTATCGAGACCCGAAACGGCAGATCTGGTTGGGAGTTCGGGGGGGCGTACTGGTCTACAGCCCGACGGCCAGTGTGTTCGAGTCCATTCGTTTTGAATCGTCCATTCCAGATCTGCCAACGGACGACTACGTCCGGAACTTGGTCAGTATTTCGGATACCGTGCTGATTGCTGCCACCGAGAGCGGTTTATACGCGCTGAATACCCAACGGCGTTTGTGGTCGAAAGTGTCGACGCTGGCTAATCAGAACGTATTTAGTCTTTACTATAACTCATTGACCCGGCAACTTTGGGTCGGCACTTTTCTGAATGGCTATTACTGCTATCAATTAGACGGAGCAAACAAGGCGTGGCGGTTTGTCCAGTCCGGTCTGAAAGGCTACACCATATTAAACATTCGGCCCGACGACCGCCATCCTACTCTCTGGCTCTCCAGCGACCGGGGGCTGGTTAATCTGACGGATAAAAGTAATCGATTCCGGCTGTATACGGAGCGACAGGGGCTGGCCAACTCATTTGTGTACGGAACTCTGTCCGATGCAGACAATAACATCTGGATGAGTACAAACCGGGGCATCTCCCGACTTGACCCGTCTACGCAGATGATCAAGAATTTTATGCCGAATGATGGGCTTCAGGGGTACGAATTCAATGGAAATGCCTTTTTGAAGACGGCTTCCGGCGAGTTGTATTTTGGAGGTGTCAGTGGATTCAACCGGTGCCTGCCCAATATGTTTCGGCCTAGTTCTTATAATCCGTACGTATCAATTCATTCGCTGAACATTAACGAGGAGCCTTTTATGGCTGATACCTACGTCGGCGAAGCCAGGCGCATTCGGCTCCGGCATACACAAAACACCCTGTCGCTGGAGTTTGCTGCTTTGGACTACGCCAGCAACGGCCATAACAGTTACCAATACCAGCTTTCCAAGTACGATGACCACTGGGTAATGGCCGGTGAACGAAACTATGTCCGCTATGCCAATCTACCGCCCGGTGCCTATACGTTTCAGGTGAAAGCCGCCAATCAGGATGGGCATTGGAGTGTCCATATACGTACGCTGGCTATTTACATTGAACCCCCTTTCTGGCGGAAAGGGCCTTTTGTTATTCTCGTCCTACTGATTCTGGCGGCACTGGTGTGGGTGTGGATTATCCACCGCGAAAATGCCATTCGTACCCAGCAGGCCGATCGGGTTCGGTTGGCATACGACATACAGGAACAGGTAAAGAAAGAAATCGCCCGGGACATACACGACGAAATCGGAACCCGGCTGGCAACCATTAAACTCTACACAACCCAGCTTACGCAGCTTGCCGGTGAAACGCCGGGTATTCTTGCGCTTAAAGCAACCATATTTCAGTTGATCAACGACACCATCGGTGATGTGCGGAATATGCTTCGGAAATTAAATCCCCAAACATTGGAGCGGCATGGGTACATAGCCGCCGTGGATGAACTGTTTTCCCGGATTACGGCCAGTGGCATTGTGCATGCCCAATATTCGCTGGATGGAATCTCGGAACAAGAAAACCGGCTCCTGGCCGAAGTGGAGGTAATGCTCTATCGAATTACGCAGGAACTGGTCAGTAACTCCCTCAAGCACGCCAATGCCACAATGATCGACCTGAGCATAACCCAGATGCCCAATCGGATCGTGCTGGTCTATCAGGATAACGGACGGGGTTTTAACTACGAGCAAACGCAAAAAAAAGCATCGGGGCTGGGTATAGGAAATATTGAATCGCGGGTGGCCATCTTAGGCGGTCACATTAGCTGGAAAAGCCAGGTCGATAAAGGTGTACAGGCTACGATAGATGTGCCCGTGAGGCCGTTGGTCAAACATACGTTTTCTGCACCGCAATCAAATCTGCCCCTTTCGGGTTAGCGGGCGTTGTACTCGATACGAGATGTGATGCGCGGAATCAGGCCCTGCGCGTCGCTTTTTAACAGCATCTCGAACAACAGGACCGTAGCTGCTGCGTCGCCCATTGCCCGGTGACGGCCGTTGAGCGGGATTTCGAGTGAGCGGCAAAGCTTGCCCAGGCTGTACGAAGGATGGCCCGGCAGTAATTTCCGGCTGGTGCGAACCGTACACAGTGTTCGACGGAAAAAATCATGGCCCAGCCAGTTCAACTCCTTCTGAATAAAATTAAAGTCGAAGCCAACATTATGGGCCACAAAAATAGCGTCCTGAGTGATGTTCAGCACATCTTTGGCTACGTCTGCGAAGGTGGGTGCGTCCTGCACCATTTCGTCGGAAATGCCGGTCAGGTGTCGAATAAACGGTGGAATTGGGCAGCCGGGGTTAAGCAGTGAGTGGAATGAATCAACTACCTGCTGACCGTCGTGGCGGAAGATGGCAATTTCGGTAAGGCGAGTAGGGCCTTTCACGCCCCCAGTCGTTTCAACGTCAACGATACAATACACAAAAGAAAAGTTTACGGGAAGCGTTCACTTCTTCGGCTAAAGCAGACATGATCGTCAGAGACTTGACGGTAATCCGTAAATTTTAGCCGGATATCGTAAACGATGAACCGAATACCCTATAAAGGTACGGTTTTACCGCGAAGCCTGCAACGACCGGTCGCGAATCGGTTGTTTATCCAGCGCCGGCCGAACCACCACGCCCTCCCGGATAAGCCGCAATGTATACTCCAAAATATAGTCCCGATTGGCCATCAAATCGTCGAAATTGCGGGTAACGATAAAATCGGGTTCGACGGTAAAGCCATTGGCCCGCTCGGTGTTGACCGCGTGCGTCAGTTTTTTGAGCGGAATCCGCACCTGAAGCCGGGAGTTGGGTAGCGTTACAGTTTTGAAGTGCCCGGCGAAGTCGCCCCAGTACGCACTACCGCTCGCTTCGCCAACGAAGGTGCCCATACCAGCGTCGAGGGTTTTAGCCAGCACCGTGGTGGTTGCCGAAAAAGACGCGCCATTTTGCATGAAGTAAATGTTTCCATGAAACGCATCCCGGTGTCGGGGCCGATAGCGCCGGTTGCCGGAGCGGCTGGCAAATCCACCGGATTTATCGGTTCGGTATTGCAGACTGAAATTCAATGCCGAGAATGGATTCCAGCGGGTAACCAGCTCTGCGCGGGCGGCTTGCTTCATTTCTTCGTGGTCCATAATCCGGAACGGTTTCGGCATCCAGTACCGAAGCAACCGCGCCGAGTTTACCACGATACCACCGCCGTTACCCTGCATATCGACGATTAAGTTCTGAACATTCTGCTCGCGTACTGTTTTGAACGCCCGTTTCAGTCGTCGGTTGAACGCCCATTGAAACGGGTCATTCTTTTTGACGCCCATAAACGACGAAACCCGTAGCACCGCCGTCCGGGTCAGCGTATCGACGATCCGAACGGACAGGTTAGGACGATGGGCGAGTTCCGCTCCGTACCGACGCTGGATGGTAGACCGGAAATTAGCCAGA
Organism: Spirosoma fluviale; assembly: GCF_900230225.1. Classification (GTDB taxonomy): domain Bacteria; phylum Bacteroidota; class Bacteroidia; order Cytophagales; family Spirosomataceae; genus Spirosoma; species Spirosoma fluviale. The sequence continues at coordinate 328,018 of NZ_OCNH01000006.1, forward strand.
CTCAAACACCGAACCCGCGCTTGCCGAACGAGGGTATCGTCGGTGAGCCGGTAGGTGATTTTAACCGAATCGGCCGAGCCGAACCAGGCTGCGTAATAATCGGCAAATTGAACCATGCTCCACTGCCGCCGTCCGGTGAGGTTGTCGCCATCGGAGCCGGAGTGATCCGTATTCATGAGTTCGCGGTGAACATCGGCCACCGGTCTGCCATTAATAGACAGCAACTCAGTACCGCGTTGCAGGGTGGTGTCGGCCGATACGTTGTGGCTTATGTAGTACTGCGAATCGACCAGCCGGATGTAGAACGGGATGAAACGCGTAGACTTGCCGATGTAATTCTTTCGATGGTTCAGATTCGTGTGTCCATCTTTAATAGCCGCTACCAGTGGACTGACGTGGTGGAAAAATGCCATGTAGTCGTAGGGAGCCGTTAGCCGATTGTATAACGAATCATACAACTGCTCCATCCGGGGTTGTGGCGTGTAGTAGCCCATGCCGGGATGGAGCAGGTCGAGCTTTCGCTTTAAGTAACTGAGGTCGGCGCGAGCCTGGGCTGGCGTAAGCGTCTGGGCTGAAAGAATCTGATAACTTAAGCCGACAAATAGACCTATTAAAGTAAATGTTTTACTAATCTTCATCTTTTCACGTTACGGTATAAGAAATCCTATAGAATTTCTCGGTATTCATTTCGTGAAGATAAAATTTAGCGCAACTAAAATCAATAGGAATTGTTTGTTACCTCATTAAAATTTTGTTTTCGGTCGATTTAACCGCGTCAATTAGTTGTCTTTCCGATGCGGAATAACCGTCCAGTGCTTTACGCTGGGCATATTCTCGGCCACGATAGCGCCCGCTACTTCTTCCAGATTTTCTTCGTTGGTTGTAAAGAACAGACTCTTTGTCTGATCGTTGTCCTGAGTGATACGCACTTCATAATATTCATTATGGTGCTCAATGGTGTGCTTTTCGACAAGCTGGTATTGTGCCATGGTAGAGAAAAGTAGTTTGGTAACGATAACTCGGAAGATAGATAGATGGTTATCCAAGCAATGTAATCAGCACGGCGCCCCCAACCATAATGCCCGCGCCGATCAGCTTCCTCAAAATTCCCTGTTCATTAAAAAACTGATACCCGAACAACACGCTGATCAAAGCCGATAGTTGAAACAGTGCCAGTGCATAGCCGACGGGCATATTGGCCAGTGCGATGTTACTCATCAACTGCGAAATACCCGCCGTTGCGCACAAGGCCAGATACATCGTCTTTTGCGAAAAAACTACGCTCATCTGCGTCCACCACGTTGCCCGCATGGCTATGACAATCCAGATAAACGAGAAGATGAAGCCAAACAGGCACCAGTAAAAGAAGGCGATGGTTGGTGTTGAGAGCAGAATGGATTTTTTGAGAAAAGTACCGTCAATCGCCGAAAAAACCAGTGCCGCCAGCCGCAGTTTTATTTCCGGCCTTTTCCAGAGAGGGACATAATCGGCCTGCGTCGACGACGTTCGGGATTGCCGGTCTGCCAGCACAACGTAGCTGCCGGTAATGATCAGAAGAATGCCGGCCAGGCCCCACCATCCCGGAATTTCGTGCAGCAGAAAAATACTGAATACCATGCCAACCACGGCTTTATAGGCATTGATTGGCCCCAGTACCGACAAATCGCCCAGCCCGATTGCCCGAACCAGGAAGACATTTCCGAACATGGCAAATAAACTGGTCGCCAGAATAGTTTGCCAGAAAGCTGAAGGCAAGCCAGCAAACTGAAGTTGGGGCCAGAACGCCAGGCAAACAATTGCCAGTACGCCATAGGTTGTCGACATAATGAACAACGGATTGGCCATTCGTTGTGTCAACTGTTTCTGGAAGACATTTTGAAGCGGATTGACCACAATGCGGGTCAGAACGGCCAGGTATGTAACGGTGGTAATGGTCAGGATCATAGCGAATTGCCTAAAAGTCCACTATAAAACGGATAAATCAAGAAGTAAAAACCTTTTTTCGCACATCACTTTCCTGATTCACAAACGTTTCGTACCTTTGCGGTCTTATTTTTGAGGAGGAGATACGAGGTGAACCCACTACGCGCATACGACATCCACATTGTCGGCCTTGACAACAAACGCCACGAGTACGATTTCACATCGGACAGTACGTTTTTTGCTGCGCTTGAGCAGGAGTTGATCAAAGCAGGCAATGTTCAGACGCATCTGGTGCTGGAAAAGTCAGAAACCATGATCCGTCTGGATTTTCACATCGTGGGTACCGTCGAACAAACGTGCGACCGTAGCCTTGATGAATATGATGAATCGGTCGATACCCAGCGCACAATGCTGCTGAAGTTTGGCGACCACAACGAGGAACTGAGCGACGAGATTGAACTCATTGAGCGCAATACGTCGACTATTAATGTAGCCCGCTACATTTTTGAGTTCATAAGCCTGTCGTTGCCCATGAAGCGGCTCCATCCCCGGTATCGGGATGAGGACGATCAGGACAACGACGACCAGAACGGTAAACTTATTTACCGTTCGGACACCGCAACGAGTAATGACGATGCAGACGACCAGAAGGATATGGATCCTCGCTGGGCCGCTTTGCGAAAACTGAGTGATAATTAAACGGTTGTTGCCTACCGGCCCCGACCGAAAACTGATAACTGACAACTGTAAACTGATATGGCACACCCCAAACGACGCCACTCCAGCACCCGGCGCGACAAGCGCAGAACGCATTACAAGGCTACGCCTGTTGCGCTTTCAACCGACGCCCAAACCGGCGAAGTACACGAGCGGCATCACGCCCACGTTTTTGAAGGCAATCTGTTCTACAAAGGACAAATGATCATTGAGAATTACGCAAAAACAGCTTAGTTCTTATCCATTTTTGAAAAGTATTTCGCTGACGTCTTTCCCAAGATGAACGTGAAATACTTTTTTATTGCCTGTCACCTCCCTATTTTTACGCGCATTTAGTAAAAAAACCAGCTTAACTGGAGGGTATTGAACAAACAGAGTCAATGAAAATTGCAGTGGACGCAATGGGTGGCGATTTCGCTCCCAACGCTATTATAGAGGGAGTCCTGATGGCCGCTGCTGAATTGCCGGATAATGTAGCCATTGTGCTGATTGGCAAGCAGGCTATAATGCAGGAGTTAATCAAGAAGCATACTGCGGAAGCCGTTGCCAATATAGAGTTGGTAAACGCCGATGATGTTATTGATATGAGTGAGCACCCAACCAAGGCGCTCTCGCAGAAACCCAATTCCAGCATCGGGGTTGGGTTTAAACTTTTGAAAGAAGGTAAGGTCCAGGCGTTTTGTAGTGCCGGCAATACCGGTGCTATGCACGTTGGTGCTTTATTTAGCATAAAAGCCATCGAAGGTGTACTAAGGCCGTGTATTGCGGGATTTGTTCCGCAGCTGACCGGCGGCTATGCCGTTATGCTCGACATTGGAGCCAATGCCGATTGTAAACCTGAAATGCTCGCTCAATTCGGGCACATAGGGTCCATTTACGCACAATCGACCTTTAACATCGACAAGCCGCGTGTGGCACTGATGAATATCGGTTCTGAGGAGCAGAAAGGCTCTTTGGTAGCGCAGGCAGCCCATCAACTTCTGAAAGAAAATCACCGGATCAATTTTATCGGTAATATTGAAGGCGGAGATTTCTTCGGCGGACATGCCGATGTTATTATAACCGACGGTTTTACCGGAAACGCGATGTTTAAGCTGGGCGAGTCGTTCTACAAAGTAGCGGCACAGCGCGGGATCAGCGATGAGTTCTTAGATAAAACCAACTACGAATCGGTTGGAGGAAGTCCAATTCTGGGCGTTAACGGCAATGTGATTATTGCCCACGGCATTTCATCTCCGTTAGCGATTAAAAACATGATTGGTCTGGCCATCCGGCAGGTTGAGTCCGACGCATACACGAAAATTGCACAGGCACTCAGTTAACGATGACCAGGCATCGGCAGCAGGATTTACCCCGCTACTTCGCTGATACCTGTTCATACGGTACTGTTTATTGATAATTGTACTATCTCCTATGAGTAAAGCTGCCATAACTGGAATCCACGGCTACGTTCCAGACTACATACTGACCAATGCCGAATTGGAGCGTATGGTAGATACAAATGATGAGTGGATTACCAGCCGAACGGGTATTAAAGAACGGCATATTCTGAAAGGCGAAGGCATGGGGTCGTCGCACATGGGGGCAAAAGCCGTGGCAGGTTTGCTCGAAAAGCTGGCTATTAAACCCGAAGAAGTCGACCTGCTAATCTGCGCGACAACCACGCCCGACTATCTGTTTCCATGTACGGCAAACCTTATTTGCGACATGGTTGGTATTCGAAATGTGGGTAGCTTTGATATCCAGGCTGCCTGCTCGGGCTTCCTGTACGCTCTCACGGTGGGTTCTCAATTTATAGAATCCGGGAAGTATAAGAAGGTAATCGTAGTTGGTGCCGATAAAATGTCGGCCATTACGGATTATACCGACCGAACCACCTGCGTGTTGTTTGGCGATGGAGCCGGGGCCGTCATGCTTGAGCCCAATACCGACGGTTTCGGTATTTTGGACACGATCATCAAGTCGGATGGTACCGGGCAAAACCACCTGTTCCAGAAAGCCGGGGGAAGCCGCTATCCACCCACCCACGAGACTGTCGAAAAACGCTGGCATTATGTGTATCAGGACGGCCCGTCGGTCTTTAAATTTGCCGTGAAAAACATGGCCGATGTATCCGCCGAAATTATGGAGCGTAACCACCTGTCGGGCAGCGACGTTGCCTGGCTGGTACCGCACCAGGCCAACAAACGCATTATTGACGCAACCGCGCATCGAATGGGTATTCAGTCCGATAAAGTGATGCTGAATATTCATAAGTACGGAAATACGACAGCCGCTACCATTCCACTTTGCCTGTTCGACTACGAATCGCAGTTAAACAAAGGTGATAATCTGGTACTGGCCGCGTTTGGCGGGGGCTTCACCTGGGGAGCCGCCTACGTAAAATGGGCGTATTAATTTTATGTATGATGTATGATATAGGATATATGCTTTGACCAGCAAACTAGCTCATACATTATACATCATACATCATATATTTTTTAACATGGCAACGACCGCAGATATCCGTAACGGATTGGTTCTTAATTACAACAACGACCTATTTCAAATAACTGAATTTCAGCACGTAAAGCCGGGCAAAGGCGCAGCTTTCGTTCGTACGAAATTGAAAAGCCTAACCACAGGCCGGGTAATTGACAACACCTTCAACTCAGGGGCAACAATTTACCCTGTTCGTGTAGAGCGTCGGAAATTCCAATACCTTTACAAAGACGAAGCCGGGTTTAACTTTATGGACCAGGAGTCGTTTGATCAGATTAACCTCGATGAAAAACTCATTGACGGAGCTGATCTGATGAAAGAAGGGCAGGAAGTTGAAATTTTAATAAATGCTGACAGCGATACACCGCTTTCGTGCGAGCTGCCTCCGTTCGTTGAACTGGAAGTAACCTACGCTGAGCCGGGTATTAAAGGCGATACCGCAAACAGCCCTAAAAAGCGGGTTGAAGTGGAGTCGGGTGCCAAAATCATGGTTCCCCTCTTTATTGAGTCAGGTCAGAAAATCCGCGTCGATACCCGAACCAGAGATTATGTAGAACGAGTGAAATAACCGAGGAGTTAGGGGCGAGGAGTGAGGAGTGAGAAGACGCAATGTCTGGATTACTCCGCACTCCCCACTCCTCGCTTCTCACTCCTGAACTATGAGCACACAAGACATACAGCAACTTATCGACTTCATCTCGCGATCTGGTTTAGACGAGGTTAACATCGAAACAACTGACCTGAAAATCAGCGTCAAACGGTATGGTTCCGGCGCACCTGCAGCACCAGCCGCATCTGTAGCCGTTGCACCAGCCCCTGTACAACAGGCGGTAGCCGCTCCGGCGGCACCCGTTGCTGCTCCAGCCGCGCCTAAAGCAGACACCTCAAACTACATCACGATTAAGTCGCCGATGATCGGAACGTTCTACCGGTCGGCAAATCCAGACTCGCCGATGTTCGTTGAAGTTGGCGATACGGTGAGTGAAGGTAAAGTGGTTTGTATCATTGAAGCTATGAAGCTCTTCAACGAAATTGAATCGGAAGTTTCGGGCCGTATCGTGAAAATTCTTGTCGAAAATGCCACGCCAGTCGAATACGACCAGCCGCTGTTTTTGGTAGAACCCATTTAATTTAATTAGTGAATGAGTGAATGAGCGAATGAGTGAATAGTTGATTTAGAATTATTCACTCATTCACTCATTCACTCATTTATCATTTATATCATGTTCAAAAAAATATTAATCGCCAATCGGGGAGAGATCGCGTTGCGGATTATCCGTACGTGTCGTGAAATGGGTATTAAAACGGTGGCTGTTTACTCAACTGCCGATCGCGATAGCCTGCACGTACGTTTCGCCGATGAGGCCGTTTGCATTGGCCCGCCCACTAGCAAACTATCTTATTTAAGTATTCCCAGCATTATTTCGGCGGCCGAAGTAACCGGTGCCGATGCCATTCACCCCGGCTACGGCTTCCTTTCCGAAAACGCTGAATTCTCCCAGATCTGCGCCGATTATGGTATCAAATTCATTGGAGCTACCGCCGAGCAGATCAATGGTATGGGTGATAAATCGACGGCCAAAGCAACGATGAAAGCGGCTGGTGTTCCGGTTATTCCCGGTTCGGACGGACTACTTGAATCCGTGGAGCAAGGCAAGCGATTATCAGCCGAAATGGGTTATCCGGTTATTGTGAAAGCAACCGCTGGTGGTGGTGGCCGTGGTATGCGGATTGTTCGGGCAGAAGAGGACTTCGAAAAAGCGTGGAACGACGCCCGTACAGAAGCGGGTGCTGCCTTTGGCAACGATGGCCTCTATCTGGAGAAATTCGTTGAAGAACCCCGCCACATCGAAATTCAGATTGTGGGCGACCAGTACGGCAAAGTGTGTCACCTGTCGGAGCGGGATTGTTCCATTCAGCGTCGTCACCAGAAACTGATTGAAGAAACCCCATCGCCCATCGTCTCGCCCGAACTTCGGGAGAAAATGGGTGAAGCTGCTATCAAAGGGGCGCAGGCTATCGGTTACGAAGGTGCCGGAACAGTCGAGTTTCTGGTCGACAAGCACGGGGATTTCTATTTCATGGAAATGAACACCCGAATTCAGGTGGAGCACCCCATCACCGAAGAGGTAACGGATTTCGACCTGATCAAAGAGCAGATTAAAGTAGCCGCCGGTGCCGAAATTTCGGGCCGTAACTACACCCCGAAATTATTTGCCATGGAGTGCCGGATTAATGCCGAAGACCCCGCCAACGGGTTCCGGCCATCGCCCGGTAAAATTACAAACCTGCACTTCCCCGGCGGACACGGCGTCCGGATCGACAGCCACGTGTACAGCGGCTATACCATTCCGCCCAACTACGACTCTATGATCGCCAAGTTGATCGTATCGGGTCAGTCGCGCGAGGAAGTCATCACGCGGATGAAGCGGGCGTTGCAGGAGTTCGTAATTGAAGGCATTAAAACCACGATACCATTCCATATTCGACTAATGGATGACCCTAAATTTCAATCTGGTCAGTTTACAACGGCTTTTCTGGAAACGTTCGATTTCAGTAAGATATAGTAGGCTTGCCAGAGCACTGGCAGGCGGTATACATTAGAAAAAACGGGGTGTCTTGCTTTAGTGGCAAGACACCCCGTTTTTTTGTACTTACTGCATGAATCACCTCGCTACGGCCGATTACATCGTTTTCTTCGTTTACTTCATTATTGTTGTTGGCTACGGCTACTGGGTCTATCGGCGCAAACGCCAGGCCCAGATGAATACAACTGACTTTTTTCTGGCCGAAGGGTCATTGACCTGGTGGGCTATCGGTGCCTCGTTGATTGCCTCTAATATTTCGGCCGAGCACTTTATCGGGATGGCTGGTTCCGGCTTTGCAATGGGCCTGGCCATTTCTTCCTACGAGTGGTTTGCTGCGGCCACCCTGATTATCGTGGCCGTTTTTTTTATCCCGATTTATCTCCGAAATCACATCTATACCATGCCACAGTTTTTGGCGCAGCGGTATAGCGATACCGTTAGTACCATTCTGGCGGTGTTCTGGCTGGTGGTGTATGTGCTGGTCAACCTGACGTCCATTTTGTACCTCGGTGCTATTGCTATCGAGTCGCTGGTAGGTATTTCGTTCACGACCTGCACCATTGGTCTGGCCCTGTTTGCCATTTTCATTACGCTGGGCGGTATGAAAGTGATCGGGTATACCGATGTTATTCAGGTGGTTGTATTGATCTTTGGAGGCCTGGTCGTCACCTATCTGGCTTTGCAGCTTGTGGCGCAGGAGTCGGGTATATCGGGTGTCTGGACTGGGTTGGTGACAATAAAAGAACAGGCCGATAGCCATTTCCACATGTTTTTCCCGAAAGGGCATCCGCATTACGAGGTACTGCCGGGTATGGCACTGGTTACGGGCGGCATGTGGATCAATAATCTCTCTTACTGGGGCTGTAATCAATACATCGTTCAGCGGGCACTGGGGGCCGATCTGAAAACGGCTCGTTCCGGAATCCTGTTTGCCGCTTTCCTCAAGCTGTTTATTCCGGTCATTGTCGTTATTCCCGGTATTGCCGCGTATGTTTTGTACCAGAGTGGTCCCTTCCACGATGCCATGACCGATGCGTCGGGCGTTGTAAAACCCGACCATGCATACCCGGTGTTGATGAATCTGCTGCCCATTGGCATGAAAGGCCTGGCTTTTGCGGCTCTGACGGCTGCCGTAGTGGCCTCGCTGGCGGGCAAATGCAACTCGATCTCGACGATTTTTACGCTCGATCTCTACAAGAAATACATCGATAAAACAGCGTCGGAGCAGAAACTGGTTAATGTAGGGCGCTGGGCTATTGTCGCGTCGTTTGCCGTGGCAATTGTACTGGCACCCATGCTGCGGTCGCTCGATCAGGTGTACCAGTACATTCAGGAATATACCAACTTTATTACGCCGGGCGTATTTGCCATTTTCCTGCTGGGTTTCTTCTGGAAACGGGCTACCAACCGGGCCGCTCTGACGGTGGCTATCATGACCATTCCGTTTTCGACCCTGCTTAAATTCTGGCCGGAAGTAATGGGCCTGTTCGATGTGCAGGTCGATACCATTCCCTTTTTACACCGGACCACGCTGGTTTTCTGCATCGACATGGTTCTGATGGTCGTAGTATCGCTCACTGACCCGGCCGGATACAAAACCGGCAAAAGCATAATTGTTGACCAGAAGCTGTTCCGCGTTACGCCTTCGTTCGTCATCGGGTCGGTTGGGATTTTGGCGATTCTGGTAGTCCTGTACACCAAGTTTTGGTAGAGTCAATGAGGACGTTTTTGCCAGCGGTATTTCTGTTTATGAGCTTGTCAACAATAGCGCAAGTGACAGAGCGACTCGATTCCGTTATGCGGTCAATGAACGCACCGACTGAGCCGGGAGCTGCCCTGCTGGTGCTGGTGAACGGAAAAACGATCTATAAAAACGGGTACGGACTAGCCAACACCGAAACAAAAGCACGCATTACGCCCGAAACGAACTTCCGCATGGCATCGGTCTCCAAGCAGTTTACGGCCATGTGTATTCTGTTGCTGGAAAAAGAGGGGAAGCTATCGTTGAAAGATCCATCGACCCACTTCTGTCCGGATTTTAATCCGACTGTGGGCCAAAAAGTACGAATCCGCCACCTGCTGACACATACGTCGGGCATTTTTGATTATGAGTCCGTGATGAACCCACAACAACGGGAGCAGTTACTGGATGCCGATGTGCTGACGCTGATCAAAAATCGGGATTCACTTTATTTCGAACCCGGGACACAATTTAGGTACAGTAATTCGGCCTATTGTCTGCTGGCGTTGATTGTTGAACGGGTTTCCGGTCAGTCGTTCGCGTCGTTCGTTCGGCAACGGATTTTTCAGCCTTTGCACATGAACCAGTCGACTGTATACGAAGCTGGAAAGCCAATTAACAAGCGTGCAATGGGTTACCGAAAGGAGGGTAGTCAATTCGTTTTCTCCGATCAAAGTGTAACGAGTGCGACCAAGGGTGATGGGGGAGTGTATACGTCCCTGATTGACTACCAGAAATGGAGCGATGCGCTTTCTACCAATAAACTGCTTGATCTGAAGGTAGCGCTGGCACGAACAGGCAAGGCAATTTCGCAAACGGGGGATAGCTTTTACGGGGCTGGCTGGTTTTATCAGCAGCCCGAAAAGTCAATACTATTTCACTCTGGTAGTACCTGCGGCTTTAATAATTACGTTGTCAGTATACCGTCGGAACGGTTTTTAATGGTTTGCTTCTCGAATAAAGCGAACAACAAGCCGAACGCCCTGGCCATTATGAAGGTACTGGCTGAATCCGGGTATTCGAAGGCTGCTGATATACTGGCGCTGGACGATCTGACACAGTGATAAATTCTAGGAATAACTTTTGCTCTATCTTGCTGGTTGACAGTAATAAACTTTTAAATTTGCCCTCTTAACTATTTTGGACATGATCAGCGAAACTGCCCCTCTTACCAGCCTCGATCAGTGGGAAGACGACCTGCTGAGTCGCTACCCCGAACCCGAGCACAAATCGAAAGAAGATTACCGAAATTATGACTCACCGGAGCGCGATACCGTACGGGAGTTCTATCGGTTAAACCACACCTACCAGACCTACGATTTTGTGCGGGAGAAAGAGCGCGAGTTTCTGGCTTTCGACAAAAAAGAACTGCCGGTTTGGGGGGCAATGGAGTTTTTGAACACCCTCGTAGATGACTCCGATCCTGATACGGATCTTGACCAGCTTCAGCACCTGCTGCAAACCGCCGAAGCCATCCGCGCCGACGGTCACCCCGATTGGTTCGTCCTGACGGGCTTTGTACACGACATGGGTAAAGTCCTTTGTCTGTTCGGTGAGCCACAGTGGGCCGTTGTGGGCGATACCTTTCCGGTGGGTTGCCAGCACTCCGACAAGATTGTTTACCCAGAGTACTTCGCCAACAACCCAGATTCGAAAGATGAGCGGTACAACACGAAATATGGCGTATATGAGCCCAATTGCGGTCTGCGTAACGTGCATATGTCGTGGGGTCACGATGAGTACTTGTACCAGATCATGAAAGACTACATGCCCGAACCGGCTCTGTACATGATGCGGTATCACTCATTCTATTCCCAGCACCGTGAGGAGGCTTATAACCATCTGATGGACGAGCACGACCATGAGATGTTCAAATGGGTTCGGAAATTCAATCCGTATGATCTGTATTCAAAGAGCCCTAAACCTCCAGTCGTGAGCGAATTGAAGCCTTATTATGAAGATTTGATTGCTAAGTATTTACCGGCTACGTTGCGGTTGTAACTACTTCTTCTTATAATTGTACAAAGAAGACCGACACCGTAAAAACAAGGCTATATGTACCTGGAAGATCGCATTGAGCAGGTTGAGAAACAAAATAAGATGACCGCTCATGCGGTGGCTGACCTTACAGTTGATGTACGCGCTATTCGCCGGGATGTAACAGAAGGGTTTAAGCAAGTCAATGCCCGACTTGATAACCTGGAAGCGGATGTGAGCGTCCTCAAGCAGGATGTTAGCGTCCTCAAGCAGGACGTGAGTATCCTCAAGCAGGATGTGAGCATCCTCAAGCAGGACGTAGGCACCATCAAGCAAACCTTACAGCTAGTCTTGGCTTATTTGCACGAAAAACTGCCGTAAATAGGTGGTTACGATGTAATTTGAAGGCACAATGTGTACAAAGCTAATTTGTATGCGTTGTGCCTTTTTGTTTAACTCCCCGCCAATGCTTCTCTTTTTCATAACACTGTATCTACTCTCCAACGTAGCCGTCGGTGCATGGGCAGCCCGGCGGGTAACCACTTCTCAGGATTTTGTACTGGCTGGGCGACGACTGCCGCTGTTGCTGGCGGCTTCGGTGACTTTTGCCACGTGGTTTGGTTCCGAGACGATTATGGGCGCTCCGGCAATGTTCGTGGAAGGTGGATTCCTGGCGGTTATCGAAGAACCGTTCGGTTCTGCGTTGTGCCTGTTTCTGGTTGGTGCCTTTTTCGCCCGGCCACTTTACCGGCTCAATATCACGACCTTCTGCGATTATTTCCATATCCGTTTTGGTCGTTCGGCAGAGTTACTGTCGGCCATTATGGTTATCCCGTCTTACTTTAGCTGGATTTCGGCGCAACTCGTCGCTATTGGAATCGTGTTGAGCGTGGTGACGGATATACCTCGGGAGTACTGTATCATTGGCAGCGCGGCAATCGTTATGGCCTATACCCTGTTGGGTGGTATGTGGTCTATTTCGGTTACTGATTTTTTTCATAACCTGATTATCATTCTGGCCCTGGCGGTGCTGGGCGTTATGCTCTGGAATGAGGTAGGTGGCTGGGAAACGATTGAGAAACGTACTCCGGAAGGCTTCTTCCGTGTTCTGCCCCAGTCAACCACTAAAGACTGGCTTACGTACATAGCGGCCTGGATAACCATTGGCCTGGGCTCCATTCCACAGCAGGACGTTTTTCAGCGTGTGATGGCCGCCAAGACGGAAGAGACGGCCGTTCGGGCCTCGTTTCTAGCCTCGGGAATGTATCTCACCATTGCCATGCTGCCGCTGTTTATTGCGCTAAGTGCCAAACTACTTCACCCCGATCTGCCCAAAGATAATCAACTCATTATCCCGAATATGGTCATGCGGCACGGTAGCCTACCCCTACAGGTGTTGTTCTTTGGTGCCGTAACATCGGCCATACTGAGTGTATCGAGCGGGGCCATACTGGCTCCGGCAACCGTTTTTGGAGAAAACGTAATGAAGTTTTTTCGACCCGACATTAGCGACAAAGCTTTGCTACAGACGATTCGGTGGGTGGTCGTTGTTATTACCGTCATCTGCGTAATTATGAGCACAACGCGTGATGCGAATATATTCGATCTGGTGGGCGAGTCGTCGGCGTTTAGTCTGGTATCTCTTTTTGTGCCCTTAGCGGCTGGTATTTATTGGAAACGGGCCAATTTGACCGGTTGCCTGTATTCGATGCTGGTTGGCTTTGGCGTCTGGCTTGCCTGTCTGTGGCTGGATACGGAATACTCGCCGATGCTTTGGGGATTATTAGCGAGTACCGTGGCCATGATCGTCGGAAGTTTAGCGAATAAGGCGAAATCTGTAAAAAGCAAAGGGAGCAGCTAACGTTTGGTCAGCTATCCAGCAATCGACGATGGTAGTTGATCTGGCCTAAATGATAGCCGAGGTGGGTTTCCAGATGCACCAGAAAATACCCCGTCGATGTCTTTTCGTCAAAGACCAGCAACGGATATTCTTCCTCCAGTTGACTATCGGTAACCGTATTCAGTGCATTATCGACAACGAGAATGGTTTCGTCTATTTTCTTCAGAAGTTCGGCCCTGGGAATATCCTTTAGGGAAAATTCCAGCTCTCTATGACGAACATAGCCCGTTTTACCAAGTTCGGCCCCTACATAGGTATTCAGATTACCGATCAAATGCAGGCAGAGATTACCCGCTGAGTTGGCAATGCCGCGTTCAATCTGCCAGATAGTTTCTTCGCTTTTGTAGGCGTCTACTTCCGTTCGTAAGCGGCTTAGATCACGACGGAAGAGGGTTTTTAAGGTTTGAATGAGCATGTGGTTTGGTGGGTTAGCTATAAATAAACAGCTGGAGCCTGCTTCTACCTCTACTCGAAGTACTTCTGCTCAATCCGGCCGACATAGCCCAGATAGGTGGCGCTGCTAAACCAGGGTTGGAGCCGGGCCCCAATGTTTGGATAGAGATTGTACTGATCCAGATCGGCAACGGGCAACCAGACGAGGTCGAGCGCGGTAGTTTCGTCGGGGTTCAGGACGGGTTCGCCTTTGAGGTTGCGGGCTGCGAACACGACATGTAACACATCGTCATTGCGCTCTGACAGGAGCATTTCGCCCGCCAGAATCATCTCGCCCAGATCGACCGAAACACGCAGTTCTTCCTGGATTTCCCGGATGACCGTTTCCGTCAGAATCTCGCCCCTATCGGGGTTGCCGCCGGGTAAGGCGTACACATCCTGCCCGCCGTAAGAGTAGCGCATAAACAAGACTTGAGTCTGGCCGTCAAACTGACGCCAGATAAGAGCAGACGGACGAACTTTCATAAAAACAAGGGTTTAAAGCAGGAAACCCCGGCAAATTAACAATCGCAGGAGTAATTACCATAGCCGGGATAGCGGGGCGACAAATTACCCGAAACACTTACTACACGGTCCAGCGGTACAACGTCACCGGTGGCTAGTTCCAGCGATTCAATTCCGTTCCCGTTTAGAATTTGCTTGATGGTTACGTCGGCTTTTATGAACTCATTCAGGTCGGTGAGGTACTCAAGCCGCACAAATTTGCCGGGGATAATCGCGGCTCTGAAGGCCGTTTCGTCGGCAGTAAAATCAGAATTAATCAGGTTCGTTTCCATATCAATAGAACAAACCCCCTAAACGAAACGTGCCCCGATTAAAACCGGGGCACGTTTCGTTTAGAACAAGGGTAAATTAAAAGCCAGCCGTTTCCAGTTGCTTCTGAAACTCGCGGAGAATGGTTTCTTTCATCGCGATTTTGCGCTTCTGGGTATTGATCTTGTTCAGAATTTGTTTGTCTTCGTCCTTATTGGGGTCGAGGCCATCAGCGTCCTGTAAGGCAAACTGAAGGTCGTTTTTCTCGCGTTTAACGAGGTATTCCATCTCCCTAATCTTTGTCCGAATCTGCTCCGACTGGCTTTTGAGTTCAAACGCCGGGTATTTGCGCGTAAGTACGCGGCCGAGGTAGCTCAGCTCGAAAATCTTGTCGCAGGCGGCCCGGAAGCGTTCGTTTACAACTTTATCCTGAAGCTTAAACGGCACCCGAATTTCTTTCCAGCTGTTGAGTAGCACTTTGGCTCGTTCCGCAGCCGCGAAAATATCCGACTGTTTCGACAGCTTTTCGGCTTCGTCGGCCATTTTCATCTGCTGCTCGATACGCGGGTCAATTTTCGGTACGATCACAATGCCCTTCGCGTCGTTGTACTTGGCGTAGAACATGGTCGTCGCCTTCTTGAACTGCTTGTAGAGTTTGCCGCTTTTCTTAATAGGCACCTCACCAACCTGTTTCCAAGCATTGTTCAGTTTGCGTACTTCCTGAAATGCCGCATCCAGATCGCCCAATCGGTTAGCGCGGAATGCCAGTCGAATCAGCTCATCGTACTTATCAAGCCGCTCCTGAATAACCTTGTTCTGTTCATTGAAGAACTCACGTCGGCGGGTAAAGAAACCATCCAGAAGCTCCTGAAAGCGGCCTTCTACCTCCGCTTCGGCGGTTTTGTCGACGGGCCCTGTTTTAATCCATTTGACCTTGATTTCCTGAAGGGCATCGGCCGTATTACGCCAGTCTGTGCTATCGGCCAGGGCTTCTGCTTCGGCAATCAGGGCTCGTTTGATTTCAAGGTTTTTCAGCTGATTGACCGTAATTAGATCAGCTAGTAGCTTTTCCTGCTCATCCAGCCGTTCGAGCAGGGGCGGGAAATCGCCCAGCGCGTCGAAACCAAGGAGCTTCTTGCGAAGCTGAACCAGTTTTGTCAGATAAGAGCCTTTATTCTGGGCCTCTTCAATATCTTTTTCTAACTGGCTGACTTTGTTTTCAGCGATGATGAAGCGATTCTTGAAATAATCGAGCGCTTCCTGCTCGGTGCGTTTGACTTCGCCAATCTGGCGGTCTTCGTAATTCAGGTAGCCTTTCAAAAATACCTTTCCGTCTTTGACGTAACCGTATTCATCTACCAGTGAAGCGTTTTCCATTACTGTGCTTGGTTAAGGCTGCGCTGTGGGTTAAATTTGAGGATTAATGCTAACCGCAAATCTATCAGAAATTAATGAGCCAGGAAACCATAATTTTCTCTATGGCAGGCGTGAGTAAAAATATTCCGCCTAACCGACAAATCCTAAAGAACATATACCTTTCCTTCTTTTATGGTGCTAAAATTGGTGTTTTAGGGCTTAACGGTTCTGGTAAATCTACTTTATTACGCATCATTGCCGGTATTGATAAAAATTACACCGGCGAAGTCGTTTTCTCGCCCGGCTACTCGGTGGGTATGCTGGAACAGGAACCCCAATTTACACCCGGCCGTACGGTTCGCGAAATTGTTGAAGAAGGCGTTCAGGAAGTAGTTAATCTGTTAAAAGAATTTGATGAGATTAACGAAGCTTTCGGCGACCCCGATGCCGACTTCGATAAGTTGATTGCCCGGCAGGGTGAAGTACAGGAAAAAATTGACCATTTCAACGGCTGGGAACTCGATCAGAAACTGGAACGGGCCATGGATGCCCTGCGCTGTCCGCCCCCCGAGGCTGTAATCGATAACCTGTCGGGTGGTGAAAAACGGCGGGTGGCTCTTTGCCGACTGCTGCTTCAGCAACCCGATGTTCTGCTGCTCGACGAACCGACCAACCACCTCGATGCGGAGTCGGTATTGTGGCTCGAAGAACACCTACGCCTATACACGGGAACGGTCATTGCCGTAACTCACGATCGTTACTTTCTCGATAACGTAGCGGGCTGGATTCTCGAACTCGACCGGGGCGAGGGTATCCCCTGGAAGGGAAATTACTCATCCTGGCTGGAGCAGAAGCAAAACCGCCTGGCTAAGGAAGAAAAGACCGAGTCGAAACGGCAGAAGACACTTCAGCGCGAGTTGGAGTGGGTAAAAATGGCTCCCAAAGCCCGGCAGGCGAAATCGAAAGCCCGTTTGGGTGCTTACGAAAAACTGCTGAACGAAGATGCTAAACAACGCGACGATAAGCTCGAAATCTTTATCCCGGCCGGACCACGTCTGGGGTCAAAAGTGATCGAAGCGGAGGATGTTGCCAAGGCCTTCGGCGACCGGCTATTATTTGAACACCTGGGTTTCCGACTGCCACAGGGTGGCATTGTAGGGATTATCGGACCAAACGGCGCTGGTAAAACGACACTTTTTAAGCTTATAACAGGCCGTGAAAAACCCGATGCCGGTACGTTTGATGTAGGTGATACTGTAAAAGTCGCTTATGTCGACCAAGAGCACGACGGCCTTGACCCGAACAAAACCGTATTTGAGACAATTTCGGGCGGGAGTGAGTGGATTATGATGGGGGGTAAGCAATCGAACGCCCGCGCGTACGTGAGCCGGTTCAACTTTGCCGGAGCCGATCAGGAAAAGAAGATAGGTATGTTGTCGGGTGGGGAGCGGAACCGCGTTCACCTGGCTATGATCCTTAAAGAAGGTGCCAACCTGCTGCTGCTGGATGAGCCCACCAACGATCTGGATGTAAACACGCTACGGGCGCTGGAAGAAGGATTAGAAAACTTTGCCGGATGCGCCGTAGTCATCAGCCACGACCGCTGGTTTCTGGACCGGATCGCTACGCACATTCTGGCCTTCGAAGGCGACTCACAGGTTTACTGGTTTGAAGGCAACTTCTCGGAATACGAAGAAAACCGGCGCAAACGACTTGGCACCGAGGCTACACCGACTAGGATCAAGTATAAGAAGTTGGCCTAGGGTAAAAATAAAAGAGGGCCGATGTCAATATCGGCCCTCTCTCGTTAATAAATAGCTTATTAAAACTTCGGACAGGGCAGCTTCTTGCTGCGCCGTTTAACTCCGCCCCGTCGTGCTTCCGGTTTGTCAAACACATAGGAGAGGGATAACTCGTGTGAGCCACCGCTGTTGCCGAGCGTGGAGACCGTAATGTCGTAACTGTACCCAATAGAGAATTTTTCCATCCGCCAGCCAATCAATGCGGCAACGGCATCGTGGTTATTCAACGTCTGGTTGTATTTCTTGAAGGGAATGCCCCGGTAATAGGCACCAACAGTTAGCGGGGAGTAGGTCAGGTAAGCGCCTATGTCTAGCTGATCGTATTTGCCCTGATGCTTATACATCAAAACGGGTGAAAAGCTGATTTCACGATCCTCTTCGTCTGCTAATCCCGTGAAGCCGCCCAGTGGAATGCGTAATCCGGCCTGAATGCTTGTTTTCATGGGTAGTCGATCCTGGTCTCCGGCAAAGAAGCCCTGCTCGGGACGGTTGATATGATGAGCTGCTGCACCAATCCAGAACCAGTCGGAGTAAAAAAGGCCCCCAGTCGAAAAATCCACGTATTTTTTAGTGGGTAATCCGCCCTGTAAGGTTGGGTCACCAGAGATACTGCCCGTAATGAAACCCCGATCAGTAAATTGATCGCCCGTTGTCAGACCAAAATAGTTGATACTTCGGTTCACGTAAGAGCCTTGTAACCCAAGACGCACAAACGCCGATTCGCTTACCTGAAACTGGTAGGCATATTGCAACCCTATGTCTGTCGATTGAATCCTTCCCTGTCCCTGATTATCGCTTTGAATTAGTAAACCAACACCGCTGTTGTACTTTTCGATGAAGTGATCCACACCAACCATCGTTGTCACGTAATTCGTAATAGCCGGCCATTGGTTCCGGTAGTTCGCCGTTACGCGTGGTGCCAGTGCCGAGCCTGCAAATGCCGGGTTCAGATACTGTGGGGCCGCATAAAATTGAGTGAACTGGGGGTCCTGAGCAAATACAGGGCGGCTCAGGGTCAGCACCAAAACTGTTAGTATAAATCTGTTAAACATATGGCTAGAGCAAGGCAAAGACTGGGCCAATAATAGTGTTGCAACGTTTGTAACGTAAACCAAGTATTTATCAGCACAACAACCTCTAAAATTAGTTGGATTTTAGGCGCTTTTGTGGCTACTGTCGGATAAAATTTTAACGGGACAATGTCGTTTATACTAACGTAATGCCCCTGTTGTTGTTATGTTGAGTATCGAATTTGCGTGGGCGGACTTCATTCAACGTTTTTCATGTCAATCTTTAATAAGCATATTCGGGTAGTTGGGCTTTGGGCCGTGCTGTTTCTGCTGGCGGGGCTCTCTGTGGCTCTGGGGCAGTCGGGCACAGGCTTTAAAGTCAGTGGTAAATTTTGTGTACCTGATGTGGAGTGTAGTGCGGATTCTGCAACGTTCACAGATAGTATACTGACGGGTGTGACAACGCGTGTCTGGGATTTTGGAGACGGCACTACGATCACAAAACAGCGGGATTCCGTTGCTAAGCACGTGTATCAGCAAGCCGGTAGGTATACCGTAAGGTTGACTCGAACGGTTAACGGCGTATCTGTTACGTCAACGAGGGATATTACAATTGGTAACCGCCCCCAGTCTTTCGTGAACTGGCGAACGGATACCACTATTTGTAAAGGCGAGGTTATCACCCTGGACCCGTATGCGGGAGGACCTCCACAATCGGGACTTCGGTTTATATGGTATCCTAAAGGAGATACCACCCAGAGTATTCAGATTGACAGCTCGGGCTGTTACTCTGTAGAGGTAATCAACTCGCTGGGGTGCTCCTATCAGGATCGGATCAATGTCGATGTGTGCGGAGAAAAGAAAGAATCGCAGGGGGTAAAGTGGTATTTCGGGCAGAACGCCGGTCTGGACTTCAGTGGCGGGGGCTCTCCTCAACCCATTACGGATGGTAAGCTGAACACCATCGAGGGTTCATCGTCCATTGCCAATACAAAGGGGATCTTATTGTTCTACTCTGACGGGATTACTATTTACGACAAAGATGGTAAACCCATGAAGTCCCTGGTGCCGGGCGATACGCTGGCTACGCAGGTGCCGTTAGGAGGGAATAAAAACTCGACCCAGTCGGCATTGATCGTACCAAAACCAACCTGCCGGGGTTGCGAATACCTCTACTACGTCTACACGACTTCTGAGATCAGGGGCCAGAAGACCCTGACGTATAGCGTGGTAGACATGCGTCAGAACGGAGGGAAAGGAGCTATTGTTGAAAAAAACATTCCGCTTTCCGGTCAGAGTACTGAGCAGTCGGCATCGGTGGCGAATACACGCGATTCTACTTACTGGGTCATTACCCGGAAGTACGGAACCAATCAGTTCGAGGTTCGCCATTTGACCCGTGGCGATAACGTTGATCCTATAACGTATACGGGTGGTCAGGTAATCGACTCCCTGGCCAATGCCGAAGGATACATTAAAATTGGCCCTGCCGATACTACCGGTGGTAACCAGGGTAATCGCCCCATGGCGGTCGTTATTCCTGGCCCCCCCAAAAACTCTATTGACCTGTATACCTTTAATGACTCGACGGGCGTATTGAAATTTGACCGGACGATTGATATAGGACCGGCACCACCGAAAGCTTACGGGGTTGAGTTTTCGCCCGACGGTAAAAGCCTGTACGTGAGCATGCTGGCCGATACAAACGCCGACGGCAGCCAGAAGGGGTCTTCCTATATTCTGAAATATGACTTAAATCAACGGGATTCTCTGTTGACTCGCTCAAAAACAGTTGTCGACAGCAGTACCACCCGGCAGTACGGTTCGCTTCAGATTGGACCCGACGGCCGAATTTACGTTGCCATAAAAGGCAGTACCTCCCTGGGAACTATTGAAAACCCCAATGGCGGTCTGCTCGATAGTCTGATATTTAACCCCTCCGGGCAATCGCTGGGCGGGCAAACCAGCCAGTTGGGTTTGCCGAACCTGGTGGCGAATTTCAACGACCAGTCCAGCGGACCCGGATTAACCTATTCAGATACCTGTGCTAATCAGCCAACCGTATTCCAGGTCAGTCCGAACTGCCCGAAGCTGAAAGAAACTTACACCCTGAATTTTGGCGATGGAAGTCGACCAACGTCAACGACATCAACGCAGCCAATTACACATACCTATACAAGGCCGGGTTCGTATACGGTGGCGCTGTCAATTATTACACGAACAAGCGCGGGCAACATTTGCCAGACATTTGACAGTACCTATGCACTAACCATCCTGGAAACCCCGCCCGATATAAAGCTGGGTGCCGATACGGCCATTTGTAATAAGCAGGGCATTACACTCGACATAAAAGTACAAGCCAAAGTATATGTCTGGGTGGTTAACGGGGCCGTTGTAAGTAGGCAACGGACCCTCACACTCACCAGGCCAGGCTATTACTTTGCCGTTGGGTTAGCCGCTAATGGCGAGTGCTTCAAAAGCGATACCATTGAGGTACAGGTAAAACCGGTACCCTCTCTCGACCTGGGACCAGATACGCTTTTCTGTTATCGATCGAAAGTTGATGTAACTGTGCCACAGAGAACCTGGACACAGTTTCAGTGGAGCAACGGCGCAAATACGCAGACAATTTCGGTGAGTACATCCGGCGTATATTCTGTAACGGCACAATCGACTGTTAATGGAACAACCTGCGTCAATTCGGACACGATTCGGGTTACGGAGTTGCCCAAAATCAGGGTACAGGCGGCTCTGAGCGGCCCAACCGCGTGTACCTCGACCGATGGTTCTATCGTTCTAACACCCACTCCGGCGGGTAATTACCAGTACGTCTGGACGGGTGTAGATGGAGCAACGCTAAGGGATAGTTCAAACCAACAGGCGAATCTGGCCGAGGGTGGCTACAAGGTGAATGTGACCGATACGCTGCATGAGTGTAAAGTAGATACAGCCTTCGTGTTAAAATCACCAGCCAACCAGTTACAACTCACGCCCAGAGTAAGAGATGCGCTCTGTGCCGTACCGAATAGCGGTACCATTACTCTGACGGTAACGGGCGGAACCCCGGCTACGTATGCCTGGCTGGACGCAACGAACAAAGTTGTATCCACAACGGCTGTATTTGGCGAAGCCGCACCAGGATTATATACCGTTCAAGTGGTAGACATTAACGGATGCAAAGCACTTGAAGACAGCATAAAGGTAGGACTGGATAGTACAGGCTTTGCCCGATTGGGGCCCGACACTCTCAAATGTAATGGTGTTGCCGTGGCGCTTGTTCCCCTTATCGGCGACATACCTGGCAATGTGTATCAATGGAGTACGGGGGCCACCACGCCAACTATTTCTGTGGCGCAGCCGGGTTCCTATAGTCTCGTCCTGCGAAACACGTTAAACGGCTGCGTTGGCCGGAGTAGTATTCGCGTGGGCGACCGACCACCGCCAGCGTTTTCATACACCCAGAAAGCGGCTCTTTGTGAGGGCGACCAAGGTACGACTACTCTCTCGGCCAATGGAGCAACTGGCTTGTCGTACTTGTGGGTAAGCCGTAACGATACGACCAAAACCATAACGGTTCAGCGTGCGGGCGACTATCCCATTCGAGTTACCGATCCCCTGGGCTGTACAGCTACGGCGGTTGCCAAAGTCCTGAACCTATGTGAGCCGCGCGTTAATGTGCCGGATGCGTTTACCCCAAACAGCGATGGCACGAACGACCTGCTTCAAGTGTTTACTGCCTACATCACCGATTACGAATTCCGGATCTACAATCGCTGGGGCGAAGTCATCTTTTCCAGCAATAACCCCGAGCAAAAATGGGATGGAACGTACAAAGGGAGCACTTATCCATCCATGATTTACCCGTATGTTGTTACCTATAAAAGTGAGTTTTTCCCGGAACGGGATAGGGCTGTAAAGCGCGGCTCCGTCCTCCTGATACGCTAGTAAATTCGGCTGTTTTTTCGTAAATTTGAGGTAAACGACCCGGCAAAATCTGCCCGTTTCAGGGCAATTACTGAATAGGGTTTGTCCCAATCAAAACCATGCGAAACGACTTTTTGAAAGGTTCAGCCGACGGGATGACCGCTACCGATAAAGAAATTGAACGGGCGCTTCGGCCCCTTTCGTTCGAAGACTTTACCGGTCAGGCCAAAGCGCTTGAAAATCTGGAGGTCTTTGTTAAAGCTGCCATGCAGCGAGGGGAAGCCCTGGACCATGTACTGCTTCACGGACCTCCGGGATTAGGTAAGACAACGCTCTCGCACATCATCGCTAATGAGCTGAATGCGGGTATTAAGATGACCTCTGGCCCGGTACTCGATAAACCCAGCGACCTGGCGGGGCTGCTCACGAACCTACAGCCTAATGATGTTCTGTTCATTGACGAAATACACCGGCTTAACCCCATTGTGGAAGAGTATCTGTATTCGGCAATGGAGGATTACAAGATTGATATTATGCTGGACTCCGGTCCTAATGCCCGAACGGTACAGATCAAACTGAATCCGTTTACGCTCATTGGCGCTACGACCCGTGCGGGTATGCTGACGGCTCCCTTGCGGGCACGATTTGGCATTAGCTCCCGACTGGAGTACTACGACGCCCAACTGCTCACAACGATTGTGCAGCGATCGGCGGCTATTTTGGGAACACCCATTGACGAAACCGGCGCGTATGAGATTGCCCGCCGGAGCCGGGGTACACCACGTATTGCCAATAACCTGTTGCGCCGAACCCGGGATTTTGCCCAGGTTAAGGGTAACGGTTATATTAACGTCGATATCGCCGAGATTGCGTTAAGTGCTCTCGAAGTCGATCAGAACGGATTAGACGAGATGGATAACCGGATTTTGATGACGATTATCGAAAAATTTAAGGGTGGTCCGGTTGGTTTATCGACGATTGCAACGGCCTGTGGTGAGGAGTCAGAAACCATTGAAGAGGTGTACGAGCCTTTCCTTATTCAGGAGGGTTTTTTGAAGCGAACGTCTCGTGGACGGGAAGCTACCGAGCGGGCCTATATCCATCTGGGCATTGTTCCTCCTTATAAAGCTGGTGAGCTTTTTGGATAAAAAAACACTGAAGATAGAGAAAGCGCCCTAATACAGACTACTAGTCTGATGTTAGGGCGCTTTGTGTTGTCAAAGAGTGCCGAACTAATTCAGAATCTTGCTCTTGTAAATGCATTCAATCACATCGGCTACGGCGGTATCGACCAGAAAGTAATAGATATTTTTTCCACTACGTCGAATATCCAGTATCCCTTTGTCGCGCATGTTGATCAGATGGTGAGAGATAAGAGATTGTTCGGCATTAAGATTTTTGTAAATCGCCGACACATTCAATTCTTTGTTATCGTTCAACATTTGAATGATTCTAATACGCAGGGGATGCGCTACTGCTTTAAGAACATAAGCAGCTTTATCAATCCGCTTCTCGTCATCAACTAGTTTATCAGTTGCCATAAAAAAGTCTTTAGTCTATAAGGTATAGTAATGAAAGGTGTTGCATATTAATCACTAACGCTCTGAAAGTGAGCAGGAATTTATTTAATGGTTGTTTTTAAAATCCTATCATAAGATGACCATTTGTTGATTTTCCCGCTTGGTAACTTTTTGGTAAGAAATGAACGTTATATTTTGAGCAATAATACCTAATCTTATAATTATTGGCAAATTGTATCTTACCATGTCAGGTAATTAAACAGTGTCTGCCAGTATAGAAAGGGTATGTACCAGCTGTTCAATACTGCCCACTTCGTGCAATATAATTGTTATCAATACAATTGCGAATTTAGACTCAGCATGGTAATAATTAAGGTACTACCTCCATTACCACAACTGGCAAAAAGTTGTTAATTGTGCAAAAAAAGGTCAGGAATTAGTTAAAATCCCTGACCCTGTTCAGATAGTGTAATAAAACTTATTTCTGTCTGAAAAACACTGTAATGGGAACGCCCGTAAAGTCGAAGTGGTCACGGAGCCGGTTTTCCAGAAAGCGCTGGTACGACTCCTGAACATACTGGGGCAGGTTACAGAAGAAGATAAACGTAGGCGATGGTGTTGGCACCTGAACCATGTATTTTATCTTCACGAATTTCCCTTTAAGTGATGGTGGCGGGTACTTTTCAATTTCTGCCTGCATCGCTTCGTTTAGTTTCGACGTTGCAATTTTCTTGGTCTTGTTTTCATAGACTTCCATCGCCTTCTCCATAACCTGGAAGATGCGTTGTTTTTCGTGAACCGACGCGAAAATGATGGGTACATAGTCAATGGGCATCATCCGCTGAATCATCTCTTTGCGCAACACATCAGCCGTGCGGTGGTCTTTCTCAACGGCGTCCCACTTATTCACCATGATCACCACGCCTTTTTTGGCTTTGATGGCCTGACCAATAATATTCAGGTCCTGCGCTTCCAGCCCGCGGGTAGCGTCCAGCATGATAATACAAACGTCGGAGTCCTCCATCGCCTTGATCGAACGCAGCACCGAGTAAAACTCAATGTTGGAGTCGACCCGGGCTTTGCGCCGGATACCCGCTGTATCGGTCAGGATAAAATCTTTCCCGTAAGCTTTATAGCGCGTGTTGATGGCATCGCGGGTGGTACCGGCAATGTCCGTAACAATGCTACGCTCCTGGCCCGTGAGGACATTCAGGAACGATGATTTACCTACGTTCGGCCGTCCCAGAATAGCGATTCGGGGAATACCCGCGTCGGGATCTTCGATACCCGGTGTCTGGAAGTGCTTCACCACTTCGTCCAGCAGATCGCCGGTACCGGTACCCGTCTGCGACGAGATCGGGTAAGGGTCGCCCAGACCAAGTGCGTAGAATTCGGCGGCTGTGTGCGCCCGTTCGGCCGTTTCAGCTTTGTTCGCCACCACATAAACCGGCTTTTTCGACCGGCGGAGTACGTCGGCGAAGTCCTGGTCCAGCCCGGTAATGCCCGTTTGAGTGTCAACGACGAACAGCAGCAGGGTTGACTCCTGAATAGCCATTTCGACCTGCTCACGAATAGACTCTTCGAATACATCCTCCGAACCCACTACATAACCACCCGTGTCGATGACGGTAAAATATTTATCGTTCCACTCGGCGGTGCCGTAATGGCGGTCGCGTGTAACACCACTTTCATTATCCATGATGGCCTGGCGCTGTTCCGTCAAGCGGTTAAACAGCGTGGACTTGCCCACATTTGGGCGGCCAACGATTGCAACTATGTTTGCCATTTTTTTAGAAGGAGTGAGGAGTGAGGAGCGAGGAGTGAGGAGTTGCTGACGCAAGTTATGCCAATGGGCATTTCCTTACTTCGCGCTTCTGGCTTCTACTTATTTAAGGAGCGAGGAGTTAGGAATGGGAAGTGAGGAGGGCTGACGCACGCTGTGCCGCCGGATGGCTCCTCACTACTCGCTCCTAACTCCTACATACTTATTCATCATATCCGAGCCGCTTGAGCATGCGCTCTTTTTGCCGCCAGTCGGGTTCTACTTTAACGAACTGTTCCAGATATACTTTCTTGCCGAAGAAACGTTCGAGTTCTTCACGAGCCATGATACCCGTTTTCTTAATCATTCTACCGCCTTCGCCGAGCAGGATCGCCCGTTGAGTGGCCCGCTCCACCAAAATCTCAGCCTGAATGACGATGATGTCGTCTTTCTCTTTGAAGCCTGTTACTACCACTTCGCTGCTGTAGGGAACTTCTTTCTTGTAATTCAGAAAGATTTTTTCCCGAATTATTTCCGACGCAAAGAAACGCTCGGGTTTGTCGGTCAGTTCACTCTTAGGAAAATAGGGTGGGTGTTGCGGTAGGCGGCTGATTATGCCTTCAAAAACGCGATCGACGTTGAAATCGTTAAGGGCCGAAATAGGGATTATTTCCGTAGCCTTAAATCGTTCTTCCCAGTATGCAATTTTCTCGATTACCTGGTCTTGCGTGGCCTGATCTACCTTATTGATCAGCAAGAGAACCGGCACTTCGGATTTTTGTAATCGCTCGATCACATCGTTTTCGTCGTGCTGCTCAAAAATGTCGGTTACGAACAGCACCACGTCGGCATCTTCAATAGAACCACGCACGAAGCTCATCATGGACTCATGAAGCTTGTAGAGCGGCTTGATAATGCCGGGGGTATCGGAGTAAACGAGCTGGAATTCTGTGCCCTCGTGGGTTCCGTTAAGGATACCCATAATGCGGTGGCGGGTGGTCTGCGCTTTAGCGGTAATAATGGATAACCGCTCGCCGACGAGTTGATTCATCAGGGTGGATTTGCCGACGTTTGGCTTTCCAACGATACTGACGAACCCAGCCTTATGATCGGCCGGGAAATTTTCTATAGTTTCCGTATTCATTCGTAGGTGATCCCGCTGGCTGATTACCAGCGGCTTTAGACAACAACTCTCTCCCGGCAGAAAACGTTTCGACAGGGGTTAAAACTTTTTTTACAAAGATAATTGTATTTCTAGAAAGTCGTCGTACATTTGCAGTCCCAACAGCGCGGGATGGAGCAGTTGGTAGCTCGTTGGGCTCAAGTTTACCGGTAAGACGGTAATGGCAATGTCAACATTAGTTTAATTAGGAAGCACGTTTCTAATTAGCGAATTGAAAGATTCAAATGATTGACTTGATGGGCGGTACCGGGGGAAACGCCGGTATGTTAACTTGCCAAATTCGGGGAAGCCGGTAGTGCGGTAATCCCGAGCCAAGCCCGAAGGAAACTTCGGGAAGGTGTAGAGACTGAATGGTAGGCACCCTAACGCATCATGGCGAGGGCGAAGAGACAGTCCAGACTACAAATTCTGCCAACGCAGGAGCAACGAAAGTTGTAGTAGTAAGCATAACCCAAAGGTCGCTGGTTCGAGTCCAGCTCCCGCTACTAAGTAAAAGCCACTGAAATTCAGTGGCTTTTTTGCGTTTAAGCCTTTTTTGTTAGTTTTCAACTATGATAACGAAGCAAAAAGGAGACATTGCTGAGCAAGCTGTCATTTTACAGGCTCTGCGCTTGGGCTGGGGTGTTTGCAAACCCGTTGGCGACAGGCTACCTTATGATTTAGTGTTTGATATAGATGGGTGTTTATTGAAAATCCAGGTTAAAAGTGCCTGGTTTGATGATAGCCGAGGAAACTATGTCGTTGATAATCGACGCACCAAAACGAATAGACGTGCGATGGTGCGGGAAAATTACTGCCTGACCGACTTCGATTTTGCGATTATTTATCTTGATACGTTGCACGTCTTTTACATAATGCCCGTTGCTGATTTTATTGGGTATGGCTCCGAAATTCACCTTGTAGAAGCCGATAAGCGGCAACGTAAACCCAAATCCGCATCTTTTCGGGAAGCCTGGCAACTTTTACAGACGGCATTAGTGGCCGGAACATTACCTGATCAACGCAGTCCGACTCCGTCAATCCTGTAAACCACAGTACGATGTTCATGCCCAACCAACCTTAACGAATAAGGATGG
Source organism: Spirosoma fluviale (assembly GCF_900230225.1). Taxonomy (GTDB): domain Bacteria; phylum Bacteroidota; class Bacteroidia; order Cytophagales; family Spirosomataceae; genus Spirosoma; species Spirosoma fluviale. The sequence goes on from NZ_OCNH01000006.1 coordinate 356,184, forward strand.
ACTGGTACATTTCCAGGTTCTTGATGATTACCCCCGTTCCTTTTACGACCGCTTTGAGGGGATCGTCGGCGATGTGAATCGGAAGCTTGGTCTTGGCCCGTAAACGTTGGTCGAGGCCGTGCAGCATAGCCCCACCGCCGGTCAGATGAATGCCATTGGTGTAAATGTCGGCCGATACCTCGGGGGGGGCCATTTCCAGCGCTTTCAGGGTCGCTTCTTCAATCTTAGCAATGGATTTGTCGAGGCAGTACGCAATTTCACTGTACGTTACTTTAATCTCTTTGGGAATACCCGTCATCAAATCGCGTCCCCGAATCTCGTAATCCGCCGGTGGGTTCGCTAGTTCGGAAAGGGCAGAGCCTACCGACATTTTAATCTGCTCGGCCGACCGCTCGCCAATGAGCAGATTGTGTTCCCGACGCATGTAATCGACAATATCGCGGGTGAAAACATCCCCCGCAATCCGGATGGATTGTTCGCAGATAATTCCCGACAGAGCAATGACCGCAATCTCGGTTGTGCCTCCACCAATGTCGACGATCATGGTTCCATTAGGTTGCGTAATGTCGATACCGATGCCAATGGCAGCCGCAATGGGTTCATATACCATATAGACCTCCTTGGCCCCGGCATGTTCGCAGGAGTCCTTCACGGCCCGTTTTTCGACTTCCGTGATACCCGATGGAATGCTCACCACCATCCGATGCGACGGTAAGAAAAGCCGGTTGCCTGGTTTGAGCAGTTTCACCAGTCCCCGAATCATCAACTCGGCAGCGGTGAAGTCGGCAATCACCCCGTCTTTCAACGGACGAATGGTTTTGATGCTGTCATTGGTCTTGCCGTGCATTTGCATGGCTTTATGCCCAATGGCCAGAACCTTGCCGCTAACTTTATCTATTGCAATGATGGATGGTTCATCGACCACTATCTCATCGTTCAAAATAATCAGGGTATTGGCCGTGCCCAGGTCAATGGCAATATCACTGGTTAACAAATTAAAAAATGCCATAAATGGGTAGTACCAAAATAAGGATGAACTATAGACGCTGTAGAATATTTCTTCAGGTTTATGGTCAATAGCGGGGTATCGTTCCCGTTAGCGGACTGGGATTATCCGGCTTTTGGGCCAGCGCAGGTGCGCTTAAGCTGGTTAGTAGATGAAAGTCTGTTTCAACAACAGGAGTACCCACGGGCGTTCTGGATGCCTGACTGAGCAGCGTCCGTCCGGCAATGGTGTTTGGCAGTAAAAGAGGGCCATAACTGCGTATAACACCGTCTACTGTGCAGGGTCCATATACCTGGTGCTGAACCTGCTGGCCCTGTTCGAGTTGATAGATTTGCTTGAAATTCATTTAGTTATGCCGTGAAGCCATTTATGGTTAACAACGGTATTGTGTTAGCATACGTTCATCGGTATAGGCGTGGTTGTATGCCGAAAGGGAATTGATGGCCTGCCGGGAGAAAGTAATTCACTTATTTTAAATCGTTTTCTCTCTGGTAGTGTTCACTTATCAACAAACATATGTAACAGCGTTAAGCCGATCGATCCATCAACTAGTAGTGATGAAGTTGTTGGGCTATTTATGGAATAACTTCCTTCTCCGCGAATCAGGAATCCCTGCCTTACCTGATACTACTTAGTTGGACCTCACTGATAATTGACTGATGGGCAATGTGTACCCTTGTGGGTTGAGGTTAGCTCTTACCGGAGCACCTCTCTGTGTCTACTTCTATTGATCACCGACTAGTAAACAGATTCAATTATGGCCAACCATCAGAAAGATATTAAAAAAGTAGCGACCAAAGCGCCTAAGAAACAAGGTGCAGTTAAATTACCTAAGTACGCTCAGCGCGAAGCGGCCATTACCACTGGACTTGTGCCACCCTCGGGTAAGGCCGCCACAAAGGGTAAATAAAGCTCGACGCCAGTTCATTATTTTTAACAATATTGATATGTTATACTCTGATAATCAAGTTGAACAACGCTTTAGCCGGATTCATCAATTGCTGGATTCGCCCGAGTTCAAACACGATGCGGATGGAGTAAATCCATGGCAACCGAAATTTGCTGAATTAATCATTCTGGTAGATTACATACTGCTACGAGCGCAGCATGAAGGCAAGCGAATCGACTTTTACGAAGGTGTGGGTGTTCACGGTAAAATTCAGGATATTACCTCGCTGGTGAGCTGGCTGCGTGCAGGTTTACCAAACATCAGCGTGAATCCACAGGTGTACGCTACTAATCCCCGTTTCAATTGGTACTTCAATCGAGGAACGGGCTATTTCGCTAACGGCGTATTCTTTACTACTGAATTTGAGGGTGATCTCGCCTTTTTCCTGGATGACCAACGCATCTATTTAAATCGGCAAATTCGGCGGGCAATTGCGGAAGCCGAATTGGCTTTGCAAGGGACGTCAAACTAGTTGTCCTGTTTATACCCAGTGCGCTTATCATCCAACGCTACCCTTCAGGAAAACCCTGAAGGATGGTGATCTAAACAATCACTCCACAATAAAACACCGTACTCTTCTTGCCATAGCAAAAGAGTACGGTGTTTTGTTGTGGAATTTTATCCGTTGCGTATATACTCTCCGGAAGTCGATCCATTCCTTGTATATTACAAGTCTCACTCAGTTTATGACCCTACCGTTACTGCCTCTTATATGAAAACAACCTACAATGTTCTGGTCGTTGATGATGACTACGATGACCAATTTCTCGTTAAAATGGCTTTTGAGAAAGATTCAGGCCGTTATATCGTTCAATTTGCTGCCGATGGAACGGATGTTCTGGAAGGTATCGAAAGCCCCGCGTTCTTACCGGACTTGATTTTGCTGGATTTGAACATGCCCGTTATTAATGGGTTTGAAGTACTCTATCATTTAAAGCAATCGGTTTTTTATCGCCACGTTCCCATTGTTATTTTAACGACGTCGTCTAACGAAGCAGACATAAACAAAGCTTACCAGTTGGGCGCCAATACGTTTATTACTAAACCGCACAACCACCAGGAACTAGTTCATCTGGCCGAACAGATACGACTTTACTGGTTTGAACTGGCTAAAATTCCAACTCGCCGTACCAATTGATTGCCCTCGGGTTAGAGGGTTCCCGTTAATATTGTTACTACCACGCTGGTATCACTCCTCCAATCCTTGTAAAGTTGCCGTTCGGTTGGACCATGTATCCATAGAAATTTCTGCTGTCGACCCTCATCAAGCCATAAAGTCAGGGTTGGCGTGGATGGGCAAACTATGAATTTATGGGAGAAATCGCAGCCTTTGTATTCATGTATATCAACATGCAGTATCCGTTTGGTTTTGGTCGAATCAGATATGCATCTCGTCTGGCTAGTTGTAGAGTATAATTGGTTTGTCAAGTAAGTTAGAAACTTCTAACGCTATTTACATCCTGATAGCTACTCTTGTTATCGTACAGACGGATCATTATTAATCTGCTGTAAGCGAATCATGTTCTTCTGGCGATTTAATTTGGTCTTTCTGTACATACGCTTATTGCTCTTAAGAAGGGAATCATACTGATCATTCATGAGCAGACGTAATGACTCGTTCGACTGGCTGATCAACATCAACGACTTTCTTTTTTCCAGCGACACAATCATCTTCTCCAGGTGAAGCAGCATATCGTCATAGTAGGCATCCAGATGAAGGTGCCAGCTTATAAATTGTTGCTGCCTGAGCGCGATTGATGAGTTAGTTTGGTCGTTGTTGCCGCTGTTGTTCAGAATCAGCTCCCACTGACGTTGCAACATGCGGATATGAGCCTGAATAGGCTCACCGTCGATGGCTTTTATCGGAACATCAAGCCGATCCTGACCGTCCACAATGGTAGCTTCCTGCAAGATCCAGTTATCAGTAACGAGCTGCGTCAATAACTCAAAAGCCAATTCATAGTCGTCGACCCAGTACCCTACATGAGCACATTCAACGCCTTCATAGATTCCATTTATAAAAAGTAACATAATTGTGTGACGCTAAATTCTGAATAGATGTTACCTGACAGATAGCTTGGGTATAGGTAGATAAGAACGGTGAATTCAATTCAGGAGGAAGGCTGCATAAGCATACGAACACGGAAGAGCGTTCCCCGACCCGGCGTCGATTCAATTTCCAGACTAGCGCCTATTGATTCACAAAGCCGCTTGACAATCTGTAAGCCAATGCCTTCTCCTTTGTCCGTCAATGCGCCGGGTGGCGTTTCCGTTAAGGGATCGTCTGGTACTCGGTGTTCGTCGTTTGGCAAGGCTGCTGCGGGTTGAGCCGCATCCGGCGCTAGTGTGCTGGTTTCCTCAACAATGGGCTTGAGTTGCTTATGAAATACTTCCAGCAAACCCGCCGGTAAGCCCGGCCCTGAATCCTGAACGCTGAAGCCCCATCGCCAATCGTTCTCCGCCGACCAGGATATGGATATCAGGCCGGGGCGGTCTGGAAGAGAAGGGGTATATTTCAGCGCATTCGTCAGTAAATTCTGCGCAATGCGGTATAGCTTGAGCCGGTCTGTTTTTACCACCATGGAAGCCGGACCATCGGCACGCAGGATAAGGCTTCGCTCGGCAGCGATGGGCTGAACACCCGTTACCAAATCGGTTAACAGGTGAGCGGCATCAAACTCCTGTAGTTGTACGGGTTCATGACCAGCCTCCAGTCGGGCCAGGTCCATCAGGCCCGTAAGCAGTGACTGAACGTTCGTAAGGTTACGCGTCAACATGTCAGCGTACTGCTGCCTTTCTTCGGGGCTTAGGTCGTCCATCTGTAAAAAATGGGCAGCCCCCATACTCAGGCTCAGGCCGCTTCGCAAATCGTGCGACGATGTTCGCAAAAAATCGCCCCGCTGCCGGGAGAGGTCTTCCATCTCCTGCAGGGCCTGTTCCAGGCTGGCGGCCCGGTTGGCTGCTTCCAGCCGCTGAAGTTCATCGTGCTTGGTGATACTGCCCAGCATAGTTTCGTGCATGAACACCAGAACTTTTTGCTGCACCTGTAAAATAGCATCCGGTTCCGATTGTGGAAACAGTTGACGAAAGAGCTTTAATTCATCAAATATAATGACGGATAAATGACTCAACTCGGTTAATAAATCCGGCAAGTCGAGCGACTTTTGCCAGCGCTGCAAGCCATGAGACTGTGCTGCTATGGCCGGATTTACCTCTAACTTTTTCCCCAGTAACTGTTGCTCTAAGCTATCAAGAATAATAGGGACAATATTGTTGAACTCTTCACGACTAAGTGCTGATATTTTCTTGAGAGAGGGGTCTGCCTCGCAAGCTGTACGCCAGTTATTTAACAGTGTTTCCCGCCGGTTAAACAAAAACGCAGCTATTTCGTCGAGCGTGTGTGAATAATCAAACGAATGGTGAGCCATGCCAAACAGAAAATTAAGAGTTATGCTCTCATCTTATGGCTTTAGTATAAAGATGAATAGGTTATACACACACTTAACTAACAAAGGCACCAAGTGTACCGAAAAAATTGTGTAAGCTGAGGAAACGGCTCAAATAAAGTCAAACAAATAAAGTGATCAGCCAGTTAGCAGGCATCAAACAAAAAGGGTTCATCAACCTCCGGACACATGGTGTCATTATGGTTAATAAACCCTTTCTGTTGTACCATTGACGATTGGTATTATAAATGCACCAGGTAATCGGTCAGGAGTTGCCACTGTAACTTTTGATAAAAGAGCCAGCCTCCTTCGGCAATGACGGTGTTTACCAGGGCGCGGCCAATACTACCGGCCTCGGGCTGCTGGTTGTTAATGCTTTCGTCCTTCCCAATTTCGGCAGCGCGAACCGTATTGCCCAGCAATTCGACCCGAAATGTGCTACGCGCCTGTTCGCTAAAGAAGTGCTCCGTTTGTTCCGGATGGCTGCTGCCGGGGTCATGGCTTGGCTGGACCGTGAACTGCACACACCTTGCGCTGGAGGCTACCTCCGTAACATGTACCCAGTTTTCGGGCATAGGGCCAGGCAACAGGATTTGAATAAAGTCGCCCTGCTGTACCGGCCCGTTAGGCTTCTCCCTGCCGGTGGAGTCATACAACGAAAAGTCGGCGGTGAAAGCGGATAGCCCCGACCAGCCATTCACATTCAGCAACTTCTCCACCGACCGGGCAAAGGCTTCCCGGGCGGCAGCTTCGTCAGGAAAGGTATTCTGACTGGAATAAGTCTTGTCCTTACTGGCATCACCCTGAACCGCTTTTGTCTCGTGCTGAAGCTGATCGATGGCTGGTTTAAGTTTCATAAGTGGATTGATAGCATGGGTAATCTGCCAGCTACTGAATGGTGTTAATTTGAAATCGTCTTTTTCAGCCTTGTGAAAGCCGTTTCTTTCTTGTTGCGATTGATGAACGCAAAGACAAGAGCGGTAGCGGCTACACCAATCACTACATTCTGTACCAGTCCGGCGCGGTTGTGCTTCCAGTCGGCTTTCCAGCCTTTTTCAGCAAAAATATTCGGAATATGCCCGTGGGCTAAATCATCCACAATACCTTCTACCACATTGACGCGGTCGGCCAGTAACAGCGGAAGCCAGTGGCCGTATTCTGATTCACTGAACCTGAACGCAAACCGGCGAATGACGCCACTCAGACCCGATGGGGGCGAAGAGGTACCAAAAACCGCCGTCAGGTTCGGACGTTCGTTAGAGTGAAGAATTTCTACCGTTTGAACTTGTTGCGGGGGCCTTTCCCAATTTAGCCGCTGGTGGTCGTCGCCGGTGTAGTTCTTAAGCGGGTATGTCGGCTCATTGTTGGGATCGGCATCTATTCCCCAGCCGTTAATATGCGAGTAATCGGTTGCTGTTGGTTCCATAATGCGCGTTGTTATTGTCTGGCGGATGGGGGGATAAGAATGGGCTTGATGCAGTTGTCGAGTTTGGCCGAAAAGATGTGATAAGCATCCGATACTTCTTCCAATGGAACGCGGTGCGTTATAATCTCTTTCGGATTCAGCCGACCCGCCTGGATATGGTCGATGAGCCGGGGCAATAGCCGCTTGACGGAAGCCTGATTGGCCCGGATGGTAATGCCTTTGTTAACGACGTTACCTATGGGGACGAGGTTATCCGTAGGACCATAAACACCTACAATGGAGACAATGCCGCCCTTCTTGACCGAGTTTATAGCCCAGTGAAGTGCGGTCGCGGAACCCGCCTGAATCATCAGTTTTCGGCCCGTAATGGTCTGCAGGGCGCTACCGGCTGCATCGCCACCCACGGCATCGATACAAACATCAGCCCCAAACCAGTCGGTGGTTTTTTTGATGAACAGAACCGGATCTTCCATTGACCGAAAGTTGTAGGCTTCGCACTGCGCGTACTTCTTGACAAAGTCGAGCCGATATTCGAGGTGGTCGATCACAATAACCCGTCCCGCACCAAACAGCCAGGCCGATTTAGCGGCCATAATACCCACCGGGCCAGCTCCGAATACGACCACAGTATCGCCTTTTTTTATACCGCCCATCTCGGCTGCCTGATAGCCAGTGGGTACGACATCGGTGAGCAGTACGGCATCGTCGTGGTCCATCCAGTCGGGAATGATTGTCGGGCCTACATCGGCATAAGGAACCCGTACAAACTCGGCCTGTCCGCCGTCGTAGCCGCCGGCGGTGTGGGAGTATCCAAAAATGCCGCCTACTGCGGTGGCTTCGGGGTTGGATTCGTGGCAGTTGCCGAATAGCCCCTGCTTACAAAAGGCACATTTACCACAGGCAACGTTAAAGGGTACGATCACGTTATCGCCTACCGAGAGATTCTGAACCGACGACCCAATTTCTTCCACTACCCCGATAAACTCATGGCCGAAGGTCATTCCAACGCGTGTGTCGGGGACCAGCCCGTGGTAAAGGTGTAGATCGGACCCGCAGATACAGGAACGGGTGACCCGAACAATGGCATCGCCCGGATGCAGGATTTCTGGATACGGTTTTTGGGCGGCCCGGACTCGGAACGGCCCCCGATAATTCATAGCTAGCATACGCGTGTTCGTTCGTTTAGTTGTTGTTTATCTGTTGAAGGCTACTGGTTGCTCGAACCCGAACCTTTGGGCGGTGTGCCTCCCGATTTTGTACCGGTTTTAGTGCCCGACGAGTTGTTTCGTTTAGCGGTAGCAGGTGCCGATGCGGATGCCGATTGCCCCCGGTTAACCGTTGGTCCGCCCGTGGTGGAGGTCGACCCGCTGGCTATGGCTCGTTTCTGTTCTGCGTCTTTATTATAGGGAACCCCATTGCCCATCGTCTGGCTCGTATTGGCCTTTCGGGCATTATTCTGAGAAGAGTTTCCCTGTCGTCCGGCGTTGCTGCTGTTGCCGCTATATTTTCCTCCGGCTGCCTGGGCGTTAACGGTGGCCACACCGATCAACAGGGTCATGGCCAGGGTGATGATGATAGTTTTCATAGGTTATTTACTCAAATGAGTCGGTTTAGATACAGACACTTATTGAAGCGCTGTATCTAAACCAACTCATTTGAGGCATCTATTGCCATAAGAAGTAAGGGAACGGTACGGTAAGAACCGGGAGATAGACCTACCCGTGATTAGCGTCGCTGGGGTCGTCGAGGGAGTTGGTAATTAATTTAGCGAGGCTGATGGCTCCCTGTTTTGCTTGATCAATGCTACCGGGCGCCTGTACGACAACGCTGAAAACGTGATTGTTATACAAAACGTGCAGTGCTTTTTTGCCCGGTTCCCAGATGGCTTTATCACCCACTTCGGTTACGGCTTCGCCAGTTGCCGTGTTTTTGGCAGGTGTAGCAATGGGCGGACTTGGAGCGGTGATACCTGCCAGCGGAGCCGATGGGTCGCCCCCTCGGGTTGAATCCTGCTCCGGAGTAGTGGACTCCGTCGTAGCCGGGAATTCGGCACCGGTTCCTTCAGGTGCGGGGCCGTAAATTGTTGGCTTAGGCTGGTTAGCTTGTTCCTCGGCTACATTGGCCTGTGGTTCAAACAGCTTGTTAAAATGATACTCAGACTGAAACGTAGACTCAAACGGCTTCTTGCTTTCCAGATAGAAGGCAATTTTGTTGTTCCCCCAGCGAAGTTCGCAGTTGTTAAGCCCGCTGTACTTCGCCAGTTCGACGTCTTCGCCGAGTTTGAAGAGGTTCTTGACAAACTCTTCGGGCAGGTAGTTGCACCGTTCCTGATAGCGATAATCGGTGCTGAGCAACCAGGTACCGCTAACGCGTCTGGCTAGTTTACTGTCGGCGTCTCCGGCACCGGCGGCATTGAGGGTTTCTAAATTATCCCGACTTTGGGTGGAACAGGCAGCCAGGCACAGTCCCATAAATAATAGCTTTACTTGTTTCATCCGTTTTTTAGGTCAGACTGGAGTAGAACACCGGTTGTACTTGACGGATGCAATCCACTCATCAACGGGTAAACCCGCAGCAGCTGGCAAAGAGGATAAAGTTTGCTCGAATTGTGAGGGAAAGGGGAAGTACAAGGAGTTAGGAGTGAGGAGCGAGAAGTGAGGAGGGCTGGCGCACGCTGTGCCGCCGGATGGCTCCTAACTCCTAACTCCTAACTCCTCACTCCTAATACTAATACTAATACTACCTTCCTACTGCTTATTACTATCCACCACCAGGCGCTGCTCGCGGTTGGCGATTTCCCAGGCGGTGTAGAACACGAGCCGGGCGGATTTTTCGGCCAGTTTGAAGTCGATCTTCTCGATGTCGTCCGTTGGTTTGTGGTAATCCGGGTGTAGCCCGTTGAAATAGAAAATAATGGGAATCTGGTGCTTGGCGAAGTTATAGTGATCCGAGCGGTAATAAATGCGCTGGGAATCCTGCGGATCGTTGTACTTGTAATCCAGCTCCATGTTAATGTGCTTCTTGTTGGCTTCCTCGCTGATCTTGTGCAGATCCGACGAAAGCTTGTCCGAGCCGATCACATAAATGTAATTGTCGGATTTGCCCAGGTGCAGGTCATCGACGCGGCCTACCATGTCGATATTCAGGTCGGCCACGGTTTTCTCCAGCGGAATAACCGGGTTCATGTCGGCGTAGTATTGCGAGCCGAGCAACCCTTTTTCTTCGCCCGAAACGGTCAGGAACAGAATGGACCGACGGGGGCCTTTGCCGGCGGCTTTGGCTTTGGCAAACGCCTGCGCAATTTCCAGAACGGATACCGTTCCCGAGCCATCGTCATTCGCGCCGTTGTTAATCTGCCCATCGGCGCTGATGCCAATATGGTCGTAATGCGACGAAACAACCAATACTTCGTCTTTCTTGTCCGTTCCCTCAATGAAACCCAGCACGTTCGACGATTCGGTTTTTTCATCGACGCGGTCGGCTTTCACGGCTACCTTGCCTGCAAGGGTCGACGATACGGGTTTAGCTGATTGAGCTACCTGGGTCATGGTTTGCGTTAAGGTAGCGGTGGTTGTATTCAGCAGACTGGCAGCCATGTCGGCAGTGACCAGAAACACACCCATTGTCCCTACATTTTCAGCACCAGCCTTCAGGCTGAGCCGGTTAAACCGAGCCTGCATGGCACTACGCTGGGTGAGCAACTGCTTGAACGCTTCTGCGGATTCGGCCGAAACGATGAACAATTGAGCCACGCCTTTCTCCTTAGCCAGCAAACTTTTGGCCCGCCAGCCGTCCGGGCCACCCCATTTAGAGGCTTCGGTGGTGCCACTGACTAGTTTTTTGCCATCGGCGGTTTTTGGCTCATCATCCAGGATTACGAGCGCTTTGCCTTTCAGGTCGCGCCCGGCATAGTCGTCGTAATTGGCGTCGCCGATTCCATAACCTGCAAAGACCGTTTCGTAGCTTGTTTCGGTAGGGAGGTACAATAGCCCATTCGGCATGAAGTCTTTGGATGGTTCGAAGCGTTTGCCGCCTGCGCTGACGTAGAAATCTCCCCAGTTTTTCTTGTAAAGCGTGTAGGGTTGCTGATAAACAAGTTTTCCATCGTCGGCCTTGACGATAGGTTTCAGACCCTCGGCGGCAAACTGGGTAGCAATGTATTCGGCGGCTTTACGTTGCCCACGGGTTCCGGTTTCGCGGCCCTCCATGTCATCGGCGGCCAGCACGCGGAGGTGTTTTTCGAGGTCGCTGGCGGTGATGGTATTGGCAAATTTTTCCTGCGCACTACTCACAAAAGGAAGGGAAATGAGCCCGGTGGCCAGCATTAGTTGTTGAAATGTCATGTAACGGATTTGTTTGAGAATCTAATCAATCCACAATATACGATGGTGATAACGATAAATGGAACAGGTTATAGCTAGTAAAGGCTCCGTTTTTCCGGCGTTCATACGTCCCGCTCCAAAGGGGTTGGCTGTTTGCGTTGCTGCACCAGTACCGGGACGATCAGGAAACTCAGGCTACTGAACAACAGGTTGAACCCAAAGCTAACGGCGTGCATGAACGTTGCCAGCGAAACCCCTTCTGTGGTGCTGAATCCATACAGCACCAGCGCCCGGCTGACCAGAAAATGGTAGGTACCTATGCCGCCCTGCGTTGGTATGGCCAGCCCCCCCAGCGAACTGACCGCCAGAATGGTAAGGGCCGCGGTAAGGGGCAGGTGCTGCGTGCTGTCGGTAGCTAGCAGCAGGACATAAGTTGTTAGCCAGGCGAAAACCTGAATGAGCAGGGTAATTGAAACGAACAGGCCGGGCCTGGGAAGTTGCCGAATGGCCATAAATCCCCGGCCGAACCCCCGGATCAGGTTAGTTAATTTCAGAACAAAGGGGCGGTTTTGTGCCGCTGGATGCCTGAGCATCTGCCAGATGATGAGGGCTGCCAGCAAGGCCAGTATCAGGCCCACTACCAGTATCACCGTACCCGGCAAAGCCAGTGTCAGGTTGGAAAAGTACGTTTTTGCCCGGCCGAATTCCAGCAGGATAGTCAGCAGAAGCACAAGAACCAGCATGAACAAGTCGATGATCCGCTCGGCGACTACCGAGCCAAGTCCCTGCGAAACCGGGATGCCATCCGTTTGCTGAAGTGAGCCGCACCGGGTCAATTCACCGGCTCCCGGCACGATCATACTGGCCAGCGATCCGGCCAGGAGTGCCACCGTGGCCCGGAAGAGCGATGGTTTATAGCCAATAGCCTGGAGGGTAAGCTGCCAGCGGGCCGCCCGGAGAACATAAAACAGGCCAATCAGCAGACCTACCAGCCCCAGCAAGCCGTAGTCGGCTTTTCTGAACTGGTTGCCAATTTGGGTCAGTGGTACATCGTTCAGAACATACCAGAGTAAGCCAGTGGCTAGTAAAATCGGCACTACCTGCCGCATGACCCGTTTATTCATGTGGCCAAATTACCGATTTTCGGAAAGAAAATGCCCGATGTTGGCAAACTGGCATGGTATTAGTAAGTTTGATTGCGCGTACTGCTAACCCATTCCGAAAATTCGTTCATTGCCTTTCTTATGTCAAAGAAACAAAAAGGCCGGGCCGCTGTTGTCAGTGCCAGCCCAGCCCCGAAACCCCCGACTCCCGCCAGCCCCACCTCGTCACAGCCCACAACACAACCCGTTGACTCCGACGAGAGTGCGTCTGGTTTTGACTTGATTCGGTTTACAAAGCGGGTGAAAATCACCCTCGGGGTGTTTGTCGGCCTGTTTCTGTTGTTTGTCCTGTTCAAATGGCACTACGTGTCGCTGCCCATCTGGAACACAATTCTGCCCGACGGATCCCCAACCACACGTGGCCTGGTTACCGGAACACCCAAACAGATCCGGATGGACGATTATGCTGTGGCGGCTCCGTGGATTTTGTCCAATGCCACCAACGGCTTTGCGCAGGAAAATGAAGCCATCGGCGGACTGAACTCCTCGCTGATACTTTTACCAACGCATCACGTGGTTACGCTGTTCAGGCCAGGGCACTGGGGATTCATGTTCCTCGACACCGAACGGGGGTACAGTTGGATTTATGACATCAATCCGCTCATTCTGCTGGTTGGTTCGTTCCTGTTCTTCCTGTTGATCACGCGCAATCAATACGGGTTGTCGCTGGTGGGAGCGCTTACGTTGTTATTATCGTCCGGAACGGTTCGCTGGTCTTTTATCCCGTCGGCCATGATCGGGTATTGCTGTGCGGCTTTTGTCACGGTTGTCTACCTGTTACACGAAAAGAAACCGGCGCGGGTGGCCCTTTTTGCTCTCCTTCTCGTTTGGTTAGTCTGTTCCTTTGCCCTGATCCTGTATCCGCCTTACCAGCTGCCCATGGCTTATCTGTTCGGCTTTGCGCTGATCGGGTATCTGGCCAATAACTACCGCAGCATTTTTCCGCTCAAAGCTGTTGTGGTCAAGCTGGCTTCGCTGGCCGTTGCAGCTGGTCTGGCGGGCGTTGTGCTGTGGCTGTTTTTGGGCGATGTACAGGAAACGCTCAAGGCGGTGACCGGTACGGTGTATCCGGGTCAGCGCAGTGAAAGCGGTGGTACAGGCTTTGTGGCTAACTGGTATTCAGAGTATTATAGCTGGTTTTTTGATGATCAGAAAGTGCCTAAAGGATGGCTTAATATTTGCGAATTGTCGCATTACCTTAATTTCGCACCGGTCATTATTCCACTGATGATTCTGCTGTTTGTGCTTAACCGGAAAATCGACTGGATGCTGGCGGCAACGGCCCTATTTGTTGTACTGATGTGGATCTGGGTGGAGGTGGGCTTCCCGTCAGGACTGGCTAAAGCCAGCCTAATGAGTATGGTTCCTACGCGTCGGGCACAGATTCCGATGGGCGTCGGGGGAATTATTCTGCTGATTTCCTACCTGGGGGCCATCCGGGACAGTGCCCTTCGTGACCTGTACCGTCGGGTTCCGGTTTGGGGTAACGCCCTGGCGCTGACCGCTATCGTTGGCTTCGTCGTCTACACCGCCTATGTGAATGTCAACGATTCGGATGGCTTAATTAAGCCCTATCAGACATTCGTGCCGGTCGTATTTTTTGCGCTCATGAATGCGCTGCTGCTGTTCACCATTCCGGTTCGTTACCGGGTAACTATTTTTTGCGCCGGTCTGCTGATTTTTCTGTTGCCAAACCTGAAAGCCAATCCCCTGTCGAAAGGGCTGAGCCCCATTACCGATAATGTATTTTACAAAACCGTCCGGCAACTGGTGGAGCAGGACCCGCAGGCCCGTTGGCTGGTAAATGGTAGCCAGTACCTGACCTATATGGTTACGGCAACGGGGGCCAAACAGATTACGGGCGTAAAATACCTGCCCGACAGAAAGCACGTTCTTAAGGTGCTGGACCCGGAAATGAAGCGGGATTCGGCCTATAACCGATACGCCCACGTAACGAATCAAAGCTACATCAATGGCCGGGATTCGGTGATTCTGTTCAATCAGTTCGAAGATGCTTACGTAATTGCCATGGACCCCTGTTCGCCCCGGATGAAGCAGCTGAACGTTAAATATCAGGTTTTCGACCACCAGCCGCAACCGGTAGAAGTGCGTTGTATGAAATCGGTCGCTACGCTGGGTTCGCTCACTATTTATCAGGCTAATCCTTAGTGCAAGCCAAATGACTCCTCAATCACGTATTCTGGTTATCGTACCCTGTTATAATGAGCAGGGCGCTATTGCCAATGTGGTCCATGAACTGATGGCCGTGCGGGATCGGGAAGGGTATAAACTGGACATTCTGGTCGTCAATGATTGCTCGACGGATAACTCACTGAGTATTATTCGGTCGCTGCCCTGCTCGTACCTGAACCTGCCGGTCAACCTCGGCATTGGCGGGGCCATGCACAGCGGCTACCGGTACGCCTACCAAAACGGGTATGACATAGCTGTACAGATGGATGGCGACGGCCAGCATCCGGCAAACGAACTGCCAACGGTATTACAGCCTATTTTTCAGCAGGAAGCCGACGTGTCCATCGGGTCCCGGTTTATCAGCCGAGAGGGGTTTCAGTCGTCGTTCAGCCGCCGGTTGGGGATTCAGTATTTTCGCTGGCTGAATCAACTACTCATCGGCGAAACTGTACACGACAGTACATCGGGGTTCCGGGCGTTTAACCGGAGAACCATCGAGATTGTAAATCGTTATTATCCCGACGAGTACCCTGAGCCAGAGTCGATTGTGCAGTTTGGTTTGCAGGGGCTTCGCATCCGGGAAGTGCCCGTTCGGATGCGCAATCGGGCAGAGGGTGTATCGTCCATCAACACCAGTCGGGCGTTGTACTACATGCTCAAGGTGTCGCTGGGGATCGTGTTTATGTATTTTCGTCTGAACAATAAACGGCATCGCTGATGGCTTCTGTACCCATAACCATTCAGATTATCAGCCTATTGAGCGCATTGTTGTTTCTGCTCTTTATTTTTCGGCTGATTGTAAAAGGAAAACTGCGCGAGGAGTACTCGATCTTATGGATCGTCTGCACCGTAATCCTGATCATCTTCTCGATCTGGCGGAAAGGTCTTGAACAGATTTCACTGGCGCTGGGCGTATTTTACCCACCTTCGCTGATCTTTCTAGGGGCCATTTTTGCGATTACCATTTTCCTGGTTCACCTGTCGGTTGTGGTTTCCCGGCAGCAGAACCAGATAAAAGTACTGACGCAGGAAGTGGCGCTGCTGCGAAACGAACTCAAGAACCGGCATGTGATCAACGAGCCGGAAACCAGCGCAGCGTCGCCATCGGCGGCTCTTACCAATTGATTATGCAACCCCTTATTAGCGTTATCACTCCGTCGTACAACCAGGGCAAGTTTATTCGGCAAACGGTGGAATCGGTGCTCTCGCAAGACTACCCCCGTGTCGAGTATATTGTGGTGGATGGGTTGTCGACGGATGACACGCTATCGATTGTGGGCGAGTATGCCAATCGGCTCACGCTGATTGCCGAACGGGACAACGGCCAAACCGACGCCATCAACAAGGGATTGCGTCGGGCTACCGGCGATATTGTCTGCTGGCTGAACTCCGACGATTACTTTCTGCCGGGTGCACTGGCTACTGTCGGGGATTTCTTCGCCCAGCATCCCAATGCGCTTTGGCTCACCGGTGACTGTCAGATTGTCGATGAGGCTAGCGTACCGATTCAGCAGCCGGTGCGGCACTACAAACGGCTGCTTCGTTCCCTGACACCGGCTCTGTATCTGGGCATGACCAATGCCATTTGTCAGCCCGCTACTTTCTGGCGACGAGATGCACACGCCCAACTGGGGTACCTGACGGAGTCGCTGCATTTTACGATGGATTACGACTGGTGGTTACGCCTGCAAACGCTCCAGCCCCCGGCCATCCTGCCGCAACCGTTAACGGCTT
Organism: Spirosoma fluviale; assembly: GCF_900230225.1. GTDB lineage: Bacteria > Bacteroidota > Bacteroidia > Cytophagales > Spirosomataceae > Spirosoma > Spirosoma fluviale. Next base: position 372,423 of record NZ_OCNH01000006.1, read on the forward strand.
TTCGAATTCACGCCAATTCCAAAGGCGGCAATCAATACACGCTTCAGTTCGATGAAGATTACGAGACCTGCTGTCGATACTGGTCCGGAACTCCCATTCGATTGCTCCACAAACTGCACAACCGGGCTATAACCTCCGTTTATAACTTCGTAAAGTGATGCTCAAGCGGTTTATCCGGCTCCTCAAAACGTCCCCGCTGCTGCTACCTCTACTGGCATCCATTGACCTTGTCCTGTGGCTGGTTGACCGGCTGGCCGTACTAACCGTGCGCACACCGCCAAAGCCGCTTTCACTGGTGGTGATTCGGCTGGATGTGATGGGTGACTACCTGATGTTTCGGAATTACCTGCGTCAGATCAAAGAGTCGGACCGATACGGAAACCATTCGATCACGTTGTTTGGTAATCTGGCCGTGAAATCGCTGGCCGAAACGTTTGACAACGCGCTGATTGATCACTTTATCTGGGTCGACATATACAAGTTATCGACGCAGCCGCTTTATCGGTTCAGGGTTGCGCGTCAGTTGCGTTCTCAGGGATTTTCGGTGGTTCTCTGCCCGACCTACAGCCGGGTGCTGGTGCTGGACGATTTCATGGCCTGGGCAACCGGCGCTTCGGAACGGGTAGGCTGCCGGACGGACTACATCAACATAGCGCCCTGGGAAGCGGCTTTGGGCGACCGGTTGTACACGCGCCTGATCGACTCCGGGCCAGGCATTCTGTTTGAAATGGAACGCGACCGGCGAATTGTGGAAGGGTTCGTACAGGAGCCGGTGGCGGTTCATCCCCCGCTTCTGGACAGCCACTCTGCCAACGCCCTAACTGTTCCTGAGCGATACATTGTGCTCTCGTTAGGAGCCGGACAGGAATTTCGGATATGGCCCGCCGACCGATTTGCGGAGGTCGCCCGGTTCGTTTCAGTGCAGTATCCAGCCTATAAACTCGTTTTGACTGGAGCACCGAGTGAGAAGATTTATACCGAATCGTTCCTGAAACAGCTGCCCGACACGTCGGACGTTGTTGATCTAACGGGTTCACTGTCCATTCCTCAATTGGTCTATGTATTGACAAAAGCTGATTTGCTGATTGCCAATGAAACGGGCATCGTGCACATAGCGGCTTCCACGCAAACGCCCTCTATCGTCATTTCGCAGGGAAAATCATTGGTGCGCTGGCACCCGTATCCAGCCGAGTTTGGGGAAATGATAACCTATCTGTACCCGGATTACATTGAGCAGCATCGGGCCGACTTGTCCGCTATCGCCCCCGACTTTAACCCTGAATCTCCGCTCTCCATCAATGAGATAAGCGTTGAGCGGGTGAAAATAGCTATTAAGTCTATGCTTACAGAGAGCGAATACTAGTTTGTGCTATCGGGTAGCCTGAAAAACCAAATTGATATATCGATTAAGGGGCTTCTTGCCTAAGTCAAACAAGGCATCGTACGTCGTAGCGACCACTTCGTTTTTCTCCTCATCAATTTGACTGACACCGTAGCCCAGGTCCTGCATCATCGACAGGTAATCGGCGGGAGAAGCGCCACTGTTGTATAACCCACGCGGCCAGAACTCACTAATGACAATGGGCATGTACTTCGCTAAAAGAGCCTTGCCGCCTTTGAGAACAAAATACTCAAACCCCTGAACGTCAATCTTGATGAGGTCGACCCGTTCCCTAACGGTATCATCGAGCCGTAGTGTTGGCACATCGACGTATTCGGTAAAATCGCCGTCGTTGTACAGGCGATAATCACCAACGTTGAAGGGGTGTTTATACAGCCGGAGCGTCTCTTTCTTATCAGACAAAGCTGCATTGTACGCCGTTACGTTCGTCAGGTTATTGAGGGCCAGGTTTTTCTGGAGGGTAGCAAAATTGCCGGGGTCGGGTTCAAAGGCAAGCACTTTGCCCTGTACAGCTTTCTGGCCAACCCGGATGCTGTAAAAACCCATGTTAGCACCAATGTCGAGCATGACCGTATCGGCCTTCACGAACGAAAGAATGGTCTGGGTTTCGGTCTCTTCGAACTTCCCGGAGTTGATGATCTGGAGCGTATCGTGTGGATCCACGTACATCGAAAAGTCACCGAAATTGTACGGCTTACTGTTGTCGATTGATCCCTTTAAGCCTAGTTTATGGGCTAAAATGGCCGTTTTAAACAGCACACGATCACCATCAAAACCTAGTTTGTCGAGGGCTGTCGATACCGTATTAAGGAGGGCCTGTTTCATATAAATGCGTTGATAGAGGGTTAGATACTGGATAAAAACAGGACATCAATGTATGTTCCAAACGAAAGTTAACAACTAATGTGCCGAATCCGCCGACTTCGCACGTTTTGCCGTAAATTTGAGTTTCCATTAAAACGAAAAGGTGGGTGATCCCGGCATGAAACTAAAACTTCAACAGACAGACCTATTTGAAGACCGACATCACGGTCAAACCGACGCGGCACTGGCCGAGATTCTCCAGACCGTTGGCGTGGAATCAATTGATGAGTTAATTAGCCAGACAGTACCCGACGCGATTCGGCTGGCCCATCCCCTGAATCTGCCCGAACCAAAATCAGAAATGACCTTTCTGACTGATTTTAAAAAAGTTGCCGGGCAAAACAAAATCTTTAAATCATACATCGGCACGGGCTATTACGACACCCTGACACCGAACGTTATCCTCCGGAACATTCTCGAAAATCCAGCCTGGTATACCGCCTATACGCCCTATCAGGCCGAAATTGCGCAGGGACGACTCGAAGCGTTGCTGAACTTCCAGACGGTAATTTCCGACCTGACAGGAATGGATCTGGCCAATGCGTCGCTACTCGATGAGGCCACCGCTGCTGCCGAAGCCATGCACATGCTGTACGCCATGCGTCCGGCCCAGAAAAAATCGGCGTCCACGTTCTTTGTATCCGACCGGTGCCACCCGCAAACCATCGACGTATTATTGACGCGGGCTACCCCCATTGGCGTGAAGGTGCTCATTGGCGATCACCGCACAGTCGACCTGACCAGTGGCGATATCTTCGGGATGCTGTTGCAATACCCCGCTTCGGATGGTGAAGTATTCGACTACACCGATCTGATTGCCTCCGCCCATGAGCTGACTATTACCGTTGCCGTTGCCGCCGATCTGCTGGCGCTGACTTTATTAACTCCTCCCGGCGAAATGGGAGCCGATGTAGTGGTTGGCTCATCACAGCGGTTTGGTGTTCCTATGGGCTATGGTGGTCCACATGCCGCCTTCTTCGCAACCCGCGATGCCTTCAAACGGCAGATTCCGGGCCGGATTATCGGAGTGTCGCAGGATGCCGAAGGCCGTCCCGCCCTTCGGATGGCGCTTCAAACCCGCGAACAGCACATCCGTCGCGAAAAAGCGACGTCAAATATTTGTACCGCACAGGTACTGCTGGCCGTTATGGCCGGTAGTTATGCCGTGTATCACGGCCCCGAACGGCTCCGTGCCATTGCTGAACAGGTGCACACGCTCACCAAAATATTCGCTACCGCGCTTCGCTGGAATGGGTATGAGGTGATGACCGAGAATTATTTCGATACCATTACGGTAGCCGTAGCCGACACCGAATCGCTGAAGAAATCGGCGAAGGCTGCGCAAATCAACCTCCGTTACTCCGACGATGAGGAGCACGTAGGCGTGTCGTTCGACGAAGCTAAATCCCTTCACGACGTAACCGAACTGCTGACCGTTTTTGGGATTAAACCCGATATGGAGGCTATTCTGGACAGTCTGGAGATCACCTGGCCGGACGAACTCATCCGGCAGTCGGATTACCTGACGCACCCGGTATTCAACACGCACCATACGGAGCACGAAATGCTGCGTTATCTGAAGTCGCTGGAAGAAAAAGACCTTTCGCTGGTTCATTCCATGATTTCGCTCGGTAGCTGCACCATGAAGCTGAACGCCACCGCCGAGATGATTCCGGTTACCTGGCCTGAACTGGGCAAACTGCACCCGTTTGCGCCGAAAGATCAGACGGCGGGTTATCAGCAGATGTTCGCCGACCTGAACGCCTGGCTTTGCGAAGTGACGGGTTTTGCGGCTATGTCGCTACAACCTAACTCCGGTGCTCAGGGCGAATACGCCGGTCTTATGGTGATTCGGGCGTATCACGAAAGCCGGGGTGATTTCCACAGGACAATTTCGCTGATTCCGCAGTCGGCGCACGGCACCAACCCTGCCAGCGCCGTGATGGCTGGTATGAAAGTCGTTATCGTGAAGTGCGATGAGCGCGGCAATATCGACCTCGCCGACCTGAAAGCGAAAGCCGAACAATACAGCAACGATCTGTCGTGCCTGATGGTCACTTATCCATCCACCCACGGCGTATTTGAAGCAAGCATCAAAGAGATCTGTGACATAATTCACCAGCACGGCGGGCAGGTGTATATGGATGGCGCGAATATGAACGCCCAGGTTGGCGTGACCTCACCGGCGGCTATTGGTGCCGATGTTTGTCACCTGAATCTCCATAAAACCTTCTGCATTCCGCACGGTGGTGGCGGTCCGGGTATGGGCCCTATCGGTGTCGCGTCGCAGTTGGTGCCGTTCCTGCCGGGTCACGCGGTGGTACACATCGGTGGCGATCAGGCCATTCACGCGGTATCGGCAGCGCCCTATGGCTCGGCCAGCATCCTCACTATTTCCTACGCTTACATTGCGATGATGGGTGGCGAAGGGCTGACGAATGCCACAAAACGGGCGATCCTGAATGCCAACTACATCAAAGCGCGTCTGGACGGTCATTACGACACCTTGTACACGGGTACTAACGGCCGTTGTGCCCACGAAATGATCATCGACTGCCGTCCGTTTAAAGCAACGACGGGTGTTGAGGTTGAGGATATCGCCAAGCGACTGATGGACTATGGTTTCCACGCGCCAACGGTGTCGTTCCCGGTAGCGGGAACGATGATGATCGAGCCAACCGAGTCGGAGTCGAAAGCCGAACTCGACCGGTTCTGCGAAGCCATGATTGCCATTCGCAACGAAATTCGGGAGATCGAAGCGGGCGAAGCCGACCGGGCCAGCAACGTGCTGAAACATGCGCCACATACAGCAACGGTTGCCCTGAGTGATACCTGGAACCGGCCTTACAGCCGCGAGAAAGCTGTTTTCCCGCTGCCGCAGGTGCGTGCCCGTAAGTTCTGGCCAAGCGTAAGCCGTATCGACTCGGCTTATGGCGACCGGAACCTCGTTTGCTCCTGCATTCCCGTTGAGGAATACGCAACGGAAGTAGCCGAAGAAGCCGGTGTAGCGCAACAGGCATAAGAAAATAGAGTAAGGAACGCGGGTTTTTATTTACGCTTTGTAATCGTCAAAACAGAAGACTACAAAGTGCGAATAGAAACCCGCGTTCCTGTAAACAACCCTCAATAAAAAGCGATTATAAGCGTTAAACGTATGTCCCGCCCAAATTTCCAGTATCTTGGGCGAGAAACAGCGATTTGCTTTTTTAGCCATATGAAAATCAATACGTTATCTGTACTGCTCGTCGTGTTCGGTCTGGCCAGCGGACTTACGGGCTGCAATTCGGCCATGCAGGCGTATAAAAAAGGAGTTCGTCATTACGATGCCGGTGAATATAATCTGGCCCTGACCCAGTTCCAGAAGGCCGCCAAAGGTGCCATTGACCCCGCCCGCCTGAATTATTATACCGCCGAATCGTACCGACTATCCAACCGATTTAGCGAGGCCGTGCCGTTCTACCAGAAAGCCATTGAAGCCAACACAACGGAGCCGGACGCCCGTTTCAATTACGCCTACGCACTAAAATCGCAGGGAAATTATACCGGTGCGCTTGAACAGCTACAACAATACGTGGCCAACGCCCCAAAAACGACCGCTAAAGCCACCCTCGACAAAGCCCGGCGCGAAGTAGAAACACTGAAAGCCATCAACATCATCGCCCAGAATAAATCGCTCATTACGCTTCGCAACATGAGCAACCTCAATTCGCCGGGGGCCGAGTTTGCGCCCGTTGTACGGGGCGAGGAGTTGGTCTTCACCGCATCGCGGAAAGAAACGGTTTATAAGAACAACGGCCAGCCCATGCTGGGCCTGTACAAAACAAAGTTGAACCAGAAGCCCGACGAAACGGGTAGTACCGGTGCATCGGGCCAACCCGAACCATTCAGCACGAACATCTTTCAGGGCGATGTGAACGAAGGGACACCCGCTTTTTCGAAAGATGGCAAAACCATGATTCTGGCGCGGGGCAACAACGGCAAGCGCAAAGGCGGACTGGATGTTGACCTCTACATCAGTCGGTTAGGTGAAGGGAATGCCTGGAGCCAGCCGCTGCGTCTGCCCATCAGTGACTCGCTCGCCTGGGATGGTTCGCCCGCGTTTTCGGCCGATGGCAAGACCTTGTATTTCGCATCGAACCGGGCTGGTGGTGCGGGTGGTATCGACTTATACCGCACCAGCATTGACGCGTCGGGTCGCTTTAGCCGTCCGGTCAATATGGGTCGCGACATCAATACGCCCGGCGATGAGATGTTCCCATACGTGGGTGCCAACGCCAAACTGTATTTTGCTTCCGACGGGCATCCCGGCTTAGGAAAGCTGGACGTATTCGTAGCGACCCGTTCGGGTGGGGTAACGCGGGTGGAAAACATGGGCCAGCCCATCAACTCCCCCGCCGATGATTTCGGGCTGATTTATACCGAACCTACCAAAGGCTTCATGGCCTCGAACCGGGGAGGAGGAAAGGGAGACGACGACATTTATTTCTTCCAGGAAGGTCCGATTTCGGATACAACAACGACCATTGTTCAGACACCACCAGCCAACGCACCTAAAATTGTGCGGTACTTCATTGCCGGAACGGTTTCGGCTAACGAAACGCCCATTGTCCCGCTCGACTCGGCACGGGTGCGCATTCTGGACGATGCCACGGGCCAACCCATTGCCGAAGCCACTACCGGCCAGCCGGGCACGTTCGGCAAATACCCGTTGCAGGAAGGAAAAGATTATACCCTCTTGGCTGAGCGCCGGGGTTACCTGACCCGCCGGGAGCAATTTACCATGCAGGGCAAAAGTATCCCGGCTATTTTCCTGACGAAAGCGCAGACCGATACCACGTTCAACGTGGCTCTGCTGCTCGACCGGGCAACGCTCAACAGGACGTTCGTACTGGAGAATATCTATTATGATCTTAACAAGTTCAACATCCGCCCGGATGCAGCCGAAGAACTTGATAAGCTGGTGACTATTCTGAAGGACAACCCAACCCTGAAAATTGAGTTGAGTTCACATACCGATGCTCGTGATACGGATGCGTATAACATGAAGCTGTCACAAAACCGGGCTAAGTCGGCCGTTGAGTACATTGTTTCGAAGGGTGTTGACGCCAGCCGGATGATTGCCAAAGGATACGGCGAAACACAGTTGATCGTCAAGAATGCCAAAACGGAAGAGGAGCACCAGCGTAACCGCCGAACGGAGTTCAAGATTCTGGAACTCTAAGGGAGCGTCGATACAAGGAGGGTAGGTATATTGGTTTTGATTCCCGTAAACACTACCTTGAAGGGCCTGGTTACTAAACCGTAATCAGGCCCTTTTCTTATGCAAAACGACAAACTCCGCCAGTTCTTCGTCCTCTTCAGCATTATCACGCTTATTGTCATGAACTACCTGTCCAACATGGCTGCTTTTGGAGGTAAGACGAATAAGGAAATTTCAGACCAGTACCATACGTTGATTACGCCCGCCGGGTACGCCTTTTCCATTTGGGGAATTATATTTTTGGGATTGCTGGCCTTCGGCATCTACCAGGGGCTTGGGTCGCAACGCACGAATCCGCGTTTCCGGGCTATAGGCTGGTGGGTGGTGCTGAATGCCTTCGGAAACGCCATCTGGAGTCCGCTTTTCAACAATGAAAAGATCGGGATAGCACTGATCGTTATTCTGGTGATGTTACTCTCGCTGGTCGTTATCGAGCAGCGTCTGTTGGAACGAAAGCACGTCCCGATCATTGACGCCGACCCCGATCTAACCCTACCCGAGTCATCTGCTTCGGGAACGGAAACATGGGTTGCCCGAATCCCTTTTTCGATCTACTTTGGCTGGCTCACCGTTGCAACGATTCTGAACGTAACGGTCTTTCTGAAATCGACGGAATTTAGCCTCATGGGGCTGAGTGAACAGACCTGGGCCATTGCCATGCTGATCGTTGGTCTGGTGGTGGGAGCTATCGTCTTTAACCGTTTTCGAAGTGTGGCGTATATTCTGGTATTTGCCTGGGCCTATGCCGCAATTGCGGTGGAGCAGGAGGGCGTTGGCCAGGTACCGCTGGTGGCGGGAGCGGGTGCTATTGTGGCTGTGTTGCTGGCCATTATTGGGCTTATTTCTAGGAAAACGCCGGTGTATAGTTAGGGGAAGCTAGGAAGGCTAAGAAATGCTTCAGTTCCATTTCCGGACGGCAGTTTGAGCGCTCTGCTAGTTAAGTTTCAGTCCTACATTCTCGGACCCTGGTTGACTGAGTGTTCCGATTGGCCGGGTTGAGGTTTGCAAGTGAGTTAGCGTTTGGGGAACGTTCAGAGAAGGAGCCTTAAATTCACCAAGTAGTTACGGCTAATAGTAAACACTTAAAAGTGGGGGCTTGAGATTAGCTAATCATCTTCTCATGGATATGCACCCTACTAATGAGCCAATGTATCTATTGACTTTGGCTTGATTCTGGTTTACTGGGGAAAAGGTATTTCGTCACGGCTAAAAAGAAGGCCGCTACATTTATGGTAGTTGTTGTAATCAAGGCAACCATGACAGTGTCAGAGAGGTCGAAGTCAAACGCAATGTCAGCTATTAATCTGTAAGTTTCATTTAGCTTGATAACCATTACGGTTTTGAAAGATTTTAATCCTTTGAACACGACAACCGAAAATATTCCTAAAAGCCACAACGCTACCATCCAGAAAATGTACCGAGCAAACTTTCGTCGCTCGTGCATATCTTGAAGGTAGCTTGCCAATTCCGCCTGCGCCTTATCACGTGCTAAATTGGCTACAGTATTGGGATCTGGGCTATTGGGTTGTTGATTAAGGAGATCTGTTGCCTGTTGAGTTAATCCGGTTGGTATGGTTGTAGACATATATGGATAAGAGTCGGATTAACTCATAGTTTCAGCACCGGCATGAACGCCAAAAGTTTCTGTGAAATATTTTTTTGTAAGTTCATTATCTATTGGTGCATTACAATTAGTTGTACAACCTGCCTTTTTGAATGCTGTATACCAGGGCGAATTTTCTAAATGAGTCCAGTTCGCCAATTTAATAGGATCAATATCTTTAGTAATATCCCAAACAGCTCCTAACACATCAAGTGTCTGTTTATCAGGTTCAATATTGCCTGAGGGTTGTGGACTTGTGATCGGGCGGCTACCCCATTCTTTGAAGCGTTGATAAACCGAACTAACAACGGGACCATATTGCCACGCTTCTACTTCCTCCTTAAGTAACGGGTTGTCAGTCAAAGCCAGATGCAGGCCGTTGGCAAAATATAGCATCTTCTGCAACTTCATGTGAGTGACAGGTGCATCTTTGAGAATGCCTAAATTCACAAAGTAGTTGGCTATATATATTGCGTCGAACATGGCCTTAGAGAATAAAAAACAACTGATTACCTGAAAGAAACGATTTTTTTAGTTTTTTGGTGCTAGTCCCCCTTTCAACCTTTCGTGTTACAGGTAGCTGTCGCAAGTTCAAGATTCCAGCCTAATAATCAAAGACTTAAAGAGACTAATCGTTTAATTTTGGCTAATTAATTCATTCACTGTTAACCCTTTGAGTTAAGTAGCCGAATGCTAAATTGAAGCAGTTAATCGCTTCAATTTAGCCTTCGGCTACGCGGCCTTCCGGCCACGTTACGCTTCCTCTTCAATTACCGTAATGCTGGTAATTTTATCGCCCTGCTTAATCTGGTCGATTACGTCCAGACCGTCTACAACTTTACCGAAAACAGTGTGGTTGCGGTCGAGGTGGGCAGTGTTCTGCCGGTTGTGGCAGATGAAAAACTGCGAGCCACCCGTGTTACGTCCTGCGTGAGCCATCGACAGAACACCGCGGTCGTGGTATTGATTATCGCCGGTCAGTTCGCAGTCGATGGTGTAACCCGGCCCACCTGCTCCGGTGCCGGTTGGGTCGCCCCCCTGAATCATGAAGTTGGGGATAACCCGGTGAAACTTAACGCCGTCGTAAAATCCCTTCTTGGCTAACGTAATAAAATTATCAACCGCTTTGGGCGCATCTTTCTCGAAAAATTCGATAAGCATCGTCCCCTTGTCGGTATTCATCTGTGCCTTTGGCATAACTCAAATTGATTTGTTTGTTACAAAATTAAGAGGATTTCCCGTCAATAGCAGATTGGTACAGTCCATCCGTCTACTTTAACAAAAAAGTTGTCATAACAATTTATTCTTCGAATAAGTCAATTATTAAGATTCGTTTTTTTGGAATAATCCAACTAAATTGCCTGATGGTAAGTTAGAAACGGTACTTCATCGCCTTTGACTTCTTGGATTTATGCAATTATACGTTGCTCTTTCTACCTGACTGAGTAGTAGTACATGCGCAGTATTCGCTAAATTTCTGATTTTGTTGGCTCATCATGTGGATTGTACGCCTGGCGCTTGAAAAAAAATATACCATCGCTGTCATGGCGTTGCTTATCATGATTATGGGCGGGTTGGCCGTTATCCAAATGCCAACCGACATCTTTCCGAGAATCAATATTCCGGTCGTTTCAGTCATCTGGGGCTATACCGGTCTGTCGACCAACGAAATGGAGAAGATGATCACCAACTTCTCCGAAACCTCCCTCATCAATAACGTTAGCGACATCCAGCGGCTCGAATCGCAGACGTATAATGGGACTGCCGTTCTGAAGATTTACTTTCAGCCAACCGTCAAGATTGAAGAGGCACTGGCGCAGGTGACGGCTATTTCGCAGACAATCCTGGTTCGAATGCCGCCCGGTACGCAACCGCCCCTCATTGTCCGATACAACGCCACCGACGTTCCTGTTCTCCAGCTCGGCCTTTCATCCGACAGCCTGACCGAGGCTCAAATCACCGACTACGCCCAAACGCGGGTTCGACCACAAATCTCGACTGTGCCGGGAAGCCGACTCTCGCAGGGATTTGGTGGAAAGAGCCGCCAGATTGCGGTCGATCTGGACCCCGACCAGATGGTGGCCTATAATGTCACGCCCGAAGAAGTAACGAATGCCGTTGCTGCCCAGAATCTAACCCTGCCCGGCGGCTCGCTCCGGCTGGCCGAGCGGGAATACAACATCCGCCTGAACTCCAAACCGGATGTGATCAATACCCTCAACGATATTCCCATTAAAACAATCGGCGGTACAACCGTGCACATGCGCGATGTGGCCAATGTACACGATGGCGCGGCTGTTCAGTCTAATATTGTGAAGCAGGACGGCAGCAAAGGGGTGCTGATGCGGATCGTGAAAACGGGAAATGCATCGACCACCGAGATTGTCGATAAGATCAAGAACCAGATTTTACCTACCGTACGCGCTGCGGCTCCCTCGAACCTGCGCGTCGAAGCCCTGTTCGACCAGTCGGTGTTTGTGCGGGCATCCATCAAAGGGGTGCTGGTGGAAGGACTAATTGCCGCTTTGCTGACGGCAGGGCTGATTCTGCTCTTTCTGGGAAGCTGGCGCAGTACGCTCATCGTGGCTATCTCGATTCCGCTGTCGATTCTGGCGTCGCTGATTGTGTTGTACCTCCTTGGCGAAACGCTGAACATTCAAACGCTGGGCGGGTTGGCGCTGGCCATCGGTATTCTGGTCGATGACGCCACGGTTACTATTGAAAATATTCACCGAAACGAAGAGCTGGGATTACCGCTGCGGCAGGCCATTCTGGAAGGGGCGCAGCAGATTGCTACCCCAACGCTGGTATCGACGCTCACCATCTGTATCGTGTTTACGTCGGTGCTATTTCTCGAAGGTCCGGCGCGTTTCCTATTTGGCCCCCTTGCCGAAGCGGTGGTATTTGCCATGCTGGCTTCGTATATACTATCCCGTACGTTAGTGCCCGCTCTGGCCGATTTAATGCTGCGTGGCGAAACGCAGCATGGTCATGCGGAGGGTAAACGGCCAAACGCTTTCGCACGATTTTATAACCGCTTCAATGCGGGTTTCGACCGGTTTCAGGCGCGTTACATTCGGGCGCTGGAGTGGGTGCTGGCTAACCGGCGGACGGTGTTCGCTGTTTTTCTGGTGGTTGTCGTGTTTACGTTTGTGCTGCTTCCTTTCGTTGGCCGGGATTTCTTTCCGCAGGTGGATGGTGGCCAGATAAAGCTTCACCTGCGTGCTCCGGTAGGCTCCCGACTGGAATATACCGAACAAATTGCCGCCCAAACCACCGAAATCGTTCGTGAAGTTATTCCGGAAGAGGAAGTAAGCTCGGTGATCAGCAACATCGGTCTGACATCGGAGCGGTATAACTTTTTCTTCTCGGATAACTCGACCGCCAGTTCGGCGGATGCCGAATTGCTGATTTCCCTAAGTGAAGATCGGGAGAACCCAACCATCGACTACGTTCGCGAACTCCGGGCCCGACTGCGCGAGGAGATGCCCGACGTAACGTACTTTTTTCTGCCCGCCGATATCGTCAGTCAGATTCTGAACTTTGGTCTGACGGCTGCCATCGATGTGCAGGTGTCCGGTTTCGACCGGGCGAACAACCTCAAAGTAGCCCGAGAGCTGGAGCAGAAAATAGCCCAGGTGCCCGGTGCCGTGGATGTACACCTCCATCAGGTGCTGGATGCGCCCGAACTCTTTCTGTCGGTCGACCGGGAGCGGGCCGGGCAACTGGGCCTCACCGAACAGCGGGTGGCAACTAACCTCAATATTTCACTGAGCGGTACCGGCCAAACCCGACCGAACTTCTGGCCTGATCCAAATACAGGCTTTCCGTACATCATTGCGGTACAAACGCCACCCTACAAGCTGGACTCCTACGATAAGTTACTGCAAACACCCGTTGCACCGGGTCAGGCCGACCGGTCCACGCCCCAACTGCTGAGCAACGTGATGACCATGAAGCGCACCACGGCACCGGTCATCATCAACCGGGTCAACACCCAGCCGAGTTACGATGTATATGCTTCGGTAGAAAAAACGGATCTGGGGTCGGTGGCCAAAGCGTTGGAAGAAATTACGGCCGAATACAAAACACAACTCAAGCCCGGTAACGTCATTTCGATTCGCGGGCAGGTGGAAAGCATGGAAAGTGCCTTTAGCCGATTGGGTCTGGGCATTGTCTTTGCGGCCTTGCTGGTGTATCTGCTCATGGTGGTCAACTTTCAGTCGTTCCGCTATCCGTTCATCATTATCACCGCCCTGCCGGGTGCTTTGTGCGGCATGGTGTGGATGTTGTTCCTGACGGGCACAACGTTCAGTATTCCGTCGCTCATGGGGGCCATCATGAGTGTGGGTGTCGCCACGGCCAACAGTATTCTGCTGGTCAGCTTTGCCAAAGACCACCTCCCCGAAGTGGGCGGGAATGCCTACGAAGCCGCTCTCGAAGCGGGTCGAACACGCCTGCGCCCCATTATCATGACCGCCATCGCCATGATTATCGGTATGCTGCCGATGTCGCTGGGGCTGGGTGAAGGTGGAGAACAAAACGCTCCGCTGGGCCGGGCGGTAATTGGCGGCCTGCTGCTGGCTACCTTTACCACACTCCTCTTTGTTCCTGTTGTATTCAGCTATCTGGCTCGCAAACCCAAGTCCGTTTAATGAACCTCATCTACCATATTGTTTCAGCCGCCGACTGGCAACAGCAGGAAAGCACGTCTACCTACGAAGCGCCCAGTCTGCAAACGGAAGGGTTCATCCACCTGTCCACTAAAGAACAGGTGGCGGGAACGTTGAGCCGCTATTATCAAAACGTACCCGATTTGTTGCTGTTGCACGTCGATACCAGCAAGCTGACCAGTGAACTGAAGTACGAACTGGCTACCAATAACGAAGCTTTTCCACACCTTTACGGGCCGCTTAACAAAGACGCCGTAGTTCATGTCGAAATTTTATAAATGAACGGAAGCCGCGCTTTTTTGATAGGCTGCCGATAACGTCGCTACGCTACCCATAACCTGAATACATTAGTCAATCTTACTACATGAAAGCACTTCGCATCCTAATTCCTCTTTTGCTGTTGGTGGCTGTGTTCGTCTTTTTCGGCGTATTGCCCCGGATGCGTAATACGCAGCAACTGAAAGCGGCCGTTTCGGAGGAAAAGAGCCGCGTCCCAATTGTGACTGCGGTGCCGCTCAAACGCTCGTCCGATACAACCGGCCTTACCTTGCCCGGCCAGATACAACCCTTCCGGCAAACGCCCCTCTACGCCCGCACGCAGGGCTTTCTGCGCCGGTGGTATGTAGACATTGGCGGACAGGTGAAACAGGGTCAACTGCTGGCTACCATCGACGTGCCCGAACTGGACCAGGACATTGCCCGCGCCAAAGCTGATCTACAATTGACTCAAATTAATCTCGATCGCCTGAAAAGCGTTCAGTTGCCCGGTGCCATTGCCCAGCAGGATGTTGATACACGCCGGTCGGCGGTGACGGTAGCGGAAGCCAATGTGGGCCGATTGCAGGCGCTGAAAAACCTGCAACAGATTCGGGCACCCTTCAGCGGAATCATCACCAGCCGGACGGCCGAAAACGGGACACTGGTATCGCCCGGAACGGGGCAGCCGTTGTTCACACTCTCGGAAGTGGGTTCGCTGCGGGTATTTGTGGATGTGCCGCAAACATATTACCAATACATGAAGATCGGAATGCCCGCTACGGTTACAATTCCTGAGTTGAAAAATCAGACTTTCCAGGGAAAAGTTATGCATACATCGGGAGCGTTACGCAGCGATTCGCGAACACTGCTGGCCGAGGTCGTGATTCCGAATGCCAACCAAAGCTTACCCGCCGGGCTCTACAGCCTGGTGAAGTTCGATATGATTGCCGCCCAGGCTCCCGTATTGATTCCGGCGAATGCCTTGCAGATAACCCCCGATGGGCCGCGAGTGGTAGTAGTCGACAGTACACAGCGGGTTCATTTTGTACCGATTAAACTTGGTCGCGATTATGGTACAACGCTCGAAGCCGTAAGTGGCCTGACCGGGCAGGAGTTAGTTGTCACCAATCCAAACGACCGCCTGCGGGATGGTCAGAAAGTAAGATTTCGGAAAGCCCCAGCCGAAAAAATCATAGTTCAACGATGATGAAATTGTTTCGTAGTGTATTCGTTTTAAGCCTTTTCGTCGCTCAGGTCAACGCGCAGACGACCCCGCTCAACGCACCGGGCGGTTCGGTTACCATTCAGCCGGGAACCGGACCGGCCAATACGCCGGGAACCGTACAGCCGCAGGCAGCAAGCCCCCTTGGGAATGCAACGCCTACGGTGGCGGCTACTGATCTGGTGCCAACGCTTACAACCAGTGGCTTTCGGAGGTTTGGCGACCCGATGCTGGAGGCATTGATTCAGGAAGGTCTGGACAATAGCCCGAACCTCCGGGCCGCCCTCAGCCGACTGGAGGAATCACGGATTCGGGTTCGTATCGCGCAGTCCTTTTTGTCGCCTTCGCTCCGAAGTTCTGCTCTGATCACAACCCAGAGCCTGTCCGAACGGCGTCCGCTTTCGATACCCAATCAGGTCGATTTACTGCCCCGGTTTCAGTTGAATACGTTTCAGTTGCTGCCCGTCGATGCGAGTTATGAGCTGGACCTGTTCAAGCGGATTCGCAGCGGGATTGCCGTTGCCAACTTACAGGCGCAGGCCAGTGACGCTGATTTTCAGTCATTCCGGCTTTCGCTGGCGTCGGACATCGCCCGCACCTATATGCTCATTCGCGGAAACGATGCCGAACAGGCCGTTTTTCGTCGGAATATCCAGTCGAGAGATACCACGCTGTCTATTCTTCGCGAGCGCTTCCGGGTGGGGCTGATCAACCAGATCGACGTACAACGCGCCGAAACAGACTATGCCGGTTTGCAGGTGACGCTCAAAGGGCTGGAACGCGCCCGAGTCGAGCTGGTGAATGGGCTGGCCCAGCTTTGCGGACAGGACCCCACTATGTTCCAGGTGCCATCCGGTGCCTTGCCCCAAACCATACCGACCTACCCGTATGCAAGCGTCACATCTGAGCAACTCCAGCGTCGGCCCGATCTGGTGCAGTTTATCCGGCAGAACCAGATTGCCGCTGCGCAGGTAATTCTTCAGCAAGCCAGTACCCAGCCACGCGTAACGCTGGTTGGCTCGGGCGGGGTTTTGGCGGGTAAAATAGGGAACTGGTTTACACCCAGTGCTGCAACGTACCTCGTTGGCATCAACGCATCGGTCCCGCTGTATGAAGGTCACCGCGCCCGCCAGAATATAGCTTTGTCGAAACAGCAGACGCAGACCAATCAGCAGGTGTATCTACAGGCGCTGCAACTTGCCCAGCGCGATGCCGAAACCGCCCTCGACAACCTGACCATGCTTCGTCAGCAAATAGACTTACAGGGCCAAACGCTGACACTGGCCCGGCGGACGGAGCAGTATAACCGTGAATTGTACGTGCGAGGACTGGCCACTTATCTGGAAGTACTCGATGCCCAGCGAACCATTTTAACGACGGAACAGCAACTGGTGCAGCTTCGCAGTCAGGAAGTTCAGTTTGCCGTGGCTCTTTTAAGAACTATTGGCGGAGACTTTTAGAAAGATGTATGATATAGGATGTATTGCTCTAGTGACCAGCTACATTATACATCCTACATGATATATCCTTTCTGCTGTCCGCTGAATCGTAAATTCACTCCATACTTTATAAATCAAGCAGATAGTTACAACTTTGCTGCAAAATAACCCAGTGTCAATGAATCATACGTATGTTGTTATCATGGCGGGAGGTGTCGGAACGCGGTTCTGGCCTTTCAGCCGAACCAGCTATCCAAAGCAATTCCACGATGTACTCGGCACCGGCCGAACCCTGCTTCAACAAACCGCCGACCGATTTGATGGCGTTTGTCCACCCGAAAATATTTTTATCGTCACCAGTTCACTCTATAAAGATCTTTGTCAACAGCAACTTCCTCAATTGTCTGATGATCAGGTGCTTTGTGAGCCAATAGCCCGGAATACCGCGCCTTGTATCGCTTACGCCTGTTATAAAATTGCCCAGCAGGACCCAGAGGCAAACATTGTCGTAGCGCCTGCCGATCATATCATCTTAAAAGAAGAAGAGTTTAAACGGACGATTCAGACCGCTCTCGATGCCACAAAAGAACAGGATATTCTGGTAACCCTTGGTATCCAGCCAAGTCGGCCAGATACCGGTTACGGCTATATTCAGTATGTTTCCGAAGAGGGACAATCGGTTGAAAAATCAGTGCTTCGTCGGGTAAAGACATTCACCGAAAAACCGCACCTGGAACTGGCGCAACAGTTTCTGGAAAGCGGTGAATTCGTCTGGAATGCCGGTATTTTCGTCTGGAATGCCCAGTCGATTATCAAGGCATTTGAAGCCCATTTACCTGAAGTTGCCGAGATTTTCGAAGAAGGGAAAGACGCGTACTATACCGAGCGGGAAAAAGTATTTGTCAATAAAGCGTACTCTCTCACCCGAAGCATTTCCATTGACAACGGTATCATGGAAAAAGCCGATAACGTGTATGTGGTGCTGAGTGATTTCGGTTGGTCGGATCTGGGTACCTGGAAATCGTTGTACGAAGTATCGGACAAGAACGATGACCTCAACGTAATTGACGGGCATATTTTATTGTACGATACCAAAAACTGCATCATCAAAACCCCAAAAGATCGGCTGGTAGTCGTTAACGGGCTGGATGGCTATATCGTTGCGGAGTACGATAATGTACTCATGATTTGCCGTAAAGAAGAAGAGCAGAAGGTGAAAAGCTTTGTTGCCGACGCTAAAGAAAGGGGCACGGAGTTTGTATAAAGTCTTTTGTTACGTCTTTTTGTCTTTCCGATGAAGCAGGGCTTCCTCCTTCGTTGGCGAGACAAAAAGACGTGACGAGAAGAAAAAGCCGACGAAACAATGCAGTTAGTACGCTGTTCGTTAGCTTTATGAACCGTTAATTACCCCCGTGAGAAAAGTCTTCTACCTGAGTCTGACCCTGTTGCTGGCCTGCCTGCTGATTGACTGCAAAGACAAGACGGCCAACTTTTCGCCCGGCCCCGGCGATCCCCGGATTACGGGCACATGGCGTCTCGTGGAGCGTTATTTTTCCAAAGATTCGATCAAGTCAATTCTGACGGTCAACCTGAATGTCCGGCACGATACTATCTTGGTGACGGTGGGCGGGCAAACGGTGTGGAAAGACACGACGATTACGAAGCTCGATACAATCTTTGTTCGGCGCGACACCTCCTTCTATAAAACCCAGCTCTATCCCGCTGTTCCACCACAAACCCTCACTTTTGGTGCTGATGGCCAGGTTTCGTCTAATGGTAACGAAATGACCTATTACCGGTCTATCAAGAATTTTAGAGTAGACGCTACCTACCCCGATAGCCTTTTTGTTAATTTCTTCATCAGTACCAACGGGGCAACCATTCCCGTTCCACAACGACTCGTCGTGCAGCAGGATATGCTCATGCTGTTGTCGAACTGTAATCAGCTGCAGCCCTGCTACTCTAAATTCGTACGGGTAAAGTGAGGAATTATGCCAGATAGGCCGCATTTTTGATTCTGGAATCAACAACACAACTTGCGGGTATGGGGTATATGAGCGTAAACTATTGCTGCCGGGCTCTGGGCCTGATTTGTTTATCAGTCCTTTTGTTGCCTGCTTTCTCCCAATCCCGACCCACACTCCCGGAGTTACGCCAGCAGATCGAGCAGGAGTTAAGTAAGCAGCCCGGTGTTTTTGCCGTTGCCTTCAAAGATCTGACAACCGGTAAGGAATTGCTCATTCGGGAGCATGAAGTGTTCCATGCCGCCAGCACCATGAAAACGCCGGTCATGATTGAGGTTTACAAGCAGGTCGCTCAGCATAAGCTGTCCCTCAAGGACTCCATGACTATCACCACCGAATTCAGGAGTATTGTAGATGGTAGCCCATACAGCCTTCGTGCCGAGCAGGATAGCGACACGAGTATCTATAAAGCCGTAGGAACAAAGCGAACACTGGCGGCTTTGGTTTATGACATGATTATCGTGAGCAGTAATCTGGCCACCAACATGGTCATTGAGCGGGTAGGTGCTCAAAATGTAACGCAAACTATGCGGGAGCTAGGGGCGAAAAACATTCAGGTTCGGCGGGGGGTAGAAGATAGTAAAGCCTTCGCCCAGGGACTCAACAACACCACAACCGCCTACGACCTGATGGTCATTTTCGATAAGATTGCCACGGGAAAAGCCGTAAGCCCCGACGCGTCGAAAGCTATGATCACGACTTTGCTCGACCAGAAATTTAACGACGCCATTCCCGGAAAGTTGCCGAAAGACGTGAAAGTAGCCCATAAGACGGGTTCCATTGCGGGTGTCCGTCATGATTCCGGTATCATTTTCCTGCCCGATGGCCGGAAGTATGTGCTGGTCCTCCTGTCGAAGGAGATCAAAGATGATAAAGCGACGATTCAGACAATGGCAACGGTATCGGAATGGATATATAAATTGGTAGTTAGTTATTAAGTTATCGGTTAATGAGTAAATAATTTCGAGGTTGGACTGTTTTCCACTAACCACTAACCACTAACCACTAACCACTAACCACTAACCACTAACCACTAACCACTAACCACTAACCACTAACCACTAACCACTAACCACTAACTACTAACCTAGCCAACCTAACCCACCTTCGCCAGAGCCCGCACCGGGAATGTCCCGACACCCTTGAATTTGGGTGGTGTCGCGCTGAAGGTAAACCTGGAGTCGGGTAGGGCTGACAGGTTGCACAAGTGCTCCACGATCAGAATATCCGCACCCAGCAACGTAGTGTGTACCGGTCGGCTATTGCCCCTGGTATCGTCGATGTTATGCGAGTCGATACCCACAAGCTTCACCCCGCAATCGCGCAGGTAAACGGCCGCATTGGCGGTCAGGAACGGGTGATTTTCGTAATAGGCTTCGGTATTCCAGAAGTCGGCCCAGCCGGTATGAATCAGGACCGCCCGATTCCTGATTTCGTATCCCTGCAAATGAGCTTCCGTGATAGCCAGCGTATCGGTATGAGGTACGTGAATAACGGTACCTTCCAAATCCGTAAACGCTTCCAGTCCGAACTCGGATAGGTCTTTGCCATCTGCATACCGGTGAAAAGGACAATCCAGATACGTTCCGGTATTCGTAACCATCTCGATCTTGCCGATCTGAAACTCGGTACCCGCTTCGTAGAACTGGCGGGAGGTTTCGCGGCTCAGATAGTCGCAAACGATGGGTGCGGGCAAACCTTTATAGGTAATAAGGCCATCTTCAATGGTATGGCTCAAATCGACCAGTCGCGTCCGTTGCCCTGCGTCAACCGTACGAGTTCGCTTATGCGCTTCGATAATGACCTCTTTGTTGAAAATGCGGGTTCGCCCCACCATGAGCAGCCGTAAGTCGGCAATGATATAGTCCGTCAAAGCCTGATCGGAAATGGCATCGTCGTTAATATCCAACCGGAAATCTTCACCTTTCAAACTACCGCCGTTGGTGAACTGTATCTCAAAATCAAACCGTACTCGTTTTTGCATCGTATTTGGTGTGGCTGGCGCGGGTGTGTGCTGGCGCGGGTATTCACCCGTGCCTACCATTTAGTCAGCATTCGCTGACGCATTCAACCGCCAGTGAATACTGGCTTTATGTAAAGGCACGGGCAAATGCCCGCGCCAGCACACTACTGGTTCCAGCCCTGCGCCCGGATCGGCGTCTGCTGACCGGCTTTGGTGGCTAGTACAATCTGTTTAGGGTCAGCTGTCAGATAGCCAATGGCCGTAATGCGGGCGTTGGCCGACAGTTTTTCAAACTCCTGCGGAGGAACTGTAAAGAGCAGTTCGTAATCTTCGCCCCCGTTGAGAGCCGCCGTTATTGGGCTAATCTTGAATTCATCGGCTGCCAGATGCGTCTGGTCGTCGATCGGGATATTCTCATCGAAAATGATCGCCCCGGTACCGGACTGATGGCAGAGATGAAGCAATTCAGACGCTAAGCCGTCCGAGATGTCGATCATGGCTGTTGGACGAATGCCGAGGTCGCGGAGTTCGTGAACCATGTCAGTTCGGGCATCGGGGCGGAGTTGACGCTGTACCAGATAGGCCCGTTCTTCGGAGAGATTGGGCTGCATATTCGGGTCGGCGAGGAACACCTGTTTCTCGCGTTCCAGTAGTTGAAGGCCCAGGTAAGCCGCTCCCAGATCGCCCGTTACACAAACGACATCGTTGGGTTTGGCCGTGTTTCGATAGGTAATTAGATTTTTGGGAACTTTACCCAATACCGATACCGAAATGATCAGGCCTGAGCGGGAAGCGGAGGTATCGCCACCCACCAGATCAACCTTGTAGGCTTCGCAGGCGGCCCGGATTCCCTCGTACAGTTCGTCGATGGCTTCTACCGGAAACCGACTGCTCAATGCAATACTAATGGTCAGTTGGACAGGCAGCCCGTTCATCGCGGCAATATCCGAAACGCCAAACGTGACGGCTTTATAACCAAGGTGCTTCAGGGGAACATACGTCAGGTCGAAATGAATACCCTCAACCAGCATATCGGTCGACAGCAGGCCATAGTCATCGCCCCAGTCGAACACAGCGGCATCATCGCCAATGCCCCGTACGGTTTCGCGATGGGCAGGTGCGGTAGTTGCCTGCCGGATACGTTCTATAAGGCCAATTTCGCCAATTGTATTAAGATCAGTCATTGTGTGTTAATTAAGCTTTTGGTTGTACCCACGGGTTTTAACCCGTGTTGTTGATAAAATGAAAAACACGGGTTAAAACCCGTGGGTACAACCAAAAAAGCCGCTCCGATTGCTATACGGAACGGCTTTTTTTATGAATTGGTTTGCTGGTGTCCTATGGATTGGTCAGCGTGTAAACATTCGTTGTGCCACCGGTTTTCTGGCTGGTCGTTGTCCGTGTGAGTGTAACGCTGGAATCATCAATTGAATTGATCGTAAATTCAATTGTGCCATTGGCACCGGTAGGAGAAGGGGTTAGGTCAGTCAGTACAAGGCGATTATCAGCGGGGACAGAATACTTTCCGACAAATGTATTGCCGTCAAATTCTGTATAGCGAACCGTTGGGGCCTGACTCAAATCGAGTTTGAAGGAGCCATAGTTACGAACATTGGCCGTACCGCCTTTTGTATAGACTGTAACCGTGCCCTCGTTCACTTTACTGGCGGTCCAGGCTTTGGCTATGCGTTCCGAAACGGGAGCCGGTTTGTTGCCCTTACAGCCTATTAACACACTAATGAGGGTTACTACTGAAAGAAAAGCGATGTAATGAGTCTTTCTCATGGTTAATAAAATGCAATGGAGACAGAAGTGGCTAAGTTACGCTAATTTTGTTGTCACTTACAAAAAGCATGCTCAATAATTCATACAGTTTGACTAAATGGATACGCCATGTCAACCCCTGAAACGCCCTTGCCAACCTACACTCGATCGCAGCTGGCCTTACGAAATGGACAGGACCGTGACGAGATATGGTGTGCGTTCGAAGGGATCATTTATGACCTGTCGAACTCACGCCTTTGGCGCAACGGCAAGCATTATGAACACTGGGCTGGACAGGACCTCACCGACGAACTCGTGGATGCCCCTCATTCAAACAGCGTTTTTGCCCGTTTTTCCGCCGTCGGCAAACTACGCTAATCAAAACCGTTACGCTACTCGATTTACTTATGCTTTTAATCGCTGATAGCGGTTCGACCAAAACCGACTGGCAACTGATAACTGCCGATGGTCAGGCCCGCGCTATTCAAACGGATGGTTTCAATCCATATTATCAGACTACTCAACAAATCGTAGCAACATTGCAAACTCAGCTTATTCCTTACCTGACGGGTGCGGTTGTAACGAAGGTTTTTTACTACGGAACCGGCTGTACGGGGCCAGCCGTAAATCATATTATTGCTGATGCCTTACGGGCCGTGTTGCCAGCTTTACAAACGGTTGACGTGAATAGTGACATGCTGGGGGCGGTGAGAGCTGCCCTGGGCCATGAATCGGGAATTGTTTGTATTCTCGGCACCGGGGCCAATGCCTGTTGTTACGATGGTATCCAGATTACGCGGGGTATTCAGTCGCTGGGCTTCTGGCTGGGTGATGAAGGAAGCGGGGGGTACCTGGGTAAGACCCTCGTTCGCGACTTTTTCCAGGAGCGGCTGCCCACCGATTTGAAAGCGGCTTTCCAGAGCCAATATGCGCTCGACCGTCCGGCCTTATTGGAGAATGCCTACCAGAAACCGTACCCTAATCGGTACTTTGCGTCCTTTACGCCCTTCCTGTTTGCGCATCTCGATCAACCCTATATAACGAAGCTTGTAATTGACGCTTTTGTCCTCTTTCTAACAACTTACGTAAAACGCTTTCCGGAGTCCGAAACGTGGCCCGTTCATTTTGTGGGCTCGATTGCGTACTATTTCGCCGATCAACTGCGCGAGGCTGTCAAACAAACCGGTTTAACAATGGGTCGTATCACCAAAGCACCCGCTGTAGCGCTCGTTGATTTTCATAAAAATGGGTAAGTTCCACCCGTTCACTTGTACCTTTGCAAAAAAGAAATCAATGGCACGAACAGGTAGCGATCCGAACCCAATTGCTGCCGGAGAAATAAACAGAAAATAGGATAATTCCATTCTGCTCCATTCGATCCATGCTGAAAGACAACCTGAATAGTAATGGCAAATCGGTATTTTTTGAAAGTTAAAGACGTTGTCCGCGAAACGGCCGACGCTGTGACAATAAGTTTCTGGCACCCCATCAACGAAGAAATTCGCTATCAACCCGGTCAGTTCCTAACCTTCCTGCTGAACATCAACGGCCAGAAGGTACGCCGGTCCTACTCAATGGCCTCGTCGCCCCACGTAGATGTATCGCTGGCGGTTTCGGTGAAACGCGTTCCCGGTGGACTCGCTTCCAATTATCTCTGTGACCGGATAA
Organism: Spirosoma fluviale; assembly: GCF_900230225.1. Lineage (GTDB taxonomy): Bacteria > Bacteroidota > Bacteroidia > Cytophagales > Spirosomataceae > Spirosoma > Spirosoma fluviale. The sequence continues at coordinate 396,563 of NZ_OCNH01000006.1, forward strand.
AGCCGGGCGACATTATCGAGAGTCTGGAACCGATGGGCACGTTTGTGCCAAAGCTGGAGCCACAGGGCCGCCGGACATTGGTGCTGATTGGGGCCGGAAGTGGTATTACACCGCTGTTTTCCATGGCAAAATCGACCCTGCACGTGGAGCCGAACAGCCGTATCTGGCTTATCTACGGCAACCGGAATCAGGAGTCGATCATTTACAAAGCTCATCTGGACGCCATGGAACAGGCCTATGGAAAATCGCGCTTTCAGGTAACGCACGTGCTGAGCCAGCCTTCCCATGGCTGGACGGGTGCCGAAGGGCGCTTAAATCAGCATTCGCTCACCAAACTGTTCGACCAACTATCGCAGGCTGAGTTGCAGAACGCCAGTTTCTACATGTGCGGACCCGATGGCATGATGGCCGAAGCCCGTTCGGCTTTGTCGCTGGTGGGTGTTTCGGCGGAGCGCGTCCACAAGGAGAGTTTCGCTACGGCACCTGTTACGGCCGGTGAAGTGGTGGAAGAACCCGAAACAGCCGCCGAAAGCAGTTCGCCCGAAGTGACGGTATTGTACGAAGGCAGCGAATATAAGTTTGCCGTGGCGCCACACCAGACCATTCTAGAAGCGGCTCTGGATCTGGATATCGACCTGCCGTATTCGTGTCAGGCGGGCATGTGTACGGCCTGTCTGGGCAAGTGCATCTCCGGCAAAGTGAAACTGGATGAAGAAGACGGCCTGTCGGAATCCGAACTGAAAGCCGGATACGTGCTCACCTGCGTCGCCCACCCCGATGGTCGTGACGTGGTGATTGAAATTGAGTAAGTAGTACCGGACGTCCCGCCCGGGTGTGAGAAAACGTGACAGTAACTAGCCACCGACTACACCCCCGGGCGGGACGCCCGGCGTTACGACGCCCGGCACTACATTAATCCGGCTTCTCGGGAAGTTCCGGTTTTTTCGGCCAATCGGCTTTTGGCGCTTTAGCTGGTTTTGGCGGTTTAGGAACGGCCGATGGCGTTGCACGGCCACGCAATGCTTTAACGGCAGGTGCTGCGGGGGCCGGGAGAGGAACCGGTACACCAACTGACGGCGCGGCTGGTGTGGCCGGGGGTATTGGTGGTACAGGTGCTATATTAAGTAGTTCGCCTTCATTGATCCGGATTGAATCCCTCAGCCTTGTTAATCGCTTAAACGCTTTGGATAAACTATCTGAATACGGGCTAATTTCCCTGCGAGTAAGCTCCTTCATTCGTTTACGGGCTTCTGAAAGGTTCCGTTCGGCAGTGGCGATTTGTGCTGAAAGCGCATCGTTGATCGCACGAAAGTCGGATCGGGAAGCCTGTTTCTTCATATAGGCGATCTCTTCCTGTAATTTTCGTTGCTCCAGATCCATGTGTCGGCGCTGCTTTGAAGGCTCCTCCATCATCGCTATGTATCTTTCCATAGCCTTTTCATGCTCCGTCAACTGCGTAGCCACTTGATCATACTTAAGCTTAAGCTCCAGGAATTTATTCTGGAATTCTTCGGGAAGGGAATCCGTGTTAAACAGATGCTGATTCAGCCGATTGAGCTTGTCGAGTGAATCGGGCAGCGCGTTTAAGGCTGGTAACGACGCCAATGCACTATTGATGATCGAATCGTAATTAACCCTGGCCAGCCCTTCTACCGTACCGTCGGGGCTGAGTGGTACGTTCGTCAGCGCCGACGCCACAATGTTGCTGTAATCAATATTGGCTAATCCTTCGGCCAAAGCATTCATTCCCTGCGTATGCCCGTAATCCGTTTCGATAATGGTCAGCAGAATATCGCGGTTGGGTTGCTTAACGTCATCGAGGTTAAGCTGCCCGGCCATTACCTGATCGAATTGCCGTTGCAGTTGGGCCACCTGTTTGGCGGGTAACTTCTTGCCTTTCCAGATAATGTAGTCGACTTTTCGGTTGTCGGTAATGCTGAATTCGGTACCATTCCCCGCTTTATGCTTTCGGGTTGGGTGCGGCTGGCTAGTCTTCGGTTTGGGTTTCGGTTGGGCCTGTTCCTGTACAGCGTAGACCGATACGCTCATCAATAAAATAGTCGCCAGAGTCAGGCCCGCCAGACTACCGTTAGAAACAAACGGGCGCGTGGGTACACCCAGCATTCGCCGAACCCGGTGCAATAGATGCTGCCGTTTACCCGCAAAAGCCATCGCCAGCGCCGGTGCGGCAGTTTGCTGACGTAACCGAAGCTCTTCGACATGCGCCAGCGCCTGTGCCAGAATTCGGCCGTCGCCCCCGCAGGCCAGTACCGCCAGGTCGTCGCAGCAATGTTCGCGTTCTTCGCGGACCCGCGCCGATAGCCACCACAGGGCCGGATGGAAAAAATACAGCACTTCCACCACCGATTGCAGGAGGTTAACCGCATAATCGTGCCGTTTGATGTGCGCCAGTTCGTGCGCCAGCACCGCTTCTATTTCGCGGGTGGTCAGTTGCGTAACCAGGGAGACGGGCAGCAATAAAATCGGCTTCAGAATGCCCACGACCATCGGCACGCTGATGCGGGCCGATTCCCGAACCTGCACCGCGCCCCGAATCGCCAGCGTTGACCGGAGACGGTTGGTGAGCTGCATCCATACCGCAGACGTGGGTTCGGTAGCCGTTTTCGTGAGCCGTTGCAGATACAGCCAGCCACCCGCCAGCCGCAGGCCGAAGAGCGCCACGCCCAATAGGTACACAAAGACAAACTGGCTGAGGTGGTTCTCCAGAAAGAGTTGTAGCTGCTGAGGCCAGGGCAGCGTTTGGGCCATCGCCTGCCAGCGAATGGGCAGCGTTTGCATCGCCACAGCCATCGGTTTTGACGAACCGCTACTGACCAGTGGCTCATAATACCACGCAAATGTTGCGGCCGATACCAGCAACTGAGCCAGTAACGTTAGCGTACTAATCTGGTAGCGCAAGGCACTCGACCGGTTTCGCAACAGGTGCAGTACCACGGCCACGGGTAAAACCAGCGCAAAGCCTTGCCAGATTGCGTGGAGCAACGTCCAGCCAAGGGCGTCCGCAACCGGACTGGTGAGAAATTTGAAATGGTTCATGGCAAAATCGTGTTAATCCTTTAAATCCTATGAATCCCGGTTCAGGTCATTCAGCAGCTTTTTGATCTCGTCCAGCTCTTCGCGGGAGGCCTTGTGCTGGCCCAGGATCTGCATGACCAGCTTGGATGCCGAACCCCGAAACGCTGTTTCCACAAACCGGTCGACCAGACCTCGTTGCGTATCTTCTTCACTCACGATGGCCGTGTACGTATGCGAACGGGCCTCTTCGTCGCGTGATAAAAACCCTTTCTCGTGCATGATCTGCATTAACTTCAGGGCGGTTGTGTAACCAATATCGCGGCTTTGGCTTAGCTTCTCGTGTACTTGCCGCACTGTGCTGGGACCATTGGCCCAGAGTACATGCAGGATTTCCAGTTCGGAGTCGGTTGGCTTCATAATCTATCTACGAATAATTTCGTAGTAAACATATACGAACAATTTCGTAGTTGCAAGTGTGTGAACAAAAAAGTTTCATAATGGCTTACTGTAACGTGGCCGAAAGCCGCTTATTCCTGAATAAATCAGCACTTAAAAAATAGCCGTTGGCCGTACAGCTTTGCCGCTACGTAACAAGACCCATGACAGCAAACCAAACCCTGAATCTTCCAGCCCGGCCAACCCGTTCCTTTGTTGGCGAGACCATCGAACTAACCAGTTGGAATGATGTAAAACCTCTGTACGAAGAACTACTGGACCGCGCCATTGACAACGCCGATGAACTGAAGCAATGGCTTATTGATCGGAGCGAACTGGAATCGTATCTATCCGAGAATTTTGCGTGGCGGTACATCCGCATGACCTGCGATACGGCTAACGAGGAACTGGTCAGTCAGTTGAATTTTTTCATTGCCGAAATTCAGCCGCCCATGACCACCTACGGCAATGAACTGGATCTGAAAGCGGTTAACAGCCCTTTTCTGAGCCAGTTGACCGATGATGGCTATGACGTGATGGTGCGGGGCATGAAAAAAGCCATTGAAATTTATCGGGAAGAAAACGTCCCGCTCCAGACCGACCTCCAGACCGAAGAGCGTAAGTATGGTGCTATCGTTGGGGCTATGACCGTGCAAATCGACGGGCGCGAAATGACCCTGCCCGAAGCCAGCGACCGGCTCCAGTCGACCGACCGGGCCGTGCGTGAGGAAGCCTGGCGCAAAATCTGGGAACGGCGTTTCCAGGACCATGAAACGCTGGATCAGCTATTTGACCGTCTACGCGATTTACGACATCAGATAGCCGTAAATGCCGGATTCGCCAACTTCCGCGATTACTCGTTTGCTGCTCTGGGCCGCTTCGATTATACCCCGGAAGACTGTATCAACTTCCATGAATCGGTTGCCGAGGCCGTTGTGCCGTTACTGAACGAGCTGGCCCAGGAGCGTAAGAGCAAGCTAGCGGTAGATCCATTACGCCCCTGGGATGCCAAGGTCGATGTAGAAGGTCGTCCACCGCTGAAGCCCTTCTCCACCGGAGCCGAACTTCTCGAAAAAACGATTACCTGTTTCGACCGGCTCGATAAAGAATTGGGCGATGATCTGCGAATTATGCGCGCTATGGGTCACCTCGATCTGGAGTCGCGGAAGGGCAAAGCACCGGGCGGCTATAATTACCCGCTGGAAGAAATTGGAGTACCCTTTATTTTTATGAACGCCACTTCCAGCCTGCGCGATCTGGTAACGATGGTACACGAGGGGGGCCACGCGGTTCACTCCTTTCTGACCCGCGATTTGTCTCTGAAAGCGTTCCGTAACCCACCCATGGAAGTTGCCGAACTGGCTTCCATGAGCATGGAATTGCTGTCTATGGATCACTGGGACGTATTTTTCGAAAACCCTGAAGAACTGCGTCGGGCTAAACTCCAGCACCTGGAGTCGATCATTGAAACACTACCCTGGGTGGCAACCATCGATAAGTTTCAGCACTGGATTTACGAGAACCCAATGCATAGTGACGCCGAACGCCGTGAAAGTTGGGTACGTATATACAACCAGTTTGCCGACACGATCACCAACTGGGATGGTTTTGCCTTTTATCAGGAATATCTCTGGCAGCGGCAGTTGCATTTGTACGAAGTGCCGTTCTATTACATCGAGTACGGTATTGCTCAACTAGGGGCCATTGGCGTCTGGCGAAATTACCGGCGCGACCCTAAAGCGGGTCTTGACGGGTACAAAGAAGCCTTAAGCCTGGGTTATAAAGCACCCATCCGCGAGATTTATGCCGCAGCAAACGTGCCTTTCGACTTCTCGCAGGAGCACATCCGCGAGTTAATGGGCTTTGTCTGGCAAGAGATTGAGTCCTTAAGGAAGTAAGATGCAGACAAGTTTTTGAGAGGATTAACGGGATTGACAGGATGCATAGAGGTAAAATCCTGCCAATCCCGTTAATCCTCTCAAAAAAAGCCGAAGTAGGCTTTCTTGTTTGGAAACCTAACCGGTCTAACCTATTTTTGCCGAATCAATTCGTAATCAAGTGGCTATGAAACGCGTACAAAGCATAGGTTTGTTGGCTGTAGCGGTCTTATCGCTGGCATCCTGCGACTATCAGAAATATAACACAATTCGTCAGAAAGATGCCCGGGCCAACGATTACCGGGCTGATTACCGGGCGGGCGATCCTGAAGTATACGGAGCTGGCAGAGACTCCGCTGCTGTACAAACAAAATATAAATACACGCCTAACCCAGATTTGGACGCACGGACGCAGAAAATCCGTGAAAAATTATTTGGTGCCGGAACCATCGGACAAGGCGCATAAACTAGTTTAATGAGCCTAAAAAAAGCGGCAAATTAGCGTAAATACGCTGGTTTGCCGCTTTCGTTTTGTTTGCCCGCTTGGTAAAAATTGGTTTCTTCTGGTGAGGTTTAGTAGACATAAGCGGACATAAGTCTGATTTTTTGCGTTACTTTTGTCTTAACATGCACATGGGGAAATAGCATTATTTGGCTGGTAATACCCCTTTACTTCTCTGAATTGATATGAAGATTGCACTCGTTACCGGATCAGCCGGTTTGATTGGCAGTGAAGCCGTCGCCTTCTTCGCCGATAAATTCGACCTCATCATCGGCATCG
>NZ_OCNH01000002.1:0-249809 GCF_900230225.1 Spirosoma fluviale
GACCTGAGCAAGTTCAAGGCGCACTATCCGGGCTGGGACTGGACCTTTGACCTGAAGGAGACCATGACCCAGATTCACGACAGCATGGTAGCCCGACTGGCTACCAATCTTTAATACATGTTGGCCGGATACACGTATCTGGCCGACACACATCTTTTACCTGAATTCAATGACTTGGCATAAAAAAGGACTGGTTTACAAGCCCGACGGGTCAAAGCCGTTCAGCCGTACCCACGCACAGGTTCCCTTTGGTTTCCCGATGCAGGACAAAGTGCGGGTTTATTTTTCTACCCGCGACGAACATAGTGCATCGGCTGTATCGTTCGTTGAGTTGAATCCGGACAATCTGTCGGAGGTGACGTACGTACACGATAAACCTTGCCTACAGAAAGGAGCCGTTGGTATGTTTGACGAAACCGGGACCATGCCATCCTGGTTTTTACCGGTGGGAGATGAGATCTGGCTGTATTATACCGGTTGGAACAAAAGCGAAACGGCCAGCTATCGACTTTCAATTGGCTTAGCCATCAGTCGCGACGGCGGCCTGACGTTTGAGCGCAAGTACACCGGTCCCCTGCTCGATCGTTCCATATACGATCAGGTCTGGATAGCGCAGCCCTGCGTAATGCGGGAGGAGCAACCTGATGGGTCGATTCGCTGGCGAATGTGGTATTTATCCTGCACAAAGATTGAGGTGATCAACGGGCACCCGGAGCCTTTCTACGATGTTAAGTACGCGGAATCGGAAGACGGGATCGACTGGAAGCGTACCGGTCATGTATGCGTAGGATACGACGAATTTACGGATGCCATTGGTCGGCCAACGGTGTACAAAGACGGCGATCTGTACAAAATGTATTTTTCGTTCCGCAACGCAACCAACTACCGCACCGATGTTGAACGAAGCTATCGGATTGGCTATGCAGAGTCGAAAGATGGTATAACCTGGGAGCGGAAAGACGAACTGGCCGGTATCGAACGGTCGGCGGAAGGCTGGGATTCGGTCATGATGGACTATTGCCATATTTTCAAACACCAAAACCAGTGGATTATGTTATACAACGGAAACGGGTTTGGTGCATCGGGTTTTGGCTATGCAAATCAGCCCGCGAACTGACCAGAATCAACAAACGGCCCGTTGTATTTTCTCTGGATACCACCCTACTTTGTGACAAAAATTAATCAATTGAGAACAAACGCGGCAATCGCGCATTGACAAGTTTTCTTTATGAAAGAAGTTGCAAAATACCTGATAAAAGTCGACGCTGAGTTTAAGGATGGACGGATCGTTCCTGAAATTCCTTATGAGGAGGTAATGCGGTTGGTCAACGAGCCAAACATCGTTATCATCAAAACCGGTATCCCGGAAACTACGCTTCGCAGCGTCATTACCACTACCCGGGCCTGGGCTGACAGCACTCCGCTAGCCGAAGGACCGGATACATTCGATAACAATCAGCATAAGCAGCGGCTGCACATCGCCAAAATCCAGCAGGCACCGCAGTTGTTTCACGACCATACCTTCGATGCTCTTCTGGACCTCGACGAGTCGACCAGACAAACATTGCTGAGCGTTTTTAACCCAATGCGTCAGTTTTGGAATGATCTGACCGGCAACAACGAAGAATACGGAATCCGTAAAGGTCAGCCGTATTTCCACCCGCAGGTAACGCATTATCCCCTGGGCGGCAGTTTCTTCGGTCGCCACTGGCACCCGCTCAATCCGCAGAAAGTAGGCACCATTCTGGCACTCAATCAGTATGGGAAAGACTACACATCGGGAGGAACCGGCTACGTTATCAACGACCATATCGTTGAAACAGAAGGCTATCAGGATATGGGCGACATCATTCTGTTCCGGTATGATCTGCCTCACTGGGTTAGCCCGTCGAGTTTTGCCGACCGCTTCAGCTGGGACGATCCGGCTGGTCGCTGGGTAGCTATTTTGCCTTTCTACGACCCCTGGGCAAAACCCGCCGACAAAGATGAACCACAAGGCTGGAAAGCACAGATTCAAACAGCCAAAAACACTTCTCCTGAAGTGGCTGTTTAATACTTCATTCACGGTTTTGGGTAGTTATATACACTAATGGCTACCAAAACTGATTGATTACTCGTTCTTTATGCCGAAAGTAAGCGTTCTGATCATTACCTATAATCAGAAGAATTTCATCCGTCAGGCCATTGACAGTGCACTGGCTCAACAAACTACGTTTCCAATTGAAATTTTAGTTGGCGATGACTTCTCGAAGGATGGAACAAGAGACATTATTCAGGAGTATGAGCGCCAGCACCCCGGCCTGGTGCGGGGTATACTGCACCCGCGTAACATGGGTAAGAATGGGGGTATTAACTTTCTGGAAACACTGAAACTGGCCCAAGGAGAGTATTATGCCCTGATGGACGGCGACGATTATTTCACCGACCCGCTCAAGTTGCAAAAGCAGGCCGATTTGCTCGATGCACACCCGGATTATTCGATGGTATTTCATAACGCGCTGATTACGTATGAAGATGGTAGTCCGTCGCACGTGCTCAACGGGCCTGATACAAAGCCGTTTTTTACCATCGAAGACTTGATTGGAGAGGACGAAATCTGGTTCATGGCCACGTCGAGTACCATGTATCGAAACTCAATTAAAGAATATCCTGCCTGGTTCAGCGAATCGGTTAGCGGAGATATCCCCCGGCTGATCCTTAAAGCCAAAATGGGTAAAATAGGCTATATCCCCGATGTGATGTCGGTGTACCGAAAAAACAAGAACGGAGCCAGCTTCTCGGATAAGTATGACGATGCTGTTTTTCTGCAAAACCGGATTGATATGTATTCGAATATCAACCGCGAATTGAATTATCAATACGATGATTTGTTGAAAAAAAATATAGCCCGCTACTATCGGATGATGATGGGAAGCCATCAGTACAGTACCAATTATTTGTCGAAGTTGGGGCTGGCTACCAAGTATTATTCACTGGCGAAACCAACGTGGTCCGATTTCAAAAAGATTGTTTTTGAGCACCTTACGCCACTTAGTCTACAGCGTGCCTATGGAACAGTAGCTATAGGCTTGCACCGTATGCTAAATAATTGATTATCTGGGGGGAAGTGATTTGTTCAGCCACTAGACTTTGTCTACTTTGTGTCTTCCTAACGAAATGGAAGACGCTATGAACTTTTTCAGACAAGTTGTCTATACTACCCCAGACCAAACCATTCAAGATGTAAAAGAAGCCGTTCAGACAAACAAACTGGTTTTTCTGTCGGGCTTTCGTGAAGATTTGCCCGTACACGATTTTTACAGCAAGCTATCTGAAACCATTGGCCGTATCCATGCCGCCGATGAAGATCTTGCCACCGGCAAAATGACCGGAAATCGCTGGATTGACATTACGTATGATCCGCAAATTCCCGATCGGTACCGCTCCAGTAATACACGTCAGCCATTGCATACCGACGATTCGTACGTAGAACTGGGTGACGAAGAAGCCGTAAATTTTTTCTACTGTGCTTCAAGAGCCAAAATTGGTGGAGCAACCACCTTCTTCGACCTGCCCGATCTGGTTGAATGCATGAAACTGGATGGGCAGGAGGCTTTGCTGGACGAACTGATGGCTACCGATGTGGTTCATGCCAAAGGGGGCGCCCGCAAAGTGCGGAAGATCATTGATAAAGATGGCGAAGGGCATCTGGCCAATTGGAACTACTTCTGCCTGTCGCGGGAGGAGAACTCGCCGGAAGTACTGAACCTCTGCGAGCGTTTTCACCAGTTCCTGGAGTCGCGGATCATGAATGCCGGTGTCATTCTGCCGGTTCAGCTACAGAAAGGGGAGGCCGTGTTCTTTCACGATGATCGGGTGCTGCATGGCCGGAATGCGTTCTTTGCCGAGTACCCTGGTCAGCGTAGTCTGATCAAAGGAAAAATCATCATTACACCAGCCGCCGAGGCTGTATTTTGAGCCTATGCAAAAATTTACAGACTAAGACTTTTCTCAGGGTTGATAAAATCGCCGAAAGAGAGAAGCACTTCTTTAGACTAACTACAGTCTGGTTGTCCGTAAGCCGTTGACTACAGTCGGTAGCTTGGGGACGACCAGACTGTTTCATTACTTACTTATGCCAGTTTCCATAAACGAGCAGCTTACATCCCGACTGGGGTTTGGCACCTGGCAGTTTGGTGGCCCTAACATCGTAAACGGTAACCCAACCGGCTGGGGCCAGGTAGACAAAACAGAAGCCATCCGCGCCGTACATGCCGCCCTGGATGAGGGCATAAACTTCTTCGATACGGCCGACAGCTATGGCCGGGGTCAGGCCGAAACCATATTGCGGGAAGCGTTTGCTCAAAAGTCAGCGACTAATACCCTTATCTGTACCAAATTTGGTAATCGACAAACACCGGCGGGACAGCCTGTACAGGATTATAGCGCGGCCTATCTGACCGAAGCCGTAGAGGCCAGTCTGAGTCGGCTGGGTGTCGATACGCTCGATATAATGCTGTTGCATAGCCCACCAGATGCGTTCGACTGGTCGACCTACGACCCTAAACCGTTTGACGATCTGGTTCAGGCGGGAAAAATTCGTTCCTACGGGGTTAGCTCCCGGTCGATATATGGTGCCAGGCGCGTAATGGAGGCTGGCTTTGGCAATGCGCTGGAAGTTATTTATAACGCACTGGATAGTCGTGCCGAAGGCCTTCTCTTTACCGAGCCCAACGCCAATGATTATTTTTTCATTGGCCGGGTACCGCTGGCTTCCGGTTTCCTAAACCCGGCCTACCTAACTCAGGACCCTGTTTTCTCAACCGACGAGTACCGGCATTATTTGCCCGAACGTGACCGGAACTGGCTCCTTGAGTCTATGCGTAAACTGGCTTTTTTAAATGAGGAGCCCGGCGGAATGGTAATTTCTGCTTTACGATTCAGTTTATCCAATGACGCCATTGGCGTCGTTATTCCGGGAATGCGAAACGAGCGGCAGGTTGCTGCTAATCGCCAGGCCGAAGAATTGGGACCGTTAGCCCCCGATTTTCTGGCTCGTATTCGGCAGGCTGTTCCTGATGTGGCCGAACATTGGAAGCCTAAAGCCTAGCTTTCCCAACTGTTATTTTTATTTTTACGTATGAAATTAAGCGTCGTCATCCCTGCCTATAATGAAGAAGAGTCGTTGCCACCTACTCTTCGATCCCTCTACCAGACGTTGGCAAAACACGGAATTCCTCATGAAATCTGCGTTACAAACGATAATTCGAAGGATGGTACGCTGAAAATACTGGAGCAACTGGCGGCTACTGAAATTCCGACGCTGGTTCATTTTACCAACCCCGGCCCGAATGGATTCGGTTATGCCGTTCGGTATGGTCTGGAGCGTTTTTCGGGCGATTGTGTGGCCGTCTTCATGGCCGATTTGTCGGATGATCCGGAAGATCTGGTCCTGTTTTACAATAAGATGCTGGATACGGGCGTCGATGCGGTATTTGGTTCGCGGTGGATAAAAGGGGGTAAAGTGATCGACTACCCACCGCTGAAAAAATTCATCAACCGGATTGCCAACTTCATTGTCCGGATGGTGATGGGAATCAAATACGATGATACCACAAACGCCTTTAAACTTTATAAACGGGAGACTATCGAAGGCGTCAAGCCATTTCTGGCCCCTCATTTTAACCTCACGGTGGAGTTGCCGTTAAAGGCTATTGTACGGGGCTACTCGTTCGATGTGGTCCCCAATAGCTGGACAAATCGCAAGTACGGCGAATCGAAACTGAAGATTAAAGAAATGGGTAGCCGCTATTTCTTCATTTTAATGTACTGCCTCATTGAGAAGTATTTTTCGCAGGGGGACTTTCGCAAAAAAACACCCGCATCGGCACCGCAAACCGTTAGTCGCTAATAGTCGTGGGGTTGCTTTTTTTAGTTGAGCGTATGTTCTCTTCACTATTTTACGCCATCATACAGTCCGATTGCAACGACGGCCGGGAATAACCCCTAAAATTGAACAGATACATACGTACAGTCCTCTCCATGAAGCGGGCTAATGCCGTGCGCTACCTCCGATTCAATAAAGATGAGGTCTCCGGCCCGAGCTTCTTTCGACGTTCCGTCCATGCGTACCTGAACCGGATGGTCAAGAATGAGGAGAAGTTCAGCCGCCCGGTGGGTATGGACTGGCTGTTCTGCCCGACCGGCGTTAAGGGTTGTCATCTCTATGGCGACGCGGCTGCTCATAATGGTTGGGTATGGTGAAACGCTGCGGCTGCTTCCGCGCTGGTCAGTGGTAGCTGCAGTTTCCTGCCAATCGACCCAAAGCGATTCACCCAGTAGCCGGTACAAATCCAGATCAGGCATTTCATTGGAGGTGTACCGTATCTGGTAATAGGTGAGAGGCTGAGCAGCTTTGTTGGCAATCTGGTACTCATCGCCGGGCATGATCATACTTACACTGCCGGGGAGTAGTGTTTTGCGTTTCTTTTCAAGTGTCAGCGTTAACTCTCCTGATTTAACGAGCAGAATAGCTTCTTCGTCAAGCTGTTGAATGGGCTGGGCGGGGCGGTTAGCCTCTAGCGTTATGGCTTGAATGATAAAGTGAGAAAAATCACGGGTGTTGCCTTCTGCCAAGGTTCGCTCCTCGTAGCCAGTCTGAGGGGGCGTAGATGAATGACTAAAGGAGTATACATTAGAAAGAATTACCTGTGGAAAGGCCAGGCCAGGAGCCAGAACAATTATCCAGAGGAGCAGGAAGGGTTTCATTGATACTGTATAGGCTAAACTTAATTGGTTTATGAACCTGGCGGTTTAGGTAAACATTCCCTTCAAACCCGGAATCTGATAAAAAGCAAGTGTTTGCACAACGGCCCATACTATGGCACTAACAAGCATATAAAGCACCAGCCGCCACCGTTTAACACCAAATGACAGGGCCAGAATGGTGCCGCCAATTGGCGTTAGGATCAGCGGGGTTAGAAAAGCGATACCCGCCATTCCGGAACGTTTCCAGATACGGATGGCCATGCGGGTGCGTTTGGTAAAGCGTTTTGGCGTAGATTTCCGGTAGCGTTGCAAAAGGGTCTGTAAAGCCGCTCCCGCAAACGTAACGATCACTACACTGATCATCATACCCAGCGCCGTACAGATGGTCGTTTCAAGCCAGCCCAGGCCCAGGGCCGCGCCCGAGATGGGCCCGCCCACAAATTTTATGGTGCTGGTAATAACGACAGAAATGTATTTGGCAAACTGCATAGCTATAAGATGTGGTGAAACAACACCGTAAATGTATTCGTTGTTCAGTTAATATGCCGCTCATTCATTCGCCTTATCCCGGTCCACCCGCCTATCAGTACAATGGTCACCTGCAAACCATCATTCCCAGCCTGACACGCAAGGTTAGCGGGATTCCTTACGAACGCGAACGCCTGACGTTGACCGATGGCGATTTTGTTGATCTGGACTGGATCAAAGCTGGGCAAAGCCGTCTCGTTGTCCTGACACATGGGCTGGAAGGTGATAGCAATCGGCAATACATTCGGGGAACGGCCAAGTTATTCGCCCAGCATAACTACGATGTACTTGCCTGGAACTGCCGGTCGTGTAGTGGCGAAATGAATCAGGCTTTCCGACTCTATAACCACGGTGAAATTGGTGATTTAGGCGAAGTAATCGAACACGCTTTACTAATAAAGCGGTATCAGGAGGTTGTTCTGGTTGGTTACAGCATGGGCGGTAATATTACCCTGAAATACCTTGGCGTACACGGAAACCGTCTTCCCGATGTCATCAAAGCTGGTATTGCCATCTCGGCTCCAACGGATCTTGGAGCCAGTGCCGGACTGCTCGACCTGCCGTCGAACCGATTTTACCGCAATCGATTCATGAAAAAGTTGCTGGTCAAAATTGCCCGGAAAGCGCAGATGTTTCCGGGTCGGCTGGATATGAGCAAGATTCGGCAGGTGAAACAGTGGAAAGATTTCGATGAGTTCTTTTCCGCACCGGTCAATAACTATCGGGATGCCGATGATTTCTATACGCAGGCTTCAGCGGTTAATTTCATGTCGGCCATCGCTGTTCCTGTGCTCCTGCTCAATGCCCAGAACGATCCATTGCTTTCGCCGGAATGCTCGCCCGAAGAATTGGCGAAATCTCATCCGTATGTTTTTCTGGAAACGCCCCGAACGGGTGGACATGTTGGGTTTCAACTCGGCCGGGACCCGCACACCTACGCCGAACGGCGTGCACTTTGGTTCGCGCAGGGTTTAGGAAACACCTGAAGTCCTGCCTGCATATTATTGCACTTGTAGCCTCAATCACCAGTTTACAAATGAAGCCCAGGCCTCTTAGTGACTGGCAAGGCGCATCAGGTCATTGATCTGGTTGATGATTTGGGCGTTTTCCGGCGTCTCAATATCCTGCCCAACTACCTGATAGCCCGTTAACAGAATTTGGGAATCAGGGAAAGCCTGCGCCAGTCGATTCACATAGGGCTGCACCTCATGGTTGGATGGGACCGATGTCAGAACTGAGAAAACATAATCCGGTTTATACAATGAGTGGCCAAATACCAGTTCGTTGAACGGCAAACTCTGGCCCAGATAGATGACTTTGTTACCGCGGCAGCGGATGATGTAGTGCGCAAATAAAAGGCTTATTTCATGAAATTCGCCTTCAGGCAAAAACAGCATGTATTTTTTGCCGTTACTCGCTGTTCCGGACAACCCGTCAATGGCAACAATCAATTTCTGCCGGATCAGGTTGGTAATAAAGTGCTCCTGCGCCGGACCTACCGAACCCGTCAGCCAAAGAGTGCCAATGCGACTCAGGAAAGGATAGACGATGTTGATCATCGTATTCTCAAAGCCAAACTGACTGATGTTGGTACTGATGATTTTTTCGAACCGGTCTTCGCTCAGATCAAGCATCGAAATGGTCAATGCATGAATCTGGTCGGGATAGTTAAGTTGCCGTTCAGAAATCTTCACTACTTCATTGCCCAGTTCTTCAGTCGACAATTTTGCGATCTCCGAAATTTTGTACCCGTGATCCTTTAACAGTGAAATATTCAGGACGCGCTTCAGGTCTTCATCTCCATAAGAGCGAATATTGGTATCGGTTCTGTCCGGCGTCAGAATCGCATAGCGTTGTTCCCAGATGCGTAGCGTATGGGCTTTGATTCCCGAAAGCTGCTCTAAATCTCTGATTGAATACGTACTCATAGTCGTAACAAGTAATAAACAGTCAACGAAGATAAGAAAATTTTGTTTAATCTTTTCTCTATATATGTTAAACAGAGTGTTTCTTTACATCAATGACAGGCTTGCTGACTACTGCTAATTGGTTCATAGCCAAAGCAACACTGAAAGTATATCGAAGTCATCACAAGACAGGTGCCCCGCTTGACACAGCAACTGCTGTCTTCCGAATAGCTGCCAAACCTCCCTCTACGTTTATAACGTTGTCGAACCCCCGCGCTTTGAGGATTGAGTTTGCCACCATGGAGCGATACCCTCCGGCGCAATGTACATACAGTGGCTCGTTACGGGGGACTTCAGCCATGTAGTCGTTGACGTTGTCGAGTGGTACGTTGCTGGCTCCGTCAACGTGTTCTGTAGCAAACTCGGTTGGCTTTCGTACATCGATAATCGGTATATGTGGGTTCTGCTGCCATCTAGCGGCAAATTCCTCCGCCGATATAGACTCAATCTGGTCAACTTCTTTTCCCGCCTGTTGCCAGGTAGAAAAGCCACCTTCCAGAAAGCCGATGCAGTTGTCGTAGCCAACCCGAGCCAGCCGCAGGACGGTTTCGCCTTCCTGACCGCCAGGGGCAATTAGTGCAATAGGCTGCGTTAATTCTGGGATCAGCGCACCAACCCAGGGAGCAAACTGTCCATCAAGACCGATGTTGATTGAATTCGGGATAAACCCTTTGGCGAAATCTGCAGCCTCCCGAACATCCAGAATAAGCGATCCCGTTTCATTTACGGCCGCTTCGAAGGTATCGGGCGAAAGGCTCTGGCTACCCCGCTGCAAAACGCGGTCGATGGATTCGTAACCTTCTTTATTAAGTCGGGCGTTTTCGGCGAAGTAAGCAGGGGCGGGGGTCAGGCCATCGAGTACTTTCTCAATAAACTCCTCCCGCGATTTAGCGCGGAGGGCGTAATTGAAACGTTTTTGATTCCCTAACGTATCGGTTGTTTCTTTACTCATGTTCTTGCCACAGGCCGATCCGGCCCCGTGAGCCGGATAAACGATCACATCGTCCGGAAGCGGTATAATCTTGGCATGAAGGCTGTCGTATAACATGCCTGCCAGGTCATGTTCGGTCAAATCTCCTTTGATAGCCAGGTCCGGCCGACCAACATCGCCGATGAACAGGGTATCGCCGGTGAAGATGGCGTGGTCTTTTCCTGTTTCGTCGATGAGCAGGTACGTTGTTGATTCGGGTGTGTGGCCGGGCGTATGCAGTACTTTTATGGTCACATGGCCAAGGGCAAAGGTTTCGCCATCCCTGGCGTGATAAGCCTCGTAAGTGGTATTGGCGTTGGGGCCATACACAATCGTAGCGCCCGTTTTTCGGGCTAAGTCCACATGGCCGGATACAAAGTCGGCATGGAAGTGGGTTTCGAAAACGTACTTTATTCTTGCGCTCGCTTTATCGCTTTTTCGGATGTAAGGCGATGTTTCCCGAAGTGGGTCGATAATGGCCGCTTCGCCATTACTTTCAATGTAATAAGCGCCCTGGGCCAGACAGCCCGTGTACAGTTGTTCGATGATCATGGTGTAACGCGGGTGAAAACCCGCCACTATAAATTAAATCGCGGTTTTAACCCGCGTTAGAATATCTCCCGGATAAGCATATAAACTGCTACCACCAGGACAAACCAGCCAAAGCCTTTTTTGAGCTTATCGGGTGGTACGAACTGAGCCGAGTACATGCCAATGAAGATCCCGATAATGGATAAACCCGTAAAGGGAAGCAGAAAATTCCAGTCAAGCTTCGTATGTTGAATATCACCCATAAATCCAACGAACGAATTGACCGCAATGATCAGTACGGAGGTAGCCACGGCTCTGGGTATGGGCAGACCGGCCATTAACACCAGCATGGGCACGATCAGGAAGCCCCCGCCCGCGCCAATCGTACCCGTCAATAAGCCAACCGCCAGGCCATCGAGCGCCAGACTACCGTACCGTGGACGCCCATCGGCGGCTTCGCCCTGCTCCGGGCGGTCGTTCTTGATCATGGCGCGGGCAGCAATGACCATTACGACGGCAAAGAAGTACAGAATGGCCTCACTTTTGGATAACGTAAACCGCTCGAACTGAAAAAGCGGGTCGGGCAGGGCTGGAACCAGAAACCGCCGACTCAGATAGACGGATACAAATGACGGCAGCGCAAACGCAGCTGTTACGCGTAAGTCGACCTTCCGATGCCAAATGTGGTTCAGCGAACCGACCAGTGAGGTAGAGCCAACCACAAACAGCGAATAGGTAGTGGCCAGTACGGTAGGCATATGAAAAACGTACACGAAAATAGGTACGGTCAGGATGGAACCGCCCCCACCTGCTAACCCAATTACCAAGCCAACAACAATGGCCGATGCATAGCCAAACAACTCCTGTTCACTCATTATGAGGCAAAACTACATTTGTTTAGTCTATAGACTAATAAAAACGCCCTCTAATAGATGCATTAGAGGGCGTTCAATGAAATTCTACCTAAGCCAGTTGATTAATTTACTGGTGATCTTCAGGTTTATTGAGATGACTATGTTTACGGCTGTACAGGAAGTATACGACAAGACCGAGCGAACACCAGATCAGGAACGAGATTTTAGTATCGGTCCGCAAGTTATACATCAGGTATAAGTTTGCCAGGATGCCCAGCGTAGCCACGACGGGTAAGGCCGGGGTTTTATAAGGCCGTTCCAGATTAGGCTCCCGAACACGCAACAGCCAAACAGCTCCGCAAATCATGGCAAACGCCAGCAACGTACCCGACGAACATAGCTCCGACACTTTATCAATAGGAGTCAGCGCGGCAACGACCGATACAATGCCACCTACCAGAATCGTACTCTTCCAGGGCGTTTTAAACGTTGGGTGAATAGATGCAAACAGGTTTTTCGGTAATAAGCCATCTTTGGCCATACCCAGGAAAATACGTGTCTGACCAAGCATCATTACCAGCATAACTGACGTCAGACCGGCAATGGCCGCTATCGTAATCAGGTAAACAGCCCAAGTCAGTCCCTGGTCGGCAAAAGCCTGTGCTACCGGTGCTTTGAGGTCAAGAGCGTCGTATTTCACCATACCGGTCAGGACAAGCGAAACCAGAATATAAAGGACGGTACAAATAATGAGCGATGCGATAATAGCGAAGGGAACGTCTTTCTTTGGGTTGATGGCTTCGCCTGCCTGGGTCGAAACGGCATCGAAACCGATATACGCAAAAAACACGATACCGGCAGCGGTTACAATCCCGTTGAAACCATAATGCTGCTGTCCACCTTTGTCGATAACCGGCTCCGGAATGAACGGTGTCCAGTTGGCGGCATCGACGTAGAATGCACCGGCTACGATTACAAAAATGACCGTGGCTACTTTCAGGATTACAATGGCGTTGTTAGTACTGGCAGCTTCTTTGATGCCTTTTACCAGTACGTAGGTTACGCACCAGACAATTAAGAAGGCTGGCAGGTTGACAGCAAACGAAAAATCAGGGATGTTCTCGCCAGCGGCCCGTAGTTTTTCTGCTTTCTCTTGGGCTGTAACGGGGTCGTTCATCAACCAGATAGGCGGATTGATGCCAAGCAAATGGAGTAATTTTTCGAAATAACCCGACCAGCTTACGGCAACGGTTGTGGCCCCCATCATGTATTCAAGAATGAGGTTCCAGCCAATAAGCCAGGCGAAAATTTCCCCTACCGTACCATAAGAGTAGGCATACGCTGAGCCTTCTACCGGCAGGATAGACGCAAATTCGGCATAACAAAGAGCCGCAAATGCACACGCCACTCCCGCCATAACAAACGCCAGTGCCAGTGCCGGCCCCGCCCATTCGTTAGCTGCTATACCGGTGAGCACGAATACGCCCCCGCCAATAACAGCGCCAATGCCAAGCGAGGTTAGTGACCAGCGGGTTAATACACGCTTAAGTTCACTCTTTTTCATGTCTGCCTCATAAGCCGCTAAAGGCTTTTTGCGCCAGACACTGGTATCAACAGGTTTTAGTTTGGTTTCCATGCAGGATGAATTAGAGTTTGGTGATTGTGTCGTTTAGGGAAATAATCTTAAGCAATCAGGCGAAATATACGAAATATAATGAGCGAATGATTGAATTAGCGAATGGGAGAATGGCAGGTGGCCATTTCGCATTCATTAATTCAATCATTCGCTCATTCAAAATTAACCTAGGACTGCGAAGGACGGATCAACGGTTTTTTGTCTTTCTTCTCCTTCTTCGCCGTAAACTCTTCGGGTGTAGCCGGAGCGGCACTCGTGAAATCAGCCGGAATGGCATCGAACCCGGTTTTCTTCTCGGCAGCAATGGTTGTAGTTGGCGTGATCGTTTCTTTTTCCTGAGCACTAGTCAGGGCATCAACCACAATTGGAGTGGCCACGAACAAGGACGAATACGTACCAACGATAACCCCGATAAGCATGGCGAACGAGAAACCACGGATGGTTTCACCACCGAAGATGAACAGGACCAACAGGACCAGAATGGTTGAGAAACCGGTTACTGCTGTGCGGCTCAGCGTGCTGTTCAGGGCGTTGTTAATAATTGTAGCGATGGTTTCTTTCTTGCCTTTGTTTTCAGCCAGATACTCACGTACCCGGTCAAAAACAACAACGGTATCGTTCATGGAATAACCCATAATCGTGAGCAGGGCTCCCACAAACGCCTGGTCAACGTCCAGCGAGAACGGCAGCAGGCCATTGAAGATGGAGAAGATAGCCAGGATGATCAACACATCGTGGAACATGGCCACAACGGCTCCATATCCAAAAGCCAGCTTCTTGAAGCGGATCAGGATATAGACGAATACCACAGCAACCGCCAGCAGGATAGACCATAAGGCCGAGGTCAGCAGGTCGTACGCGATGGTCGGACCAACTTTCTGTGAACTTTCTATCTTAGCCGGATTGCCTTTAATTGCGCTCAAGCCCTGATAGATGGTCGCTTCAGCTTTCTTGTCGGCTCCCTGCGAATTATCGTCCACCAGATAAGGTGTCGTTACTTTCACCTGATTGGCACCAATACCCGTACCACCGTAGGTTTTCACCTCGGGCGATCCGCCTAAAACGGTTTCCAGCGAGTTGCGCACATCTTCTGTACTAACAGCCTGCTCAAAACGAATTACATACGACCGGCCGCCTTTGAAGTCAACACCGAGGCCAAATCCTTTGAAAACGGCGGAGATGATACCCGCTGCGATAATAATGGACGAAACGGTGTAATACAGTTTCCGGCGCGATACGAAGTCGAAGTTAGAATCGGCAAACAGATTCTTCGCCCAGGTTGAGCTGAACGACAGCGTTTTGCCATTGCGGATGTAGTATTCCAGCAACAGACGGGTGATGAAAATAGCCGCGAACAGGGATGTTAGAATACCGATGATGAGGGTAGTGGCAAAGCCCAGAATTAGACCTGTTCCGAAGATGAACAGAACGATACCCGTCAGGAAGGTCGTAACGTTGGAGTCGATAATTGACGAAAGCGCGTTCTGGAAACCATCCGTAACCGACTGCTTGAACGTCTTACCCAGCGCCATCTCTTCTTTAATCCGTTCGAAAATCAGTACGTTCGCGTCAACGGCCATACCAATCGATAATACGATACCGGCAATACCCGGCATGGTCAGAACCGCTCCCAGCGAGGCCATTACGCCCATCAGGAAGAATAAGTTGACGATCAGGGCGATGTCGGCAATAAAACCGGCGCGGTTGTAATAGAACACCACAAAGGCCAGTACCAGTAAAATACCAATGATCGACGAGAGTACACCGGCGCTCACGGCTTCTGAACCCAGGGTAGCACCCACTACGCTCTCTTCAACGATGTTGGTTGGGGCAGGGAGTTTACCGGCCTTCAGGACGTTGGCCATGTCTTTGGTTTCTTCTACGGTGAAGTTACCCGAGATGCTCGAACGACCGTTCGGAATTTCGTTCTGTACGTTTGGCGCAGTGTATACCAGGTTGTCCAGCAGAATAGCTACCGGCCGACCTACGTTGGCGGCTGTCAGGTTTTTCCATTTACGGGCACCTTCGGGGTTCATGTTCATGGTCACCTCCGGACGCCCACGATCGTCATAGTCATTAGAGGCTTCGGTAATCACATCACCTTCGAGGGGAGCGCGTCCACCAGCTTTCTTTAGGAAATAAAGAGGCAGAATTTCTTTGCCATCCGTTGCTTTGAATGTCTTCCGATCCCAGGCAAAAAAAGCATCGGCCGGGAAAAGACCTTTTACTTCGGGTGCGTTCAGAACGGCATTAGCCCGGGCAGTATCTTTCAGGTAAACACCTAGTTGATCCTGACCAACAGGCAGGAATAACTGAGTCAGTGCGGTGCCCTGTGCCGAAGCGGCTGCCGTATCGTTTTTCGCCGTCGAATCTTTCTTGCTTCCTTGCGCCAGCTGCGACTCAAGGCTCGATGCACCTTGTGCGGCTGAACCCGTTGCCGGTGTTGTGGCGGTTGTTTTCAGAGCTGCTTTACGAGCGGCTTCCTGGCTGAGCAAATACGCGCCCATGCCTTCGATAGCCGGAGCCAGTTCGTTCAGGCGGTACACTTCGGTAAATTCAAGTTTAGCGGCACCGGTCAACAGGCGACGAATACGCTCGGGGTTATCAACACCGGGCAGCTCGATCTGGATACGGCCCGAACCCGGTAATCGCTGGATGTTCGGGTTGGCAACCCCAAACTTATCGACCCGCGCCTGGATGATCTGGAACGCCCGCGTCGTAGCGCCGTTCACTTCGTCGTTCAGCAACTTCCGCACTTCGGTGTCCGACGATTGGTAGTTGATTTTGCTGCGGTTTGCGCTGGTAGCAAAAATAGAGGCAAGCTTAGTGTCTGGAGCCAGTTTCTTAAACTCACCGGCAAACAGATCGACAAAGCTGGTGCTGCTGGTTTTCTGATCTTCAACGGCCAGCTTCAGAGCCTCGTTGAATTTCGGGTCGCGGTTGTTGCCCGACAGACTGCGAAGAATATCGGCAGGCGACACTTCGAGCACAACGTGCATACCGCCTTGCAGGTCGAGGCCAAGGCCAAGTTCGCGCTCGGTAACTTCCTGAAGCGTGCTCCCCAGATAAATAGGCTCTTTCCAGAGTGAATCGAGATAGTGTTGCTTTTTGGTGCGATCAACTACGCCCTGTTTGTTGGTGGCATAGGCTTCGGCATCGGCTTTAACGCCCCGCGAGACAAACGTGAACGACAGGAAATAGATGCAGATGGCTGCAATAACGCCTGTCAGAATGATAATTCCGGTTCTGTTTTGCATTGGTTTACACAGGCCACGCCCGTGATTTGGCTATAAGTTACTAGGATAAGAAAAGATGGAGCCAGCGTAAAAGCATAGCTTCGGGAAATGAACAGCGGGTTCAGGTCAATCGACGATCAATGACCTGTTCTGTGTAGACTAGGGTGCGTTGGTGGCAATATGATGCCCGAACACATGCCTGAAAAAGGAGAAATAAAAATGCGGTAAGGTGAAAAAGCGTAGCAACGGAACGCTCAGCAGCAATAAAATGAGCAGAGCAGGGGCGGGCAGCAGAAAGGCACTCTGTCCCGACTCGCCCAATTGTGTGGCGGGAGTAACAACGGCTTCGAACTGAGCCGCACTCAACTTCGCCGATTCGGGGGCATCTGTCGCTTTTCCCGATTTAGCCTGTTCCGCAACCGCTTTGTGCACTACAGGTGCTTTTGCCTGCGTCACATTGCCATGCCCCCAAACGGCTGTAAACAGCAGCAGGGTAGCCAGCACCAGGCTGGAAAAGCGTTGTATGACACGGGGTTGCTTCATATTATTCCTTAGCGGATGACAAATTTCGTACCATTTTTGATGGAATGCAAGTGGTACGAAACAGGATTTTAAAATGTTGAATTGATCGCTCCTGGTGTCAGCCCTTGAAGACCTTGACAAAGTAGAACCAGCCGTCAAAAAAAATCTAGTACCTTGCGCTCATGAATCTACACGAGTTTATTCAGTTGGCCCTTGCCGAGGATGTCGGCGATGGCGACCATACATCTTTATCGACTATTCCGGCCGATGCGCAGAAGCGCGCCCGGCTGCTGGTGAAAGAAACGGGTATCCTGGCGGGTGTCGAGGTAGCTAAAGCCGTATTTGCCGAAGTAGACCCCAACTTTGTGGTGGACGTTCTTCTGCACGATGGAGCCGCCATCACCCCCGGCGATGTGGTGCTGACCGTGAGTGGGAATGCCCGGAATATTCTAACTGCCGAACGCTTGGTGCTGAACTGCATGCAGAGGATGAGCGGCATTGCTACGCACACCCGCGAACTGGTCAACCTGCTGGAAGGCACACGCGCCAAACTCCTGGATACGCGCAAAACCACGCCTAATTTCCGGATTTGTGAGAAAATGGCCACGAAAATTGGTGGTGCCGTGAACCACCGGTTCGGGCTTTACGACATGATTTTGATCAAAGACAATCATGTCGACTATGCCGGCAGCATCGAAGCGGCCATTACCAAAGCCGTGACCTATTTGACGGACACGGGCCGGAATCTACGCATTGAAGTAGAAACCCGAAACCGCGCCGAGGTAGAGGAAGTACTCCGGGTAGGACAGGTCGATGTGATCCTGCTGGATAACTTCGCTCCCGATGAAATACGGGATATGGTGCGGCTGATCAACGGTCGCTTCGTCACGGAAGCTTCGGGTGGCATTGATGAAACGAATCTACGCGCCTACGCCGAAACGGGTGTCGATTATATTTCGTCCGGTGCGCTAACCCATCAGATCAAAAGTCTGGATTTAAGCCTGAAGGCGTATTAGTTATTAGTTATTGAGTTATTGGTTATTGAGTTGTTCGCTATTAGCAGATTGTTACGCATTCACGAATAACGAGTAACCATTAACCAATACTCATTTTGCTGGGTTCTCATCAATGCCTAACCGGGGTAGAGCCGGGTTGAGGACGCGGGGAACAACTTTGACCCGAAAAACGCGGGCACCCGCTACGTTAAAATCACAGCTGTAAAAATCCCGCTGCTTCACGCCCCGATACACCGCCGTGTAATTGACCCTGGGTGGCCAGTTATTAAACGCCAATTCAGCTGTAATGGCATCCACCGCTTTCCGAAGATTAGAGAAGAAAATGACCGTTGGCTCACGCTGACGTAACGTCGTTAAGGTCCCAACATGCTGAATCGTGACTTCGTAAATAATACGGCCACTTTGTTTGAGAATCGCCCTTTTGGGCGCTTTTTCAGGCAAATCGTTCATATATATCAATAATACGAAAAACTATTTGATTATTTTTCAAGGTCAAAACTAATTCAGGTACAACTTGGTTTTACCTACAACTATGCAAGATCAATCTGCCCGGCCACGCTCAAGCGGCCGGGTATTTTTGTTTATTACGCCTTATAAAGTCGTGTTAAGATCAAGCTGATTAACTCAGTTTGTTAAAATCAGGCGAACAAAAAAGCGTCGACCTGGCAGGCCGACGCTTTTTTCTATAGAAATCAGTACGTCTATTTCTTATACATCACCGTTTCTACCGCTTGCAACGTACGCTTTACGTTCGGTAAAATGGCTTCGATAAGGGTAGGTGCATAAGGCAACGGCAAGTCCATGCTGTTGACCCGAACAACGGGCGCATCCAGATAATCAAATGCGTTCCGCTGGATATTGTAGGTCAACTCCGACGAAATGGCGGCTAATGGCCAGGCTTCTTCAACGATAACGCAGCGGTTCGTTTTCTTAACCGATTTGATAATGGTAGCATAGTCGATGGGGCGAACCGAGCGCAGGTCGATCACTTCCGCCGACACACCGTTCTTGGCTAGTTCATCGGCAGCCGCCAGAGCTACTTTCATGATCTTGCCGAACGACACAATCGTAACGTCGTTTCCTTCCCGAACAACATTAGCCTGGCCAATCGGAATCAGGTATTCTTCTTCCGGAACCTGGCCTTTATCGCCGTACATCAGCTCCGACTCCATGAAAATGACGGGGTCGTTGTCGCGGATACACGACTTGAGCAATCCTTTCGCGTCGTATGGATTTGACGGAACGACCACTTTCAGACCGGATGTATTGGCAAACCAGTTTTCGAAGTTCTGCGAGTGCTGTGACGACAGCATCCCGGCATTACCCGTTGGTCCACGGAATACAATGGGGCAGGAATACTGGCCACCCGACATCGACATAATTTTAGCTGCTGAGTTAATGACCTGATCAATCGCTACGAGCGAGAAGTTGAAGGTCATAAACTCAATGATTGGCCGTAGTCCGTTAATGGCCGATCCAACGCCAATACCGGCGAAACCAAGCTCGGCAATGGGGGTATCAATAACCCGCTCAGGCCCAAATTCATCCAGCATTCCCTGACTGACTTTGTAAGCTCCGTTGTATTCAGCGACTTCTTCGCCCATCAGATAAACTTTCGGATCCCGGCGCATTTCTTCCGTCATTGCCTCCCGCAGGGCTTCACGGAATTGTATTTCTCTCATAATGAGTGCGTTGATTGCATTTGGTTACTCGTTCGGGTCTGGTTGGTACGTGAACGAGATGGCAGAAAAAACGGTCAAAATTAGGCAAAATGCCCTGATTCATCAAATTGCTTTTCAGGCTTCTTTTGTGAGCACCAACATCGGCCTTAAATGAATCCCGGCCTATCATGATTTTCTGGCTCAGGACGGCTTCTGTTACACGTAAAAACGGCTGGCAAAATCAGGAGGCTATCGTTGTATTCACAGAAATTAACGATTTATCGAGGGCAGGATGCAACTAATCCGCCCGTTTTCCCATCCCTTGAAAACAGTCAGCCAGTTGGGCAACATGTTAAATTTCCATAACGACATATATCCTTGCCTGGAAGCCACATAGCTTTGCGTCAACGCTATCAGCCCCAAGTCGATAAGCCTGAACAATGAACTGATTTACTGCCTTTTGCCTATAACCTGTCGTTATGAAAAACCTTTTCCTGATTGCTTTCTGGCTGATGCCATTATTGACGTTTGCTCAACTAAACCCAGGTCGTATCAGCGGTATACTCACCGACTCTACCACGACCAACACCGTTCCTTTTGCGACGGTGGCGCTACAAAACCCCAACGGAACCCTACTAAAAGGGGTCACTACGGATGAAAAGGGAAGTTTTTCTATTGAACAAATAGCTTTTGGCACGTATAAACTTGTCATTTCTTTTGTTGGCTATCGTAGCCGAACGATTGATAACATTGCGATTACCGCCGAAAAGCCGATTGTGACCTTACCGCCCACTACAATGGCGCTGGACAGCCGTAGTTTGAAGCAGGTGGATGTGGTTGGGCAAAAGGCATTGGTGGAAGACAAAGGCGACCGACTTGTGTATAACGCCGAGCGAGATGCGTCGAATACGGGTGGAACTGCCGCCGATGTACTGCGAAAAGTGCCCATGCTGACGGTTGATCTGGACGGTAACCTGAAAATGCGCGGGAGTGGCAACATCAAGGTGCTGGTCAACGGGAAGCCGTCGAGTATTATGGCGCGTAATCTGGCCGACGCACTGAAACAGATGCCTGCCAATAATATTAAGTCGGTAGAAGTGATCACCAGCCCCGGTGCCAAATACGATGCCGAAGGGTCGGCGGGGGTTATCAATATTATCACTAAAAAAGCGGTACAGGGAACGAACGGAACGGTCAATGCCACGGCGGGTAATCTGAATCGCTCGCTGGGCGGTAATTTAAACGTGAAGGGTAAAAAACTGGGGCTGGCTATTTCACTCAATGGCTACCAATACCGAAACATTGGCGAAAATACCAGTACCCGCACGTCGCTATCCGCTGGAGTGCCAACCAGTATTCTTCGCCAGAGTACTTACCGAGATAATACCGGCACCGGTGGCTATGGCGAGATGAGTCTCGATTACGACCCCGACACAACGAACCGGATTAATTTCTCGGCCAACGCCTGGGGCGGAAACTTTCCCATGAACAGCACCTTGGACAGCCGTCTGACCGATGCACAGGGTGGGTTGTTACAGGCGTATCACCGCGATATTCAATTCCGAAATCCCTACGGGAACACAGAGTTTAACCTCGGCTGGACCAAGTCGTTCAAAAAGCCGGGGCAGGAATTTTCCCTGCTGACGCAGTACGCCCGGATGCCGGACAACTATTACTACACCATCCGGCAAAACAACATGGGTTCGGAAGTGCCCACGTATCTGGAGCGCAGCACGAACCTGAGCCGCAACAACGAATACACGTTTCAGGCCGATTACACGCACCCGCTTACAGCACGTACCAAACGGGATACCCTCAATATTAAACTGGAAGCCGGAGCCAAAGCCATTCAGCGGAGTATCGGCAGTGAGTTTGTTGTTGAACAGGCAACCACCGGACTCGATGCCGATTATAAGCTCGATCCGAGCCGCTCCAACGATTTTATGTACGATCAACGGGTAGTATCCGGGTATACCTCTTTGAAAATCGATACAAAACGGAAGTGGAATTTGACGGCAGGGGCTCGTTTGGAGCATACAACCATATCGGGCGATTTTGTATCGACGAAGACCGCTTTCAATAGCCAGTATCAGAACCTGATTCCGAGTTTTACCCTGGCAAAAACCCTTCGGGAGAAACACACGGTTAAGGTCAGCTACACACAGCGAATTTCCCGACCGTTGATCTGGTACCTGAACCCGTTCCGCAACGCCAGTGACCCCAATAACATCCAGACGGGCAACCCATTCCTGAACCCTGAGCTGACTCATGCTACGGAACTGTCGTACAGTACATTCGGGAAAGAAGGCTCGTCGTTCAATGCGGCTCTGTTCTGGCGGCAAACAAACAACGCTATTGAATGGCTGTCGACGGTTAATCCACAGGGTGTTGCGCTAACGACGCCCCAGAACATTGGCCGTAATGCCAGCTACGGGGCCAATATGAACCTGACGCTTCAGCCGAGTAAGCAGCTTAATATGACCGTTAGCACCGATCTTACCTATGTAGACCTGACTAGTCTGGCTCTCAACCAGCGAACAAATGGCTGGGTCTGGAGTGTAAGCCCAAATGTATCGTATAAACTGCCCAAAGACCTTACGATACAGGCCAATGGCTATGTTGGCTCGGGTTGGATTTCCCTCCAAAGCCGGAACTCAGGCTGGTATTATTACGGTCTGTCGGCCAAGAAGGAGTTGATGGACAAGAAGATCACGCTGACGCTGAATGTCAATAACCCGTTCAACCGCAGTGTTCGGATAACTGGTGAGCAATTCGCTCCGAGTTTTACGGCGCAGAATACGTCAATGTTCGTCAATCGCTCGGTGCGGCTGACGCTGAGCTATAAGTTTGGCCAAATGAGTTCGGGGGGTAAACAGAGCCGGAAAATTCGCAACGACGATAGCAAAGGAGGAGGACAGTAAGCGCGACGGATGGGTTATTAACGAATAACGGCCAGCTTCCCGGCCAGCCCTTCTGAACCGTCGGCGGAGACAACCACAACCAGATAAATGCCCGTTTGGGCCATACGGCCCCGGTAATCGCGGAGGCTCCAGGTAGCGGTTCCCCCCTGCGACCGGGTTTCATAAACGAGTTGACCACCCGCGTCAAGGATTTTGACCGTTGCATTGTCAGTCAGGCCATTGATACCAACCGTACCCGTAAAGTCCGGGCGGACTGGGTTAGGGAAGATCGTTAGGTTGCTAAGCGCCGAAGCCGGTTCTGTAGCTGTGCCCTGGTAGGAAACCAGGCCATTTGGCCGGTCGGCCGTTCCGGTTTCGATGAACACTTTGCCGCTGATCGGCTCGATGGCCAGTGCCTGAACCATATTGTTTGGTAGAGGGCTGTTGGCTGCGGTAAATGTGTTGAGCAATTGTGAGCCGTCGGGCGCAACATGATACAGACCGCTCCGGGTACCCAGCCATTTTCGGTTGCCACCATCAACGGCAATGGCCGTAATAAGCTCACTGGCCAGCAACCGACGCCCGTTAATTACGGGAGGCTGGGCGTCAATGGCTACATCGAACGCGCCCGCCGGATTGTCGAAAACCGTTGGACCCAGATCCGTCCCTACCCAAATAGCCCCCGTCCGGTCTTTCGAGAGCGCCCGAATGGTGTTGGTCAATAAGCCGCCCTGCCCGGTGCCGGTGCCTAAAAACCGGATTCGATTCGTTTGGGGGTCAAAAACCTGCAAGCCGCCCCCTAGATCGGGACGAAGCCACAGAAAACCATTATCGTCGGGGACAATCTGGACGATGTTTGTTTGATTGACGGCCGGAAAGGACTGAAACTGTCCATCAGGTCGGCGAACGTGCAAAGTTGCCTGAGTAGACGTTGTTCGTCCGGTTGTGAGCCACAGGTTTCCGTCGATGTCAGAGGCCAGGCTGGTGATAAAGGGGCTAATCGTTGCGGGCAAGGCAACTGCCGTTGTGGCAACTACCGTTGTGGCCTGTCCGTCGATCTGGCTCCAGAGTCCTCCGCCGAAACTGCTCAGGTAAAGTTTTTGCTCGGCCGATATATAGGCGGCTGCATTGAACCCACGCGCCAGACCGGCAACCGGACTGCTAGCCCAGCGTTCAGCCGACACCGATAGCACATTTACCGGCGGCTGGCTACCCGAAAGCAGTGTGACGTCTAATGGACCGGTTGGCAAGGCGATCAGCGTTTGGGCGTATGTATACAGCTGGGCAAAGAAATCGCGGGTCGGACCTTCCGGTGTGATGCGCTGGAACGTACCGGCATTACCTGCCAGCAAACCGCTCGACGCGTCGGCAACCCATACCGTGGTGCCATCGACCAGTGCCTCCCGTGGGTCACTCAGTAAAGAACCCGTAACTGAACCAATACCCGGAGCCGTTACCGCCTGATTGGTCACCACCAGTAGTCCGGTCGCGCTCGGAAATTGCCGGATAAGTGGACTTGTGAGTGCCTGCGTCAGTACCCAGCCACCCGACTGTCGTTCATAAATCCCTTGTCCGTTGACGCTGGCCGACAATCGCCCCTGGTTGCTAACAATGGATTCAAGTTGTTGTCCCGGTTCGGGAACCGGCTTCCAGTTGGCGGGATCGGCGATATTTAGATTGGCCGCGAAACGCACCGCCCGAAGCCGACGGCCGGTATCCGTAACCCGTATTGGCGCGGTTAGAGCATAGAGGCTATCAGTAGTTGCGGCCGTTTGAAAGACAGGGAGGGGTGTTCCATCGGCTCGCTGACTGAAATACGTATCCCGGATTTCGTTCTTCAGCAAATCCAGAACAACAAGGCCGAAGTCGGTGCTCAGATACGCCGATGAGCCAACTCGATTGATGTGGTTGATGCCCCTTGCGATAGGTAGGGCCGAGGCCGTAACGATTGTGTTTACATTATTAACAGTGCCCGGCTCGTTGGTATCGGAAAGGTTCAAGAAGTCGATATTACCGTTTTGGTAGGCGATGAGCAGCCGCTTCTGGTCGGGTAGATACAACAGACGGCTGATGCCAATGTCGCTCAAACCATCCTG
Source organism: Spirosoma fluviale (assembly GCF_900230225.1). Lineage (GTDB taxonomy): Bacteria > Bacteroidota > Bacteroidia > Cytophagales > Spirosomataceae > Spirosoma > Spirosoma fluviale. The sequence goes on from NZ_OCNH01000002.1 coordinate 24,665, forward strand.
TTTGCCAAGCGTGGTTATCTCTCCATTGGTTTTACTGTAGTAGAAGAAACCGTTTTGGGTGGCCGCGTACACGGTTGTACCAACCACCGCCACAGAGCGTCCGGATTGGTAGCTAACGTGCGTTTGCCAGCTACCAATCTGGGCAAATGATGGATAACAAAGGAGGAATGATACCAGAAGTACGGGTAATAAAAGCCAGGATTGAATCAAGCTGTGCTTTATGTTAGTATACGAAAAATACAACTTCTCATGCATCCTTGTCGGCGTCTTCATAAGCCCACTCTTTTCTACCCGCATCTTTACCAAGATTAAAGCACCGTCGGCAGCGGGCTTCGTAACTATCCGTTTCGCCCAGAAGTACACGCTCTTTAGATGGCACTAGCCGATAAGAGTATTGAGCTATATCACCACATACAACGCATATGGCGTGGACTTTCGTGACGTACTCAGCAATGCTCAGTAGTTGAGGCATGCACCCAAAGGGCTTACCGGCAAAATCCATATCCAGTCCGGCAACGATAACTCGCTTTCCCTGATTGGCCAGTTGCGTACAGACATCGGTGATTTCCTGGTCGAAAAATTGAGCTTCGTCGATACCAACCACGTCACAATTTCCCGCTAAAGTTAAAATTTGGCCCGCTGTTTGCACAGGAATGGATGAAATCGTAATCGAAGAATGCGAAACGATATTTTCATCATGATATCGAGTGTCGAGAGCGGGTTTAACGATTTTGACATTCAGCTTCGCTATTTGGGCACGGGTAAGTCTGCGAATTAATTCTTCCGTTTTTCCGGAGAACATCGAGCCGCAGATTACTTCAATCCATCCGGTACGAAGATGAGGTGGTTCGCGACGACGGGAGGGTTCAATAAACATTGATATAGATCAAAAAGACTGATAAATACAGCCGGGTGGCCAACTCAACCATGGGGGACAATGAAGAATAGAAACGAATACTGTTTCATCTATCCACACGGCTTACCCATCGTTGGCTTAAACTATGGAGCAGAACCCGCTGCATTTGATTTCTTCATTGATAACAGCCGGTTTGTAGCCGAAAGTTATATATTTACAAAACAAAGGCTTTTCCTGATGTCGAACAAGTTTAACGCCAACGCCCTCTCTGAATACAGCAAGTCGTATGCCCGCCGGATCGCTTCTGACTTCTATCAGCAGCATTCTACAATGAACGGGCAGCAGATTTTATCGCTAACGCCTATTAGCCAGATCAATCTGTTTGTCATTAGTAGTTTATCTGACAAATGGCAGGCCGATGCGGCTAAGTTCCGCAGCCCTTATTTCGACTTTACGAATGAAGAGGTTCAGGAAGCTTTGCGCAACTTCATGAACGTGGTGTCGCAATATATTTCCGTTCGTCGTGAACATCTGGAACCACTTCTGGCCGACGCTACCCGCCGGGCCATTATCATGATTTTTGACCCCCGGGCCTATTTTGATGATATGCTCCGCAGCCAGCCGGAGTTTACCCTCACGGCCGATGCGCTGAAACAAGTCATCCGCTATACGAAAATAAATCAGTTCATTCCAACGCATATTCTGCAACGGATGAACGGGAAACCGTTCATCTATGCGACTCAGGCATTGACCTATCTGGATGAAGTGCTAACGCAGCGGGGACATGATGTAGAGAAATACGATACGTTTGTCGAACTCTTCTCGGAAAAATTACCGATGGACGTGTCGGTATTGTTACGAAGTCACGTGCCGGATGCTATCCTGGCGGCTCCGTTGCGGTCTTTCTTTGATACTGCAACCGAAGCCTCTGTTCCGCCCGCTCCCCTGGTGGCTCAGGAGCTAGCAACGACTGGCGCTGAACCTAAGCCAGCTGTTCCATCACACGCTTATTTTGAAACTGTTGTCAGCAATACGGAAGAGTCCAGTGCCCAGGGGGCAATGTTCTTGGGCGATACTGCCGGTCCGGAGCCGGTAGCACCAAGTACACAACCGTCGCAGTTGTCGGCAGCTGGCCCGGAAGTGCAACGCCCTGCGGCAGATACTGCCCGATCTGCGGGTACAGCTGATGCGCCCCCCACGCTGAATGACACTTTGCGCGAAGCTACTTTCTCTGAACCGACGACCGTTGCCGAAACGTTTCACCGGGCACCCATCGAAAGTATTGCGCGGAGTATCTCGCTAAACCAGAAGTTCCGGTTTATAAACCAACTTTTCAATGGCAATGCCAGCGCCTACAATCAGGCTGTAGAAGAGATTGATACGCTCAACAATTATGGTCAGGCGCTCGATTTGATTTCGTACCGCTACGCGTCGCAATACCTTTGGGATATGAGCAGCGATGAAGTAAGTGAACTGGTCGAAATTCTGAAGCGTCGGTTTGCATAAAATTTTAACAAGTATACTTCTGGGGTAAGTTTGTGGCTTTGTTGTCCTGCGTCCGTCTAAGTTCGTATGTGTAACTTATTTATCACAAAGGGCTTTGCGGCTTATCTACCTGTTTGCGGTTACCGGTTGGCTAATCGCTTCTCCGGCTTTTTCACAAAGTAACAGACCCAGCAACCGGGAGGCAGAGCCATCGGCTGATGCCTTGAATCGGTATTTGCAGGATTTATTTCCGGTACAGACGGAAGGGATCGACTATGCCGCTGTCTACGACGCGCTGACGCAACTCTACGCCAATCCAATAGACCTGAATTTGGCCACCCGCGATGAGCTGGAAGCTACTTACCTGCTCTCCGAACGCCAGTTAAGTAATCTGGCCGCTTATCGCGCTGAATTTGGTGATTTACTGTCTATCAACGAGCTACAGGCCGTTCCGGATTTCGACTTGCCCACCATCCGGAAACTATTGCCCTTTGTAACAATAACTGGCACTCCAGGCTTGTTTGGTGCCTTGCCCACACCCACGGATAACTACCTGATTTTGCGCTACGAACAGGTATTGGAACAGCAAAAAGGCTTTTCGGAAGCAACTCCCGATAAAAAAGGGAATCTCCCAACTCGTTATCTGGGTAGCTCGGGCCAATGGTACGCCCGCTACCGCTACAGCCGTCCCCGCGCCTTTAGCCTTGGGTTAACGGTGGAAAAAGACCCCGGCGAAATGATAAACTGGCAACCATCGGCACGTCAGTATGGGGCCGATTACATATCGTTTCATGCACAATTGCAAAATCGGGGTAAATGGCGAAACATTCTGCTGGGTGATTATCAATTACAAATCGGACAGGGGCTGGTGCTATCGGCGGGCTTTGTCCTGGGCAAAAGTGCCGAAACGGTACAGACCGTCCGCCGACCGACGCTGGGTGCCCGTCCTTACACTTCCCTCTCCGAATACGGTTATTTTCGGGGTATATCGGCTACCTATGCCGTTCACAGAAACATCGACCTGACGGTTATGGCAGCTCGCAACCGGCGCGATGCGAACACGGCTGCGGATAGCCTGGGAACGGGTATCGTGGCGACGTCTCTGCAAACATCCGGCTTGCACCGAACGCTATCTGAACTGGACGACCGGGGTAGCCAGCTCGAAACAAACGTCGGCTTTCACTTACTTTACCATACCCGTAGCCAGCAGCAAGTTGGCCTGACGGTCCTGCAAACGACGTTCGATACGTTTTTTCAACGGCGTAATTTGCCTTATAACCGATATGAGTTTACGGGTACCCGAAACCTGGTGGTTGGTTTGCACGGCGGGTACATCCGGCATAACTGGAACCTGTTCGGCGAAGTGGCCCACAGCAGTGGTTCCGCTACGAATTCGGGTGGTATAGGGGCCGTTGCGGGGGCGTTGGCGAGTTTAACGAAAAAGCTTGATCTGGCCATTACACTTCGGCATTACGACCGGAACTTCCATAGTTTTTACAGCAACGGGTTTAGCGAAGGCAGTCGCACAATCAATGAGTCAGGGGCTTATGTAGGTCTGAAATACACGGTTTATCGAAAGCTGTCGGTGGGTGGGTTTGTTGATTATTTCCGCTTCCCGTGGCTAAAGTATTTGGTAGATAGGCCGTCTAGGGGGTTCGATTATCTACTCCAGATCCGGTATACACCCAACCGGCAAACGGCCTTTTACGGTGTCTATCACGAAGAGCATAAAGAGAAAAACCTCACTGTCGATAAAGTAAAAGTGGTTGTTGGTACCACTCGTCTTAGTTATGCACTCAATGCCGATTATACCCTGATACCTGGTCTGAGGCTTCGGTCAAGGATGCAGTGGGGTGGGTTTCGCTACGCTGGTCAGCCGGCGTCGCTTGGGTTTGCAGTGGTGCAGGATGCCACGCTGGAAGTGAAACGACTAAGTTTGAGTGGCCGGGTAGCTTTGTACGGGACGGACGATTACGACAGCCGCCAGTATGTGTACGAGCGGGATGTGCTCTATGCTTTCTCCTTTCCAGCCTATTATAATCGGGGTGTCCGGCATTATGTGCTGGCTCAATATAACCTGAGCCGCCATCTGGACATCTGGGTTCGCTGGGCCAGAACTAACCTCACTAATCAGGATACCGTTGGCTCCGACCTCGACCAGATCAATGCGCCCCACAAGTCGGAAGTGAAAGTGCAGGCCCGCTGGCGTTTTTAAGCGGATTATTGGTTTAATTACTATCTTAATAATGAACAATTCTAACGCTGATGAAGAAAGCAAAAGAGATCGAATTGAACGACTACCACAAAGCGCGGAACGAGCGATTAATCCGAATAGTCTCCGGACAGCCCTTGATGTCGCAAGAGGAGTTCATCGAGCAAACGCGTCGGTTAGCCCGGCAATCCAACAAGGTCATTTTGATCCGATCATCTACCTCACAAAATAGGGTTCCACTTATTTCTCCATTTCCCGGATCAACTTATTGGCGTTGATGAACTCGTTCAACTCGTTCACGCCCGACTTCGTAAGGGTGCTGCTGTCGCCCTGCCAGAGTTTCTTTCCTTCGTAGAGAAACATGATTTGTTCACCAATCTCCATCATCGAGTTCATATCGTGCGTAATGACAACGGTCGTTATCTGATACTCGTCGGTAATTTCGGAGATAAGTTGGTCGATCTTGATCGACGTGAGTGGATCGAGGCCCGAGTTAGGTTCATCGCAAAACAGGTATTTGGGATTAAGGACAATAGCGCGGGCAATACCTACCCGTTTTTTCATCCCACCACTAATTTCAGACGGCATCCGATCTCCTGCATTTTCCAGCCCTACGCGTCGCAGGCATTCCTGAGCGCGGTCAACTTTCTCACTTTCCGACTGTTCGGTAAGCATATCGAGCGGAAACCGGACATTTTCCAGCACCGTTTTGGAATCGAACAGCGCCGATCCCTGAAACAGGACGCCCATTTCCCGACGAATGGCCTTCTGCTCATTTAAATCACTGGTCAGGAAGTTACGTCCGTCATACAACACTTCGCCCGTATCGGGTGCAATCAGGCCAATCATGCATTTGAGCAACACGCTTTTACCAGTGCCACTGCCACCAATAATCAAACTGGTGTCACCGGGTTTGAAACTACCGTCGATACCAGCCAGCACTTGTCGGTCCCCGAATGATTTCGTTATGTTTTTAATGTCGATCATTCTCGCATTCAAAATTTACGTAAGTAACAACTGGGTCAGAACGAAGTCGGCGGCAACGATGGCGATACAACTGTTGGTAACGGCCGATGTCGAAGCAGCACCTACTTCGAGTGCTCCCCCGCTAACGTTATAGCCCTGAAAGGCTGAGATCGTTGAAATCAGGAACGCAAACACCACGGTTTTGATGAGGGCAAATACAACACCGAAAGGCTTGTAATCGAAACGAAGCCCGTTTACGTATTCTTCCGCTGAAATAACACCCGCCAGTGTGCCGGCAATATAGCCGCCCAGAATGGCCAGAAAAGCCGCCATAATAACCAGCAGCGGAAACATCAGCACCGATGCAATAACCTTTGGAAGAATTAGATAAGAACTCGAATTGATGCCCATCACTTCCAGCGCATCGACCTGTTCGGTAATACGCATCGTACCCAGTTCACTGGCAATGTTGGACCCAACTTTACCAGCCAGGACAATGCAGGACAGTGTTGGGGCCAATTCCAGAATGGAACTGTCGCGAACGATCAGCGCAATAATATACTTCGGCACAAACGGGTTGGTGAGGTTGTAAGCCGTTTGAACGCAGGTAACGGCCCCGATAAAGATGTTAACCAGGGCGACGATGAAAATAGAGCCAACACCAATGGAGGTACATTCATTTAAAATCAGGCCGAGGTAAACACTGAGTTTTTCCCGATTGCGGAAAAGAGTGCCTAAAAAGAGAAAGTAACTGCCTATTCGTGACATAAAAGCGTGTAGAAAATCGATTGAATCTTGTCAGGGAGGTTCTGATAGTATTCATTCGGGAGAACCCTAGTAAAGACAGAATGGTTTCTGACGTAACTTGCAGCCTCGTTTATCCCGGATGTTAACCGCTAATAAGCTAGCTAATGGGTATAAAACAGATCATGTTTCGTATATGAATCCATTAGTTGTTGTAACCGGTGGCTCAAAAGGCATCGGACGCGCCATTGCCAACCGATTTATTGCCGAGGGCTTCGATGCCGTCGTTTGTGCCCGTTCGGTAGAGAATGTGGAAGGGCCGGGCCTTTTCCCCTTTGCGGCCGATTTATCCACCCGCGATGGCGTCAATAGTCTGCTTACGTACATTCATTCCCTGCAACGACCCGTTGATGTGCTGGTCAATAATACCGGTGTGTTTCAGCCGGGGCAGATTCATAACGAAGCAGAGGGGACCTTTGAGCAGCTTATGAATACCAATGTGGCAAGCGCTTACCACCTCACACGGGGCCTGGTGGGCGATATGATTGCCCGTCGGCGGGGACATATTTTTATGATGTGTTCAACCGCCAGTATAACGGCCTATACCAACGGAGGCTCTTACTGCATCTCAAAATTCGCCTTGCTGGGCATGAGTCGCGTTCTGCGCGAAGAGCTGAAACCGCATGATGTGAAGGTGACTGCTATACTGCCCGGTGCTACACTAACAGCCAGCTGGGAGGGAACCGAACTGCCCGAAGATCGCTTCCTGAAGGCCGACGACGTTGCCGATAGCGCCTGGGCTGCTTACAGTCTTTCCAAAAGTGCTGTCATCGAAGAGATCTTAATTCGCCCTCAACTGGGCGATATTTAACTAAAGTCAACGCGCCGTAAACGAAGTAAGCAGGTGAACCACCGGTAACAAATGCCCAACCACCACCTACTTTTCGTATCTTGCGCCTAATTCATCCGTTCCTGACCTGATAACTGTTCACTATTAACTGATTATTATTACGAATGGCTTCCGTTGAGTATTTGGGTATTGACGTCGGCGGTACGAACGTCAAAATGGGTATTGTCGATGCAAATACCGGTAAAATCTCCAATTTTTATAGCCACGATACCATCAGCTGGCGGGAATCGGGTCACTTTGTCGATCGCTTCGGCGACGCAGTTGCCTTACAATTGTTATCGAATAAAGACGTAAAAAAGGTTGGTATCGGCTTGCCCGGTATGATCAACCGCGAGCGCACGATTCCCCTTGAAATTACGGCAATTCCCGAGATCAACGGTACACCGATGGTTGATTTGTTGAGCAAGCGATTCCCGGGGACTCAGTTTTTTCTGGCTAACGATGCTAATGCAGCCGCCCTGGGCGAATACTACTTTGCCGAAGAGAAGATAACGGAGAACTATATTTTCATCACCCTCGGAACGGGTGTTGGCGGTGCGGCTATTATCAATAAAAAGATCTTTACGGGTGGTGATGGCAACGCTATGGAACCCGGCCATATTCCTTCTCGCCACGGGCGGGTGCTGGAACGTAACATTGGCAAAAAAGAACTCCTGGACTTAGCCAACGAGCGTCGGCGCGATTACAAAGGCGAAACGCAACTACCTGCCGACGATAGCATCTCAACAACGGGTTTGGTAGCGGCTGCCGCTGAAGGTGATGAACTGGCGCTTCAAATCTGGACCGAGGTGGGCGAAATGCTGGGCGAAGGCTTGGCCGCTCTCATTAAAATACTGGATATAAAACAGGTATTGATTGGCGGGGGACTTTCGGCCTCGTTTGATTACATCTTACCTGCCGTTAATAAAACACTCGATTACTGGCTCAATCCGTATTACAAAAATGGGTTAAGCATTAAGCGCGCTACCTTAGGGAACGATGCAGGTCTGCTGGGGGCTGCTTCGCTCTGTTTTGACTAAAATCTGAAAGTCGCAAACGAAAAGAAGGACCAACAAGCACTTGTTGGTCCTTCTTTTCGTTTGCGACTTTCAGATTACATTTACTTCTGGCGTAATTGTTATACCAAATTTGGCTTGTACGGACTCTTGCACCCGTTTGGCAAGTGCCAGAATATCATCGCCCGTGGCGTTACCGTAGTTGACCAATACGAGTGCCTGTTTGGCATGAACGCCCGCGTCGCCGGTACGGTAGCCTTTCCAGCCAGCCTGTTCAATAAGCCAGCCCGCCGGAATCTTCACCACCTCGTCGCCCAGCTGGTAGCCGGGTATGGTTGGGAACTCGTTTTTTAGCGCGTCAAACTGGACTTTCGGGATTTCCGGATTTTTGAAGAAGCTTCCCGCATTGCCAATCTGTGCCGGGTCGGGGAGTTTGCTCCGCCGAATCCGGATCACGGCTTCGCTGATGGCTTTGATCGAAAGTGTATCGTCTGATACGCCCATCTCAGCCAGTGTTTCCTGAATAGCCCCATAACGGGTATGAAACGTCGGTTGCTTATCGAGCTGAAACGTAACACTCGTAATGATATACTGGCCTTTCAACTCCCGCTTGAAAACGCTTTCCCGGTAACCGAACGCACAGTCTGCATGGGTAAACGTCTTTCGCTCTCCGGTGCGTATATGAATAGCAGTAAGCGACTCAAACACCTGTTCCAGCTCAACACCGTAAGCGCCAATATTCTGCATTGGCGCTGCCCCAACGGTACCCGGAATAAGGGAAAGATTTTCCATACCCGCGTAGCCCTGTTTGACACAAAACTGTACCAGTTCATGCCAGCCAACACCCGCTCCGGAGGTCAGATAAACATGCGTATCGTCTTCACGTACAACATCAATACCCTGAATGCTGATTTTGACGACCAGGCCGCTGAAATCACGGCACAGCAGGACATTACTGCCACCCCCCAGAATTAGTTTGGGCTGGTCAATAAACTCAGTTAGCTGAAGTAACGTCCGGAGATCTTCTTCATGACTAATCTCAACCCAATACCGCGCCTTGGCATCAATTCCGAATGTATTATAGGGTTTGAGCGAAACGTGGCTTCGTAAATTTAGCATGTAGTTTACATGATGAATGCCCAAAATTAACCAAAATAGAGGAGGGCTTCATAGGGTTGCCCAACGTTTAGGGTATTACAATGACAAAAAGGTTATTTTTGTCTCTTACAAAAGACTAGTTATGAAGGGTAAACTTGGCGGTATACTTGTTTTGGGTTTGCTAATGATGGGCTGTGCCAGCAACCGCTCCGTTACGTCGGGCCGGTCTACGGTTGATTACAATAGTTACAACGAAGATTTATCGTCAGTACGACCTGTTTACCGGCCTACTTCAGTATCCTCTGGTAAAGTAACTACACCAATACCAACTACAACTCCAGTTCCTACTGCCCGAAAACCAGAAAATCGGAAACCTGCGGCACCTATTGAGGCCATGCATATTAATCGACGACTCGATATGGTACTCGATACCATTGCTGCGCAAAATCGGTCGATACGCTATGCCCCTGGCTTTCGTATCCAGGTATATGTAGGTACGCAACGCCAGGAAGTTGATGCCATGCGGCAGCTTATTACGCAAAACTTCCCGGAGTTGAGCCCCTATTTAAGCTATAACCAACCAACGTACCGACTGAAGATCGGCGACTTTATGCGACGTATGGATGCCGAACGTTACTATGCATTAGTTAAACGGATGATTGACTCTGCTCAACTCCAACCGGACAAAGTTGACATACGGCGGAGCCTGTCGATAAAATAAGCTACAGACTTTTAGTAACATAGGCTATCTTTGAGGATATAATGGAAATTTAGGAATTGGCCACGCCAGTTATCGAATGCTATGAAAAAAGCGTTAATTACCGGAGTTACCGGACAAGATGGGGCTTATTTGGCCGAGTTACTGTTAGCAAAAGGATATGAAGTACACGGTATCAAACGCCGTAGTTCACTTTTCAACACGCAACGGATTGATCACATGTATGAAGATCCGCATGAGAAAAGCGTACATTTTAAGCTTCATTATGGTGATTTATCAGATTCGACTAACATTATTCGGATTATCCAGGAAATTCAGCCCGACGAGATTTATAACCTCGGTGCCATGTCGCACGTACGGGTTAGTTTCGATGAGCCAGAGTACACGGCTCAGGTAGATGGTATTGGTACGCTGCGTATTCTGGAAGCAGTCCGGTTGCTTGGTTTAACCGAAAAGACGCGTATTTATCAGGCATCTACATCTGAACTGTACGGTGGCGTTCAGGGTCATGCACAGTCCGAAACAACTCCTTTCTACCCGCGCTCTCCCTATGCCGTAGCCAAGCTTTATGGTTACTGGATTACGGTCAACTACCGGGAAGCTTACAACATGTATGCCTGCAATGGTATCCTGTTCAACCACGAATCACCGCTACGGGGCGAAACCTTCGTAACCCGCAAAATTACCCGCGCTGTGGCTCGAATTGGGCTGGGCCTTCAGGATAAAGTGTATCTGGGTAATCTTGACTCCCTCCGCGATTGGGGCCATGCTAAAGATTATGTAGAAGCCATGTACCTGATTCTTCAGCAGGAAAAGCCCGAAGATTTCGTTATCGCGACGGGTGTAACAACCAGCGTTCGGGATTTTGTGCGGATGTCGTTCGCTGAAATCGGTGTTGAGTTGGAGTTTACGGGTGAAGGCGTTGCAGAAGTAGGCACTGTTGTGAGTTCAACAAATCCTGATTTCGTCGTTGAAGTCGGCAAGGCCGTTGTTTGTATCGACCCACGCTATTTCCGTCCAACCGAAGTGGATTTACTCTTGGGTGATCCAACCAAAGCGATGACCCAGCTGAACTGGAAACCCAAATACGACCTTCCAGCGCTGGTGAAAGACATGATGAGCGCTGACATTGACCTGTTCCGCCGTGATCAACTCCTCGCCAACAGTGGCCATCAGGTTCTGAATTACTTTGAGTAAACTAGTCAGTAAGTGATTTTCTGCGCGGTCGGGTTCTCAAACCCGACCGCTTTTTTGTTCACTTTGTATACAAAAAAAGCGTCGGGTTTAAGAACCCGACGCTACTTACTGACTTACAACTTATCGACTATTACACCGGCACTGCGTAGTAGTACATCCGTGAACTGTTGGGGTACATACCAATCAGCATCAGGCCTTCGCCTTCTTTCACGGTCGACATAATGGCTTGCAGGTCTTTGGTCGTTTTGACGTTCTTACCGTTTGCTTTTACGATAATGAAACCTTCTTCAACATCGGTTTCAGCTAACTTGCCATCCGTAATTTTCTTAACCCGCACCCCGCCGGTAACACCGAGTTGTTTGGCTTCCTGAGCAGATAGTTCTTCGAAACTGGCACCCAGTGTGCTTAATGAGGTATTAGCTGCGGTAACGTCCGCCTTTTTGATCACATCGCGCCCGCCATTACGGTTACGAAGCTCCACTTTAAAGTCGCGTTCGGTACCATCCCGGTTAACGGTTACGTTCACGACATCGCCCGGACGACGACGACCGATAATTTCACGCATCTGCGCGTCCGAATCCAGCGGTTGTCCTTCCATTTTTACGATAACGTCACCTTTTTTCAGACCTGCGGCTTCAGCAGCGCCTTTCTCAACAACGCTCTCCACGTAAATGCCACGGCCGATTTTTGCCCCTTTCTCTTTAGCCACCGTGCTGTTCAACTCGATTGGCAGAATGCCGATATAACCGCGTTGCACGTTACCATATTTGAGCAGGTCGGCAGAAACTTTCTTCACGAGCGATACCGGTACGGCGAAACCGTAGCCACTGTAATAACCCGTTGCCGAAGCGATAGCGGAGTTGATGCCAACTAATTCGCCACGAAGGTTAACCAGAGCACCACCCGAGTTACCAGGGTTGATGGCAGCATCCGTCTGAATAAAGGCTTCAACCGGTGAATCGGGTTTTGCATCCGTTTTGCTGATATTCTGGTCGAGGATACCAATCCGGCGACCTTTGGCACTAACGATACCGGCCGTAACGGTCGATTCCAGATCGAGCGGGTAACCAACGGCCAATACCCATTCGCCTAATTTCAGGGCATCAGAATCCCCCAGCGTAATAGCTGGCAGATTGTTAGCTTCTACTTTAATAACGGCAAGGTCGGTCAGTGGGTCGGTACCAATTACTTTCGCTTTAAAGCTGCGTTTGTCGGTCATGATCACTTCAACCTCATCGGCATCCTGTACCACGTGGTTGTTCGTTACAATATAACCGTCCTTGCTGATGATCACACCCGAGCCAGATGCCTGACCCTGCTGACGGCGAGGTTGCCGCTGACCACCACCAAATTCATCACCAAAGAACTCCCGGAAAATGTCGGGAACCTGTTGCTGGCGTACAGTACGGGTCATGGTCGTGCGAATGTGTACAACCATTGGCGATACGGCTTCGGCGGCCGTGGAGAAATCACCCGGTGCAGCGTTTGGTCCACCGGGCATCGATGCCAGACGGCCTGTTATCTGCTGAATAGGCGACGCTTCGTTAAAAATCACATCCCGGTTGTTGAATCCCAACAGGTTGTAAGCGGCCAGCGTTATGGCACTCGACAGGAGTGCCATCAACGCTAATAATTTCCAGTTGCTTTTCATAGTTAATGGGAAAATCTAAATACTCTCTTTTTGTGTTATGGCCAGATGTTGTCTGCTGGTAATATAACGGAAAGAAGCTTCCGAAAAATCCGGGTCTTGTGCGTCCTTAACAAAATTTAACAGCAGTTTGTTAAGGCGCTTTTTGATTGACGAAAAGCCCGTGGGCTATGTACTCACGGGCTTTTCGAAATTACGGTTAATCTACCTAATTAACCGCCAATCTCAATCTGCCGGGGTGGTTTAACTTTGGCTTCCTCTCGCTTAGGGATGCCTATTTTCAACACACCATCTGTGTAAGACGCCTGAATGTTGTCGGCATCTACTGAGGTAGGCAGTGTAAACGTCCGTTGGAAAGATGAATAGCTAAATTCCCGGCGCGTATACCGTTCGTTGTTTTTGTCGTGCTCTTCTTTATGGGTCTCTTGAGAACCTGAAATCGTTAGGTTGTTATGATTCAGGTTGAGCTTGAAGTCTTCTTTCTTAAGGCCCGGTGCGGCTACTTCGATCCGGAACCCATCCTGGTGTTCGACCACGTTTACGGCAGGAACGCTTGCTACGCCAGCGCCATTCGTGTTAAACAAGTCGTTCATGTCGCGGCCGAATCGAAACGCCGATGCGAAATCCTCGACCAACAGGGGTAAGTGGTTGTTCGTGCGCATTAACGGATTCATGACTAATTAAGATTTTAAGTTGAGAATTAGTTAATAGGTTCTGACAGGTATTTTTCAAACTTTATGCCATAGACCAAAACGGCTGGTTTTCGGCAATTTTGTCATTCATATAGTAAGGAAAAGGGGTTAATTGCGCCAAAATGGCGGATATAAGCAATAAAAATAGCCACTCAGTCAGAGTGGCTATTTTTAGTAAAGACTGTTTATAGCCGAAGCTTGTAGAAGACTAATCTTATTTGTTAGTAAGCATTTCAAAGGCTTTTTCGGCAGCGGCCTGTTCGGCTTTTTTCTTGCTGTAGCCGCTTCCTGTGGCAAACGGCTCATCGTCAATGACGACCTGCGAAATAAACTCGCGGAAGTGGCTGTTTCCTTTTTCGGAAACGATCTCAAAGCGGATTTCTTTACCTTCCCGCTGAGCCCACTCAATTAAACGACTCTTGTAATTACCATTGTTCTGAACAACGGATTCAATATCATAATGGGCCAGCAGGTCTTTAAGAATAAACCCGCGCGAAAATCGGAATCCTTTGTCCAGATAGACCGCACCTACCAGCGCTTCGAGCGCATCGCCATACATGGATGTACGGGCGGGCAAGCTACGGGTCCGGCTGCCGTCATACTCAATAAGCTGATCGAGGCCAATTTTGCGGGCAATTCCATTTAGGGTTTCCCGGTTCACAATCCGTGAGCGGATTTCCGTTAGGAAGCCTTCGTCTTTATACGGGTATTTCTTAAACAGAAACTCAGCAATAACCATACCCAGCACAGCATCGCCCAGATACTCCAGCCGTTCGTTCGATTCCCGAAACCCCTCAATGGCTGTTGCCTTGGAAGCCGATGTATGGCGTAAGGCCAACTGATACAGCCCAAGGTTTGATGGCCGTGCGCCTATGATATGGGCGATTGACCGGCGCAGGTTTTTGCGCGGATCAGCGCTGCCACGCTTGAACCAGTCGAGAGGATTGAATAAACTACGGGGCAGAGCGATTTGCACGACTCAGCTAAGTTTACGGAAGATAACGATGGCATTGTGCCCACCAAATCCAAACGCATTACTCATCACAGTTGTCATAGAACGCTCCTGTGCGGTGTTGAACGTTAGGTTGAAGCGGGAATCAATTTCGTCATCGTCGGTGAAGTGATTAATCGTAGGAGGAACAAGCTGATGTTCCAGCGCTTTAATACACGCAATAGCTTCAACGGCTCCGGCGGCACCCAGTAAATGCCCGGTCATCGACTTCGTTGAACTAATATTCAACTTAAACGAATGCTCACCGAACAACTGATAAATGGCTTTTAATTCCTGAGGATCGCCAATGGGCGTTGAGGTACCGTGCGTGTTAATGTAATCGATTTCTGTTGGGTCAATTCCCGCGTCGGCCAGCGCATCCTGCATGCCCAGGAAAGCACCTAAACCATCGGGGTGGGGGGCGGTGATGTGATACGCATCAGACGACATACCCCCGCCAATTAACTCTGCATATATTTTAGCACCACGAGACTGCGCATGCTCATATTCTTCCAGAATGAGCGAGCCAGCTCCTTCGCCCAGTACAAAACCATCCCGATCCTTATCATAAGGACGTGAGGCCGTCTGGGGCGAATCGTTACGTTCAGACAGCGCCCGGTTGGCGTTGAATCCGCCGATACCGGCCCGGGTAACTGCCGCTTCTGAACCACCTACTACACACAGGTTAAGTCTGCCCAACCGAATGTAGTTAAAAGCATCAATAATAGCATTGTTTGTTGAGGCACAGGCCGAGACGGTTACGTAGTTCGTTCCCCGGAAGCCATATCGCATCGAAATCTGTCCCGACGCACTGTCTGCGATCATGCGGACAATAAAGAACGGGTTGATTCGGGGCGTGCCGTCGCCTTTGGCGTAGTCAATCATCTCATCCTCGAATGATTTGAGACCACCAATGCCGGACCCCCAGATCACGCCAACCTTATTCTTGTCGATTGTGTCAAGATTTAGTCCTGAATCACGCACGGCTTCATCGGTGGCAATGAGCGCATAATGGGTAAACGCGTCCATTTTACGGGCTTCCTGCCGGGGAATGAACTGGGTAACATCTACGCCTTTCAATTCGCAGGCAAAGCGGGTGCGAAATTTGCTGGCGTCAAACTTTGTAATGGGACCGGCCCCGCTTACACCGGCGGTTAAGCTGTTCCAGTAAGAGGCTACATCATTGCCGATCGGTGTTAAGGCACCGAGGCCGGTCACTACTACTCGCTTGATTGTCATACGGGTTTACTACGAAATGAAAAAAGAAAAACAACGCCGATACCGTATTTGTTGGCGTTGGCTTCAACACCCAGTACCAGTTCCAATTCGTTTAATTGGACAGGTACCGAGGTATTCGTTATGACGTTTGCTTACTCTTACTACGACTTATTTACCGATGTTCTTCTCCAGGTATTCGATGGCTAGGCCAACCGTAGAGATTTTCTCAGCTTCGTCATCAGGAATAGGCAGGTTGAATTCTTTTTCAAATTCCATGATCAGCTCAACTGTGTCGAGCGAATCGGCCCCTAAATCGTTGGTGAAGCTTGCCTCTGGCGTCACTTCTGACTCTTCAACGCCTAATTTTTCAACAATGATATTCTTTACTTTCTGTGCAATGTCCGACATTTTAGTAGTCTGTTCGAGTTAAAAAACTGCGCAAAGAAACGTATTTACCTTTGTATTATCAAACAATTTTTTAGCGCATGAATCGTTCGTATATAGGCCGTTGAGCTGGCTATCTGCTTCAAAAAAAGCTTGTTAAGTGGTAAATGGCGGGCACTTTACCGAATGATGACCGACTTGCAGATATAGGTAGGGATGATGCCTGTACTGCGAATTAATACCTCGGCATCCTGTGGCTGGGTGTTTCCGGTCAATACCAGGGCCGTATCCAGCCCAAATTTATTGCCCCCCAATATATCTGTTCGGAGTGTGTCGCCCACCATCAGGATATCCCGTTTACTGATATTATCCACATCCTTCAGTCTTTCGTAGGCAAACATAAACAGTTGGGCGTCGGGCTTCCCGAACCGGATAAACTGTTTCCCAACGATAGTTTCGATCATTTTGGCCACGGCTCCAATGGCAATGGCGATACGGGTTTTTGACACCGGATAAGTTGTATCGGTGTTGGCCACAATAACCGGAATGTTTCGCTTTCTGAGCAGGTTGACCGTTTTTGTTAGGTCGGTATTCCAGTCGAAGCCTTCATCATCGAGCAAAACGAGGGCATTGATATCCGACACATCTTTCAGGTCAACCTGACTGATGGGCAGTGTTTTTAGGCCTGTCGTTTCCAGATAATGGGCTGACTTCTCGGTCCCTAAATAAGCAACGGTGCCATTGTGTACTTTGAGATCCAGGTATTCGCGGGCGAGCATACCGGACGAGATAATGCGTTCGGGTTGTATGGCGTAAAAGCCTTGTTTGTAATAGGACTCAGCCAGCTCGTGGGGGCCGCGGGAGGCATCGTTGGTGAGTACGTAAAACTCTTTGCCCGTCTCCCGGAGCCAGTTGAACGTATGTTCGATACCGGGCAGTAACCCCTCCGAGTTTTTCAATACGCCAAAGGCATCGAAGAAAATAACTTTATATTTTTCTGCTACGGTTTTGAAATCGGTAGTCTGCATGAGGGCACACGAAAAAATGAATCGCAACGTCCGGCTCGTTCATCAATCAATAAAAACACGTTGGCGTTGCGGGCAATAGATTATTAGTAAAAGTACGATGTAGCCCGAATTTTTTATCAGATTTCCTGTAATAACAATTTAATATCTGTAATCAGTTTGTCAATATCCAGTGGCAGCGTCCCGTTATAAACCCCTCGGATTCGCCGGTTCCGGTCAACCAGAATAATGTGTTCGGTATGTAAAAACTCAGTAGAGTCTTTGGTGAATCCGATGGCTTCTTCGGCAAAATAAGACCGTCGTGCCAGGCTGTATATGTCATTCCGACTACCGGTGAGCAGGTGCCATTTATCGGCAATAACTCCTTTTTCGGTAGCGTATTTACGAAGTCGTGGCACCGAGTCGAGCCAGGGGGTAACGCTGAAGGAAAGCAGTGTTACGGCTGGCTCATGCCGGAAGGTATCCTGCACCGCCCTGAGCAGGCTGGTCATTTTGGGGCAAATAGTTGGGCAAGAGGTAAAAAAGAAAGTAGCGACGTGAATTTTGTTCGTAATGGCTTGCTGGGTGATAATTGTATTTGTCTGGTCACGAAAACGAAAGTTGGCAATGCGGTGCGTAATCTGTTTCTCCACATCACTGGAGTTCGTCAGCCAAACGGGTGTAAAATCCGGCGTATTGTAGTACGGAACATCGTCGCTTGAAGGCGTTTGTGTATCGTCCGTCGATTCCTGTTTATGACAAGCCACTAGACTTACTACCCAAATGACTAGTAGACTAATGCGAAAGAGAGATCGAATCCCAGACATTGACGCAGTTTTTAACCCCGGTGAATCCATAGTTTCGGCCATTTCTGGCTACATAATTTACTTTTAGGCTACCATCCGCGTACCACATCCGTTGTGCTCCACTTTCACGACCGTCGTGGTAATGGCCGTCCTGCGCCGGTTGCCCGTTCGCGTACCATTCCTGCCGACGGCCTTCATACACATCATTTTTGAACTCATAAACGAAGGCTGGCTTGCCGGATTCGTACCAGCCACGTTGCTCGCCTTCCTGCCAGCCTTTTTTATATTGACGGATTTCCTTTAGCTGATGATTCGAATACCAGTGCCGGTGAGGGCCTTCTGCTCTCCCCTGATCGTAAGCACCCACAAAAGCGGTATCGCCAGTGGGGCTAAGCTCGTAATACCAGCCGCTAAAGAGCGTGTCATGCATCCACAGCTTACCCTCTCGTTTTTGCCAGCCCGGCTGATCGGTTGATACATACTTGAGGGGAATGGTGCCGGTCGATGCCGTTTGCGTGCAACTGAAGAACACAGGTAATAAAAAGGCTATTAACCAGAGCTTACTGAGTAACTGTACCGGCTTTGCCATAATATCCGCTGCCATTGAGGTAAGGGTCTTCGGCGGTGATGTGATAGTGGTAGATGCCGTTGGGGTAATCGGCTGTTGCGGCTGTGTGGCCGTGGTATTTATCCAGATCGGCATTCGTGATCGTTTTACCGTTCTCCAGTGGGCCGTAGACCGGGAAACCGTCCAGAAGAAAGCCCAGTAGTGCGTCTTTGCCTTTAACTTTTGTGAGGTAAGTTGGCTCGATATGGTAGTGATATTGCCCTTGTTGCTGCGGGTGACCATTGTGCTGATCGAAACCGTTGATTTCGTTGGTCAATACCGCTCGTTGTGCGGCATATTGATTGAAAAAAGAAACGCCGTTGAGCGAAACGCCAATGGCTCCCAGCGGTGTCTCGGCATGGGCCGCATCGACAGTCGGGTTCATCGGTATTTTGAATGTATAGTTTACCTCGTTAATCGTATTTGGATTGACGTTGAATTTCGTGTTCGTTCCGTTGTATGCTTCGTAGAGTGTGCTTTCCCACTGGGTGCCTTTGTAATACGGGCTTTTATGGTCGGGGCGGCCTTTCGTTTTGATGACGATGTTTGTGCCTTCAACGTAAATGTCGGTAGCGCCGTAAATCTTTTTGTAGACATCCGGCACATCCGTACCTACGCTGGTGACGGTTGAACTGATCGTTCCCGTGGTTGTGGTGGTTGGCGAGACAGCGTCGTCACTTTTCTGACAGGCTATAAAAATCAGAAAAGAAGCTAGTAGGGCAAGGCCGCTTTGTGTCGCAACTATTTGTGCTCGGTTCATAAGAAATGTGTTTATACCGTACTTAGACGCTATAAGCACATCGGCTCCTACGGGCGGGGTGGTAAATCTTGGGGTGGTCCCGGTGGTGGCCCGTCCATACCGGGGCGTTGTGGGCGTTGCTGTCGACCAAACAATCGGGCCAGATCGCTAACCAGTCGCTTGAAATCTGTCTGTTGATCGGGACGGCAAAGGGATTTGATCTGGTTGAAGTGATCGAAGTTCAATTGAGCTATCGCCCGTTGATTATCGGCGATTTGCTCACTCAGCACATTTGCCTGTTGAGCATCGTAAGTTGGGGCTTCCAGCAGTCCGTAATACGTGCGATACAGCTGAGCCGTTTTCTGGTTTAGCGTACGCGTTTGGGCCTGATGCACCTGAACCAGTTGGCGATATTGTGCCTGTTGGTTAGCGTCCATATGAAGCCGCTCAATAATTACGGCTGCGGGGCTTTCTGCACCGGGTCTTCCCGGACCCTGTTCAGGCTGTTGCGGATGGTCGGGCTTAAGAAACAGAAAGCCGATGGTCAGCAGGTTGAGGAGAAGTAAGCCGACGACGGCAAGGGTCAGTAGTTTTGTTCGCTCCATGCGTCGTAAAATTGAGTCGTTGCCGGGTAAAGCTGCATATCACTAATTACCGTATTCAACGTGCTTGTCTCTTTATTTGTTGCGGCTGACCACTGCGTTGATAGCTGCACATTTAGCAGCGTCAGTAATGTAAAAGACGCAACAGACAGCCACACCGTTCGGGGCGATAGATAGACTGGTTGTGGGGCTGAATGCAGCCGATCACGAATTTTAGCGAATAGAAACGGGTTCGGATCGGTCCGCTGAATGTCATTTACACTGTCCAGTATATCCTTTATCCATTTGTCTTGCTTAGAGTCCATAGCGTGTTAGACGATATGTATGAGCGATTCCTACGGGTTGTACAAGGTTTTGTAGAAGCTAGCCAATTGTTTTTTAAGGTTATCATTAGCCCGTTGTAAAAGCGATTCTACTGCACCCACGCTGATGGTCATAATCGCGGCTGTTTCGATGTTGCTCAGGCCTTCTACTTTGGTGAGCATATACGCGGTTTTCTGTTTCTCCGAAAGCGTGTCGATGGCCCTGAACAGCATGGTTGCCTGTTCTTTGTTTTCCAGCGTACTGCCGGGGTGCGAAAAATCGGTGGGCTGGTGGAGCGTCTCGCCCGTTTGCGCATCGAATAAACTCGTCAGGAAGGCAAAGCGTTTTTGCCGTTTCTGGTGTTTGAGGAAATCCAGCGATTTATTGACGGCAATGCGATAGAGCCAGGTTGTGCCGCTGGCATCGCCTTTGAAGTTCCCAGCCGACCGAAACAACTCGATATAGACATCCTGCGTAATTTCTTCGGCATCTTCGCGGTTTCGGACATAGCCAAGCGCCAGGTTGAAAACCCGGGTTTTGGTTCGTTCATACAGGTGCCGGAAAGCCTCTTGATTCCCTAGCCGGACAGCCTCAAACAATACGACCAGGTCGTTTGCGTCGGTCACGTTTACTCAGACCGCCAGGGCGGTTAAATACCCAACGCCTTCAGAATTTTGTCCGCGTCGAAGGTATCAATCGACGGGAAATAAATGTCGTAAGCCTCCTGCTGGAGTTTGATGGCGTAGGTACGGTGGAAAAAATAACGACCGTATTTTATGACGTAGTTGAGTATGAAAAACCGGTAAGCTTCGGGTAAGAAACGAATTTCGTTTTCGGTTAGTGGGAAAACGCGGTGATATTCTTTTAAAAATAGTAAAAAACGGTCTTCCATCAAGGGACCGATCACATAACTAAAGACCGTCCGGTCGCCGGCGTTAGACACTACCCGGCTGAAAAAATAGAAATCCATGACCCGGTAACTAATTCGGAACCAGTCGTAATCCCAGCGCGAATAAAGCTCCAGGTCATTGGTAACCGAAAAATTGCCGATGTTCCAGTCTACGAAAACGGGCATTGTCTCGACGGTACCGGCCACCAGTTTCTGGCGGTTTGCCAGGAATAATTCGCACTGTCGTTTCAATTCGTCGATGTGCATCCGGTGTTCAAACTGCCCGGTCTCTGTTTCCAGCAGATCGAGTAAATCCCAAGTATCGGAGCGCAGGGTTTTGCTCGATTTGGGCAGTACCGGACTCACCCGCGAGCAGGCCTTATGAAACCGGGCAATCTCGCGGCCAAGGAGTTGAATATGGTGATCCTCCAGCCGACGAGGTAACTTCAGCTGAATGCGAATGGGGTTGTAAAACACGACCCAGGCATCGAGAAAGCCATCCCGATGACGGTACGTATACACTTGTCCGTCACGCACCAGCGATTTGGCCAGCACATTCTCAAATGGGTAAAGCAGGTTATTCGCCAGCGCGTGAATAATCTGGTGATCTTCCAGAAACTGTTCGTATTTACCGAAATAAGACAACTTGGCGATGATGTGATCACCATCCTCGAAGGTTACTTTAAAAACGTGATTGGTGGAAACGCGGGCACTAATATCCTGAATAGTATCAATCTGGACAGAGCCGTCGAAGTTGGCCCAGGCTTTTTTTATAATCGATGAGTAATCAACAAGACGCATTTGTGTATGTGTGTAGAGACGCAATACCTTGCGTCTGGCTAGCCCGGATGGTTTGGCTGACGCATAGGAAAATATTGCCTATTAACAAAGACGCAAGGTATTGCGTCTCTACACGTTAAATAATTTCAAAATATCGTTTTAACTCCCAATCGCTGACCTGACGGAGGTACTGTCGCCATTCCCAGTCGCGGGTGCGGGTAAAATGGTCAACAAACTCTGCGCCAAACAGTTCAGCCGCTACGGGCGAATGGGCCATTGCACGGGTAGCTTCGGCTAAATTTGAGGGTAAGATCCCGTTTCGTTTGTCGGTATACCCGTTCCCGACGGAGGCCGGTATGTCGAGCGACAGTTTGTGCCGGATGCCGTAGAGGCCCGAGGCAAGTGCAGCCGCTATGGCTAGATACGGGTTGGTGTCCGAACCCGACACCCGATGCTCCACCCGAGTATAGGCTTCTTTGTGGTTCAGTACCCGAAGCGCCGTGGTCCGGTTATCCACCGACCAGGTGACGGTAGTAGGTGCCCAGGCCCCTTCGACCAGCCGTTTGTAGCTGTTGATGGTTGGCGCAAACATGGGCGTAATGTGTGGCAGGCAATACAACTGCCCGGCTATGAACTGGCGCATCAGCTCGCTCATGTTGTCGGGCTGGGTGGCGTCATGAAACAGGTTTGCTGTCTTGTCCGGATTCCAAAGGCTTTGGTGAATATGCCCGCTGCAACCCGGCAAGTCGGCATTCCATTTCGCCATGAACGTCGCCACAAGCCCATGCCGGTACGCAATTTCCTTCACCGACGTCTTGAACAGAGCCGCTTTATCGGCAGCCCGCAGAACGTCGTCGTGCATGATGGCGGCTTCATAGACGCCCGGCCCCGTTTCGGTATGCAGGCCTTCCAGCGGAATGTCGAACCGGGCCAGTAAGTCGAAAAGGTCGTGGTAAAACGCACTTTCGAGGGAGGGACGCAGAATGGAGTAGCCAAACATGCCCGGCGTTAGCGGCTCCAGGTTCTGAAAAGTCTTTTCCTGTAAGCTCTTTGGGGTTTCTCGGAAGTTGAACCACTCGAACTCCTGCGCATATTCAGCATGGAAACCCATGTCCTGACACTGCCCGGCAATGCGTTTGAGTAAACTGCGCGGACAGGCTGCCAGGGCGTAGTGGGTAAGCTGTTTGTCGGGTGCGGGCGTGAAATCGGCCAGAAAAAACGGAATGTTGTCTTCCCAGGGCAACTGCCGAAACGTGGCCAGGTCAATGCGAACGGGTGCGTCGGGATAGCCGGAATGCCAGCCCGTCGTTTGGCCGTTATCGTAGGGCGTATCGGACACATCCCATCCCCATACAACATCACAAAAGCCGAAGCCATCGGACAGGCCATCGAGGAATTTCTGGCGGTGAATGATCTTGCCACGAAGTACCCCATCAATATCGGTAAACCCGTATTTGATTTTGGGGTTGTCGCTCTGTTTTATGAAGTCGATAATGTCTTGCTGATTCATGTGTGAATGGGTTGAGCAATGCCTGTACTATAACTATTGTTTATCAGGGTCATCGGCCCAAAGAGTTAATTGCTGGTACGCAACAATCTTTAATAACTGTTGTTCCTCGCTCTGCATTACGTTTTTTCAATTTGGCGATGGCGGCTTTTTGCCCTTCGGTAAGCTCCCGGGGCTTGCTTCCTTCGAGTTTCCGTTGTTCCAGAATCCATCGAAATAAGGCGGCACCACCTTTCGGACTGGTGTTAGGGGGGTGTACTAATTCCATTTCAGGCTGCGATTAGTCAAAGGTACTTATTTCGGTGAAAAGCAATAGATGGCTAAAACGAAGTTCGGTTCAATCCCAAACTTTGCCCATTTCCTCCCAAAGTCCGGGGACTTCGTCACACTGATTTCAGGGGGCGGAAGCCATGTGCTTGTTTTGATTCATCGAAACGGCGCAGATGTCGCCAGACACTAAAACCAAAGCTCAACAGAAGTCATTAATTCCTACAATCATGAAAACGACTCACAACGCCTTCGCCCTCCTGTTTGCCGCAATTACGTTCACGGCCTGTACCAGCCAGTCAGTTGAGCCCGTACGTCCAACCAGTCGGCCGCAATCTGTGATGTATGCTGACAGCACGTTGCCGGACCAAGCTATGCCGGGGCAACCAGATCGGTCAGAGAAAATACCGCACGGGGTAGCAACTGTAGACCAAGAGCCGGGAGGTAATCCGTATCAACCGCTGATAAACACCCCGTTGCCTCAGCCCAAGCCGTTGCCCCGCCAAGCCGTGATGCCAGTCGTGGAGTCGGATAGCCTGGCGCAGTACTAACCCTTACTTACTCTAAACCCTTACTCGTTCATTAGTGTCATGGAAACGCTACAAACAACCTTTGCCGATTTTCGAAACTATGTTCGTCGGCCGCAATACAGCCAGCCACTGGCCGAACAGCCCGGCAACCAACTGACGATGACAACCCGACATTTTTTAGCGGGCTATCCATTGGTGCTGGGAATCTTGTTGATTTCCATCGGAAACATGCTACTGGCGCTTTTTACAGCGGGAGAGGTCGTTTTTAAGCCGCTTCTGGACCGATATAGCTCCTCGGCAGGTATCTTGTTAATAGCTTTACTGATTGCTGTTACCCTTGAAGAAGCGATATTTCGGTCTATACTTCGGCTTACGCCAAACCGGCTCCGAAACCTGCTGGCGCTCGCGTTATGGATTCCGCTTGGTTACTATTACCATAGCTTAAAGGGAATGAGCAATGAGTTTGCGCTGTTTTGGACTATGCTTCCGTGGGCAGCCGTCGTGTATGGCCTGAATCATTACCTGAAACGTCCGGCTGTCTTCGCTCGTATTGAGCGGTTCTGGCAAGCTAACTTCCGCTGGATTTTTTATAGTGTTGGTGTAGTTTACGGCTTCATGAAAATCATCGACGATGTGGGTACCTTAAAAGATGCGGAGGTACTGTTACTGCCCGTGTTCCTGCTGTGCAGCTTACTCAATGGGTTTTACTTCGGCTACATCCGCATGAAATACGGTTTCTGGTATGGTGTAGCGGTGCATGTTCTGGTCTTGTTGGCCGCACTGGCACCGGAAGCCATTCGTATCCTATAACTTTGACAAAGCAAATGGAAACTACCTTGGAAAAAGTACCCCATCAGACTATGCCCTTCGCTCCACAGCAGCGGATTTCACCCCGGCTTATTCGTTTTTGGGAAACGTGGGGAATCTGGCTCGTTATTGTTGCTTGCACGCTTGTTTTGTTCCTGTTTACAGACTTCGGGGACTTCATGCAGGGTTTTAAGGACGGATATACAGAATCTGGTAGAAAGGAGCCTACTTCATTTATTGTAGCTCTTGTGGGTGTCGCCTTTGCTCTAATTTTATCTGTCGGGGTACTGTGGGGACTTTCTCATGCCTACTATTCCCTGTTTCATCGGCATGTCTTCAAAAACAATAAGTTGGCCTATACCGTACTGTATATTATTTGTCTCCTTCTAATCTGGAATGTTAGCACGGATGGATTAGCTAAGGTATTTGACACGTATAATCTGGAGCAAAAGAAAAATGCCGGAGCTTATAACGAAATGTTTGCCTCCGCATTAACGTCGCTTTTGTTGATATGCATGGTTATTTACGGGTTTATTGTCGACTTTAGAAAAAGCCGTAAGCTGCAACTCACCCTCATCCAGCAGCGTACCCAGGCCGAACTCGATGCGCTGAAAGCACAGGTCAACCCGCACTTCCTGTTCAATTCGCTCAACAACATTTACGGTACGGCCATACTGGAAGACAGCCCCCGAACGGCCGAAAGTATTCAGCAGCTATCGGGTATTGTGCGTTATGTGATGGAAGAATCCCGTCTGCAAACGACGGACATTCAGCGCGAGCTTCGCTTCATCGATGACTTTGTCGAACTCCAACGTATCCGGCTCCCGAATCAGGATAATATCGACATTAAGGTAACCATCGACTGGGATGAGAAGCCCGCCCGGATTGTGCCGCTGCTGCTGAATCCACTCATTGAAAATGCGTTCAAATATGGCATCAGCATGCAATTCCCGTGCTTCGTACACATCCGTCTGCGGGTACAGGATGGAACGCTTCACCTCACCACCGAAAATAGTGTACTGGGCCGCACGGATATGGAAAAAGGCACTGGCCTGGGGCTCACTAACGTTCGTCAGCGGCTTACGCTGGCCTATCCGGATCGGCACACGCTAACGGTTAGTGAGGAAGGTGGTGCTTTTTTGATTGATTTGGAGATTCGCTTGTAGGGTTTATTACACAGATGGAACCGTCGAAGCAGATTCGCCGGGAAGGCACGGAGATTCACGGAGTTTTTAAGTGAGTCTATTTGATAAAGCAGTAAACGTAACTTATTTTGGTTCATCACTTACATAAGCTCTTACACGACCATGACAACCAGTATTGCTAATTCATTCGAAGAAGGTGTTCCGCCCGTTACCCCGCCTAAAAATGCGTATCCTGTCCTCTCGCAAATTTGGGTCTTAGTAGGTGTATTTATTCTGGCGCAGATACCCGCTGCCATACCGATGATTGGCTTGAAAGCCGCTGCCGATAGCTACGGGTTGCCCTTTCTGGATACCATCGGCCAAACGCTGGCTTATGCCCTTGGTATGATGCTCACCATCTGGTATGCCTTTCGGCAGCGGGGTAGCCGTGCTTTGTCTTTTGCGTCGGTTCCCATTCCGGCTTATCTGGTTTCGGCGGTCGGGCTGATAGCGATGGGGGTTCTGGCTGAGCCCATCGTAAGTGCTATTCCAATGCCCGATGCCGTGGAGGAACTTATACGAAAAACGTTTACCAAAAATGTTATTCTATCAGCCGTCATTGCTGCGCCCATTCTGGAGGAGATCCTGTTTCGGGGAATTATTCTGGATGGGTTTCTAAAAAACTATCGCCCGACCAAAGCCATTATCTGGTCGGCGCTGATTTTTGGTTTCATCCATTTCATTCCAGCCCAAGCCCTGAATGCGGCTTTCATTGGTATTGCCTTTGGCTGGTTGTACTACCGTACCCGTTCGCTCACGCTCTGCATGTTTTTGCACTTTGTGAACAATGGCCTTAGCTCGCTCACATTTTTAAGTGATGAAGGGTTGAATATGAGCGAAAATACGACCCGCGAGTGGATGGGGAGTGATGTGTATTATGTGGCCTTACTGGTAGGATGCGCGGTAGTTTGTGTCGTCTGTTATCGACTTTTGGACCGGATTTTGCCAAACGCTCAGGCTGTTTAGTTAATCTGTCCTTTGCTTACCAGTGGTCAACGTCCTAAGATTATTCAATCTAACGTATTTTTTGTCGATTTAATGATTGTACTTCACCCTACATACGAAATGAAAGCTAAACTCGGTAATCTTACTTTTGGTCCTAAAACACGTTGGAAAACCGCCGGACTTCTGGGGGCGCAGGCTTTATTGATTGGCCTGATGGTGTTGGCTAAGCACTATGGGCAGGCACCATCAACGTCCCTGTTTATCGTTATAAACATCATTATTATTCCCGCTCTCGCCCGACAGCTTTTTAAGGGTACCGGCAACGACATCGAAAATACGAATCAGTAACCTATGCCGCTAAACCTCCGCTGCATCGCCATCGACGACGAACCGATTGCGCTCGATATTATAAAAGCGCACGCCGGTAAAGTGCCGTTCCTTGAACTCAAACGCACCTTCGTGAATGCTTTCGAAGCGTTAACTTTCCTGAAAACCGAGCCCATCGACCTGATCTTTCTGGACATCAACATGCCTGATCTGACAGGGCTGGACTTTGCACAGGTGGTTGGCAACAAGTCGCTGGTGGTGTTTACAACGGCCTATCCGGAGTATGCCTTGCAGGGTTTTGAACTAAGTGCGCTGGATTATCTGCTGAAACCCATCGCATTCGGGCGGTTTATGCAGGCGGCCAACAAAGCCTATGAACGCCTGTCGGGCGATTCGAAAAAGTCGCCCTTTGTTTTCGTCAAGGACGGCTACGACTGGGTGCGAATCAATCTGGAGGAATTGCAGTACGTTGAATCGGAAGGTAACTACCTGACGTTTCAGGAAACGGGTAAGAAAGCCCTCACGCGCATGACCATTACAGAAGCCATCGAACTGCTCCCCGCCGATCAGTTCATGCGCGTTCATAAATCCTATATCGTTGCCCTCGATCGCATCGAGAAAATAGAGCGGCACCAACTCACCATCGGCAAAGCCCTGATTCCCCTTGGCGCTTCCTACCGCGATGAATTGCTGGAACGGGTGAAGTAAAGTCTGGGCCAAGCTCCGGCTTGGCCATAGATATAATTAAAGTGAATTCGGGATTAGAAATGGCCAAGCCGGAGCTTGGCCCAGACCCTACTTCACATTATCCAGATTAAAATGCAGTCCGCTGTTTTCGCGCCGGGCCATCGCCATTTTTATGACCAGGTACGCCACTTCGATCATGTTCCGGAGTTCGCAGATGGGGACGGATACTTTGGATTGACGATAAAGTTCTTCGTGCTCCAGGTAGATTAGTTCGAGCCGGTCCATGGCCCGTTTCAAACGCCGGTTGGAACGGACGATGCCTACGTAGTTCGACATGATCGACTCCAACTCTTTCTTCATTTCCGTCACCAGCACCAGTTCTTCGGGGTGGGTCGTGCCCGCGTCGTTCCAGTCGGGGATGTTGTCGGGGATAGCGGCCTGGTCGAGGAGTTCGACGGTTTTTTCGTACGCCCGATGCCCAAACACAACGGCTTCGAGCAGGGAGTTGGAGGCCAGTCGGTTAGCACCGTGCAGGCCTGTACACGAACATTCGCCAACGGCATACAGGAATTGAATATTGGTCTGGCCCCATTCGTTAACCCGGATTCCTCCGCAGAGGTAATGCTGCGCAGGAACGACCGGGATGTAATCTTTCCGTAAGTCCAGCGCCAGGTGGTCGCGGCAGTAAGCCGTGATGTTCGGGAAATGCTCGATAAACTTCTCGTAATCGCAGTGGGTTACGTCGAGGTACACGTGCGGGTCACCGGCTTTTTTCATTTCAGAGTCGATGGCGCGGGCCACAATATCGCGCGGGGCGAGGGACAGGCGCGGGTCGTAGTTCTCCATAAACGTCTCGCCTTTCCGGGTTCGCAAAATCCCGCCAAAGCCCCGAACGGCTTCGGAAATGAGGAAATTTGGTTTTTTGCCCGGTTCGTAGAGGGCCGTGGGGTGAAACTGGATAAATTCCATATCCTTCCCGATTCCCTTGGCGCGGTAGGCCATCGCGATGCCATCGCCGGTGGCAATATTGGGATTGGTGGTGTTCTGGTAGATGTTGCCGATGCCGCCGGTAGCCAGCAGGGTCGTTTTGGCCAGGAACACCTCAACCTGGCCCGTCTGGGTATTCAGGACATAAGCACCGAAGCATTTATTATCCGAATCGTACCGATGAACGGTTTCACCGAGCTGGTGGCGGGTGATGAGTTCAACGGCGTAGAAATGGGTAAAAATCTCGATCGACTTCAGCGAATTCGCTTTTTCGAGTAAAGCCCGTTCGATTTCAGCTCCGGTAATGTCTTTGAAGTGAAGAATCCGGTAGTCGGAGTGGCCGCCTTCTTTGGCAAGGTCGTACTCTGTACCGCCGTGCTCCTTGTCGAAGCGGGTACCGTAGCTGATCAACTCCTGAATGCGCCCCGGCCCTTCGTTTACCACAATTTCGACAATGTGCCGGTCGCTCAGGAAGTCGCCCGCTACCATCGTGTCTTCAATGTGTTTCTCGAACGAATCATCCTCCGACCACACGGCCGCAATGCCGCCCTGGGCATATTTGGTGTTGGTTTCGTCGGCCTGCACTTTCGTGATGACGCCGATGCGGACATCCTGTTGCAGGTTTTCGAAGTGCATGGCCAGCTTGGTGGCGTAACTCAGGCCCGCAATACCGGAGCCAATAACTAAGAAATCGAATTGATGGGGCATTGGTATTTTTATTTGGCGGGTCTGATGCGTAGTTGTTCATTACTAAGTACAGAGAAACTGTTGACAAGCTCGTTTCCCTGGCTCATGATAACATCAATTACCCGTTCGGACTTTTCGGCACTATCCATTTTTAGTAGTCTAACCAGCAATATACCGCAGTGAGCCATACGAAGTCGGTGGACAAGTTCACCGAAATCTTTGTCTTCAGTCAACAGAATAGACTGCCGGTCTACAGCGATTTGTAAAACTTGAGGGTCCGGTATACTAGAGAACGATTCTGCTATAGCAAGAACTGAAAAACCTTTCGCTCGTAATTGTTTAACAACGGCAAAATCAAAATTTTCATCAGCTACAAACGAGTAGTCATCCGGCTTGGGCATAGACAACCTCATTTTTTACTGTTTCTGACGCAAATAGCAAGCATGCATACAATGCTTCTTGTGTAACACGTGGATAAGATTTCAGTAGTTGTTCTATTGTCTCGCCGTTACCAAGCTTCTCTAAAACCAGATCAACGGGTACACGTGTACCCTTGATAACAGGCTTACCAAACATGATCGTTGGGTCGGATGTGATGTAGTCGCGCCAGTTCATAGTCTTTGGTTTAATACCCTTCGTTTACTTACTCAACTCCAGCATCCGCGCCACCGACTCATACGCTTTTAACCGCACAACCTCCGGCACAATGATTTCCGGCTGTTCGTAGAGCATGGCGTTATAGACCTTCTCCATCGTATTCATTTTCATGTACGGACACTCCGAACACGCGCAGGTATTGTTCTGAGTGGCCGGAGCCGGTATGATTTTCTTGTGCGGTACCGCCTGCTTCATCTTGTGCAGAATACCCGCTTCCGTACCCACGATAAACGTTTGCTCCGGGCTGTCGACCACGTATTTCAGCAAGGCCGTTGTGGAGCCTACGAAATCAGCTTCGCTCAGGATATGCTCCTGACATTCGGGGTGGGCAATGAACTTCGCTTCGGGATAGTCTACCCGCAGCTTATGCAGTTTCTCCAGCGAAATGTCGATGTGAACGATACAGGCTCCATCCCACAGCACCATGTCGCGCCCGGTTTTCTTCGAGACGAAACGGCCGAGGTTGGCATCGGGTGCGAAGATGATTTTCTGGTCTTTGGGTAAACTCTCGACAATTTTCAGCGCATTTGACGAGGTAACGATAATGTCGGACAACGCCTTGATCTCGGCCGAGCAGTTGATATACGACAGCACGATGTGGTCGGGGTACTGCGCTTTGAACGCTGCAAACTTATCGGCGGGAGCGGAGTCGGCGAGGGAGCAGCCCGCGTTGAGGTCGGGGATAACGACTTTTTTCTCCGGCGATAAGATCTTAGCTGTTTCACCCATGAAATGAACGCCACAGAACACAATCATGTCGGCGGGGGTGGCGGCTGCCTGCTGGGAGAGGCCAAGACTGTCGCCAATGTAATCGGCTATATCCTGAATAGCGCCATCGACGTAATAATGGGCCAGAATAACCGCATTCTTTTCTTTCTTGAGCCGGTTAATTTCGGCGACTAAATCTATGTCTTCCGCAACAGGTTTGTTTACGTACCCGACGCGTTGAACTTCTTCCAGGAGTGCTTCCATTGATGGTTTTACAAGCGGTTTTAAACTAAACAAGGAATGAGGGCAAAATGTCACGTTATCAGCCAATCCACCCGTAGATTCTGTCGATGCTGCTACAGCCTGGTGGACGGTGTGCGTTAGCCGCATAACGACAAACTATTTGTAGCCGGGGCGAATTTCAGTAAATCAACCGGGCTTTCAAACAACGAGAGGTATTTGATTAGTTTTGGGATAAAGAAGACCTGTTCATGACCGACGATTTTCTCAAACTCCGGATCATCCGTATTTATTCAGAGACGTCAGATACCAAAAGCTATTTTCTTGAGCCGGTAGATGGACGGCCCGTTCCGCACCGGGCCGGGCAGTTTCTGACGTTGATTCTACAGCACGGCGGGCACGAAGTTCGCCGGTCGTATTCGCTGAGTTCGGCCGCCCATGAGCCTCTTCGCCTGACCATCAAACGGGTAGAAAATGGGGCAATTTCGCGCTATCTGCTCAATACACTCCGCGTTGGCGATGAGCTGAAAAGCCTGTACCCGGCCGGGCGGTTTATCGTTGATTCTACCGCGCCGGGTGATTTGGCGCTGTTGGGCGCGGGGAGCGGCATAACGCCTTTGTTCTCGATAATCAAAGAGGTTTTACGGGCAGAGCCGAACCGACGGATCACTCTGCTCTACAGCAGTCCCAGCGAGCGGGCCATTATTTTCCGAACGGAGCTGGATGAGTTACAAAAGCAATATCCCGACCGCTTTCGGCTGATCTATCTGCTCAGTAATCCATCCGATGACTGGAACGGTCTGCGCGGGCGGCTCAACAACGTCATGCTCGAACGACTATTGCCCGAACTGGTCGGTACCTCAGACCCAAAAACGCTTCAGTTTTATATCTGCGGGCCGGGGGATTACATGCGGATGGCTCAGTTTACGATTGTTTTCAGCGGCTTTCGCCCCGATCAGATTCGGCGGGAAGATT
This sequence comes from Spirosoma fluviale, assembly GCF_900230225.1. Lineage (GTDB taxonomy): Bacteria > Bacteroidota > Bacteroidia > Cytophagales > Spirosomataceae > Spirosoma > Spirosoma fluviale. The sequence goes on from NZ_OCNH01000002.1 coordinate 57,017, forward strand.
TCGTTATCAAACCGGTTGTTTTAACGCCCCCGCCCGCCCTGGCACAGGATCGGACGATACTGCTACGTATCGGGCGACGGGAGGGAGAACCCCGTGAGGTTGAGATTCAGGTGCCAGCCTACAAATCCATTCTACAGGCCGCTCTGGATGAGGGTATTCATTTGCCTTACAGTTGCCGGGGTGGTCGCTGTTCCACCTGCGTGGCCCGCTGCACATCGGGAAGTGTCCACATGACCATCAACGACGTCTTGACCGAACGCGACCTGAGCGAAGGCTGGATGCTGACTTGTACCGGCTACCCGGAAAGTGATGGCGTAGTGATTGAGGTATAACGTTAACGTATCGCGGTTCTTTAGTCCGCGTAGCCGAAGGCTAATTTGACAATGAAACGATTTTTTAAGCCTGTCGGCTACGCGGGCTAAAGAACCGCGATACGTTAACGTTATACCTTCGTTTTTAAAAACTCGATTACTACATCCAACCCCTTCTGGTAATGATTGTTGTTAGGGATAACAATGTCAGCTTCGGCGCGGTAGGGTTTGATAAACTGCCTGTATGTGGGCTTTACGTGGTATTTCCAGCGATACATGACATCATCAAGGTCGTAGCCGCGTTCTTCGGCGTCTCGTTTGACCCGTCGTTCGAGTTTAATACTGTTTTTGGCGTCGATGAAGATTTTTAGATCCATCTGGTCGGCCAGTTCACGGAAATGGAAGACGAAAATACCTTCGACCACAATGATCGGGGCAGGGTGGAAGGTCAGCATCTTCGGAATAATGTTCGGGTTGTTGAACGTATATTCTTTCTGCGTAACCAGCTCGCCATTGCGCAATAGACCGATGTGTTGTGCGTAGAGATGGTGATTGATCGTTTCAGGCAGGTCGAAGTTATGAATTCCCTGATCGTCTACCGGAATCAGGTCTCGGCTCAGGTAGTAATTGTCCTGCGAAATCAAACAGATCTGTTCATCCGTAAACGCACTGAGAACTCCTTTTAAAAAAGACGTTTTGCCCGAAGCACTGCCGCCGGTAATGCCGACGATAAACGGTTTTTTGGTCATGGTGGTACCTGAAGTCGGTAACAAAGAAATAAGCAAATGATGAAGTGGCAATAAAAAAAGCGGTCCACTTAGGGTAAGTGAATCGCTTTTATGTCAAAAAGAGTAAATTCTCTAGGCAACTATGGCTTCGGCAAGCACCAGTACTCTGTTTTGAAGTACTTCAACTACGCCACCGTCAACGGTAAAGGTTTGCTGCCCCGAGGCCGTCTGTACAACAACCTGACCTTTATCCAGCGTGCTCACCAGGGGTGCGTGGTTATTCAAAACCTGAAATTGACCTTCGCTGCCCGGAAACGTAACCGCCGTAGCTTCGCCGGAGAAGACTTTACGGTCGGGAGTAATGATATCTAGTGTCATACGAGAAAGATGTATGATGTATGATGTGTGATATATGAGGAGTGTTTTCGACCAACATCATATATCATACATCATACATCTTTTTATAAGGCTCCTTTTACAAAGTTAAGTACGCTACTGATCTGGCTTTTAGCCGCTGGTTCGGCCGCTTTAGCGACTAACCCACCCTGATTAAGCTTGCCAACCGATGCCATAGCTGTCGAAATTAGCGACTGGCCGGTTGTGGCACTGCTGCCTCCCAATGCGGATAAGGCACCCCCGATGTTTGATAGACCGCCGGTTAGCTGGCTACCTTTCCCAAGTAAAGAGCCTGCCGCCATAATTCCTTCGAGTTGATTGCCGCCGGAGGCTAACTTGGCTAAACTAACTGCTTTGCCTAAAACACCGTTGCCTAACGCGCCGGTTGGAATGAGCGGAAGCAGGGCTTTTAATTTAGTAGCCTGAGCCAGCAGTTTGTCTTTAAACGAAGTTGGCTTTTGCTGCGCTTCGGCTTCCAGGGCAGAAATTCCCGTTTCGAGTTCTTTCGCTGTGGTTGCTTTATCGCCTTTGCCAAGCGCAGCCACGGCATTGTCCAGGTGGGCCGTCGCTCCGTTTGCGTCATCCTGAACTGTCGTTGCCGCTGTGCCCGGTGTAATCGCCGAATCCTTGATAGCTCCAACTACCGGTGATGATGCTGGGGCTGTAGGGATTATTGGCGTTGTAACCTGGGCCGTTGCAATCGTAGTTGCCATCAGGCTAGTGAACAAAAGGGCGATTCCAACCCTCAATCGAATTGTTTTCATAAAAACAGATCTGTTTTAATTACTAAACTAATTTGAATTGAGGAAGGAATGGCAGGTTTCCGGCTACGACTCTACAGGGTTACTTTAGAGTCGTAGCCGGAACGTAATGGCTTATTGACCGGATTCTTTCAACAGACGCTCGCCTTTGGCAACGGCATCTTCGATGGTTCCAACCAGGTTGAAAGCCGCTTCGGGCAAGTGGTCATACTTACCGTCGATGATTTGGTTGAAGCCTTTGATCGTGTCTTCGATCGGAACGAGTACACCTTTTAAACCGGTGAACTGCTCGGCTACGAAGAACGGCTGCGACAGGAAGCGTTGTACACGACGAGCGCGGCTTACGATCAGTTTGTCTTCTTCCGATAATTCTTCCAGACCCAGGATGGCGATGATGTCCTGCAATTCTTTGTAGCGTTGCAGAATCTCTTTTACGCGCTGAGCCGTGTTATAGTGTTCGTCGCCAAGAATCTCGGCCGACAGAATCCGTGACGTAGAGTCAAGAGGGTCAACGGCTGGGTAGATACCTAACTCGGAAATTTTACGGCTTAATACAGTCGTAGCATCTAAGTGAGCAAAGGTGGTAGCCGGAGCTGGGTCAGTCAAGTCATCGGCAGGTACGTAAACGGCCTGTACCGAGGTGATCGAACCCCGCTTAGTGGACGTAATCCGCTCCTGCATGACACCCATTTCGGTAGCCAGCGTAGGCTGGTAACCTACGGCCGATGGCATACGACCCAGCAGAGCCGATACCTCCGAACCCGCCTGGGTAAACCGGAAGATGTTATCAACGAAGAACAGAATGTCGCGACCTTCGCCTTCACCGTCGCCGTCACGGAAGTGCTCGGCAATGGTCAATCCTGATAGAGCTACGCGGGCACGTGCTCCCGGTGGCTCGTTCATCTGGCCGAAAACGAAGGTAGCCTGGCTATTGGTCATCTCCTGGAGATCGACTTTCGTGAGATCCCAGCCGCCTTCTTCCATCGAATGTTTAAAGGCATCGCCGTAGCGGATAATGCCCGCTTCGATCATTTCGCGCAGCAGGTCATTTCCCTCACGTGTACGCTCACCCACACCGGCAAATACGGACAGACCCGCGTATGCTTTGGCGATGTTGTTGATCAATTCCTGAATCAATACGGTTTTGCCAACACCGGCACCACCGAAGAGACCAATTTTACCGCCTTTGGCGTAAGGCTCAAGCAGGTCAATAACTTTAATGCCAGTAAACAGTACTTCGGTCGATGTCGCCAGGTCTTCGAACTTAGGCGCTGAGCGGTGGATTGGCAGGCCAACACCGGTTGTGGTTGGTTGTGGAATACCGTCAATGGCTTCGCCAACAACGTTAAAAAGCCGACCCCGGATGCCTTCGCCCGTTGGCATCGTAATCTGATGGCCTAAGTCAACAACCTCTATACCACGGTATAGACCGTCTGTCGAGTCCATTGCGATAGTCCGCACACGATCTTCGCCCAGGTGTTGCTGAACTTCCAGGATTACCTGTTGTCCATTGGCTTTAGTTACTTTGAGGGCGTCCAGGATGGCCGGAATTCGCGAGCCTTCGCCCTCGAAACTCACGTCCACGACCGGCCCGATTATTTGCGTAATCTTACCCGTATTGACTGCCGTTGCCGTACTCATTTGTATAGGATATGCTGTTAATTAAAAGTTGCCCATTGTTTGGGACTGCAAAAGTAGGAGAAAAACCGCGTAAGGTCAAGGAAGAGCCTAGTCATTTTCTAGTTGGTTCTGTCGGGAATGCATTTGGCAATAAGGTTTTTACGACAAAAAGTAAACAAAAGCGGTCTGGGGCGGATTTGTACAAAAACAAGTCGGTAGTCGTTGGCGGTCAGTTAATAGTTGAGAGTGATCAGGTACTGGTTGACATAAAACGGCTCGCTATCGACGCATACCTTTCGACTCAACGATTCTTTTTCATGCTCCAGCAACGCTCAAGTGGTTTACTGCTCCATATTACTTCTCTACCCTCCGCACATGGTGTTGGCGATCTAGGCCCCGAAGCGTATCGGTTCGCCGATTTTCTGGAAGCATCCGGGCAAACCTACTGGCAGATTTTACCACTAACCCCCGTTGACCCCGGCGCCGGGTTCTCCCCTTACAGCAGTCCATCGGCTTTTGCCGGGAATGTTCTGATGATCAGCCTGGAGAAATTAGCCGACGAAAATTTATTAAATGGCGATGATCTGGCGGTATTTAACGATCAGCCCGTTCACAATGTAGTCGTTACAGAACCATCAGATTCTGTCGATGCCGATGTAGTTGCCGCACCACTTCTGTCTGTGCCTTCTACGCTCCATGCCGCCTGGATAAAAAAACGACCGCTGTTAATACGGGCGGCTCAGGCCTTTCTGCGGGAAGCGACCCCCGCCCAGCGCAGCGATTATGACCGGTTTTGCGCCTGGCAAGCTGACTGGCTGAACGATTACGCGCTGTTCACGGCTTTGCAGGAGTCGACCGGGGAGCCTGTCTGGGTTCGGTGGCCTACCGAAATTGTCCGGCGTAACCCCGATGCTTTGGTTAAACAGGCAGCATTACTACACGATGAAATTGAGGTAATTAAGGTACTCCAGTACTTCTTTTTGCGGCAATGGAATGAACTGGCCGCGTATTGTTACACCCGGAAGATTCACTTAATTGGCGACATACCAATTTACGTACAGTTTAACAGCGCCGATGTGTGGGCCAACCCAGAACTGTTTAAGCTTGACGAAAACTTCCAGCCTTTGTTCGTTGCCGGTGCCCCGCCGGATTATTTCAGTGAAGATGGGCAGCGATGGGGCAATCCCATTTACGACTGGGCGGAGCACGAACGGACCGGCTTTGTCTGGTGGATGCATCGGCTGCGGCACCAGATGTCCCTCTACAGCCTGACACGGCTCGACCATTTTCTGGGTTTTGCGGTGTATTGGGAAATCCCGGCCAGCGAACCGACTGCCAAAGTGGGGGAATGGGTGAAAGCGCCCATTGAGGCTTTTATGCACGCTATGCACCGGCAGTTTGTTCAGTTGCCCATTATTGCTGAAGATTTGGGAGCGAAGGCCGCCGACATTCAGCCGTATCTCCGGCATTACGGGATACCGGGTATGCGGGTGGTTCAATTTGGCTTCGGAGTCGACATGCCCACGTCGACCTATGCCGTTCACAACCACGCCGAGAACTTTGTGGTCTATTCCGGCACGCACGATAACAACACGACTCTGGGTTGGTTCCGGGAGTTGGATAAGCTCCACCGGCAGCGCATGAACGATTACCTCGGCACTAAAGTAACTGAAAAGAACGTGGTCGATCAGGTCTGTCGGCTCACGATGCAGTCGGTAGCGCGTCTGGCCATTATGCCCATCCAGGATGTGTTGAATCTTGACGAAACCCACCGGATGAATACGCCGGGCCTGGGCGGTCGAAGCTGGCAGTGGCGATTGCAGCCAAATCAACTAACTGCTGATGTAGCGGCTAAGTTGTTGCGACTCACAAAAATGACCGGCCGGGGGTAGTGATACCGTAAGGCACTCAGTAAGCTGTTTGTATACCGAAAAAACTACTTTGGCACTATAAGTGCTGAGCTACTTAAGTAATGTTTCCTGAGTTACGTTAACCGAATCTCAGGAATACATTGATCATGTATGGACTGTCCGTCCACTCAATTAATGTAGCTGTGCTCATGTTTCGGAATTTACCTACTTCACTGCTTCGGCTGACCGGTTTTGTTTTACTGGTTGCAGCCTGTAAAACATCAATTGATACCCAGCCTGTTACAACCGGTAAGGCGATTGAATCATTCACCTTCACGAACGTGGCTCCGGCGGCTACAGCGGTCGTAGACTCTGTTGTGTATAGCGTCAGAGCGACCGTACCGGCTGGGACCGATTTAACCAAACTGTTGCCCATCATAAAAGTATCGCCCGGCGCCATTATAACACCGGCTTCGGGGGTTGTGATGGATTTTAGCAAGCCAGTGTCGTACACCGTTACGGCCATGGATGGGTTAATTCAGTCTTATACCGTTACGGCTAGCGTGGCAAGTACGATTGCCAACGGGGGCGCGCTCGTGTATATTGGTAACGGAGCGGGTAACTTTTATGCTGTTGACGGAGGCACAGGCGCTGTAAAATGGCGGACATCAACCGGGTCGTCAATCTCTGCCAGTGCGTATGTAGCGGCTGGTATGGCGTTTACGGGCAGCGAAAACGGTAACCTATACGCTTTTGACGCCCTGACGGGTGCTCAGAAATGGAAAATTAGTACGGGCAACAGCATCCTGTCGAGCCCGGTTGTATCGGGCACTACAGTATTTGCGGGTAGTGAAGACCAGAATCTGTATGCAATCAATTTATTGACGGGAGCTCAACGCTGGAAGTTCAGTACGGCGGGTGGGGTTACATCCAGCCCGGTTGTTGCCAATGGGGTAGTCTACACAGCTAGTAAAGATCAGACGTTATACGCACTCGACGTAGCCACGGGTAAGCAACGCTGGAAATTCAGTGCAGGGGACAAAATCACATCCAGTCCTGCTGTAGTTAGCGGGGTCGTTTATATTGGTACCAACGATTATAATCTATACGCACTCGATGCTGTTTCCGGAGCCATCAAGTGGAAATTCAGTACGGGTGGCCCCGTTACATCCAGCCCCACGGTAGCCGATGGAGTCGTTTATGTTGGGAGCGATGATTACACGTTTTACGCGCTCGACCTTACCACGGGTAAGCAACGCTGGAAGTTCAGCACTAATGGCCGTATAAGTGCCAGTGCGGCTATTGCCGGTGGAGCCGTTTATTTGGGTGTTGAGGATAAAACCTTCTATTCGCTGGATGCCGCTACTGGTGCGTTGCGCTGGAAATTTGGCACGGGCGGTATCATCAGTTCAAGTGCTGTGGTCTACAATGGGTTTGTTTATTTCGGGAGTCAGGATGCTAGTTTGTATTGCCTGAATACCACGTCGGGGGCTATGCGGTGGCGTGTTCCGCTCGATGCCAAACTACTGGCGAGTCCGTGTCTGGCCACTACAAACCTGATTCCCGTTGCGCCAGGGATTAGTGGCGGACAACAGTAAGCGATTGACCGGCAGGACTTGTAGGAGGGAATAGCAGGCACTAACCCGCCGTTAACTACGTTTCTCTTTCATGTCATCCTTATTTTTCTGGAAAGATTGGAGCCGGGGGTACCGGCTTACGTATCTGATTAGCTTTATTGCCTTCATTGTCAGTATTGTTCTGTTTGCTATTGCCTGGGCGAAAGGCTTGAGCAATGTTGTTCGGTGGGATGTGCTGAGCGAACTCAATGAGCTTCCCATTATACTGCATACCTTCTCCGATGGGCTGCTCGATTACTCCGTCAACGGGAAAGCGTATGCAGTTTCGGAGCAATTTATTGCGGGTGCCATGCAAACGCACCCCGGTCTGGCTACAGCTTTTTTAATTGGCGTTTGTCTGGCGTTTGTTCTTCTGTTAAGCGCCATAACCCGGCTCGACCGGATTCGCTACCTGGTCGGCATGGGGATTCTTATTCTCGGGCTGGCCTTTTTTCGCTGGGAAATGCTCGATGTCCCGGGTCTCGGCGGTAATTATCTGTTTCTATTGCTGACGTTCGTCTTCGGTTCGGTCAGTTACTATTTCCACGCTTTCCGGGCTGACTACCTCATCCCCGTTCGGCTGGTTACGTTCGGGCTATTAACGGCCGTCGTTGCACTGGCGATTGGAGCGTTGTCGCCGGTACCGTTTCCGGCTTTAGTGGTTGTCAGCTACGGAATGCCGGTGCTGCTGGTGTTTAGCATTGGTTTTATCTTCTTTATCGCTACCGAAATCATTGCCGGGCTCGTCTGGCTCACATCGGCCGGGCGTTCAGAAGGCGGGGAGGTACCGGTTGGTCAACGGCGGGTGCTGGGGCTTAATAACTTTCTGTTTGTCAGTGCGCTGTATCTCGTCAATCTGATACTTATCTGGCTCAAAAATACGAAGTCGATTGATTGGGATTTACTGGCAATCAGTCCGTTTATTCTGTACCTGATTTCTGTTACGCTGGGGGTTTGGGGTTTTCGCCGGTTGGTTCAGCAACAGGATTCGTTCTCTTTTCGCGATGCCGGGGCGTATCTCTATGCCGGTCTGGCCCTGCTCACAACCCTCACGATCACCTACGCGTTTGCAACGGCCAACGACCCGCTGGTCGAAATGTTCGAAGATGTAATCGTGTACACGCATCTGGCGATGGGCGTGGTTTTTGTGGCCTACGTCCTGATTAACTTCCTGCCGATCTTTCAACAAAACTTACCCGTTTACCGCATTCTATACAAACCTAAACGACTGGAGTTGAGTCTGTTTCGGGTGGCCGGTGTGTTTGGTATCGCCGTTTTGCTGGCATCAGGTGGGCTTATTACGTTCCGGCAGGGGGTAGCGGGTTATTACAATGGACTAGGCGACGTGTACACCGCTACCGGCGAACCGCAGTCGGCCAGTGCCTTCTACCAGCTCGCGCTGGAGCAGGAATTTCAGAACCACAAATCGAACTACGCGCTGGCTTCGCTGGCGATCGCGCAGAGCAACCAGACGGCAGCTGCTTTCTTTTATCAGCAGGCGCTCCTCAAACAGCCTCATCCGCAGGATTATGCTGGCCTGAGTCAGACGTATTTACAGACGAATCTGTTCTTTGAAGCCGTCAAAACCTTACAGCGGGGTATTCGGGCGTTTCCGAAAAGTGGCGAGTTGCAAAACAACCTGGGGTATCTATACGCACGCACCAGCGTGGCCGACTCCGCTTATTATTACCTGAAATCAGCAACGGATTACGCCGGAAAAAGCGAAGTGCCGGAAGCCAACCTGCTGTCGTTCTACGTCCGAAACCCGAAAGTACTGGCGGCCGATTCGAGCCTGGTAAAAACCAGCCGGGATTTGTCGTATGAATCTTATCAGTCAAATGCGCTTGCCCTTCGCTTGCTCACGCAGGCGGATACCGCGCAGCCCCAAAGGCCTAACTGGCTGGCTACGGAGCAGAGCAAAGAAGGGTTAAGCGTTGGTCGTTTTGCCAGTTTATATAATTACACGTTAGCCACACAACGGGCAGATACGTCGCTGGCGGGACTGCTTCAGCGCTTGTCGGCGGACCCCCTCAATCAGGATTTTACGGACGATTTACTCCTCGCCCGCGCCGTGGCCGAGTACAATAACTACAATCATCCGGCGGCCTTTAGCCTGATGAGCCAGTTAGCAGAGGGCGATGACAAAAATGGCCCTGCTTACCGTTCCCTGACCGGACTGTGGCTTATGGAGCAGGGGTTATACCGAAAAGCGGCCGAAACGTTCGGCTACAACACCGATACGACTTCTATTTATTTCCACGCGGTAGCGCTCACCAAAGCCAATGACCCGGCTCTGGCGCAGCCTCTCTGGGAAGCGGTCGCTAAAAGTGACCCGGCCGTAGCGGCCCTCAAGGAAGTATTGTATCAGGAGCGGAAACCACAGACTGATCTGGAAAAAGCGTTTTACGCCACTTACCGGACTGATGATCCTAACCGGGGGGCTTATTGGGAAACCGTTCAGGAACCAAGCCTCAAAACCGTAGCGGGGGTAGCCCTCACGAACGATTTTCTCGATCAGCTACAGTGGCGCAATGCACAACTGGTACTATCGGGTTTGCCGAATCCCAAACAGGTCAGTCCGGTGGCGACTTCCCTGCGAAACGTGGTTGCCATTCGTTTATCGGCCTTCCGGCGAAGTGTTGGCTCGGCCGAAACGATGGCCAAAGAATTTATAGTACCCCTCTATCAGGCCGAACGGGATTATTGGCTGGGACAGACCTACGAACGCACCCGCCGGACTGCGCAGGCTCGAAAAGCGTACCAGCAGGCACTGCAACGGGCTCCTCTGAATGCCAGGATCGTGACGGCAGCCGCTCAGCTCGATCAGCAGCGAAAGCAACCGAAGTCGGGTTACGACCTTGTGCTGACGGCCCTGCCCTTCAACGAAGACAATGTTGATTTGCTCAAAACATACATCAACTTATGTACGGAACTCAGCCTGCGGGACTATGCCGAAAGGGGTATGATTAAGCTTCAGCTGGCCACAACACCCGCCGATTATCAGGCGTTTGAAGCGGCTTATCAGGAAAAATTAGCGTCAATCGAAAAGAGTAGAGAGAAGTTTCTTCAATAAAGTAGCTTTGTGTGTTCATCCGTAGCTGCTACCCGACAAGCCAACAAACTATGAATATTATTGAAACCCAAAGTATTGCCAAACGCTATGTGATGGGCACCGAGGTAGTAGAAGCCCTCAAGTCAATTACCATCAGCATTCATAAAGGAGAGTATGTTGCATTTATGGGACCATCAGGCTCCGGTAAATCGACGCTCATGAATATTGTTGGCTGTCTTGACTCGCCCACGTCCGGGAAATACATCTTAAACAACCAGGACGTTAGCGGCATGGGCGAAAACGAACTGGCGGAAGTACGAAACAAGGAAATTGGGTTCGTTTTCCAGACGTTCAACCTGCTGCCCCGGCAAACATCGCTCGAAAACGTGGCGCTTCCGCTCATTTATGCTGGTTACAGCAAAGCTGACCGTACCGAAAAAGCAATGATGGCCCTCAAAAATGTTGGCCTGGAAAATCGGGCGGGGCACCGGCCTAACGAATTGTCGGGTGGACAGCGGCAACGGGTAGCCGTAGCGCGGGCACTGGTCAACGATCCCAGCATTCTGCTCGCCGATGAACCAACCGGTAACCTCGACACCAAAACCTCCTACGAAATCATGGACCTATTCGACCAGATTCATAGTAAGGGGAATACGGTAATCATGGTTACGCACGAAGAAGATATTGCCGAGTACGCACACCGCATTGTCCGGCTTCGCGATGGTCTGGTTGAAACCGATCGCGCCAACGCGAACATCCGCAAAGCAAAAGCCCTGATGCAGTCATTGGGATAAGTAATAACAAGGGCTTTTGGCAACGTCTTTACCTGGAGCCAGTGGTATCGGGTCCTCAGACCTGACGTCACGATAAAAATAACCTCAATTGAGGATCTCCGGAAGCTCTTTTCGATAGCAAGACTGGGTAGAGCACAATTGTATTAAAATACGAACAGCAGTTTTTGTACAAATTCTTCTGTTAAAGAAAATCTCATAATATAATTCTTAGTTATAGGACGATCCTCCAAGAAGTACAATGCCTGGCCACTGATCGAGCTGGCCAGGCATTGTACTTCTTCTCTTTTATAAGGGGGTGGCCTACATTCGTACGAAATGTTCCATCAAAGTTTATTCCGACAGAAATTCAATAAGTTACGGAGCGAGGTAAAGAAAACGTTCTGTTTCTTTACTATTTATCTCGATGGGCAGACTAAAGCGATCAAGAAACTGACCAACGTCTTAAATTAGGGCGTTTTTATCTCTTCCGTGTCGGCAAGGTATAACCGAGTTGTATAGAACCAGCAAACCCTGTTCCCCGGGTAGATACACCAACACCAGCGGCTAGATTGAGATAAAAATTACGTCGGTAGGTACGTTGTAACCCCCACAAGGCCCGCAAGCCAACATCATTATCGGGTCGCGCCAGTTCTATGCTCGACAGATATTGCTCGGTAAAAGGTGCCGACTCAGATATAGCACCGATAGACAAGTAGTTTGCCGAATTAGCATTGATGCTCTTTCCCTGTTGCAGACGTTTTGCGATATTGTAGTAATAACGCCCCTCGGCTGAAGCCACCACATTGAGGTAGTAGGATGAATAAAAGCCCGAACTATTTCCAGGCAATGTGCCCGCTCGTGTGCCCGACGCCACAAAACCCCCACCCAGTTGCAGGGTAGGAACGAAGGTAATTTTGGGGCCTAGCCTGACCTCGTGCGTGATACCAGGAGTTAAGATCAATGCCCGCCAAACATATTTTTGGGTGTAATTGGTTGTTGAATCCTGTGCGTGACAAACCACCGACAGCAACATCAAGATAGCTATACTTGTTTTCATGGTGAGTATTACCGGGGAATAAACTAGTACCACACAAATATATAATTAGCTCTAAAACAATAACTTTTCACACGCATTAGAATCTTATTAGACTTGTAGGTTAAGCGCATTTAAAATAAGTGTGAGGATATTAAGTAGATACTTGTCATCCCCTCCGTTCAAGTCGAGTTGTTATACTAGCATAATTGGTCTGATGGTACATTTCGTACGAAAGTGGGCCACCCCCTTATAAAAGAGAAAAAGTACAATGCCTGGTCAGCTCGATCAGTGGCCAGGCATTGTACTTTTTGAAGCGGTGTTGTATAACTATCATTATGTAAATTGATAAAAGACAGAATTAGCAAGTCTCGACAGTCCTCATCAACCTTAGAAAAAGCTAAAAATATGATTAATAACTAAGGTTTATCCGGGATGCCTACCCGCTGATAGAAATGGCGAGTGCTACCATAACCTTGCGAGGGGGTTGTGACCAAGTCAGTGGTCGTCATAGTCTGATACGTATTGTCAGAAGCCTTCTTAAGCATGAATTGGATATAGGACCCACTGAATTGTTCTACTAACAGACCTTGGGCTTGATCTGACTCGCCAACGGAGTTATCTTGATATAATACCTTAGGGGGCTGCCCATCCTCGGTCAAATAGAGATAATTCCGTGAGCCGTCATTACCATAACTCAAGCTTTTGTCGTGGCCCAGCGTTTGTGGAGTAATATCACCACTCGATGTGCTGGTTTTAACCCATTGCCATTTGCCAACTAACGCTGAGCCAAACGGAGGAGCACAACCACAGTCCGGTTTTTTACAAGCTTGTAGTAAAAAGCAAAGGCTTAGCGTTACGAATAATGATCTGGTCGGTTTCATACAGTTTTAGACTTGACAGTTGATTGACCCATTTTCCACTAGTAAAGGTTGTATTTTGCTGTTATATAAGTGGCATTATGTTAATTAGATGATAAATATGCAATTGCTTGCTGGAAATTTCATATTATTTCTAATCGAGAATAAGAATGCTTTTGTTAGAGGCAACATTCTTACAACATAAAGTGGATGTGCAGTTAGCTACTTGAAATTCCCTTTTAACAGGATAGTAAAAAAGAAGCTCACCTAGCTGACTATTTTACAGTTCCGGATGAGCTTCTTTTGATTAACGTAATCAAGCTTTTAAATTGATCTTCCGGCCGGTTTCGGCTGCCCGGTAGATGGCTTGCAACAGCGTCACATCCCGCATACCTTCGGCACCCGTTACATGGTCGGGGAGTTGTTTTCCGTCGATCAGGTCTTTACAGACACCGTCCATGTGAGCGGCCTGGTGGTTTACAATGGGCATCTCGATCGGGCCTTTGCTGGTGCGGCCTTTCAGCGGACCGTACCCGAATGCCGGAGAAAGTTCAAACCAGCCTTTTTCGCAGGAAGCGTAGAGTCGTTCAACACCCGCTGCATAACTTGTTGTCGAGTTGGAAACGGCACCCCCTGGAAATTCAAACTGCCAGAACATCGTTTCTTCAACATCTTTAAATTTTACAGGGTCTGTTTTTGGGGCAAACTGTGCCGATACCGTAATGGGTTCTTCGCCCGTTATATACCGGGTGCCCTGAACGGCATAAATACCTACGTCCATCAAGGGACCACCCCCGGCCATACTTTTTTTCAATCGCCATTGCGTAGGATCGCCACTCCGGAAACCATCGCTGCTTTCAATGAATTTAACGGCACCAAATACCTTCTCCTGACCCAGTCGCATCACTTCTCTGGTGAATGGCTCGTAGTGCAACCGGTACCCGATGGCCAATTGCTTGTTCGCCTTTTTGCAGGCGTCGATCATGGCCTGGCACTCCTTTGGGTAAATGGCCATTGGCTTCTCGCAAATGACGTGTTTACCGGCCTGAGCGGCTTTGATGACGTATTCGGCATGCATCGAGTTGGGCAGCACGACGTAAATCACGTCGATGTCCTTGTTGTCGGCAATGCGGTCGAAGTTCTTGTAGTCGTAAACGTTTTCCTTGGGGATGTTGTATTTCTGCATCCACTCGGTGGCTTTGGATGGAGTACCCGTTACGATACCCGCCAGACGGCAGTGCTGGGTTTGCTGCAGGGCGGGAGCCAGTTGATTTTTGCTGTAGCCTCCCAGCCCAACGAGCGCGATGCCCAGTTTACGGCCCGGCTGCGAGGAGCGTACCGAATCGAGATTGGTGACCAGCGAATGAATACCGCTGTGCTCATTCTGATAGGTCAGCGTTTCGCCGAAGCCGGCAAGGGGTAAAGATAAAGCCGAGGCACCCGCGCCGAGATTACGTAAAAAAGTGCGTCGGGAATTGTAGTCTTGATTTTTCATGAGCAGCCGTTTTGAGAGACCTTATAAAGCTACTGAAAAGTACAACGCTTTAGAGTCCATAAAAAAAGCACCGATGCTGGTTTTTCTACCAACATCGGTGCCTATGTTCTTTTAAGCGAATTGGGCTTACACGAGTCCAATCTGTATTTCTGTCACACAGTTCGATGGATTTTCCAGATCAACAACAGCATATACCTCACGAATATGCCCATCATTCTGATACCCATCCCGATACAATTGAGCGAAAAGTGCATCGTATACCGGGCCGGAGTCGCTCCAGGATCCTGTGTATGAATGACAGGCACACCGAAACGAGCGAAAGCTACGGTAGATGAATGCATCGGATGGATCGCCCGGCTGGCTAATGGGCAGCGCAACTTCCAGTTGGAACTCATTGGTTTCATCGCCATTTACACCGGTATATATCCAGTGAATAGGACCGGTGATGGTGAGGCCAAGCCGCGTAGCTTCCTGAAAAAGACGCTGAGCCGATCCGTCCGTTTGCTGGGGAAGCGTCAGGAGGGTAGCGTGGGTAGTGAAACAAAGTGCGGTGAAAGGCTGGGTTTCTTTTACCTGGAGGGCATTTGCGGGGCTCGTTAGTTCAGTTGTCATGAGATTTGCTGTGTGTTTTTTACTCATCACAACAAAGGTCGCGCATGGTAGTGACAGCCCTATGTCAGTAGGGTTTGGCTCGGTTGAAAAATCGACATCTTTACGAGCTATTGGTGCCTGTGGGTAGGTCCGGCCTCATTTACCACCTTCAACTGACGGATTTCTCCCTGCTGCCAGGCATCCGCTCCGGGCTGGATTTGGGGAGCCGGAATATCGGTCCGATTCTCCTTATTTTTAGTAGTCGACACGTTGAACCGTTTATCGCGGTCGGCAACCATCTTCGGGTTCGTTTGGCCGTCTTTAGTGAATCCCATCATGACCATCGGGTGGCCAACGGGCAGTGTCAACTCACGGTCGGTGTGCCAGGTGTGGAAGGTCTTACCGTAGGTAGATACCAGTTTTTCCATTAGTTCGTGTTCGGCTACCTGTGGAATGCCGGGCGCAATCAACTGACCTGATTTTACCTCATGGACGTGACTATGCCAGAGTTTCTTTTCTTCATCGGGCAGGGTTTTGAACAGTTTTTCGGACACAATGTACTCAATGCCCATGATCTTGGCATTTTCGCCATTGCCATCGTAAATCACGCACTGGGTGAGGTCTTCATTGATGCTTGAGCAATAGTGGTGCGCTTCCATCTGGCCCTCCATGTGCCCGTTGTAAAAATGAAAGCCATCCAGATACATGTTCAGCTTGTTGAGAGGTGCCTTATTCTGAAGTAGATCCGCGCCCGTTTCCAGTGTTTTCGTCTTGACCGTCTTTTCGTCTCCCGGCGACTCAACATTGGAGGAGGTGTTCTTGCCGCCACAACTTAGCAGAAACAGCAGGGTAAAGGCTATAAAGACGGATCGGAAGCTGAATGAGGCCATAGGAATCTACATTGACTAGTCCTACTCAACGACTCCAATTCTCCATTGTTTGTTGTGGTGAAGGGATGTAAGGATTCGGTACGTTAGGCTAACTCATGAACATACTTCCTCACAAACAAATCGAGCCAGATCTGTGCAGGTCTGGCTCGTTACTATATACTCTGAAATTTTCGTTTCTAGAAAATATACTTGTTCTCGGCAATCATCGCATCGGCAATCTGACGACGGGCATCTTTCAGGTTCATTGGTTCAATTTTCGTGAACCGTTTCAGACCCATCAGCATGCCCCGTAGCTCATCGCCTTCGGCAAATGATGTAATGGCAGCCCGACCGGCGTTGTTTACTTTTTCAACGGCCTCGTGAAGATACACCAATGCCATTTGTTTCTGAAGCGCCACCGCTTCTTCGCCCTGGATACCGATCAGCTTCTCAACGCGCAACAGCACCGATTCTGCCACGTAGATTTCAATGGCCATGTCGGCTACGTTCATCAGGATTTCCTGCTCGTTCGAGAGGTTCATCATGAACTTCTGAACGGCGGCTCCCGATACCATCAGGGCGGCTTTCTTGAGGTTGCGAATGACTTTCTTCTCGGCAACGAATATGCCTTCTTCCTCATCCGAATTGAAATCGGGGATCGACATGATCTCTTTGGCAACGGCCATGGCTGGTCCCATCAAATCGAGTTCACCCTTCATGGCCCGCTTCAGCAGCATGTCCACAACGAGCATCCGGTTGATTTCGTTGGTGCCTTCAAAAATCCGGTTGATCCGCGCATCGCGGTATGAACGGTCCATGGGAGCATCGGCCGAGTAGCCCATGCCGCCGTATACCTGAACGCCTTCGTCGACCACATAATCCAGCACTTCCGAGCCATGCACTTTCATGATCGCGCACTCGATCGAGAACTGCTCCAGCGCTTTCAGTTTAGCGGAGGCATCGTCCATACCCTGTCCTTTCAGGTCTTCAATCAGGTCGTCGATGTTTTGACCGGCGCGGTACGAAGCCGTTTCGGATGCGTACACCTTCAGCGCCATTTCGGCTAGCTTGTGCTTGATGGCACCAAATTGCGAAATAGCCGTTTTAAACTGCTTCCGTTCGTTGGAATACCGAACAGCGTGATTTATTACTTCTTTCGAGCCACCAACGGCTGCAATACCGAGTTTGATTCGGCCAATATTCAGAATATTTACCGCGATTTTAAAGCCGTTCTCCCGCGAAGACAATAAGTTCTCGACGGGTACTTTGCAATCGTTGAAGAAAATCTGGCGGGTGTCAGAGCCTTTGATACCCATTTTGTGCTCCGGCTCATTCATCGCGATACCTTCATAACCCCGTTCGACAATGAACGCCGATAGGTTTTTGTCTGCGTCGATCTTGGCAAAAACGATATACACATCAGCAAAACCACCGTTGGTGATCCACATCTTCTGACCATTCAGAACGTAGTGTTTACCATCTTCGGTCAGCGTTGCTTTTGTTTTGCCGGAGTTTGCATCCGAACCTGAATCCGGCTCGGTGAGGCAGTAAGCCGCTTTCCACTCGCCCGATGCCAATTTAGGCAGGTATTTGGCTTTTTGCTCTTCGTTACCGTAATATACGATGGGCAACGTACCGATACCCGTGTGGGCCGACAGCGCCACCGAGAACGAATGCCCGGCACCGGTTACTTCGGCAACCAGCATTGATGTATTGAAATTTGTACCAAAGCCGCCGTATTCTTCAGGAACCGAAGTACCCAAAATACCTAATTCACCGGCTTTGTCCATCAGCGATGAGATCAGCTCCGGCGATTTGGCGTTATCAATTTCATTCAGACGCGGCCAGATTTCACGTTCCAGGAACTCGCGGCAGGTAGCCGCAATCATCTGCTGCTCTTCGGTAAATTCTTCAGGAATAAAAACCTGTGCTGCCTGCGTTTCTTTGATCAGAAATTCGCCACCTTTTAAGGAAGCTTTTGGTTCTGTCGCAATCATGTTGAAAAAAGAGTTTATTATGCTTGCATACTAATTCGTTAACAAATAAAGTCAATTCAAAATTAGTATGCAAGCATACTAATAATATTTTTTGTTTAACTTTTCCCTTCCTCTGTCCAACATTAGGTATGTCTGCCTAAAGAAGGCTTGTTGTAGGAAAAATGCGTTTAACAGCCCAAAATTTAGTTATTTGCCTTCTTGTTATTTACGTATTTAATGGAGTTGATTATGAGCCTTTTATAAATCAATTCCTTTCTGACAATCCATGAAAAAAGCACTACTTATCTGTCTTTCACTGATTCCGTTCTTGGCAACTGCTCAGGTGCCGTTCCAAAACCTGAAAATCAATCCGCAGCGAATTCAAAACCGCTTGCTGGAGTTATCAAAATTTGGTGAACTGCCTAATGGTGGGATAGGGCGGGTGGCGTACAGCAAAGCTGATCTGGAAGGGCGGGCTTACTTTATCGGCCTGATGAAAAAAGCCGGACTCGACGTAAGCATTGACTTTGCGGGTAACATCATCGGCCGCCGGAAAGGGAAAAACCCGAACCTGAAACCCATCGGCTTCGGCTCGCACATCGACAGCGTACCTAATGGCGGTAATTATGACGGGCCCGTTGGGTCAATTAGTGGGCTGGAGTTGATCGAGACGCTCAATGAGAACAAGATCGTTACGGAACACCCGCTGGAGCTGATCATTTTTGCGAATGAAGAAGGGGGTACCGTTGGCAGCGGTGCCATGATTGGTAAAATTACCCCGGCTGCCCTGAAGTCGGTAAGCCAAAGTGGGCTAACCATTGCTGATGGTATCCGGGCAATTGGCGGCAATCCGGATAGCCTGAGCAAAGTGGTCAGAAAGAAAGGTGATTTGATCGCCTTCATCGAACTGCACATCGAGCAGGGTGGTATTCTGATGACGGAAAATCAGCAAATCGGTATTGTTGAGGGCATTGTTGGGATTGAACACTGGGATGCTACGATTGAAGGTACACCCAACCATGCCGGTACCACGCCCATGAATATCCGTCGCGATGCGCTGCTGGCAGCCTCCCGACTTATTATCGCACTGAATGAAGTGGTTACGAGTCACGAAGGGCGGCAAGTTGGCACGGTGGGTAAACTCGTGGTTGAGCCCGGTGCGTACAATGTTATTCCGGGAAAAGTGGTGCTGGGTGTAGAAATCCGGGATTTGTCGTACGATAAAATCTGGATGCTGTTTCGCGAATTCGAGAGCAAGGCCAGCCAGATTGCTAAAGCGTCTGAAACGACCATTACCTTCGCTCAGTCGGGCGTGCCTGTCATTCCCGCTTTAACGGCTAAACCCATTCAGGATAAGATCATCGGTGCCGCCAAATCGCTGGGACTTTCTTATCGATACATGCAAAGTGGTGCCGGTCATGATTCGCAGGAAATAGCACAAATTGCCCCCGTAGGCATGATTTTCATCCCCAGCGTAGGGGGCATCAGCCATTCGCCCAAAGAATTTTCGAAAGGGGTCGATATTGGCAACGGGGCTACTGTGTTGTTGCAAACGCTACTGGCCATTGACCGGGAAAAATGAGAAGATTCGGTGCTTACGATTATTAGTTAGGGCATTTTACAGGCGTTGGAATCAGGTAGTGAACGGCCAGATGAGTGAGTATATAGATGTCATTACCCGGTAATCCGCGTCTTACATTGGTCGATACGTTCGTCAGGCTGGCCAGTTCGAACGTTCGACTTTGACCCGTGCGGGCATCGGTGGGTTCGTAGCGTCGGTCAGAAAGCATAGCCGACTGTTCGTTCGGCAGGTCGCTTCTATTGGGATACAGCCCGCTCACATCGTCGAGATAATCCGTAAACGTATAGCGAAAGCTAAGCTCGGCGGATACGTTCAGGCTTTGGTTGAGTTTCCAGCGAAGGCCCACCCCTACGGGTATAGCCAGCGCAATCAGCGAGTAAGGCTTTGCATAACCGGCTTGCCCCTGTCCTTCGGTTCCCAGTGGTTGTAGGTCGGTCCAGGCACCTAATGCATCGCCAGAAGTGCGGGTGGGTAACCGTGCTTGTGGATTGTGGGCCACCAACGCCAGACCGAGCGTGGCATAGGGCGTCAAAGACGGACGTTGAGAAGGCCGTGCCGTTTCCGGAAAAAATTGGTAGATGCCACTTACGGCGATTTCTTTCAAATCATTTCTGAAATGAAGATTTCGATGAAACTGGACCGGATGCAGGTTAGGGTTGTCTTTGTTATAGGTATAATCGTCGCCAACTAAACGTATCCAGGTAAACGAGGCTCGAACGGAGAAATAAGGCGTGAGATGACGCATGTAGTTTATCCCAACGTTCCAGCGGGGAAGTGGCGCAATAGGCTGCACCAACTGGCTTATGGGGGCCAACTCTCCCCGATAAATCGCTGAACCGGCTCCAATACCGATTTCAGAATACAATATGGGTTGCCTGTTGCGACGCTGTCCCTGAACTTCCGACAGGCACATGTAAATTAGAAAGAGGGCAATAAAGGTAGATCTCATACAAGTTCGGCAAACAAGTAGCCAAATTAGATGAAATATACCCTTGCACCAACTATTGACGTGAACAGCCTTATGACTTTGTCATCCATCCCGTTAATAATAGTTCTGATAACACAAGATCCTAGCTATATACAAAGCAACGAGCTGGGTACCGAACCTGATTAATCAGTTCAGTACCCAGCTCGTTTATGGTCTCCTGGCTACAAATTAATTCAGGCGTTCAAAAATGCCGGCTACGCCCTGCCCGCCACCAACGCAGGCCGATACCATGCCGTATTTCTGATCTCGACGGCGCATTTCGTTCAATAGTTGTACCGATAACCGTGCCCCGGTTGAACCCAGCGCGTGACCAAGGGCAATGGCACCTCCGTTCGGGTTGATTTTAGCGGGGTCTAGCCCCAATTCCTGAACAACGGCCAGCGCCTGAGCCGCAAAGGCCTCATTCAGTTCAATCAGATCGATGTCGTTCTGTTGTAAACCGGCTTTTTTGAGGGCGATGGGGATAGCCGCTACCGGTCCGATACCCATAATTTTAGGTTCTACACCGGCGGTGGCATATGATACCATACGCGCAACGGGTTGTAAGTTTAACTCGTTGACCAACCGCTCGGACATTACCACCACAAAAGCGGCTCCGTCTGACGTTTGCGATGAGTTGCCGGCCGTAACGGAGCCCCCCGCAGCAAAAACGGGTTTCAGCTTGGCCAAACCTTCGGCACTGGTGTCTTTCCGTGGACCTTCGTCCTGAGCAACGGTCCACTCACGTGTTTTCTTCTTATTACTCTCCGCATCGAAATACGTTTCGCTCACCTTGATGGGCACTATTTCGTCGGCAAATTTACCGTCTTTCTGAGCAGCCAGCGCTTTCACGTGCGAAGCGTACGCAAACTCGTCCTGAGCGTCGCGACTAATATTAAATTGCTGGGCAACCTGTTCGGCCGTAAGCCCCATGCCAATATAGTAGTCGGGGTGCGTTTTGGCTATTTCGTAGTTCAGGGCCGTTTTCCAGCCCATTACGGGTACCATCGACATCGACTCGGTGCCTCCGGCAATAATACAATCGGCCAGACCGGCGTGGATTTTTGCCGAAGCAATGGCAATAGCCTCTAGACCTGAACCACAATACCGGTTGATGGTCATGCCAGGAACACTGTTGGGCAATGAAAGTAAGGCTATGTAACGGGCAATCTGCATACCCTGCTCGGCTTCGGGCACGGCATTGCCTACAATAAGGTCCTCAACGCGGGCCGGGTCCAGTGCGGGAACCTGACTTAATAAATGCTTGATAACTTCGGCCGCCATATCATCGGGGCGGGTAAAGCGGAGACCGCCACGTGGTGCTTTACCCACAGCTGTACGATATCCGGCTACAATGTATGCGTCCATAAAGATGCGATGTTGATTTACTGGTTAAGCAGGAAATTCATGACAATAACTGAATTTTCAATCGAAAAATTACAGCGATTCGTCAAATTATTATGCAAGCATACTATTTTCTTTTGACAAGTGCAATTCAAGGTGCTTTACTGCCCTCATGAGCGTCTGTATAGTCGAATTGTACTAGGTTGTGAGGATAATCGCGGGCAAATGACCTTTATAGGTGTGTGCCGTCGTTGGCTCTATTCCGTTAAGACCTAAGCCATGAAACCAAAAATCAACGCCTTCTTCCTGCTACTAACCAGCCTGCTTCTTGTCACGGCAACCGGTTGGATACCTTTATCAACTGCTCCTTTGTCCTGGAACGCTACTGAAACGTTAGCCCCTAAAGTACAGCGGTATTTATACGTAGTGACCCCCGGCGTACGCAATTACCTGGGTTATGGCGGGCACGGGATTCAGGTGTTCGACATGGATAATAACCATCGGTTTGTGAAATTTGTGAAAACCGGTGGATTCAATAAAGATGGCAAGCCTTCTAATGTAAAAGGCGTTGATGTAAGTCTGGCAACAAACTGCATTTACATCAGCACGCTGGAAGCGCTCCAGTGTATTGATCTGACTACCGAGAAACTCGTATGGGAAAAGCAGTACGAAGGGGGTGTTGACCGTATTTCGATTTCGCCGGACGGGCAAACGATTTACATGCCGTCGCTGGAGAAAGAGTTCTGGACGGTGGTTGACGCCAAAACCGGGAATATTATCAGGAAAATCGTTACCAATTCCGGTGCCCACAACACCATTTACGGACCCGATGGCAACTATGTGTACCTGGCTGGCCTCAAATCGACCATGTTGAATGTGGCCGATGCGAAAACGCATACGGTCGTCAAAAAAGTGGGTCCGTTTGGCGCAGACATTCGTCCGTTTACGATTAATGGAGCCCAGACGCTGGTGTATGTGAATGTAAATGGTCTGCTTGGTTTTGAAGTGGGTGATCTGGTCAGTGGAAAGTTTCTGCACCGGGTGGTTGTGGAAGGGTTCAATATCGGCGAAGTGAAGCGGCACGGCTGCCCGAGTCATGGGATTGGGATGACACCCGATGAAAAGGAAATCTGGCTCTGCGATGGAGCCAACAATCGCCTTCATGTATTCGACAATACCGTTATGCCGCCGGTGCAGAAAACGTCTATATTGGTAAAAGATATGCCCGGCTGGATTACGTTTAGTCTGGATGGTAAATACGCGTACCCGTCAACCGGCGATGTGATTGATGTGAAGACGCGGAAAATCATTGCCAGTCTGGAAGATGAACAGTACAACGATGTGCAGAGCGAAAAGATGGTCGAGATTCATTTCGCTGGTAACAGGGCCATAGCGGCAGGCGATCAGTTTGGGTTGGGGCAGGTAAAGAAATCAGCTAAGAATTGAGCGTAAAAAAAAGCCGCTCGTGTCTTCATACGAGCGGCTTTTGAAATCAAAAAGATCAATTAAATCCGATAAATCCTGGTCAGAAGTGACGATCACCAGCTTCGCGTTTGCCGAGCATGACAGCGCCAACCATGGCAACCAGGAAAAGCACGGAGGCAAGCTCGAAAGGCAGGATGTAATCGCTATACAGCAACTGCCCTAAATTCTCAACCAATCCTGTTTTTGCGCTGAACGTTCCAGCATTGACCGTAGGTACCTGCGCACTCTTAGCCCGGAAGATCGTGATCAGCATGATCATCAATAACCCGCCAACGACTACCGACGCCATTTTGGTCAGGTTTGTTTTCGACTCTTCATCTTCTTTCCGAAGATTCAGAAACATGATGGTAAACAGAAACAAGACCATGATAGCCCCTGCGTAAACAATAATGTTGACAGCTGCCAAAAACTGTGCGTTCAACAGCACGTAATGGCCCGATAAACAGAAGAACGTCGCAATCAACGCCAGTACGCTGTAGACCGGGTTACGCGCTGTAACAACACCAATGGCGCTAAACAACGTGAGTACTGTCAGGAAAAGGAACAGATAGCCGGTTGGCGTCAGGGATTTGAAAAAACTCAAAAATTCAGTCATTGTGTAGCTTAGTCGAATAAACAACAGTAGAAAAAGGTCGGCTAGGTCGCGGCCCGCGTTAGGCTGGGCTCCGTTGGGGTAGTCTGGACTTCGGAGTTAGCTACCCGAATATACCGGTCGTTCATGTTCTCGACCAGTCGATCTTTACCATAAATAACTTCGTCGCGTTCCTGGAAAACAGGAACCATAAGATCATGACGAAGGTAAACGGCCTGTTTAGGGCAAGCTTCTTCGCATAGACCACAGAAGATACAACGCAGCATGTTAATCTCGTACACGGCCGCGTATTTCTCTTCCCGGTACAAGTTTTCCTCGCCTTTCTTACGCTCTGCCGCTACCATCGAGATGGCTTCTGCCGGACAGGCTACCGCGCACAGGCCACAGGCGGTACAACGCTCGCGGCCTTGTTCATCCCGTTTCAGGATGTGATGCCCCCGATAAATGGGACCGAGGTATTTTTTTACCTCAGGGTATTGAATCGTCGGCTTTTTACGAAAAAAGTGGCTGATCGTGATGGCAAGCCCACCCACAATGGCGGGTAGGTACATCTTCTCGGCCAGCGTCATTTCTTTATTGCTGACTTGCTTGGATCGATTCGTTAGTTGCATTCTTTTCAGTATTCGGTTTATGGAATTCAGTTTAGTGTAGTACCAGAGTTAACCGGCTGAAAACACAATTTTGAATCGCCGTTAACTTAAACTTGTTGCGGAATGGCTTCCCGCTTTGGTGCCCGTGCGCCTGATACGACTACCATAAGAACCATAACAATAACAATGGCCCAGGTTGAATACTTAAAGTTATACAACAGACCAGCGCCGGTTATCACAACATTGAGAATAGACAGCGGAATGAGCGTTTTCCAGCCCAGATTCATCAGTTGGTCATAGCGGAAACGGGGAAGCGTCCACCGAACCCACATGAAAAAGAAGATGAAGAAGAAAATTTTGCCGAAGAATACCACAAAGCCAATGGCCGTGGCAATGTTATGTCCGGTAATGGCACCCATCGACTTTTCGAGTGCATTGCCTACTTCATTCATGAATGGATAATGGAACCCACCAAAATACAAGGCCGAAATGAAAGCCGATGACACAAACATATTGATATACTCGGCAAACAGGTAAAAGCCCAGTTTCATAGAGCTGTACTCCGTGTGATAACCGCCGATCAGTTCTGTTTCGCACTCGGGTAAGTCGAACGGAGTACGGTTACATTCTGCAAAAGCGCATGTCAGGAAAATAACAAAGCCCAATGGCTGAGTGAAGATGTTCCACTCGAAGAAACTGGCCTGCTGATCGACAATAGCCCGCACAGAAAGCGACCCGGTCATCATCAGAATGGCAATCATGGAAAGTCCAAGCGCAATTTCGTAACTGATGTTCTGCGATGCCGCCCGGATAGCACCCAGGAGCGAGAACTTATTGTTGGATGCCCAGCCGCCTACCATGACGCCATATACACCCAGCGAAACAACACCGAAGATGTACAACACGCCAATGTTGATTTCAATAGCCTGAAGCGGAATCGAATAGTTATCAAATCGAATGCTGTCGCCAAACGGAATAACCGCACTAGCCATCAGGGCTGTGAGCATGGCCAGACAGGGGCCGAGGATAAATAGCCATTTACTGGCCTGCGACGGAATGAAGTCCTCTTTAAAGAACATCTTGCCCGCATCGGCAATGGGTTGCAGAAGCCCCCATGGGCCTGCCCGGTTTGGGCCTAAACGATCTTGCAGGAAGGCCGCCACCTTGCGCTCGGCGTAGGTGGAGTAGGTCGCAATCAGGAGTGTTATCCCGAAAATGACGAGGATAATGATCCCTTTGACGAGTAATACGGTTAAGTCCATTTTGAAAAAAAATTTCGGCCGCTTTCCGTCCACTAACCGAAAGCCAAAGCCATGTACCTGTTACTAATTAAGGTTCTGGATCTAATGCAGCGGGTAAGACTTTGGCGAAACGCTCGGGTGGCAACTGCTGAATGGTTAGTTGCGATGTGTCGCGCTTATCGTCAATAGGCTTATAATCAGCAGCCGCCATTCGTTCGCCGAAGCTGGGCTTGATCGTGTCGGCCCGGTATTTGTTGGCCGCAATGACGGAGCTGCGAGATATTTTTGTTGGCCCTTCGATAGTCCAGTCACTGGTTTTCTTCGTTTCGAAGCGGCAGGTGTTACAGATGAACTCCGTTACTTCGCTCCACTCGTTTTTGCGGGCGGTTACCCGAATCACTTCGTCACCCCGATACCAGAGCGTAACGTTGCCTGAGCAGGTAGGGCAATCACGGTGGGCATCAACAGGTTTGGTAAACCAAACCCGATTCTTAAATCGGTACGTTTTATCCGTTAAAGCACCAACCGGGCACACATCAATGACGTTACCGGAAAAGTCATTGTCGATGGCTTTCTCGATGTACGTACTGATTTCCGATGCATCGCCCCGGTTCATCACACCGTGAACACGCTTATTCGTAATCTGATCGGCCGTGTACACACATCGATAGCAGAGAATACAGCGCGTCATGTGCAACTGAATGAAAGGGCCGATATCCCGTTTCTCAAACGTCCGGCGATCTTCTTCATAGCGGGTGGTTGCTTTGCCATGGTCGAAGGCAAAGTTTTGAAGGTCGCACTCGCCGGCCTGATCGCAAACGGGACAATCGAGTGGGTGGTTGAGCAGCAGGAATTCAACAACCCCGTTGCGGGCGTCGATAACCTGTGGGCTGGTCTCATTTTCAACGATCATGCCATCCTGCACCGCTGTCAGACATGACGCCACCAGCTTGGGCATTGGGCGTGGGTCTTTCGCCGATCCGGCGGCCACACGAACTAAACAAGCCCGGCATTTGCCGCCACTGCCCTTGAGTGGCTGGTAATAGCACATGGCTGGCGGAGCCACTGCTGGCCCTATTTTCCGAGCAGCCTGCAAAATAGTTGTTCCCGGCTCCACCTCGACCTCAATTCCGTCGATGGTAACTTTTAAGAGTTGCGGCTTTATTTCCTGTTCAGCCATAATTTTTTACTAAGTTGACAAACAACAAGTTCTGGCGTGACCTTATTTATGCTTATAAATTTGATACACGCCCATTTCTTTCGCTAATACGTAGTCACGCGAGTCAAACGTATGGTTCAAAGCAGTGAAGTATAGCGAATTCTTTCTGGGTGTGATAATGAATTTTACCCCTCCCTGTTTTACTAATTCATCGAACCGACTAAAATCATACTTTTTACTATTGTACAAAAATCGCAGGATATCGTCGGAGTAGGCTAACTCATGGCGAAACAGCATTTGATGAAGCATCCATCCCTCGAAATCGTCCCCAAACGTGACAACGATTTTATCTTTTTCCGACAGTTGAGGCTCTACAAACTTTTTAACCATCAGTTCATCCCGGTACATGAGCGCATAATGACCATTATTGATACTTTGATACCGCTCTATCTGCTTACTCACAAAAAAGAGCATGGTCATGCAAATCATTGCCGGAAATAAATACTTGCCTAACTCACTCGTCTGCGCAATTGATTTTTCATTACAAAAATACCAAAATATTACCAGCAAGCCGGTATAGGCGAATTCGTGATAATAACCCACAGCGGCACCATGTTTAAATGCCGTAGCCGTGGCAAATCCAAAAAACATAAACGTTGCCAGGGCGAGAAACCGTTGGGGATTATCTGTACCCGTAAGCAACCATTTAAAGCTGATTAAAAACGATACCGCAATCAGTAAACTGGCGGTTGGAATCAGGTGTCGGAACGTGTAATCATAAAACCAGACTGGAGAAAGTGGCAACGCCAGACTGATAAAAAGATTCTGAAAAAATACCTGATAATTACCTTCATCCAGCAACAAGGTCAACCCTACAAACGTAACCGCCATCAACCCAACGGTGCGAATCAGGATACGCCAGTGTCCAAACAAAATTAAGTAGGCAAGCAGGATCGCAATGTGAATCATACCGCTCTGCTTTATGAAAAAACACGTAACTGACAGAAGAACTGCTGCCAGAACATAGCGATTCCATAAATTCTCCTGACCTACTCCGCGCAGCATACAATACAGGTACGTTGTTGTACACAAAAAAAGCAGACTGTCTGCCCGGGAATTGGTTAGGTGCCAATGTTGCAGAACACCAAAGACAAGGCAACAAAACAATATCGTTTGCGTGAGCCTTATTCGCAGGAACCTATAAGCTGTTATAGATACCACGACCATTGCTAACAGCACCAAGGCAAACGACATTATACGGCTCACTAACTGAACCCTGTGAATATCTGTCGGGTCCCAACCGGTTAGCCGGTACATATTTCCAACTAACTGGTAGTAGATTGGTGCATACTGTGTAACCCAAAAAGGAATTTCTTCTGGATTGTAGTATAAATGCCGACCATCGGCAATCAGTTGGATACCATACGTTGTACTCCGCTCTGAGCCAGAAATGTCAGGGAAATAACTCTTGGATAAATTTATCTTGACGAAGAAAATTACTGCCGTGCAGACTAAGCAAAAAATTAAAGTCAAAAACCAAGCCTTATTTTTAAGGGTATTATATAAATTTAGTACCAGGCGCTGCATGTAAGCAATTTTACGTGTTAATGTGTTCTCAGGGTTTAGAGTTTATCATAACTAGTTGAATGAGTGTGGCTATTTGTCTTATTTTGTTCAAGTGCCTTTACCCCAATATAGGTTAGCTATACTAACGCCATATCGCCCCGGTAAACCGCCCCAGGCTGGGTAGCTTCGGCTGGATTGTCGATATGCCACTGGAACTCATCCCGAAAGTGACGAATTGCACTGGCAACGGGCCAGGCAGCAGCATCTCCAAGTGGACAAATTGTATTTCCTTCAATTTTCTTGGCTACATCTACGAGCAGGTCAATATCCTGCTGGTGCCCGTGTCCGTGTTCAATACGGTGCAGTACTTTTTCCATCCAGCCGGTTCCTTCCCGGCAGGGACTGCACTGACCACAGGACTCGTGGTGGTAAAAACGGGAGAAATTCCATGTGTTCCGTACGATACACGAGGTTTCGTCGAATACGATAAACCCACCCGAACCCAGCATGGTACCGGTGGCAAAACCACCATCAGACAATGACTCATAGCTCATCAGGCGTTTTTCGCCATTGGCTAATGTCAGGGCCAGATTCGCTGGCAGAATAGGGACGGATGAACCACCGGCAACGAGTGCTTTAAACTTGTGCCCCGGCCGGATACCACCACACCACTCATCGGCATAGATGAAATCTTCGACAGGAACGCCAAGTTCAATTTCGTAAACGCCGGGTTTATTGATATGCCCCGATGCCGAAATGAGTTTGGTACCCGTACTGCGGCCGATACCTACGCCCGCATACGCATCACCACCATTATTAATAATCCAGGCGGTTGTAGCTATGGATTCTACGTTATTAACAACCGTTGGAGATTGATACAATCCCTTTACGGCTGGAAATGGAGGCTTGTTTCGTGGGTTGCCGCGCTTGCCTTCCAGTGATTCGAGCAATGCTGTTTCTTCACCGCAGATGTAGGCACCCCCACCAGGCTGCACAACTAATTCCAGATCGTAGCCGCTGCCAAGAATATTTTTTCCTAAGAAGCCTTTTGCCGTTGCTTCGGCAATAGCTTTCTCAAGGATATGGATAACGTACATTAACTCGCCCCGTACGTAGATGAACGACTTATTGGCACCCAGGGCAAACGATGAAATGATCATTCCCTCAATCAGTAAGTGAGGAATGTTCTTCATCAGGTAATGGTCTTTGAACGTACCCGGCTCCGATTCATCGGCATTGCAGACGAGGTAACGGGGAACACCTTCCGGTTTTGCCAGGAAGCTCCACTTCATGCCCATTGGGAATCCGGCACCGCCCCGACCCCGAACGCCCGCTTTTTTCACCTCTTCAACAATGGCTTCGGGCGTCATTGTCTTGATTGCCTTTTCTACGGCCGTATAGCCGCCCTGCTTCCGGTATACATCGAACGTTTCAATGCCGGGAACGTTGATATGCTCAGTTAATATTTTGGTAGCCATGTGTGCGGTTATTTCGACAGTTCATCAATGATCTCATCCACACGTTCGTTGGTGAGGTGCATGTAATATTTTTCCCGAATCTGAAACACCGGTCCCATACCGCAGGCTGCCAGACACTCTACTTCCTTGAGCGTAAACTGACCATCTACGGTTGTTTGACCCGTATCAATGCCGAGCCGTTGCTTTAGGTGGGCGTATACCTCTTCGCCACCCATGAGGCAGCAGGGACCTGTGCGGCAGTATTCGATAACGTGCTTACCAACCGGGTTGAGGTGGTACATGGTATAGAATGACGCTACCTCATATACTTCGATTGGCTGAATGTCGAGCATCCGGGCCACACAATCCATACCCTCAGGGCTGGTCCAGCCTTCCTGTTCCTGCAATAAATGCAACAAGGGTAATAAAGCTGATTTTTGCTTGCCTTCCGGATATCGGGCAATAATTTCCTGTGCTTTGGTGAGCCGTTCCGGGGTAAAAGTTACAGTATTGTTGGTTTCAGTTGTCATAGTAAATGGCAAATTTAGGCATCCAGCTCACCGGCAATGACGTTCATGCTACTCATGATTACAATGGCATCAGACAGGGTCAGCCCCTTACACATTTCAGGATAAGCCTGATAATAGATGAAGCATGGACGTCGGAAGTGCAGCCGGTATGGGGTACGTCCACCATCACTGATCAGGTAGAAGCCGAGCTCTCCGTTGCCGCCTTCAACCGCATGATAGACTTCGCCAACGGGCGCATCAATTTCACCCATCACTATTTTAAAGTGGTAAATGAGGGCTTCCATATTCTTGTACACTTCCTGCTTTGGAGGCAGGTAGTACTGAGGAGCATCGGCAAAATAAGATCCTTCGGGCAGATTGTTTATGGCTTGCTGAATGATGCGCAGGCTCTGCTTCATTTCTTCGTTCCGAACCATGAAACGGTCGTAAGTGTCGCCACTTTGACCAACCGGGATATCGAACTCGAAGTCCTCGTACGATGAGTAAGGATTCATGACACGAACGTCGTAGTCAACCCCCGCAGCCCGCAAATTAGGGCCGGTGAAGCCATAGCTCAGTGCCCGTTCTGCCGAAATGCCACCCACGTTCACCACGCGGTCCATAAAAATACGGTTGCGATTAAAGAGGTTTTCGAACTCGTTCAGCACTTTCGGAAAACGAACGAGCAGTTCTTTGATCTTACGAATAGCCGTAGGGGAGAGGTCGCGCTCCATACCGCCAATCCGACCCATGTTGGTAGTGAGACGCGCTCCGCAAACTTCTTCGTAAATTTCGTAGATGTGCTCCCTTTCCTGGTAGATGTACAGGAAGCCGGTAAAGGCACCAGTGTCGACACCGAGAATACCATTACAAATGAGGTGATCGGACAAGCGAGCCAGTTCCATCATGATAACCCGGATGTACTGCGCCCGTTTGGGTACTTCAACGCCCAGCAATTTCTCTACCGTCATGTGCCATCCCATGTTGTTGATGGGCGACGAGCAGTAGTTCATGCGGTCGGTGAGGGTCGTGATCTGGTAAAACGGCCGACGTTCGGCAATTTTTTCAAACGCCCGGTGAATGTAGCCGATGGTCTGCTCACCCGACACGATTTTTTCGCCATCCATTTGCAGGATGTTTTGAAAAATTCCGTGGGTAGCGGGGTGAGTAGGACCGAGGTTTAGTGTTGTCAGTTCATTGACGTATTGAACCGGACCCTGCTCGGCAGGTAAGTTTTTATTCGCAATATCGAGTTCTTCAGAAACCATATTTAAAGAGCGAAAGAGCGAAAGAGTGAAAGAGTGACAAACAGCTGGTAGTACCGCTCATTCACTCTTTCGCTCTTTCCCTGATATTTATCGTCCAAACAATGCATCAATTTTGTCTTCCCGAGTCGCATCTTCCAGCGGATATTCCTTGCGCATCGGGTGATAGTCCATTTCTTCCATGTTCAAAATCCGGCGTAGGTCGGGGTGACCATCGAAGAGAATGCCGAACAGGTCGAAGGTTTCGCGCTCCATCCAGTTGGCACTGGCAAAGAGTGGAATAAGGGTTGTAATATGAAGATCCTCTGTTGTTAAGTAGACTTTGACCCGCAGCCGAAAGTTTCTGGTCAAACTATGCAGATGGTATACAACACAAAACTCTTTGCCCACCGAATCGGGATAATGGACCGCTGTGATATCGGTCAGGAAGCCCATCTGTATCGTTGAGTGTTCTTTTAAAAACTTGACCAACGAAACAATCTGGTCCCGGCTGGTTGAGCAGGTCAGGAGGTTATACGGATCATCGAAGTCCGTAACGGTCTCACCAAACTGGTTTATTATAATCTGCGCAACTTCTTCGTTGGTCAGCATTGTCAATGTATAAAGGAGTGAATGGACAAGTTCGCAAATAAATAACACAGCATAGCGCTTGGTCACCCATTTTACGAACTTGTTCTCTATTGAATGTTGTAGGAATTCAGCAGCTTCGTATACTCGTCTGTATTGCGACGGCGCAGAGACTCATTTTTGGCAAGTTCCTGTACCTGCATAACTCCTTCCAGAATCTGCTCGGGGCGGGGTGGGCAACCTGGAACGTACACGTCAACCGGAATGATCCGGTCAATTCCCTGAAGCACGCTGTAGGTATCGAAAATACCACCGCTCGATGCACAGGCACCAATCGCGATAACCCAGCGGGGTTCTGCCATTTGCAGATATACCTGCTTCACAATCGGCCCCATTTTTTTAGCAATGGTACCGGCTACGAGCAACATATCCGCCTGACGGGGCGAAAAGCTGGGTCGTTCTGAACCAAAGCGGGCCAGGTCATAGTGTGATGCCATGGTCGACATAAATTCAATACCACAACAGGATGTTGCAAAGGGCAATGGCCAGAGCGAATTAGCCCGGGCAAGTCCAATTATTTTATCGAATGACGTGGCCGAGAAACCCGGTCCATCATAACTCGCGGGGGCTTCAGCCAGCTTGATATCAGTTGCCATAAAAACACGGTCTGCGGTTGTAGTTGCTTACCCTAACAACGAATAAATATGTTCGAAAATTCATTTAAAGGCTTATTCCCACTTTAGAACACCCTTACGGATAACGTAGTAGAAACCAGCCAAAAGTAAACCCATGAACAGAACCATTTCAATGAATCCGGTCATGCCAAGTCCTTTGAAATTTACAGCCCAGGGGTATAGAAAGATAACCTCCACATCGAACAGAACAAAGAGGATGGCAATCAGGAAATATTTAATGGAAATCGGGGTGCGGGCATCGCCCTGTACAGGTATACCGCACTCGAATGGATCGTCCTTTTTCTGGCTATTGCGTTTCGGGCCAATAGAGTGGGTAACAATCATTGTCGTTACAATGAAACCAAGTGCCAGACCTAATTGAATAAGTACCGGTATGTAATCGGCCGGTAGGTAAGTTGCGTTCATATAGTTAGTTGACAGTACCTACGCAAAGGTAGCGATAAAACCAATAGACCCATTTGTTTAGGGGTGTACGTAATGCCTAATAGGCGTCAAATATAACCCACAAGCGTTGTTTTATCAATTCATGCCGTAGTATAGAAAGGGAGTAAACAACAACAGCCCCCTCTACAGAGGGGGCTGTTGTTGATAAAGCGAAAAAGCGATACTTATCGGTTTATAATGATCCGTCTGGATACATCAAAGCCCGCCGACCGCACACGAACCAGATAAACGCCCTGCCCCAGTCCTGTCAAATCAATGGCCTTTCGTTCGTTAAACGAAGGAACTTGCGATGAAAATAACTTCTGCCCACTTAGCGAAAAGACATCGACGTTGGCATTAGCCAGGTCTTCAATGGTTTCGATGGTGATCGAACCTGTCGATGATGGGTTAGGATAAATGCTTAACCCACCATTGGATCGGTCAAAGGCAAAAGCTTTAGGCGTGCTAAATTCAGAAAAACACGTCAACGCGGACCCATTATTGAGGGTGAACGTGGTTCGGGCACGTGCCGAATAGTTGGCCGAGACGATCACCTTTGCAACCGCACCAGTTTGGGGGATTACTTCGCCCGCAGCTCGTCGCCAGTCAAATAAATCAGGCTGACCTCCTGTTGGCCTGGGCAACACGGCTTGCAGGCTATACGCACCAATCTGCTCAATACTTGGTGTGGGTACTTTAGGACGAACCGTTAAGTTCAGCGCTGCGGGCTGTGCTGATCTACAGCCGTAAATATTTACGGCCTGTAAACTATACGAACCCGACTGATTCAGTTTTATTGCTTTGCCAATGGTTGTAGTTGTACTCGTGCCCCATACTCCCGTACTGTTAGTGGTCGTGTTGGCCAGTAGAGACAAAGTAGAGTCTGCGCAAATCTGCTGTTGGTTGTCGATAACCTTACCTGGCTGGCTGGCTAATGAAATGGTTGGCGTTGCGGGCTGAATCGGCCCTTGCAGGTCGAGGGCTGGAGACAGGTACGTGTTTCCAAAATTGTCCTTTAATACAGCCTGGTAAACACCCGGTTGCGTAACGGTAATATTCTGTGTGGTCTGTCCGGTACTCCATGTAAACGATTTATACAAATTAGGCAGACTCAGGCTCACGCTATTTGCCGATGGTGCACACGCTACCGTGATGGTTGGCTGAGGCAACGGAGGAAGTGGGCGCGAACTCGAAAAGAAAACGGCGTTGAGACTTTCAAACCAGGCCTGACCCAGATCATTCAGCCCTTTGTCGCCCGGGTTGTTGGTTGCCCGGTTACCAAAGTGAACATCGTCAAAGCGTGGAACCTGGATGTTGTCTGTAAACGGACCGGCAAAAACGTTATTGTTGTACGTGTTTATTACATCATTCTGGGCCTGAATTACATTTTCACTTACGGTGCCATTACTGTACGAAGATCTGGCCAACACCCAGGCCGGATATCTGTCTGTGTCAGCACGGGTTTTATTGACCAGAAACTGCATGTTATCCGCATATTCTTTCCTTGACGATTTTAACGGGAAGTTGTCATATTCGCCCTGTTGCCACAACACGGCCCTTAATCCCTGAAGTGAGCAATAATATCGTAGCGCAATGACCAGATTTGAGTAGGGCATTCCTTTGGGAAAGTTTTCACCAGGCGTTCCAAGGGCAAATAAGTTTTTAGTAATTAAACCAAGTGAACTTTCGCGCCAGTTCTGAAGGCTGGTACCCTCCCAGGCCGTATTGATGAACAGGACAGGAACATTATACTGCTTAACCAGTAAATCGCCCAGATAACCCCAGCACCAGGCACTCTTTCCGCGCGGACCAATTAACGACGTAGCGGTTAATTGCTGAAAAGAAGGAGCGGGCGGGTCGCCCAGCGAATTAGCCGCTGTGTTGTCGTACGTGACGCAGTTTACCCGGTCGTCTACAGCGCCAACGGCACCATAATTTTGAAAACCCTGCGCGTTGGACTGTCCTGTAATAATGAATACTTCACCAATGCCTACCTTCCGAACAACATCGCTTGCTGTAGCAACACCGCCAATAAAAGCCTGCACTTCTAACCGATACCAGCCACCTCTGGCTCGTATAGCGCCCTGGAAAATTCCTCCCTGCGGATTGCGCTGGATAGTAACCCAGTTGGTGTTGAGCCCCTGCCCGGTTGCTTCTACTTGTAGGCGTGCCTGAATGCTATCGACGGGTTGGTACAGACTTCCTGATAAGTAAATTGTACTGGTATTGTCATTTTCTCGTTGAAAAATCGCCCGGCTTTCCGGATATGTAATTTTTAAGACCTGATTAGTTGTCTGAGCTGATAAACGTGTACCAGTAGCTACTAAGCTGATGACAATTAGATGTTTTAATAGGTAACGATTCTTCATTTTTTGTCTTTCAATAACTTCGTGTTGGGCGATACTTGCTCTAGAGACAGTTCTGAAACGAGGTGAGCAATTCAATTGCTTTTTTAGCCTATCCTCATATTACGGAGAGTCAATGACTTTTCCCGGTAAAGTGCAAAATTAGTGCTAATATCTATGATTAAACGGTCTGTGCGGAATTATATTACAATCCTAATATAATTCGCTTTGAAACGTCAAAATCAGTTGATTGAACCCGTAAAATGTAAGAGCCAGACATCAGACTTGTTAAAACTAACTGTTTCCGCTCATCCAAGGAAGGAACTGCAGTGGTAAAGATTACCTGTCCATTGACCGTGTAAATCGTGATGACGGCATTTGTCAGATTGGCCAGCGTTTCGATGGTGATGATTTTAGCCGGATTGGGATTTGGGTAAATGCTTAGTCCTTTGTTGCTTACATCAACCGTAAAGTTAAATGAAGCTGATGGTAACGAGAAACAGGTTAGTGTCTGTGAATAGACGATTGACGAGCGAGCCGTATAAGATCCGGATTGATTTGCTTTAATTATTGCCGTTTGTGCTGCCAGCGAATCACTACCCAGCCGCCAACGGAACACGGTGCCATTCGTTGAGCTTACTGCTTGGAGTGTATATGTGCCAATTACATTAATGGTAGGCGAGGGAGGAAGAGGTCTTAGCTCAACCGTTATAGTTCCTGCCTGAGGTGACACACAGCCATTGACATCCCGAACTTTTGCGGTATAGTTACCTGCTGAACCAGTTATAATACGCTGTGTAGAATCGCCGGTGCTCCAGAAAACTGTGTAGGGGCCATCAACCCGTAAGGTGGTTCTATCTCCTTCACAAATGATTGGGGAGGGAGCCGCGAGGATGGTTGGCGTTGCCGGCAATGGGTTAACTTTTACGGCTATAACCGGTGAAAAAGGTGATAAGCAACCGTTTTGATCCAGCGCCTGGACGGCAAAGTTTCCAGAAGTGCCAACACTAATGCTGTAGCTACTTTGGCCGCTCGACCAAACAACTGCATTGTTGCTACTTGCACTTAACGTAACACGATTGCCGTCGCAAAACGTTGTTGCACCCCCAGCCGTAACAGACGGTGTTTGGGGAAGGGGATTTACTTTAAGGGTTAAAACGTCTGAT
The DNA here is from genome assembly GCF_900230225.1 of Spirosoma fluviale. Lineage (GTDB taxonomy): Bacteria > Bacteroidota > Bacteroidia > Cytophagales > Spirosomataceae > Spirosoma > Spirosoma fluviale. The sequence continues at coordinate 93,901 of NZ_OCNH01000002.1, forward strand.
TGCTCGGATGTACACCCAAACTGGTTACTCGTTCGGACGGCAAAATTTCCAGACTGGTTTAGTATAATGCTCTGGGTTGTCTGGCCACTTGTCCATTGGTAAGCAACATCCTGAGGAGCGGTTAACGTGATTGTCCTGTCGGCGCAGAATGTGGTTGGTCCATTTGTGGCAATGATTGGTTTAGCCGGTACAGGATTGGCTGTCACCGCTATTACGTTTGACTGCGCCGATGTACAGCCATTTTGATCGGTTACCGTCAAAAAATAAGAACCGGAGTTGCCAATAGTTACGACCTTGTTCTTTTGGCCATCGCTCCAGTTATACTGAATGTTGTCGACATTGGTACGGAGCGTTGTGTTGTCGCCCTGACAAAATACCGTTGGCTTTTCATTGGTAATACTGGGTGTAGGCGGGAGTGGATTTACCGTTACATTTAACACATTCGATGTGAAATCGCAGCCACTTACGTCACGATAGCGAACAAAGTAAGCACCAGCCGAAACGGTGGAGAAGTTTCTTGACGTTGCTACCGTTGAATTAGTTTGCTGGTTTAGCCATGTTACGTTATCGTAATTTGTTGTTAATGCCAGACTACTGCCAATACAAACAGAAGGGGGCCTGTTATCGCTTGTTGCCGCTACAGGGGCGTCGGACACCCGTATCTGATTCGTAAATAAGGTATTACCACGAGAATCTTTAACCTTTGCCCGGTATATGCCTGCTCCTTTTGTTATGCTGTTACCTGACTCGCCCGACTCCCACTGTATGCTGGAATAATTGCCATTGACGGTAAGCGAAAGGTTATTGTTGGAGGCACAGGCGACAGAAATCGTAGGCGAGCCAACAGGAGATATGGGGGTAGAACGCTGAAAAAAAGAGTCGTTTAGGCTTGCATTCCATGCATTCGCTAAATCGACAATGCCATTATAATCGAAGTGAACGCCTTCCGGATCATTACGTGGTGGCCGTTGGCGTGGTATTTGAATTAAGTCTGTATTAGGACCTGCAAATACGTTAGCTGTTGAACTAATCACCTGGTTTTGGGCATCAATAATGACTGGATTAACCCCACCACTAAAGTCACTATAACTTACTCGGGCCACCACCCACGACATGTTGTTGTTGTAATCCTGCCGTGACTGGTTGATGATAAACTGGAGATCGTTAACGTATTGATCTTTTGGTGTCTTAAACTGGTTGTCTGATTCGCCCTGTTGCCAAAGTATGGCCCGTAAACCCAGCGAATTGGCATAAAACTGTAAGGCAAGTTTTAAATTAATGTATGGCTGACGAGCAGGGTACGCTCCCCCGGGCCCATAGGCAACTCCACCTTCGGGCGCGCTGTCTCGCCAGTTACGCACAAATGTTCCGGTAAAGGCTGCGTTAAAAAACATAACCGGGACACGTAACCTTTTTACCAGAATGTCGCCCAACTGACCCCAGGACCAACTACCTAAACCTCTGGGAGCGATGGTAAAGCCGGATGAGTTGTCGAGTTGTGTAAATACGGGTGTGGGTGGTTCGTTTGGAAATCCCTGGTCGGGATACCGGTAGTTAACGCAGTTGACCAGATCATTAAGTGGGTTAGGCGCATCCTGATGGACTCCCTGTGCATTGGATTGCCCGGCAACAACGAATACTTCGCCAATGCCAACGCGCTCCACTAGGGTTGAATTGCCCACCTGCTGATCACCATTCATTCCCCGCACTTCGAGGTTATACCATCCCCCGGAACCCGTTATGTCGCCAGCAAATACACCCCCCGACGGGTTGTTTTGGAGCGTAGTCCAATCCGTTGATGCACCTATACCATCCCGTGCCTGTAAGCGTGCTTCTATGCGCCCAACCTGCGCCGTGTAATACCCCGTAATGCGAATAGTGGCCTGGTTTGAATTGTTTCGTTGCAGAACCGCCCGGGTTGTTGGAAAAGACACCTGCACCTGAGCTAAGGCAAGAATGGGAAGCAATAAAATAAATGCCGCACCAATGGCTACGGAAAAGTATCTCATACGTGTTAAAGCGCAACAACCCCGGCAGGTTATTTGCAGATAAATTTATGTAGGCACTACTCAGACTGGCTCGATATTCGTCAGGTTTTGCCAGATCATATCTTTTAGCTCATCCAAACCCTGTTGACTAACTGCCGAAATATACGCTACCGGTATCTTCTTGGGTAGATCATCCTGCAACTTTTGCCGGGTTTCGTCGTCGACCAAATCCATTTTAGTGATCGCCAGCATCCGGCTTTTATCCATCAACTCCGGATTAAACTCACGTAGCTCGTTCAGCAGGGTATTGTATTCCTGACGAATGTTCTCGCTGGTAGCCGGAATTAGAAACAGTAAGATGGAGTTTCGTTCAATGTGGCGTAAAAAACGCAGCCCAAGTCCTTTGCCCTGCGAAGCTCCCTCAATGATTCCCGGAATATCGGCCATGACAAAGGATTTGTAATCTCTGTAGGCTACGACCCCTAAATTGGGGACAAGGGTTGTAAAGGGATAATCCGCAATTTCAGGGCGGGCCGCCGATAGAACAGATAACAATGTGGATTTGCCCGCATTGGGGAAACCAACAAGACCAACGTCCGCTAATAATTTTAACTCCAGAACTACCCATTCTTCCCGACCTGGTTCGCCAGGTTGAGCGTACTCGGGCGCTTGCTGGGTCGCTGTTTTGAAATGGTCGTTGCCCATGCCACCGCGTCCGCCGGCAAACAGGATGATCTCCTGCCCGTCTTCCGTAATTTCGGCTAATTGTTGACTCGTCTCGGGATCTCGCGCTATTGTTCCCAGCGGTACATCTAAAATAACATCTTCGCCCTGAGCACCGCTCCGCCGGCCACCTTCGCCAGCTACACCATGACCTGCTTTAACGTGCTTGCGGTATTTTAGATGCAAAAGAGTCCACAACTGCGAGTTGCCGCGAAGGATAATGTGCCCTCCGCGACCACCGTCGCCCCCATCCGGGCCACCTTTGGGCGTGTGTTTTTCCCGACGAAAATGAACGGATCCTGCACCGCCCGCGCCCGAACGGCAATTTATTTTTACGTAATCAATAAAGTTCGATGAAGCCATAGTAAATAGTTACCGCTCGACTGCCTTATCAATTTGATAACAGATCTCTTTAAAGATCGTGTCTATCTCACCAATACCGTCAATCGCAGCGAATTTCCCCTGTTGACTATAATAGTCAGCAACAGGAGCTGTCTTGTCATTATACTCTTTTACGCGTCGCCGAATCAGTTCCTCGTTTTGGTCGTCAGGGCGTCCGGAAGTTTGTCCCCTCAATAACAACCGTCGTGTTAGTTCTTCACTATCAACAACCAGAGCGATCATAGTTGTTATTTTCGTATCATGTTGACTCAAAAGTTGGTCTAAAGCAACAGCCTGGGGTACTGTTCTAGGGAAGCCGTCAAAAATAAAGCCGGCAACTAATTGATTTTCCTCCAATTTGTTTTCAATCATACCAATCACAACCTCGTCTGGTACTAGTAAGCCCTGATCCATAAGTTGCTTTGCCCGCAACCCCAGTTCCGTACCGGCAGTAATCTGCGAACGCAACAAATCACCCGTAGATAAGTGAACCAGATTATACTTTTTAATCAAGTATTCGCTTTGGGTGCCTTTTCCGGCACCCGGCGGGCCAAACAGTACAAGGTTAAGCATACGGCTTTTAAGGTAATGTCAGTATAGATCAGTCAAAAATTTGCGCCCGCAAAGTTACAACTCCCATTCAGAATATTAGCTGTAATAATGTCACAAGCTTTATTATTGGTAAAATAAAAAAAGCGTAGGTTCGAACCTACGCTTTTTTGAGTATCAGCCAAGAAATTCTATTACTTATCGGCCACTTTCTTTTTTGCAGGGGTTGCCTTTGGCGCTACTTTGGTAGGTGCTGGCGCGGCCTTTGGACCTTCAAGCGCTTTTTTCACGCTTTCGTCATTCGGATCGAGTGCTAATACTTTATCAAAGTATTCCTTCGCTTTAGCATCATCTTTCTTCAGGAGTGCGAAACCAGCCAGTGCTTTATAAGAGGTTATCAGATAACGTTTGTAATCTGTCTTATCAGTTGAATCCGGAGTCGTAGCCTGCTCGATGAATTTTTCGTACAATGGTCCCGCTAACTCAGCTGCTTTTTCCTGCTCTTTAGGGTAAGCATAATAGTTAGCACCGGCACGATAGTAATAGGCTAATGGATACTTTTTGCCATCAGCTTCAATTCGTGATGCCATTTGTGTGAAGGCTGAATCGGCACGCAGATAGTACTGTTGTTTTACCTGACGGATCTGAGCGGTATCCATTATTGCTATCGTACTATCCCGACCAACACGTGGGGCAAATTGGTAGCTGGAAAGACCTAACCACAGGAAGTCATTGTTTTGTGGTTTCTTGTCGGTTGCAATGGTCTTACTATAATAAGTTGCTGCTTTGTCATACCGCTTCGTATCGTAGTATTTTTTAGCAATTTCACGATACAGATTTTCGGTCGTATCCATTGGCGCGGCTTTCTCCAGGTTTACAATGCTCAACGAATCACCCTGAGGGTTACCCAACTGGGCATATGCACGGCCAAGGTATTTATAGTCGTCAGCCATTACTTTCTGAGGAGCAACTTTGATGAATCGTTCCAAGGATTCAACAGACTCATTGTTCTTACCCAATGCAGAATAGGCCCAACCGTACATCCGGTCAATAATTGGGTTATTGATTTTACCTTTCAGCTGATCCAGGTAAGCGATAGCACCTTGATAATCCTGAGCAAGGAATTTATAACGGGCTACGTCAAGCAGCATCTCCGGGTCTGTAGTACCGCTTTTCTGTACATACAGTTCATAGTTCGAAGCTGCCGCTTTGTAGGCACGCGAGTTAGCCAGGGCATCGGCATAAGCACGATACGTAGGAGCAAACTCAGCATCACCCTGAATGGCAAGTTTAAAGAAATCCTGTGCTTTCTGATAGTTTTTACCTCGCAGATACAAACGGCCAATTTTGTAGTTGGCTTCGGCAAGGTTAGGATTGATCGCCAATGCGTTTTCGTACTTCGTGATCGCGTTACCACCATCATTTTTCAGAAAGTACGCATCGCCCATCAACATTTCGATCTCAGCGTTTTCATTTTTCTTGTCTTTCTCGTCAGCAACGGTTAGCAGGCTCAACGCAGCTGCCGGATCACTTTGCTTCGGTTGATCAAACAAGGTGTACATTTCAGCACCACGAACCAGCACATCCTGGTTCTTGCTTTTCGTTTGGGCAACAGCGTTGTCAATTAAACCTTTAGCTGTAGCTCCATCACTTTTGGCTAGGGCTACCCCGGCCAGACCGATGTTGTTTAATTGGTTTTTGGCATCGGCAGCAGCACCTTTTTCAAACGTTGCTTTAGCTTTATCCAGCTGCCCGCTTCGTAGATAATAGTAGCCCAGATAAAACTGATTATCAGCCGTCGGCGAGCTGGTGGCCAACTGCGTTAGCGTTTGCCCCGCCTTGTTATAGCGCTCAGCTTCTAGATCCTTCAGGGCCGATTGGACGTCCTGTGCAAATAAAGGAGTCGTTAGTGTAGCCCCCACAAACAGGATGGTCATCAGCGATTGCTTCTGGTTGTTCATCATGTAATTCAAGTTGGAAATTAGGGAAATTGGTTAATGCTTATAAAACAATTGACAAAACTAAAAAATTGCGGTCGAACCAAAAAACTTACTTATTTAGTCAGATTTATGATTCGATCATATGGAGTTCTGGGCCAAAGTCCCAATTTACGAATGATTAGCGAACCTGCATCTCTAACTATATAATTAATCAATCCGCCACCTAAACCCGGATGCGTTTCACGGCTCAAAATATATACTGGCCTACGTAAAGGGTAACGCTGCATGCCCAGGTCCTCCTGAAACGGCTGAAAATAGTCATTGCGATTAACCGGGTTTATTTTATCTGAAACTCCCATTACACGCAAATCCTTCGCTAATTCAACAGACAGTGGTTCATCACTATCACTTATCCAGTTGACACCAATAAAGCCAATGGCCGATGGGTTCTTCCGGACAAAGTCAATGACTTCCCGATTGGAGTGCGTCGTGAATATTCGCAATCCTTTTACGTCTTTAATATTAAAAGTTTTTAATACAAACGCTAGATTACTTGAATTGTTATTATCAAAAACCAGGGTGATCGGGCTACTCTGATTGCCTCCTTTTAGTTGTCCCCACTGACTTATCTGCCCATTGAAAATACGTTGCAACTCAGCCATCGTGATCAGGCTGTCTGTGTTCGCTTTATTGACGATCAGCGCTACGCCATCCGTTGCAATCTTTTCAGTAGCTCCTTTTATTTTTCGTTGATCGAATACAGCCCGCTCGTTGGGTTTTAACACACGTGTTGCGAAGACCAGCCGCGCGCTATCCTGAAGCATCATATTGATAGCTTCCTGTTCTGGCCTAAAGATAACTTTAAAATGAGCGTCTGGATAAATTCCGGAGTAAGCAGAGGTCAACTGGGTTACCAGCGGCTGAAATGATTCATCAGCAGCAATAACGATCTCCCCCCGCGATGGATTGTCAAGCGCTGGTTTCCCATTGCCGCAACTCAACAGGCTAGCCAGTAGTCCGACTGTTGCTACGATAACTAAAAAGTGTTTACTCATTTTCCTGAAAACGCTGGTAGGCCCTGTACGCTCGAAACGCACCATAAATGATCAGCAATGCCCCCATCGAATACCGCAATAAGCCGGGCTCCGGGAGCACCCCAAAAGACTGAGAGGAGGCTATCAGTCCGATGCCTCCTCCCAAGTATGCCAGCGAAGCCAGTACTGAAATATACAGTGTTAGCTTGGCTGGACCTCGATTCTGTCCGCGCATAGGTATTATTCCAGCGTGAAGTTGATCGGTAGGTTATACTTAACCCGAACCGGCCGACCTGATTGCTTACCAGGGCGCCACTTCGGCATACCCTTCACTACGCGTTGTGCTTCTTCGTCTGTTCCGAAGCCCAGACCTTTCAGTACCTGAACATCCTGAATACTACCATCGGTGTTAACGACGAAGCTTACGAACACACGGCCTGAAACGTTAGCGCGCTGAGCTGCTGCCGGGTAACGCAGGTTTTTGCTTAGGTATTGACCAAGAGCGGCCATACCACCACTAAACTCTGGCTGTTGTTCTACCACCGTAAAGATTTCTTCTTCTTTCGGGGCAGCTTCAACGGCAACTTCCACTTTTGTTGGGGCGGCTGATGCTTCAGGAGCGGCAATCACTTCTTCGGCGTTGGGGTCGCCTTCCTGCGTTTTTTCAGCAGCAACGGCTTCCTTCAGTTCCTCCACAGCGGGTGGTGGTGTTTCTTCGGGTACTTCCTCATCCGGTTTTACTTCCGGCGGAAGAAATTTCACCGTGTTTACCTTCGGCAATTCAACCGGTGGTGGTGGCGGTGGTGGCGGTTCGTTCGGGTCAATTGGCGGTGGTGGGAGCTTCATTAAGTCCACCTCTACCATTGCCTGTTCTTCTTTCTCCGGAGTTAGAGCGGTTATGATCGTAGGAGCTAATACACCAAGTGTAAACAGGACGCCACCGATAATCAGGGCCCGAGTTACAGTTTTAGGATACGATTTCCGCAAATCATAGGCACCATACGCTTGGTTCCGGTTGGCAAACACGATATCATCGAGTGTTGCCTGGGAGTCTAATTCTGCCATGGTGTTATACGTCTAATTTTGCTTTGTCTTTGAGAAGCTTTACTTCATCCGGAGTCAGTGCGTCCACAAGGGCATACCGCTTCAGTTTCGTAATCGCCATTTCATCCAGAACGTCAACCATGTTTTTGTAGGTCGATAGTTTTGTTGGTTTGATAACCACAACAAACTTTTCGCCACCTACTTTCTTCACGTTCTCCTGGAGGGCCTGCCGAAATTCGTAGCCGTATCCGACGGTTTTCACTTCTGGATCTTCGCCCGCAGCCTTACCAAAGATGTAGTAGGCCTTGTTGTCTTTGCCCAGAAAGACGGTCATTACGTTGGAGGCCTTAATAGGCTCCGTTTCTTCTGTTTTTGTTTTATCCGGCACGTTGAGCGTCATCGAAGATGGTTTGCTCAGTGTGGTGGCCAAAATGAAGAAGGTAATCAGGAGAAATCCAAGGTCTACCATGGGGGTCATATCCACCCGAGTCGACGCTTTCTTTGACCGTACCTTACCACCATCATGTTTACCACCACCACCGCCGGTATTAATTTCTGCCATGTTTTCTTAACAGATTCGCGTGGTGAAAATCAACTATAGATGCAATCGCTACGCGCTTAATCAGCTTTCCAACCGGCCGGGGGAGCTTCCGTTCCCGTAATCAGGTTGAATTTGTTGATGTTTTGCGCTTGTAACGTAGCCAGTACATTCTTGAATTCGGGGAATTTAGCGAGGTTATCGCCTTTCAACGCAATTCGAAGATTGTTGTTGGCCTTCCGGGCATTATAAACCCACTCTTTCAACTCGTTGGTTGGGCCTGCTCCGGTGGTGTCCGTTGGAATCCCCGCCTGTTTAACCTTAGCCTGTTGCTCTTTTGAGAGATTCAGGTAAGATTTCAATTGGTTAATGGGGATACCAAAGTTCGACATTAGAGAAAACTCCTTCTTTTCGTTGTTAGAGAAGGAAAGTCCTTTAGCAGCAGCAATGTTATCCAGCATGGCAATGCGGTTCTGTGCATTGTCGATACCGAAATATACCTTGCCGTCTCTACCAAGACCGATGGTCATGATATCGCTATCAGGGACTTTGATCCCGGAAATGGACGAGGGCGTTTCGATGGTAGCTGCATCCTGCGACCGGAACTGGGCCGTCAGGATAAAGAACGTCAACAAAAGAAACGCCACGTCGCACATCGCGGTCATGTCCACTGTGGAACTGGCGCGTTTTATTTTAACTGCTGGCATAAGTTATTAAACTATTAATAATGGGCTGCGAAGTTCTGCTGAATGCTCAGACCGATTTCGTCAATGTTGTAAGTCAATACGTCAATACGGCTCGTGAAGTAGCTATACATGATCGTAGCAATAGCGGCCGTACCGATACCAAGAGCCGTGTTTACAAGGGCCTCAGAGATACCCGTCGAAAGAGCACCTGTGTCAGGCTGTCCCGTAGCACCCATGGCTGCGAACGCGCGAATCATACCAAGTACCGTACCGAGCAGGGCGATCAGCGTCGAAACCGAAGCCAGGGTAGCAATGATGGTCAGGTTTTTTTCCAGCATTGGCAATTCCAGCGTTGTAGCTTCTTCTACTTCTTTCTGCAGGGCTACTAGTTTCTGCTCTTTGTCTAACTGGGTATCGGTAGCTAACTGCTGGTACTTCAACAGGGCTGTTTTCACAACGTTGCCAATCGAACCTTTCTGACGGTCGCACTCCTGAATAGCGGCAGCTACTTCGTTGCGGTCAAGCTGGCCTTTAACTTTACGAACGAAATCGTCGATAGATCCCGTACCGTTTGCACGGCCGATGGTGATGAAACGCTCAATCGAGAATACCAGTACCGTTAGAAAACAGGTAAACAGAATTGGTACGATGAAGCCTCCCTTGTAGACCGTACCGAAGTAGTCGCCTGGAAGTGGTTCTTTCGTATTGTCGCCTTCCTGGAAGTGGCTACCATCACCGAAGACGAACATGTACGTCAGGATACCGATCAGCAACAATACCGGAATTACGAATGCGGGGTTTAGACCACCTGACTTCTTTTTTGGTGCCGGTGCTTTGGCGGGTGCTGGAGAAGGAGTTTGTGTTTTCATTGGAACTGGACTGTAGGGTTAAAAATTAAAAGTTGGTTTACCCGGTAAAAAAAGTGAAAAATTTAGACTCTTTCGGTTTGTGCATCTAAATTTTTAAAGGAAATGCCTTCAAACCTCCACAAAAATATGAGTTTTCCAGCAATAACCGCACAATTCAATAAGTCTAATCTATCATCTTTATTGCAATCCAGCGGCAATTACTAGGATAAAAACCACTTATTGGCTTTTTTTTATCCTAGGCTAGGATAGACATAAAACCTTGTCGTTCAACTCTCATATACAAAATCTCCTTCGCTTTCAGGGATTAACAGGTTGAGTCTAGGGCGGGGTGTAGTTCATAAAATAATTGTTAAGATTATTAATATGGCTTTTGAAGACTAGCCTACATTGTTTTTAAAAGGGATGCCGGTGAAGACCCGATTCCATAAACTCCTCGAAAATTTTTGAGAAATTATTGAACAGTACTTTACGGCGTCAGTAAGTACGCCCAGCCTTAGTAGCGGTCTTGGTTGGAAAAATAGCTGGCTTTTGGTTAGAACTACACTCTAACTAACTCACTCGTAAAGAGTATTTGTGGGACAGATTTAGTTATACAGTGAATTTAATTGGTAAAGCCTTTGCCAAACCACACTGTAGGAACCGTAATTGTCTCAAACCAATAATGCCGTAATTGTTGCACGTAAGCCTGCCAGGCTGAATAGACAGATGGCTTTCGGGTAAATAACGAAGCTCCCATCGAAAAAGCCTTTTCTACATTCTCTGTCTCGTCGTGGTACGAAAGCATCACCACAGGCAGTAGTCGTCCTTGTGGGTGGTTGCGGAGATAATACAGGAAGGCAAAGCCATCTGGCCCTGTTTGCAAATCGATGTCCAGAAGAATTAATTTGGGCCCTTTCCCCTCAAGGCTTTCAACATAGGCCTGGGCCTCTGCATAGCTGGTTTTAACCTGAATAGAAGCTTCCGGGAAATTTTGCCGGGCTGAACGCGTAAGTACCTCAGCAACAAACGGGTCATCATCAACCAGTAGGATCGAAAATGGAGATGAGGTAGTCACAATTGAGTAACTTGGTTAATAAATAAACAGAGTAACGGTTTTTAGTTCATCAAATTAACAAATTCTTTAGACAAAAGTTTGATTCATCCGCTCAATTCAATGGGACAAATAGACTTTATAAATAAAACTGAATAGGCTGTTGACTTAGGTAAAGGACGCGGTAAGGGCATAATAAAGGTAGTCCGTTTCCAGACTACCTTTTATTTCTAATCTATCAGTCAAACCATTCAGGCCAAGTCAAATCGGTCAAGGTTCATTACCTTAGTCCATGCTGCTACGAAATCCTGTACGAACTGCTCCTGCGCGTCTTCACAAGCGTAAACTTCAGCAAGCGCCCGCAGTTCTGAATTGGAGCCGAAAATAAGATCGACACGTGTGCCCGTCCATTTCAGCTCGCCGGTTATACGGTCACGCCCTTCAAACGCATCCTGGTGATGCGAGGCCGCCTTCCAGGTTGTACCTAAGTCGAGTAGGTTAATGAAGAAGTCGTTGGTAAGTGCTTCCGGACGTTTGGTGAATACTCCGTTTTTAGAAAAACCATAGTTTGTATTCAAGACACGCATACCACCGACCAAAACCGTCATTTCGGGCGCGTTCAAGGTCAGCAGTTGTGCTTTGTCAATCAACATCTCCTCCGACGATACGGTATACTTTGTTTTCGAGTAGTTGCGGAAACCATCGGCTTCTGGCTCTAAGACGGCGAATGACTCGACATCAGTTTGTGCCTGAGAGGCATCGGTGCGACCGGGCGTGAAAGATACTATCACTTCATGACCCGCTTTCTTAGCTGCCTGCTCAATACCTACACTACCACCCAGCACGATCAGGTCGGCTATAGAAACCTGCTTGCCATCCTGTTGCATACTATTGAAGTCGCTCTGGATTTCCTCAAACTTCTCCAAAACCGTTGCCAGCAGCCCCGGATGGTTGACATCCCAATCCTTTTGCGGTGCCAGACGAAGGCGCCCACCATTTGCACCACCGCGTTTATCGGACCCACGGAAGGTCGATGCAGATGCCCAGGCAGTAGAAACTAGTTGGGAAACAGACAGACCCGAAGCCAGTATCATTTTTTTCAGTGCAACCGTATCCTGCTCATCAATCAGTTTATGAGTGACGGCCGGGATTGGGTCTTGCCAGATTAATTCTTCGGTTGGTACTTCTGGGCCGAGGTAACGGGCAACAGGACCCATATCGCGGTGTGTCAACTTGAACCAGGCACGGGCAAACGCGTCGGCAAATTGATCCGGGTTCTCGTGGAAGCGTTTTGAGATAGGCTCGTAAATAGGGTCCACACGTAACGCAATATCGGTCGTAAACATCATAGGCGCGTGACGCTTGGCTGGGTCGTGTGCATCGGGCACGGTACCAACGCCTGCACCGTCTTTCGGTCTCCACTGATGGGCACCGGCCGGGCTCTTTGTCAACTCCCACTCGAATCCGAACAAGTTATCGAAGTAGTTGTTGTCCCACTGGGTTGGCGTTGTGGTCCAGGCTCCTTCCAGACCGCTCGTGATCGTGTCACCACCATTTCCGGTACCGTAGGTGTTTCTCCAGCCGAGGCTTTGCTCCTCCAGGCTCGCACCGGCAGGTTCTGCACCTACATACTGACCTGGATCAGCAGCACCGTGGGTTTTGCCAAACGTGTGGCCACCGGCAATAAGCGCAACCGTTTCTTCGTCATTCATGGCCATACGACCGAAGGTCTCCCGAATGTCGCGGGCAGAAGCAAGCGGATCGGGCCGACTATTTGGTCCTTCCGGATTTACGTAGATCAAACCCATCTGAACTGCAGCCAGCGGATTTTCCAGTTGGCGGTCGCCCGAATAGCGCTTGTCGCCTAACCACTCGGATTCTGCACCCCAGTAGATGTCTTCCTCTGGTTCCCAGACATCCTCGCGCCCACCGGCGAAACCGAAGGTTTTGAAGCCCATTGACTCAAGGGCGCAGTTACCCGTGAGGACCATTAGATCTGCCCACGAAATTTTTCGTCCGTATTTCTTTTTGACCGGCCACAGCAGTAGGCGTGCCTTGTCGAGGTTAGCATTGTCGGGCCAGCTGTTAAGTGGCGCAAAACGCAGGGTTCCAGCCCCCGCACCACCACGTCCATCGGCAATGCGGTACGTACCGGCACTGTGCCAGGCCATCCGAATAAATAACGGGCCATAATGGCCGTAATCGGCTGGCCACCAGTCCTGAGACGTAGTCATTAGGTCGAAGATGTCTTTCTTTACTTCACTCAAATCAAGCGATTTGAATGCCTCAGCGTAGTTGAAAGACTTGCCCATTGGGCTGGACAGAGAGGAATGCTGTCGGAGAATATTCAGCTTAAGTTGATTTGGCCACCAATCCCGATTTCTCGTGCCAGCACCAGCGCTCTGCTTGGCCGTAGCACCTGTAAACGGACATTTGCTTTCGCCGTTGACATTGTAACTTGTGGCGTCTGAGGGTGTGCCCGCGTATATATGATCTTCCATTTTTGTTATATTTAGGTTTTGTGGAGTCAAATTTACACGAATCAATTAATAGTTTTTATTAATTGTTTTTATGTAACTATAGATAAAATCTATATAAGTAAAAATACTGGTGTCGGGAAGATGGAAGTTACTTATCTTATTCTCGTTGTCGGAAAGTCCCAAACGATTTAAGCAGATAGCCCCACAGGTCAGTGGAATAACAGATAAAACACTATCCAAAGAACTAAAAAGTCTGGAAGCGAATAAACTCGTTTTTCGGGAGGTCCACCATACTTTTCCGCCAACCGTTGAGTATTCCATTACGCCACACGGGATGTCGCTCGAAAAAGTGATAGATGAACTTCATTTCTGGGGACTAGCCCATCGAAAGGAAGTTATAGAGCAATGAAAGATCAGCCCATTTAGTTTTACGTTTACGCTGTTGTTCGCAAAGGTTGCGGCTAACGTTCATGCATTGTTCTACTTAAGCCGAATTTAAAACCACTTCAATCTTCTATGGCCTCAATGCCCTGATCTTTAAGTTTTGCTAATCCATCTTTCATAGCCTTGACTTGCTCCGGAGCATGTCCTTGCCAGACAGTAATCTCGCCAACGACTTTAAAAGGTTGTTTTGAGCGGTACGATTTTGTTGGATTACCCGGAAATTTTTTGTCAGTTAAATTCGGATCGTCCTCAATTGAACCTGTTGGCTCTACTAAATATATTCTTTCTCGCCCTTCTCCTAAGGCTAGTTCAGCCCCCCAAATGGCGGCATCTAACGTAGCTGTCAGATAGATGTATTTTGCTTTACTATTTTTTCCATAATTTGAGGTAACGCCTATTTCGATAAAGTCGCCAATCCTCAGATCAGCCTTAGTGCCGTGGAAGAAAGTCTGTGCAAAAGGACTTTGACTTGGTTCTTTCGATTGATTTTCGTTCATATACTTTGTCGGGATTTTAGGTCTTATTGATGTTACCGTGTTTCAGAAGCTCACGAAGTAGCCGTATTTATTCACCACGAACATGTGAATGTATAATCCAGTTATAAATGACGACTAGGAAAGTCAGGCCGTTAGGAGGCAGATGTTCAATACATCCGCTTCGGCGTTGCGCCGTACTGGCTCTTGTAGGCTTTAATGAAGTGTGAGACACTTTCGTAACCAATTTCCATACTCACTTCCGAAACGTTCTTATCGGTATTGCGGAGCAGGAAATGGGCATGTTCTAGTCGTTTTCGGCGTATCCATTGGCCGGGGGAGGTATGGAAATGTTCTTCAAAATCACGCTTGAAGGCTGACAGGCTTCGGCCCGATAGCCTCGATAGCTCGCTCATGGAGAGGGGCTTGAGGAAGTAGGTGCTCATCAGGTAATCGAGATCGGTTTTTTGGCCCTGGTAGATGTGCCAGAGAATGGCCCGCAGGTGCCGGGCGGTATCTAGTTCGAGCAGGTGAAGCAGGAGCTCCTGCGATTTAAGTCGCAGTAATTCGTTCAAAAACGGGGTTCTGGCACCAAAATAGGGCAATAAGGAGTTAATAAATGTCGCGAAGGTAGATGATGACGTGAAGGACAAGATTGGGTCGTCGGGGAGGGGAGTTTGCAGGTCCTCAAACAGGTTTAGATGCTGGCTAACAAACTCCTTCAGTGATTTTTCATTCACGAAAAAGACCAGGCTTTTGTAATTGGCGTCGATGGATTCGTTCATCGAATAACAGCCCCGCTGAAAGAAAAGGATCTGGCTTTTGTGTACGTGTAGTTCCTGGGTAGGTGAGCTGAATTTCTTCTCCCCTTCGAGCACGACAATAACGGCGTGTTCTTCAAAAAAAACCTCGTTCCGTTCGGGATAGACGTCACTACGGTAGGCCACAAACGTCATCTCCGAACCATCAGGTCGCTGAATGTTCAGCGACTGAAATTGATTGGCCTGAATAGAAGAGGGGACGCGGATCATAATACGGATGATTCAGCCAAAGCAACTGCCAGTACTATCAGTTACTACAAACTACACCAAAAACTGAAACAAGTCGGGTTGGTCGTTTAGGTACTCGAATACGATGTTTTGATCGTGCATACGCTGAATCAGCGGCTCGAAATCTTCGCGGTTCTTCAACTCAATACCAACAACCGCCGGACCGGTTTCGCGGTTTGTTTTCTTGGCGTATTCAAACCGGCTGATGTCGTCATTAGGGCCAAGTACGTTCAGGAAGTCGCGGAAGGCACCGGCCCGTTGCGGGAATCGGATGATGAAGTAATGTTTCAGCCCTTCATATAGGAGTGATCGTTCCTTAATTTCTTCCGTTCGGGTGATGTCGTTATTGCCGCCACCGACCAGACACACGACGTTTTTGCCTTTAATTTCGTCTTTCAGGAAGTCCAGCGCAGCAATCGTCAGGGCACCGGCGGGTTCAGCTACGATAGCTTCTTCGTTATACAACTGCAGGATAGTTGTACACACCTTACCCTCGGGAATGAGTACCACCCGATCCAGATTTTGACGGCATATTTCAAAGGTGGTATCGCCCACCCGCTTTACAGCGGCTCCATCTACGAATTTATCGATCTTGTCGAGCGTAACGACGTGACCTTCCTCCATCGCTACTTTCATAGAGGGTGAACCCAGTGGCTCAACGCCAATAAGCTTTGTTTTGGGACTCAGTTGCCTGAAAACTGTCGAAACGCCCGAGGCTAAACCACCTCCGCCAATAGCCATCAGCAGGTAGTCGATCTTGAAATTAGAGTCTTTGAAGATTTCCAGCCCAACGGTGCCCTGTCCCTCCATCACCTGCACATCATCGAAAGGATGCACAAATATGCTTTCGTGGGTATCGACAAACTCCATAGCGGCATGGTAGGCGTCGTCGTAGGTATCGCCAACGAGAACGACCTCAACAAACTCTTTACCGAACAGTTTTACCTGCTTCACCTTCTGGTTCGGCGTAGTTGTTGGCATGAAGATGGTGCCATGAACGGACATTTTCCGGCAGGCGTAGGCTAGCCCCTGCGCGTGATTACCAGCACTGGCGCACACAACACCTTTAGCCAGCATCTCCGGCGATAGGCTTGCCATTTTATTATAAGCTCCCCGGATCTTATAGGAGCGGACGACCTGCAAATCTTCGCGTTTAAGGAAAATCTTGGCGCCGTACCGGTCTGATAGATTAATGTTCTCCTGAAGGGGGGTATGCGTTGCCACGCCCCGAAGCCGTTCGGCGGCTAAATAAATATTGTCGAGGTCTGGGAATATAAATTTCGTCTCTCCTTTTACTACCGTGCTCATAACGTAAAGTTAAACAAACAACGCATAGGGGCGCTGAAAACGTTAATAGGCTATCGGTTATTGAGTTATTAACGGACAGTCAATAACTCAATAACCGATAACCTATTAACTTAATCACTAAAGAAAACTAGGTCCGCTCTGGGCGCAACGAACGGACAGCTTTACCCGCCTGCCACATTTCCGATTCGCGGAGTTCGGCCAGTTCAACTTCCAGTTTCTCGCGGTAGTCGGGCTGCGAGTTGCGGGTAATGCTGATTTCTGCCTGCTCCTGCGTTTTTACCGAGTTATATAATTGTTCAAAAACGGGCTTGGTGGCATCGCGGAACGGCTTCCACCAATCGAGGGCACCACGTTGGGCGGTTGTCGAACAGTTGGCGTACATCCAGTCCATACCGTTTTCGGCCACCAGCGGCATTAGCGACTGGGTTAACTCTTCAACCGTTTCGTTGAAGGCTTCAGACGGGCTGTGGCCATTGGCGCGCAGTACTTCGTATTGAGCGGCAAAAATACCCTGGATAGCACCCATCAGCGTACCACGTTCGCCGGTTAAGTCAGACGTTACTTCTTTATAGAAATCAGTTTCGAACAGGTAGCCCGAACCCACACCGATACCCATTGCAATGGCTTTGGTGCGTGCGTTGCCCGATGCATCCTGATAGATAGCAAAGCTGGAATTCAGCCCTTTGCCTTCTACGAACAACCGGCGCAGCGATGTTCCCGAACCTTTAGGAGCTACGAGGAATACATCGACATCGGCAGGAGGAACGATACCGGTTTTTTCTTTATACGTTACGCCGAAACCGTGCGAGAAATACAGCGATTTGCCGGGTTTCAGGGCGGCTTTCACCGTTGGCCACAGTTCGATCTGAGCGGCATCGGAGAGCAGGAAGCAAATGATCGTACCTTTTTCCAACGCTTCTTCGATTTCGAACAGCGTTTCGCCCGGTACCCAGCCATCGGCAATGGCTTTGTCGAACGTTTTGCCTTTACGTTGTCCAACGATCACGTTGAAGCCATTATCGCGCATGTTCAACGACTGGCCGGGGCCTTGTACGCCGTAACCGATAACCGCAATGGTTTCATTGGCCAGCACCTCACGGGCTTTTTCTAACGGAAATTCTTCCCGTGTTACAACTTGTTCCTCAACTCCTCCGAAATTAATCGTTGCCATGTTTAATTGGTTTTGTACTCGTATTGTAGGATTGTGATTGGTTATAAATAATAAGCCCATTCAGACTCGGGCAGGTACTCGACCAGGCCTTTTTCCGTCTTGCCAACAGCGACGCGGCCCGACCGAACGAACTCCAGGATCTCGTACTGCTTGAGGTAGCCGAAAAACTCGAAAATTTCGGTGTCGTTACCGGTTTTTTCGATAACGACGTAATCCAGTCCCCAGTAAACGACCCAAGCTTTATACTCTTTATTGATCGTTTCGACATCCAGTGATTTACTGCCCAGCGGAGTCGAAATTTTGAAAAGCGCAATTTCGTTATAGACGATCTCATCGTTGAGGTAGCCGAAAACGGCCATCACTTCCACGATCTTGCGAATCTGACGAACAAGTTTTTCAACCTCTTCCCGCGATTCGTGTTTGATAACGATTGTAAACCGAGATATCCCTTTGCGCTCCGTTTCCGAAACGGTCAGGCTTTCGATGTTAATGCGCCGACGGGTGAAAATGATCGTGATGCGGTTCAGCAGCCCGATGGTATTTTCGGTAAATATGCAGATCGTGTAGGTCGTCATCTTATTTAAGTCTAATCTGCGAAACGCTGGCCCCTGCGGGAACCATCGGAAATACGTTCTCCTCTTTTTCCACAATCACTTCGAGCAGGAATGGCCCTTCATGTGCCAGCATGGTGTCAAGGGCGTCGGACAGGTTATCCCGTTGATCGCAGGTTTGTCCGTCCATTCCAAAGCCACGAGCAATGGTGATAAAATCAGGGTTTTGCAGCTCTACGAACGAATAGCGCCGTTCGTGGAACAACTGCTGCCACTGGCGCACCATACCCAGAAAGTTATTATTCAGGATGATGGCTTTAACGGGCTGTTTGTTCTGCACAATGGTGCCAAGCTCCTGAAGGGTCATCTGGAAACAGCCATCGCCAATGATGGCTACCACCTGGCGGTCGGGAGCACCAACCTGTGCGCCAAAAGCGGCCGGTAGAGCAAAGCCCATGGTGCCCATTCCTCCCGACGTAACCAGACTGTTTGGTCGGCGGAACTGGTAATAACGAGAGGCCATCATCTGGTGCTGACCAACGTCCGTTACCAGCACGGCTTCGCCTTTTGTTTTCTGCGACAGCATGTCGATTACCTCGGCCATTCTGATTTTGCCGTTCAGATTTGTCAGTTCAGGAACCGTAATGGTTTCGTTTTCGATCGCATCGAACTTCCGAAACTCGTTACGCCATACCGTGTGGTCATTCGGCTTAACGAGGGGTAGTAATGCTTTTAGTACTTCTTTGGCATCGCCAATAACAGGGGCATCTGCCCGGATAATTTTGTCAATCTCCGAGGGGTCGATTTCAATATGAACAACTTTTGCCTGTTTAATGAACTTGCTGGCATCGCCGGTTACGCGGTCGTCGAAGCGCATACCAATGGCAATGATCACATCGGCCTGATCGGTCATGACGTTCGGGCCGTAATTGCCATGCATGCCCAGCCAGCCCACGTACAAAGGGTGATTGGTCGAAATAGTTGATTGCCCAAGTAGGGTTGTGGCTACCGGAATGCCCGTTTTCTCGGCAAATTCGATCAGTTCGGCTTCAGCTTTGGCAATCTGAATACCGTGACCTGCAAATATATAGGGACGCTTGGCTGAGTTGATCAGGTTAGCCGCTGCTTCGACCTGTTCCTGTTTCGGAATCCGCCGTGGTCGATAACTGACCAGACTCTGACAGCGTTCGTATACGAAGGGCTTCGTCATTAACTCCAGCTGCGAGCTTTTGGTCATGTCGATCAGGACCGGACCCGGCCGACCCGACTGTGCGATGTAGAAGGCTTTAGCCAGTATTTCGGGCACTTCGTTCGCATCCGTAATCTGGTAGTTCCATTTCGTGATCGGCATGGTAACGCCCATGACATCCGCTTCCTGAAACGCATCGGTACCCAGCAGTTTTTTGCCAACTTGCCCAACAATGCAAACCAATGGCGTGGAGTCAATCAGCGCATCGGCAATGGCCGTCACCAGATTAGTCGCTCCCGGCCCCGAGGTAACAAGGCAGATACCGGCCCGGCCTGTTACGCGGGCGTAGCCCTGTGCGGCATGACCGGCCCCTTGTTCGTGCCGAACCAGAATGTGGTTTAGTTGATCCTGATAGTCGTAAAGAGCATCATAGACGGGCATGATAGCACCACCGGGGTAACCAAAAATAGTTTCTACGCCTTCGGCTAGCAGGCATCTCATCAGGGCGTGCGAGCCGTTGATGTATGTAGCATCCGGAGCAACCACTGGGGCTGTATCTACTGCGTGAGCGGTTTCCGGTTTAATACTGGCGATTGCTTCCATGATGTATGATCAATTTTAAGGTCTTCTTCAGTTTGTTGATTTACTGTTGTTCAGTTACGCTTCGTCTGTTACACAGCCTTCACTCGCTGATTTTACGTTGCGGATGTACTTACCCAACACCCCTTTTGTAAATCGGGGAGCCGATTGGTTCCATTCGCTTTTACGCTGTGCCATCTCCTCATCGGAAATGTGCAGGATCAACTGGCGGGTAGTGGCGTCGATAGTGATGCGGTCGCCGTCGTGTACCAGCGCAATGGGACCACCGTCGAAAGCTTCCGGGGTCACGTGACCTACCACAAAGCCGTGGGTTCCGCCTGAGAAACGTCCGTCGGTAATCAAGGCTACTTTGTCGCCCAGACCCGCGCCCATGATAGCCGAGGTTGGTTTCAGCATCTCGCTCATGCCCGGACCGCCTTTGGGACCTGCATTCCGGATAACGATCACCTGACCCGGTAAAATCTCACCCTTCTGGAGCGCGTCGATTACTTCGCCTTCGTGCTCACACACTTTCGCGGTGCCATCGAACTGCATGCCCTCTTTACCCGTAATCTTAGCGACAGCGCCTGTTGGTGACAGGTTGCCCCGCATAATCTGGATATGGCCGGTTGCTTTGATCGGGTTGCTCAGTGGTCGGACAATCTGTTGTTTCTCAAAATCAAGATCGGGCGCATCCGCCAGATTCTCGGCAACTGTTTTGCCGGTTACCGTCAGGCAGTCGCCGTGCAGCATGCCGTTCTGATAGAGGTATTTCATCACGGCCGGTACGCCCCCAATTTCGAGCATATCCTCCATGTAATATTTGCCACTTGGCTTCAGATCGGCCAGAAACGGAACCCGGTCGCTGATCGCCTGAATTTCGTCGAGGGTTAGCTCGATACCGGCCGCCCGGGCAATGGCCAGGTAGTGGAGTACGGCATTTGTAGAACCACCCAGCGCCATCACAATCGTGAGCGCGTTTTCGAGCGATTTGCGGGTAATGATATCGGCAGGGGTAATGTTGCGTTCGAGCAGGACGCGCATGGCGGCCCCAATTTTTTTGCACTCCTCCTGCTTACCAGTATGGGTGGCGGGGTAGCTGCTGCTGAACGGCAGGCTTAGGCCCATGGCTTCAATGCTGCTGGCCATGGTATTGGCCGTATACATACCACCACAGGCACCGGCACCCGGAATGGAGTTTTTGATAACCCCCTCGTAATCTTCGTCGGAGATATTTCCTGCGTATTTCTTGCCCAGCGCTTCAAACGCCGAAACGATGTCCAGTTTCTGTCCTTTATAATGACCTGACCGGATTGTTCCTCCGTAGACCATAATGCCCGGCCGATCGAGACGGGCCATGGCCATAACAGCACCGGGCATATTTTTGTCACAACCTACTACCGTAACCACACCATCATACCATTGAGCTGCTACTACCGACTCAATCGAATCGGCAATCAAATCTCGGCTGGGGAGCGAGTAGCGCATGCCATCGTTCCCGTTGGTCATGCCGTCTGATACGCCAATAGTATTGAAAATCAATCCGACCAGTCCGTTAGCCGTAATGCCCTGCTTTACATAAACAGATAAGCCGTTGAGGTGCATGTTGCAGGTGTTTCCTTCATACCCCGTGCTGGCAATGCCAATCTGAGGCTTTTGCATGTCCTCCTCACTCAGACCTACTCCATATAGCATAGCTTTCGCAGCTGGATTACTTATTTCCTGGGTGAGAGTACGACTAAAACGGTTTAGTTCGGTAGTTGACTGGTCGGTAAGCATAATTAACATTTAGCGAAATTTCGCTGATAGTGTAATAACGCCGTAAATTAAGCCGATGTTTCTGGGAAAGGCAAGAAAAAACAGATTATTTGTTCGGTAAAATTCGACTGTATTAATTTTGAACCATGACAACAGAAACGACTTCCCATTACGACCATTTAGAGCAAATGTCGGTTCACGACTTGCTGACGAATATTAATAAAGAAGACAAGACAGTACCGATGGCGGTTGAGCGGGCAATCCCACAAATTGAAGCTCTCGTTGCGCAAATTGTTATCCGCATGAAGCAGGGTGGCCGACTTATTTACATCGGTGCCGGTACGAGTGGTCGGCTGGGGGTTGTCGATGCCTCCGAATGCCCGCCAACTTATGGTGTGCCGCCCGATCTGGTTATTGGTTTGATGGCTGGTGGCGACGGTGCTATTCGAAAGGCGGTTGAATTTGCTGAAGATGATGCCGAACAGGCCTGGAAAGATATAGCTCCGTACCATCCCGACGAGCTGGATACAGTTATTGGTATTGCGGCATCGGGCCGAACGCCCTATGTAATTGGTGGCCTGAACCAGGCTCGGAAAGCTGGACTGTTGACGGGATGCATCGTTTGCAATGCAGGTTCGGCGGTGGCGCAGGCGGCAGAGTTTCCGGTAGAGGTGGTTACCGGGCCGGAGTTTGTGACCGGAAGTACCCGTATGAAAGCGGGAACGGCGCAAAAGCTGGTGTTGAACATGATCTCAACGGCAGTGATGATTCAGTTGGGACGCGTGAAAGGAAACAAGATGGTCGATATGCAACTGACCAATATTAAGCTACAGGACCGGGCCGCTAAAATGGTTATGAGCGAAATTGGTGTAGACCGCGAGCAGGCCGAAGGGCTGTTGAAACAATTCGGTAATGTTCGGGGCGCTATCGAAGGGTTTGCCCGGATGAATTCCTTATAAGCTAAATGATCTAGGTCGTTGATATGCTCGCACCAGCTTTAACTAAAAATTAAGCGAAATGCCCGCCCGGCCGGTTCGCTGCGTTTTCTGTAGTGGCTCGCATTTAGTCAGGAGTGTTCCTGTTTCGGCCAGGCAACGGATAAGGGAAAAGCAGCCTACCGATGGAGTCGCTTTGGCCGCGAGCAGGGGATGTGCATAGGTGTCAAGAACCAGATGCCAGCCCGCCTGTTTGCTATCGGGAAAATGCTGAAAGGTGTAATCATGAATACGCTTGAACCATTTCAGGCAGTCGGGCTGACGGGTGTGTACGTAGCTTTTTAGTAAGGCCGTCAGCGCTTCGACCTGTACCCAGGCCCATTTCTGCTGCCAGTCTGGAAAAATTGATGCCTGTTGCTTAAAATCAACGTATTGATTTAAACCTGCATTGGTTTCGTCCCAGGCCTGATCGCAAAGACGCAAACACCAGCCAGCGACCTGCATTGCTAGCTTGCGATGGTTATTGATACCGGGCGTGTTCTTAAGTGATGCGCTCTCCGCGTAAAAGTCCAGGAGATAACCGGCCGTTTGGAACGTTAGCCCTACGTTTAACCGTCGGCCTTCGGGAGTGTTGATGAACGCGCCTTCGGGTAAGACATTGTCGAGAAGTGTTTCGGAGCGTCGATCTAAAAACTCGTGCTGTATTTCGTGTATAATAAGGTCGGTTGTTTCTTTTCCTGTTTCTTCACCCAGCAGTGGCTGCATGTCCAGGACCAGTTTGAGTAGGGCAATCGCTTCGCTCAATTGTTGTACGTGCCGAAAGCTACCGACGGTATGCACCTGTTCGGCCCGGATGTCGGCCCGGCGTTCGAGCAAGTTGGTAAATGTTTGCTTTGCCAGCATCGCCCATTCATCCTCTCCGGTAGCGCGATGGAGTTGTGCGTACGCCATCGTTGTGAAACAATCCGGAAGTAAATCGGCTGATTGGCTAACCGGACGACCTCGTCGGTCGAGCTGGGCGTAGCAGTCCAGACTATCCTGGTGCGCGAATTGGCTCAGAAATATAGCACCATGCCGGGCGTGTTCGAGCCAGGCGGGTTGCCTGTCGAGGGTGTTGTGTAACCACGAAAAAGCCCATACTTGCTGGGCTTGTAGTAGTATGGACTTATCACCCTCAATAACCTCTCCCGATGCTGACAACAGATCGAAATAGCCGCCACACAGTTCATCCCGGCTATTTTTGAGCCAGAAGGGAACAACTTGTTGAAGCAGTGCCTGTTGATATGCAGAAGAAAGTTTTTGAAAATCGAGCACAGCGTAAAGATAGGAATGCGGATGGAACGGATTGAGCGGATCAAAACGGATTTTTTTACTATTTATCCGTATAAACCCGCTCAATCCGTTCCATCCGCGTTCCTATCTCGTGGATCAATAGACTTTTTCTACTTCCCGTGGCTCTTTTTCTTCAGGAAGAATAAACTTCATGGGTTTACCAACCTTACCGGGAAGCAGGGCAATGTCAAGGACCTGATCGACCGTATCGGCGTAATGGAACACCAGATCTTTAATATACGACTGATTGATCTCTTCTATATCCTTGCGATTTTTTGAGCAAAGAATAAGCTCTTTGATGCCCGCCCGGTTAGCCGCCAGTATCTTCTCTTTGATACCACCCACGGGCAGCACTTTACCCCGCAAGGTCACCTCACCGGTCATGGCCAGATATGGCTTCACTTTGCGCTGGGTATAAATAGATGTCATGGACGTGAGCATCGTAATGCCAGCCGATGGGCCATCTTTAGGAACAGCCCCCGCCGGAATGTGGATGTGCAGGTCGTAATGGCTGAAAATACGGTAGTCGATACCCAGATCATCGGCATGGGCTTTCAGGTAGGAAAGAGCCGTAACGGCCGATTCCTTCATTACATCACCGAGTTGCCCCGATAGAGTAAGTACGCCTTTACCCCGGCTCAGACTTGATTCGATCAGGAGAATTTCGCCCCCAACTTGTGTCCAGGCTAGTCCCGTAACCACACCGGCAATATCATCGTCGGCGTAGAGTTCTTTGTCGAAAACTTCGGCGCCGAGCATTTTAGGGATGTCGTTGACCCTAATTGTGTGATTGTATTCCTCCTCCATCGCAATGGATTTGGCCACTTTCCGAATCAACGCGCCGATTTTCTGCTCCAGATTCCGAACGCCCGATTCGCGGGTGTAGCCTTCAATAATACGCAGAACGGCTTTATCCTCGAATGCCAGATCTTTCGGCTTGAGGCCGTGATCCCGACGTTGTTTTGGAATCAGGTATTTCTTGGCAATCTGTACTTTCTCTTCAACGGTATAACCCGCAATGTCGATGATTTCCATCCGGTCGCGCAGGGCGGGGTGGATAGTATCGAGCGAGTTAGCCGTAGCGATGAACAAAACCCGCGAGAGATCAAACTCCGTTTCGAGGTAGTTGTCCATGAACGTTGAGTTTTGCTCGGGGTCCAGTACTTCAAGCAATGCCGATGATGGGTCGCCCCGGAAGTCTGAACTGACTTTATCAATCTCATCCAGAATGAATACGGGGTTGGCCGTACCGCATTTGCGGATGTTCTGAATGACTTTGCCCGGCATAGCACCGATGTACGTTTTGCGGTGGCCACGAATTTCGGCTTCGTCGTGTACCCCACCCAGCGCCATCCGGCTGTATTTCCGTCCCAATGCCTTGGCTACCGATTTTCCCAGGGAGGTTTTACCTACACCCGGAGGCCCGTATAAGCAAAGAATCGGGGCTTTCATGTCGTTTTTAAGCTTCAGAACGGCGAGGTATTCAATAATCCGTTCTTTTACTTTTTCCAGACCGAAATGGTCTGTATCCAGAATCTTTTGAGCGCGCTTCAGGTCGAAGTTATCCTTGGTATATTCGTTCCAGGGCAGATCGACCATCAGTTCAACGTAGTTCATGGTAACCGGGTATTCCGGGGCCATGGGGTTTATACGTTGCAGTTTGGTCAATTCCTTATCGAAATGCGCCCGTACCTCACTCGGCCATTTTTTACGGTCGGCTTTGATACGTAATTCGTCGATGTCACGATCCGGGTTTTCCATGCCCAGTTCGTCCTGCAGAACCTTCATCTGCTGGCGGAGGTAATAATCGCGCTGCTGCTGGTCGAGGTCAGAGGAGGCTTTCGACTGAATTTCGCGTTTGAGTTCAAGCAACTGTACTTCCCGAAGCATAAATTCGAGGAGCAAATTGGCCTGCTGGTTGCCTTCGAGGGTTTCCAGAAGCCGCTGCTTGTCTGCTACATCGGCATTGACGTTCGAGGAAAGGAAGTGCAGCAGAAAATGCGGGCTTTCGATGTTGTCGAGCGCAATTCGGGCTTCCTGTGGAATTTCCGGATTCAAACGCAGCATTTTATACGCAGCGTCTTTCAGGGATTGCAGCAGGGCTTTACCTTCTTTCTTGGTTACGTTGGGGAATGAGTCGTCAATCTGGCGTACCTGGGCCGTCATAAATGGCTCTTCCTGTGTGATTTGCTGAATTTCAAAACGCTTTTTACCCTGTATGATTATCGTTATGTTGCCATCAGGCAGCGTAATCATTTTGATAATGTACGCGACGGTTCCAAACCGATAAAGATCATCAACCGTAGGCTCATCTTTTTGCTGGTTCAACTGAGCAACAACACCGATGATTCGGTTTCCCTTATACGCTTTCTTTACTAATCGAATTGACTTGGACCGTCCAACGGTGACGGGAATAACCATTCCTGGGAATAAAACGGTATTGCGAACTGGCAAAATAGGGAGGTTTGCCGGTAATTCGTAATCATCATCTAACCCTTCCGGCGACCCAAGCGGCACAATTTCTAAATTGTCCGAATCAAAATCGGTCATTAACAAACGGGTAGCTAAATCCTGGTCTAAATGCATAAGTATACTGCCAGCCTGGCAGCAATGAATATATGGTGCCTGATACTATAGGAAAGGCAAAAAAATGGAGTAGTTGCAAGGCCCGTGCCAACTACTAATGTATGACGAAGTGGCGGACTAATTGTAACAACTACAAAATTAACTAAATAGGACGCTTTGTGACCGAAAAATTTATCTATCGAACGAAATGTCCTGAGTGGCCTGATTTTTTCGAAAGACAAATGTTTTTTTCTGGCTCTGGTACTGAACATTCACCATATTAACTTGGTCGTCAAACACTTCCATCAAGGCGTTCTGTTTTAATAAGCCGCCCCGAAATGGCTCACTGTAAGGCATTTCAAGATAAATCCAGTGGGCATCTGCTTCAACTTCGTACCCCACGTATTTAATTGGCTTTACTTGCTTCTGCGGGCTTGTATACACAAAGTGAGATTCAATGTATTTTTCGATAATTAAATCATGTTTTGTTTTTCCACTCAGGTTAACTTTTGCCCTGGTTGCTTCTGCAAGCGCCTTTTCAAAATCATCGGTAAATAGTCGAACGCTGATTTCAAATACGTGCTCTTTGGGGTCATACTGCATTTGCGTAACGCTGGCATGAAATTCATGGACAAATGTACTGCCGGATAAAAGCCCAACGAGTAAGACTAAAAAGCCTGACCGAATCAAAAAATTAATCATAGAAACAGAGCAAGAAAAAGGATTCGCAGAGCTGGAAGAGTATCCTCGTTTCCGCTGCGAATCCTCTTCCAACTAAGCAGTTGGCAAATGCTTAAAAAACGGCTTTTAAGACATCGTTGAAAATAGCAAACGCCATCAGCCCAAGTAAAATGACCATACCAACCTTTTGAGCTCCTTCCAGAAAACGATCCGAAGGCTTACGGCCCGAAATAATCTCATAACCGAGAATAGTAGCATGACCACCATCAAGAGCGGGTATTGGCAGTATGTTGAAGAAGGCAAGGGCCATAGAAAGCAAGCCTGTAACGGTCCAGAAGCGATCCCAGACCCAAATGCCGCCAAAGAGATTCTGCGCAATGCCAATCGGGCCGCTCAGGGCTTTTGATGCTGATACTTCGCCCCGGAAGATCTTACCAAATCCTTTAATGTTATCGTAAACGACCTGAAACGCTTTCGAGGTACCCACGCTCAGCGCTTCGCCAAAGGTGTAATCCTGTTTGGTGAGCGGGAGCAGAAATTCGGGATAAAAACCAATGGTGCCCTCGGGCGTGGTGATCATCGTGAGGGTTGTAGCTTGGCCGTTGCGGTTGATACCCAGCGTAAGCGCTTTATTCTTGAGGGGCTTCACCGCTTCCGTAAACTCATGGTAAAACTGGATTGGCTTGCCGTTGATACTTGTAATAACGTCGCCGGCTTTCAGACCCGCTTTACCAGCCGGTTGGCCCGGTACCAACTCACCAACTTTAAACGGCTCGATGGGCTCAATGAACTGACCGGCTGCTTTCTTATCGGCCAGTTTATCGACAAAATCATTAGGAATGAAAATGTCTTCTATTTTGCCGTTCCGGTCGATGGTGTAAGAGCTATTATCGCCAAGGAATACGTCGGAACCGCGAATCTCGTTGAAGTCCGTAATCGGCTTTCCGTTTACTTTGATGATTTTATCGCCGGTTTGTAACCCGATACCTTTAGCCAGGTCGTAGGCAACGATACCGTACTTGGCATCTTTAGCGGCCAGATAAGTGTTGCCATTTTTATAAGCCAGAATCACAAAAATCAGGATGCCCACAATCACGTTGACGATAATCCCGCCGAGCATAACGATCAGTCGTTGCCAGGCTGGTTTCGCGCGGAACTCGTATGGCTGGGGTTCGGCATTTAAGTGGGTAGTGTCAAGCGACTCGTCGATCATACCCGTAATTTTCACGAAGCCACCGAGCGGAATAGCGCCAACGCCGTATTCCGTTTCGCCACGTTTGATACTCCAAACTTTAGGAGGAAATCCGATGAAATACTGCTCCACCCGCATACCAAACGCTTTTGCCGCCAGCAGGTGCCCTAACTCGTGTAAACCAACTAAAATAGATAAGCCCAAAATGAGCTGACCTGCCATCACTAAAATTTCCATGTATTCAGAACCGCTCCGTCGGCCCGTTATGTTAAAATCAATTGTGGGTGTATGCTACTGCGTTTACTTCGACCGCCCTTTGAGGGCACGAAATAAGATAATACCGAGTACGATACCTAAAATAAACCAAATCCAGTACGTCACGTGAATCGAAAACGTTGAGGTTGACAGATACCGTACAAACAGCTAAACTAAACTTTTAATTCGCTCCAGCGCCAGTCGTCGGGTTTCCTCATCGGTTTGAACGTAGTCTTCGTACGTCGGGGTTTTGACGAAGGCTATTTTATTCAGACATAACTCGATAATTTCTGAAATCTCCAGAAAACTGATATGGTCGTTCAGGAACGCATCGACAGCTATTTCGTTGGCTGCGTTAATGATACAGGGCGCATTGCCGCCTAGTTTCAGCGCATCGAAAGCGAGTTGAAGGTTTCGGAATGTTTTCAGGTCGGGTTGTTCAAAGGTCAGGGATGGGTAATCCATGAAATTGAACCGCGGGAAATCGGACTTTAGCCGATCCGGATAGCCCAGCGCGAACTGAATGGGCAGACGCATGTCGGGCAGGCCCATCTGCGCTTTGATGCTGCCGTCCTCAAACTGCACCATCGAATGGATGATGCTTTGCGGGTGAACGATTACGTCGATCTGGTCGGCCGTTAGCCCGAATAACCATTTGGCTTCGATAACCTCCAGCCCTTTGTTCATCAACGTGGCCGAGTCGATGGTTATTTTAGCACCCATCGTCCAGTTTGGATGTTTCAGAGCCTGTGCTTTCGTAACCGTCGCCAAAAACTCCGGCGATTTCCCCCGAAAAGGTCCGCCGGAAGCGGTCAGGATAATCTTTTCGATAGGGTTATGAAACTCACCGACCAGGCACTGGAAAATAGCCGAGTGTTCTGAATCTACGGGGTAGATATTGACGCCCTTTTGAGCTGCCAGCTGGGTAATGAGTTCGCCCGCCACAACGAGCGTTTCCTTATTGGCCAGCGCAATGGACTTGCCCGCTTCGATGGCCTTAATCGTGGGCAGCAAACCCGCATAGCCAACCATAGCCGTCAGAACCATGTCGATGCTATCCATCTGCACGACAGACGCGATTGCCTTGGCACCCGCGTAGACCTTGATGCCCAGCGGATCGAGTGCCGTGAAGACCTGCTCGTAGCGGTCCTCATTGCAAATGACCACCACATTGGGTTTTAGCTCAACCGCCTGCTGAATGAGCAGTTCGGCATTGTTGTTGGTTGTCAGCACCTCGACCTGAAACCGGTCGGAGTGGGACTTTATCACGTCGACGGCCTGCGTTCCAATGGAACCGGTCGAGCCGAGGATGGCGATGTGTCGTTTTTTTATGTCAGTCATTTAGTTTTTACTAAGTCGAAATTGACTTTCACTCCTAATTCTTCTTCAATGGCGCGGATGAAGTAAAGTCCGTCTGGATCTGTTATTAGCAGGTCGTTTATGAATTCTTGATTCGCTTTGCCTGACCATTCAATTGTGCTCCTTATTCGTTTAATGTAGCGTTTACGCACATCAGCTAAAGCTATATCGTCTAGTTTTAGCAATCTTATCAAATTCACAGCCTCAATGTCATCCTGAGATTTAGGATAATATTCGCCTTCAATATATAGAATCCGTTGTTCGAAAGTCGGGTCTGTTGGATAAAGGATAGGTTGATATTTAGACCACTTGTCTGATTTCTCGCTATTCCATTGTGCTTTAACTAAAAACCAGTTCTCGTAATTATCGTCCGATTTACCTTTTAAGGTTGGATTAAAATGTTCAATATCTTTTTTATCGGAGCGTCCGAAATAAGTTTCGGTATAAGCACAAATTTTATGCTGTTCGTCTGCCAGTATTTTTGTCAAAACAGAATTATTTCCACCAATCTTATAAGCAAGCTTGTTCCTAAGAACCTCTGAGTCGTCTAATTTATTTATTCTACGCATCCGGCTCAGAAGTTATAACGATTGCCCAACTCAAGCCGCTCGGCAATAAGTTGATTTTTCTTTTTTTCATCCGTTTCAGCCCGGATCTGCATCGCAAGCTGCCGATACCGTTCATATTCTTCCAGCCCTTTTTGCAGCATTAACTCAGCCATAGCGAAATCCTGACGTAAAATATCGTTTGGGTCGTCACCTTCGGGCGCAATGCCAGAATGCACTTCTACCTCACCTTGTTCATTAAACGAAAGTATAAACCGTTCACAAGGCTCAAAGGCTGATGCGATGATGGGCGAATGCGTAGCAAAGAAAAATTGGGCTTCGGGTGCGAGGGAAGTGTAATAATCGATTAAACCCCGCTGAATGTCTGGAAATAAAGACCTTTCTGGTTCATCGAAGAGAATTACCGTGTCTTTAGTGTTGAATTTATAAAGAGGGATAGCCGTGGATAATAGCTGTCGAGTACCGGTACTGAGGTAGGAACTATTGATTTTAACGCCCTGCCTTGTACGAAGGGCAATGGGAACATTACCCCCATCCGTATCTACTTCCAGAAAAAACTTGTTTAAGATTGGGTTTAGGCATTTTTCTGCTAAATCGATGCGGGGGTTAGAATCTATCCACTTTTGAATCTCTTCCGCTACTTGGCTTTTAGGCGTATTCTGAACGATTTTTGTAATATGTTGTACCGTTTCATCATCATACTGATTAATCTCCTTAAGTAAATATTGCCAAATAGATAGCGATCGCATATCGCCTAATGAAACTACTTTTTTAGAGCCAGCCGTATTAATACGGTCATCGTGAATTGCTTTTTCTTTTTCAATTTGTGTATCGGTCTTTACAAAGTCTGAAAACGTTTGTGGCTGGTCCTTTTGGTCAAATAGAAATGCATCAGCTTCACGGGAAATTGATTCCTTAAGAAGTATGCCTAATTTTTTGGTATTATTATTAGTATTCGCAATTTGCTCGATATCTTCGTCATTAGTAAGTAAAATTTCGAAGAATTCTTTGTTACTATTTAACTCTGTTAAAACGGTTGCCGCAAGATTAATAGATTGCCTACTAAAATCTGTTGTGTAGGAAATGCGTCCATAAAGTTTTGAAGATGGACTATTTAATTCTTTGCCAAGTTTATAATACCCTTGGTTAATAAGAAACTTCTCCCAATCCTGTAGTGATTCAATTAGCTTCCAAATCACATTCAACAACGTCGTTTTTCCCGTTCCACTCTGCCCGATAAAACACACTTTCTCCAACGGCTGTCCTTCTTTCGGGTGGCCTTCGGGATACGTAAAATCAAACTTTATATTTTTGAACTGGCGGTAATCGCCAATTTCGATTCCGGTTATTTTCATGGGTTACACCATTTGTCCAATAGCTATTAATCCGTCGGCAAGTTTCCGGTCGTTGGCCAGACGCGGTACTTTGTTCTGACCACCGAGCTTCCCCTGCGATTTCATGTACTGCTGAAACGCCCCGCGTGGTAAAGGGGTTAGTTTGAGCGGTTGCAGGATAGAACCAGTAATCAGGTCGTCATAATATACGTTCAATTTGGTTAGTTGGCTGTCTACGTCGCGGGCGAAGGCGACCGGGTCGTGAGGTGGGGTGGCAAACTCGACCAGCCATTCGTGGTAAGGCAAGCCCTCTTTTGGGCTCACCATGGGAGCTACCGTGAACTCCACTACTTCCGTTTCGGGGTGCTTCTGCATGGAAAATTGCAACGCCTTTTCCACTTCCTCACCAATGACGTGTTCGCCAAAAGCCGATATGAAGTGCTTAATCCGGCCCGTTACCAGCAGCCGGTACGGCTCCCGCGACACAAACTTGACCGTATCGCCGAGTGAATACCCCCACAAACCCGCATTGTTATTGATGATCACCGCGTAGTTTTTTCCTAACTCTACTTCCTCGATGGTCAACCGGCGCGGGTTTTCAGTAAAGTACTCGTCGGCGGCAATAAATTCGAAGAAGATTCCGCTATCGGCCAGGAGCAACAGGCCTTCTTCCGTCTGGCTATCCTGAAAGGCAATGAACCCTTCGGAAGCCGGGTAGGTCTCGATGGAGTCGATCCGTTTGCCAATGCTCTCGAACAGTTTGGCGCGGTACGGCTCGAAATTGACACCACCGTAAACGAACACCGAAAAATCCGGGAAAACGTCCTTGATCAATTTTCCGGTCCGTTGCTGAATCCGGTCGAAATACATCTGCACCCAGGGCGGAATCCCCGAAATCAGGGACATGGGTTGCGTGATGGTTTCGTCGATGATGCGTTCGAGTTTGGTTTCCCAATCCTCGATGACGTTGGTTTCGTAACTGGGCAGTTGATTGGTGCGGAGGTAAGCCGGTACATGGTGGTTAGCAATACCGGAAAGCCGCCCGATGTTTATTCCTGCTTTTTGGGTCAGTTCGGGACTACCGGATAAAAAAATTAATTTTTTATCCAGAAACGCGCTGTTTCCCGTTTCATTGATGTAATTCAACAGCGCATCGCGGGCCGAATTGATATGATTGGGAATGGAGTCGTGAGTAATTGGAATGTACTTGGTGCCCGATGTTGTACCGGATGTTTTGGCGAAATACAGCGGTTTTCCTTTCCAAAGTACATCAGATCCACCGGCTAGAATCTGTTCGATGTATGGTTTCAGGTCTTCGTAATCCCGGACCGGAACCGCCTGCCGAAACTCCTGAACCGTGTTCACGTCCTGTAAGCGATGATCTTTGCCAAAAACAGTTCCACGGCCACCCGCCATCAATTTCTGAAAACAGCGTTGCTGGGCTTCAGCGGGTTGATACATCCAGGCGTGTTGCCGCTCTACGACAAACTTGGCTAATGGCTTACTCAGGATTGAACGAATTCCCATAATTCCACAAAGGTAAAGTATAATCACAATGATGAATGATAGCAGGTCATCCGCAGGCCGGAAAATGATAGACAAGGCACTTTTGCCATCATTTACAATATGATTCGTAATTCATCATTCATCATTGTGATTAATAATCTATATTTTTGCACACATTTCAAAAAACAGTACTTGCTATAAGACGTTCTGCGTCAACTTATATTGATGGGACTTTTCAATTTTTTAACCAGCGACATTGCTATTGACCTGGGCACGGCGAATACCTTAATTATTCATAAGGATCGGATTGTAGTGGATGAGCCTTCCATTATTGCAATGGACAAAGTCAGCGGGAAAGTGCTGGCCATTGGTCATAAAGCCATGCAAATGCACGAAAAGACCAACGAAAATATTAAAACCATTCGCCCTCTGAAAGACGGTGTTATTGCCGATTTTACGGCTGCCGAGTTGATGATTCGGGGGATGATTAAAATGATTGATACCGGCAGCAAGCTGTTTTCGCCTTCTCACCGGATGGTAATTTGTATTCCATCGGGTATTACGGAGGTAGAAAAGCGGGCCGTTAAAGACTCCGCCGAACACGCCGGTGCCAAAGAAGTATACATGGTGCATGAGCCCATTGCTGCCGCTATTGGTATTGGCATTGATATTACCCAACCCAACGGAACGATGATTGTCGACATCGGGGGCGGTACCACCGAGATTGCCGTCATTGCACTGTCGGGTATTGTTTGTGAGCAGTCAATCCGCATTGCCGGTGACGTATTCACCCGCGATATTGTCGATTACATGCGTCGTGAGCATAACCTGCTAATTGGCGAACGGTCGGCGGAGCAGATTAAAATGGAAGTGGGTTCTGCCTTGCCTGAACTCGACAATCCACCTGCTGACTACGAAATCCGAGGTCGCGATTTGATGACCGGTATTCCCAAAGAGATCAAAGTTACGTACAGCGAAATTGCGTACGCACTCGATAAATCCATTTCGAAAATTGAAGAGGCTACCATGAAGGCCCTGGAAATTTCGCCACCGGAGCTATCGGCTGATATTTATACCAACGGTATTCACCTCACAGGTGGTGGTGCGCTATTGCATGGCCTCGACAAACGACTGGGTGCTAAAACCAAGTTGCCGATCCACGTGGCCGATGATCCGCTCAAAGCCGTTGTAAAAGGTACCGGCGAGGTTATCAAAAACCTGGATATGTACCGATCCGTTCTGATTAGCTAATGTAGTGCCGGGTCGCACGGGCGCCCCCGCTCTGGCCCGGCTTTATAGAGTTAGTAATACAGCCGGGCCAGAGCGGGGGCGCCCGTGCGACCCGGCATTACTTTGTATGGGAGAGTTAGTCGATTTTTTCGTCCGTAGCCGAAACTTCATTTTATTCGTATTGCTGGAAGTACTTTGTTTCTACTTCATTATCAACACCAGCAATTATTGGAGTGTCACGTATTTTAATACGTCGAACCGGTATGCGGCTCAAGTACTGGCCTGGTCAAACGCGGCCAATGAATACACCAGCCTTCGTCAGGTTAACGCCGATCTGGCACTTGAAAACCAACGGCTCAATGCACAGCTAACGAAGTTGCTGCAAAGCAAGCCGGAGGCACCGGCAGAGTATAAGGCCGACTCGGCATTTGCCGATCGATTTAAGTTCACCGTAGCTAAGGTGGTCGATAACACAACACAGTTTGCCAATAACTACATTACCATCGACAAAGGTACGGACGATGGTATTCGGCCGGGTATGGGTGTTATTTCACCAACGGGTGTAGTGGGTAAAGTGAAAGTCTGTAATCAACACTTCTCGGTGGTTACGTCGATTCTACATTCCGAGTTTCTGGTTTCATCAAAACTCATCAAGGCCAATGATATTGGTACGGGTAAGTGGGATGGCGGAGACCCACACCTGATCAAGCTGAATGCAATCTCCCGGTATAAGCCTGTTAACAAAGGAGATACTGTGGTGACCTCGCAATATAATTCTACCTTCCCCCCCGGAATTTTAGTAGGTCTCGTTCGTTCGGTTGGTGTCCAGCCAGATATGACGTTTCATGATATTACGCTTAATCTGGCGACGAATTTCAGCACCTTATCCTACGTATACGTCGTAGAAAATCGCCTGCAAGCCGAGCAGGAGCAGCTAGAAAAACAAATTGAAAACGAAAAATAGTCGGCAAGTGAGTAAGTTGTAAGTGGCTGACGCAGACATACTGTTTTTGCGTCAGCCACTTACAACTTACTCACTTGCCGACTCACTGACTTATAAAATGACCCTGCGCGAAATATTGTCCACGTCCTTGCTGTTTGTGCTGTACCTGGTACTTCAACTACTGCTGGCGCGGAATTTGGTCATCTTTGACTATGGATTCTGCTTTATTTATATTGCCTGTATCCTACTTCTGCCGAACGAAATCAGCCTAACGTGGTTGTTGGTTGCTGCTTTTGTGACGGGTATCATTGTTGATACGTTCTACAATACGTTGGGTATGCATGCAGCAGCTTCGGTATTGATGGCCTACTGCCGACCCCTTGTGGTGCGTTCTCAAATTGACGTACCGGGGTTGGAGACCCGAATTGCCTTCTCGCTTCGTTCACTGGGCGTTAGTGCCTTTTTTCGATACATATTGATATTGACGCTCGTGCATCATACAGCGCTTTTTTTTATTGAAGCGAATAGTCTGTCGTTGATTATCCCAACCCTTATTCGTGTAGGAGCCAGCACGTTGTTTACGACAGTGAGTATTGTATTGATTCAGTTCTTTACCAGAAATTAAGCCATGGCTGAAACACTTATTCTTCCCCAGACTTCTGATCGGCAGGCCGTTTATGATAGCCTTATTCCGCAGATAGCTGCCCTTGTAGACGGTGAGCCCGATCTGATTGCTAATCTGGCTAATATAGCGGCTGCACTCAAAGAAGCGTTCGGCTTTTTTTGGGTTGGATTTTATCTCAAGAAAGATAACCAATTGGTTCTTGGCCCCTTTCAAGGGCCAATTGCCTGTACTCGTATTGCCTTCGATAAAGGTGTTTGCGGAGCGGCCTACACCAGACAGGAAACCATTCTGGTGCCCGATGTGGACCAGTTTCCGGGCCATATTGCCTGTAGTTCGGCCTCAAAATCGGAAGTGGTGGTGCCGGTGTTTGATCGGGATGGCAACGTGACGATGGTGCTGGATGTTGATAGCGATCAACTGAACGACTTCAGCGAGGTGGACGCCAAAGAGCTGGAAAAGATTGCGGGCTTGATCATGACATTCTAAATCAGCGCAAAATCTAAAATTTGTTAAGAAGCCGTTAAATCACCCCTACAGCTTAAACCACGGTTGGCGTTTTTAGTCTTAGGTTCACAATTAAACTAATGACGAACCATGATTAAGAAAATCGCTTTAAGTGGCCTGCTGCTTACTCTTTTTTCATTCCCTTTATTAGCCCAACAAACAGCAACGCCTGATTCGCCAACTCAGGCAAACAGTCGCACCGGTAAGAACCGGTCCATGCAACGTCAGATGGGTGATCCGGCGACCCGCGCCAGAAAAATGACGGATCGCATGACGCAGGCACTGAGTCTCGATGTGGCTACTTCGCAGAAAGTATATGATGCGACGCTGGCCCGTGCTCAGAAAGTGAACGATATTCAGGCTGGTTCGGACAATAACAAAGCCAAACAACAAGCACTGAAAGCAAATGCCGATGACTATAAAGCTAAGTTGAAAAGCATTTTGACGCCCGATCAGTTTGCTAAGCTCGATGCCATGAAAGACCGTATGAAACATGGTCGCCGGGGTGCTGATGGGGGCCGCGATAGTCGTAAGTAGAATCATAAACAGTCTGAAAAAGAAAGTTACCAGATAGCGGTTTTTTAAAAGCTACCGGGTAACTTTCTTTTTTGTAAGTTGACGAAGTCTTGTCTGTGTTACTTGCAGTAAAGTTTAGGTATTTATGACTTTCTTCCTAAACTTTAGCACTACTGTCATGGCATCCCCCCTTTCACGTCGATTATTTCTGAAACAGGCCTCGCTGGCAAGCGCAACCGGTGTTGCTGTTCCAACATTGCTATCGGCTACGTCTTATAAAAAGGCGGCTGAAACAGTTACGATCGGTCATAATGGCTTTAAGTACCGGGTGGTTCCGGGTTGGGGTGTATTGGATGCGGGCAAAAATCCTGTCAACGATTGCCACGAAATGGTGCAGGATGCCAAAGGGCGTATTATCCTGTTGACCAACGAAACGAAGAACAACATCCTGATTTACGATAAATCGGGTAAACTGCTCGAAACCTGGGGACACAGCTACCCCGGCGGGCATGGCCTGACACTGGGTGGCGAAGGCAATGATCAGTATTTGCTGATTTGTGATACCGACCGCAATCAGGTCATCAAAACCGACCTGAAGGGCAAGGAGCTAATGAAGTTGGACTACCCGAGGGAAACCGGCAACTACAACTATTCATCGCAGTTCAAACCGACCGAAACGGCCATAAATCCGGCTAATGGGGATATTTATGTGGTCGATGGTTACGGCTTAAATTACGTTACGCAATACGATAAAAACGGCAAACTTATCCGACAATGGGGTGGTAAAGGCGATACCAACGAAACGTTCGACTGCTGCCACGGCATTACGGTAGACCGGCGGGTGGCGGCTAACCCAACGCTCCTGGTCACTGACCGGCGACACAATGCGCTGAAGCGTTTTTCGCTCGATGGGAAATACCAGTCGACTATTGCGTTGCCCGGCTCGTACATCTGCCGCCCGGTCATTCGGGGTGAAAACATCTACGGGGCCGTTTTTCGGAGCACATCCGATTCGTATCCTGACTCGGGTTATATTCAGATTCTGGACAAAAACGACAAAGTTATTTCTACACCCGGCGGCTCGGTACCAACCTATCAGGATGGTAAACTGACTGAGCAGCGCAAAGACCGCACGAATTCGCCGTTTCTACATCCGCACGATGTGCTGGTGGACGAAGACGATAGCATTTATGTGGCACAGTGGGCGTCGAAGAAAACATATCCTATTAAACTAGAGCGCGTTGCCTGATAGTCTGGCCTGACCTATGAGCGAGTTGATTTTGTTGCAAGCTAATCCATCTTCCCCATCCGACTGGGTATTATTCTGGGGACATTTTCACCCACTCATTGTTCACCTGCCCATTGGCTTTTTGCTGATTGCCGGTCTGCTCGAAATTGACCGCCTGACCCGTCGGAACTCGGTTAGTCCGCACACCATCACGCTGATTTTATTTTGGTCGGCGGTGAGTGCTACGATGGCCTGTGTGTTTGGCTATATGCTGTCGTTGGGTGGCGGCTACGAAGAAGAAACCCTGAACGACCACATGTGGGAAGGTATCGGGGTTGCCGTATTTGCCTGGCTGGCCTGGTCGGTGAAATCCGAGAATCTGGGTCGTATTTTTTCCTTTGCACAATTAATGTACCTGCCTGCGCTGGGGATCGCATTGCTGCTGTTGCTGGCCGCCGGACATCAGGGTGGCAACTTGACCCACGGCTCTGATTACCTGACGCAGTACATGCCCGAAACCATGCGGACGCTGGCGGGTGTGCCCCCTAAGATGAAAGAGGTAAAGTTCGAACCCATTACCGATGTCAATCAGGCGATGGTGTATCAGCAGATTGTCAACCCGATTCTGCATAGCCGGTGTGTGCAATGCCATAACGCCGACAAATCGAAAGGCGGGCTGCGGCTGGATTCACCCGAGATGATCAAGAAAGGGTATGAAGATGGGCCGGTGTTTGTTGCAGGGAATAGTAAATCGAGCGAACTGGTGAAAGTATGCCTCTTACCCGAAGATGATGATCTTCACATGCCGCCCAAGGGTAAAAATCAGCTGAAGGAAAGCGATATTGCTCTGCTTACCTGGTGGATCGATCAGGGCGCTCCCTTCGATAAAAAGGTATCTGATTTGAAGGTCAATGACGCCATTCGCCCGGTATTGGCGTCTCTTGGCGGTGGTGGCCCAATAGAGAACGGAGCTACGTCAGTTGCTAGCGGGCCTGCGCCCGATTCGCCGGTGTTGACCATGAAGGTGCCAGCCGCTGATTCGAAAGTTATTGACGAGTTAAAGAAGCTGAATTTGCTGGTGTTGCCCCTGTCAAAAGAGCAGAATCAACTGGAAGTGAGTGCCGTCAATGCCCGGACGTTCAACGATGCGCAGGCGGCTCAGTTACCGAAGTTGAGCAACCAGATTGTCTGGCTGAAGCTGGGCGATACAGAAATTTCTGACGCGGCACTGGCGCAGGTGGCTAAATTGAAAAACCTGCAAAAACTCCATCTGGAAGAGACCAAAGTGACCGACGCGGGCCTGAAACAACTGAAAGGTCTGGCCTATCTGGAATACCTGAATTTATACGGTACTGCCGTCACCGATGCCGGACTCGCTGAACTGGCTGAGCTAAAGAACCTTAAAACGGTTTACCTCTGGCAAACAAAAGTGACGGAGGAGGGCATCGCGAAGTTGAAAACCGCCCTGCCAAAGCTGGAGGTAATTGGGGGTATCAGCGAGCAGGCCGTTGCCGAATTTGTGAAAGTGGCAGAACCTAAAGGAGAAGCTAAGAAAGATTAGAGGCCTTTTCTGCAAGGGAAAGTGTTGTTGTGTCAGTTTCTTAAAACTGCCATCACCGATACTCAGGGCAAAAATAGCCCTCTCCCATGTCTGTGAGGACACAGACATGGGAGAGCCATCACCTTCTATAAGCAAAATAGACTGGCATCAAGATAAGATAGTACGATTTCTATGTACATTGCCTGGCTAATTTTGTAAATTCGTTTCATAATCAATCAGTTCGTTGGTATGCTCGTCTGGTCAGACATACGATTTAAGTACGTTCTTCTCAGTGTAACAGCTAGCCTGTTCGGCGCGTCTATCTGGCTAACGTCCTGCCGGAGCTCAGTTGAAAAACCCGCCGATATTGTAGCCGTCGAAGCTACGCTTCCCGAAAAAGTTGATTATAATTTACATGTAAAGCCTATTCTGTCTGACCGCTGCTTTGCGTGTCATGGCCCCGATAAAGCCAAGCAACAGGCGGGGTTGCGGTTAGATACGCCCGATGGTGCTTACGAAGCCCTGGCAAAAAGCGGTCACAAAGCCATCGTGCCGGGCAATCTAGCCAAGAGCGAACTGGTCAGTCGCATCCTCAGCACCGATCCCGAGGAGATGATGCCAACGCCCAAGTCGAACCTGACGCTGACGACGGAAGAAAAGGCGATGCTGATTCGATGGGTCGAACAGGGGGCTGAATACAAAGAACACTGGTCGCTCATTGCACCGACCATGCCGGAGCTTCCGAAAGTAAAAGACGAGAAATGGGTTGTCAACGATATTGATCGGTTCATCCTGGCCAAACAGGAAGTGAAAAAAGTAGGCCACGCACCCGAAGCCGATAAAACGACTTTGCTTCGCCGGGTCAGCCTCGACCTAACGGGCTTGCCTCCGACACCCGCCGAAGTAGACGCTTTCCTGGCTGACAAATCCCCGAATGCCTACGAAAAGGTGGTAAATCGACTGCTCAACAGCCCACATTATGGCGAACGGCAGGCGGTTGAGTGGCTCGATGTGGCGCGTTATGCCGACACCCACGGCTATCAGGATGATGGCCTGCGTACCATGTGGCCGTATCGAGACTGGGTCATTCGGGCGTATAACCATAATCTCTCCTTCGACCGCTTTATCACCTGGCAGTTGGCTGGTGATTTGTTGCCCAATCTTAATGGTTCGAAAGATAAACGCGAAAAACTCATTGCCACGGCCTTCAATCGCAATCACCAGCAAAGCCAGGAAGGGGGTATTGTGGACGAAGAATACCGAACCGAATACGTTGCCGACCGAACCAATACCTTCGGCAAAGCCATGCTGGGCCTGACGGTCGAGTGTGCCCGGTGCCATGACCACAAATACGACCCTATCAGCCAAAAAGATTATTACTCACTATACGCGTTTTTCGACAGCAACAACGACCGGGGCCAGATTCCCTACAACGGCGAAGCAGCCCCAACTATTACCCTCACCAAGCCCGAAACAGAAGCCAAACTGCGTTTTATCCGCGAAAAACTGACGCCGATTCAGCAACAGCTTAACCTCAACCGACCCGATTATCAGCAGCGGTTCGGTCAATGGCTGGCGAAAACGCGTGCGGTTTCGTCCATTGATTCCGGATTGTTGGCGCATTATACGTTCGATGAAGCCGACCGGACGGATATTGGGGCCTATGTGAAAGCGCAGAACGAGAAACGAAAACTCGAAGACGAAAAGAAGAAACGGGAAGAAGAAGCGAAACGTAAAAAAGAAGGCATAGCCAAGGTCGGTAAGCCTGAAGACAAAAAGCCCGAGAAAAAGGAGCCACCCAAACGTAAAACAAAGGAAGAACTTTGGCAGGACCCACGGAATGCCTTCGCCAATACCGTAAACGATACAATTCCTGCCCGGTTGGGGGGTGACCCCGATAAAGTAGCGTATTCGGTGCCGGGTCGTTTCGGGAAAGCCCGGTATCTGGCAGGCGACAGTTTCATTGAATTGCCCGGCAACTTCGCGGTCTTCGAGCAAAACGAGCCATTTACTGTGAGTAGCTGGTTCAATCTGGCCAAGCCAAATATGGCCTTGACCCTAATGGGACGAACCACCGGGCCAATGGACGGACAACGGGGTTATCAGCTTGATTTATTGGGTGATGGTCGCCTAAAGCTGGCGTTCAGTCATGTGTGGCCCGCTAATGCCATTGATATTGAGACAATTGAAAAAGTCCCCGTGCATCAGTGGTTTCAGGTGGCTTTTGCGTATGATGGAACGGGCAGAGCCAATGGTATCACGCTGTACCTTAACGGTCGTCCACTCCGTACGAAAGTCATTGCCGACAACCTCATACACAGCATGGTGTATGGAAAGAACAAAACGCGCTGGACCCAGCACCCTTTCTATGTGGGCCGGATGCACGATAACTTTTATAAGGACTTCGCCGTCGATGAACTGCGAATCTATAATCGTTGCCTGACATCGCTGGAAATGCCTAAGCTGGCTGGTCAGCCGGATGCAATCATGGCCGCGTTGCAAACACCCGCTGCTAATCGAACACCGGCGCAACGGACAGGCTTGTATACCTATTACGTAAGAACGCATGACCCCGTGTATCGGCTGGCGTATGCTAACGCAATGAAATTGCGGGGTGAGCAAATTACGCTCTACAACAACTCCGATCAGCTCATGATCATGCAGGAGCGGTCGGTGCCGCGAGAAACGCACTTACTCAAACGCGGGGCGTATGATGCTCCCGGCGAGGTAGTAAAACCGGCGGTTCTGCATAGCTTGAATCCCTTGGAAGAGGATATGCCTACCAACCGGCTTGGCTTGGCAAAATGGTTGCTGGCTCCGGAAAATCCATTGTTCGGCCGGGTGATGGTGAACCGGATGTGGCAGCAGTATTTCGGTCAGGGATTAGCTAAAAATAGTGATGATTTTGGCAACCAGGGTGCCTTACCGAGCCATCCTGAGTTGCTTGACTATCTGGCAATGAAGTTTCGCGACATGGGTGAATCGGGTGGGCAGTGGAACACAAAAGCCATGCACAAACTGATCGTAATGTCGGCAACATACCGGCAATCGTCGAGTGTGCCCGAAAATGTCCGGGAGGCTGACCCGGATAATACCTACCTAACCCGTGGCCCAAGTTACCGGATGTCGGCGGAGCAGGTTCGCGATAATGCGCTGGCCGCTAGCGGGCTACTGACCCGGCAAATTGGCGGACCAAGCGTATTGCCCTATCAACCATCGGGCATCTGGGAGGCCCTGGCTACCCGGAACGCTGTGAAATACGAGCAGGATCATGGCGATAGCCTATACCGACGGTCGATGTACACCATCTGGAAACGGTCATCCCCTGCGCCCATGATGCTGAATTTCGACGCGGCTGAGCGACATACCTGCATTGTCAAACGGCAGAAAACAAGCACCCCATTACAGGCACTCGTAACGCTGAACGACCCCCAATTTGTGGAAGCCGCACGGGTGCTGGCGCAGCGTGTAGTGCCGACCACACGGTCCAACAAATCATCGGTCGGGCAACTAGCCATGTCTCAGCCGACCGAGACGGTCGGTATTACTGCTATTTTCAAAGCCGTCATCAGCCGCCCGGCACGACCGGAGGAAATGGCGCTGGTGAAACAATTATTTGCCGAAGAACTAGCGGATTTTAAGCAGAATCCGAAGCGGGCAGCGGAGTTATTATCAGTAGGAGAATTCCCGGTTGACAAAAAGCTCAACCCCGCCGAACTAGCCGCCTGGACAGTGGTAGCGAGTACCATAATGAATTTCGACGAAGCGGTCATTAAACGATAAAAGGCTGGCGCGTTTCGTTCTGGCTGGCGCGGGCATTCGCCCGTGCCTCTAATAAAGCCAGCATTCGCTGGCGCATAGAAATTGGTTAATCCGCCAGCGAATGCTGGCCAAATTATAGGCACGAGTGAATACTCGCGCCAGCGGTAACAGAACATTTCAACCGGTTATGGATATTCAGGACGAAATACACGACCAACTTAGCCGCCGTACATTTTTGGGTCAAGCCAGTGCGGGCCTAGGAACCATTGCGCTTGCATCGCTGCTGAACCCGACAAATCTGTTTGGTGGAGCAAG
The DNA here is from genome assembly GCF_900230225.1 of Spirosoma fluviale. Taxonomy (GTDB): domain Bacteria; phylum Bacteroidota; class Bacteroidia; order Cytophagales; family Spirosomataceae; genus Spirosoma; species Spirosoma fluviale. The sequence goes on from NZ_OCNH01000002.1 coordinate 138,073, forward strand.
CTCGCCCGGCACCTCCATGCCGGGAGAAAACCCGGCTGTGGGCAAGCCGCACTTTCCACCCAAGGTGAAGCGGGTTATTTACCTGTTTCAGAGTGGAGCGCCCTCCCAACTGGAGCTGTTCGACTATAAGCCGAAACTCGAAACTATGTGGGGGCAGGATTTACCGGCTTCAGTACGCAACGGCCAACGCCTGACGGGCATGAGTGCCGGGCAGAGCCGCTTTCCGCTGGCGGCTTCCAAATACAAATTTGCGCAGTATGGTCCCGGTCAAATGTGGCTCAGCGAGTTGCTGCCGCATACGGCGAAAATTGCGGGTGATTTAACCTTTGTGCGCTCCCTGCACACCGAAGCTATCAACCACGACCCGGCGGTAACGTTCTTCCAGACAGGTAGCCAGCAGGCGGGGCGACCTAGCTTTGGCTCCTGGATTAGCTACGGCTTGGGCTCAGACAATCAAAATCTTCCGTCCTTTGTCGTACTCCTGTCCAAAGGACGCGACGGCGATCAGCCGTTGTATGCCAAACTCTGGAGCAATGGATTTTTACCTTCCGTGCATCAGGGCGTGGTGTTCCGGTCGGGGCCAGATCCGGTATATTATTTGAATAACCCACCCGGTGTTGACAAAACCAGCCGTCGGCGGATGCTCGATTATCTGGGAAAACTGCACCAGGAGCAATTTAAACACGTGCTCGACCCGGAAATTAACAACCGGATGGCGCAGTACGAAATGGCGTACCGGATGCAAACGTCCGTCCCCGAAACGCTCGACATATCGAAAGAACCCGATTATATTTTCGATATGTACGGTCCTGACAGCCGCAAGCCCGGTACGTTTGCCGCCAACTGCCTGCTGGCCCGCAAACTGGTCGAAAAAGACGTCAAGTTTATCCAGTTGTACCACCAGGGATGGGACCAGCACGGCAACCTGCCAAACGATATTAAGACGCAGGCAAAAAGTGTTGACCAGCCCTCAGCCGCGCTGATCATGGACCTCAAACAGCGTGGTTTACTGGACGATACCCTCGTGATCTGGGGCGGTGAGTTTGGGCGTGGTGCCTATTCTCAGGGAAAACTTACCCGCGACAATTACGGGCGCGACCACCACCCCCGCGCATTTTCGGTCTGGATGGCCGGTGCCGGTGTCAAAAAAGGCATGGTCTACGGCGAAACGGACGATTTCGGGTATAATGTGGTAAAAGACCCTGTTCATGTGCACGATTTTCAGGCGACGGTCTTGCATTTGCTTGGCGTCGACCACGAAAAACTGACCTTCAAAAGCCAGGGACGCCGGTATCGACTAACCGACGTTCACGGCAAAGTAGTGAAGCCCTTGCTGGCGTAGACAAACGCTATTTTTATAGATCGGATAAATAGGCCTATGAGGTTTTTTCAACCTTGTAGGCCTTACTTTTGTCTATAATTATATGCTACAACAACTTGAAATCTGGATAAGAGCCACCGTTCGCTGGTTTGGCTACGTACCTAACCGCGATTTATCGGGGTGGGTACTGCTCATCATGGCGGTATTGCTGGGACTGGCTGTTGATCTGGTTATGACGCAAATCGTTCGTTTTGTCGTTCGACGTCGGCCATTTCACACATTGGCTTTGCTCAAAATTTATGTCCGATGGGCCTTCTGGATATTTGTGCCTTCTCTCTTTTTTTTGTTGGCCACTAATATACAGTCGGAACGGTTTCTGCGTCGGCATCCGGTGGCGGATAAAACCGCCGAAGTTCTATTCCTGATTACGACGACCTGGTTAGTCGTTCAACTGCTCAAGGTTGCTGAGCTTCGGTTAATTCATCAATACGACACCACGCAGGATGTTAACCTATCGCAACGGAAGTTCGTTACGCAGGTACGGTTCTTTCGCCGAATCATCTCTATCGGGGTCATTATCATAGGAGCGTCGCTGCTGCTCATTTCGTTTCAGGGAAGCCGAAAAGTGGGGCTGAGTGTGCTGACATCGGCCGGGGTGGTTTCGGTATTGATTGGTTTTGCCGCGCAGAAAACGCTGGCCAATCTGATGGCGGGTATTCAAATCGCTTTCAATCAGCAGATACGCCTAAACGACGCCGTTGTGGTCGAAAAAGAATGGGGGCGCATCGAAGAAATTAACCTGACAAGTGTTATTGTAAGGCTTTGGGATCGCCGTCGGCTCATTTTGCCCATAACCTACTTCGTTGAAACGCCCTTCGAAAACTGGACTCGTTCCGATGCCTCGATTATCGGCAGTATATTTCTCTATCTGGATTACAGGGTACCCATTGATAAACTTCGGGAGAAGGCGCGTCAGGTTGCCGAAAATGACCCGCTCTGGACGGGAGAGACGTTTGCCGTGCAGGTGACCGACACCCAACCCACCTGTATTGTTGTCCGCATTCTGGTATCGGCCCAAGATTCGCCATCCGCATTTGATTTGCGTTGTCACATGCGTGAACATCTCATCGCTTTCCTACGGGATGAATACCCGGAAAGTCTGCCGCAAACACGTTTGATGCTGGCCGAGGAGTTGAAGCCAGTTGGAAAAGGTGTATGATGTATGATATAGGATGTATGTCCGGGAGATACATCCTATATCATACATCTTGTCACTCTTCCCACCCAAACGACCGCTCGATGGCTTTTTGCCAGCCTCGCATGAGCTTTGTACGTTTGGCATCGTCCATATTGGGTTCATAGGTTTTGGCAACGCCCCAGTTTTGGCGTAAATCGTCCAGATTTTGCCAGTAACCAACGGCTAGTCCGGCAGCATACGCAGCGCCGAGGGCCGTTGTTTCGGTCATGCGTGGGCAGATAACGGGTCCATTGAGCACATCGGACTGAAACTGCATCAGCAACGAGTTAACGACCATGCCGCCATCCACGCGCAGGGATTTGAGCGATACGCCCGCATCCTGTTCCATCGCCCGCACTACGTCGACGGTCTGGTAAGCGGTGGCTTCCAGAACGGCCCGTGCGATATGACCTTTGGTAACAAAACGCGTCAGACCGGCAATAACACCCCGTGCATCGGCTTTCCAGTGGGGAGCATAGAGGCCTGAGAAGGCTGGTACAAAATAAGCCCCGCCATTATCCTCAACCGTCCGGGCCAGCGTTTCGATATCCGTGCTCTTTTTGATCATGCCCAAATTATCGCGTAACCATTGCACCAGCGCACCGGTAATGGCCACGCTGCCTTCCAGCGCGTAATGAACGGGTTCGTTCTGGAATTGATAGGCTACCGTTGTCAACAGGCCGCAGGTTGAGGTACGGAGTTCGGTGCCAGTGTTCATGAGCAGGAAACAGCCTGTTCCGTAGGTGTTTTTCGCCTGTCCTGGTTCGTAACAGGTCTGCCCAACAAGGGCCGCCTGCTGGTCGCCAAGGATACCTGCTACCGGAACGCCCGGCAATACTTCCGACGATACCGTTCCGTACACCTCACTGCTGGGGCGAATTTGCGGCAGCATGACGCGGGGCACGGTGAAGTCGCTCAACAGACTATCATCCCAGTCGAGGGTATGCAGATTCATTAGCTGAGTTCGGCTGGCGTTGGTAACGTCGGTGAGGTGCAGACCGCCATCTGTTCCACCCGTCAGGTTCCAGACCACGAAGGTATCCATGTTGCCAAAAATGGCGTCGCCCCGTTCGGCATCTTCCCGGAGACCCGGCACATGATCCAACAGCCATTTCAGTTTCAGGCCGCTAAAATAAGTGGCCAGAGGTAGACCCGTTTTCGCCCGAAACCGATCCTGACCGTGGCCATTGGCCGAAAACTCAAGAACCAGGTCGGCGGTGCGCATATCCTGCCAAACGATGGCATTGTAATAGGGTTTGCCTGTTCGGCGGTTCCAGACAACGGTGGTTTCGCGCTGGTTGGTGATGCCAACGGCTTTGATATCCTGTACGGAAAGTTTTCCTTTGATACGAGCCAGTGCGATGACTTCGAGTGTGTTGCGCCAGATTTCTTCGGGGTCGTGCTCCACCCATCCGGGCTGCGGATAAATCTGTTTGTGTTCCTTCTGTGCGAGGGAAACGATCTTGCCCTGTCGGTCAAATACAATACAACGGGTACTGGTCGTTCCCTGGTCAATAGCGGCTATGTAGGAGGGCATGAGAGTCTGAGAGTGCGAAGCTTACAACTTCTTTAAGCTGAGAATATAAAACAGATTTATTTTTTCGTGCAGAGGGGTGGTAAAAGTTTATGACAAGCTTATTATCCCAAACACCATACTGAAAACCGTGTGGCGTAGTTTTCATATTGGCAAAGTCAAATAACTGTTTAGGTAAATAATCGTATCGTAAGCAACTTAGAATTATAGTAGGTGATATTGCCTGAATCTGTTGCTGTAAAAGGGTTTTACTTAAAGCGACATAATTTGATAATACAATCGGATCGGCTGATGCGCTTCCCCAAGTCTTTTTTAGATTGATAAAAGCTATAGATTGTAACGCTTCATTTTTGTCTACATAAGTTATGCTTTCGTAAGTCGGGAAATTATGTAGTATACCGTAAGCCCATTCACTAATTCGATGAGAAAATCCATACCTAACGCTATCAACACCGTTCCACCATTCGGCATATTCACCTGATTCGTATGTGTCGTTGAGTCGATTATGCTCTTTCGCAATGAAAAGAATTTTAGTGGTTTGCTTATTAAACCTTATTGGATCAATAATTCCATCTCTGATTATACCATTATTATAATCGGCTAGGGAAGTAGACTTCTTGTAAAGGATTTCTAATTCTTGAAAAAATAAGTCCATTTGTTGAGAGCTTTAAAGCGTAAACCAGCGAATCAATAACCCGCCGATAGCAGCGCCAACCAATGGCCCCACTACGGGTACCCAGGCGTAGCTCCAGTCGGACGACCCTTTCGCAGGAATGGGCAGTAGCGCATGCGCCAGACGCGGGCTGAAATCGCGGGCGGGGCTCATGGCATAACCGGTAGTGCCGCCTAATGAGAGGCCAATGCTCCACACCAGAATACCTACCAGATACGGGCCAACGCCGATGGCCAGTTCACCCAAATGTTTGGAAGAAATACCCGCCAGACCCAGAATAAGCACCAGCGTGGCCATGGCTTCGCTTACAAAATTGGCACTCGGTTTTCGAATGGCTGGGCCTGTAGCGAAACAGGCTAATTTGGCATCATGATCGGGCGTGGCAGCCCAGTGGGGCAGGTAATGAAGCCAGACTAAGGTTGCTCCCAGAAACGCACCAATCAACTGTGCTGTAATGTAGGGTACCATGTGGCTGAAATCATCTGTCGCTACGGCAAAAGCAACCGTCACGGCCGGATTCAAATGGGCATCGACGCTCCCAAAAGCTTTAGCGACAAAAACGCCCATTGTCACGGCAAAGGCCCAGCCTGCGGTAATGACAATCCAGCCTCCTGCTTCACCTTTTGTTTGTTTCAAAACCACATTGGCAACAACGCCATTGCCAAGAAGTATGAGGACCATTGTACCAATTAATTCACCAAGAAAGGGAGATGTTTGCATTTTTAGGAATTGGTGGTTAAGCGGGTAGTGGTGAGTAGCTATGGGCCATACTAGCCACTGCGCTCAAGGTTTAGGAATAGTTTGTGCGAATTAAGTCATATTTTTGACCCTATTCCAAATCCTGAAATAAATTCATTTGTTGCCGGCGCACCGCAGCGGGACTTCATTTATCAATCCATTTAGTCATCCCTATGAAAAGCATCTTATTTACCGAGACCGGAAAGCCAACAGAAATTCTTAAGCTTACCGATCTGGCCGTTCCTGAGCCGGGACCAAACGACGTACGTATTAAGGTTATTGCCGCCCCAATAAACCCTTCTGACATCATGTTCGTCCAGAATTTGTACGGAATCCGGCCGCAGTTGCCTTCCGGGGCAGGTTTTGAGGGCGTAGGGATTGTGGAAGCTCTTGGAGAGGGCGTTCAGATGCGAACGGGTATGCGGGTAAGTTTTACCAGTGTTGGCACCTGGTCGGAGTATGCCGTTGCTCACCACCGAAGCCTGATTCCGGTGCCCGACGCCATGTCGGATGAGGTGGCCGCTCAGTTATTCGTCAATCCGTTTACAGCCTATGCCATGGTTCAGGATTCGGGCGTACCGGAAGGTGGCTGGCTGATGCTCACGGCGGCTGGGTCGGCCTTTGGTAAAATGGTGATTCAGCTCTGTGCCATGCGGGGTATCAAGACCATTGGCACGGTTCGACGTGATGATTTGAGCGATGAATTAAAAGCACTCGGCCTAACCGAAGTGATCAATACCGAAACCGAAAATATGGCCGCACGGGTCAAGCAGATCACCGATGGGGCCGGGGTAGCCTGCGTGCTCGATGCTGTTGGTGGGCCTATCGCCACCGAAGCGGTTAAGTGCCTAGCCAGGGGCGGAACCATGATTATTTACGGGCTGATGAGTTTACAGGACCCTAGTCTGAATGCTGGTTTAATGATCTTTAGGGAATTGACCGTCAAAGGCTTCTGGCTTACGGACTGGATGCGCCGGGTAGATAGCCAGACCCGGCAGGAAGTGGCACAAAATGTGATCAGTTTACTGGCATCCGGGAAAATCCAGTTGCCCGTCGAAGCGTCTTATCCGCTGGAGCAAATTGCCGAAGCTGTCGAACACGCCGACCGGCCGGGGCGCTGGGGGAAAATCCTGCTAAAACCCTGACGTGCACAGGCTATCGTATTTGGTTTGTTGAGGAAGCTGTTTGGCGGCAGGAGTTATCGGGCAGGCTGCTTTCGCTAATTTTCTGTACGATTTCGGGTGGCTTCCTTATCTTTGACAACAATATACAACTCAGTACGTTTGTTTCAATAACGACCGCAGGTTTACTCACATCCACTTACTCGACTCGTTCGTATGCTCTTGCTCCAGGTTCCGGCTGTTGATACTACGGCCGCATCACTGTCGGCCACAACGGCTGCTCAACCCCAAACTCTGCAACTTTTTGATCTGGTAGCCAAAGGCGGTTGGGTTATGATCCCCATCGCATTTTTGCTATTTGCAGCCCTTTACCTGATTTTCGAGCGGTATTTTGTAATCCGGTCGCAAAGCCGATACGATGCCAATTTCATCGACAATATTCGGGATATGGTGGCGCAGGGGAACATCAAATCGGCCGAATCCTTCGCCAAGAACCAGCGTACCGCCATGGGACGTGTGTTTGAAAAAGCCATCGGTCGAATTGGATCACCCATCCGCGAGATTGAAAGCACCATTGAGACGGTCGGGCAAATTGAACTTTCTCGTTTGGAGCGTAACATGGGGTATCTAGGTATCATCGCCGGTATTGCCCCGATGCTGGGTTTCATCGGTACCATCTCCGGTATCATTCGGATTTTCTATGACATCTCGCTTTCTGATAACATCAGCGTTGGTATCATCGCCGGTGGTTTATACGAAAAAATGATCACGTCGGGTTCGGGTCTGATTGTGGGCGTTATTGCCTATACGGGCTATCACCTGCTCAACATGATGATCGAGCGCTTTACGCTGGCTCTGGAAGTCAATGCGTTCGAGTTTATCGAAGTCCTTCAGAAACCAACGACCGAAACGGCCCGGATGCGGTAACGTCTATCACGGCCGACCGGGACGGTCGGTACTACATTATGAAACTCCGACGTAAAACAAAATTTGCTGCCGAAGTCGCGACTTCATCCCTGAACGACATCATGTTTTTTCTGCTGTTGTTCTTTCTGATCATCTCGACAGTAGCCAATCCCAATGTCATCAAACTGTTGCTGCCTAAAGCAGCTTCGACGCAGCAGTTGAGCAAGAAACAGGTAACGCTGTCGGTTGATGCCGACAAAAAATACTATATCGATAAAAAACCGGTTGATCCAGCCAGTCTGGAGAATGAACTGAAAATAATCATGGCTGGTATTGCCGAGCCAACGGTTGTGGTTCGTTTCGATAAGACCTTAACCGTCCAGGATTTAGTCGATGTGCTGCAAACCGGAGCCAAGCTGAATATCAAGATGGTGATGGCCACCTCCAAATAAATCAAGTTTTTAATGTAATACCGACCGTCCCGGTCGGGTGTAAAGTCAAACCTTTTACACCCGACCGGGACGGTCGGTATTACACTGAAAAGTACAGTTAAATGATTTTGTAATTCTTGTATTCGCCAATACGCCAGCCGGTCAATCGTTCCACCCAAGCCAGCACTTTAACTCTTGTGGAATAATTCTGCTGCCGGGTGTCGAAGTCAAACTGGATATTATCCCGTTTGATACGGGCCTGCATTACGGCCGGATGCGTACCCTCAAACAAGGCTAGCGAATCGATGTGTTTGGCAAACTGGAAGTTTTCGGCTTCTTTTTGAGGAATATTCATCTGCTCATCGGAATGCCAGAACCGATAGAAGTAGTTGTATTTCTTTTTTATTTTTTCCAGCGATTTCACCCAGCCGTAATGGTAGATATAGGCGTCAATTAGCTTGACCTTTAGCTTTTTATTGTCGCTTCGGCGGAATCCCTGTGCATCCCGATACGCATACACCTGCCTGAAAGGGCGGAAAATCCGAATTTCGCGACGGTACCATCTTCTTGAGTTGCCGTAGTACTTATAAGAGCCGTAGAAGTGTACATACTTAAACAAAAGCCCTTCTACGTCGCTGTCAGCCAGGTAGGTTTCCATGGCCTTTTTCACAACCGGAATGTACTGCTCGTGCATCACCTCGTCGCCCTGAATATAAAAGGCCCAATCAACATCGGGTGAAATCGCGGCCAGCGCCTTGTCTGTTTCCTGAGCCAGCACCTTTCCGCCTTCCCGCAAACTATCATCCCATACCGTTTCAATAATTCTGATTTTATCGGAAGGAATATTTCGGATCAGAGCCAGGGTATCGTCCTCAGAATTACCAACGGCTACCACAAATTCGTCGCAAAGCGGTAGAATGGAGGTGATGGCTTCAACGATTGGGTAATCATAGTGAATGGCGTTCCTGATGAACGTAAAACCGGCTACTTTCATGATGCTATAGGTCGACGGAGCCGTCGATTTAGGGGTCAAAATTAGGTAATAAGCGTAGTTTTCGCGTTGGGTCAAATCAAATTAGTGAATACGAAGGTTTATAGGACAAACTCAACCTGCCATGATAGCCGACTATACCGAAGCCCCTGTGTGTCACATCGATGATTTAGCCGATGGTGATCTGAAAGAAGTTCGCGTGGGCGATACCGATGTACTGCTGGCCCGCGCCGATGGGCAGTTTTATGCACTTCACCCGAAATGTTCTCATTATCAGGGGCCTTTGGTCAAAGGCCTGCTGAACGGTCACCGGCTTATTTGTCCATGGCACAATGCCTGTTTTGATATCAGAGACGGGCATCGGCTCGAAGCGCCTGCTCTGAACGGATTACCGACGCATGAGGTGCGCATTCAAGGCGACCAGGTTTTTGTGCGGTTAACAACAGAAAAAGAAAGTCTGGAGAACCCGATGTCCGCGCCAGACACCGCCAATCCTGAAACCTATGTAATCATTGGCAGTGGCGGAGCGGGCGCGTTTGCGGCCGAGGGTATGCGCGAAGGCGGTTTTACCGGCAAAATTGTGATGCTGACCGCCAGCGGAGAAGTGCCATACGACCGGCCAAATTGCTCAAAGGATTACTTGCAGGGGGAAGCCCCTGACGAGTGGATGGCACTCCGCCCGGAAGAGTTCTACAAAAGTTATGGCATTGAAATTCGGACAAATCAGCCGGTAACGGCACTCAATCCCGTAACAAAACAAATTGAACTCGCATCCGGCGAAACTATAACCTACGACAAGGCACTTTTGTGTTCGGGCGGTAAGCCCAATAAATTACCGGCTGTCGATGCTGCGCTCAAGGGAGTGTACACGCTGCGGAGTCTGCACGATAGCCAGACCCTGCGCGATCTGGGCAAACAAGGGAAGAGGGTTGTTATTGTGGGTAGTTCGTTCATTGGACTGGAAGGCGCCATGAGCTTGCGGAAACTCGGTAGCGAGGTGGATGTTGTCGGGCCGGAAACAACACCTTTTGAGAAAATCCTGGGTGCCCGAATTGGCCGGGTCATCCAGGGATGGCACGAGGCAGCGGGCATTCGGTTTCATCTGGGCCGGAGACTGGATCATCTGGAAGGGGAGGAGGCCGTTAGCGCTGTGGTCCTTGACAATGGCGAGCGACTTCTCGCCGATTTTGTGCTGATCGGTACAGGCGTTAAACCCCGAACCGACTTTCTCAAAGGCGTTGCGACCGAGACAGACGGCGGTGTGAAAAGTGATGACTATTTAAAAGTAGCGGATGACCTGTATGCCGCCGGTGATATAGTTCATTATCCGATGGCCGACGGAATGCAGCGAATTGAGCACTGGAAAGTGGCGGGTCAGCAGGGGCACGTGGCCGGATTGAATATGGCGGGTAAAGAAACGCCGTACCAGATGGCCCCCTTCTTCTGGACCAACCAGCAGGGTAAGCGAATCAATTACGTTGGGCACACCACACAGGTCGATGATGTACTGTATGACGGTAATCCGGAAACCGATGAATCCTTTCTGGCTTTCTATGTTCAGGATAACCAAATCGAAGCCGTAGCCGGACTCAAGCGCGATCAGGACATTATTGCTGTTCGGGAGCTGATGCAGGCCGGTAGAATGCCATCGGTCGAAGCCGTCCGAAATGGAGTGAAGTGGGTTGACGAGCTTAAAAAAGCCTGATTCCACCGAAACCTGTTTACCTTTGTTATCGAACCGCACGAAATTTCGGTTTGATTATGACGCATCAACTTGTACTCAAAAAGCCACTCGCTTTTTTCGATCTCGAAACGACTGGCATCAACATCGCCAAAGACCGTATCATTGACATCTGCATCATTAAGGCGTTGCCAGGCGGTGAGGTGATCACCAAAAACCAGCGTGTTCATCCGGGTATGCCCATTCCGCTGGAGTCGAGCATGATTCATGGAATCTACGACGATGATGTTCAGGATGCTCCCCCGTTCAAGACTGTTGCCCGAACGCTGGCGCAGTTTCTGGATGGGTGCGATCTGGCCGGATTCAACTGCAACCGCTTCGACGTGCCGCTATTAGTCGAGGAGTTTTTGCGGGCTAATGTCGATTTCGACATGAAAAATCGCCGTCTGGTCGATGCCCAGCGGATTTTTCACCTGATGGAGCCGCGCAATCTGTCGGCCGCTTACCGGTTTTACTGCAACAAGGAACTGATTGGTGCGCATGGTGCCGAGGCCGATACCATTGCCACCCTCGAAGTACTGGATGCGCAGGTACAGCGGTACATGGGCATGATGGCAAAATCAGATAGTGGTGCTGATGTGGTGTTCGAGAATGACATTGACATGCTTCATAGCCTTACTGCCAACAAAAACATCGACCTGGCGGGCCGGATGGTGCTTAATGACAAGGGCGACGAAGTATTCAATTTTGGAAAACACAAAGGTGCTCCCGTATTGGAGGTGTTAAAGAAAGAGCCTTCCTTCTACGACTGGATTCTAAAAGGAGACTTTCCGCTCGACACAAAACGCCGGTTGACAGAAATCCGGCTTCGTATGTTTAGCAACGGAAAATGATAAATCCGGCGATTTACTGGACAGGATTTGGGTACTAGTGTGTACCGTTAATCCCGTCTAAAACCGCTGTTTATATCCTTTATGTTTAACGGATTCTCGTCAGGAACGTAAAACACCGTTACGGCAATTCCGAATAATCTTTACCTTTGCGGAACTTTGTATTAACCGGCAAGCCATGCAACCCACGCAGGACGTCCTCATTCCGGAAGTCATTCAGCAAATACCGCTCACGTACTACCTGATTCTCAGTACCTCACTGTTCGTCATCGGCATCATTGGTGTACTGACCCGGCGAAACGCTATTATCATCTTCATGTCCATCGAGCTAATGCTCAATGCGGTCAATTTGTTATTAATCGCATTTTCATCGTATCGTTCCGATTCGGCTGGACAGGTATTCGTCTTTTTCATTATGGCCGTTGCCGCTGCCGAAGTATCGGTTGGGCTGGCTATTATTGTCATGATCTACCGCAATACCCGCTCCATTGATGTGGGATTGCTCAATAAACTGAAATGGTAAAATAAGCCATCAGTCGTTAGGGGTTGAAAACAGGTTGCCGGTCCATTCATCAGGAAGCGCCGGGAGCCAAGTACAGCCAACTATCGACTGCTGACTATTGACTTACGACTAATGAAAATAGAATTACTCTGTGCGTTAATTCCGCTCTTCCCGCTTATTGGCTTTCTGATCAATGGTCTAGGCTTTCGTCGGGTGCCAAAAGGTTTAGCCGGGGCCATATCAACCGTTGCCGTTCTGGCGTCTTTCCTGACTTCCGCCTATTTATTCGGGGCATTTCTGGGAAACGCTAATCTGTCTGGTAATGCCGGACCGCTGATCGCTACCCTTTTCGACTGGATCAGCGTGGGCGATTTACACATCAACTTCTCGTTTCAGATTGACCAGCTATCGTTGCTGATGCTGCTGGTGGTAACGGGCGTTGGTACGCTGATTCACTTGTACAGCATTGGCTACATGAGCCACGATGAAGGCTTTGGTAAGTTCATGGCTTTCCTGAACCTCTTCATTTTCTTCATGTTGCTGCTGGTGATGGGGTCAAACTACGTCATCATGTTCATTGGTTGGGAAGGGGTAGGGCTTTGTTCCTATCTGCTGATCGGCTTCTGGAACAAAAACATCAGTTACAACAATGCCGCCCGAAAAGCCTTCGTCATGAACCGAATTGGCGATTTGGGCTTTTTGTTGGGCATATTCATGCTCATCAACACCTTCGGTACGGTTGAATACGTCGATATTTTTAAGCAGGCAACCAGTCTGGCCGTTGGCGACAAAACCATTCTGGCTATTACGCTGCTGCTATTCGTGGGTGCTATGGGTAAATCGGCGCAGATTCCGCTCTATACCTGGCTTCCCGATGCCATGGCTGGCCCAACACCCGTGTCGGCGCTGATTCACGCAGCCACCATGGTAACGGCTGGTATCTATATGGTTGTCCGTTCGAACGTATTGTATACGCTCTCTCCGTTGACGCTCGAAATTATTGGGGGTATTGCCATTGCCACGGCGCTGCTGGCGGCTTCCATTGGCCTGCTGCAAAACGATATTAAGAAAGTATTGGCCTATTCAACTGTTTCGCAGTTGGGGTACATGTTCCTAGGTTTGAGCGCCACGGCCTATACGGCGGGCATGTTCCACGTCATTACCCACGCGTTCTTTAAAGCATTGTTGTTCCTCGGAGCCGGTAGCGTCATCCACGCCATGTCCGATGAGCAGGACATTCGTAAAATGGGTGGCTTACGCAAAGCCCTGCCCGTCACGTTCATTACGTTCCTGATCGGTACCATTGCCATTTCGGGTCTTCCTCCTTTTGCCGGGTTCTTCTCGAAAGATGAGATTCTGGCGCACGTGTTTGAGCATAACAAATTGCTGTGGGGACTGGGTGTTCTGGGTTCAGGCCTGACCTCTTTCTACATGTTCCGGTTACTGTTCCTGACCTTCTTCGGTGAGTTCCGAGGAACGGAAGAGCAGCGGCATCACCTGCACGAGTCACCGGCTACCATGACAGCACCACTGGTGGTACTGGCCATTCTCTCCATTGTGGGAGGTGGCCTGAACTTACCCGGCGGTGGCTGGCTGAGTGGCTTTCTGGCCCCCATTTTTGAAGGATCGAAGCAGGTAAGCCCCGAAGCCTTCGCCGAATCGACCATCGAACACAGCACCGAGTATATACTTATGGCCGTTTCGGCCGGGGTGGCTCTGGTGGCACTCATTATCGCCTATGTTATGTATATCAGCCGTCAGGCCGTACCGGCACCCGAATCGGCGGAGCGGTCGCTGCCTGAGCAAGTTATTTACAACAAATACTACGTCGACGAACTGTACGAAACCATTGTTGTGCGGCCAATTCGTGGACTGGGCGATGCGTTTTACAGTTTCGGCGAAGGGCTTGTCGATGGCGTTGTCAATGGTGTAGCCTGGGTTGTTCAGAAAATCTCGGCCCAACTGCGGTTGTTGCAAAGTGGCTCTATCGGCTTCTATGTATTGGCAATGGTCGTGAGTATCGTCGTCATTTTTGCCCTTCGGTTCTTCATTCGTTTATAATGCTGGTCGTTGGCGTGTCATTCGTCCATCGTATATCGTAAATCGATTATATGCTTACTTTATTTCTGATTCTTTTTCCGGCCGTAGCGGCTACCCTGATTTTCTTTCTTGGGGGCGAACGAGCTAAGCAGGCCGCTTTACTAGCCGCACTGGCTGAGTTGGCCTGCGCTGGTTATGCGTTTTTCAGCTTTAAGCCCGATGCCAGCTCGCAGTTTGCTTTCGATTACCCTTGGATTGGCTCGCTGGGTATCCGGTTGAGCGCCGGGATCGACGGCATCAGTGTCTTGCTGGTTTTACTGACGGGATTACTGGTTCCGTTCATTGTCCTGTCGACCTTCAACCGGACGTACAAGCAACCGGCCACTTTTTACGCGCTCATGCTATTTATGCAGGCTGCGCTGATGGGTGTGTTTACGGCCCGCGATGGATTCCTGTTTTATCTCTTTTTTGAAGCAGCCCTGATTCCAATTTACTTCCTGGCGGCCATGTGGGGCGGAGACAACCGGATTCCGGTTACGTTCAAATTCTTCGTGTACACCATTTTCGGCAGCTTGTTCATGCTGATCGCGCTGGTGTATCTCTATTATCAGACGCCCCCAACGGCGATAGCAGCTCACTCATCGGCCATTGCGGATTTCTATAAGCTAAACCTGACGCCACAAGCCGAAAACTGGATTTTCTGGGCGTTCTTCATTGCCTTCGCCATTAAAATGCCAGTGTTCCCATTTCACACCTGGCAACCCGATACCTACGTTGAGTCACCCACTCCGGCTACTATGCTGCTGGCCGGTATCATGCTTAAAATGGGGGTTTATGGACTAATTCGTTTCATCCTGCCTATCGTTCCGCTGGGTGTAGAGACCTGGGGTAAAACAGCCATTATCTTATCCGTTATCGGCATCATTTACGGCGCGATCATTGCCATTCGGCAGCGCGACATGAAGCGTCTGATCGCTTACTCATCGTTCTCGCACGTTGGGTTGATGGCGGCTGGTGTTTTCTCGCAAACCGAAACCGGAATGCAGGGAGCACTTATTCAGATGCTGGCGCACGGGATCAACGTAGTGGGTATGTTTTTCGTAGCCGACGTTATTTTCTCCCGCACCAACACCCGTCAACTCGATCAGTTGGGCGGTATCACCCAGTCGACGCCTAAGCTCACGGTCTATTTCATGATTATGCTGCTGGGAAGCGTTGCCCTGCCACTCACCAACGGCTTTGTGGGTGAGTTTCTGTTGCTTCATGGTGTTTACACCTTCAACCATTACCTGGGTCTGGCAGCTGGTTTCACCATTATTTTTGGGGCAGTCTACATGCTGCGAATGTTTCAGAAAAGCATGTTCGGCCCAACTACGTCCCGTACCGAATCCTTTACCGACCTGACAACCTCCGAAAGCTGGGTATTTATTCCGCTGGTTGTGATGGTGTTCTGGATCGGTATTTACCCGCATACATTCCTCAAAGTAACCGAACCCGCCGTGGCAAACCTGATGAAGTACATCGGTACAACGGCCGTGTCAATGAAATAAAAAAGTTTACGGTGCCCAGAACACAGTTGTTAAAACGCCTGGCTGTGACTGATAAGCCGTAAATCATAAACCGTAAAATTTATGCTCCCCATCGTTCTCTTATCGGTTTTTGGCATAGCGCTGTTGTTTCTTGGCTTCATGAAGTCGAAGGCAATTTTGCTGCCTGCAACCTTGCTTTTTCTGCTGATCACGCTGGCCGTTAATTTCCTGGACTGGAACAAAACGTACCTGTACTTTAATGACATGCTTCGGGTTAACAACCTGGCGATGGTCTTCATCGCTATTGTGTTAGTGTCTGCTTTCCTGGTTGTGGCCTTGTCGGGTAGTTTTATCGAAAACGACGAAGCACAACCCGCCGAATATTACGGAATCATCCTGTTCTCGCTGGTTGGTGCCGTGATGATGATTGCCTTCGAGAACCTGATCATGCTGTTCGTGGGTGTTGAAATCCTATCGGTAGCCATGTACGTACTAACCGGTAGCGACAAACGAAACCTTCGATCGAATGAAGCGGCATTAAAGTATTTTCTGATGGGAGCCTTCACCACGGGTATCATGCTGTTTGGCATGGCACTTTTGTATGGTTCTACCGGCTCCTTCACTCTGGCGGGTATTGGCGGGTATGCGGCTAATCAACAAGGGCTTTCATTATTACTTTACGTTGGGTTACTGATGTTGCTCATCGGTTTATTGTTTAAAGTATCAGCCGCACCTTTCCATTTCTGGACGCCCGACGTATACGATGGCGCTCCCACTATTTTCACGGCCTTCATGTCTACCGTGGTGAAAACCGCTGGCTTTGCGGCTTTATTTCGGTTACTGTCCGTTTCGTTTGTCGGCGTATATAATTTCTGGTGGACGATTCTGGCTGTTATCACCGCCATTACGCTCATTATTGGCAACTTGACGGCCGTTTATCAAAATAGTTTCAAGCGTATGATGGCGTACTCCAGCATTTCACATGCCGGGTATTTGTTGATCGGTTTGGCTGCACTAGGTGCACAGACGAAGCAGGCTATCGTTTTTTATTCGCTCGCTTATTCGATAGCTACCATTTCTGCTTTTGGCGTGTTGCTACTGGTAGCTCAGCAAAAAGGTACGCAGACAATCTCAAAAGAGGGTGTCTCGACCGAGAGTTTCGATACCTTTAATGGTCTGGCCCGCCAGAATCCTCTGCTCGGTTTCGCCATGACGGTGTCTATGCTGTCGCTGGCTGGCATTCCGCTGACGGCTGGTTTCTGGGGCAAGTTTTACATGTTCTCAACGGCCGTTGAGCGCGGACAAATTTGGCTGCTGGTTGTTGCCGTACTGATGTCGGCAGTTGGTATTTACTACTACTTCCGGGTTATCATTGCCATGTACTTCCGCGATGGCGCTACAGAACCTATTCGCGTGGCACCTTTCTATAAATACGTATTAGTAGCTGCCACCATCTTAACATTGGGTCTGGGCGTTGCTCCCGGCCTGTTACAGGGACTATTCTGAGTTGATAAACAGCACCGTAAGGGCCATATCCTAACTTTAGATGTAGGGAAGATATTGAGTTAGTAATTTTAGAATAGCAGCTGAAATTCGTAGCCAGTTAAAACTAATTGCTTTTGTCAAGTAAAGTAGCCCGCGCGAGCCGCATGCCGAAAGCCCCAAAAAACAAGATGTTCTTCTCGTTTTTTTTGACGGCCGTCTTTGGTGCATCTGTCAATTTCTTTAGCCAAATTTTATACCGCAAGTCGTTTGACTACTCAACGAGTGTGTTTCTTGGTTACCTGACGGCTACAGTTGTAAGTTTTGTACCAACCAAACTTTTTGCCTTCTCCGCTAAGCAAACGGGAAATACGGGTCGCGAAATGGTCAAGTTTGGGATCATTGCCCTGGTTGCCTGGGTTGTTCAGGTGGGTGTGGCGGTAGCTACGCTTGAGTGGATTGCCAATCCGCTCTTTCCGAATATGAGTACGTTTTGGCGAGAGAAAGGCTCCCACGTTGTTGGAATGGGGTTTAGCTTCCTGGCTAATTATTTTGGACACAAATTGCTTACATTCCGAAGTACCGGAATGTATAATAGAATATTATCTCGCTCGTCTAAGTAGTAAAAAAAGACTCTTCAAAAGGAAAGAGCATCTTCTATTAAGCCAATTCTATATAGTACTATTTCCATAGAGATCATTGTCTTATAGCATTTAATTGTACATACTATTGGATTACTCAGGAAAAAACTATATTTGCAACCGAAAACCTAAAACAATCACTGAAGGTAATGAAAAAAGTATTCGCCTTATTATTCGTTGGTAGCATGCTGACATTTGCAGCTTGCCAGAGCAAACCAAAAACCGAAGAAACTACGACCGATTCGACCGCCGTTATGTCTACTGACACAACGACGATGACGGATTCAGCTTCGACGATGTCGGCTGATTCAGCTGCTGCTCCTGCAGACAGCGCGAAGTAATTCGTTCTTCTTCTTTACGATTTACAAAAAAGCCTTATTTTTATAAGGCTTTTTTGTTTCTATACCTTGACGGATTCTTTCAACACCTATTTCCCATCCACAGCTGCCGCTTATTGCTACCAGCTGTGGCAACAGTACAAGTTCACGTTTCGAGTGGTCAGGCCCCGGCGCACACGCCTGGGAGATTTTCGGGTGCTTCCCCATAACCAGACCCAAATTACGGTTAATGCCAACCTGAATCCCTATGCGTTTTTGATTACCTATGTTCATGAAGTGGCCCATGCTGCGGTGAACAGCCACTATAAACGACGGGTTCAGCCACACGGTAAAGCCTGGAAAACGGCTTTCCAGCGGTTGATGCAGCCAATTATGACAGATGCCGTTTTTCCGGAAACGATTCTGGAGCCTCTTCAGCAGTATATGGCAAATCCGGCCGCAACCACTTACGCTAACCCAGCCTTAATGATGGCTTTGCGCCAGTTGGATGTTATAGAAATGGCTGCTACGGGTGAGTCTAAGATACTCCTTAGCCATGTACCCGAAGGGAAATTATTCGAGTTTGCCAAAAAGACTTACCTGCGGGGTACGCTTCGCCGAACACGCGTCGTTTGTAAAGAGATGTCGTCGGGTAGGTCGTATGCCATACTGGCTCATGCGTGGGTGGAAATGAAATAATAATGAAAAAGACGGAATGGACGAGCAGACTTGCGGGATGGCCAAAACAACAGGTTTGGGCAAAACTAACCGTGATCTTCTGCGTCCATTGTTTCCTGTTCATTAGTCGATCCCAGACACTGGCCCAATCTGTTCTGAAAACAGGTACGTGGGTGAAAATAGGTGTAACCCAGTTGGGCGTGTATCGACTCAATCAATCCCAACTGGCGCAACTCAACCCCACTTTTGCCACCGCTGACCCCCGTCGGTTGCGGCTATACGGAAACGGCGGAGCCATGTTGCCCCAAGCTAACGCCAGCCCGCGCCCGACCGATTTGACCGAAAATGCCATTCAGGTGCAGGGTGAAGCAGATGGCCGGTTTGATGCAACCGACGCACTCTTGTTTTTTGGGCAAAGTCCGCACGCTATCCGCTACGATTCAACGACCCGCCGGTTTATACACCAGCTTAATGCCTATTCCGACACAACGTTCTATTTCCTGACCATTGGCGATACGCCCGGTCTGCGCATGGCTGAGCGGCCGTCGGGTAGCCTGTCGGCTATGCCAACCGTTACAACGTTTGAGGATTACCAGTTTTACGAGCAGGACTTATTGAAAGTGCCGTCCGTGCGTTCAGGCCGGGAGTGGCTGGCCGACTATTTGACCATCGACACAACAAAAACAGTATCGTTTGACGTTGCCGGACTAATAGCCAATACCCCCGTTCGGTTAACCGCTTCGGCCGTCGCCGGGGCGCCTTTGGCCACACAGTTCAGGCTTCAACTCAACGATCAGCTAGTTGGAACGATGCCCATGTCCACCATTTCGGGGTATGAATATGACTACCAGGGCGTTGCACGAACCGACACATTTCTGACCAGACTGACAACAGCCGTTAGTTCAATTCGTGTGGCGCTGACATTTCGTAAAAACGGGCAGTATTCGGCGCAGGGCTATCTTAACTTCTTAGCCTTACAAACCCGGCGCGAACTTCGACAGTATGACAAGCCAACCTGGGTCCGTCGGTTGATGGCTGGTCAATACGCGGTTCGGCAAGCAACGAACAATCTGCGCGTTTGGGATGTCACGAACCCGCTAATGCCTGTTTCGCAAGCATATATGTTGTCGGCTGCACAGGAAGCGGGCTGGCTGGGTACTGAACTCAGCGATTATTTTCTCTTTACCGATGCTCAGGTATTGTCCCCTGCATCGCTGAAAGGAATTGCCAATCAAAGTATACAAGCACAGCCGGTCCCCGATTTATTGATCGTTACCCCGGCTGCCTGGCGTGAACAGGCCGACCGGCTGGCCCAGTTCCGGCGCGATCATGATAAACTTTCTGTACTGGTTGTCACAACCCAGCAAACGTTCAATGAATTTGGCTCGGGACAGTCAGACCCGACGGCAATCCGGGATATGGTGCGGTATTTTTATCAGCAACAGCCGACGAAACTGCGCTATGTATTGCTTTTCGGCGATGCAACCTTCAATTATCGGAATATAGGCAGTTTAGTGAGTGCGGCTCAACTGGCCAATATGGTGCCCGTTTACGAAAGCCGGGAGTCATTGCACCCGGTACTTAGCTATTCGTCCGACGATTATTTCGGGTTTATGGACAGTAATGAAGGGGAGTGGACCGAGAATCAGAATGGCGATCACACGATGGAAGTAGGCGTTGGCCGAATACCGGCGAGATCGGTAGAGGAAGCCCGGACGGTGGTTGATAAGTTGATTCGGTACAGTTCCGATCCATCGCTCACCGGCGACTGGCAATCCCGCCTGATGCTGATAGCTGATGATGGTGATTATAATATCCATCAGCAGGATGCTGATCAGATGGCTCGAAGCGTTGAAAAAACGGCACCTGCCTACCGGCCACAGCGGGTGTTTCTGGACGATTATCCGCAGGAGAATACCAGTACTGGACAGAAGGTACCCGTGGTCAATAAATTGATTAATCAGAGCATTGCCGATGGCCAGCTTATCATCAACTATAGTGGTCATGGAGGTATTCTGGGCCTGGCCGATGAGCAAATCGTTACACTTCAGGATATACTTTCCTGGAAAAACAAACGCTTACCGCTGTTTGTGACCGCAACTTGCCAGTTCGGACGTTATGACGATCCGAGCGTGAGTTCCGGTGCGGAATTGACCCTTCTGAGCCGGACAGGCGGTGCAATCGGGCTCTTGACAACTACCCGGCCTGTATATGCCAATACCAATCTGTTGCTCAATCAGGCCTTCTATGATGCTGTTTTTAAGCCCGTTGTTGGTCAGATGCCTCGTTTGGGCGATGTTATGCGAAGCACGAAGAATAACAGCTTGAGCGGCCCGGTTAATCGAAACTTCGCACTCCTGGGCGACCCATCTCTGCAATTAGCCTATCCAACGGCCCAGGCTGTGCTGACGCAGGTAAATAGTAAGCCGGTAGCCGCCGACCGGGCAGATACGCTAAGGGCTTTGCAAACGGTACAACTGTCGGGCGAAATCCGGCAGCAGGCGCAACGGCTATCAAGCTTTTCGGGATTACTCCGGCTGGCTCTGTATGACAAAGCCGTTAGACGAACTACGTTAGGCTCCGAAGCTGGTAGTCCAAAGATGACCTATCAGGTGTTTGCTAATCCAATTTTTACGGGGCAGGTACCCATTCTGCAGGGAAAATTCACCGTGAATTTTACCATGCCTAAAGATATTGACTATACGGTTGGAGTCGGAAAACTCTATTTATACGCCATACAGGCGGATAGTACAATGGATGCGTTGGGCAGTTACGACAATTTACTGGTAGGAGGGAGTATTAGCCCAGACAGTATTGATAGTCAGCCGCCCACGGTGATACTATCTGTTGTTGGAGCAACCAAAGAAGGAGAACGAGTACGAGTAGCAGGCCCTGACGTATCCCTGCGAATCGGACTAGCTGACAACAAAGGGATTAACATTGCCCGAACAGGCTTGGGTCACGAACTTACGGTCCAACTAAACGACCAGCCAGTAGTTATTTTGAACGAAAACTACATTGCCAATGGGGCAGACGGACGCCAGGGTGATGTGCTGTATACCTTCCGTGATGTTGCCCCCGGAACGTACGCAATTCGGGTCAAAGCCTGGGACATTAACAATAATTCAGCGGAGGGCGCGTTGACCTTAATAGTTTCGGAGCGGCCAGGGTTGGAAGTGCGGTCACTACGGGCAAGTCCAAACCCAGTTAGTATCCAGACAACATTCGTAGCCGAGTTAAATCGATCAGGTGAGCCGTTAGACTGGACTTCGACCGTATACAACCTGAATGGACAGTTACTCAATCAACAGTCAGGGCAGTGTACTGATTGTTCCGCTGCGCTGGATGTTGGCGTCTGGACAGGTACCAGCCAGTCGGGGCAACCACTACCAAATGGTATGTATTTTGTTCAGTTTCAGGTTCGTTCTGCAACAGATGGCTCAGAGGCTATAAAAACAAGCCGTATACTATTAACTAAATGATTTCGCATACTTAACAGCATCTCGCTTTTTGTAATCCAACCTTTCATTGTAATTTTGACCGCACAGGACTGCTATTATACTATCATCAGTTACTGTCGTTGACCAACTCTCATTATATGAAGCGCAATTTTTTCCGTGTTCTTCTCGGCGCATGTAGTTTTCTTTCGTTTGTCGTCTCTGCTCAATCTCAAATAACGACGCTCAACGGCGCGCAGCAAAATATCCCCACCTCATCGGTTCCCTTTTTGAATTTCACTCCAGATGCTCGTTCCGGTGCGTTGGGTGAAGCAGGTGTAGCGTTGGGAGAGGCCGATGCGAATGCTATTTTCTGGAATCCCTCAAAACTGGTATTTGCCAAGCAGGACAAAGGAGCCTCTATTTCCTACACACCCTGGTTGCGCAACCTGATTGGTGACATGTATTATACCTATCTGAGTGGATACTCGAAAGTGGGTAAGAACTCAGTTGTAGGGGGCTCACTCATGTATTTCGACTTGGGGACGGTTGATTTCACAACCGCTAATGGCGTGGCCGCCGGGTCATTCAACTCCCGTGAGTATGCGGTAACCGCCACCTTTGCCCAGCGACTTTCGCAAAATTTTTCGCTGGCTGTTGATCTTAAATACCTAAGCTCTAATCTGGCAGCAGGTAGTACCAATGCCGGGTTGAAGCCAGGCTCAACCGCTGCGGCAGACATTAGCGCTTATTATCAGAACGAGTTTCGCGACAATGCAACGGGCAAGGGAATTGGCTGGGCCTTTGGCGGTATGATTTCCAACCTCGGTGGCCGGATCAATTACGGAGGAACCCAGAGTTACTTTATTCCGACCAACCTGCGTTTGGGTACCCGCTTTACCTTGTTCTCTGACCAGTACAACAAGTTTAACTTTGTGCTGGATGCTAATAAGCTCATGGTTCCAACGCCCGATATCCGAACGATTAATGGCGTACAAACAAACGTTAATGCCAATAAAAACTACTTCAGTTCGGTCTTTGGCTCGTTTGCCGATGCACCCGGTGGTTTTGGCGAAGAGCTGAAAGAAATTACTATTTCGACGGGTATCGAGTATTGGTACAACGACCAGTTTGCAGCTCGGGTAGGTTATTTTAATGAGTCGAACGCAAAAGGTGGCCGTAAATACGTAACAACGGGTATTGGTTTACGACTACAGGATCGCTTCGGGGTGGATTTCTCGTACTTATTACCGGTGAAACAAGGTAGTCCGCTATCTGAAACTTTCCGTATTTCGCTTTTACTGAACTTTAACAAAGGCAACCGAATCGGCGATGACGAAGCCCTTTCGGACGATTCGCAATAGCTGTTATTTTAAAGAGCGAAAGAATGAACGAGTGAAAGAGCGCTGATTATCGCTCTTTCACTCGTTCATTCTTTCGCTCTTTCTTGCATTTACACACATGACGCTCGATAGAACACAATCACCCGGATTTCAGGCCATACAGGAAATACGCCTGCCAGCAGTACAGTCTCATCGACTGGATAATGGAATTCCTCTACACCTGATTTCGGTTGCTCAACAGCCGGTTTTGCGGCTGGAGTGCGTATTTAATGCAGGGACCTGGTACGAACAGGTGCCGGGTAGCGCATTTTTCGCTATGAAGATGCTTTCTGAAGGTACACCCACGCGCACATCAGCCCAGATCAGTGAATACATTGACCGATATGGCGCCTTCCTGGAGCTTAATAGTGGCCCCGACCGGGCCAGTGTTGTTATTTACTGCCTCACCAAGTTTTTGCCCGATGTGTTACCTGTTCTTCGGGAAATGCTCACCGAAGCAACCTTTCCGCAGAAAGAACTGGACGACCTTCGAAATATCACGCTCCAGAACCTCCGGGTCAACTACGAGAAGAACGCTTATCTCGCTGGGGTTCTGTTTCGGGAAAAATTATTTGGAGCCTACCATCCTTATGGACGCAGCCAAAAGCCGGAGAATGTTGAAAAGCTTACCCGGCAGGATGTGGTTGAATTCTTTAGTCGGGTTATCAATGAGCGCCCGTTTCAGATAGTGCTGGCCGGTCAGGCTTCCGAAAACGAGGTGTTGTCGATTAACCGCGAACTGGGTCAGCTACCGCTTCGTACCGATGTCAGGCCGGCTTTTGACGGAAATATACATGTCGACGATGGGGTGCCCGTACTAGCTGATAAGCCTGACAGTGTTCAGTCATCGATCCGGGTGGGTCGACGGTTGTTTACCCGATCACATCCTGATTTTTTTAAGATGCTCGTTACTAATGAGATCTTAGGTGGTTATTTTGGCTCCCGGCTCATGAAAAATATTCGGGAAGAGAAAGGCTTTACCTACGGAATCTCATCAAATATGCCTTCCTTCCGGCAGGACGGGTATTTCCTGATTGGAACGGATGTCAATAAAGAAAATACCCAGCAAACCCTGGACGAGATTAGAAAAGAAATAAGCACGTTGCAAACTGAACTGGTTTCGATGGATGAGCTGGAAACGGTGCAGAATTATATGGCTGGTGAATTTGTGGGTTCGCTAAATACGCCCTTCGAAATCGCTGACCGATACAAGGTTATTTTACTCGATGGAATGCCCATCGATTTTCTGACAACCTACATCCATAACATCAGACAGGTTACCCCGTCCGATGTTATGGAGACAGCTAGTCGATACCTCGCTCCCGACGATTTACAGGAAGTAGTCGTAGGAGGCAAATAGGACCATTCAAAAGGTTAATTAGTAGTGCAGTTGTTTCATAGGTTACAATGGTTGATCGTTTAGTAACAATACCTTAATTTTGGGGTTACACCCTTTAATGGAGAAATGATTAATAAAGTTGATCATTTCTTTTCTCTTTAATAACTCATTTCTGTTGATGAATATCCTTCTCATTAGCATTACAGTAGTCGTAGCTTACCTATTAGGCTCAATTCCATCGGCTGTTTGGTACGGTCAGGGCTTTTTTGGTCTTGACATTCGGCAGTACGGCAGTGGAAATGCCGGGGCAACCAATACATTTCGGGTATTGGGCAAACGCGCTGGTACGATCGTTATGCTGGTCGATGTCCTTAAAGGGTATACGGCGGCTATCCTCTCCACCTTACTCTGGTATGCCGATGTTATTACGGAGAATGAAATCATGACCTTCAAAATCGTATTTGGTCTGGTGGCCGTCACGGGTCATTTATACCCAATCTTCGCTGGCTTTAAAGGTGGTAAAGGTGTCGCAACCTTACTCGGTCTGGTACTGGCAACGCATCCCGAGATGGCGGCCGTCTGCATCGGTATCTTTTTGTTGGTCGTTATTGCTTCCCAATACGTCTCGCTGGGATCAATTCTGGCAGCATTGGCTTTCCCGGTCTTGCTGTTACTGCAAATTTTTGGCGAAAAGGAAAGTCCATTGTTAATCGTCTTTGGCTTTGTGGTGTTTCTGCTTGTTGTGCTGACGCACCAGAAAAATATCGCACGATTGATTCGGGGTCAGGAAAACCGAACCGTCCTGATTCGTTTGCGAAAAAAAAGATAAAACCGAAGGAAGAGGTAAAACCAAAGCCCGACGCTTAAACAAATCAACGCCCTGCCGTTGCGCAAAAAGTGCGTAACTTCGGGGCGTTGATTTTAATGGTACAAGGCTATTCGATAATGACTACTTACCTGGAAACAAACAAGCAGCGGTTTTTAGATGAGCTGCTGGAGTTATTGCGCATTCCATCGGTTTCGGCCGATTCAAACTTCAAAGGCGATGTTCGTCGTGCCGCCGAGTTTGTAAAAGATAAACTGGAAGCGGCTGGTCTGGACAACGCCCAGCTTTTTGAGACACCGGGTCATCCGATTGTCTACGCCGAAAAACTCGTTGATCCAGCCAAGCCAACAGTGCTGGTCTATGGTCATTACGACGTGCAACCTGCCGACCCATACGAGTTATGGCATACTCCCCCGTTTGAGCCGACCATCCGTAACGAGCGGATTTATGCCCGTGGTGCCTGTGACGACAAAGGCCAGTTTTACATGCACATCAAAGCCATTGAAGCCATGGTGGCCACGGATGGTTTGCCGTGTAATGTGAAAGTGATGATTGAAGGAGAAGAGGAAGTGGGCTCTGACCACTTGGGAATCTTCGTTGCTGAGCATAAAGAGATGCTGAAGGCCGATGTAATTCTAGTCTCCGATACCAGCATTATTTCCAACGAAACCCCGTCTCTGGAAACAGGATTACGTGGCTTATCGTACGTGGAAGTACACGTAACGGGCGCTAACCGCGATTTGCATTCGGGTGTATATGGAGGAGGTGTCGCTAACCCGATCAATGTATTGTGCGAGATGATTGCCTCCCTGCACGACGAAAAAGGGCAGATTACCATTCCGGGTTTTTACACGAATGTAGCCGATTTGAGTGATGAAGAACGGGCTGAGCTTGCCAAGGCTCCTTTCGACCTGGACGAGTACAAGCGCGATTTGGGCATCAATGATGTGATGGGCGAGGCTGGTTATTCGACAAACGAACGGACATCCATTCGGCCAACGCTCGATGTGAACGGGATCTGGGGCGGATACACCGGCGAAGGTGCCAAAACGGTATTGCCCTCCAAAGCATCGGCAAAGATCAGCATGCGCCTGGTGCCGAACCAGACACCGGATGAAATCACCGAACTGTTCACCAATCACTTCCTGTCCATTGCTCCTCCCGGCGTTACCGTAACCGTAGAGCCGCACCATGGCGGTATGCCATACGTGACACCTGTTGATTCCGTTGAGTTTGAAGCCGCCAGCAAAGCTTTTGAAGACGCCTGGGGTAAGAAACCCATACCAACCAGAGGGGGCGGCAGCATTCCCATTATGGCTCTTTTTGAACAGGAACTAGGGATTAAGTCTATTCTGATGGGCTTTGGGCTGGATAGCGATGCGTTGCACTCACCCAACGAAAGTTACGGGTTGTTTAACTTTTACAAGGGAATTGAAACGATCCCGTATTTCTACAAACATTACGCTGCCCTTAAACAGTAATAAGGTTTCCAGCAACTTGTTTCTTTATTATCCCGGCCTTTAGTTTATGAAAAAAACACTGTCGGTTCTTGTACTGACTTTATACGTAGGAACAATAGCTTTCGCGCAAACGCCTGCCACGCCCCCGGCCCGCGTCTTAACGCCTGCTGAACAGCGACAAAAGGAGAAAATAGACAGGGAGGTCCAGCGCGAGCGTCAGATAAGAGCCGAGTGGGCGCAGAAACAGCGTGAGTACGAAGCAAAACAGGCTGAGAAAGAACGCCAGCGACAGGCCAAAAAAGCGGGCAAGACGCTTGAGCCTATTCAACCGCCTGCGCCTAAGCCCGTAACCGCACCGGCTGTGACGACTCCGACTGTCGATCGACCAGCTGCTTCTACTCCATCCGTTGTGGAGCCGACGAAAAAAGAGAAACGGGAAAAACGCAAAAAGGAAACAGTTGCCGAGCCTGCACCCGTAACGCAGCCCGTAGCCGAGCCCACGCCCACAACACCCGTCCCTGAGCCGGTGAAAGCACCCCGCGCCGAACGTGTAAAGCGGGAGCGGAAGCCACGACCGGTGGACTCGACGGCTGTAGCAGCAACGGGTCGGGAGGAGTCCGTCAGTCGGCCAACGCAGGAATTTCTTCCCAAAGGGCACTTGTTCGATCCTATTTTACTGGACCCGCTCGAAGCGCAAACGTACGGAAGTATTCTGCCGCTTTACTGGACTGAAGGTCAGAAATACAAGGGTAGTATTGTGCCATTCGCCTTTGGATTTGCCAAGCCATTCTACCGCCGAAGTACCAACGCCAGCCATGCCGAAGAATGGGTGCTGGATCTGGCATCCTTCACGCAGTTTGAGGCTTTTCATGACGACGTGACCGATAAAGCCCTTCGCCGGATTATAAATACGGATTACAAAATCAGTATTATCTATAACGTTCGTCGGGGGGAGCACAACTACCGTTTCCGGGTTTATCACCTGTCGTCCCACCTGGGTGATGATTACATCTATCGGAACAAAATAACGGCTCCATCGCCTAACTCGGTGAATTATGAATTGCTGGACGCCACCTACAGTCGGACGGTGAACAACTGGCGGGTGTATGGCGGCCTTGGCGTTGTATTACGTAAAACAGAAGAACGTAAGCCACTGAGTGCGCAACTGGGTGCGTTTTATAAAAAACCTTCGACCAAAGCCACCCGGCTGGTGGGTGGTGCCGATATTAAGTTCTGGCAACAAACCAATTTCAGACCGGGCATTCATGCCGGTATTGGCTTTGAAGTGGGGCGAACGCAAAATAACCTGACGTTTCTGCTGGAAGGCTACTCCGGTTTTCGGCCCTACAGCCAGTTTGAGCAACAGCAAACCACCTGGCTGGGTATTGGACTATACCTGAACCCGTTTTGATGTAAGACGTAGGATGCAGGATATATGATGTAAATCTCACAATGTAATTGTTAATTGTTTGTGCGATACACATCATATATCCTACATAATATATCCTACATCCTACACCCTATATCATACATAACTACATGGAATTATCTGTATTAACGGCCATTTCGCCGGTCGACGGGCGCTATCGGTCACAGGTTGACGCGCTGGCACCTTATTTCTCGGAACTTGGGCTAATCCATTACCGGGTTCGTATTGAAATCGAGTATTTCATTGCCCTCTGCGAATGGCAGGTTCCGCAATTATCCGGTGTCGATCCGTCACAGTTTCCGGCTCTTCGGGCGATCTATGAAACCTTTACGGAAAGCGATGCCCTGCGGATCAAGGAAATAGAGAAGACGACGAACCACGACGTTAAAGCGGTAGAATACTTCATAAAAGAAAAGCTGGCAGGTTCGCCGGTCGAATCGTTTCTGGAATTCGTTCACTTCGGGCTAACCTCGCAGGATATAAACAACACGGCTATTCCGTTGCTTTTGAGCGATGCACTCGATACCGAGATCGTTCCATTGTATCGGCAGGTGTTCATGCGATTGCAGGAGTTGGCCGAGGCATGGAAAGAAGTACCCATGCTGGCCCGAACGCACGGTCAACCGGCTTCGCCAACCCGTTTGGGGAAAGAACTGCTGGTATTTGTGGAGCGGATTGAAAAGCAGCTACACCTGCTGGCCGATATTCCGACGGCTGCTAAATTTGGGGGCGCAACAGGTAATTTTAACGCGCATGTCGTGGCCTATCCGGGCGAAGACTGGAAACTGTTTGGCGATAAATTTGTAGAAAGCCTGGGCATGGTTCGCAGTCAGTTCACGACCCAGATCGAGCATTACGATATGCTGGCCGCTACGCTGGACTCGTTCAAGCGGCTAAACACCATCCTGATCGACCTTGACCGCGACATCTGGACCTACGTGTCCATGAATTACTTCAAGCAAAAGCTGAAAGAAGGGGAGGTTGGTTCGTCGGCAATGCCGCACAAAGTGAATCCCATTGATTTCGAAAATTCGGAAGGGAATCTGGGTATTGCTAATGCCCTGTTCGAGCATTTGTCCGGTAAACTTCCCATCTCCCGTCTCCAGCGCGACCTGACCGATTCGACCGTTTTGCGGAGTATTGGCGTTCCGTTCGCGCATTCAGTCATTGCTCTTAAATCACTCTTGAAAGGGCTCAATAAGCTTGAACTGAATCCGGCGGCTATTGCGGCCGATCTGGAAGATAACTGGGCCGTCGTTGCAGAGGGAATTCAGACGATTCTCCGGCGCGAAGGGTATCCGAAACCCTACGAAGCCCTGAAAGCTCTGACGCGGACAAATCAGAAAATCACCGCCGACGGTATTCGTGAGTTTATTGACGAACTGAACGTGTCAGATGCTATAAAAGGAGAGTTGCGAGCTATAACGCCGTTTAGCTATACGGGCTTGTAATGCCGACCGCCGATACGTCGGACCGCCCGGTTGGGTGTGCTATTGAGTTGTATCTTCAACACACTCAACCGGGCGGTCCGACGTATCGGCGGTCGGCATTACATTACTCTTTCGATAGCTCCGTTGCCCGAACTTGGGCGGCTTTAATGCCCGCTACGAGAGTATTAGCCAGCCCACCGCTTTCAAATTCGCGCAGGGCTGCTTCGGTGGTGCCGCCTTTGGAGGCTACGGCTTTAATTAGCTCGTCCAGCGATTTATCGGCGGTGTTGATGAGGTGATAGGCTCCCAGCATCGTTTGTTTGACCAGTAAAGCCGATACAGAGTCATCAAATCCCATTTGCTTCCCGGCGTCGATCATTGCTTTTACGACGAAATAAAAATAAGCAGGACCACTACCGCTGAGCGCCGTAACGGCATCGAGCATGGACTCATCTTCCAGGAAAATAGACCGGCCCGTAGCGTTGATCAGGTTTTCGACCCGACGCAGACTGGGTAAATCCACTTCTTTGGCCGCCGTAAAACCAGTTATGCCCATGCCCAGCATGGCGGGCGTGTTAGGCATGGCCCGAACAACGAGCGGATGCCCTAATTTTTCCTGAATCTGATTGATCGGAATGCCTGCCATGATCGACAGAATAACCTGATGCGGTTGTACTACTTCCCGAAGGGCTTCGTGTACACTGTTGAAGTCCTGTGGCTTAACCGACAGGATGATCAAATCCGTTTCGCCAACGTGTGGGCCAATGGTATCAACAACAACACCGGCTTTTTCATTTTTGAGCGCTTCAGAACGGTCAGCACTTTTTTCAATAAGAAGTAGGTTCTCTTTTTTTACCAGATCGTACTGCAAAAACGATTTGGCGAACGCCATACCCATATTGCCACAACCCACGATAGCGATTTTCATTTGTCAATAATTGTATTGGTGAATGCGTCAGGGTTGATGAAGTATACGTTTGGCACTTGACCAAAACAAAAAGGTCAGGTTCGTAAACCTGACCTTACAAAACTAACGACTTGCGGTTAACTCACTGCCCACCTTTCAGAATTTCTTCCAATTTCTGTTCCAGTGCGTCGCCCCGGAGGTTCTTGGCAATAATTTTTCCTTCTTTATCAAGCAAAAACGTAGCCGGAATTGCCTGAACGCCGTATTGCTGGGCCGCTGCCGACTGCCAGAATTTCAGATCCGACACGTGGGTCCAGGTAAGGTTATCGTTCCGGATGGCTTTCGTCCAGTTGGCTTTCGCCTGGTCCAGCGAAACGCTGTAGATGGCAAAGCCTTTGTCCTTAAACTTGTTGTACATCCGGACAACATTGGGGTTTTCAGCCCGGCAAGGCCCACACCAAGATGCCCAGAAGTCGATCAGCACATATTTACCCCGTAAAGACGACAGCGGCACGGGGGTACCCGTTGTATCATTCAACGCTATTTCGGGAGCGGGTGCGCCTACCGATACGCCTTTGATCCGGGCAACCCGGCCAATGAGTGACTTGGCGTGCGGGCTGTTCGGATTTTCTTTCTCGAACCGTTGCGCCAGTGATTCATACGTGGTAAAGTCGGTGTCGATGTTAATGAAGTTCAGGGCAAACAAAGACACTAGAGAGGTTCCCATTTCGGGCAGCATAGCCTTTACTTTGTTGACAACATCCTGCTCGGCGGTTTGGTACTCCTGTTCAATCTGCGAAATGCGCTTATTGTCCTTTTTCTCGGTAGCAGCCGCCACCTGTTTGTTCCAGGTTGCTACTTTCGCTTCCATATCGGTGCGGAGCGTATTGAGCTTATTATAATACTCCATGTTTTTGGAGCCTGTAACAGTTGCCTGACCCGTCTGCCCGGTTTTAGCATCCATGCGGTAGCCATCAGCTACCACGTTCAGCGTTTCGCCCCCTTCTACCAGTAGCGCCATCTTTTGTCCGCCACCCACATTCAGAACAAATACCTCGCCCCCGTCGGCCACCTTACCGTTTATAGTAAAGGTGTTGCCGGTCGCAATTTTTGTGGAGTCCAACTTATGGGTTGGCTGCGAATTAGTTTCCAGATAGACGTAGCTGCCTGGGGTTGCTTTGTTGACTTTACCCGTTACGGTAAACGGCTTGGTAGACTGAGCACTAACCGTAAGGCTAAAGGCTACCAGACTGGCTACGTTAAACAATAGATTTTTCATGTATCTATAATATCTTGGCTAATAACTCATTTACCAGTTTTGGATCGGCCGAACCTTTCGATTTTTTCATCACCTCGCCAACAAACAGGCCCAACAGGTTTTTCTTGCCTTTTCGGTATTGCTCTACTTTGTCGGGCCAGGCAGCCAGTACCTCCTCTACCAACGTTTGGAGGGCGTCGGTATTGCGATTCTGTACTAATCCATTCGCTTTGGCAATGTCTTCCGGCGTTGAATCCGGTTGGTCAATCATCAACGTAAACACCTGCTGAGCAGCCGTTTGACTGACGACCCCTCCATCGACCAGATTGATTAAAGCCGCCAGCCGTTCTGCCGAGACCGGAAACTGCCGTTCCCGAAGCGTTTTTTCGTTGAGCTGGCCTTTTACCGGACCCATAATCCAGTTCGACACGGCCTTATAATTTGAGGTCATCATACAGACGGCTTCGTAATACTCGGCCAGTTCTTTAGCATCGGTCAACAAAGCGGCATCGTAATCGGGCAGACCATATACTGTCGTGAACTTCTGATACAATTCGGCCGGAAGTACCGGCATTTGGGCCTGGATGTCGGCTAGCCATGCATCCGAAATGACAACGGGTGTCAGGTCGGGGTCGGGAAAGTAACGGTAATCATTCATCGTTTCTTTCTCGCGCATGGCGTGGCTAAGACCAGTGGCAGCATCAAACGTGCGTGTTTCCTGTGTAATGCGTCCGCCCGATTCAGTCAATTCAACCTGCCGCAGAAATTCACTATCTACGGCCCGCATCACATTCCGAATCGAATTCAAGTTTTTTACTTCAACCTTCGTGCCGAGATGCGTTGCACCCCTGGGTCGAATGGAAACATTTACGTCGCAACGCAGCGAACCCTCCTCCATGTTGCCATCGCAGATGTCCAGATACCGAACCAACCGCCTAACTTCCGTCAGGTATTGACCCGCTTCATCGGCCGTACGAATGCAGGGATCGGTCACCATTTCAATGAGGGGCGTACCCGCCCGGTTATAGTCTAGCTGCGTGGCCCATTGATCGCCATCGTGAATAGATTTTCCGGCGTCTTCTTCGAGGTGAATGTGGTGAACCTGGATGGTTGTCTGGTAAGGTTGCCCCGTAACAGGGTCTTTCACTTTGACTAAAATACCTCCGCCAACGCAGATAGGTCCTTTATCCTGCGAAAGCTGATAACCTTTTGGCAGGTCAGGGTAAAAATAATTTTTACGGGCAAACACATTATGCCGGGTAATGGTACTGCCACAGGCTAGTCCCATCCGCACAGCGTAATCAACGGCTTTACGATTCAGTTTAGGCAACGTACCCGGATGCCCGAGTGTAATGACACTAATATTTGTGTTTGGTTCAGCGCCGAACGCGTTGGTATCAGACGCGAATATTTTGCTTTGCGTAAGCAACTGGCAGTGTACTTCCAGCCCAATAACGGCTTCGTATTGAGACAGAACCTCCGGCGAAAGGGTCGCTTCGGCTATCATTGGCAGAAATTAAAAATTTTAGACAAAGATAGGGAGAAATAAAACAGGGGCTAGCAGCTAAGTTCGTTGGAAAAGGAGTATCAGATACGTTGGGAAGCCGTACCAGAACAGTTAAAGGACGTTGAGCCGATACTTGACATAGGTTTGCGCAAGCAGGGCAAATTTTTGTGGATTAGGTACTCGAACCCGCTCCCGTTGAATGCGGGAAGCTGACAGTTGCTTGATTTTATTGAACAGGGTTTGGTAGTAGATATACGCCAGATAAACGCCCATTCTGGCCCCTCGTGGCAAATTCATAATGCCGATGTAGGCTTCATCGAAGTCTTTCTGAATATCGGCTTCAATGAGTTTCTTGGCATCGAGACCGAAGTCTTTAAAATCGACGCCGGGGAAATAGGTACGCCCCCGATCAACAAAATCACTTTTTAGATCGCGCAGGAAGTTCACTTTCTGAAAAGCGGACCCCAGTTTACAAGCCGCTCCCCGAAGGCGATCAAACTCAGCCAGGTCACCTTCGCAGAATACCCGCAGGCACATAAGGCCAACAACCTCCGCAGAACCGTAAATGTATTCTTTATAGCCTTTGGCATCATAATCCTGGTAGTATAGATCCATCTCCATACTCTTCAGAAAAGCTTCAATCAACTCGTGATCGATTTTGTACTCATTGACCACGAGTTGAAAGGATTGTAATATGGGATTCAGACTGATTCCTTCCTCAATGGCCTGATAAGTATCATGTTTAAAGCGCAGCAGGAGCGTCTTTTTGTCATAATCATGGAACGTGTCCACAATTTCATCGGCATATCGCACAAATCCATAGATGGCATAGATAGGTAAGTGGAATTTACGGTCAAGCGTTTTAATGCCTAACGTAAACGACGTACTGTACTGCTCAGTAATGAGTTTACTGCACTCCAGTGCCGTTTTATTGAACAATGCCATCATAAAAATTAAGCGTATAGTATTATTTAGGGTTAGAAAGAAAATTGGTGCATCGAAAAATGATTGACGACTTACGGAATCGTACTTTATGGAAGCAACTAATTAAACTCTTTAGCGACTTCGTCGGCCACAACCAGCCCTGATATGAGCGAAGGCGGGACGCCGGGGCCAGGTACGGTCAGTTGGCCAGTGTAAAATAAGTTATCAACGTGTTTGTTCTTTAGGGACGGCTTTAAAATTGCCGTTTGCCGTAAGGTGTTTGCCAACCCATATGCATTACCCCGAAATGCGTTGTAGTCCTGTTTAAAATCATTATGTGCGTAACTACGTTTAAAGACAACATGGCTGCGAATATCCTCACCCACATAAGCTTCGAGCCGATTCATGATCAAGTTATAATAGTGTTCACGAGTCGCATTGTCATCGGTTAAGTCCGGAGCTACGGGAATTAACAGAAACAGGTTCTCGTACCCTTCGGGGGCAACGCTGGGATCTGTTTTCGACGGGGCCGATGCATAAAACAAGGGTTTGGATGGCCAGCGTGGAGCCTCGTAGATTTCCTGTGCGTGAATTTTAAAGTCTTCGTCAAAGAATAAATTGTGGTGCAGCAACCGTGGCAGGCGCTTGTTAACACCCAGGTAGAACAGCAAGGAAGAGGGTGCCATTACGCGACTTTTCCAGTACGCATCGTCATAGTTCCGGTTTGTTTCGTCGAGAAGGCTTGTTTCAACGTGGTTATAATCGGCACCGGCAACGACCACATCGGTTTCGAAAATACCGTCTGTGGTGACTACACGCTGGGCATTCTTTTTCTCCACATCAATCTTTTGTACGGTCTGGTTCAGCAGAATCTTAACTCCTTTCTCTTCGGCCAGCCGGACCATGCCTTTTACGATTTCGTGCATGCCACCCATCGGATACCAGGTTCCCAGGGCCATCTCGGCATAGTTCATCAGGCTATACATGGCAGGGGTGTTTTCGGGCGTAGCTCCCAGAAACAGAACTGGAAACTCAACAATTTCCAGTAAACGAGGGTGGGTGAAGAACTTACGGGCGTGCGACGCAAATGACTGAAATACATCAAGTCGCGTAACATCGAACAACAGTTTCAGGCTTAGAAACTCCGTTACTGACCGGCTTGGTTTCCAGACGAACTTGTTCATGCCAACCTCGTATTTATAAGAGGCCTGCTTTAAGAACTGTTGTAGCCTCTTACCACTGCCCGGTTCGATTCCTTCAAACAAGGCTTCCAGATTATCCAGTCCGGCCGGGAGGTCTACTGATTCATCGGGTCCAAAAACAACTTTATAGGAAGGATCGAGCCTAACAAGGTTGTAATAGTCACTTGTCTTCTTGCCAAAACGGGCGAAATAGGTATCGAAAACGTCTGGCATCCAATACCAGCTTGGACCCATATCGAAAGTGAATCCTTCGGCTTCAAACACGCGTGCGCGTCCACCAGGTACAGAGTTTTTCTCAAGAATGGTAACATCGTAACCTTTATCGGCTAGACTGGTTGCAGCAGCCAGCCCGGCAAATCCGGCTCCTATAACAAGAACTCGCTTGGGCATTAGTACAAGAATGATGGTTAAAAAGTGGAAAAGTAATTGATGAAGAATTTTGTTCAAGCTAAATGGCCTAAAATTTCTACAAAATACCTGTCTGGAAAAGTATAAATGGAGTTATATAGTTCGGTTAACTGTTTTGGTTAAGTACTATTACTGTAGATATAGAAATGTATAGATAACAGAAGAAAACAGATATGTATGGTATAAGTGCTTGTTGGTGAAATCCTTAAAAACGAAAAAAAGTTGGGTAGAAACCTACCCAACTTTTCGAACCTTCCTCTTTTTAACCAAAAACTACTCAATCAATGAACCTTAGACGGTGGACTTTCGAAAAAGTCTCATCTAGGCATTAAAATAGGCGTAAACTTTTAGTTGTCCCTTTAACTCCTTACGGGCAATGTGAATTCTGTTTTTCACGGTTCCAATAGGAATGTTGAGTTTTGCCGCTATCTCGTGGTACTTGAAGCCACGAAAGTGCATCATAAATGGAGTCTTGTATGTGTCTTCCAAACCATTTACGGCACGGTTAATATCGTCTTGAGCGAAAGAAGAGTAAGCCAGATTATCGGTGCTGCTCTCAATCGAGTTAATGTAATGAAGATTATCAGTCGTATCGATGAATGTGTTCTTGCGCACCATCCGTTGGTAGTTGGTGATGAACGTATTCTTCATGATTGTATAGAGCCAAGCTTTCAAATTTGTACCGTCTGTGTATTTGTCGCGATTCGTAAATGCTTTCAATAAGGTATCTTGTAACAGGTCATTTGCATCTTCAACATCCTTAGTTAAACGAAGAGCAAATGGACGTAACGATTTAGACACTTTGCCAATATGGTTAGTAAATTCGAGAGCGGTCATGGCTGTTATAAGTTTTTCTGTTGAATCGATTGTACTAGCATTTAGACAAAAAGGCGACCAGTCTTCTACTTTCACCTTAAAAGCTGTACTCTCCTTATGGTAAGTAATTGTTAGTCAGTTCGTTGTATTAGGTTAAAATTAAGTTGCTGCGATAATATAGAGTGCTTACCAGTTGTGGAGTGTGGAATATTTCCCCCATTCTGTGGAATCAAAAGTGTGGATTTTGTTTAACAATCGGGATTTTATCTTCAACAAAACGCAAATAATCCCACCTTATTTCCCTTTGAATTGGGATAAGGTGGGATTATTTATCCAGAATACTGGAATAGGATAATGAAATATTGATAAAATTAAATAAGTCCTTCGCGCAACAGATCGTGCAGATGAATGAATCCAAGAACTTGTGTATTGTCGGCAACAACTAGCTGAGAAATATCTTTTTCCTGCATTAATTGTAGCGCCACAACGGCATATTCATCAGGACCTACGCACACAGGTTGGGTCGTCATGACGTCCTGAGCGCAAAGCTCCCAGAATGAGGTATGATCATAGGCCGTTCGGCGTATATCGCCATCGGTAACGATGCCTGCAAGGACACCATTTTGATCAACAACTGCTGTTGCCCCCAGTCTATTGGCGGAAATCATAAAGATAACCTCTCTGAGTGGGGTATCCGGTAGAACCCTAGGACAGGTGTTGTGTGGAAAAATATCAGCAACTTTCAAATACAGCCGCTTTCCCAGTGAACCACCGGGGTGGTAACGGGCAAAGTCCTGTCGTGTAAAACCACGGACTTCTAATAAACTAACTGCGAGGGCATCACCTATGGCCAACGCAACCGTCGTGCTCGTTGTGGGGGCTAAATTGAGCGGATCAGCTTCCACTTCCGCATACGCGTGAAGAACATGATCTGCATGCCTGGCCAGATACGAGTCGCGGGCACTAACCAGCGCAATCAGACGCACCCCTGTACGCTTTAATAAGGGAATTAAGACCTTAATTTCGGCCGTGTTTCCGCTCTTCGAGATCAACAAAACAACATCGTTGGTCTGGATCATACCCAGGTCACCATGGATGGCATCGGCAGCGTGCATAAACAGAGACGGAGTGCCTGTTGAATTCATTGTGGCTACTATTTTCTGCCCTACCAGTGCGCTTTTTCCAACACCGGTTACAACCAGACGGCCCGACGAATTAAGGATCGTTTCGACCGTTTCATTGAATTGCTCATCCAGTAAGTCAACAGCTTTACGGATTGCGTCAGCCTCGGCCAGCAAAACCGAACGGGCAATAGTCTTAGGATTTTTTATTACTTTCAACGTCAGTTTTGATAATAAGGAATGGTTTGCAGTGTATATTCGCTAACTTTATATAGCAAAGATACAGCAAGCGCATAGAGTAAAGTAACTTTTGTACGATTTGTAGAATGATGCAGGTTGATCAGTCGGTCCATTCAACTCTTAGAGAGCGGCTAAAGGAAATTTTCGGGTATAGCCAGTTTCGGGGCGAACAGGAAGCTATTATATATAGTATTCTGGCAGGGCGGAATACATTTGTTATTATGCCCACTGGTGCGGGTAAGTCTCTTTGCTATCAACTGCCCGCCATTGTAAGTGAGGGTACTGCCGTCGTCATTTCGCCCCTGATTGCGTTGATGAAGAATCAGGTTGACCAGTTAAACGCCTTTGGTATCAACGCGCAATTCCTGAATTCGACGCTCTCAAAAGCGGAGATGAACAAGGTAAAAAAGGATACGCTCAACGGCACTCTCAAGTTGCTTTACATTGCGCCTGAGTCATTGACGAAGGAAGAAAACTTGGATTTTCTGAAGAAAGCGAACATCTCATTTGTCGCTATTGATGAAGCCCATTGTATTTCGGAATGGGGGCACGACTTCCGCCCGGAGTATCGAAAAATCCGGGGAATAGTCGATAACATTGGCAACTTACCCGTCATTGCACTCACGGCAACCGCTACGCCTAAAGTGCAGCAGGACATTCAGAAAAACCTGCAGATGGAGGATGCCAACCTTTACAAGACATCCTTTAATCGGAAAAACTTATATTACGAGATAAGGCCGAAGGTTGATGCCAAAAAGCAACTCATCAAATACATCAAGCAGAACAAAGGCAAATCGGGAATCATTTACTGCCTGAGCCGTAAAACGGTCGAAGAAATTGCCGAACTGCTCCGGGTAAATGATGTAAAGGCATTACCCTACCATGCTGGTCTGGACCCGGTAACCCGGATGAATAACCAGGACGCCTTCCTAAACGAAGACGTGGATGTTATTTGCGCCACGATTGCCTTTGGTATGGGTATCGATAAGCCGGATGTCCGGTTCGTGATTCACTACGATGCGCCCAAATCCCTCGAAGGCTATTATCAGGAAACCGGCCGGGCGGGTCGTGATGGTCTGGAAGGTAACTGCCTGATGTTTTACAGCTTCGATGATATTGTGAAGCTTGAAAAATTCAACAAAGACAAGCCCGTTACAGAGCGCGACAACGCCAAGCACCTGCTCACCGAAATGGTTTCGTATGCCAACCTTGGGGTTTGCCGTCGGCGGCAGTTATTGGGCTACTTTGGCGAGTTCATGGATAAAGACTGCGGTTTCTGCGACAACTGTCTGAAATCGCCGGAGAAGTTTAAAGCCCAGCACGAGGTTGTCTTGGCTCTTCAGACCGTTCTTCAAACGGATCAGCGTTTCGATGTCGCTCACCTAGCCGATGTGTTAACGGCTACCAGCAATCAGTATGTGACCAGCTACGAACACGACCGGCTTGCTGTATATGGTAAAGGACTTGAATTTAATGGAGATTGTAACTTCTGGTGCTCCGTTATCAAGCAGATTACCATTTACGGCTACCTCGAAAAGGATGTTGATAACTACGGTATTCTGAAATTGACACAGCGTGGTCTGAATTATATTGAAGATCCTTACCCGGTTACGCTCACAAAAGATCATGATTATGAGCAACAGGGTGCCGATTTAAAGGAAGAAGAGGACAAAGACTCGGCACCATCGTCGGGTGGAATTGCCTATGACGAAGAACTGCTGGGCCTGTTAAAGGCGCTGCGGAAACGGCTTGCCAAAGAGAAAAACCTGCCTCCTTACGTTATTTTCCAGGAGACATCCATGGAAGAGATGGCTACCACATACCCCACCACGCGTGAGGAAATGGCCCAGATCAACGGCGTAGGTATGGGTAAGGTGCAGAAGTTTGGTAAACAGTTTATCGACCTTATCACCAAATACGTTGAAGATAATGACATTGAGACGGCTAAAGACGTAGTTATCAAGTCGACCGTCAACAAGTCGAAAGTCAAAATTTTTATTATTCAGCAGATCGACCGGAAAGTCGACTTAGATGAAATCGCGGAGTCGAAGTCACTGAGTATGGAAGACCTGATGGAAGAGATTGAACACATCTGTTACTCAGGTACTCGGCTAAACCTCGATTACTACATCAATCAGGTAATGGACAAAGACCGCCAGGAGGAGATCTACGAATACTTCATGCAGGCTGAGAGCGATAACATCGCCGTAGCCTTGCGTGAATTCGGAGGAGATGATTTCACCGAACAAGATCTGCGCCTGATGCGCATCAAGTTCCTGTCGGAAGTAGCTAACTAAATGATAAATAATAAATGATGAATGATGATCAGGGTAACCTAATTCATTATTCATCATTTATTATTTATCATTCATCATTATTTATGAATATACTAATACTTGGATCGGGGGGGCGAGAACATGCTTTTGCCTGGAAACTAGCGCAGAGTCCATTATGTGATACATTATTTGTAGCGCCGGGTAATGCCGGAACAGCACAGGTGGCTACAAATCTGCCAATAAGCTACAATGATTTTCCGGCCGTTGCTCAGGCCATTCGGGATAAAGAAATCAACCTGTTGATCGTTGGCCCCGAGGAGCCGCTGGTAAAGGGTATTGTTGACTTTTTGCGCAAACAACCCGATTTAGTCAGCCTTGGTATTGTTGGCCCTGATGCACAGGGCGCCCAACTGGAAGGCAGTAAAGACTTTTCCAAGCAATTCATGCTTCGGTATGGCATACCAACGGCCGCTTCACAAACTTTTACAGTCGATACACTTCAGGAAGGACTTAATTACCTGGAAAAACATGCACTCCCTATTGTTATTAAAGCCGATGGACTGGCGGCCGGGAAGGGCGTTATCATTGCCGAAACAGTAGCGGAAGCTCAAACGGCAATGCGGGATATGCTCGATGGGCAAAAGTTCGGAGCAGCGGGCAGTAAAGTCGTTGTGGAGCAGTTTCTGCGAGGCATTGAGCTGTCGGTTTTTGTGCTGACCGATGGCGTTAATTATAAAATTTTACCTGAAGCCAAGGACTACAAACGCATTGGCGAGGGAGATACCGGACCCAATACAGGTGGTATGGGCGCTGTATCGCCGGTAGTTTTTGCGAGTAAATCCTTTTTACAAAAGGTAGAAGATAAAGTCGTGAAGCCAACGCTGGCTGGGTTACAGCAGGAAGGTATTAATTATCAAGGCTTTATCTTCGTTGGTTTGATGAAAGTAAACGGAGAGCCCTACGTGATCGAGTACAATGCACGCATGGGCGACCCTGAAACGGAAGTCGTGTTACCCCGAATTCAAAGTGATTTTGCCGAACTGATGCAAGCTACGGCCACCGGTGAACTGGACAAACTTACCGTTCAGGTATCGCCACAAACGGCCGTAACAACCATGCTGGTATCGGGTGGGTATCCCGGTGATTATGTAACCGGTAAAATCATTTCGGATTTAGAACGTTTAGAAGATGTAATGGCGTTTCATGCAGGAACGCTGGAAAAAAACGGTCACGTGTTGACCAATGGTGGACGGGTGCTGGCGATTACCGCCCAGGCCAATTCGCTTGAAAACGCTGTCAGGAAGTCGCAGGAAGCGGCCCGGATAGTACAATTTGACGGAAAACAGTACCGTAAAGACATCGGGCTCGACCTGATTCGGTACTCCGACTAACTGATTTGCGAATAAAACGGTATGATTCAGGCACTATTGCCATCGTACATAGTAATTCGCAGGTCGTAAATTATATATATACATGTCCTGCAAATCTTGTGCAACCGGCGGGTGTGGAACCCAACGTGGCGCATCTGATGGCGAGAAAACAGCCACTAAAGGATGCGGTAGCGGAGGGTGTAGCACTGGAGGCTGCAATAAACTGAATTCGTTCGACTGGTTGAGTGACATCGCCATGCCGGGCCAACGATACGATGTAGTTGAGGTTAAATTTAAGGGTGGACGGAAAGAATATTACCGGAATGTTCACCTGCTCGATTTAACTACGGGCGATTATGTGGTGGTCGAAATGCAATCGGGCTTTCACATCGGCGCGGTGTCCCTTCAGGGGGAACTGGTTCGGTTACAGGTGAAAAAACGGGCCGTTAAAATCAATGACGACACCAAAGTTATTCATCGGATCGCTACGCCAAAAGATATGGAACGGCACGAACAGGCCGTTCTGCGGGATTTACCCGCTTTGTACCGCTCCCGCGAAATTGCCCGCGAGCTAAAACTGAATATGAAATTGTCGGACGTTGAATTTCAGTCCGATAATACGAAAGCGACATTCTATTATTCGTCTGAAGAGCGGGTCGATTTCCGTGAATTGATCAAGATGCTGGCCGGTGAGTTCAAGGCGCGTATTGAAATGCGGCAGATCAGCCTCCGTCAGGAAGCGGGTCGTTTGGGGGGTATTGGCTCCTGCGGGCGCGAACTTTGCTGCTCGACCTGGCTAACCGATTTCAAAAACATCGCTACCTCAGCAGCCCGCTACCAGAATCTGTCGCTGAATCCGGCTAAGTTATCGGGCCAGTGCGGTCGGTTGAAGTGCTGCCTGAACTACGAACTGGATACGTACATGGATGCGCTTCGGGATATTCCAACGATTGAAAAACCGCTGGAAACCCAAAAAGGACGCGCTTACCTGCAGAAGACCGATATTTTTCGAAAGCTCATGTGGTTTGGCTACAGCGCCGAAAGTACCTGGCATCCATTGCCGATTATCCGGGTACTGGAAATCGTTGAACTGAACAAAAAGGGCGTTATCCCTGAGTCGTTCGAGGTGTTGACTCCCATTGGAGAGAAGGAGCCGACTACGGCGGCAACTCTTAATAGCGATCTACAAAAGCTTGACGCCAAGTACACGACTCGGACACCGACCAAAAAGAAAAAGAAGAAGTCGAGAGGACCGGAGGGCGGTGCGCCAAGACCGGCCCAGAACGGTAAAGTCAATTAACTATTAAACCCCGGCCTGCAAAGTCGGGGTTTATTGTTTCTAAAAATCACCGGTATAAAACGGGCTGAAAACGTAGTAGCTACTGTCACGTTTGGCGCGCTTGGGCGTCGTTTCAATGTGTAGTTCAAAACGTGGAGAGGGAGAGTCGGCACGGAACCACTCGTAATAGGGCCGTTCTTTTGTGTAAAGCCGGGCTACCTCCCGAACATGAACGGTCTTTACATCGGCTGGTGTAACAGGCAGGTTGTTGATAAAGACCTCCACCGTAGTCTTATATTCATCATAGATCCGCAAATGCTCATCTTTAGTTCGTTCAACAAGGGCATTTTTGTTGTGGAAAAAGGTGGCTTCGAGCAGTTGGTTCATATTGAATGAAAAGGTCTCTCCTAACGGATGCTTCGACAAAGCGGCTGCCTGTAGCAAGGTGAAAAACTGTTTGCGGTAGACGTTAAAAACAACAGGTGAGGGACTGGTTTGGATCAGAATCTGATACGGCTTCGCCTGATTATCGGCATAAGCCATGTTTTCCCACTGGTGCATGATAAACAATTCGCTCACGAACTCCGGCGAGAGCTTTTCCAGAGCTTCAACGGATGCTTCTTGCCCGTCGATGTAGATTGCCGATTCGTACTTATAATCATCAGGCAGCAAAAAACGGTCATCTTTAAGCTGTAAGATAATTGGTTGGCTGCGCACCACCTCCGTACCGATTTTAGTCTGAAACAGAGCCAAGTGACGGTACCATGTCTTTTTATCTTCCAGTTCAACAACGAGCGCCCGCGTTGGACTGGTAGCCGCCAGCGTTTTTTTGCTCAGCGCCTGACCCGGTATATGAACCTGTTCCCGAACTTTGTGCTGGCACGCCAATATCATGCCGCCCATCAGCACGATCCAAAGGGCATAGCGCCACCATGCCCACGGCCCCGAGGGTTGGCTA
Organism: Spirosoma fluviale; assembly: GCF_900230225.1. Classification (GTDB taxonomy): domain Bacteria; phylum Bacteroidota; class Bacteroidia; order Cytophagales; family Spirosomataceae; genus Spirosoma; species Spirosoma fluviale. The sequence goes on from NZ_OCNH01000002.1 coordinate 182,354, forward strand.
TTGATCATGCCAACCCGCTGGCGCAAAGTCGGACCGCTGAACTGGTTGGTGAAGGAATACATACAGGCAGTTTATTTATTAGGCTTATCAACATAAAAAAGCAAATATGTTATTCCCGAACGTTTGTTCGTAGCTGAATCGTACCCCAAGATTGAAACAACTGTATAAAGCTGATTTATCTTCCATTGCCGGATAGTCTCAGGCGTAGCCGGCTGGTTATTAATGAAAAGTTTTACAAAGTCGACCGCATTGTCTACAGATAATGAACTATCGGCATTGATTGATAAATGACTCTTGGGGGTAGCCTGCTTTTTGACTTCTTCTTTATCAAATCGTCGGAAGCCAATTCCTAGATAGCCATATTTCCGTTGTCCTTCCAATACCAAGCTCTCCATTTTTTTATCATCAGCTTGTGCATCGGTTAGTATCTCACTTTCATGATCTGTCGGTTCCTGGATAGTTGATTTTATCAGGTCGTTTTTCAAAGTAGCCTGAATCGAATTTGAAGCTGATAGAGGTTTCTCAGAACTAGCTGTCACATTAGCCAGAGCATCTGCCTCCATCTGTCGGTTTTTTTCAACGCTCAGCTTAGTCGTAGTTATTATAGCAGCGTGTACGAGTGCTTTTGATGACTGTTTTACCCTCGGCAGAACATCCGAAACTGGTTTAGCTATGTGTTTTGTCAATTCTTTTAGCTGGGGCCGCGCAAAAGCAGAAGCTACAGTTAAGGCCGCCAGTATAAGAACAGGGTATTTGAGCCAGCTTAATTGGGTAGATTTAGATCGGTTGAGCATACTAATCCGGGATTTGAGTTGCGACCTGTTGAAATGGTTTGTAATAGCCGATTGCCCACCGGCCAAACTCACTTTCAATAAATTATATTGATACAGTTTCGCATCGACTCCCTCCGCCAGTACAGCTCGGTCGGCGCTGAACTCAAGCGTCTGCTGAAGCAATTTTCGGAACAGATAAGCCGCCGGATTGTACCAGAAGATGATACAGACAAGCTCGGCCCCGATCATATCGAAGCTATGCCGTTCGCGCACATGAACCCGTTCGTGTCGCAGAATCTGATCTAATTCGTCGGGTGTGTGCTGGCCCGGATTAACAAATACCCAACTAAAAAAGGAGAAAGGGGACGGAATGTTGGCACCTTGTACCAGGGTAAAGTCGGTATAAGGTTCCTGTATAGATTTCCGGATAAGTTTTCGGAGAGATAATAACTGACTAACGAACCGCATAAGCAGCAACAGGACGCCAAGAAAATAAAACAGAATCAGCCCGTTTTGCCATGACCAGACAAATCGCTGCTGTTGTGCCTGAAAAGCCCGATAAGTCTTCAGGTTGGGAAAGGTAATCGTTACGTCGGGGAAAGGTGCGTACGGCTCAGAAAGTACTTTGGGTACAATAACCTGAGCCGTACGCTGCATAGCCGAGCGAACCGGCTGCGGACGCCAGTCGGGAAGGTCGATCAGTGGGAGGATAACCGCGCTGGCCAGACCCAGCCACAAAGCCAGTCGATTGGCACTAAAAAAGGTTTCCCGCCGGAGCAGTAGATAGAAGGCAACACTCACAACGGCCAGTAAACCATTGACCAACACGACGTAGCGTAGGGTTTCCATTTTCTTTATTTCTTCTCAATCATCGCCAGTATTTCCCGGAGTTCATCGGCCGAAATCTTTTCATTCTGCGCAAAGTAGCTTACCAGGTTTTTGTATGAGTTATCAAAGTATTCGTCGACTACTTTTTTCAGTACAAATCGGTTCTGGTAGGCTTCTTTGCTGATGATTGGGTAGTACTCATGGGTATTGCCATACGCTTTATGGCCGATGTACCCCTTTTCTTCGAGGTTACGCACAATAGTGGACACCGTATTGTAGTGCAGGGGCGGGTTCGTAAACTGAGGTACCATGTCTTTTACATACCCTTGCTCCATCTTCCAGAGCACCTGCATCACTTCTTCTTCTTTAGCTGTTAACTTTTCCATATAACAAAGCTAGAACTATTTTTATCGTTTGCAAACTAAGTAAGTAGTTTTTTGGCGTTTGAAAAGCCAGCCGCCCCGTTGTAGATTTGTGTACTATTTTGAGGTAGGTCTATGAAACAATTGGGATTGGTATTACTCGTGGCGTTACTGGTCGGCAGCTGCGATACAAACGCAGTTTATAAAGAATACACCGATATTGAGGATGGAAAGTGGTACATCAAAAATGCACCTTCGTTTACCTTCGAAATCACCGATACATCGGTTCCTTACAACATTTATTACAACCTCCGCAACAGCCTGTCCTACAGCTATTACAATCTTTACCTGACCCGCTACCTGCGCGATGCGAGTGGTAAAGAACTGGAATCCCGTCTGGATGAGTTAATCCTGATGGACCCTAAAACGGGAAAACCCAATGGCGATGGTCTGGGCGATCTCTTCGACCATAAGTTCCTGATGAAGCGCAATTACCGTTTTCCGAAACCCGGTAAATACACCATGCAATTGAAACAGTACATGCGTCAAGACCCGTTGCTCAACATCATGAGTGTGGGCATTACGGTCGAAAAAGCCGCTCCTTCTCATTAAACCGACTTGTGCTGCTAATGGTAATTAATTTTTTGTGTAAAAACAGGCTCTTTTTTCTTCCCTATGCTTTCCTGCTGCTGCTATTTGGTGTTCTGCAACTGATTTATTCTCAGGAGCAACTGATGCAATGGGTTAATACGCGCAATAGCCCGGCGGCCGACGCCCTTTTTCCGTACATCACGTACTTGGGCGATGGCGTATTTTTTGCTGCGGTTTGTCTGCTTCTCGTTTTTTTAAACAGGCGCATTGGGTTAATGGCCTTTGCCAGTTTTGCGCTGTCGTCCCTAACCTCCGAGTTTTTAAAGAAGGTTGTTTTTAAGGGTTCGCCCCGTCCTCTAAAATATTTTGAACATTCCAGCTTTCAATATCACCTCATCGAAGGCCTTGATATCTTCAGCTATAACAGCTTTCCATCGGGCCACACCATTACGGCCTTTGCTCTGTTTAGCCTGATGGCGTTTCTGGATGAAAATAAGAAAAGAGGCTGGGTTTGGTTGCTTTTAGGCCTTCTGGCGGGATATTCGCGGGTTTATCTGTTCCAGCATTTTGTCGAGGATGTTTTCGTGGGTTCAATGGTTGGCACTATTTCATCGGTTATTATATTTCGATTACTGTGCGGCTGGGCGACAAAAACGAAGGCACCCGGCGACGAATAGCCTGCCTTTTTTGACTACTTTTGTTTAGGGCTCTGCCGAACCATTGCCAAAGCTGAGCCGTTACCTCAATATTACCAAATCAACGTGCATCGACAAACTCCCTCATGAGCGACGCCATCAAACATGAGTGCGGTATTGCCCTTATCCGGCTGCGCAAACCGTACCAATATTACATTGACAAGTACGGTACAGCGCTCTACGGCGCTAACAAACTCTACCTGCTAATGGAAAAGCAGGTCAACCGTGGCCAGGACGGTGCCGGCATTGCCAACATCAAACTTGATGTACCCGCCGGGCACCGCTATATTAGCCGCTACCGCTCCGTCGATCAACGACCCGTAACGGACATCTTCGAGAAGGTTAACAAGAAATTTCGTAAGGCGCTTAAAGGCAACAAGGACAAAGCCAAAGACGCTAAATGGCTTCAGGAGAATATCGCCTTCACGGGCGAAGTCTGGATGGGTCACCTCCGCTACGGTACACACGGAGCTAACGAGATCGAAAATTGCCATCCCATGCTCCGGCAAAGCAACTGGCGAAGCCGGAATCTGGTCGTGGCGGGTAACTTCAACATGACGAATGTTGAAGAACTGTTCAATAAGCTCGTTTCGCTGGGCCAGCATCCGAAGGATAAGGTTGACACCGTAACGGTGATGGAAAAAATTGGTCACTTCCTGGATGAAGAAAACCAACGCGTATTCGAACGGTTCAAGGGCATTTACGAAAACCCTGATCTGTCGGATATTATTGAAGATAACATCGATTTACAGCGTGTTCTGCACCGTTCCTGCCGTGATTTTGACGGTGGCTACGCTATGGTTGGAATGACTGGCTCCGGGGCGGCATTCGTAGCCCGCGATCCGGCCGGCATTCGTCCCGCCTATTACTATGCTGATGACGAAGTTGTTGTAGTCGCGTCCGAAAAACCGGCTATCAAAACGGCTTTCAACGTTGATTATAGTGCTATACAGGAAGTAAAACCCGGTCATGCGCTCATCGTCGATAAGTACGGCGAGTACATGGAGCAGGAGTTCGTAAAACCCATTGAGAAGAAGTCATGCAGTTTTGAGCGAATCTACTTCTCGCGGGCTACCGATCCCGATATTTATAACGAACGCAAAACGCTGGGAAAACTGCTTATTCCGCAGATTCTCGAAGAGATAGATTACGACCTCGAAAACACAGTCTTCTCCTACATACCGAACACTGCCGAAACCGCTTTTTTTGGCATGGTGGAAGGACTGGAGGATTATCTGGCCAAACAACGTAAGAAAGCCATCATGGACGGTATTCTTTTCGAAGAGGAGCTGGATCGGGTGCTTTCATTCCGGCCACGGATTGAAAAACTGGTTGCCAAAGATGTAAAGCTACGCACCTTTATTGCCGACGACTCGCAGCGGGACGATATGGTATCGCATGTGTACGATACGACTTTCGAGGTGATCAAGAAAGGCAAGGATAATGTGGTTGTGGTCGACGACTCTATTGTTCGGGGCACCACTCTCGAGAAAAGTATTCTGCGGATGCTGGATCGACTCGGGCCTAAGAAAATCATCATTGTTTCCTCAGCTCCTCAGATTCGCTTTCCTGATTGCTACGGCATTGATATGTCGAAGTTCAAAGAGTTCATTGGTTTCCGGGCGGCACTTGAGCTACTTCGAGACCGTGGACAGGAGGATTTGCTGGAGGAAGTGTATGGCCAGTGTGTGGCCGCTATTGAATCGGGTAATGCCAGCAAGCAAAATTACGTTAAGGCCATTTTTGAGCCATTTACGCACGATGAATTGTCTCGTAAAGTAGCAGAAATCGTTACGCCTGCCGATCTGAAGGCTGAAGTTGCCGTTATTTATCAAACTGTCGAAAATCTTCACAAAGCCTGTCCGAATCATTCCGGCGACTGGTACTTTACCGGCGACTACCCAACTCCGGGTGGCAATAATGTTGTTAACAAGGCTTTTGTTAACTTCATGGAAGGGAAATTGGTAAGAGCCTACTAGGTTTTAGTTATAAGGTGAAGTGGGTGTAGTAAGTGAAAGCAGGTTATAGCCTATAACCCTTTCACTTACTACACCCACTTCACTTTAGAGCCATTTACTTTTGCCAGGCCAGTGCATTCACATTGGCCCCAATTTTCTTGCCTTCTGTCAAGCCTGTCTCGTTGTCCTGTTTTGTATGGATATTTCCATAGAAACGAGAATCGGCCGATTCCTGAGCTGCCTGCGTAAACGAGGTAAATGACCGCGCCTTAAACTCAACATTCCGGGTGGCATCTTTTACGCGGCTAACGTGCGAATTATCAACAAACGCAAAGTTTTCCCCATACAAAGCCGTTAACACAGTAGCTGCCGATGACGACTGAGTGGCGTGCCCGGATGGATAGCCGGGAAAAGGTGGCGCTGGCCAGAAGGGAATCCAGTTTGGGTCGATAGCCAGTCTAACGTACGTGTAAGGACGCATGTTATTGTAGGTGTACTTACAACGCCAGCAGAGTGTAAAGGCATCGGCAACGGCAATTCCTGTGCGTGCAAAAGTTTCAACCGCTTTCGCGAGATTAGCTTTGTCAGCTAATGCGGCAATCCGGGCAATGTTGTATGAGTGACCGGGAGGGGTAAACGTTTCAGCCGGGTTATCAGCCCACCAGACAGCAATTTCTTTTTCGGTCTGGGTCAGGCTTTTTGACTTGTTATAGACATCCATGTACTGGCCAAAGGTTGCCGATTTTGTATCTGTTGAGTACGGAAGGGGTTTAGGCATGGGCAGCTCATTATTGGCTTTCACGAACGTTCTGTTTTGACCCCAATAAGGTTGCATGGGTATCTTCTGCCCATTTTCGGTAGGCTGCCAAAGACCGGCACCTGTTGGCACACTGTAGCTGGCAGGAAAGTTTCGGCCATAGCCAGCGTCGCCCCCGTCGGACTTGGACCAGTCGAAAATTGCGCTAGCAATTTTCTTTCCAAACTCAATTGAACGTTGGTTAACTGTTTCGTCGGTGTCTTTAAATGCTGCTTGTAGTGCTGTTTCCAAAGAATCCAGAGTGGTCTTGTTGGCCGCACTTGTTGTTGGATAAAGGTTTCGGAGAATGGTTGCTTCGGCCGCGTTAGCACTTAACGCCCAGTTGTAAACTTTACCTGATTCTGCTTGTGGTAACGCAGTAAGTCCCTGAAGCTGGCCCACGAGTGATCTCCGGATTGTGACGCCTGGCACGACTGCTTCATAAAGAGTTAGACCAGCGTAACCATAGGCTCTGGCGGCCACTGGAGGGGTAAATCCGGCGGTTGTTTTCGTCAGTTTCAGTTGCAGAGCCGCCCATTGTGTGGCTACGTCACCCGTATATAAATCGGCCGTTTTGCCTAGTGGCATCAAGGGTTCCGGGTCTGTTGGCTGTACCCGGCAGGACTGTAATAGAAGTAAGACTATCAGGCTGAGCAGTAGACCCCACTGGTTATTTTTAAGTGCGATTGGGTAATAAAAGTCCCTGCTTTGGGAAGAGTAGAAAGAAGAAATCATAAATTCTTACGGCATAAGATGTACTACCAAATAATATGAGTCTGAGTCTCAATCAGAAATTAGCAAAAATGTTGCCAGATAGCTTAGTACGCTGACTTATCCCGGTGAGCCACGTAGACGAAAACTTAACTTTCGACGTACCTTTGATTAATAGACTAATCCATATTTATTCAATGCGTATCCCTGAAGAAACCGTCGAACGAATTCGCCAATCAGCCGACATTCTGGAGGTAATAAATGATTTCGTGTCGCTTAAGAAACGGGGTAGCAACTACATTGCCTGCTGCCCATTTCATAATGAGAAAACGCCGTCATTCAACGTTAACCCAACGCGGCAGATCTACAAATGCTTTGGTTGTGGGAAAGCGGGGGACTCCGTTCGTTTCATCATGGATATTGAAAATATCGGGTACGGCGAAGCCTTACGCTATCTGGCCAAGAAGTACGGTATTGAAATTGAAGAACAGGAGCAGACTCCTGAAGACCTGCTGCGGCAAAACGAACGTGAAAGTCTGTTGATCGTTCTAAATTTTGCCAAAACGTTTTTTCAGGAAACGCTCAAAACAACCGACGAAGGGAAAAGCATTGGTCTGAGTTATTTCCGGGAGCGTGGCTTTACAAACCCTACCATGGATGCCTTTGAACTGGGCTATACACTTGACCAGTGGGATGCGCTGCTGAAAGAAGGGTTACGCCGTGGCTATAGCCGGGATTTGCTTGAGAAAGCGGGTCTTATTCTAGTAAAGGAGGGTGCGACCGGGGGCGATAATAAAGTGTTTGACCGCTTCAGAGGGCGAGTTATGTTCCCGATCCATAACGTGTCGGGGCGGGTGATTGCCTTTGGGGCGAGGATTCTGAAAACCGATAAGAACCAACCAAAATACCTTAACTCGCCGGAAACGACGGTTTATCACAAAAGCCAGGTTCTGTATGGTATTTATCAGGCAAAACAGGCTATTCGGCAGGAGGATGTCTGTTACCTGACAGAAGGCTATACGGATGTGATCTCGCTTCACCAGGCTGGTATTAGAAACGTGGTCGCTTCGTCGGGAACCTCACTGACAACCGACCAAATTCGTCTGATTTCCCGCTTCACACCGAACGTTACTATTTTATACGATGGAGATGCGGCTGGTATCAAAGCGGCTCTGCGCGGGCTGGATATGGTGCTGGAGGAAGGATTAAACCTTAAACTTTTGCTCTTACCCGATGGGGAAGATCCAGATAGTTACGTGCATAAAATTGGTGCCGATGCCTTTAAGGCCTACATTCGGGAGCATTCTCAGGATTTTATCGACTTCAAAGCCAGTCGGTGGCTCACGGAAGCAGGCGACAATCCACTTAAACGGGCTGAAGGTATCTCTGATGTTTGTGTGAGTATTACCAAGATTCCGGATGCGCTTAAACGCCAGACGCTGTCTCAACGAGTAGCGCAGGTCTTTCACGTCAGCGAACAATCGGTCATATCCGAGATAAACCGACTGCTACGGAAGCAGCACGATCAAAGCAAAAAGGATTCCGAGCGCCAGCAGCGAACAGGCGATTCATCTGGCCGAAAGCCAGCAATGAGCCCCGGATCAGTACCCTCGGGTGAGCCTTCTCTCGATGACATAAATTCGTTGCTGGATGGCTTTACTCCCGAGCACCCCGATATGGATTTTCCGGCTGAAGCTGTTGCACCGGGTAAATTCTTCACGGACGAGCGCACAAAAGGCGTCAGAGCACCGTTATCTTATCAGGAGGAGGAATGTGTACGGTTGCTGATTAACTACGGCGTACGCGAACTGGAGCCAGGTATAACGCTGTGCCAATACGTGCTGAGTGAACTGCATGATATTGATTTTCAAACGTCTCCTTATGACCTTATTTTAACGCTCTTCAGGGAAGCGTACTCACGTGGGGATATCCTGACCGCCAGTAATTTTTTAAATCGTCGTTCTGAGGCATCAGAATGGCCGCGCGGTGCCGAAATACAAAATCAGGCAATTCACTTAACTACACCACGCTACGAGATCAGTGAAGGGTGGCTAAAGCACGAAATCTTCGTTCCGTCAGAAGAGGAGGTTGGGATTTTGGCCGATGCCGCTTACCGGAACATTCTACGTATTAAAAAACTACTGGCCGAACAACGTATGGCTACCTTGCAACAACTGCTCCGGGAGTCGGGTAACAAATCTCCGGAAGAAGCCGATCAGTTATTAACCGAGTTTATGCATTTTAAACGGATAGATATCGAAATATCGAGCCTGCTCGGAACTGTTATTTCGGGATAATGGTCATAAAAAAAGGCCCCGACTTATAAAGCGGAGCCAACCTTTATCAATAGGGAGGGGTGAACACTAAGCTTGAGCTACTGTAGAGACACCAAGTAACTCGGCATCAATTTTCCGATTCAATTCATCCAGCAAACTAGCGTGGGAGTGGAGTTGGCCTGACTTTGACAGTTGAGCCGACTTACCTGGTTTTGAACCGGACATATCCAGTAGTAAAGTCATCATAACATCGCCCATGTGCTGACGTAGTTCGATGAGTCGATTTAAGCGAGCCCGGTTTGCTGGTGTATGCCGACGGCCCATTGCCTGTAATGTAGTAATGATTCGATCCAATTTAGCGAAGCGATAATGAAATGCTTCCGTTGCCTGTGCCCACGCCAAAATGACTTTCTGGATCTCCTCTTCTGAGGCTTCGTAGCCAAACGATATTGCTGATTCTTCCTGATTCATCGCCCGATGGTCAAATATGTTTTTTGCAATTGGATAACCAAAAGTAGACCTGACTTTATGCTGAAAGCAAGCCGTTATGCGTGAAATCACCATTTTCCCGGACGAAATCACCCAAATAGTTTTATCTAATTGGTTGATTTCGTCCGGGAAAATGGTGATTTCAAACATTGAGTGTTACAGAATAGTATGCAACTGTGTTACATTGATCCATCTATACGTGAAGAATGTCATGAACCAATTCGTCAGTGATGAGGAGATCACTAAAAAATTCGCGATTCGCCGACGAGACTTTTCTATTCTCGTTGCGCAATCAGAACAGTTTAATTGTGAAGTACTGAGTCAGCTTTTAAAAGAGCAAGGCTACAACGTGGTAGGCCGCGCTGTGGAGATGGAGGATACACTCCAGCAAATTCGGGTTAAGCGCCCCCAATGCGTTATTCTGGAATCAGAGATTTCAGGGCAGCGTAGCTTCGATATCGTTGAGCAGATGCAGGAGTCGAATCAGCAGACTAAATTTATTTTATATACCCGCCATCCGGACCTGAAAGTAGTAGCCAATGCCATGAAGATTGGGTTCTTCGGCTTTTTGTACGCTACAGATGGATTGGATGAATTGTATCGGTGTTTTCAAACAGTGAGTAACGGGGGGTGCTACTACAGCAATGGCTTTATGAACTTACTCAAAAACTTCGGTTTGGAAGTAATTTCTGATAGAACGCGTGATGAACTCAGCCGATTAACGCAACGGGAACGTGAAGTCTTACGAATGATTGCTAATGGTAGTACAGCCAGTGAGATTGCCGAGAAATTAAACATCAGCTATCGAACAGCTGTAAATCATAAAGCACACATCGCAAAAAAACTAGAACTAAACAGTTGTCGCCAGTTACCAAAGTACAGTATTGCTGTCAAAAACTATCTGTAAATGTAGTTTCTAAAGGGTCTTTGCTGGAAAGGGGACGCTGATTGTTTTGAAGCCACTCTCTGAACTCCTGCATTCGGGCTCGGGGAACAATTATATCGTGTCCCTCAAGGGTGTTGAGTCTGACGATGTACTTGCCATTTTCCCAGTAAGCGTAATTTAATACCGCCTGCCGGTTAACAATATAATCACGTTTGATACGAAAGAACTGAGTGGGGTCTAGTTCCGCTTCAAGGTCATTTAGTGTCTTACTGATCAAATATCGCCCTTTGGCTAACTCAGCGTAATAAAATCGCTCCTCAATAGTAAAGTAATAAACATCGTTAACCGGGAAATCTAATTCACCAATTGAATTTTTTCCTTTTAAATAAGACAAGTATGGGGATGGAACAACTTGTTTAGGTGAAAAAGTGGCTGACAACGCCAGTGCTTCCTGAGCTACTTTGGCCGCTTCGGCCTCGGCTGCTTCAAGGGCTTCACGACGCTGTTTCAGATAATCCTGGAGCAGAGATATGTTAAGGGCTATATATCCCACCAGGAGAATTGGAAACAAATAGATAAAGTAGACCTTCCATCGAAACGTATCGACTATATACTTCTCCCAATAACCACTTAGTGAATAATCAGGAAAAAATACCAGGAGATAACGTGTGGTTTGGGTAACTGGGTTAAAAATCCAGAAAGCGATCAACAAAACTGGCAGGAACTGTAGCTGGTAATTTCCAATAGACCGCCAGTCATTTTCAATACTCCTCAGGTTGAGCCAACGATGGAAGAGATTAACAAGGGTTATGGTAATAAAAAGAGTAACCAGCTCAGGAATAAAAAACGAGCGCAGTAACAGGCTTACATAATGCAAATAGCCACCGGCTTCCTGCACTTTGTATGCCTTTATGTTATACCCAATAGACCAGGATAGAGCTTCGATCAGTAATACGATGCTCAGCAAAATCAATACGCCATTGATTGGTTTTCTTAGGAAGCCCCGCGTTAATTGAATTTCCTTCATGCTGTCTCCTTATTCAAAACTCCTACTAAGATAGTGGTAATAATTAACTAATTCCAAGCGCTAATTCGGACATTTTTCACCATTGATGACCCTTGATTAAGCCGGTAGCTTTGTATCAACAAAAAGGAACTACAAACACAAGCCAATCAATAATCATCATGAAAAAGCAATTCGCTATCAAACCAGCCCAAGTTGTAAAAGCAATCTCTAACTCAATTGCTAAGGCCGAATCAGCTAACGTTCTCAAATTCCTTGGCGACACTCCCCGTTGCTGCAGCGAATGGGATTTGGGGCCAAGTGGTAAAATAGTGGCCACCCGCTAATCTGTATATGCCATGCTAACAGCAAAGCAACTTTACAAACAAGAACTTGATTATTGCCGAGAACACTTCGAAAAGGTAGACCTTGCCAAAGAGCAAGGCTACCTCATGAAATTCACCACGTTCTCCGCCACAGTTGAAAATATTTTGCCGACAATTCCCCGACAGAAACATGCAACCATGTTCAGGGACCTATTGTTACAGCAAGTTTTCACGACCTTCGACCAGCAGTTTTTGAGTGCTGGCGATCTGGTAAAACTACGTGGCAGGCAGAAGGTAGGGAGTAAAGCAGAAGGCCCTCGCATTTATTGTACCTACCATCTCGGGTCTTATCGCTTACTCACGAGCGTACTTTTCCGGCAGGGAGTCGATTGTGTACTGCTCGTAGGTAGCAATATGAACCGAAGTCAGGGCGATGGCATGGCAGAACATATAGCAGGATTACGTAAAAAGCATGGTTTGACGAATGTATTTCGAGTCGTTGAGGCCGGTAGTCCGGCTGCAGGGTTAACCGTTCTTCGGGAGCTAAAAGCCGGTCGTTCACTTATTGTTTATGTAGATGGCAGTCCGGAAACCTTTCCTGAAGCTGGAGAAGAAGCACAATTTCTATCTGTACGGTTTGGACAACGACACATTTTAACCCGTAAAGGGGTTGGCTATCTATCTCATGCAACAGGAGTTCCCATCGTACCTGTTGTCAGTTATCGAGGTGCCGATCGTATGAACACGTTACATTTTTTAAAGTCGATTCGGCCAATTGTTCAAAGTGACCGGGAGATATATTGCCAGGAAGCTATGCAACAATTGTATGATGCATTCTGGCCTTTTTTGAACAAATATCCCGAACAATGGGAAGGGTGGAATTACATCCATCTATTTTTAGAACCTGAAAAGATAGAAAATAGGCTTTTCAGAGGGGCTGGATGCCAACCAATTTTTAACGAAGAACGATACTCGCTATGTGATCTTCAGCAGGCACCTATCCTCTTCGATAGACAGAATTACCAGACGTATGAAATAACCGAAGATTTACGAGACCTCCTCTTGAACTTGCATAAAGTAGAGTCTGTACAGGATATAGTTGGACAGGAGGTGTTCGGCGAGTTGTTAGATCTGGAAGTCCTTTGCTGATATAAGCTTACGTTTAAAAATTAACCCCCAAACCAGTTAACTGGTTTGGGGGTTAATTTTTAAACGGTATGGTAAAATTTTACTATACAATTAGGCATTATTACTAACTTCTATTTCATCTCCTGACTTATTGAAAAACTTAAAGTTAACAATACCTAAAGAGGTGTCCTTAACGATTTTAACCCACGTTTTGTACTTTACGTACCACTGCATCTGCTTTGAATAGATACCTTTGGTATAGTAAGCATATAAAAAGGGGTTCATTGAAATAGAAATGCCACGTTCGTTTTGCTTGGTTAGCATGTAATCGAGGTTGTTTTCAATAACATCGGTTACCAGAACGCTGGCTTGAATAGTACCGGTACCCCCGCAGGTTGGGCAGACCTCTCGAGTGACGATGTTCATTTCTGGCCTAACCCGCTGTCTCGTTATCTGCATCAGGCCAAACTTCGTTAGCGGAAGAATGGTAAACTTCGAACGCTCCGGCTTCATTTCATCGCGCATGATGTCTTGCAGAAGTTTCTTGTTCTCTGCTTTCTTCATGTCAATGAAATCAATGACGATAATACCACCCATATCGCGCAATCGAAGCTGACGGGCTATTTCTTTAGCAGCTTCGCGATTTACGCTAATGGCAGTTGCTTCCTGGTCTTCTTCTGAGTTTGATTTATTACCGCTATTGACGTCAATTACGTGCAATGCTTCGGTGTGTTCAATAATCAGATAGCCACCACCGGGTAAACTAACGGAACGACCAAACAACGATTTGAGTTGTTTTTCCAGACCCAATGCCTCAAAAACCTTGGTCTTGCCGGTATGGAGTTTAACGATTTTCTCCTTATCCGGGGCAATGGTATGAATGTAATCCCTGATTTCGTCGAACGATTCACGGGTATCAACGGTAATGCTCTCAAATGATTCATTGAGCATATCACGTAAAATAGACGAAGCCCGGTTCATTTCGCCCAAAATCCTGTCACGAGGTTTCGCTTCTGAAAGCGATTTAATTGCCTGATCCCATTTAGCCAGGGAATGTTGCAGATCCCGGTCGAGTTCTTCAACGTCTTTATCCTGCGCAACGGTACGAACAATTACACCAAAGTTTTTAGGCTTAAGCGACGACATCAGCCGCATGAGCCTTGAACGCTCAGCACGGTCGGTAATTTTTTTTGATAGGTTAACCCCATCCGAAAAGGGCACCAGGACTAGATAACGCCCGGCAATAGAAATGTCGCAGGAAAGGCGGGGACCTTTGGTCGAGATAGGTTCTTTGACTATCTGAACCAGAATGGGAGCGTTCTTTGTCAGTACCTTATCGATTTTCCCAATCTTATCGATAACCGGCTCCAACTGATTTTGGTTGAGCCGCCCGGTTGTGACGCGCTTGGCGATTACGTCTTTTACAAGCTTGTTGAGCGAATTGATATTCGGTCCCAAGTCCTGATAATGCAAAAAGCCATCTTTCTCATGCCCAACGTCCACAAAAGCAGCGTTGAGGCCTGAAGATAGTTTCTTGACTGTTCCTAAGTATAGATCGCCAACGGTAAAGCTGCTGTCTAACTCTTCTTCGTGATACTCCAGCAATCTCTTGTTCTGCAAGAGCGCAATCCGATCACCTTTCTGAGTCGAACTGATAACTAATTCATTACTCACAAGATGAATGTACGGTTAGAATGGCAATATAAAAAGAAAGAAGCCACGTTCGGACTTTACAGACCGGCCGAGGCTTCTATAATAAGTTTGTAGTTTGCAGTTTTCAGTTGAAGTTAGTTAATGCATTGGCTATAAGGCTATTGCACAGCGTTTAAACTACAAACCACAAACTACAAACTATTTTTTCTTGTGCCGGTTTTTTCTGAGCCGTTTTTTCCGCTTGTGTGTGGCAATTTTGTGCCGTTTCCGTTTCTTACCGCAAGGCATAGTTAAACAGTGTTTAATGGTTGAAAATACATGTCGACCGATCACCCGATCAGGCCCTTAAAATCAATGAATGATGTAGAATGAATACTAGTATAGATACTACATTATTCATTTCGAAAGCCGCTCTTCGTACTCTTGAACAGCCGCTAATATTTGCGGGTCTTTCTCCTGCTTTTTCACCTGAGCCAATACCTGTTTTGCTTCTGCTTTCTGACCGGCTTCTGCTAAACTGATACCCAGATAAAACTGTGCTTTCCGACTGGTAGGGTTATTCACCAGAATCTGCCGGAATCGCTCTATAGCCCGTTCGTACTGATTTGACCGCATGGATAACAAGCCCAAATTGAACAGAGCCAGTTCATTTGCCGGGTCCTGTTTCAATACTTCACGCAGCAGCATTATTCCCTGCATGGGCGTATCCGTATTAACATAGGTCATAGCCATGTTAGCCTTAGCCGACAGCAGATTCGGGTTTTTGGCCAGCGCCTGCTGATAAAACTCCCGGGTTTTCTGGCCTAAGAGAGCGGTTTTTTTATCATCTACCGCAAAGGTATACGCTTCGAAGTGTTCGTCGCCTGCACGTAGCAAGTTCCGCTCATTGGGTTGCGCCATTGCCACTAATCCCGCATAATGGGCCGCGCTGTCGTAGCGGGTCAGGTCACGAAAAAGGGCAATCAGTTTCTCTCCAATAGGTTCTTTCTGGGTTGGGCCTGCCGAAGCAAACTCAGTTTCCAGTGTTCGTAAGCGCTTTTGTTGCTCCGGCGATATGGGCTTCTCATGGATTACCGAGGCATCGGCTCCATTTTCTTTTCCTGTAACGTTAAGCGAATCGGCACCCGACTGCGCAACTGTGGGCGTTTGCGTCGCATGACCTCCCTCGCTGGATGCACTAAGCTGCTTATTGTCATTACGCACAACCACTTTCGGCAGGGAATACAACCCGGCCGTCAGGGCCGAAGCCAGTACGATAACAAACAACACAGATTTATTCATTGGGTAAAGTCGTCATGATGCAAACGCCCAGACTTGCTCTGGTTTCGTTAATTGATTACTCAGCTGCTACTTTAGCTTTGTCGCTGGTTTTCACCTGCTCAACAAATACTTTGGCGGGCTTAAAGCTCGGAATGAAGTGCTCGTCAATTACCATAGCGGTGTTTTTCGAGATATTCCGGGCTACTTTCTTAGCTCTTTTCTTATTGATGAAGCTGCCGAACCCTCTCACGTAAATGTTCTCTCCCTCGGCCAGCGAGTCTTTAACTACTGAAAAAAAAGTTTCCAGTGTGTTGGTCACTTCTGCCTTGTCAATTCCGGTCTTATCGGAGATCTCGGCAATTACATCTGCTTTCGTCACGACTTCTTAAACTTTAACGTTTACTGTATTGTTGAAAATTGGGCTCTCAAAAATGGGAGCACAAAGGTAGGGGTTTCCCATAAATTATAAAACCCTGTGCTTCCGTTTTTATAAGGTAACGTCTTATTTTTCCTGTTTATTTTGGATTGGCAATCAGACTCTAACGACATCGAAACCACTTTTGCTCCAACACTTGAGCAGTGGTACACAATCCACAAACGTGACCTTCCCTGGCGTCATACGGTTAATCCTTATTACATCTGGTTGTCTGAAATTATACTCCAGCAAACCCGTGTGGCCCAGGGTAGGCCGTATTATGAACGCTTTGTGGCAGCCTACCCGACCATCTCGGATATGGCTACTGCCGATGAACGTGAACTACTTCGTCTCTGGCAGGGACTAGGTTATTACTCACGGGCTCGGAATCTTCACCAGACTGCCCGCCACATAACGGAGAAATTGGCCGGTAAGTTTCCGGATACGTATCAGGACTTGTTGAAAATGAAGGGGATAGGCGCTTATACAGCCGCTGCTATTGCTTCTTTTGCCTTTGGAGAGCGTGTACCTGTTGTTGATGGAAACGTGTACCGGGTGCTGTCCAGGGTGTTTGGCATCACAGAAGACATTACTACAACAACGGCAAAAAAAACGTTTGCCACGCTAGCCATGCGGCTCATTCAGGCGTCAGTAGACCCGGCTACCTATAATCAGGCTATTATGGAGTTTGGGGCGATCCATTGCACACCCGTTGCACCCGACTGTTTACTGTGCCCTGTTCAGCAACAATGTGTTGCCTATTTAACTGGTCGTCAGCATCAATTACCCGTTAAATCAAAAAAGGCTCCGGTGCGGGAAAGATTCTTCAGTTATCTGGTTTTTCGGCAGAACGGACGTCTGGCACTTCACGAACGAGTGGATCGTGACATCTGGCAAAACCTGTATGATTTTCATTTGGTGGAAACCGATGAACCCAAAACTGCGTTGCGAGATATACCTTTAGCCGAACCCATCAGTAGTTTAGTAAACACGGGGAGGCTGCTCGATGCGCCAGTTGAAGCTGTACAGCTACTGTCCCATCAGCGAATACGGGCTACGTTTTTTCTGATTGAGTTGCCGGAAAAGGTAGTAGGCAGTTTGCCGATTGATTTACAGTGGTATTCAATGGATGAGATAAGTATACTACCTAAGCCCGTATTGATTACAAACTATTTGGCGAAACAGTTTGCATAAGCCGGTATATTTCAGTATCTTTAATCTTCTTTAACACTACCCATTTTCGTAGATAACCAACAAAACCAAGAGCATGGCAAGTCTTAATAAGATGACAATCATCGGCAATTTAGGGGCCGATCCTGAAGTACGTTATCTGGACGGTGGTGCTGTTGTCGCGACGTTTAATGTGGCAACAACCGAAAAATATACAAACCGAAACGGCGAGAAAGTAGAGCAAACCGAATGGTTCCGGGTTGAATTATGGAATGAACAGGCTAAAGTTGCCGAAAAATATTTAAAGAAAGGAAATTCCGTCTACGTTGAAGGTCGCCTGCGAACTGAATTATGGACGGATAAAGAAGGGAAAGAGCGGACTTCCCTGCGGGTACGGGCTAATACCATGCAGCTTCTGGGAAGCCCTAATGAAGGGCGCTCAGAGGAACCTGCTTATGAAGCTCCGCGCCAGCAGGCGGCTCCGGCACAATCCGCTTCGCGTCAGCAACCTGCACCCCAGGCGGCTCCCCGTCAACAGGCAGCTCCGGCCCGCCGAGAGCCTGAACCAGTACCGTTTGAGAGCAACAGTGGTGATGACGACTTACCGTTCTAATCTACGTAGCGCTCAATTGTTGAACGAGATTTGATATACATGGACCTTAGTGATCCTCTTCCTCGACAGGTGCTCCTGGCCACAGACGGCTGGGGCACCTATTTTGATTTATACGGCCCCTACACGGCCTTAATCTTATTGCTGCTTACACTGGCTGGTTTGGTATCAGCCTCGGAAGCTGCTTTCTTCTCGCTGTCGCCCGATGATCGCGCCCAATGTCGCGATAGCGCACAGGTTGCCGATCGTCGTATTGCCACCCTTCTCGAACGGCCCAAACGACTTCTGGCCTCACTGGTTATCTTCAATAATTTGCTGAATATTGCGATCGTCGTCATTGTTACTTACCTGACCTGGCAATTTTCCCAAACGTCTCGGGCAGAAAATTGGATATTGCCTGTTGTTACTCTGGTGACTACAATTGCTATTGTACTTTTTGGTGAAATAGTCCCGAAAGTATACGCCAGTCAAAACAACCTTACAGTTGCCCGAAAAACGGCATCGCTGGCCCAAATTGGTTTGATGGTCTTTCGTCCATTGGCTATGGTGCTGGTTAATTTGAGCAATCAGGTTGACAAACGGATTGAGCGTAAAGGATACAAGCTGTCCGTCGAAGAACTAAGTCAGGCGGTCGAGTTGACGGGCACCAACGCGACCGTTGAGGAAAAGGAGATTCTTAAGGGAATTGTTAACTTCAGTAACCTAACCGCACGGCAGGTGATGCGGGCCAGGCTGGATATTTCAGCCGTGGAAGATGATCTGACGTTTAGCGAACTGATGGAGCAGATTAATCTATCAGGTTATTCTAGAGTGCCCGTTTATAAGGAGTCGCTCGACCAGATTGAAGGTATTCTCTACATCAAAGACTTACTGACCCACATTCATGAAGATGATTCTTTTCATTGGCTGTCATTGCTAAGGCCCGCGTTTTTCATTCCTGAAAATAAGAAAGTTGACGACCTGTTGCAGGACTTCCAGAAGAAGCGCGTTCACATGGCGATTGTCGTTGATGAATACGGAGGGACGCGCGGTCTGGTGACGCTCGAAGATATAATCGAAGAAATTTTTGGCGACATTAACGACGAGTTCGATGATGAGACACCGCTGGGTTATCGTCGGGAAGACGAACACACAGTGGTATTCGAAGGTAAAATGCCGCTTACCGATGTATGCCGAGTATTGAACGTGGATGCCACTACTTTCGAAGCGGTGCAGGGAGAGAGTGAATCGCTGGGCGGATTGTTGCTTGAACTATTCAACCGGTTGCCTAAATCGGGCGAAGAAGTGATTTATGCAAACTTTACGTTTCAGATCGTAGCGGCAGACGACAAGCGGATTAATGAAGTTCGTGTCCGGAAGGACGACACTGTTAAACAGGAGCAGGTTCTGGTACCATCCAGATAACTGAGTGCGCTTAATTTGTTAGAATAATGTATACTGTTTGTGGTGTTAGTTACTATTAGCTAATTTGACGCCCAAAATTTCGTACCTACCGATGACTACTTTCATAGCTCAGTTAAAATCCGTTGTCAAGCGTGTTATTGCGCCTGTGACGCAACCTAAACCACTCACGAAGTTTGAGTATAGCACACTACCCTGGATCGATAAAGACGATGCCGATGTAGACGCGTTCGTTAGACAGAATCCGGGGCACAAAGACCTATCCTACGATTTAGCCGAGAAAATGAAATTCTGGCGTGAGAACGGCTACGTAATTCTGGAGCAAGCGCTTCAAACAGAATGGCTCGATCAGCTATGGCTGGAAGCAGAGGAATTGATTGAAAACCACGAGAAATACCAGACGCTGGTGCGCGTTGATTTGCCCAGTTATCAGAATAGCCCTGTTCAGCCAATTAAGAACATTCCCAAATCTATTTTAAATGGGCCATACATTAAGTTCAATGATTTTCACGATAACTCGGTAATCGGCAAAAAACTGATGCTTCACCAGAACATTGTGTCTTTCTTAAGCGCGATATTCGATGATAAAGTAATCGGTATGCAAAGCCTGCTTTTTAAATATGGTAGCCAGCAGGCAACGCACCAGGATTTTGCCTACGTCGTTTCTGAAATCCCAAGTCACCTGGCGGCTGCTTGGATACCATTAGAAGATGTACATGCTGATTCCGGTCCCTTGTTTTACTACCCCGGTTCGCATAAAATAGATAAGTTTAACTTTGGGAATGGCATTTTCTTTAACGACAAATCGACGTTAAATCCAGGCGATTTTGCAACGTACCTGGACGAAACCTGCCAAAAGGCTGGGCTGGAGAAAAAAACACTCCTTATTAAGAAAGGAGACGTATTAATATGGCATGCTGCCCTTGCGCATGGGGGCGCGGAGATTGGGAATCCGGAACTTACCCGTAAGTCATTTGTATGCCATTACTCATCCGGCAAAGCATACCAGCATCATAGGCAAAGTCCAAATGCTGAACCCATAAGGCGCACAATTAATGGGGCCGATGTATTTGCCAGTCCGATTATGCCCGATCAGGAAGATATTTTCGATGCTGGGAAAACAATGTAGGTAATTTAAGGCCTGGAGAATACAGAAACTATTCGGTTCTGATATCTTCAGGCCTTAAACTTGGTTATACCCAGAGACCACGGCCCATATTATAATCATCGCCAATACGCTTAATTTCCTCGGCTGAATAAGATAGAAAACCACGCTTACGCAATTCGCTAAGCCGCCGTTTTTCGAGAAATGATAGCTTTCCATCTACCAGTACGCCAAAAACTACCAGTCTTTCTAAACTACGTTGTACTGAAGCGGGTGCTTTTGCTACTTGTTCCAGAAAATTTCCCGTTATTGAAGGATGCGCTTTTAGAGCGAATCGATCGACGAGGGTTTCGGTGAGAAGGAAGTGAGCATAATTGTATTGTCGTTTTAAAATAGCGACGTATTGCAGAGCTTCCAGAATCAGCGGGCTAAATTCATCATTTTTTCCCCATTCTTCGTGCAACTCATGCACGAACTCGCGAATAGTGGTGGGGGCCATTACCCGAACCTGGGCTTCATGAAGTACATGCCAGGATGCCCACGCATTCCAGAACGCGTAAATAGGCATTCCAGCCAACTCCGTTACCTGCCGCAGAGCGTAACGGCCTAAAAAGCGTTTCAGAATAAATTTCAAGGCAACGTTGCTGAGCGCTGCTTTAGCCATATTTAGCAGAAAAAATAGGGTAAGACCCCAGCGGGGCATATTTAAATAAGGGTTAATACCAAAACGCATAACACCTCTATTCTTCTTTTCGAGCGCAGCGTTGGCTAATGCCTGCAGGTGTCGTTCGTACTGTGCATCGTGAGCGTTTGGAAACTGACAAACGTGCATGATCATTTTAACCCCCCGCAGGTTGAGTGCAACCAGCAAATACACTTCCAGATACACTAAAAGCAAGCCGTACAGAATGGTGACCAATGGTAGGTCGAAGACATTACCAAAAAGTCGAAATGTAGTGTTGGTGAAGAAATAGGGCCACATATACTGAGGGCCATATAACAATAAAACACCCATTATCCCTAGCAAAGAAGCCATGGTTAGGGTAACGATCTTCGTTCGACGAATAACACGACTTTCAACAGGGTTCAGTACGTATGGCTCGTCGGCTGGGTGGGGTGTATCGAGGGACTGGCGCAGGTAGCGTAGCGCCAGGTGATCGAGTGGACCTAGGCTATCATTGGGTGGCCGAGTTGACATATTCTTAACGTTGACAGTGAGTTAGACTGTAAACTGCGAAAGAGCTACGGTTGTTACCAAAAGGAACGCTAATCGTTGAAAGCAATTGATTGAACGGTAGTTACAACTTGATAAGTATATGTTTTAGGGATGCAGCTTTGTAAAGCAGATATTAAAATGTTTCCCTATGAAACGGTTCCTTTTCTGCTGCCTGATTGCAGGACAAGCAGTGGCTCAGCAGGTAGCCCCATCGCCTAAAACTACGCCAGCCCAACAGCGCGTTAAAGATGAAATGCTCGATGCGGCAACGGCATTCGTAACCTTGCTCTCTGCCGATCAGCGAAAACAGGCAACCTTTCCGTTCGACGATAATGAGCGCTTTAACTGGCATTTTGTTCCGCGCGAGCGTAAAGGCTTACCCCTGAAGCAGATGAGCCCGGAACAATGTCAGGCTGCCATGGCAATGCTTAAGACAGGGCTCAGCCAGCAGGGGTACGATAAGGCAACGTCCATTATAGACATGGAAAACGTACTTCGTGTCATTGACAACCGGCCGCCGAATGATGTTTATCGTGATCCGGAAAATTATTCGTTTACTATTTTCGGCGAGCCGGATGCCAAAACTCCCTGGAGCTGGCGTATTGAGGGCCACCATCTGTCTTTGCAGTTCATGTCGCTAACCGGTAAGGTGATTGCGCAGACACCAACGTTTTTTGGAAGTAATCCTGGTGTGTTACAGTACGATACCAAAATGGCCGACAAGCGGATGTCTGACCCCCGCGTAAACGACCTGCCCCAGAAAGGAAGATCTATATTGAAACAGGAAACCGAGCAGGCTTTTACGTTATTGAAATCGCTCAGTGAAGAGCAACGGAAGAAAGCGGTAATTGCTCCTGTGGCTTATCCCGATATTGTGACCAGCAACAAACGGGTTGCCTCGCTTGACAAAATGGACGGGCTGATGGTGTCTGAACTGACACCCGATCAACGGAAGCTGTTCATGAATTTGCTACAGGCCTACTTAACTAATTATCGGATTACGCTGGCAAAGCAACAAATGGATAAGTTAACAAAAGCCGGATTAGATAACCTGCACTTTGCCTGGGCTGGCGACCTTACGCCTGAGTTGGGCGATGGTAAAGGCTGGTATTATCGGATTCATGGCCCTACCATTCTAATTGAGTATGACAACACCCAAACGAATGCCAACCACATACATACAGTAGTTCGGGATTTGACCAATGACTGGGGTGAAGATTTATTACGGCAGCACTACCAGAATAGCCACGCGAGCAAACCCTAAAGGTCATTTAACAAATTTTAAGCAAAACATAAGGCAGTTTCTTCGTAATTTGTGAATATTTTTTGTTCATAATTCATGAAGAAACTCCTTATCAGCGCGTCGGTCTGTCTGCTTTCTGTAGCAGCGTCGGCGCAGGAAACGCAGTGGTATCTGCGTGATAAAACCGATAATACTGCCGGTATCAGTGTTGAGCGCACTTACCGCGAGCTCCTCAACGGTCGTAAACCAACCCCCGTTATCGTTGCCGTTATTGATGGTGGAATTGATACAACACACGAAGATTTGCGTCGTGTGTTGTGGGTGAATCCTAAAGAAATTGCCGGAAATGGAAAAGACGACGATAAAAATGGTTACGTGGACGACATTCACGGCTGGAATTTTATCGGCGGCAAAGATGGGCGTAATGTCGATTTTGAAACCGCCGAAGTCACGCGTCTTTATGCCCAGCTAAAGCCAAAATATGAAGGGAAAGACCGGAAAGCCCTGAAGCCCGATCAGCAGAAAGAATACGATCTGTACGTAAAGACAAAAGCGGAGGTTGAAAAAAACCAGACCAAATACAAAACAGAGTATCAGGGAATCAGCCAGTTTTATAAACAGTATTCAGAAGCTGTTGCCACGCTGAAAAAAGCCCTTAATGTATCCAAACTGGATACAACTACCTTGAGTAAGGCGGCTGATACACTGACCGATGTATCCCTGAAACGGCCTGTGATGGGAATACTCCGGTTGCTGCGCCAGCAGAATGCCCCGAATACCGATGTTGTAATGGGTGAGTTGGAAAAATACAATGACCAACTCAAGTCACGCGCCGAGTACAACTACAACCCTGATTTTAACAGCCGGACGATTGTGGGTGACAATCCGGACGATATGAACCAGCGCGATTATGGTAACCCTGATATTGCTGGCCCCCGTCCTGACCACGGTACGCACGTTGCCGGTATTATTGGTGCCGACCGTACCAACAACCTGGGTATAATGGGGATTGCCGATGCGGTTCAGATTATGGGTGTTCGTGCCGTTCCAGACGGCGATGAGCGCGATAAAGATGTAGCCAATGCCATTCGGTACGCGGTTGATAACGGTGCGAAAATCATCAACATGAGCTTCGGTAAAGATTACTCGCCCCAGCGCAAAACCGTTGAAGATGCCGAACGATATGCCCTTTCGAAAGGTGTTTTGATGATTCATGCCGCCGGTAACGATGGAAAAGACATCGACACCGCAGCCAATTACCCCGCTCCTCGATTCATCGACGGGTCGGTTATTCCGAACGTGATTACGGTGGGGGCCAGCGCCGAGTCGAACACTGCCGAGCTGGTGGCCAGTTTCTCAAACTATGGCAAGCAGAATGTCGACGTGTTTGCGCCCGGTAAAGACATTTATTCGACGGTGCCGGGTAGCAAGTACGAAAATAATAGCGGAACCAGCATGGCGTCGCCCGTAGTGGCTGGCGTAGCGGCTGTTCTGAAATCGTACTTCCCCAAACTGACTTACGCCGACATTAAACGGATTATCATGGAGTCGGCAACGCCTTATAAAACCAAAGTAACGAAGCCGGAATCGACGGATACCGTCGACTTTGCGTCGTTGTCTAAAACCGGTGGTGTTGTAAACCTGTATGATGCGGTAAAATTAGCTTTGGCGCAGGACGCAGCTGCTTCAGGTAAAGGAAAGTAGCCTTTAAAGGAAGCTGAAGAAGCAACCAGTAGATTAACATAAGCAGCGGGAGTTCCTAAGCCATTGGTTAGGAATTTCCGCTACTTTTTTATGAACCGCTCCACCTGGGTAGAATGGCCATCGGTAAGCCGAAGGATGTAGGTTCCCGGCGCTAAACCCAGTACCGAAATGTCTCCTTCAAACTGCCCATTTTGGGTCTTCAACGAAAAGGGTGGCTGTTGCAAAATGCCCCGCAAGTCGTATAAGCGTACCTGAGCCTGTTGGGCTACCGGATTAATGTACCGGATTGAGAGTGTATGCTCAACTGGGTTAGGGTATATAGTAAATGGCCCCAACGGGTCTAGGGTTGGGCTTGTTGGAACAGTAGTCTGTATCAGTCTGCTCGTTGACCAACCTGTACATTTATGCTGGGTTATGGCCACTTTGTACGTGCCTGCCTGAGTGACCGATAATCTGGAGTCGCGGGCGTTTGCCAGGCTTTGTTCGTCTCGGTACCACTGGTAGCTGTATGATGTATCGATAGGAGCTTTCAACGTAACGGAGGCTCCCTGCGGAAGAATAAGATCTGTTTCTTCGGGTAAGATACTTATCTCATTCACGGATGAAAGGAGCACCTGAGCTTGTGTTGATACATATTGGCAGCCGTCCTTTGTTAAACGTACCTGATAGGTGCCGGGCTGGGTTACGTTCAGAATGGCTGAATGCGCATCGGCAATAAGCTGATTATTGCGTAACCAGTCAATGACGGCATTATCGGCAGTCGTGAGCTGGCTTACGTCAGCAAGGCGTAACGGGACTGGGTCGCGGGTATTGCAAAGCCACTGTGGATTACCCGGTGTTAGCGTTAAGTTCAACGAGCGAATCTGAACGTCAATGGGTTGTGAAACAGCCGAACAGCCGTTAGCGTCGGTAATTCGTACCAGATAAGAACCAGCCTGATTTGTCTCGTACGCATCCGATTTTGCATTGGCAATGACCACGCCGTTGCGTAACCATTGATACTGTACCCCAGCGGATTTAGTTGAAGACGATAGCACTATGGACTTACCCGCACAAATGGTTGTGTCTTTAGTTGGCCGAATTGACGTAGATAACTGGCAATTAACCCGGTACAGGCCGCTTATAACCACCGAAAAAGGCTGACTGGAATAGGTCATTGATCCTTTATGGGAAACAACCAGAGTATACGTTTGGCCTGCTACCGGATTG
Organism: Spirosoma fluviale; assembly: GCF_900230225.1. GTDB lineage: Bacteria > Bacteroidota > Bacteroidia > Cytophagales > Spirosomataceae > Spirosoma > Spirosoma fluviale. The sequence goes on from NZ_OCNH01000002.1 coordinate 208,162, forward strand.
GCTATGTAAACCTGCTCTACATTATCCCGGTTATTATCTCCGCGTTTGGCCGCCTGTTCCGGGCGGGTGGGATCAAGAATAAAAGGCAGGTTGATTTGTTGGCCACTATTGACCCGCAAATCAAGATCGTTGATAAGCTTAGGGCTTCTGTTGTTGAGTGAACTGCTCGACAGACTCGATGCCGTTGCTTCGGGATCGGTCCAGGAAAGGGTTATGACTAGCGGTTCGCCACCCTGCGCGACAACGGATTGGGTAAAGGTACCTCCAGTAACCAGCGATTTTTCCAGAATGAGGTGCGCCATATCCTGATTGACTAGCACACGGGCGGCTGCTTCTGTGTTAAGTAAACCCCATCCTTGCTGATAATTAGGCCCCGCTGCGGGACTAGGCCGGGTGGCGGTGTGCAGGGCCAGTCCTTTCAGCGTTGCGGCTCGCATAAACTGCGCGCTGGTGGGCATACCTGGTCCTCGTTTGGTAGCGTATAATTCCTGTAGTAAGAACAAGGACCCGGCTACATTGGCAGAAGCCATGGAGGTACCGGTATAATTTCCGTAAGTCGTGTCGCTGGCAGACAGCGATGAAAAAATACCTGATCCAACGCCTAATAAATCTGGTTTTATACGGCCATCGTCTGTAGGGCCCCAGCCGCTGAAAGGTGCCGAACCCACTAAGGTGGGCTTACCCTGGTCGGTAAACGATAGATTGGCAGCCCCTACAGTCAGCACGTTTTTGGCCGTAGCTTCGCCTGGAATCACGTCGTACGCGTCGTTTCGGCTACGGGGTAAGTCACTTTGAACGGATGTATTTTTCAGGAAATAAGGTGTTCCCGCGGGAGGACCGGTTTCGCCACGCTTATTATCCGCCGAACGGACCATCAGGAAAAACGGGTTGTTATACGAAATTCGGTCCAGATCGCTGGCTTTTGTGGTATAAAACCCGAAGAGGTAATCTTCTGTAGAGCTAATGGTCGTATTACCCCACCACTCCCATTTCAGATCAGGGTTAGTGCCGGGCCGGGTGTCGTCATATACCCAACCGGCAACCGGCCCGTAGGAGTGGTTGGAAACCAGTAGGCCAGGGGCCGCCGTTGTTAGCTCGGTGATGTCGTTCGTGTAATCCCAGACCGTCAGTTGAGCACCAAAAGCCATTCCTTTGGCCTGTTCGCGAACGCCTTTACCGATCAGGGTTCCGGCCAGGTGAGTGGTATGGTCGTTTAGGGCTGTCGTATTATCCTTCTGAACAATTCGGCTGCTGCCCGTTGTAGTACCCCCAAATTCCTGGTGCGAAGCCCGTACCCGCCCGCCATCCCACAAGCCAAGCCGACCGTTGATAACTGCGCTATTGCCCGACAGCGCAATTGACAAAGAGCCTGCACCATACAGCGCCTGAGTTTGCGTTCCCCTTGCTGCTTCTGCATTATGGAGCGTATAATAAATAGGTTGCCCAAGTGCATCCACTTCCATTAAGGTTAGCACTCGTTGATTGGAATAGTTTTTGCTAAGGGGCCAGTGATGCTCCTTTGCCAGTTGATAGGTGCGTTGCTGCAAACGGGCGTAGCGTTGAGTTAAGGTCCGCTGCCACGTTAACGTAGTTTTCTGACTAGACATCTGTGCATAAACCGGGTTCGTAAAAATAGACGTAACCCACATCGCAAGTACCAGAAAAGCCCTGATACTGCGTTGTAGATTGCGTCTATTGATGAAACTGTATGTCTGTAGCGGTTGCAGAAAAGTAGACGTTATTGCTTGCGAATCCGTTTCACCCGAACGTTTTGCGCCCGGTCGTCTTCTACAATTACAAAAAACGTACCGCCCGGTAAGTCGGCAACATCAAAAATTGTTGAATAACTTTTTCCGTCCCGTTGAAGGGTTCCCGTACGAACAGTTTGGCCCGTCAGGTTCGTCAGGCGTACCGTGGGTGCTTTGGTCGAAACGGAAGCATCTGTCAGCGAAACAGTGATTTGCCGCGTGGCCGGATTTGGATACACGCTCAGGTTAACGTCGTCCGTAACAGGCTCGGCTGCCAGAATGGTTAGATAAACATCCCCTGAAATCAATTCACCACATCCGTTGACACTGCCTCTTACGGAATAGCGACCGGTTTTCACCACCGTAAAAGTAGGAGAGGTGGCACCGGTAATAGGTACGCCATCGAGCAACCACTGTATATTGGTTGTTGCGTTTGACGTGAGTGTAAACCCATTGGCCGTAATGGTGGGCGTTTGCGCTGTCTGTAGTGTGATGGCCACCGCTGCCGAATTAACCGGCAGGCAGTTATTGGACACCTGAACAATGTAGCTTCCGGCCGTAGCGGTCAACAGTGTACTGCTGGTGGCACCCGAAATAGCCTGTCCGTTTCGGTACCATTGATACGTGAGCCCAGTTCCTGTATTCGCCTGCAAAAGAACACTGGCACCCTGACAAACGCTGGTTGAACCGTTGGGCGTTATCGTTGCGGTAGTACCCGTACCCGCTGCCGGGGTGACCGCAACGCGTTGCGGACCGGGGCAGTCCAGCGATCGGACGCTCATGTTATAAAAATAATACCAGGCCGTTTTTAAGGTATCTGTCGATGTACCGCTATTAAACAACGCCCCTTTGATGCTAACGACCGGCTGACCGCTTTGCGTATTTAGCTGATAAGGTAACCCCGTAACGGCCGAATTACTGCGAAAAATAGACGCCCCATCCCCGTAATCAATCGTGATCTTGTAGTCGCCAGCCGATGGAATTCGCAAATTCAGCGGGTAAATAGCACCCTCATCATTTGGGTCGTCGGGATAGGTACCGCCAGTGGATGTTGTCAGACTTTGGGTGCGGGTAGGCGTTACATCCAGCGTCACGCTCGATACCGCCGTGTTGTCATATTTTCGAACCGTGAACGTAATCGTGCCCGCCGAGCCGATATACAGCCGGGCACTTTCAATCAGGAGCGGCACCTGTGTGGTAATGAGTGGGGCAGGCTGGAACGCCGTACCGTACGACCCACCCTCGAACGCGTTTTTGTTGACCGGTCCGATTGTGCCCGAAAACGTGTTCAGTGAAGCATAAAACTGACCGCTGGCAGGAATTGACTTAACCGCTACCTGGTTGCCTGCTGCCAGCAGATTGCCCCCTGTTGGGGCGTCGTACCAGAAGGCCGTTCCTTCGCCGATATTCCGAAGTGAAATGGTTGTATCACTGCCGCAGCGGGTCACCGAAAACACCCCGTTCGATGGAGCGAGGGCTGTCGAACGGGTTACCGTAAGGCTGTTGTTTGCTACATTCTGGTCGGTGCCAAGGCCCGACGAGATAATGAACTGGTATGTTTGGGCGGGAGCCAGTACAACGCTTGCCGGTAATTGCAGCGAAACGGTGCTCTCCCGGAAGGCGGTGAGCTGAGGAACGATACCGCTCAGGGTCGTAACCGTGTTGTTGTTGGCATCCGTGATACGAACATTAACCGGCACATCGGTTTGGTTTGCCGTACCATAATTGTGGAGCCGGACAGATACCGTAAGGTTAGAACCCGTCTGGGCGCAAAAGTTCGACTCAGGCGAAACAAGTGCCGTTACGCCTACATCATTTGTCGTCTGGATTACATTCAGAACATAGTCCTGTGTTTCGCCATTGCCGTAACTGCCACACGCCACAACGGAAGCGGCATTTTCGGTTTCGACAGCTACAATCCGAAAGCGTACATTCTGGGCCGTCTGAACGTTGGTGGGAATTGTTACCGTAGCGGTAAACTGAGCCGAGTTCGACAATACCCCCGACACGGCCACGGTTTCGCCCGCGTCGTCGAAGCTCCCGTTCTGATTCCAGTCGGCGAAGGCTTTCACGATTACGTTTCTCGTCGCGCCACAGGTACCCAGGGATACGGTGAGCGGAATCTGCTGTCCAATTTGTACCGTGCCAACAGCCTGTGAGAAATCAGTATAGGACGTACAACCGGCTGCACCCGACTGGTTGATGTTGCTGAATTGTACCTGATTTATTTTGGTGTCGGCCGTTGAGGTAGCGCCCGAGGTACAATACGCTTTACCACCAATGCCGCTGACGAGCAGGGCATAATCCTGCTTGCCTCCGCCCAATGTACCCTTGCTGGTGACGGTAATCGTGTACGACCGGCCCGGTATGGGGTTGGCAATCAGCACTTGCTCCACGTTATCGCGAATGTTATCACCCCGCGTAGCCGTTGCCGATGGGTTGTCAGGGTCAAGCACCCAGGGCAGGGAAGTATTGGTGCCATCACTGATGCGTACGTCGAGATCATTGACGAGCTTTGGTGTCCGGTTATTCAGGTTGGCGGCCGAAACCGTGCTGGCAGTACCGGCGGGGTCTGTCCAGCAAATGGTCGAAACCAGCGGTCCAAGTCCGGATGCCACCACGGTTAGCGAGTAGGTTTCGGCCTGATTGAGGGTACGCTCATCGAGCAGGTGATTCTGGTTGGTGTTTAAAATGACCCGTCCGGCCTGTTCCGCGTTTAACAAGCCCCAGCCGTATCGATAATCGGGACCGGGTGTACTACCCGCTTCATCGGCGGTATGTAATGCCAGCCCTTTCAGGGTCGACGACCGCATAAACCTGCCGCTGTTTCGTTGCGAATACAATTCCTGCAAGAGCAACAGAGTGCCCGCTACATTGGGCGTTGCCATGGAGGTGCCGTCATAAACGACATAGGCGCTGTCGCTTTCCGAACTGGACGACAGGATGCCAACGCCAATGCCGGAAATGTCGGGTTTGATACGGCCATCGTCCGTTGGTCCCCAACTGGTAAAATCGCTCAGCGGAACATCTGCCGATTGGTTATAGCCAAAATTCAGGTTCCCTACGGCCGCTACGGTCAGGATGTTTTTAGCATTGGCGTACGTACTGATCTGGTCGTACCCTTCCTGATCATTACGGACCTGCGTACTGGTATTCCGGCTACTGCCGAAGTAATAGGGTTGTCCGACACCGGGGCCATTGGAGCCGTGGTCATTTCCGGCGGCCTTCACGATCAAATAATAAGGAGAATTTTGGGCGATCCGGTCCCAGTTGGCTGTTGTGGAGTTATAAAAGCCAAATTTATAATCTTCGGTTTTACTGATGGTTGTGTCGCCCCACCATTCCCATTTTGTAGTACCACTGCGGGAGTCGTTATACACCCAGCCCGCATTGGAGCCATAGGAGTGATTTGATATGAGCAGGTTAGGAGCCGCGGCACTCATCTCGGTCACATCGGAGTTAAAATCGTAGGCGCGTAAGTTGGTACCAAAAGCCATGCCTTTTACCTGTGGGTTAACGCCGGCAGCCATCATAATACCCGCCACGTGGGTCGAGTGACTGACCAGCGTAGCTGATGAATCGACCTGAACAACCCGGCTACCCGTTCCATTCCGGAACTCAACATGACTCTCTCGCACTCTGCCACCATCCCAAACGCCGAGTTTATTTGTCAGTGTACTTCCCGAGAGCGAAACACCCAGGCTCCCACCGGCATACAGCGAATTGGTTCGGGTACTTATGCCCGCTTTGGTGGTGCTGTAGGTCGCATCGTAAATAAGCTCTCCGGTAGCCGTAATCTCGCGCAGCATCATAACCCGTCCGGAGGGCGAGATTTGTTTGACAGGTCGGTTTAGCCGCTGTGCTGCCGACAGGGCTGTGCGGTAGTTTTCGGTTTGGGCCTGCTCAATCGTTTTTCTGAGTTGGTTTTGTTGTACCCGCTGAGGGGCACTGTACTGAGGCAGGGATTGAGCAGTTAGAAGTGAGGAAGCGGTCAACCCTAAAAGGACGGTTGACCAGCCTGTGCGAGACCATAAACGTTGAGACATAAAAAAGTAGAGTAAAGCTGATGCAGCACTCAATGAAATACGTATAATCTTTACGTAAGACAGCGTGGTTCTGTTGCGTAACCGTTTGGCTGTATCGGTTGTTTTATCGACTTTTTAATGTACAATGACGTTTAGTTCTTCGACTAGGGGCGGTATTGCCTTCACATGGTTCTTCAGGTAAGGAAACGGAGCAATCAGTCAGGGGAGTTGTCATTGTGTAGACGGATACTCTGATTACCTCCGTAGATTTACGAAGTTCGATACTGATAAAAAGCGTTCTGGCTCGCTGATCTGCCCGACTCAACTGGCTGAGCTCGCTCACTAACGATTGTAGTAAGTTTGCCGTCAATTTTAATTTCTTCCTGATTAAACGCTTCGTTACTTATCTTGTCATACCCCCATAGCCAACAACGCTTCCTCACCATGGACAAACTCACAAGACAGCAACAAACCCGTCATCTGTTCGCACGGGCGGCTTTTGGAGCAACTCCCGCCGAGTTGACCGAAGCCGACCAAAAATCCCTGCGAAAAGTAGTCCGTCAACTGTTTCGGGATAGTGAAGCTGTAACGGAGTTACGCGTTGTAGAGCCCGAGCAAAACGAAACGAAGCAGCAGTTGAAAGGCATGGTGCGCGATGGTCAACTCGACAAAGACATGCTCAAAGAACGCATTCGGGAGAATGCTGAAAAGGTGCGCGACCTCAATCTATTGTGGATCGACCGGATGGCAACCGGCAAAGGCGCATTGCGCGAGAAGATGGCGCTGTTCTGGCACGGTCATTTTGCCTGCCGGGCTCAGGGCCGGAATCCGCTGCTTATGCAGCAGTACGCCAACACACTTCGGCAAAATGCTCTGGGTAAATTTGGTGATTTACTGATGGCGGTCTCCAAAGAGCCAGCCATGCTTCAATTTCTGAATAACCAGCAAAACCGGAAAAATGCCCCGAACGAGAACTTTGCCCGTGAGGTGATGGAGTTGTTTACGCTGGGTCGTGGCAATTATTCCGAACATGACATTAAGGAAGCTGCCCGCGCTTTTACGGGCTGGCAGTTTACGCCCGAAGGCCAGTTTGTGTTTCGGGAGCGGGTTCATGACGAAGGTGAAAAGACGATCTTTGGTAAAACAGGCCCTTTCAAGGGCGAAGACGTAATTGCGATGTTGCTCGAAAACCGGCAGACCGCCCGCTTCGTCACGGCTAAGATTTACCGATTTTTCGTCAATGAGAACGAAGACAAAAAGCGGGTCGATGAACTGGCCGATCAGTTCTACAAGAGCGGCTATGACATTACCGGGCTGATGGAGCAGATCTTCAGTGCCGACTGGTTCTACGATCCTAAAAATATCGGGGCGCACATTAAATCACCCGTTGAGCTACTGGCCGGACTGCGTCATACCCTGGGTGTGCAGTTCGATCAGCCTCAGCCGCAGATTTTTGTTCAGCGAACACTGGGTCAACTGCTGTTTTATCCGCCCAATGTAGCGGGTTGGCCGGGTGGTAAAAACTGGATCGACTCATCGAGCCTGCTATTTCGGATGCAGTTGCCAAATTACGTCCTCAAAGCCGCCGATGTACTGGTGCGGCCTAAAGAAGACGGCGATGTGAACACCCAGTTGTTGGCCCGTAAAGGGAATGCGAAGTTTCGCACAACCGTCAACTGGGCCGACTTTGAGAAGGCTTTTATCAATACACCCGATGCCGGGCTAACGAATGCACTGGCTGAAACACTGCTGCCCTTTCCGCTGCGTCCAGACCAAAAAACTGTACTTGAGAGTCAACTAAAACCCGGCCAGACCCGCCCCGAACGCATTCATACGCTAACGGCTGCCATTATGAGCCTGCCGGAGTATCAACTAACTTAATTTTGAATGAGTGAATGCTAGAATGGGTGAATAGAAACGTCAGCCGATTTTCCATTCACTCATCGTATCATTCACTCATTCGCTCATTGCAAAATCATGAACCGTAGAAACTTCCTCAAACAGTCGGCGTTTACAACGGCGGGAACGATGCTGATTCCGCATTTCCTGAAGGCGTATGAGTCGCAGATGCTGGGCATGGGACCGGCCCCGACCGGTAAAATTCTGGTAGTCGTACAGTTGTCGGGTGGTAACGACGGGCTCAACACCGTTATCCCGTATCGGAATGATATTTACTACCGGGAGCGCCCAACCATTGCCATTCGACCTGACAAAGTGCTTCAACTGAACGACGAAATCGGGCTTCATCCGGCCATGGGTCCGTTGAAGGCGTTGTATGACGAGGGGCTGCTCACCGTGATCAACAACGTTGGCTACCCAAACCCCGACCGGTCTCATTTTCGCTCGATGGACATCTGGCAAACCGCCAGCGATTCCGATAAATACGTAAATACCGGTTGGGTAGGCCGGTATTTAGATGCTGCCTGTGCCGGGAAAGCCCAACAACCGTATCGTACCATTGAGGTCGATGATACGTTGAGTCTGGCTATGAAAGGCAGTGAACTCAATGGCCTGGCGGTGCTGGACCCGAAAAAGCTGTACAACCAGACCCGAAGCAGCCTCGTTACGGGGTTAAGCAAGGAGAGAGTACAAAACCATGACGCGCACGAGCCCGAATCCGTGTCGTATCTGTACAAAACCCTGGCCGAAACGGTCTCCTCTGCCGACTATGTCTATGAAAAAGTAAGCCGGACGAGCCAGCCGATCAGTTCGGTACCCGCCGGAACTGTGCTCACAACGTATCCGAACAACGAGCTGGGAAACCGGCTTAAAACCGTATCGAAGTTAATTCAGGCTGGCGTCGATACGAGCGTTTATTACGTGTCTATTTCCGGGTTCGACACACACATTAACCAACCCGGCCAGCAGGAGCGGCTTTTGGGGCAATATGCCGAATCCGTTGGGGCGTTTATGGCCGATCTAAAAATTGCCGGACGTCAGAATGATGTGATGATGATGACTTTCTCGGAGTTTGGTCGGCGGGTGAAGCAGAACGCCAGCAACGGAACCGACCACGGTACTGCCAATAACGTGTTTCTGATTGGTGGCGGACTGCCCGCCCGGCGCGTCCTGAACGAAGCGCCCAACCTGACTAAGTTAACGGACGGCGACCTGACCTATTCAGTCGATTTTCGTCAGATTTATGCAACCTTACTACACGACTATCTGGGTGCCGACGATGTGGCTATTTTGGGTCGAAAATTCGATGGCGTTAAGATCGTATAAGTGAGGAGATGTTCCGGCGTATCGCTACGAGGCAGCTTTTCTGGCTTTTTCTAAACTGAAAGTACAGTATAGGGTTAGGACATAGAATAAGCCGACTGATTCGGGACCGGAACAAAAAAAACGATGAAATACGGGCAGAATGTGCCATAAACTCTGTTATTTCGCAGAGAGTCAATTGATAATCTTCTGAATGGTAGGTATAATTATGGGGAGCCTCTCCGACCGCAAGGTCATGCAGGAGGCCGCCGACGTGTTAACAGAGTTAGGGGTAACGTGGGAAATGGACATTGTGTCGGCCCATCGGACACCCGAGAAAATGGTCGATTACGCGAAATCAGCCCGCGACCGTGGGTTGCGGGTTATTATCGCCGGGGCCGGAGGTGCTGCTCACCTGCCGGGTATGGTAGCCTCGCTGACAATACTACCCGTTATTGGCGTTCCCGTCAAATCCAGTAATTCAATTGATGGCTGGGACTCTGTACTGTCTATTCTTCAAATGCCCGGTGGCGTACCAGTAGCTACAATGGCGCTGGATGGGGCTCGAAATGCCGGTATTCTGGCAGCACAGATCGTTGGTACCTTCGATGAGGCCGTTGCCCGCAACCTGAGTCAGTTCAAAGAAAATTTAAAGGAAAAAGTGGCCGACATGAGTCGCCAGTTAACCAGACCCTAACCCAATCCTGTTTTCGTTATGGATGCCGACAATAAATCCGCCAATCCTCGTCCGGCTGGAAATTCCAGTTTACCCGCTATTACGCTCGTTGTGCTGGTGGGCCTGATTGCCGCGTTACTTTACGTTGGTTACGGCTACATCACCGACGACACCAATGGTTCTGATGAGTTAACCAACGTTGCGCTCGATACGGTCACGCAGCAGCCAGTGGCCCAAAACGAACCGGAAATGCTGATGACGCCCCAGGAACAGGATACATCGTCGCAGCCTGCCCCCGTCGATTTATCGCAGGCAACACCTCCGGCCGATGCCCCCGAAGCCAACGCAAAAGCGGAAGAAGTAGCCGAAGACAATCGGGAAACAACCGGTGGCAAGCCCGGCCCTGAAGAAAAAGCGGCTGAAAAACCGGAAATGGAGCGCCCAAAAGCGGAGAAGCCTGTCGAAAAACCGAAACCTGAAAAGCCCAAGCCAGATGATGCCGATAAAGCTAAAGTAGAGCGTGTGGCAGTCAAACCCGGTGGCGTATCGAGCACGTATACCGTTGGTGCCGGAGAAACCTTTTACGGTGTTGCCAATCGGTATAACATGAAGATCAATACCCTGAAAGAGCTGAACCCCGGCGTATCGGAAAGCGATATAAAAGCGGGCGTTACCAGATTAAAGGTGAAAGCCATGGCCGTTCACACGGTTGGTGCGGGCGATGTATTGCGGGTGGTAGCGCAGAAATACGGCGTGAGCAAGGAAGCGATCATGCGTGCCAATAAAAAGAACAAGGACATTGCCGTAAGGGGCGAAAAACTAATCATTCCCTTTCCCGAGAAACAGTGATGTTTTTAGTAGTAGGAGTGAGGAGCGAGGAGTGAAGAGTTGCTGACGCGAGTGAGCTGGCGCGGGTATTTACCCGTGCCTTTTTATTTCGTCAGTATTTACTGACGCTTTGTTGACTACCGCCAGCGAACCGGGACGCCGGACCGGCTGGCTAGATAAAAAAGCACGGGTTCAACCGGAACGCCGGATCAACCCGCGCCAGCCTCGTGCGCGTCAGCAACTCCTCGCTCCCAACTCCTCACTCCTTAAAAAAATCACTTCCGCTCGTACACAAGCCCCAGCGTAAACCGGAAATCGTTGTTTTGCAGGCCGGGACCAACCAGGCTTTCGTAGGCATTGGCAACCGTTGAGCGCAGACTGGTTGTTGAGGTGAGTTTAATTTGCACACTTAAGCTGGCATTCCATCTTACATTGTACTGCCCGAGGGCGGGTTGGTAAAACGTGGTATGCGTAATCTTGAAGCGGTCCTTATCGAAAGAGTACTCGCCAAACAAACGCAGTGAATTACGGACGATGGAAATATCGTTGAGTTCGATAAAATCGGTTCGCTCATGCATCACCACATCCGTAATAGAAATATACGCTCGCTGGCGATTCAGGAGTTTGTACCCCAGTCCACCGGCTGCCGTCCAGCGGTGGTTGATCTGCCGAAGGTTACTCCGCTCATAGGAACCAAAAGCTAGGTAATACAGCCGCTTTTGGGATCGGTAGGTCGTGCGAAAATCGCCAAACCACTCCCGCTCGGCCAGTAGCTTATTCTGCTTCCCATACACAAACGACGGATTGCTTGATAGCTTAAAGTAATTGCTTAGCTGGTAGTCGAAGGAACTGGCTAATTGCAACAGCGTACGGTCTACATTGCCTGCGGTTACGGTGCCGTCTGCACTAAAACGGTATCGAAAGATGCGGGTTACGGGCTTTGGCAGCTTCGCAGAATCTATTTTGGGCTGGGTAGCAGCGGTTGTACTTGAGTCGGTTTTACTGACTTTGCTGGAATCGGGGGTTGACGGACGTAGTGGGTCCGGCTGCTCAACGATCTGAGCGTATGAGCTAATATAAGTGAGTAGAAATACGAATAGGAGAACGATTAGCGGGAAGTTTTTCACAGAAAGCTGAGATGTTGAGGGCGCAACTTAGAAAAAAAAGATACATTTGACGACCGACCGATCGGTCAAATTATCCTATAACCAACTACTCCGTTACGCCTTTTACCATGACTCGCTGGGGAATATTAGGACCGGGCCGCATTGCCCATAAATTTGCACAGGACCTGCTTACGCTGCCCGATGCTCAACTGTATGCCGTTGCATCAACAAACCTGCAACGCGCTCAAGAGTTTGCCAGCCAGTACAATGCCCCCCATGCGCTGGGCTCGTACGAAGAACTGTTATCGCTTCCGGATCTGGACGTGGTTTACGTGGCTACTCCGCACACGAAACACCACGAAAATGTGCTGATGCTGCTAAATGGAAAAATTCCTGTACTAGGCGAAAAACCATTTGCCATGAATGGCGAGCAGGTTCGGGAAATGGTCGATCTGGCCCGAGAAAAGGGTATATTCCTGATGGAAGCCCTATGGAGCCGGTTCATGCCGGGTGTGGTGAAAGCGCTGGAACTGGTTCAGTCGGGGGCCATTGGCAAGGTGGTTTCGGTAAAGGCTGATTTTGGGTTCAAAGCGCCTTTCTCGCCCGAAGGCCGTCTGTTCGACAAAGCGCTGGGCGGTGGCTCGCTGCTCGATATTGGTATTTATCCGCTGTTCTTTTCCTACCTAATGCTGGGCAAGCCCCAAACCATCAAAGCCTCCGCCATTTTTGGCTCGACCGGTGCCGATGAACAATGCGGTATGGTGCTTACCTACGCCGATGGACAAATCGCCCTGCTGGACAGTACCTTGCAGGCAAAAACGGATTGTGTCGGACTGATTCAGGGCGAGACGGGCCAGATTCGCGTACACGGCCGTTTTCACGAAACGATGGCTATTTCGCTGGAACCAGCCGAAGAGCAGCCTACCGTATTCAACTTTCCCCGCACTACGCACGGCTACGATTACGAAGCTGCCCACGTGATGCAGTGTCTGGCCGAGGGAAAAACCGAAAGCCCGCTCTGGTCGCTCGATGATAGCCTGAACCTGATGGAACTGCTCGACGCCGTGCGGGCCGAAGCCGGTATTGTTTATGAATGATGGGCTATAGGGTTCGAAATTCAGGATTTTGAGTGCCATAGACACAATATGTTTGTAGATAAAGTGCCCCTGTGAGCTAATCAACGTGCCGTAGATACGCGACCTGTACCGATTGTTGCGTACCTACGGCACACTCGTTGGGTCAGAGGGGCACTTATATCTACAAACACCGAGCGGCAACGGACGACCGTCGCTACGCGGCCATCAATCCCTTTTCTCCTTTGCAGCATGACAGATCGATATTTCATTTCAAGTAACGTTGCATGCCAGCTAAAGTAATAGACATACTCAACGAAGTCAAAACCATAAAAAGCACCACGGTAATCAGACCTGCGTTTTTACTATCAAAGCTATAACTGACTAAGCCCAGCAGCCAGGCCAGTAGGCCATTGGCCATTAAGCATTTTCCTGTCCACTCAGCTAATTGTTCAGGGTCTTTGACTTTTTCCGGTTCATAACCTGCAATCAGCCCTGCTAAATGGAATTTCCACATCAAAAAGCCTAAGAGCAGCATCAGCAACCCAACGAATCCTAAAATGACTACCGTAAACATAGGGGTTGAGGAATATAAAATTGTTCATTTGTCTTACTAGGGCGTTCGACCCTGTCAGCCGAGGCCCAGAAATTAAGGCCTAAACCTGCCTTGGCGAGGTGTTCAACCTGTCGCCCGACAAGCCCGAATTTGAAGCTAATTTATAGACTCTCATCCAACGACCGGGAAGGCTGATGGTGAGCATAGCGAGACATTTACACATATGGGAGGATGTATGCAATGTTTTTAACGGACTGATAATCAACAGACCAAAACATTGCATTTGCCGGGGGTTTGTTCGCCAGAACACGGTGGTGGTTGGGCTGCCGACTTTCCTATGGGACGTGCACCTTGTCATCAATAGGTTGCCTGCGCGAAGCAGACAACTGTGTTACTTTTTGCGTTCTCGAATTGATACTACTGTGATAGCATTTTGTGCCTCACCACATGAACCACCACGTTTAAAACGAATCCAAACGGAAGCGGGATACTTGATGGCCTCATAGCTACCATATGGTTCAGGAAGCTGATCCAACGAGCGATATCTACCTAAATCCGTTTCAATATCGTATCCGCCCATACACGCAGCAACAGCAATGTTAAAGCTAATGATTGTAGCTTTGATTTCGCCAGGTTCGGGTTGGTCTTTCTGACAACTACTCACAAGTAGAATTGCACAGAAGAGGTAAAGAGCTTTCATACTGGTAAAAGTTTTAGTGCCAACTATCTGTACTAAACGGACGCATTCCCCCTGTCGCCGGGGCAGTGGACGTTGAAGCCTAAAGCCTGACTTTCTAGAGCGTTTTTCTTGTCGACTGAACCTGCCCAATCAAACTTTCACCTGGCTAATCGGGGCGTTCGCCCTGTCAGCCGAAACCCGACAAAAGAGCAAAACCGCTTGTCTGGCGAGATGTTCGCCCTGTCGCCGATAACCCGCCTTACACGCCCATTTTGTTCGGTACACCCAACGCCACCATGGGATGATGACGAGCGTAGCGAGACATTTACACACATGGGATGTTGGGCTGTCAATTTTGACCTCGGGACGAGCGGCCTGTCACCGGAGACCTGCCTTATGGGTGTTAGGTTAACCCTCGTTGAATTTTAAGGACAAAATCAGAAGAGACTCCATTGTCTTCAGCTATTTCTTCAATTGTGAGTTTTCCACGATTGAGGGCTTTTTTTACTGCTTCTGCTTTTACTGCCGTTTCTTTTCGCTGCTCGGCTTCATGAATCTTCTTATTCTCATTCTCAACCGCCAACGCATTAGCCGAAAGGGTCATTTCGTAAGCCATCCGCTTTTCGGGAGTCATAGCCCGTGTGTCCAACTCTTTGATGGCCGCTTCTAACCACTCCTCATTCCAGAACTGGGGATACTGCTTGGGTTTAGTAGCTTTATGGATAGTCTTCATCGTATAAATGAGTTTGTCCAAATCGGTTTGAACGTTGGCTAAACGCTTTTTGAATTTAGCCAATTCTACTGTAATAAACGTAGTCTGATCGTCAATCAGTTCGCCTTTCTCATTTTTCAGAACAGCAACGTTATGGTAATCAGCGATGTGTGGAAATATATTTACAGCCAAAATGCCAATGCAGTAAATCTTGGGCAAACCTTCAAATCGGTATTTGCCTTTCCGAATTAACGTATTCAAACGGTAAAATGAGTAGAATTTCATGCGTTGAATGAAGTCAGGGTACTTGCTCAACTGCATTTCAACAATGAACTGATTCCCTCGCTCATCTACACAAGCTATGTCATAAACTCCGCTCCGGCTGTCTTTAGTCAGGCCTAGAATCTCGCTTTCAATAAACTCTACTTTGGTAATCGCTACAGGGGACTGGATAAGAGCCTGTAATGATCTGCGCAAGAACCGCGTGTCGGACTCATTGCCAAAGGTCACTTTGAAGCCGTAATCGGAGAGAATCGAGATAAACCGCTCATTGTCGTTGTACAAATCCATGTAGCAAAGTTACTCACGCAATGCCTAGGTACCGTCAACTAAACGGACACGGATAGAGATTAGACTACGTAAACCCATTTTTACAATGAAATTAACCATACTTTGTTTTATGAATTTTCTTGAACTCAAGTAAGCAAGCTATAAAACTTGATAGAGGCCTCGAACCGCCTACGATAACTGAATTCTCTCTATAGTATTCCTTAAACTCTTTCATCAATAGTAACTTTGAGTCATTTTCTTCTGGTAAATAGTTGAGTAAAGACATTACATCTTTAATTTCTTGAGAAAAGACCTTCTTTTTATTTTTCACCCAATTAACAAAATGGATAGGGTCTCTTGTATCTGGGCTTGATTGGTGGCATCTGCGACATAAAAGAACAAGATTAGCTTCGCAATTACATCCCCCAAATGCTTTCGGAACAATATGACATCTTTGCGAATAATCATGATTCGCCCAATTTTTAAAAATTTCAAAATCTTTTTCATCTGAGACATCCACATCTAATAAGCCAGCAAAAATCCCGCATGCCCAACATGATGGTTCGCCCCAATCCATGAGATAGTCGAAGTATTGGTATGAGCTTTCTTTCCAGTAATAGGCAATCTTTGCCCTACTTGGCATCCATTTTTTAACACCAATACATGAGGTATTATCTATTACATGAGGTATTATCTATATGATTCATGTTGTAATATAAAATATCACGGTTAAGGGCGTTCGCATTGTCAACCGGAACCCGGAAATAGAAGCCTAAACGCTACCTTGTCAGGGCGGGCGTCCTGTCGACCGAGATCCGATCAACGAGCAAAAAAGCCTATCTGTCCGATACGTGTAGCCTGTCGCCGAGACGCTGGCAAACAAGCACTTTATGGCCAGTTCACCCAACATGTTAAAGGGCGTAAAGTCACTTAATGACTTTCGGCTGATAATCAATTAGATATAGTTAAGTGTGTGAGTATATAAACTTTAACTATAATGCGAGTGATTATGTAGCAATTCTAGGTAATTGAGTTTATTTAAACAAGTGCAATAGGTCGTAAAACGTTTATTTATTCGGTTGTCGAAAAATAGGATATCTGGAAGGGATGAGGGTATGGGGCTTTTCTCCTTACCTTTGCGGCATGACTGACCGTTATGCCCAGCGCGGAGTTTCCGCCAGTAAAGAAGACGTTCACAACGCCATTGCCCAGCTCGATAAGGGGTTATTTCCCAAAGCTTTCTGCAAAATTGTGCCCGATACGCTGGCGGGTGACCCGGATTTTTGTACCATCATGCATGCCGACGGAGCCGGTACGAAATCGTCTCTAGCTTACTTATACTGGCGCGAAACCGGCGATTTGAGCGTCTGGAAGGGCATCGCGCAGGATGCTGTGGTAATGAATACCGACGATCTGATCTGCGCCGGAGCTACCGGACCCATGCTGCTGTCGTCGACCATTGGCCGTAATAAAAACCTGATTCCCGGCGATGTCATTGCCGAAATCATCAACGGCACCGAAGAGGTTCTCCAAATGCTTCGCGATCACGGCATCGAAATTTATAGCACCGGGGGCGAAACCGCCGACGTTGGTGATCTGGTTCGGACCGTTATTGTCGACAGTACGGTCATTGCCCGGATGCGTCGCGATCAGGTGATCAGTAACGACCGGATTCAGGCCGGGGATGTTATCGTTGGTCTGGCGTCGTTTGGTCAGGCAACGTACGAGACAATCTACAACGGCGGGATGGGAAGTAACGGACTCACCTCGGCCCGCCACGATGTACTGGCTCACTACCTGGCCGGGCAATACCCGGAAAGTTTTGATCCGTCCATTGATAAATCATTGATCTATAGCGGTTCGAAACGATTGACGGACGTCGTCTCGACCGGAGATACGGACACAACGGTTGGCCAGCTTATCCTGTCGCCCACGCGTACGTATGCCCCCGTTGCCAAAAAGCTGCTGGATGAACTCCGGCCGCAAATTCACGGGATGGTTCACTGTTCGGGTGGGGCGCAAACGAAAGTGCTACACTTTATTGACAACCTGCATATCATCAAAGATAACCTGTTCCCAATTCCGCCCCTGTTCCGATTGATTCAGTCGGAGAGCGGTACGAGCTGGCAGGAAATGTACAAGGTTTTCAATATGGGGCACCGATTGGAAATCTATCTGCCCGAAGCTCATGCACAGCAGGTTATCGAGATTTCACAATCATTCGGTATCGATGCGCAGGTAATTGGGCGGGTTGAAGCCTTTGCCGGAAAACAGGTAACCATACAAAGTGAAGTCGGTGAATTTGTGTATTGAGTGACTTATTGATTTTATTGATACCTTGCAGGAGCCTTGATGTGATAGACACATTGAGGCTTTTGTATGAAGAAAGGTGTCTGTATTAGTCTGCTCTTCTTGTGGTGGCCAATAGCGTTTGTTTGGGCGCAGACAACACCTTTTACGGCCTCCTGGACATTTGAAGGAAACGATAACGGCAACACATCGAGCGGATTGGTCGCGGCATCCAGCGTTACGTACACGGGCGTAAATCGGCTGGGGATAAATCCGTTCACCAGTGGCTATGTCAACCTGGGCGTTAACGTGCAGAACTGGTCGACTTCAGCTTGCAACCAGACCGAATACGTCCAATTTTCCGTACAG
Organism: Spirosoma fluviale; assembly: GCF_900230225.1. GTDB lineage: Bacteria > Bacteroidota > Bacteroidia > Cytophagales > Spirosomataceae > Spirosoma > Spirosoma fluviale. The sequence goes on from NZ_OCNH01000002.1 coordinate 225,973, forward strand.
CCCCTTGGTACCGCCAGGCTTACGCTGATGTCCCTGTCCTTCGCCTTTGCCCGTTCAGATCAGGGACCGACGCAGTTGACCGTACGGTCGAGTGCCGATGGGTTCGGCAGTAATATTCACTCGCAGGGCATCAATACAAATTTTCAGGTGGCGTCTATATCGTTAAATGGGGCAGGGTTTATCAATCAGTCGGGTGCCGTAACATTTCGTATTTACGCCTGTAGTCCGGCTGCTGGGGGCGGTACACTTAAGCTGGATGAGATTCAACTGAACGCCAATGTGCTGCCCGTTACGTTACTTTCGTTCAGCGCAACCCCCAAAGGCGACCGGGTTCAACTGGCCTGGCAAACGGCTAGTGAAAGCAACGCCAGCCACTTCAGAATTGAGCGCAGCCTGGATTTAAGAGAGTTTTTTACCGTTGGTAAGGTCGTTGCCGGAGGTACCACCAACGAGCGGCAGTACTATGGATTAACGGACAGTAACCCCCATCCCGGTATTAACTATTACCGGCTGAGCCAACTGGATTTTAATGGTACCGTGCATACCTATAAACCCATATCCGCGATTGTCAGTCTGTCTGACCCGGTAGTGACGGTGTACCCGAATCCTGCCAGTCCCAACCGTATCCATATCCGGCTTTGGAATGCCGATGTAACAGCCATTCGGTTGCTATCCGGCACAGGTCAGCCACTGGAAGGGCGGCTGGAGCGTGGGTTGGGTGAGGCCGACCTGCTCTTCGCGCATCCCTTGCCAACGGGGGTATATACGTTGGAAGTACGGCTAGATGATAGAAAGAAGCTGGTTAGAGTTCTTATTCTGTAAGCCTTTATTAGCACATTATCCCCACAAAATGACCGGATAGTCGGTTTTTCGGGTAAAAGGACGTCAAAGCAGAAACTTAATAATTACTTAATTGGTGAGGATGTATTTTTGGTAGGTCAAGGTACTTAATCACACTCAACGATGAATCGAATTTTACAGGTGCTGCTAGCTGCCTCTTTGTGGCTGATAACCGTTGCTGGCTTTGCCCAGACAACGCTGGTTCAATGGAATTTTGAAGGGACACCCGGTTCGCTGACTGCCGCTGCCGCGTCGACAATTACTGCCGACAATGCCGCTTTTGGCTCGGGCGTAACCAGTGTTACGTTCGTAGCGGGCAGTGGAGGAGGACGAGCCTACACCGGAACGGGCTGGAACGTAACAAGCCCGGATGCCAACAAGTACATCCAGGTTAGTCTGGGGCCGGTGGCCAGTTATACCATGGCATTGTCGCAGCTAAGCTTCGATGAACAGCGTTCCGGTACGGGTCCAACGACCTGGACGCTGCGATCCAGTCTGGACAACTTTGCCACGGACATCAACACCACGCCCACCTCGACCACGTCGCCTACCTCAAACGGTTCATTTACGTCGCGGGTGGTGTCGCTGAGCGCCAATGCAGCCTTTCAGAATTTAAGTGCGCCGGTAACGTTCCGGATTTATGGCTACGGGGCCAGCGGCTCGGGCGGAACCTGGCGATTTGATAACATTACCGTAAATGGTACGGTTGGTCCCCTCGATCCAACAGCACCTCTTATATCGGTTAATCCCGCTTCGCTATCAAACTTTGCCGCCGTTCCCGGCACGCCTTCATCGGCTAAATCCTACACAGTTTCTGCTGTCAACTTAACGGCCAGCCTCGTGCTAACAGCGCCAACCGGCTATGAGCTTAGTAAAGACAACGGTACCTCGTATGCGGTAAGCCAAACGCTGACCCAGTCCGGGGGTACGGTTGCCGCTACTGTCATCAATGTTCGGCTAACGGGCGCTGGTAGCGGAACAGTTAATGGGGCCATCACGAATGAAAGTGTGGGGGCAACTACGCAAAATGTGGCCGTCAGTGGAACCGTCGATGTGGCGAATGGCCCAACGCCTATCGCTACAGCCCGCGGGCAAGTGGGCACAAGCGTCACCATTCAGGGGCGTGTAACGGTGAGCAACCAGTTTGGTGGTAAGCTGTTTTATATACAGGATAACACCGGCGGTATTGCCGTCTACGACCCTACCACAAGCTACGGCAATCAAGTCCAACTCGGCGATCTGGTGCAGGTGAGTGGACCAGTAGCACTTTTTCAGGGGAAAAAGGAAATTAATGGCGTTACGGCGTTTTTAAAGGTCAATGAGACAAACCAGCCCGTTACACCCCAGGTCATAACAATTCCGCAGCTCACATCCGGTACTTTTGAAGGACAGTTAGTAACGGTACAAAACGCTACCATTGGAGGATCGGGTGGCACGTTTCAAGGGGGAGCTGCTGGGACATATCCGCTCACAACCAGCGATGGTGCCGCCGAGTTGTTTGTGACAAGTGCCTCCGATCTGGTGGGCGCAACGAAACCTACGGGTACGCTGTCTGTAACGGGTATTGCCGATCGCTACATACCGACGGATGCGTCGAAGAATGTCATTCAACTTAACCCCCGCGCCATATTTGATATTCCGGGTTCGGAGGTGCCACCGCCACCACCAACCATTACGACTTGCCCAACTACGCGCGATATTTCCGACAACGACCAAACGTTGAGTCTGGTAAGCTGGAACCTCGAATGGTACGGTTTTGATGGCGGTTCGTACACCTGCACCAATGGCTCCCGAACGTATGCGGATAATGGCCCAACGAACGAAGCTCTCCAGGCTCAGAACGTTCGGTCGGTGATGGACGCCTTCAACGCCGATATTTACGTGCTGCAGGAGGTGAGCGACAAAAATCTGCTGATCGCCAATCTACCGACGGGTTACGCCCTTAGCTGTTCGGATCAGTACACATCGTACTTCTTTCAGGATTTGTGTGATGCCGGTGGGAATCCGCAGGGATTCAACCCGACAAGCCTCAACCAGAAAGTCTGCGTGATGTATAAGACGAGCGTTGTCTCGATGATTCCCGCCGAGAGCAAGCCCTTGCTGGCCGACAAATACAATTACACCGCTACGCCCCGCAGCGATGCCTGGGCGTCGGGGCGACTGCCTTATCTATTTGTCGCCAATGTAACGGTAGCCGGTCAGACCCGGAAACTGCACATCGTGGATATTCACGCTAAGTCAGGCTCGGCTCAGGCTGATTATAACCGTCGGAAACAGGATATTATCGACCTGAAGGCTGAATTGGATGCTACTTACGGAAGCGCCAACCTGATTATTGCCGGTGATTATAATGACGATGTCGATCAGTCCATTGCCGCCGGTAATCCGTCGTCATACGCCAACTTCGTGAGCGATGCCACGAACTATACGGTTGTTTCCAGCGAACTAAGTACAAACGGGTGCAACACCGACGCCAATTTTACCGACGCTATCGACCACATCATGGTCTCGAACGAACTGGCGGCTGCTTACATTGCCGGATCGGTGGCTTCTGTACGGCCAGCCGTTGTTAACTACGCGCTTACTACCTCAGACCACTATCCAACGTTCGCCCGCTTTAATTTAGCGAATGCCGGAGCCCCTCTACCCGTTCGCCTGTCGTCTTTCGGAGCCAGGGCCGTTGGCGAGCAGGTCGCTTTGTCCTGGACTACGGCCAACGAAACGAACAGTGCTTATTTCGAGGTCGAACGGAGTATAGATGCGCGTGAGTTTGGGGCTATTGGCCGCGTGGCGGCTGCGGGCGATGCAAAAACTACGAAAACCTACGGCCTGATTGATGAACGACCCCTGAGCGGTACCAGCTACTACCGGTTAAAACAGGTTGACCTTGACGGGCAGACGGCTTACTCGACCATCGTATCCGTCGTGATGGACAACCTGACACCCGCCATGGAACTGCTTGGCAATCCGAGCGAGAATCAGGCTATTCGGGTGGCTATTCGCAACCTGCCCAACGCTGTCTATCGCTTAACGACCTTCACCGGGCGTGAGCTTCCTGTGCAGAGCCAAGCTCAGGCAGACGGATCGTTGCTGTTCACAACCGCCCAGACGCTTAGCCCCGGCGTATACCTGCTGCGGGCCGATTCAGGAACTACCCGCATTGTTCGGAAAGTAGTGGTGAGGTAGATTGTAGTGCAGACCGAGACGGTCTGCACTACAGGACAAGGCGTGCCACGGTTCCAACCTTGGCACGCCTTGTCTTTTCATACTAAAACCGGCTCCTGCTCAACTTGTGCCATCTCCTTTATCTCAACTCTTGGCGGTAGTAATTTATACAATACCGGCGTCACGATGCGGGAAAGCAGGGTGCTGGAAATAAGTCCGCCGATCAGTACCCAGGCCAGGGGCGAATACAGTGGGTTGCCTTCCAGAGCCAGCGGCATCAGACCGCCAATGGCCGTCAAGGAGGTTAGCACAATGGGTACGAACCGCACTTCGCCCGCTTCTTTGATGGCGTCTACCAGCGGTACACCCCCTTCGCGCAGGTGATTGGTGAAGTCCACCAGCAAAATTGAATTCTTGACCTCAATACCGATCAGAGCGATCAACCCAATGATGGCCACGAACGAAAAAGGGATGCCGGTTAGCAGCAGGGCCGCAATGGCGCCAATGATACCCAGCGGAATAACCGACAGCACAATCAGGGTACTTTTTATGGTGCCGAACTCCAGAATCAACACGGCCAGGAACCCGAAAATCGTGATCAGAATAATGGTACCAAGACCGCCAAACGACTGTTCCCGGCTTTCCAGCTCGCCCGCAGCCACGTATCGGAAACCGGTGGGAAACTTCATGGCATCCAGTTTTTGCAGCACATCGGTATAGACATTGTCGACCAGGAAACCCGTCTTGACGAAGGCCGTTACGGTTACGAAACGATCTTTGTCGTAATGCCGAATGAGGTTGGTACCCGTCTCGAATTGCAGGTCGGCGACCTGACGCAGGGGCACCGCGCCACCGGTTACGCTATTGACGTATAAGTTGTCCAGTACAGACTGGTCTGCCAGGCGTCCTTTGGCCAGGGTGACATTGATCGTGTAATCGTCATCGTCGTTGGGAGCTTTGAATGTCCCCACATTCAGCCCTGCAATGGCCAGACGAATGGTGCGGTTTATATCTGCGATCGACAGGCCCAGTAAACCCGCTTTCTCTTTGTTGATCTTAACGCGGAGGTCCGTTTTTCGGTTGGCCAGCGGGTTGTTTACGTAAATGGTACCCGAGGTTTGTTTCAGAATTGTTTCCACTTTGGCGGCTACCGTTCGGAGGGTGTCCAGATTCTCGCCAAATACCCGGATAGCCACCGGCGCTTCCTGATTGGGCCCCTGCTCAAAATCCTTTACTTCAATTTTAGCGTTGGGGTACAGCGCAAATTCATCGCGGTATTTGTCAATGATCGCTCGTTTTTCGGGGGGGGCTATGTCGTTAAGCTGCACGTAAAACTGCGAGAAGTTAGCCGACTCATTCCGCTGAACAATGTTGTAATAGATGCGGGGGTTACCCTTGCCAACGTTCGTAGTAAAATGCAGAACGGCGGGGTCACCTTTCAATTTACTCTCGACATACCGCGCTACCCGGTTGGTTTCGCTTAAGCTACTGCCGTCGGGTGTTTCGATGTTGATCAGGAACTGGGGTTTTTCGGAGGCTGGAAATAACCCAAAACCCACTTTACCCGCCAGGGATAACGCCCCGCCAAAAATGGCCAGCGCGATCAGTAACGTAACAACCGGGCGATCCAGGGCAACGTTCAGTAACCGGCTGTAGGAACCGCTTATGAGCTTTTTCAACGCCCGCATGAATATGTTTCCTTCCGGATTGTGCTCTTCTTTCAGAATTCGGCTCGACAGAAAGGGCACGATGGTCAGGGAAACTACCAGCGATGCCAGAATGGTTGTCACGACGGCCATCGGCAGCGACCGGATGAAATCGCCGGAGGCTTCGGGCAGGAAAAGGAGGGGCAAAAATGCCAGAATCAGTGTAACGGTACAGCCAATGACGGCCAGCGTAATCTGACTGGTGGCTTTGATGGCCGCTTCTTTTTTGGAGTATCCGGCGCGCAGATACCGTTCAATGTTCTCCACCACCACAATGCTGTCATCCACCAGAATGCCCAGCGCCACAATCAAGCCGACAATACTCAACTGATTGATGCTATAACCAAAGGCGTTGAGCAGCGACAGACCGATGGACAACGACAGCGGTATGGAAATCATAACAACCACAGCCGCCCGAAAACCCAGTGGCAGCAACGTGAGCGATACCAGCAGAATGGCAATGGCAAAGTCGAGCGCAAAGTGCGACAACCGTTTGCTGACACTGGCTGCCTGGTCGAAATTCTTGACCAGTTTGATGTGCGGAGGGAGCGATTTGCCGAAGTCCTCGATAATTGGGTTGATCTTCTTTCCCACCTTATCGATGTTTTCGCCTATTTTCTGACTGGCCGTTACCAGTACCGCCCGGTGACCGTCGAGCCGGGTAATGTGCGTTTCATCTTCGAGGTTGTAATCAACGTCGGCAATGTCGCGCAGGTAAATGATCTTCTGCGCATCCACGCCGGACGCAGCCACGCCGGGCCTATTACTCGATACAATAGTGTTCCGGATCTCGTCCAGCGACTGGTAATCGCCCGCTGTTTTAACGTTGAACTTCCGGCTGCCCACCTGAACGCTGCCGCCCGGAATATTGGCATTTTCAGCTTGTAGCGCCCCGATAACACGGTTCGTTGATATGCCTTGCTGGGCCATCTTTTCAACGTTGAGCGACACCCGTACAACACCGGCGGCATACCCCCAGTCCTGAACATTTTTCAGGCTGGTGACTTTTTCCAGCCGCTTCTTCAGTTCATCGGCATAGTTGCCCAACTCCTTATCCGACGCCACTTCCGATTGCAGGGCCACCTGAACAATGTTGACGTCGGAAGGCGAAAATTTGAGGATGTCAATCTTGAAAATATCGGTGGGGAGTTCCTGTTTTAGGGCGCCCACCTCCCGCACTACTTCCTGGTATTTTTCGTCGGGATCTTCGCCATATTCGTAGGAGATACGAAACACGGCCAGTCCGTCGTCTACGCTGGTGATAACGTGTTTGATGTTATCAAGTTCGTTGAATCGCTTCTCGGCCGGGTCAACGACCAGTTCTTCCATATCGAGGGCATCGGTGCCGGGATAAACGACGGCTACCGCAAATTCAGGCGCGGTAAATTCGGGGTCTTCGCCCCGAGGCATGTTCAGCAGGGAGTTGACGCCAAGCGCGGCCACCCCCAGGAACAGCACCAGCATAAACTGCCAGTTTTTGACGGAAAAGGATGATAACATAATGTATAATGATTAATGAATGATGTATAATGGTCAATGAATAATGATTAATGCATGATGGAGGATGATTGGTGATAGTTGAATGATCTTATCGTCCATAGCCTTACTCGTGTACGTTTTTCATTGTGCATTAATGTTCTTCAAGCTTCATTTTAGGTGTTCACGCGTGGTTTTTATGATAGCTGTAAGTAATCGTATTAGCTCATTAGTATCATTAAGTAGGGACGTAGACATGGTTTCATCGATATAATCCGTGGCGTGTAGTAGACGTAGCCAGTACCTGGTTTCTTTTGCTTCTTTAAGCGAAATGCCAAGTTTAGATGCAAACTCTTTTTTGGTGAATGCTGCATCGGCTTCCTCAATATTGGCACCTATAGACGTTCCGCTTCGAAGAATCTGCTTCGCTAATGGAGCAATATCAAAATGTTTTTTGTAGAGCCATTTGTGAAGCTTTATAATTCGGATAGCAAAAATGAATGATTTTTCAAGTACTGCATTTGGCTTTTGTTCGTAACTGAATTCTGGCTCGAAAACCCAAAATTCATTTATTTGACCTTCCATAGAATTATACATTTTACATTAGCCATTATTCATTTAATTACCACTGTCGATTCTTCGGTGAGAAAGGCAGATCCTGCCGTAACGACATCTTTTACGCCAGATAGGCCATTTGTCAGTAAAACCTTGTCGCCTTCCAGAAAACCGATCTGTACCGGGGCTTTACGAACATGCAGTGGTCCTCCCTTTGGTTGCGCATCGGCCAGTACATACACAAAACCGTCTTTCCCGTTCCCTTCCACAATGGCTTCGACTGGCACGAGGACATAGCTGCGGCTCTGGGAGGGTACGAGCGTTACTTTAGCGAACAGGCCGGGGGCGAATTTAGCTGTGCCGGGGTCGACGCGTATTTCCACTTCGTAAAGCTTGTTGACCGGATCGGCGGCCTGAGCCAGCTCTGTAACGGTGCCGTTAAACGTTTTACCGGGATAGGCGTCGAGGCTGATGCTGGCCCGATTACCCAACCGTAGCCGCGCCCAGTCTTTGTCGGACACGCCCACGCGCACGACCCAGTCGCTCCGCCGGTTCGAGGAGATCAGGTACACCGAGGCTCCGGCGGGTACAAACTCTCCGGCATTGGTCACTTTGCGGGTTACCGTTCCGTCTACCGTCGAATGGATTTGCGCGTAATTCCGGTTGAACTGGGCAATGGTCAGGTTCTGTTTGGCAACGTTGGTGCCGGTGGTGGCATTTTGAAGTTGTTCGAGGGTGGCGGCTGTGTCGGCGTAAAGGCTTTTCACGCGGCCGAGGTCACGTTCGGCTTTTTCGTTGGCCAACTGCGCCTGACTGACCTGAGCGTTGATTTCGGTCAGGTTGAGGGTGGCGAGTAACTGCCCTTTGCGAACGGATTGCCCTTCTTCCACGAACATCCGGTCGACGATACCGCCCACCTTAAACGATAGCCGCGCTTCCTGAGCCGACGAGACCAGGCCAGAAGCCACGACCGGCTCGGCCCGAACAACGGTACTAACGGGGGTTAGTTTGACGGGAACAACTACGTCTTCGGCGGCTGGTGCTGCCTGACCGGCGGGAGCTTTGTCTGCTTTACTGCTGCACGCCCAGGTCACGACGGCCAGAGACAGCGAGAGAAGAATATGTATTGGTTTCATGGGGTCAATTGTTTGCTAAGACACTTTTACTAAGTTGTATTTGTTTCTACGCATGGAGGGCATTACTATAGGCAATCATGAATCAGATCATCACGATACATCCAGATATTCAGAGTGGAACGCCGGTTTTTTTCAACACGCGCGTTCCGGTTAAAAACCTTTTCGACTATGTTAAGGGTGGTCATACTGTGAATGAATTCATTGACGATTTTCCTTCAGTTAAATACGAACAGGCTCTGGCTGTACTGGATTTAGCTGTATCAACCGTAACTCTTAATTTTGCTGCGCGTGCCTAAACTTTTGTTGGACGAAAACTTGCCAAAAAAATTAAAATATCGCTTTGGTGAAGGATACGAGGTGACGACAGTTCCTGAAAAGGGTTGGCAGTCTCTTCGTAATGGCGAGCTACTTCAGGCGATGAACCAAGATGGTATCGAATATCTTGTTACAGCAGATAAGAATTTGAGTTATCAGCAAAACTATCGCAAATGGAAAGTCAGACTGATTGTTTTAGATACACTTGATAATCAGTATGAAACCGTTTTGCCTTTCGTCGATAAAATCAAAAACTTATTTGACCAGGGTGTTTTACCAGACTATAGCTTAATTGAACGGTAGAAAATTCATTGCCCAACTGCTACAGCGCGGTCCAGTGCGGCCCGTTTTACAAGTACATCCATACGCGCCAGTGAATGCTGAAGCTGGGCCGTGAGCCGGTCGTTCTGATACCGCAGAAACTCGATCAGCAGCGATTGCCCATTGCGGTATTTACTGTCGATAACCTTAAACGTCTGGTCGGCGTTAGCCATCCCGCTTTGCGTAGCGGCCAGACTTTCGGTGGCGGCATCCAGGTCGTAGTAGGCCTGTAACACCTGCAACTGAATCTGCCGCTGCACCTCCGTTAGCCGGGTTTGCAGCGCATCGGACTGAATCTTAGCCTGTTGAATCTTCGACCGTTTTTCGTACCCCCGGAACAGATCCCACTGTAAACCCACCTGTGCCACTACGTAAGCCTGATTCTGAAACGTGTAGCCGAAGCCCTGAAAACCCGTATTGGCACCAACAAACACGTTCGGGATATTGGCATTGGCTTCGGCCAGTTTCACCGCCGTTTGGGCCGCTCCCAGCGAGCTTGTGACCTGGGCTAACTCCTGCCGACCCAATAGAGCAGTGCGTTGCAAATCGGCCACGTTTTCCGGCGACTCGGGCAGGATCTTCGTAAGCGAAGAGTCGACGTCAATGATGGCCTGCAAGTCGCGGTTGAGCAGAAAATTGAAGTACGCACGGGCCGTTTCGCGGTTTTTGTGCGCTACGGCCAGTTGCTGATCAACCTTACTGGTTTCGTAACGAGCCGAAGTCACCACTTCTTTGGTTGCCACATTATTACGGACCAGTTTCTCGTTCAGGCGGGCCAGTTCGGTAAGTACATCACGCGAGTTTTGGAAGATACGTATAGCGTCCAGCGTTTGCAGATACTGGTAGTAAGCCGTAGCAATGGTATAGCGTAATTCGTTTTCGACAACCCGCCGGCGGGCCTGCTGCGAGGTAAGTAGTTGTTTTTGAATAAGGTAGTTGTACTGAATATCGGTGTTGAAAATAGCGTAGCTGACACTAAACTTGGTATCGTGGAAGTTGTTGGGAGCCAGTAGCTGGTTGACGTTCTCGATGTTTGTCGGGAATCTGTCCGAGCCTGTCAGTTGATTGAGGGCTTTGTAGGCCGGGTTGAGCAGATCGCCCACCGGAAACTCCAACCGACGCCCACCGGCTGCCAGTGAGTAGGTTGGGCTGAACGCTACACGCGGATAAAACAGGGATTTCGCCTGGTTCAGGGATTCCGTGACGCGGCCAATCTCCAGCGACTCCTGCCGGAGCGCCAGGTTGTTGGTTAACCCTTCCCGAACATACCCTTCCAGTACCGCCGAAACGCCAGTTGGAGCGGGTTGTGCCGCTATCGACAGGGGGATTAATAGCCCCAGATAGCGGATGTGCCTGGTGATGAGACTTGTAATCATGGGTCAGTTAATGAACAGTGTTTAGTGTATGGGTAAAAAATTTTAGAGTCCTTTTCGAAGCGTTTCGCAGAACAGGTTGAACGAATCATCCATAATAACGGGCACATCGCATTCAGCAAACATGCCCAGCCGTTTACGCAGAAACAGAGCTGTGTAGCCATGAATACTGCTCCAGATCATCATCGCCGTTGACTGAATGTCGTGTTGCTGAAAAACACCGGCATCCATGCATTCCTGCACGACCTGCATGAGCAAACCAAAGGCCTGATCGCCTTCCACCCAGTCTTCCTTATCGAGCTTATCCATGGGAGCCGTCATGATAAACATCAGGTCGAACAATTCCGGGTTCTCCACCGCAAACCGGATGTAAGCACGCCCCATTTCAACCAGTTTTTCAAAGGGGTCATTCAACAAACGCAACGGCTGAAACTCGGCTACCATTTTGGCGAAACCACGCTGGTGCAGGGCAAAGAGCAGTTCGTTTTTATCTTTGAAATACAGATAGATCGTGGCGGGGCTGTATTCAATTTCGTCGGCAATGTTGCGAATACTCACCTTCTCAAACCCATTGGTCAGAAACAACTTCAGGGCCGCTTCCAGAATAAGCTGCCGCATCTCTTCCCGCTCCCGTTCTTTCCGTTCTGTAATCCCCATTGACTCATTAATTAACAATGCAAATTTACTGAACAGTGTTCAGTAAATCAGAACTAGTTCTAAAAATTTATAAATAGATTGAGTAAACGGTAGATATGCTCCTTGATTTAGCCCTACTAGCTATTACTTGTCAACTTAAATTCTTTTCTTGTTGCCTTGTTTATCCACACAACGTATTGATTGACGCATGGCTGCTCAGCAGAACTTAACGCGCACGCTCAAACTGATCAGGTTGCTGAAACAGCGCCCCGGCAAAACCCTCGGGCAACTGGCGCAGCTTCTGGAATGTAGCCCCCGCCACGCCCGGCGGTTTATGGATGCGCTGGAAGAGGCTGGATTCATTATCGACAGTGAAGGCAAACGGCCTCCCCGATTTTATCTGTACGAAGACGAGCGAAGGCAACGGGCTAATTTTACGGAAGAGGAAGCGCAATTGCTTCAGGAAGCGCTGGCTTCTATTGCAAGCATAAACCCCTTACTGGCCCCGCTCCGTCAGAAAATTTATCAGTATTCGACGCTGTTGCCCATCGCCAATGGCCTGGTGGACCAGCACCAAAGTCATGTCGTGGCTCAACTCGCCGAAGCCATCCGCGACCGGCGGCAGGTGCGGCTATTGCGGTATCATTCCATCAACAGCAATTCCATTAGCGACCGGCTGGTAGAACCCTATAGTTTCTCGGAGAATTTTACCCGCTTGACGGCTTTTGAACCCGAATCCAACACGGTAAAAACGTTCAAGACGCAGCGTATCGAAGATGTTTTGATACTGGATCTGGCTCAGGAAAACCCACCATCTGAAATCCTGACAGACCCATTCGACTGGCCGGGCGAACCAAGAAATGTATCGGTACGACTTACCTATCAGGCGTATCACCTATTAACAGAAGAATTTCCCGTTACGCGACTGGACATAACGCCTAATCCTGATGATACGACTTTTCAATACCGGTACGAAGGAACCGTAAATAGCTGGATCGGCATTGGCCGGTTTGTGTTGGGTCTACCGGGACAAGTGCAGGTCGATGGCCCGGAAGCGTTTCGGGCGTATTTGCGGGGGCGGGTGGGGGAGGTTAGCTGGTGACAGCGGGTGTCTGGGTGGTGCGGATGGAGTTACAACTTGCTTTTCCGAATTTCTTCCAGCTTATCCCAGTCAACATTTTTTAAGACCGTATTCCAAGCGTAGTCGGTCTTTGCCTGAGCGGCTTCTTCGACAGAAGCAAATTTACGATCCAGCGGATGTTTCGATTCTTTGGTTTTCCCGGAGGAAATGTTCACGACGGTTAGCATAGCAAATAGCTTTTATCAATACTACAAATGTTTTTGAAAGATAACAAAACCGCTGTACGATTTATTGCGCTCAAATGGCTCAGGAATACCATTGACCAGGCCATATATAGCCAAACGCTGGGTCGCCACATCAAGTTCGCGGGCGATAGCTGCCTGATACAGTCTGGTTCTTGCTGGTGTACTTCCCACAAACGAAACAGAGGCATTAGGGTACTGTTCGAAAAATACGAACATCGTTTGAATGACAGTTGCCAAAATCTTATCCCGATCACCATTATCGCTTATCGAAAAATCATCCAGTTGATTGTACTTGTCAATGTCAGCCAGAACCAGATTGTACAAATTCGGAGGGGGCAGCTTTTGATAAATAATCACCTTATGAATAGTTCGATGACCTACACTGATAAAGTTAAAGCGCAGGACTTCTTTGGAAGTGGTGAATTGGTAAAAAGGTTGATTCATAGAGTAGTAGCCACAGGTGAAATCTTTTGTATATAGTCACCAAAATATGCACAAAAGTAAATAAACTAACCAAAATGGTTTTGTGACAAACTGTGTCACTTTAATGAATTTGATTTGCTGAAAAGAAAACGAGGAATATGTATGACCGAAATATCTTTTACTCAAACACATAACGTCTTTCTCGACAATGGCATCGTTGGGTTATACCGCTATTTACTGAAGGCTGAACGGCCGGACTTATTACCAACTGAACTTGACGCCTTGAAAGTTTTCCCTCTTCAACGGAGCGTTCATTTTGGCTTAGAACCGACCCGACTCTGGATCAAACATGATGACTTGTTTACACTGCTCGAAGCTTTGTACTACGGGATGGGCCATGAGGTATATGATACCTATACAGACAAACAGTTGGCCGAAGGCGGTAATCTGTATTTCAAAGAAGTTGATGGGCGACTAGTGGATAAACCGTTTCCCAAAATGAACACGTATGGATTGACAGAGCTATTAACTAATAATGCCCAGGGAACAACACCGAAAGAGGAGGATACGAAAAAGATTGAGGCAATCAGAAAAGATAATTCTGATCTAGCAAAACAAATCGAACAAGCGTTTGAAAATCGGAAGTTAAAGTTGCTCAGTAAGGTCTATTTCAACGAACCTTACACTAAACTAACAAGGCTTGAACCACCTTTAAAAGCCCACTTCGATCCGGGTTCTAACCCCTGTTACCTTACAGGAGAACCACTGAAGCGATTGGTTGATGCACAAAATATTTCGCCATTCTTTTCTGGAATTTCGGCCTTTCGTTCGCACCGTAGCGGAAACGATACTAAAATCAGCTGGAAAGCACTCTATTTGAGTCGGTTTGCAGCAGCGACTTGCTTTTATCAGTATCCGAGTAAATTACGCGACGCCCTCAATGTCTATCTGGTATATTCAGACAACCTGACAAATTTATTCGACTTACTTAATGACCGTTTCGATCCGATCACTAAGCCTGCCGATGTGCTCCGAAAACAGGAATTTATTGCCAATTTTCCACAATCAGATGATGCTAACCCCTTAGGGCGTAGTGGCGATTTTATCGGACGTAGCGAGAATCTATTTTACTTATTATACACGCTTTATACGAGTGTTTTGAAAGGCAGGCAATCCCTTGAAGTACGGGAGTTAATGCGAGAGTTGGGCGTTGCTGATAAAACGATTGGTCTGGTATCCATGCGGGCAGAGTCTTTTGCCGCAACGATGCGCCCAAATCAATTCGAGAATCTCCACCATGTCAAATTCATTTTTGCGTTGATTCACAAATTGGGGCAACAGGGCGTATCCATTCCCACTGTTTTGCAGAGTCTAAAAATTATTAAGCCATCACTGCTTTCTCATCGCGACCGCTACCGTATGGAGCGACAGTTTCGGGAGCGAATTGTAAGCAAAGTATTGAATGCCCAAAGTGTTCTGGCCGATATAGAAACATTTTTTGATGACTGCTACGGATATCTGCTTGACGTACTAAACGACCCATCAAAAAATATCGGCTTCAAGCGCTATAATGACATCTTAGACTTTACGAAACAATATGAACTCATTATCAACCAAAGTATTATGCAGAACGAAGATTTACAGAAACGTGCGCTTGGGTTAGGTGCGCAAGTCGGTCAGGGCATTCTGAATTATAATAAAAATGACCGAAAAACTAATGCAAGACAAGGTCGTAAATACATTATTTCCCTACGAAAGTCTAACCAGTTTGCAGGATTCATGGACCAACTTGCTCGGGTACAATCCAGATTCACACTTAGTATAAGCCGTGATTTACTGGAAGGTATCAATGAGGAAAACTACAATTGGATCAAGCAATTCGTCATTATATCAGCATTAAACCAAATCAATTCTGAACTAAGCCCCAAAGCTAAAACCAATGAAAACTAATAGCCTCACCATTACTTACCTGTCTAAAGTTTCGTTTGCTAGCCTCAATGGGGGCGATAAGGAAGTAGACAACATCGTGACTATAAAAAAAGTCACCCTAGATAACGGAGATCAACTGCCATACCTCTCATCACAGGCAGTTCGCCGGGCCCTGCGGGATAAACTTGAAGAACTCGGTGAAACTATTTCACCCGTTGCTACTGCCAGCGAAGACAAGGGTGCCGCTAAAACTCAACTCGATCCCGTAAAGTACATCGACGACGATCTATTTGGCTTCATGGACGCTGCTAAAGGGAAAGACGCTGAGAAGGGTAAAGCAACGGTTCGTACTTCGCCAGTACGTGTCGAATCTCTTTTAGCCTTAACCAAATTCCACGAAGACCTTGATTTTGGCACAAACTACATGGCAAAAAAGATTGGGGGCCAACCTAATATTTTTGAAACCGAAATTCACTCTGGTATTTATCGTGGAACCATTCTAATTGAACTGGACCGGGTCGGCGCGGGTGAAGGATTTGAGAAGGCAGGTACACTACCGGGAGCTGAACGTGCCCGACGTATAATCGCTTTCCTTGATGCTTTTCAAACCATGTGGAGTTCGGGGCGACAATCACGATTTCTCGCTGACATTTCGCCTAAGTTTATGGCGGCTGCCTGTATGCGGTCTAAAAATCCGATTTTTTTAGAAGCCGTCAAAACTGACCGCACGGGTCAAGTCGATGTAGCGGCCCTGCAAACAGTGCTGGCCGACTATGAGCCATTTATTCAATCGTCTGTTTTAGCAACACAGGAAAGTGTTTTTGGTAAAGCTGAGGGAGTTGTAAGCTTAAAAGAAGGTTTTGCAGCTATGAAGCAGTGGGTGAATACGTACTACGAAACCGTTTAAAACACTTTGCCATGTTGTGCTGTACAATTGAATTAAAGTCTGTAACAGCCTCGTTCAGAAATCCAGAGTTCCAAAACTTCCATAAGTCGTTTCCATTGCCTCCCCCTACAGCTCTAATTGGGCTGGTGGGGGCCGCATTGGGGTTGCCACCCCGGCAAACGCAGGATTTTTTAGATACGAATGGGTTTAAAGCAGGGGTATCGGGTAAGGGGCATGGAATGACCCAAGACCTCTGGAAATACGACCGGCTAAGTGGTACGGGGAGTAGTATTATTCTGCGAGAATTGTACGTACACAACCATTATTGGCTAACATTTGGTAGTGAAAATCATGAAGCCGTGGAGCAGCTAAAACAAGCATTCGACTCCCCATTTTACGCCCTTACACTCGGTCAGAGCGACTCATTGGCTAAAGTGGTTTGCACTCGTTTGACGGACGAAATTGTGGATGGGCAAACGCTGGAAAATACGCTGGTGGAGGGTGATATTGTTCCTCTTATCCTGGAACAAGTCCTATACGGTGGTACATTTTCGCTGAGCCTGAGTACTGCCGATCCAATAGCTTATCAGTTGCCAACACGCTTTACTTACAAATCCGATTACGGAATGCGAACTGTGTCAGAACGGAAATTATTTTCGTTTGTAGGTCCTCGTGTAACATTTCAGAATCGGGCGTTTAGTGGCGTACAGGTCGGTGATGTATTTGTGCCACTTTTCACACTTTGACTATCATGCTCGATCATTTATTAGCTAAAACCAAAGACCATGAGTCGCTTGGTATGCATACGGGTTTGGTACTAAAAGCCTGGGCCGAACTCAGGCAACGATACGGCACTATACTGGGCGAAGATGAAGCGTTTTGGTTTGATAGTTTTGTAGCTGCTCTATTCCATGACTTCGGTAAAGCATCACTGAATTTTCAGAATATGCTACTTAAAGCTTTGAAAGAGCCAGTGGTCGAGAAAGGCTATGAGCCTATGCGTCACGAGTTTATTTCTGGTATGTTGCTGGCGGCTCATACAATGTTGAGTAATCGAAGCCGGAAAGATTTACCTACAAACACAGCGCAGATTTTCGCCGTATTTACGCACCACAAAGATTTTACCCCACAGCTATTTTCCGAAGATGGTAATAAGCAATGGAAAATAAGGCCCGAAGATGCCAGTGCTTTTTTTGCGTTCGCCAGAAAAGAAATCATCGACAATTTTCCAAGACAAGTTGATTTTCTAAATGATATAGAGTCTGCCTGGACATTCATAGCTAATAAACCAACTCACTCTTTACTCTTAGTAAAAGATGGAGCCATTGTTGAACCAACTCTTAAAGAACTCAAGAGTGCCCGACGGTATGATTATCGTCGGACGTATCTGATGCAGAAAGCTGTTCTGGTCATTGCTGACTGGACCGCTTCAGGCCATCGTTCCATAGAACAGGAATTACGTTATGATACCGAATTAGTTCGGCGGAAAGTGGAGGAGAGAGTATCGAAAGCTAAGGGTACGTTTACTGGTTTTAGAGACTTCCAGAAGGAAAGTGCAATCATTCCAGGTAACGTATTGGCTATTGCGCCTACCGGTAGTGGTAAAACTGAAGCCGCTTTGTTGTGGGCCAGTCAGCGCGAGGGGTACGAGAAAATAGTATATCTCTTGCCTACCCGCGTTACCGCCAATGCACTATTCAAGCGGTTAGATGATTTCTTCGGCATGACAACCGACCCGCAACCAGAGCGATACACGGCGGTTGTTCACTCATCGGCCAAACTCTTTCGGCTTGATTTAGATGAGAGCTATCAGAGTCTTGATTACCTGCGGGAGTCAGCCTTTTTCAAAGCCGTAACGGTTGGCACAGTGGACCAAATGTTAACACAGGGATTTAACCTCGGCTGGTGGGAAATGAAAACGTTTCACCTGTTTCGGGCGCGAGTTATTCTGGACGAAATCCACGCATATGCCCCTTACACGTTAGGGCTAATCGTCGCTACCATTCGTTATTTACGGCAGCACTTCCAAACGCAGTTCTATATTATGACGGCTACCATGCCTCAAAAGCTGCAAATGCTACTCGCTAATGAGCTGAGGATAGAACAGAGCCAAATCTTACATGATAAAGAGTTGTTAACAAAAAAGCGTAATAGGTTTTTTGTCAGTGACTTATCCGTCGATCAGCTAAGGCTAAGCATAGAACGCGATTTATATGCTGGCAAAAAAGTTTTACTGGTTGTAAACACAGTGGACGAAGCTATTAGACTTTACGAAGCATACGACGGGTTTCAGCGCACCTGCTATCATTCACGATTTATTGCTAAACACAGAACAGATAAGGAGAAAGCTATTTTAGCAAATGAGGAAAACTCCCCAAATGAAGGTTTCCTGCTCATTGCGACACAGGTTGTAGAAGTCTCTTTGGATATTGATTATCACGTCCTTTATACAGAGAATGCTCCTATTGATACCATTATACAACGGGCGGGGCGGGTGAATCGTAAACGCCGGGAAACATTAGGCGAGATAATTGTTTTCCCACATTCAGCAAAAGCGGAAGAATTCATTTACACAAGCCCGGTGGGGATTCTGACAACGACCTTTGATGTATTGAAACAGCATCAGAACGAAGCGTTATCCGAGCAGGATTTGTTGAATATGGTTGAAGAAGTGTATGGAGAATGGGATGTGCAGGACGATATAATGTATCAGGATGCGCTAACCAAATATGAACGGCTCTTACACGAAAAGTGCAGCTATGTTTATGACTTTAGTGATGAATTGGAGCAGGTTTTTACTCGTGAGGGATTAGATACGGTCAATGTTATCCCTGACTGCTATAAAGCCGAATTATTCGGAAGAAGTATTTTGGAGAAAAGTAAACATGAGGTCGCCATCCGTAATCATCGTTTCAAGTCTGGTAGACATACTGCTGATCAAGACCATAGTTGGTTTAAGTATTTTGACTGCGATTACGACTATGAAAAAGGTCTACGCTTCAAAAAAAAAGCTGATACTCAACCACACACTTACAACCACTAACCCACTAATGCCACACCGCGCCCAAACCTTAATTCCCATCACCACCGTTACTTTTCCTGAAATCGCGTTGCGGACGCGGGATGCGCACAAGCTGCGGGGGTACTTTGGCGAGTTGTTCCGGGAACATTCGCCCCTGCTGCATAATCACCTGGAAAGTGAAGCCGGGGCCGAGGGAGCCACGGCGGTAAAGTTTCGGTACGCCTACCCGCTGGTGCAGTATAAGGTGCTCGACCGCGTACCGACGCTCGTCGGGCTGGGGGAGGGGGCAACCCTGCTCACGCAACTGTTCCTGCAAATCCGGGAGGTGCAGATCGAGAACGATACATTTCCGGTGTTGAGCAAGCACATTCGCCATGAGCGGGTGCCCATTGGTCTGGCCCGTGGCGACGGACCGCTCGACCTGATCGAGTATCGGTTCGAAACGCTTTGGATGGCCCTCAATCAGGCCAATTACCGCGATTACCGCAGCTACTCCGAACAGGAACAGCAGGCCCAGTTAAAACGGGTGCTTACCAGCCAGCTCTTGGCGTTGTTCCGCGAGTTCGGGCTGTGGCTGGAACCCCACGAGCGCATCATGGTGCGGTTGTCGGTGGAAGAACGGAGCACGCAATTCAAGAATCAGACAATGGTTGCCTTTACGGGCGGCTTCCTGACCAACGTCGTCCTGCCCGACGGCATCGGCCTGGGAAAAGCCGTGTCGAGGGGGTTCGGAACGCTGACGCGAATGAATAATGGAAAATGAAAAATGCACAATGAACACTGGCCGGTCTCAATCTCATTATCCATTGTACATTATCCATTAACACATGCAACTCCACATCAGCACCTACGGGACCTATCTGCACGTGAAAGACGCCATGTTCGATGTTCGGCGGAAGGGCGAGGATGGGAAAGTCATCACCGCGACTTATTCGGCCGAGAAGGTGACGCATATTCTGCTGGCAACAGGCACGTCGCTAAGTACCGATGCCGTGCGGCTGGCCATGCGCCATAACGTCGATATTGTGTTTATCGAACAACAGGGCGATCCCATTGGGCGGGTGTGGCACGCCAAGCTGGGGAGTACGACCAAAATCCGGAAACGGCAACTGGAGGCCAGTCTGGGGCCGGAGGGGTTAAGGTGGGTGCGGGCCTGGCTGCTGGCAAAACTCGACAACCAGACGGGGCTTATCCGAAGTCTGAAGAAACACCGACCGCAACATGCCGATTACCTGGACGATAAACTCACCCGAATGGAAGCGCTGGCCCTGTCGATCAGTACCCTTGCGTCGGCTGATGGGCCAACCGCACGCGTAGCCGACGTGGCGGATACCCTGCGCGGGTTGGAAGGCACGGCGGGTCGACTGTATTTCGAGACACTGAGTTATGTATTGCCCAAAGAATACCAGTTCAACGGGCGGAGTAGTCGGCCCGCGCAGGACGCCTTCAATGCGTTTTTGAATTACGGCTACGGGATGCTGTACGGAAAGGTGGAAAAAACGCTGATGATGGCCGGGCTTGACCCGTATGTGGGGTTTCTGCACCGCGACGATTACAACCAGTTGAGCATGGTGTACGACTTCATCGAACCCTATCGGGGCTGGACCGACGAGGTGGTGTTTCGGCTATTTACGGCCAAAAAAGTCAACAAATCTCATGTGAGCGAGGTGTCGGGCTCACGATCAGCCGTATCCACTGTGGCAGCATCCACTGGGGCAGCATCCACTGGGGGGCTTTCGTTGAATGCCGAAGGGAAAGCCTTATTGGTGAATGCCTTCAACGAGGCTATGGATAATGACCCGATTCGCTACCGGGGCCGGAATCTGGTGCGTAGCCATTGTATGCAACTCGACGCGCATCAGTTTGCGAATGAACTCATTGGAAAAACGGGCGGTCTGCCCGATCTCGTCAAGCTATGATTATTTGGGTTCTCTACGATATTGTTAAAGACAAGGCCCGTACGAAAGCGGCCAAACGATGCCAGCAGGCGGGTTTATACCGGGTTCAGTTTTCGTGTTTTCTGGGTACGCTAACGCAGAATCAGAAAGATACCCTGCAACTGCAACTGGAAGAGCTGATCGACGAGGAGACCGACAAGGTGTATATTTTCCCAATGAGCCGGGGAGAATTGCAACAAACGGCCTTGCTGGGGCAAGCGTTCGACAAAAAACTGGTCACCGACGAAATCAGAGCACTCTTTTTTTAGCTTTTCCCATGACCCTCACACCCTCGAACATTATCGAATATCTGTTTTGTCCCCGGTTTACGTATTTCGAGTACGTACTGGCGATTCCGCAGTATGAAGAGAAGAATTACAAGGTTATGCGCGGGCGTAATCTGCACGACGAGCGGCTGGAGCGCAACAAGGACTACCTCCGCAAGCGACTCGGGCGACCCGGTGCGCCGGTCACGGAAAAACACACGGATCAGTATTTGACTAATGAATTAATTCGTGGGGTGGTCGATGAGGTGCTTGGTTTCGGCGATGGAACGATGGCCCCCCTGGATTATAAGTTTGCGGAGTACAAAGATAAGGTCTACGACACGTATCGAACGCAGTTGTATTGCTACGCCTGGCTCATCGAAGCAAACTTCGGACGGCCGGTTGACCGGGGGTATATTGTATACACCCGTAGTAATAACCGAGTGGTTGAAATTCCGGTTACGGAAGCGGATACACTAGCTGTAAAGCGGGCAGCCGAAGCGATTTTTACGATCATCGACCGCAATTTTTACCCGAAGGCTACCAAGGTGAAAGCCCGTTGTGTAACTTGCACCTACCGCAATATTTGCATCAAATAAGCCTGGTCCGGGGAGCAACGTATTTTGAATGGGCTCAAATTGGTTAGTAGTGCGCTGGTTGTCAGTATGTTGTGTTTACGGAAGGTTTGTAAAAATTGCCAGTTTCTTATGTACTTTGACCTGCTAATAAACAAGAAAGAGTGTCCTGAAAAAGGCATTAATGCCTTGCCTATGAGTCAGTTAAGTGCCCCGACTATTCCAGAGGCTAATCCACGAGAAGAAGGATTGAAACAATTATTGTCCCGCAAGTATAGCCATATTGTATGGCTTCCAGAGGCTAATCCACGAGAAGAAGGATTGAAACGGCATAAAGAGGGAGGGGTTCCAGTTGCCAAACATTTTCCAGAGGCTAATCCACGAGAAGAAGGATTGAAACTTTCAGTCCGGAAGCGGGCAATCTGGACAACCTTATTTTCCAGAGGCTAATCCACGAGAAGAAGGATTGAAACGCGGCATAATCCTAATTATATAAGCCGCTAAAAGAAAATTCCAGAGGCTAATCCACGAGAAGAAGGATTGAAACATTGCCTGTGCCAATACGTTCGGCTCCGGTGCTACCATTCCAGAGGCTAATCCACGAGAAGAAGGATTGAAACTCCGAAAAAAACAATTCGATATTACCCAGCTAGAGCAATTCCAGAGGCTAATCCACGAGAAGAAGGATTGAAACATAAGCCGCTGTTCAATCTTATACTGGCTTATTACTTATTCCAGAGGCTAATCCACGAGAAGAAGGATTGAAACTGTTTCCAGATGCCCTACTTCGTGAAGCAGCACAAACATTCCAGAGGCTAATCCACGAGAAGAAGGATTGAAACCTCGACTGTTGCTCTAGCTGGGTAATATCGAATTGTTATTCCAGAGGCTAATCCACGAG
Source organism: Spirosoma fluviale (assembly GCF_900230225.1). Taxonomy (GTDB): domain Bacteria; phylum Bacteroidota; class Bacteroidia; order Cytophagales; family Spirosomataceae; genus Spirosoma; species Spirosoma fluviale. The sequence continues at coordinate 248,761 of NZ_OCNH01000002.1, forward strand.
AAGAAGGATTGAAACCAGATTCTTTTTCAGCTCATCCCCCAGCCCCTCCAGCTATTCCAGAGGCTAATCCACGAGAAGAAGGATTGAAACCTACCCGCTGCTGACGTTCACGGTCGGCGAAAAATTCATTCCAGAGGCTAATCCACGAGAAGAAGGATTGAAACAGAAAACCCGTCAGCACGTCGATTATGTGCGTCAGTTATTCCAGAGGCTAATCCACGAGAAGAAGGATTGAAACTCGAGGAGTCAGACGTAGAGTTCGGGCCTGACATCGATTCCAGAGGCTAATCCACGAGAAGAAGGATTGAAACGTGGTTGGGCAGCGTGGAACCTTGCTCGTCGTTTTATTCCAGAGGCTAATCCACGAGAAGAAGGATTGAAACCGCGGATCACTAAGGGAGGTACACCACCGTACAAACTATTCCAGAGGCTAATCCACGAGAAGAAGGATTGAAACTTAACAAACCATTCGCCTGTCGGCGGTAAACTACACATTCCAGAGGCTAATCCACGAGAAGAAGGATTGAAACTCCAGTCTTCGCGCTCTCCAATCTATCCCCAATGCAATTCCAGAGGCTAATCCACGAGAAGAAGGATTGAAACTCCAGTCTTCGCGCTCTCCAATCTATCCCCAATGCAATTCCAGAGGCTAATCCACGAGAAGAAGGATTGAAACTCCAGTCTTCGCGCTCTCCAATCTATCCCCAATGCAATTCCAGAGGCTAATCCACGAGAAGAAGGATTGAAACAAAAATAAACCCCGCCCGATGGGGCATGGTGCAAGCCATTCCAGAGGCTAATCCACGAGAAGAAGGATTGAAACTACAATTTATGCCCAGCGGTACCGGCAAACGTTTTGGATTCCAGAGGCTAATCCACGAGAAGAAGGATTGAAACGGTAGTTACGGGCGACAGGATAGCCGCCCCAGTGGAAATTCCAGAGGCTAATCCACGAGAAGAAGGATTGAAACAGGATTTCAGTCTCGCTGAGCTGAAGACGATTTTCAGCAAATTCCAGAGGCTAATCCACGAGAAGAAGGATTGAAACC